>NZ_BMCR01000003.1 GCF_014635285.1 Stappia taiwanensis | reverse complement strand
ATGGACCACAACGTGAACGGCGCTAGCCTATGAACGGGTACATTCAGGGGAGCAGGTCACAGCTGATTTGGGAATCCACCTTGTCAACAGAGCCTAGGGGAGCGGGGTAGGCAGGCGCAGCTCGATCCACGGGAAGCCGGCGAGTTCCTGCGTACTGCTGCTCGCGATCCGAAGAAGAACGCGCCCTCATAATACTGCAACCTGAGCCTTGAAGCTGCGATGAGGACGGCGGCGAGAGAGTTTCACCCAGCCTTCTCCTACCGTATAGCGACTTTTCTGAAGTGTTTGAGCTTTTTGAAGAACCGTTCGACGAGGTTGCGCTTGCGGGAGAGTGCGGCGTCCACCAACCGCTGAACTTACTGGTCGCACTGTATCGGAATGTGGCCGTGCCCGCCATGCGCGGCGATCAGGTCGAGCACGGCACGGGCATCGTAACTGCGGTCCGCGACAACGTCTCCGGGCGCCGGATGGCGCCAGCAGCAGGACAGCGACCACAACCTTGTCCGACGCCTGCCTCAGCGACAGGTTGATCGCCATCGGCTGGCCACGGACATGCACCGTCGCGTTGATAGTGTTACTCGATCCGCCACGAGACCGACCTATGGCGTGAGCTTCATCCCCTTTTCACCGCTGACAGGGTGCTGGTGGGCACGGATCATCGAACCGTCGGAGAACTGGATGGAACCGAGGATTGCTCGGCAAGCTCCTCGAAGATCCGTAGCCATACGCCCGCCTTGGCCCTGCTGCTGAAGCAGTTGTAGATGGTGGCGTAGGGAGCAGGGGCTGGATCAGGTCCCATTCGACATCCCTAAGATCGAAACGCTCCATGGTTCATCTTCGATGCCGCAAGTGAAGCACAGAAGCGTTCATTCGCAAATCCAATTATGGCTTCAGATCCTAGCTGCTTGTGCTGGTGCGTCCGCACCAGCCGAGAGTGACGCCCAGTTCGGCGATCATGATGATTGCGACACCAGCGCCCTGAACCGGCGTGATGGCGTGGCCATAGACAAGGTAATCGGAGACAAGCGCGGTGATCGGGTTAAGGAACGCGCACACTGCGATGGTGGCAGTGGGCACCTTCGGGTAGGTCGCATAAAGCATCGTGTAGACGACGCCCGTCTGCACGATGCCGAGACTGATTAGGCAGGCCCAGCCGACCGGCGAGACCTCGGCCCACAGGAAACCAACGAGCACCGGCGAGAACACGACCATGCCGATGATGCAATGGACGATCGCCAGGAAGGATGGGTCCACATCGGTGATGCGCCGGGCGGTGAGGGTGGAACCTGCATAGAGGATGGAGGCGATGAGCGCCAGGGCGATGCCGGCCGCCAGTGTCCAGTCAGCCGAGACAGTGTTGATGCGCGGGCCGATGACAAGGACCAGCCCAGCGAAGGCAAACGCGATCCACACCAGTTTTACCCGCGACAGCGCCTCATCAAGAAGCGCCGCGCCGATCAGAACGATCCAGAACGGCTGCAGGTGGTAGATGACAAAGGATAGACCAACTTGAATGAAATGCACCGACTGGAATAGCGCCACCCAGTTAAAGATCAGAAACAGCCCGCTCACCGCCACGATGGAGATGTTGCTCCGGTGAATGGATGACGGCCGGAAGCGGCCGCGCAGAATACACCAGGCAGACAGCGCCAGCGCGCCGAAAAGGCAGCGGAAGAACACTGCCGAGATCGAGGATAGCCCCGAGGCGACCACGAGTACGCCGACCGTGCCGGAAAGTGCCATGGCAAAGGTGAGCAGCGCCGTCGCCGTCACGCTTTCCGCGAGCCCCTCGCCCGCCCCCTGATGCCGGCTTTGATGCTGCCTTCGCACCGGATGCTGCCCCTTCCGGCCACCTTCCCCTGCGGCACTCATCAGGTCTCGCCGATCCAGCAAAGGACTTCTC
This sequence comes from Stappia taiwanensis, assembly GCF_014635285.1. Lineage (GTDB taxonomy): Bacteria > Pseudomonadota > Alphaproteobacteria > Rhizobiales > Stappiaceae > Stappia > Stappia taiwanensis. The sequence continues at coordinate 744,622 of NZ_BMCR01000003.1, read as the reverse complement.
CCTCATTCACGGGCATGCCGACGAGTTGATAGAGCAGAAAGCCGCGCTTGGGAGTGCGGATGACGGCCGTCTCATGGCCGAAATAATCGCGAATTCGCCCCACCACCGCGTCTGTTTCCAGAAACGCGCCAACTTCGTTGTCCGGATACCAGATGCCATGATGAGGGGCGAGACTTGTGATAGGGGTACGAATGACGCGGGCTGGGCTAGGTTCTCCGCCCACATCATCGATGACGCCGGCAGCGGCGAGCGCCCTCAGCACTGCGCCGTAGAGGATGTCGACCACGTTGTCCTCACGCACGAGAGCGCCTCCGGCCTCCAGGATGACGCCGGGCACGCCGAAGGCGGCGGCCCCATCGATACTCATCCCGCCGGGGGCGAGGCCGATGGCGAAATCGAGACCTGCTGCCCGAGCCAGTTCGCGCGAGCGGGGATCGTCGTGCAGGAAGATCGAGAAGGGGCTGACATATTCGCTGACATCGCCAGAGTGAAGGTCCAGTATGCAGTCCGCGTGCCGATACACGTCGCGCGTCAGCCAGTCGGCGATCCTGTGGCTGGACGAGCCTCCGGCGCTGCCGGGAAAGACGCGGTTGGGGTTGAGCCCGTCCTGCGGATTGACGTAGGTCGCGCGCCCGGCGAAGGCAGCTAGGTTGACCAGCGGCAGCACTATTAACCGGCCGCGCAACGAAGCCGGATCGAGCCGCAGAAGCCGCTGCGCTGTTTCCAGCGCGCAATATTCCGACCCGTGCAACCCGGCCGAGACGCAGACGGTTGGTCCGGGCGCGCCGCCCTCCAGTACGGCCACGGGAAGACACTGCCCGTCCAGCTCGGGGGAAAGGTAGTCCCGACGTGCGGGCGTCCCGGACACTGGGCGGTCCGCGATGCGCCTCATATCGAACGTCGGTTGGTTCTGATCGGCCAATGCGGTGGCTCCTATCCCGGCTGGATGATCAATTCTTGTTTCTATTGATATTTCTTTTCCAAGTAGGGCGAGATGAACCCCTGCAGCATCGCCCGGTACTTGGGAATGAAGTCGACCGTGTCGCCCACGTCGTAGGGTTGGTTCGAATTCGTCACGTCGACGATGGTGTAATCGGAATTGGCGGTGACGATCGAGATGCCCGGATCGCAGGGCAAGAGGGCCTTGGGGTCAGTGTCGGAAACTCCGAAATCGAGGATCGCGCGGCGGCGGAAACCGCGGTCGCACCGCCGGTTGACAGCACCCATCGCATCGGCCCCCACCGGCTCGCTCGGCGCCGAGGGCTTCAACGCCTGCTCCAGGATGGTCGACCGGAAGACCAGGGTGTCCGTGAAAAGGCCCGGCGCAGCCGTGTCCACCACCGGCATCGTACCCAGAAGAATGCTCTGGCCGATGCGGATCTGAGTCGGCCAGTCGCGCAGATATTCGCTGTCCAACCAGTTGAGTATCGAGGAGCCGCCAAGCGAGACGCAGGGGCGCTCGACATAACTGTCGCCGATCTCGCGGGCCAGCGAATAGATCATCTCCAGATTGCGGGTGGAGGGCTCCACCCCGTTGGCGCAGGCGTAGTTCGTGCCGATGCCGCGGATCGAGAAATTCTTGAAGCCGCGCTCGGTGATGGCACGCACGAAGCCGGTCGTCTCATGCGGCAGGATTCCCTCGCGCAGGTCTCCCACGTCGATCATCACGATCGCCTCATGGCGCGTGCCTGCCTCCCCCGCCGCTCGGTCGAGCGCGGCGATGGTCTCCAGATTGCTGTTGAGGCTAACATCGGCGACCCGCACCACGCGCGCGGCATCGGCGGGGCGGGGAATGCTGGTCATCATGATCGGGCTCACCACTTCGGCCTGGAATTTCTCAGCAAGCGCGAGCTTGGACATACCCAGATAAGAAGGACGGCGCCGGTCGAACAGGCGCATCAACTGCGCGGAATCGTGGAATGACTTGACGACCGACACGAAATCGATGCCGCGGGCGCGCGCTTGAGCGCGGATCACGTCGAGATTTCGCTCAATTTTCGACACGTTGACAAGAAAAGTGGCCATGTGGGCACCTTGGCTCTTTGAGAGCAGAAAGGAGGGTTAAAAAGGGGCTTGTGAAAAAGAACTGGCGCAAAGAACCGAGCCCGAAGTGCTGTGGCGACACCCCGGGCTCGGCACGCCAGAAATCAGGTCGCTCGCGCCGGAGCGAGGCGGAGATCACCACCGCCCACCATCCTTTCCCGCAGCTCATCCAGCGCCGAGGGCTTGCCGCCACTGCCAAAGAACAGCCCGCGGCTGCCGTGATTAGCATATTCGGGGCAGTCCCGCTTCATCAGCGCGTCGATGGCCGGCAGGTAGTTCCAGCGCGCGGAGGGAAAGAGTGAGTGTGCCAGATGATAGGAATCGCCATAGGGAAAGACGTTGTGTTTGACGAGCGCGCCGAGCAGGCCGGGAAAATCCGTCGGCCGGCCGAGTTTCAGCTCCCGCTCGTGATAAGGGATCTCCTCCTCGCAGGTCGCATACCAGCGATGCAGCGCGATATGGGCGATCCAGTAGGCCAGAGGATAGGTGAACAGCACCGGTACCACGTAGAGGAACAGAAGCTCCCAGTAGAAGCCGAAAGTGAGGAACAGGGCGACGACGGTCGCCACCGAGGCAAGCCGCAGTACCAGATTGAGGTTCCACATGTCGGCCTTCAGGTAGCCCCAGCATTCCCGCAGGCGCTCGATCAGGCCCATCGGCGTTAGCGGGCGGAACACGCCCAGCCAGAACTGAGTGCGCGTCAGGCCCGGCACGAAGCCTTTATCCTCCATCTCCACCCGGTCTGGATCGCCGTCCATATTGACCGCATGGTGGTGCTCGACGACATGAACCTGATGCCGGCGGCGGATTTCCGGCATGAAAGCCGGGAACTGGTAGAGCAGGTTGGTCAGTATCTCGTTGAAGCGCCGACTTGGCCCGAGAGAGCCGTGTGCGGCGTGGTGGCCGATCTCCTGCAGACTGCGGAAACGTCCGGTGACAAACAGCACCGCCGCGATCTTCACCGCGATGTAGTCGGTGTAGTGAAATGCCAGCACGGCGGAGATGATGAAAAGGTAGGTCCACACATAGGCGAGCGGGCCGAGAAAGGCATCGAGCGGCTTGTAGCTCATTCCCCGGAACTGCTTGCGATAGTGGCGCACGATATCCGTGCCGGCTGGCGGAGCCGTCACCTTCGAGAGGTCCACCCGATGGTAAAGCGCATCCAGGAAAAGAAGAAATGACGCAATAATGAAGCACGCGAACGCAGCGGTCATGTTAATTCCCTCCGGTGATATCGCGGTTATATATAAATATTTACTCAAGCATTACTTTAGTAAGCAAATTGATCTTTCGAACAATTCCCTGGCCCTTACCCATGGAATATCAAGATCACTCCCAGATATGTAATTCGAAAGAAGTGGAAAGAGCTGACGACTTACTTCTTCGCTGCTTTCGCGTGGGGTCAGCGCTGGCAAGTGATCAACGGCCAGTATGTCGCAAACACGCCCCCCACCCATATCCTTGAGAAGGAACGGCGCATCGAGACTCGAGAGGCCATCGCGCAAGCGGATCGGATTATTGTCATTGGTCTCGCAACCAATATCTGCCACGACCGCGAGGCGGACCGGGCGCGCATCCGTCGGTGGAGAGAGGATCGCCGGCGTCGCCTCGTCCACCGCCATGCAATTAATCAACAGATCGAAGTCAAAGAGGTCGTCGTCACTGACGCGAATGCCCAAATCGCGGTGTCCGATAGCGGTCCACTCAAGACCAAGCGCGGAAAGCAGCGCACACGCTCCTTTCCCGCAGGCCCCCGAGGGGCTGATAACGGCGATCTTCAATGGCCGGGTATGGGCAATCTCGCGCTCCGCGCTCTCGCGCAGCACCGCGGTGGAGGTGGGAATGGCATAAAGTGTGCCTGGGCCTGCATCCCCGCGCACCTTTTCGCAAGTGCGCACGATCGCAATTGCGGTGCCCACAAACCCAGCGATAGTGCTAAAAGCGGTGATCCGGGCCCCGTTCTCATCGGCCAAGAACTCCATGTCATAATGCACGCCGCCGCCCTTTCGCAGCGCGTTTAGCATATGGGTCGCGGTCGGTTTTTCCAGAAGGATACGGTTGCGCGTGTACTGATGGGCAAAGAATAGATGCGCGCCGCGCATTGGTTTCCCATCCAACGCCGGGACCTTGATGCCGATCGTAAGCGTATCGGCCGGCTTCTCTTCGCCGGCCCCTATCCCGGGTTCGCGCCAGCTTTCCGCCGCCTCAACGACGCATCCCACCTCCCGAAAGGCGTCATCAGAAAAGCATCGCCCCTGCGAAGTGGACACCTTTACTTGGGCACCCATTTCGATCAGTCGTTCGGCGTCTTGCGGTGTGATCGGAGTCCGCCTCTCGTTGGGATTGGACTCGCCGCGAATATAAATTACCTTCAAATCTCCCCCCTTAAATGAAAGCTTTTCAATCCCCCTGCGGCATCCATGCTTTTTATTTAAATAATAAAATATTCTTTTCGTTACATATCCAGAGCGGGGCCAAACGTGTCACGCTTCAATGCACACGCCACATTTCACTAAATACGCGAAATTTTTTTATATTGCAACCTTTAGTCATATTCGTTTAGGCCAAAGTGACCAGGTCGATCTGTCCCCGGTTTTGCGCCCATCCTGCCCGGCGACCGACCTGCGGTTCGCCTGTCGCGGCGACGATGTCGTGCAAACGCGCGAACGCATGTGCGGCCTGATCGGCTATGCAAAGACGATCAGGGTCGACAACGGCAGCGAATTCGTCGACCTGTAAGCTCATCGGCGGCTTCCGCCGCATGAGATATCACCGCCGGAAGTTCCGGTTCGGCGCGACCCAAAGACGCGGGAGGGGGCCACGTCGCGTCCGAGATTTAGAGCATTTCCCGAAAAGACTGAATCGGGTTGGATTCCCTTTGATCTCGAATTGTGATTCAAACTGAGGGCTGGACATGGAGGCCAGCCTTCATGACGCGACCTTTATCGATTGACCTACGCAAGCGCTTGATTGATGCCGTTGAAGGTGGAATGTCCCGTCGTGCCGCAGCTCAGCGGTTTGGTGTTGGGGAGGCGACGGCAATCCGCTGGATGGAGCGGTATCGACGGACCGGTCGCATCGAACCTGAGAAGATGGGGCCTCGTTCGCCGCGCAGTCCGCTTGAGCCGTTTCGCGATGAGATCCTCGAGTTGGTGGAGGCAAGGCCCGATATCACTCTCGCGGAAATCGTGGACCATCTGCACGAGACATTCGGTCTGAGAACATCGACGATGTTCTGTTGATCGCTTCCTGGCCCGCAACATCATCACGTTCAAAAAAAGACAGCGCACGCCAGCGAACAGGAACGCGCCGATGTGAAGCGACGGCGGGAGAGTTGGTTCGAGGCCCAGCCCGATCTCGACCCAGAGCGTTTGGTGTTCATCGACGAGACTGGTGTCTCCACCAAGATGGCCCGAATTCGCGGGCGCTCGCCCCGCGGTGAACGGTGTCGCGCACCGATTCCGCATGGACACTGGAAGACGACGACATTTGTTGGCGCTTTGCGGTTGTCGGGGATCACAGCACCCATGACGCTGGGAGGCGCCATGAACGGCACGGCATTCCTGGCCTATGTCGAGCAGGTCCTGGCTCCAACATTGAAGCCGGGAGACATCGTTGTCATGGACAACCTGCCTGCCCACAAACCCGCCGTGATCCGCCACGCTATCGAAGTCACAGGCGCGCGGTTGTTCTTCCTGCCGCCCTACAGCCCCGACTTCAATCCGATCGAGATGGCCTTCTCAAAGATCAAGGCCCTCCTTAAAAAGGCCGCCGCAAGAACCGTCGAGGACCTATGGGCGGCAACCGCGTCTGCCATAGACGCGGTCACGCCCCGTGAGGCGAGAAACTACTTCACTGCGGCGGGATATGAGCCGGAGTAAGCGGGAAATGCTCTAGGGTCGAAGGAAAGAACAGAATCGCCCACACCAACATCGCTGATTATTTTTTTCTATTATTACTTAAGCTTATGCTCGAATTTCCATCAAAACAAAAGGGCAACTCATACACATTCGTCATTGACACATCAGCAATCACTCCGGCTTTCACACCAGCCGAAAATATGAGCCCCGCACCCGGCGCCTTCAATATTTCATTTAGATTTAAAGGCCCTTTGTAATTCGCGGGTACAACTAATGACACCCCCGCCAAACCCTGCAAACCAAAAACAAAAGACACGCCACTCATGTCGTTCAGATCACCGTTAAACGCCCCTCTTCCTGCACTTATACCCAATTTTAACATTTTCGAAGCCGCCCCAACGCAGAAACAGAACGAGGATCACCAAGTATTCCGGGAAGGCTTTGCAGTAAATCAAAGTTTACCTGATCTTTAGATATTTTACCAGAATCAATAAGTGCGTTAACGGCAGATATACTAACCTGATATGATTGAGTAATCGCATGCCTATCCTTAATTGCATCGTAAGCGAGAGCAAACTCGCCTGACCCAAAAAGCGGGACAGAAGCATTAATACCGACGGTTCCAACGATAAATTTGTTATCAGACACGATTAATGCCCCTCCAATTTAATATGATATTTTATTCGAATAATATAAATAATTTGGATAGAATAAACTTATAAAATCGACAGACAAGAATAAAGCCGGAATAATTGTAAGTATTATTAAAATAATAAAATTCGCAACCACAAAAATAATATGATTCCCTTTTATGTTAAGCATCCTGCAAGAAATTACAGGTATAAAAAATATTAATATATATATATTATTTTCAGATGTAAATTTACGAAATTCTTTAAATGCAGATAAGCATGTAAGAACGAAAAAAGTTGAAACAAAAAATAAATATATATCAACAACATATGAAATAATAATCGACTCAAAAGACATAGTTCCGACCAATTACTCTGAATCCACAGCGACGGAAGAAGCGATCCGTCCTCGCTGGATTTTCACCACTGGTCGCATGCACCAGAAGGCGTCGACAGCCACGCGCATCCGACCAACGGCGCACAGCGCGAACCAACCTCAACGCGACGCGCCCGCCGAGCGGCGTCCGTACGATCTCTGGGGTGATATTGAGCGTAAGCACGGTTGCGACCAGATCCCCATCAGAAAGAAAGTATTCCCCCGCCTGTACATAAGCCAGCCCTGCGAGAGCCCCCCCCCTCCGGCGGTTCCGGCTCTCCAGCGGCCCACCAGGATGCACCCGCTCTCGGCGCCTCCGCCAGGATCAACCCGCTCCGATCCGGCCGTTCAATCGCACGGCGAACCAACGCTTGCGCCTTGGCGTCACTGAACGGGCTGTCGCGAAAGATCGTTTGCGCGTGCATCTTCCGGGCGAGCGACAACGCTGCGGCAAGGTCTTCTTGCGTATCGCGTACCAGCCGCAACCGCACGCGCGCGCCAGATACCGGGCGCTCGCTCTGTCTATCAGCTTCGCTTGCAATCTGACTTTCAGGGAGCTCCGCCTCAGGCGCAACGGCGCTGGCTTCATCGCTCATGTCGACCGTCTGCGCCACAGCCACTCCACCCCCGCAGTTGCGCTCAGCCAGGCAAAGCTCTTCCGAGCGTGACAAGCCAGCTTCGACGCACACGCCTCAGCACCCACAATTCTTGACGGCCACTATTCGCGCCATGATTGTAAATTGTCAACCAACGACATCCCAACGACAGGACAGCGTTTTTGATCTGAGCCCCTTCCACGGCCCAGCCCCAGAACGGAGGTCCTCAAGGAGGTTGATGGCTCGGAAGCACCTCTGGCTGCAGGAAGAACGATTTGCAGGTATCAAGCCCCACTTGCCGACCGATACGCGGCGCAAACAGAAGGTTGATGACCGCCGGCTGGCGAGCGAGAGACGCACAATCTTTGAAAGAAGCTCAAGCGGCTCCGAGAACATCTCGAGAATGCCGAAATCTGGGACCGGATCACCCTTTAAGCCGCCTCCAGATCTGCCTCGAGCTTGGCAAAGAGGTTCACATCGTCCTCTGCATTGTCGAACAGATGGCCATACACGTCGAAGGTCATCGTGATGGACGCGTGACCGAGGATCGTCTGCACCTTCTTCGCCGGCCAACCCTGCTCGATGAAGAGCGAGGCGGCGGCATGGCGCAGCGCGTGGAATGAGAACTTCGGCTTGCCGATCTCGTTGAAACGATCCGCACGCTGGCGCACCTGAATGATCGAACGCGTGAAGTCGACATCTACCCAGCGAAGTCCGCGCAGCTCGGACATGCGCATGCCGGTATAAATCGCGGTGACGATCAGCGGGCGATGCTTGGTCGGCGCCGCACGCAGCATCGTCTTGATTTCCTCCTTGGTCGGGATCACGCGATCGGGCGCATTGCGAGACGAGCGACGCAGCTTCACCGACAGCGCGACATTGTTGTCGACCCACTCCCGGTCCAGGGCTTCGTTCAGCGCCGAGCGCAGCGAGCGGAGCACCTTGTCGGTCATTGCTCGCGAGTTCTTGTCGAGCATGTCGTCGATGAAGTCGCGCACATCAGAGCGCGAGAGGCTGGCAAGGCACAGCTCGCCGATTGCCGGCTCGATATGGTGGTCGACGTGATTGCGATAGGAGCGCAAGGTGGCGCATTCCAACTCGTCCAGCTCGCAGCGCTTCAGCCAGGCTCTGCAAGCATCTGAGATGGTTTTTCCGTTACTCATCGAAGAACTCCAGAATTGTTGATGAGCAAGAGTCTAGGACACGCGGAACAACCTGTCGGGTGTTATTCCAGTCAAACGATGGGAAAACCCGAATTCAGAACAAAACATCGAAGTCCTAGAAGAAACGGGCATTCTTGAGGGGGATGCAGTATGGCTCCACCTGCGATGAGCACCCTATCCCCGGAGCTCTTGGCGGTGGAATTAAGTTGAATAAGGTTGAATAGGATCGCGCTCGCGGAAACTTACCGACAAGAAAGGGCGAGACGCTGAGCCGGAAATCCGCCAAAGACGCCGGTTTGCTGCTCAAAAAAACGCTGCAACTTCCGGCAAAATCCCCGCGAAAGGTTGAATTATGTGCGTGCTATGTCCACGCGAATTCCATGTTTTCCGTCAACCACGGTCACCGAGACCGTCGCACCCGCCGCTTCGCTTGCTGGCAGACACGCCCCAGCAATAAATGACTGATCCGGAAGCAAGATCTCACGGACACGCAGAAACAGATCCGCGCTCGGGAAAATACATCCACGAGATCGACCGGATGATGCTGCCAGACTGGTCCTCAGGTTGGCCGTATCACGTCCGCGAACCACTTGCGCAAGATTGCACAAACAGGTTCCGTGATGCGCTGATCGTGGCCGCGTCTGACGTTCACACAACAGGCACCGGCGAAGATGCAGAGCACGAGCGCGGCATAAATCACTCGCCGGCTCCCGCAATACACTTCGCCAGGATCGTCAGGGAAGCTCACAGGAGCGAGCCGAACGTCTGCGAGCACCTGGAGCTCAAACTGCAACGGAGCCAGCCACGGGCGATTTCTGCGCATCCTCGGCAACGCCGCATTCTTCCGCAGCACAACGAGAAACGCTTCCCCATATCGGGATTGCCGAGGGCAAAGACCTGTTGCCTGTGTGCCGGCGCCCTCCTCTCCCCCATCCCCGGACAGGTAGATGCGCCAAGCCGAGGCACATAACGACACAACCGACAGGATTGCGCCTCTCCTGAGAGTCGCTGCAGAGTCTCTGCACCACTCGAATTGAGTCAACCACTCCCCCTCGCCCAGGCAACAGCCTCTGCTCTCGACCAAGGATGCAGCCAAGAGAAATTCTCTGTAGTCTCCATACAGCAAATAGAATGGATTGACTTGCACGACCAAATTGAAATATCTCTGTAAGGCGACCTACAGAGGATTTTAAATGCGACTCGCTGCGCTTTGCGACATCCACTCCGGTTTCACGGCACGAGGCAGGCTCGAACCGCAGCCGGAGGGCGGCATGCCGGCACTTCAGTTGCGTGACGTGGGAACAGATGGCGAGTCGCCAGCCGCTCCGTTCCAGAGGTACGAACTGGGCAAGCTGGCTGACCACTACTTCGTCCGCGGAGGGGAAGTGGTCTTTCGCTCTCGCGGGACGCCGAACACTGCGGCCGCCATTTGCGACCCACTGCCCGAGCCCGTCGTCGTCATCGTCCCTTTGGTGATCATTCGCCCTGACAGGGAGAAGCTCCTGCCCGAATACCTCGCGTGGGCGATCAACCACCCTGATGCGCAGCGTAGGCTCGGTGCGGAAGCGCAAGGCACGAGCCTCAGGATGGTCCCGATGACCGTCATCGAAAACCTCGATATCCCAGTTCCCGACCTGCGGACGCAAGAACACATCATCAAACTCAGTGCCCTGGCTCGACAGGAGGGGCGCCTGCTCCACCAACTCGCCGCGCGCCGGGAAGACCTCGTAACCTCCATTCTCGGCAAGGCCGCAAAAGCGGCCGACCCGAAGGAAATAGCTGATGACCGATAAGATCACGCAACAGCAAATCAATCAGACCGCCTGGGCGGCGTGCGACACCTTTCGGGGCGCCATCGATGCCGGAGGCTACAAGGACTACATCCTGGTGATGTTGTTCCTGAAGTACATCTCGGACCTGTGGAACGATCATGTCGAGACCTACCGCAAGCAGTATGGCGATGACGAGGCTCGCATTCGCCGGCGGCTGGAGCGTGAGCGCTTCATCCTCCCCGAAGGCGCCAGCTTCTACGACCTCCATGCCCAGCGGGGTGAACCCAATATCGGCGAGCTGATCAACATCGCGCTCGAAAACATCGAGGATGCGAACCGCGCCAAGCTCGAGGGCGTCTTCCGCAACATCGACTTCAACTCCGAGGCCAATCTCGGCCGCCCGAAGGATCGCAACCGTCGCCTGAAGAACCTCCTTGAGGACTTCGCCAAACCCGCGCTCGACCTGCGCCCATCCCGGGTGACCGAGGATATCATCGGCGAGTGCTACATCTACCTGATCTCGCGCTTCGCCTCGGATGCGGGCAAGAAGGCAGGCGAGTTCTACACGCCCACGGCCGTGTCCCGTCTGCTGGCCAAGCTGGCGGCGCCGCAGCCCGGAAACACGATCTGCGACCCCGCCTGCGGCTCCGGCTCGCTGCTAATCCAGGCCTCGCAGGAAGTTGGGTCCGAGAACTTCGCCCTCTACGGGCAGGAGGTGAACGGGGCGACCTGGGCGCTGGCCCGGATGAACATGTTCCTGCATGCCAAGGACGCCGCCCGCATCGAGTGGTGCGACACGCTCAACAGCCCAGCGCTGGTCGAGAGTGACCACCTGATGCGTTTCGACGTGGTCCTCGCCAATCCGCCGTTTTCGCTCGACAAGTGGGGCGCAGAGGATGCGGGCAGCGATCCGTACAAGCGCTTCTGGCGCGGCGTGCCGCCCAAGTCCAAGGGCGACTATGCCTTCATCACCCACATGATCGAGATCGCCAAGCGCCAATCCGGCCGGGTCGCGGTGATCGTGCCGCATGGCGTGCTCTTCCGGAGCGGGGCCGAGGGGCGCATCCGGCGGCAGCTGATCGAGGAGAACCTACTTGACGCCGTCGTCGGCCTGCCGGCCAACCTGTTCACCACCACGGGAATTCCGGTCGCCATCCTGATCTTCGACCGCTCCCGCGAGGAAGGCGGCGTGAACGGGGACCGACACGACGTGCTGTTCATCGATGCGAGCAAGGAATTCAAGCCTGGCAAGACCCAGAACGTGATGGACGAGGCGCATGTCGCCAGGGTGTTGGAGACCTACAGCACCCGCGCCGAGGTCGAGCGGTATTCGCATCGGGCAAGCCCCGAGGAGATCGCCGAAAACGGCCATAACCTCAACATCCCCCGCTATGTCGACACCTTCGAGCCGGAGGAGGAGATCGACGTCGCCGCCGTGCAGAAGGACATCGTGCGGATCGAGGCCGAGCTTGCCGAGGTGCGGGCGAAGATGGCCGGGTACCTGAAGGAGCTCGGCGTCGATGTCTGAGGGCGAAATCATCCTCTACACCACGGACGATGGTGCCGCGACCATCGGCCTGCGGGCCGTGGACGGGACGGCTTGGCTAAGTCAGAAGGAGATCGCGGAGCTGTTCGACAAGGATGTCCGCACCATCAACGAACACATCCATAACGTCTTTGCCGAGGGTGAATGCGATCCGGAGGCAACTATCCGGAAATTCCGGATAGTTCGGACCGAGGGCTCCAGGCAGGTCGAACGCGACATCGACGCCTACAACCTCGATGTGATCCTGGCGGTGGGCTACCGCGTCCGGTCCCCGCGCGGTAGCCAGTTCCGCCGCTGGGCCACGTCCGTCCTGCGCGAATACCTGGTCAAGGGCTTCGCCATGGACGATGCCCGGCTGAAACAGGCCGAGCAATGGGACTATTTCGACGAGTGGCTTGCCCGTATCCGGGACATCCGCGCCTCTGAAAAGCGCTTCTATCAGAAGGTGCGCGATCTCTATACGACCGCAATCGACTACGACAAGACCTCCGAACAGGCGCAGGCCTTCTTCAAGAAGGTGCAGAACAAGATGCTCTGGGCGGTGACGGGCAAGACGGCCGCCGAACTGATCGAGAGCCGCAGTGACCCGATTGCTCCCAACATGGGCCTGACCAGTTGGAAAGGCTCGGTCGTGCGCAAGGGCGATGTCGGCACCGCCAAAAACTACCTCGTGGCCGAGGAGGTCGAGGAACTCAACCGCATCGTCGTGATGTATCTCGACTATGCCGAGGATCAGGCGCGCCGGCGGCGTCCGGTCACCATGGCCGAATGGGCCGACAAGCTGGATGCCTTCCTCTCGTTCAACGACCGTGACGTGCTGACCCATGCCGGGCGACTACGCATGGACGTGGCCCAGAAGCTCGCCGCCGAGCGGTTCGAGACGTTCGATGCCAACCGCCGTGCCGCCGAGGCGCTTGCGGCGGATGAAGCCGACATCGCCCAGTTGGAGGAGATGGAGAAGGCCGCCAAGGGGCGGAAGAAGGGGGGCGGTGATGCGTGAATTGCACACCCGCCGGTCAATTGGCGACCTGTGCGACTTCCATAACGGCAATGGCTTTCGTCCGCCTGACTGGAGTGCTTCGGGGCTGCCGATCATTCGGATCCAGAACCTGAACGGCTCGCAGAACTTCAACTACTTCGATGGGACGCCGAAGCCTAAGTGGATCATCGAGGCCGGGGACCTGCTCTTTGCATGGGCAGGGGTCAAAGGCGTTTCATTTGGCCCTACGATTTGGCCAGGGCCTCGCGGCGTCCTCAACCAGCACATTTTCCGTGTCGTGCCCAAGAAAGGCGTCGATAAGTACTGGCTCTATCTCGCCTTGCAGGTCGCCACTCGCCGTATCGAAGCGAACGCACACGGCTTCAAAGCGTCGCTCGTCCATGTCCAGAAGGATGACATTACCAACCAGGTCGTTGACCTTCCCCCCCTCCCCGAACAGCGCAAGATCGCCGGGATCCTGCGGACTTGGGACGAGGCGCTCGAAAAGCTCGCCGCCCTCCGCGCGGCCAAGAAAGACTGGGTCAAAGGGCTAACGCAGCAGATGCTTGGGCACGCAGGAGCCTTCCCGCAGGGTTGGCAGCTCAAGCCGCTTTCTGCGGTCTCGACCCCAGTCAAGCGGAAGAGTTCGGTAGGCGATCATCCCGTTATGACGATCTCGGCGAAGTCGGGCTTCCTGATGCAGTCCGACAAGTTCGCGCGCGACATGGCGGGTCGAAGCGTCGAGCGATACACGCTCCTGCATGAGGGAGAGTTCGCCTATAACAAGGGCAACTCCAAGACCGCACCCTACGGCTGCGTCTTCCGGCTCGAACGCCCCACGGCGCTTGTGCCCTTCGTTTACTACTGCTTCGCGTTGAAGCCGGGTCTAGATCCCGAGTTCTACGAGCATCTCTTCGCCGCCGGCGCGCTGAACTACCAGCTCTCACGCCTGATCAACTCGGGCGTCCGCAATGACGGACTGCTCAACCTCTATTCAGACGACTTCTACAGCTGCCGTGTGCCGATACCGCCGATTGACGAGCAACGGAAAATCGCGCGGGCCTTAACGGCCGCAAAGCAGGAATTGGCGTTGATTGATAACGAGATCGAAGCCGTCACGCTGCAAAAGCGCGGTCTCATGCAGAAGCTGCTGACGGGCGAGTGGCGCGTCCCGCTCAATCCTGCCGAAACCTCTTCAACCACCGAGGAGACCGAACATGCCGGATAAGAAGAACTACTGAACCCAGCAGCGGCCGGACGAGAAGTGGGAGTCGAAGCGCGAAGGCGCGACACGGGCAAGCAAGGTCACAGACACCCGTCCGATGCCTGAGCCCATTCCCGCGAAAAGGCCGCCGAAACCAAGGGGGGGAGGCCTTCCGGAAGGGCCACGACGGCACGATCCGCGAGCGGAACACCAATGGAAAAGCCCCCTATCCCCCGAAGGACTGAGAGCAGTCGCCAAGGATTTGAATCACCAGATTGCCGCAAGAGGACATTGACGATGAATGAGCCGAAACGAACGGCGCTGATCTACGATTTCGACGGAACGCTCGCCCGCGGCAATCTGCAGGAGACGAGCTTCATCCCGAACATCGGAATGACCAAGGAAGACTTCTGGGCTGAGGTGAAGGCGCGAACGCGGGATCACGATGCCGATGAAATCCTCGTCTACATGCATCTGATGCTCGACAAGGCGCGCGAGCGAGACGTACAGGTTACGGTCGAAGACCTACGACGCCATGGCGAGGAAGCCCCGCTGTTCCCCGGGCTCACGGATAAGTCATGGTTTGACCGCATCAACGCTCACGCCGCGGAACGCGGGCTCATTCTCGAGCATTACATTGTTTCTTCGGGCATCCAAGAGATGATTGAGGGCTGTGCAATCCGCGATGCTTTCCGTCAGGTCTTCGCCTCGAAGTTCATCTACGTTGACGGCTACGCGGCGTGGCCGGGGGTGGGCATCAATTACACGACCAAGACCCAGTACCTGTTCCGGATCAACAAGGGCATCGACAACCACTGGGACAATGTCTCCATCAACAGCTACATGCCCGAAGACGAACGCCCGATCCCGTTCGACCGGATGATCTTCCTTGGTGATGGCGATACGGACATTCCTACGATGAAGATGCTGACCCACAAGGGTGGGCATTCGGTCGCGGTCTACGACCCGAACAGAACGGATCGCGATCTCAAGAAGATCCATAAGCTGATCTCGGATGGTCGCGTCGAGTTCGTCGCGCCGGCCGACTACGATGAAAACTCCCAAATCGACATTATCGTAAAGGGAATTCTCGGTCGGATCGCGCGAAAGCACGGATACAGGCCGACAGCATGACCTTCGACGCCGCCGAAAAGCACCAATCCCAGATCCCGGCGCTGCAGTTGCTGGTGGCGCTCGGGTTTAAGCCGCTCTCGCAGGAGGAGGCGCTTCGCCTGCGTGGCGGGCGTCTGCGGAACGTCGTGCTGGACGATGTGCTTGCCGAGCAGCTGATGCGCATCAACCGCTTCACGCATCGGGGCCGTGAGTATGCCTTCGACCTTGAGGACGCGCATGAGGCGATGCGGCGGCTCAAGCCCACACCCGACCGTCTGAAGGGGCTTCGCGGGACGAACCAGGACATCTACGACACGCTCGTCCTCGGCACAACGATCACGAAGTCCATCGATGGAGACTCGAAGAGCTACTCCTTCCGCTACATCGACTGGGAGCGGCCTGAGAACAACGCCTTCCACGTCACCGCCGAGTTCTCGGTCGAGAGGGCCGGGTCCAGCCAGACAAAGCGCTGCGACATCGTTGCCTTCGTGAACGGCATTCCGTTCCTGGTGATCGAGAACAAGCGTCCGACCGAAAGCCTTCGACGCGCGGAGAGCCAGTTGATCGGCTACCAGAGCGAGGACGTGATCCCTCAGCTGTTTCATTTCGCTCAGCTGCTGATGACGATGAACAGGAACGAAGCGCGCTATGCGACGGTCGGCACGCCAGCCAAGTTCTGGCAGGCATGGCGCGAAGAGGATGATGCAGAAGACGCCCTGGCTGCGCTGGCGCGAGATGCCGCAGTCGGCTTGGTCCCCGATGCCATCGCCTTCGAGAGACTGGTCGCCGTACAAGATCCGACGGACTTGGTTGCGGCGGTGAACAGGCCTCTCGGTCTTGCCGAAGAAGACGCTGTCTTCTCAGGGCCGATGGCGACGGCGCGAGACCACTTCGCCGCGCTGCGCGCGGAAGGCGAGCGCGTCGCTACCGAGCAGGACCGGACACTCTATTCCCTTTGCCGCCCGGAGCGGCTGCTCGATCTCGTCCGCCGCTTCACCGTGTTTGACGGTGGCGTCCGCAAAGTCGCACGCCATCAGCAGTTCTTCGGCATTCGCCGCGCCGTGGAAACGGTCAAGCAGCACGATGTCAGCGGCGCCCGCAAGGGCGGCGTGATCTGGCACACGCAAGGGTCCGGAAAATCGCTGACGATGGTAATGCTGGGACGCGCGCTTGCCCTGGAGCGCAGTGTCGAGAACCCGAGGATCATCATCGTCACGGACCGCGACGATCTCGACAAGCAGATCAGGGACACCTTCAAGTCCTGCGACCTCGAGCCGGTCCGCGCGACGAGCGGGGCGCACCTTCTGGAACTCGTCCGCGACAAGGCGCCGCTGGTCACCACGATCATCAACAAGTTCGACACGGCTCTGAAAAACAGCCAGATGGCGGACGACGACCCGAACATCTTCGTTCTGGTCGACGAGAGCCACCGGACCCAGACGGGCCGCTATGGCGGCCACAGCCAGTTCGCCGCCAAGATGCGCCGGCTCCTGCCCCAGGCCTGCTACCTCGGCTTCACCGGCACGCCCTTGCTGAAGAAGGAAAAGAACACGCTGTCGACCTTCGGTCGGCTGATCCACCGCTACGCCATCGATGAGGCGGTCGCCGACGGTGCCGTCGTACCGCTCCTCTACGAAGGACGGCTTGTCGAGCAGCAGGTTTCGGGCAACGTGATTGATCGCTGGTTCGAGAAGATCAGCGAGGGCCTGACCGACAGCCAGAAGGCCGACCTCAAACGCAAGTTCTCCCGCATGGATGCGCTGGCCAAGACCGACCAGGCCATTCGCGCCAAGGCGTTCGACATCTCCGAGCACTATCGTCAGCACTGGCAGGGGACCGGGTTCAAGGCGCAGCTTGTCGCCCCGTCGAAGGCAGCGGCCGTCCGCTTCATGGAGGTTCTCGACGAGATTGGCCACATCTCGAGCGCCATCATCATTTCGCCGCCGGACGAGAACGAGGGCAACGAGGAGGTCGACCAGGAGTCGAAGGGTCTCGTGCGCGGCTTCTGGTTGAAGATGATGGCGCGGTACAAGACCGAGGAAGAGTACAACCGCCAGATCATCGACGCCTTCAAGGGCTCTGGCGATCCGGAGATCCTGATCGTCGTCTCCAAGCTCCTCACCGGCTTTGACGCGCCTCGGAACACCGTCCTCTATGTCTGCAAGTCGCTGAAGGAACACAACCTCCTGCAGGCCATTGCGCGCGTGAACCGGCTCTATGAGGACGGCAACACAGAGAAGCAATTCGGTTTCATCCTCGACTATGAAGGGCTGCTCGGCGAACTCGACAGCGCCCTGACGACATACAGTGCGTTCGAGGGGTACGAGGCGGCCGATCTTGCGGGAACGGTACATGACGTCAGGGAGGAGATCCGCAAGCTGCCTCAGCTTCACGACCAGCTCTGGGACCTGTTCAAGCCGGTCCGCAACAAGAAGGACATGGAACAGTTTGAGCAGCACCTGGCAGACGAAGCGCTCCGGCATGAGTTTTACGCGCGCCTGAAGGCCTTCAGCCGGTGCCTGCACATCTCGCTCTCATCGGGCAAGCTGTTTGATGTCTTCGACGAGGCCAAGGTCGATGCCCTGAAACGGGACTGGAAGCAGTTCTCCCAACTCAAACGCTCGGTCCAGCTTCGCTACCAGGAGACGGTCGACGTCCACGAGTTCGAGCCGAAGATCCAGAAACTGCTGGATAACCATGTCGTGGCGATGCCGGCCGAAACCATCATCGAGGTGGTGAACATCAACGATCCCGACGCGCTGAAGGCTGTCATCGAGGAGACGGGCGTCTCCGAAGCGTCGAGGGCGGACCGCATCGCCAGCGCGACCCGGCGGGCCATCACCGAAAAGATGGATGAGGACCCGAGCTTCTACAAACAGTTCTCTGAGTTGCTCGAAGAGACCATCCGCGCCTATCGCGAGAAGCGGCTGTCCGAGCGCGAGTACTTGAACAGTGTCGTGGACTTGGCGAGCAAGGTGGCGCGTAAGGATCGCGGCAGGGATGTTCCGGAATGCATCCGTGCCAATGAGGATGCGCAAGCGTTTTTCGGCATCCTCGACGGTCAGCTCAAAACCAAGGAAGCCGATGCAGTCGTGGGCGACGAAGCCGCATCCATCGCCCTTGAGATCATCGACATCATCAAGTCTCACCTGATCGTCGACATCTGGCTGAACGAGGTAGCCCAGAACAACCTACGCAACGCCATCGACGACTATTTCTTCGATGTTCTGCGCGACAAGAAGGGTATCGACCTGCCTGTGCAGATGCTCGACGATCTCGAACTCAAGATCATGGATCTTGCTCGAGCCCGGTTCGCGACATGACGCGGAAGTTACACTGCCTGCAGTACGGAGAGCAGGAGATCCAGTATGAGATCGTTCGCCGCCCGAGGAAGACACTGGAGATCGCCGTCGAGCCGGATGCGTCCGTTGTGATCGCGGCCCCCGAGGACGTGACGCTGGATGCCATAGAAGCCAAGCTGCGGAAGCGGGCAGCTTGGGTGACGAGGCAGCAGCGGTATTTCGCGCAGTTCCTTCCGCGAACTCCGGAGCGCAGATTCGTCGCCGGGGAGACCCATCTTTATCTGGGGCGCCAGTACCGACTGAAGGTCCTCCCCCACATACAGGAAGGTGTAAAGCTGACCCGTGGCTTCATCGTCGTACAGACGCACCGCCCGAACAGGTCCGAGGTGACGCGCGAGCTGGTCGAAGGATGGTACCGGAGCCGAGCCCACCTTAAGTTTCCAGAACGAATAAAACTCTGTCTGGACCTGTTTCCAGATCCCGAGGCATTCCGGCCGAAAGGCCTTATCGTGCGACAGATACGGCAAAGGTGGGGATCCATGTCGCCGGCCGGTCGCCTGATGCTCAATCGTCGCCTTATCCAAGCTCCGGTCGACGCCATCGATTACGTAATTACCCACGAACTCTGCCACGTGAACGAACCCCATCACGGCCCCGCGTTCTTCAGGCTCCTCGACAAGGTGATGCCCGACTGGGAACGTCGAAAGCAGAGGCTGGAACGTGCCATGGTCTGATCTTCCTGGCCGCGCGAACGCCTCAACCCGCGTAGCGGACGCGAGTGGCGCACCTTAACGGTCCGTCTCTCATGCGCGAATACTGGTTTCTGAGCATTTGACCGGAGCCACTTTCAGTTCCGATCAACAAACTCGACGTCAGGCAACTTCTCGATCTCACGCTTCTTCACTTCGATCGTCACATCCCCATAGTCGTCGCCCGCCGTACGACCGGCATGCCCTTGAATGGCATCAGCGACGCGATCGGAAAGGCCATGGATCCTGGCATTCGTCTTGAATGCGTGACGGAAGCCGTGAAGGGGAGCGACGCCTGCGGGAACCAGATCGGCGCCCTTGAGCCATTTGGCGACGCGGTTAGAGATCGTCTCGGCGGATTTGACCGGGTCCTGCTTCTCCGCACGCGTCGGATAGAACAACGGACCGTCCGCAGCGCCTTCCACGAATTTGAGGAAGCCCTGCTCGATCAGCTGGCGATGCAAGGGAACGTCGCGATAGAGACCGGTTTTCGTCGTTCCTGCATCTGGCGTGATCCGCATGACGGCGATGCCGTCTCGCTCGCTGATGTCCTGCTTGCGAAGCTGCGTGATCTCCCCGATCCGGGCTCCGGTGAAATGCGCCAGCCACGGAGCCCATCGCTTGGCAGCTGACAGTTGCTCGCTCTCGCGCGTGTCTGCGGGCCGCGCGTAGCTGTAAGCGAACTGAAGAGCCCGCGTAGCCTCTTCAGCCGTGTATCCTTTTTCCCGGTTAAGCCTCTTGCGACGCATCGGTACCGATGCGGTGATGTTGATCGGCTCGATGTGGCCGTGACGGCTGGCCCAGTTCAATGTCGCCTTTACGGCGTTCAGATATCCGCCATTTATTGTCTTGGGCTCGAGTCCCTTTTCGTCTCGCAGATGCGTAACCCAGTCGCTGAGCTTTCTGTTGGTAACGAGGGTCGCGTCGTCCGCGCCAAGGAATTCGATCAGGTTCTCGATCTTGGGCGTGTATGATCTGGTGGTTCGATCATTGCCAGCACCACCCGTCATCGCTCTGCGATAAAGCCGAAACAGCTCACGCAGCGATGTTTCCCTCGGCTCGATGTCCGCGGCAGCGGTTTCCTGGGTCTGTACTTTTGGTCTCGGCAAATGATCCAAGACCCATTGAGGATGGGTGGTGACCAGTTCCGCGCCGTCACGCTCGAACATTCGTTTCAAAACTTCGAGTTCAGCATACGCGAGGTGACGCGCCAGGCGCCGCCAGTCAGCGCCGCCTACCGAGCAGGAATAGGTCCCATTTCGTCGCATATTCTCTATTTCGCGACCGAAAATGCCTTCAATAAGATCATTGCTCGCGGCACCAGCGCCAATCGCCCTCACATCGGCCACGTGCCCATCGTCTATGCCTATACGAGCATAGGCCGGAGCAAGATCCCGAAGTTGCTCATCGAGCTCCAAGCGGCTTGCGTAGTGCAGCGCGCCGATCTCCTCGACCGTCAGCGGTGTAGCCTGTTCGACAGCTATCGCCACAGCCTGATCGCTCTGGTGAGCCGCTTGAGCATTCTCGATCTGACGCTGAAAACCAACGATCACCTCCGGCAACGCGCGAAGTGCGACCTGGCGATCGCCTCCCAGCGCTTTCAACAGCTCACGCTTGCCAAGAACATCGCGCAACTCGGCCGGAACGCTCATCCTTGCGTAGAATCGACCGCGGGTGTCCTCGTGAAGGTACCGGATCCTGCCTGCCATGACATGCTCATTTTGTATGCGTCTTTGTAGGCGCAGCATGTATGCAAGCGGCTGAAAAGCAAGAGGGAATAACGATTTCAAGGGGATGGATGGTGCTGCCGGAGAGATTTGAACTCTCGACCTCTCCCTTACCAAGGGAGTGCTCTACCCCTGAGCTACGGCAGCGATGAGCGCGGGTTTAAGGGCAAAAACCGCAGCCGTCAAGCGGCCCGACAATCGCCGCTGTGGAAAATTTCACCGCAAGGCGCTTACCACCTCCGAAAGCGTGGCACCGCACCACCATGGGCGGCTCGGACAACCCTCCAATCCCCATGCTGTCGCCGGATATCGAGAAGCGCCGACAAGAAGAGCGGCAACGACAAAGCTCTACGAGATCACCATGACCACCATGGGGCTTGAAACGAAGAACGAGCCCGGGACTTTCCGTGAGGCGTTTCTTTCCGCTCGGGAGATACTGACGGGATCAGCGGTTGCGCACTCATACTGACGGCCTGATGAGATAGCCGGCGAAGCGATGCGCGAGGGGACTTGCCCCTTGCAATTGCGACCGGTTTTCGGCCAAATCCCCTCACTCCACGCCACCCAACGACGTCAGCCAGGCACGACCCATGAGCAAGCCCCCCAGCGACAGCCCATCTCCCCCCGACGGCCGGCAAGCGTCGGCCAGCAAGGAGGACGCGCGCGCCCGGCGGCTGGCCGAGGCCCTGCGCGCGAACCTGCGCCGGCGCAAGAGCGCCCAGAAACCCGGTGCAAGCAAGAACCAGACGGCCGACGATTGACGCACCGCCCTACCGGGCGGAGCAGGGCATCAGCCGCCCAGGGTCCAGCCCCTCGGGCCCAGACCCTAGTCGACATACGCCACATGGCATGCGGAGACGGCGAAGGTCATATCGAGGAAGACCGCCCGCCGCACGGATGCCATCAGCGCCGCGCGCCGCTTACCGCAAGGCTCCAACGCCGCGATTTCCCGCTCGAACGCGTTGAGGAACCACCCGTAGGAGGCAATGTAGTCGGCCATCGTCACGCCGGCCTGAAAATGCCGGGAGGCCACCAGCCGAACGCGCCCGCGATATCGCTCATCCAGCACGCCCGAAAACAACACCTCCCAATAGGAGAACTGGCTTGCCTTGAGCCGTTCCAAAGAGAGCCCCTTCATCCGCCATTTCTGGCCGGACACGATCCTGCATTTGTAAAACCCATCGAGGATCTGAGGCATTCGGGGCGACACCAACGCCCACGCATCGGCAAGGCTCTGCAGATCCCCAGGCGACAGCTCCATGAAGTCGATCCAGTCGCGAACTTCCATCCAGGCTTCTGAACTCATATTTCGCCAATATCCATCTACCGACAGACCCCGAATCCCACCCATACGACACATCCTCACATACACCTCCCGCAGGACTCATTTGAAGTATTTAAAATTTTATTATAGATTTACAATAATGATAAAATCTCTATCTAAAATGTATCGTTTATTAAAAATTGAATGCCATTCAAACCTAAAGTAATCTCTCTGCAATTAATGCGACTTTTGCTAATTGGAGAGGGTAATGCGGCTTACAAACCGAACGGATATCGCGATCCGAACATTGATGTACTTAGCTATTGACGAAGATAGAATCATTACAATTGATGAAATTGTAGAGAAAAGCCTAAGTCATCGATCACAAGTGGTATCCTGCGTTCAGACCCTGCGAAAGAACGGCTACATCAATTCCACCGTCGGGCGCAGCGGCGGCATCTCTCTGGCCAAAAAACCTGATCAGATCGTCATTTCTTCGATAGTGCGGCTGATCGAGCCGGACTTTTTCCTTGCAGAATGCGATGAAAAGGCCCGCCGCTCCCGCTGTGCAATCTACGAATCCTGTCGCCTGAAGATGGTGCTGCACGAAGCGCTTTCCTGCTTCTTCAAGCATCTGGACACCGTGACGCTTGCCGATATCGTGTCGAACCGGGACGAGTTGCGGCACGCCATCGCCCAAAGCCGCCTCCCGGCAGCGCACAGCTCGCTGGTTGGAGCCGCAGGCACCTGAGATCGCCGGGCGCCTTGCCGTCCCCAGCTTCCCAGTCCCCCCTTCACATCGTGAATACCACCTGTCCGCCCCACGCCTTCGCAGGCGCGCGGGGCCCCGCGTTGTCACTGGCCATCGGCCCCATGCCGGATGCGGACGGAGAGCGATCACGGGGCGTCCGGCTGGGCCGGCCCGCTCTCTTCAGAGAATGATCGAATGGGAGAGATGGGTGGGCGGGCGCGCAACCCGCGATGGCCTATCCGCCGAGCGTCGAGACCGCCGGCTGCCCCTCGCCTTCGCCTTCCACCGCCTGCCAGATCTTCTGGCGATTGCGGATTTCACGCGGCGCGGGGCCGAAATAACTCGGCGTCTTGACGAAATCGCGCGGCTGCATGATCACGCTGCTGACCCGCTGATACAGCGCCTTGGCGGAAATCGGCTTGGACAGGAGCTCATGTACGCCAAGGCGCCGCGCCTCGATGATGCGGCTGCGCTCGGTGTGACCGGTGACCATGATGATCGGAATGTAGGCGAAGGGATTATGCGGATTGCGGATCATCCGCACCATGTCCGCGCCATCGAGAATCGGCATCACCCAGTCGAGAATCAGAATGTCCGGGTTGGCCCGTTCCATCGCCTCCAGGCCGGAGGCGCCATCCTCCGCCTCAACGATCCGCCGCGCGCCGAACCCCTGCAGCATGGTGCGCAGGATCGTGCGCATATACGCACTGTCCTCGACGAGCAAAAACGTCAGGGATGACAGATCCAACGACACGCGACAGCCTCCAGTGTTCCCCCTTGTCGCACGGGAAATCTGAAATAACGGTTAGCCCCGATACGCCAAAGCGTTGCAAGCCCGATCCGCCCCTCTGAGCGTCCACCGCCCCCAGCGCTTGCGCGCTCGCTATCTGGCGGGGTCGTCGGGCTCGTCGGGCAGGTCGTCATCCTGAAGAATCCGGTATTTCGCCCCTTCGAGGTCTTCATACTGGCCCGACTTCAGCGACCAGAGGAAACCGGCGAGCCCGATCAGGCCCAGCAGCAGGGCCACCGGTATCAGAAAAATCAGCACATCCATGTCACACCCGCTCCGAGCTGGACCCCGCCGTCAGGCGCAATCGCAACGCATTGAGCGTCACGACGACCGAGGACCCGGACATTGCCAGGGCGGCGATCAGCGGCGTCACGAAACCGGCCACGGCGAAGGGCACCGCAACCACATTGTAAAGGGTCGAGAACCAGAGGTTCTGCGACATCGCCGCACGGGCGCGCCGGGAAAGCCGCATGGCATCGGAAACCGGCGCCAGACGATCGCCCAGAAACACTGCATCGGCGGCGGCCTGGGCCACGTGCACCGCCGTCACCGGCGACATGGACACATGGGCGGCGGCCAGCGCCGGCGCGTCGTTCAGCCCATCGCCGACCATCAGCACCCGGGCACCGCTCGCCGCCCGTTGCTCCAGCCGGGCGATCTTGTCGGCCGGGCGAAGCTCCGCCTGCCAGTCCTCGATCCCCAGTTGCCGCGCCACGGCGGCCACCGGCGCCTCCCGGTCGCCAGAGAGGATTGCCAGCCGGTAGCCGGCCTGGCGCAACGCGGCGGCCGTTTCCGCCGCATCCTCGCGCAAGCGCTGCTCCACCAGCAGCGGCACCGGCGTCCCCTCTCCATCGCGAAAGACCAGCAGCGAGGCGCCCGGCCGCGCCGCGAGGGCCGCCTGTGCCGCCTCTTCCGGCAGTCCGCAGAAGGTGGCGCTGCCCAGCCGCAATTCCCGGCCCTCCACCGTCGCACACACGCCCTCACCGGGCATTTCCCGCGCGTCCGGCAGCGGCACCTCGGCCCCTGTGGCCCGCGCCAGCGCCGCAGCCAGCGGATGCCGGCTCGACAACGCCAGACGCCCGGCCACCGCGCGCGCCGTGTCATTCAGCGCTGCCGTCTCGACCACTTCGGGCACCGCCAGGGTCAGGGTTCCGGTCTTGTCGAAGACAATGGTATCCACCTCCGCCAGCCGCTCCACCGCATCGCCGGAGTGCAACAAGACGCCGGCGCGGAACATCAACCCGGAGGTGACCACCTGAACCGCCGGGATCGCCAGCCCAAGCGCGCAGGGGCAGGTGATGATCAAGACCGAGATCGCCACCACCAGGGACGGTTGCCAACCCGCGCCGGAGAGCCACCAGCCGAGAAAGGTCAAGGCCGCAGCCAGATGCACAAGCGGCGAGTAGAGCGCCGCGGCCCGGTCCGCGAGTTGCACATACTTCGATTTCGCCTGCGCGGCCGCTTCCAGAAGGCGCGTCACCTCATCGAGCAGGGTCGCGCCGGACGCGGTCGTGACCGCCACCGTCAGATTGGCCGAGGCATTCATGGTGCCCGCATAGACCGGGTCGCCGACGCCGACCGAGGCCAGTGCGGTTTCGCCGGTGACAAGGCTCTGGTCGATGTCGGAACGCCCGCTGACCACCGTTCCATCCAGCGAAACCCGCTCGCCGGCCCGCACCAGAATGTGCTCACCGGGAGCGACCTTGGACAGCGGCACCTCGCGCAGGCGACCATCGGGCTGGATCGTTACCGCCGTTTCCGCCTTGAGCGCGGCGATATTCTCGGCGAAGGCGCGGGTGCGCCGGCGCATGGTGTGATCGAGGTAGCGGCCGATCAGCAGGAAGAACAGCAGCATCACCGCCGATTCAAAATAGGCGTGATGGGCTGACTGGATCGTCTGGGTGACCGACAGGAACAGGGCCAGGGTCACGCCGATGACGATCGGCACATCCATGTTCAGGCGCCTGGCCCAGATCGCGGCGAAGGCGGAGCGCAGGAACGGCCGCCCGGCGTAGACCGCCGCAGGCAGCGCGATCAGCGCCGACAGCCAGTGGAAGAAATCGCGGGTCTCGGTCTCGATCCCGGTGGCATTGCCCGACCAGACCGAGACGGACAGGAGCATGATGTTCATCGCCGCGAATCCGGCGACGGCAAGACAGCGCAGCAACTCCCGTCCGGCGCTGTCGGCGCGCTCGCGCATCTGTGCCGGATCGAAGGGATGGGCCCGATACCCCAGCCGCGACAGGGTTTCGACCACGTGGTCCGGCGTGCTTTCCCCCGGGGTCCAGTCGACCGCCAGACGGTGGCTGGTCAGGTTGAGCCGCGCCTTGCGAATACCCGGCTGGGCGGCGAGGCCGCGCTCGATCTCAACCATGCAGGCGGCGCAGGTAATCCCCTCCACCGCCAGATCCATATGCGCCTCGCCCTCCGGCGAAAGGGTGACAAACGCGTCCCAATCCCGCTCATGCGCCGTCATGATTGCCGCTGCTATCCCTGCCGGGGCGAAGGGCTACCATCCGCCTCGCCCGCGATCTTCCCATGACGCCGCGCCGGCCGATGGACGCGCGCGGACATCAGACTGAGTTCATACCCGGACCGCCGACGCCCGGCGGCCCGCGCCGAAACCGCTTGGCGCCTTTCGGCAAAGGCTGCGCCGCGAAAGCAGCCGCCCCTTGGCCAATCGCCGCAAGGCCCCGTTGGACGCCCGCTCTATTCGTCGAGATAAACCCGGTTGAACGAACGGAAGCTCTCTCCATCGCGGCCCTCGGCCAGGAGCTTGACGATCCAGCGCCCCGCCGCCATGTCGGCCAGCTCCGCCCGGTACCGCCCCAATTCTCCTTCCTGGAGAACGACGGTCCGCTCCGGCTCCGCGCTCGCCGGGCGCAGCAGAACCACCGTCACGGTCAGCCCCACCAGCGGGGCGCCCTCGGCGTCCTTCGCATCCACCAGGATCGCGGCATTCGTGCCCTCGATCCGGGAGACGGAACCGTTGACGGTCCAGTTCAGCAGCGCCTGTTCACGCGAGGCGGCGATTTCTTCGTTATACGCCAGCCCCTCTTCGTAGGCCGTTTCCGTGACGACGCCCGGAAAGGAGCCGACGGCGAGGTAGATGAACACGGCATTGGCCGCGAAGATGACGGCGAAGAACCCCAGGATCCAGGCAAGAACGGTCTTGCCGGAAATCGGTTTTCCGCCCCCCGGCGTCCGGGCCGGCTCGGTCATTGAGGTCATGAGTGCGATCGCTTTGACGTTGTATCCATGAAAGACAGGGTCATGGATGGACCATCCTTGCGCGGCAGCATACCGCGTTGCGGCATGGCACGACAGTCGGCAATGGCCCCATCGGGACATTTACCGCAAAAAGGTGAGGCCCCGGCGCGCCGCCGGGGCCCCCGTCATCATGGCGCCTTGAAGAAGTCCCGCGCCCGGGCGACATCGCCCATCACCGTTTCCGTGATCCGGAAGGTCACCGGCGTGGTCTTGTCCATCTTCACGTCAGCCGGCGAGAACACCAGAACACGCACCTCGCGGGTGGTATCCGGCCCCACCGGGATGACCGGCTTGCCGAGGACGTTCTCCTCAATGCCGACCGCCTCGATCCGGGTGCCTTCCGGCATGCCCTCGACCGCCAGGATGAAGTCGCGGGCGAGCGGACGCTTGTTCAGCAGGCGGATCGTGTAGCCGTTGCGCACCGCACCGTCGGACAGTTCCACATAGATCGGATTGCGATCGTGCAGGACATTCACGCCCTCATAGGCGCGGGTTGCCAGCGCATAGGCCATGATGCCGGCGACCAGCGCGATCATCGCCACATAGATCAGCGTGCGCGGGCGCACGATGCGGACGAAGGTTTCCTTGCCTTCCATGCGCCGCTTGACGTTCTCGTCCGTGTCATAGGCAATCAGACCGCGCGGCTTGCCCACCTTGTCCATCACTGCGTCGCAGGCGTCGATGCACAGGCCACACTGGATGCAGCCAAGCTGGGTGCCATTGCGGATATCCACGCCGGTCGGGCAGGCATGGAAGCACTGGGCGCAGTCGACGCAATCCCCGGCGGGCAGCCCTTCGGCCTCCAGCTTGCGATTCTGCTTCAACGACCCGCGCGGCTCACCGCGATCATAGCGATAGGTGACGTTGAGCGCTTCTTCGTCCGTCAGCGCCGCCTGGATGCGCGGCCAGGGGCAGAGGAAGATACACACCTGTTCGCGCATGTGTCCGGCCAGCGCGTAGGTGGTGAAGGTCAGGATGCCAATCCACAGATAGGCGGCGAAGGGCCCCTGCCCGGTCGCCAGATCCTTCACCAGGGTCGGCGCGTCGGAGAAATACAGAACCCAGGCACCGCCGGTCCACCAGGCGATCAGCAGCCAGAGGGTATGTTTGGAGATCTTCTGGGTGACCTTGCGCAGACCCCAAGGTTCCTTGGCAAGCCGCATCCGGTCGCGCCGGTCGCCCTCGGTGTGGCGCTCGATCCACAGGAACAGATCGGTCCAGACGGTCTGCGGGCAAAGATAGCCGCACCAGACCCGGCCGGCGACCGCGTTCATCAGGAACAGGCCCATGGCCGCGAGAATCAACAGCCCGGTGAGGTAGTAGACCTCCTGCGGCCAGATCTCGATGAAGAAGAAGTAGGCGCGCCGCCCGGCGATATCGATCAGCACCGCCTGATCGGGAGCGTCCGGCCCGCGATCCCAACGGACGAACGGCAAGAAGTAGTAGATTCCGAGGGTTACAAACAGCACCGCCCATTTGATCTTGCGGAAGGTGCCGTGCACCGCCATCGGATAGATCTTCTTGGCGGAGGCAAACCACTCCTCCGGATGAGCCCCGGCTCCGGCGGGATCCGTTTCTGCGCGCATTGTTCCGTCCATGTTTCCTGTCTCTCGTCGTCCCGCCCCTATGGGACCACGCAAGGCCTGGGAGCCGGGCATAACCTGGCCCACTCCCTTCTCGCTTGGTCGCATCATATGCCGTGCGGATGTCCCTGGGGTTGCGACACGTCAACACCGCGACAATCCGTCACCCGCCGCGTCCTCCCACTGGCCTTGACCAGTCCCGCCGGCCCCTCCGACAGCGCGCATCCAGTTTCATATTAACGCAAGTTGACCTGTTTTCCGCACAACTCGGCTGCAAAAAGACGCAATTTTGCGCCGTTCTTTTCGCCGGAAGCTCCGTCCTCACGAAAAAAGGCGCCCACCGAGGGGCGCCTCTTCCATCTTGTGGCCGTTTGGCAATTGGCCGCTTATTCGCCGCCGCCCAGTGCGTGGACGTAGACCGCGAGCGACTTGACCGTCGCCGGCTCCAGGCGGGTCGACCAGGCCGGCATCACGCCATTGCGGGAGTCGGTCACCTGCGCGACGATCGAGTCGATCGACTTGCCATAGAGGTAGTTCCGAGCCAGCAGGTTGGGAGCACCAACCTCGCGCATGCCCTTCAGGTCCTCGCCATGGCAGGCGGCGCAGTTGTCGACGTAGACCGTCTCGCCAGCGGCAAGGTCGATCCCCTCTTCCGGCTCGAGCCCCGCCTTTTCGCCCACGTAGTTGGCGACCTGACGGATTTCTTCCTTGCTGAGCAGCTCGTCGGCGCCGAAGGCCGGCATGTCGCCGATCCGCGCCTCGTCATGACCCGAGCGGATGCCGTACTGCAAGGTGGTGTGGATGTCGTCCAGCGTCCCGCCCCAGATCCACTGGTCGTCCTGCAGGTTGGGATAACCGATGGCGCCGGTGGCACCCGAGCCGTGACAGGCGGCGCAGTTGTCACCGAAGGCCGCCTTGCCGTTCGCCATGGCGAACTCAAGCAGGGACTGGGTCGACTGGATCTCCTCGAGCGAGGCATTGATCAGCTTCTCGCCGATCTGCGCGCGCTCGGCCATGCCCGCATCATAGGCGGCCAGCGCGTTGGCGCGCTGGCTGTCGCCCAGAACACCCGTGGCATAGCTGGAGACCAGGGGCCAGGAGGGATAGACGATCCAGTAGCCGATGGCCCAGACGATACAGGCGTAGGTCATGTACAACCACCACCGGGGCAGCGGATTGTTCAGTTCCTTCAAGCCGTCCCACTCGTGGCCGGTGGTCTCGACGCCAGAGATTTCGTCGATTTCCTTGGTGTGCGTATCAGCCATTGATCAATCCTCCCGCAAGGGGATCTGCGCGGCATCCTCGAACCGGCTGCGGTTCTTCGGCCACAGTGCATAGACAAGGACACCGGCAAACAAGAGCACGAAGTAGGCCAAGCCCCAGGTCTGGGCGAAGCTGGCGACGGAGGTGTAAGCTTCGTTCATCGCAATCCCCTTCCCCTAGCGCAGGTTGGCCTTGTCGTCATAGATCGAGAAATCGACCAGCGTCCCGAGCATCTGGAGATAGGCCACAAGGGCATCCATCTCAGTCACTTCCTTCGGGTTGCCGTCGAAATCACGGACGATCGCGTTGGGATAGCGCTCCAGGAAGGCGTCGACATCGTCGCCATCGGGATTGGCCTGCGCCATCATGTCCTTGCGGGCCTCGGCGATCTGCTCCTCCGAATAGGGCACCCCGGCCACCGCGTTGGCGGTCAGGTGATCAGCGATGCTCCGACTGTCCAGCCTGGTCTCAAGCAGGAACGGATAGCCCGGCATGATCGATTCCGGCACCACCGAACGCGGGTTGACCAGATGGTCGCGGTGCCACTCGTCGGAGTACTTGCCGCCAACGCGCGCAAGGTCCGGACCGGTCCGCTTCGACCCCCACTGGAAGGGGTGATCATACATGGATTCCGCCGCCAGGGAGAAACGGCCGTAGCGCTCCAGCTCGTCGCGCATCGGACGGATCATCTGCGAATGGCAGAGATAGCAGCCTTCGCGGACGTAGACGTTACGTCCCGCCAGCTCCAGCGGGGTGTAGGGGCGCATCCCCTCCACCTTCTCGATGGTGCTCTTCAGATAGAAGAGCGGCGCAATTTCCACCAGGCCGCCAATCGACACCACGAAGAGGATGCCGATGACGAGCACGATGGAGTGCTTTTCAAAGATTTCGTGCTTTTTCCAGAGTGACATGGGTGCCTCTCCCCTTACTGCGCAGGGGCCATGGCGCCGGTCTCGATGGCCTTGGCTTCCTCAGCCTCGCCATGACGAACCGTCATCCACAGGTTGTAGACCATGATCAGGGCACCAGCGACGAACAGGGCGCCGCCCATGGCACGGATCACGTAGAAGGGATGCATCGCCTCGACGGTCTCGATGAAGGAGTACTCCAGGAAACCGAGCTTGTCGTAAGCGCGCCACATCAGGCCCTGCATGATACCCGACACCCACATCGCGCAGATGTACAGAACGATGCCGATGGTGGAGATCCAGAAGTGCCAGTTCACCAGCCGCAGCGAGTAGACCTGCTTCTTGTTCCACAGCCACGGGATCAGGCAGTAGAGCGCACCGAAGGAGATGTAGCCAACCCAGCCAAGCGCGCCGGAATGCACGTGACCGATGGTCCAGTCCGTGTAGTGCGACAGCGAGTTGACCGAACGCAGGCTCATCAAGGGACCTTCGAAGGTCGACATGCCGTAGAAGGCGATGGAGACGACCATCATCCGCAGAACCGGATCGGTGCGCAGCTTGTCCCAGGCACCGGACAGGGTCATCAGACCGTTGATCATGCCGCCCCAGGAGGGCATCCACAGGATGATCGAGAAGGTCGCGCCCAGGGTCGAGGCCCACTGCGGCAGCGCCGTGTAGTGCAGATGGTGCGGACCGGCCCAGATGTACAGAAAGATCAGCGCCCAGAAGTGCACGATCGACAGCCGGTAGGAATAGACCGGCCGCTCGGCCCGCTTGGGCACGAAGTAGTACATGATGGCCAGGAAGCCGGCGGTGAGGAAGAACCCGACCGCGTTATGGCCGTACCACCACTGCACCATGGCGTCCTGCACACCCGACCACAGGATGTAGGATTTGGTGCCGTAGATCGTCACCGGGATCGTCAGGTTGTTGACGATATGCAGCATGGCGATGGTGATGATGAAGGCAAGGTAGAACCAGTTCGCCACATAGATATGTGACTCCTTGCGCTTCCAGATCGTACCCAGGAACAGCAAGAGATACGCCACCCAGACAATGGTCAGCCACAGGTCGGCATACCATTCCGGCTCGGCGTATTCCTTCGACTGGGTCGCGCCCAGCAGATAGCCCGTTCCGGCGATCACGATGAAGGCATTGTAGCCCAGGATCACGAACCAGGGAGCGATCCGCCCCGGCATCCGCGCCCGCGAGGTGCGCTGCACCACGTAGAAGGAGGTGCCGAGCAGCACGTTGCCGCCGAACGCAAAGATCACCGCCGAGGTGTGCAGCGGCCGCAAACGGCCGAAGCTGGTCCAGGGCAGGTCGAGGTTCAACACCGGATAGGCGAGCTGCAGCGCGACGATCAGGCCGACGGTGAAGCCGGCGACGCCCCAGAGCATGGCTGCCCAGGCGGCGAACTTGATCGGCCCGAGATTGTAATTCGGCTTGCCGTCGATCTCCTGCGGGATCTCGATGCCGCCGTCGTCGAAATAGTTCTTGAAGATGATGAACGCGCCAACGGCGGCAAAAAGCGCACCGAGCGACGTGTGAAACGCCATCACCTGATCATAGGTCTTGCCAGCGATGATCAGGCAGGCGAAGGCAATCACGATAAGGAAAGCCGCAAAGAAGCCTTCCTCAAGCGTGAGGTATTTGGCTTTTGCTTGAGCCATGTCCGCGCCCCGAGTCCGTTATTGATCCAAACCCCCTTGCCAGGGTCCCGCAAGACGGTATGGCGCATTGCCCGAAAACCGCCTTGATCCAGGTCAACATGGCTTAGGGTATGTTGCAATGCATTGCATCCGCCAAACGGAGAATGCGACGATTTGCACATCAAATTCCCGAAAAATCCGGAATATTACGCAGAATCCCGCATATCCATCCGATTCCGTCCGGCGCCCCCTGTTTCCGGTGGCCCCAGAACACGCGACGTCACGAACGGCAGAATCAGCACCATGCCGATGTAGCGCACCAATTGATGCGCTGCAACAAAGGCCGGATCCAGATCGAGCAGGAAGGCCAGAAGCATCATCGCCTCCAGCCCGCCGGGCGCGAAGGCCAGCAGCACCTGGCCGAAGGGAATGCCGAGAAACGCCCAGACGGCCGCCGAAATCAGCAGCGAAATCGACATGCCGACGGCGAAGGCGCCGAGGCTGACCACAAGGAGCCGGCCAAGGGCGGAAGGCGAGACGCTGGCAAAGCGGCAGCCGATGACGCAGCCGAGCGCGGCGAAACAGGGCACCGTCATCCAGTCCGGCAGGGTAAAGACGAACAGCCCGCTGGCATTGAGAATGGCACTGAGAAAAAACGGCCCGGTCAGCGCCCCCGCCGGCAGGCCGAGACGCTGCGCCGCCCAGCCGGTGCCCGCCCCGGCCAGCACCAGGAGCAGCAACGGGCCGCCGCCGACGAAGGGCTCAGCCGCCGCGTCCGGCACCATCGACCCAATGCTGCCACCGGTGAGCGCCATCGGCAGGATGGCAACGAGGATGAACACCCGCAGGCTCTGGGCCAGCGCCACCCGCGCCATGTCGGCCTTCGGATAGCCGAGCGTCAGCACCATCACATAGGAGAGCGCCCCCGGAATCGCCGCGAAATAGGCGGTCTGCCGGTCCCAGCCGGCAATACGGCGCTGATAGACATAGGTCGCCAGCAGGATCGCCACCACCGACCCCACCAAAAGCCCCATCGTCACCGGCCATTCGCCGACCCGGGCCAGCGTCTCCGGTTTGACGCCCGACCCCATCGACAGGCCGAGAACGACGAAGACCACCGAGCGCAGCGCATCCGGCACGACACAGGGCACCCCGGCAATGGCAAGCGCGGCGACCGCGACCATCGCCCCGGCCAGCCAGCCCGCCGGCAGGCCGAGCACGGTGAAGCCCCAACCGCCGACACCGCCAGCAGCGAAGGTAAGGACGGTCAGCGCCGCAAGGGACAGGCTGAAGGAAGAGCGAAGCGAGGAAATGGCGGAACCGGAGAATCGTCAAGTGTGGGAACGGCGCCAGTCTAGCCGTAGCGACGGCGCAATACATGATTGAATCAACCAATCAACCCATTCACCGCATCCACGGCGCCCCTCGCCCAGCCCCCGCGCGAAATGCCGCAGGCGCCGCGCCGAAAAGCGCACTTGAGAAAAATCAAGGCAAGCCCGCCCCGCCCCCTGTCATATGCGGCTCATGACCCAGCTCGACCAACGCTACGCCACGCGCACCGTGCCCCGCTACACCAGCTATCCGACGGCACCGCATTTCCACGCCGGGATCAACGCCGCCGTCTATGGCGGCTGGCTCGACGGGATCGATGCGGGCACCCCGCTGTCGCTCTACCTGCATGTGCCGTATTGCCGGACGATCTGCACCTATTGCGGCTGCCACACCAAGGGCGCGCGCAAGGACGAGCCGGTGATCGCCTATGCCGACACCCTCTTGCGGGAAATCGACCTGGTCGCCGACCGGCTGGCGGGTCCTGCCGGCCTGCGCCGGCCGGTGGTGCATATCCACTGGGGCGGCGGCACGCCAAGCCTTTTGCCCCGCGACAACCTGCTGGCCCTGGCGGAGCGGCTGCGCACCCGTTTCGACTTCACGGCCGAGATCGAACATGCCATCGAGCTTGATCCACGCACGGTGACACCTGAGCTTGCCGATACCCTTGCCACCATCGGCATCACCCGCGCCAGCCTCGGGGTACAGGATTTCGACCCGGTCGTGCAGAAGGCCATCGGCCGCATCCAGCCTTTCGAACAGGTGGAACGGTCGGTGGCCCTTCTGCGCGGTGTCGGCATCACCGCCCTCAATTTCGACCTGATGTACGGTCTGCCGCACCAGTCCCTTGCCACCATCGACGAAACCGTGCGGCTGACGCGGCAACTGGCCCCCGGACGGATCGCGCTGTTCGGCTATGCCCATGTGCCCTGGTTCAAGAAACACCAACGACTGATCAAGGAGGCCGACCTGCCCGGCGTCGAGGAGCGGATCGCCCTGGCCGACAGCGCCCGCGCCGCCCTGCGGGAGGCCGGCTACACGGCGATTGGCCTCGACCATTTTGCCCTGCCCGACGACAGCATGGCGATCGCCCTGGCCGCCGGCACCCTGCGCCGCAACTTCCAGGGCTACACCACCGACACGGCGGACACGCTGATCGGCCTGGGCTGCTCCTCCATCGGCCGCCTGCCCCAGGGCTATTGCCAGAACCAGCCGGACATCGGCGGTTGGCGCCGGTCCATCGAAGCCGGCGAGCTGCCGGTCGCCAAGGGCATTGCCCTTGATGACGACGACCGGGCCCGCGCCGACATCATCGAACGGCTGATGACCGACCACGAAGCCGATGTGCTGGCCATCGCCAAGCGCTTCGGCTTCCCGCCGAGCCATTTCGACGCCAGCATCGCGGCGCTTGCGGAAATGATCGCCGATGGGCTGGCGACCTTCGAGGGGGGCGTGGTGCGGATTACCGAACCCGGCCAGCGCTATGCGCGGGTGGCGGCGGCCGCCTTCGATGCGTATCTGGCCGCCGGCGCGGCGCGCCATTCCATCGCGGTGTGAGCCAGCAAGGGCGGCAAAGACCGCCGGGCTGGCGGAGCAGCGAAGCCGAACGCCCGCAGGCTTGAGGGGCGGACATCAAAAAAGCGGCCGCGCGCCAAAGCGCCGGCCGCCCCCGTCCAATGTTTCATGTCCGCCGGTGGCGGTGTCAGTGAATGCCGGAAAGCTGGCAGATGCCGCAGATGCGGTTGATGCGGATCCGGTCCTGCCGCTCAACGGTCACCAGACCGCGCCGCTTCAGGTCGGAAATCACCCGGCTCACCGTCTCGATGGTCAGGCCGAGATAATCGGCGATTTCCTGCCGGGTCATGGTCAGGACGACATCGAGACTGTCGGAAGCGCTTTCCTTGTCCGGCCCCATGCAGCCGATCCCGCCCCGCTGCGGCACCAGCCGCATCAGGAAGCTCGACACCCGCTCGATGGCCGACTTGCGGCCGAGCAGAACCGCATGGTCATGCAGCGTTTCCATCTGCGTCAGCAAGCAGCGGGTCAAATGCCGCTGCAGGGGAAGCGAGCGCTCCACCTCGCGGCGGTCGAAGGCGCGCAAGGAGGTGCGGGTCAGCGTTTCCGCAGAACAGTCATAGAGATCGCCCGCCGACACGCCGAAGATCGTACCCGGGTTCAGGATCTCCACAACCTGCCGGCGCCCGTCGGGCAGCAGCTTGAAGAGCATGACAATGCCTTCATCGACTTCGTAAAAGCGGGTGGCGTTGTCCCCTTCGTAGAACACCACCGAATGCGGGGCATGGGAATGGGCCGTGGTCGACATTCCATCCTTCAGCCCGAAAACCAGCGCGTCGGGAAGATCCGCCGCTTGCTGTCCACCGGCGGTGTCGAGCATACGCTCTGCATAAGCCATTGAAGCCTCCTGATGCAGTCCGGGCCAGGAGAAGAGGATCTTCAAGGCAGGACTTCGAACATCGAGCCTGCCCCGGAACCGATGCCCCGTCCGACACCAATTCCCCCTGACCACTGCGCCCACCCTAGTGAGCAAGGGGATGTCCTGAAATTCGGGCGTTTTCGTACGCCGTTTTACCTAGTTGCGAGGAATGGAAAGCAAACGCATTCGCAACCGGGCCGTAAAACGCGCTGGTCCCGGCCTCACCCCAGCCGGCACCACCGGCCGAAGACCGGCAGGCCCTGTCACAGATGGCGGACGATCGCTTCCTCGGTGAGCGGCTTGCGCAGGAGGATCGCCGGCTGGTCGTCGCCCAGCATCTTCTCGATCACCTGTCGCGGCTGACCGGAAATGGCAATGATCTTCGGCGGCGTCTTCAGCCGGGAGAGCCAGCGGATCACCTGAACGCCGCTGACCCCGGGCAGGCCAAGGTCGACGATGACCGTGTCCTGCGTCGCGGGCGGCGGATCCTCGAACAGGGATTCGGCGTCCGGATGGATCGCCACCTCATGGCCGATCTGCCGCAACAACAGCGCCAGGGCATCGCCAACCCCGGGATCGTCTTCAACGATATGAACGGTCACCTGCGCCTCTCCCCGTCGTCCCGGCGAACATCGGGCCGGGACCGCACAGTCGCTGAACTGCACGACCATGA
Organism: Stappia taiwanensis; assembly: GCF_014635285.1. GTDB lineage: Bacteria > Pseudomonadota > Alphaproteobacteria > Rhizobiales > Stappiaceae > Stappia > Stappia taiwanensis. Next base: position 707,643 of record NZ_BMCR01000003.1, on the reverse strand, counting down.
ACCGGCTCCCCTTCGTGGCGTCCTCTCGACGCGGGCGAACCGGGGCAGGTCTCATCTTTCGGGGAAGTATAGAGGGATCGGCGCCGTCGAAAACTACGCAGGAACACGGAAGGCCGCGCATCGCAGAGCGGCCGGAAGGGAAGAGCCGGATGCCGGCTTCCTCCCGCCCGTGCAGGTCTCTTTTCAGTCCGGCGCTCTGGTATGGGTCATGACGATCCGCACCAGATCGGCGGCATTGCGCGCGCCGAGTTTTTCCATGATGCGCGCCCGGTGCACCTCGATGGTACGCGGGCTGATGCCGAGGGTCCGGCCGGCTTCCTTGTTGGAGGCTCCGGCGGTGATCTCGTCGAGCACCTCGCGCTCGCGCGGGGTCAGGCTGTCGGCGCCGGGAAAGGCGGGGGACGCCGGCTCGGCCTTGGCCGCGTTCTTCTGGCTGGCCTCGATGGCCTCGCGCACCCGGGTCAGCACCGTGTCCGCATCGAAGGGCTTTTCGATGAAGTCATGAGCGCCCTGCTTGATCGCCTCCACGGCCATCGGAATGTCGCCCTGCCCGGAGATGATGAACACCGGCACCGAGAAATCCCGTTCCTGCAAGCGCTTGAGGATGTCGATCCCCGATAGCCCTGGCATGTGCACGTCGAGAATCACGCAGTGCGGCTCGGCGCTGCCGATGGAGGACAGGAAGGCATCACCGCTTTGGAAGGATTCCGCCCGAAACCCACCCAGGTCGAACACGAGGGACAGGGCGTCGCGAATCGCCGGATCGTCATCGACGATGTGAATCAAATGCGGCTGCGATGTCATTCAGACGATCCTTTCATTCCTTCTCCGGCGTCTTGCGCCTCCGCGGAGGCGCGCCCCACAGAAAGCGGCAGCCGAAGCACGAAGGCTGCCCCGCCTCCACTTCCCGCCTGTTCCACGGCGAGATCCCCGCCATGGTTCTGCGCAATCGACCGGGAAATCGCGAGGCCAAGCCCCAGCCCCTTCTTCTTCGAGCCGGAAAAAGCCTTGAAGAGATTGGGCACCAGTTCGGCGGGAACACCGCCGCCCGAATCGGACACACGAATGATCATATCCCGTTCCCGCACGCCGGCGGAGACCGAGACCCGTTTGTCCTCGACCGCCCGCACCGCCTCCAGGGCATTGCGGATGAGATTGACCAGAACCTGTTGTACCTGCACCGGATCGGCGCTGATCTGCGGCAGATCGTCCTCGACGTCAATGGCGAAAGCCACCCCGTCACAGGCATTGCCGAGGGTGACAAGTTCCAGGCACTCGCGGATCAGCGGTGCGACCGCCACCGCACGCCGTTCCGGCTCGCGTTTTTCCACGAACCGGCGCATACGCTGGATGATCTTGCTCGCCCGCTCCGCCTCGTTGACGCCCTTGTCGACGATCTCCACCAATTTGGAATCGGCGCCGCTGCCGGAGCTGGCCTGCCGTTTGGCGGCCTGCAGGTAGAGCATGATCGCGGTCAGCGGCTGATTCAGCTCATGGGCGATGGCCGCCCCCATCTCATCGAGGGCGCTGATGCGGGTCATGCTCACCAGCTGCGCCTGCGCCTGCGCCAGGCGCTGCTCCACCGCCTTGCGGGCGCTGATATCCCGCATGATGCCGATGAACTGCCGCCCCTCCGGGGTCACCGCCTCGCCGACGGACAACTCAATGGGGAACTCCCGGCCGTCGCGATGCTTGCCCCGCACCTCCCGACCGATGCCGATGATGCGCTTTTCCCCGGTGGTGAGGTAGTTGGAGACGAACCGGTCGTGGGCGAGAGCGAAATCCTCCGGCATCAGAATCTTGACGTTCTGGCCGCGCACCTCGTCCGCCGTGTAGCCGAACAGCTTCTCGCAGGCGGTGTTGAACAACAGGATCCGAGCCTGATGGTCCATCACGACGATGCCATCCACCGCCGTTCCGAGCACGCTCGACAGGCGTGCCTCGGACACACTCGGTGTCACCGGGCCGCCCCCGGACTGGTCTTCATCCATCGCTTATCGGCCCGTTTGCATCGTCGTGAGCGCAGATCCTTGGGCCGAGACCACGACCACCGCTCTCCGTTCGCCCGCGCAAGGTTACGTTGAATTGCCTACGCAGAAAGCCGTAACGCATCCCGGCGGGCGGCGTCAACGCGACAGCCAGTCCCCCAATCGCTCGCCAGCCCGGCGCAGATCGTCGGCCGAGCGCGCGAAACACAGCCGCAGGAAACCCTCACCCCCGGTTCCGAAGGCCCGGCCCGGCGCCAGGCCGACGCCGGTTTCCGACACCAGTCGCAGCGCCAGATCCCGGCAGTCCGGCTCCCCGTCGACGCCGAAGAACAGGTAGAAACCACCCGCCGGCTGTGCGAAACGCACCCGATCGGAGGCCGACAGCGCTTCGGTGACGATCTCAAGCCCCTGCCGTGAGCGTTCGAGCTGGGACTGCAGGAACGCCTCGCCCTGCTCGACGGCCGCGAGCGCGCCATGCTGCATGAACTCGGCCACGCCGGAGGTGGAATACTGGATCAGGTTTTCCACCACCTGTCCCATCGCCGGCGGTGCCGACAGCCAGCCAACCCGCCATCCGGTCATCGCCCAGTTCTTGGAGAAGGTGTTGACGTAGAGAATCAGATCGTCCGGCTCGGCCACGTCATAAAACGATGGCGCCCGGGCCGACCCGTCGAGCATGATCCGGTTGTAGACCTCATCGGTGATGATCCAAAGGCCGCGCCGACGCGCTTCGTCGAGAATGGTCTGAAGGGTCTGGCGATCGGCAACCCAGCCGTTGGGATTGCCGGGCGAGTTGAGATAGAGCGCCCGGGTCCGGTCGGTCACGGCGGCGAACAGGCGCTCCGGGTCCAGCGACCAGCCGTTTTGCGAAAACTCCAGCCGCACCGGCACGGCACGCGCGCCCATCACCTCCACGGCGGCCGGGAAATTCGGCCAGGCCGGCGAGGGATAGACGACCTCGTCCCCCTCCCCGGCGACCGCCTGCACCGCAAGCTGAATGGCCTGCATGCCCGAACCGGTGATGAAGTAGCGCTCCGCGCCCCAGTCGCAGCCATAATGGGTCAGGTGATAGCGGGCGAGCGCCGAACGCAGGGCCGGGATGCCCCGCTGATAGGTGTAGAAGGTCTCGCCCCGGGCCAGCGAGGCAGCCGCGGCCTCGCGAATGAACTCCGGCGTCGGCAGGTCGCCCTCGCCCACCCACAGGGGGATCAGGTCATCGCGCTCGCGCGCGAAATTCACCACCTCGACGATCCCGCTTTCGGGCGCCATGCGGGCTTGCGGACGCAATGCCGCGACACAGTCTGTCATGATCCACTACACCTTGAACGCCGGTCCCGCCGGTTGGAAACACACGAAAGAAAACGCGCGCCCCCGCCGCAAGAGGCGGCGGAAGGCGCCAATCAGACCTCAGCTCCGCTCCTTCAGAAGGTCGCGGATTTCCGCCAGCAGCACCTCGTTGCGCGGCGGGGCCGCCGGCTTCGCCGGTGCCGCCGCTTCCTTGTGGCGCAGCTTGTTGATGCTCTTGACCACCATGAACAAGGCGAAGGCAACGATCAGAAACTTGATCACCGCATTGACGAACAGGCCGATGTTCCAGGTCACCGCGCCCACTTCGCCTGCCGCCTCGACGGTGGGATAGGGACCGGGGGTGGTTCCGGCTTTCAGCACGACAAACAGATCGGAGAAGTCGACGCCGCCGAGCACCAGGCCAAGCGGCGGCATCAGGATATCATCCACCAGCGACGACACGATGGTGCTGAAGGCCGCGCCGATGATGATGCCAACGGCCATGTCGATCATATTGCCCTTGACGGCAAATTTCTTGAATTCCTGAAGCATTCTCAATCCCGTCCGATCCCATTGTGTCACAAGTTCCGGCATGTCTGGCCGTTCCTCCTGCATCTGCTGTCTATCACGGTGTGGCGGCGGCGTGAATCGGCCCCTTCAAGGATTGGCCAGAACGCCCCTGAGGATTTCCGGCAAGGGCGCCAGGGCCTGCACCGCGCCGCGCAATGCGGCGGCGTCGCTGCGCGACAGCTCCCGCGCGCTCACCTGTTCCCCGGGCGAGGCGCCCGCCGCAATTGCGTCGAGTTGCGCCCGCAGCAACAGGCGCAGTGCCAGATCGCGCGCCCGGGCAAGCGCGGCGAGATCGCGGACAGCCGCCGGATGGCGCTCGCCGATGGCGGCAAGGCGGGCCGGGGTTTCGCGCAGCACGGTGCCTTCGTGGATCGCCAGGGTGCGCGCCGCCACGGCAACGGGAAACAGCACCGCCCGTTTCAGATCGAGCCGCCCCTCCTCCGTCTTCAGCCGCCGGAACAAGGTCAGCGGCGGGCGGTAGCTGTCGAGCTCACCGGCGAGCATCCGCGCGAAACCGGTGCGCCCCCGGGCGCGGGCATAGGCGGTGCGCATCAGATCCTCCGCCAGCGCGGCGGTGCCGCCGACGGGGCGCAGATCGAAGAACACTCCGACATTGAGAACATCCTGCGGCTGGGAGCGCGACAACCACAGGTCGATCCGCTCGCACCATTGATTGATGCTGCCGCGCCACTCAGCGCGCGCCATCATCACCCCGCCGGGGCAGCGCGGCAGGCCGGCGGCATCGAGGATCTCGGTGACCCGGGCGCCGAAGGCGGCGAACCACTGCTCCGCCCCCTCCCGGTCCATCGCCTCGGCATAGACCAGCGCGGTGTCCTGATCGGTGTTGAGGAGACATTCGCCGCGCCCCGCCGATCCCAGCAGAAGCAGGGCGTAGGGAACCGGCGCGCCCCCCGCGCCCGAGGCGATCATCTCCGCCTCTGCCAGCCGCCCGGCGCTGCGCACCAGCGCCCCGACCTCGCGGGAAATGACGCCGACGATATCGTTGACGCCAACCTCCTCGCCCAGAAGGCTGGCGGCGACCTCCGGCAGGCGCGCCCAGGCAAGGGCAAGCTGCGCCACCGTTTCCGCCTGATCGATCTCATCGCCCAGCGACAGCGCCTCGCCGGCGCGCAGCCGCAGCAGATCGCGGGCCGCCACCACCCCGACCAGCGCGCCCCCTTCATCGGCGACCGCCAGATGACGCAAGCCATGATCGGCCATGCGGCCCAGCGCGCGATAGAGAAAGGCCTCCGCCGGCACCGACACCAGCGGCCGCGACATGAACCGGCCGGCCGGCATTTCCAGCGCGGCGGCGCCATAGGCGCTGAGCGCCCGCAACACGTCGCGCTCGGTGATGATGCCAAGGGCGGAAACCTGCGGCGGAGAGGCGGGCGCATCCTCCGTGCCCACCCCTTCTTGCAGAAACAGCGAGGACATCCGCCGGGCACCCATGCGCGCGGCGCAGGTGCCCAGCGTATCGCCCATGCCGGCAAGCACCGGATCGGGCGTCATGATCTCCCCCACCCGGTGGCGATAGGGATAGGTGTCGATCCGGGCAAAGGCGCCTTCCGCCGCAAGTCCGGCGGCCACCGCCGGCGGCTCGACCCAGCCGGCGCTGACCTGATCGTCGAGCACCCGCGTCAGACGGCGGCAGGCGGCATCGGCCTGGGCCAGGGTCCTGACTCCGCGCGCGGCCAGATGCGGCAGCAATCCCAGGAACACCCGCGCGGTGATCCGGGCATCGCCCAGCGCCGAATGCCGCCCCTCGGTCGGCACCTCGAGCCAAGCGGCGACCATGTCGAGGCTGTAGCCGGGCAGAGCCGGATTGGCGACCTCGGCCAGAAGCCGGGTGTCGAGCCCGCGCGGCTGATAGACCGGCGTCCCCGCACGGCGCGCCTCGGCCTGGAAGATCGCCAGGTCGAAACCGGTGGTATGGCCGATCGTCACCCGCTCGCCGACAAAGGCGCGCATGCCCTCGATCGCCTCGGCGGCGGAGGGGCTCCCGCGCACCATCTCGTCGGTGATGCCGTGAATGCCGGTGGAGGCCTCCGGGATCGGCCCGCCCGGATCGACCAGTTGCACATGCTCCTCACCGGCGACAAGTTCCCCGGCAGCAACGGCCAGCGCGCCGATCTGCACCAGCCGCGCACTGGCGGTGTCGAGACCGGTGGTTTCGGTGTCGAAGACAACCGCCTCAAGGGCGATCAGCGGCGTTGAAGAACCAGGGGACACGCAGCGCTCCGGAGTTTGGCGATTTGGCAGGTGGCGGGATGGGTCATTCCGAGACCGATGCCGGCGCCAGTTTGGCGGTGACATGCGTCAGGGCCGGCCCGTCGAGGTGCCGGGCGAAGGTCTCATAAGCGCCGGCGAGCAGAAGCCGCAAGCTGTTGCGAATGGTGTCCCCGTCATCCTCGGTGAACATCGCATCGAGCGGCAGCGCATCGATGAAGAGCGCGGCCTCGCGCGGGCGGACGATATCGGCCAGCGGCAGCGGCGGCGCCCTCCCCAGTGCCGCCAACTCGGCACGCACATGCGCCATTAAAGGAGCAGCTCCGGCCACCGCCGGGCAGTCGAGATCACCGAGCGCCGCCCGGCCCGCGTCGGCGACAACCGCTGCGGCGCGGCCCGAGAGCGCCAGATCGGCGGTGCGCGCCAGCCACAACAGCGCCAGCGGCCGGGTGTCCCGGCAGGCCGTCTCCAGTGCCTGCTGGAAACTGTCCTCGGCGAACAGGCGCGGCCAGTGACGGCCAACGCGCATGCGGGTGTATTCGGTCACCGAGCGGGCGGCGAGATAGACGGCCTGTTCGGCCAGTGCCCGGCGCAGCGCCCCCGGGTCGCCGATCCGTCCGGCCTCTCGCCCCCTGCGGCCGGGCCAGCGCAGTCGTTCCAGTGCAGCGCGCAACATTTCCGCTTTCCGCCTTCCCGCTTTCGTCTCGATGGACAGTGCGGGGCAACTGTGGTCCGATCCACGGTCCGGAGGCAAGGGCCGCGAGGAGAACCGACAGCAATGCTCCAGGGATGGGTCGTCGTCTTCGCGGCGCTCGGATACATACTGCTCTTGTTTGCCATCGCCAGCTATGGCGACAGGCGCGCCCGGCCGATGATCCCCGGCAAGGGCCGGCCGCTGATCTATGCCCTCTCCCTGTCGGTCTACTGCACCTCCTGGACATTCTTCGGCTCCGTCGGCACCGCCACCTACAGCGGTCTGGAATTTTTGACGATTTACGTCGGCCCGATGCTGGTGTTCGCCCTCGGCTACCCGTTGCTGCGGCGAATCATCCGTCTTGCCAAGAGCGAGCGGATCACCTCCATCGCCGACTTCATCGGCGCGCGCTACGGCAAGAGCCAGTCTGTCGCCGCGGTGGTGGCGATCATCGCCGTGGTCGGGGTCATTCCCTATATCGCCCTGCAGCTCAAGGCGGTCTCCCTGTCGATCACCACCATGATCGCCCAGATCGACCTGGAGCATGGCGGGCCGGACCTGCCCTACTTCAACGACATCACCCTGATCATCGCCATCGGCATGGCGGTGTTTGCCTGGCTGTTCGGCACCCGCCACATCGACGCGACCGAACATCAGGAAGGCTTGATGCTGGCCATTGCGGCGGAAGCGGTGGTCAAGCTGGTGGCCTTCCTGACGGTGGGCATCTGGGTCACCTTCTGGCTCTACGACGGTCCCGGCGCGCTGAGCGAGGCAGTCGCGGCCCACCCGGAGGTCACGGCGGCCATGTCCAGCGAGTTGTCGGGCGGAAACTGGCTGGTGATGACACTGCTGTCGGCCTGCGCCATCCTGATGCTGCCCCGGCAGTTCCACGTGACGGTAACGGAGAACAACTCCAGCTCGGAACTGCGCCGGGCCACCTGGCTGTTCCCGCTCTATCTGGTGGCGATCAACCTGTTCGTCATGCCGATCGCCGCCGCCGGCATGATCCTGCTCGACCCCAGCGCCAACCCGGACAGCTATGTGCTGGCCCTGCCGATTGCCGCAGATCACCCCTGGCTGGCCCTGTTCGCCTTTCTCGGCGGCCTGTCGGCGGCCACCGCCATGGTGATCGTCGCCGCCGTGGCGCTGGCGATCATGATCTCCAACGACCTGGTCATGCCGCTGGTTCTGCGCCGCAGCAGCGAGGACGCCATCATCTCCTCCTCCGGCGAGGACATGAGCCAGATCCTGCTGCTGACCCGCCGGGCGGCGATCTTCGTGACGATGCTGCTCTCCTATGCCTATTTCCGCGCCGCCGGCGACACCGCCGCGCTGACCTCGATCGGTCTCCTGTCCTTCGCCGCCATCGCCCAATTCGCCCCGGCCTTCTTCGGCGGCCTGATCTGGCGCGGGGCGACCGCGCGCGGGGCCATCGCCGGCATGCTGTCCGGTTTCGCCCTGTGGCTCTACACCCTGCTTTTGCCCACCTTCGCCCAGTCCGGGCTGATCCCGGACGCGATCCTCAACGACGGCCCGTTCGGCATCTGGCTGCTGCGGCCCGAAGCGCTGTTCTCACTCTCCTTCGACCCGCTGACCCATGGCGTGTTCTGGAGCCTCTCGGTCAATCTGGTCGTCTTCGTCCTGGTCTCGCTGGCGCGCGCGCCCGAACCGCTCGAACGGCTCCAGGCCAATATCTTCGTGCCTTCCGAGCTGTCGCCGACACCGGTTCTGCGGCTGTGGCGCACCTCGGTGACGGTGGGCGACCTGCGCTCCACCATCGCCCGCTATCTGGGCGAGGAACGCACCGACCGGTCGTTCCAGCGCTTTGCCCGGGAGCGCGGCCTGCAGACCGACATGACCGCCCCGGCGGATGCGCAAATCCTGCGGTTTTCCGAGCAGATCCTCGCCAGCGCCATTGGCGCCGCCTCCTCCCGCCTGGTGCTGTCGCTGCTGATCAAGCGGCGCGATCCCACCGGCAAGGGGGCGATGAAGCTCTTGGACGATGCCACGGTCGCGATCCAGTACAACCGCGACCTGTTGCAGACCGCGCTCGACCAAGTGCGCCAGGGGATTGCCGTTTATGACCGCGACCTGCGGCTGATCTGCTGGAACCGGCAGTTCCGCGAGCTTCTGGGCCTGCCGGCGGAATATGGCCAGGTCGGCACGCCGCTGGATGCGATCATCCGCTACAACGCCAAGCGCGGCGAGTACGGCAACGCACCGGTGGAGACCATCGTCGCCGACCGGATCGACAAGCTGGCGGTGCGCCAGCGCACGTTTCAGGAACAGATGGGCTCCAGCGCCACCGTGCTGGAGGTGCGTACCAATCCGATGCCCGGCGGCGGCATCGTCACCACCTATACGGACATCACCGAACGGGTGCTGGCGGAAGAGGCGCTGGCCCGCGCCAACGAAACGCTGGAGAAGCGGGTGCGCGAACGCACCCAGGAACTCACCCGGGTCAACGAGGAGCTCAGCCTTGCCAAGGGCGAAGCCGAGGAGGCCAATCTCGGCAAGACCCGGTTCATCGCCGCCGCCGGACATGACATCCTGCAGCCGCTCAACGCCGCGCGGCTCTACGCCTCCAGCCTGACCGAGCGCTTCAGCGATGGCGAAAGCCGCGATCTGGCAGAGAACGTCAGTTCGTCGCTGGAATCGGTCGAGGAGATCATTGGCGCGATTCTCGATATTTCCCGTCTGGATGCGGGCGTGCTCAAGCCCGAGGTCAGCGTCTTCCGGCTTGACGAGATCCTCAATCCGCTGCGCATGGAGTTTGAGCCGATCGCGCGCGAGAAAGCGCTCGACCTGCGCATCTTGCCCAGCTCGGTCTCCGTGCGCTCCGACCGGCGCCTGCTGCGCCGCCTGCTGCAGAACCTTGTCTCCAACGCCATCAAATACACCCGCACCGGCCGGGTGCTGGTGGGAGTGCGGCGCCGCGCCGGGCGGATCTGCGTGGAAGTGATCGACACCGGCATCGGCATTCCGGAGGAAAAGCTCCAGGCAGTCTTCCAGGAATTTCAGCGCCTTGACGACGGCGCCCGGGAGGCGCGCGGCCTCGGCCTCGGGCTGGCGATCGTCCAGCGGATCGCCCGGGTGCTCGACCATCCGGTTTCGTTGCGCTCCATCGCGGGAACCGGCACCCGGTTCCACGTCGACCTGCCGGCCGCCGCCGCCCTGCCCGCCCGCGCCGCCGCACCGGCGCCCCGTGCGCCGGCGAGCTCCCTGCAGGGCCTGCATGTGATGGCGATCGACAACGAACCGCAGATCCTCGACGGCATGCGGGTGCTGCTCAGCGGTTGGCAATGTCGCGTCACCACCGCCCACGATCCGCGCGAGGCGGAGCGCAAGGCCTGCGAAAGCGGCGACACCCCCGATGTGCTGATCGTCGACTATCACCTCGATGAGGGAACGGGGGTCGAGGCGGTGGTCCAGCTCAGGTGGAAGTTCGATACCCACCTGCCGGCGATCCTGATCACCGCCGACCGCACCCAGGCGGTGCGCGCCGAAGCGGAGGCCAAGGGCATCGAGCTCTTGAACAAGCCGGTCAAGCCGGCCGCGCTGCGGGCGCTGCTGTCACGGCTGCGCGGCAAGCCTGCCCAGATGCCGGCCACGGCCGCAGATCTCACGAGCGATCAAGCGACCGTGTAAAGCCTTGTATTGCCACGCAGCTGCCTTCATCCCAGGGTTCGGTGACCGTTGTCGGGGCCACACGAGCTGAAGGACGTGACACGATGAAATCCCGTATGAGACCGCTGGCGCTGGCCAGCTTGATCGGTGCTCTTACCGGAGCCGCCGGAATGACCGGGACGGCCAATGCCGCCTGCGATCCGGGCAAGGCCGGCACGGAGCTCACCGGCGCCGAGGCGGCCGCGGTCTACGACTGCCTCAAGGACGATCTGCTCGCCGGCTACAAGACCGGCGACAAGCGCTGGATCCCGGCCGAATTCGTCAATGACTACCGCTCCTGGACGCCCGCCAGCACCTTTCCCGCCGCCCCCGGCTTCCATGGCGGCCGTTTTCTGCTCACCTATGTCAATGAAATCGGCGCGTCGGAATATCTGAAGTTCAAGGAAGAGAACGTCACCATCCCGGCGGGCACGGTGATCGCCAAGGAAAGCTTCGCCGTCAACGACGACGGCAAGGCGCAAAAAGGACCGCTGTTCATCATGCAGAAGGTCGAGGCGGGCCGCTCTCCGGAAACCGACGACTGGTTCTACATGGCGGTCATGCCGAACGGGGCGCCGATGGCGGTGAATGTGATCACCGCCTGCAGCGAGTGCCACCAGGGGAATTTCGGGTCGAGCGGCGGCCTTGGCTATCCGGTGCCCGAAGCCCGGGTGACGAACTAGCGCAAAACGGCGAGGCCGACAGGCGGGGCCAGCTAGCGCGCGGGCACCGCCGGCCACTGCCCCTGCTCGATCTTGGCGGCGGCGATCACCGCCTGGGTGCGGCTGTCGACGCCGAGCTTCTGCAGGATCGCCGAGACATGCGCCTTGACGGTCGCCTCGGAGACGCCCAGCTCATAGGCGATCTGCTTGTTGAGCAGGCCGGTGGACAGCATCATCAGCACCCGCACCTGCTGCGGCGTCAGGCTTGCCAGCCGGCGCAGCATGTCGGCGATCTCGCCGTCCTCCTCGCTGAGGTCCACGTCCGGCGGGGTCCAGGCGCCGCCTTCCATGACCTCGGCCACCGCATCGCGAATCACCTCGATGCCGAGCGACTTGGGAATGAAGCCGGAGGCGCCCAGTTCCATGCAGCGGCGAATGGTCGGCGGATCCTCGGTCGCCGAGACGATCACCACCGGCACCCCCTGATACTGCGCCCGCAGATACATCAACCCGGAAAAACCGCGCATGCCCGGCATCGACAGATCCAGCAGCACCAGGTCGATTTCATCGTGGCTGTCGAGAACGGACGCCGCGTCCTCCAGCGTTCCGACCTCGGAAATGGTCGCGCCGGCGTAGAGCAACTCGATGGTCTGACGCAAGGCGCCGCGAAACAGCGGATGATCGTCTGCGATGACAAAATGATAGGCCGCGCTTTCCGTCACCCGTGTTTCCTCCCCTCATCGCCGGCATCTTCGTCCGGCTTGTTGCGCAAGTATCGTGCGGACTGCGAGCGGAACCGCGAAAACACTGATTCCACACCCCTAAATTGCGCGAACGAAACGACACAAGCTGCCGCATTATTGTCGCTCGCGCGCAGCGCATCAAGGCCAACCGGCATCGCCACCATCTCACCGACCACTCACCGCATCCGCCGGCGGGTCACCGGACCTTCAAGGCGGATGCCGGTGCGCCCCTCGGCGAACAGTCCATCTTTCCTCCGTATTCTCATAGATTTCGGCTTTCTGAAAGTCGTATAAACATCATTGCGCTTCGGATGCTAGCGTTCGCGCGGGGACTCACGGGAGGAGCCCCCGCGCGGTTCGGGCACCGGCCCGGGCACCGAAGCGCAGAGGATGGAATGCAGAGGGAGGAAACACATATGGCAAAGCGCCCGCGGCAGCGCACGCCGGGAGAGACGCTCTGGTGGGGACGGACAGTGCGGCTTGCGATCAGCGCCCTGGCGGTCTGGTTCGTCTTCGGCTTTCTGGTACATGGCTTCGTCTTTCAACTGAACGACATCACCATCGCCGACTTCCCCCTCGGCTTTTACATGGCGGCCCAAGGCTCTCTGGTGGTTTTCGTCGCCCTGATCTTCTGGTTCTGCGGACGTCAGGAAGCGATTGACCGGAACGCCGGCGTTGCCGAGCCCGAACCCGTGCGGGGAGAGATGCCACTATGAGACTGCCTTCTCCGGAAGACACCTTCCTCAACAATCTGGGCCGGATCTACGGCACCTATGTCGGCGGCTTCGTCGCCTTTGTCATCCTGCTTGCCGTTCTGGAACAGCTCGGCGTTCCCGACCGGATCATCGGTTATCTGTTCGTGTTCTTCACTCTTGCGGTCTATGCCGGCATCGGCATCGTTACCCGCACGGTGAAGGTGAGCGAATATTACGTCGCCGGCCGCCAGGTCCCGGCGGTCTACAACGGCATGGCGACCGCCGCCGACTGGATGAGCGGTGCCTCCTTCGTCGGCCTGGCCGGAACGCTCTATGCGCTCGGCTACGATGGCCTTGCCTATGTGCTTGGCTGGACCGGCGGCTTCGTGCTGGTGGCGGTGCTGGTCGCGCCATACCTGCGCAAGTTCGGCGCCTATACCGTGCCCGACTTCCTCGCCGCCCGGTTCGGCGGCAATTTCGCCCGGCTGCTCGGCATCGTCGTCTTGTTCGCCTGCTCCTTCACCTATGTGGTGGCGCAGATCTACTCCACCGGCATCATCGCCTCGCGGTTTCTCGGCATTTCCTTCGAGATCGCCATCTATGTGGGCCTTGCCGGCATCCTGTTGTGTTCCATGCTCGGCGGTATGCGCGCGGTCACCTGGACCCAGGTTGCTCAGTATCTCGTTCTGATCATCGCCTACATGCTGCCGGTGGCGATCCTGTCGGCGCAGAAATTCGGTCTGCCCATCGCCCAGATCACCTATGGCGCGGTGCTGCAGGAAATCACCGTTCTGGAACAGCAATTGCTGGCGGGCGGACTGGCCACGGCGGAAACGCTGAAGCCACATCTTGCGCCCTTCACCTCGCTGGATCCGTTCAACTTCTTCGCGCTGATCGCCTGTCTGATGATCGGCACCGCCTCGCTGCCGCATCTCTTGATGCGCTATTTCACCACCGCCTCGGTGCGCGATGCACGCCGCTCGGTCGGCTGGTCGCTGCTGTTCATCTTCCTGCTGTATGTCACCGCACCGGCCTACGCCGCCTTCGCCAAGCTGGAGGTCTACCAGAACGTCATCGGCGCCGGGCTGGATGCGCTGCCGGAATGGATCTACACCTACGGTCGGCTCGGGCTGGTCGATATCTGCGGTGCCCATGCCGCCTCGGTCGAGGCGGTGCAGGCCGCCTGCGCCGAGGTCACCGGCAACCAGGGCGTCCTGCGGCTGCCGGATCTGGCAATCGACCGGGACGTGATCGTCATCGCCACCCCGGAAATCGCCGGCCTGCCCTACGTGATCGCCGGGCTCGTCGCCGCCGGCGGCCTCGCCGCCTCTATCTCGACGGCGGACGGGCTGCTGCTGGCACTGGCCAACGCCCTCAGCCACGATGTCTACTACCGCATGATCGACCGGCGCGCACCGGCCAGCCGGCGCCTCTTGATCGCCCGGCTGCTGCTCTTGGGCGCGGCGGTGCTGGCCGCCTATGTGGCCTCGACCCGTCCGGCGGACATCCTGTCGATGGTGGCCTGGGCCTTCTCGCTGGCGGCCGCGGGCAATTTCCCGGTGCTGGTGCTCGGCATCTGGTGGCGGCGCTGCACCTCCGCCGGGGCAATCGCCGGCATCATCGCCGGCTTTGGCGTGACCTTCTACTATCTGGTCATGACCCAATATGGCGGCATGCCCGAGTGGTACGGGGTGAAGAACATCTCCGCCGCCGTCTTCGGCCTGCCGGTCGGCTTCGCCGTCACCATCCTCGTCAGCCTGCTGACGCCGGCGCCCTCCAGCGAGGTACAGGCGCTGATCGACGATATCCGGCGCCCCTCGGGCGATCCGGTGATGCGCGACCGCACCGCCTGACCCGATACAACCCACGGGCGGCGCCGCCGCCCGTGGCCTTTTCCCGACAACGGACCGAACCGTGGCCGACTGGATCTTTCATCTTCTGAACTTCGCCCTGGCGGCCTTGATGTACAGCCTGCTCGGCCGGATCGTGCTCACCGCCTGGCTTGGCGGCGGCAGCGCCAATTTTATTCAGCGGGCGTTTGTCCGCCTGACCGATCCGGCGATCGCCGCCGTGCGCCTGGTCACCCCGGCCAGCGTGCCCACCGGCCTGTTGCTGGCGTTCACGCTGATCTGGCTGATCATCGTCCGGGTGGCGCTTGTCGCCGGCTTCGCCTCCGCCGGGCTCCTCACCGTGACGGCCGGCTGACCATGCCCGGCCGCTCCTCGATCATCCTTGCCATTGCCGGGCTGGCACTCATCAACGGGCTGTTCAACCCGCTGCTGCTGCCGCAGACCAGCGCCGCCATCATCCTGCTCGCCCCCGGGCTACTGCTGCGGAGCGCGCCGCTCATCGCCTTTCTCGCCTATCTGCTCGGCGCCGGCGTCACCGTGGTGCTGGCCGGGCTTCCGGCCGCGCTGTTCGAACGGCTTGCGGGGCACGACCACACCACCTATGGATCGTATCTGGTCTGGCTCTGCGCCACCGCCATTCTTTCCCTGCCCGCCGCCGCCTTCGCCGCCGCGCTGCTGCTGCGCTGACGTGGCGACGCCGCCCTCTCTTTTCTCAACAAAGGATCTCCCGATGACCGCCTCGCTCTACCCGTTGCCGGAGCCCTTCAACAGCGGACAGCTCAAGGTGAGCGATCTGCATGAGATCTACTTCGAGGAATGCGGCAATCCGGACGGCCAGCCGGTGGTCATGCTGCATGGCGGCCCGGGGGGCGGCGCCGGTCCGATCATGCGCCGTTTTCACGATCCGAAGATCTACCGGATCGTGCTGTTCGACCAGCGCGGCTGCGGCCGTTCCACGCCTCATGCGGAGCTGCGCGAAAACACCACCTGGGATCTGGTCGCCGACATCGAGCGACTGCGCACCCATCTGGGGATCGACCGCTGGCAGGTGTTCGGCGGCTCCTGGGGCTCGACGCTGGCGCTGGCCTATGCCCAGACCCACCCGGAGCGGGTCAGCGCGCTGGTGCTACGCGGCATCTTCATGCTGCGCCGGGCCGAATTGCAGTGGTTCTACCAGGAAGGGGCAAGCTGGCTGTATCCGGATCTTTTCGCCGCCTATCGCGACTTCATCCCGGCCGCGGAACGCGGCGACCTCCTGACCGCCTATCACAAGCGCCTGACCGGCGAGGACACCGCCGTGCGCGTTGCCGCCGCGCGCCGCTGGGCCACCTGGGAGGGAAGCACCCTGTCGGTGCTGCCGGATCCGGACCGGGTCAACGCCTTCGACGATCCGCATTACGCCCTCGCCTTTGCCCGGATCGAGGCGCATTACTTCGTCAATGGCGGCTTTTTCGACCATGACGACCAGTTGCTGCGCAATGTCGACCGGATCCGCAAGATCCCCGGCGTGATCATCCATGGCCGCCATGACGTGGTGACGCCGATGAAAAACGCCATCGACCTTGCCGCCGCCTGGCCGGAAGCGGAGCTGCGCATCGTCGAGGACGCCGGCCACGCCGCCAGCGAACCGGGCATCGCCGCCGCCCTGGTCGAGGCCGGCCGGCGCTTTACCGGAACGCTCTGAGGCTTCGCGAGGTTCCGGTCTCGCCGCGCCGTCCACAGGGCGCGGCGATGCTGCCGTCAGGTGCCCAGATAGCGCAAGGTCATGCTGCGCTGATGTGGCTCGGTGCGGTGCTCGATCACATAGACATCCTGCCAGGTGCCCAGATCGAGCCGACCGGCAACCACCGGGATTTGCAGGCTGACGCCGGTCAGGACCGTCTTCACATGCGCCGGCATGTCATCCGGCCCTTCCATCGAGTGACGCCAGCCGGCATCTTCCGGCGCCAGCCGGTCAAGCGCGTCGAGCAGATCGTCCTGCACATCCGGGTCGGCGTTTTCCTGCACCGTCAGCGAGGCGGAGGTGTGCCGCAGAAAGACGGTCAGTTCGCCATCCCGTGCGCCCTGCTCCGCGAGCCAGTCGTCAAGCCAATGGCCGACCGGATAAAATCCGCGTCCTTGTGTCCTTGCCACCAGACGGCCCATGCGCTGACGCAACGTCAGACCATCATCCTCGAAGGTCCATGTTTCAACCGGTTCGCCTCTGCGCTGCTGCATCATTCACACACCATTGCCCGTTGACGGACGCAAAGTATGCGAAGGTCGTTCGTGCCATGCAAGCGGTAGACGCGACCGCCCGTCGGAGAACGGTGCGTGGGGCAATTGCATTTGCGAGGAAAGAACCTTTCGCACCCTCAAAGGCTTGGCAGGGCTTGGCAGGGCTTGGCGCACAGACTAGGGTCCGTTTCTTGAAGTCCGCAAGGTGATGGCCGCCTTGTGGCCAATAGCAGACCGAGGCCCGGGCCGAATGACTGTCACCGGTTTTCACCCCCTTCCCTCCGACGACGGGAATGACGAGGCGCGGACCTTCAACCGCGAACTTGCAAGACGCCTCGCCCTGTTGCCGGACCAATGGTCCTTCCCGCCGGTGGTGATCCGCGAGCGGCGGGCCGAAGGGAACGGCCCCTTCCCGCCCGCCGAGCGTTCCCCCCATGCGCGCACGCG
Organism: Stappia taiwanensis; assembly: GCF_014635285.1. GTDB lineage: Bacteria > Pseudomonadota > Alphaproteobacteria > Rhizobiales > Stappiaceae > Stappia > Stappia taiwanensis. Next base: position 690,595 of record NZ_BMCR01000003.1, on the reverse strand, counting down.
GATGATCGCCGGGCCCCATGGCGAGATCCCCTTGCGCATTCTCGCCCCGCGCACCCGGCCGGCGACCGGCGCCTATCTTTATCTGCATGGCGGTGGCTGGACCCTGGGCGGCGCCGACGAGCATGACATGCGGCTGGAGGAAATTGCCGAGGCGACCGGCCTGATCGGTGTGGCCTGCGGCTATCGGCTGGCGCCGGAACACCCCTATCCGCAAGGGCTCGACGATTGCGAGACCGCCGCCAGATGGCTGGTGGAGACGGGCCGGCTGGAACTTGGCATCGACAAGCTGACCATGGGCGGGGATTCCGCCGGGGCGAACCTTGCCGCCGCCACCTTGATCCGCCTGCGCGACGGCCACGGTCTGGCCGGTGAGTTTCAGGCCGTGGTCTTCGGCTGTGGCTGCTTCGACCTGCGCCTGACCCCCAGCGCCCGGCGCTGGGGAGCCGAAAAGCTGGTGCTGAACACCCGCGATCTGACCATGTTCGTCCGGCACTATCTGGCACATGGACATGACCCCGCCCTGCCGGATATCTCGCCGCTGATGGCCGACCTTTCCGACCTGCCGCCGGCCCATTTCGTGGTCGGCACCGCCGATCCGCTGCTCGACGACACGCTGTTCATGGCCGAGCGCTGGCGCATGGCCGGCAACCGCGCCGAGCTTGCCGTCTACCCGGATGGCTGCCACGTCTTCCAGCAGTTTCCCCTTGCCATCGCCGCGGACAGCAACCGGCGGATCGAAGGCTTTCTGCATGAAGCGCTCGGGGAGCCCTAGCCGGGCCGGCTTCCCCTCCCCAATTCGTCCCCCTTCCCCTTCCCTCTTTGCTCCCGAGGAGCCGTGAATGTCCGCTGTCGAGACGTTGTATTCCTTTGTGAACCGCTGGGAATGCGACGAAAACAACCACCTCAATGTGCAGTTCTATTTCGAGCGGTTTGATGAAGCCGACCGCCAGTTCCGCCTGATCACCGGGCTGACCGACGCGCTTGCCGGCGCCCGGCGCGCGCGCCATGTGCGCTACCATCGCGAGCTGCATCTGGGCGATGCGCTGATCGCCAGCTCACATGTGGCCTTCGACGGCCCCTACATGCTGACGGTGGTGCATGAGTTGCGGCGGTGCCGTGACGGCGCGCTGGCCGCCACCGCGACAGACGGCTACGCCCCCGCCGAAAGCATGGCGCGGGAGCTGCGCCGACGGTTCGAGGACCACAGCGCGCCGATGCCCGAGGCAGCCCTGCCGCGCGGGCTATCCGCCGCCCAGCAGGTGACCTCCCTGTCTCCGACCCAATTGCAGGCCGCCGGCGGACGGATCGTCAACCGGGCAACCGTTCTGCCCCGGCACGCGGGACCGGACGGGCGGGCCGACGATACCTTCGCCCTGGCCCGCTTCACCGAGGCGGCGGCCCATGTCTGGAACATGACGCCGATGACCGATGACTGGCTGGAGACACACGGGCTTGGCCGGGTCGCGGTGGAAATGAAACTGGTCTGGGTCAGCCCGCTCAAGCCCGGCGAGCCGGTGCTGTGCGTCAGCGGCTTGACCGGCGCCGCCCGCTCCACCTTCTCCTTCCGCCATCACCTGTTCGAAACGCGGACCCAGCGACTGGCGGCGGTCTGCGACGCGGTGGTGATCGCCATGGACCTGGAACACCGCAAATCAGTGCCGCTGGAGGACAGCGTGCGCAGCGCGATCGCCCAGAGCGTCATGAAGGCCTAACACGGATGCCTCCCGGCGGCGGCGGGACATACGCCGCCGGAGGGGCTTCCGGGCAAATGCCCGGCGCGGCTATTGCAGCCCCTCGTACTCCTCGCGCAGGGTCTTCATCAGGCCGAAGAAGCGGCGCATCGCCGTCTCGGTGAAGTCGAGCGCCTTGTTGAGTTCCTCTTCGTCTTCCGGCGACAGGCCGCCGCGTCCCTCGCGATCCTTTTCCGGCCCGTCCTTGAGACGGGCGCGCAAGGCGGCATTCTTCTCGCGGAGTTCAGCCACCTGCAGGGTCAGCCGCTCGATTTCCAGCTCCATCGCCAGTTGCGCGTCGGGCACAGCAAGACAGCGCCAATGGGCATTCGCCTTGCGGCATTCGGCGACCCGGCCGCTTTGCCGGTCAAGCCGCAGAAACCCGTCTTCCCCCACCGGGCTCAGCACATAGCGATCCGGATCCACCGTAGGCCGGTCCTTGCTGTCGGCCATGGCGGGTCCGACGACCAGCCCGCTGCCGATCACGGCGACGGTCATCCATCCGAGGGCTTTCGTACGCATCGTCCTTGTTCCTCGTTCCGTTCGCCTGTTGCCGGCCCGGAAGAGACCGGGTCGGCATCTGAAGACAGAGCATGCCAGCATCTCATGGCAAAAGCGCGACCATGCAATTTCGCCGCGCAAACGGGAGCGTCACAGCCAGTGCGGCGGCAACGCTAGTCCGGCAGATAGGGGCCGCGGCCGCTGGTCAGCGCATCGTCCAGCAGGTCCAGCCGGTCCTGCCCCCAGAACACCTCGCCATGCAGCACATAGCTTGGCGAGCCGAACACGCCAAGCATGACCGCGTCTTCCTGATTCTGCTCATATCTGGCGATGCAGTCCTTTTCATTGGCATGACCGATCGCCTTGTCGGCATCGACACCGAGCCGCTCAAGGATCACCCGCAACACCTCCTCGCGGGAGATATCGCGGTCCTCGGCCCAGAGCGCCTCGAACACAGCTTGCGAAAACGCGCCGGTCGGCCCGCCATCCATCGCCAGCCCCAGGGCGATCCGGTCGGCCAGAGCCGGGTTGGTCGGAAAGTGAGCCGGCCGCAGGGTCAACGGCAGCTCGCGCTTGGCGCGCCAGCGCTGCAGCTCCACCTGGCGATAGGCCTGGCGCACCGGATGCCGCTTGGCCAGCGGCAAGCCGCCGGTCTCGGAGAACACCGGGCCGAGCAACACCGGGCGAAACCGCACCGCGTAGTCATGGGAATCCGCGAGCGCCAGAAAGGTCTGATGGCCGAGATAGGCCCAGGGCGAGGCATGGGTGTAGAAATAGTCGATCACGCGTTGCATGAGAGATCCGTTTTCGTCGGCGGGCAAATCAGCGGCCACCCTGCGACGGGGCGGCGCGGCAATCAAGCCTCGTCATGCGCTGCGGTCACTGGCCGGCAGCAGCGCTAACAGGGTTTCCAGCCGATCCGCCTCCTGCGGCCGCTTGTCCCGGCGCAGGCAGACAAGGCGCGGGAAACGCATGGCGATCCCCGATTTGTGCCGGCTGGAGCGGTTCAGCCCCTCAAAGGCGATCTCCAGCACCAGCCCGGTCTCCGTGTCGTGCGCCACCTCGCGCACCGGGCCAAAGCGGTTGACCGTATGCGCCCGCACGAACTGGTCGATCTCGGCAAGCGCGTCATCGGTCAAGCCAAGACAGGCCTTGCCGACCGGCACCAGTTCCGCGCCCTCCGGCCCCTCCCGCCAGACGCCGAAGCTGTAGTCGGAGGAGAACGAGGAGTGCTGGCCCCGCCCGCGCTGCGCATACATCAGCACCGCATCCACCCGGTAGGGATCGCGCTTCCACTTGTACCATTCGCCCTTGGGACGGCCGGGCAGATAGGGGGCGGCGCGACGTTTCAACATCACCCCTTCGATGGCTGCCGCGTCCCGGCCGCCATGCAACAGGCCAGGGTCGCTGCGCGCGGCCTCAAGCGCGGCGAAATCGCCAAACGGCAGCAGCGGCGACAGGTCGATGCGCGGATGAGCGATCTGGCGAACGAACCGCTCCAGCAGCGCCCGGCGGCGGCCGAACGGCAGAGGCCGCAGATCCTCCCCCTCCAGCGACAGAAGATCATAAGCACGGATCGCCGCCGGGTGGCTTTTCAGGAGCCGGGCCGAAACCGTCTTGCGGTTGAGCCGCTGCTGCAACATGGAAAAGCTGCGCGCCTCCCCCTCGATCACCACCAGCAACTCGCCATCGAGCACTGCCTCGAAGTCGAAGCTGCCGACCAGATCGGGAAAGGCGGCGGAAATATCCTCGCCGCCGCGGCTGTAGAGCCGCTGCCGCGTGCCGCCGTCGGCAGCGGGCGCGGCGGCTGCCTGAACGCGGATACCGTCCCATTTCCACTCGGCGGCGAAATCGGCCGGATCGAGCCCGGATAGATCGCCCTCACCAAGCGGATGGGCCAGCATCGGCGGGCGAAACGGCACCGGATCGTCGGTGACGGGCCGCTCGGCGCGTCCTTGCGCCCAGGCAAACAGGCTCTCGTACGGGAGCGATAGCCCATGCCAGATCTCATCGATCTCATCGGCGGACAGCGTGCCCAGCCGTGCCACCGCCGTCTTGGCGAGGCGGGCGGACACCCCGACGCGCAGGCCCCCGGTGACCAGCTTCAGCAAGGCCCAGCGCCCGGTCTCATCGAGCCCGTCGAGCCAGCCAGCCAGAAGCTCGGCCGCCGCCGCGCCGCGCGGGGCATCGGCAAGCTGGCGGATCACCTCCGGCAGCGGCGGGGGCTCCCGTTCCGCCGCCTCCGGTGCCGGCCAGATCAGGGCGACGGTCTCGGACAGGTCGCCGATGAAATCATAGGAGAGCTCGAACAGCACCGGATCGACCCGCCCGGCCACCAGCGCGCGCAGCACCGCCGGGCGAACTCGGCGAAAGCGCAAGGCGCCGGTGAGTATAGCCAGCGCATAGCCGCGCGCCGGATCGGGTGTGGTACGGAAATACTCGGTCAGAAGCGCCAGCTTGCCGTTTCGTCCCGGCTCGCTGGACAGGCGGTCGAGCAGGGCGGAAAAGCGCAGCATCTCCCACCCCGCCCGCCGGGATCAGTGCTCGTTGACGATCATGGCGATCCGCCATTCATCGTCGTCGAACAGGAGCTGGTAATGGCAGGTGAACTCGAACACCGGCTCGTCGTTGCCATCGGACTGGACCCAGGCGAGCGACACCAGCGCCACCTCGCCGCTGACATGGGCCGACAGCACCGAATATTCGGAGCGCACGACGCCCTCCTTTTCGAGCGCGGCGAACAGCTTCTCGATGTTCTCCTGAAGGTCCTCCTCATCGACAAAGACATTTCCCTTACCGAACTGCCAGATGACAGCGGGAAAGGCGAAACAGTCGGCGACCGCCTCGCCGTCATAATCGTCGAAGCCGGCGCTATAGGCCTCGAACAGCTCGGCAATCGCCGCCTCCGCCTCGCTGGCGATCTCGTTGTCGTCCCTTGGCATGGTGTCGTCGGCCATCGCCCGCCCCCCTCATCCCTCATCGCGGCCCGGACAGGGTATCCGGCCGCTCGATTCCATTCTCGTCACCATAGCCGATCCTGTTGAGCGGCCGGGCATTCAATCCCTGTTTCCCGCACCAATGCACAAGTGCGTCCTCCGCGCCATGGGTGACCCAGACGGTCCGCGCCCCGGTCTCGGTGATGGTGGCGCACAGGCCGTCCCAGTCCGCATGGTCGGAAATCACCAGCGGCAGCTCCGCCCCGCGCTGACGCGCCCAGGCCCGCACCCGCATCCAGCCGCTCGCCGCCGCGCACACCGGGTCACCAAAACGCCGCGCCCAGCGGTCCGCCAATTGCCCTGGCGGACACAAGACGATCTCGCCGGCCAACTCCCGCCCCTTGTCGCCGACGCTCTCCAGCGGCCCCAGCGCCACCCCATGCGCCGCGTAGAGCGCGCAAAGCGGCTCCAGCGCACCGTGCAGGTAGATCGGCCGGTCGTATCCGGCACCGCGCAACTCGGCGATGACCCGCTGCGCCTTGCCCAGCGCATAAGCGCCAACGAGATGCGTCCGGTCGGGAAAAAGCGCCAGCGAGGCCAGCAGCCGGTCGATCTCCGCTCGCGCCGGCGGATGGCGGAACACCGGCAGCCCGAAGGTTGCCTCGGTGATGAAGACATCGCACGGCACGCATTCGAACGGCGCGCAGGTTGGGTCGGGCTGACGCTTGTAGTCGCCGGAAACGACCGTCACCCTTCCGGCAACGTCAAGGCGGACCTGCATGGAGCCAAGCACATGGCCGGCCGGATGCAGCGACACGCCGACGCCGCCGATGGACAGCCGCTCTCCGGGCGCGAGCACCTCAGTGCGGCCGGCGAACGCCGGCCCGTAGCGCGCGGCCATGATCGCCAGGGTTTCCGCGCTCGCCAGCACCGCGCCATGGCCGGCGCGGGCGTGATCGGCATGGCCATGGGTGATGATCGCCCGTTCCACCGGGCGCAGCGGATCGATGTAAAACCCGCCAGACGGACAATAAAGCCCCGCCCTGGCAAGCTGGAGATGGCTCTCGCTCATGGCGGCGAGTTTACGCCGGCGGCGGGCGGGCGCAACTCCTGCCGCAGCTTTCCTCTCATGGGCACGTGGCCATGCCGCGACCCTCTCGACGCGCCGCCCGCCAGCGCTTATCTCTGGGCGCATGGACGCCCGCGCCGATCCCTTGCTGCCGAAGCGCTTTTCCGACTGGTTCGCCGGACGTGGCTGGCATCCCCGTGCGCATCAGCTCGCCCTTCTGGAAAAGGCGGCAGAAGGCCGGTCGGTTCTCCTGATCGCCCCGACCGGCGCGGGCAAGACCCTTGCCGGGTTCCTGCCCAGCCTTGTCGCCCTGTCGCGGCGCAGGAAGAAGATCGCGGTCGCGGCCCGGTCCCGGGCAGGCACGCACACGCTCTATATCTCGCCGCTGAAGGCACTTGCCGTCGATATCGCCCGCAATCTGGAGGCGCCGATTTCCGGCATGGGGCTGGATATCACGGTGGAGACCCGCACCGGCGACACGCCGACCCACAAGCGTCAGCGGCAGAAACGGCAACCGCCCGACATCCTCCTGACCACGCCGGAACAGATCGCCCTGCTTCTGTCCGATCCCGAGGGCCGGGCGATGCTCGCCGATGTGGACACGGTGATCCTCGACGAATTGCACGCGCTGGTCACCTCCAAGCGCGGCGACCTGCTTGCCCTCGGCCTTGCCGCCCTGCGCCGGCTTTCCCCCGGCTTGCGAACCATCGGCCTGTCGGCCACCGTCGCCGAACCGGAGGATCTGCGCGCCTATCTGGTCGGCCAGCAGCCGGACACGCCCCGGGCCCTTGCCGATTGGGTGGTGGCGGACGGCGGGGTACGGCCCGATATCGGCATTCTTTCGTCCGGCGAACGCTTGCCCTGGTCCGGCCATTCGGCCCGCTATGCCCTTGAGGACATCTACCGCACCATCAAGGCGCATCGCACCAGTCTGGTCTTCGTCAACACCCGCAGCCAGGCCGAGGCGCTGTTCCAGAACCTGTGGCGGATCAACGAGGACACGCTGCCGATTGCCCTGCACCACGGATCGCTGGATGTGGGCCAGCGACGCAAGGTGGAAGCGGCGATGGCCGATGGCAGCCTTCGGGCCATCGTCTGCACCTCCTCGCTCGATCTGGGCATCGACTGGGGCGATGTGGATCTGGTCATCAATGTGGGCGCGCCGAAGGGCGCCAGCCGGCTGGCGCAGCGCATCGGCCGGGCCAATCACCGCATGGACGAACCCTCCAAGGCGCTGCTGGTGCCGGCCAACCGCTTCGAGGTGCTGGAATGCCAGGCGGCGCTGGCCGCCGCGCATCGGGGCGAACAGGATACCCCGCCGCTGCGCAGCGGCGCGCTCGATGTGCTGGCCCAACATGTGCTCGGCTGCGCTTGTGCCGGCCCCTTCCTGCCCGACGAGCTGTTTTCGGAAGTCACCTCCGCCGAACCCTACCGGACACTGCCGCGCGAGGCGTTCGACCAGGTGGTCGCGTTCGTCGCCACCGGCGGCTATGCGCTCAGGACCTATGAGCGCTATGCCAAGCTGAAACCACAGCCGGATGGCCGCTTGCGGCTGGCCCATCCGCGCCTTGCCCAGCAATACCGGCTGAATGTGGGCACCATCGTCGAGGCGCCGATGCTGAAGGTGCGGCTGGTGCGCTCGCGCGCCGAAGGCCGGCGCACACCGGTGGGGCGCGGCGGCCGGATGCTCGGCGAAATCGAGGAATGGTTCGTCGACCAGCTCGCCCCGGGCGACACGTTCCTCTTCGCCGGCGAAATCCTGCGCTTCGAGACGATCCGCGAGAACGAGGCCTATGTCTCGCGCGCCCGATCCGACGCGCCGATGATCCCCTCCTACCAGGGCGGCAAGTTTCCGCTCTCGACCTATCTGGCCGCCAGCGTGCGCGAGATGCTGGCCGATCCGGAGAATTGGGCGCCGCTGCCGGATCAGGTGCGCGCGTGGCTGGAGCTGCAGCGGCAGCACTCCCGGCTGCCGCTGCGCGAGGGGCTCCTGGTGGAGACCTTCCCGCGCGCCAACAAGCATTATCTGGTGTGCTACCCGTTCGAGGGGCGGCTGGCGCACCAGACCCTCGGCATGCTGCTCACCCGCCGGCTGGAGCGGCTCGGCGCGCACCCGCTCGGTTTCGTCGCCAGCGACTATGCGCTGGGCGTCTGGGGCCTTGGCGACCTTGGCGCCATGATCGGCGATGGGCGGCTGTCGCTCGACGGGCTGTTCGATGAGGACATGCTGGGCGACGACCTGGATGCCTGGCTGGCCGGCTCCAGCCTGATGAAGCGCACGTTCCGAAGCTGCGCGGTGATCGCCGGCTTGATCGAACGACGTCATCCAGGACTGGAAAAAACCGGGCGGCAGGTAACCGTTTCGACAGATTTGATCTACGATGTGCTGCGCCAGCACGAACCGAATCATATCCTGCTCCAGGCGACCTGGCAGGATGCGGCGACGGGGCTGCTGGACATTTCCCGCCTGGGGCAACTCTTGCGGCGAATCCGTCATCAAATCGCACACGCTGCGCTTTCCCGCGTCTCTCCGCTGGCGGTTCCGGTGCTGCTGGACATCGGCAAGGAACCGATTTTCGGGGACGCTCAGGAAGCCCTTCTGGCCGATGCAGCGGATGATCTTGTCAGGGAGGCTATTCGGTGAGGCCGTTTTCTGCCCAACTACAGACGCGCCGGTTTGCGCCCGTTTGTCACGATATCTCGATCGCTGGCGAACTGGTCGGGCTGCATGACAGCGGCGCCCTGTGGTGGCCAGACGGCGATACGCTCGTCGTCGCCGACCTGCACTTCGAAAAAGCCTCAAGCTTTGCCCGCAAGGGCGTGATGCTGCCGCCCTACGACACCGCCGCGACGCTGGAAAAACTCGCCGAGGTGATCGAGGCGTTCCAGCCACGCCGGGTGGTCGCCCTTGGCGACAGCTTTCACGATGCGAACGGCTCCGACCGGCTGCCCGCCAGCTACCGCGCCATGTTGACCACCCTCCAGCTTGGGCGGGAATGGATCTGGGTCACGGGCAATCACGATCCGATTGCCCCGGTGGGCCTTTGCGGTGAAACGGTCGATGAGGTGGCGCTCGGTGGGCTGATGTTCCGCCATGAGCCACGGGCCGACGCCGAACCGGGCGAGATTTCCGGCCACCTGCACCCGGCAGCCCGGGTGCGCCGCTACGGCCGGGCCGTACGCCGTCCCTGCTTTGCCACCAATGGCCATCGGCTGGTGTTGCCGGCCTTCGGCATCTTCACCGGCGGGCTCAACGTGCTCGACGAAGCCTGGGCGGAGATTTTCCCGACCCAGGCCTTTTCCGTGTTCCTGCTGGGCGAGGCACGGCTCTACCCCTTCACCGCCTCGCGCCTTGTGAAGGACTGAGCGGCAGCGCCCCTCAGTCGCGGCGGAAGATCACCCCGGCGAGCCAGCCGGTGAACACCGCAAGGGCAATGGCCAGAAGGCCATAAACGGCCGCGTAATTATAGGCGAGCCGGTAGGTAAGTTGTTCGAACCCCGTCTTGGCGACCACCAGCGACTGCTCATTGGAGGCCAGCAACGCCCCGCCGCGCAGCAGATAGGTGGTCACGGTATACTCTCCGACCGGCACATTGGCCGGCAGCGGCACGGTGGTGCGAAACAGGGTATCGCTGAGAAACTCGATCACCCCCGACCGTTCCGCATAGAGGCCGCTTTCCACACGCAGCCGCAGGAAGGCCCGGCGAAAGTTGTCGCGATCGCTCATCGGCACGCCGGAGTCCCCGGTGATCGGCAGATTGAGATTGAACAGGCCGATGCGGTGCTGCTCCAGCACCGGACGCGGGGCGATCTCGTTCGCGCGCCGACTGGTGTGGGTCACCAGGAAACTGGGCACCTCCAGAAAGGTCTCCGCATCCCGATTGACCCAGATTCCGGCAAAACGCCCCTTGCGCCGGGTGGTCACCCGGGTTTCCGGCCCGGAGACGATCACTGCAAGGTCATAGGGCTCGGGCCGCCCCACGGTGGCCGCGTCGCGGACGATTTGGCCGAAGACGACAATGTTGGCGCCGGTGAAATTAGATTCGATGTTGATCGTGTCGTCGGACAGATCGACCACGAGGTCCTCCGCCTTGCCGGAAGCCGGGAGGAGGGTCAGGGCAAGGGCAAGGGCAAGCGCGCCCGCCAGCGCTTCGCCGGCTGGACGTCGCAACAAGGAGCGCACGCACCGCATCATGCCACCTCCTCCACGACGGAGATGGAATAAAGCTCCTCCGGCTCGATCAGCAGATTGACCGCGAAGCGCATGCCCACCGCCAGAACCAGCAGCGCGAGCAAGAGGCGAAGCTGGTCGCCGCGCAGCTTCTGTCCCATCCGCGCGCCGAACTGGGCGCCGATCACCCCACCCACCATCAAGGTGAGCGCCAGCACGATATCAACCGAATGGGTGGAGACCGAATGCAGGAAGGTCGCCGCCGCCATGGTCACCAGAATCTGCAACAGCGAGGTGCCGATGACGATGTTGGTCGGAACCCGGAGCAGGTAGATCAACGCCGGCACCATCATGAAGCCGCCGCCGATGCCGAGCACCGCGCCGAGAAAACCGATGATCGCCCCGAGCACGACAATGGGGATCACGCTGACGTAAAGACGCGACTGGCGAAAGCGCATCTTGAACGGCAGCCCATGCACCCAGTTGTGCTGCCCGGGCTTGCGTGCCGGCATCACGGCACCGGAGCGTCGCCGCGCCATGGAGCGCAGGGATTCCACCAGCATCAGCCCGCCGATGGTGCTGAGAAAGGTGACATAGGACAGGGAAATCACCAGATCGAGCTGCCCGAGGCTGCGCAGCATGTCGAACAGCCACACCCCCAGCGCCGAGCCGATCACACCACCGACCAGAAGCATTATGGCCAGCTTGAAATCGATCATCTTGCGCCGCCAGTAGGCAACGACGCCGGAGGCGGAGGACGCGACCACCTGGGTCGTCACCGTCGCCACCGAGACCGCCGGCGGAATGCCGGAAAAGATCAGCAAGGGGGTCAGCAGAAAGCCGCCGCCAATGCCAAACAAGCCGGACAGGAACCCGACGGCGCCCCCCATCCCGAACAACATGAACATGTTGACGGGCAATTCGGCGATGGGCAGATAGATTTGCACGAGACACCGGCGGCTTCGCCGCTCCTTGTCACGGGCGGCATGTTGGTCGTTGAAACGGTGAGCCCTGACGAAGAGCGCAAGGCGCAACGCCAAAGCCCCGGCGTGACATCCGTCGCACCCGGCCGGGCACGAAGGCATCCTTCAGTTTGCCTGAAACGGACGTCTTTTGGAACGTCAACCGGTTTCCGTTGGCGTGCCAAAAGACGGCGCCGGCTCCTCCCCGCCGGAGCGCGAACACGAAATCGTGACCGCAACCCCCTAAAAAGACAGCACTCTTTAAAGATAAAGCGCTGTCGCGGAACGGCTGTCAACGTCGAATGCCGCGTATCGCAGCTTTCCTCCCGGCCGGCGTGCCGACCCCTTGTCCGGCACGCCCCCGTTCGTCAGATTGCCTGTGCGGCGAGCGCCTTCAAAAGGGCCGCGTCGATCTCTCCGGTGACCGGCAGGCCGGCGGTCATCTGGAAGGCGCGGACCGCCTCGCGGGTGCGCGGCCCCACGCGCCCGTCCGCCGTGCCCGGATCAAAGCCACGCTTGATCAGAAGCTCCTGTGCCTGCCTCACCAGCGCTGCCGGATCCATCGTCAGGTTAGCCCGAGAGACGGTTTCCGCCGGCGTATCCCAAGCCGGCTTCATCTCAACTTCATTCGCCGCCGGAGTGCGCGCCGCCGGCTTCCAGGTCTCGACCGCCAGCCGTGCCTCGGCCAACTCTTCCTTCGACAGCATGTTCGCCAGTTCGTCACGCTTGTTGCCCGCGTCCCGGTCGCCCTGCTGGGCGGCCAGTGCAAACCACTTGTAGCTTTCGACCAGATTCTTCTCCAGACCGAGGCCACGCGCATAGAGGATGCCGAGATTGTACTGGCTGTCGGCGAGGCCGAAATTGGCGGCCTTCTTGAACCAGTAGGCGGCATCGCGGAACTCCGGCTCGCCCGACAGGCCTTCGGCATAAAGCACCGCCAGATTATGCGCCGCCTTGGCGTTGCCCGCTTCCGCCGCGCGCCCGTACCATTCGCGCGCCTTGGCAAGATCGCGGGCCACGCCGCGCCCCTTCTCATAAAGGCTGCCAAGCCGGTATTGCGCCGGCGCCAGTCCGGCACGCGCCGCCTTTTCATAATACTCCGCCGCCTTGGCAAGATCCGGCTTGACCGAATTGCCTTCGGTGTAATGCACGGCGATGGCGAAATTGGCCGCCGGATCGCCGGCCGCCGCCGCCTGACGCAGCGCCACGGACCCGACCTCGGTCGGCAGGTTGCTGATGTCGACAGCGGGCGCGCGCGCCTGGAAACGGTTGACAGGAATGCTGTCGAGCTCCGGCGCGAAGGCGCCACCGGCGGCGCCCGGCGGCGCAAAGGCCACCCCGGGCGTACCGAGATTTGCCAGGGACTCCGGCGTTCCTTGTGCGGGGTCGCTCGCAGCGCTCGCCTGCCTGGTTTGCGGTGCCGCAGCCTCCGGCCCGACAGCTGCGCTGGCCGGTGCCGTCGTGGCACCGGCGCGCACGGGACCGTTCGCCGCTGGCGTCTTGTCGGCGGCCTTGGCCTGACGCGACGGAGGCGCGGTACCTGCGTCCTGGCCCCCGGTCTCCGCGACCGAACCGGCGCGCGCGGTCTCCACCGCCTCGCCCTCGATGGTGCGTTCGGCAACCGCAGGGGCATCGCCCGCCACAGGATCGGATGCGCCCGGGCCTGTCTGCTTGAAAATCTGCAAGGCGCCAATGGCGATCACCACGGCGGCGGCGGCGAGCATCACCGCCCGCCGGCCACCGGGCGAAAACAGGCTGCGACCGCTCTTGGCCGTGTCATCGGCGGTGTCGGCCGACGCCTCGGCATCCTTGATCCGTGGCTCGGCCCGCAGATCCTCCATGGCTGGATCGACCCGCAGCGGCGCAGCCGTGGAGGCCTTGCGCGATCCACTGCGGCGCTCTCCGCCCGTGTCGCCGTCAACGCGGGGCTCGGGGGTCGCCGCGCCCGGCTCCTCTCCAGCGGCGGCTTTGCGCCGCCCTGCCAAGCGCGAGCGCAACCAGCCGGCGGCGGTTGCCTTGACCGTCCCGCCGCTCTCATCCCCTTCCGCACGCGATGCGGTCTTCGGTTCCACGGCCTGGGCCGATGCGGCCTGAGCTGCCCGGCGAGCCGCAGCGATGAAATCGGCCTTGCGGTCGCGCGCATCCTTACCTGAACCGTCGCCCGCCGCCTGCTGCGCGGCACGGCGTGCCTCGTCACCGCGTGTCGAGCCCCGGACCGACGCCGCCAGCGGCATCTCCATCCGTGCCCGGGCCTGCGGCTTCCCGCGCGGTGCAGGCTTGCCCGAACCGGGCTCCAGCGGACGGTCGTCGTCCTGCAGAACGCCGGCGCGGACCGAACCGGCCTCACCCATCGGATCTTCAAGCGCCGACAGCCGGGCGTTGATGGAGGCCAGGATGTCCTGAACGCTGTCCATCGTGTCGCGGGTGCGCTGTTCGGAACTGGTCGCCGCATCCATCAGCCGGTGCAGATCGGCCCGCAAGGCATCGGCAATGGCGGCATTCTGATCGCCGCCCGCGCCGGACACGCCGAGACCGGCCAGTTGCGACTGGACCTGATCGAGCCGGGCAAATCCGCTTTCGGCCGCATCGAGCTTGCCGGCAAGCGCGGCGATCTTGTCTTCCACCTGCGCCAGAACGCTGGCATCGTCGGAGACCGCGCCGCGCCCGACCGCCTGGGCAAGGTCGCGCAACTGGGCCTCCAGATCGGCACTGAGCGCCGGACGGGACACGCTATCGCGCAAATCCGCGATTTCCCGATGCAGTGCCTCAAGCTCCGGCGCGCCGGGACCGGTGTCGCTGCTGCGTTCAAAACGGTCGTTGAGCCGAGTAATGCCCGCTTCCAGCCGGGCGATCAGATCCGCCTCGATCGCCGCCTGCTGGCCTTCCGCCGCCAGCGTCACCTGCTGCGGACGCTCCATCGCATCGATCTTGCCGTCAATCGCCATCAGGCGCTTTTCCAGCAAGGTGAAGGCGGCATCGTAGCTCGGCGGCATCTGCCGCGCGCTCTCGATCCGCTGCAAGCGGCCGGCGATCTCGCCCAGACGCTCGTCAAGACGCGGATCCGGTCCGGCCTCGCGCGCCGCCCGGTCCTCGAACAACATGCCGGAGATCTGCTCCAGCCGATCCTGCAAACGGTCGAAGGTGCCGGCGCTCGGCACCCGGTCTTCCATGGCATCGAGCCGGTGGAAGATGTTGCGCTGGTCCTCCGCCAGCCGGTCGAGCGCGTCGAACCGGTCGGACAGGGCATGCAGCCGTTCATCGATACCGCCGATCAGATCGCGCACGTCGATCTGTTCGACCACCTCGCGCACGGCGCGAATTTCCGCCTTGAGGGAGCCGAGCCCCTCACCGCCCGAGCGACGCACCAGTTCCTCGACCCGGTGGCCGATATCGGCGACCCGATCATCCAGCGCCATCAGCTGATCGGCCCGGGGCACGATACGCAAGGCGCCCTCGATATCGCCAAGCCGCAAGGAGAGCGTGTCCACAAGCTGGGGATCGGCCTGACCGCGCGCCAGCTCATCGAGCCGCTGCACCAGATGGGCATAGCCGCTTTCCAGCGACTTCAGCATGCCATCCACATTCGACTGGCCGATCAGGGCGCGCAGATCGCCGATCTCGGCGCGCAGCTCCCGGGCAAGACGCAGGTCGGAGCGATCCGCCCGCATGCGCTCCACCGCATCGGACAGGCGGCGCAATTCGCCCGTGTCACGCGGGGCGGCGCGGTTCCGATCATTGGCCAGGCTGTCCATCAGAACGGCGCGCAGGGCACCGATATCCTCGCGCATGACGCCCAGCGCTTCTTCCTGAGGCGCGCGCGCCGCATCGATCTGGCGCGACAGGTCCTGAAACAGCGGCCGCAGCCCGGCGCCAAGATCCGACGCCAGATCGCCTGCCTCACGGGGGCGGGACGGAGCGAAGGCCGCATCGGCCCGGCCATAGCCGTAGCCGCCGCCATACCGGTCGTCGCCGTCACGGTCCGCCCTCTCACGAGGGCTCATTTCATGGGCACGGCCCTGACCGGCGGCGTCGCGAGACGGCGCATACCGCCCATCATCCCCAGGGCGGGTGTCCGCATACCCAGAGCGGACGTCCGAATAACGCCCCTCCGCATAGTACCGATCCGCCGACCGGCGATCGTCCTCGTAGCCACCAAGAGCGGAGCCCTCGGCATACCCGTCCGCATAGCCGGCGTCGGAGGACGCCGCAGGCTGATACCGGCCGAAGCGTTCGCGGCTATCCGTCTCGCGGGGGGACTGCGGTGCGTGGTCCTGCGCCGGGGCGGCATGCGAAAGATCTTCCACCCGCCGGTCGAGCCGGTCGAGCGCCTTCAAGACCGCCTCAATGCGGCTGGTGCGGGCATCCGCCGGGACGGGCGCCGCAGACGGTGCCGGCTGCCGCTCGGAGGTACCGCGCTCACCGCGCGCCCGGGCCGCCGCCGCGCGGCGTGCCTGACGATTGGGAGCGGCGGCCTCGGTCGTCGTCGCAGGCACATCCATCAAACGCTGAAGCGCATCGGCAACATCGGACAGCTGATCGCGCGCCCGCGCCCGGTCACTCCGGGCGCCGTCGTCGCTGGCCTGCGCCGAGGCGCTGGCCCCGCCCTGCCACAGAGGTGCCCGGCTTTGCGGTTCGTACCACGCATCGCCCGACCATCCGCCGCCGGCCCGTCCCGGCTCCCGCTCGGAACCGGCTGCCATCTCGCCGCCTCGGTGATCGCTGTTTCGCGCAGTCCAGGACATGTTCGGTCCTCGTTACCCTGAGTTGGGCGCGCCTTGCGACGCAAGAATGATTTGCGACCCAACGACACCGCGACGACGCACGATCCGAGGGACCTTTCATGAAACTGTCGCCGCTTATGGTAAACAGGCCGTTAAGCGGGCGAAACTTATGGTAAACGCAGCGTAAACTTGTAGTGCCACATCACCCTCGGAACACGGCTTCGCACGCGCGAACGGCACCTCCTGCCTCCAGTTCAATCTTGACGCTTACGTTTGCGGAATATATTGGCTGTGAAGGTGACGTTATGGCAGGTAGACGCGGCAGGCACCCGCCACCCGCCGGACACCGATGCACATTGCATCGCAACAAGACGATCAACAAGGATCCGCCCCATGAGTGAAGCGCTGTCGGTCAACAACGACATCGTCGAAGCCGTCGCAGCCAAGGACGATTCCACCAAGAAGACCCATTTCACCATCGGGGATCTGGCGAAGGAATTCGGCGTCACCTTGCGCACCTTGCGCTTTTACGAGGACAAGGGGCTGATCAACCCGAAGCGGGACGGCCTCAACCGGATCTATACCCGCCGTGACCGGGCGCGGCTGAAGCTGGTGCTAATGGGCAAGCGGGTCGGCTTCTCGCTGGCGGAAATCCTCGACATGCTCGATCTCTACGATCTGCGGGATGGCCAGGTGACCCAGCTTCGCGTCGCCCTCTCGCGCTTCCAGGAGCAGATCGACGTTCTGGTGCAGCAGCGCCGCGACATCGACCAGGCCATTGAGGAACTGGGGCGTACCGTCGAGATCGTCTCCGGCATGCTCAAGGAAAAGGAAAACGAGACGGGCGAGTAACCGCTCGCAAGCGTCTTTCGGGCAACCGTCCAGCCGGGCGGCGCCCTCCCTGACCGGCTTTCGAACAGCCCCGCCCCGGCGCGATCCCGGGCAAGCCTTTACGCGACCCGGGATCGGAGAGCCGAAAGGCACGCGTTTTCAATAGCCTGCCCCGAACGACCCGCCCCGGCGCCCGCTTTTCCGCGCGCCCACTTTTCCGCGCGCCAGGTGCGATGCGCGGCTCCGCGCGGCGCTCGCCGTTTCGCCCTGCCGCCGGGCACACCGGGCACCCACGCCCGCTCCCCACATTTCTTCCCCTCTTTGGTTGCATACGCAATTTGCGGCAAACTCTCTTGCTGCGCGCGCGCAATCCGGCCGGTTTTTGCAGGATTTCCGCCTTTTTCCGGCCCGGATCGGCGGCTTCGATGCAAAATGAGCGGAAAATCGGCAAGGTTGCATCTTGCCCCGCTCCGCTCCACGCCGTATAACCCCACAAGGTGACGTTTACGGAAACGTCAACTTCAAGGACAAGCGGCCCATGGGACGGGCCACGGAACATGCCGGGAGGGCGACGCGAATGCCGAGTTACACAGCACCAGTTCAGGATGTCCTGTTTCTGCTGAACGACGTTCTGGGGTTCGAGCGTCACAGCAACCTGCCAGGCTTTGGCGAGGCGACGCCCGATCTGATCGAGGCGATCCTGGGAGAGGGTGCGCGCTTTTGCGAGGAAGTGCTGACGCCGCTCAACGCCGTGGGCGACAAGCAAGGCTGCACCCGCCAGGACGATGGCTCGGTGACGACGCCGAAGGGCTTTGACGAGGCCTACCGCACCTACCGCGACAATGGCTGGATCGCCCTGTCGATGCCCGAGGCCTATGGCGGCCAGGGGCTGCCGACCACGCTCAACAGCATCATTCAGGAGTTCATCTCCAGCGCCAACCTGGCCTGGGGCATGTATCCGGGCCTGTCGCAGGGCGCTGCTGCCGCGCTGCTGGTGCATGGCACCGAGGAGCAGAAGGCGCTCTACCTGCCCAAGCTGGCCGCCGGCGAATGGTCCGGCACCATGAACCTGACCGAGCCCCATTGCGGCACCGATCTGGGGCTGATCAAGTCCAAGGCCGTGCCCCAGGGCGATGGCAGCTACAAGATTTCCGGCCAGAAGATCTTCATTTCTGCCGGCGAGCACGACCTGACCTCGAACATCGTCCACCTGGTGCTGGCGCGGATCGAAGGCGCGCCGGAGGGCACCAAGGGCATTTCCCTGTTCGTGGTGCCGAAATTCCTGCCCGATGCCGATGGCAACCCGGGCGAGCGCAACCCGGTCTCCTGCGGCGCGCTGGAAGAGAAGATGGGCATTCACGGCAATGCCACCTGCGTGATGAACTACGACGGGGCGACCGGCTGGCTGGTCGGCGAGGAACATCGCGGGCTGAACGCCATGTTCGTGATGATGAACGAGGCGCGGCTGGCGGTCGGCATCCAGGGGCTGTCCCAGTCGGTGGTCGCCTATCAGAACGCCGTCGCCTATGCCCGCGACCGGCTGCAGGGCCGCGCGCTCGACGGCCCCCGCAACCCGGACGGCCCGGCCGATCCGATCATCGTCCATCCGGACGTGCGCCGGACGCTGATGTCGATCCGCGCCTTCAACGAGGCGGCCCGGGCGCTGGTCCTGTGGACCGCGCTGAAATCGGACGTCTCCCACCGCTCGGACGACGAGGCGGAGCGGCAGGCGGCCGACGACCACATGGGCCTGATGACGCCGATCATCAAGGGCGTGCTCACCGACACCGGCTTCGACAATGCGGTCGCCGCGCAGCAGATGCTCGGCGGACACGGCTATATCGAGGAATGGGGCATGTCGCAGTTCGTGCGCGATGCCCGCATCACCATGATCTACGAGGGCGCCAACGGCATCCAGGCGCTGGATCTGGTCGGCCGCAAGCTGCCGCGCAACGGCGGCCGCGCGGTGATGGCCTTCTTCGGCGAGGTCGGCACGTTCCTTGAGGAAAACAGCGGCAACGAAGAGCTGGCGCCGCTGCTTGCCCCGCTCAAGACCGGGCTCGACGATCTGCAAAAGGCCACCATGTGGTTCATGAACAACGCCATGGCCAAGCCGGACAACGCCGGAGCCGGATCGACCGACTACATGCATCTGTTCGGCACGGTGGCGCTCGGCTTCATGTGGGCGCGGATGGCCAAATGCTCGGCCAAGGCGCTGGCCGATGGCGGGGCGAGCGATCCGGCCTTCCACGAGACCAAGCTGACGCTGGCCCGCCACTTCATGGAGCGGCACATGCCCGAGACCGGCGTGCGCCGCGCCCGGATCGAGGCCGGCGCGGACACGATGATGAGCCTGGCGGCGGAGGCCTTCTAGGCCTTTCCCGCCCGCCGGGGTCACCCCACATCACATGAGCGCCCGGACCGTATGTCCGGCAACCGGGCGCCGCCGCCGTCCTTTTCGGGAGGAAAATGACGTGACAGCTCCGATTGTGCCGCCGCCTACCTGGATGAGCGAAGACCTGACGCTGCTCGATGACGCCTTCGCCCGGTTTCTGGAGCGGGACATCGCGCCCGACTATGAAAGCTGGGTCGAGGCCGGAAGCGTCACCCGCGCCGCCTGGGAAAAGACCGGCGCGGGCGGCTTTCTCTGCCCCGCCGCACCGGAAGAGCTTGGCGGGTCCGGTGGCAGCTTCGCCCATGACGCGGTGATCATCCGCCGGCTCGGCCTCGCCGGGTTCGACCATTTCGGCATCGCCCTGCATTCGGCGATTGTCGCCCCCTACATCCAGCACTACGGCTCGCCGGAGCAGAAGAAGCGCTGGCTCCCCGGGCTCGCCTCCGGCAAGCTGATCGGCGCCATCGCCATGACCGAACCGGGCGCGGGCTCGGATCTCCAGGCGGTGCGTACCTCTGCCGTGCGCGATGGCAATCAGTATCTCCTCAACGGCTCCAAGACCTTCATCACCAACGGCCAGCTCGCCAATCTGGTGATCGTCGTCGCCAAGACCGACCCGTCCGCCGGCGCCAAGGGGGTATCGCTGTTCGCGGTGGAGACCGACACGGTGGAAGGCTTCCGCCGTGGCCGCAATCTCGACAAGCTCGGCTTCAAGGGCAACGACACCTCGGAGCTTTTTTTCGACGACATGCGCGTGCCCGCCGATGCGCTGATCGGCCCGGAAGAGGGACAGGGCTTCTATCAGTTGATGGAGCAACTGCCGCAGGAGCGGCTTCTGGTCGCCGTGCAGGCGATGGCGGCGATCGAGCGCGCCCTTGCCCTCACCCTCGACTACGTCAAAGAGCGCAAGGCGTTTGGCAAGCGGGTGCTTGATTTCCAGAACACCCAGTTCAAGCTGGCGGAGCTCAAGACCGAAGCCACCATCGGCCAGGTGTTCGTCAACGATTGCATCGCCCGCCATGTCGCCGGCCAGCTCGACAGCGTCACCGCCTCGATGGCCAAATACTGGACCACCGACCTTCAGATGAAGGTGATGGACGAATGCCTGCAGTTCTTCGGCGGCTACGGATACATGAACGAATATCCGATTTCCCGCCTGTTCGCCGATGCCCGCGTACAGCGCATCTACGCCGGCACCAATGAAATCATGAAGGTGCTGATCGCCCGCAGCCTGTAGCCGCCGGCCCCTCGCACCCATTTGTTCAACAAGGAGACTTTCATGGCCGATGCACTGATATTCGATCATGTTCGCACGCCGCGCGGACGCGGCAAGAAGGACGGCTCCCTGCATGAAGTGCCGGCGGTGCGGCTCGCCGCCGGCGTGCTGGAGGAAATCCGCGACCGCAACACGCTGGACACCGCACAGGTGGACGACGTGGTGCTCGGCTGCGTCGATCCGATCGGCGAGGCCGGCGGCGATGTGGCCCGCGCAGCGGTGTTCGCCGCCGGCTACGACCAGTCCGTCCCCGGTATCCAGATCAACCGCTTCTGCGCCTCCGGCCTCGACGCGGTGAATTTCGGCGCGGCCCAGGTGATGTCCGGCCAGCATGACCTTGTGGTCGCCGGCGGGGTGGAATCCATGAGCCGCATCGGCATCGGCGCCAGCGGCGGTGCCTGGCCGGTCGATCCGCAGGTGGCCCTGCCCTCCTATTTCATGCCGCAGGGCGTTTCCGCCGACCTGATCGCCACCAAATACGGCTTTACCCGCGACGACGTCGACGCCTACGCGGCGGAGAGCCAGCGCCGCGCCGCCCATGCCTGGGACCAGGGCTATTTCTCCCGCTCGGTGACCCCGGTGAAGGACATCAACGGTCTGACGATCCTTGACCGCGACGAGCACATGCGTCCGGAAACGGACATGCAGTCGCTGGCCTCGCTCAATGCCTCCTTCGAGATGATGGGCGCCATGGGCGGCTTCGACGCGGTCGCCATCCAGGCCCATCCGGAACTGGAAAAGCTGCGCCACGTGCACCACGCGGGCAATTCCTCCGGCATCGTCGACGGCGCTTCGGCCATCCTGATCGGCAACCGCCGGGCCGGGCGCAAGGCCGGGCTGACGCCGCGGGCGCGGATCAAGGCCTTTGCCAACATCGGCTCCGAACCGGCCCTGATGCTGACCGGGCCGGTGGATGTCACCGAGAAGCTGCTCGCCTCGGCGAAGATGTCGCTGTCGGACATCGACCTGTTCGAAATCAACGAGGCCTTCGCCTCGGTGGTGCTGCGCTACCGTCAGGCCTTCGATCTCGACGCGGATATCGTCAATGTGAACGGCGGCGCCATTGCCCTTGGCCACCCGCTCGGGGCGACCGGGGCGATGATCCTCGGCACGGTTCTGGACGAGTTGGAGCGGCGCGATCTCAACACCGCGCTGGTCACCCTGTGCATCGGCGCCGGCATGGGCACGGCGACGATCATCGAGCGAGTGTGACGGCGGACGCGGAGGATTACCCTATGACTTACAAGAACTTCACCCTTGACGTCGACGCCGATGGCATTGCCCACATTGTCTGGGACATGGCCGGCAAGTCGATGAATGTGATCGACATCACCGTGATGGACGACCTGGACGCGATCGTCGACCGGGTCGCCGAGGACGAGGCCATCACCGGCGCGGTGATCGCCTCCGGCAAGCCGACCTTTTCCGGCGGCGCCGACCTGACCATGCTGGAGGGGCTGCTGCGCGAGTTTCACGGCCAGCGCAGCAAGGACCCGGAAGGTGCGGCCAAGCTCCTGTTCGACGGCTCCCGGCGCCTGACGCTGATCTTCCGCAAGCTGGAGACCTGCGGCAAGCCGTTCGTCGCGGCGATCAACGGCACCTGCATGGGCGGGGCGACGGAGCTGGCACTGGCCTGTCATGCCCGGGTCGCCGCCGAGGGCGATGCGGTCAAGATGGCCCTGCCGGAAATCAAGGTGGGCCTGTTCCCCGGCGCCGGCGGCACCCAGCGGGTGATGCGCATGGCCGAGGCTCAGCCGGGCCTGCAGTTCCTGCTGCAGGGCAGGACCCTGTCCGCCGACAAGGCGAAGGCGATGAAGCTGGTCGACGAGATCGCGCCGGCGAAGAAGCTGGTGGCGACCGCCGTGCGGATGCTGAAGGATGGCGTCGACCCGGTGAAGCCCTGGGACAAGAAGGGCTTCAAGCTGCCGAACGGCCCGATCTACTCCCCCGCCGGCTTCCAGTTCTGGCCGGCGGCGAACGCCATCTACCGGCGCGAGACCCATGACAACTACCCGGGTGCGCGCGGCATCCTGCAGTCGGTCTACGAAGGGCTGCAACTGCCGATGGATCAGGCGCTGACCGTCGAAAGCCGCTACTTCGCCCATGTGCTGCAATCGCCGGAGGCAGCGGCCATGATCCGCTCGCTGTTCGTCTCCATGCAGGAGCTGAACAAGGGCGCGCGGCGGCCGGAGGACATCAAGCCCAACAAGATCCGCAAGATCGGCATTCTCGGTGCAGGCTTCATGGGCGCGGGCATTGCCTATGTCACCGCCAAGGCCGGCATCGACGTGGTGCTGATCGACCGGGATCAGGAAGCGGCCGACAAGGGCAAGGCCCATTCGGACCAGCTCGTCAGCAAGGCGGTGCAGCGCGGCCGCGCCACCGCCGAGGACAAGGAGCAACTGCTGGCGCGGATCACGCCAACGGCGGATTACGATCTTCTCGCCGATTGCGATCTGGTGATCGAGGCGGTGTTCGAGGATCGGGAGATCAAGCGGGTGGTGACGGAGAAGGCCGAGGCGGTGCTGAAGCCGCGCGCCATCTACGCCTCCAACACCTCCACCCTGCCGATTTCCTCGCTGGCGGAAGCTTCGAAGCGACCGAAGAACTTCATCGGCATCCACTTCTTCTCGCCCGTCGACAAGATGATGCTGGTGGAAGTGATCATGGGCAAGAAGACCGGCGACAAGGCGCTGGCCATGGCGCTGGACTACATCAAGGCGATCAAGAAGACGCCGATCGTGGTCAACGACTCGCGCGGCTTCTACACCTCGCGGGTGGTGATGACCTACATTCGCGAAGGCCTGATGATGCTGGCCGACGGGGTGCCGGCGGCGATGATCGAAAACTGCGGCCGGATGGCCGGAATGCCGGTCGGTCCGCTGTCGCTCGGCGACGAGGTGGCGCTCGATCTGGCCTGGAAGATCGTCTCCGCCACCCGCAAGGATCTCGGCGTGAAATACGTGGAAGGGCCGCTCGACAACATCCTGGAAGAGATGGTGGTGAAGCGCGAGCGCTTCGGCCGCAAGAACGGCAAGGGGTTCTACGACTACGACGGCCGCGACAAGTCGCTGTGGCCGGGCATCCCGGAGGTGACCGGCAAGCCCAAGCCCGCTTCCGCCTTCTCGGTGGAGGAGCTGAAGCAGCGCTTCCTGGTGATGCAGGCGCTGGAGACCGCGCGGATCTTCGAGGAGAAATGCCTGACGGACGTGCGCGAGGCGGATGTGGGGTCGATCCTCGGCTTCGGCTTCGCACCCTTCACCGGCGGCACCATCTCCTACATCGACGGCATGGGCACCGCCGCCTTCACCGAGCTGTGCCGCAAGTTCACCAAGAAATGGGGACCGCGTTTCAAGCCGAACAAGCTGCTGCGCGACATGGCCAAGACCGACGAGCGCTTCTACACGCGGTTTGCGCCGGAAAAAAACGCCGAGGAGCAGAAGGCCGCCTGATCCACGCTGGAACCGGCAGCATTCGACACACGCAAACGGGCGGCCAGTGGCCGCCCGTCAGCGTTTGGGCCAGAATTTTTTGAGGCCGCCCCCCGAGCCAGGAGCTGGAGGGCCAACGTTTTCAGAAGACTGGAAACCGACAAGCGGGGGCTCTCCGATCCCGGATCTCCGCTGCGCTTACGTCCGGGAGGACGCGGCGTGGGAGGCGGAACGGTTACTTGCCGACCAGCAGCACCACGGCAGCGCCCGCGCCATCGCGCAGAAGCAACCGCTGCGGCATGCCGTCGACCTTGACCGCTGCGGGGAAGAACTTCATGAACCGCCGCTCCAGATCGCCGGCAACGCCCTCACAGGCCATCCGTGTCGCCATCACCTTGTCCGACACCTTGAGATCGAGACCATCCTGCTCCAGCGTGCCGCGCAGCCGATTGCAGCCGGCCGAAGCGCTCCACAGGCCATGACGGTCGACCACCACCTCGGTGCGGGCGGCAAGGGCGAGGTCGAGATCGACCAGCGCACCGCCGGAGGTGGCAAGGGCGGCGATGCGCCAGGTCCCGGCAATCTGTGGCTTGTCGCCCCCGGCGGCGGCCGGGGCCGCGACCGGCGCCAGGGCAAGAAGGACTGCGGAAACGAGAGAAATGGCTTTCATACGCTCGGATAATCCCTGGCAAATGAAGCGATCCGCCGCCCGCGCCATCTCGCGCACTACGGGGGATCTGATCGGAACGGACGTCTTCGTACCCGCCTCGATGAGGGGCCGAATCACGGTCAAGGCGTCGCCTGCGATGACACCGCATGACGCGATGGATCGCAAGGCCCGTCTTCAACCGGCAATGTGGCAGCTTGGAGGCCCGCCGCCTGTGCCGGAGATCACATCTCACCGGATGGCATCGACCATTCCCCCGCCGCGCGCGCGTCTCCGGCGTTGATTGCGACCGGGCTTGCGCCTACATCTCGGAGAGCGGCCCTGGCAGCCTCATCCGGCCGCCGATACAGGCCACGCTGACCAATGACAGGAACCTTGATGTCCAACACCTCGCTTGAACGTTTTCTTGGCGGCTCGCCCCTGCGCGTGCTCTTGCGCCTTTTGTTCCTGTCCTTCGTCGTCGGCGTGCTGCTTTCCGCGCTCGATCTGCACCCGCTCGACCTGTTCGACGGTGTGATCTCCTTCATCCGCCATCTGTGGACCATGGGGTTTGAGGCGCTTGGACGGCTCGGCGGTTATTTCGTGCTCGGCGCGGTGGTGGTTCTTCCCGTGTGGCTGGTGCTGCGGCTGTTGAGCATGGGTCGCGACGACTGACGCCTCCAGTTCACGCAAATTCCGCCGCTACCCGGTGCAGGATCGTGTGGCGGCGGGCCAGCCGGTCGATGTTGTCGAGGTAGCCGCCGCCGATCACCCCGGCGAGGGGAATGCCCAGCCGCCGCACCGCGCCGATGACATAGCGGTCGCGCGCCTCCAGCCCGGCATCGCTTAAGGACAGCCGGCCGAGCCGGTCCTCCTCATGCGGATCGACGCCGGCATTGTAGAAGACGATATCGGGGCGAAAGCGGGAAAGGATGCCCGGCAGGGTCTCAGCCAGCATCGCCAGATAGGCGGCATCGCCGGTCGCATCCTCAAGGGCGATATCGAGGGTCGAAGCGCGCTTGCGCACCGGATAGTTGCGCCTTGCATGCACCGACAGGGTGAACACCGCCGGATCGCCGGCCAGGATCTCCGCCGTGCCATCGCCCTGATGTACGTCGAGGTCGATCACCAGCGCCCGGCGGATCGCCCCGACCGAGAGCCCGAGACGGATCGCCACCGCCACATCGTTGAAGACGCAGAAGCCTGCGCCATGAGCACGCCGGGCATGATGGCTGCCGCCGGCGGTGTTGCAGGCAATGCCCCGCTCCATCGCCAGCGTTGCCGTCAGCACGGTGCCGGCGGTGGCACAGCGGGCGCGGAACCCCACTGCCTCGGTCATCGGCAGACCGATCTCGCGCGCCACCACGCGCGGCACATCGGCGGAAAACACCTGATCCACATAGGCCCGGTCATGGGCCAGTGCCGCCCAGGCCGCCGGCGCGGGACGGGGCACATGAAAGCCGCCCGGCGCCACCAACCCATCGGCTTCCAGCAACTCCGCAACGCGGCGAAACTTGTTCATGGGAAACCGGTGCCCCTCGGGCATGTCCGCGCAAAAGGCCGGATGATGGACAATGGCAAGCGGCATGGGCGGATCCCCTCCCCCGGTGACGGTTCGATGCTCTGACTATGTGCGGCATACGCAAGGGTGGGGCAACAGGACCACCGATCGCGCCGGCAAGCACCATGCCCGGTTTGACCGTGTCCCGTTTGCTCGCTAGCGTCACGCCCCATCGACTCTCGCCCCGTCTGTCACAGACGCCGCCCGCCCCCATTCGCCGAAAGCGCCGCCACTTGGACACCCTCACGCCCGTCAGAGACCGCCACGTGGTGCGCCCGTTCGATGTCAACAGCCGCACGGTGCTGGCCATCGCCGTGCCGATGACCCTTGCCTATCTGTCGACGCCGCTGCTTGGGCTGGTCGACACGGTGGTGATCGGCCAGCTCGGCGATGCGGCGCTTTTGGGGGGCATCGCCCTTGGCGGCATCCTGTTCGATCTGGTGTTCACCACCTTCAACTTCCTGCGCTCCGGCACCACCGGGCTGACCGCCCAGGCGGTGGGCGCCGGCGACGTCAAGGAAGAGCGGGCAGTGCTGTTCCGCGCCTGTCTCGTTGCCCTTGGCATCGGCGTGCTGGTCGTGCTTTTACGCGATCCGGTGCTTGGCTCCGGGCTCTGGGTGATGGGCGGCAGCGAGGCGGTGAAAGAGGCGACCACCGCCTATTTCCTCGTTCGGGTGCTGTCCGCTCCCTTCGCGCTTCTCAACTACGCCTTTCTCGGTTGGTTCATTGGGCGGGGACAGGCAGGCACGGCGCTGGTCCTGCAAAGCGGGCTGAACGGGCTCAACATCGCCCTGTCACTGTTGTTCGTGCTGCAGCTTGAATGGGGCGTTGCCGGTGTCGCCGCCGCGACGGTGGTCAGCGAGCTGGTGGCGGCACTTGCCGGTGCGGCGCTGGCCGCCCGCGCCCTTCGCCGCGGACCGCTGCCCAGCCGGGTGCGGATCTTCAACAAACGCCGGTTCCTGCGGATGGTCGCGCTGAACCGCGACATCATGATCCGCTCCTTCGCCCTGCTGTTCGCCGTCGGCTTCTTCATCTCCCGCTCGGCGGTGCAGGGCGACACGATCCT
The DNA here is from genome assembly GCF_014635285.1 of Stappia taiwanensis. Lineage (GTDB taxonomy): Bacteria > Pseudomonadota > Alphaproteobacteria > Rhizobiales > Stappiaceae > Stappia > Stappia taiwanensis. The sequence continues at coordinate 663,299 of NZ_BMCR01000003.1, read as the reverse complement.
GGCGGCCAATGCGCTATTGGAAAAGTTCCTGCTGATCGGCGGTTATTTTCTCGACGGCATCGCCACGGCGGCGGAGCAACTGGCGGGCAAAGCGGTTGGCGCCCGCTACCGTCCCGCCTTCGACCGGTCGGTGCGGCTCTGCCTGATCTGGGGCTTTGCCCTTGCGCTACTTGCCGCGCTGGTGTTCTACGCCGGCGGCGGCTGGCTGCTCCACCTGATGACCACCGCGCCGGAGGTGCGCACGGCGGCAATGGACTACCTGCCCTGGGCCGCCGCCGCGCCGCTGCTGGGTGCCCTCGCCTATCAGATGGACGGGGTGTTCATCGGCGCGACCTGGTCGCGGGACATGCGCAACATGATGCTCGCCTCGATCGCCATCTATCTCGCCGCCTATGCCGCGCTGGCGCCCGTTCTCGGCAACCACGGCCTGTGGCTGGCGTTCGACCTGTTCCTGGCCGCGCGCGGAGTGACCATGGCGCTGATCTGCCGGCGGCGGGCGGATGCCACTTTCGGCCCCGCCCTGCTCTCTACCGGCACCGGCAGGTAGCGCCGCGTTGCCTGCTCAGCGCAGGCAATCGAGGATTTCCGCCTCGCCGATCATCCCGACGACCTGGCCGCCATCCTCGACCACCACCGGGTCAGTTGAGCGGCGTTTCAACTCGATCACCTCCCGCACCGGGGTGCGCGGCGGGCAGCGTTCGCCATTGATCGTGTCGTCCGACAGCGGGGAGCGCATGATGTCGCGGGCGCGCAGGACCCCGAGCGGGTTCATATGCGCCACGAATTCGGCGACATAGTCGGTCGCCGGTTTGCGGACGATCTCCTGCGGGGTGCCAAGCTGGATCACCCGCCCCCCTTCCATGATGGCGATGCGCGAGCCGATCTTCGCCGCCTCGTCGAGATCGTGACTGACGAAGATGATCGTCTTGTTGAGCTTTTCCTGAAGCGCCAGCAGCTCATCCTGAAGATGGTCGCGAATGAGCGGATCGAGCGCGGAAAACGGCTCATCCATCAGAAGGATCGGGGCATCGGTGGCAAAGGCTCGGGCAAGCCCCACCCGCTGCTGCATGCCGCCGGACAGTTCATGCACGTATTTGCCGCCCCATTCGGCAAGGCCGACCAGCTCAAGCTGTTCGGCCACCTTGGCCGTGCGCTGGCGGGACGGCATGCCGGCGAGCTCCAGCCCGAAACCGACATTTTCCGCCACGGTGCGCCAGGGCAGAAGGGCGAATTGCTGGAACACCATGGCGATGCGGCCGCGGCGCAGATGCCGCAACTCGGCCGGGGAGCAACTGCTGGGATTGACCACCTGATCGCCATCGTGAACGGCGACCTCGCCGCGGGTGATCCTGTTGAGACCGTTGACCGCGCGCAACAGGGTCGATTTTCCCGAGCCGGACAGGCCCATCAGCACAATCAGCTCGCCCTCGTGAATGTCGAAGCTGGCGCCGGCGACCCCAAGGATCTGGCCGGTTTTTTCCTGAATGTCCGACCGGCTGGCGCCGGCATCCACCAACGGCAGCGCGCTTTGCGGATCATCGCCGAAGACGATATCCACGTCGCGGAAGGAAACGATTGGCGCGCCCATCAGTTCTGCCCTCCTGCGGTGTTGGTGCGGAAGAAGCGGTCGAGGATGATGGCGATCAGCACGATGGCGATGCCGACCTCGAAGCCCTTGGCGATGTTGACCGTGTTAAGCGCGCGCAAGGTGGGAACGCCGAGCCCGTCGGCGCCGACAAGCGCGGCGATCACCACCATCGACAGGGAGAGCATGATGGTCTGGGTCAGCCCGGCCATGATCTGCGGCAGCGCGTAGGGCAGCTCCACCTTCCACAGAAGCTGCCGCCGGGTGGCGCCAAACGCCTCGCCCGCCTCCAGAAGCTGGGTCGGCGTGGAAGACACGCCAAGCTGGGTCAGGCGGATCGGCGCGGGAATGGCGAAGATCACCGTGGCGATCAGGCCCGGCACCATACCGAGGCCGAACAGGATCAGCGCCGGGATCAGATAGACGAAGGTGGGGATGGTCTGCATTAGGTCGAGCACCGGACGCATGGCGGCGAACAGCTTGGGCCGATGCGCGGCGGCAACCCCGAGCGGCACGCCGACGATCATGCACACCAGCGAGGCGCCGATCACCAGCGAAAGGGTTTCGGTGGTCTCCTCCCAGTAGCCCTGATTGATGATCAAGAGGAGGCTTGCCAGCACGAACAGGGCGAAGGAGAGCTTGCGCTGGACCAGATAGGCAAGGCCGGTGGCAAGCAGCACGATCACCAGCGCCGGCGGGGTCTGCAACAGCCACAAGATGCCGTCGATCATCGCCTGAAGCGTCAGCGAAATGCCGTCGAACAGCCAATAGGCATTGTCGGTGAGCCAGTCGACCAGGGCCTTCGCCCCCGCGCCAATCGGCAGTTTGTTCTCGGTCAGCCACTCCACGTTCGGGCCCGTCCTTCGTTTTCTGTCTTATCGGGTTCTTGTCTCAGGAAGGGGCGGCGCGCGTGGGGAAAGCCCGGCGCGCCGCCCCTGTCATCTGAAAGGGTCAGAGGCCGAGCGCCGACTTCACCGCCGCCTTGGCATCGCCGCCGTCGAAGGTGGTCACACCTTCAAGCCACGCCTCGAACGCCTCCGGGTTGGCCTTCAGCCAGGCGGTCGCGGCCTTCTCCGGCTCTTCGCCGTCGTTGAGGATCGACCCCATGATCTCGTTTTCCATGGCCAGCGAGAACTTGAGGTTCTTCAGCAACAGACCGACGTTCGGGCATTCGTCCAGATAGCCGGCGCGCACATTGGTGTAGACCGTCGCGCCGCCATAGTTGGGGCCGAACACGTCATCGCCGCCGTCCAGATACGCCATCTCGAAATTGGCGTTCATCGGATGTGGCTCCCAGCCCAGGAACACCACGTCCTTCTTACGCTTGGCCGCGCGGGCCACCTGCGCCAGCATGCCGGATTCGGAGCTTTCCACCACCTCGAAACCCTTGAGCCCGAAGGTATCGGCCTCGATCATGTCGATGATCAGCCGGTTGCCGTCATTGCCCGCCTCGATGCCGTAGATCTTGCCGTCGAGCTCGTCCTTGAACTTGGCGATGTCGGCGAAGGACTTCAGCCCCTTGTCATAGGTGTATTTCGGCACGGCGAGGGTGTACTTCGCCCCTTCCAGGTTCTCGCGCACGGTCTCGACCGACCCATCCTCGCGATAGGCCTTGATGTCGCCTTCCATGGTCGGCATCCAGTTGCCGAGGAAGACGTCGATGTCCTTGTTCTTCAGCGACGCATAGGTCACCGGAACCGACAGGATCTTGACGTCGCTCTTGTAGCCCATGGCATCGAGCAGCACGGCGGTGGTCGCCGTGGTCGCGGTGATGTCGGTCCAGCCCACATCGGACAGGCGGACGGTCTGGCAGGCGGCGGGCTCGGCGGCCTGAACGCTCGCGGCGCTCAGGCCGAGGGCCAGCGCGGCAAGGCCAAGGCGCTTGGCAAGGGTCTTCATGAATTCGCATCCTCCGTTGGGCCACCGGCTGCGCGATGAAACACGCACCGGCGGATCTTGCATCCTCCGCCGCAAGGCGCGGCGGCTGTTTCGGCAGGGGGACGGCAACGCCGGATCGGCGCCCCATCCGGGCGGGCACGCCGCGGCACCGCAATGGATGCGCGGCAGCAATCCTGCTTCAGGCTGCGCCTGTGCAGGCGCCCTCCTTGCAGGCTGCGCCAAGCGCGCCAGCCCCTCCCCTTGGCGGGTCACATCAAAACACTTTTACGTTCCCCACGCAATTCCCGCCGTTTTTTCTGTTTTTGGTTGATTGAACAACCAATCAAAATTATCCCTGCTATCCTGCCAACCACACGCAGCACTCTCATGTGAAGGCCGTACGGGACATGCCTCGGATCGGAATGGAAACCACGCGTCGCAAGGCGCTGATCGACGCAACTGTGGAAACAATCCACGTACGCGGCTTCAATGACGCGACCATGGCGGAGATCGCCCGCCGCGCCGGCGTCTCCGGCGGGCTCGCCCATCACTATTTCGGCTCCAAGGCCGGGCTGCTCAACGCCACCATGCGGGCGCTGCTGACCGACCTGTCACGCGAGACCCAGGCGCGCATGGCCACGGCCGGCACCGCTCGCGAGCGCATCTCCGCCCTGATCGGGGCAAGCTTCGCGCCCAACCAGTTTCAGCCGGCGCTGATTTCCGCCTGGCTTGCCTTCTATCTGCAAGCCCGGACCGACAGCGACACGCGGCGACTGCTGCGAATCTATCACCGCCGGCTCGTCTCGAATCTCGCCCATGGCTTTGCCGCCTATCTGCCGGCCGAGCACGCCCGCCGGGCGGCGGAGGGCACCGCCGCGCTGATCGACGGGCTGTGGCTGCAGCGGGTGTTCGCCGACGGCGCGGCCCAGCCGAAGAGCGCCATGCGCCAGGTCGAGGATTATGTCGAACGTCAGCTCGGAGAGAGCACCCATGTCTGAGATCACCCACATCATCATCGGCGCCGGATCCGCCGGCTGCGCCCTGGCCCTGCGCCTTTCGGAAGAACCGCAAAACAGGATTCTGGTGCTGGAGGCCGGCGGCAGCGACGTCGGCCCCTTCATCCAGATGCCGGCGGCTCTCAGCTATCCGATGAACATGGCCCGCTACGACTGGGGCTTTCAGAGCGATCCGGAACCGCATCTGGGCGGACGCCGGCTGGCGACCCCGCGCGGCCGGGTGATCGGCGGCTCCTCCTCGATCAACGGCATGGTCTATGTGCGCGGCCATGCCCGCGACTTCGACACCTGGGCCGAGATGGGGGCGCGCGGCTGGTCCTATGCGGATGTCGCGCCCTACTACGAGCGCATGGAAACCAGCCATGGCGGCGAAGCGGGCGTGCGCGGCACCTCCGGCCCCTTGCATGTGACGCGCGGCACCAAGTGGAACCCGCTCTATCAGGCCTTCATCGAGGCGGGACGGCAGGCCGGCTACGAGACCACCGAGGATTACAACGGGCTGAAGCAGGAAGGCTTCGGCGACATGGAAATGACCGTGTGGCGCGGCCGCCGCTGGTCCGCCGCCAACGCCTATCTGAAGCCGGCTCTGAAGCGGCCCAACGTCTCGCTGATCACCGGCGCCAATGCCCGCCGCATCCTGTTTGACGGGCGCCGCGCCACCGGGGTCGAGTACGAGCGCGGCGGACGAAACGAGACCGCCCATGCGGCGCGCGAGGTGATCCTCGCTGCCTCCTCGATCAATTCGCCGCGCCTTCTGATGCTCTCCGGCATCGGCGCAGGCGAGGCGCTGCAATCGCTCGGCATTGAGGTGCTGGCCGACCGGCCCGGCGTCGGCGCCAATCTGCAGGACCATCTGGAGCTCTACATCCAGCAGACCTGCATCCAGCCGATCACCCTCTACAAGTACTGGAACCTTTTCTCCAAGGCGCTGATCGGTGCCCGCTGGCTGTTCACTGGCACCGGGCTTGGTGGTTCCAACCACTTCGAGAGCTGCGCCTTCATCCGCTCGCGCGCCGGCGTCGAATATCCGGACATCCAGTACCATTTCCTGCCCTTCGCCGTGCGCTACGACGGCAAGGCGGCGGCCGAAGGCCATGGCTTCCAGGCCCATGTGGGGCCGATGCGCTCCAAGTCGCGCGGCCGGGTGGCACTGACCTCACCGGATCCGCAGGCCGCACCGTCGATCCTGTTCAACTACATGTCCGAACCGGAGGACTGGGAAGACTTCCGCACGGCGATCCGGCTGACGCGGGAGATTTTCGCGCAAGAGGCCTTCGCCCCCTATCGCGGCCACGAGATCCAGCCCGGCGCCGACGTGTGCTCCGACGCGGAACTCGACGACTTCATCCGCGCGCATGTGGAGAGCGCCTACCACCCGTGCGGAACCTGCCGAATGGGCGATCCAAACGACCGGCACGCGGTGGTTGATCCTGAGGGAAGAGTGATCGGCGTCCAGGGATTGCGCGTTGCCGACAGCTCGATCTTTCCGCAAATTACCAATGGCAACCTCAATGCGCCGTCGATCATGGTGGGCGAGAAGATCGCCGACCATATTCTCGGACGCGATCCGCTGCCCCCCTCCACCCGGCAGCCCTGGATCCATCCGGACTGGCGCGCCTCGCAGCGCTGACCACCGAGGCCTCGACAACCGAAAGGGACGGACATGCGTGCTCAACCCAGCGCGTCGCATTTCATCGGCGGCGCATATTTCGACGATAACGACGGCCCCCACCTGGAAAGCCGCTATCCGGCGACCGGCGAGGTCATCGCCGCCCTGAACGGGGCCAGCGACGCCACGGTCAATGCCGCCGTCGCCGCCGCCCGTACAGGCTTCAAGGTCTGGTCGGCCACCCCGGCGGCGGAACGTGGCCGGGTGCTGCGCCGGGCCGCCGACCTTTTGCGCGAGCGCAACCGCGACCTTTCCGTTCTGGAGACGCTGGACACCGGCAAGCCCTTGCAGGAAACCCTCGTCGCCGATGCGGCCTCGGGCGCCGATTGCCTTGAGTATTTCGGCGGCCTCGCCGCCACGCTCACCAGCGAGCACATCGACCTTGGCGGCTCCTTTGCCTACACCAAGCGCGAGCCGCTCGGCGTCGTCGCCGCCATCGGCGCCTGGAACTATCCGATCCAGATCGCCTGCTGGAAGGCGGCGCCGGCGCTGGCCTGCGGCAACGCCATGGTGTTCAAGCCCTCCGAGCTGACCCCACTCTCCGCGCTGAAGCTGGCGGAAATCTTCAAGGAAGCCGGCCTGCCGGACGGGGTCTTCAATGTGGTGCAGGGCTTCGGTGAGACCGGCGCCCGGCTTGTCTCCCATCCCGATGTCGCCAAGGTGTCGCTCACCGGATCGGTGCCGACCGGAACGCGGGTCGCGGAGACCGCCGCCCACACCCTGAAGCACGTGACCCTGGAGCTGGGCGGCAAGTCGCCGCTGATCATCTTCGACGATGCGGATCTGGAAAACGCGGTCTCGGCGGCGATCAACGCCAATTTCTATTCCAGTGGCCAGGTCTGCTCCAACGGCACCCGGGTGTTCGTGCAAAGCGGCCTGAAGGAGCGTTTCCTGCAGCGTCTGGCCGAGCGCACCGCCAAGGCGCGGGCGGGCGACCCGCTGGACGAGACGGTCGACACCGGCCCGCTGGTCTCCACCGGTCAGTTCGACAAGGTGATGGGCTATCTGGAGGCCGGCCGCAACGAAGGCGCGCGGCTTGTCTGCGGCGGTGGCCGGCTCGACGTGCCGGGCCTGCCCGACGGGTTGTTCGTGGCGCCGACCGTCTTCGCCGATGTGGCCGATCACATGACCATCGCCCGGGAGGAGATCTTCGGCCCGGTGATGTGCGTTCTCGACTTCGACAGCGAGGAGGAGGTGATTGCCCGGGCCAATGCCACCGAGTTCGGCCTGGCCGCCGGTGTCTTCACCCGCGACATCAGCCGCGCCCACCGGGTGATCGGTGCCCTGCACGCCGGCACCTGCTGGATCAACACCTACAATCTGACGCCCATCGAAATGCCGTTTGGCGGCTACAAGAAGTCCGGCATCGGCCGGGAGAACGGCCACGCGGCGATCGAGCATTACAGCCAGATCAAGTCGGTCTATGTGGAGATGGGCGATGTGGAAAGCGCCTATTGAGGCGCTGCCCAAACCCGATCCGGTTCGCTAGGGTCCAGACCGGTCAAAGGCAAGACAGGCGAACCGGAGAGAGCATGACGGGCGACACAACGCAAATCGGGATCGTTGGCGGAAGCGGTGCGCTTGGCAGCGCCATCGCTATGGCGCTCCTGGAAAGCGGGGCCGTGCCCCCGCAGGCCTTGTGGATCTCCAACCGGAGCGGATCGCGCAAGGGCTTCGAAGCCCATCCCGAAGTCACCATCACCAGCGACACCGACGCCCTGACGCGCGCTTGCGGCACGGTCATCCTGTCCGTTCCGCCGGCCAGCGTGGCCGATCTGCGAATCGCCGCCGAGGATCGGCTCGTCATCTCGGTGATGGCCGGTGTGACGCTGGCGCGCTTGCGGGACCTCACTGGCGCGACACGTGTCGTGCGGGCCATGAGCAGCCCCGCCGCCCGGCTTCGCACCGCCTACAGCCCGTGGGTGGCCTCCACTGAGGTGAACCAGGACGACCGGTCGCGGGTGAAGGACATCTTCTCCGCCTGCGGTCTCACCGATGAGCTGACGAATGAGGCCCATCTCGATCAGTTCACGGCGATGACGGGCCCGGTTCCGGGCTTCGTGGCGTTTTATGCCGAATGCATGATCGACCATGCCGTGAAGGCGGGCATTGCCCCGGAGGTCGCCGACCGGGCCATCCGTCAGTTGTTCCTGTCCGCGGGCACCATCCTGTCACAGGAGGCGCCAACGCCCTGCGAGCATGTCGAGGCAATGATCGACTATGCGGGCACCACCGCCGCCGGACTTGAGAAGATGCGCGCCTCGCCGATTGCCGAGGCGATCTCGGAAGGGCTGGAGGCAGCCGCGCGCAAAGCCCGCTCCATGAGCTGACGCCCGCTCGCGGCATTCTAGAGAAGCGCGAGCACATCCTCCGGCGGGCGGCCGATGGCGGCGCGGGTCCCGTTGAAGACCACCGGACGCTCGATCAGCACCGGGTTCGCGGCCATGGCGGCGATGAGCCGGTCAGGATCGGTCTCGGAGGCCAGGTCGAGCTCGCGGTAGAGCGCCTCCTTGGTGCGCATCAGCGCGCGCGGATCGGTGAGCCCGAGCGCGGTCAGCGCGGCGCGGATCTCCGCCGCGTCCGGCGCGTCCTTGAGGTAGAGCCGCACCTCGGGTTCCACGCCTTTCTCGCGTAGCAGCTCAAGGGTCTGGCGCGACTTGGAACAGCGCGGGTTGTGCCAGATCGACACGCTCATTCCGGATCTCCTTCTCCTTCGGGATCGGCCCGCGACCAGGCATCGACATTGCGGCCGACCGCCATGTCAATGCGGGCCAGCCCATGCCGGTCGAGACAATGGGACAGGTGGCCCACTATGTCGCCGACCAGCTCCGGCCCCTGATAGATCAGCCCGGTGTAGAGCTGGATCAGCGTTGCGCCGGCGGTGATCTTGGTCCAGGCGCTCTCGCCGCTGTCGATGCCGCCAACGCCGATGATCGGCAGGCTGGGGCCGACCCGCTGGCGGGTGCGCGCCAAAGTAACGGTGGCGCGGCGGAACAGCGGCCGGCCGGACAGGCCGCCCGCCTCGGACGCCGTGGCCTTGTCCCGCAGGCCCTGGCGCGCCACCGTGGTGTTGGAGACGATCATCCCGTCCACCCGTGCGGCGAGCACCTCGGCGGCGATGTCGTCAAGCCCGGCCTCGTCCACATCGGGGGCGATCTTCAGCAGCACCGGCACGGAGCGCCCATGCTTTTCCGCCGCACCGTCGCGGGCATCCAGCACCCGGGCAAGCAGCTCGCGCAGCGCCGCGCGCCCTTGCAGATCGCGCAGGCCCGGCGTGTTCGGCGAGGAGATGTTGACGGTGAAATAGGAGGCCAGATCGGCGAAGGTCTCGATCCCGGTCACATAGTCGGCCACCCGGTCGGCCGCGTCCTTGTTGGCGCCGATGTTGATGCCGACGACGCCGCCGCGATGCCGGCGCGCGATCAGCCGCGCGCGCAGCGCCGCATGGCCGGCGTTGTTGAAACCGAGGCGGTTGATCACCGCGCGGTCATCGGCAAGACGGAAGATCCGGGGCTTTGGGTTCCCCTCCTGCGGCCGGGGCGTCACGGTACCGATTTCGGTGAAGCCGAAGCCCAGCGCCAGCAGGGCATCCGGCACCTCGCCGTTCTTGTCGAACCCGGCGGCCATGCCGAGCGGATTGGGGAAGGTGAGATCGGCAAGGGTCATTGCCAGGCGCTCATCCTGCGGCGCCGGGCAGGACAGCGCCAGCCCGCTGGCCAGCCCCTTGATCGTCAGACCATGCGCCGTCTCCGGATCCATCGACAACAGCGCCTTGCGGGCGAGACGTCCGGCCAGATGGGTCAGCATTCCAGCTCCTCCGGAAAGACGTGCTCTCCGCCCGCATCGAGCGGCAACTCGCGCACCCACACCACCGCGCTCATTTCAAGCGCGCCATAGAGATGGGGAAAGAGCTGGCCGCCGCGCGAGGGCTCCCACTTGAGCGCCGGCCCGAGCCGGTCCGCGTCGATGGCGGCAAGCAGGAGATCCGCCTGACCGTGGAAATGTTTTTTTGCCGTCTCCCGAACCTGTGCAGCCGTGGAAAAGTGAATAAAGCCGTCGGCAACATCCACCGGCGCACCGGTAAAACGCCCCAGACTTTCGGCCTCGCGCCAGGCCGGAGCTGGAGAAATCTTGTAAATCAGTGACATGCTGGCAGCATCCCGACATTCGTGGTTTGCATTGTTGTGGGAGTACAGGGGCTGGGCCCGCCAGACAAGGCGAAAGGCACGCCGGGCGCGGACTGGCAGTTTGGCCAATCTAGGAATATATACCGAAACGGGGATATCCTGAGAGCGGATGCGCCGCCTTCGCGGGAGTTTCGAACCGGAGCCGAACAATGCTGTCGCATGAGAGCGTATGGTGCGCCATCGACCTTCTGGCCCGCAAGAACGGGCTGACCCCCTCCGGCCTCGCCCGCCGCGCCGGTCTCGATCCGACCACCTTCAACCCCTCCAAGCGCACCGCCGGAGACGGACGGCCGCGCTGGCCATCAATGGAATCCATCGCCAAGATCCTCAGCGCCACCCAGGCGGACCTGTCGGAGTTCGTCGCGCTCACCGGAAGCGGCGCGGAAGCTGGCGATGAGGTCGCGGCCGATGACCTGACCGCCGATGGCGTGGAGGATCTGCCGCTGCCCTTGCCGCAGACCGTGCCGCTGCTGGCCAGCGCCGAGGCCGGGGCCGGCGGCTTCTTCGACGATGGCGGTTATCCGCTCGGCTCCGGCTGGAACGAGGTGCCGCTGCCCAGTCTGCGCGGCACCGGCGACTACGCCCTCAAGGTGACCGGAGATGGCATGCTGCCGCTCTACCGCGACGGCGATATCGTTGTGGTCTCCCCCCGTACGAAGGTGCGGCGCGGCGACCGGATCATCATCAAACCGCACAGCGGCGAGCTGACGGTCCGGATCTTTCAGCGCAAGACGACAACGCTCCTGGAAACCCGGTCGCTGGACGGCGGCGCGAAAGGCGATGCCGCGAAAACGACGATCCGTCTCAGCGAGATCGACTGGATCGCCCGCATCATCTGGGCCAGTCAGTAACGCCCCGACACAGGTGGTTTCATGCGCCGCAGTGCCTCGCTCCTTCTGCTGACCGTCACCGGCATCGCCCTGGCCGCAAGCCTTGCCGGGCTTGCCACCTGGCTGACCGGCGCGCCGCCGTCCCCCGAGACGTCCGGCGAAACGTCTGCCGCGGCAACGCCCCCGACAGACACGCCCACAGCCGATCAACTGGCGGGGATCCGGCCAGACACCCCATCGGCACCCGAAAGCCCATCCCTGCCCGAGGCGCCTCACCCCAGCAGCATTCGCAATGTCACGCCAACGGGGATCCTGCCGCCGCCGACCGTCTCCGGACCGCTGAAGCGGGTGGCGGGAACGGAAACCCGCCCGCCGCCACCGGACGTTCCCAGCGAGCTTGCCTTCCGCCGCCCCCTGATCGTCGACGCGGGTACCCTGCGCCACAAGCGGCTGACATTGCGCCTTGCCGATATCGACGCACCGGGGCTGGAGGAAACCTGCCCCTCGCGGCTCGGCGGTGACTGGCCTTGCGGCATGCGCGCCCGTACAGCGCTGCGCGGCTTCGTCCGCCGACAAACCGTCACGTGCGAGACAGAGGCAGAGGAAGAGCCCGAGGCTGACGCAAACACCGCCGGCGACGCGGGCAGCGACAGCGACACGATCACCGCCCGCTGCCGCCGGGGCGACATCGATCTGTCCCTGTGGCTGGCGCAGCATGGCTGGGCCCGGGCCGCCACGGACGCCCCGGCCGAAATCACCGAGGCCGCCACAGCGGCGCGGGCGGCGAAAAAAGGGATCTGGCAACTGGATGGTCCGGTCGCGCCGGCGACACGTCTGCCCTCACCCGATCCGGCGGGAGACGGCGCCGGTCTGCCGCAACTGGAGATGCCGGGCGATGCGGTGGAGATCATCGACACGCCCTGGTTCCCGGGCATGGAAACCAGTGAGGACGACGGGGAAGACACCGTGGACGCCGAAGAAGGCACCGGATGGGATAGCGGCCCTCTGGCTCCGATCAACGGGAACTGAGCGCGACCGGCGCAAGGGATGCTACGCCTGCGGCGTCTCCAGCCCGTCCTCGGTCATATAGGGCGCCACATGTTCCGCCCAGCCGAGATAGCCCGCTTCGGAGGGGTGGATGCCATCCGGGCAGAAGCCGATCGGGGGAAGCCCCACGGCCGGCGGGATCGCCACCGCGCCGCGCTCGCCGCACAGGCACGCCCCGAGCCGGTTGAACAGGCGCATCCGCTGGCGCAGGATCGCCGCCAGCACCGGCGGCAGGGCGGGCATTTCCGCCGGATCCAGCATCTGCGACCAGTAAAGCCGGGCCTCGGGGAAGCGCGCCTTCAGCGCATAGATCAGGCCGCCGAATTCCTTCGCCCAGCGGCGTCCGGAGTGGAAGTTCTTCATGTCATTGAAGCCGACGGTGATCAGGATGTGGCTATAGACCACCGGCTCCAGATTGTGCACCACATGGTCGCGCAGCGAACCGGCGGTCGCCGAGTTGAACCCGGCGGCCCGCCATTCAACCGGGCCGCCCAAGCGGGGCGCCAGCGTCTCCGCCAGCCGGCTGGCCATGCCATCGGACTGGCGGGCGATGCCGACCGAGGCGGCGGAGGAATCGCCGATCACCAACAGCCTGGTGGGCGGCTTTCCGGCCTCCCCGGCCAGACCGAGAGGGCTGCCCGCCGCCGGCGGCAGGCGCGGGGTGCGCCCGCGCACCCGCAGGCCAATCACCGCATAAAGCGGAAAGGCGATCCAGCTTAGCCCCGCAGCGACATCCACCATCACCCCCTCCCCGCTTCATCCGGTTCCCGGTCGTCAGCTCTCGGATGCGAGCTCGCCGGACAGTGCCTTGCCGATCAGCGCCCGGGTCTCGGCGATGCCGTAGAGCGCGACGAAGGAGCCGAAGCGCGGGCCGCGCTCCTGCCCCAGCAGCAGCCGGTAGAGCGCGGAGAACCAGGCCACCGACACCCCCGGACCGCCGTCCGGGCTCTTCTTCTTCGGATCCTGATAGCGCTCGATGGCACGGCCGACATCGAGCACCGCATCCTGGATCGCCGCCCCATCCGCATCCGCCGGCAGGGCCGCCAGCTTCTCGTCCAGCGCCCGCAACGCGGCCAGCTCGACCTCATCCGGCGTGTGGAAGGTCTTGTTCGGCCGGACGAAGTCCTCGAAGTAGCGGATCGCGTAGCCGACAAGCTCATCGAGCTTGGGATGGGTCTCTGCTGTCACCCCCGGCGCATAGCGGGAGATGAAGGCCCAGAGCACATCCTTGTTCTCCGCATTGGAGGCGGACACCAGGTTGAGCAGCATGGCAAACGGCACCGGCATGTCGATGCGCGGCGGCTGCCCGGAGTGAATGTGCCAGACCGGATTGACGAGTTGCTGTTCCACCGGCATCGCCGCGTATTTCTGGGCGAAGGTGAAATACTCGTCCACCGCCTTCGGGATGACGTCGAAGTGCAGCTTCTTCGCCGTCCGCGGCTTGGTGTACATGTACAGCGCAAGGCTCTCCGGCGAGGCATAGGTCAGCCATTCGTCGATGGTGACGCCATTGCCCTTGGACTTGGAGATCTTCTGGCCGTTTTCATCCAGGAACAGCTCGTAGACGAAATGCTCCGGCGCGGTGCCCCCCAGGATTTCGCAGATGCTGTCGTAGATCTTCGCGTTGGTCAGGTGATCCTTGCCGAACATCTCGAAGTCGACATCGAGCGCGGCCCAGCGGGCGCCGAAATCCGGCTTCCACTGCAGCTTCACATTGCCGCCGGTGACCGGAAGGGTCACGTCGCGCCCATCCTCGTCGGCAAAGGTGATGGTGCCCTCGGAGGCATTGACGTCCTTCATCGGCACATAAAGCACCCGGCCGGACAGCGGCGAGATCGGCAGGAACGGGCTGTAGGTCGCCTGCCGCTCCTCGCCGAGGGTCGGCAGCATCACATCCATGATGGCCTGGTACTTCTCCACCGCCTTCAGGAGGACCGCGTCGAAGCGGCCGGACTTGTAATACTCCGTCGCGCTGGCGAACTCGTAATCGAAGCCGAAGGTATCAAGGAAGCGGCGCAGCATGGCGTTGTTGTGATCGCCGAAGCTGGCATAGTCGCCGCCGAAGGGGTTGGGAACCGCGGTCAGCGGCTTGTGCAGATGCGGCTCGAGGAACGCCTTGTCCGGCACATTGTCCGGGATCTTGCGCATCCCGTCCATATCGTCGGAAAAGCACATCAGCCGGGTCGGGATCTTGTCCTCGGTCAGCAGACGGAAGGCGGTGCGCACCATGGTCGTGCGCGCCACCTCGCCAAAGGTGCCGATATGCGGCAGGCCCGAGGGACCATAGCCGGTCTCGAACAGCACCGGGCGGTCCAGCCCCCGGGCCTCGACCCGTTTCAGCAGTTTCCGCGCCTCCTCGAACGGCCAGGCTTTGGAGTCCCGGGCCGCCTCGACAACAGATCGTGACAGATCGAGCGGGGGCAACTGAGGTGAGGTCATGGGTCTTGGACCATCCGGTTTGAAAGTGTTCTGGAATACCCGGCACGGGCACAAGGGTCGCATGCGGGGGCGCGCGGACACTAATTCAACCGCCGGTCAAACGAAACCGGAAACGGCAAAAAAAGCACCCCGTCCCGATATGCCGCCCGCGACGGGCAGAACATGCTTGAACTCTCCCGCCCCCCGGCTTACGTCAGAACGTCCCATGCTTGAAGTCAAGAAAGGCTCGAACCGCAACATGAGTGAGCGAATTAGCCTCCAGGAAGCCCTGATTTACGTGATGGTGATGGTTTCGGCCGCCGACAGCAGCATGACCGACAAGGAGTTGCAGTCCATGGGCGAGGTGATCCGCACCCTGCCCGTGTTCAAGGATTTCGATCAGGAGCGCCTGCTGGAGGTCGCGCAGTCCTGCGGTGCCCGGCTGCAGGAAGACAACGGCCTGCAGGAAACCCTTGCCCTGATCGCCGGAAGCGTCCCGCAGAAGCATCGTGACACCGCCTATGCGGTCGCGGTCGAAGTGGCGGTCGCCGACCTGATGGTCAAGCAGGAAGAGCTGCGGCTGTTGCAGATGCTGCGGGATGCGCTCGATCTCGACAAGCTGACCGTCGCCGCCATCGAGCGCGGCGCACAGGCGCGCTACCGCGCCGCCTGAGGCCGGCGCGTCAGGCTGTTCTCGTCCTCATCATCCCCCTCAGCGCGCCCGCCTTCCTCACAAGGTGCGGGCGGCTGAAAGCCCGCGCCCGTCACCCAGGGCTCGGGCCGGCCAATGTGATACCCTTGCACCGCCGTCACGCCGAGGCGCCGCAGAGTCTCCAGCATCCGCGCATTCTCGACATATTCGGCGATCACCTCGACGCCAATCTTGCGGGCCACCGCGACAATACCGGCGACGATGGTCTGCTGCACTTCGTCCTCGGCCACCGAACCGATGATCGCGCCGTCGATCTTCAGGCTGTCGATCTGGAACTGGCGCAGATAGACGAAGGACGACAAGCCCGAGCCGAAGTCGTCAAGGATGATGCCGCATCCGCGCGCCCGTAGCGCGCCAATCAGGCTCTGGGCCGTCGCCATGCTGCGCACCGCCGCCGTCTCGGTGATCTCGAACGCCAGCCGCCGGGCAACCTCCGGCCGCTCGTCCAGCGTGGCGACAAGGAAATCCTTGAAATCCGGATCGCCGATCGACTGGCCCGACAGATTGAGGGTCAACGTCACGCCGGCCTCGACCTCATCGATATGGCGCAGCGCCGTCGTCACCACCCAGCGGTCGATCCGCGGCATCAGGCCATGACGCTCGGCCGAGGAGATCAGCGCCGCCGGCGCGACCACCCGCCCGTTCTCATCGACGAAGCGCAAGAGCACTTCCAGCAAGGCGCGCCCGCCCTCCGCGACCGGCCTGATCGGCATGGTGTAGAGCTGAAGCGCGTCCTGTTCGAGCGCCTGCTTGATCACCTGCAGATTGCCGATATCGACCCGTTGGGCCACCATCTCCGAGGCGTCGGGCCGGTAGACGATTGCCCGGGCGCCGCCGACCTCCTTGGCGAACAGGCACGCCTGATCGGCCTGGTTGAGCACATCGAACACCGAGATGGAGCCTTCCTGCGTCTTCCGGTGGTCGATCATGGCGATGCCGGCGCTGGCACTGACGGAATAGCGTTCCCCCTGCCAGATGAACTGCATGGAGACTAGATTGGCCAGGATCCGGTTGCCCAGATCGAGCGCCGCCGCCCGGGTGGCGCGCTTCAACACCACCGCGAATTCGTCGCCGCCCAGACGGGCCGGGCTGATGCCCTCCTCCTCGGCGAAGGTGCGCAGCATGTCGGCGATCTGGCAAAGCAGCGCGTCCCCGGCGCTGTGCCCGGCACGATCATTGATGATCTTGAAGCCATCCAGGTCGATGCTGATCAAAGCCGCACTGCCGCCGCTGGACTGCACCCGCTCCAGGCAGCCTTCCAGAGTCTCCAGCAGGGCGTAGCGATTGGCCAGCCCGGTCAGCGCATCCTCACGCGCCTGTCGGCGCAACTTGCGCGCCAGCAGGCTGGCGGCGGTCACATCGCGCAGCACCACCACCGCACCGGAGATGCTTCCGTCCCGCTCCCGGTATGGCTCCATGCGCACATGCAGGTAGATGACCTTGTCGTCCGCCTGCTCGAGCGCGTGCTCGTATTCCAGTGACTTTCCGGAAAAACAGGCATCGAGATTGGCCTTCGCCCGGCTCTCGAACCGCTCCGCGCCGATCAGGTCGCGCACGTGACAGCCGACGATTTCGCTGACCTTGCGCTTGTAGAACCGGGCGTTGGCCCTGTTGGTCAGCTTGTAACGGTAGTCGAGACCGATCACCGAAACCCGATCGGAGGTCTGGCGCACGATCTCCTCATACATGGTCAGCCGGTCGTCGAGCTGCTGATACTGGGTGACGTCGCGGACGGAGATCAGCACGCATTCAATACGCCCACCGGGGGAGAACACCGGCTGATGGTAGACCTCCCAGACCCGCCCCCTGGTCGGTGGCCGCAAGCCATTGCCGCGCACCTGCGAGGCCCGCCCGGCGAAAGCCGCGTCGATCGACGGCTTGCGCAGCTCGAACACCTCCTGGCCGAGCACTTCCGCGACCGTATGGCCGAGGATCTCGGCGCGCGTCCGGCCGGCGACGCCGACGAAAGCGTCATCGATTTCCCAGATGCGGTACTGCCGGTCACAGACGAAAATGCCATCCCGGGTCAGGTCGATGATGGCGCTGCGCAAGGTCTGCCGGTCGATGCTCAGCGGCCAGTCCGGAACCGGTCCCTCGGCGGCCACATCGGCGGAAAACGGCTGAACCAGAGGCCCGCCGCCGACCTCATGCACGGGAGTGTCTTGCGCCTGCGCGCAAGAAGGCGACGCCGCGTCTTCCGCCCGGGCTTCCTTTCCAAACGTCGTCCCGGCCACACCTTGTGCAGCCTCCGACGTGGAACCCGGTGCCGAAAAACGCTCCGCCACGGTCAGCCCTTCCCCGCCCTGCGCCGAGTTCCTGCCGCTGTCCTCCCCCTGCTCATCCCCCGGGTGCCTCCTCCCAGATCTCCGGCTTGCCGATATGATAGCCCTGAACGAAGTGAACGCCGAGGCGCTGCAGGATCATCATCGCCTCCTCGCTGTCCACATACTCTGCAATGACGCTGACATTCATCGCCTCGGCGACCGCGACGATCCCCGCGACGATGGTCTGCTGCACCTGATCCTCAACGATCTCGCCGATGATCGCGCCGTCGATCTTCAGCATGTCGACCTGAAACTGGCGCAGATAACCAAAGGAGGACAGGCCTGAGCCGAAATCGTCGAGAATGATGCCACAGCCGCGCGCGCGCAGCGCCTTGATCAGGGACTGGGCCGTTTCCATGGACCGGACCGCTGCCGTCTCGGTGATTTCGAAGGAGAGCCGGTCGATGCCGACGCCCTCCGCATCCAGCGCATCGAGAAGGAAGGCCTTGAAGCGGGGATCGCCGACCGACTGGCCGGACAGATTGACACTGAAGCGCACCCGCTCGCGATAGCGGCGCAGCCGCCTGAGCACCGTCGTCACCACCCAGCGGTCGACACGGCTCATCATCCCGTGCCGCTCGGCGGAGGCGATGAAGGAGGCGGGCGACAGAACCGCGCCATCCTCGCCGACGATCCGCAACAGCACTTCCCGCGAGGGCAGGCTGCG
The DNA here is from genome assembly GCF_014635285.1 of Stappia taiwanensis. GTDB lineage: Bacteria > Pseudomonadota > Alphaproteobacteria > Rhizobiales > Stappiaceae > Stappia > Stappia taiwanensis. The sequence continues at coordinate 644,966 of NZ_BMCR01000003.1, read as the reverse complement.
CCCGTCGATCGGCATCACCGGCATGGTGAACAACTGAAAGCTGTCTTCCTGCAAGGCTTTCTGCACGACCCGGAGATTGCCCGCATCCTCCAGCCGCGCCACCATCTCGCTGTCGTCGGGATGGTAGAACGACACCCGCGCGCCGCCCTTTTCCTTGGCCACCAGACAGGCCTTGTCGGCCCAGTTGATGACATCGAAGACCGTGGGGGTGAGCGGGCGGGTCATGTCCTTGTCCAGCATGGCAATGCCGACACTGGCACCAACCGCGTAATAGGTTCCCTCCCAGTTGAACCCGGCCATATCGATCATCGACACGATGCGATTGCCGATGGCGATCGCCTCCGCCCTGCCGGAAACGCTGAGCACGAGCGCGAATTCATCCCCGCCAACCCGCGCCACGCAAGCCCGCTCGCCGGCCGCCGCGCGCAGCAATCCGGCCACCTGTTTCAGCAGCGCGTCGCCCGCGCTGTGTCCGCCCAGATCGTTGACCGCCTTGAAGTCATCCAGATCCACAAGGATCAGTGCCGGCATGCAGGTCCAGTCGTCCTCGCCCTTTGCCAGACACTTCTTGAGCCGGGCGCGCAACTCTTCCTCCAGGGCATAACGGTTGGCCAGACCAGTGAGAAAATCCTCGCTGGCCTGGCGCCGGAGCTGCCGGGCCATCATGGTCGCGCGGGTCACGTCCCGTTTGCTGACCACCGCCCCCTTGATCTTGCCATCGTCCTCGCGAAACGGCTGCAACCGGACCTCATAGAAGATCCGCTTGCCGTCCGGAGCGATGTGCTCGTACTCGTACTGAAGCGTTTCCCCGGCGAAACAGGCGGACAGCTTCTCCTGTGCCAGCTCGGCAAAATGCTTCTCACCGATCACCGACACCAGATCCCGGCCGATAATCTCCTCATGGGTCAGCCCCCAGGAGGCGGCATTGGCCGGATTGGACCAAAGGTAGCGAAAATTGCAGCCGATGACCGCCATGCACTCGGAGCTCTGCCGGAACACCTCGTCATGCATCGAGACCCGGCTGGCCAGATCGTGCAGGGCGGTGGTGTCCTCGATCATCAGCACCACGCCGGTCACATCGCCATCGGGGGCAAGCACCGGTTCCTGCCGGATCCGCAGCAGCCGGCCACGGCTGGCCCGGCGTGTCCCCCATTCCAGCATAGACTGGGGCTGGCCGGCGAGCGTGACATCGAGCGCCGCTTTGCGGGAGCGAAAGAAAGCCTCGCCAAACACCTGCGCAACGCTGCGACCTAGGGTCTCCTCGCGCAGAAAGGACTCATGGCGCAGAAAGGCCTCGTTGATATGGCGAATGATGTACTCACGGTCGCAGCACAACATGCGGACGGGCGAACGGTTGAACGCCGTCTCGAACGCCAGATCGGGTTGTTCCGACCGAGCGCCGCTGTCGCGTTGGGCAACTTCCACTGTCCTCACCATCAATGGCTCACCACTCAGGCTGCAGCCCCCCTTGAGCGCCAGAAACCGCCTTCCAGACTAAACCTCAGGTATTATAAAAAACATAATAGAAACCCGGATTTTGAATAGCGGCCTCTCAGCTCAAGAGAATGTGAAAGTAATGCATCGACACAATTTGCAATGACTAGTTGAAACCCCTATCCGTATTTGTATCTAAAACCCTTCCGGACCGGAAACGCCAACTCAGTTCACGCTCCGAACATCATCCGGCGCATCGAGGGAAAACGCCGGAACCACCGCGTCGAATGCTTCGCCGCCGGCAACCTCCAGATGATACGATCCGGTCATCATTCCGGATGAGGTGCGCAAGGGGCAGCCGGACGTATAGTCGAACCGCTCGCCCGGCGCGATCACCGGCTGCTCGCCAACCACCCCTGCACCGCGCACCTCCTCCACATGCCCGGTGGCGTCGATGATCCGCCAGTACCGCGAGCGCAGATAGACCGTTTCCGTTCCAAGGTTCTCGATGGCAACGGTATAGGCCCAGAAATGGTAGCCCCGCTCCGGGTCCGATTTCTCGCGCAGATAGAACGGCTCGACCGAGATGCGGATGCCGCGGGTCACGGCCTGATAGGGTGTCTGTGTCACGTCTTTTTCTCTCCAAGCCCGGACCCGGCCTTCCCGCCGACAGCCAAAACGCGCTGATGTTCCTCGTCCGCTATCCTGCCCTGTCGCCCTTGACGAAAGGTTGCCTCCAGGGCGGCACGGGCCGTTAACAGGGAAGTGACACCCTTGTGGCTTGCGCGCCCTAGCCGTCTCGGTCATGAGAAACAGTGCTGTCTTCGCGGAGGTTCCGTTGTTCGATCCCATCCTGCGCCGTCTTGTCGATCCGCCGCTCAATGCGGCGGGGCGCAGGCTCGCCGCCTCCGGCCTTCATGCCGATACGGTCACCCTTGCCGGCTTCGCCCTGGGGCTTGGCGGTGCTGCCGCCATCGTCTTCGGCCACGGGTGGATCGCGCTGGCGCTGATCCTCCTCAACCGGCTTGCCGATGGCCTCGATGGCGCGCTCGCCCGGGCCGGGCGACAGACCGACCGGGGCGGATACCTGGATATCGTTCTTGATTTCTTCTTCTACGGCGCCGTGCCCTTTGCCTTCGCCCTCGCCGCACCGCAGGCGAATGGACTTGCGGCAGCGGCGCTTCTGCTCGCCTTTTACATGAACGGCGCCAGCTTTCTCGCCTTTGCCGTCATGGCGGAAAAACGCCGGCTGAGCACCGAGGCGCAAGGACGCAAGTCGCTCTACTATCTCGGCGGCCTCGCCGAAGGCGGGGAAACCATCGCGGTGTTCGCCGCCATGTGCCTGTTTCCCGGCTGGTTCCCCCCCCTCGCCTATGGCTTTGCCCTGCTGTGCACCGTCTCGGCGCTGGCCCGGGTAGCCATGGTCATGCAGATGCTAAAAGACTGAAACAGGTGGCCGTCACACCCGGGCGAGCGCCCCGGTCAGATCCTCGGCCAGATCCTCCACATCCTCCAGACCGACGGAGAAGCGGAGCAGCCCGTCGGAGATGCCCAGTTCCGCCCGCGCCTCGTCGGTCAGGCTCTGGTGCGTCGTGGTCGCCGGATGGGTGACAAGGCTCTTGGCATCGCCAAGGTTGTTCGACAGTTGCACGATGCGCAGCGCATTGGCGAAGTGGAACGCCGCCTCCTTGCCGGCCGCCAGTTCGAAGGCGATCATGGTCGACCCGGCCCCCATCTGCCGCCGCGCCAGGTCCGCCTGCGGGTGGTCGTCGCGGCCCGGATAGATCAGCCGCTTCACCGCTGGATGATCGGCCAGAAGATCGGCCAGCCGCGCCGCGCTCGCCGTCTGCCGCTCGACCCGCACCGGCAGGGTCTCAAGCCCCTTCAGCAGGACCCAGGCATTGAACGGGCTGAGCGCCGGTCCGGTGTGCTTCATCAGGGGCATCACCTCATCGGCGATCCATTCCTCGTCCGACAGCACCACCCCGCCAAGGCAGCGCCCCTGCCCGTCGATGTGCTTGGTCGCGGAATAAACCACCACATCGGCGCCAAGCTTCAGCGGCGATTGCCAGATCGGCGTGGCGAAGACATTGTCGACGATCAGCCGGGCGCCGACCGCATGGGCCATATCGGCGACGGCGGCAATGTCGATCACCTCAAGCGTCGGATTGGTCGGGCTTTCCAGGAAACAGGCGACGGTCTCCGGCCGGATCGCGGCCTTCCAGGCATCCAGATCCGTGCCATCGACCAGGGTGGAGGACACGCCAAAGCGCGGCAGCAGGGTCTCGACGATATAGCGGCAGGATCCGAACAGTGCCCTTGCGGCGACCACATGATCGCCGGCCTTGCAGGAGGCCAGCATCGCCAGGTTGACGGCGGCCATGCCGCTGGCGGTCGCCCGGGCGGCCTCCGCCCCTTCCAGCGCGGCGATCCGCGCCTCGAACATCGCCACGGTCGGATTGGCATAGCGGGAATAGACAAAGCCCGGATCGTCGCCGTTGAAGCGCGCCTCGGCGGCTTCCGCGCTGTCATAGACAAACCCTTGCGTCAGGAACATCGCTTCCGACGTCTCGCCAAAAGCGGAGCGCGTGGTTCCCCCATGCACCAGCGCGGTCGCCGGGCGCCAGTTTGTCTTTTCCGTCGTCATTCCTGCCTCCAAATGCAAAAACCCCGGCCGACGGGCCAGGGTTTTTGCAACCCGGCCTTTTTAGCTACTTGTTTAACGTGGCTGCAAGCCGGCCGGCTCAAATCACCACGGGAGCGCTTGTGATAAGGCAACAATCGCGCAGCGTCAACTTGAGGAAAAGCCCTTATGAGCCGACTTCCGGCGCGCAAAAGGGATATCGGCGTGGCCAAGCGCTCCAACCTGCGCTAAGCACGGCGGAACACCGCATTCGGGGAGCAAAATGACGGCACACGCTGAAGGAATCCTGCCGGCACAGGCAATCAGGGCAATGCTCGACAGCGGCACCATCCTGGCGCCGCGCAAACCCGATCCGGATCAGGTCCAGCCGGCCAGCCTCGACCTCCGGCTCGGGCCGCTCGCCTATCGGGTTCGCGCCAGCTTCCTGCCCGGCCCCGGCGCCCGGGTGGTGGAAAAGCTCGACCGGCTGAAGCTGCATGCCTTCGATCTGACGCGCGGGGCCGTGCTGGAGACCGGCTGCGTCTACATCGTGCCGCTGCTGGAAAGCCTCGACTTGCCCGAACACGTCTCGGCGACCACCAACCCGAAGAGCTCCACTGGCCGGCTCGACGTCTTCACCCGGGTGATCACCGACGACGGGCGCGCCTTCGACACGGTGCCCGCCGGCTATCGCGGCCCGCTTTATGCGGAAATCAGCCCGCGCACCTTCCCGGTGCTGGTGCGCGAGGGCTCGCGCCTGTCGCAGATCCGCTTCCGCTCCGGCGCCCCCACCGTCGATGACACCACCCTTGCCACCATCCACGCCGATCAGCGGCTGGTCACCGGCGGTCAGGAGGCGATCGGCGGCGGCGTGCAACTGACCATCGACCTGTGCGGCGACGGACCGGGCAGCCTGATCGGCTATCGCGGCAAGCGGCACACCGGCGTGATCGACATGGACGCCAAGGCGGCGCAGGACCCGCTCGACTTCTGGGAGCCGATCATCCATCGCGGCGCCGGCGATCTCATTCTCGACCCCAATGAATTCTACATTCTGGTCTCGCGCGAAGCGGTGCATGTGCCGCCGCTGTTCGCCGCCGAGATGGTGCCGTTCGATCCGTTGGTCGGCGAGTTCCGCGTCCATTACGCCGGCTTCTTCGATCCGGGCTTCGGCCATGCGGAGATCGGCGGCGGCGGCTCGCGCGCCGTGCTCGAGGTGCGCTCGCATGAGGTGCCGTTCATCGTCGAACACGGTCAGACCGTCGGCCGGCTGGTCTATGAGCACATGCAGGAGCGGCCGGAAAGCCTTTATGGCGAGGGGATCGGCTCCAACTACCAGGGCCAGGCGCTGAAGCTGTCGAAACACTTCAAGGCGAGCGTCTAGGGTAAAGCCGTTCATATGGCCAGCATCCTGGAAACAGAGCTCTACCCGCCGATAAAGGCTTTTCTCACGGCGCAAGGCTACGAGGTCAAGGCCGAGGTCGGTGCCGCCGATGTCGTCGCCTGCCGAGGCGGGGAAGATCCCGTGATCGTTGAACTGAAAACAGGTTTCACGCTGGGTCTTTTCCATCAGGCGATTGCACGGCAAGCGATCACCGATGCTGTCTATGTAGCGGTCCCCCGAATGGCGGGCCGCCGATTTCAACAGGCCCTGAAGAACAATCTCAAACTCGCTCGCCGTCTCGGCCTTGGACTGATCACGGTTCGGCTGTCAGATGAGCTGGTTGAAGTGCATCTGGATCCGGGCCCGTTCAGCCCGCGCAAGTCGAAGCCGCGCAAGGACCGGTTGCTCAGGGAATTCGCCCGCAGGGTGGGCGACCCGAACACCGGCGGCTCGACAAGAGTCAGGCTGGTGACAGCCTATCGGCAAGACGCGCTGCGCTGCGCCACACATCTAAACGCCAATGGCCCCAGCCGGGGAGCGGAGGTGGCCAGGGCGACCGGCGTTGCCCAGGCAACAAGGCTGTTGGCTGACGATCACTATGGCTGGTTTGAACGGGTTGAACGCGGTGTCTATGCGTTGACCCCAAAGGGAACAGCCGCCCTTCCCGCTTCGGCGAAAAACGCGAGATAGCACCATGCCCCTCATGACAATCACCCGCGAATATGAGGGGTATCTGGAGGATCGCAAGTCCCGGTTTCTGGCGCATCTGGTGCCGGTGGCGCTTTTCGAGCAGCGACTCGAGGAGTTGCACAAGCAACACCGCAAGGCCAACCACATCGTCACCGCGCATCGCCGGCTTCTCGACGACGACCGCATCGAGGAAAGCGGCAAGGACGACGGCGAACCGGCGGGCACCTCCGGCATGCCGGTCCTGCGCGTGCTTCAGGGGGCGGAACTGATCAATTGCGCCGTGCTGATCGTGCGCTATTTCGGCGGCGTCAAGCTGGGCGGTGGCGGCTTGGCACGCGCCTATTCAGGTGCCGCGCAGGACGCGATCGCCAACGCCGAGCCGATCCCCTTCCAGCGGGTTGCCGTGAAGCAGGTCAGCGCCGATTTCGCATCGAGCTCGGAGCTGGAACGCCAGGTCGAACAACTCGGCCTGACGGTCGCGGCGCGCGATTTTACGCAAGCCGGCGTGACGCTGACGCTGGAAGGCCCGGAAGAGAATCTGGCCCGGCTGGGCGCCTGACCGCCGCCTCAGTCGCCCGGACCGGTGCCGGGCGGCGCTTCAGTCCCCCTGTCCGGCGACGGGCCGCGCGAGCTCGGAGCGCAAGGCGCGGACCTCGGCCCTCAGCGCCTTGACCTCACCGAGCACCAGCCCGGTCTCGTCATGGATCGCCTGCCGGTCCGCCTCCGCCGTGTGTTCATGCTCCTGCTGCATCGCCGAGACGATGACGCCGATAAAGAGGTTCAGGACCGTGAAGGCGGTGCACAGGATGAACGGCACGAACAAAAGCCAGGACAGCGGGTAGACCTCCATCACCGGCCGGACGATGCCCATCGACCAGCTTTCCAGCGTCATGATCTGGAACAGGGTGTAGAGCGAGCGGCCGATGGTGCCGAACCAGTCCGGGAAGCTGGCGCCGTAAAGCTTGGTGGTCATCACCGCAAAGACATAGAACACCAGCGACAGCAGCAAGACGATCGAGCCCATGCCCGGCAGTGCGGCCACGAGCCCGCCGACGACCCGGCGCAGCGACGGCACCACGGAAATCAGGCGCAACACCCGCAGGATCCGCAAGGCCCGCAGCACCGAGAAGGCACCGCTGGCGGGCATCAGCGCAACGGCGACCACCGCGAAATCGAACAGGCTCCAGGGATCGCGGAAAAAGGCCAGCCGATGGGCGTAAATGCGAAGGGCGATTTCTGCGGTGAAGATCGCCAGCACCAGCCGGTCGAGCAGAACGAGCACCGGCCCGGCGGCCGCCATCGCCTGGGTGCTGGTCTCAAAGCCGAGGGTGACGGCGTTGACGACGATCAGGGAGATGATCGTCGCTTCCCAGCGCCTGGACTGCACCAGTTCCTTCAGCCGTTCCCGCATTCTGCCTGTTCTCCATTGCCACGCGAGGGGTCGATGACTTTTGCCCGGGGACCTCCCGGCGCTGCCAAAAGTGGCGATCCGGCGCCTGAATTCAAGCGCCTTGCCCCACAAACCGGGCGAGCCGAAGGCCGCCCCGCCAACTTCCCGGGGACAACTCCTGCCCGGTGCGGGAGAGACGGACACCTATGCCCTTGACAGGGTGCGGGTGGCAAGACGATATAGGCAGCCGAGGCGGGTGTAGCTCAATGGTAGAGCAGAAGCTTCCCAAGCTTACGACGAGGGTTCGATTCCCTTCACCCGCTCCAAAATCCCCTGAAATCGCCAGATGCCCAGCGCCGCCGGCAAAAACGCCCGCGCGTGTCGCTCCTGTGCGTTCCGCACGCCCGCCCGAGCGATACCGGGCGGACGCGGTGTTTTCGCGCTACCGCACGGTGCGGGTGAACAGGCCGAGGCCGTTTTCGTCGAGGAATTCGACCCGCATGGACGGGTCTTGCGCGGACAGGTCGAAGGTCACGGTCGAGCGCGAGCCATAGGGCTGCTCCTCGTTGAACACCGGAAAGACGAAGCTGTTGCCCGACCAGTGGGTCAACTCGAAGCGCTGCTCGTCCGGACCGAGGGTGAGAACCAGCCTGTCTTCCGCCAGATCGACCCGCGCCGCGCCGAAATAAGCACTGACGTAGGTCCCGACGAAATCGCCGAGCTCATCGGACGGCTCGGGCTTCGCCGGCGCTGCCTTGCCGACGGTGCTTCCGGCGGGCGCGTTCAGTCTTTGCGCCTCGAACAACCCGCGATAGCCTGAGGCCCAGTCGCGGGTCACCTTGCCATTGATCGCCAGATCCATGAATTCGGCGCTGACCGCCTCCACCGCGCCGACGCCGGCGCCGTTGGACAGAACGACAATGCCCAGATCAAGAGCCGGCGACATCATGTAATTGGTGCCGGTGCCGAGCACGAACATCCCCGAATGGCTGAGCATGACGCTGCCGTCGCCAGAGATGCCGACGCCCACGCCGAAGCCATAGAAGGACGGCAGGCGGTCCGCCGTCTCGGAGCGGCTTGAGACAACCTGCGGCGAGAGCGCGGGCAGCAGTCCGGCCTCCTTGATGATGACCTTCTCCCCATGCCGGCCATTGGCCAGCACCATCGCCATCCAGCGGGCCATGTCGCGCGCGGTGCTGCTGACGCCGCCCGCCGGCGACTGAGCATCGGGCTTGCGCCGCTGCAGATCGCGAAACGCACCGTCGGCGAAGGCATGGCCGACCGCCCGGTTGTCACGCGCCAGATAATCGTCAAAGCGGGAGCTGGTCCGGGCCATACCCAGCGGTGCGTAGAGCACCTTTTCCGAAAGGCTCGCCCAGTCGGTGCCGGCGGCCTCCGCCACCGCCTCGGCCGCCGTCGTCAGGCCGAAGTTCGTGTAGGCGTAGCTGTCGCGATAGGCATTCAGCGGCAATTGGTCCAACCGTTCCAGGATCTCGCGCCGGGAGAAGCCGAGAAGTTCCAGATCGTCGCCCGCATGATCGGGCAGACCCGAGCGATGGGCGAACAGATCGCCAATGGTCACATGGGCACCGACCCAGGGGTCGGACAGGGTGAACCAGGGAAGATGCCGGCTGACCGGTGTGTCCCATGCGACCTTTCCTTCCCCGACCTGCTGCGCGACAACGCTCGCCGCCAGCGATTTGGACAGGGAGGCGATCTGGAACACCGTATCCGCATCGACCTTGGCCGTCTTGCCGAGTTCGCGAACGCCATAGCCCCGGGCAAACACGGTCTTGCCCTCATGCACAACGGCGATGGCAAGGCCGGGAAGCTTGAACTCCGCCAGGGTGCGCTGCGCCAGCCCGTCGAGCCCGTCGATGGCTGCCTGAATCCGCTCCTGCCGCACGGTGGGCGCGGTCGGGTCTGCCGCCTTTGCCGCCACTGGTCCGGCGAGCACGGCCGCGCAGAGCACGGTGGCCGCCATTCTCACACCCGGTCGGCGCGGCGTTGCAGGCGCGCAGGCAAATATCTTGAGGCCAGAAAGCAGCATAATCACAACTCCAAAAGGTCCAGGCCATCGCCGAGCACCCGCTCGGCGGCGGCCACCACGCTTTTATGGTGGGTAAACAGGATCGGCTGCACCGTGCCGGAGACCTTGGCAAGTGCCTCCAGCCCGCTGGCGGTGCGCTGGTCATCGAAGGTCTGGAACAGGTCGTCGCAAATGAACGGCGCGACCTCGGACCGAGTGGCATAGTCGGCGAGAAACGCCAGCCGCAGGGCGAGGTAAAGCTGGTCCCGGCTGCCCTCGCTCAGACCGTCAATAGCGACCATTTCCCCTTCAGGGCGCAGCGCCATCAGATGCGGATGGTCATCATCGCCATAGTCCTGACACAGCCCCGCGAAGGCACCGCCGGTGATCGCCGAGAAGAGGTCCCCGGCCCGCTCCAGCAACGGGTCGCTCTCCTGCTGCCGATGACGTTCCATCGCCTCGCCGAGAAGCAGCGCCGCGACCTTGAGGACGCTCCACTCCCGCGCCACCTCCGCCAGATCCGTTTCCGCCGCCATCCGGTCGAAGGCGGCGCCCTCCGCGCCCTCGCTCGTCTTCCATTCCTCGCGCCGTGCCTCGCGCGCCTTCAGATCGGCCGCAACAGTGGCAAGGTGATCCTGCCGGCGGATTTCCTCCTGCTCCAGAAGCTCCAGATCGACCGAGGCCGCCTCAAGATCGAACCTGGCAAGCTCCTGCCGCAGACGGTCGCGGTCCTCCCCTGCCGTCTGCTTGTCGAACAGGCTGGTGAGCCGGGCCCGTTCCCCCAGCTTCTCGTCCCGGTCATGCAGCCTGCGGGCCAGCGCCGCCGGATCGCGCATCGCCGGATCAAGGGTGTCAGGCAGGCCATCGCAGATCTCAGCCAGCGCCGCGCTGGCCGCCCGGGCTTCCTCTTGTGCCGCCTTCAACTGGGTCTCGGCGGCCTCCACCGCACCGCGCGCGTCGCGCTCGCGGGCGCTTGCCTCACGCGCCGCCTCAAGCCGCCGGCGCAGCGCATCGGCCATCCGCTCCGGTGCATCCACCTCCAGATCCGGCGCGACCGCCGCCGCCAGCGTCCTGACCCGCGCCGCGAACGCCTCATTGTCGCGCTGCATCCCGGCAACCCGGCGGGCGCTGCGATCCCGATCCTGACGAATGCGCGGGATCTCCTGCCACAGGGAGACCGCCGCCTCCGCAGCGGCAATCGTGGCATCGGCGGCGAGCCCGACTGCGGGCACCGCGCGGGCAAACGCGTCTTGCCAGCGCGCCCGCTCTTCGGCCACCCGCGCCCGCTCCTCTTGCCGGCGCTGCAACCGGTCTTCGGCATCCGCGCGGCGCCCGGCCAAGGTGCGCCCGGCGGTCCAGGCCTCGGACCTCTGGCGCAGATGCTGGGACAGTGCCCGCGCCAGACCGGCCGTCGGCAGGTCGTCGACATCCACCAGCTTGCCTGCGCGAGCGATGCCCAAGAGTTCCGGCCGCAAGCCATCGGCCAGCCGGTGCAGCCGGTCGATCTGATCCTGAAGCTGGGCCGCCTCGGCCTCGGCCCTGGCAAGCTGCTCCACCTCGCGGCCCCAGTCGAGCATCCGCTCCGGCGCTTCCGGCAGGACGCCGATGGGGGCGAACAGCGCGCGCCAGGCGGTATCCTCTTCGGCCTGCCGGGCGTCAAACTCGCCCAGCTCCTTTTCGCGCGCAGCCCCTTGCGCATCGACGGCGGCAAGCCGGGCCACCGCCGCCGCGTGCCGGGCCACCCGATCCGCATCCGCCAGCGCCGCATCGGCCAGCCGGTCCGCCTCGGCCACAAGGGTGCTGTAGCCCAGCACCCGCTCGCCAAGCGCCGCCAGCGCCTCGGCGCCGCCGTCGGTCAGCCCCTCGGCAAGCTGGGCGAAGCGGGCATCGCGGGCGCCGCGCGCCTCGGCAATCGCGTCGCGGGAAGGCACCGGCCCGCGCCGTTCCGCGTCGGTTATCTCCGCCTGAAGCCGCTCCCGCTCAGCCCTGTTCGCCGCCAGCTTATCGCGGCAGGCGGCAAGGGCCTCGGCGGTGTCGCGCCGCCGCCGAGCATGCTCGGCGATCACCTCACGTGCCGGCAACGGCACATCCGCCGCCCTTTGCGTCTTCGGCAGGGGCGGCACGAGACGGGCGGCCATGGCTTCCGCTTCGCGCAAGGCTCGCCGATGCCGGGTTTCCAGATCCGCCAGTGCCTCCAGCGCCTGCAGGTCCGGCGCCAGTGCCTCAAGGCGCAGCCGCAGTGGCGCCGGATCCTCGACCGCCCCGGTGCCGCGCCCCTCCGCCGACATCCGCTCCAGCCCATCGCGCTCTTCCTGCAAGGCCCGGTCAAGACCGGCGAGCGCCTCACCCAGCCGGCGCCCCTCCCGGGTCAGTTCGCGCAAGCTGGCCAGCGCCGCATCGGTCGGCTGGCGCGCTTCAAGACCGGCTTCCAGCGCCGTGCCATCCTCCCCCGTCAGGCCGAGCCGGAGCAGGTGCTGGCGCAGCTCGGCGGCATAGCCATCGCGCTCCGCCTCGATGCGCGGCAGATCCTGCCGCCGCGACTGATAGGCCCCGGTTTCGCCGAACAGCGCGGTGATCTCCTCGGCCCGGGCGAGCACATCCGCATCGACCGAAATGCGCGCATGGGCTTGCCCTGCCGCTGCCGCGCGCGCCGCCGCCTCGCGCGCCGCCGCGTCCTTGCGTTCGGCCCGTTCATGCGCGGCCTGAAGGGTTGCGGCCACGCCCTCGGGCACCTCGCCCAGATCCGCAAAGGCGGCGAGCGCGTGATCCACCGCATCGATATCGGCAAGCAGCGGCTTGATCCGGCTCAGGAGCTGCAACCGGGCGCGCCGGCGCCGGGTCGCCGTCAAATCGTCGCGTGCCTCCTCCAGCGCCGCCTCGGCCTCGGCGATGGCGGTATTCAGCGCCTTCCAATCGTTCTGTTTGAGTTGCCGGTCGCGCTCCCGGGCACGGGCCTCGGTGTAGCGTTCCAGCACCTGATAAAACCGCCGGTCCTTCGACTTGCGCGGGGCGAACAGAGCGCCCGCCTCCGCCTCCAGCCCGGCCTTGACCCCCGCCAGCCCGTGCAGGCCGGAGGCGGCGGCGAACAGCGCCCCGCCCACATCGCCCTCACCGGCCAGCATCGCCTCGGCGCCAAGGCGCAACCGGGCGGAATCAAGACCGAAGGCCCGCTGGAACACATCGCGCCCAAGCCCGCCGAGAAAGGGGTGAAGCGCATCGTCGCGCAAGGGCGTTTCCGCCTCGTCGTGGCTCAGAAGCGTGTTCTTGCGCCCGCGCCGGCGCCGGAACGACAGGCTGTCGCCAGCACTGTTGCGAATGGTCGCGCCGACCCTCAGGCTCGGCCCGTCATGCAGGAAGTCGTAGCGGGGCACGCCCTTGCGCTGCTCGGAAAAGCCGAACAGCAGATCGGAGATCGCCGCCAGCAGCGAGGTCTTGCCCGCCTCGTTGGCGCCGTAGACCAGATGCAGCCGGGCGCCCTCCCGAAACGTGAAATGGCGATCTGTGAGCGCGCCGAAGCGCAGGATATCGAGCCGGTCGAAACGCATGGGATCAGTCCTTGCCTCCGACCTTCTGCAGCAGGACCTCGCCCGCCTCCTCGATCAAGGCGGCAAGGGCCTCGGGTCCGGTGTCCAGATCCGCGCCCAGGCCATGGGGCATCTTGCCCGTCACCTGACCGATCACCTCCTCCACCGCCGCCAGAACCTCGGGGTCCTGCCGCAACCCGGCAAGCATGCCGCCAAGGTCGATCAGCGGATCGCCGTTTTCCGCCTCAGCTTCTCGCGCCTCGCCGCCGGTCACATCCAGCACCAGCTTTTCCAGCGAGACATCCGCATCCACCCGGGCGGCCGCCGCCTGCGCCTCGTCCCGCAGCAACGCCCGGTTGGCCAACAGCCAGGCGCGCAGCGAGCTTTCGCCGGAAAGCCGCAGCCGCAGGGCAAGGGCGCGGCCCTCCGCTGCCTGAACATGTGGGCGCAGCGCTTCCTCAAGGGCGGAAAGAATGGCGTCGAGATCGGCGAGGCCGGAGATATCCAGTTCCAGCAGCGCCCAGCGCGCTTCATCGACAATCATCCGCTCACAGCCGGTCACCCGGCCATCGGTGACGGTCACCAGCACCGCGCCCTTGGCACCGGTCTCGCGAATGCTGCGGCCCTGAAGATTGCCGGGAAAGACGATATGCGGATCGGTGTCGATCACCTCGTGATCATGCACATGCCCCAGCGCCCAGTAGTCGTAGCCGCGCGCACGCAGGTCATCCACCGAACAGGGCGCGTAATCGGCATGGGGCGGGCGTCCGGTCAGCGAGGTGTGCAACACGCCGATGTTGAACCAGCCCGGCTCCGGCGCCGGATAGCTGCGGGCCAGATTGTCGCCTTGCGACCGGTCCGCGAAGCTCTGGCCGTGCAAGGCGACGCGCAGCGGCTCAAGCCGGTGGGTCTGCGGCTTCCGCGTGTCAAAGCCACGCACATTCTCCGGCATGGAAATGCTGCGGGTGACGACACTGGCGGCATCGTGGTTGCCGCGCAGGACGAAGACCGGAATGCCGGCGCGGTCGAGCCGGGCGATCTCCCGATTAAAGAACAGGCCGACCGCGTTGTCCTGCCATTCCCCGTCATAGACATCGCCGGCGATCACCATGAAATCAGCCTTCAGCTCCAGCGTGCGTGACACCAGCGCGGTGAAGGCCTTGCGCGTTGCCTCGGCAAAGCGATGGGCGAGTTCCGGGTCGCGGGCGGACAGGCCCTTGAACGGGCTGCCCAGATGCAGATCGGCGGCATGGACGAAGCGGAAGGAAGAGGGCAAAGGGCAATCCTGTCATCGGGCGGAGGGGCCGCGTGTCGTCAATTCGGTATGGGTAACATAATCTGGCGGAAGCTTCTGAAAAGACTGACACCGAGTGTGACGTGCCTCTGCCACTCCCTGCGCCTGCCGGGCGTCAACCAGCCGTCCATACCACTCGTCAATCTCCGGCCAGTTCCGCGCCTCATGCCTGCGATCGCCCATGCACGGGCCGCTTGGCAACCCCGTGTTCGGTCTTGCACCAGTCATGGGGGCGGCGTAGCAAATCGACCACCGCCGCATAGAAGGCCAAGCTCTGGACGAGCCAGTAGAACGGGATCACCATCAGATCGAGAAGCCCCACCGGCCAGCGGCGCATGGCCGCCCCGCGCAGGGTCACCACGGCCATGCTGGCATAACACAGAACCACGCTGACTCCGGCCAGCACGGCGATGCAATCCCCCGTCAGGGTGCCGGCCAGCGGGATCGGCGCCGCATCGAGACCATAGAGCAACAGAAACACCACGAACACCGGATGGGCAGCCAGGGTCGTCACCATTGCCAGCACGTAAAGACCGAGGATGGGCAGCAGCGTGCCGCGCAGATCGCGGATCAGCGCGTGCGGCTCGCGCACCGCCACCAGCAAGGTCTGGAGCCACCCCTTCAGCCAGCGGGTGCGCTGGCCGTGCCAGGCCCGCCAGCCGATCGGCGCTTCCTCGAAAGTGGTGCTGCCCAACATCTTCAGGTCGTAGCCGGCCCGGCAAAGCCGCACCGCCAGATCCGCATCCTCGGTGACATTGTACGGATCCCAGCCCCCGACCTCCTCCAGCGCCTCGCGGCGAAAGTGATTGGAGGTTCCACCGAGGGGAAAGGGAAAGCCCTGCGCCGACAGGAACGGCAGCAGACAGTCGAACAACCCGGCGTATTCCAGCAGGAACTGCCGGGCGAAGAGATTACGGCTGAGATGATCGACCGCAAGATGCGCCTGCAGCGCTGCCACGGAGCCGGGCAATTCGGCAAAGCGCGAAGCGGCCAGGCGCAGTTGCGCCGGTTCCGGACGATCCTCCCCGTCGAACACCGTGACAAGCTCGCCGCGCGCCAGCTCCAGTCCGTGGGCAAGGGCGCGCGGCTTGGTGCGCGGGCTCCCCTCCGGCACCTCGATGCAACGCATATGGGGATGAAGCAGCGGCATCAGCGCCGCGCGGGTCTCCCGATCCTCCGCTTCCAGCAGGAACAGGACTTCCAAGCGAGAGGCGGGATAATCCAATGCGGCAAGGCTCGCCACCAATTGCTCGACCACCCGCGCCTCGCGGTAGAGCGGTACCAGAACCGTGTAGAACGGCAGTTGCCCATTCGCCAGCGAATGCCCCGGGCGCGGGCTTTCGCGCGCGCCGATCCCGGCCATCAGCCGGATGCCGCCAAGCACCATGCCGGCAACGGTCACCATCAGCGAGACCAGGATGAGCAGCACCGAGAGCGGCAGCAACATTCCCAGAAGCAGCGCGAGCAGCATCGCCATGCCGGTTGCCATCTGCCCAGGTGCCAAAAGACGGCGGGCAGAGACCTCGGACCGCAGCAGCGACAGCCGTGCCCCCGGATCGGCGATGGCCACCGCCTCGGCAAGCGCCTCCGGGGTGGTGATGCGCACCCGACCGCGCAAGCCCGGAAAGCGCCGCAGCAGATCGAGAAAGGCAGCCGTGCCGCCGACGGGAGGCACCACCGCGACGATGGTCTCACCGCGCGCGGTACGACCGATCGACAGGGGCCCGGCGAACCCGGGCGGCGGCGGGAAGGCGGGGTCATGCCGCGCCCGAAAGCTGCCCCGGCACAGGAAGGGAACGCCGCAAACCTCGGCAAAGGCGCAGTAGTAGGCGTCGCTGGACACCAGGCCGCGCTGCAGCAGCACTCGCCCAAGCGGCAATCCGCAGCGCCGCGCCTCCCGGGCAAGCGGCACAAGCGCCGCCTCGGCCAGCCCCCTGTCGCACAACAGGGCCACCTCCTCGGGCCAGTCCCGCGTCATGGCCGACCGGGGACGCACCACCCGCCGCGCCGACGGCGAACGGCTGGACGGCGGGGCGCGCTCTTGTGCTAGACTACGGACCCGGGCGGATGCCTCGATCACATCATGTCGCACGGACCCTCCAATCCAGAGGCAAACCGCACCTTTGTCCCGCACCTCTTCACTCTCCCCACAGCCGGGCTCACCGAAAAATCGGATGCATGGGGAAAATTACAGGGTGTCAAATCAGCCAGAGCGGGAGAAGGACAGGCAGGGCATCCTCATGTCAAAAACCACTATCAAGAAACGCCATGCAGTTTGATCGCAGACACCTCCTGATTGCAACCCTCGGTTTTCTGATGATCGCCCTGACGCTGTTGGCGGCGACGCCCACACGTGCCCAAACCGCGTCGCCGCAAGATGCCGCCGATGCGGTGGTGACGCCGAATTTCTGGGACCCACGCAGCACGGGCGACCGACCGACGGCCACCCCGGAGACGATCCGCTTTCTCGCCAGCGACGACTTCCCGCCCTTTTCCTTCCGCGACGGATCGGGCCGGCTCACGGGCTTCAACATCGATCTGGCACGGGCCTTGTGCGAGGAGATGAAGGCGGCCTGCTCCTTGCGCATCAAACCGTTTGATGCGCTGGTCCCGGCGCTGGTGCGCGAGGAAGGCGATGCCATCATCGCCGGGCTGGCGACCACGCCGGAGAACGCACGCACATTGCGGTTCTCCGATCCCTATCTGCGCCTGCCCGCCCGCTTCGTGGTGCTGCGCGGGGTCGAGTTGGAGGTGACCCCGGAGGCCCTTGCCGGCAAGCGGATATCCGTTGTGGAAGGCAGTGCCCACGAAGCCTTCCTGAAGGCCTATTTCCCCAACTCCGAGATCATCGCCTTTGGCGACCCGACCGAGGCGCGCGCCGCCATCGGCACGGAGGAGGCCATCGCCCATTTCGGTGACGGACTGTCCCTGTCCTTCTGGCTGAACGGCAAGACCTCCAGCGAATGCTGCACCTTCGCCGGGGGGCCGTGGCTGGAGCCGGGGTACTTCGACCATGCGCTGACCATCGCCTTTCGCGGCGACGACAGCCTGCGCCAGCAGGCGGTCAATCATGCGCTGAGCCGGCTGCAGGCGCGCGGGGTCTACTCGGAACTCTATCTACGCTATTTCCCTGTCAGCTTTTACTGATCCCGCGTCCGCAGGCGCGCCCCCGCCCGCATCCATGGCGATGGCGGATCTGGGCACAGCCTTGCGAAACGGCAGGGCGAGACACCAGGCAAAGCCGGTGGGCGCGTCCGACTGATACTCCGCAAGACCGATGGTCATGCCGTCATGGCCGGCCTCGGGCTGCGGCGTATAGGTGCGGAACAGCCGGTCCCAGAGCGACAGGTTGAAGCCGTAGTTGGAATCCGTCTCCCGCACCACCACCGAATGATGCACCCGGTGCATGTCCGGGGTGACGATCACAAGCCGCAACGCCCGGTCCAGCCAGGCCGGCAGGCGCACATTGGCGTGGTTAAACATGGCCGCGCCGTTCAGCACCACCTCGAACACCAGGACGGCGGTCACCGGAATGCCGAAGGCGACGACGATCAGCGCCTTCCACAGCATCGACACGATGATCTCCAGCGGATGAAAGCGTAGCGCCGTCGTCACGTCGAAATCCGGATCCGCATGATGCATCTTGTGAATGCGCCACAGCAGCGGGATCTTGTGCGAGGCCCAATGCTCGAACCACACGGCAAAGTCGAGCAGGACAAAACCGAGCACGGCAGCGAGCCAGACCGGCGCGTTCAGCAGGGCAAACAGGCCATAGCCGCTGGCCGCCGCCCACATGGCAACACCCACCGCCGCCGCCGGGAACACCACCCGCAGGAAAAGCGTGTCGGTGGCGACGATCGCCAGGTTGGTGACCCAGCGTTTCTGCCGCCCGAAGCGCAAGGCCCGGCGCGGGGCCAGCACCTCGAACGCGGCCATGCCCAGCAGGATACCGAGAAAAATCAACAGTCGGATGGTAGCTTCGTCCAAGTCGTTTCCCCGCCTTGTTCGGCCGCGCGTCATTCAGCGCTTGAAAGATAGTTGTTGAACGTGACATAGGCGAGCGGAAGACTGCGTCAAACCTTCGTGAGAAAAGGCCAAGAGATGACCGACCTGCTCTGGACCCATCCCAAGGAGCCCGCCATTGCCACGCTGCTGCTCGCCCATGGCGCCGGCGCGGCGATGGACAGCGGCTTCATGACGCGGTTCGCCGACTGCGCCGCCGCCGAGGGGCTGGCGGTGGTCCGGTTCGAGTTTGCCTACATGGCCGCAAGGCGCAGCGGCGGGCCGAAGCGTCCGCCCCCGCGCGCCGACAAGCTGGTCGGTGAATACCAGAAGGCCGCCCAGGAGGTGCTCGACAGCATCGACACCCCGCTTTTGATCGGCGGCAAGTCGATGGGCGGACGGGTCGCGGCCATGCTGGCCGGCGGCGGCTCCCTGCCCCGGCGCATTGCCGGCGTCGTCTGCCTCGGCTACCCGTTTCATACCAAGAGCTCGGGCCAGAACAAGGAACAGGTCTGGCGGCTGGAGCCGCTGCGCGAGAGCCACCGCCCGATCTTCATCGCCCAGGGCGAACGCGACCCTTACGGCTCGGCCGCAGAGCTCGACGGCATCGACCTGCCCGACCATGTGCGCCTGGACTGGCTGCCGGACGGCAACCACGACCTTGCTCCGCGCGGTGCCTCGCCCGCCACCTGGAGCGGCAACCTGACCGCTGCCGCCGCCGGCGCCGCCCGCTTCGCCCGCGAGCTTCTTTCCGCAGGCTGACCGGGCGCGCAGGCCGGCGGATTTATTCCGCCGGCACGTTGCGGATCGGCTCGGGCGCCTCCCGATCTTCCGGCGGGGTGATGCGGAACAGGCTGGCGATATCGGCGCCAATGCCCATCAGCGCCGGCACCAGCACCAGAACCAGCACCGTCGCGGTCGACAGGCCGAAGACGATGGTGATGGTCATCGGCATCAGGAACTGGGCCTGCAGGCTCTTCTCGAACAGCAACGGCAGCAATCCGCCGATGGTGGTCAGCGAGGTCAGAAGCACCGCGCGCAGGCGGTCCTGCGCGGAAGCGACCGCCGCCTCGGCCACGCTCTCCCCTTCCTTGCGCCGTTCATCGAACCGGGCGACGAGAATGATCGAGTTGTTGACCAGGATGCCGGACAGGCCAAGCAGACCGATATAGCTCAGGATCGTCAGGTCGAAGCCCATCAGGTAATGGCCGACGATGGTGCCGACGGCGCCGAAGGGGATGATCGCCATGACTGCCAGCGGCTTGAAGTAGCTGGCGAAGATCGCCGCCAGGATCAGATAGATCATCGCCAGTGCCGCGATCGTGCCCAGTTGCAGATCGCCAAAAGCGCCTTTGCGCTCCTCCTCACGGCCGGAAAAGCGGAAATCGACGCCATGACGGTCGGCGATTGCCTGGATCTTGCCGTCGCTGAGATCCTCGATGATCTTGATGCTGGAGGAAACCTCCGGATCGACCTCGGCGGACACGCTGACGGTGATGCGTCCGTCCCGCCGCTGGATCACCGAGAAGCCCTGACGCTCCGACAGGGTCACCACCTCCAGCAGCGGCACATATTCGCCGCCCGGAGCCTTCAGCGACAGATCGCGCAAGGCCCCGCCCCCGCCATCGCCGATCAGCTCCTGTGCCACGCGGATGGTGATTTCCTCCTCGCCGCGTGCGAAGCGGCGCGGAATGCTGCCCTCGAACACGCTGCGGATCTGCCTTGCCGCATTGTCCACGGTGAAGCCGAGCGCCTCACCGCGCGGGCTGAGCGCAATAACCAGCTCCGGCTTGCCATAGGGGAAATCATCGGCAACCCCATCCACGCCGGGATAGCCGGTCAGAAGCTCCTGCATTTCCAGCGCCGCCGCCTTCAGCGCCACCGGATCCTCGCCCTTCAGGCGAATGTCGAGATCACGACCGGGAGGTCCGCCGCGCCGTTCATAGACAGCCACACGCTTGGTCCGGGGGATTTCCGGCAAGGCCTTGCGCCAGGCCTTGACGATGTCGGCGGTGCGAATATCTCGGTCCTCGGAGGGGGTGAGCTGCACATCGATACTGGCGACGTTCCGCCCCCGGTTGTACCCGGACTGGCCAAGGGTCGCATAGGAGGCGACCACCAGCTTCTGCCCGCTGTCGCCGACAAGTTGACGTTCGGTGGCGCGCAGCGCTTCCTCGATCCGCAACAAGGCCGCCTCGGAATCGGCCAGCGAAATACCGGCGCTGAAGTCGATGGTCGCGCGGATGTTCTCCGCCTCGGGCGAGGGGAAGAAGCGGAAGCCGACCCGGTCGCCCTGCACCATGCCGACGGCGAGCATCAAGGTGGCCACCGCCACCGAAATGGTGACGTAGCGCCAGGCGTAAGAGACGCGGAGAATGGCGCGGAAGGGCACATCGCGGACCCAGCCGAAGCCGGCATCGAAGGACCGCCGGAACCAGCCCGGCCGCTCATCGAAGGGGCTGCGCTGGCGCATGCGCCGCAGCACCAGAAACAGGAACTCCAGTGCCGCCGCAACGAGGAAGGCCAGCACCAGCACCACCGCATCGAACAGCACCACGCCGAAGAACGCCCGTCCGTCGCGCGCCGGCACCGCGAGCCAGTCGAGCCAGGGCGGAACGCTGATATCGGCCCGTCCCGCCAGCGCAATGACGAACAGCGCCGGCATGCCGGCCAGAAGCACCACCCGCCACCAGCTCCAGGACGGCGCCCGCGACAGGGAATGGGCCAGATGCCCCGGCAGCACCCAGAAGCATTCGACGATGCTGGCGATCACCACCGCGACCACCACCAATGGCAGCGCCCCCATGATCTGGCCGATGGTGTCCTGGATCAACATGATCGGCAGGAAGGCGGCAATGGTGGTGGTGCTGGCGGCAATGATCGGCCAGAGCATCCGCCCGGCCCCCTCCTCGGCCGCCTGATACGGGCCATCGCCCATGGAATAGCGGGTGGCGGTGTGCTCGCCGACGACGATGGCATCATCGACGATGACGCCAAGGGTCATGATCAGGGCGAACAGCGAGATCATGTTGATGGTCTGACCCGACACCCACATGATGCCGATGGTGGCCAGAATCGCCACGGGAATGCCGGCGGCGACCCAAAGGGCGATGCGGGCGTTGAGGAAGGCGAACAGCACGATCACGACGATCACCAGCCCGGACAGGCCGTTCTCGATCAGGATCATGATCCGCTGATTGAGCGAATCCGCCCGCACCTCGTATTTCACCAGCTCCAGCGACCGGGGCAGCTGCGGGGCGATCTCGGTCAGGTATTCGTCAAGGATGCGGTTGACCTTAAGCTGGTCGGCCTTGGCCGAGCGCTGCACGGTCAACTCCACCGCGCGCACCCCGTCGGAATAGCCGATCACCTGATCGTCATCGAACTCCTTGGTGACGCGGGCAATATCCTGCAGCTGCACCTTCTCGCCGGTGGGGAAGGACTTGACGGTGATCCGGCCGATGGCCGCCGGCGAGGTGGTGTCGGCCACCGCGCGGATCTGCCGTTCGACCCCGCCGCTCAGATCGCCGGAGGGAAGATCGCGGGTGTTCTCGGCGACCTTTTGCGACACATCGGCGATGGTCATGTCGAGACGGCGCAGCTCGCGCTCGGGCAGGCGCACCACGTATTCGGTATCCCGGAAGCCGGAAAAGGTCACCTTGTCGATGCCGCGCTCGATCAGGTCGTCGCGGATGCCGCGCGCATAGCTCTTCAGCGCATCCTCGGAGAACGGGCCGCGCAGGGCGACCCGCGCCACCCTGTCGAACCAGTTCGACAGGGACACCGTCGGGGTTTCGCTGTCCTCCGGCAGGGTGGTCACCCCGGCGATGGCCTGATCCACATCCGACAGTGCCTTTTGCATGTCGGCGCCTTCGAGGAACTCAAGGCGGATCGTCGCCGTGCCCTCCCGGGCGTAGGAGATCATCTCATCGACATTGTCGATGAACCGCAGCTCCGGCTCGATCGCCTGAAGAATGTTCTTCTCCACATCCTCCGCGCTCGCCCCCGGCCAGGATACGGAGATATTGATGTTGTTGACGACGATCTGCGGGAAGAACTCGGTGTTGAGCTTGGCCAGCCCGAACACCCCGAACAGGATCATCAGCACCATCACCAGATTGGCCGCGTTGGGATGACGCAGGAAATGGCCGATCCAGCTGCGAGGAACGAACTCCGGCGTGCGCATGGCTATTGTCCCTTCGCCGCCGGCGCCGCACCTGCGGCCTTGCCGGAAGCCACCTCGGGCCGGGCCGGGTCGGTCACCTTGACCCCCTCGCCGGCTTCATCAAGGCGCGTGGCGACCAGCGTATCGCCATCGGCAAGCTCGCCTTCCACAATCAGGTCGGTGCCATCAAACGCCAGCGGACGCACCGCACGGCGCACCGTGCGTCCCTCCTTCACCACATAGACGTGATCGGTGCCGTAAAGCGCCCCTTCGGGAATGCGCGCCGTGCCGGGATAGGTCCGGTCGGCCAGACGGACCTCGACAAAGGCGCCGGGACGCAGCGCGATCTGCTCCGGCGCGACCGCGACCCGGGCATAGACATCGACGCCGCCGCGCGCCAGCGCCACTTCCGCGCCAAGGCGAACGATCTCGCCGGTGTAGCGAACCGGCTCGCCGCCAATATACCAGAGCACCTCGACCGGGCGGCCGATCACCTTGCCGCCATCGGACAGGATCCGCCCATATTGATTGTCGGACAGGGTCAGCCGGACTTCCAGCGCATCGCGGTCATAGAGCGTCGCCACCACGTCATTGACGTTGACAAGACGGCCGGCGGCGGCGGTTTCCGCGCTCACCACCGCATCGAACGGCGCCTTCAGCACCGTGTCGGCCAGGTTCTTCTCCGCTTCCGCCAGACGCCACTGGAGCCGGTCGATGGCCGCTTCCTGCTGGGCCACCCGCGCCTCCTCGACCAGAAGCGCATTGCGCCGCTGCTCCAGCGCCTGCTCGCGCTGGGAAACCAGCAGGCGACGCTCATCGAGCGTGCGTTCGGTCACCGCGCCGCTGGACAGAAGCTGCGAGGCGCGTTCCAGATCGCGCTCGGCAAAGGCAAGCTGCTCGCGCGCCCGCTCCACATTGGCGGTCTCCGCCGCGACACCGCCCCGGCTTTCCGCCAGCCGCGCGCGGGCCTCGGCCAGGTTGGCCCGGGCCTCGGTGATCGCCCCTTCATAGGCGAACGGGTCGATCGCCACGAGTTCGGCGCCCGCATCGACGGTGCCGCCAGCCTTCAGATCCGGGTTGACGCGAATGATCTCGCCGGCGACGAGCACGCGCAAATCGACCGTGCGGGCAGCCACCACCTCGCCATAAAGGCGCAGAACCGGCGTATGATCGCGGATTTCCACCGGCATGGTCTCGACCGTATAGACGGTCTCGCGGGCGGCCCGGGTCGGCACCTCGTCCTTGCTGAGGATCAGATAGGTCATGCCCTGATAGGCGCCGAACAGGATCGCGCCAGCGAGCGCCGCCTGCAGCAGGATCCGGCCCAGGAGCAGGGCTGCCCCCTGCCCCTGTGGCGCATCTCGCCGAAAGGAAATCTCGCCAACGGTCTTCCTGGTGACTTCGTCGAGTGCTTTCAACATCCGCCCTTCTCTCACGCCGTCGCGCGCCCGTCCGGTTCCGGACTGTCGATATGCCTACGCAGGCGACAGCCAACCGGATCGGCGGGGGCGCCGGTCCGCAAGGACACCGCCATGGGTCTGGTTCGTGCGAACTATTGGGGCGGCTCCACCAGCACGCAACCGGTATATTGTATCAATTTGTTGCAAGAGAAGCGCCTGTCACAGCACGAGACAAACGAAAGCCGCCCGAGCACCTTGCAAGGCACCCGGGCGGCTTTTCAAGAAACCTGCGTCTTCGTGGCTTGTCTCAGTCCGTCCCGGAGCCGCCCGGCACGATCTCGCCCGCGTCGTAATCGTAGCGGGCATTGCAGAACCGGCAGGTGACCTCGATCCGGCCATCCACGGTCATGTGGTCGAGATCGTCCGCCGAGAAGCCGGCGAGCATCTTGCGGATGCGCGCATCGGAGCAGCGGCAGCGGTCGGTCAAAGGCTGCGGCGTGAAGATGCGCACACCGCGTTCATGGAACAGCCGAAACAGGAGCCGTTCGGCGGTCATTTCCGGATCGCCGAGCTCGTCGTCGCGCACGGTGCCGACCAGCGCGCGCGCCTCCCGCCAGGCCTCATCCTCGTCCACCTCATGCGGCTTCACGCCTTCCGGCGCGTCCCCGGGGTGCAGGTCCGGCTGGCGCATCCGTTCCGGCGCTTCGGGCAGGAACTGCGCCAGAATACCGCCCGCCAGCCAGGAATGGCGCGGGCTGTCGCCCTCGCGGCGGTCGAGCATCTCGCCCACCGCCAGGCGGACGATGGTCGGGATCTGCTCCGACTGGGCAAAGTACTGATGCGCGACCTCTTCCAGCGAATGGCCGTCGAGCGCGACAATCCCCTGATAGCGGTTCATGTTCGCGCCCTGATCGACGGTCATCGCCAGATGGCCGCGCCCCAGCAGCGCCACCGCATCGGCCTCGCCGCGCGCCTCGGCCGCGGCCACCGCCTCGGCGTCGAACTCGGCACAGGCGCGCAGACCGTCCGGCGTGTCGAAATCGACCACCAGCATGGACACCGGCCCGTCGGAAGTGGTCTGCAAGGTAAAGCGGCCGTCGAATTTCAGCGAGGTGCCGAGCAGGCACACCAGCGCCGCCGCCTCGGCAACGAGGCGGGAGACCGACACCGGATACTGGTGCCGGTCGAGAATGGCGTCGAGCATCGGCCCGAGGAACACCGCCCGGCCGCGCACGTCCAGCGGCTCCACCGCGAAGGGCAGAACCGCGTCCCGCCCGGCGGGGGACACGCCGAGCCGCTGCAATTCGTCCTGTACCGTCATGCGCCCTGCAAGGCTCCAAAACACCAGGCGAGAATGCCCTTTTGCGCGTGCAGCCGGTTTTCCGCCTCGTCAAACACCACCGATTGCGGCCCGTCCATCACCTCGGAGGTCACCTCCTCGCCGCGATGGGCGGGAAGGCAATGCATGAACAGGGCCTGCGGGTCGGCCTCGGCCATCAGCCGGCTGTTGACCTGATAGGGGCTCAGAAGATTGTGGCGGTCGCCGCCTTCCTCATCGCCCATCGACAGCCAGCAGTCGGTGATGACGCAATCCACGCCCTTGACCGCCTCGAAGGGATCATCGGTGACGCGGATCTCGGCACCCGCATCCCGGGCGTGCGCAATCAGCTCCGGCGGCGGCGCCAGTTCCTTCGGCGTCGCGATCCGCAACTCGAAGTCCAGCTTTTCCGCGGCGTGAACCCAGGAGGCCAGTACGTTGTTGCTGTCGCCGGTCCAGGCCACCGAGCGGCCGGCGATGGTGCCGCGCTTTTCCTCGAAGGTCAGCACATCGGCCATGATCTGGCACGGATGGGTGCGCTTGGTCAGGCCGTTGATCACCGGTACGGTGGCGTATTCCGCCAGCTCGTGCAAGGCGTCATGATCGAGAATCCGGATCATGATCGCATCGACGAAGCGGGACAGCACCCGGGCAGTGTCGGCGATGGTCTCGCCGCGGCCAAGCTGCATTTCCGCGCCGGTCAGCATCAAGGTCTCGCCGCCCAGCTCGCGCATTCCCACATCGAAGGAGATGCGGGTGCGGGTCGAAGGCTGCTCGAACACCATGGCAAGAACGCGGCCGGCCAGCGGCCCGGCGCCATTGATGCGCACCGGTCCGCGCGCCTCCTTGAGGCGGCGGCTGCCGTCCAGGATGAACCGCAGTTCCTCGGTGTCGACATCGGTCAGGTCAAGAAAATGACGTGGCTGAGCATTCATTATTCGGCCGCCCCTTTCGCGGTCTCGGTCTCCATCGCGGTCGCCGCCTGTTCGATCCGGTTGACCGCCTCTTCGATCTCATCTTCGCTGATGATCAGCGGCGGCATGATCCGCAAAACGTTTTCACCAGCACCAACCGCCAGCACGCCCACCGCGCGCATATGCGCCAGAAGGTCGGTGTTGGTCACCCGGCATTTCAGGCCGAGCATCAGCCCTGCGCCGCGCAGTTCCTCGAAAACCGTCGGATGGCGGTCGACGAGACCGGCCAGCTTCTGCTTGAACAAGAGCGCCTTGCGCTGGACGCCCTCAAGGAAACCCTCCTCAAGCACCACATCGAGCACCGCATTGCCCACCGCCATGGCCAGCGGGTTGCCGCCATAGGTGGTGCCATGGGTGCCGGCGACCATGGCCGAGCCGACCTCTTCGGTCGCCAGGCAGGCGCCAATCGGGAAGCCGCCGCCAATGCCCTTGGCGATCGCCATGATATCCGGAGTGATGCCGGCCCATTCATGGGCAAACAGCTTGCCGGTCCGGCCCACGCCCGTCTGCACCTCGTCGAGGATCAACAGGATGCCGTTGTCATCGCAGATCTGCCGCAGCTCACGCAGATGCTCGGTCGGGATCTGGCGAATGCCGCCCTCGCCCTGCACTGGCTCCACCAGTACGGCGGCGGTGCGGTCTGAGATCGCCGCCTTCACCGCCGCATTGTCGTCGAACGGCACCTGGACGAAGCCCGGCGCCTTGGGGCCGAAGCCCTCAAGATACTTTTCCTGGCCGCCGGCGGCGATGGTCGCAAGGGTCCGCCCGTGGAACGCCCCTTCGAAGGTGATGATCTCCACCCGCTCCGACTCGCCCTTGGCGTAGAAATAGCGGCGCGCGGTCTTGATCGCGCATTCCAGCGCCTCGGCACCGGAGTTGGTGACGAACACCTGGTCGGCGAAGGTCGCCGCCGTCAGCTTGTCGGCGAAGGTCTGCTGACCGGGAATGGTGTAGATGTTGGAGACGTGCCACAGCTTGCCGGCCTGTTCCGTCAGCGCGGCAACCAGCGCCGGATGGGAATGGCCCAGCGAATTGACGGCAATGCCGCCGGCACAGTCGAGAAAGCGTCGTCCGTCGGCCGTCTCCAACCAGACCCCGTCGCCGCGTTCGAACGCCAGGTCCGCGCGCGCATAGGTTTGATAGAGGGATGAGCCCACCATGTCCTTCTCGCTCCAATCGTCCGGCGGCCCGTCCGGGTCCGCCACGGCCAACACCCCGGCCCCGGCTCTTTCCGGTTCCGATGCTCGCCTCTTTGTGAATTTACCGCTGCCGCAAGCGGTTTCTGGCGGTGTCGCCCCCCGGTTCGTGGGGATGCCGACACCTTTCGCGGCACGTCTCGGCCCATCTTTTTCACCGCCCCGGTGGGACGTTTTCGGCCCACCGGCCGGAGGTGAAAATCCGGCCCGAAAAACACTATGCCGCCCGAATGAGGCGGCACGGATGTTTCCTCGACGTTATACACCTTGGCATGGCGCAGGTGTCAATCATATTGGCGCTGCGGCCCAATTGCCCTCCCCCTGCCCAAAAAGGCGGTTTTTTGGGGAAAACTGGAGCAATCCCCAGGTGAATCGCCCGGTTCGCTTGCGAAGGAAACCCGTCATATTGTAGCGTCTGATCAGTCAAATACGACATCTCGTAGATAAGACTCGCACAAGCCTCAAAATCCGGCAAGAGGGCGGCGCGCTAATGGTGCGTCATAAACGAAGTATTAACCAAACCTCCGTGTCCCGAGCCGGTCCGAACCAAGACGGAGTTTCCGCATGTCCTGGACAAGCGAACGTGTCGACCTTCTGAAGAAACTCTGGTCCGACGGGCTGAGCGCAAGCCAGATCGCGGCAGAGCTGGGGGGGGTCACGCGCAACGCCGTCATCGGCAAGGTGCACCGGCTTGGCCTGTCCGGGCGCGCCAAGGCGCCGTCCAGCGCGCAGAAGAGCCGGAAGGTCGCCAAGAGCGCTCCGACCCAGGACAACACGGCGGTGGAAGAGGCCCCCAGCGCGCCGACGCCGAGCGCGCCGCAGAGCATCGGCGCCACGGCGCTGAAGGCCGAGGCGGCTCCGGTCGCCGCGCCGGAACCGGAGGCACAGCCGGTCGCCGAACTGGTGCCGATCGCCAAGCGGGCGACGATCCTCACCCTGACCGAGCGCACCTGCAAGTGGCCGATCGGCGATCCGACCAAGGAAGACTTCTACTTCTGCGGCCACCCGTCGAACCCGGGCGTTCCCTATTGCGCCTACCATTGCCGCGTTGCCTACCAGCCGGCCAGCGACCGTCGCCGCGACAAGAGCGCCGCCAACGGCTGATCCAGCCCGGCCGGAGCGATCCGGCCTGATGGCTTGCCATCTGAAACGACAAAACCCCGCCGAAGCCCGGCGGGGTTTTGTCGTTTCAGCAAGTGGGAAGGCCTGCTCACACAGGCCTTCGCGATGGGGCGGCCTTCAGGAGGCCGCCGCCACGAACTGGTCGTTGAAGGCGTAGCCGGCGCCGCGCACGGTGCGGATCGGATCCATCGCCTTGCCGCGATTGATCGCCTTGCGCAGCCGGCCGACATGCACGTCGACGGTGCGCTCGTCCACGTAGACATCGTGCCCCCAGACACCGTCCAGCAACTGCTCGCGGGAGAACACCCGGCCCGGTGAGGTCATCAGGAATTCCAGCAGGCGGAATTCGGTCGGTCCGAGATGGATCTCCCGACCGGACCGACGCACCCGATGGGTTTCCCGATCCAGCTCCAGATCGCCTGCCCGCAGCATCGAGGACACCACCTCGGGCTTGGCGCGGCGCAGCATTGCCCGCACCCGGGCCATCAGCTCCGGCACCGAGAACGGTTTGACCACATAGTCGTCGGCCCCGGTGGCGAGCCCCCGGATCCGCTCCGACTCCTCGCCCCGTGCCGTCAGCATGATGACCGGCAGCCGCTCCGTTTCCGGCCGCGACCGCAGACGCCGGCAAAGCTCGATCCCCGACAAGCCCGGCAGCATCCAGTCCAGCAGCAGAAGATCCGGCTGGCTCTCGCGCAACCGGATGTCCGCCTCGTCGCCGCGCATGCAGGTGTCGACCGAATACCCCTCCGCTTCAAGGTTGTACTTCAACAACATGATCAGAGGTTCTTCGTCCTCGACAATCAGAACCTTCGGCATTCCGGGTAACCTCGTCTGGTCTCAGATATCGTTGCAGGGGATCAGGAGGACGGCTCGGCGACAACGCCGGTCTCGTCCTGCTTCTGCCGATCGTCCATCGGCTGCACCCCGGTCGCCATGTAGATGACGTTCTCGGCGATGTTGGTGGCGTGATCGCCGATCCGTTCGATGTTCTTGGCGCAGAACAGCAGATGGGCGCAGATCGAGATCTGGCGCGGATCCTCCATCATGTAGGTGAGCAGCTCGCGGAAGATCGAGGTGTAGATCGCATCCACCTCGTCATCGCGCTCGCGCACGGAGACGGCGGTTTCCTCGTCCCGGTTGGCATAGGCGTCCAGCACATCCTTGAGCTGGGCCTGGGTCAGCTCGGTCATGTGTTCGACGCCAAGCGCAAACTTCTTGGAATCGAAGGTTCCGTCGATGGCGATCACCCGCTTGGCGATGTTCTTGGCCAGATCGCCGACCCGCTCCAGATCGTTGGAAATGCGCATGGCGGCGATCACGTCGCGCAGGTCCTGGGCCACAGGCTGCCGCCGGGCGATGATCAGGATCGCCTGTTCCTCGACCTCGAACTGCAGGGCATCGACCCGCTTGTCCTGGGCCACCACCCGCCGGGCAAGGTCCTTGTCCATCCGGGTCAGGGCCGAGACGGCATCGCTGAGCATGGCCTCGGTCAGGCCGCCCATTTCCGAAACGCGGCCGGCGACCGCCTTCAGCTCTTGGTCAAACAGGGTCACGGTATGTGGCATCGTCATTCTCCATCGCGCCGGACCACCGGCAGGATACGCCGGCGCGCCCAGGGGCCGCACGGCATCTTACACGGGAACCGGAAGCGCCCCGGCGGGGCGCCCGGCCTCAGCCGAACCGGCCGGTGATGTAATCCTGGGTGCGCTTGTCCCGGGGGTTGGTGAAAATCTCCTTGGTCTCGCCTTCCTCGACGAGGTTGCCAAGATGGAAGAAGGCCGTGCGCTGCGACACGCGCGCCGCCTGCTGCATGGAGTGGGTGACGATGACGATCGTGTAGTTCTCACGCAGCTCGTCGATCAGTTCCTCCACCTTCGCCGTGGCGATCGGATCGAGCGCCGAGCAGGGCTCGTCCATGAGGATCACCTCGGGGCTGACGGCGATGGCGCGGGCAATGCACAGGCGCTGCTGCTGCCCACCGGACAGGCCCGTTCCCGGCTCGTCGAGCCGATCCTTGACCTCTTCGTACAGACCGGCCTTCTGCAGGCTGGTGGCGACCACGTCGTCCAGCTCGCTCTTGTTGCGGGTCAGGCCATGAATGCGGGGCCCATAGGCCACGTTCTCATAGATCGACTTGGGGAACGGGTTGGGCTTCTGAAACACCATGCCCACCCGTGCCCGCAGCTCCACCACATCCACCGACGGATCGTAGATGTCGGTCCGGTCGAGCATGATCGTGCCGGTCACGCGGCAGACATCGATCGTATCGTTCATCCGGTTGAGGCAGCGCAGGAAGGTGGACTTGCCGCAGCCCGAAGGGCCGATCAGCGCCGTCACATGACGGTCGCGCACGTCCAGCCCGACGTCGAACAGTGCCTGCTTCTCGCCGTAGAACACATTGACATTGCTGCCGCGCATCTTCACCGGCACGCCATCGGCGGTCACCATCGCGGCTCCGGCAGGCATTGCGGCCCCGCCATCGGTCTTGGCGTCCATGACCTTTTCCATCGACATTTCTCTGTCCTTTCCAGAACGGATCACCAGCGCCGCTCAAACCGCTTGCGCAAGACAATTGCAATTGCGTTCATCGCGACCAGAAACCCGAGCAGCACCATGATCGCTGCCGAGGTCTTCTGCTGGAACGCAGGCTCGGGGAAGTCCGCCCACATGTAGATCTGCACCGGCATCACGGTGGCCGGATCGAGCGGACCGCCCGGGATATCGACGATGAAGGCGACCATGCCGATCATCAAGAGCGGCGCGGTTTCGCCGAGCGCCTGGGCCATGCCAATGATCGTGCCGGTGAAGATACCGGGCATCGCCAGCGGCAGCACATGGTGGAACACCGCCTGAAGACGCGAGGCCCCCACGCCGAGTGCCGCTTCGCGGATCGACGGCGGCACCGCCTTCAGCGCCGCGCGGGCGGCGATGATGATCGTCGGTAAGGTCATCAGCGCCAACACCATACCACCGACCAGCGGCGCGGAGCGCGGCATGCCGAAGACATTGAGGAACACCGCAAGACCGAGCAGGCCGAAGACGATCGACGGCACCGCCGCGAGGTTATTGATGTTCACCTCGATCAGATGGGTCAGCCGGTTCTTCGGCGCGAACTCCTCCAGGTAGATCGCGGCGGCAACGCCGATCGGGAAGGACAGGAGCAGGGTCACCACCATGGTGTAGAACGAGCCGACCACCGCGCCCCACACACCGGCCATCTCCGGCTCGCGGCTGGCGCCGGCGGTGAAGAAGATGGTGTTGATCTGACGCTCGACCAGCCCCTTGTCGCGCAGGTATTCGATGTAGGCGATCTCCTGATCGCTGAACTTGCGCGAGCTTTCCGGCGTGTCGATCCGCTCGATCTGCCAGCTTCCCGGAGCGGCCTCCGCCTCGCTTTGCAGCGGCACGAAAGCCTGGCCCTCGATCACCGTGGAGGAGACCTGCGTCGCCTTGACGATGCCGCCATTGATGCGGATCAGATAGGAGGCGAGACCCGTCGTCAGGGCTTCGGGCTGATCCACCGCCGTGGCACGAGCGGTCAGGGCGGCGATTTCCGCCTCCATCGTCTCGATCTCGCGGCTGACCGACTGCCGGGCGCTGCGGGCGCTTTCCAGCTCCATCTCAAGACGGGACCGATCTGCCGCGCCGGCATCGGCAACCCGCTGCTCAAGGGTGGGAATGCGTGCCTCCAGGCTGCGCAGGCCACGTTGCCGGGCCTCCACATCGGCGCGCCGGGCATCCGCCTGAGCGCGCAGATCCTGCTTGATCTCGGTCAGGATGCCGCGGAAATCATTGGAGGAGGACAGGATCTTCACGGCGCCAGTGGTGCCCACCACCCCGGCCGCGCCCGTCCCGGCGCGGGTGGAGCTGTCGGTAACCAGCCCCTTGAGATACAGATCGGCGAAGTCCGACAGCGGCACCTTCACCAGGCCTTGCGCGCCGAGCATCTCCGGATCCGCCAGCACCTCGTTGCGCAGGATGATGTTGGCACCGCTGGAGACCAGCGCGTTGCGCACCCGCCGGTCGCGGCGGCTGCCGGCGAAGGGCATCTCGCTCTTCAGCCCGTCGCGGATGATGGCGTTGTAGTCCGCCTTGCCCGGATCCTGCGGATCGACCTTCTCCGCGCCGAGATCGAGCGGCAGGGAGAGATAGGAGTGGGTGAAGGCCGGCCAGCCTTGCGAAACGATGGTGCTCAGAAGGATCACCAGGAAGGCGCCGGCGGCCAGCACCGCCGCCAGGCCGTAGAGCTTGTAGCGCCGCTCGGCGGCATAGCGTTTCGCCAGACGGCGACGCGCGGCCTCGGAGGTGTGAAGACTGTCCGCCGTGTTGGCGACCGGGGTGCGTTCGGCCATGTCAGTCATACTGTTCCCTGTATTTCTGGACAACGCGCAGCGCGAAGATGTTGAGGGCCAGGGTGACGCAGAAGAGCAGCAGCCCGAGCGCGAAAGCGGCCAGGGTCTTGGCGCTGTCGAACTCCTGGTCGCCGACCAGCAGCGTGACAATCTGCACGGTGACGGTGGTGACCGCTTCCAGCGGATTGACCGTCAGGTTCGCGGCCAGCCCGGCAGCCATGACGACGATCATGGTTTCGCCGATGGCGCGGGAAATGGCGAGGATCAGCGCAGAGACGATGCCCGGCAGCGCCGCCGGCAACACCACCTTGCGGATCGTCTCCGACTTGGTGGCGCCAAGACCGGCTGATCCGTCGCGCAGCGACTGGGGCACGGAGTTGATGACATCGTCCGACAGGGAAGAGACGAAGGGAATGATCATGATGCCCATGACCACGCCGGCAGCCAGGGCGGATTCGGAGGAGACCGAAAGACCGATGCTCTCGCCGGCGCCGCGAAAGGCCGGCGCCACGGTCAGCGCGGCGAAGAAGCCGTAGACCACGGTGGGAATGCCCGCCAGCACCTCAAGCACCGGCTTGGCGATCGCCCGCACCGGGCGGGAGGCATAGTCGGAAAGGTAGATGGCGGCGAACAGGCCGATCGGCGCGGCCACCAGGATGGCGATCAGGGTGATCAGCATGGTGCCGGCCAGCAGCGGAATGGCACCGAACACCTCGGCGTTGGTGTCGCCGCCCGTGGCCCCGGCGCCCTCGAAGGCGCTCTGCGGGCTCCAGTGCGTGCCGAAAACGAAGTCGAAGAACGGCACCTTCTGGAAGAAGCGCAGGCTCTCAAAGATCAACGACAGGACGATGCCGATGGTGGTGATGACCGCCACCGCCGAGCACATCACCAGGAGCACCATCACCACACGCTCAACCACATGCCGGGCCCGGAAGCGCGGAGCGATCGCCCGATAGCCGCCGAACAGACCGCCGACCGCCAGCAGCGTCATCGCCGCGCCGAGCATGAGATCGGCGGTCGCGTTCAGTGAAGCATAGGTCTGCGCCGCCGCTTCCTTGGCCGCGTCGGTGAAGCCGACAATGCCGCCGAAGGCAATTGCCCGGGCGTCACGCAGAAAGGCTTCCGTCTCCGGGGTTCCGAGACCGGCAACCGCATCGGCATGGGTCGACAGGATCATCGTGTCGAGAACGCGCGGCGCCAGGATCGACCAGAGCAGGAGAAGAACGAAGGCCGGCACCACCGCGACAATGGCAAGGAAAGCACCGTGAAAGGACGGCAGCGAGTGCAGGTCCGAGACCTGCCCACCGACCACCTGCACCGCGCGGGTGCGACCGACAAAATAGGCCGCCACGAGGACGACCGCGAGAAGCAGGAGCGATGTTGTGAACATGGTGCATCCGCTGTGCGGTGAAACCGTCCGGCCGGGCTGACCCGGTCAGCTGAAAGAGCGCGACCGGCAAGATGCCGGCCGCGCCCCGTTTGGTCTTACATGGAAAGCGGGGTCATCGCCTTCACATCGGCGCCGATCTTTTCACGATCGGCAGCCGGAAGCGGGATCAGGCCCTTTTCCGACAGGTAACCTTCGTCACCCCAGGTACCGTCGGCGGTGAACTCGGCCGCGTATTCCTCGATGCCCGGGATCACGCCGACATGCTCCTTCTTGATGTAGAAGTAAAGCGAGCGGGAGACCGGATAATCGCCAGCGGCGATGTTCTCGAAGGTCGGCTCGACGCCACCGATCTGCGAGCCCTGGATCTTGTCGGCGTTCTGGTCGAGGAAGGAGAAGCCGAAGATGCCGACCGCGTTCGGGTTGGCTTCGAGCTTCTGAACGATCAGGTTGTCGTTCTCGCCCGCTTCGATGAACGCGCCATCCTCACGGATTTCGTGGCACTTCTTCTTCTTCAGGCCAAGGTCCTTGGCGCCCGGAACGGCCTTGCAGCCGCCTTCCATGGCGATCTCGACGAAGGCGTCGCGCGTGCCGGAGGTCGGCGGCGGGCCGAGCACTTCGATCTTCGAGGTCGGCAGGGACGGATCGATGTCCGACCAGTTCACATACGGGTTGGCGACCAGCTTGCCGTCGACCGGAACTTCCTTGGCCAGCGCCAGGAACACCTGGGCGAGGGTCAGATTGAACGTGGCGCCCGCCTTGGAGTTGGCCAGCACGATGCCGTCGAAGCCGATCTTCACTTCCACCGGCGTCACGCCATTGGCGGTGCAGGTCTCGAACTCGGACTTCTTGATGCGGCGCGAGGCGTTGGTCATGTCCGGCGTGCCCTCACCGACACCGGCGCAGAACAGCTTCATGCCGCCGCCCGAACCGGTCGATTCCACCACCGGGGTCTTGAACGAGGTCTTCTGACCAAACTGCTCGGCAACCGCCGTGGAGAACGGAAACACGGTCGACGAACCGACGATCTGGATCTGATCGCGCGCCATGGCGCCGCCGGCGAACACGGTGGTGGCAACCGCAAGAGCAGTCGCACTCATAAGAGCCTTGATTTTCACCTGACGTCTCCCTGGATCTTCAGGATTTGAAATTCCCCTTGCAGGCTTGCCCTTGCAAGGTCAGGCAGACCGTAGTCCGACCTCGTGATCCTTATATGAAGATCCTGTTTCAGTTATATGACAGAGCATGCGCCTGTTATATAACGATTTTTCAGGAGCGCCAGCCTTTTCATGACGGAATCGCCGCCGGAATTCTGACAGAAAACAACGCACCCTGGCCCGGCACGCTCTCAATCTCCAGCCGCGCCTTGTGACGGGTCAGGATGTGCTTGACGATGGCCAGACCAAGGCCAGTGCCCTTCATCTCCCGGCTGGCGGAGATATCCGCCCGGTAGAAACGCTCCGTCAGGCGCGGCACGTGCTCCGGCGCAATCCCCGGCCCATGGTCGCGAAATCCGAGCACCCAAGCAGCCGGCCCCTCGTCCTCGCCGCCGGTCGGGGCCAGATCGATCTCGACCCGCTTGCCGCTGGCACCGTATTTCAGGCTGTTCTCGGCAAGGTTCTCGATCACCTCGATCAGCTCATCGCGGTCGCCGCGCACCTGGCACGGGCCATCAGGGCAGCTCAGATTGATGGTCACACCAAGTTCATCGGCGAGCGGCTTCAGGGTATCGCAGGTGTGGCGCAGCAAGGCCGCGAGATCGACGATTTCATTCGGCTGCACATGCGCCTTCAGCTCCACCCGCGACAGCGACAACAGATCGTCGATCAGCCGACGCATCCGCTCGCCCTGCTGCATCATGATCGTCAGGAACCGGTCGCGCGCCTGCGGATCGTCCTTGGCCGGGCCCATCAACGTCTCGACGAAACCGGTGAGCGAGGCAAGCGGCGTGCGCAGCTCGTGACTGGCATTGGCGACGAAGTCCGCCCGCATCCGCTCCAGCCGGTGCTGGTCGGACAGGTCCTGCACCGTCACCAGAATGAAGCGTTGCGTCACGGGCTGACGCGGCGCACGCCCCTCGGAGGCCAGCGGCGCGATCGGCGCCACATAGGCTTCCAGCCATTGCTCGGTCGGCACCTTCTCGCTCCAGCCGATCCGTTGGGCCTCCTCGCCGGCGATGACCCGGTCGAGCGCTTCCAGCAGGGCGGGCGTGCGCAGCCGAAAGGAAATCGGATCGCCGGGATGCGCAGCGCCGAACCGCTCGCGGGCGGCGGCATTGGCATAGCGCACGATCCCGCGCTGATCGACGATGAAACAGGGCGCGGGCAGGGCGTCGGCCAGATGCTTCATGCCCGCATCGGGCCACATGGCCGCCTGCGGCTGCCCGCGCAGCCGCCGGGGCATCAGCGGGCGCCGGCCCGGCGCCAAAAGGGCCGCTGAGACCAGAACAGCGAAGGCAATCCAGATCTCCCAGGAGGGCGTCAGGCCGCGCGCATATTGCGCGCTTGCCGCGATGACCAGCGCGGTGACCAGCACCCAGCGCTGCGCGGCCAGCCGGGTCCGCAGCACGGAGCGAAAGCCGGCAGGGCGTGCCGACCGCTCACCGGTCATGTTTTCTTCGCTCATCGACATAATAATCACGCTGGCTCCGGCGACCGTGTAACGGTCGCAGGAGGGTTAAAGACACACCGCTTGAGGGCACGTCATTTGGCATAGCATAGTGCAGATGACATTCCCAAGACAGCCACCGGAAACACCAGGCCGAGACGGAATTGACCAGTGCACATCGTATGTTACGGTCACGCCGGTTCAGCATCGACCAAGGTGGCGTGTACGCGCCGCACCCGGTCGGGGCACCTTGAAGAGCCCCTCCCCGCCGCATTTCGGAAGGAAGCAGGATGACCCCGCGCCAGGCTGCCAGCCGGCTTTCCCCCGCCCTGGCCACTGAAGACTGGCCCACGGCCCGCAAGTGCCTTCTGGCGCTGGTGCGCAATGATCCGGCCAACGCCTCGCTGCGCTACAACCTCGGCCTGGTGCATCGGCGGCTCGGCGCCAATGACCTGGCGCTCGCCGCCCTGTCCCGCGCCCTCGACCTTTCCCCGGGCCACGCCAATGCCCGGTTCGAACAGGCAAGCGTGCTTCTGGAGCTGGGCCGGCTTGGCGAGGCGGCGGAAGCCTTCGACGCCTATACCCGGCAGGCCCCGAAGGACGCCGATGGCTGGCTCAATCTGGCGCGGCTGCGGTTGCGGCTCGATCAGGCGGAGCAGGCGCTGGAGGCCTTTGCCCGCCACGATACGCTAACCGGTGGCGACAGGGCCAGCGGCGGTCTGGAAAGCCGCATCGGTATCGCCGAAGCGCAGCTTCGGCTCGGGCAGCCGGAGGGGGCGGCCATGCTGCAAGAGCTCTATCGGGATCACCCGGCGCTGCGCCCGCGCCTCCTGAAATCCATGAGCCAGGGACCGCGCGGCCGGATCCCCTTGCGTGCCGGCGCCCTGCTCGGCGATCCCTCCACGCCAACCTGACCGCCTGTTACGCCCGGGTTGCGCGGTAGGTCTTGCGATAAAGTCCGGGATCGTCCTGCAAGCCGTCCTGCACCTTGCCATGAGCCGCCAGCTCTGCTGGGCTCATCGGCGCGCAGTCGAGCTCCAGCGCTTCCCGGCGAATTGGGAAGCCCTGCGCCACCGGCGTTCCCGCAGGCAACACGCCTTCGAACCCCGGATCGCGCCAGATCGCCGGGAAATGCACGAACCCATCACGGAAGCGATCACAATCGACCATGCCGGCCAGGGTCTTGAACGGCAGGTCTTCGCGGTTGAGCGGATGGGTGAACAGCAGCGACACGCCTTCGGGCGCGGCCACCGTCCAGAAATTGGTGAACTTGATGACGAACTGATCCGGCGGCAGCCCGAACGGCACACCGGCCGCCTGTTCGGGCACATGCAGGCCAATCGGCGCGCGGGTCTGGCGCGCGGCAAGACTGGCCGGCGGCTCCCAGTCCCAGGAAAGCTCCCCCTCCTGCACAGTGACATCGGCCGCAAGGCGGAACATGACACCGAGCGACAGCGCGTCGATCAGCGGCGGGCACTGCTTGAGGCCGCGCACCTGGGCCCCGCCGAGGGTTTCGCTTGGGATCATCGCCGGCGCGGCGCGCAGCCAGTCGGGTAGGCTGCTGCGGGCCGGCACCGGTTCCGGCACAAGCCCGAAAAGCTCCGGCAGGCAGCGGAAGCCAAGTTTCATCGCGCGCTCCCCGGTTGAGGCCGGCGCGGATCAGCGGCGGGGGCGGACATGCGCACGGGCACGGGCCGCCTCCACCAGCTTATCGAGACAGAAGGGCCAGCCGCCCTCGGAGGCCATCACGCTGCGATAGTGTTCACCGCCCTCGCCGTGGCGGAGGAAATCGCCATGGCTCAGTTCCACCCGCGTGCCCTCTCCCTCGGCGCGAAACTCGATCACCACCCGGCTGGCGGCGGCCGGATCGGCGACCACCTCCCGCCCCGGACCGATCTGCCAGGCAAGGCGCAGAAAGAGCGGGCGCTCGATCGAGAGTACCGTTCCCCAGACGATCCGCGCGCCGCCGCGCGCCTGCTCATAGCAGGCGCCCCCGGCCATCGGCTCGATGCCGATGTCTTCCAGATCCTCGCCGGAAAAGGTGTATTCGCGCGGCCACCAGTCGGCGAACCGGTCGACCACCAGTTCAAAGGCGGCCTCCCGTTCCAGCGGCAGATGCCGCGTGAAGCTACATGGCGTGTCCACCCCGCCCATCCTCCTTCAGCTCAGGTCCGACGAATCCGGCGCATGGTCCCGCGCCCTGGAGGAAGCGTCAACCGGCGGCCGGTCCGGCCCGCCTGCGGCTCAGCACCCAGGCGGTCGCCGCGACGATGGTGATCGCCACGAAGATCACGCCGATGACATTGACCACCGGCGAAAGGCCGAAGCGCATCCGCGCGCCGATTTCCGTCACCAGCGTCCAGCTCGACCCGATGGCGAAGAAGGTGGTGTTGTAGTTCTCGATCGACTGCAGGAAGGAGATCACCGAGGCGGTGAGGATCGTCGGCATCAGAAACGGCAGGGTGATCCGGCGGAACACGAACACCGAGGACGCACCCAGATCCAGCGCCGCCTCCTCCAGCACCCGGTCCTGACGCTGCAGCCGCGCCATGAACATCAACATGCAATAGGAGGCGATGAACCCCGCCTGGGCGATGGTCGCAGTCAGAAGCCCGGCCTGGACGCCGAAGGCATCGCGCCAGAAGATCATGGTCGTCGCGCCCAGCACGATGCCCGGGGTCAGGATCGGCGACACCAGCACCGTGTAAAGCACGGTGGTGCCGCGCGATTGCAGCCGGGTCAGCACCAGCGCGCCGGCGAGCCCCAGCGGGATGGCGATGACGATCACCCCGATGGCGATGGCGAGCGAGTGCACGAGCCCTTGCAGGAAGCGTTCGTCCTGCGGCAGCTCGGCGAACCAGCGGAAGGAAAACCCCTGCCAGTCCGTCACCGAAGGGGTCGGATTGGCATTGAAGGCAGCCACCACCATGAACAGGAGCGGCAGGAACATATAGGCGAAGAACAGCACCAGATAGCCGTTGAGGATCGCCCCCGACCAGTCGATCGGTGACCGGCGGGCGGCCCCTGCCGCCACTCCGCCCCGCGTGTTTGCTTCGGACAGGCTCATTTGGCGATATCCCTGATGCCGACACGGAAAACGGCCATGTTGACCAGAATGAAGACGAGACAGGCGACCAGCAGCGCCAGCGAGTAGGCAGCGCCTTGGTTCCAGGAATCGGCCTCGAAGAAGCGCCGGTAGATCACCTGGCTGAACCAGTCCGGATGCAGGCCCCGGCCGACAATCTCCGGCACGGCGATGGAGCCGGCCGACAGCATGAAGGTCATGATCGCACCCACGGCGATGCCCGGCTTGGCATGAGGCAGCACCACCCGCCAGTGGATCCGCCAGATCGATGCGCCGAGATCCCGCGCCGCCTCGATCTGGTTGCGGTCGAGCGTGTCGATGGTGTTGTAGATCGGAAACACCATGAACAGCACATAGGCATAGACCATCACCGTGAAGACCGCCCCGTTGGAGGCGACGAAACGCAGCCCCTCGCCCGCGCCCATGTCGATCAGCCCGAGCGCGTCGAACAGTCCGTTGAGGATGCCCTGCTTTTCCAGGATCATCACCCAGGAGAAGATTCGCAGCAGCTCGTTGATGGCATAGGGGATCACCAGACCGAGCATCAGGAAGGCGAGCTTGTTGGCATTGCGCGTGCTCGCCACCGCATAGGCGACCGGGTAGCACACGAGAAACGCCAGCACGGTGACACAGAGCGCATAGAACAGCGTGGAGATGAAGATCTTCAGGTGGATCTCGCTCATATCCGTGAAGTTCTTCAGCGAGTAGCTCTCATTGAAACCGGTTTCAGCGTCGTTGCTGCGTTCCTCTTCCTCCAGGACCGCAAGCTTTTGCTGCAGTTCCGCCTTCTCCGCCTCCAGTTCGGCGATCCGTCGATCCAGCTCTTCCGGCGACGGGCCGCTCGCGGCCGATGGCGCCATGCCGGGGCTTGGCACCAACC
The DNA here is from genome assembly GCF_014635285.1 of Stappia taiwanensis. Classification (GTDB taxonomy): domain Bacteria; phylum Pseudomonadota; class Alphaproteobacteria; order Rhizobiales; family Stappiaceae; genus Stappia; species Stappia taiwanensis. Next base: position 604,107 of record NZ_BMCR01000003.1, on the reverse strand, counting down.
CTGGTGAAGGCGTCATGGACGGGCTCGGCGCGGCGGGGCTCGGAACCAGCCTCGGCGACGGGGTCAGCGACGGGCTGGGCGCCAGCGATGGGCTGGGAACAAGACTTGGTGCCGCCGGAGCCGGGGCCGGGGCGCCGGCCGCTTCCTTGCGCGCGGTGAGGTCGCGCAGATCCGTATCGATTGCGAACAACCGCGTGTAGTGGCGGTCGATGGTCTGCGCCAGGGTGGCGGCCTCGCCACCATGATCGGTGAAGGTGAAGGCGCGCTCGATCATCCTGAGTTGCGGCAGGACGATCAGGAGAACGATCCAGGCCGCCGTCAGGGCGAGAAACAGCGCGGTGAGCCCCTTGCCGTAGCTTCGGATCAGGCTAGTCACGGGCAAGATCCCCGGCTGGCATGACCACCGCATCGGCGATCTGGAAGCCCAGCTCCGCCTCGCCGGCAAGGTCCGGTCCACTCTCGCCGGAGTTCGGCAGATGGATCATCAGCGAGGTCTCGCCGGCGCGGCAATGGAGATTGACGAAGGGGCCTTCGAGATCACGCCGCTCGATGGTCGCAGGCAGACGGTTGTCGCGCGCCTCCGCTGCCCCTGCCCGGGACAGGCCGACCCGTTCCGGCCGCACGAAGATCATCACGTCATCGCCGGCGGCAACGCCATTGCGCGGCTGACCGCGCAAGGTTCCATGGGCGGTTTCAACCTCCGCCACCTCGCCGTTGACGGCCGTCAGCCGCCCGCGGAACACATTCTGCTCGCCCACGAAACTGGCGACGAACGGGGTCGCCGGCTGGCTGTAGATTTCATCTGAGGACGCAACCTGTTCGATCACGCCCCGGTTCATCACCGCGACCCTGTCGGACATGGTCAGCGCCTCGCCCTGATCATGGGTGATGTAGATGAAGGTGACGCCGGTCTTGCGCTGCAGCTCCTTCAGCTCCGCGCGCATGTGCTGGCGCAGCTTCAGATCGAGCGCGGACAAGGGTTCGTCCAGCAACAGCACCGAGGGCTCCACCGCCAGTGCCCGGGCGATGGCGACGCGCTGACGCTGACCACCGGACAGTTCGGTCGGCTTCTTCTCCCCCTGACCGTCGAGGGCGACCATCGCCAGCAATTCCTCGGCACGCTCGCGCCGGGTCGCCTTGGCGATGCCGCGCGCCTCCAGACCGAAGGCGACGTTTTCCCACACGCTCATCAGCGGAAACAGCGCCAGGTTCTGAAAGATCAGCGCGGTTGGCCGGGCATTGGGGCGAATGCCGGTCATGGTGTCGCCGCCGATGCGCACGTCGCCGGCGGTCGGGTCGAGAAACCCGGAAATGATGCGCAAGATCGTGGTCTTGCCGCAGCCCGACGGCCCGAGAATGGAGAAGAACTCCCCCGCCTCGATGGTCAGATCGGTCGGCTGTACCGCCGTGAAATCCCCGAACCGCATCGATACGCCGTCCAGCACAACGTCCTTGCCGTGCATCCCGCACTTCCTCCCCAAAATCCCGCCCGGACCCTCCTCCGGGAAAAGCGGACTGCGGCCGGAGCCGCAATCCATCGGTTGATGCGCCTGAGATCAGGCGACAATGCCTGGTCAGGCGTTGGTGACCGCATCGACGTATTCGCCGACCACCGGCGAGGTCCAGGGCTGGTCGGCCTGCCACCACCACAGGTTCGCCAGATTCTCCGCATTGTAGACCTCGGAGAACTGCTTCTTGTAGCTCTCGCTGGCATGATCGGCCGCGCCGGTCACCGCCGAGTTGTAGCCGGTGTTGGTGGCGAACATGCCCGCCATCTTCGGGTCGAGCATGGCGTTGATGAAGGCATAGCCCTGATCGACATTCTCGGCCCCGGTCGGAATGCCCATGGAATCCATCCAGGTGATGCCGCCTTCCTTGGGCATCCGGTACTTCCACTTGGCGTCCTCGCGGTTGAGGAGCAGCCCGGTGGTGTCCCAGGTCTGGCCGATCGCCGCACCGGCCTGCTTGAAGGCATTGGTGGCCTCGGTGGCGTTGTTCCAGAAGGCGGCGATGTTCTTCTTATTCTCGATGATGAAGGCCGCAACCGCGCTGTAGACCCGGCGCGCCTCATCCTCGGTCTTGTAGACATCAAGCATCCGGTTCGACTTCACCTGGCCGATGGCGTCGAGATAAAGGCCCACACCGGTCAGCGCCGACTTCTGGCGGAACGCCACCTTGCCGACCGCCTCCGGCGTCCAGAACGCGCCGAGCGACACATCCGCATCGTCCATCGGGAACACGGTGCTGTCGAAGGTCACCGCCTCGGTGCCCCAGTTGAACGGCAGCAGCATCCGCTTGCCGCGATAAGTGCCACCGAGCTGGACACTGTCGCGCAGCATCGACGGGATCAGGTTGTCGAGGGTCAGCTTGCTCTCGTCGAGCGGCTTCAGCAGATTGTCCGGATAATACTGCGGCCCGTTGGTCACGGACGGAAAGATCACGTCGAAGCCTTTGCCGCCGGCGGCCTTGAGCTTTTGCACCGCCTCGTCGTTGGACCCGTAGGTCGACAGGTTCACGGTGATACCCGTGTCCTTGGTGAACTTGTCGATCATGTTCTCCTGGATGTAATCACCCCAGGCAAACACATTGACCTGACCGGAGGACGCGAGCGCGTCGCCCGCCTTGAGAATCGCCGGAGCGGCGAGAAGCGTGGATGCTGCGGCGGAGCCCTTCAGCATCAAACGGCGTGAAATGGACATGACGGACCTTCCCTTTTTATGCATGACATGAGGCAACGACGGACCGGCAAATCTCTCCTCCCGCGTCGCTGGCTCGGCCAATAGTTGAGTTCGACAACGGCTATGTGACAACCGTCGCGCGATTCCTTGCAATTTCTTCCCATCAGCCGGCATCTCTACCTCCCCTGCCAGCGACGGTGCATCGCGCTCCGTGTAGCCACACAACCGGAAAACCTAGACATGTAATCCCAAAGTCGCAATCCTCTTGTTAGCCGGCAAGATGACCGAACACCTTGCCGATGAAGGTGTTGGGACCGCCGCAGCCCCCTCCGCACCTTCCGCTTGCTTCCCTCCGGGTGCATCGTCTAGAGCGGATCATCCCACCTGCCGGCGCGAGGACCCGTTCAATGGCCGATCTGAAGCATGACCGCGATTTCGACCCGCAGCATGGCGCGGCGGTGCGGATTTCCGATGCGGTGCGGCGGGTCACCGCGCGCAACGCCAGCCCCTTCACCTGGCACGGAACCAACAGCTACCTGATCGGCCGTGACGCGGTCGCCGTGCTCGATCCCGGCCCCCTGGACGAAGCGCATGTCGATCTGCTGCTTGCCGAAGCCGGATCGGCACCGGTGACGGCGATCCTGATCAGCCACACCCACAAGGATCACTCGCCCGGGGCGCGGCTCCTGAAGGAACGGACCGGCGCGCCGATCATCGGCTGCGGTCCGCACCGTGCCGCACGCCCGCTCGGCGAAGGCGAGATCAACCCGCTCGATGCCAGTTCCGATGAGGATTACGATCCCGACCAAGTGCTGGAGGATGCCGAGGCCATCGAGGTCGACGGTTTGCGGCTGACCGCCGTGACAACGCCGGGACACACGGCCAACCACCTGTGCTTTGCCCTCGACTACGACGACACCCTGTTTTCCGCCGATCATGTCATGGCCTGGTCGACCACCATCGTCGCCCCGCCAGACGGCTCGATGAGCGCCTACATGGCCTCGCTCAACAAGCTGCAGGCCCGCTCCGACCGGTGCTACCTGCCCGGGCACGGCGGGCCGGTGCGCGATCCGGCCACCTATCTTGCCGGACTGAAGGCGCACCGGCAGACCCGGGAACGGGCGATCCTCACTGAGCTTTCCGACGGCCCGCAAACGGTCACCGATCTGGTCGCGCGAATCTATCGGGGGCTCGATCCGCGCCTGCGCCCGGCCGCGGCGCTCTCCGTCCTTGCCCAGCTTGAATTCCTGATCGACCAGCATCAGGTCAGCGGCGACGGGCCGCTTGCCCCCTCCACCCGGTATCGCCGCCGCTGAGCGCGCGTGCCCACAAAAAGCGTTGATCTTTTGACCCGCACGCCGGGGCATGTCATGAGACCGTCACGACCTTTCTGTTGTTTCCTGATAAAACCTCGCGGGACCCTAGATGCGCATCCAAGCCGTTCTTTTTGACCGAGATGGCACCCTGACCGATTTCGACCGGACCTGGGGCCCGGCCATTGCCGAAGTGCTGCGCGACCTTGCCGCCGGCGATGCCGGCATTCTGGCGACCCTTGAGGAGGTCGCCATGTTCGACACGACACGCGCCTGCTTCACCGGCCCCTCGGTGCTGAAGGTTCAGGCCCCGGCCGACTACGCCGCCGGCTGGGCGGAAATCCTCGGCGAAAGCGATCCGGATGCCATGCTGGAGCGCATCGAGGCGACCTTGCTGGAGCGCTGCGTTACCAACGTGTCGCCGTTCGATGGGGTGGTCGACACCCTGCAGCGGCTCGCCCGGGCCGATATTCCGCTCGGCGTTGCCACCAACGGCACGGAAGCCTCGGCCCGGCGCCAGATGGACGCACTCGGCCTCGGCGACAGTTTCGCCTTTCTCGCCGGGTATGATTCCGGGTTCGGCCGCAAGCCGGCGCCGGGTCAGCTTCTCGCCTTTGCCCGGCATGTCGACCTTGCGCCCGGCGAGATCGCCATGGTCGGCGACAGCCTGCACGACATGCACGCGGCCCGCGATGCCGGCATGATCCGCGTCGCCGTCACCACCGGCGCCGCCAGCCGCGCCGATCTGGAGGCAAACGCAGATGTGGTGCTCGACAACATGCGGGACCTTCTGGCACTGACCGATATGGTGGAGCGGATATGACAACCCGGATCAAGGCAGTTCTGTTCGACAAGGACGGCACGCTGATCGACTTCCAGCGCACCTGGGGACCGACCTTCTACACGTTGATCGCCGAGCTTGCCGATGGCGACGACGGGATCATGGGTCGGCTGGCCGAGGTCAGCGGCTATTATCTTCATGAGCAGCGTTTCGCCCCGGATTCGATCATGGTCGCCGGCTCCAACGACGATGTGGCCGATGCCTATGCGCAGATCCTCGGCCTCACCGACCCGGCGGAACTGGCCGCCGATATCAACGCCCGCATCGGCGACATGAGCCTGCCGCATATCACGCCGTTCGATGACCTGATGCCGGTGCTCGATGCACTTTCCGCCCTAGGCCTTGCCCTCGGCATCGCCACCAACGACGCGGAAGCCTCGGCGCGCGCGCAGCTCTCCGCACTGGGGATCGATGCCCGCTTCACACAGATTCTCGGCTTCGACAGCGGCTATGGCGCCAAGCCGGATCCGGGCATGATCCTCGGTTTCTGCCGGGAGGCCAAGCTTGAACCGCGCGATGTCGTCATGGTCGGCGACAGCCTGCATGACCTTCATGCGGGCCGGGCCGCCGGGGTGCGCACCCTTGGGGTCACCACCGGCACGGTCGGCCATGAGGTGCTTACACCGCACGCCAACCATGTCGCTGCCTCGCTGACGCAGGCACTCGACTGGATCACCGCCAACGCGGCCGCCTGAACAACGACCTCTCTTCTCCTTCTCTCCTTTCGCCTTTCCGGGAAAGCGATCACACGATGCGCCGCAACTTCCTTTGCGGAATGCGCTTTCCGGGATCTGCGGAAGATGCCATCTTGGCCTTTGTGATAGTGAGCAACCGCTGGACAGCGGCAGAACCACTCGTCATAAAATTGGGTCCGGAGGATGCTGCAACTCAAAGAGGCAGCAAAGGAGGAGATGCCCATGCCCAACCCAGCCATGCCCGGTCTGATGCAGGACTGGTCGCTGACCTGTAACCGACTTCTTGACCATGCCGCACGCAATCACCCGACGCGAGAAATTGTCAGCCGTTCGGTCGAGGGGCCGATCCACCGCACGACCTATGCGCAGATGCGCCAGCGCGCGTTGCGCCTGGCCAAGCGGCTCGACGCCTATGGCGTGAAGGAAGGCGACCGGGTGGCCACTCTGGCCTGGAACACCTGGCGGCATATGGAGACCTGGTACGGGCTGCTGGGCATCGGCGCCATCTATCACACGATCAACCCACGCCTGTTTCCCGATCAGATCGCCTGGATCATCAACCATGCCGGAGACCGGTTGCTGTTCGTCGATCTCACCTTCCTGCCGATTGTCGAAAAGATCTGGCCGCAACTTTCGACGATCGAGCAGGTCATCGTCCTGACCGACGCAGAGCATATGCCCGAGACCACCTTTCCCGCGGTGGCCTATGAAAGCTGGCTGGCGGAAGCCGATGATGATTTCGCCTGGAAGGCGCTGGACGAAAACGCGGCGGCGGGCATGTGCTACACCTCCGGCACCACCGGAAACCCCAAGGGGGTGGTCTATTCGCATCGCTCCAACGTGCTGCATGCCATGGCCGCTGCCGTGCCGGACATGCTGGGCCTTGCCGCCCGCGACAGGGTGATGCCGGTGGTCCCGCTGTTTCACGCCAATGGCTGGTCGCTGGCGTTCTCCTGCCCCCTTTCCGGTGCGGGGATGGTGATGCCGGGACCGCGCATGGATGGCGAGGCGATCTGGGAGCTGCTCGACAGTGAGAAGGTCACCCTGACCGCCGCCGTGCCGACCGTGTGGCTGGCCTTGCTGCAATATCTGGAAAAGACCGGCAAGACGCTTCCCCATCTGGAGCGGGTGGTGATCGGCGGTTCGGCCTGTCCGCGGGCCATCACCAAGGCCTTCGAAACCACCTATGACGTGCGGGTGATCCATGCCTGGGGCATGACGGAAATGAGCCCGCTCGGCACGGCCTGCTCGCTCAAGCCGGAGGTCGCCGGTCTTGATGGCGAGGCCCTGCTCGACCTTCAGGAGAAACAGGGACACACGCCCTTCACGGTGGAGATGAAAATCACCGACGACGATGGCGTCGAGCGTCCCTGGGACGGGCGCACCTTCGGCCGGCTGAAGGTGCGCGGCCCCGCCGTCTCCGCCGCCTACTACAAGGAAGACAGTTCGGACCTGCTTGATCCGGAAGGCTATTTCGATACCGGCGATGTCGCGCATATCGATGAAAACGGCTACATGCAGATCACCGACCGGGCCAAGGATGTGATCAAATCCGGCGGCGAATGGATCTCCACCATCGACCTGGAAAATCTGGCGCTTGATCACCCCGATGTGGCGGAGGCCGCCGTCATTGGTGTCGCTCATCCGAAATGGGATGAACGGCCGCTTCTGGTGGTCGTCCCACGCGAAGGGCACACGCCAAACGAGGCGGATATTCTCGCCTATTTCGAGGGCCGGGTGGCGAAATGGTGGGTGCCGAATGCCGTGATCTTCGTGGAGGAGATCCCGCATACGGCGACCGGCAAGATCCGCAAGACCACCTTGCGCGAACAATTCGCCGACTTCTCCTTCCCGCAATAGCGTTGGTGCGCGCCGCGCGGGTGTTCGCATTGCGCCGCCAGCGTGCTAAGTCCGGGGTCGGTCTATCGAACGGGATTGCTGACCCCGGCCATGCATAAAGTCCTCCCGCGCCGCAGTTCGCGCCTCGCCCGCCTCAGCCGCAAGGTTGGACGCCTGGGCGTGCCCGTGTTGGTGATCGCAGCGCTTGCCCATCACACGGCGCTGATCACCACACCGCAACTGTTCATCCTGTTGGCGCTCGGTTTCTCGCTGGGCGCCTTTGCCTGCATCGGCGCGGGCATCGCTCTGAGCAACCTGTGGCGCGATGGCGGCAGCGGCTGGCGCGATGCCGCCGTCGCGCTGCTCTACGGGACGGTGGCCCTTGCCCCTGTCGCCGGGGCGAGCGTGGAGCTGCTGCGCTCTCCCTTTCTGGCGGATGTCAGCACCGATACGGAGGCACCGCCCGCGCTGCCCCCGCTTTCCCCCGGAGCTCCACCGCGCCGATTCGAAACCGGCGCCCTGCAGGCCGAAGCCTATCCGGACCTTGTCTCGCGCCGGTTCCGCATCGCGCCGGGCGAATTGCATGCGGCGGCGCTGAACGTCGCCGGGCGGATGGGCTGGACCATCACCGCGGAACTGCCACCGGGACTGCCGGACGAGCCGACCCGGTTCCAGGCCGAAGCGAAATCGCTGCTGTTCGGCTTTCGCGACGACATCGCGCTGAGGATCTTGCCCGATCCGGTCGGCGCCCGCCTCGATATCCGGTCCGCCTCCCGCTACGGGCGCCATGACCTGGGCGCCAATGCGCGGCGCATTCGCGCCTTCCTCGACGGGCTCGACGCCACGCTGCTGGAAGCCTATGGCGTGCTTGAACCGGTGGACGATGACGTCGAGCCGGAAGATCTGCCATTGCTCGCCCCGGGCGAGACCCCGCAAAGGCAGGGACCACCGCCAATGCCGGCCAGCAAGCCCGGCCCTGAGACGGATGCTGAAACGGGCACGGGAACCGATCCAGCCCAAATCGAGGATTTGCCGGACGATCTCAGCGAGATCTATCAGGGGGATGAGACCGTCCCGCCGTCTCCACCGGCGAACTGAACCGCTCTGCAAGGTGCAGCCCCGGCTTGGCGGCCCTTCTGAAGCTGCACCGGGCACGACCACGCAATCGCAAATTCGTGTATGCGCTATCATGGCTGCTCCATGAGCACGCACGCGAACCCCACCGCCCTTGCATTCCTTCCGGTGGGTTTCTTCAGCGGATTCGTCCCACCGCGAATACCAAAGCGAAGCGACAATCACCGAAGTTCCTGCTTCATGTGCCCGCTTCGGAGGCCGCTCAAAGCGACCTGACGCCATGCCCCCTCATCCTGGGGATGATGACGGCGATCGTTCCCCTTGCAGGAAACGTGGGCGATCCAATCACCAGCTCGAAATTCAAAGAGGTATTCCAATCGCGTGCGTAATCCGGCCCAGCTCCGCCGAGACGAGGGGCCGGCCAGGTGGCAAGCGCATGCGCACCGAATGACATGAGAACGGGGACCGGGCCAAGCCCCTGCCCGTCGCTTTCTGTCATGCGACCGGCCGTTTCTCTTGCACGACCCCGCGCTCCCGGCACATCGGCCTTTCCCCACCTCTTTTTCAGGCTCACACGCCGCCGCCCATGCGGCGAAAATTACCTGCCTCCCAGAGCCTAGCTGGCAATGCAGTCTCGCAAAAAGTTACAAGGCGATAAGGAATGTGACTGGCCATCTGACAATTGTTGGCGCCATCCTTAGTTTCGACGAAATTGCACTCGAACTGTGCACGAGCCGAAGGAAATGAGTCCACGGCTCACCGCCCCTTGCTTATGGACCGTGATCATGAGCGCGAAGTCAGACAAAGCCACCCAAGCCACCCCACGCCCCGACCTCGGCAAGCTTTACAAGCCAGTGGGCATCAACGCCGTGAGCGCCGCAGCCCTTTGCAAGAAGGGTGTTGGCAAACCGGCAACGCGCCGGCCCAAGTAAGCTGCCCCGGAAGCCGCACCGTCACCGGCGCGGCTTTCCGCTTGTTTCAGAACGGCTCGATTTTCGCACCCAGGGCCGGCCTGCGCCGCTTGCGGCGAGGGCATCTCCCTTGGGCCGCGGTTTCTCCTATTTTCCCGACAAACCACCTTTCAGCGCCGCCCCCCTGCGGGCGCGCAACCGAGCCTGCCCCCCACGCGCTCCATACGCGGGTCAGGCCGTGGCGGTCTCCACATGCCGGCCATGCCTTTCCCCCTTCGCGCCTGTCGTGCCGGCTTCTTTCGGGATGCCGGAATGACGGTTCTGTAAGATGTTCGTCGCACAAGCATTGTAGGGCGAGCATCAGGAGGTTCTTGCATATGATCACAGCTTATTGCCGCAGGCCGACCCGGCTCGTCCAGACATCACTCGGCACCGACGATCAGCTACCGCCGGACGCGATCTGGGTCGATCTGGCGGCACCGACCGCCGAAGAGCGGGCCGCCGTTTCCAGCTGGATCGGCGTCGATCTGCCGACCCGCGACGAGATGGCGGCGATTGAAACCTCCGAGCGGCTCTATCAGGAAGGCAACGCGCTGGTGATGACCGCCCTGATGCCGATGGTCTCACGCGACCCCGACCCCACCGCCTCCTCCATGACCTTCGTTGTCACCAAGGAGCGGTTCGTCAGCATCCGTCACGGCGAACCATCTTCAATCGCCATTGCCGCCCGGCGACTGCAGGGAGAAAACGCCAACGCGCGCACCGGCGCCGATGCTCTTCTCGTGCTGCTGGATGCGGTCGCCGACCGGGCCGCCGACGTGATCGAGGAGGCGTCCGCGCAATTCGACAAGGTCTCGAACCTGGTGTTCGGCGGCGGGCTCGACAGCCGCAAGAGCAGCGAATATCAGGGCACCATCCAGAAGATCGGCCGCATCGGCCTGACCGTGGCACGCATGCACGATGCCTGCGCGACGCTGGAGCGGCTGTTCATCTACCTGGCCACCCATGCGCGGCTCGTGCAGCTTACCGGTCAGCAGAAGGCGATCTGCAAGGCGCTCGGCCGCGACATCCGCTCGGTCCGCGAGCACGCAAGCGCCCTTGATGCCAAGCTGAATTTCCTGCTGGATGCCACCGTCGGTCTGGTGAATCTCGAACAGAACCAGATCATCAAGATCTTCTCCGTTCTCGCCGTGGTGTTCATGCCGCCCACCCTGATCGCCTCGATCTATGGCATGAACTTCACCCAGATGCCGGAACTTTCGTGGCTCTATGGCTACCCGTTCTCGCTCGGCGTCATGCTGGGATCGGTGCTGCTGACCTTCCTCTATTTCCGCTGGAAGAAGCTGCTTTAGTCGCGCCTGGCGGCTCGCCGATAGAGCTGAACCGTATCGCCAAGATAGGTGCCTGCGGTCCAGGGGGTGAAGCCGACCCGCTCAGCCACCCGGACCGAGGCCATGTTTTCCGGCGAGATCATGCAGGCCATCATATCCTGCGGCAGATTGCGGTCGCCCCAAGCGACGAGAGCCGAGACCGCTTCGGTGGCGAAGCCCCGCCCCTGCCAGCGCGGCGCAATCAGCCAGCCCGCCTCGGCGCAGCCCTCCAGCGAGGGCTCGATATCGCGCCGATAATCGGCGAACCCTGCCTCGCCAACGTAAAGACCGGTGGTCCGCTCCTCAATCGCCCAATAGCCGAACCCCAGATGCACCCAGTGCCCGGCATAGCGCAACAGCCGGCTCCAGGATTGCTCCCGCGTTGAGGGCGTCCCGGTGATATGGCGGACCACGCCCGGATCGGCCCAGAGCGCCGCGCACTCGTCGAAATCCTCGATCCGATGGCCGCGCAGACGCAGGCGCGCCGTGGTCAGTTCCGGAATGGCGGCACTGCCCGCCATGCCTTCCCCGCCCGCGCCCGCGCCTGTCGCGCTCACGGGTAAAGCCGCTGCTTGCGCCAGGGGGCGGTGGCATCCTCGCGGCGGAAAACCACCCGGTCATGCAGGCGGAAGGGCCGGTCATGCCAACACTCGATTTCAAGCGGCGTCAGCCGGAACCCCGACCAATGCTCGGGACGGGGAATCTCGCCGATGCCGAACCTGGCGGTGAAGCGGGCCACTTCCTTCTCAAGAGCAAAGCGGCTTTCCAGCGGCCGGGACTGCTGCGAGGCCCAGGCGCCGATACGACTGCCGCGCGGACGCGACTGGTAATAGGCATCCGCCTCTTCCGCAGGGACCGGCGCCACCAGGCCGCGCACCCGGATCTGCCGGCGCAGCGACTTCCAATGAAAGACCAGGGCGGCCTTGCCTGCGGACAAGAGCTCCCGCCCCTTGGCGCTTTCGTAATTCGTGTAGAAGACGAACTCGCCCGCATCGAGACCGCGCACCAGCACCATGCGCACATTCGGCAGGCCATCGGGATCGACCGTCGCCAGCGCGCCCGCGTTCGGATCGTTCGGTTCAGAGGCTTGCGCATCGGCAAACCATTCAGCCACAAGCTGAAACGGTTCCGCTGCTTCAACGAAGTCACCTTTTGTTAAGGCTTCTGATTGATCCTGTTTCGACGTCGTCATGGTGTCTCCGTTCACAGAAGCGGTGCGAATCGAGCCGGGCGGCAGGTCACCGAAGTTCAGGTATGGGACGGTTGCCCAATGCAGTGCAAGCAAGCGACATATACCGTTTTTGACCGGTTGCGCCAGCCACAGCTTGCACTGCTGATCTCCTGCGCCCTGCTTACCAGCGCGTGCAGCGGCGTCTCCATGCCGGTCGGCAGCGCCGATGTCGAAGTCCCGCTCGACCTGACAGGGTCTATCGACGCCCAGCAAGATGCCGCGGATGTGGACATTGGCAGGGAAGACCGGGTGATCATCGCCCGGACGATCGCCGAGGCCAGCGATGGCGCGCGCACCGCGCCGCCGCTTTCCTGGAACAATCCGGTCACCGGAAATTCCGGCACCATCCTCTCCCTTGTCGAGGACAAGGTCGCCGGCGGCACCGGTTGTTCCAGCTTCGAAACAACGGCCAACACCATTGGCGGCGTGCGCGCCTATCGCGGCGTTGCCTGCCGTGATGCCATGCAGGACTGGGCGGTGATCGAGTTGAAGACCTCATCGGCGCCGGACAGCGACGCCTGAGCTTCGCGCAGGCCGTATCTGCGGCAAAATCCCCAGGCGAGAGATCTGGATTTTATTCCTATCAAATCCCATATGGCTCTTAGGCACCTGGCAGGTGTATACCCTTAAGACCCCTAAGCAAACGCGGTCGGAGCGATGCGTGATCCCTACAGCGTTCTCGGCGTCGATAAATCGGCGAGCGAGGCGGACATCAAGCGAGCCTTTCGCAAGCTCGCCAAATCCTATCATCCGGACCAGAATGCCGGAGACCCGAAGGCACAAGAGCGCTTTGCCGAGGCGAACCAGGCCTATGAAATCCTTGGCGACAAGGAAAAGCGGGGCCAGTTCGACCGCGGCGAGATCGACGCCGAAGGCAAGCCGCGCTTCCAGGCACATGGTTTCGACGGGTTCGCCGACAGCGACCTGTTCCGCAATGCCGGCGGGCCGCGCGGCGGCTTTCGCCAGGGCGCGGCTGGTGGCGGAGCCTTCGACGATATCCTGAACGATATCCTTGGCGGGTTCGGCGGACGAGGTCGCGCGGCCGGGGGCCGGGGCGCGGGCGCCCGAGGCCCCGCACCGAAACGGGGCGCCGATGCTCATCTCGTCGCCCGCGTCACCCTCGAACAGCTCGTTCATGACGGCAAGGCGCGGGTCACCCTGCCCAGCGGCAAGACACTGGATGTCAGCTTGCCGGCCGGCACGGTCGATGGCGAGAAAATCCGCCTGCGCGGCCAGGGACACCCGGGTGATTACGGCGGGGCGGCCGGCGATGCCATCGTCGAGATCCGGCTTGCCCGACATGCCCTGTTCACACCGAGCGACGACGATCTCAGGCTCGACCTGCCGCTGACGCTCTATGAAGCGGTGCTTGGCGGAAAGGTGCGCGTTCCCACGCTGGATGGCGCCATCAACCTGAACATCGCCCCGAACGCCAACAGCGGCAAGACCATGCGCCTGAAGGGCAAGGGCCTTCCCAACAAGCAGGGCGGACGCGGCGACCTCCTGATCACCCTGCGCATCACCCTGCCGGAAGAGCCGGACGAGGAGCTGGAAACCCTGATGCGCGCATGGCAGGAACTGCGGCCCTATCGCGCACGCGGACCGGAGTTCGACTGAGCTGAAAGGCGATCTCCCAATGCGACAGCGCCGTCGGAGACATCATCGCGAGGAGCGTTTTCCGGTCGCCCGGGCGATCGCATTCGCGATCTGCCTCGCCGCCGTCGTCGGGGCACTGTTCTGGCGCGCGAAGGGCTGGTAGCTCCGCCCTTCGCGCCCACAATCGTCGTCTCAGCTTCCTTGGGCCCACTTGAGGGCAAGCCCATAGCTCCCCCCTTTTGCCGGGCAAAGTCCGAGCGTTACCCCTTTGCCGGGCAAAGTCCGAGCGTTATTCCTTTGCCGGGCCAAGCCCGACGGGTGGCTCGCTGTCATCCGGCACGAAGAAGTCCGGCATCAGCGGCTGCGCAGGATCGACCCGGTAGCGGTCGAAATCGGTCACGCCCCGCGCGGTAAGGAACGTGTCGTCGATCAGGAAATTGCCGCTGAAGGATTTCGCCGGGCTGGTGAAGATCTCATAGGCCGCATCGGCGAGAATCTCCGGCGTGCGGCTCTTGCTCACCATATCGTCACCGCCGATCAGATTGCGCACCGCCGCCGTGGCGATGGTGGTGCGCGGCCACAGGGCGTTGACACCAATCCCCTTGGGCCGCAGCTCCCCGGCCAGCCCTAGCACCGCCAAGCTCATACCGTATTTGGCGATGGCATAAGGGGTGAACGGCGCAAACCACTTTTCCTGCATGTCGAGCGGCGGCGACAGCATCAGGATATGCGGATTGTCCGCGCGGGCGAGATGATCGAGCGCATGCTTGCAGCAGACCAGGGTGCCCCGGGTGTTGATCTGATGCATCAGATCGAACCGCTTCATGTCGGTTGCCGCGAGCGGGGTCAACTGAATGGCGCTGGCGTTGTTGACGAGAATGTCGAGCCCGCCGAAGGTCGCCGCCGCCTTGTCGATGGCCTCCTTGACCTGCGTCTCCTCGCGCACATCGACGATCAGCGGCAGGGCCTTGCCGCCGGCGGCCTCGATCTCCTCGGCCGCGGTGTAGATCGTTCCTTCCAGCTTCGGATGCGGCTCCGCCGTCTTGGCGGCTATGGCGATATTGGCGCCATCGCGCGCGGCGCGCAGCGCAATCGCCTTGCCGATGCCCCTCGAGGCCCCGGTGATGAACAGCGTCTTTCCCTTGAGCGACATGCCGCCCTCCCTTTTCCTTCCCCGACCGGTCCGTCACCGGACCGGCCCCATCACTTTGAGAGTGCCTTGCGCTCTCAGTCCCTGGCTTGCGATCTGGCCATGAACGCGGTGAAGGCAGCCTTGGCCTCCTCCGAGCGCAGACGCTGTGCGAACAGCTCGATTTCCTCCTTCATCCGCGTATGCAGGACAGTCCGGTCGCCGATCAGCAATCGACGCGACAGGGCCATCGCCTCCGCCGGTTTGGCGGCGATCGCCTTGGCGCACTGAAGCGCCTCCAGCTCGATGGCTTCCTCCGCAACGATGTGATTGACGAGACCGGCGGCCTTGGCCCGCACCGGATCGAACCCTTCCCCGAGGCACAACAGCTCAAAGGCACGGCCGTGCCCCATCCGCTGCGGCGCCAAAAGGCTGGCGCCGGCCTCCGGTACCAGCCCCAGATCGAGGAACGGCGTCTTGAACAGGGCGCGCGGGCTCGCATAGACCATGTCGCAATGGAACAGGAGCGTGGTGCCGACGCCGATGGCCA
The DNA here is from genome assembly GCF_014635285.1 of Stappia taiwanensis. Taxonomy (GTDB): domain Bacteria; phylum Pseudomonadota; class Alphaproteobacteria; order Rhizobiales; family Stappiaceae; genus Stappia; species Stappia taiwanensis. The sequence goes on along the minus strand of NZ_BMCR01000003.1, from coordinate 588,880 downwards.
GGCCATCGACCGCCGCCACCAGCGGTGTTTCGCAGCGCGCCAGCGCACGCAGGAACCGCACCACCGGCGCATCCGCCATGCCGCCATCGCCCATCGCGTATTGCAGGAAATCGGCGATATCGTTGCCGGCGGTGAAGGCCCCCGGCACGCCGCAGAGCAGATGCGCGCGGATATCCGGATCGTCGTTGCCACGCTCCAGCGCCTCGGACAAGGCGGTGTACATCTCGCCGGTGAGGGCGTTCTTCTTGGCTGGCCGGTTGAGGCGCAGAACCTGCACCCCACCAGCGGTTTCGATTTCGATCATGCGCTCCTCCGCAATCCGGTCTTTCCGGCCCTCATGCCTCGGCCCGATAGGCCAGCACCACATCCGACGCAGTGGCGATCTGCGCCGCCAGGGCCCCAGTCTCGCCGAGATGGCTGGCCGCGAAATAGCGGGCGAGCACAATACGGTGCGCGCCGGCGCTCTCGTCCGCATCCGAAGCAAGCGCCCCCTTGGCGAGCAGCGCGGCGCCCAGCGTCAGCCCCATCAGGCGCAGGAAGGGCGTCGCCCCGGCAAGGGCCTCCGCCTGGCGCCCCTCCGCCTGCGCTCTCAGCATCCAGTCGGCAGCACCGCGCAGATCGGCCAGCGCCCGTTGCAGCGCCACGCCCATCGGCTCGAAGCCTTCGCGACCATCGTCCCTTGCGGCAGCGGCAACCGCTGCCAGCTCATCGAGCAACCCCTGCAGGTGCTCGCCGCCGGACAGCGGCAGCTTGCGCAGCACCAGATCGATCGACTGGATACCGTTGGTGCCCTCATAGATCGGCGCGATGCGTGCGTCGCGGAAATGCTGGGCCGCGCCGGTCTCCTCCACATAGCCCATGCCGCCATGGATCTGCACGCCGAGGGACGCGACCTCGACGCCGATATCGGTGGAGAGCGCCTTGGCGATCGGCGTCAGCATGGCCGCGCGCTCGTTCCAGTGCCGGCGCTCCGCCTCGCCCGCCAGCCGCGCCATGTCGATGGCATGGGCGTTGGCGTAGCAGATCGCCCGGGCCACCTGGGTCCAGGCCTGCATCGACAGCAGCGAGCGCTTGATATCCGGATGGTCGGCAATGGGGCTCATGCCGGCCCCATCGGCGCCCGGCGCCCGGCCCTGACGCCGGTCCAGCGCATAGGCGAGCGCCTGCTGGGTGGCGCGTTCGGCAACCCCGAGACCCTGAATGCCGACGGCCAGCCGGGCGTTGTTCATCATGGTGAACATGCAGGCGAGACCACGGTTTTCCTCGCCGATCAGCCAACCGACCGCACCGTCGCCATCGCCGAACGCCATGGTGCAGGTGGGCGAGCCGTGAATGCCCAGCTTGTGCTCCACGCCGGCGCAGCGCACATCGTTGCACTCGCCCAGCGAGCCGTCCGGGTTGACGAAGAACTTCGGTACCAGGAACAGCGAAATGCCCCGGGTGCCGGCGGGCGCATCGGGAAGCCGTGCCAACACCAGATGAATGATGTTGTCGGTCAGATCATGCTCACCATAGGTGATGAAGATCTTCTGGCCGAAGATCCGGTAGGTGCCGTCCTCGGCCCGCTCGGCCCGCGCGCGCAAGGCATTGAGGTCGGAACCGGCCTGCGGCTCGGTCAGGTTCATGGTGCCCATCCACTCGCCGGACACCAGTTTCGGCAGATAGGTTTCCTGCAGATAGGGACTTGCGTGCTTTTCCAGCGCCTCGACCGCACCGGCCGTCAACGTCGGCCCGATGGCAAAGGCCATGGATCCGGAATTCCACATCTCCAGCGCCGCCGCCTGCAGCATCATCGGCAGCGCCTGGCCGCCATGTTCCTCAGGGCCGGTCAGCGAGTTCCACCCGCCTTCCGCCCAGGCGCGATAGGCTTCCTTCCAGCCCGGTGCGGTGGTGACGGCGCCGTCTTCCAGTCGCGTCCCCTGTCGGTCGCCAACGGTGTTCAGCGGTGCGATTTCCTCCGCCGCGAACCGGCCTGCCTCCTCCAGAATCGCCAGGACAAGATCATCGGACACTTCGGTGTGGTCGGCATGGGCCTGCACATCGGCAAGACCGGCGACCTCCTTCAGCGTGAACGCGATCTCCGAAACGGGGGCACGGTACATAAGGCAGGTCTCCTTGAACTGATTGCGTTGTCCCGACTTGACGGAACAGGAAAGTCGCCGCAGAACGCCCCGGCGCGGCGCGAACCGACGACAGGGCGCGGTGTGAAGATGAAGCCTGTTGACGTAAACGTCAATCACTGACGTTGCGACAGCATCCGGCGAATGCGGCGCGCTGGCGCGCTCCGCAGGATACGCCGTTCTGGATGGATAGCATGCGACGCTGGACGATCGACCCGAATACCCGCAACTGGATGGCCTCGCCGGAGCTTACCGCAGCGGTGCGCGACCTGTCGGACGGGCATCTTGTCGCAGTGCCGACGGAAACCGTCTACGGGCTCGCCGCCGATGCCACCAGCAACGAGGCCTGCGCAGCGATCTTTACAGCCAAGGGGCGGCCGCGCTTCAACCCGCTGATCAGTCATGTCGAATCGCTGGCCGCCGCCGAGAAACACGGCAGGTTTGACGAGCGCGCCCGCGCTCTGGCGGAAGCGTTCTGGCCCGGCGCGCTGACGCTGGTGGTGCCGAAGCGGGAAGACAGCCCCGTGTGCGACCTGGCCACCGCCGGGCTCGACACCATCGCGCTGAGGGTTCCGTCCGCGGCAATCATGCGCGATCTGGCCGCCGCCAGCGGCCGTCCGCTCGCCGCACCGAGCGCCAATCGCTCCGGCAGGATCAGCGCGACCACCGCCGAGGCCGCCGCCGAGGACCTCGGCGCCTCGCTGGCGCTGGTGATCGACGGCGGCGCAACGCCGGTCGGGGTGGAATCCACCATCATCGCCTTGGTCGACGACAAGGCTCGGCTGCTGCGGCCCGGCGGGATTGCCCGGGACAAGATTGAAGCGGTGCTGGGCACGCCGCTGTTCGCCCCGGAAGGCAACGCCACCGCCGCACCGCAGGCGCCCGGGATGCTGACCTCGCACTACGCCCCGAACGCGCCCTTGCGGCTCAACGCGGCGGATGTCCGGCCCGGCGAGGCGCTGCTTGCCTTCGGCGCGCCCCTTCCCGAAGGCGCGGAGCAGGCCGTGGCGATCGAAAACCTCAGCCCGCGCGGCGATATGGTCGAGGCGGCGACGCGGCTGTTTTCCGCCCTGCGCAGGCTCGACGGTGCCGGCGCCTCCGGCATCGCCGCCATGCCGATCCCCGAGGCGGGACTTGGCGAAGCGATCAACGACCGCCTGCGCCGCGCCGCCGCACCGCGCGACTGATCGGGCGAAGGTCCGAACACCTGCCCGGACGGCTGGCAGCGCCCCGCCTGCCGTAGAGATACCCGTTGCCGCGCCCCGCGCGCCCAAGGCCATCCTCGCGGCCGCGGGAACCGACAAAGCAGCCGCAACCTCCGCGACAGATTTTGCCCCGCCCCTGTCATAATTTACGATATAAAAATACCAATATTCGCAAATTTTTGAATAAATGCTTCGTAGCACTTCGCGAAGACGCAAGAATCGAATAATATGAACATTGAAATTTCAGGAGATGCACCGAACCTCCCCAACGGGCCATTTTGCCCGCACCTTCCCCCGGGGTCGGCATGAAAATGTCGCCCCGGCTTTCTTTGGGCCGCCGGCGGCATAAACCTTTTTGGCTGACAGGCCGGATTTCCGATCGCTCATCCCTTATCCGCGCGCAGACCGGCGGGCGGGTGTGGCTTGCGTTCGCCAGGACCCAAGCTGCGCTTCGGTTTTGACCTGACGCATTGACAGCCACCGGCGGCGGCGATCAGATGCGGAGAAATAATCAGAAAACGCAATTTTCAAGGAAACGCTCTTGGCAACCCTCTACCTGCATCATTCCTCCTATCTCGATCATCTGACGCCTGTTGGACATCCCGAACGTCCCGACCGCATCCGTGCCATCGACCGCATTCTGGAGCACGAGCGCTTCCAGTCGCTTGAGCGGGACATCGCCCCGATGGGGACGGTTGCCGATATCGTGCGGGCGCATCCCATGTCCTACATCGACATGGTGCACAACAGCGCGCCCACCGAAGGGCTCATTCGGATCGACGCCGACACCACCATGTCGCCCGGCACCTGGGAAGCGGCCATGCGCGGGGTCGGCAGTGCCTGCCGCGCGGTGGACGAGGTGATGGAGCGCAAGGTGTCCAATGCCTTCTGCGCCAGTCGCCCCCCCGGCCATCATGCGGAAAAAGACCGGGCGATGGGCTTCTGCCTGTTCAACAACGCGGCCGTTGCCGCCCGCTACGCCCAGGCCAAACACGGTGCGGAGCGGGTCGCCATCATCGATTTCGACGTGCACCACGGCAACGGCACCCAGGATATCTTCTGGAACGACCCGACGGTGATGTACTGCTCCACGCACCAGATGCCGCTTTATCCCGGCTCCGGCGCGGCGAGCGAGCGCGGCGAGGCCGACACCATCGTCAACGCCCCGCTGGCCGCCGGCGATGGCGGCGAGGAATTCCGCGAAGCGATGGACATCGCCATCCTGCCGCGACTGGAAGCGTTCTCTCCCGATCTGGTGCTGATTTCCGCCGGTTTCGATGCCCATGTGCGCGACCCGCTCGGCGGCTTGCGTCTGGTGGAGGCGGATTTCGCTTGGGCCACGTCAAAGCTGATGGAGCTCGCCGACCGGCATTGCGGCGGCCGGGTGGTCTCCCTGCTTGAAGGCGGCTACGACCTTGAGGGGCTGGCCCGCTCCGTGGCGGCCCATATCATGATCCTGATGAAGTCCTGACGCGGGTGGCGGGTATCCACCCCGGAGACCCGCCGCTGTCCACAAGAGGCGGCGACCCGTCGCTGGGGATGCTTGCTGCCGGCGGGCAAGGCTTATAGGTTTGCGGCACGTATCTCTCATCCTCGCGCAGGGAATCCGACGCCTTGACCCATGACAGCAGCGAACCGGCCATCGGCGATCTCTCCTTCGAGACCGCGCTGAAGGAACTTGAAGAGATCGTCGGACGGCTGGAGCGGGGCGACGTCCCGCTGGAGGAAAGCATCAAGCTCTATTCGCGCGGTGAGGCGCTGCGGCGTCATTGCGACCGGCTGCTGAAATCCGCCGAAGCGAAGGTGGAGAAGATCCAGCTTTCCGAAGAGGGCGCCGCCACCGGAACCACCCCGCTCGACGTCGACTGAGCCTGGCGTCACGCCGGCCCACGCTTTTCATACACCGCGATGCGGGTCAGGAAGGCGGTGGACAGCTCCACCCGCGTGAGGCCACCCACCGCGAACAGCCCATCCAGATCCTCTTCCAGGTAGCTGCCGAAATACGGCTCATGGAACAGCGCCGGAAACAGGGAGAGCAGCCCGTCGTTTTCCGGCCGGTCGCCGCTCTGCAGGCTGTCCGCGAAGATCAGCGTTCCGCCCGGCTTCAACACCCGCGCCAGTTCCCGCGCCACAATCGCCCGCACCTTCGGCGGCAGCTCGTGGAACAGATAGACGCAGCTCACCACATCGAGGCTTTCTGTCGCGAAGGGCAATGCCTCCGCATTGGCGGCCACAAACCGCGCGCGGGCCGCGCGCCGGCGGTCAAGCGCGGCGCGGGCATGCTGCAAATAGGGTTTGGACAGATCCACCCCGATGCCGGAAAGACGCGGAAAAGCCGTGAGCGCCGGCGCCAGCAACCCGCCGGTGCCGCAGGCGATATCCGCGTAGGCGACCTGACGCTGATCGACCCGGCGCAAGAGCTTTGACAAGGGCACCAGCGCCTGCCGGCGCATGGCCGCTGTCGCTCCCTTGAACAGCACCTCCACCTGAAAATCATAGAGCCGGGCGCTGTCGCGCGACAGCCAGCCATCGGTCTGGAAATGGAAATTCTGCCGGTAGTAGCGCGGCAGGCCCTTAGGCGTCTCCCGTGTCGCCTCGAACACCTCCTGATGGCGGCCGGAGACACGCCGGCGGGCGACCGCCGGCACGTCGGCCAGGAACCGGCGGCTTAGGTCGAGGAACGCCAGCGGGCTGCCGAACTCGCCGCGCGGCAGCGGATAATGCCCGGCCTCCACATTGGCGAGATCGCGGCGGAACAGGGCACCGATCTGGCCGAACAACTCCGCCCGATCCGGCAGCGGCGCTTTCGCGCGGCGTCGCGCCGCCGGCCTGTCGCCGGCCGAGGGGCGCGGCTTTCCCGCCCCCGCCGAAGCGGTGACCTGCCGGGTGATGGCCTGCGCCAGTTCGCCCTGAACGGTGAACCAGCCGACACGAGCCCCCTGCCGCGCCGCATAGCCAGCACGGCGCATCCAGGTCTGTAGCGGAGTTCTCGCCATGGCGCTCTCCCCTCTCCGCCGGAGCGCGAGAGGCGGCCAGCGGCTTAGCCGTCGCGGTGCAGCACCACGACCACCTCAATATGGGGCGAATAGCGGAACTGGTCCACCGGCAGCACGCTCTCGATCCGGTAGCCGCCATCGACCAGATGACGCAGATCCCGCGCCAAGGTGGCGGGATTACAGGAGACCGCGACCACGGTCGGCACCTTCGAGCGGGCGATCTCCCGTGCCTGCGCCTCGGCGCCTGCGCGGGGCGGATCGAACACCACCGCCTCGACGCCCTCGCCGTAATCGTCAATCTCAAGGGCCGTCAGCGGATTGCGGAAGAGATCGCGCCGTTCGATGCGCACGGGCCGCAAGCCGGAGGCGCCCCGCGCCGCCCGATCGAGCGCGGCAAGCGCCGCCGCCTCTCCCTCGACCGCATGCACGGTGGCCTTGCGCGCCAGGCGCAGGGCAAAGGTGCCTGATCCTGCAAAGAGATCGGCGACCTTGCGCGCCTTGCCGACCCCGGCGACGACGCGCTCGGCCAGGGCCGCCTCGCCTTCCGCCGTTGCCTGAACGAAGCCGCCCGGCGGCGGCACCAACGGAGCGCCGCCGATGTCGAGCAATGGCGCACGGGCCTCCACCAGCACATCGCCGTTGAGCGACAGGCGGGCGAAGCCGGCGGCCATGGCGGTTTCCACCAGTTCCGGCACCATCTGCCGGGTCACCCGCACCGGCGAGGCCAAGGCCACGTCGAGCCCGGTCTTCGTCGCCAGCACCGACAGGGTGACCTCCCCCTTGCGTGGCAGCACCGGTTTTGCCACCGCGCTGAGATCGGCCAGCGCCGCGACGATTTCCGGCACCAAGACCGGACACTCGCGAATGGCGACCAGCCGATGGCTTGCCCGCTGATGATAGCCAAGCAGAACCCGGCCACCGGCACCGGTGGCCGCCAGCACCGCCCGGCGCCGCCCGCGCCCGGCCGCATCCACGGTCGGCTCCACCTCCGGCGTCAGCCCGCGCGCGGCCAGCGCCGAGACCACCAGTTCCCGCTTCCAGTCCAGATAGGGGTGATGCGCCATGTGCTGCAGGGCGCAGCCGCCGCAACTGCCGAAATGGCGGCAGACGGGTTCGACCCGCTCCGGCGCCGGCGTCAGAACCTCAGTGAGGCGGGCGCGGGATCCCTGAACGGAGATCCGGACCTCTTCGCCCGGCAGGGTGTAGGGAACATGGACAGGGCCGTCCGGGGTGTCGGTACGGCCCTCGCCCTTGTGCGCAAGGGCGGTGATGGTGGTCGTCAGATCGGTGCTCATGGATGCGCGTTACCGCGCACAGCGCGTCAGCACAAGGAAAAGCCGCCGATCACCCGTCCTTTACACCGCCAAGCAGCCATTCCCGGTTGCCGTCCCCGCCGCAAATCGGCGAGGGATGCAGCCCAAGCACCCGCCAGCCTCGCTGGCTCGCGAACCATCTGGCCAGCTCTTCCGCCACCCTCTCGGCGACATCGGGGGCCACCAGCCCCTTCTTGCCGATGGCCTCGCGCCCGGCCTCGAACTGGGGCTTGACCAGAAACACGGCCTCGGCCCCGGGCGCGGCCAGCGCCAGCGCCGGCGGCAGGGCCAACCGCAGGGAAATGAAGCTCATGTCGGAGACAAGAAACTCCGGGACGTCGCCGTCGAGGTCGTCTCTGGTCAGAGCACGGGCGTTGATGCCATCCTGCCGACGCACCAGCGGATCGGCGGCGATACGCGGATGCAGTTGGTCATGGCCAACGTCGATGGCGTGCACCCGCCGGGCGCCCTCTTCCAGCAACACCTGGGTAAACCCGCCGGTGGAGGCGCCAAGATCGAGCGCGATCCGCCCCTTCGGCGAAAGCGCGAATTGCGCCAGCCCCGCCTTCAGCTTCAGCGCCGCGCGGGAGACATAGCCGGCCGCCGGATCGTCCAAGGAAAGCGGTACGTCCAGGGCGACCCGCTGCCCCGGCTTGGTCACGGCCAGGCCATCGACCCGCACCGCGCCCCTGAGGATCGCGTCCCGCGCCCGGGCACGGCTGTCCATCAGGCCACGATGGACCAGAAGCTGATCAAGCCGTTCCCGCTCAGCCATTGCCCGGCACGCCCTTCAGAAACACCCAGCGAGCCCGGACAGCAGACGATCGACGAACACCCGCTCTCCGTATTTCAGCCAGAGAAACCCGGTGGCCGCCAGGGTCAGCACGACGAAAAGGCCCGCCGGCCACAGCAATTCGTTGCGCATCAGCCCGGCGCTCCACACATGATGGACCGAAAGTCAGGACGCAGCATTGTCGATCAGACGGCGCAGCTTGGCCATGGCGTTCTTCGGGTCTTCCTCATAGGCGATGGTGCCGACGAAGCGGTTATCGCTGTCCATCAGGAAGATCGCCGCCGAATGGTCCATGGTGTAATCGCCACCGTCCAACTCAACCCTGCGGGCATAGACCCGGTAGGCCTTGATGATCGCATCGGTCTGCTCGCGGGTGCCCGACAACGGGCGAATGCGCTTGTCGAAAGCCGCCACATAGTCGCGCATGACTTCGGGCGTATCCCGCTCAGGATCCACCGAGACGAAAGCGAAGTTCATCTTGTCCGCATCCGGCCCAAGCGTCTCGATCCAGCTCTGCACCTCCGCAAGGGTGGTGGGGCAGACATCCGGGCAGAAGGTAAAGCCGAAGAAATAGGCGGTCGGCTTGCCCTTGAAATCCGCCTCGGTCACGATCTTGCCGGTGGATCCGTCGGTCAGGGTGAAGGGGCCGCCAATCGACGCCAGGGGCGCGATCACACTGCCATCCTTCCCGCCCCGATAATAATCGAGCGAAACGTAGGCAACGACCCCGAGCAGGGCGGCTACCGCCGCCCACGCTCCATATCGTACGAGTTTCAAGCCAGACATCCTGTCCTCAATTGCCGGAATTGCCGTTCTTCATACCATTCTTCATGCCACCGTGACCGCCGGCGCCGTGGCCCATGCCTTTGCCCATGCCCTTGGCGCCGATCTTCTCCACCGAGAAGGTGACTTCTACCGGACCGGCCTTCTCGAAGGTCAGGGTCACCGGCACGGTCTCGCCCTGCTTCAGCGGCGCGTTCAGGCCAATGAACATGACATGCAGACCGCCGGGCTTCAGTGCCACGGTCTCGCCGGCCGGAATGGCGATGCCATCGGCCATCGGCCGCATCTTCATGACACCGTCGATAACGGCCATCTCATGCAGTTCAGTCTTCTCGGAGACATTCGCGGCGGCGGAAACCAGCCGGTCATCGCCGCCCTTGTTGGTGATGGTGACGAAGCCGCCACCGGCCTTGGCGTTGGGCGGAGTGGCCCGGGTCCAGGCGTCGGAAAGGGTCAGTTCGCCAAGGGTCACGTCGGCGGCCAGCGCCGGCAGGGAGGTGGCGGTGAGAGCGACGGCAAGGGCCACGGACTTGATGATGTTCATGTGATATCTCGCAAAGTTCAGATGATGTTGGTCGCCGGCACGCAGCTGGTGCCCGGCCGGCATGGCAGAAAACACGCTCGATCCGCGCCGCTCTCCCTTTGCCTGTCGCGGCGCAGGAGATTGGCGGCAGCGGATCGACTCCACTGTCAGACCAAGTGTGGAGGCGCGCGAATTCCCGGCGACCGGGTAGCGTCACAGGCCCCGCCCCTTTCGGCGGTCGGCGCCCACGCCTGGCGAACGGCAGTACGCGCGGCGACGGGCACGCCCGCGCCCGCCGCCGGGGGCACCACCGTCAAGGCCGGACCGTGCGGACACACCGGCCCGCAAGGGCAGAACCCGTCTCCATGGTGCTCGCGAGGGCTTTCCCCACCCTCGGCTTCAAGGCCGAATGCCACCGACCCCAGGCAGAGAATCTGTCCCTGCACCGCGCCATCGCCTGTCTGCGGCATGGCCATGCCCGAGCCCGCTCCCAAGAGCTGCAGAACGAGCACAAGCATGGCGATGAGCGCAAATGGCAAACGCTCACGCCGCAAGGTCCGGAAAAGGGTCGGCTGCCTCATCATCGACCGGACAATGCCTCAAGAGCCTGCCGGCGTCGAGCGCTCAATTGCCGCATGGCCATCGTGTGCACCACATTCAACAGTTGCGGCAGGCATGCCGCACAAGTTCCCTTCCGCCGGCTCTCCCACTCTACGACCGCGCTGGCTGCGGCTCCGGCTCGGACGGATCATCCTCATCGGTTTCGGAGGTCGGCCAGTATTCCTCGACAACGGCACCGTCTTCCAGCGGCGTATCCTGGTCATAGGCCGGGAACTCTTCCGGCGGAATGACATAGGGGTCTTCCACATCGAGCGGTTCGGGCGAGAGCACGTTGCCGAGCTGGGCCGAGGCGGCATAGTCGAAGTCGGTCTTTTCCTCTTCCGAAACGGCCGCCCGCTGGAACACGCGCGAGAGGATATAGAGCGCCAGCGCGCCCTGGATCACCGTGACCTGCAGGAACAACCCCCAGGGACCGACGTTTTCCATCAAGAGAGAGGCGGTCAAGGGGCCGAAGGACGAACCGATGCCGAAGGCGAGATTCATACCCGAGGAGGTCTCGACATAATCATCCGCATCGGCGTGGTCGAAGGCGTGCGAAGCGGCAATCGCATAGGCGGGCTGGGTCGTCACGCCGACCAGGAAGGCGAGCCCGAAGGCCATCGCCGCCCCTTCCACGGTCAGCATCATGAAGGCCAGCCCGACCGAAGCGGCGCAGGCCGCCAGAAACAGCAGCACAAGACGCCGGTCGACCCGGTCGGAAGCCCGACCGATGGGCCATTGCGCCAGCGCCCCGCCGGCGACGATCGCTGCCGCGAAATAGGCGGCATTGTCGTTGGAAAGGCCGATCTGGATCGCATAAAGCGGTGCCATCAACCACAGACCGCCCTGGGTCACGCCGATCAGCAACACCGCCACCAGCGCGGTCGGCGAGTTGCGGTACAGCTTGACCGGCCGCAATCGCACCACGGTGATCGGCGCCGGCTGGTTGGCGGTGGTCAGCGACACCGGAATGACCGCGAGGCTGACCGCAACCGAGGCCACCGCGAAAGGCACGAAGGTGGCGATGTCCATGGTGGTGATGGAGATCTGACCGACGGTCATCGCCGCATAAAGCAACACGATATAGACCGACATGATCTTGCCGCGGTTCTCGTTGCTGGCCTGCTCGTTCAGCCAGCTCTCGACGATCATGTAAAAGCCGGCAAGGCAGAAACCGGAGATCACCCGGATCAGGCTCCAGGCCACCGGATCGACGAGAAGCGGATGCACGATGGCCGCCGCCGACATCAGCGACACCAGCGCGGCAAAGGCGCGGATGTGACCGGCCCGCATGATCACGTAAGGTGCGCCGAGACAGCCGATCACCAGACCGAAGAAATAGCTGGAGGAGACCAGACCGATGGCCACATCGGAAAAGTCGGCCTGCGCGCCGGCCAGCGGCAGCAGGGTGCTTTGCAGGCCGTGTCCCGCAATCAGAAGGGCGATCGACACAAGGAGTGCGGTCACCGGAGCCAATGCCTGCGCCATAATGCTCTCCACCGGCGACAAACGAAAATGAACGCCGGCGGTCAGCACGGCGTTCATTGCATGAGCATTAACCCTTTTAGAAACACGGCGCCGCTGTCAACGAACCGTTTTCGCATAGCGCCATCCCGCATCGCATAGGTCGGGGCGCAGGTCCGGACAAACGGGCGCCGCAGCGCCCGCTCCGCTCAGGCGCGGCGGATGGTGGCAGCGCCCTCCTCGCGGCCCAGCGCCGCGAACACCGTGGTCAGGATGCCCTTGGTGTCGAGCCCGGCGCGCTGATACATGCGCTCCGGCTTGTCATGGTCGAGATAGACATCGGGCAGACACATGGGCCGCACCTTGAGGCCGGAATCCAGAAGGCCGCGCTGCGCCAGAAGATGCAGCACCTGGCTGGCGAAGCCGCCAACGGAGCCTTCCTCCACCAGCACCAGCACTTCATGCTCACGGGCCAGCCGGGCTACCAGATCCTCATCCAGCGGCTTGGCGAAGCGCGCGTCGGCAACCGTGGTCGGCAGTCCGGCGGCATCGAGTTCATCGGCCGCCTTGAGGCATTCGGCCAGCCGTCCGCCGAAGGACAGAAGCGCCACCTTGCCGCCTTCGCGCAAGACCCGCCCCCGGCCGATCTCCAGCGGCACGCCGCGTTCGGGCAGATCGAGCCCGACGCCCTCGCCGCGCGGATAGCGGAAGGAAATCGGCCCTTCGTCATAGGCGGCGGCGGTGGCCACCATATGGCGCAGTTCCGCCTCATCGCCGGCGGCCATCACCACAAAGCCCGGCAGACAGGAAAGGTAGGCGGTGTCGAACGCGCCCGCATGGGTCGGACCGTCGGCGCCAACAAGCCCGGCCCGGTCGATCGGAAAGCGGACGGGCAGACCCTGGATCGCCACATCATGCACGACCTGATCGTAGGCGCGCTGCAGGAAGGTGGAGTAGATCGCGCAGAACGGCTTGAAGCCCTCGGTCGCCATGCCGGCGGCAAAGGTCACCGCATGCTGCTCGGCAATGCCGACATCGAACGTGCGCGTGGGGAACGCTTGGCCGAAAAGATCAAGGCCGGTGCCATCGGGCATGGCCGCGGTGATGCCGACGATCTTGTCGTCGCGCTCGGCTTCCTGCACCAGGCTTTCGGCGAAAACGCGGGTGTAGGAGGGCGCATTGGCCTTGGGCTTCGACTGCTTGCCGGTCACCACGTCGAACTTGGCGACGCCGTGGTACTTGTCGGCCGAATCCTCGGCCGGCGCGTAACCCTTGCCCTTGCGGGTTACTGCATGGATCAGGACCGGCCCCTGATGGGTGTCGCGAACATTCTTCAGCACCGGCAACAGATGGTCGAGATTGTGCCCGTCCACCGGCCCGACGTAGTAAAAGCCCAGCTCCTCGAACATGGTGCCGCCGGTCCAGAACCCGCGCGCATATTCTTCCGCCCGCGCCGCCTTCTGCTGAAGCTGGCGCGGCAGCACCTTGGCCAGCTGCTTGGCCGCATCGCGGATCGACAGATAAGTACGTCCGGAAACCAGGCGCGCCAGATAGGCGCTCATCGCCCCGACCGGCGGGGCGATCGACATGTCGTTGTCGTTAAGAATGACGATCAGCCGCGAATGCTGGGCACCGGCGTTGTTCATGGCCTCATAGGCCATGCCGGCGGACATGGCGCCATCGCCAATCACGGCAATGATATTGTTGTCGCGGCTGTCGAGATCGCGAGCGACCGCCATGCCGAGGCCAGCGGAAATCGAGGTGGAGGAGTGCGCCGCGCCGAAGGGATCGAACTCGCTCTCGCTGCGCTTGGTGAAGCCGGACAGGCCATCGCCCTGGCGCAGGGTGCGGATACGGTCCCGCCGACCGGTGAGGATCTTGTGTGGATAGCACTGATGTCCCACGTCCCAGATCAGCCGGTCCTGAGGGGTATTGAAGACGTAATGGATCGCCAGCGTCAGTTCGACCACGCCAAGACCGGCGCCCAGATGTCCGCCGGTGACGGACACCGCGTCGATCATTTCCGCGCGCAGTTCATCGGCCACCTGGCGCAGATCGCTCTCATCGAGCGTGCGGAGCCGGTCCGGGGTCGGAACGGTATCGAGAAGCGGCGTATCGGGGCGTTGGTACACGGGCTGAATCCCAAGGTTTCGTCAGATCGCATCGACGCTGAAGACAGCGCGCTGGATAGCACCATCTGTACATAGGGTGCAAACCCCGAACAGACCAAACCCCGCAGGCAGGCACGCCCGGAACGGTCACAAACAGACGGAGCCAGGCGGTCGACCGTCGCCACCAGAGCGACGCCGTGCCGAAAAACACGACATGCCTCACCTAAAAGGGTGATGCATTGTAGCGCAAAATCTACTAAATAGAAGTTGTGGTCGATGGGGCCACGTGCACAGTGATCGACTTGAGGTCGTGCAATCGCGCACGACCTCTTTTTTTGTCCGGATTTTGGGCAGACCGCGCGCGCCCCACCCGTAACGCGATGTTATCCTTCGCGAATTTCCGTTCCCTCGATCACGATACCGAAGCCTTCCAGGCCGACATAGTGACGCTCGCGCGACGCCAACAGGGCAATCGAGTTGACACCCAGGTCCTTGAGGATCTGTGCGCCAAGGCCGATTTCCCGCCACTGCTCCTCACGAGCCTGCGCCGACTGGTGCTCTTCCACCTCGGCGGTGGACAGATCGGAGCGCGGCCGCCCCACATTGCGGGCAACGCCCACAGAGCCTTCGCGCAGATAGACGACGACACCGCGGCCGCGAGCGGCAAAATCGCGCATCACATCGTCCATCACCCGGGCTCCGCCGAAGACATCGTCGAGCACGGATTCAAGCTGCAGGCGCACCGGCACGTTGCGGCCATCGAGAATGTCGCCATAGACGACAGCCACATGGTGCATCGGGTCGTAAGGGGTGGAATAGGTCACCGCGTAGGCGGGACCGGCGATGGTCTCCACCGGCTGTTCGCTGACCCGCTCGACCAGACGCTCCATCCGCTGGCGCCAGGCGATGAGATCGGCGACCGACACCATCTGCAGCCCATGCTCGGCGGCAAAGGCAGCAACTTCCGGCCCGCGCTTGACCGATCCGTCATCATTGACCAACTCGGAGATCACCCCGACCTCGGGCTGACCGGCCAGCCGGCACAAGTCGACCGCTGCTTCGGTATGGCCGGAGCGCATCAGGACCCCGCCCTCGCGCGCCACCAGCGGGAACACGTGCCCCGGACGCACGAAATCTGCGGCACCGGCATTGGGGTTGGCCAAGCCGCGCACCGTGGAGCAGCGCTCATCGGCGGAAATGCCGGTGGTCAGGCCATGACGGTAATCCACGGAAATGGTGAAGGCGGTCGACAGCGGCGCATCGTTGTCGGCAACCATCGGATCAAGCCGCAGACGGCGGGCCGCCTCGCGGGTCATCGGCGCACAGACGATGCCCGAGGTATGACGGATCATGAACGCCATCTGCTCGGTGGTCACCAACGAGGCGGCAACGATCAGGTCGCCCTCGTTCTCCCGGTCGTCGTCATCGGTGACGACCAGCATTTCGCCGCGCTCGAACGCGCGGATGGCTTCCGCCACACGCGATTGGGTCATGTTCTGTTCCTTCGATACTCTCAAGCCGAGAAAATCATTGGGCGTCACCGCGCCGCCGGTGGCAGCAGCGATCCGCTCCGCGCTGTCGCGCGACACCCAGACGCCCGGGTCGTTGCACAGGGCCGTCACCGCCGCCGGCGACAAGCCGGCGCGCCGGGCAAAGCCCGACCGCGATTCCCTTTGCTGAGCAAGCCATTCATCCAGTCTCATGACCACAGGCTAGCCGAGCAGACTTTCAGTATCAATGAAAAACAGAGAAATTTTCAGCAGGACTGAAATCAGCCATTCTGACCGCGATGGCGCAGATAGTGATCGGCGATGATGCAGGCGACCATCGCCTCACCGACCGGCACGGCGCGAATTCCGACGCAAGGGTCATGACGGCCCTTGGTGCGCACATCGACCTCTTCGCCGCCGCGCGTCACCGAGCGGCGCGGCGTCAGGATCGATGAGGTCGGCTTGACGGCGAAGCGGGCCACCACCGGTTCGCCGGAGGAAATCCCGCCCAGCACGCCGCCGGCATTGTTGCTGAGGAACTCCGGGCGCCCATCCGCGCCGATGCGCATCTCGTCGGCGTTTTCCTCACCGGTCAGGGTTGCCGCCTCGAAGCCGTTGCCGATTTCCACGCCCTTGACCGCATTGATCGACATCAGCGCCGAGGCGATGTCCTGATCGAGCTTGCCATAGATCGGCGCGCCAAGACCCGCCGGCACCCCTTCGGCGATCACCTCGATCACCGCGCCGATGGACGAACCGTCCTTGCGGATACCGTCGAGATACGTTGCCCATTCTTCCGCCGCCACCGGATCGGGGCAGAAGAACGGATTGCGATCGACCGCCTCCCAGTCCCAACGCGACCGGTCGATGCGGTGCGGCCCGACCTGCACCAGCGCGCCGCGCACCACGAGCCCGGGCAGCACCTTGCGCGCCACCGCGCCGGCCGCCACCCGCGCGGCGGTCTCGCGCGCCGAGGAACGCCCGCCACCGCGATAGTCGCGAATGCCGTATTTGGCGTCATAGGTGAAATCCGCATGCCCCGGCCGGTAGCGTTCCTTGATCTCCGAGTAATCCTTGGAGCGCTGGTCGGTGTTCTCGATCATCAAGGAGATCGGCGTACCGGTGGTCTTCTGCACCCCGTCCTCATCGACCATCACGCCGGAGAGGATGCGGACCGCGTCCGGCTCCTGTCGCTGGGTGGTGAATTTCGACTGGCCCGGCCGCCGCTTGTCGAGAAAGGCCTGAATCTCTTCCGCCGCCAGCGGAATGCGCGGCGGGCATCCGTCGATCACGCAGCCAAGCGCCGGGCCGTGGCTTTCGCCCCAGGTTGAGACGCGAAACAGGTGACCAAAGGAATTGTGCGACATCGACAGGAACCAGCAGAGAGGTGACAGGACGGCATTCGACGGCTCTTCTAGCGCGGTCTGCGGCAAAGGGGAAACCGCTTTTGCGCGAAATTCCGATTACGCCCGGTTCTGCTTGAAGGCACGGGCCGCCTGGGTGAACCCACCGTTGGCGCCATCGATGAAATGGATGTGCCGGCTCTTGTCCAGGCTGAACACCAGACAGGTGATCAGCGCCGAATCCGCCACATGCATGCCATAGTGGAGCCGACCGGCCTCCTGCTCCGCATCGAGATACGCTTGCAGCGCCGCCGTCTGATCTCCGCTGAGATCGAGCACCAGACGCAGCGTATCGTCGAATTTGCGGAAATCGATGTTGCGGCGCAGTTCGCCCATGTAGCGGTCCGGCACCAGCGGACCGATCCGCCGACCGGTAAGCTGCGCCAGCAGAAACACCACCGATTCGAACAGCGCCCGGGCAAGCACCCGCCCCCGCCCGCGCCGCCAGCCAACCATGCGCATCTCGCGCCAGAGCCCGCCCGGCGGGAACCGGAAGCGCAGATTGCTCCGGTGCACCGGCGCGGCCTCCGGGTCCGCTTCGGTCAATGCGATGCCAAGCCGGGCATCGAGATCGGCGAGAATGGCCCGCAAGCCCTCCGCCTGCCCCCGAGCCGGACGCAACATCACCGTCACCATGAAGCCCCGCTCGGAGAAAACCGGCTCCCAGCGGCAGGAGAGCCCATCGAGCGGCGGCGGCGCCTCCCCGCCCGTGTCCGGCACGATGTACGCTGCCGACCGCTCCGGATCCTTCAGCATGGCCTCGGCCAGATCCAGACCGCCACCGGCGAACATCGCCAAATGGTTCCCTTCGCTGAGCTCAAACTTGCGCACCTTGAGGCCCGCGCCAGAGGCCCGCAGGTCAGCCACCGGAAAGGCACCGACACGCAGCTCCAGCCCCGCCACCTCCCGCGCCATGTTTCGCAAGCCGGCCAGCGCTGCGGAGGCCGGTGCGGCCAGCCTGGCCGGCACCGCCGCCATCGCCCCATCGCCGCCAAAGACGAACGGCAGATCGGCACCCTTCGCCGTGTTGAGGATGGCGGCCAATGTGGCGGCAGCGATCATGTTGACGGTCTTGTAGTGGCCTTCGGCGACCGCATCGCTGGACTGGACGATATCGGTAGCCAGCAGCACCCAGTCTCCCGGCAGTTCGACGAACGCATGCTCTTCGCTCACCTTGGCGAAATCGGTGAATGCGGGTAGCTCTTCGTAGAATCGATCATTCCGAGGCTGTACTAAGGACATTGGAGGGACCTTTCTGCCCGCCCCTTTCAGCACCATGCCATGAAAACACCCAGATGGCGGTAAAGTCTGTACGCGGCCTGGCGGCTACCGGTTTCATCTAATTGCATCGCGCGCCGAGGCAAACGGGCCGAGACCGGCTTGACGCGCGCGCGGCCTTCCGGTTCGATCCATCGCCGCCTTGCACTGGGCGGCGTCAACGGAGACGAGAATGAGACGATCCATCAGACTGCTCGCTGCCGCAACGGCAATCCTGGGCGCCGCGCTGAGCGCAGCGATCGCCGGGGAGGTCGAGGCAACCATCGTCGACATCAATGCGGACGAGGCCAAGCTGACCCTGTCCGACGGCAACAGCTATTCGATCCCGGTCGACTTCTACATCGACGATCTCAAGCCGGGCATGGCCGTGCTTGTGTTCTTCGAGGAAGACGACAACGGCAAGACCTTGTCGGACGTCCAGATCCAGCAGTAGCACACCACGGCCCGGACGGCGGCCGACCGTTTCGTCAGATAAAGGACAGGTCGGCCCCATCCCAGATCAGGACCTTGTCCTGCGGCGTGTCGAGAGACGGAATCTCAGGCTTCGGCACCCCGAGCAGGCAGCCGCGCAGCACCCGCATCACACCACCGTGAGAGACCACCACGCTCGGGCGGTCAAGCGTCACGAGCCAGGCCTCGACCCGGGTCATGAGCATCCGGTAGCTCTCCCCTTCCGGCGGTACGAAGCCCCATTTGTCAGCCTTGCGCGCCGCGGTCAGCTCCGGTGCCTTCGCGGCCAGTTCCGGGATGGTGAAGCCTTCCCAGGCGCCGAAGGTAATTTCCCGCAAGCGGTCATCGCGTCCGAACGCATCCTCGTCCCGCTCCAGGGCGCGGCAGACGATACGCATGGTCTCCACCGTGCGCGACAGGGGGGACGCAAAGAACTCCAGTTCGGAATGGTCCCGTCCGCTCGCCTCCAGATAGGCGCGCAGCGCCTCGCCGTTGCGCTGCGCCTGGGAGCGGCCGATGTCGTTGATGGGAATATCCTGCTGACCCTGCATACGCCCTTCGGCGTTCCAGTCGGTCTGGCCATGCCGGATGAACGCCATGAAGGGCGGCTTCAGCCGGGTGGCGCCGTTCGCCTGTTCGCTCATAGCTTTTCAGGTATCCTTGATACGGTCGGCGGCAAGTCCGCTCACGGGCGCTGGCGCGCCACGCGGAAAGGCCCGCGCAAGCGGGCCTGAGTGCGATGACAAAGCCCCCTGAGGGGCGTCCTCCCGGACGCAAGCGCAAGCGAAGATCCGGGATCGGCGAGGCACGGCCTTTCGGCTCCATCTATTGGAAATGCCCGTCTTCTGGCTCTCCGTTCCCGGGTCGCCCAAGGCTTGCCCGGGATGGCACGAGAGACGTCCTTGCCCTTTGTCGGAAGCTTAAGGCCCGCGCAAGCGGGCCTTTCAACGAAACCGGCGAAGGGGCTCAGTCCTTGACGACGGAAATATCCGGCGCATCCACCGCCTTCATGCCGACCACATGGTAGCCGCTGTCCACATGCTGGATCTCGCCAGTCACCCCGCGCCCGAGATCGGACAGGAGGAACAACGCCGCATCGCCGACTTCCTCGATGGTGACGGTGCGCCGCAGCGGCGTGTTGTGCTCGTTCCACTTCAGGATATAGCGGAAGTCGCCAATGCCGGACGCCGCCAGCGTCTTGATCGGGCCGGCCGACACCGCATTGACGCGGATCTTGTTCTTGCCAAGGTCGGCGGCGAGATAGCGCACGCTTGCCTCAAGCGCGGCCTTGGCAACGCCCATGACGTTGTAATGGGGCATCACCTTCTCGGCGCCGTAGTAGGTCAGCGTCAGCATCGAGCCGCCATCGGTCATCAGCTTTTCCGCCCGCTGGGCGACCGCCGTGAACGAGTAGCAGGAGATCTGCATCGTCTGGCTGAAGTTTTCCGCCGTCGTATCGACGTAGCGCCCGGTCAGTTCGTCCTTGTCGGAGAAGGCGATCGCATGGACCAGAAAGTCGATTTTTCCCCAGGTTTGCTCCAGGGTCTTAAACACCGCGTCGATCGACTGCGGGTCGGTCACATCGCAATGGCCGACGACAATGGCGCCGAGATCGGCGGCCAGAGGCTCGACCCGCTTGCGCAGCGCATCGCCCTGATAGGTCAGCGCGATCTCCGCCCCCGAGTCGGCGAGTGCCTTGGCAATCCCCCAAGCGATGGACCGATTGTTCGCGACGCCCATGATCAGCCCGCGCTTTCCAGCCATCAGTCCCTGTGTCATCGCCATGCCTTGTCTCCTGCACGCAAACTCCGGCGGCCGCGTGCTCGTTGCAAGCTGCATCCGCGACCGCGCCCGCCGCATCCCGTCGGCACAGCGAGCCGCGTTCCTATGGCACAGCCCCAAGTCACCTTCAAGCCGTTGACGTGCGGTGCGAGGGCGTCGACGGGGCGCAGAAATGTGATAATCGTCTTCGCCGTTCCCGCTATCAACCGAACAGGTCTCGACGCTCATCATGTCCGATCCCGCTTCTCTTTCCCGCCTCATCGAAATCGTCGGCGAACGCAATGCCCTGCGCGATCCGGCGGACATGGCCCCGTACTTGCGCGAATGGCGCGACCTTTACGTCGGCAAAACACCGGTCGTCCTGCGTCCAGGCAGCCGGGAAGAGGTGTCGCAGATCCTGGCGCATGCCAACGCTCATGGCCTCAAGATCGTGCCCCAGGGCGGCAACACCGGGCTGGTCGGCGGGCAAATTCCCGATGATTCCGCTACGGAAATCGTGATTAGCCTGTCGCGGATGAACAAGGTGCGCGAGATCGACGCCGCCGGTTTTTCGATGACGGTGGAGGCCGGCTGCACCCTGCAGGCGATCCATGACGCCGCCGAAGCGGCGGACCGGATGTTCCCCCTCACCCTCGGCTCCCAGGGCTCCTGCCAGATCGGCGGCAACATCGCCACCAATGCCGGCGGCACCGCCGTGCTTGCCTATGGCAACACCCGCGAGCTGGTTCTCGGCCTTGAGGTGGTGCTCCCCGACGGGTCGATCATGGAGGGTCTGCGCAGCCTTCGGAAGGACAATACCGGTTACGATCTGAAACAAATATTTATCGGTTCGGAGGGCACTTTGGGGGTGATCACCGCCGCCGTGCTCAAGTTGTTCCCCCTTCCCCGGGAGCGGGATGTGGCGTTCGTGGGACTCAGTTCGCCCGAAGCGGCGCTGGAGCTGTTCTCAACCGCACGCGGGCGCGCCGGAGCGATGCTGACGGGCTTTGAACTGATGCCGCGCGTCGGACTGGAGTTCACCCTGCGCCATCTGGACGGCACCCGCGATCCGCTGCAGGCCCCCTCCCCCTGGTATGCCCTGGTCGAACTGTCGTCCGGCACCGAAAGCGGCGACGAACAGGCGCCGACCCGCGCCCTGATGGAAGCGATCCTCGGCGAAGCCTTCGAGGCGGGACTGGTGGAAGACGCGGCACTTGCCGAATCAGGTGCCCAGGCCGCCGACTTCTGGCGGCTGCGCCATGGGCTGTCGGAAGTGCAGAGGGAAGAAGGCGGCTCGATCAAGCACGATGTGTCCGTGCCGGTGGCCAGCGTCCCGGCGTTCCTCGCCGAGGCGATCGCGGCGGTGGAAGCCAAGGTTCCCGGCTGCCGCCCGGTGCCCTTCGGCCACATGGGCGATGGCAACATCCACTTCAACGTCAGCCAGCCGGTCGGCGCCGACAAGGCCGCCTTCATTGCCGGCTGGGATGACATGAACAAGGTGGTGCATGACATCGTCCAGCGTTACGGCGGCTCGATTTCCGCAGAACACGGCATCGGCCGGCTGAAGCGGGACCTTCTGGCCGAAGTCAAATCGCCGGTGGAACTGGAGATGATGCGCCGGATCAAGCAGGCCTTCGACCCGAACGGCATCCTCAGCCCGGGCCGGGTTCTTTAAGGCTTCCGCATAGAAACGCCCCGCGCCGGATCGGCTCAGTTCCGGCGCGGGTCCCACGGCAAGGCGTCTGCGCCCGGTCAGTGGTCGCCGCCGCACAGGCCGTGATCGGCAAGCGCGTGAATGACATGGCAATCGCCGATGGTGCTGGTGTCGCAGCCCGAGGTGATGCGCGCCAGCTCCGCCTCCAACCGCTGCAACTGGGCAATGCGCGCCCTTGTGGCGGCAAGATGCGCCCCGGCGATCACATGCGCCTCGGCGCAGGGCATGTCCGGGTTTTCGCTCAAATGCAGCAGCTCGCGAATCGCATCGAGCGACAGCCCGAGATCGCGCGCATGGCGAATGAAGGACAGGCGCTCGCGGGCCGGACCGGCATAGCGCCGCTGATTGCCCTCGCTGCGGGTTGGCTCGGCGATCAGCCCGAGCTTCTCATAATAGCGGATGGTCGGTACCTTCACCCCGGTCGCCCGCGCCAGCTCGCCAATCGTCAACATCGCGAATTTTCCTCTTGAACCTATAGTTACTAGAGCATTTAGGCTCCTCTCAACAGCAAACAAGACACGGATTTGCAAGGAGACAGGAATGGGTGCGTGCTGCGGACACGATCACGGGACATTCGAAGGGCTATCGGCCGATTACAAACGCCGGCTGTGGATCGTCATCGCCCTCAACGCCGGCATGTTCGCGGTGGAGATGGTGGCCGGTCACATGGCCAAGTCGCAGGCGCTGCAGGCCGACGCGCTCGATTTCTTCGGCGATGCGCTGACCTACGGTATTTCGCTGGCGGTGATCGGCGCCTCAATCAGGGTGCGTACCACGGCGGCGCTCGCCAAGGGCCTCAGCCTGCTCCTGATGGGGCTCTGGGTGTTCGGCTCGACGCTCTATCAGGTGCTGGTGCTGGGCGTTCCGCAAGCCGAGGTCATGGGGGTGATCGGCGTCATGGCGCTGGCGGCGAACCTTGCCAGTGTCGGACTTTTGATGCGCTACAAGGACGGGGACGCCAATGTGCGCTCGGTCTGGCTGTGTTCGCGCAATGACGCCATCGGCAACATCGCCGTGATGGCGGCGGCCCTCGGGGTCTGGGGCACGGGCACCGGTTGGCCGGACCTGATCGTGGCCGGGCTGATGGCCGGCCTGTTCCTGTCCTCCGCCTTCCAGATTATCGTCCAGGCGGTGCGGGAACGGCAGGCGTCGCTCAGCCCCCATGTGCGTGATCACGAGGCGGCGCAGGGCCAGAACACGCCGGCGGCCTGATCCGCACGAGCTCGCGGACGCCACCAGCAAACGGAAACGGGAGCGCAGCTGGCGCCCCCGTTCTCGGACGTTTCATAAATGGCCCGGTCACTGATGGGTGCCGAGCACCGGGCGCGGGCAGTCGGACTGGATGATCACCGTGCCGTTGGGATAGACGTAGCGGATCTTGCTGCATCCCTCCTCCTTCTTCAGCCGCACCGGACGGGGGCGCACGGGCCGACGCGGCTTGCCCGGGACATGGGTGACCGCTGCGGCAGCGGCCATGCAGCTCGGCGTGGCACAGAGGATCGGACCGGCAACGCTGCTTTTCGGTCCCCAGCCGCGACGTCCGCCGCCGCTGCTGCCATCGACGGATGCTCCCTGATCCGTCCCGGCCGAGGCCGTTCCGCCGCCGCCGTTTCCGCCGCTCGTGCTGCTCTGGGCCATGGCCTGGCTTCCGGCAATCGCCATCGAAACGGTGACGAGGCTCAAAAATGTCAGTCGGCGCAGGTCGGTCATGTCGCTTCCCTCCGGATCCTTGCTGAACGGACCACCCGTTCAGATCTTCTCGCTCCGTGATCAGGGGCCGGTTTCTGGCGTCGGCTCGCCCTGTGACTTCATACTGCCCCTAGGGAAGATTTCAGGATGTGATGCTCAGCACAGGCCGGAGCCTTTTCCCTACATGGGGGCGGTCCGTCCCGCCCTCGCCAGATGAGCTATCCCGGCACGGGCGTTTCCCCGCCTGCCCGTCTTGACGGGGCGGGGCGATAGTGGCACCAGACGGCAGCGACGGCCCGGCCCTTTCCGGGACCGGCAGATTCCGGCAGCGGCAAGGACACCACATCATGGCAAGCGAAGCGGTCGCCCCGCACATGCGCCCCGAAAACTCCTTTCAGGGACTGATCCTCACCCTGCAGCGCTTCTGGGCGGATCAGGGCTGCGCCGTGCTGCAGCCGTATGACATGGAAGTCGGCGCCGGCACCTTTCATCCCGCGACCACCCTGCGCTCGCTCGGCCCGCGCCCGTGGAAGGCGGCCTATGTGCAGCCCTCGCGCCGGCCGACGGACGGTCGCTATGGCGAGAACCCGAACCGGCTGCAGCACTACTACCAGTTCCAGGTGATCATGAAGCCGTCGCCGGCGAACCTGCAGGACCTCTACCTGCAGAGCCTTTACGCCATCGGCCTCGATCCGGCGCTGCATGACGTGCGCTTCGTCGAGGACGACTGGGAAAGCCCGACGCTCGGCGCCTGGGGCCTTGGCTGGGAATGCTGGTGCGATGGCATGGAAGTGTCGCAGTTCACCTATTTCCAGCAGGTGGCCGGGTTCGAATGCGCGCCGGTCTCCGGCGAGCTGACCTATGGCCTGGAGCGACTGGCCATGTACATTCAGGGCGTCGATAACGTCTACGACCTGAACTACAACGGCCGTGAGGGCGATGAGCGCATCTCCTATGGCGATGTGTTCCTTCAGGCCGAGCAGGAGTATTCCCGGCACAATTTCGAGCATGCCGACACGGACATGCTGTTCCGCCACTTCAAGGATGCGGAAGAGGAATGCCAGCGGCTGCTGGAGGCCGGCGCCAAGGCCCGCGACGCGGCCGGCGCCAAGGTGCACCAGATGGTGCTGCCGGCCTATGACCAGTGCATCAAGGCCAGCCATGCGTTCAACCTGCTGGACGCGCGCGGGGTGATCTCGGTCACCGAGCGGCAGAGCTACATCCTGCGGGTGCGCGAGCTGGCCAAGGCCTGCGGCGCGGCCTTTCTGGAGACCGAAGCCGGCGGCGTCGGGTATTCCGTGGGCTGATCGTCCCCCTCCGGTGACAAGGGCAGCCGCACGCACTAGGGTGCGGCAGCTTCACCTCCGGAGGAATATCCGCATGACCACCTGGATCGTGCTCGGGCTGATCGTCCTGATCGGCCTCTATCTCATTACGCTGTATAATGGTCTGGTCCGGAAACGGCAGATGGTGCGCGAGGGCTGGAGCGGCATCGACGTCCAGTTGAAGCGCCGCGCCGACCTCATTCCCAATCTGGTCGAGACGGTGAAGGGCTACGCCGCTCATGAGCGCGCCGCCCTGGACGAGGTGACCGAGATGCGGGCGCGCGCCGCCGATCTGCCGCGCGACGACGTTGCCGGACGAGCGCAGGCGGAAGGGATGCTGTCCCAGGCGCTCGGACGCCTGTTCGCTGTCGCCGAGGCCTATCCGGACCTGAAGGCCAACGATGGCTTTCGCGACCTGCACGCCTCCCTCGACAAGGTGGAAGAGGCCCTGCAAATGGCCCGCCGCTACTACAATGGCGCCGTGCGCGCCCTGAATGTCATGGTCGAGAGCTTCCCCTCCAATCTGGTCGCCAGCCGGTTCGGCTTCTCGCACGAGGACTATTTCGAGATCGAGGACGCCCGCGAACGCGCCGTTCCCAAGGTCGACTTCTGACCGATCATGCCTTTCATCTCTGCTTCTCTCCGCCCTACCGTTCCCCTCGCCACGCTTCTGGTCGCAGGCGTTCTGCTGGTACTGTCGACGCTGCTGGCCCAGGCCGACGAGCGCATTCTATCCTTCAGCTCCACCGTTGACGTTGCCGCCGACGGTACCTTCACCGTCACCGAGGCGATCAAGGTTCGCGCCGAGGGCAATCAGATCCGGCGTGGCATCTTCCGCGACCTGCCCCTAACCTTCGAAGGCGGCGACGGGCGCCGGCACAAGGC
The DNA here is from genome assembly GCF_014635285.1 of Stappia taiwanensis. Taxonomy (GTDB): domain Bacteria; phylum Pseudomonadota; class Alphaproteobacteria; order Rhizobiales; family Stappiaceae; genus Stappia; species Stappia taiwanensis. The sequence continues at coordinate 562,977 of NZ_BMCR01000003.1, read as the reverse complement.
CGGGTTCGAGCTGGTTTCCGTTGAGCGGGACGGCGTCCCCGATGGCTCCTCAGTCAACCACGGCGGCGACGGCGTGCGGATCTACATCGGCAATGAAAATACGCTTCTTTCCCGGGGGGAACATACCTACCGCATCGTCTACAAGCTGACCCGGCTTGTCCGGTTCTTCGACACGCATGACGAGATCTACTGGAACGCCACCGGCAACGAATGGGCCTTCCCCATCGACCGGGCGGCGGCGCGGATCATCCTGCCCGAGGGAACCTCGGCGCTGGAAACGGACGGCTACACCGGCGCCTATGGCGATACCGGCAAGGCGTTCTCCGCCCGAGAGGAAGACGGCGGACGCAGCGTGCTCTTCACCACCACCCAGCCCCTTGGCCCTGGCGAAGGGATCAGTGTCGTGGTCACCCTGCCGGCCGGCAGCATCGCCCGGCCGGGCACCGATCAGAAGCTGGGGTATTTCTTCCTCGATTACCGGGCACAGATCCTCGGCGGTTTCGGCATCCTGCTGGTGCTGGGCTACTACCTCTGGGCCTGGTGGACCGTCGGGCGGGATCCGCCCGCCGGCGTGATCTTCCCCCGCTTCGAGCCTCCCGCGGGGCTGTCGCCGGCCCTCACCAACTACATCGCCAACAAGGGCTTCGGCGATGGCGGCTGGGGCGCGCTGTCCGCCGCCTGCCTCAGCCTTGCGGTCAAGGGCCGGCTGCATCTGGACAACCTTGCCGGCGACCTCACCCTGCAACGCCCTGCGGCGCCCTGGGGTACCACCAAGGACCTCCCACACGGCGAAGCGGCCATCGCCAAATGGCTGGATGCGCGCGAAGACGCGCTGACGCTCAACAAGGCGAACGGCAAGGCGGTCCAGAAGCTCGGCACCTCCTTCCGCAGCGCCATCGAGGGCGAGACCCGGCAGCGCTATTTCAAGAAGAACCGGCTCTACCTGATCCCCGGCATCGCGCTCAGTGTCGGCACCATCTTTGCCCTGCTCGCCTTTGGTCGGCTCAGCTATGACCAGATCTCGGTGCTTGTGCCGGCGATCATGAGCAGTGTCGTGGTTGTGATGGTTGCCATCAACATCGGTCGGGCAGCCAGGCGCGCGCGGGGGATCGTGACGCGCATTGTCCTCGCGCTCCTCATCTTTACCCTCTTCAGCGCCGGCAATCTGATCGGCGCGGGGATACTCTTGCAGCAAGACGGCGAGATCCCGATCCTGCCACTGATCGCTGTCGCGCTGATCGCCGTCAATCTGATGTTCGGCTGGTTGCTCGGGGCGCCGACGGCGCTCGGCCGCAAGGTGCTCGATGAGATCGAGGGGCTGAAGATGTATCTCAACGTGGCGGAAAAGGACCGACTCAACATGACCGGCGCGCCGAGCATGAGCCCGTCGCATTTCGAAACCCTGCTGCCTTACGCGGTGGCGCTCGGGGTGGAAAAGCCCTGGGCGACGGCCTTCCAGACCTGGCTGGCCTCGGCAGCCGGCGCCGCACAGGTCGCGCACTACAGCCCCCGCTTCTATAGCGGGAGCAATTTCGACAGCAGCGACATTGCTGGAACCCTGGGCAACACGCTCGGCGACATGTCCGGCTCCTTCTCCTCCTCACTGCCCACGCCGAAATCCTCCAGCTCGGGATCTTCCGGCGGCGGCTTTTCCGGCGGCGGCGGAGGTGGCGGCGGCGGCGGCGGCTGGTAGTGTAGGATCATCGGTGCTCACGCGACGTCGAAGCGGCGGCGCGACATCGCGTGAGCGACGGCTGAAACCGGAAAGGCACGGGCACGGATGAGCGGCGACACCATCACCATCGGCGATTTTGCCAGCTTCAACCTTGCCATCATCGTCTATTTCCTCGGCATCCACCTCAATCGAACCATTCCGGTCCTCAACCGCTACAACATCCCCGAACCGGTCTCCGGGGGCATGCTGGTCGCCAGCGCGGTGCTTGTTGCCCATCTTTCCGGGCTTGGCGAGATCACCTTCTCGCTCGCCGCGCGGGATTTCCTGCTGCTCTACTTCTTCACCTCGATCGGCCTCAACGCCCGTCTCGGCGACCTTGTCAAAGGCGGCCTGCCGCTGGTGATCCTGCTGGGGCTGACCATTGGCTACATGGTGCTGCAAAACATCGTCGCGGTGACCGCCGCCGCAGCGTTCGGGCAACCGATTGCCTCTGGCCTGATTGGCGGGACGGTCTCGCTGATCGGCGGTCATGGCACCGCCATCGCCTGGGGTCCCACCCTGACCGACGGCTACGGTGTGACCGGCGCAATCGAGCTGGGCGCTGCGACCGCCACGCTCGGCCTGATCACCGCCAGCCTGCTCGGCGGACCGATCGCCAGTTACCTGATCGACAGGAAAGGTGCCGTCCCAGGGGACGAGGTCCATCAGGTGCCGACCATCGGCCTTGAGCGGGACGAACAATCCTACGCCGCCGTGACCCACACCGGGCTGATGGGCACCATCCTGGTGCTCAACCTTGCCATTGCGCTGGGTGCCGTGCTTCAGGAGGCCCTGGCCGCGGCTGGGCTCGACCTGCCGCTGTTCGTGGTCTGCCTGTTCAGCGGCATCCTGCTGTCCAACACGGTCCCAGAGATCTTCCCCACCCTGAGCTGGCCAGCGCGCAGCCGCTCGCTTGCCGTCGTCTCGGATCTGGCGCTCGGCATCTTCCTGTCCATGTCGCTGATGAGCCTGCAGCTCTGGACCATCGCCGGGCTCGCCGGGCCGATGCTGGTGACCCTCGCCGCGCAGGTGGCGATTGCCGCCCTTTTTATCCTGTTCGTGGTGTTTCCGCTGATGGGGCGGGACTATGAGGCGGCGGTGCTCAGCGCCGGATATGCCGGCTTTGCCCTTGGTGCAACGCCAACGGCGATTGCCAACATGACCGCGGTCACCAAGCATTTCGGCGCCGCCCCGCGCGCCTTCCTGATTCTGCCGCTGGTCGCGGCCTTCTTCACCGATCTGGCGAACGCGATCATCCTGCGGCTTTTTCTCACCCTTTGAGCCCGGGCGGCCCCAAGCGGGGGTGACTTTTCCCCCCCGCCTTGGTAACGGACGCGGGACAGCATCCGAAGCGGCGATTGCCGTTGCCGTGCCGGATGCGCCATCCGTGATCCGCCGCGCCCGCCCGCGCGTCCCTCACCCAACCGTTCGAGACGCCCCCGATGCCTGATCTTCTCCTGGAGCTGTTCAGCGAGGAAATTCCCGCCCGGATGCAACGCCGCGCGGCGGAAGTCCTGAAGTCGCATGTCACCGATGCCCTCGTGGAGGCCGGCCTCACCTATGAGGGCGCCAAGGCATTCTCCACCCCGCGCCGGCTGGCGCTGCATGTGGCAGGCCTTCCCGCCGGATCGAATCCGACCCGGGAAGAGCGCAAGGGACCGCGCGTCGGCGCGCCGGAAAAGGCGGTCGCCGGCTTCCTGCGCGGTGCCGGACTGGAGAGCCTCGATCAGGCGGAGGTCGCCTCCGACCCGAAGAAGGGCGACTTCTACGTCGCCGTGATCGAGCGCCCCGGACGGCCGAGCGAGGAGATCATCGCCGAGGCGATGCCGGAGATCATCCGCAACTTCCCCTGGCCGAAGTCCATGCGCTGGGGCACAGGCACCATGCGCTATGTGCGCCCGCTGCATTCCATCGTCGCGACCTTCGGTCCGGAGACCGAGGAGCCGGAGGTCGTGCCCTTCGAGGTCGACGGCATCCGTTCCGGCAACGTGACACGCGGCCACCGCTTCCTTGCCCCGGACGCCTTCGAGGTGCGCCGGCTGGAGGATTACGCCGACAAGCTGGACAAGGCCAAGGTCGTGCTCGATGCCGACCGGCGCAAGGACATCATCGCCCATGACGCCCGCAACCGGGCCATGGCGCTGGGGCTGGAACTGGTCGAGGACGAGGGGCTGTTGGAAGAGGTCGCCGGTCTCGTCGAATGGCCGGTGGTGCTGGTCGGCAGCTTCGAGGAAGCGTTCCTTGAGCTGCCGGACGAAGTGATCCGCCTGACCATCCGCGCCAACCAGAAATGCTTCGTCTTGCGCGATCCGGCGACCGGCAAGCTCTCCAACCGCTTCGTCGCCGTCTCCAACATCGAGGCTGCGGATGGCGGCAAGACCGTCATCGCCGGCAACGAGAAGGTGATCCGGGCGCGGCTTTCCGATGCCCGCTTCTTCTGGGACACGGACCTGAAGGCACCGCTGGAAAGCCGCCTGCCGAAGCTCGACAGCGTCGTCTTCCACGAAAAGCTCGGCACGCAGGGCGCGCGGGTGAAGCGGCTTGAGGCGCTTTCCCGGGAGCTGGCGCCGCTGGTTGGCGCCGATCCGGACAAGGCCGTGCGCGCGGCGCATCTGGCCAAGGCGGATCTGCCGACGCAGATGGTCTATGAATTCCCCGAACTACAGGGCCAGATCGGCCGCACCTATGCGCAGATGCAGGGTGAGGATGCCTCCGTCGCCATTGCCATCGAGGACCATTACAAGCCGCAGGGCCCCTCCGATGCTGTGCCCACCGATCCGGTCGCCATCGCGGTTGCGCTTGCCGACAAGCTCGATCTCCTCACCGGGTTCTGGGCCATCGACGAGAAGCCGACCGGCTCCAAGGACCCTTACGCCCTGCGCCGCGCCGCTCTTGGCGTGATCCGCATCGTTCTTGAGAACGCCCTGCGGCTCAAACTCACCGATTGGCTGCGGACGGCCACGACCCCGCACCTTTCGGCCGCCGGCGAACCGGGCACCCCGCAAGCCGATGCGCTCTACGCCGATCTTCTCGCCTTCTTCGCCGACCGGCTGAAGGTGCATCTGAAGGACGAGGGCGCGCGCCATGACCTGATCGACGCGGTGTTCGCGCTCGGCGGTCAGGACGACCTTCTCATGATCGTCCGCCGGGTCGAGGCGCTGGGCGCCTTCCTCGCCACCGACGATGGCGCCAACCTTCTGGCCGGCACCAAGCGCGCGGCCAACATCCTGCGCGCGGAAGAAAAGAAGGACGGCGCGGCCATCGAGGGCGCGCCCCATGCCGACCATCTGGTCGAACCGGCGGAAATCGCCCTGGCGGCGGCCATCGACACGGCCCGGGCGGCGATGCGCGAAGCGCTCGGCCAGGAGGATTTCGCCGGGGCGATGACGGCGCTGGCCGGTTTGCGCGGCCCGGTCGACCGGTTCTTCGACGATATTCTGGTCAATGCCGATGACCCGGAGCTGCGCCTTAACCGGCTGCGGCTGCTTGCCGAAATCCGCGAGGCGACCCGCACGGTGGCGGATTTCTCGAAGATCGCCGGCTGATCCGGGCGGGAGCGCGTTCCGCCTATCAGAACAAATCGAGTTGCGAAGAGGGCGCGGCGGGAGACCTGGCCGCGCCCTTTCCTTTTTTGCCGCCCGTCTCGCGCGGCTTTTCCTCCGGCGTCGCCACCACCGGGTCAACCGCCTCTTGCAGCCCCGGATCGTCATCGCGGGCGCTGTTGATCCGGGTGGCGACCGGCACCGCCTCGAACAGGCTCTCCGGTGCCGGCTTCAACAGCGCCTGCGCCTCGCGTACCGAGACACCGCCCACATCGAGCCAGCTTGCGAAATCCTCTTTGGCGATCACCGCCGGCATCCGGTGATGGATCGGCGCAATGGATGCGTTTGAGGAAACCGTCAGGATCGCGCCGGTCTCGATCTCGCCGCCGTCCGGGTCGCACCACTCCTCGTAAAGCCCGGCAAAGGCGACCATCCCGCCCGCCTTCGGGCGAATCCAGTAGGGCTGCTTCGGCCCTGCATCCGGCCGGTGCCATTCGTAAAAGCCGCTGGCCGGTATCAGGCAGCGGCGATGGCGCATGGCCGCCCGAAAGGAGGGCTTTTCCGCCGCCGTTTCCGCCCGGGCGTTCAAGAGCAGCGAGAAACTGGCCGGATCCTTGACCCAGCCGGGAACCAGCCCCCAGCGCACCAGCGCGAAATGCCGCGCCCCATGGGCGAAGCGCACGGTGGCAATCGGCTGGGTCGGCGCGATGTTGTAGCGCGGCGGAAACCACGGCTTCTCGACAAACTCGAAGAATGCCCGCACCTCTTCCGGCGTCGCCGTCAGGCTATAGCGTCCACACATTGCACCCACTCCGCAGCCACACCACAGGTTGCCGCAACGGATTTCCCCGTTTTGACATCCGGTTAGCCAATTCGAAACCGTACCTCAGCTAAACTGACAGGGATGGAAATTCCAAGAGGCATGGCAATGGATCAGGCGTGTTCCACATTGGGAGAAGGCATGTTGACGGCGGAGCGTCTCACCGCCGCCAATATCAACCCTCGCACCGGCCTTGCCACCGACTACCTCAACCACTTCAACGAAGTGGTGATGCTCCTGGAAATGCTGCCGGACATGCCCGAATGTGCCGAGGATGTGCTGGAATGGCAGCCGCTCAGCTATGAAGCGCATTTCGAGGCCTCCAACTTCGCCGAGAAGCATCTGGCCATCGAGGCGTTTCGCGCCGCGCCGGTGCCGGTGCGCCGCGCCTTGCGCGATGTGGTCGCCACCCTCGATACCGCCGTGTGCGAGAAGCAGGGTCGGTTGCGATCGGCGGAGGACGTGCGCCTGATCGCCGAGCAGGTGGCGCATGAGACCGTGGAAGAGGTGCGGCCGCTGATCGCCAGCGCCAGCGCCATCATTCACGGCGAGGCAATCCCCGATGGCACCGAGGATACGGAAGCGCAGGACGCGATTGACGCCCTGTTCGCCTGATCGCTTGCCCCGAAGCGCACGGCATGATTTGTCGGGTTCCATGATCCTTCGCCCTCAGCTTGGCGTCAGCGTGCTGTGCCATGACCAGAACCGGGTCGTGCTCGTCCAGCGCGGCAAGCCGCCCTATCACGGCCACTGGAGCCTGCCCGGCGGCAGTGTCGATTTCGGCGAATCGCTCGCCGATGCCGCCTTGCGCGAGCTGCGCGAGGAAACCGGGCTGTCCGCGACCCTTGAAACCGCGCCCGCCGATCTGGTCGAACTCTTGCCGCCGCCCGTGCAGAACGAGGCGGGGTCCTCGCTTGCCGGCCTTCATTTCGTGATTGCCGTGTTTCGCGCGTGGCAGCCGACGGGGCGGCTTCTGGCCGGCGACGATGCCGCCGATGCCCGCTGGATCAGCCTCGACGCCCTGGAACGTTTGCCGATGACGCCGGGCACCGCCGCACGCATCCGGTGGCTGATGCCCCGCTGATCGGCGACAGCGGTTCCGGCGACCGCCACATCATCCGGGCACAAGCCGCCCCGCCCCTTGCCTTGCCGCGCCAACCGACGCATCTTCGCCCCATGCCGCGCAGTTCTCGCCCCTTCGCGCCCTTGCGCCTTCTCACCGCGTCCCTGGCCGCCGCGCTCGTGCTTGCGCCGCTCGTTCTTGCCCCATCAGTCAGCGCCCAACCGGCGGCGGAAGACCCGCCCTATGAAGCGGACCTGATGCGTCTTTCGGAAATCCTCGGCGCCCTGCACTATCTGCGTCCGCTCTGCGGCGCCACCGACGGCACCCTGTGGCGCGACCAGATGCGCGCCCTACTCGATGCGGAAACCCGGGACACGAACCGCGAGCGGCGGTTCATCGAGCGCTTCAACCAGGGCTATCGCGGTTTTTCCTCCGTCTATCGCCGCTGCACACCGGCCGCAGAAGTGGCCCTCGCCCGCTATATCGAGGAAGGCAGCGCGCTCGTGCGCACGGTCACCACCCGCTACAATCGCTGAGCCTTGTGCCCCTTCCCACCTCCGGACTGTGGCCTGTTAACCATATTGGTTAGAATTCCCGGGGGAAATTAAGGTTTCGTTTACGATCCGTTTGGCGACTCGCCGGCCCGTGCTACGCCTAGGTCAGACACGACTCACGGGCCAGAACGGCCCCAACACCGGACCGAAGGCGGCATCGCGATGCGAGATACCGAACTCAACGACATCGACCACGACGAGCAGATGGTCTCCGACCAGGACATCCGCCAAATGGCGCTCGGCTATATCGATGAGGCCTTCGCCGAAGCCATCGCCGATGGCATCGACCCGGCAGCGGTTTCCCATGCGGCGCTGTTCACCGCCTTTGCCGATCTGGTCGCCAGCTTTGGCGAAGAGGCTGTGGCCGCCCTTGCGGAGGAGTTTCCCGAGCGGGTCCGGCGCGGCGACTACACCCTGCACCGCCCGCTGCACTGATCCCGTGCCGGGCGCCGGGCGCCGCCCACGGGCGGCCCGCCCGCGTCCGTCACCGCCCCGTCAGGCTGTTTCCAGAAAGAGGTGGATGAACAGCCCAAGACCGAACAGGATCAGCAGCCCACCGGAAGTCCGGTTGATCCAGGCGAGCCATTCGTCGGTCAACCGCGCCCGCAGGCTGGACACGGTGGCGGCCAGGAACACCCACCAGAGCAACGCACCGACAACGACCCCCACGACCATCGCGGCCGCCGCCGCATAGTCCCCCGGGGCCGGTGCCCATTTCCCCAGACTGCCGAAGATCGCCAGAAAACCGAGCACCACGCCAGGGTTGGTGACGGTGATGGCAAAGCCGGCGGCCAGCCCGGACAACAGCCCGCTCGCACCACCGTTTTCCGCCTCCATATGCGGCCGCGCAACCAGCACCTGGACACCGAACAGGATCACCAACAGGCCGCCTGCGGTCTGGATGAGCGCACTATGCCGGGCGACGAAGTCGGAAACGGAGGTAATGCCGAAGGCGGCGAAGCTGGCATAAAGGCCGTCGGCCAGCACCGCCCCGAGCCCCGCCAGCACCCCGGGCAGGAAACCGTAGCGCAGCGCCCGCTGGATTGCCGCGATGTTGACCGGCCCGACGGGCGCGCTGGTGGCGACGCCGATGGCCCCGCCGATCAGGAAGAAAAACGGATCGAACAAACTCACTCGCTTCCTGATGTCATATCGCTCTGTTCCTCACCCTTTGCCCCGCGTTTCCTCGATGGGTGAACCACCGCCGAGACGCCGCGCTTGCCATAGCCCAAATTCGCGGTCCCGCTCAACCATCCACCGCCTGCTTCCACCCCTCTCGCCCGATCAATGCGCGCGACAAGCGCTTTCACTGCACCGTTCATTGATCTAGTGTGCGGTCGCCTTGCGTCCGCGATCCGGCCTTTGCGCGCGCACCCTGGCCACCGTATCGCCTTCTGGCGCTCCCCACTCAACTCGGGAACCTGCTGAATGTCTCCTCACCTTCTGGCGTCTTCCCTTGTCCTCGCGACCGCCCTCACCGGCTCGATGATCGCCCAGGCTGCGACCCCGGTCACCACCGAGCGCATCCAGCTTTCGCCACCGGAAGATACCGGCGGCCCCATTCCCGCCGATGCGCTTCAGGGGGCGGAGCCCCTCGCGCCCGAGCAGGACGCGCCCACTGACGCGGCCACCGGGGAGGACCCCGCCGCCGCACCCCTGCCCATACCTGAGGTCCACTACGGCGAAGCGGGTCTTCCCAAGCCGGTGGCACGGATGCGCGCGCAACTGCTGGAGGCCGCCTATTCTGGCGATCTTGAGCGGCTGCGCATGGTACTGGAAGGCAACGAGTTGATGCCGACCCTGACCTTCGGCGAGATGGCAGACCCGGTCGAGACGCTGAAGGCGGCCTCCGGCGATGGCGAGGGCCTTGAGACGCTCGCGATCCTGACCGAGATCCTGGAAGCCGGCTATGTGCATGTCGACAAGGGCACGGCGCAAGAAATGTACATCTGGCCGTATTTCGCCCGCTTCCCGCTCGACCGCCTGAGCCGTGAGCAGACCGTAGAGATGTACCGGATCGTCACCGCCGGCGATTTGGCGGAGATGGAAGCGACCGGCACCTGGCTGTTCTACCGGGTCGGCATCGGCCCGGATGGCACCATGCACTATTTCGTCGCCGGCGACTGACGCCGGCACCGCCGCCGGTTATCGCACCACGAAGACGGACAGGCTGCTATGGGCGGCCAGATAGCCGGCGCGCGAGGCGAAGAGGTGCTCGGCAAACCCGGGAACATGCGAGGCCATGACGATCAGATCCGCGCCGATTTCCTCGGCCGCCGCGCGGATGCGGTCATCGAGATCCACTGCCGGATCATGAGCCAGCATCGCCTTTGCCTTGATCGGCAGGGCAAAGTTGATGGACTGCTCGCCAGCGAAAGCTTCGAGCTTCTCCCTGTATTCCTCGGGGGAATGCGCCATTGGACCCGGCGTTCCCGCCGTAACGCCCACAAGGGTAAGCGAGGCGTCATAAAGCCGTGCAAAATCTGCCGCGAGCTTTATCGACCGCTGCATTCCATCCACATGGGCAAGGTCGACGGGAATCAGAATCGTCTTGAACACTGTGCTGCCTCCTTTGGGGATGATCGAACCAACCAGAACCGGTTGCCTCGTGGCACCCTAGGGTCCAGGCTCATAAATGAGCTCGAAATGGTTTGAGACGGATTGCTTCTGATCAAGGAGCGGAAGCGCAGGAAATGTGGTTCATTTTCAAGACTTTCGCGACGCATGAGCAGGTGCAATCCGGTCAAATCCTTCAGGACATGGAAATGGCTTCACTCTCGCGTCGTCAGCGCGTTTGACCGGGCAACCAACCCGCTCCGCACGCTCTTCCTCGCGAAGGCTTTGCCATTTCCCATGCCATGCCAACCTCATTTGTGAGTCTGGCCCCTAGAAAGACAACCTGCTTTCTTGCCATGGCGCATGTCAATTGCCGACATGCCCATGAGCAGGAACGACATTCTGGGCAAAGCCCGGCTACTGCCGCGTGGTGACGACGAAATCCGTCCCGAGACCGGAATGCAGGCGAAACGGCCGGTCGGTAACGATCAGCGAGGTTCCGGGCACCAGCCGGGCCCCCAGGAAGGCGCGGGTCTCGTCGGAGAGTTCGATTCGGTCGAGCACGGTTGCAACGCTCACGCCCGGCGTTTCCGCCGCCGTCACCTGCATCCAGCGCATGGGCGCGGCCCCCTCCTTCGCCGATGCATCCGGCCCCAGCGCGGTGAAGATATGGGTGCCGGTCGGCGCATCCGGGTCCTTCAGAACCACATTGGCCGAGTAAAGCTCGCGAAACTTGCGCCGAACGTAGAGCTTGCCGGTTGCCGGCCCGGGCTCGCCCGCCTCGGCATAGAGCGCGCGCAGCACCACATCGGTCGGCTCGCCGGTCACCGGCAGGTCGGCCCCTTCCTGGAACAGGCGCAGAGCTTCGCGAGTGCGGCGGCCCATCACCCCGTCGATCGGCCCCGGCGCATAGCCAAGCCGGTGGAGCTGCCGCTGCATGTCGCGCAGGCGCTCGCGGGCATCGGTCCGGGTGATCAGAATACGCAAGGGAACACGCGGCTCCTCGGCGGCTCGTTCCGTCTCAACCACCAGCGCGGCGACTGCGGCCGGCTTGCCCGCGTCGAGCGCGCCGCGCAACCCTCCGGTCGTCCCCACCGTCTCATCCAGGCTGGCAACCTCGGTCGCGCGCACCGCCGGTTGCGGCAGGATCGGATGGGAAATCGGCACCGGCTGTGTCAACTCACGGGTGACCACCACATGCGCGCCGCGTTCGGTCAGCGAAAACAGCCGCTTGGCGAATTTTCCGGGCAGGCGGACACAGCCATGGGAGGCCGGATAATTCGGCACCCGCCCCTGATGCAGGGCGATGCCCGACCAGGTCAGGCGCTGCATGTAGGGCATGGGGGCATTGTCGTAGATGTTGGAGAAATGCCGGCGGCGCTTTTCCAGGATGCTGAACACGCCGGTGGGGGTGCCGTGACCGCGTTTGCCGGAGGAAATGCGCGAGCTCTCCATCAGCCTCGTACCCCGGTAGACGTCGAGACGCTGCTCCTTCAGCGATACGATCACCTGCAACGGATCGTCGGGCGCGATCACCGGCGCGCTCTGACCGGCCACCGGCGTCAACTGGCCGGCATCGCGGGCCTGTGCCGGCGCGTGGGCGAGCAGCACGGTCCACATCGTCATCGCGGCGGCCACTCCGAGGGCAGCCTTGCCGCGCGGAAGATGCGCGCCGTTCGAAAGCAATCCGATCATGTTCACACCCATCCTACTCGGTACGCGCCGACGGTCCGGGAAACCCTAGCGGCGACCGGTGAATCTCTGGTTAGCCCGCATCGTTAGATGCCGCGCCGGCGTTCACATCGCAGTGATCGCCATCACAGGCCGGGCGGTGCGAATGCGGGCCGACAGCTCCCGCGCGAACGCTCATCCACAAAGGCTCAACAGGCTGAGAAGAAAAAACTTGCCTTTCGGATTGCAATTCCCCGTTGCGACTCAGGGCGCGATTCGGAATGCTTTTCTGCATCGGCCCCTCCCGGCCCGAAACCCGAACAACCAGACCTTGCAAAACGCGACCACCCGTTCCGCGATGGAGATCGCCGTGCTCACCAGCCAAGCCATCAGGGATCTGCCGGTCCCGGATCTGTTCACCGACATCGACGACATCCGCATGAGCGACTGCCCGATCGAGGCCGACGCCCTTCCGGCGGTTAACGCGCTGCTGGAGCACACGCCCTGCCTGCGCAAGGTCGGCGAGGCCTTCGAAGCGGGTCTTTTCGACATCATCGAGATGAACTTCGTGGAGTGTCATCCGGCGCAGGAACAGGCCCTGCGCGAGCTTGTGCATCTGCTGTCCCGGCGCATTCTGGATATTTTCGAAGCTGCCCTCTTGATGCGCCAGCTATCGATGGAGGATGGCACCATCACCGCCACGGCGGCGGAAATCGCCGCCTTCATCGAAACCGCCCGGGAAGAAGCGCAGATCCAGTGCCTCGACATCAACGAGCTGCGCCCGGCCGCCGAACAGATGGCCTATGCGGCGGTGCTCAGGACCATCTTCGATGAACTGCGAAGCTATCTCAGCCTGCCGACCCTCGATCTCGAGTTCCTGATCGTGGAGTTGAAGGCCTGCCTGGACCTTGTCATCCAGAGGCATGTCTGGCGGCGGATCCGCATCGAGACCGAGACCCACCGCCGGGTTGGCGACCAGATCGAGGCGCTGATGGCACTGGCCAGCGACGCCGACACCCAGCGGGTTCCCCGCCTTTTCACCATCAAGCCGATCCCGCCTCGGGCGCGGATGAGCGAGCTTGCTCCCAGTCACCGCCCGGCATCGCCTTTTCTTGGTCCCGCCTGAAACAACGGCCCCTCGCGCCGGACCGGCGGATAACCCTGTTCGCCCCCTTGTTGCTCCCGCCGATCCGGCCTATGTCGCTTACAGCCTTGAAACGACGGACCGACACGGACGGAGGGAACGCATGGGCATGGGCAAGATCGCGCATCTGGAAGACCGGGGCGTGGTGCGGATCGGCGGGCCAGAGGCGCGTGGGTTCCTGCAAAATCTCCTGACCTGCGATCTCGACCGGGTCGAGGAGAACGGCGCTGGAGCGGGCGCCCTGCTGACGCCCCAGGGCAAGATCCTGTTCGACTTCCTCATTTTCCGCCAAGGCGAGGACTATCTGCTCGACCTGCCGCGCGCCGCCGCCGGCGATCTGGTCAAGCGGCTGACCTTCTACCGGCTGCGGAGCAAGGTGGAAATCACCGATATCAGCGCGGAAACGGCGGTTTTGGCCCTTTGGGACGGCGCGGTCGCAGCGCTGGAGACTGCCCTGGCCCATGCAATCGACCCCCGGCTTGCCGCGCTCGGACAGCGGGCCGTGGTGCCCGCGTCCGGCGATGGCTCCCCCCCCGCCAAGACAACCGCGGATGCCGCCGCCTACCACCGGCACCGGATCGCCCTTGGCGTTCCCGAAGCGCCGTTCGACTTTGCCTATGGCGATGCCTTCCCGCATGACGTGGACATGGACGATCTGGGCGGCGTTGCCTTCGACAAGGGCTGTTTCATCGGCCAGGAGGTGGTGAGCCGGATGCAGCATCGCGGCACCGCCCGCCGGCGTATCGTCAAGGTCACCTCGGACAGCGCGCTGCCCGCTACCGGCAGCGCCATCGAGGCGGCGGGCAAGCCGGTGGGCACGCTTGGCTCCGTCGATGGCGCGCAAGGGCTCGCCCTTGTCCGTCTCGACCGGGTGGCAGCTGCCAAGAGCGCGGGCACGACGGTTGCCGCAGACGGCATTGCGCTCCGGTTCGCCCTGCCAGAGTTTGCCCGGTTCACCTGGCCGGAGACGGCGGCCGCCGACGATTGACACAGGCGGCCGCGACCGGCCACGCTTCCCACCGACGCGATGACACGAACGGGCTCCATGAAATCAACCGAACCCCGCGCCTGGCAACGGATGCTCTCCGGCCGCCGTCTCAACCTGCTCGATCCCTCGCCGCTCGACATCGAGGTCGAGGACATTGCCCACGGGCTCGCCCGCGTGGCGCGCTGGAACGGACAGACCATCGGCGACAACGCCTTTTCGGTGGCCGAGCATTCGCTGCTGGTGGAGGAGCTGGCCCGGCGGCTGAAACCGGACCTGCCGCCGCACTGGTGCCAGGCGGTGCTTTTGCATGACGCCCCCGAATATGTGATCGGCGACATGATCTCGCCCTTCAAGACGGTGATGGGCGGCAGCTACAAGGAGATCGAGGCGCGGCTTCAGGGTGCCATTCACCTGCGCTTCGGCCTGCCGGCGGAAACGCCGAAGACGGTCAAGACGCTGGCCAAGCGCGCCGACATGATTTCCGCCTATTTCGAGGCGGTCGAGCTGGCCGGGTTCGATGACCGGGAGGCTGGGCGCCTGTTCGGCCGGCCGCGCGGCTTCGACGCCGGGCCGCAAGGCGCGCCGAGGCTCGGCCTCAACCCGCTGCCCGCGGCAGAGGCCCAGGCGCGTTTTCTGGCCCGCTTCGCCGAGATCGAACAGGCGCGCGCGACCCAGACACCGCGACGGTAGAAAACGAACGAGCGCAGCGGATCCCGAACGCCTGACACCAGACGCCAAGCAGCAGACCTGCTACCTTGCGACAGCATCGCCGATACGGAGACCACGCCATGATCACCGTCTGCTCCCTCGCGCATCTGCCGGAAACGGTGCGGGTTACCGGCGCCCGCCGGCTGGTGACCCTGATCAGCGCCGGAACGGTGGTGCCGCGACCGCCGGAAATCGCTGAAGACGACCATCTGTTTCTGTCCTTTCATGACATCACCACCCCGGCCGAGGGCATGACCCCGCCAGGCGAAGAGCATGTGCGCCGGTTGCTCGACTTCGTCGGCGACTGGGACGGGGCCACGCCGATGGTGATCCATTGCTTTGCCGGCATCAGCCGCTCCACGGCGGCCGCCTACATCACCGCCTGCGCCCTCCGGCCCGACGCCTGCGAAGCCGGACTGGCAACGGCGCTGCGTTTGGCCTCCGCCTCGGCGACGCCGAATGCCCGGCTGGTGGCGATCGCCGACCGGCTGCTCGACCGGGACGGCCGGATGATCGACGGCATAAGGGCGATTGGCCGGGGCGCGGACGCCTTCCAGGGAACCCCGTTCACCGTGCCGCTGGACCCTGCCCCCGTGGCCGGGGTGGAGCGCTGACCGACCGATGATCGAGATTGGCCTCAACGCGGTGATCGTCGCGGTCGATGACCCCCAGCCGCTGGTGCTGACCGTGGCGACGCCGATTGCCCAGCAGGCACCCTCCCTGCCCTTCGGCCCGTTCGACCCGGAGCGCCATCGCACCTTCGAGATCGGCCTGCGCGAATGGGTGGAGGAACAGACCGCACTCACCCTTGGCTATGTGGAGCAGCTCTACACCTTCGGCGACCGGGGCCGGCATCACATCCACAGCGACGAAGGCCCCCATGTGGTCTCGGTCGGCTATCTGGCGCTGGCGCGGCAAACCAGCGAGTCGGAAGAGGCGCTGGCGCGCGAGAACGCCACCTGGCGATCCTGGTACGATTTCTTCCCCTGGGAGGACTGGCGCTCCGGCTGCCCGGGCATCGTCACCGAGCACATCCTGCCGGCGCTGGAGCGCTGGGTGGCCGCGCCGGTGCCGGCGGGCAGCCCCCCGCGCGCGCAAAGCCGCGAAGACCGGATGCATCAGGCCTTCGACATTCAGGACGGGATCTGGGACGAGGAAAAGGTGCTCGACCGGTTCGAACTGCTGTTCGAGGCCGGCCTTCTTGCTGAGGCGCGGCGCGACGGCCGCCCGGCCGCGCTGGAACGCGCCTGCCTGCCGCCGCTCGGCCAGGCGATGCTCTACGACCACCGGCGGATCCTGGCCACCGCCATCTCGCGCCTGCGTGCCAAGCTGAAATACCGCCCGGTGGTGTTCGAGCTGATGCCGCGCACCTTCACGCTGACCGACCTGCAGCGCTGCGTCGAGGCAATTTCCGGACGCCATGTGCACAAGCAGAACTTCCGCCGTCTGGTGGACAAGGCCGAACTGGTCGAACCGACGGGAGAAACCTCGACCCAGACCGGTGGCCGCCCGGCGGCGCTGTTCCGCTTCCGGCGGGAGGTGCTGAAGGAGCGCCCGGCGCTCGGCCTGCGGGTCGGCGGCCGGTAACCCGGCAACAGCCCACATCTACCGCGCTTCTCGCGCCTTGCGCGCCGCGCGGGACGGATCGAAACTTCGCGTCGCCGTTTCCGCCTCCTCCAGCAATTGCCACAACAGGGCAAGCCGCTCCGGCCCCATCGCCCGGTTGAGCGTGCCTTCCGCCCGGCGCCAGCAGACAACCGCGTCGGCAAAGGCCGTCCGTCCCGCATCGGTCAGCATGACCCGGTGCTCGCGCTGATCCTCCCCGGGGTCCTCCCGCAAGAGACCGGCGGCGAGCAGGCGCTCCAGCGTCCGGGTCATGGTGGTGCGATCGCTGCCCAGAAGCCGCGCCAGTTCCGACACGCTGCGCGCGTGCCCCTCGCCCAGCGCCGCCAGCACGGCGAATTGCGAGATGGTCACGCCGCTGCCATCCAGCGCGCGTTCGTATAGACGGGTTACCGCGCGCCCGGCGCGGCGCAGCCGGTGACAGGAACACAGGAGATCGTTGCTCATGACGCATGCTAGCACGGCCGCAATTTCCGTGCATCAGCACTTATTGTGAGGACACCCTCACAGTATTGCCCGCTTCGCCAGGCCATTGCCTTATACGTCAGCTCGTGATTATGTGCTGATACACGTATCAATCGGGAGCAGGACAGATGGACTTTCAGGAGCGGACTTTCGGACTGGCCGACCGGGCCGAAACCGCGACCATGACCGGCCTTGCCATGCTCCAGGCGATGCTCGATGGCCGCTTCCCCGCGCCGCCGATCTGCCAGACCATGAATTTCATCCTGACCACGGTCGATGAGGGCAGCGCCCGCTTCGAGGGCAAGCCGGGCTTTGCCCATTACAATCCGATGGGCATGGTGCATGGGGGCTGGATCGCCACGATCCTGGATTCCGCGCTTGGCTGCGCGGTTCACACCACCTTGCAGCCCGGCGAGGGCTACACCACCATAGAATTCAAGGTGAACAACGTGCGCCCGCTGTTCGAAACCAGCGGCCGTGTCATCTGCGACGGCACGGTGCTGCACCGGGGCCGGCGCATGGCCACCTCCGAGGCCCGGCTCGTCGATGAAAACGGCAAACTGATCGCCCATGGCGTGGAAACCTGCATGATCTTTCCCGCCGGCGAGACCCGCTGATCGCGCGGGAAAGCAGAATACCCTCTCCGCGCGGGGTGGAAGCACCTGGTGCATTGCGCGCGGGCGGGCCGACGCGGTAAAGGGACGGCATGTCGTCCGCCGCCCTCCCTCCCCTGGTCTACGCACCGCCGTCCGAACCCTTCCTGACGATCCTGCATCAGGATGCCGATCTGGTCGTTTTCGACAAGCCGAGCGGCTTACTGACCGTGCCCGGCAAAGCGCCGGAACTGGCTGATTGTCTTGAGACCCGGGCGCGGGCACGGCTTCCGGACGTGCGGCTGGTGCATCGGCTCGACATGGACACCTCCGGCGTGGTCGTGATGGCGATGAACCCGCCCGCGCAGCGGCATCTGGGATTGCAGTTCGAACGACGCAAACTCTCCAAAACCTATATCGCCCGGGTCTGGGGCGAGGTGGCCGCGGACGAAGGCGAGGTCGACCTGCCGCTCATCTGCGACTGGCCGAACCGGCCGCGCCAGATGGTCGATCCGGAACGGGGCAAGCCGGCGCTGACCCGCTGGCAGGTGCTCGCCCGCGAAAATGGCACGACGCGCCTGCGCCTGTTCCCGCTCACCGGCCGCTCGCATCAATTGCGGGTGCATATGCTCAGCCTCGGCCATCCGATCCTCGGCGACCGGCTCTATGCCGGGCCGGAGGCGCAGAACGCTGCTCCGCGTTTGCAGTTGCATGCCGAAAGCCTCACCCTGCGCCACCCGACCGGCGGGCGCGAATGCCGGTTCGAAGCCTCCTGCGCCTTCTGACCCCGCCGCTGGCAACATCTGAAAACATTCGACGCCGCAAACGGTTGTGCAAATTTTTAGCACAGTCATTAACCCTCTTTGCCTCGCCTTCACCGGAACGGGGCGGGTCCATCTCCCTGTTTCCGCCGACTTCCGGCCCGGTTAACCCTCTCTCAAGGTTAAGAGCGGAGGATAGGCACTGACACGTCTGGCGGGCCTTTGCCGCCCGCCGTCACCGCGTATCGCCCAGGACCGGAGTTGCCGCGTATGTTTGGCACGGTGCAATCAGCTTCCCCGCGAAGCCGCAAACGCGGCCGCGCCATCGGTGTGCTCGCCGCCTCGGCGCCCGCCTTCTATCTCCTGGCAACCCTGCCGGTGGCCGAGCAGGACATCGCCGCGCTGATGGAGGCGAACCGCGCCAATGCCCCGCGCTGGATGTCGGCGATCGAGGCCGCCCCGCATGCCTCCAGCTTGGCGCCGACCCTTGTGCTTGCCGATGCCTCCCGCCCGCGCCAGGATGACGCGCCCGATTATGCCGTCACCAACGCCATGCCCGGATCCGATCCGGCGGTGGTGCGCGGGCTGGAAAGCTACGTCAAGGAAGCGGCCCCCGGGACACTGCCGGACAAGACCAGGGTCAACCGCGCCGCCAAGGGCGACCGCTATGTGTCGATGGCGCCGGACCGACAGATGGTTGGGGTTGCCGCCGGCGCCGTCTACCAGATGGCCAGCCTGATCGGCGAGAACCGGGCTGTCCAGAACCCGCGCGTCGCCTTCATTCAATCCGCGCCAACCACCGGCACGGCCCTTGCCGCCACGCAGACGGACAGAAGCCCGCTCGACCTGACCCGGCTGGCCATTGCCCGCAATGTGGCCGCCACCAGCGTTTCGCTTGCGTCCGCCTATGCGCCCGCGGGGACGGAAAACATCCGCGCGCCGTTTGAGGCGCTGCTTGGCGGCAGCACGTTGCCGCTCTCAGCCGAGGAAGAGGCGGCGCTTGAAGCCAATAGCGACAGCGACCCGTTCTGGTGGGCCAAACGCCCGCTGCCGGCCAGCGTGCTCGCCGCGAAGGAACAGCGCTGCCTTGCCGAGGCGGTCTATTTCGAGGCGCGCGGCGAACCGCTCAACGGTCAGGTGGCCGTCGCCCAGGTGGTCCTCAACCGGGTGAAGAACCCCGCCTATCCGCCGACCATTTGCAAGGTCGTCTACCAGAACCGCACGAAGCGCAATCGCTGCCAGTTCTCCTTCGCCTGCGATGGCATCCGCGACCGCATCAACGATCGCGAGCGCTGGAAGGTGGCGCAGAAGGTGGCGCGGGAGACCGTCTCCGGCCAGCGGTATCTGAAGAAGGTCGGCGCCTCAACCCATTACCATGCGACCTACGTCAAGCCGCGTTGGGCCCGCTACATGACCCGGCTGCAAAAGATCGGCCAGCACATCTTCTACAAGACCAAGGGCGGCGGCTGGAGCTGACGGCATTGCCGTCCGCCTACCGCGTGCTCGGTCGAAGGCGGTCACGGCCCTGCCGCCCTCAGTTCCTGCTTGAGCCCGGCAATCACTTTCCGTCCATTGCTTCCGCTACGCATGAGGCAGTGGATGGCAACGAGCCCTGTGCTCATCAGCTCCTGCCCAATTGCCATCGGCGACCTCCGCGTTTTTGCGTATAGGCGTAACACTGCCGTAAAATTCCCCAGCTAAGCATTGGCTCACGACGTTCGACCGTGCCCAGCCCGGGCATGTGGGTCGCGCGCGCCGGCCGGCGAGCGGCCGCGGAGCCCCGCAGATGAACCATGACATCGACAGTCTGACGCAAGCCTGGCGCTCGCACCGGAACAGCCATCTGTTTCTGGCCAATGCGCGCGCGCATCTCGACATTGCCTTGCAGCCCTTTGTTGACAGCCACACCGGCGAGGTTCAGGGGCTGGGCGCGCATTTGCGCGGGGCGGAAAAACTCGGCTTCGAGGCGCCCCACCTCGCCCACGAATTCGCCGTCGAGACCGGTTGCCTCACGGAGTTCGTGACCCTGCTGCGGGCCAGGGCCATCGCCCGTTTCGCCCGGATCGCGGAGGCACGCTCCCTCCTGCTTCTGTTGCCGGTCAGCAGGCATATCCTCGATCTTGACGGCGCTCTTTTGAAGGAAACCCGGAACCTGGCGGCCAAGCACAAACTGGCGCCAGAAGCGATCTGTCTCGAACCTCCAGCGGCGAACGGGCTGATCCGGCAGGACAGAATCGATCGTTTCGTGATGACGGCGCGCGGCTTTGGCTTTTCCCATGCCCATGACGGCTTGGAGTCGATCGGCACGCCACTGCAGACGCTCTACGAACAGGGACCGCGCCTGCTCAAGCTGGGCCGCAGCTTCTTCGCGGGTCTACATGGGGATGCGCGCCGGATGCGGTTCGCCGCCAGTCTGGTCGATCTGGCCCATGCGCTCGGCGGGCGGGTGCTTGCGCAAAATGTCGAAACGGAAGCGGATCTGCGGGCCTGCCGCGAGATGGGCTGCGATCTGGTGCAAGGGGCGCTGATTGCAGAGCCCACGCTTGATCTTCAGACCCTGCGCCGGTGCTATGACACCATTGGTGCCGCCGCTCTTCGCCATGGCGAAGCCCCTGGCGCGGATCCGGATTTCCTGATGCAGGAGATGGAGGTTCTGCCCTCGATCCGCACCGGGGCCAGCATCTCCAGAGCCTTGGAAATCTTCCGCACGAACGCCCGACAGACCGTGTTGCCGGTGCTCGATCCTCTCGATCACCCGGCCGGCCTCATACTGGAACCCGATCTCAAGAGCCTGCTTTATACGTCCTACGGGCGCGACCTGCTGCTCAATCCCACCATCGACAATCATCTGCGGCGCTTCATCCGCCACTGCGCCGTGGCGGACATCCACACCCCGCTGGAAACCCTCGTGGAGATCAGCAGCTCGGCCCGCTCCGAGGGCATCGTGATCACGCGGAGCGGTCGCTATGCGGGCTATCTGCCGACCAATGCTCTCCTGAAGCTTTCCAACGAAGCAAGGTTGCGGAACGCACAGGACCAGAACCCGCTGACCAAGCTGCCGGGCAATGCGGCAATCTTCGACCATATCGGCAAGGCAGCGCGACAATCTGACGTCGATCGGGCCTTCTGTTACGTCGATTTCGACAATTTCAAGCCCTTCAACGACACCTACGGCTTTCGCCTCGGCGACCGCGCCCTGATGCTGTTTGCGGAGATCTCCCGGCGCAAGCTTCAGAACCTCTCAGCCTTCATCGGCCATGTCGGCGGCGATGATTTCTTTCTCGGCCTCGCAGGTATCCCCATTGAGGAGTTGGAGGAAGTCATGCGGGGGCTGCGCCGGGACTTCCGGCATGAGGCGGAAAGTCTGCATGAGGCAAGCCACCGGCGCCAGGGCTTCATCCTGGCCAGAGACCGGAAAGGTCAGCCGCAGCGCTATCCGCTGCTGTCCTGCTCGATCGCGGTGCTGTTCCTTCCCCGGCGGGTGCGGGTCAATGATCCCGACACCCTGAGCACGCATATCGCGGTGCTCAAGAGCCGGGCCAAGGCAACACAGGACGGGGTTTCCGTCTGCCACCTCGGCCCGGACAACGATATCAACTCAGCAAATCACGAGCGATGATGGTGCGCTGGATCTCCGAGGAGCCCTCGTAGATGCGGAAGATACGCAGATCGCGCAGATAGCGCTCCAGCGGGAAGTCGCAGGTGTAGCCGTAGCCGCCGTGGATCTGCAGCGCCCGGTCGGCAATCCGCCAGGCGGCCTCGCTGGCGTAGAGTTTGGCGAAGGCGGATTCGCGCGAATAACGCTGACCGGTGCCGCGCTTTTCCGCCGCCTGATAGGCGAGTGCCCGCGCCGCCGCCAGATCGGTCGCCATATCGGCGAGCATCCACTGCAGCCCCTGGAAATCGGCGATGGCATGGCCGCCGACCTTGCGTTCCTTGGCATAGGCAACGGCGGCCTCAAGGGCAGCCTCGGCGATGCCGGTCGCCTGCGCCGCCACCTCGATCCGGCCGTTGTCGAGCACCTTCATCGCAGTGCGGAAGCCGGTGCCCTCCGCACCCAGGAGATTTTCCGCCGGCACATGGCAGTCGAGAGACAGGCTGAAAACATGGCCGCCGCGCAAGCCCATGGTCTTTTCATTGGGGCCGATCTCGATGCCCTCGGTCGTCTTCGGCTCGACCACGAAGGCGCTGACCCCGCGCGCGCCGGCGCTCCGGTCGGTCTTGGCATAGACCACCAGAAAATCGGCCGCGCCGGCATTGGAGATGAAGCACTTGGAGCCCTTCAGCCGATAGCCCCCGTCCTCGGCCACCGCGTGGCTGCGCATGTCCGCCGGGTTCGAGCCCGCTTCCGGTTCCGTCAGTGCGAAGGCACCGAGCATCCGCCGTTCGGCCGCCGCCGGCAGATAGCGCTTCTTCAGCGCTTCGTCGCCGCCCAGAAGCAGGGAATCGGTTGCCAGAAAATGCGCGGTCAGCATGGAGGCGGTGGACCCGCAGGCACCGGCGATCAGCTCCACCGCCCGGTAGAGCGCTGGGCCGGAAAGCCCCACCCCACCGTATTCCTCCGGCAGGTTCATGCCCAGAATGCCCATTTCCGCCAGCGCATCGAGATGGATGGTGGCGAACTGCCCCTCCTCGTCGATCCGCGCGGCCTGCGGCGCCAGCGTCTTTTCGGCGAAGCGGGCGATCTGGTCGATGATCATCGCTTCGTCATCACGGAATGTCGGGGTCATTGGCTGGCTCCTTCGGTCAGTCCGGCAAGGATTTCGGTTTCATGCTGATTGAGGGCCGGCGCGGGCCGCCGGCCGCCCCGGGGCGCGCCGGAGAAATGCACCGGCTGCTCGGGGACCGACAGCGCCCCGAACAGCGGATGATCGACGATGCTGGCAAGGCCGCGCGCCGAGGCCTGCGGCGAGCGCCAGGCGTCCGCGGCAGTCTCAATGGGCGCGGCCGGAATGCCGGCCTCGGCAAGCCGCTCGACCGCCTCCGCCGCGGTCAGCCCCGCCGACCAGCTCTCGATATGGGTGGCCAGGGCCGGCTCGTTCTGACGGCGCAGCACATCGCTGGCAAAGCGCGGATCGGCGGCCAGCGCCTCCTCGCCGATCGCCCGGCAGAACGCCTGGAACAGACGGTCGTTCAGCACCGCCACGGCGAAATGTCCGTCCGAGGCCCGGTAGGTGCCAAAGGGGGCCGACAGGGCATGGCGGTTGCCGGTGCGCATGGGATCCTCGCCGGCCATCAGGACGCGGGTCGCCGCCGTCGGCATCATCGCCAGGAGGGAATCGAACAGGGCCACATCCACATGGCGCCCCCGACCGGTGCGCTGACGCTCGAACAGGGCGACCATCGCCCCGAAGGCGGCGAACACGCCGCCGGCCACATCGGCCACCGCCTCGCCGACCATTGTCGGCGCTCCGTCCGGCTCGCCGCTGAGATGCATCAGGCCGGACATCGCCTGAACGATGATGTCATAGGCGGGGCGGGCGACATTCGGCCCGCTCTGCCCGAAACCGGACACGCTGAGGTAGACCAGCCCAGGGTTTTCCGCCTGAAGCGCCTCCGGGCCGAGGCCGAGCCTTGCCATCACTCCGGGCCGGAAATTCTCCACCAGAAGATCGGCGGACTTGACCAGCTCCCGCACCTTTTGCACCGCCGCCGGGTCCTTCAGATCCAGCGCAATCGACCGCTTGCCGCGATTAACCGCTTGAAACAGCAGGCTTTCCTCCTCGCGGAACGGCCCGACATGACGGTAATCGTCACCGCCGGGGCTTTCGATCTTGATCACATCGGCGCCGAGATCGGCCAGCATCGCCGTGCAATAGGGTCCGGCCAGAACCCGGGTGAAATCGAGCACCCGCACGCCGTCGAGCGGCCGCGCCACCTTTTCCGTTTCCATTTCCGCCATCCTCTTGCCTGGCTCACGTGGCGGCGAGCCCAGGGTGCAGACACAAAAGTGAGGCAGCACCCTAGGCGGGCGGCGGATATAGAAAGAAATACAATCTTTTCATATAAGAGATAGATGGAAACTATCCCCTTGAGCTTTCGGCAGGTCGACTACTTCATCGCCGTCGCCGAAACCGGCAGCACCGCTGCCGCCGCCCGCCTTGTCAACGTCTCCCAGCCCTCGGTGTCCCTCGCGGTGGCCCGGCTGGAGGAGACCCTCGGCCAGCCGCTGTTCCTGCGCGCCACCGGTCAGGGCATGGCGCTCACCGGTTTCGGGCGTCAGAAACTGGCCGAGTTCCGCAGCCTGCGTGCGCAGACGCGGGCAATCCTCGCCTCCGCCGGCAAGGAGGCGCCGCTGCCGCCGATGCTGGATCTGGGGGTGTTTTCCACCCTGGGGCCGCGCTATGTGCCGGCCCTGATCGACCGGTTCCGGGCGCGCGTACCCAATGCCCGGCTGCGCCTGCACGAGGCGGATCTGGAAACCCTGCACGCCTGGCTGGAGACCGGACGCATCGACCTTGCCATCGTCTACGACTTCGGTCTTGGCGGAGATGTGGAGATGACGCCGCTGCATGAGGCGCGGCCCTATGCGCTGGTGGCCGGCGATCATCCGCTCTCCGGAGAGACCAGCGTTTCGCTCGCCCGGGTGCTTGAGGATCCGCTGATCCTCGTCAACCTGCCGCAAAGCCGGAACTTCTTCCTGTCGATCATTCAGGCGCGCGGGCTGAGTGCGCGCATCGGCATGGAGACCAATTCCATCGAGATGCTGCGCTCGATGGTGGCAAGCCGGCTCGGCGTCGGCCTGCTGGCGACGGAACTGCCCTATCGCACCACCTATGACGGCGGAAAGGTCGCCCATCTGCGGCTGGAAGACCCCATCCCGCCGCACCGGGTCGCGCTCGCCCGGCCGGCACGGCTGCCCGGCACCTGGGTCACCCGGGTGTTCGAGGAGGAGGCGCGCCGTTTCTTCAAGGGCACCGCGCCGGACGCGACCGGGTAAGCCGGCTCAGCCGCGCAGTGCGATATCGAGCCCCAGATCCATCACCGGCGCCGAATGAGTGATCCAGCCGACGGAGATGAGATCGACGCCGGTTTCGGCGATGCCGGCCACCGTTTCCAGATTGACCCCGCCGGAAGCTTCCAACAGCACCCGGCCGTTCGCGATTGCCACCGCTTCGCGCAGGCGCGCCGGCGGCATGTTGTCGAGCATCACCACATCCGGCCCGGCGTCCAGCGCCTCGCGCAACTGCTCCAGCGTGTCGACCTCGACCTCCACCTTGACCAGATGACCGGCGAAGCGCCGGGCAGCGGCCACCGCCTCGGCGACACTGCCGACGACGGCAATGTGGTTGTCCTTGATCAGGATCGCATCATCGAGACCGAAGCGGTGGTTGGCACCGCCGCCGCAGCGCACCGCGTATTTCTCCAGGGCGCGCAGGCCCGGCGTGGTCTTGCGGGTGCAGACGATGCGCGCTTTGGTATGCGCGACCTTCTCGGCAAACAGATGCGTGGCGCTGGCCACACCGGACAGATGCCCCAGGAAGTTCAGCGCAACCCGCTCGGCGGCAAGCACGGCCCGCGCCGGCCCCTCGATCCGCATCACCTTGTCCCCCGGGGCGACGAGATCGCCATCCCGGCACAGGGCTTCGGCGCGAATCTCCGGGGCGGAGAGGCGGAAGGCGGTGAGCGCACAGTCAATGCCGGCGATCCGCCCGGGCACCCGGGCGGCGATGACCGCATCGGCGCGGGCAGAGCGCGGCAAGGTCGCCTGCGCGGTGATATCGCCGGTCCGGCCCCAGTCTTCCAGCAGCGCGGCCTTGACCGTTTCCTCGATCATCAGCGCCGGAAGATCCGGCAGGGTCTCGCGTCCGCTCATAGCTTCACCTTTTCGGCAATCGCCGCCTGTCCGATGGCGCTTTCGGTCGCTTCCCTCGCCAATGCCTCGACATCGGAGAACCGGAGAAAGGAGCGGCGCGCCTGAGCCGGATCGGTCCCACGGTAATCCCGGCGCCAGTGCCCACCCCGGCTTTCACGCCGGAGCAGCGCGGCCCCGGCCACGATCTTGGCGGTGGTCATCATGTTGAGGATCGACCGGCGGCGACACTGGGCCTCCAGCGCGGTGACGATCGCCAGGGCGCGGGTCAGCCCTTCCTCATCGCGCTGCACGCCCACATGCGCGGCCATGGTCTCGCGCAGCACGGTGATGGCGCTGCGCTCCACCTCGTTGCGGCGGGTGGCTTCCTGAATGTCCTCGTTGAGGGCCGGCCAGTGGGCCGTGCGCGGATTGGGCATCTGCCCCTGAATGTCCTCGGCGATGCGCGCGGCGAACACCACGGTTTCCAGCAGCGAGTTCGACGCCAACCGGTTGGCGCCATGGGCACCGCTGGAGGCGACCTCGCCGGCGGCCCAGAGATTGTCGAGCGAGCTGCGGCCATTGGCATCGGTCAGGATGCCGCCCATGTGATAGTGCTCAGCCGGCGCCACCGGGATCGGTTCGCGCACCGGGTCGATGCCGGCGCTGAGGCAGGCGGCATGAACCGTCGGGAACTTCTCGGCAAATGCCGCACCAATCGCCTCGCGGCAGTCGAGGAACGCCCCCCGCCCCGCCTCGATCTCGGCGAACACTGCCCGGGCCACCACGTCGCGCGGCGCCAGTTCCTTCAGCGGATCGACCGCTTCCATGAAGCGCTCGCCGGCGCCGTTCACCAGCACCGCGCCCTCGCCGCGCAGCGCCTCGGAGGCGAGCGGCGCAGGATCACGCCCGACATTCAGCGCGGTCGGGTGGAACTGAACGAACTCCGCATCGGCGATCACCGCGCCGGCGCGCGCCGCCATGGCAACGCCCTGGCCATTGGCTTCCGGCGGGTTGGTGGTCACCGCGAACAGATGACCGATGCCACCGGAGGCCAGCACCACCGCATGGGCGGGAAAGGCAAGCCGTTCGTGATCGCCGCGCCGGCGGGCGAGCACGCCGGTCACGAGCCGCCCCTCGTGCAGCAGTTCCTCGCCGAGATAGCCTTCCACCACGCGAATGGAGGGGGTCTGGCGCACGGCGGCCACCAGCGCATTCATGATCGCCCGGCCGGCCATGTCGCCGCGCACCCGGACAATCCGGTTGGCCGAATGGGCCGCCTCGCGGGAGAGCTGCAGGCGCCCCTCCAGATCCATGTCGAACGGCACGCCATAGCCAAGCAGATCGCGCACCCGCTCGCCGGCTTCCTCGGTCATCAGCCGGACGATCTTTTCCTCGCAAAGACCGCCGCCGACGGCCAGCGTATCTTCCGCATGGGCGGCGGCGCTGTCCTCATCGGACACGGCGGCGGCGATGCCACCTTGCGCCCAGGAGGAAGACGCCCCCTCACCGATCGGCGAGGCGGAGAGAATGGTGACGGGACGCGGCGCCAGCTTGAGCGCGCAGAAGAGACCGGTCAGGCCTCCGCCGAGAATAACAACGTCGTCGATGTGGCTGGTTGCGGATGCGGACATGAATGCGGTTCCGGAAAAAGGACCGGCGGTCGTGAGGAGGTTGGCCGCGAAACGGTCGAAAAGCCCGGACCGCGGGAAAGCGGCCCGGGCGGGCAAGGCAGGGGCGTCATGATACGGGCGCCGGCGGCGTCCGTCAGCTTTTCAGATGAATCATCCGTTCGACGGCCTGACGCGCACGGTCGGCGACCTCGGGATCGACGGTGACCTCTTCCTTCATCTCCACCAGCGCATCGAGGATCTTCGACAGGGTGATCCGCTTCATGTGCGGGCAGAGATTGCAGGGCCGGACATAATCGACGCCGGGGGTCTCCGAGGCGATGTTGTCGGCCATGGAGCATTCGGTCACGAGCATGACCTTCTCCGGCAGGTTGGTCTTCACCCAGTCGATCATGCCGGCGGTCGAGCCGGAGAAATCCGCCTCGTCGACCACCTCCGGCGGGCATTCGGGATGGGCGATGATCTTCACCGCCGGTTCGATCTCGCGATACTCGCGCAGCTCCTCGGCGGTGAAGCGCTCATGCACCTCGCAGGCGCCGGCCCAGGTGAGAACCTCCACGTCGGTCTGACGCGCCACGTTGGCGGCGAGATACTGGTCGGGGATCAGCAGCACGCGCGGGGCGTTGAGGCTCTCCACCACCTGCACCGCGTTGGAGGAGGTGCAGCAGATGTCGCATTCCGCCTTCACCGCCGCCGAGGTGTTGACATAGGTGACGATCGGCACGCCCGGATGCTTCTCGCGCAGGCCGCGCACATCCTCGGCGGTGATCGATTCGGCCAGCGAACAACCCGCCTTGCTGTCGGGAATGAGCACGGTCTTTTCCGGGCTGAGGATCTTCGCCGTCTCGGCCATGAAGTGAACGCCGCACTGGACGATCACTTCAGCGTCGGTGCGGGCGGCCTCCTTGGCCAGCTGCAGGCTGTCGCCCACGATGTCGGCGACCCCGTGAAAGATCTCCGGCGTCATGTAGTTATGCGCCAGGACGACCGCGTTGCGCTCGCGCTTCAGCTTGTTGATCGCATGGATCAACGGCGCCAGGAGCGGCCACTCGATCTCCGGGATGAAGTCCTTGACCTTCTCGTAGATGGGGGCGGTCTCGGCCGCGACCTCCGGCGTGTAGGCAAGATCGGGCCGCGTCACCGGACCATAGCGGTCCAGCGCCGTCGCGCCGCGCTCGGAGGATCCAGCCTGGAAGCTGGTGGACAGGATGGTGGTGGTCATGGCGACCTCCCTGACTGATGGCGACCGGACGGGCCTCCCGCTCCGATCCCCCTGCATCCGCAATGCTTCCGCCGCCGGATGCATTGTGCTCAATTTGAGCATAACCAGAGGTTTAAAAAAGGCGGCTCGCGCCGGTGGTTATGCTCATTCGGGGTATATATAAGTGCGCGGCGTGATCTTGCCAAACGGTTTCTTTTTGAAACCGTCACAAACACCGCAACTCATTGATCAAACGTCCGTTTCATCATCGAAACCGGTACGGGCGGGCATTTCCAGGGCAGAAAAGGCATAGGCCAGCGAGCCCCGCGCGCCGCCAAAAAGCAGCCAGACGGACAGTCTGGCACGGAAATCCGGCACCTCGATGACCATCAGGCGGTCGGCCTCGGCGCTGGCGGCGATCATGTTCATCGGACGCCCGTTTCATGCTAGATGCGAATATCTGGAATAAACATGTTTCATTATTTTCAGCTCGCAAAGCGCGGCATAGTCCCGATAACACTTCCTCTCGGCCCAGCGCCGCCGCACGACGGACCCGCCACATGCCCACGCCCCTGCCCGCCCGTTTCAGGGACGGCCCCAACATTCCGCTGATCATCATCTGCGGCTGTCTGATCTCCATGCTGACCTTCGGCCCGCGTTCCGCGCTCGGGCTGTTTCTCGGCCCCATCACCAGCGACCAGGGCTGGTCGCGCGAGACCTTCGCGCTGGCCCTGGCGATCCAGAACCTTCTCTGGGGCGCGGCCCAGCCGATCGCCGGCATGGTCGCCGACCGCTACGGCACCGCGCGCACCCTCGCCTTCGGCGGCGTGCTCTACGCGGCTGGTCTGGTGCTGACGGTGCAGGCGGAAACGCCGCTGGTGCTGCATCTCTCCGCAGGCGTAATGATCGGCACCGGCGTTGCTTTTTCCTCGTTCTCGCTGGTGCTCGCTGCCTTTGGCCGCACGGTCACCCCGGCGCAGCGCTCGCTTGCCTTCGGCGTCGGTACGGCCTCAGGCTCCTTCGGCCAGTTCCTGTTCGCGCCGCTCGGCCAGGGGCTGCTGGACGGCTTCGGCTGGCAGAACGCGCTATTGATCATGTCCGGGCTAATGCTGCTCGTGCCCTTCCTTGCCATTGCGCTGCGCGGCAAGCCCGACGCTGGTCCGGCGACACCGGGCGCGCACGACCAGAGCCTGATCGAAGCGCTCCGGGAAGCCTTCGGCACGCGTGGCTTCGTGCTCCTGACCTTCGGCTTCTTCGTCTGCGGCTTTCATGTCGCCTTCATCACCGTGCACCTGCCGCCCTATATCGTCGATCTCGGCCTCGACCCGGTATGGGGCGCCAGCGCCATTGCGCTGATCGGCTTTTGCAACGTGTTCGGCGCGCTGGCATCGGGCTATATCGGCGGACGTTTCTCCAAGCCGATCTTCCTCGCCCTGATCTATCTGGGGCGGGCGGTGGCCATCGGCCTGTTCCTGCTGGTGCCGCCGACGCCGCTGAGCGTGTTGATGTTCGCCGGCGCCATGGGCTTTTTGTGGCTGTCCACCGTGCCGCCCACGTCCGGACTGGTGGCGGTGATGTTCGGCCCGCGCTACATGGCGACGCTGTTCGGCTTCGTCTTCTTCTCGCACCAGATCGGCGCGTTTCTCGGCGTCTGGCTGGGCGGGCGGCTCTATGACCAGACCGGCTCCTACGACGCGATCTGGTATATCGGCATCGCCCTCAGCATCTTCGCCGCGCTGGTGCATTGGCCGATCCGCGAGGAACCGGTAGCCCGGCTGGCCGGCGTCCCGGCGGAATAACGGAAACGGACGCGAGGCGCCCGCTATTCCTCCGGCCGATAGCGGCCGGTCTCCGGGTCGCGCACCAGCGCCTTGGGCGGGGCGCCATCGGTGTCTTTCCGCGCGGCCTCGGAGACCTTGCGTTCCACCCGGGTCATTTCGCGGCGTACAGCGCGCACCAGCGCATAGCCGCCAAGCGCCAGCGCCGCGATGCCAAAGGCATTGACCATCTTCTTGTCTCCCCTGCCTTGCCTGCCCCCTTCACCGGGGACGCAAAATCACCGGTGGCCTGACCTACAGACCGAACCGGGCCCAGAGCGCCCGGTTCTCCAGTGCGGAAATCACCTCCTCGGCAAGCCCCGCGCCCTGATCGCGCCCGGTCAGAAGCTCGCCCAGCGCGGCGGCAACCCCCACCCCCTGGCGCCGGCCCAGCAGGGAACGCGGCGCGGTCACCAGCCGGGTCTTCACCTCTTCGCCGAACCGGGCGCGCAGCACGGAGCGCAGATCGCCGAGACTGTCGACAAGCCCGAGATCGCGGCCGGCGGTTCCGGTCCAGAACAGGCCGGAGAACAGATCCGGCGCCTCGCTGAGCACATCGCCGCGACGGGCCTTCACCAGGTCGATGAAGTCGTCATGCACCTCCTGCTGGATCGCCTTGAGGTGGCGCACGTCCTCGTCCCGCTCCGGGCTGAACGGATCGAGCAGCGCCTTGTTCTCGCCGGCGGTGTGCAGCCGTCGTTCGATCCCCAGCTTGTCCAGCGCGCCGGTGAAACCGAACCCGGCATAGACCACGCCGATGGACCCGACAATCGACGAGGCATCGGCGATGATCTCATCACCGGCCACCGCGATCATGTAGCCGCCGGACGCGGCCACGTCCTCGACGAAGACGAGGACTTCCTTGTCATGCTGCTTGGCCAGCGAGCGAATGCGGTTGTGGATCAGCCGCGATTGCACCGGCGAGCCGCCGGGCGAATTGACGATCAGCGCAACCGCCGGGCCGGGCATGGAAAACGCCTTGTCCAGCGGCCGAGCCACATTGGCCAGCGACAAGGTGGAGGAAAACGGCGAGGAGGAAACGCCAATGGCACCCTGAAGACGCACCACGGGAATGACCGTGGGGACCTCCCCCAGTTTTCCGGGCAGGTATTTGCGAACACCGTCAAGCACGTTGGATCCTCTCACATCAACCAGGCGTTCAGGGAAGGAGCCCCCTCCCCCACCTCGCGCAAATATAAGCCTTCCCCTCGCCCATTGAAGAGCAGGCCGGTTCCAGAAGACCGCTTCTCCGCCTGCGCCTACTCGGACGCCCCGTCCGTGGGCACGGCCCCGGCCGCGTCCAGCGCCGCACGGATTTCCAGGAAGTCCCGCCAAGCATAGCGCTTCTGCGCCGGCGTGCGCAGCAGATAGGCCGGATGCAAGGTCGCCATCGCCCGGATCCGGCCTGCGCCGAGCGGCATGTCCAGCCACTTGCCACGCAAGCGCAAGATGCCCTCCGGCGCCCCGGTCAGCGCCTTGGCCGAGGCGCCGCCCAGGAACACCAGCACCTTCGGCGCGACCAGCTCGATCTGGCGCAGGATGAAGGGTTTGCAGATCTCGGTTTCCTGCGGGCTCGGCGTGCGGTTGCCCGGCGGGCGCCAGGGCACCACGTTGGTGATGTAGGCGCTGGAGCGGTCAAGACCGATGGCCGCCAGCATCCGGTCGAGCAACTGGCCGGAGCGGCCGACAAAGGGCACGCCCTGCCGATCCTCTTCCCGGCCCGGCGCCTCGCCGATGAACATGACATCGGCATCGGGATTGCCATCGGCAAACACCAGGGACTTCGCCGTCAGGCGCAGATTGCAGGCCTCGAAGCGGGCAAGGACCGCCTTCAGCTCCTCAAGGCTTGCCGCAGAGCGCGCCGCATCCCGGGCCGCGACGATGGCCTCATCGTCCGGAAGCACCGCCTGGTGGGTGCCGGCAACCGGTGGGCGGGGGGCGGGCTGCGACTCGTACCCCGGCAGCGGCGCGCGCCCCGCAGCGGGTGCCGGCATGGATGCGGCGGAGGGCGATTCCGCCATCTGCGGCAGGGAAGACGCGGACGCGGCAGCGGCGGCCGCCGCCGGCTCGGAGGCGGTGAAGGCATCATAGGCCAGCTCCTCGATGCCGGTATCGACCCCGGCCGCGAGATAGAAATCGAGCAGCGCCGCCAGCGCACGGCGATCGGCCGATGCGGCTGCCGTGTGCCCGTCCTCTGCAATCGGATCTTTGGGGGTGCCTGACGCCATGCCCCGTTTTGCCGCATCCGCCCGCCCGTGGCAATCATGTCGGCAGGGATCTCACAGACGGCTCTTGCGCATAACGTTTACGTAAACGTAATATACAACAGGATCCGGAAGCACCATTGCAGCCGCTTTCGCAGTGCACTAAACAGAAAGCAGCGTGCGTCCGGCATCCCATGCGCTGGCCCTGCCGGATCGGCGCATATCCAATGACCGGTTTCAGAACATCTTTCGGGCACGAAAGCGATGCGGGGGAAAACACTATGAGCGAGGCGGACGCGCTTCCGGAGCGCGAGAGCATGGACTTCGACGTCGTGATCGTCGGCGCGGGACCTGCCGGCCTGTCGGCGGCCATTCGGCTGAAGCAGATCGCCGAGGAAAAGGGCGAGGAGCTTTCCGTCGTGGTCCTGGAGAAGGGCTCGGAAGTCGGCGCGCATATTCTCTCTGGCGCGGTGGTCGATCCCGTTGGCATCGATGCGCTGCTGCCGGACTGGCGCGAGGAGGCGGACACGCCCTTCAAGACCGAGGTGACGGCGGACCATTTCCTGCTGCTCGGCCCGGCCGGCTCGATCCGCCTGCCCAATTTCATCATGCCCCGGCTGATGAACAACCACGGCAATTACATCGTTTCCCTCGGCAATGTCTGCCGCTGGCTCGCGGAAAAGGCCGAGGCGCTCGGCGTCGAGATCTACCCCGGTTTCGCCGCCGCCGAGGTGCTGTACGATGACGCGGGCAAGGTGGTCGGTGTCGCCACCGGCGACATGGGTGTCGGCCGCGACGGCAAGCCGAATGCCAACTACACCCGCGGCATGGAGCTGCGCGGTAAATACGTGCTGATCGGCGAAGGCGTGCGCGGCTCGCTCGCCAAGGAGCTAATCAAGCGCTTCGAGCTGGACGCCGAATGCGATGTGCCGAAGTTCGGCATCGGCCTCAAGGAGCTGTGGCAAATCGACCCGGCCAAGCACCGGCCCGGCCTGGTGCAGCACTCCTTCGGCTGGCCGCTCGACAACCGCACCGGCGGCGGTTCGTTCCTCTACCACCTTGAAGACAACCAGGTCGCCGTCGGCTTCGTCGTCCACCTTGGCTACAAGAACCCGTATCTGTCGCCGTTCGACGAGTTCCAGCGGTTCAAGACCCATCCGGCGATCCGCGATACGTTCGAGGGCGGCAAGCGCATCTCCTATGGCGCGCGGGCGATCACCGAGGGCGGCTACCAGTCGGTGCCCAAGCTCTCCTTCCCCGGCGGCCTGCTGATCGGCTGCTCGGCTGGCCTGGTCAACCTGCCGCGCATCAAGGGCTCGCACAACGCGATTCTCTCCGGCAAGCTGGCCGCCGAGCAGGTGATGGATGCCCTTGCCGCCGGCCGCGACAATGCGGAGCTGACCGAATTCGACACCGCCTGGCGGGAAAGCGCCATCGGCGCCGACCTGAAGCCGGTGCGCAACGTCAAGCCGCTGTGGAGCCGTTTCGGCACCCTGCTCGGAATCGGCATCGGCGGTTTCGACATGTGGACCAACGAGTTGTTCGGCTTCTCGCTGTTCGGCACGCTGAAACATGGCAAGAAGGACTCGGAGTGCCTGGAGCCGGCGGCGAAGCATACGCCGATCGCCTACCCCAAGCCCGACAACGAAGTCTCCTTCGACAAGCTGTCCTCGGTGTTCCTGTCGAACACCAACCATGAGGAGGATCAGCCGATCCACCTCAAGGTGGCGGATATGGCCCTGCAGAAGAGCTCCGAGCAAGGCGTCTATGCCGGTCCGTCGAACCGCTACTGCCCGGCTGGCGTCTACGAATGGATCGAAGAGGGCGAGGATGCGCCCCGCTTCCAGATCAACGCGCAGAACTGCGTCCACTGCAAGACCTGCGACATCAAGGACCCGAACGAAAACATCACCTGGACGGTGCCGGAAGGCGCGGGCGGGCCGAACTACCCGAACATGTAAGGGGTGACGTCGCCCGCCATGGGCTTTCGCATCAGGCGCCTTCGCGCGCCTGATGCAGATTGTCGTGAAGAAACCGCCCGACGAACCGGTCAAGCGCCGGCCAATCGGTGAATTCCATATAGCCGGACGGGTCCATCTCCACGCCCTTGCGGCGCAGGATCCGGTGAATGATCCAGCGCTTGAAGAAGCCCATTCGCCCGTCCTGCACCGCACCGCCGGCCAGATGCGCCGCGGTTGCCTGCCAGTCCAGTTCCTCGAACATCGCCTCAAGCGCGCCTTGTGCGTTCCGCCGATCCTCGGCCAGCAACGAGCCACCGGACAGGCTGACGGAAATGAAGGCCGTCGGCACCGCCTCCAGGCGACAGCGCTGCTTGTGAATGAAATCCCGGATCTCGCGCTGGTGCTGCCCCACATGCAATGAGGCCGCCAGGATCGCCCCATCGAACGGCCCCAGCTCAAGCCGCTCCGCCGCGCCCGCATCGACCAGGGTCACGCTGTGTCCGGCCGCGCGTACGCACTCCGCCACCCGCGCGGCGATCTTGCGGGTATGCCCCTCGGTGGTGGCATAGACAACAAGCAAATGGGACATGACTTCTCACCCGAACATCGGCGCGCAAACCGCACGCACACGCCCAGAGTGTATCAGGCTCGCGAAGATTTCATGACAAATCTCAAGGCACTTGTCGAAAAGCCGGCAAAGCACCCCCGCCCTCGCATCGTGCGGGCATTTCCGCCCAGGCGGCAAGCGCGAACCGCCTGCCAGCGGAAGGACTTGCCCGCTGGCACGGCGACAACGCCTCCCCGGATCGACCCTCGGTCGCCCCGGGAAGGCGGGTATCAAACGCGGTCAGACGGCGTTGGTCACGCCACGTCGGTAAAGCGCAGGTAGGGGCGAACTTCATCCCAGCCTTGCGTGAATTTCGTCTTCGCGTCCTCGTTGGTGATGGACGGCGGGATGATCACCCGATCGCCCGGGCGCCAGTCCGCCGGCGTCGCCACGCTGTTCTTGTCGGCAAGCTGCAAGGCATCGATCACCCGCAGGATCTCATCGAAGTTGCGACCCACGTTCATCGGATAGGTCATCGTCAGACGGATCTTCTTGTTCGGGTCGATGATGAACACCGACCGGACCGCCTGGGTCTCGCTCTCATCCGGGTGGAGCATGTCATAGAGCCGCGACACCTTGAGGTCGGCATCGGCGACAATCGGGAACTGCAGATCGGTGTTCTGGGTGTCGTTGACATCCGCGATCCATTTGACATGTTCCGCGACCGTGTCGGTAGACAGGCCAAGCGGCTTGGTGTTGCGCGCGGCGAACGGCCCAGCCAATTGCGACGTACGGCCCATTTCGGTCGTGCAGACCGGCGTGAAATCCGCAGGATGGCTGAAGAAGAACACCCAAGAGTCACCGATCCAGTCGTGAAAGTCGATCGTTCCCTTGGTGGTCTCGATCGTGAAGTTCGGTGCGATATCGCCAATATGGAGTGACATGTCGCAGGACCTTTTCTGCTGGTGGAACGGGTAACTTCACAGATTCTGAATATAGGACAATGCGGCATAAGACCGCCGCGAGCGCCCTGATCTTCGGTAATCTGGCACCGATTTCAAGAGCTCGGAAACGTAAAAACGCCGGAGCGGCGAACCGCTCCGGCGTTTTTTCCATTCATTCGGGTGGGCGGCGAAGCGTGCCGCGCCCCGTCAGCCTTCCGCCGCCTTGCGGGTCTTGGCCTCCACCGAAGCGAAGGCCGACATGTTGACAACACCGCGCGAGGTCACCGACGGGGTCAGCACGTGCACCGGCTTGGCCGTGCCCAGAAGGATCGGCCCCACATGCAGGCTGTCGGTCATCACCTTCACCAGGTTAAGCGCGATATTGGCCGCGTCCAGCGACGGGAAGACCAGAAGGTTGGCCTCGCCGGTCAGCCGCGAGTTCGGCATCACCCGGTTGCGCATGGCCAGCGACAGGGCACTGTCGCCATGCATCTCGCCATCGACTTCCAGATCCGGCGCGATCTCGTCGAGGATCGCCAGCGCTTCGCGCATCTTGGAGGCCGAGTCCATGTCGCGCGAGCCGAAGTTGGAGGCCGACAGCAGCGCCGCACGCGGAGTGATGCCGAAGCGGCGGATCTCCTCCGCCGCCAGCATGGTCGTCTCGGCGATTTCCCGCGCACTCGGGTTTTCGGTCACATAGGTATCGGTGAAGAAGGTGGCCCCGCCCGTGTTGATCAAGAGCGACAGGGCTGAGAAGTCCTGCACGCCCTTGGCCGTGCCGATGATCGAGCGCACATCGGCCAGATGCTTGGAATAGCGGCCATCGAGACCGCAGATCAGCGCATCCGCCTCGCCCCGATGCAGGGCAATCGCGCCGATCACCGTGGTGTTGGTGCGGATCATGGTGCGCGCCGCCTCCGGCGTCACGCCGCGCCGCCCGACCAGCTCCAGCAACGTCTCCACATATTCGCGGTAGCGCGGATCGTCTTCCGGGTTGATGCATTCGAAATCGACGCCCGGACGGATCTTCAGGCCGAAGCGCGCGCTGCGCGTTTCGATCACCGAGGGGCGGCCGATCAGGATCGGGTGCGCCAGCTTGTCCTCGATCAGCACCTGGGCGGCACGCAGCACCCGCTCATCCTCGCCATTGGAGTAGATGATCCGGGTGGAGGCGCCGCGCGCGGCGGCGATCACCGGCTTCATGACCAGACCGGAGCGGAAGACGAACCGGTTGAGCCGGTCGTGATAGGCCTCGAAATCCTCAATCGGCCGCTGGGCAACGCCGGTCTCCATCGCCGCGCGCGCCACCGCCGGTGCGATCCGCAGGATCAGCCGCTGGTCGAAGGGCGAGGGAATGAGATACTTTGCGCCGAAGGTCTCGCTGACCCCGCCATAGGCGCGGGCGACCACCTCGGACGGCTCTTCCCGCGCCAGCTCGGCAATGGCGGCGACGGCGGCGAGCTTCATCTCCTCGTTGATGGTCGTCGCCCCGACATCCAGCGCCCCGCGGAAGATATAGGGGAAGCACAGGACGTTGTTGACCTGGTTCGGATAGTCGGACCGGCCCGTGCACATCATCACGTCGTCACGCACGGCAAGCGCATCTTCCGGCATGATTTCCGGATTGGGATTGGCGAGCGCCAGGATCAGCGGCCGCTCGGCCATCTTGGCCACCATCTCCGGCTTCAGCACGCCGCCGGCCGACACGCCGAGGAACACATCCGCGTCCGGGATCACCTCGCCCAGGGTGCGCTTGTCGGTGTCCTGGGCGAACACCGCCTTCCATTCGTCCATCAGGGCCTCGCGGCCCGCATAGACCACCCCTTCGATGTCGGTCACCCAGATGTTTTCCCGGCGCGCGCCGAGCGAACACAAGAGGTTGAGGCAGGCGAGCGCGGCCGCGCCGGCGCCGGAGGCGACGATCTTGACCTTGGCAATGTCCTTGCCGGCGAATTCCAGCGCGTTCTTGACCGCGGCGGCGACGATGATGGCCGTGCCGTGCTGGTCGTCATGGAACACCGGAATGTTCATCCGCTCGCGCAGGGCGCGCTCGATCATGAAGCATTCCGGCGCCTTGATATCCTCAAGGTTGATGCCGCCGAAGGTCGGCTCCAGCGCCGCCACCGCATCGACGAAGGGTTCGACCTTGAGTTCGTCCACCTCGATATCGAACACGTCGATGCCGGCGAATTTCTTGAACAGGACCGCCTTGCCTTCCATCACCGGCTTGGAGGCGAGCGAACCGATCGCGCCGAGCCCCAGCACCGCCGTGCCGTTGGAAATCACGCCGACCAGATTGGACCGGGCGGTGTAGTCAGCGGCCAGTGCCGGATCGCGGGCGATCTCCAGGCAGGGTGCCGCCACCCCCGGCGAATAGGCAAGCGCCAGATCGCGCTGGTTGCCCAGCGGCTTGGTCGCCTGGATCGTCAATTTTCCCGGATGGGGGTAGCGGTGATAGAAGAGCGCCGCCTCATCGAGTTCGCTGATGGTCTTGGGGGCGGTCGGCTTATCGGTCATGACGGTCCGTTGGGATTGGCAGGTGGCAAGGAATGCGCGAAGAGAGCCATTGCGCGGTGAACGAACACCGGCCCCCTCACGCTGCCGCGCCCTGCATCCCGCCCCGCGCATCGCTCAACACGCGAATCAGACGGTACAGGACCACGGCATTCAGGCAATGCCATACGAAATGCGTTCCGATAGGGAAAGCCGGACAGACAGGCATATCACCGGCCCGGAAGGCAAGGGAAACGAAAAACAGCAAGCCGGTGACAAACAGCGCCCGGCGCTGCCCGTGTCGGCCGGGCGGAGCCAGCGCGGCAATGCCGACAATGGCGAGCCCCGCCGGCAGATAGGCACCGCTCGAGCCGACGCTGCGCGCCAGCCACGGCCCCACGAGCGATGAGACCACCAGAAAGGCCAGCGCAAGCAGCAGCGCAGCGGCAACGCCCAAACCCAGCACCCGGCGCAGCGCCAGGTAAAAGGCGAGCTGGATGAACAGCATGATCGGCAACACATCCGCCAGCCCCGACCAACGATTGGCGAAGGTGTGGAACAGAAACGAGCCGATGCCGACGGCAAAGACGATCAGGATCAGGGCAAGGCCGGCGCGGTCGTCTCCGCCAGAGCGCCGCCAGGACCGCAGCGCCAGAGTTGCCGCGATCAGAAACGCCGCATTGGTCACCGCATTCACCGGTTCCTGCCAGAAGCCCGGCGCAACCCGCTCGCAATAGCCATCGACTGCCGCCGTCCAGTCCATCATCCCCTCTCGCAAGGCCGCGCTGTTTGGTCCGATACGCCGATACTGGCGGAACCATCGCCGGACGCCTAGATTGTGACAAGCTTACCGGCGGAGGCTCCCGCCCGTCCAAGAGGAAACACCACACCATGCATCGCCTTGATGACAGCCGCCCGTTCATCCCGCTGCGCATCGCCGTGCTCACCGTCTCCGATACAAGAGTGCTGGAAGATGACCGCTCCGGCGACACGCTGGCCAAACGGTTGCAGGAAGCGGGACACCATCTGGCGGATCGGACGATTGCCACCGACGATGTGGAGGCGATCCGTCAGGTGGTCCAGCGCTGGATCGCGGCGCCGGATGTCGATGTGATCATCACCACCGGCGGCACTGGCTTCACCGGCCGGGATGTCACGCCGGAAGCGATCGAGCCGCTGTTCGAAAAACGCATGGACGGGTTCTCAGAGGTCTTCCACCGGATCTCCTATGACAAGATCGGCACCTCGACCATCCAGTCACGCGCCACCGGCGGGGTGGCCAATGCCACCTATCTGTTCGTGCTGCCCGGCTCGCCGGGCGCCTGCAAGGATGCCTGGGACGGCATCCTCAAGTGGCAGCTCGACTACCGGCACATGCCCTGCAATTTCGTCGAGATCCTGCCGCGCCTCGATGAACATCTGAAACGCGGCAAGCTGCGCGAGGCCTGAGCCCGCACAGCATCGTCGCGATGGCGGCCATCACGGCTATGTGATCCGCGCTGTCCCACCTGCCGTGGGGCCTTAAATGACCAAGCGTCAGTGTTCGCGACGCTCGCAAGGGAGGAACACGCAATGAGCACAGCATCCCTGTCACGCCGCCGCCTCTTGGCCGGCGCCGCCGGTCTTGGCCTCGCCGCGCCGGCCCTGGTGTCGATGGCCCCACAGGCGAAGGCCGAAGCGCCGATGCTCGGCGCCGCCGCCCCCCGGTTCAACCGCTTCAAGCTCGGCGACTTCGAGGTCACCACCCTGCTCGATGCAGCCCGGGCGATGGATGGGCCGCATCCGATCTTCGGCACGGATCAGCAGCCGGAGACGGTGGCGGAGCTTCTGGCCGCCAACCATCTGCCAGCGAGCCGCATGGTCAATGGCTTCACCCCGGTACTGGTCAATACGGGGCGCGAACTGGTGTTGTTCGACACCGGCCTTGGCGGCGACAACGGCACCCTGCCGGCCCAGCTTGCCGCGGCCGGCTACAGTCCCGAACAGGTCGATCTGGTGGTCATCACCCACATGCATCCCGATCATATCGGCGGGCTGATGACCGGCGGTGCGCCGACCTATCCGAACGCGCGCTACGTGACCGGACAGGCGGAATACGAGTTCTGGAGCGCCGAGGACCGGCTCAGCGGACCGACCGAGCGGGTAGCCAGGCTGGTGCGCTCCAATGTTGTGCCGCTGGCGGAGAAGATGACCTTCATCGGCGACGAGACGGAGGTGGTGCCGGGCATTCTTGGCCTCGACACCGCCGGCCACACCCCCGGACACATGTCCTTCCATATCGAGAGCGGCGGCAAGCGGCTGCTGATCTGGGGCGATGTCGCCAATCATTTCGTGGTGTCGATCCAGCGGCCGGACTGGCACGTGCGCTATGACATGGACAAGGACAAGGCGGCGGCGACCCGCAAGCGGCTGTTCGACATGATCGCCAACGACAAACTTCCGATCACCGGCTACCACATGCCCTTCCCCGCCCTCGGCTTCCTGGAGCCGACCGGCGAGGGCTACCGCTGGATGCCGGCGACCTATCAGTTCGCCCTCTAGGCAAAGCATCGCCCCGCCCGGAAGGCTTTCCCGGGCGGGGCAACGGATCGCCTCAACCGACCTGATAGCTCGGCACCGTTTGCAGGTATTTGCCGAAGGCATCGGCATTGGGCGGGGTGAACACCTCCGCCAGCGGATTGGCCTGCGACGTCTTGCTGGCGCCCATGTCCCTGACCAGTTCATCGAGATGGCGGAAGTGATAGGGCGCGGAACAAAGCCCGCCATAGACCTTGGCCGCCGGGCGCCGGGTGCGGCGCCACGCAAGATGGGCGTCAATCCACTGGTGCATCCGTTCCGGCGACGGCTGATTGGCCAATTGGCCATCCACATAGCGCACCAACCATTCCGCCGCCATGTTGCTGGTCAGCACGGTGGCGAAGCTTGAA
This sequence comes from Stappia taiwanensis, assembly GCF_014635285.1. GTDB lineage: Bacteria > Pseudomonadota > Alphaproteobacteria > Rhizobiales > Stappiaceae > Stappia > Stappia taiwanensis. Next base: position 521,258 of record NZ_BMCR01000003.1, on the reverse strand, counting down.
TTGAAGCCAACGAAGCCAAGGTCCGGCAGGTCCGGATTGACGATCAGACGGTAGAGACGGTACTGGCCATCGTCGTCGATCAACCGCTGGCTCACCTCTTCGGGCAGGAAGGGAATCCCCAGCTTCCAGCCGACCGCCTGCACCACCACATCCGCCTCAAGCGTCTGGCCGCCAGTCAACACCACCGAGTTGCCCTCATAGTGATCGAAAGTGCCCTGATAGGCCTTGATCCGCCCCTGCTTGAGGAAGTCGAAGAACCCTTCGGTGGCGATCGACAGGCCGCAGGAGATCGTGTCCTCGATCTTCGTCTTTGGCCGCATCCCCAGTTTCTTCAGCCCGAACTGCGCGGTCAGCAGTGCCTCAAGTCCGCGCCAGTTGGCCCAGATCAAGGGCTTGGCCAGCGCGTGGCCGAGCCGGCCGAGCGCGGTCATGCTCCAGCCCGGGAACATGCTTTCGGAGGCACGGCAATAGAGGATGCGCTTGAAGTTGACGAGACCACCGAACTTGTAGGGGATGCGCCAGACCGGCTCCAGATAGACGATGGAGACCTCGCTGGCCCCTTCCCGCACTGCGTTGACGGCAACATCGGTGGCGGATTTCGAAAAGCCGAGCACCACGACCTTGCGTCCGCGCACCACCGACGGATCGGTGTATTCGCAGGAGTGCATCACCTTCCCGCCGGCTTGCTCGAAGGCGTCCCGGCCCGGATGGGTGACCTCATTCTTGTCGCTGAAGGTGCCGCTGGCGACAACGACGAAATCGAACTCCATCACCTGCGCCGCGCCATCTTCGGCTTCCACCGTCAGCCGCCAGCCGCCATCGGGCCGGCGCTCCATGCCCGTCACCTTATGGGAGAAGCGGATCAGCGGCATCAACCCGTTTTCCGCCGCATAGTCCCGCAGATACTCATAGACCTGACGGCCGGAGGGCCATTCGGGGTAATCCGCCGGCATCGCCTTGCCGACGTAGCGATAGAGATCCTTCGGGCTCTGTGTCTTGATCCCGGGATAGGAGCGGGAGGGTTCCCAGACGCCGCCCAGATCGTGGCTGCGTTCCAGAACGGTGACCTCATGTCCCCGGCTGTTGAAGGCATGCGCGGACGCAAGTCCGCTCACGCCGGCGCCGATGACGCAGACCTTCTTGCGCTTGACCATGTGTTTGTTCCACGGTTTCTCACGAGGAGCGCCGCGCCGGCTTTCTGGCCGCGGCTGCAACACGCCCCCCGTGGCAGATGGGGCTTTCAGGGCATGGACACACGGGGGCCTTCGCCGCCGGCATCCCGGCGGCGGCAGGCGCCTGGCGATCACGCCCTTTGCTGGCTCGGTGTCAGCCCTTCAGCGTGAGCGGGTCGAACGCCATCTCTTCCGGACGCAGGAACTGCACCTCGCGCATGGCCGACTGGCGCACCACCTCTTCCGGATCGCCGAGATTGTGCAGATTGTCGAACAGCTCGCGCAGGCGCCGGGCCGGGCTGACCCAGAAGATGGCGCGGCAGGGCTTGTCGGTCAGATTGTAGTAGCCATGCGGAATGCCCATCGGCATGCGCACCATGTCGCCCGCATGCGCCTGATGATGCTGGCCGTCGAGATAAAGGTCGAACCGCCCTTCCAGCACATAGATGAATTCATCCTGGGTCGGATGGATATGCGGCGGCACGAAGGTGCCCGGCGGGTCCAGCGTCTCAAAGGCAAAGCAGCTCTCCCCTTCCGACTTCAGCCAGTAGGTGTGGCCGAGAATGCTCCACTCGACCTCGTCAATGCCGGTTCCGGCGCGGGTGATGCCCGGATCGGTGTTGACCTGAACCATGTTGGGGATGGATGTCTTCATCGTGTCTGTCTCCCTCCTGGGGACGCTTTGGGCGCCCCCTTGTTCCTCTGGCACTCCGGTGTCCGCCTTGTCGGCGCGGGTCATTCCGGAGCGATATTTGATGTTTCAAGCAAACGCCTCCCCAGCGCCCGCGTCTATCCACCTGGCGAAGCCGGTAGCCGCTAAACGAAGATTGGTTACAAAAATCCCGTGATTTCCGGCATTGCGCAGCGCAAACAGTCCTCCTTGCGCTGCAGCATGACGCGCCCCGGCGATCGTGGTAGCGTCGCCGCAACAGACCGGCCATCCAAGGACCGGCTTCCAGAGCGCTTGAACAGGTCACAGCCAATCATGGATGCAGGGCAACCGCTTGCCAGCCATGTGAAGGTCGCGACGCAGGACGTTTCCAGAGCTGCGGAACAGGTCGGGCGCATCTTCTGCGCCCACCGGCTCAGCCCGCTGGATCGCGGCGCCGCCTTCTTCGCCACCCACAACAGCCTGCGCTTCGCCGGCGGCTCCATCAACTATGTCGCCTATGGCGGCGATGTGGAGATCGATCCGGGGTGCCTTGAACGCTTCTACCTGATCCAGGTGCCGATGCGCGGCGGCGCCGAGATCCGTTGCGGCACCGCCGTCAGCGATACCGTGCCGGCGCGCGCCGCCTCCGTGCTCTCCCCGACCCGCCCCTCGGTGATGCGCTGGCATCGCTCCTGCGGCCAGTTGATCCTCATGCTGGAGCGGAGCCATCTGGAACGCATGATGGCAACCTTTCTCGACACGCCGGTGGAGGAGATCGTGTTCGATCCGCTGCTGCGCCTCGACCAGGATCCGGGGCGAATCATCGCCGCGCAGATCGGCCATCTGGCGCGGATGGCGGAAAGCCCGGCGGCCCACCATCCGGCCTTGTTGCAGCAGGTGGCCGACAGCATCTGCAGCGCCCTGATCTGGGGGCATGGAAGCAACATCCGCGCCGCCCTGTTCGATCTACCGGCCGGCGGCAGCGCCACGCCCAGCCGGGTGAGTCGGGCCCTCGCCTTCATCGACGCGCATCTGGACGGCACCATCGACTACGCCGACCTCGCCCGCCACTGTGGCTGCTCGCTGCGCGCGCTGCAGATCGCCTTCAAGACCCACCGTAGCCAGACCCTGACCGAAGCCGTTCAGGAACGGCGTCTCACCCTGTTGCGCGAGCGGCTGACCGCTGGCGGCCAAGGCCAGAGCATCACCGATCTGATCCACGCCGCCGGCTTCACCCATCTGGGACGCGCCGCCAGCGCCTATCGCGAGCGCTATGGCGAGCGGCCGAGCGACACCTTGCGCCGCAGCGCCGGGTAGACCGCCCCTCTCCCGCCTCTTGCGCGCGGCGCCGACCACGCGCTGTCGAAGTCCCTTCCCCGGCCTCTATGTTCCTGTTATGTTCCATTTTCGAACCGCAACAGGACACAAGGGCCGGTCATGCCCATCGCCGATATCCAGCTCCCGAATCAGCCGCCCCCTCCCGCGCCCGGCGACAGCCCGCGCGGCAAGGGACGGGGCGCCGGTCTCAACATGGCCGGCCGTTTCGAGCGCGAGAGCCAGGACGCCTTCGATGACGGCTGGGGCACGCTCGACACCCTGCCCGACCTGAAGACCGAGGTGCAGGAGGAGCGGGCGCGCAGCATCATCACCCGCAACGCCTCGCCGGATATTTCCTTCGACCGCTCGGTCAATCCCTATCGCGGCTGCGAACATGGCTGCGTCTATTGCTTTGCCCGCCCGAGCCATGCCTATGTCGGCCTGTCGCCGGGGCTCGATTTCGAAACCCGGCTGACGGTCAAGCCGAACGCGCCGGAGCTTCTGGAACGGGAACTCGGCAAGCCCGGCTACCAACCGCGCTCCATCGCCATCGGCACCAACACCGATCCGTATCAGCCGATCGAACGGCAACATCAGGTGATGCGCGGCATCCTGGAGGTGCTGTCGCGCTGCAATCATCCGGTCGGCATCGTCACCAAATCGGCGCTGATCCTGCGCGACCTCGACCTGCTCGCGCCCATGGCCGAACGCGGGTTGGTCAAGGTGGCCCTGTCGGTCACCACCCTCGACCGCAAGCTGGCACGCACGCTGGAGCCGCGCGCCGCCACCCCCGGCCGGCGCCTCGATGCGCTGCGGGGCCTCAGCGACGCGGGCATCCCCACCGCCGTGATGGTGGCGCCGGTGATCCCGGCCCTGACCGATGCGGAGATGGAACGCATTCTGGAAGCGGGTCAGGAAGCGGGCGCGAGCGCCGCCGGCTATATCCTGCTGCGGCTGCCGATCGAGGTCAGCCCGCTGTTTCGCGACTGGCTGTTGCGGCACCGGCCGGACAGCTACCGCCATGTGATGAACCTGATCCGCTCCATGCGCGGCGGCAAGGACTACGACGCCCAATGGAACAAGCGGATGCGCGGCGAAGGCCCCTATGCGGAGCAACTGGCCAAGCGCTTTTCGCTCGCCAGCAAGCGCCTCGGCCTCAATCGGCGGCGGCAGCCGCTGCGCACCGACCTGTTCTCACCGCCGCGCAGCGGCGGCGTGCAATTGGCGCTGTTCTGAGGCACCGCGTTCGCGGCGGATGATCTGACAGAACCGGCACTCGCCGGAAAAGCGGGGATTGCCGATGCGCCCCCCTTGCAGGCCGAGCCGGCGAAGGCGAACCATAGGCCATGGCAAATGACTTTCAGCTCCGCCCGGCGCTGGCCCTTGAGCTTCCCGGCGCGATCGACCCGGTGGCCGAAGCGCGGATCGCTCGATCCTTCGATGGCAGACTGGCCGGCATTGACGAAGCCGGGCGCGGCCCCTGGGCGGGGCCGGTAACGGTCGCCGCGGTGATCCTCGATTATGAGAACCTGCCCGAGGGCATTCGCGACTCCAAAACTCTGAACGAGGCCGGACGGGTGCGGGCGTTCGAGGCGATCCTGGAAACCGCCGAGGTCGCCATCGCCTTTGCCAGCCCGGAAAGCATCGACCGGCTCAACATCCGCGCCGCCACCCTTGGCGCCATGACCCGGGCGGCAAAAGCCCTGCCGCGCGCGCCCGACGCCTGTCTCATCGATGGCCGCGATGTGCCGCCGAACCTCTCCTTCCCCGGTCAGCCAGCGATCAAAGGCGATGGCCGCCTGCTCTGCGTCGCCGCTGCCTCCATCGTCGCCAAGGTGACCCGGGACCGCCTGATGACCCGAATGGATGCGCTCTGGCCCGGCTATGGTTTTGCCCGACACAAGGGCTATGGCACCGCCGCCCATGCAGCCGCGCTTGAAAAACTCGGCGCCTGTCCGTTGCACCGGCGCAGCTTCCGGCCGATCCGCGCCGTCCTCGGCCTCGATCCGGAGTAGCGCCCTGCATCCGCCTCCTTCGGCGGAACCTCTGCGCCTGAGCTGATCTTTCCTGGAAGCCGCTTCAGGAGGAACCGGTATGGCGAAGATGGATCAGCGGATACGGCCGCCCCTGCCCATCCCGCGCCGACCGCCCCACGGGCTCGAATCCCATGCGCCGATAGAAGCCGACCGCTTGAAGGTTCTGCTCGTTCACATCGGTCGAAAGGTCCGGTTCGCGCTTCAGCGCCTCCGCGACGAGCTGACGGCCGACGCCCCTACCGCGATGGTCGGGGTCAATGAACAAGGCCTCCATGTGGCCGCCGTCGAGCAGCATGAAGCCCACCGGCCTATCGTCACCATCAATGGCAAGGTCCAGCGGCGCATCAGGCAGGAAGCCACGCACCTCGCGTTCAATGTCCCGTCGATCCTGCGGGGACAGAAAGCCGTGTGTGGCATCGACGGAGCGGCACCAGATTTCGACAACGCGCGGCCCGTCGGCCGGGCATGATTTTCGGATCGTCATCATGGGCCCCGAATAGCCAGCGAAACCCGGGCCCGCAAAATCCGATATCGACCCTCCGCCACCGGCCATAAAAAACGGCCCCGCCTAAGCGGAGCCGTCTTTCACATGCAATGGACCAAGTTCCGGATCAGTTTAGCCGATCCTTGACCTCGCCGATGCTCTTGGTGAGAAGCTCGTCGCTGACCTTTCCAGCCACCTTCTTGCCAAGGATGTCGGTTGCCGCGGTGACCGCGATCTCCGCAGCCCGGGCACGCACCTCGGCGACCGCCTGGCCTTCGGCCTGCTCGATCTTGCGTTCGGCAGCGGCCGTGCGGCGGGCGATCATCTCTTCGAGCGCCTCATTGGCCTCGACCGTCAGCCGCTCGGCTTCGAGCTTGGCTTCGGCGATGATGCCCTCGGCTTCGACTTCGGCTTCCTGACGCTTGCGCTGATAGTCGGCGAGCAGCGACTGGGCTTCCTCGCGCAGCTTGCGGGCGTCATCGAGCTCCTGGCGAATGCCATCGGCGCGCTTGTCCAGCGCCCCGGTGATCATCGCCGGCACCTTCATGTAAGCGATAAGGCCGAGAAAGAGAACGAGCCCGATCAGGCTCCATGCTGTCGCATCCATCAGCCTATCCTCACTTCATTGCCGAGTCGACGGCCTTGGTCAGCTCCGCCTTGGTCGGCGCCTTGCCGATCAGGGTCTCGACCAGTGCAGTCGTCGTGTCGGTCGCGATCTCACCCACATTGGCAAGCGCCGTGGTCTTGAGCTCCGCGATGTGCTTTTCCGCATCCGACAGCTTGTCAGCCAGACCGGCTTCGGCCGCGGTACGGCGCGCCTCGACATCGGACTTCAGCTTGGCCCGCGTGTCATGGGCAATCTTGTGTGCATTGCCGCGTGCTTCGGCCAGTGCCTGCTCGTAAGCGGCAATGGCGGCATCGCTTTCCTGCTTCAGCCGGTTGGCTTCCGCCAGATCGCCGGCGATCCGGTCGCGGCGATCCTCGAGAATTCCGCTGATGCGCGGCAGGGCGACCTTGCTCATGATCCAGTAGAGAAGGCCGAAGGTAATCGCCAACCACAGGATCTGCGAGGCAAAGGTTCCACCGTCGAACGGAGGAAAGGTGCCAGTGCTGTGCGCGTCGGCGGGAACTTCCGTTCCGGTATGGGTTTCAGCGCTTGTCGTGGCCATGATGGTCTCCAATGACGCTCCGGTTTCGGCATCGCCGTCGTCGCGATGCGATGACCGGGCGGAGGAGGTCCGCCCGGTCGGAATCCGCGTCGCTGACGCCGTCTACGAAATCAGACGGCGAAGAGCAGGAGAAGAGCGACGAGAAGCGAGAAAATGCCGAGCGCCTCGGTCACGGCGAAGCCGAAGATCAGGCGGCCGAACTGGCCATCGGCAGCGGACGGGTTGCGCAGGGCGCCCGAGAGGTAGTTGCCGAAAATGCTGCCGAGACCGACGGCGGCGCCGCCCATGCCGAGACAGGCGATACCGGCACCGATGTACTTTGCTGCTTCAGCTTCCATGACACTTGCTCCTTGAGTAGAGATTGCAGCGACGTTGTCAGCCTCGCTTTATTGCGAAGCCGAACCCAAATGACCCTTAGTGGCTCGGATGCAGCGCATCGTTGAGGTACATGCAGGTCAAAACCGTGAAAACATAGGCCTGAAGGAAGGCCACCAGAAACTCCAGACCCGTCAGGGCAACCGCCATGACCAGCGGCAGGATCGCCGTGATCGGCCCCATCACGCCGAGCCCGTCGGCGGCGATGAGCGACACCACGAAGCCAGCGAACACCTTCAGGGTGATATGACCGGCCAACATGTTGGCGAACAGACGGACGGAGAGGCTCACCGGACGCGAGAGGAAGGAAATCACCTCGATCAGCGTCACCAGCGGAACCAGCGCACCCGGAACACCGTCGGGCACGAACAGCTTGAGAAAACTCATGCCGTGCTTGGCGAAGCCGTAGAGCACGACCGTGCCGATCACCAGCATCGCCAGGGCGAAGGTCACGATCAGATGACTGGTCACGGTGAAGAAATACGGGAACATGCCGATCAGGTTGGCGATCAGCACGAACATGAACAGCGAGAAGACAAGCGGGAAGAACCGCATTCCCTCGTTGCCCGCCGAACTTCGCAAGGTACTGGCCACGAATTCGTAGCTCATCTCGGCCATCGACTGCCAGCGCGTCGGCACGAGACCACGGCCGCTGGTCGACATGATCAGGAAAAGCGACACCACGGCGGTGGTCGCGACCATGAACAGGGCCGAATTCGTGAAGGAAAGATCGAGGCCACCCATTTCGATCGGCACGATCTTGGTGATCTGGAACTGATGGATCGGGTCGTTCGCCACCGGGTCAGCCCCTCTTTAGCGGTCGCGTGGAGGCGCGAAAAGCGCCGTGAAATGGTTCAAAACTATCCGTCGCGCGACTTGTCGAACGGCTCCGCCACAAGACCGGCAGACCGAAGGACATTCAGCACGCCCGCAAGGAAACCCAACAGCAGGAACACGATCAAGCCCCAGGGACCCGTTCCGAAGCCGCTGTCGATCACCCAACCGATGGCCGCTCCGACCAGAATGCCAGCGACGAATTCCGTCGACAGCTTCATGGCCTGAACATAGCCATGCGCACCGCTCGAAGAGGCATCCGGCCCCGGCTCATCCGGCTTCGGATTCTTTTCTTCAAGCGCACGCACCAGCCGGTCCATCCGCTCGGACAGTTCAGCTTCCACCGGCTTGTCGCTCTTGCGCCCCGAATCATCGTCGCTAGGAGGCATATCGTTCTTATCCCCGCGCGATCGACGCTTGCTGGATCGCTTCACGCAAACCCCTGAAAGCCGGGCGCACCATAGTCGGCACCCCCTGCCCTGTCAAGGACACAGCGAAACAAGGCAAGTGTCTGTTTTTATTAATTTATCCATCGCCATCAACAGTCTGACAAACCGCCCGACGGTTTTGGGCGCGAGCTGTTGCCGCAATGCACGGAAGCCTAACCCGCCTCCAGGAAGCGTTCCGCGGTATCCAGATCGACGGAGACGAGCTGCGACACGCCGCGTTCGGCCATGGTCACACCGAACAGCCGCTTCATCCGGGCCATGGTGATTGGGTTATGGGTGATCACCACGAAGCGGGTTTCCGTGCTGCGCGCCATCTCGTCCAAGAGATCGCAATAGCGCTCCACATTGGCATCGTCGAGCGGCGCATCCACCTCATCCAACACGCAAATCGGCGCCGGATTGGTCAGGAACACGGCAAAGATCAGTGCCATGGCGGTCAGCGCCTGCTCGCCGCCGGACAATAGCGTCATGGTCTGCGGCTTCTTGCCCGGCGGCCGGGCGATGATCTCCAGCCCGGCATCGAGCGGGTCTTCCGCATCGACCAGTTGCAGCTCGGCGGTGCCGCCGCCGAACAAATGGGTGAACAGGCGCTGGAACTGGCTGTTGACCGTGTCGAAGGCGGCGAGCAGGCGTTCGCGCGCCTCCCGGTTGATGTTGGAAATCGCCGTGCGCAGGCGGCGGATCGCCTCGATCAGATCGTCGCGCTCGCTGGTCAACGTACTGCGCTGGCTGTCGATTTCCGCCAGCTCCTCCTCCGCCCTGAGGTTGACGCCGCCCAGCCGCTCGCGCTCCGCCTTCAGCCGCTCCACCCGGCGCTCCACCGGTTCGGCCTGCGGCAGGGGCGCTCCTTCCTTGAGGCCGGCGAGTTCCGGCAGCGCGGACACCGCCACCTCCAGCACCTCATCGATTCGCTCTTCGGTTTCGCTCTTGCGGCCACGGGCCGCCTCAACGCGTTCCTCGGCGCGAATCTTGCGCTCGCGCACCTGGGAAAAGCGGGACAGGGCCGCATGGGCCGCCGCATCGGCCTCGCGCTGCGCCGCTTCCGCCGCAAGCAGAGCATCGTCGGCGGTCTTGCGTGCCTCTTCCGCCTTGGCGATCCCGTCCAGCAAGTCGCGCCGGCGTGCATCGATGTCATCAGGCGCCAGCAGCAGGGCCTCCCGCTCCTCGGCCGCCGTTTCCATGCGCTCGCGCAACACTGCGATCTGCTGTTCGGCGCCGGAGGCCCGCTGCACCCAACTGGCCCGTTCGCGGGCAATGGCATCGAGCCGGCGCTGGCGCATCTGCTGCTCGCGGGCAAAGCCATCGACCGCCGCACGCTCGCGCGAGACCGCCGCGCGTGCCTCCGCCGCTTCGGCCCGGGCGAGATCGACGCGGCGCTCCAGCCCGTCGTCATCGGCCAGTTCCTCCAGCAGGGCCTGCGCCTCGGCAACCGCCTCTTCGGCCTCCTCCCGATCCTGGGCAAGCCGCGCCAGCGTGTCTTCCAGCCCGGACTTGCGCGCAAGAGTTTCGGAAATCGCCCGCTCGACCCGAGCAACCTCCTGCCGCCCGGTCTCGACCCGCATTCGCAGATCGCGCAGCCTTTGGCGCGCCGCCTGCTCGTCCTCGCCGGCCCGCCGCACAGCCTCACCCGCCTCGGCGAACATGCGCCGGACCTCGTCCAGCGCATCGGCGGCGGCGATCCGCTCCTCCTCGACCACCGCCAGCCGGTTCTTGCGCTCCAGCCGCTGCGCCGCCGCGCTCGGCGCATCGGCGGAGACGGTGAACCCATCCCAGCGCCAGATCGCCCCGTCCCGGCTGACAAGCCGTTGACCCGGTTTCAGCTCGCCTTGCAGGCGCGCACCATCCGCCGCATCGACAACGCCGATCTGCGCCAACCGGCGCGACAGGGCCGCCGGCGCCGTCACCTCCCCGGCAAGGGGGATGGCGCCAGCCGGCAAGGGAGGATCCGCCGCGCCGTCGCCGGGCGTGACGCTCCAGCGCATCGGCGCCTCGCCGCCCACCGGCGCATCCAGATCCTCGCCCAGCGCCGCGCCGAGCGCGGTCTCGTACCCCGGCGCCACGCTCATCTCGTCGACCACCGCCGTCCAGTCACCAGAGCCGCCCGCCTCGATGATCTCGGTCAGCATGCGCGCTTCGGTGTCCAGCCGGGAGACCAGCCCCTCGGCCTCGGCAAGCGGTCCGCGCGCCGCCTCCAGCCGGGCACGGGCGGTCTCGACCGTCTCCTCGGCCAGCGTGGCTGCCTCCTCGCCGACTTCAAGCTCCTCCTCGGCCGCCTCCAGCCCGGCCTGCAGGGTTTCCAGATCGCCGGCAGCGGAGAGCTGATCCCCCAGCGCGGCGATCTGCGCGGCGGCGGCGTCATGCTGCTGGCCGATGCGCTCGGCGCGGGCGCGCGCATCCTGCACCGCCTGGGTGAACTGGCGACGCCGTGCGGCGGTGCCCGCCTGCTCCCCGGTCAGAGCCTCAAGCCGCTCCTCGGCAGTGGCAAGCACCGCTTCCGCCGCCTCGACCTTCTCGCCAGCCAGTGCGGCCTGTTCCTCATCGGCCAGCGCCTCGGCGCGCAGCTCTTCCTCCTCTTCCGCCAGCGCGGCAAGCTGCTCGCCGTTTTCCGCGATCAGGGCTTCCTCGCGGCCAATGTCCTGCTGAAGCTGCTGCAACCGCGCGGACAGTTCCGACAGCCGCTCGCGGGCGCGCCGCTCCTCGCCGTCCAGCCCATTGCGGGCGATCAGCAGGCGCTGCAGCGCCGCCCCGGCCTTGGCCGCACCATCGCGGGCCTCGGGCACCTTGTAGGCGGCAATCGCCTGGGCCTTCGCGGTCTCGGCCTGGGCCGCCGTTGCCTCGGCAACCTCGGCCTCGGCGGCGGCATGCTCCTGTTCGGCGGCGGCGAGCTGGTCGCGGCAGTCGAGCCAGCGCAGGTAATAGAGGGTCGCCTCGGCGGCGCGGATTTCCGCCGACAGATTGCGGAACCGGCTTGCCTGCCGGGCCTGACGCTTCAAGCCATCGAGCTGGCCCTCGATCTGCACCAGCACGTCTTCCAGACGGTCGAGATTCTGTTCCGCCGCCCGCAGGCGCAGTTCGGCCTCGTGCCGGCGCGAATGCAGGCCGGAAATGCCCGCCGCCTCTTCCAGGATCTGCCGGCGAGAGGTCGGCTTGGCGGCGATCAGCTCGCCGATCTGGCCCTGGCGCACCAGCGCGGGCGAACGGGCGCCAGTGGACGCGTCGGCGAACAGAAGCTGCACGTCGCGGGCGCGCACATCGCGGGCATTGATCTTGTAGTTGGAGCCGGATTCGCGCTCGATCCGCCGGGTCACCTCCAGAAGGTCGGTATCGTTGAACCCGGTCGGCGCCGTGCGGTCACTGTTGTCGAGGAACAGCGTTACCTCGGCGGTGTTGCGCGCCGGACGGTTGAGGCTGCCGGAAAAAATCACGTCGTCCATGCCGGACGCACGCATGTTCTTGTAGGAGTTTTCCCCCATCACCCAGCGCAGCGCCTCGACAAGGTTCGACTTGCCGCAGCCGTTCGGGCCGACCACGCCGGTCAGCCCATCGGCGATGATGAACTCCATCGGCTCGACGAAGGACTTGAAGCCCAGAATGCGAAGCTTGGTGAATTTCATCGCCGCCACGCCGCCCCATGGCGCAGAAAAGCGCGCGGCACAGCCGTCATGCCGCGCGCCCTCGTCATCTCAGAGAAGCTTGCCGATAGCCGTGTCCAACTGCTCAATGCTCTGCGCCCCACTCTCCTTCTTCCCGTTGAAGAAGAAGGTTGGCGTGGAGGATACGCCAAATTCCTGCGCAGCACGATCCTTGATGCCGTTGATCCCGTCGAGCAGGGTCTGGTCCTTCAGGCAAGCGTCGAAGCTTTCCTGCGTGAAACCGATCTGCTTGGCGAAGTTCAGCAGCGAATTATAGGGATTGTCGGTGAAGGCCCAAGCGCGCTGATCCTCGAACAGAAGATCGACCACATCGAAATACTTCCCCTCCGGCGCGCAGCGGGCGAGCATGAACGCAGCGGCCGCAACCGGATCGAGCGGGAATTCGCGGAAGACGTACCGCACCTTGCCCGTGTCGATGTATTCCTTCTTCAGATGCGGAAAGGCGTCCTTGTGGAAGTTGGCGCAATGACCGCAGGTCATCGAGGCATATTCCACCACCGTCACCGGTGCATCCTCGGCGCCCAGCGCATTTTCCGGCAGCGCGCCGGGCTTCATCAGCTCGGCCATATCCACGGTCTCAGCCAGCGCCGACAGCGGGAAGGCGCCAAGCCCGATGGCAAGCGCGCCGATGCCGGTGCGGGTGACGAATTGTCTGCGATCCAAAGTCACGTGCGGGTTCCCCATAGAATGTGGCCGTTGATCTTCATTTGTGGTGTTTATCGCCTTTGACAAGCCCGTCAACCGGACAGGGAAAATGTGGCGGCAATGGGGGATGGCGGACCACGCGGCCCCTGCCCGCCCGGTTATCCTTGACTGGAGCGGGCAATCACCGCCCGGCCGAGCTTTTCCAGAGCGTCTCCGAGGCGGGACCCCTTCAGCGGCTCGAGCCGATCAGCGAGCCGACCCTCTTCCGCCTCGGTCAGCGCCCGCAGCTTTGGCGGGGCATGCGAGCGCGGCGGCGTCACCGGCCGTTGCAGGATCCGGATGCGGCCAATGGCGGCCCAACCGAAGAAGCCGTTGATGCGCTCGATCACCTGCGGCATGTCATGGGTCAGAAGCAGGGCGGTCGCCCCATCGGTCTGCACCACCAGCGTCGCCGGTTTGGGCTCGGCGTCCGGCGTATCGGCGCCGCGCGGCCAGTCGAGCCGGATCGGCTGCACCCGTCCCGCATAGCGCTCGCCGACGATATCCGGCCAGTCGGCCACCAGATCGGCGGCGGCGAACCCCCGCTTGAGGCAGGCCCGCTCCAGCGAGGCGCCGATCAGATCGCCCAGCGGTCTGGCCCGGGTCACCCGCCGTGGGCCGCGCTGACGGCCACCAACATTAGCCATGCCCGAACGCTCCTGTTTCCGTCCTGTTCGCAGCGAATCACTCATGTCTTTTTTTGAGGCCGCAATTGCGGTGTTTTCGCGACAGCAGCCCGCCTGTGCAAGCCCTTGTCCCCATTTGCCACCGCTGGCGTATGCCCCTTGCGGGAAAGGCGCGGGAAAACGCTGCCGCCGAACACTGCGCGCTCTTGCATTCGCGCCGCCTTGACCGATCCTGTCGCCATGACAGTTCAAGCCAGCCCCACCGATCTTCTTGCCTGGTATGATCGCCACGCCCGCAGCCTGCCCTGGCGGGTCTCGCCCGCAGACAAGCGGGCGGGCATTCGGCCCGATCCCTATCGCGTCTGGCTGTCGGAAATCATGCTGCAACAGACCACGGTGCAGGCGGTCAAACCCTATTTCGAAGCTTTCCTCGACCGCTGGCCGACAGTGAAGGCGCTGGCCGCCGCCGATGAGGCGGAGGTGATGAAGGCCTGGGCCGGGCTTGGCTATTATTCACGGGCGCGCAACCTGAAAGCCTGCGCGGAAAGGGTCGCGGCCGAGCATCAGGGCCAGTTTCCCGCCGATGAAGCAGACTTGCGCGCCCTGCCGGGCATTGGCCCCTACACCGCCGCGGCGATTGCCGCCATCGCCTTCGACCGGCCAGCGGCTGTCGTCGACGGCAATGTGGAGCGGGTGATCAGCCGCCTTCATGCCATCGAAACGCCCCTGCCCGCGTCCAAGCCCGATATCCGCGCCCACACCGAGGATCTGGTGCCGGAGGATCGTCCCGGCGATTTCGCCCAGGCGATGATGGATCTGGGCGCCAGCCTGTGCAGCCCGCGCAAGCCGGCCTGTGCGCTCTGCCCCTGGACCAGCGCCTGCGCGGGCCAGCGCCTCGGGATCGCGGAAACCCTACCGCGCAAGGCGCCGAAGGTTGCCAAGCCGACCCGGCGCGGCATGGCCTTCGTGCTCCTGCGCGAAGGAGATGACGCCGTGCTGCTGCGCCGCCGCCCGCCAAAGGGGCTGCTTGGCGGCATGAGCGAGCCGCCGACCACGCCCTTCACTGAAGACGCGGTCACCGACGATCTGACATTGGCCCCTTTCGATCTCGACTGGCAGCGGATGCCGGCGGACGTTCGCCACACCTTCACCCATTTCCATCTGGAACTGGCGGTCTGGCGGGCCACGGCGCCGGCCGACCTTGCCCTTGCCGACGGCTCCTGGTGGTCACCGCCGGAGGAGCTGGCCGGGGAAGCCCTGCCAACGGTGATGAAAAAGGCGGTGACGGCCGGGTTGGGCGAGTAACTTGACGCTCGAGGACGCCACTGCTGCAATCATTCCCTGAAACGCCCGAACCAACGGCTACCGGCGAAAATCGGCACCGATTGTGCAGGACCGCGCTCCTCCACCCTGCATGGTAGACATGACGATCACCCCCTACCGAGGGGGAAGGCAAGTCTATCGAATTCTTTTGCCTTGTTTTTCTTTCTGACGCATGACACGCTTTCTTATGCCGTTGTGGAGACTTCGGCCCATGTTCATGCATGCTGTTCCTGCCCTCTTCTCCGCTGCGGAAGCTGCGGAGGTCATTCGCCTTGCCGTCGATGTTCAGGCAACCTCCGGCGGGCTCGTCGGCGGCTTGCACAATCACAACATTCGCCGCGCGGACATCGCCTGGCTCGATGATACCGGCTCCGCTGCCTGGGTGATGGAGCGCATCGTCTCGGGCGTGGCGCGTGCCAACCGCGATGTCTTCGATTTCGACATCAGCGATTTTCGCGAACGGCTTCAGGTCGCGGCCTATGACGAAAGCGTCGCCGGCCACTACGACTGGCATTCGGACATCGGCGACGGCCCGATCGCGCGCTGGCGCAAGCTGACCATCGTCGTGCAGTTGAGCGATCCGCAGAGCTATCGCGGCGGCGCGTTGGAGATCAATCCCGGTGGGACCACCGTCACCGCAGCGCGCGGCATCGGCGACGCAACGCTTTTTGCCTCCTTCATGCTGCACCGGGTCACGCCGGTGACCCATGGCACCCGCCATTCGCTCACCTGCTGGTGCCACGGGCCGGCGTTCCGCTAAAGGCCGCCTCTACTGGAACGCGGTCTCGGCGAAGCTGCGCAATTTGCGCGAATGCAGCCGTTCGCGCGGCATCGCCCTCAGCTTTTCCATGCTGAGGATGCCGATCCGAAGGTGCTGCGCCACCTGCCGCTTGTAGAACTCGGTCGCCATGCCCGGCAGCTTCAACTCTCCGTGCAGCGGCTTGTCGGAGACGCACAAAAGCGTTCCGTAGGGCACCCGGAAGCGGAAGCCATTGGCGGCGATGGTGGCCGATTCCATGTCGAGCGCGATCGCCCGCGACTGTGAGAACCGCTGTACCGGCTCGCGGTGATCGCGCAGTTCCCAGTTGCGATTGTCGATCGAGGCGACGGTGCCGGTGCGCATCACCCGCTTCAACTCGTAGCCGGCATAGCCGGTGACCTCCTCCACCGCCTTTTCCAGCGCCACCTGAATTTCCGCCAGTGGCGGGATCGGCACCCAGGCCGGCAGGTCGGCATCGAGCACATGGTCCTCGCGCACATAGCCATGGGCCAGCACATAGTCACCCAGTTGCTGGCTGTTGCGCAGGCCCGCGCAGTGGCCAAGCATCAGCCAGGCATGGGGCCGCAGCACCGCCACATGATCGGTGATGGTCTTGGCGTTGGATGGCCCGACACCGATGTTGATCATGGTGATGCCGGACTGGTCCGCACGGACCAGATGATAAGCCGGCATCTGCGGCAGCCGCGCCGGCCGCTCGCCTTCCGCCGGCCCCGCCTCCCCGGCATGGGTGATAACGTTGCCCGGCTCGACAAAACGGCAATAGCCGCTCTCCGGGTCGGCGAGCAGGTCCTTCGCCAACCGGCAGAACTCATCCATGTAGAACTGGTAGTTGGTCAGGATCACGTAGTTCTGGAAATGCTCGGCGGCGGTGGCGGTGTAATGCTGCAGCCGGTGCAGCGAATAGTCGACGCGCGGCGCGGTGAAGGGGGCCAGCGGGCGCGGCGTCCCCGCCGGCGCCTCGAAGGTGCCGTTGACGATGGCGTCGTCCAGCACCGACAGGTCCGGCAGGTCGAACACATCGGCCAAGGGCCGTTGCAGGGTGTCGGCGACGCCCTCCACATGGGTGCCGTCGTAGAAGGCGAAATGCAGCGGGATCGGCAGATCGCCGACGCCGACCTCAACGGACACGTCGTGATTGCGGATCAACAGTTCGATCTGCTCGTGCAGATAGTCGGTGAACAGATCCGGCCGGGTGATCGAGGTCGAATGCACCCCCGGACCGGAGACAAAGCCATAGGCCAGCCGGCTGTCGAGCCGGGCATGGGTGGCCGTTTCCAGCCGCACCTCCGGATAGCAGGCGCGCACCCGCCCCTCCGGCAGCTCACCATTGACGAAGCGCTGGAAGGCCTCGCGCAGGAAAGCGGTGTTTTCCTCGAACAGCTTGCGCAGATGGGCCACGGCGAGATCCGCGTCGCGGAACGACAGATGCGGCCGGTGAGGCGGCGTGAATTCGGTGATTGGTCCCTCGTCGATCCGGCTCTCTGCTACACCTGTCATGCACTCACCTTTCCTGGCTTTTCTCTGGTCCTTGTCGCGTCTCGTCCACCAGCCTCGTCGCACGAATGGGCGACATGGTGACCATTCACCTGCAGTTTGAAATTTTTTTCAAGCCGCGAGACGTTTTTTATCGAACCGGCCTGCGAGCGAGCGCCCGGCGAAGACCGTTAACACTTGTGCGCGGCAGGTCTTGCAATTCGCAACTGCGCGCCTCGGCCGGCTGAGAAAAGTCGATGGGGCACAGCCCGTTAGGCAGGTTTTGCCGTGAACGCCGGTTGTAACGCGCGTTAACGAAGCGAAGCAGCGGCGCCCTCCGGGTCGCGACATGGTAAACAATACCTTGATTCTCAAAAGGTTTTTTCTTCAGGCGCTTAACTCCTGATTTACCAAGCCCGGTAACCATGATGCTCGTAATTGCGTGAGGTAATGCGTCGCAATGAGTGTACAGCGTAAAGGGGTGCCCGCGGTGGCACCCCGCTTCTCAGATCTCGCTGGCGATCAGCCGGCATGGATGGACTCGATCCTCAAGGGGGATTGCGTGGCCGCGCTTGAGCGGCTGCCCAAGAACTCGGTCGACCTCGTCTTTGCCGACCCGCCCTACAACCTGCAGCTCGGCGGCGACCTGCTGCGGCCCGATCAGTCGAAGGTGGACGCCTGCGACGATCACTGGGACCAGTTCGCCAGCTTCGAGGCCTATGACGCCTTCACAAGGGCGTGGCTGATGGCCGTGCGCCGGGTGCTGAAGCCCGATGGCGGCATCTGGGTGATCGGCTCCTATCACAACATCTTCCGGGTCGGCAGCATCCTTCAGGATCTCGGCTTCTGGATCCTCAACGATGTTGTGTGGCTGAAGTCGAACCCGATGCCGAATTTTCGCGGCAAGCGGTTCACCAACGCCCATGAGACCCTGATCTGGGCCTCACCGTCGAAGGACGCCAAATACACCTTCAACTATGAAGCGTTGAAGACGTTCAACGACGACCTGCAAATGCGGTCGGACTGGCATCTGCCACTGTGCACGGGCGCTGAACGGCTGAAGGACGCGGAGGGACAGAAGGTCCATCCGACGCAGAAGCCGGAGTCCCTGCTCTATCGGGTGCTGCTGTCCTCCTCCAAGCCGGGAGACGTGGTGCTCGATCCCTTCTTCGGAACGGGAACCACCGGTGCGGTGGCAAAGAAGCTCGGGCGGCATTTCGTCGGGGTGGAGCGCGAGCAGGCCTATATCGATGCCGCCACGGCGCGCATCGCTGAGGTCGAACCGGCGGCCCCGGCCTCCCTCAGCGTGACCAAGGGCAAGCGCGCCGCCCCGCGTGTGCCGTTCGGCAACCTGCTGGAAGCCGGCCTGTTGCATCCCGGTGCGACGCTCACCTGTCCGAAGGGTAAGTTCAAGGCCTCGGTACGGGCCGACGGGTCGCTGGCCAGCGGCGAGCACACCGGCTCGATCCATAAGGTCGGCGCGCTGCTGCAGGGCCAGGATGCCTGCAACGGCTGGACCTACTGGCACATTGAACAAAATGGTGCCAAGGTACCGATCGACGCGCTGCGGCAGATCTTCCGGCTGCGCCGTCCCGCCGCCTGACCTGCGAGTTTTTCAAAGCGTTCCCCGCGCATCGTTCCCGCCTCCGTCCGGACAAACCGGACGGGGGCGGTTTCGCGTGGGCGTGCCCCGGCCCAAGCCGTTTCGCCAGCCCCCTTACCTGCACATAAAAAGACACCCGGCGCAGCAACCACACCGGGTGTCCTGTCTCACGTGACCGGCTCAGTCCGCCGACCTACTCGGCCGCTTGCGGCTGCACCTCGCTGGCGGCCGGACGCTGCCACTTCAGCACCGGCTTGCGCGCCGCCCGGGTTTCGTCGAGGCGGGCCCGCGGCGCATGGAACGGCGCTCCCTTGAAGCGACCGGTCTCGCCCCGCTGCGCGCTCATCACCAGATCGCGCATGGTGGCGATGAACAGATCGAGCGCGGCGCGGCTTTCCGATTCCGTCGGCTCGATCAGCATCGCGCCATGGACGACCAGCGGGAAGTACATGGTCATCGGATGGTAGCCCTCGTCGATCATCGCCTTGGCGAAATCGAGGGTGGTCACACCGGTATCCTTGAGGAAACTGTCGTCGAACAGCACCTCATGCATGCACCAGCGCGAGCCGAACGGCAGGCTCATCAGGTCCTCAAGGCCGACACGCACATAATTGGCGTTGAGCACCGCGTCTTCCGACGCCTGGCGCAGGCCGTCGGCACCGTGGCTCTTCATGTAGGCGAGCGCCCGCACATACATGCCCATCTGGCCGTGGAAGGCGGTCATCCGGCCGAACGGCTGCTCGCCGTCCTGGAGCTCCGCCTCGCTCTCGATCCACTCCGGCCCGTCCGGCCCTTTGCGCAGGAACGGCAGCGGCGCGAAGGGCGCCAGACGCTCCGACAACACCACTGGGCCAGAGCCCGGACCGCCACCGCCATGAGGCGTGGAGAAGGTCTTGTGCAGGTTGATATGCATGGCATCGACGCCGAGATCCCCGGGCCGGGCCTTGCCGACGATGGCGTTGAAATTGGCGCCATCGCAGTAGAAGTAGCCATCCGCCGCATGGATCGCCTCGGCAATGGCGATGATGTCCCGCTCGAACAGCCCGCAGGTGTTCGGGTTGGTCAGCATGATGCCGGCGACATTTCCCGCGTGTTCAGCGATCCGGTCCTGCACCGCCTGGGTGTCGACCGTGCCATCCTCACGCGCCTCGATGGACACCACCTTGTAACCGAGCAGCGCCGCCGTCGCCGGGTTGGTGCCATGGGCCGATTCCGGCACCAGCACCACCTTGGGATCACGGCCGGCGGCGGTGTGTGCCGCCTTGATCGCCATCATGCCGCACAGCTCGCCATGGGCGCCGGCCTTGGGGCTCATCGCCACCGCTTCCATGCCGGTCAGGGTCACCAGCCAATGGGCCAGTTCGGCGATCATCTCCACCGCGCCGGTTACCGTGGAGCGCGGCTGCAGCGGGTGAACGTCAGCAAAGCCCGGAAGCCGCGCCATCTTCTCGTTAAGACGCGGATTGTGCTTCATGGTGCAGGAGCCGAGCGGATAGAGCCCGGCGTCGATGGCGTAGTTCTTCGACGACAGGCGCACATAGTGGCGCATCGCCTCCGGCTCGGTCAGGGCCGGCAGGTCCAGTTCGGCGCGGCGGGCATGGCCGCCAAGCGCCGGAACGAAGTCCTCCGGCTCCTCAAGGTCCACACCGCAGACGTCGTTGCGGCCGATCTCGAAGATCAGCGCCTCTTCCATCTGCAGCGCCTTGTTGCCGGTGAAGGTCTCATGCGCCGCAGTGCCGCCGGCCTCTGTCGGCGCGGACGGCCGTCCTTGCGTGTTCATGCTCATGCCAGCACCTCAGATTCCTTCCAGGGGATCGTAGTCTTGAATGACGCGACCGTGCCCAAAATCACTAGAATTCTGGTGGAATGGATTTTTGTAAACACTTCCGCACGCATGACACTTCAATCTATGCCCGCCAAACTCGACATCCTCAACAATACTAATTACCCGCCTATCATGCTCAACACACCTTGGACACTTAGCATTGGCTTTTAAAACCTCGCCATCATAGAAAAGCTCACCCTGCTTCGTCAGCCCATCTATTCTGATAGAAGAGTTTCTTAGCCTCTCAATTTCTTGAGATTTTTCATATAATTCAGATTTGGCTTCGCTGAGTGCAACCTTGGCATCTGACAAAGCCGCTATCACTTCCGCCATCTTGAGTTTGAGGTCACTTTTTTGGAGTTCCGCATTTATTTCAAATATGTGCTTTGCAATTCTCAGAGCACTAGAAACTCCTGCGACCGCCGCCGTCAAACCGTCAACCATCACAGCACCTCCTTCAGCGCCGTAACGAAGGCCGCCCGGTCCTCGTCGCTGTTGACCTCGCTCGCGGCCACCAGAAGCAGGGGCTCAAGCTCCGCCTGGCCGGGCTCCAGCCGCGACACCGGCACACCGCCGAGCACGCCGCGCTTGGCCAGTTCCTCGACCACCTCGGCCGCGGGCTTGGGCAGCTTCACCGTGAATTCGTTGAAGAACGTGTCGTTCAGCACCGACACCCCCGGCACCTCTTCCAGCGCCGCCTTCAGCTTCACCGCGCTGGCGTGGTTGATGCGCGCCAGCGTCGCCAGACCATTTCCGCCCAAAAGCGTCATGTGAATGGTGAAGGCCAGGCAGCACAGCCCGGAGTTGGTGCAGATGTTCGACGTCGCCTTGTCGCGGCGGATATGCTGCTCGCGGGTGGAGAGCGTCAGCACATAGCCGCGCTTGCCATTGGCATCGACGGTCTCACCGCAGAGCCGGCCCGGCATCTGCCGGATGAACTTCTGCCGCGTGGCGAACAGCCCCACATAGGGACCGCCGAAATTGAGGCCGTTGCCGATGGACTGGCCCTCGCCGACGACGATATCGGCGCCTTGCGCGCCCGGCGGCTCGATCAGGCCGAGCGACACCACCTCGGTGCAGACGGCGATCAGCAGCGCCCCATGGGCATGGGCCTTCTCGGCAATCGGCTTGAGGTCGACCAACTGGCCGTAGAAATTGGGCGACTGGACGACGACGCAGGAGGTCTCGTCATCGATTGCGGCGAGGATATCCTCCGTCCCGGTCGGATCGGCCGCAAGGCTGACCACCCGGTCGCCGGCCATCTCGCTGAGCCCCTCGGTCACAGCACGGTACTGCGGGTGCAGGCCGCCGGACAACACCGCCTTGTTGCGCCGGGTGACCCGGTGGGCCATCAGCACCGCCTCGGCGGTGGCCGTCGAGCCGTCATACATGGAGGCATTGGCCACCTCCATGCCGGTCAGGGCGGCGACCTGGGTCTGGAACTCGAACAGGTACTGCAGCGTGCCTTGCGTCACCTCCGGCTGATACGGCGTATAGGAGGTGAGAAACTCGGAGCGCTGGATCAGGTGATCGACGCTGGCCGGCACGTGATGCTTGTAGGCGCCGGCGCCGACGAAGAACGGCACCGAGGAAGCCGCCACGTTCTTCGCGGCCATGCGCGCCATGTCGCGTTCGACCGCGAATTCGCTCTGGTGCAGCGGCAGGTCGAGCAGACCGTCCAGCCGGGCACTTTCGGGAATATCGGCAAAAATCTCGTTGATGTCCGAAACACCGACACGGGCGCGCATATCGGCGCGGTCGGTATCGGAAAGCGGCAGATACCGCATCCTGTGCTCCTTTGTGATCTCAGGCGAGGATCGACGGGCGCGCGGCCAGTTCGATCTCGCTCGTCACGGAATTGGCGATGAAACACGCCTCATGGGCCCGGTGGTGGAGATGCGCGACCCGCGCAGCCTCCGGCAATTCGGTGCCGCCAAAGGTAACCTCGGGCCGCAGGATGACGCGGGTGACCGCCATCTTGCCGGGGGCAATTCGCTCCATCACCCCTTCGGCTTCATCCCGATAGGCCTTGACGTCCAGACCGTCGCGGCGGGCCAGATCGAGGAACCACAGCATGTGGCAGCTCGACAGCGCCGCGACGAAGCCTTCTTCCGGATCGACGGCGGCTTCAATGGACTGGGGCAGCGGCACCATTGACGGCGAGGAGGAGGCAAGCACCTGCACTCCGCCATCGAACGACCAGTGGTGCCCACGCGAATAGGCATTGGCCGCGAAGTCGCCCTCGCAGGTCCAGGTGATCTCCGCCTGATAGAGGTGCCGGGCCATGGTCTTTAAAGACCTTCCAGGTGAGCTTTGTAGGCGTCCGCGTCCATCATGCCGTCGAGCTGGCTCTTGTCGCTCATGCGGATCTTGACGAACCAGGCGGCGCCTTCCGGATCCTCGTTGACCTTGCCCGGCTCATCGGCAAGGGCGGTGTTGGCCTCGACGATCTCGCCATCGAGCGGGGCGAAGACCTCGGACGCGGCCTTGACGCTTTCCACCACGGCGGCTTCATCGCCCTTGGCGACGGTCTTGCCGGCATCGGGCAGTTCGACGAACACCACATCGCCAAGCTGTTCCTGGGCGTAGTTGGTGATGCCGACGGTGGCGACATCGCCCTCGACGGTGATCCATTCGTGGTCTTCGGTGTAACGGGTGGTCATGGCAATCTCCCAGATGCTCCGGACGGGCGCGCCGTCCCGGTTAAGGTGTCAGGATTTCGGTTTGCGGTAGTAGCGCTGCGGCACGAAGGGCATGTCGGCAACGGTAGCGGGCAATTCACGCCCGCGCACCACCAGAACGAGGGCAGTGCCCGGCGCCGCATGGGCGGCATCGACATACCCCATGGCAATCGGCGCCCCGAGCGTCGGCGCGAAGCCGCCGGAGGTGACGGTGCCGACGACCGTGCCGCTGGCGTCGCGGATTTCCGCGCCCTCGCGCGCCGGTGCCCGGCCTTCCGGCCGCAGGCCGACACGCACACGCTTCGGGCCTGCTTCCAGCTCCGACAGGATCCGGTCCGCGCCGGGGAAGTCTCCCGCTTCCTTGCGCCGCTTCTGCAAGACGAAGGTGATGGCGCCCTCGACCGGCGAGGTCGTCTCGTCGATGTCATGACCGTAAAGGCAGAGCCCGGCCTCAAGGCGCAGCGAATCGCGGGCGCCGAGACCGATCGGCTGGACCCGCTCATCAGCGAGCAGTGCCCGGGCGATCGCCTCGGCTGCTCCGGCGGGAACGGACAGCTCATAGCCATCCTCGCCGGTGTAGCCGCAGCGCGAGACGTGACAGGCGATGCCGTCGAACTCCATCGGCGCGGCGGCCATGAAAGCCAGTTCCGCCGCCTGAGGCGCATGGGCAGCGACCACGGCGGCGGCCTGCGGTCCCTGAACGGCGATCAGTGCGCGGTCCTCGATCGGCTCCAGCCGGACATTGTCCGGCAGGGCAGCGCGGATGAAGTCGTAATCCACCGCCTTGCGCGAGGCATTGACCACCAGGAACAGCCGGCCGTCCGCGGCCTCCGAGACAGGCCGGGTCACCATCAGATCGTCGATGATGCCGCCTTCGTCGTTCAGAAGCACCGAATAGCGCTGCCGGCCGTGCTTCAGGTTCAAGATGTCGGAGGGGACGATCCGCTCCAGCGCCCGGGCGGTGGTCTCGTGATCGGGGCCGACCAGATAGGCCTGACCCATGTGCGAGACATCGAACAGACCGGCGGCTTCGCGGGTGTGGGTATGCTCGGCGATGATGCCGGCGGGAAACTGTACCGGCATCTCGTAGCCGGCGAAGGGAACGAGGCGCGCGCCCAGCTCCCGATGCAGGTCGGTCAGCGGTGTCGACAGAAGGGGAGCGTCGGTCTCAAGGGTCATGTCAGGCGTCCTGGCTCACGAGTGCGGCGACGCGAACACATCCGTGCTCACGCGCCCCCTCTGTCCCGACAACCTGAGAGATTTCCCGCCCTGCGGCTGGATCGCGCGCTGCGCGATGCCGTCCGGCGGTTACTCCTTCGGTGAGCCCGGCCGGTCCAATGTCCCGGTCGCACTGCTTTCCAGAGCGTTGCTTGGCCTGCGGTCCTTTGGCCTGAGAGTTTCCGGGGCGGTTGCTCCTTCGGCGCCGGAGCTTGTCGCCCCGGTCTCTCCCGCAGAACATGATTTCATCTTCTCACCGCATCGCCGCCGAGGCTCTGCCGCAGGAAAATGAAAAAGCGGCGCACAACGAAAACGCCGCCTTCAATCTCCATACACTCTCGCCGGACCGGCAGGAAGTGTCAATCGCCCTGGCTGGCCTCCATCGACACTGGCGACCGGGGCCAGGAAAGCCCGCCGATTCCGGCCGGTTTCGCTCCCGGCCGGCGCCTGTCCTCAGCGGCGGC
Source organism: Stappia taiwanensis (assembly GCF_014635285.1). Lineage (GTDB taxonomy): Bacteria > Pseudomonadota > Alphaproteobacteria > Rhizobiales > Stappiaceae > Stappia > Stappia taiwanensis. The sequence continues at coordinate 496,439 of NZ_BMCR01000003.1, read as the reverse complement.
GCTTCTTGTCGGTCAGCGCGATCTGCACCTTGATCGAGCGATCCTGGGGAATCACCAGCCCCTGTTCGACCAGCGCCCATTGCTCGGCCGGCGCCCCCTCACCCACGGTGACCGGGACGGTGAACATCTTCACCTCCGACTTGCCGCCCTCATCGGAGAGCGGTGCATAGGTCACCCGAATGGGCAGCAGGATCTCCCCGCCCTTCCACGCCGGCCCCGGCGTGACACGGCCGGAAACGCCAAGGGTCATCTTCACCTCGCCGCCCTCGCGGCGGCATTTGCGCGCCCATTTCTCAAGGCTTGCCTGATAACGCAGCCCGCGCGGGTCGTTGTCCTTGCCGCGCGCGTAGTTCGCGGTCAGGTAGTTGCCCGCCTCCACCTCCAGCGGCGGACAGGGCACTTCCTTGGCAAAGATCGCCGGATCGACGTCGACCACCCCTTTTCCGGCGGCATTGCCGGACACGATGGTCTTGGAGACATCGCCGCCCAGCGACAGCCCATCACCGCCGCAAGCGGCCAGCGCCAGCGTGAGGGAGAGCACTGCCATGGAGGAGCCAAGGCGAACCATCGCGGCCTGTCGCATTCGATCGTTTCCCAATTCGTTCACATTGCCCATGTATCGACAGCGCCCGTCTATATCAGGCACATGAGCACTTGGCGAGCGGTGTCCGCCCTTGACAGGGCGGGCGGGCAAATCTCTATTGCCGGAAACTTCGACACCGGCGGAACGATACGCAAGGGGATCCGGTCTTGGCTTCGACACCGCAGCACACGGGGGCACCGCGCCCTCCCCTCAACGTGCTCCTGTGCGCGCCGCGCGGCTTTTGCGCCGGCGTCGACCGCGCCGTGCAGATCGTGGAACTGGCGCTGGAGCGCTTCGGCGCGCCGGTCTACGTCCGCCACGAGATCGTGCACAACAAGTTCGTGGTGGAAAGCCTGAAGGCCAAGGGCGCGGTGTTCATCGAGGAACTGGACGAGATCCCGGAAACGGACATCGACCGGCCGGTGGTGTTCTCCGCCCATGGGGTGCCCAAGTCCGTGCCCGAGGCGGCCCGTTCGCGCGCCATGTTCTACCTCGACGCGACCTGCCCGCTGGTCTCCAAGGTGCACAAGGAAGCCGAGCTGCACCACCGCCGCGGCCGGGAGATCATTCTCATCGGCCATGCCGGCCATCCGGAGGTGATCGGCACCATGGGCCAGTTGCCCGAAGGCGCCGTGCGCCTGGTGGAAACGGTGGAGGACGCGCGGACTTTCGTCCCCGGCGGGGAAAAGCCGCTGGCCTGGATCACCCAGACAACCCTTTCGGTCGACGACACCCGTGCCATCGTCGAAGTGTTGACCGAGCGCTTCCCCGACATCGTCGCCCCGCACAAGGACGATATCTGCTACGCCACCACCAACCGCCAGGAAGCGGTCAAGGCGGTGGCCCCCATGGTCGATGCCATGCTGGTGGTCGGCGCGCCGAACTCCTCCAATTCGCAGCGTTTGCGGGAAGTGGCCGAGCGGGCCGGCTGTCCGGTCTCGATCCTGGTGCAGCGGGCCAGCGATATTCCCTGGCACGCCCTGCCGCCGCTTGGCCGGCTGGGCATCACCGCCGGCGCCTCGGCCCCGGAAGTGCTGGTGGAAGAGATCATCGCCGCCTTCGCCGAGCGCTATGAGGTAAAGGTGGACAGTGTGCGCACGGCGGAGGAGACCATCTCCTTCAACCTGCCGCGCGCCTTGCGTGACATGGCGGCCGAATAAGCATCATGGCAGTCTATACCGACGTTTCCGACGAGGAGCTCGCCGCCTTCGTCGCGCAATACGACATTGGCGGCGTCCTGGCCTGCAAGGGGATCGCGGAAGGGGTCGAGAACTCCAACTTCCTGCTGCACACCCAGAAGGGCTATTTCATCCTCACGCTCTATGAGAAGCGGGTGGAGCGGTCCGATCTGCCGTTCTTCCTGGAGCTGATGAAGCATCTTGCCGCGCGCGGCATCTCCTGCCCGACCCCGGTGGCCAGCCGCGAGGGCGCCATGCTGGGCGAGTTGGCGGGCCGACCGGCGGCGATCATCGGCTTTCTCGATGGCATGTGGGTGCGCCGGCCGAAGCGCGTGCATTGTGCCGCGCTCGGCGAGGCACTTGCCCATTTCCATCTCGCCGGCAGCGACTTCACCATGTGCCGCCCGAATGCCCTGTCCGTCGAAAGCTGGCGGCCGCTGGCTGCCGGATCTCTGGACGAGGCGGACAGCATCGCCGAAGGGCTTGGCGCGGAGCTTGTCGCCGAGCTCGATCATCTGGAGGCCCATTGGCCGAAGGGGCTGCCTTCCGGGGTCATCCATGCGGATCTCTTCCCGGACAATGTGTTCTTCATCGGCGACCGGCTGTCGGGGCTGATCGACTTCTACTTCGCCTGCAATGATGCCTTCGCCTATGACGTGGCGATCTGCCTCAATGCCTGGTGCTTCGAGCCGGACCTGTCGTTCAACGTCACCAAGGCACGGGCCCTGCTGGACGGCTACACCACTGTCCGCCCCTTCACCCCGGCCGAGTTCGACAGCCTGCCGCTCTTGGCACGCGGCGCGGCGCTGCGCTTCCTGCTGACCCGGCTGCACGATTGGCTGCGGGTGCCGGAAGGAGCGCTGGTCACGCCGAAGGATCCGCGCGAATATCTGAAGAAACTGCGGTTTCACCAGAGCGTCGGCTCATCGAGCGACTACGGTCTCGATCACTGACATCCGCACCAGACAGCTCGATGGGAGCCAACACGGCCCCTCTCGCATTTTTACAAGGGACAGCATGAGCAAGGTCATCATCCACACCGACGGCGCGTGCTCGGGCAATCCCGGCCCCGGCGGCTGGGGCGCCTTGCTGCGTTTCGGCGAACATGAGCGGGAGCTTTGCGGCGGCGCGCGCGAGACCACCAACAACCGGATGGAACTGACCGCCGCCATTGAGGCACTGGAGGCGCTGAAACGCCCGTGCACGGTCGAGCTCCACACCGACAGCACCTATGTGCGCAACGGCATCACCCAGTGGCTGGCCAACTGGAAGCGCCGCGACTGGCGCACCTCTGACAAGAAGCCGGTGAAGAACGCGGATCTGTGGCAGCGGCTCGACGCGGCGCGCGGTCGCCACGACGTCTCCTGGCACTGGGTGAAGGGCCACGCCGGCCACGAGGAAAACGAACGGGCCGACGCGCTCGCCCGTGAGGGCATGGCGCCCTACAAGTCCGGAAAATCCACCGGCGCGGGACGCTCCGGCGCGGCCTGACCTAGCAAGGCCCCAACCCGACGCGTTCCCCGACCGCGAGGCACCGGCAACGGTGCCCTCGCCGATCCCGCCGCTTTGTCAGCTTCAGCCGTGCAGGCTGGCCATTTCCGCTTCCAGCAGCTTGGTTGCCTGGGCCGCCTCCATCGGCTGGCCGAACAGGAAGCCTTGCGCGTATTCGCAGCCGAGTTGATGCAGCTCGAGCGAGTCGGATTCGCTCTCCGCCCCTTCGGCCACCACCTGCATGCCCAGATCGTGACCAAGGGCAATGATGGAGCGCAGGATCACCGGGCGGGCGCTGCGCCCGTTCGGCCGCACGAAGGACTGATCGACCTTGATGGTGTCGAAGCGGAAGCGCTGCAGATAGCTGAGCGAGGAATAGCCCGTACCGAAGTCGTCGAGGGAGAGGCCCGCGCCCAACGCGCGCAGCCGTTCCAGCATCTTCGCCGAATACTCCGGATTGGCCATCACCACGGATTCGGTCAGCTCCAGCTTGAGCGTCCCCGGCGCCAGCGCCGAGCGGGACAGCACCGCCTTGACGTCGTTGATCAGATCGTGCCGCAGCAGTTGCCGCGAGGAAATATTGACGCTGACGAACAGCGGCACCGGCAAGCGGAAATTCGACTGCCAGTCGGAGAGCTGGCGCGCGCCCCGGTCAAGCACGAACATCCCCAGCTCGTTGATCAGGCCGGATTGCTCGGCCACCGGGATGAACTCCAGAGGGGAGATCGCGCCACGGCTCGGGTGGTTCCAGCGGGCCAACACCTCGAAGCCGGCGATCGAACGGTCCGCCAGGCGAACGATCGGCTGGTAGAAGACGGAGATGCCGTCGGTCTTCAGCGCCTTGCGCAGGTCGGCCTCAAGCTCCAGCCGATTGGCCCCCTCGCCCTGCAGGGTCGGGCGGAACACCTCGACCCGGTCGCCGCCCATCCGCTTGGCGTGGTTCATCGCCATGTCGGCCTCGCGAACCTGATCGGCGGCGGAGACCCCCTCGTCCTCATAGATCGCCACGCCCACCGAGGCGGTCAGGAACACTTCCTGGTCGCCGAAGGTGATCGGCGAGCGCACGGCCCGTCGCACCGCATCGGCGAAGGTCGCGACCCGATCCGCCGATTGTTCCGACAGAAGCAGCAGCGCGTAGGTGTCACCGCCAATCCGTGACAGGGCGTCCTGCGGCTTCAACTGCCGCGACAGGCGCCGGGCAATGGTCAGAAGAATGCTGTCGCCGGCGGACAGTCCGATGGAATCATTGACCTGCTTGAACCGATCAAGGTCGATCAACAGCACCGAAGGACGGCCGAGGCCCTCGGCCCTGGCACGGGCCAGCGCCGCCGACAGCCGATCCATGAACAATTCGCGGTTCGGCAGGCCGGTGAGATTGTCATGCACCGCGTCATGCAGCAAACGTTCCTCGGTCACCTTCTGATCGGTGATATCGAGCAGCGTGCCGACGCAGCGGATCACCTCGCCATCCGAGCCGACGATCGGCCGGGCGCGCAGACGGAACCAGCGGAAATGCCCGTCCTCGGAGCGCAGGCGGAAGGCTTGCGAGATCCGGCCCCGGCGCTGGTCGATCACCGCATCCAGGGTGCCGCGGAAGGTATCCCGGTCCTGCGGATGCAGGATGTCGAGCCAGTCGCGGGCCGGTCCTTCCAGGACGCCGTGCTTCAGGCCGAGCAGGTCCTCCACCTCGTTGCCGGTGGAAATCCGGTCCCGGTCGATGTCCCAGTCCCAGATGATGTCGCCAGATCCGGTCTGGGCCAGCGCCCGGCGCTCCACATCGGAAATCAGCCCCTGGGCGATGGCGCCGCCGGCAAAGGCGTGCTGCATCACCGTGAAACCGATCAACAGCACGATCAGCACGAGCCCGCCGGCCAGCGCCGGCTGGACGATGTCATTGGCCAGCGCCCCGGTCACGGTCATCACCGCGCCGACCTCCCAGGCCAGCAGCAGGATCCAGGTCGGCACCAGCATGATCGCCCGGTCATAGCCCTGAACGGCCAGGGCGGCGATCACCGCGAAGCCGAGAATGCCGATGATGCCCAGCGAAATCCGCGCGATGCCGGCGGCGACCGACGGGTCCCAGACGGCAACGCCGAGCAGGCCGAGCACCAGGATCAGGGTCACCAGCGCCAAATGGCTGTAGCGGATGTGCCAGCGGTTGAGATTGAGATAGGCGTAAAGGAAGATGATCAGGCTGGCGGCCAGCGCCACCTCGGCGCAGGCCCGGTAGAGCTGTTCCTCGCCCGGCGTGATCTGCAACACCTTGTTCCAGAAGCCGAAGTCGATGGTCAGGTAGGACAGGACCGACCAGGCCAGAACGGCGGTCGCCGGGAACATGATCGTTCCCTTGACCACGAACAGGATGGTCAGAAACAGCGCCAGAAGGCCGGAAATGCCAAGGATGATGCCCCGGTAGAGGGTGTAGGCGTTGACCGTGTCCTTGTAGACATCCGGCTCCCACAGGCGGATCTGCGGCAGCGCATCGCTGCGCATTTCCACCACGTAGGTGACCACCGCCCCGGGATCGAGCGTCACCAGGAAGACATCCGCCTCCTGGCTCGACTGACGCTCCGGCGCGATGCCCTGGCTCGGGGTGATCGAGGCGATGCGCGAGGAACCGAGATCCGGCCAGATCAGGTGAGAGCCGACAAGCTGGAAAAACGGCGCGACGATCAGCCGGTCGATCTGTTCATCGCCCGGATTGGACAGAGCGAAGACGGCCCAGCTGGTGTTGGCGCTGTCGCGGGAATTGACCTCGATCCGCCGCACGATGCCGTCGGCGCCCGGCGCCGTGGACACCTGAAGCTGCGGTCCCGCGCCCGGGTAGAGTTCGACCGCTCCGGTCAGGTCGATCGCATCGGCTGCGGCCGGCACCTCCACCGCCTCCAGCGCCGCGCCCGGCGCGACAAAGGTGAGCCAAGTCAGGAGGGTAACAAACAGCAGACTCAGAACACGCAACCGCACGACCCACTCAATTTCGGCTTTCAAGACGTGCCGGAGACATATCGGCATCGGCACCATCTCACAAGGTTTCTTTCTGGCCGCGCCACGTCATCGTGGCCGCGGAACATATGGAGGCATTGAGCTCCGCGGGCTCCTCCAGACGGCTCCCGGAGGCTTCCGGATCACCGGCCAGTTTCGCGAACAGCAGGTGATCCTGCCACTCGCCGGCGATGCGCAGATACCCGCGCGCGTAGCCTTCTCTCTCAAATCCGGCTTTTTGGAGGAGACGGATCGATGGGCCGTTGTGCGGCAGACAGGCCGCCTCGACCCGGTGCAGGTTCAGATCCGAATAGGCGAAGGCCAACAGCGCGGTCACCGCCCGGCTCATGTAGCCCTGACCGGCATAGGGTTCGCCCATCCAATAGCCCAGCGAACAGGTCTGCGCCACGCCGCGGCGGATGTTGGACAGGGTCGCCCCGCCGAGCAACCGGTCGTCGCCGCTGCGAAAAATGAAGAAGGGAAAGGACCGGTCCTCGCGCATTTCCCGAGCATGACGACGCAGCCGCCGGCGGAACGAGCCCCGCGTCAGTTCATCGCGCGGCCAGAGCGGCTCCCAGGGCTGGAGAAAGTTCCGGCTCTGCTCCCGCAAGCCCGACCATTCGGGAAAGTCTCCCGGCTGGGGCGCGCGCAGCCAGACCCCGTCAGCGAACAATCGCCGTCCGTCTTCCCCACCGCCGAAACCACGCAAGAAGACCATCGCGATCCCCGCCTCGCCCCCGATCCGCCTGCCGTCGCCGGACCGCTGTCCGCGCCCGGCAAATGCCGGGGAACCCACCTACTCTGTCACATCGGCGCCAAGATGCCACCGACCGGCCGTTCAGCCCCCCACCGCCTGTGCGGCCTCACCGTTGAGCCGGGCGGACACCTGCGAGGCCTGCAGCTTGACGCTGGGCGGCCCGACGACCGAAATGGTCGGCGCACCGGCGAAGGTCTCCGCCGCCACCGACCGCAACCGCTCAAGCGTCACCTTGTCGATGCGTGCCTGGATTTCCTCAGGCGTCAGCACATGGCCATGGATCATCAACTGGCGGGCGATCTGCCCCGCTCGCGCGGCCGGGCTTTCCAGCGACATCATCAGGCCGGCGCGAATCTGCGCCTTGGACCGGTCCACATCCGCCTGCTCGATGGTCTGCGCCGCCTGGCCGAGTTCATCGACCAGAACCGGGAACAGCTCGTCGATGTCCTCCTCGCCGGTGGCCGCGTGGACCCCGAACAGGCCCGAATCCTGAAATGCCCAGTGGAAGGCGTAGATCGCGTAGCACAGGCCGCGCCGCTCGCGGATTTCCTGGAACAGGCGTGAGGACATGCCCCCGCCCATCACCGAGGCAAGAACCTGCACCGCGTAATAATCCGGCGCGCGATAGGGCTTGCCTTCGAAGCCGAGCACGAGCTGCACCTCAAGAAGGTCGCGCTCAACATGGCTGGTGCCGCCGGTGTAAACCGCACCGCTGGCCTGCGACGCCGGGCGGTCGGGCAGGCCGGAGAAGTGCTGTTCGGCCAGAGCAACGATGGCCTCATGCTCCACTGCGCCGGCCGCCGACAGCACCAGTTCCGGTGCGGAATAGCGCTCCGACAGATAGGTTCGCAGGTCCTCGGGGCGGAACGACAGCACGGTTTCCGGCGTCCCCAGGATCGGCCGGCCGATTGCCTGATTGGACCAGGCGGTTTCCTGGAACAGGTCGAACACCTTGTCGTCCGGCGTGTCGTGGGCGGCGCCGATCTCCTGCAGGATCACGTGCTTCTCGCGCGCCAATTCCTCCGGGTCGAACACCGAATTCTGCAAGATGTCGGCGATCAGCTCCACCGCCAGCGGCACATCCTCGGCCAGCACCCGGGCGTGGTAGTTGGTGTGCTCGACACTGGTGGAGGCGTTCAACTCACCACCGACCGCCTCGATCTCCTCGGCGATCTGCCGGGCCGACCGGCTGTGGGTACCCTTGAACGCCATATGTTCGAGCAGATGGGTGATACCGTTCTGCTCCGGCAGTTCCGAGCGTGACCCGGTACCGACCCAGACCCCGAGCGCGGCGGTGCGCAAATGTGGCATCCGGTCGGTGACAACCGTCATTCCATTGGCAAGCCGGGTGACGCGTGCCTCCATCAGGACACCTCCTCAGCGTGGGCGGCGCGGGCCTGATCGAGAATATGCGCCTCGACGGCCGCGCGGTCGGCGGGCAGCGGCTTGAACCGCTCCGGCGCGCTCATCATCGGCTGCAGCCTGGGCGGCAGCTCCGGCCGCCGGCCGCAGGCGGCCTCGACGGCATCGGGGAACTTGGCCGGATGGGCCGTGCCCAGGATCACCATCGGCGTTGCCGTCTCGCCGTGCTCCTCGGCCACCTTGACGCCGGTCGCCGTATGCGGATCCAGGAGGTAGCCGGCTTCCGCCAGCGTTCGCTCGATGGTCTTCGCCGTCGCCGCCTCGTCGCAGCGCCCGGCATCGAACTCGGCGCGGATCCGCTCCAAGGCCGGCCCATCGAGGGTGAAGCCGCCGGACTGGGAGAGCCGCCCCATGAGCTGGCGCACGCTAGCGCCATCCCGGTCGTGAACCTCGAACAGCAGGCGTTCGAAATTGGAGGAGATCTGAATATCCATCGACGGCGAGATGGTCGGCGAAACGCCCCGGGTCTCGTACCGCCCTTCCTCCAGGGTGCGCACCAGAATGTCATTGGCATTGGTGGCAATCACCAGCCGCTCGATCGGCAGCCCCATGCGCTTGGCCACATAGGCGGCGAAGATATCGCCGAAATTGCCGGTCGGCACGGTGAAGGAGATCGGCCGGTGCGGCGCACCGAGCGCGGCGCCGGCGACAAAATAATAGACAACCTGCGCGACGATCCGCGCCCAGTTGATGGAGTTGACCCCGGCCAGATGCACCTTGTCGCGGAAGGCGGTGTTGCCGAACATCTCCTTGAGGATCGTCTGGCAGTCATCGAAAGTGCCGGTCAGGGCCAGCGTATGAACATTCGCCTCGGCCGGCGTCGTCATCTGCCGGCGCTGCACATCGGAGACCCGGCCGTCGGGGAAGAGGATGAAGACATCGGTCCGCTCACGCCCGCGAAACGCCTCGATTGCCGCGCCGCCGGTATCCCCCGAGGTTGCCCCGACGATGGTCGCCCGGCCACCGCGCTCGGCCAGAACGTGATCCATCAGCCGCCCGAGCAACTGCATGGCCACATCCTTGAAGGCCAGCGTCGGCCCATGAAACAGCTCAAGCACGAAGCGCTGGGGTGCGATCTGCACCAGCGGCGTCACCGCCGGATGCCGGAAGCCGGCATAGGCCTCGCGGATCATCGACCGCAGCGCGCCGCGTTCGATGTCAGCGCCAACGAAGGGGGCAATCACGGTCTCGGCGACCTCGGCATAGGACTGCCCGGCGAACCCGGCAATCGTCTCAGGCTCAAGCCGGGGCCAGGACTGGGGCACGTAAAGCCCGCCATCGGCGGCCAGCCCGGTCAGGAGAACATCTGAAAATCCGAGAACCGGAGCCTCGCCTCTCGTACTGACATATTTCACGTGAGGACTTCCTTTAATGCGTTGTGTTTCGTGTCCTGCCGGCGCTCCGGCAAGCCACGTGATCTTTTTGCCGGACCCCACGGCCCGAGGCGTCTCCCGCCCGTTTCGCAAGCTTGCGGCATAGCCATCCGCACATGAGACAGCAGGCTTGGACGCACGTCCGACGTTCATCGGCGCGGAAATCCATCCGCCAGAATTTACCAAGCGGGTCTGCCCCTGGCATGAGCATCATCAACGCCGAAATCCAAGCGCGGCCCCTGCCTGACCGAAGCGCATCCCATTGCGCACCCTAACGGTCCGGGAATAGGCGGGCAAGCGAGATGCGACGCGCCGGCATCGGCGGCAGCCGCATTTCCCATGCGCGCGCCGTGCATTTGCGGCGATCGGACGCGGACGGCCGGATGACCGGCTCAGGCGTGCCCCGCCTCACGCGACAGCATCCCCGAGGAGATGCCCATCTTGGCAAGCGCCCGATCCCATTTGTTGTCGATCGTCTCATCAAAGATGATGGCGCTGTCCGCCGGGCCGGTGATCCAGCCATTGGCCTGAATTTCGGTCTCCAACTGTCCGGCACCCCAGCCGGCGTAACCAAGTGCCAGCATCGCCTGTCTGGGGCCGCGCCCTTCGGCAATCGCCCGCAGGATATCGAGGGTCGCGGTGAGGCAGATGCCGTCCTGGATCGCCAGGGTCGAGTTGTCGATGAAGAAATCGCCGGTATGCAGCACGAAGCCGCGTCCGGTCTCCACCGGCCCGCCGCGATGCACCTGCATCCGGTCGGCTGGCTCCGGCAACACGATATCCCCTTCTTCAGGAATGATGTCCAGCTGCCGCAACAGATCGGGGAAGGAGAGGCTCGATGCCTGCTGGTTGAGGATGATGCCCATCGCCCCTTCCGGCGAATGCGCGCACAGATAGATGACGGCATGGGCAAAGCGTTCGTCTTCCATCTGCGGCATGGCGATCAGCAATTGCCCCGTCAGGGAGGTGTCGTCCGGTTGCCCGCTCTGCATGATCCTTCGTTCCCGCCTTTCCAGCGCCTTGCGCGCTCAAGCCACAGATCTGAATTCATTCCAGATTACGCTTCTCGCGGGCACTTGTGAACCGCAGGGTCGGGACACAATCCCGTCACCGCCCTGTCACCGCGCGCGGCGGCGGCGCGATCACGAAGCTTTTTCTTGGCGCCCGCCACCCGATCCCCCTACGATCCGGGCCAGCGCCTGCCCGACACGAAAGACCAAATCGCCATGCCCGTCCGGATGATGATCCGCAGCTTTTTTCTCGCCCTGTGCGCCCTTTGGGGGCCCATGGGCGCGCTTGCCGGCGAGAGCCCCTGGCAGGAGGTCACCGGCGGCAAGCTCAGGCTGATCTCAGCCGGTGTGGATGCCGGCGCCGGAACCGCCGATATCGGCCTGGAAATTCACCTTGATCCGGGTTGGCACACCTACTGGAAGTACCCCGGGGATTCGGGCATCCCGACCGAGGTGGATTTTTCCGCCTCTTCCGGCCTCGACCCGACGCGGGCACGGCTGCGGTTTCCGGCCCCGGAGCGGTATGACGACGGCTTTGCCACCTCGATTGTCTACAGGCGCCAGGTGGTTCTGCCCATCGACCTGCCCGTCCCCTCCGCCTCCCCCGCGACCCTGCACGCCCTGGTCCGGCTCGGCATGTGCAGCGATATCTGCGTGCCGGTCGAAGCCTCCCTTGAGCTCGATGTCTCCGAGGAGACACTGGCGGCTTCGGATATCGGTCACCGGATGATGCTGGCGCGCGCCCGGCTCGCCCTGCCGCACCCGCAGACGGACATGCCACCGCGCATTCTCAAGGTGGTGCGCGGGCGCCCCGGCGGCGAGGGCGCGGCGCCCCTGACAATCACCGCCGAACTGCCGGCCAATGCAGTCGAGGCCGACCTTTTCGCCCATGGCGCGACCGGTTCGTACAATGGCGTTCCGAAGCGGGAGGGGCTGACGGAAGACGGGCAGGTACGCTTCACGCTCTCCACGCGGGGCCTTGCCGAGACCGGCGGCCGCCAGCCCCTGTCGCTGGTGCTTGTTACGGGCGGCACGGCGGTGGAGCACCGGATCGATGTCGCCCGCCTTCCCGGTCCCTGAGCTTTCATCCGCCGTCCATGAAATTTTCACCTCGACGGCGGGCGGCCGCATGCCTATCTCCTCAGAGCCGCGCGGCAAACCTCGTGGCCCCGGGGACTATCCCCGATCCTACCCTTCCCGATAGCGGAGATTTTCCCATGACCATCAAGGTTGGCGACACGCTTCCCGAGGCAAGCTTCAAGACCATGAGTGCCGACGGCCCGGCCGAGGTGAAGAGCGGCGAGCTGTTCGCCGGCAAGACAGTGGTGCTGTTCGCCGTGCCCGGCGCCTTCACCCCGACCTGCCACCTCAACCACCTGCCGGGCTTCGTGGAGCATGCGCAGACCATCCGCGCCAAGGGCGTCGATCAGATCGCCGTCGTCTCGGTCAACGATGTCTTCGTCATGGAGGCCTGGCAGAAAGCGAGCGGCGCCGGCGACAAGATCCTGTTCCTCGCCGATGGCAGCGCCGATTTCACCAAGGCAATCGGCATGGAGCTGGACGCCTCGGGCTTCGGCATGGGCCTGCGCTCGAAGCGCTATGCCATGATCGTCAAGGACGGCAAGGTGACCGCGCTGAACGTGGAAGACGCCCCGGGCGAGGCCACCGTCTCCGGCGCTGCGGCAATCCTCAGCGCGCTCTGAGGCGGCTTTTCGCGGTTCGGGAGGGCGCTGGCGCGGTCTCCCGAGCTCGCTCATGAATCCGGACGGACAGGCTCCGGTCCAGGCGCTCAGGGTTTGCGCAACTGACCGCGCGCGAACACCACGAAGATCACCACCAGAACGGCGGCGAGACCGAACCAGGTCACCGCGTATTGTAGGTGGTTGTTGGTGAAGCTCACGAGGGTTTCGCCGGCCTGCGGCAGTCCGGACGGCGGCGTCAGCGCCGCGCGCGCGTCGATTGTATAGGGCGCGACCGGCATGGTGCGGTCCACCCCGAGGCTTGCGGCCATCTTCGCAGGTTCGCGCACGAACCAGATGCCGGACTTTTCATCCGCCTCGACGGTGGCGAAATTGCCGCGCTCGTTGCGCCGCCACAGCCCTTCGATGGTGAGTTCCCCTTCCGGCGCGGCACTGCCGGGCCGAGCTTCCGGCAAGCGCTGCCGGTCGGGCACGAAGCCGCGATTGACCAGAACCACATAGCCCTCGCGCGCGGCAAACGGCGCATAGACCAGATAGCCGGGGCCGCCGAGAGGCCCTTTCGGATCGGCCAACGCGATGTAATAGTAAAGCTCGCCGGGGAGAAAGCGCCCGGTGACCTTTACCGGGCGGTAGTCCCAGCCGTCGTCGGTTAGCGCCGGCCACTCCGCCGGACCGGGAGCCGCAACAGGCGCATCATCCACCCGCTGCTCCACCCGCTCGATCAGGTCGAGCTTCCAGTTCAGCCGCGCCACCTGCCAGCTTCCCAGCGCCAGCAACACCGCCAGCACCAGAAGCGCGGCGATCAACGGCCAGAGCAGACGGCGCAGGGCGCCCGGCGCGGCGGACGGCACAGGATCAGTCGTCAACCTTCCCCTCCCGGGCGCTGTGCTTGTATTGCTGAGCGATCATCACCCCCTTGAGCGGGCGCAAGAGCCCCAGACCCAGGATCACCGTCAGCGGCAACCACAGAAGCATGTGCAGCCAGATTGGCGGGCGAAAGCTGATCTCCACCACCAGCATCAGGGCAACGACGATGAAGCCCACGGCCATGATGATGAAGACGGCCGGACCGTCGCCGGAATCGGCGAAGTCAAAATCAAGACCGCAATTGGAGCAGCGCTCGGCGGTGGACAGAAACCCCTTGAACAGGCGCCCCTGCCCGCAGCGGGGGCAGCGCCCCTTTACGCCAACCCGCAAGGGATCCTGAGGCGGATAGTGCGCCTTATCGCGTTTGCCTGTGTCCTGCGTCATGCGCTCCTGCCTTCTCCCCCACATGCGCGGCTCCACCGGACGCCGCGCGCGCAAAGGGCCGCGGATGATCCGCGGCCCCGATAGGTTCCAAGGTTTCCGGCCACGTTACGGCGGCCGGACCGCTTTCCCTTGTCAGTGTGCCGGGGTTCCGGCACCCCAGACGTAGATCGAGGCAAACAGGAACAGCCACACCACGTCGACGAAATGCCAGTACCAGGCAGCGGCCTCGAAGCCGAAGTGCTTTTCCGGCGTGAACTGGCCGGCCATGGCGCGGATCAGGCAAACGGCCAGGAAGATGGTGCCGACGATCACATGGAAGCCGTGGAACCCGGTGGCCATGAAGAAGGTCGAACCGTAGATGCTGCCGGAGAAGCTGAAGGCCGCGTGGCTGTATTCGTAGGCCTGCAGCAGCGAGAACAGCACGCCGAGCAGCACCGTCAGCGCCAGACCCCACTTCAGACCGTCGCGGTCGTTGTGCAGCAGCGAATGATGCGCCCAGGTCACGGTCGTGCCCGAGGTCAGAAGGATCAGCGTGTTCAGGAGCGGCAGGTGCCAGGGGTCGAAGGTCTGGATGCCCTCGGGTGGCCAGACACCGCCGGTCACCTCGACCCGCGCGAATTGCTGCGCCTCATTGGTGAACAGCGAAGCGTCGAAGAACGCCCAGAACCAGGCGACGAAGAACATCACTTCCGATGCGATGAACAGCAACATGCCGTAGCGCAGGTGCAGCTGGACCACCGGTGTGTGATCGCCGGCAAGGGATTCGCGCACCGTGTCGCGCCACCAGCCGAACATCACATAAAGCACGACCAGCGTGCCGACGGCGAAGATACCCCAACCGGCAAGGTCGATGCCGAAGAGGGTGAAATCGAGGTCCTGGGTGTAGCGGAACAGACCGACCGCGCCGATGGCCATGATGAAAGCACCGATGCCGCCGAGAAACGGCCAGGGGCTCGGCTCGACGAGATGGTAGTCGTGGTTCTTGGCATGTGCCATGGGCAGTCTCCCCCGATCAGTTGAGCCCGGTTCAAACGGGCTGCGCAACTACAATTGGTTTTGTGTTCCCTCCGCCGTGCCGCGCGCGGCGACCGGCGTTTCCGGCGTTTCCGCCGGGAAGAAAGTGTAGGAGAGGGTGATCTCCTTGATGTCCTTCAGGTGCTCGTCCTTGTCCATGTCCGGATCGATGAAGAACAGCACCGGCATCTCCACCGTCTCGCCCGCCTTCAGCGGCTGCTCGGTGAAACAGAAGCATTCGATCTTGTTGAAATAGGCCCCGGCGGCAAAGGGCGTCACGTTGAACACCGAGGTGCCCACGGTGGCGGCCGGCCCCTTGTTGGTGGCCAGATAGGCCATCTGCGCGGTCTCGCCCATCCTGAGCGTCACCGCATGCACCTTCGGCTTGAAGCCCCAGGGCAGCGCCGCGTTGACGTTGCCGTCGAACCGCACGGTGATCTTGCGGTCGATGATCTCTCCCGTTGCCGTGTCGGCGCGCTGGGTGGTCCCGCCATAGCCGGTCACCTTGCAGAAGACCTCGTAAAGGGGCACCGCCGCATAGGCCGCGCCGACCATCAGCATCACGCCGCCGCAGACCGCCATGGCGATCCGCCGATTGGCGCGCGCCATGCGGGTGGAGGTATCCACCGGCTCTTCGGAAGGCTTTCTGTCACCCATGACCATCACTGCCCCTTACAAGGGCCGGTTGAAAACACCGGGCCCCATCTTCACCAGCGTGATGACGAAAAACAGCACGACGAGCCCGGCGAGCGCCAGACCAATGGCAACGGAGCGACTGCGCTGGCGCCGCTTCTGTTCCTCGGTCAGGCGAATGCCGTCCTCGTGAAGGTTCTGCCCGGTCATGACCAGATCGCTCCGATGACGGCGGGCACCAGCGTGTCGCCCAACAGCAAGGAGAAGATCAGGAACAGATAGAGCAGCGAGAAGGAGAAGAGGCTCACGGCCGCCTTGCGTGCGGCCTCGCCCTCGCGGCGGCGATAGACCCGCAGTGCGTAGAAGACAAACGCGATGCCCAGCACCGTGGCGGCGATCCCGTAGACCAGCGAGGCGAAGCCAAGCACCGCCGGCAACACGCCGATGGGGGCCAGCGCCACCGAATAGGCCAGGATCTGGGTGCGGGTCACATCCTCGCCGGCGACCACCGGCAGCATCGGAATGCGCGCCGCCTCGTAGTCGCCGCGCTTGAACAGCGACAGCGCCCAGAAATGCGGCGGCGTCCACATGAAGATGATCAGGAACAGAATAACACTCTCAAGGGTGACCGTACCGGTCACCGCCGCCCAGCCGATCATCGGCGGAAAGGCACCGGCCGCACCGCCAATAACGATGTTGTGCGGCGTCGCCCGCTTCAGCCACATGGTGTAGACCACCGCATAGAAGAAGATGGTGAAGGCCAGCAGGCCCGCCGCCAGCCAGTTGACCGCAAGGCCCAGCACGGCGACGGAAAAGGCGGAGAGCGTCAGGCCGAAGGCAAGGGCCTCGCCCGGCTCGATCCGGCCAGCGGGAATGGGGCGGGAGCGGGTGCGCGACATCACCCGGTCGATATCCGCATCGTACCACATGTTGAGCGCACCGGAGGCGCCGGCACCCACCGCGATGCACAGGACAGCGACCGCGGCCAGCACCGGATGCAGGCTGCCCGGGGCGATCAGCACACCAACCAGCGCGGTGAAGATCACCAGCGACATCACCCGCGGCTTCAGCAGCGCGATATAGTCGCCGACGGCGCCCTGGCCGCCGAAACCGGCGGTTTCCTCAAATGATGTCTCGCGAATTTCGGCCAGCGACATGAGGGCTGCTCTCGGTTTCCCGGCGGTGCCGGTGTTTCGATCCTGGCGGCAGGATGCTCACCTGCCTGCGGCCGCGCCAGATATCCGGCGCTGCCTGGTTCGGAAGCGGGCGATCTCTCCGTGGTGGAAGGCCGCCCGCCGAGCCGCCTAGCGAATGCGCGGCAGCGTCTCGAACTGGTGGTACGGCGGCGGCGAGGACAGGGTCCACTCCAGCGTCGTTGCCCCCTCGCCCCAGGGATTGTCCGCAGCGACCCGCTTCTTGGAGAAGGCCTCGGCAACACCCGCCAGGAACACAAGAACGGCGAAGGCGGAGATGTAGGAGCCCCAGGAAGAGACCGCATTCCAGCCGGCCAGCGCATCCGGATAGTCGACATAGCGACGCGGCATGCCGGCGAGACCGAGGAAGTGCTGCGGGAAGAACACCAGGTTCACACCGATGAAGGTGATCCAGAAGTGCACCTTGCCGATGGTCTCATTGTACATGTAGCCGAACATCTTCGGGAACCAGTAGTACCAGGCACCGAAGATGCCGAACACCGCACCCAGCGACAGCACGTAGTGGAAGTGCGCCACCACGTAGTAGGTGTCATGCATCGCCCGGTCGAGGCCCGCATTGGCGAGCTGGACGCCGGTGACGCCGCCGACGGTGAACAGGAAGATGAAGCCGGTCGCCCACAGCATCGGCGTCTTGAAGGTGATCGACCCCTGCCACATGGTGGCGATCCAGGAGAAGATCTTCACGCCGGTCGGCACCGCGATCACCATGGTCGCCGCGACGAAATAGGCCTGGGTGTCGACGTCGAGACCGACCGTGTACATGTGGTGGGCCCAGACGATGAAGCCGACCACGCCGATCGCCACCATGGCGTAGGCCATGCCGAGATAGCCGAAGATCGGCTTGCGGGCGAAGGTGGAGATGATGTGGCTGACGATGCCGAAGGCCGGCAGGATCAGAATGTACACTTCCGGGTGACCGAAGAACCAGAACAGATGCTGGAACAGGATCGGGTCACCACCGCCGGCCGGATCGAAGAAGGTCGTGCCGAAGTTGCGGTCGGTCAGCAGCATGGTGATGCCGCCGGCCAGCACCGGCAGGGACAGGACCAGCAGGAAGGCGGTGACCAGCACGGACCAGGCGAACAGCGGCATCTTGTGCAGCGTCATGCCCGGGGCGCGCATGTTGAAGATGGTGGTGATGAAGTTGATGGCGCCGAGGATCGACGAGGCGCCGGCGACATGCAGCGCCAGAATCGCCATGTCCACTGCCGGTCCGGGCTGGCCGGAGGTCGACAGCGGCGGGTAAAGCGTCCAGCCACCGCCAACGCCGGTGCCACCTGCCGGGCCATCGACGAAGAGCGACAGCAGGAGCAAGAGGAAGGCCGGCGGCAACAGCCAGAAGGAGATGTTGTTCATGCGCGGGAACGCCATGTCCGGCGCACCGATCATGATCGGCACGAAGAAATTCGCAAAGCCGCCGATCAGGGCCGGCATGACCATGAAGAAGATCATGATCAGGCCGTGGGAGGTGGTGAACACGTTGAACATATGCGGATCGGAGAAGATCTGCATGCCCGGCTCGTGCAGCTCCATGCGGATGCCGACGCTGAGCGCGCCGCCGATGATGCCGGCAATGATCGCGAAGATCAGATAAAGGATACCGATATCCTTGTGGTTGGTCGAATAGACCCAGCGCGTCCACCCTGTCGGATGGTCGTGGTCGCCCTGCGCCTGCGCTGCATAGGCCATCATCCAGCTCCCTTTGATACGTCTGTTTCCATCGGCGGCGGAGACCGCGAGGCCCCGCGCCCTGGCTATTCCTCAATCCGGACCTTAGCGGGCCGCCACTTCAACCGCATCGGATGCACCTGCGTCCGCCGTGGTCTTGGCGTCCGCCAGGGAGGCCATCAGCGCCTTGGTCGCCGCGTCCACGTCCGACTTGGCCGCCTCCGCCCAGGCCGCGAATTGCTCCTCCTCAACCACGCGGATCGCGATCGGCATGAAGGCATGGTCCTTGCCGCACAGCTCCGAGCACTGGCCGTAGTAGATGCCGGTCTGCTCCGCCTTGAACCAGGTCTCGTTGAGACGTCCCGGCACCGCGTCGATCTTCACGCCGAACGCCGGCAGGGCGAAGGAATGCAGCACATCGGCGGCGGTGACCTGCATGCGCACCACCTTGCCGACCGGTACGATCAACTCGTTGTCGACGGCCAGAAGACGCGGATATTCCTCGACCGGACGCTTGAGTTCGGCGGCCCGCGCCAGACGGTCCTCACCGCGCAGCATGTACGAATCGAAGGCCAGCTCCTCCATGCCCTCGTCGGAATACTCGTAGCCCCAGTACCACTGATAACCGGTGGCCTTGATGGTCATGTCGTATTCGGGGACGTCGACCTGCTTGTACAGCAGCCGGAAGGACGGGATCGAGATCATCACCAGCACCAGGATCGGCACCAGCGTCCAGACCACCTCGATCATGGTGTTGTGCGAGGTACGCGACGGGGTGGGGTTTGCCTTCGCGTTGAAGCGGAACACGCACCACAGCAGCAGCGCCAGCACGAACAGCGTGATCACCGTGATGATGACAAGCGTGAAATCGTTGAACCAGCGGATATCGCTCATGACACCGGACGCGGCGGGCTGCAGCCCCATCTGCCACGGCTCCGGCTGGGCTGCCCATGCCTCTCCGGCGGCCGCCGCAAGACCCGTCATCGCCGCGGCGCCCGATGCCGCAAACGTCCTCAGACGCCTGACCAACTGTGTCACGTCCGTGCTCCCCCTGTCTGACCCGCGCACTCCTGCTCCCCGGGTCCAAATAAAAAATCCTGCCGGTGTCACCGTGTCACCCGGCCGATGGCCGGGGCCTCCTGACGGTGGGCCGTTCAGCCCCCGGTCACGATGTCGCACCCTGATCCGGCAATTTACGCATATTCCCACGCACCGTGCGAGCGGCCCACCGGAGGAGCGTCAAAACGCCGCACCCTCGATTGACCGAAATCAAAGCCGGGATGAAAAACCACAAGCGGCCCGCCCGCGCAAGGCCTCCCATCCGGAATGTCCGGAATCTGCGCCAAATCGCTCTGTGAAGGTGTCAAATGCGCGCAGAAGCCAGCCGGATCGCCAATCACCCCCCACAGAAAAGCCTTGGGGCGGCCTTTCGCCTTGAAATCGACCTTTCAAGGGTTGAAAACCAGACAGGAGGCGAGCGCCCGCGAATCAAACTGCGATCGCCACGCCTTGTAAAGTCTCGTCACGGGAAAGAACGGAGCCCTGCCAGTGCCCAGCCGCCTTTTGTCGATGATGCGCCCCGCCCTGGTCGCTGTCCTTGTTCTCGCCCATGCGGTGTCCGGCACCAGCTCCGCCTTCGCGCAAGGCGCGGTCCGCTCCGTGCATGGCGACTGGCAGATGCGATGCGACACGCCGGCCGGAGCCCAGAGCGAGCAATGCGCGCTGATTCAGAATGTCACCGCCGATGACCGGGAAAATGTCGGCCTGTCGGTGATCGTGCTGAAGACCGCCGACAAGAAATCCCGGCTGCTGCGCGTGCTCGCACCGCTCGGGGTACTTCTGCCGATGGGGCTTGGCATGCGCGTCGATGATGCCGATGTCGGCCGGGTCGGCTTCGTCCGCTGCCTGCCGAATGGCTGCATCGTCGAGGTGGTCATGGAAGACGATCTCATCGACAAGATGCGCAAGGGACAGGCCGCCACCTTCGTCATCTTCCAGACACCGGAAGAAGGCATTGGCATCCCGATCTCCCTGAAGGGCTTTTCCGACGGCTTTGCCGCCCTCCCCTGAGCCTTTCAGCTTCTCGCCATTCGCCGGGGCGGTCGGATATCATCGACGGCCCCGCGCTGGCACAGGGCGCATGGCGCCTGCCGCGCCGACAACCGACCCTGGGCTCCCTTGCCCGAGGTCCACACAGAGAGGTCCGCGCATGCGTGAACCCGTCACCGATCTTCTGGAACTGGGCGGGCTTGGCGAAGCGAACGCCCGCACCATCATGGACACCGCTCTGGGACACGCCGACGATGGTGAGCTGTTCCTGGAATACCGCCAGTCGGAAAGCCTTGTCTTCGACAACGGGCGACTGCGCGCGGCCAACTACGACACCACTCAGGGCTTCGGCCTGAGGGCCGTTGCCGGTGAGGCTGCCGGCTATGCCCATTCCGGCGAAATTTCCGCCGCCGCCCTAACCCGCGCTGCCGAGGCGGCCGGAGCCATCGCCCGTGGCCATTCGGGTGTCTATGCCGAACCGCCGGTGCGCACCAACCGCCACCTTTACACCGACGACAATCCGCTCGGGACGATGAGCTTTGCCGAAAAGGTCGCCCTGTTGCAGGAGGTCGACGCCTACGCCCGCGCCCGGGACCCGAAGGTGCGGCAGGTCACCGTCTCGCTCGCGGCCTCCTGGCAGGTGGTCGATATCCTGCGCGCCGACGGCTATCGGGTGCGCGACATTCGCCCGCTGGTGCGCTTCAACGTCTCCGTGGTCGCCGGCTCGGGCGACCGTCAGGAAGCCGGCTCTCATGGCTTCGGCGGCCGATCGGCGCTGGAAGGGTTCCTCACGCCGGAGCGCTGGAAGGCGGGCGTCGATGAAGCCCTGCGGCAAGCGCTGGTCAATCTGGAGGCAATTCCCGCCCCGGCCGGCAGCTTCGACGTGGTTCTGGGCAATGGCTGGCCCGGCATCCTGCTGCATGAGGCCGTCGGCCACGGGCTGGAAGGCGACTTCAACCGCAAGAAGACCTCCGCCTTCGCCGGGCTGATGGGGCAACGGGTCGCGTCCAAGGGCGTGACCATCGTCGATGACGGCACCTTGCACGCGCGGCGCGGCTCCCTCACGGTCGATGACGAGGGAACGCCAACGAACCGCACCGTGCTGATCGAGGACGGCATTCTCACCGGCTACATGCAGGACCGGCAGAACGGCCGGTTGATGGGCACCGGCTCCACCGGCAACGGCCGGCGCCAGTCCTTCGCCCATATTCCCATGCCGCGCATGACCAACACGGTGATGCTGGCCGGCGACCGCGATCCGGCGGAGATCCTCGAAGGGGTCAAGGACGGCATTTACGCCGTGTCCTTTGGCGGCGGTCAGGTGGACATCACCTCCGGCAAGTTCGTCTTTTCCTGCACCGAAGCGTACCGGGTGGAAAACGGCAAGATTGGCGCACCGATCAAGGGCGCCATGCTGATCGGCAACGGGCCGGACGCGCTGACCCGCATCGAGGCGATCGGCAACGACATGGCGCTCGATCCGGGTATCGGCACCTGCGGCAAGCAGGGCCAGGGCGTGCCGGTCGGCGTCGGCCAGCCGACATTGCGCATCAACAAGATGACGATTGGCGGCACCGCCACCTGAGCGGCTCCGCCAGATCAACGTCTTTTGGGGCGAGATTTTTTTGTTCGAGGCGGGCCGGGAGCCCGCCTCTTTTTTTGTCGCGTCAGCTTTCCGCCGCGCCGGGTTCCGTCTCCCGGGCCACCGCGCGCCAGCCGATGTCGGAGCGGCAGAAGCCGCCGGGCCAGTCGATCCGGCCGACCGCCTCATAGGCGCGGTCGCGGGCGGCACCGACGCTTGCCCCCAGAGCGGTGACGTTGAGTACCCGGCCACCATTGGCCAGAAGCTGCTCGCCGTCACGGCGGGTGCCGGCGTGGAACACCTTCACGTCCACCATCTCGCCCAGCGCATCGAGCCCGTTGATCGGCGTGCCCTTTTCATAGCTGCCCGGATAGCCGTTGGCCGCCATCACCACGCAGAGCGCGGCTTCCTCGCGCCAGCGCGCGGTGGCCTTGTCGAGCCCGCCCTCGATGGAGGCCATCATCAGCGGCACGATGTCATCGACGAGCCGCATCATCAGCACCTGACATTCCGGATCGCCGAACCGGGTGTTGTACTCGATCAGCTTCGGCCCCTCGGCGGTGATCATCAGCCCGGCGAACAAGACGCCCTGGAACGGGGTGCCCTCCGCCGCCATGGTGCGAATGGTCGGCTCGATGATCTCGCGCATGGTGCGCTCGACCACCTCCGGCGTCATCACCGGGGCCGGGGAATAGGCGCCCATGCCGCCGGTGTTGGGACCGGTGTCGCCGTCGGCGACCCGCTTGTGATCCTGGGCGGTGGCCAGCGGCAGCACGTTGGTGCCGTCGGACAGAACGAAGAAGCTCGCCTCCTCGCCGACCAGGCATTCCTCCACCACCACCTCGACGCCGGCCTCGCCGAAGGCCCCGTCAAAACAGGCATCGACCGCCGCCAGCGCCGCTTCCACGGTTTCGGCGACGACGACACCCTTGCCGGCGGCCAGGCCATCGGCCTTAACGACAATCGGCGCGCCTTGCCGGGTCACGTAGTCGCGGGCGGCGGCGGCCTCGGAGAAGCGGCCATAGGCGGCCGTGGGGATCCCGGCGCGGGCGCACAGGTCCTTGGTGAAGCCCTTTGACCCTTCCAGCGCGGCGGCCGCCCGGCTCGGACCGAAGGCGGCGATGCCGGCGGCGGCCAGATCGTCCACCAGCCCGGCGACGAGCGGCGCTTCCGGCCCGACCACCACCAGCGACACCTGCATGTCGCGGCAGAAGGCCAGCACGGCGCCATGATCGGCCGGGTCAAGCGCCACGCAGGTCGCGTGTTCGGCGATCCCGGCATTGCCCGGCGCGGCATAAAGGGTGGAGGTCAGGGGCGAGCGGGCGATGGCCCAGGCAAGGGCGTGTTCGCGGCCGCCCGACCCGATCAAGAGTATGTTCATCCTGTCCCCGGCAGTTGCCGATCAAATGGCGTTTGATCGTGTGGCTGTCATCATCGCAAGGCATCGGGCCGGCTTCCCGCCGGCCCGCCGTTCCCGGTCTGCCTAATCCCAGCGCCGCCGCTTCACAAGCCCCCGCACGCCTATTCGCGCCGGGTTTTCGCCTTCAGAACGCTCCGGCGGGAGCGGCAGGGGGGCGGCGCGCCCGACCCAGCCCTTCCCCTTGCCGCGCAAACGCCGTATCACCCGGGCAACGGGATCGATCTTGCGCAAGGCCAGTGCCGCAGGCAGGCTCGCCCCTTCCATGCCCCTCGAACGCGCGACGTTCGGGCGGCGGCGCGGACGCGCGCGACAGGCTGACGGGAACCGAAGATGCAGCAGGACATGAACGGCGGGCAGGTCGCCGATGCGGTCAAGGGACACTGGGTCGACAGGCGCGCCCCGGCATGGCTGCGCCCCTATGCCCGCCTTGCCAGATGGGAGCGGCCGATCGGCTGGTGGCTGCTGCTGTGGCCCTGCCTGTGGTCCTCGGCCCTTGCGGCGATTGCCGCCGGCGCCCCCTGGCCCAACCCCTGGCATCTGCTCTTGTTTCTGATCGGCGCGGTGGCGATGCGCGGTGCCGGCTGCACCTACAACGACCTCGTCGACCAGGACATCGACGCCAAGGTCGCGCGCACCCGCTCCCGGCCGCTGCCCTCCGGCCAGGTCTCGCCGCTGCAAGCCAAGCTGTTCATGATCGCCCAGGCGCTGACCGGGCTTCTGGTGCTGGTGCAATTCAACAGCTTCACCATCATGCTGGGCTTTGCTTCCCTCGCCGTGGTGGCGGTCTATCCGTTCATGAAGCGGGTGACCAGCTGGCCGCAGCTGTTCCTCGGCTTCGCCTTTTCCTGGGGTGCGCTGATGGGCTGGGCGGCGGAATTCGGCTCGCTCGCCTGGTCGCCGATCCTGCTTTATGCCGGCGGCATCCTCTGGACCATCGGCTATGACACGATCTACGCCCATCAGGACAAGGAAGACGACGCGCTGGTGGGGGTGCACTCGACGGCCCGCCTGTTCGGCGACTGGACCAAGCCGGCGCTGGCGCTGCTTTATGGCGGCGCCACCGTGCTGTTCGCGTTGGCGTTTTCGCTCGCCGATGCAGGCCCGGCCGCCTTCGCCGGGCTGGCACTCGGGCTCCTGCACCTTCTGTGGCAGATCGTGACGCTGGATATCGACGATCCGGACCAGTGCCTGAAGCTGTTCCGCTCCAACGGCCGCTATGGCTGGGTCCTGTTTCTCGGCCTTGTCGCTGATGCCCTGGTGCAGGGGCTGCTCTGAGCCCCTGCCCGCATGGGCGCTGTTCGCGTGCCCTCAGGTGCGGGCGATGATCTCGCGCTCGCCCCGGTGAACCCGCAGAAGGTTGGCGCCGGAGCCGGGCTTGCGCCGCACCAGGAAGCGCGGACGATGCCCGGTGAGGGCCGCCACCCGGCGGCGGGGCAAGGGCGCGCGGCCGGCCAGATCGCCGGTGGCGGCGCCAAGGTCCTGACAGCTTCCATCCGGCTCGACCATCAGGAGCGGCAGCGACAGCGCCCGCCCCCAGGCACACCAGTCGTCGGCGACCCCTTCGATGCTGTCGCTGGTGGCCAGTTCGATCGACAGCGCCGGATCGCGGTGCTTCAGGCCGATACGGACCTTCAGCCCGCCCGGCAGGGCACCGGGCAGTACCTCGGCGAAGACCCCGAGGAACATCGAGACCGGCTGAACGAGGGTCAGCGGCAGGCCGGCAAGCCGGCGTTTGACGATGACCATGTCACGATCGATATAGACGTCGACCGAGGGCGCCTCCGCGCCGGTGCGAAGCGGTTCGCCGCGTGCGGCGAAGCGGTGCGGCATCTGCGCCGGATCGAGCCGCGAGGGGCGGCCCGATCCTTTGGCAGTGACTTCCTGAGTGGCTGTTTGACGGCTCAATTCGCTCTCCATCGGACCTATTATTTTCCAGGTCTCTGATGGAGGTAAGCTAGCAACCACGGCTCGCGATCGGCTTAACAAGCACGGTTAACTTTTTCCCTCTTCCAAGAGGGTTAGGGAAAGGTCACCGAACAGGATCAACAAATCCTCACCGAACCGCTCGCACCGCCTTGCGGGCGCCGCCACCGGGCAATAGGGTCGCCGGCGCGCCGGACAGTCTCTTTCCTCCCGCAAGGACCGAACCATGCCTCAGCAGATTGACCAGTCGAAACTGATGGCCGATGCGGAACGCCTCGTTGCCGCCGCCAAACGCGCCGGGGCCGATGCCGCCGATGTCGTCGCCGTGACGGGTGTGTCCCTGTCCCTCGACGTGCGCGATGGCCGGACCGAGGAAAGCGACCGCTCGGAAGGCGATGATGTCACCTTGCGGGTGTTCAGCGGCCGCCGGGTGGCCAGCGTCTCCGCCAATTCCTTCAACGATCCGGATGCGCTCGCCGAGCGGGCGGTGGCGATGGCCCGGGTCGCGCCGGAAGACCCCTACGCCGGTCTTGCCGATGCCGACGCGCTGGCGTCCGAGATCCCCGCGCTTGATCTTCTTGACGAGACCACTGCGGACGCCGCGGCGCTGAGCGAGCGCGCCCGCGCCGCCGAGGCCGCCGCTCTTGCGGTCTCGGGCGTTACCAAATCCGGCGGCGCCAGCGCCTCCTGGCGGCTCGGCGGGCTCGTCCTTGTCACCAGCCACGGGTTTCGCGGCGGCTATCTGGTCTCCCGGCACGGGGTCTCGGTGACCGCCATCGCCGGCGAAGGCACGAACATGGAGCGGGACTACGACTTCGACAGCCGCACCTATCTCGGCGAGCTGGATGCCAGCGAGGAGATCGGCCGGCGTGCCGGAGAGCGCGCCGTCGCCCGGCTCAATCCCCGGCAATTGTCCACCCGCACCGCGCCGGTGGTCTACGAGCCGCGCGCCGCACGCTCCCTGCTCGGTCACTTCACCTCGGCGATCAACGGCGCGGCGATTGCCCGTGGCACCAGCTTCCTGAAATCCTGTCGCGGCGAAAAGGTGTTTGGCAAAGGCATCCGCATCACCGACGATCCGACCCTGCCCCGGGGCGCCGCCAGCCGGCCGTTCGACGGCGAAGGCTGCCCCGCCCTCGCCATGACGCTGGTGGAAGACGGACGACTGCTCGACTGGCTGCTGGACACCGCCAGTGCCCGCGAACTGGGCCTTGCGCCGAACGGACGGGCAACGCGCGGCGGCGCCGGCCCCGCGCCCGGCGCCACCAATCTGACCCTTGCCCCCGGCGCCCTGTCTCAGGAAGAGATGCTGGCTGAGATCGGCACCGGCCTTTTGGTCACCGACCTGATCGGGCACGGTGTCAACGGCATCACTGGCGACTATTCGCGCGGCGCCTCCGGCTTCTGGATCGAAGACGGGGCCATCGCCTATCCGGTGAGCGAGATCACCCTGGCCGGCAATCTCAAGGAGATGTTCGCCGGCCTCGTCCCGGCCAGCGACCTCGATACCCGCTCGGCCTTTGCCACCCCCAGCATTCTGGTGAAGGACATGACCATTGCCGGCCAGTGACGACACCGCCAAGGCGGCCACCGCCGCCAATCTCGACGATCTGACCCTTCTGGTGGATGCGGCCCGCCGGGGCGGGCAGATGGCGCTCGGCTATTTCCGGAACGATCCGAAGCGCTGGACCAAGGACAATGATTCCCCGGTCTCGGAGGCCGATATCGCCGTCGACCGGTATCTGGCCGAGCTTTTGCGCGGCGCGCGCACCGGCTATGGCTGGCTGTCGGAGGAAACGGCGGACGACCCCGCCCGTCTCGGCATGGCCCGCACCTTTATCGTCGATCCGATCGACGGCACCCGCGCCTTCCTCGCAGGCTCGCCGGACTGGACGGTTGCCGTTGCCGTGGTGGAGGCCGGGCGGCCGGTCGCCGCCGCCGTCTACCGGCCGGCCAGCGACGAGATGTACACCGCGACGGTGGGTGGCGGCGCGGCGCTGAATGGCGAGCCCTTGCGCGTTTCCACGATGCCGTCCTTGGAGGGGGCGCGTCTTGCCGGCCCCAAGCCGATGGTTACGCAAGAGGCGGTGCGCCGCGCCGGTGTCGTCTACGGCGGCTACGTGCCCTCGCTGGCGCTGCGCATCGCCCTGGTTGCCGCCGGGCGGATCGACCTTGCTGCGGCGCGGGAGCGCGCCTGCGACTGGGACCTTGCGGCGGCCGATCTTTTGGTGCAGGAAGCGGGCGGGCGTCTTGAGAACATGCGCGGCGGTCCGGTTCTGTACAACCGTGCCAATGTCCGCCATCCGGCCTTGCTGGCCGGCCCGGAGGCGCTCGTAACCCCGCTGCGCCCGATCCTGGCCGACCTGACTTAGTGCGCGGCGCTCCACTGCAGATGTCCCTCGGAGACTGAAGAATGACCCGCGAAGAAACCCCGAAGCAGCTCCTGCACCTCGTCTTTGGCGGCGAGCTGGAATCCGTCGACGGCCTGACGTTCCGCGACCTCCAGGACCTCGATATCGTCGGAATCTACCCCAACTACGCCAGCGCCCACAAAGTCTGGAAAGAGAAGGCGCAGATGTCCGTCGACAATGCGCATATGCGGTATTTCATCGTTCACATGCATCGGCTGCTCGACCCCGAGACGGTCGGCGAATAAGCCGAACGGCATGTTTTCCCCGGCACAGACCGCAGTACGGCAGAGAGGCCGGCCATGCTGAAACGCATCGGCCGGCATCCGCTTGTCGTCAATGCCGGCGGCGCTCTCCTGGCTGGCTACCTGCGCCTGGTGCGCCGGACCAGCAAGCTGCGCTTCGATCCACCGAACTTTCATGAGATCATGGGCGACAATCGCCCCGCGATCGTCACCAGCTGGCACGGACAACACTTCCTGATGCCCTTCGCCCGGCCCGAGGGCTGGGACGTCAGGGTGATGATCTCGCGCTCCGCCGATGGCGAGATCAACGCCATCGCCGCGCGCAAGCTCGGCCTTGGCACGATTCGCGCGTCCGGTGCGCACAAGGCACATCAGATCTCCAAGCGTGGCGGGCTGCGCGGTTTCATCGAAGCCCTCAATCTGCTGAAGGCTGGCGGATTCGTTGCCATGTCCGCCGATGTGCCGAAGGTCTCGCGGATCGCCGGGGCCGGCATCATCACCCTGGCGCGCCATTCGGGCCGGCCGATCTTTCCGATCGCCATCGCCACCAGCCGGCACATCACCCTTGGCACCTGGGACCGGGCGACGATCAATCTGCCGTTCAGCCGCATGATCATTGCCGCCGGCGAGCCGGTGACGGTTCCAAAAGACGCGGACGACGCGCTGTGCGAAGATCTGCGGCGACAGCTCGAAGACAATATGAACGCCGCGACCGAGCGGGCGTGGCAGTTGGCCCGACAAAAATGACCGCACCGACACCAGACCCTCCAGCGACCGAGCCGGCAGCCCCCGGCACGGCGAACGCGCCGGCGTTGCCGCCGGCCAAGGCCGGCTGGCTGTCGCAACTCATCGGCAAGACCCTCCTGGCCGGCTACCGGCTGTTCGGCACCCTCGCCGGCCCGGGGCTGCGGCGGATTCATGCCCGGCGGGTGGAGCACGGCAAGGAGGATCCGGCGCGGCGCGGCGAGCGCTTCGGCCACCCCTCCCTGCCCCGACCGGAAGGACGCCTTGTCTGGCTTCATGCGGCCAGCGTCGGCGAACTCAATGCCGCACGCGCCCTGATCGACGCCATCGCCACGACCCATGGCCCGGTGCTGGTGACCACCGGCACCGTCACCTCGGCGCGGATCGCCGCCGCCAACCTGCCCGCCGGCGCGTTCCATCAATATGTGCCCTATGACACGCCGCCCAATCTCGACCGGTTCCTGAACCACTGGCGGCCGGACCTTGCCATCGTCATGGAATCGGAGATCTGGCCCGCCACCATCACCGCGCTCGACGCGCGCGGCATTCCGCTCATCTCCGCCAGCGCCACCATGTCGCCGCGCTCGGCGCGCGGCTGGCGAAGACTGCGCCCGCTGGCGGCCCAGCTCTTCCCCCGCATCGCCTTGTCCCTGGCGCAAACGCCGGAGGACGCCGACCGGCTGCGGGCGCTTGGCGTCGCCCAGGTGGAGGTCACCGGCAACCTGAAGATCGACAGCGCCACCCTTGCCGCCGATCCGCAGGCGCTGGCATCGATGCGCCTGGCGATCGGTACCCGGCCCACGTGGCTGGCGGCAAGCACCCATGACGGCGAAGAGGCGATCATCGGTGCGGTGCATATTGCCCTCCGCCATCGGCTGCCCGGCCTACTCTCAATCCTCGTGCCGCGCCACCCGGAGCGCGGTCCGGCCATCGCCGAGATGCTGCGCGCCAAGGGGCTGAGCGTCGCGCTGCGCTCGGCCGGCGACGCCCTCACCGAGGCGCAGGACATCTACATCGGCGATACCATCGGCGAGATGGGCCTCTACTACCGGCTCGCGCCGGTTGCCTTCATCGGCAAGACCCTCATCCCCGGCGGCGGTGGCCAGAATCCGCTGGAAGCGGCACGGCTCGACACGGCCCTGCTGGCGGGACCCAATTTCGGGGTCCTCGAAGATATCTACCACCCACTGATCGAAGCCGGCGGCATGGAAATCATCGCCGATGACATGGCGCTGGCGGATGCGGTCGAAACGCTTTTGAACAGCCCGGAGGCGCGGCAGGACCGGGCCCGGCGGGCGGCGCGCTTCGTCGACGCCCAGAGCGGCGCGCTGGCGGCGACCCTTTCCGCCCTTGCCCCCTATCTCGACCCCGATCTTGGCCCCCATCCCGAAGGACCGGCACGATGAGCGGCGGGCTGACCGCCCCGGGCTTCTGGTGGCGCCGCACACGCTCGGCGGTCGCATGGTTGCTGGCGCCGGCCGGCTGGCTCTACGGACAGATCGCCGGATACCGGATGCAGACGCGGCCGCGTGGCCGGGCCGATGTGCCGGTGATCTGTATCGGCAATTTCGTGACCGGCGGCGCCGGCAAGACGCCGTTTTGCCTGGCGCTGGCCGCACTGCTTGCGAGGGAAGGGCGCCACCCGGTGTTCCTGCTGCGCGGCTATGGCGGGCGTCTTTCCGGTCCGGTCCGGGTCGATCCGGCGCGGCATGACAGCCTTGCGGTGGGCGACGAGGCGCTGCTGCTGGCGGCCCATGGCCCCACGGTCATTGCCGCCGACCGGGTCGCCGGCGCCCAGCTCGCGCAAACCCTCGGCGACGTCATCGTCATGGATGACGGTTTCCAGAACCCCGTCCTCCACAAGAGCGTCAGTCTGGTGCTGGTGGATGGAACAACGGGGGTCGGCAACGGCCTGTGCCTGCCGGCAGGGCCCTTGCGCGCGCCGCTTGGCCTGCAGTTGCAGCACGCCGATGCGCTGGTGGTGATCGGCGCGGGCACCGCCAGCGACCCGGTTCAGGCGGTGGCTCGCAGCCTTGCCCGCCCGGTGTTCCGGGCCCGGCTCACACCCTGCCCGCAGCCGGAGTTGGCCGGCCGACGGGTCCTGGCCTTCGCCGGCATCGGCCGGCCGGAAAAGGCCTTCGACAGCCTGCGTGCGCTTGGGGCGGATATCGTCGAGCAGCGCGCCTTCGGCGATCATCACGCCTATACGGAGGCGGACGCCCGCCAACTGCTGGAGGCGGCCGAGCGCCAGGGGCTCACGCTGATGACCACGGCCAAGGACATGGCCCGCCTGTCGGGCGCCGCCAGTCCGGCGCTTCGGGAGTTGGCGACCCAGGCCCGGGTGTTCGAGGTGGATATGCGACTGGAGGAGCCGCAGGCGCTGATGCGCTTCCTCCGGCCCAGCCTTCGCGACGCGGGCGCGAACGCCGCCAGCTGACGGCGCCCGCCGCGGGGCGCCGAATGGCCGGCCTGACGCGTTACGGCTGGTTGCCCGATTCCCGGTAGCGCTTCATCGACGCTTCGGCATCCACATAGGCTTCCTGCCGCGACACGCTCCAGTATTTCAGCTCGTCGAGCGGGATCGCCTCGCCGGTCACCGCGCAGCGCACGAAGGTGCCGGGCGCGAGGATCTGGAAATCCGCATCGAGATAGCGGATGCGGGCTTCACCCGGCGTGCGCGGGGATTCGTATCGGTTCATGATGGCCTTGCCTCGTCTCGTTCTGCGGCGCCGGGAATTGTTCACTAGATAGCCACCGCAGGGCTGCTTGACCAGCCCCGTGCCCGTCTCGCCCCAAGATCTGTCGCCGGAAGGTCGCCGCTCATCCCTTAGTCCTCTGCCGGCCCGGCATCGGTGGGCTTGCCGTCCCCCTCGCGCGGGGTCACTTGGTGCAACCGGTCCGCACCGGCGAACGGGCCATCGGTCAGTTGCATTTCCATCCGCTCATGATCGCGGCGCCGCACGTCGTCCTCGATCTGGCTGACCCGCTCGCCGGCGATGCCGAGCGCTTCCAGCGCCGCGCGCCCGAAGGTGATGCTGGATTCGAAAGTCTCGCGGATCTGGAATTCGACACCGCGCCGGGTCAGGTCGAGCGCATGGGCCCGGTCCGTCGCCCGGCAATAAAGCTTGGCCTGGGGAAAGTGGGAGCGGATCAGGTCGATCGCCCGCGCCATCACCTGATCGTTTTCGATGCACAGGGCGATCAGCACCGCCTCATCGGCGCCCGCCGCCTTCAACACATCCGGGCGGGTGGCATCGCCATAATAGACCTTGTAGCCGAGCTTGCGGGCATAGGCCATGCGTTCAGGCTGGATGTCGAGCGCGGTGATCTCGATCTCCTCGGAGGTCAGCATCTGCGCCACCATCATGCCGAACCGTCCGAAACCGATCACCAACACCGTCGGTTTCGCCGCGGCGAACCCCTCGATGGCATGGCTTTCCACACCCCGGTTGCGCAAGCGCCCGGCGAGGACATCATGGGCGAGACAGGCCAGCGGGGTCATCAGCATGGTCAGGACGACGATGGCGATCAAAAGGGTGAGCTGGTCGTAAGGCAGAATGCTCGCCGAGGCCGCCGCGGTGAACAGCACGAAGGCGAACTCCCCGCCCTGCGGCAGGGTCACCGCGATCTTCAATGCATCGGAGTTGGTCGAGCCGAACAGCCGCGACAGCCCCCAGATGAGCCCGCCCTTGATCGACATCACCGCCGCGACGCCGATGGCGATGAGCTGCCAGTTGGCCGCCACAAGCCCCAGATCCAGCGCCATGCCGACGGAGATGAAGAACAGCCCCATCAGCAGCGAGCGGAAGGGGTCGATATCCGCCTCCAGCGTGTGCCGGAAGCTGGATTCGGCCAGCATCACCCCAGCGAGAAACGCGCCCAGCGCCATGGACAGGCCGGCGGCGTGCATGATGCCGCCACTGCCCAGCGCAACGAGCAGTGCCGCCGCCAGCATCACCTCGCGGGCGCGCACCGCCGCCAAGAGGCCGAAGAACGGCGTCAGCAAAAAGCGGCCGGTGACGATCACCCCGCCGACGGCGGCCACCGTCGTCGCCACCTCGATCAGGATGTCGGAGCCGCTCGACGGGCCGGAGGCGGGCGACAGGATCGGGATCAGGGCGAGCAGCGGCACGATGGCCATGTCCTGCAGGAGCAGGATGCCGAAGGCGCGCTGCCCGTAGGAAGTCGACAACTGGCCGCGTTCCTGCAGGATCTGCAAGGCGAAGGCCGTTGAGGACAGGGCCAGGCCAAGACCGGCGATCACCGCGATTTCCACCGGCTGCCCGGCCAGCAGGAACAGACCGACGAGCGCGGCGCCGCAGGCCAGCACCTGGCTGGTACCCAGACCGAAGATATCGCCCTTCATGCGCCAGAGCCGGGCCGGTTCCAGCTCCAGCCCGATCACGAACAGAAGCAGCACCACCCCCAGTTCGGCGACACCGAGGATCTCCTCCGCCGACTGGATGAAGTCCAGCCCGAACGGGCCGATGGCCATGCCGGCGGCCAGATAGCCGACCACCGACCCAAGGCCGATGCGCTTGGCCAGCGGCACGGCCACCACCGTGGCGGACAGGAACAGGATCGATTCGACAAAAAACGGCGGGGCAAGTTCGCTGGCCATTACATCTCACACGTTGTCGGGCATGTCTTCACCCGGCAGGTCCTTGACCAGGTGACCTTATCGTGAATGGCGGAGGGGCACCATGCGCCCCCGCCGTCAAGGTCGACAGGTCGCTCGCACGATCCGGCGTCAGGTCGCGAACAACTGTTCCATGTCGGCGAACGCCTTGAATTCCAGCGCATTGCCGGCCGGATCGAGAATGAACAGTGTCGCTTGTTCGCCCGGCTCGCCCTTGAACCGAACCTTGGGCTTGATCACCCAGCGGATGTCGTCGCGCGCGGAAAGGCGCTCGGCCAGGGCGTTCCAGGCGTCCATGGTCAGCACCACGCCGAAATGGGGAACCGGCACCGCATCGCCATCGACCGGATTGGTGATCGGCCCCTTCGCCTTCCTCTCGCCATCGCAATGGGCGACGATCTGGTGGCCGTAAAGGTCGAAATCGATCCAGGAGGCAGCTTCCCGCCCCTGCCGGCAGCCCAGGACGTCCTTGTAGAAGGCGCGGGCCGCTTCCAGATCGTCGACGGGAAAGGCGAGATGAAACGGCGTCAGTGAACTCATGCGATCTCTCCTTCTGGCGCGGCAGCACGGCGGTTTGAAGGACCGCGCGGCGCAAGCGCGGGCATCTGGGATGCAGCCCGCTTTTCAGCACCTTACCGAAAAACCGATCCGCGCCAAGACGCACCGCCTGCTTCCTGACCCATCCGGCGGGGAAACGCAAGACAAGGCAATCGCGGCACACGTTCTGGGCGAAGCTTGAAGGGGGGCGGCAAGGCGCCTACGTTCCCTCGCATCGCCAGACGGCGAAGCAGAGCTTTTCGGATCCAGGATCACCAGCGAGGACATATGTCGACACCACGCATCGGACTGGCGCTTGGCGGGGGCGGCGCGCGCGGCCTGGCGCATGTGCCGGTCATCGAGGCCTTTGACGATCTCGGCCTGGTCCCGCATGCGGTTGCCGGCACCTCCATCGGCGCGATCTTCGGCGCCGGCTATGCCGGCGGCCTGTCCGGCGAGGATTTGCGCGCCGTCTCGGAGGAGACCTTCCGCGACCGCAACGCGGTGCTTGCCCGCCTGTGGAAGCTGCGCCCCCGGCGGATCGGCGATCTGTTCGGCAGCCCCGGTCCCTTGCAGTTCGACGCGGCGAAGGTGCTGGAGCATTTCGTCGGGCCGCATTTCCCGGCCGACTTCGCCGATCTCAAGATCCCGCTGACGATCATCGCCACCGATTATTTCAGCTGCTGCGAAGCCAAGCTCACCAGCGGCCCGCTGCATCCGGCAATCGCCGCGTCGATGGCCATTCCGGCGCTGTTCAAGCCGGTGATGCTGGACGGGCGGGTGATGGTCGATGGCGGCTTGGTCAACCCCCTGCCCTTCGATGCGTTGCCGGACGATCTCGATATCGTCGTCGCCTCGGACGTGATCGGCGCACCGATCCCGCGAAAGGGGCGAAATGTGCCCGGTGCCAGCGACGCGGCCTTCGGCGCCACCCAGATCCTGATGCAATCGATCAATCTGGAAAAGCTCAAGAACCGGCGACCCGACATTCTGGTCAAGCCGGATATCGCCGGGTATCGGGTGCTCGACTTCCTCAAGACCGACAAGATCCTCGCCGCCGCCGAGCCGATGCGCGACATGGTCAAGCGGGAGATCGCCGCCGCCATCGAGACCTTCGAGGCCCGCCGCGCCGGCTGACCTTGAAGCGGCGCCGGGCGGCGCTATCCTTGGGTCAAGGTCACGCAGGGCCTTTGTCCGGGAGGAAGCGCCATGCCGCCATCTTGCCGCCTATCGCCGCCGGTCACCGTCCGGCCGCCCACCCGAACGCAGGCGCCCCGGGAGGTCTCCCACCATTTGGCCTCCCGCCTTGCGGCCCTGCTCCTCGCCTTGTTCCTCCTGCCCGGCACCGCGCTTGCCGCCTGCCAGCTTCTGGCCGGAGGCAGCGCCCCCACGTCCCTGCCCGTCCTGCGCGCCGCGCTGGCCCCTGATGAGGTCGCCATCCGCTACATCGGTCATTCCACCTTCGAGATCGAGACACCGCGCGGGGTCAGGATCGCCACCGATTACAACAACATCCACCGGCCGGCGCGGCTGCCGCGCGTCGTCACCATGAACGGGGCCCATTCCACCCATTTCACCTTTTCCCCCGATCCGGAGATCGAGCACGTCTTGCTGGGCTGGAACCCGCAGGGCGGCCCCATGAACCACGACCTGATGGTGGAAGACGTGCGCATCCGCAATCTCCAGACCAACACGCGCGGCTGGGACGGCGAGACCCGCAAGCTCGGCAATTCGATCTTCGTGTTCGAGGTAGCGGATCTGTGCATCGCCCATCTGGGGCACCTGCACCATCGCCTCACCGACGAGGATCTTGCCCGATTGGGGCAGATCGACATTGTCTTCGCCCCGGTCGACAATGCCTCGACGCTCCGGCTCGACAGCCTGATGGCGGTGCT
This sequence comes from Stappia taiwanensis, assembly GCF_014635285.1. GTDB lineage: Bacteria > Pseudomonadota > Alphaproteobacteria > Rhizobiales > Stappiaceae > Stappia > Stappia taiwanensis. Next base: position 460,721 of record NZ_BMCR01000003.1, on the reverse strand, counting down.
GACGGCGGTCTCCCCTCGCATCATTATCCCGATGCATGCCTATACCTTCGGCTCGCTCGACGGCTTCACCGCCCGCGCAGCGCAAGAGGGCTATCCGGTGGAGCTGTCACAAACGCCGGGGATGATCGTCAGCCGGAGCACGCTGCCGGCCCGGGCAACCGTCCGGGTGCTGCCGCCAGCCGGTTGAGGCGTGCCCCTAGCGCCGCTCCAGGAAGAAGCCGCGCAAGAGTTCCGCCGCGTCCTGTTCGGCAAGGCCGGAATAGACCTCCGGCGCGTGGTGGCAGGTCGGCTGGCGGAACAGGCGCACGCCGCTTTCCACCGCCCCGCCCTTGGGATCGGCGGCGCCGAAATAAAGCCGCCGCACCCGTGCGAAGGAAATCGCCGCCGCGCACATCGGGCAGGGTTCGAGGGTCACGTAAAGGTCGCACTCCGGCAGGCGCTGGCTGGCGAGATGGGCGCAGGCCTGACGCAGTGCCAGCATTTCCGCATGGGCGGTGGGGTCGGACAATTCCAGCGTGCGGTTGCCGTCGGCGGCGATGATCGCGCCATCGCACACCACCACCGCGCCGATGGGCACCTCGCCGCGCGCGGCGGCGGCGCGGGCCTCAGCCAGGGCCGCATCCATGAAACCGCCGTTTTCGGCGCGGGGAAAAGAGCCGGTTTGCGTCATCGCCGGGCAAGCTAGACCGGCGCGAACGAAAAGGAAATCCATACCGGAAAGACGAAATGCAGGTTCCCCCCGTGTTTATCCTGCAAACAACGGGCAGGATCGGCGAAAACCTGCCTTCCGCGCCGCGCGGCGCTCTGGTATGACGCGCGTCATGACAAAAGACAAACGCCCCTCCCGACCGTTCTCCCGCGACCGCGCCAAGCCCGGGCCGCGCGACGGCCACAAGCGCCGTCCCGACCCCGCCGGCGGCAAACGCGACAAGACCCCGCCCCCGGCGCGCATCGCCCCGGAGGCGAATGCCGGCGAACGTGTGGCCAAGGTCATCGCCCGGGCGGGCCTGTGCTCGCGCCGCATGGCGGAAAGCTGGATCATCGCCGGCCGGGTTTCCGTCAACGGCACCGTCCTGAAGACGCCGGCGGTCACCGTGACGCCTGCCGACACCATTCTGGTCGACGATGCGCCGCTGCCCGAGCGCGAACGCACCCGACTGTGGCTCTACCACAAGTCGCGCGGTCTCGTGACCACAAACTCCGACCCGGAAGGTCGGCCGACGGTGTTCGAGCGTCTGCCGAAGGATCTGCCGCGCGTCCTGACGATCGGCCGCCTCGACATCAACACCGAGGGCCTGCTGCTCCTGACCAACGATGGCGGTCTCGCGCGGGTTCTGGAATTGCCGGCCACCGGCTGGCTGCGCCGCTACCGGGTGCGCGCCTATGGCCGCATCACCCAGGCGCAGCTCGACACCTTGGCCGAGGGCATCGCCATCGACGGCGTGCTTTATGGCGCCATCGAAGCGCAGATCGACAAGGAACAGGGCGACAATGTCTGGATGACCTTCGCCCTGCGCGAAGGCAAGAACCGCGAGATCAAGAAGGTGCTCGAGCATCTCGGGCTCTCGGTCAACCGGCTGATCCGCATCTCCTTCGGGCCGTTCCAGCTTGCCGACCTCGCCGAGGGCGAGGTGCGCGAAATCCGGGGCCGGGTGCTGCGCGATCAGCTCGGATCGCGGCTGGCGGACGAGGCCGGCGTGGATTTCGATTCCCCGCTGCTGACCCCGGAAGCGGACAAGGCGCCCGCTCCGGCGGCCAAGCGCGCCAGCGCTCCGGCTGGCGGCAAACGCACGGAAGGCCGTTATCTGAGCGCCAGCGAAGGCCGGGCGCGGGTGTCGGCACGGGACAACAAGGCCGACAAGGGTCGCTCCCGCGGCGCGAAGCGGCGCGAAGAGGCTGCGCCCGCTGAGAAGCCGGTCAAGATTTCGCCGCGCTCCCGGTTCCGCTTTACCGATGACCTGAAACCCAAGCCGCAACCGGCACGCGGCGCCCAGGGCAGTGGCCGTACGCGCCGGATCTGGGACGAGGAAGGCAGCCTGGTCGTCGACAAGCGGCAAAACGAAAACACCGACCGGGACGACCGCAAGGGTGGCGGGCGCGGCGACAAGCCCGCTTGGTCGCCGCGTGGCGACAGACCTGACCGCGCTCCCCGTGGCGACAGACCCGAACGCGCACCGCGTGGCGACAGACCCGATCGCGCTCCTCGTGGCGACAGACCCGACCGCGCTCCTCGTGGCGACAGGCCCAGTGGCCCGCGCGGGGATAAGCCCGGTGGCGGCAGGCCGGGAGGTCCCGCACGCGGTGGTCCGCGCGGCGGTGGCCGGCCTTCCGGGGGCAAGCCCGGTGGTGGTCGCCCCGGTGGTGGTCGCCCGGGTGGCGGCAAGCCCGGCGGTCCCGCACGGGGTGGCAAACGGTGAGGATCGTTGCCGGCCGCTTCAAGGGAAAGGCGCTCGCCGCACCGGCGGGGGCCTCCACCCGGCCGACCAGCGACCGGTTGCGCGAGACGATCTTCAACGTGCTCGCCCATGGCCATGACCGGGTGCTCACCGATACCCGGGTGCTGGATCTTTTCGCCGGCACCGGCGCGCTCGGCCTTGAAGCACTGAGCCGGGGCGCCCGCGCGGCCGTCTTCATCGAGGAGGCCAGCGGGGCCCGGGCCGTCATCCGGCGCAATGTGGAAACGCTCGGTCTGACCGGCGCGACCAAGATCTTCCGCCGCGATGCCACCCGGCTCGGGCCTTGCGGAACGATGACGCCGTTCGATCTGGTGTTCCTCGATCCGCCCTATCGCATGGGTCTGGGAGAACGCGCGCTGGCTTCCGCGATTGCCGGCGGCTGGCTGGCGCTCGGCGCCATCGCCGTGCTGGAGGAAGACGCCAGGGCGGAGGTGGAGCTGCCCGAAGGCGTGACCACCCTTGACCAACGCACCGTGGGCGACAGCCAGATCCTGTTTCTGACGACCGGGGACTGACGCGCCGCCCACACCCGGGCAGTGATGGCAGTGCTGGCTACTTCCGCCCGAACAGACGCTCGATATCCGACAGTTTCAGCTCGATCCAGGTCGGCCGGCCATGGTTGCACTGGCCGGACAGGGGCGTTGCCTCCATGTCGCGGAGCAAGGCGTCCATCTCCGCCGGGCGCATTCGCCGGCCGGCGCGCACCGAGCCATGGCAAGCCATGGTCGCGGCGACATGATCGAGCCGCTCGCGCACCCGGGTCGCCTTGTCCCATTCGGCGAGATCGTCGGCGAGATCGCGCACCAGCCCCTTGATGTCGATCTGTCCGAGCAGGGCCGGCGTCTCGCGCACGGCCACCGCGCCGGGCCCGAAGGCTTCGAGCACCAGACCGACCGCCTCCAGTTCCTCGGCCCGCTCGGTCAGCCGGGCCACATCCTCTTCCGGCAGTTCCACCACTTCGGGGATCAACAATCCCTGCCGGGGCACCTCGCGGCGGCCCAGCGCCTCCTTGAGCCGCTCATAGACCAGCCGTTCATGGGCGGCGTGCTGGTCGACGATCACAAGGCCGGTCTCGGTCTGGGCGATGATGTAGGTCTCGTGGATCTGCGCCCGGGCGGCGCCGAGCGGGCGGCGCTCCCGGTCATCGGGAACCGTCTCCTCATGGGCGCGGGCATCGGCGGACGGGGCGTCGAGCCGGTCCATCACCGCCTGTTCCTCGGCAAGCCCGGTAGCCGCGGGTGCCACAACCGCCGCTCCGGCCTCCGGTCCGCTCGGCGCGCCGGGCGGCATTGCCCCTGCGTCCAGCGGACGGAAGGCGGAAGCGCGCCAATCGTGCTGCACCGGCGCGCTTGCCGCCGGATAGGGCCGGGCAGCCGCGCCTTCCTGCTGCGGCCCACCGGCAACGCTCCGCCCCAGCACCGACAGGGCGGCGGAGGCATTGTGTGACGACGCCCGATAGCCGGCGGCGGTGAAGGCCTGCTTCAGCCCGCCGACCACCAGACCGCGCACGAGCTGCGCATCGCGGAAGCGCACATCGGCCTTGGCCGGGTGGACGTTGACATCGACCAGGCGCGGATCGAGGTCGATGAACAGCACCACCACCGGATGACGATCGCGGGCGAGCACATCCGCATAGGCACCGCGCAGCGCCGACATCAGCAGCTTGTCGCGCACCGGCCGGCCATTGACGAAGAAATACTGGGACAGGGTGTTGGCCCGGTGAAAGGTCGGCAGGCTGGCGAGGCCAGTCATGCGCACCCCTTCGCGCAGTGCGTCGATGGTCAGCGCGTTTTCGACGAACTCCGCGCCGATCACCTGAGCGACCCGCGCCTTGTGCGCCGTCTCTCCGGTTGCCGCCGCATAGGTCACGGTCTGGCGGTCGGTACCGCCAAGCTCGAAGCGCACATGCGGATGGGCCAGCGCCAGCCGCTTGACCACATCGGCGATGGCCCCGGCCTCGGCCCGGTCGGATTTCAGGAACTTCAGCCGGGCAGGCGTTGCGAAGAAGAGATCGCGCACCTCAACCTGGGTACCGGCGGTGCGGCTGGCGGGGCGCGGCTCCTCTTTCGCCCCGCCCTCGACCGCGATCTGCCAGGCATGCGGCTCATCTGCATGGCGCGAGGTCAGGGTCAGCCGCGAGACCGCACCGATCGACGGCAGCGCTTCGCCGCGAAAGCCGAGGCTGCGGATATCGAACAGATCGTCTTCGCTAAGCTTGGAGGTGCAATGGCGCTCGACCGCCAGAGCCAGATCCGCGCGGGTCATGCCGGAGCCGTCGTCGCTGACGCGCAGCAGCGTCTTGCCGCCGGCGGCGGTGGCCACCTCGATCCGCGTCGCGCCCGCATCGAGCGCATTCTCGACCAGCTCCTTGACGACGCTGGCCGGCCGCTCGATCACCTCGCCCGCAGCGATCTGGTTGATCGCCCTGTCGCTGAGTTGCCGGATCGTCATGATGTGATGCTATCCCGAATCGTGCCTGCTTGCGTGCCACCCTGCCCTTCCATAGCCCATGCAGGAAGCTCGCGTCAGGTCTGCTCCCCCGGCTTTTCCTTTTCCCGGCGGATCGTCTATGGTCCGCCGGCGCCGGACATCCGGCCACATCATCGACCGCCCCATCCAGCAAGAGTTCCCGCATGAACGCCTCCGCTCCGCTTCTCGTCCCCGGCCTTGCCGACCTCGCGCCCTCCTACAAGGGGGTGCTGTGCGATGTCTGGGGGGTGCTGCACAATGGGGTCGATGCCTTCGCCGATGCCGGCGCCGCCTTGCAGCGCTTTCGCGAAGAGGCGGGCGGCACGGTCGTGCTGATCACCAACGCGCCGCGCCCCTCCGCGCCGATCCATGCCCAGCTTGAACGCCTGGGCGTTCCGCGCGCCGCCTATGACGGGCTGGTCACTTCCGGTGATGTCACCCGCGCCCGGCTTGAGGCCAACAGCGGCAAGGCGATCCTGCATATTGGCCCAGAGCGCGACCGCCCGCTGTTTGACGGGCTCGATATCCGCCTCGCCAGCGAGAAAGACGCGGAGTTGATCGTCTGCACCGGGCTGATCGAGGACGAAGCCGAAACGCCGGACGACTACCGGCCGATGCTGGAACGGCTGGTGGCGCGCAAACTGCCGTTCCTCTGTGCCAATCCGGACATCGTGGTGGAACGCGGCAACCGGCTGATCTGGTGCGCCGGCGCGCTGGCCCGGCTCTATGAGGATCTCGGCGGCGAATTGACCATCGTCGGCAAACCGCACACGCCGATCTACGAGGCCGCCCTGTCCCTGCTCGACGAGATGGCCGGCTCGCCGGTGCCGCGCGGCAAGGTGCTGGCGATCGGCGACGGCCTGCCGACCGACATTCGCGGCGCCGTGGCGCAGGAGCTCGACGTGCTGTTCATCACCGGCGGCATTCACAGCTCCGACTTCGGTCCGGTCGATGCGCCGGAGGAAGCACTGGTCCGCCGCCGTCTCGCCGAGGAAGGTCTAACCGCGCGTGCGGCGACCCCCTATCTGAGGTGGTAGGCGAAGCGGACAAAGGCCCCGATCAGGGGGCATGAGATGAGAAAAGGCCGGGCACATCACGTGCCCGGCCCTTCAGTTACCAGCCAACTCTCGCGGGGACGCTGGCCAGCTCGTCAGGCGCCCGGTGACAGGCGCCAAAGTCCCTGTTCGGCCGCCCTCAGCCGAACAGCTTGTCGATTTCGTCCTGGGCGCCGGACGACATCATGCTGTCGACATCGTCCTGGGAGACGCCCTCGCCCGTGTGCTGCGGGCCGTGCAGGATCAACTCGCGCTTGCGTCGTTCGGCATCGGTTTCCTCCGCCGGCGCGTCATCGCCCTCGGCGATCCGCAGCCGCTCGACGAAGGCGGAAACCCGCGCGTCGATGGCGTTCAGCGTTGCCACCACCTTGGAAATGCGCTGGCCGGTGATGTCCTGGAACGCGCAGGCCTCGAAGATCTCGATCATCTTGTCGTTGACCAGGTTCCGATAGGCATCGGGGTCCTGCTCGCCGGTCTCCATGATCGTTTCGGCCGCTTCCATGATCGTCTCGGTCGCACGCTCGGTGGAATCGACGATGGCATCCAGTTCGCGCCCGGCTTCGGGGATCTGGTTGTCCTTCATGTCGTTCGGCCGAAGCTGCAGGATCTCCCCCTTCAGCCGGGTGATCTCGTCGGCGATCGCGGTCAGTTCCTTGGTCACCGTCGGCTGGACAGCGGTCAGGAACGCGCGCATCGAGCCGGTCATTTCCTCGGCAAGCTGGATCACGTCGTTCAGCGTCACACTGCCGTCGCGCTCACGATTGTTCTCAAGGAAAGTAATCAGGCCGGCAACGTCTTCTTTTCTCAGAGCGCCCATGTCACTCTCCTTTTCAGCCCGCGCATCAAGGTCCTCGCCAGGGCCTGTCCCTTCGGACAGACCGGACCCGTTCGCCGGCGGGACCACCGCCGGTCGTCTTTCATGCCGTCGCATCGACCAGGACGCGTACCCGCGCCTAGTCGGCGAACACGGCCTCGATCTTGCCCTTCAGCGTCTGCGCATTGAACGGCTTGACGATGTAGTTGTTGACGCCCGCCTTCTTGGCGGCGATCACGTTTTCCGTCTTGGATTCGGCGGTGACCATGATGAACGGCGTCTTGCAGAGACCCGCATCGGCACGCACCTGCTTCAACAGTTCGTAGCCGGTCATCGGCTCCATGTTCCAGTCGGAGATGACCAGCCCATAGCGGCGCTGCTTCATCTTTTCCAGCGCTTCGGTGCCATCGGCGGCATCGTCGATATCCTCGAAACCGAGCTGCTTGAGCAGGTTCCGAATGATGCGGATCATCGTCTTGTAGTCATCCACCACGAGGATCGGCATCTGAACATCAAGGGCCATTGTCTACTCCATACTGTCAATTTGCCCGACCCGTCTGACCGGTCGTTTGATGCTGTGTGATCTCAGGAGGAAGACACGGGCCCCGTGTCGCCGCCCCCCCACTTCGGCAGACCCTAGCGGCGAGCCCCTGAAAACTCCGTTAATGCACAGCCGGGTTTCTTCCCCCGGCGCCTTTTGCACGCCTGACGCCCGTCCCCACCACCTGCGCAACCTGTCGGTGGCCGGAAAGCCGGCCGATGCATTGGCAATCCGTCGAAGTCCGGCAGAAACCGGTTTCCCCTTTCCACGAAAAAGCACTAGCCTCCGCCGGCTCCAGATTCATCCCGACACCTGAAAGGACCGTCGATGCTCGTCTTGCAGACACTCTATTTCGAAGACCTCAAGCCGGGTTTGAGCGAGACGCTGACCAAGACCGTGGATTCCTCCGACGTCATCGGCTTCGCCGAAGTGTCCGGCGACCGCAATCCGATCCACCTGTCCGAGCATTTCGCCGCCCGCACCCCGTTCCGCACCCGCATCGCCCATGGTCTATATACCGCCAGCCTGATTTCCGCCGTCCTGGGGACGCGGCTGCCGGGGCCGGGCGCGATCTATCTGTCCCAGACCCTGAATTTCCGCGCACCGGTGCGGATCGGCGACGAGGTCACCGTCACCGTCACCGTCGCGGAACTGATGGAAAAGGGCAATCGAGCGCGCCTTGCCTGTGTCTGCTCCGTCGGCGACACGGTGGTGCTGGAGGGCGAGGCCGTGGTCAAGGTGCCCACCCGCGCCGAGGCCGATCCCGTCGACCCCCGAAGCTGAGGCCTTTGCCGGCCTTGCATTCTCCCGTCCGGCCCCACTGGGCCGAACGGCAATGCTTGACCTTTTCCCGGTGAATGGGCAGGGTCCGCCCGCGTTTCTTTTCCCTCCCCCGGTCGTCTTCGACCGGCCAGTGGTCCTTGCCGATGCCCGATCAATCGTCTTTGCCTGTTGCCTCCCCGTTCGACATTGTCGAGGATCTGGACGCCCTGCCGGCGCGCCTGCGCGGCGGCGTCGTTGCCATCGGCAATTTCGACGGTGTCCATCGCGGTCACCGGGTCGTGTTGAAAACGGCAATGACCATCGCCGAAGAGGCCGGGGTTCCCGCCTATGCGATGACGTTCGAGCCGCATCCGCGCAGCGTCTTCAATCCCAGCAAGCCGGTGTTCCGCCTGACGCCGCCGGCCATGAAGATGCGCATTCTGGCGGCCGCCGGACTTGCCGGCGCCGTGACCGTTCCCTTCACCCGGGAGTTTGCCGGCATCGAGCCGGAGGCCTTCGTCGCCGATGTCCTGCAGGAGCGGTTGCGGATCGTCCATGCGGTGACCGGCTATGACTTTCATTTCGGCCGTGCCCGCCGGGGCACGCCGGAATTCCTCCGTCAGGCAGGAGCCGCCGACGGGTTCGGCGTGACCATCGTCGAGGCGGAAACCGACGAGGGGCGCGAGGCGGTGTCCTCCAGCCGCATCCGCGCCGCGCTCGAAGAAGGCGATGTGGTTCATGCCAATGCCCTGCTCGGCTATCGCTGGCAGGTGGATGGCGAGGTGCGCCAGGGTGACCAGCGCGGCCGCGACCTCGGCTATCCGACCGCGAACATCGCCCTGCCCCCCGAAACCCGTCTGGCCCACGGCATCTATGCAGTACGCGCGCTGGTCGGCGACCGCTGGATCGACGGCGTTGCCAGTTTCGGCCGCCGCCCCACCTTCGACAATGGCGCGCCGCTGCTGGAAGTGCATCTGTTCGACTTCAGCGGCGATCTCTACGGCCAGACCCTGCGGGTGAGCTTTGCCGCCTACCTGCGCCCCGAACTTGCCTTCGACAGTGCCGAACTTCTGGTGGAGCAGATGGACCGGGACAGCGCCGAGGCGCGTGCCGTGCTGGCCTCCTTGCAGCCGCTCGGGCCGCTCGATCTTGCACTCAATGGGGCCGGACCGGCATGACCTCGACGGCAAACGCGGGAGCGCCCGACGCCTCGGCCATGCGCGGCATCATGCTGATGTCGGGCGCAATGCTCCTGGTGCCGATGATGGACATCTGCGCCAAGTATCTCTCCTCGTCCCTGCCGCCCCTGCAGATCGCCTTCGGTCGCTTTGCCTTCCAGATGCTGTTTGCGCTGCTGACGGCGGCGGTCGGCCCCGGGCTCGCCAGTCTGCGCGCGCCCCGGCTGTGGCCGCACCTGCTGCGCGGCTTCTTCCTGGCCGGCGCCTCCGCCCTGTTCTTCTCCGCGCTGAAGACCATGCCGGTGGCCGATGCCATCGCCATTTTCTTCGTCGAGCCGATGATCCTGACCATCCTGTCGGCGCTGTTCCTGCGCGAGACGGTGGGCATTCGCCGCTGGGCCGCCGTGCTGGTCGGGCTGGTGGGAGCGATGATCATCATCCGCCCCGGCTTTGCCACCTTCGGCGTCACCGCCCTGTTGCCGCTCGGCACCGCCTTCCTGTTCGCGCTCTATCTGGTCGTCACCCGGCGCCTGTCCGGTGAAGGCTCGATGCTCTGCGTCCAGTTCACCGCCGGTCTGGGTGGCTGCCTGCTGCTCGGTCCCTTGCTCGTCTTCGGCGGGCTTGCCGGGTTCGACGACTTTGTTCCGGTTGCCCCCAAGGTGCCGGGCCTTGCGCTGCTCGCGATCATCGGCGCGATCTCCTTCTTCGCCCACGGGCTGATCGTCAAGGCCTTCGCCGCCGCGCCGGCCTCCGTCCTGGCGCCGTTCAACTACCTGGAAATCGTCAGCGCGACTCTGTTCGGCTATCTGGTGTTCGGCGATTTCCCCGATGGCGTGACCTGGATCGGTATTGCCCTGATCGTCGGCAGCGGCATCTATATCGCCCACCGGGAACACCGGCGCAGCCGCACGGATCTGGCCGCCCGGGCGACGCGGGCAGGCCCACCGGACTGAGCGTCCGCAGCCGAGAACCAGGACCCAAGCTTCATGACCAAACCGACATTCTGGGGGCCGATGAGCGCCCGCATCCTGTGGGTGGCACTGATCGGCATGGCCATCGACCAGGCGTTCAAGCTGTGGATGCTGTTCGGCTATGACATCGCCGCGCGCGGGCGGGTCGAGCTCACCCCGTTTCTCGATCTGGTGATGATCTGGAACTACGGCATTTCCTATGGCCTGCTCCAGCAGGATGGCTCGCTCGGGCGCTGGCTGCTGATCGCCGCCACCCTTGTGATCACAATCGTTTTCTGGATCTGGGGCGCGCGCAGCGACCGACCGCTGCAGGCCCTGTCGCTTGCCCTTGTCATCGGCGGCGCGCTGGGCAATGGCATCGACCGCATCGCCTATGGCGCGGTGGCCGATTTCTTCCATGTCCACGTCGGCGATTTCTCGTGGTACGTGTTCAACCTTGCGGATGTGTGGATCGTTGCCGGGGTCGCCGGGTTGCTGTATGACAGTTTCCGGTCCGGCCCCAATGATGCCGCAAAGACGCCGTCTATGTAGCTCTGCCGCAAGCCTTGGCCTGCCGGGGCCCCGAGACCCGGAATTGACACGACCCGGAATTGACAGACGGACGCCGCTCCATCAGGGACTGTCCGCCCGCACCACTGAACGAGGACCGCCGACGTGCCGCGCCGCATCACCCGCCCCCTTGCGAACCGCTTCCGTGGTCTCAGCCGCCTGCGGGCGCTCGCCTGCGTTTCCGCCTCCGCGCTGCTTCTGGCCGGCTGCCAGACCGGTTCCGACGGGTTCAACGACGGGACCACCAACGACGAGGCGCCGGACACAGCGATGATCCGCTCGTTCATGGAAGGACTTGGCGCCGTCGACGGCAAGACCGAAAAGAAGATTGAATACAAGCCGCGCGCGCCGCTGGCCATGCCCACCAAGATGGACACGCTGCCGCCGCCGGAAAACCCGGACGTGATCGCCAACTGGCCCGAGACCAATGACGCGGAGTTGAAGCGGGTGCAGCAGGCCTATGCCAACGATGGCCGGGGCAGCGGACATCTCGACGGCGCCGGGCGCAGTTCGCCGCAGCAGGCGCGCGGTCTGCCGTCGCTTGCCAAGGACGGCTCCAGCCGCAACGTGCAGCAGGAAATCAAGCTGGAAGACCGGCTTGAGAACGGCCGGATGACACCAGCAGAGCTGCGCACCCAGAAGGTCGGCACCGTGGATACCTCCAAGCTGATGGGCGCCGATGGACAGCCCGTGCGGCGCTATCTGATCGAGCCGCCGACGGAGTATTCCACCCCGGCGGCCGATGCACCCATGGCCGCGCCGACACGGGTCGATCGCCAGCCCGAGGTCAGCGACATGGAAAAGGTGATGAACGGCCAGTCCGCCCGCACCCTGAAATAGCCGGCGTCAATTTGCACAATTTCCGAAAAAGCTCGCCAATTGGCGGGCTTTTTTTTCGCAATTTTGTCCACCTTACCAAAAGTTCACGGGCTTTCTGGCCCAGCCCGCCTATATCTATCGAAACCCATCTGCCCGATGCTCAGGAGGCCTCCCCCGTGCAACAGTCCGACACGCCCCCAGCCCGCTCCGCGCGCCTGCGCGTCGGCGCCGCCCTCTGCGCAGCAATGCTGACCCTTGCCCCGGTGCTTCCGGCACAGGCTGAGTTGACGCGCGCGGCAAGCGCTGCCGATTTCGCGACGATTCGCGTGGGCGGCGACATGACCAGCTTCACCCTCGACAACGGCCTGCAGGTGGTGGTCATTCCCGACCGCCGCGCGCCGGTGGTCACCCACATGATCTGGTACAAGGTCGGGGCGGCGGACGAACCGCCGGGCATGTCGGGCGTTGCCCATTTCCTCGAACACCTGATGTTCAAGGGCACGAAAGCCAATCCGGACGGCGCCTTCTCCCAGCGGGTCGCGGCCATCGGCGGGGTGGAGAACGCCTTCACCTCGAATGACTACACCGCCTATTTCCAGCGCGTCGCCAAGGAGCATCTCGGCGAGATGATGGCGCTGGAGGCCGACCGGATGGAGAACCTGGTGCTGACCGACGAGGTGGTGGCGCCGGAGCGCGATGTGGTGCTGGAGGAGCGGCGGATGCGGGTCGACAGCGATCCGGGCGCCCGACTCAGCGAAACCCTCGATGCGATGCTGTACGTGAACCACCCTTACGGCACGCCGGTGATCGGCTGGCCGGCGGAAATCGAGGCGCTGTCCAGCGACAACGCCATTGCCTTCTATGACCGGTTCTACACGCCCAACAACGCCATTCTGGTGGTCGCCGGTGATGTGGATGCGCAAGAGGTGCGCGCCCTTGCCGAAAAGACCTATGGCGCGGTGCGCCGGCGCGCCGAGCCCGGGGCCCGCAGCCGCCCGGCGCCGCAACTGGTGCCGGGCACCCGGCAGGTCACGCTCAACGATGCCCGGGTCAACCAGCCGAATGTGCGGCAGGTCTGGCTGGTGCCCAGCTACACCACCGCCGAGGGGCGCGATGCGCTGGCGCTCGACCTTCTGGCCGAGATCCTCGGCGGCGGCAGCACCAGCCGGCTCTACCGGCAACTGGTGGCCGATGACGCCATCGCCGCCTCGGCCGGCGGCTGGTATCAGTCGACCTCGCTGGATGACACCAGCTTCATGATCTACGCGGTCCCGCGTGACGGGCACACACTGGAAGAACTTGGCACCGCGATCCGCCAGACCATCGATACGCTGGTCGCCGATGGGGTCAGCGCGGAGGAACTGGAGCGGGCGAAGAAAAGCCTTCTGTCCAGTGCCCTCTACGCCCAGGACAGCCAGTCCACGCTGGCGCGCATGTTCGGCGCGGCGATGACCACCGGGTCGAGCATTCAGGACGTGCGCGACTGGCCGGCCAAGGTGAGCGCCATCACCGCCGAGGAGGTGCAGGCGGCTGCCGCGAAGTATCTCGTCCGGCCGCCGGTGACGGCCTACCTGCGCCCCCAGGTCGTGGCCGAAGGACCGGCGCCGACCGCTGATGCAGCGGCCCCCTCTGAGGCCGGTGCAACGACCGCCCAGCCCTGATTGCCGGAGACCGACAGACCATGACCCGACCCCGTTCCGCCGCCATCGCGCGCCCTCTGCCGGCGCCGCTGCCGCACCGCCTGTCGCTGCTGTTCGTCGCCAGCATGATCGCGCTGTTCCTGACGGTCGCGAATGCACGGGCGGTCGACATCCAGCCGTTCGAAACCCCCGCCGGCCTGTCGGTCTGGCTGGTGGAGGACCACACGGTGCCGATCATCGCCGTCGATTTCGCCTTCTCCGGCGGCTCGGCGCAGGATCCGGACGGCAAGGAGGGGCTGACCAACCTCCTTTCCGCCACCCTCGACGAGGGCGCGGGCGACCTGACCTCCCGCGCCTTTCAGGAGCGGATGCAGGATCTGGCCATCAAGATCGGCTTCGACGCCGGGCGCGATGCCTTTTACGGCTCGCTGCGCACGCTGACGCCCAATGCGGAGGACGCGTTCGAGATGTTGCGGCTGGCGGTCACCGAACCACGTTTCGACGCGGATGCGGTGGAGCGGATGCGCAGCCAGATCGTCGCCGGTCTGCGCCGACAGGAGAAGGACCCCGATGCCATCGCCGCCCGCACCTTTGCCCGTACCGTCTTCCCCGACCATCCCTACGGCCGGCCCGCCAATGGCACGGAAGAGACCGTTTCGGCGCTGACCCCGGCGGATCTGAAGGCGCAGCATCAGCGCCTGTTCGCCCAAAGCTCCCTGAAGATCGCCGTCGTTGGCGCGATCGATGCGGCCACGCTCGGCCCGCTGCTCGACCGGGTCTTCGCCGCTCTGCCCGCCGAGCCGGATCTGACGCCGGTGGCGGAAATCACCCCGCGCACGGAGATCGAGGAGGCTGTCACCCTTGATGTGCCGCAGACCGCGATCCGCATCGGCCTGCCCGGCCTGAAGCGTGACGACCCAGACTTTATCCCCGCCTATGTGATGAACCATATTCTCGGCGGCGGCTCGTTCTCCTCCTGGCTCTATGACGAGGTGCGGGAAAAGCGGGGCCTCGCCTATTCGGTCGGCTCCTATCTGGTGCCTTACGATCACGCCGGGATGCTGATCGCCGCGACCGGCACCCGCGCGGACCGGGCGGGCGAGACCTTGCAGATCATCGGCGAGCAGATGGGCCGCATGGCCACGCAAGGGCCGACGGAAGAGGAACTTGCCAAGGCCAAGAGCTTCCTGACCGGCTCCTATGCGCTGCGGTTCGACACCTCGGGCAAGATCGCCAACCAGCTTCTCGGCATCCGCATGGAAAAGCTCGGCCTCGACTACATCGACAAGCGCAACTCGCTGATCGAGGCGGTCACGCTGGAGGACATCAAGCGGGTGGCGAAGCGGCTGCTGGGCAGCGCCAGCCCGACCATCGTCACCGTCGGCCCGAAACAGCCGTCCTGACCCAACCTTGGTGGGGGAAGTCCCCCACCTGCTGAGCACGAAAAAGGGCCGCGAGCGTTTTCCCGCTCGCGGCCCTTTTGCCTGATGGCCCGGCTGGCCGGTTCTCAAGAGAGGTTGGAAACGCACGTCTTTCGGCTCTCCGGTCCCGGCTCGGGGGCCAGGAGGGCACCGAGAGAGCCGGCCGTCCCGGGAGAAAGGCCTACTCCGCCGCCCGGCGGGCCGGACGCGGCGGGCGGCCCTGCAGCACCTCCGGGCGGACCGGGCGCGGCGGCGAGAACAGGTAGCCCTGACCGATCCGCACTTCGAGATCCAGCACCTCCAACGCCTGTGCCTCGGTCTCGATGTGGTCGACGACCAGTTCCATGCCGAACCGGCGCAGCAGGTCGGAGAAATCCGCCGGATGAATGTGGCTTGCCTGCAGGGCATCGCCGCCGATCAGACGGCTGGCATGCACCTTGACATACCGGAAGCCAACATCGGCCAACGCCTTGAAATCCATCCGCAGATCCGTCACCCGGTCGACGGAAAAACGGAAGCCGAGTTCGGCGAGGGCGCCAAGGCTTTCATGTTCGAGCGCGCCCATGTCAGCCACATCGTGCTGGGTGAACTCGAAGGTCAGGTGTTCGCCATAGCCCTCCTGACCGCGCAGAAAGTCGAGAAACCCGGGAAAGAACCGCTCATCCACCAGGGTCTGCGAGGAGACATTGACGAACAGGCCAGAGCTCCGGTTGCGGCTCGACAGGCGCCGCAGCACCTGGATGGCGCGAAACAGCATCAGGTTGTCGATGGCCGGCATCAGCCGGGCCCGCACCGCCTCATCGATGAAATCCACCGGCTCCAGCATGGTGTCATTGGCATCGCGGATGCGGGTCAGCGCCTCATAGTCGCGCACTTGCCGCTGTGGCAGGGTCACCATCGGCTGCAGGTAGAGATCGACCCGGCTGGAATCGAGCGCTTCCTGAATGGTCTGACGCATGGCCAGATCGGGCCGACCGTGCCGCGTCGGCGCCGGGCCATGCCGGACGCGGGTGCGTTCGACCGGCGGGGCGGCCTCCCTCGGCGCCCGCGCGGCGCGGTCCTGCGGGCCAGGCGCGCGTTCGGGACGACGGTGTTCGCCATGATCGCGTTCGGGATGCCCACGTTCGGAATGACCGCGCTCCTGATAGCCATGGTCCGCGTGGGACCGCTCCGCATAACCCTGATCCTGCGCAGGCGCGGACATGCGGGGCGCCGGGGCCGGAGGCTCCTCCCGGTGCGGCGCGTGCACCGGCTCGGGCGGCTGGGTATAGCCGAGGGCGCGCGGTGCCTCTTCGTAACCGACGTAACGGGGCGGGGGTGCCTCCAGCGCCTTACGGTCCTGCTCGTCGATGCGATCTTCCATGCCGGCCATAGCCTCGGCCATCTGCTTGATCAGGCCGCCCAGAACCTCGACCTCGGCGAACAGCGGGTCGATTTCGTCCCGGGCCCGACGCGGCAGGCTGGTTTCCATGCCGCTCAGCCGGCCTTCCAGATTGCCGATGTCCTCATCGACCTCCATCACCCGCTCTTCCAACTGGGCGACTTTTTCGCTGACATCGCTGCGTTCGCGCTGACGGGCGAACACCAGATGAATCACGACCATTGCGCACAGAAGAGCCAGGCTGAGGGACAACGCCTCGCCGACGGGCCGGGCGAACTGAAACATCAGCATCGCCGCCACAGACCCGGCGATGATCACCATGCAGAGAAAAATGAAGATGCCTGTCGCGCGCGCCATGCTTTTCCGTCGGCTCCAGCCGAATCATGCCCAGATACAATACTGCCTGAATACGCTGATTCTGCCGAATCTCCAGCCGTTCAAGCTCCCTCCCGCCGGCCCCCGTACCCGTCTTGTGCACAGATACGGTCCGCATTTGTGCGTGCTTGACCTTCCAGTTGCGGAAAGGCTCAGGATACCTCCCACCTTACAGCAACCAGTGTGGAAGCGACATGATCACCCTGAAAATCGAAGGCATGGCCTGTTCCGGCTGTGTATCCGCCGTCGCCAAGGCCCTCTCCGCCGCCGATCCCACCTCCACGGCCGAGATCGACCTTGAGCGGGGCATCGCCGAAATCCAGAGCGTGCGCCCGCAGAAGGAGCTGATGCAGGCCATCGAGGCGGCAGGCTACGACGTTACCCCGGCCTGATCGCCGTCACGGCACGGGCGCCAGCAAGCCTGGTGCCCGGCCCCGTTCGCCCCACTGCCCACCTCCGCCTTACGGGCGGCTTTCGACCCGGGCGCGAACGCTCCGGGCCACAGTGGGGTGGCGATGGGCGATGTCATGGAAGAGCCCCTCATCGATCACCTGCCGGCAGCCGGACATCCACAGCGTTTGCAGCCGCTCCAGCCGCGCCAGCCGCTCTGTCGCCGCCAGCGGGGGCGCGACCCGGCCGGCCCGGGGCATCCGCAGCCGCACCAGCGCCCCAACGGCCAGCACCCGTAACTCCAGAAACGACAACGGCTCGGAAGACGAGACCGGCTCTGCCTGTTCCCGCGCAAGCGGCGTGCGGGCGTCAGCCTCCGGCTGGAGACGTTGGCGAAGACCGAGCATGAAAAATCCTCCATCGGTTTCCCGAGGAGGACTGGCGCGAGAGACAAAGTCGACCGTTTCGTTGCCGGTTTCCCGGCCACATCCCCGGTTGAGGGAGACCACCTTGCCCGGTCGGGCAGGTTGGCGAGGGCGCCAGCCCTTCTCTTGATGACGGCTTCTTATGCCACGGTGGCGGAAGCAGGGCAAGCGGGCAATTTTACCCTCCAGGACCGGCCGGGACACACCGGCGCCGCGCGCGCCACATGCGCACCGGGAGGCCATGGGCTACACTTCCCGTCTGCCCTTGCCCACGCATCCGGCAGGCACGCCCCGGGCCACCCGCCCGCGCCCACAAGGGAGGTTCCGTCATGCCCGTATCCTCGCGTCTCTTCAGCGCCTCTTTGTCCGGCCCCAGACGATGCCTGACCGCTCTCACGCTGATGGCGGCGCTGATGCTGGCTCCGGGCGCGGGAGTGCCGGTGGATGCGGCGCCCGCGCCAAGGGGCGAAACCGTCGCTCAGGACGCGGCACGTCTTGAGCGCCTGCGCGCGATCCTTGACCGCATCACCCTGCCCGACGGATTCCGGATCGATGTCTATGCACTGGTGCCCCGAGCCCGGCATCTGGCGGTGGCGCCGGAGGGGACCCACGTCTTTGTCGGCACCCGGGGCGACCGGGTCTGGGTGGTGACCGACCAAGACAAGGACCAGCGGGCCGACACGGTCCGGCAATTTGCCCCGGCGGTCGATTTCGTCATCCCCAATGGGGTCTGCTTCGCGCCCGATGGGGTTCTTTACGTGGTCGAGCAGAACCGGGTTCTCGGCTTTGCCGGTGCCGGAACGATTGGTGACGCGGGCGATCCGCCGGCAACCGTCATTGTGCAAAAGGGGGAGCTGATCCCGCCATCGGAGGAGAGCCGCAATCACTCCGCCCGGGTCTGCCGCGTCGGCCCCGACGACCGGCTCTACATCTCCCTGGGCCAGCCCTACAATGTGCCCCCGCGCCGCAAACTCGCGCTCTACGACAAGACCGGCATTGGCGGCATCATCCGCCTCAACCGGGATGGCAGTGGCCGCGAGGTCTTCACCCGGGGCATCCGCAACTCGGTCGGCCATGATTTTCATCCCGAGACCGGCGAGCTGTGGTTCACCGACAATCAGGTCGACCGCATGGGCGACGACATTCCGCCCGGGGAAATCAACCGGCAGACAGCGCCGGGCCAGCATTTCGGCTTTCCCTGGTATGGTGGTGGCGCGGTGCGCACCCACGAATACGCCGCCGACACGGTGCCCGAGGACGTGGTGATGCCGGCGGTCGAGACCATCGCCCATGCGGCGGATCTCGGCATGAGCTTCTACACCGGAAAGATGTTTCCCGAGCGCTATCGCGGCGGCATCTTTTCCGCCCAGCACGGCTCCTGGAACCGGACGACGCCGGTCGGCGCGCGGGTGATGTTCACCGCCATTGCCGAGGATGGCAGCGCCGAAACGGTGCCCTTCGCCGAAGGCTGGCTCGATGAAAGCGGCTCCTATCTCGGCCGGCCAGTGGATGTGGCGCAGTTGCCGGATGGCTCGCTGCTGGTCTCCGACGACCGCGCCGGCGCGCTTTACCGCATCTGGTACGAAGGCGACTAACCGGCGGGCCAGCAGCCGATCGCCATTGGGCTCACGTGCATGCCGGACGCTGCGACAGCGTCTCCTCCGGCTGGTCGGGCAAATCGGCGCTGTCGTCCTCCAGCTCCTCCTCCGCGCGCGGATCGAGCGACAGGGCTTCGGGTGTCGAGAACCGGGTCGCCGAGGCCATGGCGACGAAGTCCTCCCGCTCTTCCGGTGCCACCGCCTTGCGCTGGGTGATGCGCCAGAGCGTAAAGGCGATGATCGTACCATGGGCGGCGGAGGTCACGCCGAACAGGCCGCTCGGCGTGGTGACGGTCATCAGGATCGCCGCCAGCAGCGGGCCGACCACCGAGCCGGCGCCGAACAGAAGCAGCAGGCCGCCGCTCGTTTTCAGGAACTCGCCCGGCGGGGAGTGGTCGTTGGCATGGGCGACGATCACCGGATACATGGAATAGACCATGCCGCCGAAGGCCCCGACGAGGGCGATGGTCAAGGCCACCGGGAAGCCCGATCCCAGGCTGAGCAGGGCGCCGATCAGGCAGCCGCAGGCGGCCAGGCCGATCAGCACGAAGCGGCGGTCCATGCGGTCGGACAGCATGCCGATGGGAAGCTGGATCAAGGCGCCGGCGAGCAGCGCAATCGACATCATGCTGGCGATGCTGGTGACCGACAGCCCGATCTGGCGCCCGTAGACCGCGCCAAGGGTCCCGAAGGCGCTGTTGGAAATGCCCACCAGGAACACGCCCGTCACCGCCACCGGAGAGTTGTGCCACAGGGCCTTGAGGTCGAGCCGGGCCTGCGCCAGCGGCGTCGGCGCGGCCGCCGTCGAAAGGGCCGTGGGCAGCAGCGCCATGGAATAGACGATCGAGCCCAGCACGAAGAAGAAATAGCCGGCCGGATCGCCCATGATCAGCAGCATCTGACCGGCGGTGGTCGCACCCAGATTGATCATGGTGTAGAGGCCGAAGATCCGGCCACGGCTCTCCGGGGTGGCCCGCTCGTTCAGCCAGCTTTCGACCACCATCGCCGCGCCGGCGAAGCAGAAACCGGAAACCGCCCGCAAGGGAATCCAGCCCGCCGGATGCAGGATCAGCAGGTTGAGCAGGACGACGATGGCCGCGAGGGAACAAAACACACCGAAGGAGCGGATATGCCCGACCCGACTGACGATGATCGGCGTCATCAGGCAGCCGGCGACATAACCGATGGCCCAGCCGGTGCCGAGGAGGCCGAGCGAGGTATCGGAGAACCCCTCCGCCGAGCCGCGCAAGGGCAACAGCAGGCCATGCAGACCGCCCGCCAAGAGCAACAGGGCGGAGCCGGCGAGAAGAGCGGCGACGGGAAGAATCTGGACCATGTCAGCCAGTTAGCGGGATCGCCCGGCGCGGCGCAAGACGATGTTATCGCGCCCGCCGTTTTCCCGCTTCGACCGCCACGATCCGACGGCGACCGAAGCGCCGGCCCCCTCAGTAGTGCGGCGGGCGGGTCACCGGCGCCTGGGACACCGACAGGTCCTCAAGCTCATCCACATGCTCGGCCAGCGCCGCCACCTTGCGGGCGAGCGCGTCGAGTTGACGGGCCTGGGCGGTGATCACCTCGTTGAGGTCCTCGATCGTGCGCTCCTGATGCGCGGCCTGCTCCTCGAGCCGCTCGATGCGTTCCACCGTATCGCGGGTCATTTTGAGGTTCCTTGAACGTTGCTGGTTCCGGGGCGTTCATGCAAAAGGGGCGGCCAAAGGCCACCCCTTCCACGAAGCATAGCTGGATGCAGGACTTCTTAGAAGTCCATGCCACCCATGCCACCCATGCCGCCGCCCGGCATTGCCGGAGCCGCTGCACCTTCCTTCTTCGGAAGCTCGGCGACCATCGCCTCGGTGGTGATCAGCAGGCCGGCGATCGAAGCCGCGTCCTGCAGAGCCGTGCGCACGACCTTGGTCGGGTCGATGATGCCGGCTTCCACCATGTTGACGAATTCTTCGCTCTGCGCGTTGAAGCCGAAGGTCTCGTCGGCGTTCTCCTGGATCTTGCCGACAACGATCGAGCCTTCGACGCCCGCGTTCTCGGAGATCTGACGGATCGGAGCCTCAAGCGCACGCAGCACGATCTTGATGCCGGCCTGGATGTCGGCATTGTCGGAGGTCAGAGCCTCGACAGCCTTCTTGGCGCGCAGCAGGGCGGTGCCACCACCCGGTACGATGCCTTCTTCCACGGCAGCGCGGGTCGCGTTGAGCGCGTCGTCGACGCGGTCCTTCTTTTCCTTGACCTCAACCTCGGTGGCGCCACCGACGCGGATCACGGCCACACCGCCTGCGAGCTTGGCAAGACGCTCCTGGAGCTTCTCACGGTCGTAGTCGGAGGTGGTCTCCTCGATCTGCGCCTTGATCTGGCCAACGCGGCCTTCGATGTCGGCCTTGTCGCCCGCACCGTCGACGATGGTGGTCGTCTCCTTGGTGATGGCAACCTTCTCGGCGGTGCCGAGCATGTCGAGGGTGACGTTCTCGAGCTTGATGCCGAGATCCTCGGAGATCACCGTGCCGCCCGTCAGGATGGCGATGTCCTCGAGCATGGCCTTGCGGCGATCGCCGAAGCCCGGAGCCTTGACGGCAGCGATCTTCAGGCCGCCACGCAGCTTGTTGACCACGAGGGTGGCCAGAGCCTCGCCTTCGACGTCCTCGGCGATGATCAGCAGCGGACGCGAGGACTGCACGACGCTTTCCAGGATCGGCAGCATGGCCTGCAGGTTGGAGAGCTTCTTCTCGTGCAGGAGGATGTACGGCTTCTCGAGATCCGCAATCATCTTCTCGGCGTTGGTCACGAAGTACGGCGACAGGTAGCCGCGGTCGAACTGCATGCCTTCGACGACTTCGAGCTCGGTCTCAAGGGACTTTGCTTCCTCGACGGTGATCACGCCTTCATTGCCGACGCGCTGCATCGCCTCGGCGATGTCCTTGCCGATCTGGGTGTCGCCATTGGCCGAAATGGTGCCGACCTGGGCAACCTCGGCGGAGGTGGAGATGGTCTTGGAGCGGCCGACCAGATCCTTGACGGCAGCGGCAGCGGCGAGATCGACACCGCGCTTCAGGTCCATCGGGTTCATGCCGGCGGCAACGGCCTTGGCGCCTTCGCGAACGATGGCCTGGGCCAGAACGGTGGCGGTGGTGGTGCCGTCACCGGCGATGTCGTTGGTCTTCGACGCCACTTCGCGCACCATCTGGGCGCCCATGTTCTCGAACTTGTCCTCAAGCTCGATTTCCTTGGCGACCGACACACCGTCCTTGGTGATGCGCGGAGCGCCGAAGGCCTTGTCGATGACGACGTTCCGGCCCTTCGGGCCGAGGGTCACCTTGACCGCATTGGCGAGAATGTCGACGCCGCGCAACATCCGGTCGCGGGCTTCGGTGGAAAACTTGACTTCCTTGGCAGCCATAATCTCAGTCTCCTGATTGATCTTTGTCCGGTGAAACCGCCGATGGCTCGCGGTGCCTCCGAGGGGCGCTCGTCAGCCCCGCGCTAAAGTGGCGAGGCCGAGAAACGAGCGCACATCAACGGTGCCCCAAGCCCGGCGGCAAGAGCGTTTCGGTGCTTAGCCGATCACGCCCATGATGTCGGATTCCTTCATGATCAGAAGGTCTTCGCCGTCAATCTTGACTTCGGTGCCGGACCACTTGCCAAACAGCACGCGGTCGCCGGCCTTGACGTCCAGCGCGATCAGCTCGCCGCTGTCCTTCCGGGCGCCGGCGCCAACAGCGACGATCTCGCCTTCCTGCGGCTTTTCCTTGGCGGTGTCCGGAATGATGATCCCACCAGCGGTCTTTTCCTCGGAATCGACGCGGCGGACAACGACGCGATCATGCAAAGGGCGGAACTTCATGACGTGCTCTTTCCTTTCCTGGCCAGCGTGGTACTCATCCCCCGTTGCATGAAAACCGCAACGGGGCGACCGCAGACCACGTTGGCACTCCTTCAATGAGAGTGCTAACAGCGCTGCACATGTAGGATGGTGCCCCTGCCCTGTCAATGACCTTCTTATCCGGTTTTTTTCGTCGATACGGTTACCGGTGAGCGCGGCATGAATGGGTGCTGGCGAGGACGGTCGAGCCAATCGTTCAAGCTGCGGAAACTCTTTTTAAAACAGTTCGCTCTAGCACTCCTTCCATGAGAAAATTCAGGCGTCTCCTCTCGAAATTCGCTGACGATCGCTCCGGCGCGCTGGTCATCATGCTGGCGCTGGTGGCAGCCTTCCTGATCCTGATCGTTGGCGCCGGGCTGGACTTTGGCCGTGGCCACAGCACCAAGGCCCGGCTGCAGGCGGCGGTGGATGCGGCAGCGCTGGCGGCGAACTACGATTCGGACGGCCTTTCCGAGGACGCGATCAGGGAGAACGCGACCCGCTACTTCAACTCCACCTACATTCCCCAGCACGGCGGAAACGTCGAGGTGGAGGTTTCCGTGGTCAAGGGCGTGGTGACGGTGATCGGCCGGGAGAAGGTGCCGGCCCTGTTCGGCAGCTTCTTCGGGAATGATACCCTGGATGTTTCGGTGCGCTCGCAAACCGTGGTCGGCAAGGCCACCTTCGATGTGGTGATGGTGCTCGACAACTCTGGCTCCATGCGCGGCAGCAAGCTGACCACCTTGAAAAATGCCGGCAAGGACCTTGCCGAAACCCTGTTCGAGATCAACAAGACCGGCGACCGGCGCGACCGGGTCAAGATCGGGCTGGTGCCTTTCACCTCCTTCGTCAACATCGGCAAGGAGAGCGCGTCGGAAGACTGGATGGACCGGGAGGGGCGCTCGCCGATCCACTGGACCAATTTCGAGACCCGCGCCGATGGCACCCCGGACCCGAACGAGTTCGACCAGCGGTATTTCATCAACGGCCGGCCCAGCCGCTTCACCCTGTTCAAGCAGCTCAAGCACACGGACTGGCTCGGCTGTGTCGAGGCCCGACCGATGCCGTATGACGTCACCGACGCGGCGCCGACCAGGGACGATCCCGCCACCTTGTTCGTGCCGCAGTTCGCCCCCGCCGAGCCACTAAGGGAAAAAAACCAGGGCGACTATAAGGGCAAATTCACCAACTTCTATCTCGATGAAGACAAGGGCGCCTGCACGACCTCCGTCAAAAGAGCTTACAAGAACAGCGGCATGACCCGCCCGGAATATGCCCAGAAGCGGCTCTGCAAATACCGGAACCAGCCCCGGAGCTACGGCAACAGCTACACCAAGGGCCCGAACTACAACTGCCGCACCGCCCCCGTCACCAATCTGACCGACAAAGAAAGCACAATCTATGCCGGCCTGAAGAAGATGAAGGCCACCGGCAACACCAACATCCAACAGGGCACGGTCTGGGGCTGGCGGATGCTGACGCCGGGCGCGCCCTTCACCTCCGGACGTGAAAAGGACGAGACCAGCGACAACGAGCATGTGCGCATCCTGATCGTCATGACCGACGGGCAAAACACCTATACCAACCAGTACACGTTCAACCGGACCCGCCCGGAAGCCTATGGCTATGGCGCGGAGCAACGTCTTGGCCGCGGTGTCGACCAACGCTGGGAAATCGAGCGAAAAATGGACGAACGCACGGCGCTGACCTGCGAGAACGCCAAGGCGGACGGGGTTTCGATCTACACCGTCGCCTTCCGGATCAGCGACCGGGACACGGTGAAGATGATGCGCAACTGCGCCACCTCGCCGAACATGGCGTTCGAGGCCAAGTCCAACAACGATCTGGTCGAGGCGTTCAAGCGGATTGCCGACGAGATCAGCAAGCTGCGGCTGGCGCGCTAGGGTCTGGCTACTCGGCCGTGACGGTGAAGGGCAGCGACAACTCGCCGGACTTGCCGCTGACCGCGTCGTTGATCCGGGCGAGCAGCGTGTACGCGCCGGGGCGCAGGCCGTCGAAGCCGAGCCGCAGCGTGATGTAAAGCTCGCGGCGCTTCTCCCGGCTGTCGGACGTGAGGCGGGCAAATCCCTTTTCCTCCGCCAGAACCTGTCCGGACGGGGTGAGCAGGGTGTAATCGGCGGTCAGCCGGATGCCATAGCCCGTCTCCGTTTCCCGATAGCCATAGCCGACCGGCTGGGCATAGACGACCAGGGTGTCGGTGGGGGCGAAGCTGGCCTTGGCGCGCGGCACATAGGCGCCATAGCCGACGACACTGCCCGCTTCGACGAAGAGGCCAGCGGAAAAGCCGAGCGGCTCCAGCGCCCGCCAGGCGGTGTCCAGTTCAGCCTGGGCCTTCGACAGGGCAGCTTCTGGCGTCGCGGCCGCAGCACTTGCCGGAGCATCCTTCGGCAGGTTTTCCGGGCTTTCGGCGGAAACGGGCAGGATATGGCTCACCGTCAGAAGCAGGGCGGCAGCCGCAACCGGGCCGCATCCGGAAAAAAGAGCCTTGGTCATCATTCGCCCCACAGCCGCTGGCTCGGCGCATCGGCAACCGCCTCTTCCGGCTGCAGGACCCGCCATGTGATCATTGCCCGGCAACCGCAGCATCCGCCCCCGACCGGACGCGGATGCGCCCGCGGCACCCAAGCATTCGCGGCGCACCGTATAGACCGGCCCTGGAAAAACAACAAGATTATCCAGCGAAAGACGTAAACGTCGCCCCGCTCACCTCTTCCGGACGCCCGCTCCAGGACTGGCGCTTGCGGTAGATCGTCGAGGGGCTGATCTCCAGCGCGGCGGCCGCCTTGGCAATATTGCCATCGAAGGCAGCGAGCGCCTGTTCGATAATCCGCTTTTCCTGCGCCCAGAGCGGCTCGATCTCACGAACCCGGCCGCGCGCCGGCACAGGCGCGAGATCGCGCGAGGTGATCGGCGATCCGATCGCACTGCCCTCGCCGCGCAGGAAGCCGGGCAGCATCTGCGCCCTGAGCAGCTCGCCATCATGCAGAACCACGGCCTGGCGCATGGCGTTTTCGAGCTGCCGCACGTTGCCCGGCCAGTCGTAGGTCAGAAGGCTTTCTTCCGCCGCCGGGTCGAGGCGGGTGAACTTGCGCCCCTCCTGCTCCGCGTAGCGGGTGAGGAAGGTCTGCGCCAGCGGCAGGATGTCCTCGCGCCGGTCGCGCAGGGCCGGAAGCCGGATCGGCAGCACATGCAGCCGGTAATAAAGATCCTCGCGAAACCGCCCCCGGGCGATTTCCTCATGCGGGTCCCGGTTGGTCGCGCACAGGATCCGCACATCGACCGGCCGTTGCCGCGTGTCGCCGACCCGCTGGATCATGCCGGTCTGGACGAAGCGCAGAAGCTTCGATTGCAAGGCGATGTCCATCTCGCCGATCTCGTCGAGGAACAGCGTGCCCTTGTCGGCCAGTTCCGCCGCGCCGGGCCGGTCCTCGCCCGCACCGGTGAACGCGCCGCGGACATGGCCGAAGATCTCACTCTCCATCAACTCGGCCGGGATCGCCGCGCAGTTGATGGCGACAAAGGCACTGTCCTTGCGCGGCGAGCGGGCGTGGATCGCCGCTGCGCACAATTCCTTGCCGCTGCCCGATTCGCCGGTCACGAACACCGGCGCGGTGGACGGGGCAATGCGGCGGATCTGATCGTAGATGTCGCGCATGCGGGCCGACCCGCCGACGAACCCTTCGAAGGTGTAGGGCGTGGCGCTCTCAGGTTTCGCCCGCTCTGCGGCGCCGGCGCGCGCCGCGCCCCCCTGACCGCGCGGGGCGCGGGAATTTTGCAGCAGGAACCGGTCGATCTTCTCGGCGACCACCACCGGATCGGCCGGAATGGAGATCACATCATGGGCGCCGGCCTCCATCGCCGACAGGCTGCGGCTGAGCGAGCCCTTGGCGCTGACCGCCATCAGCAGGGCCTGGGGTTGGGCCGCCGCGAGCCGGGACAGATGCCCATCCTGACCGAGCGTCTCCAGATCGACGATCATCACGTCCGGGCGGGTTTGCGTGTTCGCCGCGTAAAACGGCTCGAAGCTGTGAAATGCCACCGGCGCCGCGCATGGATGATCCATTGCGGTCGCGACCGAGCCGGCAAGACTGCGCGTCGTGCCTTCTCCGTCGAGGACGGCCAACCGGATGTGCCCCTCAGCGCCATGCATGGACTCCATGCTTTGGCGACCCCCTTGTTTCTCAGCCGAGCAGTCGGCATCAAATTGATTTGTCGCCGGATTTTCGGCCAGACATGGTAAACAAAGTGTTTCCACCTCGCCGGTTGCGTGTAGCAATCCACCTTACCCTCCGTCTTCCGCGCTTCTGCGGATGGATGGCCCGGCCGAAGCGGTGATAGGCTCGCCCGAAACATCAAGGGCAAGAGGCAAGCGATTGAGACCCGTATCATTCTCCGTACCCTTCGGCACTCTTGACCTGGATGCAGCGCGATGACCGGCTGGCGAACGTTCCTCATTCTTCTTCTGCTGCTGGCGGCAGGCCTGGCCGGCGCCTGGTGGTGGAAGGACCGGCCGGTGGTGGTGGCCATCGTTCAGCCCCATCGCGGCAGCGCCGCCGATGTGGTCTATGCCACCGGCGTCGTCGAGCCGGTCCGCTGGGCCAAGGTGACCAGTGTGCTGCGCGAGCGCATCATCGAGCTGTGCAATTGCGAGGGCGAGACGGTCACTCGTGGCACCGTCCTCGGCCGGCTCGACGCCTCGGACGCCCGGGCAACGCTCGCCGAGCTTCAGGCGCGCGAGAAGCTGTCGGCGCAGGAGCTGGAGCGGGCGGCGGGCCTTGTCGAGCGGCGGGTGATCTCCCGCCAGGCCTTCGACCGGGTGGAGAACGATCATTCGCGCAACGTGGCGCTGGTGGCGGCGCAGTCGGCGCGCCTTGCCGATTATGAGCTGCGTGCGCCGATGGACGGCAAGGTGCTGCGCCGCGATGGCGAAGTTGGCGAGGTGGCCGAGCCGGGCGAGGTGCTGTTCTGGGTCGGACAGGCCGAACCGCTGCAGATCGTCGCCGACATCAACGAGGAAGACATTCCGCTCATTCGCGCCGGCCAGACCGCGCTGGTGCGGGCCGACGCCTTTCCCGGCAGCACCTTCGACGCCCGCGTCGACCGGATCACGCCAAAAGGCGATCCGATCCTGAAGACCTACCGGGTCTATCTCACCTTCCCGGCCGAGACGCCGCTGATGATCGGCATGACCAGCGATGTCAACGTGATCGTGCGTCAGGTCGCCGACACGCTGCTGATCCCGCTGGCGGCGCTCGACGGCGACCGGGTGCATGTCTTGCGCGATGACGGCCGGCTGGAAACCCGCCAGTTGATGATCGGCATTCGCGGCACCACCACGGTGGAGGTGCTGGACGGGCTTGCCGAAGACGAGCGGATCGTCGCCACCTGGAGCGATGCCTTGCGCGATGGCCAGAGGGCGAAGGCGCAGGCGCGCGCCGATGCAGCCCCCGTCTCCGGCGCGCCGGAGGGTTGAGCCATGCCGCTGATCCTGTCGATCGCGCTGACCCATGTGGCCGGACGGCTGCGCCAGAGCGTCGTCTCGGTGCTGGGGGTGACCCTTGGCGTCGGCTTTTCCATTGCCATGGCGGCGCTGATGGAGGGCTCCCAGCATGACTTCATCGCCACGCTGGTCGATGCCATCCCGCATGTGGAGGTGACCGATGATCAGCGCGATCCGCCCCCTCCCCCCGCCGCCACCCGGTTCGACGCGGTCAATGTGATCGGCGCGCGGCCGGATGACGACACACGGGGCCTGCGCAATCCGGTGCGGCTGCGGGCGATGCTGGCAAGCTGGCTGCCCGGGCGCATGGCCGCCTCGCTGAACGGCCAGGCGGTGCTGCGCTACGGCGGCAAGGATGTGGCGATCTCGCTCACCGGGGTCGATCCGGCCGCCCATCTGAAGATCTCCACCATTGCCGAGGACATGCGCGCCGGCTCGTTCCTCGACCTTGCGGCCAATCTCAACGGGCTGATCATCGGCGATGGGGTCGCCGACAAGCTCGGCGCCAGCCTCGGCGACACGGTGGCGGTCTCCGCCTCCTCCGGGGCGGTGCGCCGGCTGAAGGTGATCGGCCTTTACCACACCGGCGTGACCCAGGCGGACGACGCCACCGGCTACACGGTGCTGAAGACCGCGCAGGTGCTGTTCTCCCGGCCCAATGCCATCAACCGCCTGTCGATCCGGCTCGACGACGTCAACGCCGCGCGCGCGATCGCCGCCCGGGTGGAGCGCATGACCGGCTACCGCGCCACCTCCTGGCAGGAGGCGAACGAGGGGCTGATGGAGGTTCTCGTGGTGCGCAACATCATCATGTACACGGTGGTCGGCGCGATCCTGCTCGTCGCGGGCTTTGGCATCTTCACCATCGTCTCGACCATCGTCCATGAGAAATCGCGGGATATCGCCATTCTCAAGTCGCTCGGCTTCGAACAATCGGACATCCGGCGGATCTTCCTCACCGAGGGGCTGCTGATCGGCCTGGTCGGCTCGGTGCTCGGCTCCGGCCTTGGCTACGCGCTCAGCCTGACGCTCGGCTCGCTCACCTTCGAGGTGAAGACCGAGATCGAATTGACTTCGCTGCCGCTCTACTACAGCCCGGTGCATTACCTGATCGCCTGCGCCTTCGCCCTTTTCTCCGCCGGGGTCGCGGGCTACCTGCCGGCCCGCCGCGCCGCCCGGCTCAACCCGGTCGATATCATCCGGGGGGCGGCATGAGCGCGTCCGAAACCGCTGCGACCAGCACCCACGACGGCCCCGGCGCGACAACCGAGGCCGAAGCCGGGCCGCTGATCGAGGCGCGCGGGCTGACGCGCATCCTGCCCGGCCTGGTGCCGGTGACGCTGGTGCGCGACATCGACCTTGAGATCAAGCGCGGCGAGTTCGTCGCCATCACCGGGCCGTCCGGCTCGGGCAAATCCTCGCTGCTTTACCTCCTGGGCCTGCTCGACACGCCGACGAGCGGCGAGGTGCTTGTCAATGGCAAGCCGACCCACCTGCACAGCGAGGCCAAGCGGGCGCGGCTGCGGCTCAGCACGCTGGGTTTCGTCTTCCAGTTCCACTTCCTCTTGCCGGAATTCACCGTGGCGGAAAACGTCATGATCCCCATGCGCAAGCTGGGCAAGCTCTCCCATGACGCCATGCGGGATGAGGCGGTCGGGCTGCTCTCCGATCTCGGCCTGGCCGATCATGTGGACAAGCGGCCGGATCAACTGTCGGGCGGCCAGCGCCAGCGGGTGGCGGTGGCGCGGGCGCTCGCCAACCAACCGCCGGTGATCCTCGCCGACGAGCCGACCGGCAGCCTTGACAGCAAATCCTCCGAGCAGGTGTTCGAAATCTTGCGCGATCTGGTGGACCGGCGCGGCAAGTCGGTGATCGCCGTCACCCATGATCTCGACATGGCCGCGCGGATGGATCGCCGCCTGCACCTGATCGACGGCCGCCTCGCCGACCCACCCGCCGAAGGGGTGTAGGGGGGAGCACGCATTCCTCTTACATTCTCGTGGATGGCCTGCTCGGCTAGTGGGGTACCGCGAATGGTGGTCGGGGTTGTACGCAGTTGATCGGAAGCGCATGGTTGTCGACACGCCCAGGTGCATATGACCACCGGAGCAAGCCTAGCGAAGTTGGACGATTTCTCCTGTGGAGGCCGACCCACGTAATTTCCACGACTTATTACATCTTACTCTTCAAAGTTATACGTAAAAAGGAATATTAATTATGTATAAACCCCAAAATACATTAATTATAAAATTTATTAAAATAATATTGACTTTTTCATTACTAATTCCCACCTCCACATCACACGCAAATCAAAATAACGAATACTCTACCAATTGGGTTGATCTATTTGAAATTTGTCGAAAATCAATTGAAACTAAAAAAAGCTTAGATAAATTTGGCCTGCGAAAATTGGGAAAGCGTGTAACAACATTTCCTCCAATTACTCACCCTATTTTGACTGACCCAATTTATCCAGGTTATGATATAAAGGAAATTATCTGGGAAAAACAAAATAGTCTCTACAATATAATAGAAGCCCATCATCCAACCAGTAGCGGAAAAACTCGCCGCGAATGCAAGGTATTATTTAAAGAAAGTTATAATGAATTTACGATGAAACACGAAACGGAGTTTCAAAACGATTTCAAGAAACTTCGAAGCCGACTCGTTCAGGGAGGATCGTATGAGATATGGAACCCGGATCCAATATTTTCAACAAATCTGGGATTTCGGTCCGCTCGCCTTGACGAAAATAGATGCGTATTAATATTCGGCCTACAAATAGAAAATAGAAAAGACAGGCCATTTCTTTTTCGCTTATACGCTGGGGAAAGCGATATGTGCAGAAAATAGAAAGATATACTTCCTGCACACCAAGCCAAGAAATCAAAATCAAGAATTCCCTATTCCCCTAAAGCCCTCACCCCTCGGCGTCGAGCGGGGGGACCGGGCGGGGGCGGCCGGTGTCATCGACGGCGACGAAGGTGAAGGTGGCGTCGGTGACCTTTTCCCGTCCGCCGTGGCGGTGGCGCAGGGCCCAGGCCTCTATCGCCACCTTCATCGAGGTGCGGCCGACAGTCGGGATCGAGCAATAGACGCAGAGCACATCGCCGACCTGCACCGGGCGGATGAAGGTCATCCGGTCGACGGAGATGGTCACCACCCGGCCGAGCGCGCGCTGTCCGGCGGCGATACCGCCCGCCAGATCCATCTGCGACAACACCCAGCCGCCGAAGATATCGCCCGCCGCATTGGTGTCGGCCGGCATGGCCATGGTGCGCAGGGTCAGCTCACCCGAGGGCGCTTCGGTCTCGGTCTGGTCGGTCTGGTCGGTCACGTTGGGAAGGCTCCGGATGCGGCGATGGGCAGGCTCACCGCCGGAGCTTAATCCATTCCGCTGTCAGCGGAAATCGCTTGCCCACAGAAAAGACGCGACCGCATGGGGTGTCGACGCAAGCTTTGCCTCACCACCCCGGCGCCCCATGCGGCCAGACGCCCCCCCCCCCCTAAAGGCGCTATTCGTAGATCCAGATCATCGCCAGCATGATCCACAGCGGCATCGGCGCCGCCACCCAGATCAAAAGGGCCGGGAGCCAATGGGCCAGGCGCGGCGAGAAGAGCCGTTTCATCACACCACCTCCTTCAGAACAGGGCGAAGTCATGGGCGGCGAGCGCGGCGAGCGCAACCACGCCGACAGTCAGGGCCGCTCGGGCATTGCCGACCAGCGACCGGCCGATCCGGTCGAGCCGGGGCGCGGGCCGCCATTTGCTATCGGCGGCCATGGAGACAAGCAGCACGGAGAACAGCACCAGCCACGCAAACGCGCCGACTTCCGCAACAAGCACGACAGCTTCCAGCATCACACGGTCTCCTTTTTTTGCGTTTGCGTCAGCCCCTGCGGCGGTTCCGACCCGGCAAAGCCGAAGCGGGCGAACCACAGGCTCTGGGCGATCCGCTCGCCCGCCTCGATCACCGCCCGGGCCGCGCCCGGTGAGAAGATCTCCCGGCAGACCTCACGGAATTCGCCAAGCCACAGCTCGAAATCCTCGGAAACAACCTCCGACAGCTTCTGGTGCACCGGCACCGGCTGGCCCTTGTAGCTGCCGGTCTTCAGCAGCACCGACGACCAGAACCGCTTCATGATCGCCAGATGCTCCGGCCAGCGCCCGGCAAGGCGCGTCTCGAAAATCGGCCCCAGACGGGAATGGCGGCGGATGCGCCCGTAGAACTCCTCGACCAACCGGTCGATCTTTTCCGCGTCGATATCCGCATGGGCCGGCGCCCGGCGCATCTGTGCCGAGACCACCCGAAGTTCCGCGTCGTCCCTTTCGCCCGTGCCGGTCATCGTCACCCTGCCTGTCTCGGCTTTGCCTATCATTCATTTCATGCGCATCTTTTATTTGCCATGCTCGCGCGGTAAAAGCAACATATGAAATGAATGTTTTGAGGGTCCCATGCGACTGAACCAGGCAAGCGATTTCGCCTTGCGTATCCTGATGCGGCTGGGGCAGGTCGATGAGCCGCAGACCATCGACACGCTCAGCCGCACCCTCGGGCTGGCGAAGTCCCATGTGATGAAGCTGGTTGCCCGGCTGGCGCAGGCCGGTCTGGTGGAGACCACCCGCGGGCGCGGCGGCGGCGTGCGCCTCTTGCGCCCGCCGTCGGAGATCCGTGCCGGTGCGGTGGTGCGGCTGATGGAGCAGGATCTGGCGGTGGTCGCCTGCCTGCGCGAGGGGCCCTGCGCCTGCTCCTTCCTGCCGCTCTGCGCCCTCAAAGGGGCGATGGCCGAGGCGGCGGAGGCGTTTCTGGACAGCCTCGACCGCTGGACGCTGGAGGATCTGCTGAAAGGCACCCAGCCGGCCCGCTCGCTCGAACGGCTGGCGCCGTAGCGCGCATCCGGTGGCTCCCCGATCCCGGCGCGGGGGCCGGGATGCATTGGCGCACGCAAAAACGGCGGGGACCTGCCCCGCCGTCTTTTCGGTTCTGTCCTGTGATCCGCGCCGGTCAGGCGGCGGCCACATCCTGCAGGAAGCGGTCGATCTCGCTGCGCAGGGCATCGGTGTTGTCGCTCATCGCGCCGGAGGCCGACAGCACGTTTTCCGCCGCCATGCTGGTGCTTTCCACCGCCTGGGCAAGCTCGCCCATGTGGCGGGTCACCGCGCCGGTGCCTTGCGCCGCCTGCTGCACGCTGCGGGAAATGTCGCTCGTTGCCGCGCCCTGCTGCTCCACCGCGCTGGCAATCGAGGCGGTGTAGCCGTTGACCTCCTGCATGATCTGCGCGATCTCGCCAATCGCCGACACGGCCTCGCCGGTCGATCCCTGGATCGAGGAAATCTGCGCGCCGATCTCTTCCGTGGCCTTGGAGGTCTGGGTCGCCAGTTCCTTCACCTCCGCCGCGACGACGGCAAAGCCCCGTCCGGCCTCGCCGGCCCGCGCCGCCTCGATGGTGGCATTCAGGGCCAGCAAGTTGGTCTGTTCGGCAATCGCCTGAATGAGGCTGACCACTTCGCCGATCTTGTTGGCGGCCTGGGCAAGGCTGGCGACCTTCTCGTTGGTCGCGTGGGTGCCCTGCGTCGCCTGATCGACCACCTGGGTGGTCTGACCGACCTGGCGGGAGATCTCGGCGATGGAGGCGCTCAGCTCCTCCGCCGCGCTGGCGACGGTCTGCACATTGTCGGTCGCCTCGGAGCTGGCCTGCGAGGTCGCGACCGAGCGTTCGGCATTGTCGCGCGCGGTCTCGGTCAACTCGCGGGCGGTCTCGCCAAGGCCGCTGGCGGTCTGGCTGACGGTACCGATCAGCTCCTGCACCTTGCTGCGGAAATCGGTGATCAGCGCCTCGGTGCGGGCCTGACGGGCAATCCGCGCGCTGGTCTCCTCGCCTTGCGCCGCTTCAAGACGCTGACGCTCGATGGCGTTTTCCCTGAAGGTCTCGACGGCAACGGCCATGTCGCCAATCTCGTCCTTGCGCGCGCCGATCGAGGTGTCGACCGAGGTATCCCCATCGGCCAGACGCCGCATCACCTCGGTGAGCCGCACCACCGGACGGGCAACCGCACCGGCACCGAACCAGACGAAAACGAGGACCAGCACCAGCAAGCCGCCGGAGATCGCCAGCATGGTGTTGCGCGCGCTGATGGCGCCGGCCATCATCACGTCATAGGGAATGTCGACGGTGACGTACCACTTGTTCTCCACCCCGGGGAAGGCAACCGGCACGGCCGCCTGGAACCGGTCGTCGATGCTCTCGCCATAGCCGGCACTCTCCGCCTGGCGGATCAGCTCCAGCACGCTGGCATCGGCCACGGGCTTGCCGAGCTTGTCCGCCTCGTCGGTCGAGACCCACAGGTTGTCGCCGCCAACGAGGCGAACCCGTCCGGCGCCGAAGGGAGTGTGCGTGGACATCCGTTCGACGATATCGGTCAGGGCCATGTCGGCGGTGACGATGCCAACCGGCTTGCCGGCCTCGCGCAGCACCCAGCTGACCGTGGTCATCAGGACGTCCTTGCCGTTCAGCGGATAGGTGTAAGGCGGGGTGATCGACGAACGGTTGTTGCGCACCGGCGCATCATACCAGCCCTCGGTGCCCGCCTCCTTGGTCATCACCAGCTGCTCGACCTTCACCGTGCGGTCGGGGCCGAAGAAGAAATAGGGCACGAAGCGGCCGGTGGCGTCGGAATACTTGTGCGAGGTGAACTCCGCATCCTTGCCATCGAGCGCATTCGGCTCGAAGGCCAGCGTCATGCCCACCAGTTCCGGATTGGCTTCCACGGTGCGGATCATCAGATCGCCAAGGCTGTCGCGATCGCGCATGCCGCCCTGGATGAGCCCTTCCACGGTCGCGGCGGCGGTCTTGGCAACGGTCACCGGCTCGATCACCGAGCCCGACACGTCTTCGGCATAGGCCTCAAGCAGGGCGCGGGCTTGCTCATGCGCCAGATCCCGGGTCGCGGAGGTCATCACCACCGATCCGGTGAGGCTCACGCCAAGCAGGGACACGAGAAACAGTGCGCCGGCACTGAGAAGAAGCTTGTTGCGAATGGAAAGATCAGAAAACCGCATCTGGCGAACCTCGCATTTGGCCCATCGGCACCCTCTGGTTGATCCTTGCTACGATCAACCTTGTTACCGACGGCTTAACCCCCTGCGATTTCTGACTATTTTCTATTTCCGGATGCATCCTTCGATCAATGCACGCAAAAGAATTTTCATGCCCGAATTGCGTAAAATGACGTCGCGACGTCGCGGAAACGGCGGTTCCGGGAAAGCCTCGCAGCAGGCCGCGCGCTGCTAGAGCGCCGAGGCCTGTTTCAGAAGATCCGGCTTCTCCAGGCAGTAATATCCGGAAATCCGGCTGATGGTTCCCGCCCGCTTCCAGTCATTCAGCACCCGGCTGACGTTTTCCCGCGCCGCGCCAGCCATATTGGCGATGTCCGATTGGGAAAGCTTGTAGTGAATGAGGATCCGGTCTTTCTCCACCGGCTTGCCGAAGGTCTCGGCCAGTTGCAACAAGGTCTGGGCCACCCGTCCGGGAAGCGGCAGGAAGGAGCGCGCGGCAAGCACGTCGTTGGCCTGGCGCAACCGCTTGCCGACAATCGACAGCATATGGCGGTAGACCGCCGGATTGGCATCGGCGAAGCGCTCGAAGGCATATTTGTCGATGAAGGCCAGACGCGAGGCCTTCAGCGCCGTGACATTGGCCGAACGCGCCCGCCCGTCCAGAAGCGCCAGTTCGCCGACGATGCTGCCCGGCCCCATCACCGCGAGAAACTGCTCGTCCCCCTCGACGCTGACAATCGAGACCTTGAGCGAGCCTTCCAGAATGGCATAGCAGCCGTTGCCCGGATCGCCGGATTCAAACAGGATCGCCCCGGGCTTGACCGACATCGGCCGCGCCAGAGCCGCCAGCCCGGACGCCAGATCGCCCGACAGCCCCTCCAGCGAGAAGCTGTTCTCCAGAAACCTTTGCAGCTCAACCATTGTATTCTGCCCCGTTCGTGTGCCCGCCCTCGCGCGGCGCCCCGGCCCTGCCCCTCCAGCATGCCTGCCGCGCTGCTCCCGCCTGCCACCTGGGCGGGAGCCAAAACAGCTTAGTGTCGTTTCCGTTCCGACAAAACGGATTGTGTGATGCCCATCACTGTTGTCCGGCCGGAAGCTCCCTATATCAAGGACAACAGCCGGTCGCTTTCCTGACCTCGCGACCGGCCCATACGAAAACGGCTCCCCATCCCCGCGGGGGGCCGTTTTCGTATGGGCCCGCTCCTTTTGACCATGTCGTCAATAGAGGAAGATGTCCTTTTCCACCAGGAGCAGCGAAAACTCCTCGCTCTTCAGGAAACCGAACAGCTCCGCCCGCGCGGCCTGAGCCACCGGCGGCTCGCTGCGGCGCAGGCGATCATCGGCCTCCCCTGGCTGGCACATCACCACCGCCCCATCCGGCACCCCGTTCAACCCGCGCCAGACATGCGCCCGCAAATCGGCCTGGGCGCCGGGAAAGGGAAAGCCCGGCCCGCGCGGACGCACCTCCAGGCCGAGCGCTTCCGCCGCACGGTGCAGCGCGCGCAACCCCCGGCGCCCCTTGCCAGGCGCAATCACCTGCGGCGGCATGGCGCGCTGGCTCGCCTGCCGCAGCACCACCTGGGCGACGCGCGGCACTGCCATCAGATCATCGCCGACATGCACGAAATCCGCCGGGCGCTGGTAGTAGTCCTCAAAGCGGTGGAACTGGGCATCGACCTCCGCCGCCAGCACCTCCTCGGGCAAGAGCCGCAGCGCGCTGCGCCAGCGCCACCAGAAGGGACCGGGAAAGGTCTCGCCGAACCGCTCTCGCGCCGCCCCCGACAGGGGCGCATGCGGTCCGCACAGGGTGACCGTCAGCCCGACACGCGTTTCATGGCGCGCGGCATCGACCGTATCGCGCAAGGGCAGGTATTCGCGGGTCCACAGATCGGACACCACCATGCAGCCGACGGCGGACAAAAGCCCGGCGGCAACGAGCTCGCGCTGCGCGCGGTCAACGCCGAAGGCAAGCCCATAGTCCGGCGCGGTCAGCAGGATACGTCGCATCAAAAAGGTCTTTCAGGGCGAAGCGGGCGGAACGAAAACAACAGGTTCCCCTTTATACCCGCTTAGACCAGACGGTCACGCCCTGTCAGAACCCCAATCAGGGTAAAGGGTAAACCGGATCGCGCGGGTCGCCGGACGGCTCGGCCACGCGGTAGACCACCAGCGTTTCCAGCGGCACACCGGAAACGGAGCGGACCAGCTCGGCCACCCGCTCGACCTTGCCAAAGCGCGCTGCGAGCGCCTCCGCCCCCGGATCGCGCCGCGCCTCGGCAACAAACAGCGCCGGCCGACGGGCGGTTTCGGAAGCCAGATCCGGCTGCATCACATAGCGGATGCGCTCGGTAACCTGCTCCACCGGCAAGACGCCGCGCAGGGTAAAGGCAAGCTGCCCGTTGAGGCCATAGGCCTGTGTGGCGATCCAGCGCGCGTCGTGCCGCCCAGCCAGATCGGTCAGAGCGGCGCCGATCTCCGGCCAACCACGGGTCTGGAAGGTCGGGTCCTTGCGCGCCAGCGTGCCGGTCAGCGGGCTCACCGCATGGACATAGACGACCAGCGACACCGCCAGACCAAGCGGCACGGCGATCACGGCACAGCCGCGCCACAGCCGGGCAAGGCGCTGCGGCGGTGCGCTCGCGACCACTGCCGCCATCATCACCAGCGCCGGGAACAGCGGCGCCGGCCAGTTGCCCTGCACCCGGGCATGAAAGCTATGGAAGACGAGATAAGCAAGGAACGGCAGGCTGGTCCAGATCAGCAAGCCGGCCGCCGCCTCCCCCTTCAAGGTGCCACGGATCATCCGCGCCGCACCGATCACCGCCAGCACCGCGATCAGCGGGTTGAGCAGCCCGGCCAGCGCGCCTATGAACTCCAGCAGGTATTTCAGCGTCCAGCCATGGGGCACGGCCCGGCCGAACTGCTTGTAGAAGGACGCCCATTGGTGATCGGCGTTCCACAGCACCACCGGCAGGACGATCAGAAGCGCCAACGCACCGCCGGCCCAGAGCTGCCAGGACCGCCACCAGCGGCGCGCGTCGGGCACCAGAAGCAGCCAGAGCACGATGCCCGCGCCGAGAAACAGCACCGAATATTTCGAGGCAAGGCCGAGCCCGGCGAAAAGCCCGACCGCCAGCCACCAGTTGGCATTGCGGCCCTTCGTCAGCTCCGCCAGCGCCCAGATGGTCAGGCCCCAGAACAGCACGGACGGCGCATCGGGCGTGGCAATCAGACTGCCGATGCCGATCAAGAGCGTTGCGTTGAAGAGGAGCACCGTCCAGCCGGCGGTGGTGCGGCCGAACAACAGCGCCGCCGTGCGCCACAGCGCCAGCGAGCCGAGCGCACCGGACAGAACGCCGATGATACGGATGCCAAGAGCGGTGTCGCCGGCAAGCCATTGGCCAAGCCAGATCCACCAACCGATCATCGGCGGATGATCGTAATAGCCGGTCGCGGGATGAAGACCCCAGAGCCGGTAATAGGCCTCGTCCTCGGCAAGACCGGAGGAGGCGGCGACCACAAGCCGCAGCAGCGTCAGGACGACAACCAGAGCGACGAGCGGTCCGGGCCTCAGCCAGCGCGGCACATCCGCGCCCCCGATCCCGGCGCTCTGCGTCTCACCGTCCCGGCCCGGCATGCGCGCGCCCGACATCGGCTCAGGCCTTGCGCCAGGTCAGCACGGAGCTGGCGGCGTAGTTCCAGACCGCGCCCATCACCGCGCCGGCGGCACCGGCAATGCCGGTCATCAGCCGTCCGGCGTTTTCCTCATAGACCAGCGTGGCCACGCCCACATTGGCGATGACGCCGAAGCTGCACACCAGATAGAAGCTGAGCAGCCCGCGCAAGGCGCGCCAGCCCTTCAGCCGCCGGTCGCGGTAGGTCAGCCGGTTGTTGAGGTAGAAATTCGTGGTCATCGCCACGAAGGTCGCCGCCGTCTGCGCGCTCTGGAACTCAAGACCGAGCAATTCCAGCCCGCCGAACAGCGCCAGCATGTGCACCACCACACCGGAGGCGCCGACCATCATGAACATCAGGAAGCGGACGGAAACGAAATCGCCGACAAGCTTGGACAAGAGCAGACCCAGGAAATCGAGGGCGACAAGGGTGTCGAGCTTGCTTTGCCCGTGCAGCCTTTCGCGGAACACATAGGGAAGTTCGGCGATGCGCAACTCGCCGCGCGCGCTGGCGGCGATATCGAGCAGGATCTTGAAGCCTTGCGCCGACAGCCTCGGCGCCAGCCGCTCCACTTCCCGCCGGCGGATCATGAAGAACCCGCTCATCGGGTCGCTCAGGTCCACCTGCAAGAGCCGGCGCGCCAGCGTGTTGGCAAGGCCCGACCCGGAGGCGCGCACCGAGGAGAGCCCGTTGCCGACCGCACCGCCTTCCACATGGCGGCTGGCCACCACCAGATCGGCCTCGTCGGCGGAAAGCGTCGCCAGCATCTTCGGCAACAGGGTCTCATCGTGCTGAAGATCGGCATCCATCACCGCGACGAAATCGGCGGAAGAGGCCAGCATGCCCTCGATGCAGGCGCCGGAGAGCCCGCGCCGCCCCACCCGGCGGATGACCCGCACGCGCGGATCGCGCGCCGCCAGCGCCCGCGCCGCATCCGCCGTGCCGTCGGGGGAATTGTCGTCGACGACGATCACTTCCCAGGCCACGCCGACCAGCACCTTGTCGAGCCGCTCCACCAGCACCGGCACGTTGTCGCGCTCGTTGAAGGTGGGCAGCACTATGGACAAGGTCGCAGGGGCCAAGGTCGCGGCAGTCGTCGTCGCGGCGGCAGGCGTCGCGGTGCGCGGTGCCACGGATGCGGCCAGTTCAGAGGGTGAAGCGCCGTCGCCCGGCATGGTGTCTCCAGCAAAACTTCAAAACGCGGCGGCGGATCCTGCGGCCGCGAAGACGCGGGGGACCATAGTCGGAACGCCCCGCATTGCAAGTGCCGAGGCGTCGCGGGGGAAGGCCCCGGGCAGCAAGCTCCGCCCCCGCCTTGCCCTTAACGGCTGTTTCGTCTAGGAAACCGGCCTGTCCCGCAATTCTTTCGCGCTATGCCGCATCTTCCGGAAATCCGATGGCCAAACCCAAGACGTTCAAGCTCAAGGCCCGCCTGCCGCGTGGCTTT
Source organism: Stappia taiwanensis (assembly GCF_014635285.1). Lineage (GTDB taxonomy): Bacteria > Pseudomonadota > Alphaproteobacteria > Rhizobiales > Stappiaceae > Stappia > Stappia taiwanensis. Next base: position 420,309 of record NZ_BMCR01000003.1, on the reverse strand, counting down.
GTCGACCGCTCCGCCGCCGATATTCGCGCCAGCGACGCGATGCTGGCGAAGATCCGGGCGGTCTATGAGCATTATGGCTTCGATCCGGTCGAGACCCCGGCCTTCGAATACACCGACTGCCTCGGCAAGTTCCTGCCCGACACCGACCGGCCCAATGCCGGCGTCTTCTCCGTGCAGGACGACGACGAGCAGTGGATGTCCCTGCGTTACGACCTGACCGCGCCGCTGGCCCGGCATGTGGCGGAGAACATCAACGAGATCCAGCTGCCCTACCGCACCTACCGGGCTGGCTGGGTGTTCCGCAACGAAAAGCCCGGCCCCGGCCGGTTCCGCCAGTTCATGCAGTTCGACGCCGACACCATCGGCGCCCCCGGCGTCCAGGCGGATGCGGAAATGTGCATGATGATGGCCGACACCATGGAAGCGCTCGGCATCCCCCGCGGCTCCTATGTCATCCGCGTCAACAACCGCAAGGTGCTCGACGGGGTGATGGAGGCCATCGGCCTGGGCGGCGAGGAGAATGCCGAACGGCGACTGACCGTGCTCCGGGCCATCGACAAGCTCGACAAGTTCGGCCCCGAAGGCGTGCGCCTGCTGCTCGGCGAAGGCCGCAAGGACGAAAGCGGCGACTTCACCAAGGGCGCGGAGCTGGGCGCGGACGCAATCGACCTGATCCTCGGCTATATGGCGGGCACGACCCGGCTCGACACCGAGGGCCAGGCTGAACTCGACCAGATGGCGGAGATCTTCACCGCCTGCGACTACGGCGCGGACCGGATCAAGATCGACCCGTCCGTGGTGCGCGGCCTCGAATATTACACCGGCCCGGTCTACGAGGCGGAGCTGCTGTTCCCCGTCACCAATGAAAAGGGCGAAGTGGTGCAGTTCGGCTCGGTCGGTGGCGGTGGCCGCTATGACGGGCTGGTCAAGCGCTTCACCGGCCGTGACGTTCCGGCCACCGGCTTTTCCATCGGCGTGTCGCGGCTGATGACCGCGCTGAAGAACCTCGGCAAGCTGGGCCGCGAGGAGGTGCTGGCGCCGGTGCTGGTCACCGTGATGGACGGCGGCCTTGAAGCGCTCGGCCGCTACCAGAAGATGACCCAGACCTTGCGCGCCGCCGGCATTCGCGCCGAAATGTACCAGGGCAACTGGAAGAAGTTCGGCAACCAGCTCAAATACGCCGACCGGCGCGGCTGTCCGCTGGCGATCATCCAGGGCTCGGACGAGCGCGAACAGGGCGTGGTGCAGATCAAGGACCTGATCGAGGGCAAGCGGCTGTCCGGCGAGATCACCGACAATGTCACCTGGCGCGAAAGCCGTCCGGCACAGGAAACCGTGGCCGAGGGCGACATCGTCGCGGCGGTGACGCGGATGCTGACCGCCCAGGCGGAGGATCGCGACAAGGCATCGGAGAGCGGCGAATGAGCGAGACCCGGACCCGCACCGACGGGCTGCGCAAACTGTTCGCGCAGACCGACTACACCCCGGTCGAACCGGCGATCCTGCAGCCCTCGCGGGTGTTTCTCGACCTGATCGGCGAGGACATTCGCGGGCGCATGTATCTGTCCGCCGACCAGGCCGGCGAGGAGCTGTGCCTGCGCCCGGACTACACCATTCCGGTCTGCCGCCAGCATATTTCCGATGGCGATCCGGCCCGCGCCGGGCGCTACAGCTATTGCGGCAAGGTGTTCCGCCAGCGGCCCGAGGGCACCGGCGAGTTCCTGCAGGCCGGGGTGGAATGCCTCGGGCGCACGGATCTGGAAACGGCGGACGCGGATATCTTCGCCCTCGCCCTGACCGCGCTGGACCGTCTCGGTGTTGCCGATCCGATGATCCAGATCGGCGACGAGGCGCTGTTCCGGGCGGTGCTCGACGGGCTCGGCCTGCCGGCCGCCTGGCATCGCCGGCTTGGCGACCTGTTCGGCGAGCGGGCCGAACTCGATCAGGCGATCGAACGGATGCGCGGCGGCGCCCACGACACCGCCCCCGCCGCCCCGGCGCTGGCCCGAGCGCTGGACGGGCTTGACCCGGAGGCGGCGCGCGGCGCCGTGGCCGAGCTGCTGGCGCTGACCGGCCTGCGCCCCATCGGCGGGCGGAGCACCGAGGACATCGCCGAACGGATGCTGGAACAGGCGGCACTCGCCAGCCACGACGTCACCACCGACCGGGCGGCGGATGTTCTGTCGCGCTTCCTCGACATCTCCGGCACGCCGGAAGAGGCGCTTGCCGCGCTGGAGCGGTTCGCCGCCGACACCGGCCTCGACCTTGCCGCCCCGCTCGCCCGCTTCCGCGACCGGCTGGCGGCGCTCGACGCCCGCGGGATCGCGCTGGATGGCTTGCGATTTTCCGCCGACTTCGGCCGGCGTCTCGACTATTACACCGGCTTTGTCTTTGAAATACACTCACGGTCCAACCCCGAGGCGGGCCAGTTGATCGGCGGCGGGCGCTACGACAAGCTCCTCGCCCTTCTCGGTGCCGGCGCGCATGTTCCGGCCACCGGCTTTTCCATCTGGCTCGACCGTCTTTGAGGATGTCATGACCGGTTTGATCATCGCCATTCCCTCCAAGGGCCGCCTGCAGGACAACACCCACGCCTTCTTCGCCCGGGCGGGGCTGTCCGTGCGCCAGCCCGGCGGCGCGCGCAACTACCGGGGCCGGCTGGCCGGCTTCGACGGCGTGGAAATCGCCTTCCTCTCCGCCTCGGAAATCGCCCGCGAACTGGCCGCCGGCACCGCCCATCTCGGCGTCACCGGGCTGGATCTGGTGCATGAGACCATCGCCAAGCCGGACACGGCGGTGCATATCGTCACCCCGCTCGGCTTCGGCCACGCCAATGTGGTGGTCGCCGCGCCCGCGTCGTGGATCGACGTCAACACCATGGCCGATCTTGCCGATGTCGCCTCCGCGTTCCGCGCAAGGCATGGCCGGCGCATGCGGGTTGCGACCAAATACGTTGCGCTGACCCGGGGCTTCTTCGCCGCCCACGGCATCGCCGACTACCGCATCGTTGAGAGCGCCGGCGCCACCGAAGGCGCCCCGGCGGCCGGAACCGCCGAGCTGATCGTCGACATCACCAGCACCGGCTCGACCCTGACCGCCAACGACCTGAAGGTACTGGACGACGGCGTGATCCTGAAGAGCGAAGCGCATCTGGTTGCCTCGCTCGCCGCCACCTGGTCGCCAGAGGCGCTGGCCTCGGCCCGGGCGATCCTCGACCGGATCGCGGCGGAAGAGCGCGCCCGCGGCGTGCGCGAGATCCGCGCGCTGGTCGCCGCACCGGAGTTCACCGCCCGCAGCGCCGCCGAGCAGTATGGCTGCGTCGCGCCCTTCGGCACCCAGGTGGGCCAGCCGCTCCTGCTGCACTGCCCGGCCGAGCACGCCGCCGACTGCGCCAGCCTGCTGCGCGAGCACGGGGCGCCGCATGTCAGCGTCACCACGCTCGACTATGTGTTCGGCACCGCCAATCCGCTGTACGACCCGCTGAGCGCCAAGGTCGGCGGATAGAGCATGAGCGATCCGACCACCCTTTCCGCCCGGGAGCTGTCCACGGCCATTCACGCCCGCCAGCTTTCCTGCCGGGAGGTGATGGCGGCGTTTTTGTCCCGCATCGACGCGCAGAACCCGGCGATCAATGCCATCGTCTCGCTGCGCCCGGCCGAAGAGCTTCTCGCCGAGGCGGAAGCCCGGGATCAGGAGCTGGCGCGCGGTCTGTCGCGCGGCTGGATGCACGGCTTTCCCCATGCGGTGAAGGACCTGTCGATGACCGCCGGGCTCGTGACCAGCATGGGCTCGCCGCTGTTCGCCCGTTTCAAACCCGATGAGGACAGCATTCACGCGGCGCGCATCCGCGCCGCCGGTGCCATCTTCATCGGCAAGACCAACACACCGGAATTCGGCCTCGGCTCGCACACCTACAATCCGCTGTTCGGCCCCACCCGCAACCCCTACGATCTTAGCCGCAGCGCCGGCGGATCGAGCGGCGGCGCTGCGGCGGCACTTGCCGCCCGGCTGGTGCCGGTGGCCGATGGCAGCGACATGATGGGCTCCTTGCGCAATCCCGCCGCCTTCACCAACGTGATCGGCTTTCGCCCCAGCTACGGGCGGGTGCCCGGCGGTCCCGGCCCCGAGCTGTTCATGGATACGATGGCGACCGACGGACCGATGGCCCGCTCGGTGGGTGATCTGGCGATGTTGCTTGCTGTGCAGGCGGGCTACGATCCACGCGCGCCGCAATCGCTCGACGGCGACGGGCAGGAGTTCGCCGGGGAGCTACGCAGCAGCGTCAAGGGCCTGCGGATCGGCTGGCTCGGCGATTTCGGCGGGTATCTGCCGTTCGAGGACGGCATCCTCGATCTCAACCGCAAGGCGCTCGACGTCCTCGCCGGGCTCGGCGCCCATGTGGAAGAGACCGGCACCGGCTTTGACATGGAGCGGCTGTGGCAGGCCTGGGTGGCGCTTCGCCAGTGGCGGGTGGCCGCCAAGCTGGCCCAGCTCTATGACGACCCGCAAAAACGCGAGCACCTGAAGCCCGAAGCGATCTGGGAGATCGAGGGCGGCCGGGCGCTGGACATGCAGGCCATCGAGGCAGCTTCGCTCACCCGCAGCGCCTGGCACCGGGCGGTGCTGTCGCTGTTCGGCAAATATGACTATCTCGTCGCACCGAGCGCGCAGGTCTTTCCCTTCGACGTCGATCTCGACTGGCCGAAAGCCATCGCCGGTCGCACGATGGATACCTATCATCGCTGGATGGAGGTGGTTGTCGGCGTCAGCATTCTCGGGCTGCCGGCGATTGCCCTGCCCGCCGGCTTCGGTCCTGGCGGTCTGCCCACCGGATTTCAGCTGATCGGCCGGCCGCGCGACGATCTCGGGCTGCTGGCCTGCGCCAAGGCCTATGACGCGGCCACCGACTGGACCGAGCGGACACCCGGCAACGCCTGAAAAGTCACCTGAACGAAAAAGAGGCCGCTCCGGGGGGACGAGAGCGGCCTCGGGTCCGGCGATCCTGCATGGGACCTTCCGCGAAACGCGGAGTGGATGCGCGGGGCGGCTGAACCGGGAGGCCGTGCACCCGCGCGTTTTTCCGAACCTTGCATGAGGCTACGCAAGGGCGGCCCATCTGGATCATCCAGCGTGCCGCCCGTCTCCCGCCGGTCCCGAAGCGTCGCTCAGGACCGCTTGTCGGCGTAGGCTTCCTCTTCCGCGTAATAGGCGTCGAAGCCGACATGCCGGCGCAGCTCGGCGAAATCGAGCAGCGCGGAACCGGGATGCTCGCCCGCCGCCATCACTTGCAACGCCGAGACCATCGCCTTGGTGGCCGCCGACAAAAGCGTCAGCGGATAGGCGGCCAGCCGATAGCCGATCTGTTCCAGCTCCGCATGGGAGAGCATCGGCGTTGCCCCGCCCTCCACCAGATTGGCCATGTGGATGCCCGGCACCTCGCGGCACACGGTCTCCATTTCCTCCACCGACTGGGGCGCCTCGACAAAGAGCAGATCGGCGCCGGCCTCGCGGAACAGCCGCGCCCGCTCCAGTGCCTCGTCAAGCCCATGTCCGTGGCGAGCATCGGTGCGGGCGAGGATCAGGATATCCGCGCCGTCCTCGCGCGCATCGACCGCCGCCTTGATCCGGTCGACCGCCTGCACCCGGTCCACCACCAGCTTGCCCCGGGTGTGGCCGCAGCGCTTGGGCGCAAGCTGGTCCTCGATCATGATCGCGGCAAAGCCGGCCTGGGCATAGCCCTTCACCGTGCGCTTGACGTTGAGTGCATTGCCATAGCCGGTGTCGCCATCGCCGATCACCAGCGAGGGGGTGGCGGCGCAGACATTGCGCCCCTGATCGACCATCTCGCCATAGGAGATCAGGCCGGTATCCGGCGCACCGAGACGGGCGGCGGAGACGGCAAAGCCGGACATGAAGGTGACCGGAAAGCCGGCATCGCCGATCAGCTTGGCCGACAGCCCGTCGAAGCAGCAGGGCATCACCGTCAGCGGCGTGTCGGTGAGATGGGCGCGCAGGCGCGCGGCGGGAGAGGTCATCGCGGAGAACCTTTCAAACGGGTTTGGCCAGCGGCCTAGAACTTGAACGGCAGATAGAGCACCAGATCCGGCCACCAGAAGATGATGAGAACGCTCGACAGCATGATCGCCAGGAACGGCCAGACACCGGCGGAGACCTCGCCCATGCTGGCCTTCCCCACCGCCTGGATCACATAGAGGTTGAGCCCCACCGGCGGGGTGATCAGCGCGCATTCGACCATGATGACGAAGAACACGCCGAACCAGACCGGATCGAGCCCGAGCGCCGTCAGCGCACCGGCCAGAACCGGCACCATGATCAGCATCATCGACAGGGATTCCAGGAAGAGGCCCATCACCAGGAGCACCAGGGCCACCACGGCGACGAACACGCCGGCGGTGGAAATATGCTCCGACAGGGCCATGGAGATGTCCTGCGGGATCCGGTAGAGGGTGATCGCCTTGCCGAACACCTTGGCGCCGGCGACGATCAAGAGGATGGCAACGGAGGTGGTCATCGCCTCCATCACCGCTTCCTTGAACTTCGGCCAGTCGAGGGTGCGCAGCAGCAGGCCGACGACCACCAGAGCCCCGAGGAACCCGACCGCGGCCGCCTCGGTGGGGGTGAAGACGCCGCCGTAGATGCCCAGGATCACCAGCGCGGCGAGCAGGATGGTCGGCAGCGCGCGCAAAAGCGTGCTGAAGCGCTCGTCCCAGCCCGCGCGCGGGCTCGGGCGATAGTCGCTGGCAAAACGCGCGTAGAGCATCGACCAGAGAATGAACAGGCCCATCAGCAACAGCCCCGGACCGACGCCGGCAAGGAACAGCGCGATGATCGATTCCTCGGTGATCACCCCGTAGACGATCATCGGGATCGACGGCGGAATGAGAATGCCGAGCGTGCCGCCGGCGGCCAGCAGGCCCAGCACGAAGCGGCGCGGATAGCCGCGCTCGGTCATCTCCGGGATGGCCACCGTGCCGATGGTCGCGGCGGTGGCGACGGAGGAGCCGGAGATCGCCGCGAAGATACCGCAGGACAGGATCGTCGCCACCGCGAGACCGCCCGGCCAATGGCCGACCCAGGCCTGAACGGCGGCGAACAGGTCCCGCCCCACCCCGCCCTTCAGGAGGACATTGGACATCAGCAGGAACAGCGGCACGGAGATCAGCACGAAACTGTCGGCGGCGGACAACAGCCCCTGCGGCACCATCAACGGCGAGAACCCGCCCAGCGCCAGGAGGAGAAAGCCCAGCCCGGCGAGGGCGAAGGCCACCGGAATACCGGCCAGAAGCAGCGAGAACAGGCCGGCGAGAATGAAGACTGTGGTCATGGCTGTCCGTCAATGCTCCACGCGGGGGGCGGCCGGGCGATCGTTGACGCCGTTGAGCGCGACGCGCACCGCCTCGATCAGCGCCTGGATCGCGAGAAGGGAGAAACAGAGCGGCAGGGCGGCTTCCGCCCACCAGGCCGGAAGATCGAGCATCGAGCCGGTGGTTCGCGCCCGCTCGAAGGAATGCAGGGCGATGCCGCCGCCAAGGTAGACGATGACGCCCCCAAGCGCGGCGATGAACAAGAGGGCGATGATTTCCTGCATCTGCCGGGCGCGGGGCGACAGACGGTCGGTCAAGAGCGTGATGGTGATGTGCTGGCGCCGGTGCAGCAGCAGCGCGGCGCCGGCGAAGGTGGCCCAGACCAAGAGCAGGCGCGACAGCTCCTCCGCCCAGATCGTCGGCGCGACGAACAGGTAGCGCATGAAAACCTCGTATCCGAGCATCAGCGCGGTGACGAAATAGGCCCAGCCGGCAAAAGTACCGGCAAGGGCCGACAGGCGGTCGACCAGTCGGGTCATCGGGCATTCCATGAAAAGTGCCGGAACGGGAGGCCCGTTCCGGCGGTTGCATGTACTTTAAAGACGGCTCAGTTCTGGAAGGAGCGGGCCGCGTCGAGGACCTTCTGGCCAAGCTCGCCCGCATCGGCGGCGAACTGGTCATAGACCGGCTGCGCGGACGCCTTCCACACCGCGATTTCCTCGGCGGTCGGGGTGTAGATGGTCATGCCGTTGTCGGCCGCCATCTTGATGGCCTCCGCCTCGATGGTCGACATCTTGTCGCGCACGTCCTTTTCCGCGGCCAGCGCGGCTTCGTTGATCCAGGCGCGATGCTGCTCGGGCAGGCCTTTCCAGAAGTCCTCGTTGACCACGACGACGAATTCCACATCGGCGTTGTTGGTCAGGGTGATGGTGTCCATCACCTCCCAAAGACGGCGACTCTTGACGCCGGAGACGCCGGTCATGCCGATGTCGACGGTGCCGCGCTGGTAGGCGATGTACTGCTCGGAGCCGGAAATCAGCGTCGGCGCGCCGCCCGCGGCCTTGACCCATTCGCCCAGGGTCTTGCCGAAGACGCGCACCTTCTTGCCGGCAAGATCGGCCGGGGTCTTGATCGGGCCGCCATTGGACAGAAGCACGGAGCCGCCATAGGCCTGCCACCACAACACGCGGCTGCCGGTGTCGAGAATCGCCTCGTCCAGCGGCCCGCGCACGGGGCTGCCCGGGGCCACGGCCTTGCGCACCAGCTCCTCGCTGTTGAGCAGGAACGGCATGTAGAACAGATCCACCGCCGGCACGTCGCCGACATAGCGGGTGAGCGAGACGACTCCCATTTCGATGGCGCCGGAGCCGACCGCCTGCGGGACTTCCTTGTCCTTGTAGAGCTGCGCCGAATCATAGATCTCGACGGCGACCTCGCCGTTGGACGCCGCCTCGACCTTCTCCTTGAACACCAGAAGGTTCTGGCCGAGATGGCTCTTCATCGGCAGCTGCAGGGTGATCCGCAAGGTGGTCTGTTCGGCCAGCGCGGCGGAAACGGTCATGGCCAGGCCTGCGGCCAGGCCGGCGGCGAATCGAGCGAGTTTCATCGTTTTCTCCCCAAGGGTCCGCGTAGACCCGCGTCCCTGTTGTTTTTTCAGCGAAAAGACGCATGGCCACCGCACTGTCGCCGGTCGCCCGCCCCATCGCCTATCGCGCGGTGATTTAACCGGTTGAAGCGGGCGCGCGCAACGCTGCGCCCTACCAAAAAAGGCAATTGCCCGAAGAAGCTCCTCAGGTCGGCCGCAGGAAGGCGCCCCGCGCCGCCTCCACCTCGGCCCGCACGCAGCACCCCTCCAGATGGTCGTTGACCATGCCCATGGCCTGCATGAAGGCATAGACGGTGGTCGGTCCGACGAAGCTCCAGCCGCGCCGTTTCAGGTCCTTCGACAGGGCGGTGGACACCTCCGTCTTGCCAAGCTTGGACAGGGTGGCGTGATCGCACCGTTCCGGTCGCTCGTCGGCGCCCGGCTCCCAGCTCCAGAAATAGGCGGCCAGCGACCCCTTCTCAGCAACCAGCTCCTGGGCCCGGCGGGCGTTGTTGATCACCGACACGATCTTGCCGCGATGGCGGACGATGCCGGCATCGGCCACGCAGCGCTCGACATCGGCGTCGGTGAACTCCGCCACCTCATTAAAATCGAAGCCACTGAAGGCAGAGCGGAAATTCTCCCGCTTGCGCAGGATCGTCAGCCAGGAGAGGCCCGACTGAAACCCTTCGAGACAGATCTTCTCGAACAGGCGCCGGTCGTCCGCGACCGGGCGGCCCCATTCGGTATCGTGATAGGCGAGATAGTCCGGCAGATTGCCGTGCCACCAACAGCGCGGCTCGCCGTCCTCTCCAGCAATGATCCCCTCAGGCAATTCCGACATTCACCAGCCCTTCCCGACCTGCGCGCACAAATGTTCCTTGTTTGTTCATAATAGCCGATCCGCAGGAAAGCGGAACCGGTTCCCTTGCGGATCTGAGAAAAAACGAGCGGCCCGCGCCGCGATCAGGCGAACAGCGCGTCGATATCGTCCTGGCTGGCAACGCCCTCGTCGGCCTCCAGCGCCGGCCCGTGCAGCAGCGCCGCGTCGCCGGCCTTCGGCGGCTGTTGCTCCGGCTCGATGCTCTTGAAGCTCTCGATCCCGCCCCAGATTTCCATCATGCGGATGATCCGGTCCTCGACGAAGCGCAGCGTGCCGATCACCTTGGTGATGCGCTGGCCGGTCAGATCCTGGAAATTGCAGGCCTCGAAGATCTTGACCACCCGGTCCTGGATATCGCCGGCCAGTTCCGCGTCCTGCCCCGACAGGCGGGCGCCCAGGGTGTTGGCGGTCTCGTCGATGAATTCGGCGGCGGACAGAATGCCCTCGGTGGCCCCTTCCGTGCCCATCACCACCGCATCCAGCTCATTGGTGACCCGCACCATGTCCTGGCTTTGGGCGCCGGTGGTGTTGTGCAGCGTGGCGATTTCCCGCTTGGTCTTGGCAATCGCCTCGTAGATCGAATCCAGCTCCGCCTTGAGCTTGACGGCTTCGCCGAGCTCCGCCTTGAACTGGGCCAGAACATGCTCGCCCACCTCTTCGCTGGGGCGAATCAATTCCTTGATCGAGGCGATCTCCGACATCAGCTCCTGATGATGGCGATCGTCCATGGCGGCTGCCGGCGCCCCGTCGTTGCGGGTTTGCTGCAGCAGGCGCTCCGCCCGGAAAGCTCGTTTGGTGGCCATCATCTCGATATTCGTCTCCACATGTCGTGTCTGTGGGCTGTGCGGCATCTCCAGCAAGGGTATAAGGGTCGAGATTTAAGGAATTGTTCCCGCATCTGAAATAGATGCGGGCGACGGGCTGTTTCGTGATCGAGACAGTTCATCGTTCCGCATTTGCGGGGGATTGAGTATTGTCACACCATCGAACATCGCGGATCCACCCGATCCGGCATCTGGAAGCTCCTCGTGCGCCGTTTCAAATCGCCTTTTATGTCTCTGATTGCCTGCGCTTTTCTTCTGGCGAGCGTGCCGCTGGCCGGGCAGGCCCGGGCCGCGCCCTACACGTTTTCGACAGAAGAGCTGGTCAACGGTTTCATGAAGACGGTGTTCGGACTTGAGTACCGCTCGTGGAGCTGGCAGCCCTATCTGGTCAAGAAATACGTCGGCCCGGTGCGCTTCTACGTTCACAACCTGGCGCGCAAGAACCGCCGGCCGATGGTCTACGGCTTCATCAAGACCATCGGACGCGACATCCACGGCCTGTCGACCATGGTCGTTGCCGCGCCGGAAGAAGCCAATTTCATCGTCTATGTGGTCGACCGCGACCAGTATGACGACGTGGTCCGCCGCTATATCTACAAGGACCCGAAGGCCGATGTGCCCGGCCGCTGCCTCGTGCGCGTTGCCTCGGACCGCCGGGGGATTTCCCGCTCCACGGCGGTGATCGTCTCCAACGAGGGCAACTTCCTGTTCCGCCGTTGCCTGGTGGAAGAGCTTTTGCAGGGGCTTGGCCCCATGAACGACGATCCGGACCTGGCCCACTCGGTGTTCAACGACCGCTCGCGCCACAGCCGGTTCACCGTCTTCGACAAGTATATCCTCAACATGCTGTATCACCGCCGGATCAAGCCGGGGATGCGGCCGAAGGAGGTGGAGCCGATGCTGCCCTCGATCGTGCGCGAGATCCGGCCGCTGGTGCGCTGAACCCGGTCCGGGGTGGACCGCTCAGGACACGCCGGTTTGCACGGCGAAACAGAGCGTTAACCCTTTTCGGCAACCGAACGCTAACCACGCGGCCAGATTCCCGAAAAGGGTCCCGCGCCGATTCATGATTGACAGTTTCTTTCGCCCTATCGTTGCCTCTCGCGGATGGTAAACGCACCGGCTTTCGCCGATGCGCGCGAGGGAGCAAGCCCACCGGCAAAAGTCGGCAGGCGGGTTTTCTTGCACAGCCCGGTCCGCAGGTGAGTCCGACGAAGAGGTTGCGAGTACGTCGATGATGCGAAACCGTGCAATTGCCCTCGCCCTGGCGCTGCTGTTTGGCCCGGCCCTGCTGCCGGCGGCCGCCGACTACCAGAGCCGGGTGTCCGCTCCGCCCCTGTTGCTGAGCCCGGACCTGACCGAACCCTGGGTGCTGCAGCTGCGGCCCGACCGCCGCGCGGTGCGCCCGCGCGTCACCACCCGGCCGATCACGGCGCCCCCGCGCGCCAGCCGCTACAGCGCGGTGCGCCCGCAGGCGAGCGCGAAGCGTCGGGCGAAGCGCGGTATCGACCCGCGTTTCCTGCCCACCACCGTCGCCTATAACGGCAAGCACAAACCGGGCTCGATCGTCATCGACACGCGCCAGCGCTATCTCTATCTGGTCGAGCCGGGCGGCTTCGCCAAACGCTATGGGGTCGGCGTCGGTCGCCCGGGTTTCGAATGGGCCGGCAAGCACAAGGTCAGCCGCAAGGCGGAATGGCCGGACTGGCGCCCCCCTGCGGAGATGCGCAAACGACAACCCAACCTGCCGAGCTTCGTCCCCGGCGGGCCGAAAAACCCGCTCGGCGCCCGCGCGCTCTACCTCGGCTCGACGCTCTACCGGATCCACGGCTCGAACGAGCCCTGGACCATCGGCCGGGCGGTGTCGTCCGGATGCATCCGGATGCGCAACGAAGACGTGATCGACCTTTATAACCGGGTCCCGGTGGGGGCGAGCGTGCACGTCATCTGACGTCCGCTCCCTGCCGACCCCACAACCGCTTCCCCGCGGAACTTCCAAGCCCGGCCTCGTGCCGGGTTTTCTTCGTCTTAAGCTCCTCTCACCCCCTCGGCGCTGTTGACATCGTAAAAATTAACTATATTCGCTAGGAGCCCTTGGCGGATCTCCTTGATCGGCCGAGCCATATCTTTGGGGGAGAGGATGGCGAACGAGACGAACCGCGACACCCGGCCTTCGGCACGAGAGGTCCGCGCCACCCTGACCGCCCTGCTGGAGACCCCGCCGCTGGCCCGCTCGCCCAAGGTCAGCAGCCTCCTGACCTATCTGGTCACCGCCAAGCTTGAGGGTACGGCGGAGGACCTGACCGAAACGGCCATCGCCGGCGCGGTGTTCAATCAACACGACAACTTCAATCCGCGCAGCAATCCGATTGTCCGGGTCAATGCCTCACGGCTGCGCAACCTGCTGAAATCCTACTATGCGGATGCCGGCGCCGATGACGCGATCCAGATCCGGCTTGCCGACATCGGCTATGAACCGGTGTTCAGCGACACCACAGCAGACGCGGAGGCCGGGCAGAGCGTCCCGCCGGAGGAAACGCCGGTGCCTGCCACGCCTGCGGACGGCACACCGGCCTCATCCCCCGCGAGGCAAACTGGCCCCATGGAGAAAACAGGCGAAGCCCCCTCCGAGCCGGCGCCCGAGGCGCCCTTGAACCTGCGCCAGCGGCTGCGCGCGCCCGCCTCCACCGCGCTGGTGCTGGGGGCGGCTCTTGCCGCCGTGCTGACCTCCATCATCTATATCCATGTGGCCCTCCAGTTCGCGCCGGAGCGCCCGGCACTGACAGTCACCACCGCCACCGCCGCCCCGAACTGAGGCGGAGAACTGACGCGGAGAACGCCCGCCCCACCAGGCAGGGCAATCAGGCGGAAGGGCGCTCAAGCCGCCGGCACATTCCTTCTTCCCGCTATTCCGCCGCCGGACGATGGCGCGCCAGCGTTTCCGGCACAGGCCCGCCATGAGCCCAGTCGAGCAGCTCCACCGTATGCACGATCGGCAGCTCCGTGCCGCCGCCGATCTGCGTCATGCAGCCGATGTTGCCGGTGGCGATCAGATCCGGCTGGGTAGTCTCGATATTGGCGATCTTGCGGTCGCGCAGGCGCCGGGCAAGCTCCGGCTGCAGGATGTTGTAGGTGCCGGCCGAGCCGCAGCACAGATGCCCTTCGGGAATATCCCGCAAGGCAAAGCCCGCTGCCGCCAACAGATCCTTCGGCTCGCGGGTGATTTTCTGCCCATGCTGCATGGAACAGGCGGAGTGATAGGCCACGGTCAGGCCGACAGGTGCCGCCGGGGCGGGAAGCTCCAGCGTTGTCAGATACTCCGTCACATCGCGGGCGAGTGCCGAGACCCGCTCCGCCTTCTCCGCATAGGCTGGGTCGAGCCGCAGCATGAAGCCATAATCCTTGATCGTGGTGCCGCAGCCGGAGGCGGTGACAAGGATCGCATCGAGCCCCTCGCCCTCGATCTCGCGCATCCAGGCATCGACATTGCGCCGTGCCGCCTCCAGCGCCGGCTCCTCCTTGCCCAGATGATGCACCAGCGCCCCGCAGCAGCCCTCGCCCTCCGGCAACACCACCTCGACGCCGGCGCGGGTGAGAAGACGGATCGCCGCCGCGTTGATGCCGGGGGCAAGCACCGGCTGGGCACAGCCGGTGAGCAGGGCAACCCGGCCCTTGCGCCCCGCCTCGGCCTCCGCCGGAAACTGCCCCGGCGCTGTCATCTTCGAGCGGGCGGGAATGCGCGCAGGCGCCAGCTCCAGCATCGCCCCCAGCCGCCGGAACGGCCCGCCAAGGGAACCGACGAGCCCGGCCAGCGGCCGCGCCAGACGGGCGCCCCTCAGCGCCAACCGGAACCGGCCGGGATCGGGCAGCACGGCGGCAAGCATGCCCCGGACCAGCCGATCGCCAAGCGGCCGCCGGTAGGTCTTCTCGATATGCACCCGCGCGTGGTCGACCAGATGCATGTAGTGCACGCCAGAGGGACAGGTGGTCATGCAGGAGAGGCATGACAGGCAGCGGTCGATATGCTTGACCGTGCGCGCATCCGCCGGCCTGTCATTCTCCAGCATGTCCTTGATCAGGTAGATGCGCCCGCGCGGGCTGTCGAGTTCATCGCCCAGGAGCGCGAAGGTCGGACAGGTGGCGGTGCAGAAGCCGCAATGCACGCATTTGCGCAGGATCGCTTCCGCTTCGGCCACATGCGGGTCGGCCAATTGGTGAATGGAAAAATTGGTCTGCATCCTCAGCCCCCAGCAACCATGCGGCCAGGGTTCAACACCCCATGCGGATCGAACTGCTCTTTCAGCCGCGCGGCCAGCGCGGCCAGCGGGCCGGGCTGCGGCTGGAACACATCACTCACCGCGCGCACCGGCTCGGGCGCGCGCATCAAGGTGGCATGTCCGCCACCGGCTCGGGCGATGGCGGCGCGCACCTCGTGCGCCTGCGGGTCATCCCCCGGCAGCGCCAACCAGACGAGGCCGCCCGACCAGTCGAGATAACTTGAACAGCCCATCCGGCTTGCCAGATCCTCGGCAAAGCCCGCACCGGCGGTGGGCGCCAGCGACACGCGCCAGACCATGTCATTGCTTGCTGCAAAGGGCTTCACGTCACGGATTGCCGACCAGAGGCGGCGCGAAGCCTCCGCCTCGATCCGCTCCACCGCGCCATGATCGGCGAGCAGCCGGCGCAGGGTCTCGAACCGGTAATCGACCGAGGGGCCGAAGCCCTCAAGCCGCAACAGCGTCGCCGCGCCGGCAAGACCGGCAGCATCTTCGCCGCAGCACTCGACCACGCCCGCCGGAAGGTGGGCGGCGGCGGACACCTCCGCCGAGGAGCCCAGCGCCGCCGTCATTGCCGCAGTTGCCGCAGCGCCGTCCAGCCCGCGCAACAGGACGCTTGCCTCGGTCTCGGCCCGGGGCAGCACCTTGAGGGTGATCCGCGTGGCCACCGCCAGCGTTCCCCAAGAGCCGCAGAGCGCGCGCGGCAGGTCATAACCGGTGACGTTCTTGACCACCCGCCCGCCGGACTTGAACTTCTCGCCGCGCCCGGAAATCGCCTCAAGGCCCAGAATGTGATCGCGGGCGGCCCCGTGCTTCAGCCGTTTCGAGCCGGAAAGATTCGCGGCAATCACCCCGCCGATGGTGCCATCGCCCGCCGCGCCCCCCAGCAAGGGGCCATAGTCCATCGGATCGAACGCCAGTTCCTGACCGTTGTCGGCCACCAGCCGCTCCACCTCGGCAATGGGCGTGCCGGCCAGAACGGTCAGCACCAGTTCCGCCGGCTCGTACATCTCCACCCCGGCAAGGCGCGACAGGTCGAGCCTGTGGCCCGCCTGCACCGGCCGGCCCAGCGCCCGTTTTGAACCCCGGCCGACGATCTCCAGCGGTTCGTGTTCGGCCGCCGCCCATCGCACGATCTCGCGCGCGTCTTCCGCCGTTTCCGGCATGAACCTGTCAGACATTCCCTCTTGTCTCCTAGAAACGCGGGATATCGGGAAAGGGCAACTGCCCCTTGTGCACATGCATCCGGCCCAGTTCGGCGCAGCGGTGCAGCACCGGGAAGACCTTGCCTGGGTTGAGAAGCTGCTTCGGGTCGAAAGCGCATTTGACCCGCTGCTGCTGCTTCAGGTCCTCCTCGGTGAACATCTCCGGCATCAGGTCGCGCTTTTCGATGCCGACCCCGTGTTCGCCGGTGAGCACGCCGCCGACCTCCACGCACAGGCGCAGGATATCCGCGCCGAAGGCTTCCGCCGCCGCCAGTTCGCCCGGCTTGTTCGCATCATAGAGAATGAGCGGATGCAGGTTGCCGTCGCCGGCATGGAACACATTGGCGCAGCGCAGCCCGTGCTTCTCGCCCAGCTCGCGCATGCGCGTCAGCACCTGCGGCAGGGCCTTGCGCGGGATGGTGCCATCCATGCACAGATAGTCGGGCGAAATCCGCCCCACCGCCGGGAAGGCCGCCTTGCGCCCCGCCCAGAAGCGCAAGCGTTCCTCTTCGCTGGTGGAGACCCGCACCGAGCCGGCGTTGTTGCGCCGGGCAATCGCCTCCACTGCCGCCAGCAGGTGATCCACCTCCGCCTCCGGCCCGTCGAGCTCGACGATCAGCAGGGCGCCGGCCTCGCGCGGATAGCCGGCATGGACGAAATCCTCGGCGGCATTGATCGCCAGTTCGTCCATCATTTCCATGCCGCCGGGGATGATGCCCGCAGCGATGATATCGGCGACGCATTGCCCGCCCTCCTCGCTGGAGGGAAAGCCGATCAGCGCCGCGCGGGCGGTCTCCGGCTTCTGCAGGATGCGCACGGTGACTTCGGTGACGACGCCGAGCAGCCCCTCCGACCCGGTCGCCAGCGCGAGAAGGTCATAGCCCTCGCTGTCCAGATGCTTGCCGCCCAGGCGGATCACCTCGCCGGTGACCAGCACCATTTCCAGGCCAAGCACATTGTTGGTCGTCAGCCCGTATTTGAGGCTGTGCACCCCGCCGGAGTTTTCCGCGATATTGCCGCCGATGGAACAGGCGATCTGCGAGGACGGATCGGGCGCGTAGTAGAACCCGCGCCCTTCGACCGCCCGGGTGATGCCGAGATTGGTGACGCCGGGCTGCACCACCGCCGCCCGGTTGGCCCAGTCGATGTCGAGCACCCGGTTGAACTTCATCATCGACAACAACACGCCATCACCGACCGGCAGCGCCCCACCGGAGAGCGAGGTGCCGGCGCCGCGCGGCACCAGCTTGACGCCATTGTCATGGCAATAGCGCATCACCGTCGCCACCTGCTCCACCGTTTCCGGCAGAACGACGACAAGCGGCAACTGGCGATAGGCGGTCAGCGCGTCGGTCTCATAGGCGCGCATTTCCACGTCCGCGTCGACCACCCCTTCCCCCGGAACGATCGCCCGCATCGCCCGGACGATCTCCGCCCGCCGGGCAATCACATCCGCATCCGGACGGGGCATGGCAATACCGGTCATCGCATCCTCCTTAGCGCTTCGCCGGGCCACATCCTGCCCTTTTCGGGCGGACGTCGGGCCGGTTCGTTGCGTCCCTGCCGCAACTGTGACAGACCTTTGACGCCTCGCCTATTGATCAGAAATGATAAAAACAAATTCCGGTGTGTTGAAATTGAGCAGCTTCCCCGACATGGAAATCTTCGCAAGGGTCGTCGCCGCCGGCAGCATGTCCGCCGCCGCCCGGGACCTGGGCCTGTCGCCGGCGGTCGTCTCCAAAAGGCTCCGGCGGCTGGAAGACCGGCTCGGCACGCGACTTCTGCAACGCACCACCCGCCAACTGGCGCTGACGGAGGCCGGACAAGGATACCACGCCCGGGTGGTTGCGATCCTCGCCTCCGTCGAAGAGGCGGAGGATTTCGTCACCCGGCGCTCGGACAGGGCCCGGGGCACGCTGAAGGTCAGCGCGCCGACCTCCTTCGGACGGATGCACATCGCCCCGCATCTCGCCCGTTTCCTCAAGGACAATCCGGACCTGTCGTTCAGCCTCGACCTGAGCGACGAGCTGATCGACATTGTCGGCGAGGGCTACGATCTGGCGATCCGCATCGCCGAGCTGGAGGACAGCAGCCTGGTCGCCCGGCGCCTTGCCCCAGTGCACCGGGTGCTATGCGCGGCGCCGGCCTATCTGGAGCGCGCCGGCACGCCGGCCTCGGTCGCCGAGTTGCAGGACGATCACGTCTGCATTTCCACCCGCCAGCAGGAGATCTGGCGCCTCGACGGGCCGCAAGGCCTTGAGCTGGTCCGCACGGGCGGGCCGATCCGCACCAACTCCAGCGAGGTGGTCCGCGAAGCGCTGCTGGCCGGGCTCGGCATTGCCCTTCGCTCCACCTGGGATGTGGGACCGGAGCTGCGTGAAGGACGACTACAGGTCGTTCTGCCGCAGTTCCGCGCCTCCAAGAACGTCGGCCTTTACGCGGTCTATCCCACCCGCCGATTCCTGCCCGCCAAGGTGCGTTTCTTCATCGACTTCCTGGCCCAGCTCTACGGTCCTGAACCCTATTGGGACAAGGGCCTCGCGAACTGGTCCCGATAGGGCCGCTTTCCGCCTGCCGGGTGACCGTGGGGGAAGAAAACGTGGAGCAGAATGCGACAAAATGCCCGGACGGGGTGACGTGATCCGTCAACGTGCTAGTGTCCAGAAGTCTTGCTCGCGGCCTGTCGCAGCCAGACTGCCGCGTTATTGCAATCAAAAGTCTCGGGAGAGATACAAATGAAACGTCTGATGTTGCTCGCCGGCGCCGCCGTCCTTGCCATGACCGCGAGTGCGCTCGCCGACGGCGACCTGAAAAAGGGCAAGAAGGTCTTCCGCAAGTGCGCCGCCTGCCACGCGGTTGGCGAAAAGGCGAAGAACAAGGTCGGCCCGATGCTGAACGGCGTCGTCGATCGCGCCTGGGGCGAAGTCGCCGACTACAAGTATTCCAAGCCGCTGCTGGCCGGCAAGGAAGAGGGCAAGGTCTGGGACGCGGCCACGCTCGACGCCTACCTGACCAAGCCGAAGGACGTGATCCCCAAGGGCAAGATGGCGTTCGCCGGCCTGAAGAAGGAAGACGACCGCGCCAACGTGATCGCCTATCTGGCGCAGTTCAACGCGGACGGCACCACCAAGTGACGCGTCCCGCCAGCAATGGCGGAACGCGGGGCCGGACGCCAGTCCGGCCCCGTTTACTTTGACGGCCCTCGCTTTCCTGGTGAAGGAGCGCCACCGGCAGCAGGTGACCACCCGGTCGGCAATGAGCGTTTTCTGATGCCGCCGCGATCAGTCGGCGACGACGATGATGTGCAGCGCGCGCGGGCCATGCGCGCCGAGCAGCAAGGTCTGCTCGATATCGGCCGAGCGCGACGGTCCGGTGATCATGTTGACGGTGCGCGGCATCACGCCCTTGCCGTGGATCTGGCGCAGCCGGTCCCAGATGCTCTCGTAATCGCCAACCAGATCGCTTTCCCGCACAACGGCAATATGATGCTCGGGCAGGAAGTTCAGCGTCGTCGGATTGTCGGAGCCGGCAGTCAGCACCAGCGTTCCCGTTTCCGCAACCCCGCCAATCGCATGAGAGACGGTCGCCAGATCGGAGCCCTCGGCGCGGCCGCTGGCGATCTCCAGATGCGGTTCGCCCGCCCAGGGCATGGCTGCCAGCCGGGCATCGGCGCCCATGCGCACCCGGGCCGGCAGGTTGTGCGTCTTCAGATAGGCGGAGACTTCGCCCGGCACGGCTGCGGCCGAGGCAACGCGGGCGACGCTGGCCTGAACCGCCTCCGCCATCTTGCAGAAGAGCTCCGTGCGGGCGGCCGGGTCGAGCTGGCCGCGTTGGGGGACAATGCCGCGCGGGGCGCGCTGCAGCCGGTCGGCGACCGCCGCGCGCCGCGCCGCATCCTCGGCCCTTTGTCCCAGAGAGGCGCGCATCCGCGCCAGAATTGCGCTGCGGGCATCGCTCATGCGGATTTCCTTTTCTTGGCCCATTGGGCCTGAAACGTCGCCCCTTGCGGCGCGGGCAGGTCGCGGAAGCGGGTCCAGCCACCGGCGAAAGGCAGCGAGGCGAAGCGCCCCGAACGCCGCCCGAGCCGTGACAGGGTGCCGATGGCAAGGCGCATGGCCGCATGATAAACCGCCGGCCGCTTGGCGAAGAAGGCCCACAGGCCGAGCCCGTAGCGGGCGGCGGCCGGGTTGAGATTGCGCGAGAATTCCCGCTCGCGCCAATGGCGCATCATCTTCGGCAGCGGAATGCGCATCGGGCAGACGCTTTCGCAGCGGCCGCAGAAGGTGGAGGCATTGGGCAGGTGCCCGGCCTGATCGACCCCGATCAGCGAGGGGGTGAGCACCGCGCCCATCGGGCCCGGGTAGACCCAGCCATAGGCATGGCCGCCGACTGCATGGTAGACTGGGCAATGGTTCATGCAGGCGCCGCAGCGGATGCAGCGCAGCATCTCCTGGAACTCGCTGCCGAGCATGGCCGAACGGCCGTTGTCGAGCAGCACCACATGGTAATCTTCCGGCCCGTCCGGGTCCTCCGGCCGCTTCGGGCCGGTGGACAAGGTGGTGTAGACCGACATGTCCTGACCGGTGGCCGAGCGGGCGAGCACCCTGAGGATCTGCGACATGTCCTCCAGCGTCGGCACCACCTTTTCCACCGAGGCGACGACGATATGCGTCTTCGGCAGGATCTGCGTCAGATCGCCATTGCCCTCATTGGTGACAATGATCGAGCTGCCGGTTTCGGCGACGAGGAAATTGGCGCCGGTGATACCGATATCGGCCTGGAAATACTTGTCGCGCAGCACCGCGCGGGCTTCGCTGAGCAAGGTGGTCGGCTCTTCGAGGTTCCGCGCCGGATCGAGATGGGTGTGCACCCGGCGGAAGTCCTCCTCCACCTGATCCTTGTTCACATGCACCGCCGGGGCGATGATGTGGCTCGGGTGTTCGCCGCGCAGCTGGATGATGTATTCGCCCAGATCCGTTTCCACCGGCGTGACCGCATGCTCCTCCAGAAAGGCGTTGAGGCCGATTTCCTCGGTGATCATGGATTTGCCCTTGGTCACCGTGCGGGCCTTCTTCGCCTCGCAAATGCCGAGGATGATCCGCCGCGCGTCCTCCGCGTCCTGGGCCCAGTGGACATGGCCGCCCGATGCCTCGACCTTGTCCGCATAGGCCTCAAGATAGAGATCGAGATGGGCAAGGACATGGTCCTTGATGTCGCGCGCCGCGTCGCGCAGCTGTTCGAATTCCGGCAGCGCCGCCGCAGCCTTGGCCCGCTTGCCGATGAAGCCGGAGCGCACGTTGCCAAGCGCGCGTTGCAGCGCGTCGTCGTCAAGAGCGGCCCGGGCATTGTCCTTGAAGGCCGGCGAGGTGATGTGCATCTGTGTCAGTCTCCCTGCGGCAGATCAGAGCCGCTGGCGCCGCCGATGTCCCGGCCGCGCGCCCTCCTTACCCGCGCTTCTTTTCGCCGATGGCCGGCTGCTCGGTCATGCCGGCCAGCACCTCCGCCACGTGCCGCACCTCGATGCGCGAGCCCTCCCGTTTCAGCTTGCCGGCCATGTTCATCAGGCAACCGAGATCGCCGGCGAGCAACAGCTCCGCACCGCTCTCCTCGATGCAGCGGGTCTTCTCGCTGACGATCTTGTTGGAGATGTCCGGATACTTGACGCAGAACGTGCCGCCGAAGCCGCAGCAGACGTCGCTGTCCTGCATTTCCTTCAGCTCCAGCCCCTCGACCGATTGAAGCAGCTTGCGCGGCTGGCGCTCGATGCCCAATTCGCGCAGGCCCGAACAGCTGTCGTGATAGGTGGCGGAGCCCGAAAACGCCGCCTCCACCTGATCGAGGCCGAGCACATCGGTCAGAAAACTGACCAGCTCGAACACCTTGGCGGAGAAGAGGTTGGCGCGCTCCATCGCCGCAGGGTCGCCGTCAAACAGCTCCACATAGTGCTTCTTCAGCATGCTCGCACAGGAGCCGGAGGGGGCGACCACATAGTCATACCCCTCGAAGGCGCGGATCACCGCCTTGGCGATATCGCGGGCATCGGCCCGGTCGCCGGAGTTGAAGGCGGGCTGTCCGCAGCAGGTCTGCGCCGCCGGAACCTCGACGGTGCAGCCGGCATCCTCCATCAGCTTGACCGCGGCGAAACCGACGCTCGGCCGGAACAGGTCGACGAGACAGGTGACGAACAATCCGACACGCGGCGGCAAGCCGGCCGGGGGCGGTGTCTGGGCCGGGGCGGCGTCTGCACTCATGAACTGGTGTTTCCCTCTGTCGTCTTGCGCGGCGCGCGCCGCTTCTTGCCGTCATCCATCTCGCTGTCGAGCCGCTGCTGCAGGCGCAGCGTCGAGACCGCGTTCCAGGAGCTGGTCTTCTCCGTTTCATGCATCACTTGCGCGACATAGTCGATATGCGCTGCAGCAGCCATCACGGCGGCCTGGGCATCCGCATTCATCACAGCGTCGTGGATCGCCTGGTGCTGAAGCAACAGTTTATCGCGCGATTCGGGGTAACGGTAGAGCTGTCCCCGATGGTAGAAAACCCCATCCGCCAGCAGTCGGTAGCAGGATCGCAGCGTGTGCAGCAAGACGATGTTGTGCGCGCTCTCGCCGATGGCCAGATGAAACTCCACATCGAGAGAGGCCTCCTGCTCGAAATCCTCCCGCGCGTGCGCCGCTTCCATCGCCCGGAACAACCGGCCAATGATCTCGCGGTCGGCAGGGGTTGCCCTCAAGGCCGCGAGGCGCGCAGCCATGCATTCGATTTCCCGGCGGTATTCCAAGTAGTCGACAATCGCCGGCGGATGCCGACGGATCAGATTGACCACGGGCTCGGAAAAGACCGTGCCGATCAAGTCGGCGACGAAGGTGCCCCCGCCGTGCCGGGTCACGATCAACTCGCGTTCCTCCAGGATCTTGATCGCCTCGCGCAGGATCGGTCGGGAGACATCGACCTTCTTGGCCAGCTCCCGTTCGGCAGGCAGCCGGTCCCCCGAGCGCAAGACACCCTGCAGGATCAACTTCTCGATCTGATCGACAACGTAATTCGCCGTCCGGTTGTGGTCGATTTTCTTGAATACCATCAGGATACCCGGTGAATTTTCGAATATGCTTGATTTTTCACTCAAATCCCAAGAGAAACCCGATCATTCCCCTGCGTTTTGACAAACTAATACCTGTTGCGTTCAGTGGTCAATATTGTTATCCAGTTAGGGCAGGTTGGTGCGCCGGTTGGGAGGCCGGGGCTACAGCATCCGTTTTTTTTCACGGAGGCTGGCGGCACGCATCACAGCCTTGCATGCGCGAATGCGGGGGCCACGACACCCGCAAGCCGAAGCGGCGCCTGGGGTGAGAAGAGGCGGCGCAACCTTTTGGGAGGACAGGTGCAGTGAAGAAAATCATTTCGGCAGTTGCCGTCACGGCGTCGCTTGCGATTGGCGCGAGCGGCCCGGCCTCGGCCCTCGACCAGGTCGATTGGGACATGGCATCGACCTATCCCGGCTCGCTGACGCAGTTGGGAACCCTCGGCAAGGTTCTGTCCGAGCGGCTCAACGCGGTGTCCGGTGGCACCATCAATCTGAAATTCCAGGAACCGGGCGCCATCGTGCCGGCGCTGGAGGTGTTCGACGCGGTGTCTTCAGGCGCGGTGCAGGCGGCCTGGTCGACGCCCGGCTACTGGACCGGCAAGGATTCCTCGCTGTCCCTGTTCGCGGCGGTGCCCTTCGGCCCGCGCGCATCCGAATATCTCGCCTGGATGAAATTCGGCGGCGGACAGGAACTGATGGACGAGGTCTATGGTGCCTATGGCATCAAGTCGCTTGCCTGCGCGGTCATCGCCCCGGAGGCTTCCGGCTGGTTCCGCAAGGAAATCAATTCGGTGGACGATCTCAAGGGTCTGAAGATGCGCTTCTTCGGCCTCGGCGCCAAGGTGATGCAGAAGCTCGGGGTGTCCACACAGCTTCTTGCCGGCGGCGACATCTTCCCCGCGCTTGAGCTTGGTACCATCGATGCCACCGAGTTCTCGATGCCGGCGATCGACCAGAAACTCGGCTTCTATCAGGTGGCCAAGCACTATTACTTCCCTGGCTGGCACCAGCAGTCGACCATCTTCGAGTTGATGCTGAACAAGGACGAGTGGGACGCGCTCGACGACCAGACCAAGGCGGTGTTCGAGACCGTCTGCGACGCCAACATCACCTATGGCATTGCCGAGGGCGAGGCGATCCAGCCGGCAGCGCTGGCCGAGCTGGAAGCCCAGGGCGTGACCATCCACCAATGGAACCCGGAGATCCTCGAAGCGCTGCAGGCAGCCTGGCTTGAGGTGGTGGAAGAAGAAAAGGCCGCCAACCCGAACTTCGTCAAGGTCTGGGAGTCGCTGAGCGCCTTCCGCGAGCAGTACAAGACCTGGTCGAACCTCGGCTACCTCAAGTAACCCGGCGTTTTTCTGAAAGGCCCCGTGCGGCCCCGGTGGCCGCGCGGGGGACGTCAAACCTGGATCGCCCGCGCCACTTGGCGCGAGGAGATCGGCACGCGGGGGACCGTTCCGTTGGTGGCAACGCTGCTTTGTCTTGCCGGTATCGCCTTGGCGATCCTGGCTGTCTTCGAACCCGGAATTCCCGGGTATGCCTTGTGCATTGCCGGCTTCGTGCTCTGTACCATCGGCGGGCTGGCGCGCGCCCGGCTGTCGTTGGCGCTGGCGGGCCTGGTGTTCATCGCCTTCGTCTTCGCGGTCACGCCCGACGGCTTCGCCGCCGTGATCAAGGCGGCGGGCGCCAATCCGAAGCGCTTCTTCAAGTTCTATGACGGCATCTCAGGGCTGACGGCGGCGCTCCTGATCGTGCTGCTGATGGTGGCCATGGTGCGCCAGCACGCACCGCGCGGCTTTGAGGAAATGGTCGGCGCCTCGACCGACATCGACCGGATCGTGGTTGGCGTCGGCAAGCTGGCCTCCTGGCTGTTCATCCCGACCATGATCGTGATCTTCTACGATGTCAGCCAGCGCAAGCTGCTCGATTTCGACAATACGATCATCGACTCCGCCTTCTATTTCGACTCCACCAAGCTGCAGGAACTGGAATGGCATCTGCATTCGCTGCTGTTCCTGATGTGTCTGGGCTTTGCCTATCGCTATGACGCCCATGTGCGGATCGAGCTGGTGCGCGACAGGCTGCGGGCACGCTCGCGGGTGTGGCTGGAACTTCTGGGCATCGTCCTGTTCCTGCTGACCTACTGCTACCTGATCATCGCCTTCGGCTGGACCTTCGCGGGGCGGTCCTACCGGATCGGCGAGGTCTCCGCCGCCCAGACCGGCCTCAGCCATCGCTGGATCATCAAGGCGGCCATGCCTGTCGGCTTCGCGTTTCTCTTCGCGGCCGGGGTGTCAGCGGCCTTCAAATGCATCGTCTACCTGTTCGGGCCGACGTATCTGCGTGACCAGGTGAACGACTATGCCGGCACCCATCACGCGGATCTGCCCGAGGATGTTGCCGTCAATGGTCCGATAGCGGATTGATCGGGGAATTCAGCCAATGACATTTGTCGAACTTCTGCCGATCTTCATGTTCGTGGCGCTGGGGGTGCTGCTGTTTTCCGGCTTTCCGGTGGCCTTCATCCTCGGCGGCGTCGGGCTCGGCTTTGCGTTCCTGGCGCAGGAATTGGGCACCTTCAACGTCTCGCGCCTCGTCATCATTCCCAACCGCATCTTCGGCGGCACCATGGAAAACCCGGTGCTGGTGGCGATCCCCATGTTCATCTTCATGGGCACCATGCTGGAAAAATCCGGCGTGGCGAAGGATCTGCTGCATTGTCTGCAGGTGTTGACCCGGCGCGTTCCCGGCGGGCTGGCCCTGTCGGTGACGCTGATGGGCACGATCATGGCGGCGACCACCGGGATCATCGGCGCCTCGGTGGTGATGATGACCCTCTTGGCCCTGCCGGTGATGCTGGAGCGCAACTACAACCTGCCGCTGGCCACCGGCACCATCGCCTCCTCCGGAACGCTCGGCATCCTTATCCCGCCGTCGATCATGCTGGTGATCATGTCGGACCTTCTGTCGATCCCGGTCGGCACGGTGTTTGTCGCCGCGATCATGCCGGGGCTGCTGCTGGCCGCGCTTTACGCGGTCTATATCCTGGTCCTGTGCCGACTGAAACCCGGGCTCGCGCCGCCACTGCCCGCTGAGATCGGGCCGACCAGCCGGTCCGAATTCTGGCTGATGATCCTGAAGAGCTTCGTGCCGCCGGTGTTCCTGATCTCACTCGTGCTCGGCTCGATCTTCGCCGGGATCGCCACGCCGACCGAGGCGGCGGGTGTGGGCGCTGTCGGCGCGACCTTGCTGGCGATCCTCAACCGCAAACTCGGCTTTTCCGTGCTGCAGGACGTGTGTCACCGCTCGGCGCTGACCACGGCCATGCTGTTCGGCATCTTTCTCGGCGCCACCTGCTTCTCGCTGGTGTTCCGCTGGCTTGGCGGCGAAACTCTGATCGATGAGTTCATCGCCTGGGCCGGCGTTGGTCCCTGGGGCATCCTGTTCGTGCTGATGGGGATGGTGTTCTTCCTCGGCTTCTTCTTCGACTGGGTCGAGATCACCCTGATCGTCCTGCCGGTGTTCGGGCCGATTGTCGGCCGGCTGGATTTCGGGCCGCATCTTGCCGGTTTCGAGGGCGTTGGCGAGGCCGCGCTGATCTGGTTCACGATCCTGGTATCGACCAATCTGCAGACCTCCTTCCTGACGCCACCCTTCGGCTTCGCCCTGTTCTACATGAAAGGCGTGGCGCCGCCGGAGGTCACGATCCAGCACATTTACAAGGGCATCATCCCCTTCGTGCTGCTGCAACTCATCGGTCTTGCACTGTGCATGCTGTTTCCGGGCATCGTCCTGTGGCTTCCGGACCTCCTCTTGTGATCAGATAGGCGGCTTCGTTCGAAGCGGAGCCTGATGCTTGCCAGAGACGAGGAGCCTTGCGGGCCCGATGCCAGATACGCAAATTCACGCCGCGCCGCATATCGGCCTGCCCAGTTACACCCCGCATCCGGCGCGCAGCTTCGCGCTCGGCGAGGTGCATGCCCGTCCCTTTCGTGCGGTGTCCAGCCCGCGTGTGTTCCTGCGCTACGGCTTCGTCGTCGACGAAGAGGCGGTCGTGGCCGACAACGCCTGGTTCCGGGATTATTGCCAGTCGATCGGAGCGCAGGGGCCGGACGAGGCGGTGCGCCACCACCTGGTGCGGGTCGGCGATACCGGCCTGCGGCGTGAGCTGCATGGCGAGTTCGTCACCTACACCTGGGACGGCCCATTGCCGGCCTCGGGCGATATCGAAGGGGCGCCGGCGGGCCATCCGTTCGGCGCCGGCTTCCGCCCGCCCGGGCCGCTGCTCGTCGCCGTGCGTCTCGATCTGGTCAAGGCGGATGGAGAGGCCTTTTCCCGGCAGCTGGAGCGGTTCGACCACGCCAGCCTGGCGGTCTCGGAGGTGGAGGACGGCGCGGCGATCATCGCCAGCGATTTCCGCCAGGATGGCGATGGCCTGACCCGCATGATCATCGGCGACCGGTCGCTCAGCGACGTTCAGGCCGGCGTTCTGACCCAGCGCCTTCTTGAGCTTGAGACCTACCGCACCTTCGCCATGCTGGGGCTGACGGAGGCCAATCGGCAGGCCCCGCGCGTGCTGGCGATCGAACAGGGGCTGCTTGGCATTGCCGACCGGATGCGCGCCATCGACGGGCTCGATGCCAACCGGACGCTGCTCGATGAGCTGACCCGTCTTGCCGCCGATCTGGAGGCGGGCGCGGCCGCCAGCGCCTACCGGTTTGGTGCCAGCCGGGCCTATTACATGATCGTGCGCCAGCGGCTGGAATCGATTGACGAACGGCAGCGCGGCGGCTCCTTCACCTTCAGCGAGTTCCTGACCCGGCGGATGGCGCCGGCCATGCGCACCTGCGAGACGCTGGAGGAGCGCCAGGCCAACCTGTCGCGCAAGCTGGCCCGCGCGGCGACCTTGCTGCGCACCCGCGTCGATGTGCAGTTGCAGGAGCAGAATCGCGGGCAGCTTGAGGCAATGAACCGCCGGGCGCGGCTGCAACTGCGGCTGCAGCAGACGGTGGAGGGGCTGTCGGTCGCGGCGGTCAGCTACTATGTGGTCGGGCTGATGGCCTATCTGACCAAGGCGCTGACGAAGAGCCGGTTCGGCGCGCTGCTGCCCGCCCCAGAGATCATGACCGGGCTGGCCGTGCCGGTGGTGCTCGTCGTGATCTTTCTGATGGTGCGCCGGATCCGCAAGAGCCACGGCGACACCGAGGGGCATCCCTGAGCGGCGGGCGTCAAACCGGCCGAGCCGGGGGCCGGCCGATGCCGCCGGTGGCAGTGCCGGCGACATTCCCGATCACGCCGCCGCTCTTCACGTGTTTCCGCCGCTGCTGCTGCGCGCCGCCTCGCTGCGCCGCAGCCGCGCTTCCAGCGCCCGCACCAGCAGGGACAGCGATACGGTCATGACCAGATAGAGATAGGCCACCACATTGTAGGTCTCGAAGAACTGGAAGGTGGAGGCGGAATACACCTTGCCGAGCTGGGTGATGTCCTGCACGCCGAGCACGGAGACCAGCGCGGAATCCTTCACCATCGCCACGAAATCATTGCCAAGCGGCGGCAGGATGTTGCGCAGCGCCTGCGGAAGCACCACAAGGCGGAAGGTCTGGAAGCGCGACAGGCCAAGCGCCCGCGCCGCCTCGCTCTGGCCAGAGGAGATCGACTGAATCCCGGCGCGGAACACCTCGGCGATGAAGGCCGAATAGGAGATCATCAGTGCGACGATCGCCCGCCAGGTGAAGTCGAAATCGCGCACGTTCATCTTGCCGGCGATGCCGGCGTCGATCAGCGGCGACAGCGCCCAGTTCCACAAGGCCACCAGCTGCGGCGCGCCGACGAAGGCGATGTAGAACAAAAGCACCAGCACCGGGATGCCGCGCACGATCTCCACGTAGAAGGTGGAGACCTCACGCACCAGCCGGCGCTGGGAGTTACGCCCGAGCGCCACCAGCAGGCCGAGCGCACTCGCCAGCGCGAAACCGACGAAGGTGACCCAAAGCGTGGTGGCGATGCCACGGGACAGGGCGGAGAAGATCGACCGGTAATCGCCATCGACGGCGATCACCCAGGCGAAGCCGACCGCGAGCAGCACCGCCACCAACAGCCAGTAGGGAAACTCCCGGCCCGGCTTGCGGCGACGGCGGGCGGGGGCCGCCCCGGTGTCAGCGGTTGTAGTCAAAGAACCACTTCTTGTTCAGCTTTTCCAGGGTGCCATCGGCCCGCATGGCGGCCAGGGCGGCGTTGACCGGCTCGACGAGATCCGAGCCCGGGGTGAAGATGAAGCCGAATTCCTCTGTCCCCAGCGGCTCGTCGAGCGCCTTGAACGATCCGGGCGAGGCGCCGATGTAGCCACGCACCGAGGTCGCATCCATCAGCACCGTGTCGACATCGCCGGCCCGCAGCGCCTGAACGCTGGCGCCGAAGGTCTCGAACAGCTTGATGCGCGGGTTCTTCTCATCGCCGTCGAGCACGTTGTAGACCGCCACGTAGAAATTCGTGGTGCCCGGCTGGGCGCCGATCAGAAGCTCCGGATCGGCGGCGAACTCCTTGGCATTGGCAAAGCGATCCTCATCGGCCCGGAGCAGCATGAACTGTTCGGAGACCATGTAGGGATCGGAGAAATCGACCTGCTGCTTGCGCTCATCGGTGATGGTGATGCCATCCATACCGACATCGAACTGGCCGCTGCGCACCGCCTCGATCATCGTATCCCAGGACGACAGTTGCCAGTCGACCTTGGCATTGAGCCGCCGGGCGATCTCGTTGATGGCATCGTATTCCCAGCCGATGCCCTCGCCCGTGGCCGGATCGACGAAGTTGAGCGGCGTGTAGGCGTTCTCGGTCACCGCGACGATCGTTCGCCCGCCGAGATCGGGCAGATCGGCAGCCTGTGCCGGCGCGACCGCGCCAAGACCAAGGAGTGCGACAAGCGCGGCGACAAGTTTCATGGCATTCCCCTCGCAGATTTCCGCCGCCCCCGGTGCGGCGCGTCTCTCCCGCTCATATCAATCCCGCTCCCACCTGACCAGTGGAGCCGCGTGATTTCCTCACCCCCTCCCCGCTGGCCGTGTGCGATGTATCGGGGCGCCGATGCCAAGACGTCCGGAGGTTGCTACTCTGTGCCGATGAGAAAGATGCCCGGGAGGCAGCACATGATCACAGGGAGCAGCGGTCATGTCTTCTGTTGATCAACCGCTCTGCAACCGGGTCGCGGCGGATGGCAGTCTGCACGCGGTCCGCGCGCGCGGCACCATGATGGGCAATCGCGGCGGGCGGCTGCACGATCCGGCGACCCGGCGCCTTGGCCCGGCCCGCTGGCGCTCGCGCCGCTGGATCTGCTGCCGGCTCGACTTCGCCGGGCGGCGGCGCGAGGTGATGGGCGCCGGCTACACCGAGCTGTTCTTCCTCGATGAGGTCACCGCCCTTGCCGCCGGCCATCGCCCCTGTTTCGAGTGCCGACGAGACGACGCCCGCGCCTTCGCCGCCGCCTGGGGCGCGGCCCGGGGCCTTGAACGCCCGCCAAGCGCCGATCAGATGGACCGCGCGCTCCATGGCGAGCGCCTGTCCGGCCGCGACAAAAGCACACATCTGGCGTCGGCGGACAGCCTCCCCGATGGCGCCGTCTTCCAGCACGGCGGCCAGATCCTGACCTGGCGGACGGGCCGGCTGCTTGTCTGGAGCTTTGACGGGTACCGGCCCCTTGCGCCTCATTCTTCCGCGGTGGATATCGGAACGGTCGCGGTGCTGACACCGCCGAGCATCGTCGCGGTGCTGGCCGCATCCTACCGACCCGGCTGGCACCCCTCCGCCGATTGAGTGCCCCCTGGACGGTCAATCGATCAATAAAATCGATGGATCGCCGCAGAATTAAGAATTGGTTCGACAAGGCGGGCTCGGGCAGTTTGGCCTCCTCCCCTTGGCTCCCGACGATCAGGCACCCGATACATGACCAGCATTGCAAGGCCGGCCCCTTCCCTGCGCAACAGCGGCGGCACGCGCGAGGACGCGAGCCTGGGGGCCGGCGACCTCGGCCTTTACGGGGTCACCGTCCTGACCTGGGGCTTCTCCTGGTATGCGCTGCGGATGCAGCTCGGCACTGTTCCGCCGGAGGTATCGCTCTTCTGGCGTTTCCTCATCGCCGCCTCGATCATGATGGGCTGGGCGCTTGTCGCCCGGGCACCGCTGCGCTTCCCTTTGCGCACCCATCTGCGCTTCGCCGCGCTTGGCCTTTTCATCTTCTCCACCAATTTTACCCTGTTCTACTACGGCGGGCAGTATGTGCCCTCCGGGCTGTTGTCGGTGGTGTTCTCGCTGACCTCGGTGTTCAACATCGCGCTCGGCTTCCTCATTTTCGGCCAGCGGATCAGCCGGCGGGTGCTGCTTGGTGGCCTGCTCGGCTTTACCGGCGTGGCGCTGCTGTTCCGGCCGCAGGTGATGGGCGGGGCTGGCGATTTCGACACCGGCGCGCTGATCGGTCTCGGCTTCTGCCTCGGTGGGACCCTGTCCTTCTGCTTCGGCAACATGATCTCCACCGCCAGCCAGCGGGAGGGCATTCCGGTGCTGTCGGCCAATGCCTGGGGCATGGTCTACGGCACCATGCTGCTGGGTGCCTTCGCGGCGCTGCGCGGCGCCCCCTTCGCCATCGACTGGAGCCCGGCCTATCTGGGCAGCATGATCTATCTGGCGGTGTTCGCCTCGGTGGTCGCCTTTGCCTGCTATCTCACCCTGCTAGGACGCATCGGCGCAGCCCGCGCCGGCTACGCAACGGTGATGTTCCCGGTGATTGCCCTGCTGGTCTCCACCGTGATGGAGGATTTCCACTGGACCGCCGAAACACTCGCCGGCCTTGGCTGCGTACTGATGGGCAATCTCCTGGTGCTGCGCAGCGGCGGCGCCCGGCGGCGGGCACCGACAGGCGACCCCGCCTAACCGACGCCGCAAGATGACCTCAAGCGGCGGCCATGTTCATCGAGACATTGCCGATGGCCGCCTGAATATGCGCGCAGAGCGCATCATGCACCGGATCGGTCGCGGTGGCGGCGCGCAGCATGGTGATGTCGCAATGGGGCAGCGCCGGGAAGCCATCGTTCTCGCCGAGGATGCGCATGCCCGACCGCACCGCGCTTTCCGGCAGCACCGCAATCGCCAGCCCGGCCTGTACCGCGCTGATCAGCGCCGCCGCGCTGGAGGAGGAATAGGCGACGCAATAGCGCCTGTTCAGCCGGTCGAGCAGCGACACCGCCTGCGTACGCCAGGAACAGGTGGTCGGCCCCAGAGCCAGCCGCACCGGCTCCTCGGTGTGAATGCAGCGGTTTGCCGGCGCGACCCAATGCAACTGCTCGCGGCGGATGACATCGCCCTGGAAGCCGACGCAATCGCCGGAGGTGACGATGGCGATATCGAGATCGCCGCGCGCGATCATCTGGCCGGTGAAGATGGATCCCTGGCATTGCACCGCGATCTCGATCGCCGGATTGAGCCGGGCGAAGGCCGCCAGCACCTGCGGCAACAGCCGTTCGGCATAATCGTCCGGCAGGCCGAGCCGGACCATGCCGACCATGGTCGGTTCGGAAAACGCCAGCAGGGTCTCGTCATTGAGCCGGATCATCCGCTGGGCGTATTCAATCAGCCGATGGCCATCCTCGGTCAGGCGGGAATTGCGGCCATCCTTGACGAAGATCGGCCGCTCCAGCCGCTCTTCCAGCCGGCGCATCTGCATGGAGACCGCCGACTGGGTCTTGTGCACCGCCTCCGCCGCCTTGGTGAAACTGCCCAGTTCGGCAATCGCCAGAAAGGTGCGAAGCTGATCGATATCCAGTCCATGGGGCATGACGACCTCCTCCAGCGGGTGCAATGATCATCGGCTCGCATCAATACATCACGAAAATCGATCACAATCCATAGATAACATTCGTTTGTTTGATTGATCGCATCCCACTACCTTTTCCTCACACAGAAAACAGATCCGCGCGGCCCTCATATCCGGTCCGCCAGAGACGCCAGGCTTCCGGCACACCCGGGGGCCGGAAAGGAGACTGCCGTCATGACCCATGCCTGCAATTGCGAACCGATATCCGTATCCCCGATCCCCACGCGCGGGTGGCTGATGGCGGGCCTCAACAAGGCTGCCGCCTATGTCGCGGCCGTCTGGCAACGGCGCAGGCACCGGCGCGAGATCGCCGCCCTGCTGTCGCACGACGACTACATGCTGAAGGACATCGGCCTCTCCCGCACGGATGTGCTCGCGGCGGTGCTGATTCACGATGAGGTCGATCCGGGCACCCGGCTGGCGATGGCGCGCAACGAGCGCCACCAGGCGGAGCGCGCCCGCAAGGGGGTCCGTGGCGCGTGACCGACCAGAGCGCCCGCTAGACACCGCTTCCCCGACCAACCGCTCAGCGCCGGCGGCTCCCATACCGGCCCTGACCTGTTGCCCTGTCGGCCCCTCGCCGACGCACCTGCCCGCCTCTCCGGAGGCGGGCATTTTTTTGCGCAACCGCCGCTGCGATCAGCCCTATTTCTCGGCCTGCTTTTCGGCCAGCTTGTCGAACAGGGCCTCGAAGCTGCGCACCTGACTGTCCTGAATGTCGCGGCCAAGGCCGATCCAGGTATCGAGCAGGCCGGGCTCCTGCGTCCCCTCCGAGGCGCTCTCCGCCGCAGCCGCCGGCGTTTCCGGTTCCGCCGATTCCGCCGGCTCCGGCTGGCTGGCGGCGGCGGCGCCCGTCGCCGGGAACAGACCGGTATAACCATCCCAGAAGGCGCGCATGGCCTCGGTATAGGGCGCCATGGCCTGCAGCGGATTGGGGATCGGCTTCGGCCGTCCGCGCGCATAGCCGGCAAGGAAGGCGTCGAGCAGGTCACGCGCCGGGCCGACCGTGAAGCGCCGCACCATCTGCCCCAGGGCCAGCGTCGCCACCACCGGCATCATCGTTTCCACGCCGGGCAGTTCCAGCCCGGTCTGACCCGCCACATACTGTGCAATCGCCTTTTGCGTATCCGCCGGACCGAAGATCAGCGCCAGCGGCTCGCCGAGAAAGGCCTTGGGATCGGCGCCGGCGGCAAACCGCGCCGGACCGGGGAACAGCGCCATCAGCCCTTCAAAGCCATCGGGGGAGGAGCCGAACCGGCGCATGCCGGCGATCGCCGCCGGCATCAGGGCTTCGGCGGCGCGCAACATCTCGGTCTCGCCCCAGCCGAACTGACGCGCGAAACTCTCGCGCAGGGCCGCCGGATCGAAGGCCTCGAAGGATGGTAAGCTGTCTGGCATGGTGCCTCGCCCGTTGCTGGTTGTGGCACGATCATCGCCGCAGCCGCGCCGGCGGTCAAATGGCAACCGCCGCGCGACCGGTCGCCGCTGCTAGTAGGCGTATTCGGCAAAGACCCGGCTGATGTCGCCGTTCCACTCGCCGTGATAGCGGCGCAGCATCACATCGGCGGGAGTTTCCCCGCTGGCAAGGCTTTCCTCCACCGCCGCCAGATGCAACCGCTCGTCCTGACCACCGTCATTGAGGCGGGCGCGGCGCTTCAGCCCCTCGCGGGACAGCGCCAGCATCTCGCGGGCCACATCCAGCACCTGACCGCCCCGGAACGGTGTCTGCAACCCGCCGCGCGGCACCTCGTTGCGCAAGGTCTCGCGCTCCGCCGCCGTCCAGTCGCGCACGAGCTGTTCGGCCTGATCGAGCACGCCGCTATCATAGAGCAGACCGACCCAGAGTGCCGGCAGCGCGCAGATCCGCCGCCACGGCCCGCCATCGGCGCCGCGCATTTCCAGATATTTCTTCAGCCGCACATCCGGGAACAGCGTCGACAGGTGATTGTTCCAGTCGCCGATGTTCGGCTCCGGATCCGGCACGACGCCGCGCAGCGCGCCGTTCATGAAGGCGCGGAAGGTGGTGCCGGTCACATCGTGATAGGCATCGCCGCGCTTGACGAAATACATCGGCACGTCGAGCGCCCAATCCACGTAGGATTCAAAGCCGAAGCCCTCATCGAAGGCACAAGGCAGCCCGCCGGACCGGTCATTGTCCGTGTCCTTCCAGATCTCGCCGCGGAAGGAGCGGAAGCCGTTCGGCTGGCCATCGGTGAAGGGGGAATTGGCGAAGATCGCGGTTGCCAGCGGCTGCAGCGCCAGGCCGACCCGCATCTTGCGGCGCATGTCCGCCTCGCTGGCGAAATCCAGATTCACCTGAATGGTCGAGGTGCGGTACATCATGTCGAGGCCGAGCGTGCCGACCTTGGGCATGTAGCGGGTCATGATCTGGTAGCGCGACTTCGGCATGACCGGGATCTCGTCGCGGCGCCAGGTCGGCGTCATGCCAAGCCCGAGGAAGCCGATGCCGAGCGGTTCGGCCACCTGCCGCACCTGCGCCAAATGGCAGTTGGTCTCGCGGCAGGTCTGATGCAGGTTTTCCAGCGGCGCGCCGGACAACTCGAACTGACCGCCCGGCTCGATCGAGATGGCGCCGCCGCCAACCGGATCGGCAAGGCCGATGATCAGACCGTTATCCTCGATCCGCTCCCAGCCCAGAAGGCCTTCCATGCCTTCCAGCACTGCCTTGATGCCGCCCTCGCCCTCATAGGGAATGGGCGACAGATCGGCGGTGTTGAAGCCGAACTTCTCATGCTCGGTGCCGATCCGGAACTCTTCCGGCGGCTTGCATCCCGCCTCAAGCGTTGCGGCGAGCTCCGATGCTCCCGCGATCGGGGTCGAATCAATGGTATCGCGGGCCATGAACCGTCATCCTTCACGTGATCGGCGCGCACCATACTCAGGCGTCCGATGCAAAACAAATGAGAATTTTCGTGATCGCGGCCGGGGTTTCAGCGCCCCGCCCGTTCCTGCTCCCTGGCAAGTGTCAGTCGCTAGTGCCAGTCGCCGATCACCGCCTGGATCACCGCCAGCGCGGCGACCGCCGCCGTATCCGCCCGCAGCACGCGCGGGCCGAGCGGCACGGGCGTGACGAAATCGCGGGCGCGCAGCGTCGCCCGCTCCTCTTCCGAGAAGCCGCCTTCCGGCCCGATCAGCACCGCCAACGGCCCCGGCGCCAGGTTCTTCAGCGCGGGAAGCGGGTTCTGGGTCGCCTCGCCCTCATCGCAGAACACCAGACGGCGCCCGTCGCCGGCCTCCGCCCAGCGCTCCAGCACCCGGGCGAGCGGTTCCGGCTCGCACACCTCTGGCACGGCGATCACGCCGCATTGCTCGCAGGCCTCAATCACATTGGAGCGCATGCGCTCCAGATTGACCCGGGAGGACTGGGTGTGGCGCGTGACAACCGGTCGCAGGGTGCCCGCGCCCATCTCCACCGCCTTTTGCACCATGTAGTCGAGCCGGGCGTGCTTGATCGGCGCGAACAGGTAGTGCAGGTCCGGCACCGGGGTCTGCGGCCGGGTCTGATCCACCGGCACCAACGAGAGCTGCTTGCGCCCTTCCACCGACAGCGCGGCGCGCCATTCGCCATCGCGGCCATTGAACACCAGCACCTGATCGCCATCCTTGAGGCGCAGCACGTTGAGCAGGTAATTGGCCTGCGCCCGATCAGCGGAGACCGGCTCTCCGGCGCGCAGATCGGCGGGCAGGAACAGGCGCTGCATTCGAAACTCGTAACGGGGCATGGGGGTCCCTTGACGAAAATCCTCTGTCGATACCGGGGGCGGACACCTTGACGGCGCCGCCCCGCTGCGCTCCCCTCGCACTTTGTCCGCGCGCGCGCAAGACGCGCCACCTCAAAGGGATGCATTTGTGGCCGGGAACAGCAACATCGCCGAATACTCGGTGTCGGAAATCTCCGGCGCGATCAAGCGCACGATGGAGGACACCTTCGGCCATGTGCGGGTGCGCGGCGAACTGGGACGGATTTCCCGTCCCGCCTCCGGTCATATCTATCTCGACCTGAAGGACGCCAACGCGGTGATCGCGGGCGTTGTCTGGCGCGGTCAGGCCAAGCGGCTGAAGATACAGCCGGAACAGGGCCTTGAGGTGATCGCCAGCGGCAAGATCACCACCTTCCCGGGCCAGTCCAAATACCAGCTTGTGATCGACACGCTGGAGCCGGCCGGGGTCGGCGCGCTGATGGCGCTTTTGGAGGAACGGCGCAAGAAGCTCGCCGCAGAAGGCCTGTTCGACGCCGCACGCAAGCGGCCGCTGCCGGGCCTGCCCCGGGTGATCGGCGTGGTCACCTCGCCAAGCGGCGCCGTCATCCGCGACATCCTGCACCGGATCTCCGACCGCTTTCCGCTGCATGTGCTGGTCTGGCCGGCGCGGGTGCAGGGCGAAACCTCGGGCCAGGAGGTCGCCAATGGCATCGCCGGATTCAACCGGCTCACCCCCGGCGGGCAGATCCCGCGCCCGGATCTGATCATCGTCGCCCGGGGCGGCGGCTCGCTGGAAGACCTTTGGGGCTTTAACGACGAGATCGTCGTGCGGGCGGCGGCGGCATCCGACATTCCGCTGATTTCGGCGGTCGGGCATGAAACCGACTGGACGCTGATCGACCATGCCGCCGACTTGCGCGCGCCCACCCCAACGGGCGCGGCGGAATTCGCCGTTCCGGTCCGTTCCGAACTCTTGGCCAGCCTCGACGATCTGTCGCGGCGGCAGATCTCCGGCCTGTTGCGGCTGATCGCCAGCCGGCGCACGGAGCTGCGCGCCGCAGCCGCCGCCCTGCCCGCCCCGCGCGATCTTCTGGCGCTGCCACGGCAACGGTTCGACAATGGCGGCGAACGGCTGGCACCGGCGCTGCGGGCCGGTTTGCGCGATCATCGCGGCCGCTATTTCGCCGCCGCCGGTCGGCTGTCGCCCCATGTGCTGCGGCGTACGCTGACCGTGCTCGGCGACCGGCTTGCCCAGTTCGACCGACAGGTCCGCCGGGCGCTCGTGACCGGCACCGACCAGCGCCGCCACGCGCTCACCGCTGCTTCCCGAGGACTGACCCCGGACCGGCTCGCCCGCACCCTCGCCCTGTCGCGGGAGCGCCTCGGCGGCCTTGCCGCCCGCGCCGAACGTGCCCACGGGCAACGGCTGGCCACGGAGCGAGCACGGCTCGACGCCACCACCAAGCTGCTCGACAGCCTGTCCTACAAGAACGTTCTGGCGCGCGGCTACGCGCTGGTGCGCGATGCGGACGGCCAGCCGGTGCGCTCCGCCAGCGGCATTGCCGCCGGCAGCGCCCTTTCGGTGGAATTCGGCGATGCCAGCCGCCTCGACGTCATGGCCATGTCCGGGGATGGCAAATCCCCGCCGCCGCGCAAGGCAAAGCCCGCCCGAGCAAAGGCATCGGCGAAATCCACCCCCAAGGGGCAAGGCTCCTTGTTTTAAAGGGGAAGGGAAGACGGCCGGAGTACCGCCCCACCGTCCTCTCATGCAAAACGGGCGCCCGCCGCGCAATGCGACGGCGCCCGTTTCATGTCGGCGAGGGGAAGGCCGGCCAGTGAGATGACCGGCCCGCCTCACATGATCGACGGCAGCAGGGTAATGATCGACGGGAAGGCGACCAACCCGGCGATGGTCAGGATGTCGGCGACGAAGAACGGCACGCAGCCCCGGAACACCTCCTGCACCGGAATATCGTCCCGCACCCCGGCAACGACGAAGCAGTTCAGCCCGATCGGTGGAGTGATCAGACAGAGCTCCGCCATCTTCACCACCAGAATGCCGAACCAGATCGCGCAGAGTTCCCCCGACATGCCGAAGGCGCTGTCGGCGGCCGACACCCCCTCGCCGCCATTCAGCGCCATCACCGCCGGATAGACCACCGGCAAGGTCAGGATCAGCATGCCAATGGCATCGATGAACATGCCCAGCACCGCATAGGCGCACAGGATCAGGATCAGCACGATCCAAGGCGAGAACTCCAGCGAGACGATGAACAGCTTGAACGCCTCGGGCAGGCCGGCGAAGCCGAGAAAGCGCACATAGACCAGGACGCCCCAGATCAAGGTGAAGATCATCACCGTCAGCTTGGCCGTCTCATGCAGCGCCTGCCAGAGCTGCCTGCTGCGCATGCCGTTGACGAAGGCGCTGACCAGCACGACGAAGGCGCCCAGCGCACCCGCTTCCGTCGGCGTTGCATAGCCGCCGTAGAGCGAGACGAAGATGATGACGACAACAGCGACGATCGGCAGGGTTCCGGGCACCGACGACAGGCGCTCGCCCCAGGTGAAGCCGCCGACCGCAGGGGCATCGCCCTTCCACATGGACATGCCGACGATGATCAGCACATAGATCAGCGCCGAGAAGACCCCCGGCAGGAAACCGGCAAGCAGCAGCTTGGCCACCGACTGTTCCACCAGAATGGCGTAGATCACCAGGATCGCCGAGGGCGGGATCAGCGAGGCGAGCGTGCCGCCAGCGGCCACCACGGCGGCGGACAGCCGCTTGGAATAGCCGACGGCGAGCATCTCCGGAATGGCGACCCGGGCGAACACCGCGGCAGTGGCGACCGAGGCCCCGGACACGGCGGCAAAGCCGGCGGTGGCGAACACGGTGCCGACGGCCATGCCGCCCGGCAGCCAGCCGAGCCAGCGCTTGGCCGCCTCGAACAACTGACGGGTGAACCCGGCGTAGAACGCCAGAAAGCCGATCAGGATGAAGGTCGGCAGCACCGACAGGGAATAGGTGACGGATTTGGAATGGGGAATGGTGCCGGCCATCTTCAGCGCCACCACCAGCCCCTTCTCGAAGCCCAGCTTCTGGGTGAAGATCGCAATCAGGCCGACCGTGCCGACAAAGGCGGCGGCGAAGGCGACACGCACGCCGAAGACGACGAGCAGCAACAGCACCCCGGTCATCACCAGGCCGATTTCAAACGGGGTCATCGGCCGGTTCCCTCCTTGCCGCCAGTTTCGTTTTCATCGCCGAAGGCTTCCTCGATCTCATGCCGGGCGGCCTCCTCGATGCCAGTGATCACCGGCACGGCAATCGGTTCGGCGGCAGGATGGCGGATCAGCCGCCAGTAGCCGTAGATCTGCATGGTGAGCCGCAACCACAGGAGCGACAGCGCCACCGGGATCACCAGCTTGGACGGCCAGATCGGCAGGCCGATGTCGATGGAGCTGTCGCCGTTGGTCCAGGCCCGCTCGAAGTGGAACCAGGAGCCATAGATCAGCGCGGCGATCACCAGCCAGATCAGCACGACGCCGACCAGCTCGGCGACCCAAAGGGTGCGGCCGCGCAGCTGGCCGAGCACCAGTTCCATGCGGATATGCCCGCCGACCCGCTGGCAATAGGCAACGCCCATGAAGGCGAAGACCGCCATCGCCTGTTCGGTGATGTCGATGAAGCCGGGCACCGGCAGGTTGAAGAAGTTGCGGCCGAGGATCTGAACCACGGCCAGCAGCATCAGGATGAGGATGCTGGCGGCGGCAATCAGGTTGAAGGCGTTTTCCACGGCGAGCAGCCATCCGTCGAAACGGATATAGGTGCCGGGCCGGCCAGGAGAGGCGGAGGGCGATATCATGGGAACTCCGGGCGAAAGCCAGCCGTGCGCCACTCCGCAAAAGACCCCGACCCGAGGCGCGCCGTCATGACACACCATCGAACAAGGCCCCAGGGGCGGAAGGCGACCGGCCAGACGCCCCCGGGAGCACGATCACCCGGGGACGGCGGGCCGGGCCTTTGCGGCAAACCGGCTTTTTTTAAGTCAGACTGCGGGCGGGATCAGTTCAGCTTCGACTGAACGAGATCGAGCAGTTCCTGCCCCGGAATGCCCTTGCCGTCCATCTCGACCACCCAGGCGTCCCACAGCGGCTTGCCGGCCTTTTCCTTGAAGGCGGCGAGCTGGTCCTTGGGGAACGTGACCTGTTCGATTTTCAGTTCCTCAAGGGTCGGGTACCACTTCTCGTAGACCTTGTCATAAGTCGCCAGATAGTGGTCGATCGCCTCGTCGACGGACGAATCCAGCGCCTCGCGGTAGTTTTCCGGCAAGGCGTCATAGGCGTCCTTGTTGACCACCACCGGGCAGTTCACCGTGCCCGGGTTGAGATTGGTGGTCCACCAGTTGCCGGCCTCCACGGTCTTGAACGACAGATGCGCATGCGGGGCGAAAGACGCCGCGCGAACCGTGCCGCTGTCGATGGCCTGGAAGGTCTCCGAGGCGGTCACCGTGGTCGGAACCGCGCCGATGGTCTCCATCGCCTTGCCGATGCCGCCGAGCGCGCGCACGCGCATGCCCTCGAAATCCGACACCTTGGTCGGCGCGTCGCCCTTGCCGACGAAATTGTACTGCGGCATCGGCGAGGACATGAGCAGCTTGGCATTCCAGCGGGCGAGATCCTTTTCCACCGCCGGATGGGCGTAGACCGCCTTGTCGAGCATCACCTGGGTCTTGAGATCCGGCACGCCGAGGAACGGCAGCTCCAGAACGGTCAGGGTCGGGTTCTTGTCGGCGTGATAGGAGGCGCAGAACTGCGCCATCTCGAACGCGCCGATGGAAATGCCATCGAGGTTCTCACGCGACTTGGACAGCGCCTCGCCATAGGCCAGATTGAGGGTGAATTCGCCGTTGGTCTTGGCGCTGACCAGCTCGGCGAGCTTTTCGACATGCTCGGTGAAGGCCCGGCGCTTGCCCCAGAGCGAGACGTTCCATTCCAGCGCGAAGGTCTCCCCGACGAAACCGGCGGAAAGCAGGGTCGCCGTTCCCAGAACGGCCAGTTTGCGGCTCAAAGTCATATTATTCCTCCCATAAAGCGCGTTTGGCACCGATTCTCCCGACGTGCTCCTGCCCTGACGTTCCGACAATCGAAACACCGGCGACTCCGTCCTCCACGGCACCGACCGGATACAGGCAAACGTCATGCCAGATGAGGGCGCACCTCCCGGGCGCAACCGATCATCGGCGCCAGCCCGCGTGATTTCGGTTGTTGTTGTCACGCGCGGCCACCAGCAAGAGTGACGCACCCCAGGCCATTCGGCAAGGTTTCGCCGATACTGCGCCGGCCATCGGCGAAAATCCGCTCACCCTGCGTCAGAAACCGGCCACGCCTATCCGGAGCGGCTCAGGCCGAGCCGGGCCATCTTTTCGTTGAAG
Organism: Stappia taiwanensis; assembly: GCF_014635285.1. Lineage (GTDB taxonomy): Bacteria > Pseudomonadota > Alphaproteobacteria > Rhizobiales > Stappiaceae > Stappia > Stappia taiwanensis. The sequence continues at coordinate 378,113 of NZ_BMCR01000003.1, read as the reverse complement.
GTGCGCCGGGGCAGGTCCAGTTCCTCGATCGCATCGGCGACCCGGCCCTCATGTCGGCGCAGAGCGTCCGCGATCACCTGCCGCTCATAGCTTTCCAGCAGATCCTTCAGCCGCCCACCCGGGGCGGCGGCTGGCGCCGTTTCGGTGCGGCCGCCGGTGACAAGCGCGCGCACGCATGGGCTTCCCATCGCCCCGCCTAGCACATAGCGTTCGGCGGCGTTGCGCAGCTCGCGCACATTGCCGGGCCAATCATAACCGGCGAGGAACGCCGCATCATCGGCGGAGAGCGCCGGCACCTCCATGCGGTATTCGGCGGAAAACCGGTTGGCGAAACTGTCGAACAACTGCCGCACATCGCCGCCGCGTGCCCTGAGCGGCGGAATGCGGATCTCGATAGCATTGAGGCGAAACAAAAGGTCCTGGCGCAGCAGATTGTCCTCGACCGCCTGACGGGGCTCCATGTTGGCGGCGCTGACCATGCGCAAATCCACCGGCACCGGCGCCTTGCCGCCCAGCCGGTCCACCTCCCGCTCCTGCAGGGCGCGGAGCAGTTTGGGCTGCAGCGCCAATGGCATCGACGTCAGCTCATCGAGAAACAGGACACCGCCATCGGCCTGTTCGATCCGCCCGGCGCGGGCCTTGTCGGCGCTGGTGAAGGCGCCGGCCTCATGGCCGAACAGCTCCGCCTCGACCATGCTGTCGGGCAGGGCCGCGCAATTGACGGCAACGAAGGGGCCACCTGCCCGGCCGGACAGCTCATGCAGCGCCCGGGCCACCACCTCCTTGCCGGTTCCCGTTTCGCCGATCACCAGGACGGAAGCATCGGTGGCGGCGAAATGAGCGATCTCCTCGCGCACCCGGCGCATGGCAGCGCTGTCGCCGATAAGGCGGGCCTCCAGCCCGTCGCGGCTTTCGAGCCGGCGGGTCAGCGCCCGGTTTTCCAGGACCAGCCGGCGATGATCGAGCGCCCGCGCGACAACCGCCGCCAGCACATCCGGATCGAACGGCTTTTCGATGAAATCGGCGGCGCCGCCGCGCATTGCCTCCACCGCCATCGGCACATCGCCATGGCCGGTCAGCAGCACCACGGGAAGCTCCGGATCGATGCCCTTGACCGTCCGCAAGAGATCCATGCCGCTCGCCCCGGGCAGCAGCACATCGGAGACGACGCAGCCGGGAAAGCCCGGCGACAAGCGCTGCAAGGCCGCTTCGGCGTCCACCGCCTCCACCGGCTCATAGCCGGCAAGGCGCATCCACTGGCGCAGCCCAGCGCGCATGGCCGGATCGTCATCGACGATCAGCACCGGCAGCCGATCCGGCTTGTCCGCCTCTGTTGTCGCCGGATCTGGTGTCGCCAGTTCCTCCACCGCCTTGCCTCCCCTCATGCGTATTCCGCTTCGCCCGCCTTCTCGCCGGGCTCCGTCCCCGTCAGCGGCGGCGCAACCGGCAGCGCCAGCACGAAGGCGGCGCCGCCCGCCGCGCTTTCATGCAGCGACAAAGTGCCGCCAAGGTCTTCCACGATCCGCGCGGAGATGGCAAGGCCGAGGCCCAGCCCGGAGGCGGCCGGCTTGGTGGAGAAATACGGCTCGAAGATCCGCTCCCGCAATTCCGCCGGCACCCCGTCGCCATTGTCGGCGATCTCGATCCGCACCAGGCCCTCCTCGATCCAGCCACGCGCGGAAACCCGCGGCGCGGGCGCGGCCTGGCAGGCGTCGATGGCATTGCGCAGCAGATTGACCAGCACCTGCTCCACCCGCAGCGGCGCGGTCGCCGCGAGCATCGGCGTTTCCGGCAGGGACAGATCGAGGGGAACGCCGGTTTCCTCAATGCGCGGGCGGATCAGCTTGGCGCTGGTGCGCAGGCAGTCGCGCAGGTCCACCCGCTCGACGCGCGATTCCCCCGGCCGGGCGAAACGCTTCAGTTCCTGGGTCAGCGCCGCCATGCGCGCCTGAAGCGCATCGATCTCGCCAAGATTTTCCTGAACGGACGCAAGATCGCCCCGTTCCAGAAAAACCCGGCTGCCGGAGACGAACATGCGCAAGGCCGCCAGCGGCTGGTTGAGCTCATGGGACACCGCCGCCGACATTTCGCCAACGGCCGCCAGCCGGCTGGCACGCGCCAGCCCTGCCTGGGCCTCGCGCAGTTCCGTCTCCACCCGGCGGCGTTCCTCGATTTCCTCAACGAGCCGCCGATTGAACCGGCGCAGCCCCGCCGACTGGCGCCTGAGCCGCTGGCTGCGCACCACCAGCGCCGCGATCAGATAGACCAGCAAGAGGGCGACCGCCCCGGTCCAGACCAGGGCGCGCGGCGCGCGCACCTGTGCCATCGGCGTCAGATAGTGAATGGTCCAGTCGAGCAGACCGACCTTCAGCCGGGCCTGACGATAGCCAGCGCCACCGATCCGCAGGACCTCGGCGGCGGGCGGGCCGTCCTGCAACGCTCTCAAGGGGACCCCGCCATATTGCTGATTGGCCCGGATCGCCGCCACCACCATGTCCGACAGCGGCGCGATCGAGGCGTAGCGCCAGTCATCGCGCGAGCCGAGAAAGACGACCCCGTGCACATCGCTGACGAAGACGGTCTCGCCGCCATCGCGCCAGCTCCGCTCCAGCCGGTCCATGTTGACCTTGACCACCACCACCCCGGCGGCGGGGGCGCCCTCCGGCGTTGCCCGGGCGAAGAACATGCCGGGAATGCCGGTGGTGGCGCCAACGGCGAAGAACTGCCCCTCCTCACCCTTGATCGCGGCGCGAAAATACGGACGAAACCCGTAGGAACTGCCGATGAAGGACGTGGCCGTGTCGAAGTTGCTGGCCGCGACCGTGCGCCCGTTGCCATCCATGATGTAGAGCGCTTCAGCGCCGGTGATCGCCGCCAGATCCTTCAGGAAACGGTTGGTGCTTGCGGCCCTCTCCGGCGCCGACAGAACGCCGACGGCGCGCGGGTCGCGGGCCAGCACATGTGGCAGGTAGCGGAACTTCTCCAGCTCCCGCAGGATCGTTTCCCGGTAGAGAGTCAGCCGCTCGCGCGCCTTGATGTCGCCGCGCAGGGCCGCGCGGTCCTCCACCCACCCGGCTCCGAAATAGGCGCCAACGAGGATCGCCAGCGCCGGCAGCAGCCACAGGGCGCGCCTTGCCCAAGGCGCCAAACGGGCGGGCGCGGAGGGGGCGGCAGGGGGGGCGGCGTCTTTATCGGCAGTCATGGACAGGGGCGCGGCCTGCCCGTATTCCTGTTGGTCTGACATGGCGACAATCGTAGCGGCAGCGCGCTTGCCTGACCATCGCTGCCCGGAAAGGACATCGATGCAGTTTTCCCTCAGCGAGGAAGAAATCCTGATCCGCGACAGCGCGCGCCGACTGGCCGAGGAGCGCATCGCGCCGCTCGCCGAAGAGCTGGACCAGGGCGGCGGCCGCGCGGCATTTCTCACCAACCTGATGCTTCTGGCGGAAAACGGTTTCATGGGCCTCAATGTGTCGCCGGAGTTTGGCGGCACCGGCGCCGGCGCGGTGGCCTTCGCGCTGTCGGTGGAGGAAGTGGGCCGGGCCTGCGCCGCCACCGGCGTCACCGTGTCGGTGACCAACATGGTGGCGGAGGTGATCGAGGCGGTGGGCTCGCCGGAGCAGAAGGCGGCCTATCTGCCTCGGCTGACCGATGGCACCTATGCCGCCGGCGCCTTCTGCCTGACCGAGGCCGGTGCCGGATCCGACCCTTCCGCGATGAAGACGCGGGCGGTGCGCGACGGCAATCACTTCGTGCTGAACGGCACCAAGCTCTACATCACCTCCGCCGAATATGCCGGCGTCTTCGTGGTCTGGGCGGTCACCGACCGGGATGCGGGCAAGGGCAAGGGCATCAGTTGCTTCCTGGTGGAGGCCGGCACCCCGGGGCTGATCGTCGGCAAGGCGGAAAAGAAGATGGGCCAGACCGGCTCGGCCACCAACGAGGTGATCTTTCAGGACTGCCGGGTTCCGGCCAGCGCCATGATGGGGGTGGAGAACGATGGGTTCCGCATCGCCGTGGGCGAACTTGCCGGCGGACGTATCGGCGTGGCCTCGCTGGCATTGGGAATCGCCCAGGCGGCAATGCACCGGGCCAAGGCCTATATCAAGGAGCGCCAGCAATTCGGCCGGGCCATCGCCGACATGCAAGGGGTGCAGTGGATGATTGCCGACCGGGAAACCGATCTGGAAGCGGCGCGGCTGCTGATTCTCCAGGCCGCCGCCCTGAAGGATGCCGGCAAACCCTTTGCCCGGGAGGCCTCGATGGCCAAGCTGTTTGCCTCCGAGGCGGCGCAGCGGGCGACCTACACCGCCCTGCAGCTTCATGGCGGCGCCGGCTATATCCAGGATTATCCGCTGGAACGCTTTGCCCGCGATGCCCGGATCACCACGATCTATGAGGGAACCTCGGAAATCCAGCGGCTGATCATCGCCCGCGAAGCGATGAAGGCGGTGTGACGTCTTCCTGCCCTTTTGGTGAAAAGCGCATTCAGTCCCTTGAAATATCAGGGCGTGTGTTGATTGATTGATTCCGATCAAGGACCGGCGACGCGCATTGCGCGTAACGTTCCGCACAGACCGGTCGATGGCGTCAGGACAAGGGACGCGCCAACGGCTGCACAACGGAGGGACTATTTATGGCGATCAAGGACATTCTCACGGTGATCGACCTGGCCGGCAAGCAGCGCACGGCCCAGGCCGCGCTTGAGCTGGCACAGCGCACCGGCGCCCATGCGACCGGGCTTGCGGTGGCTTTCGAGCCGGTCGTGCCGGGCTTCATCGCCGCGCCGATGCCGCCCGATTACATCGAGGTCGCCCGCACTCAGGCGCTCAAGGCCGCCAAGGATGCCGGCGCCGCCTTTAGTGAGATGGCCCGCAAGGCCGGCGTCACCGCCGAGGTGCGCACGGCGGAGATGATCACCGGTGGTGCCTCCGACCCGGTGGTCTCTCATTGCCGGCTGACCGATCTTGTGGTCATCGGCCAGGAAAATCCGGATGAGCCGGAGCCGATGCGGGAGATGCTGATCGAATCGATCCTGTTCGAGGCCGGCGTGCCGGTCATGGTGGTGCCGTATATCGGCGGCGGCCTGCCGATGAAGAACGTGCTCGTCGCCTGGGACGGCAGCCCGACCGCCAGCCGCGCGGTGCATGCGGCGCTGCCGCTCTTGCAGATGGCCGAAAAGGTCACCGTGATGATCGTCGAGACCGGCCGCCGCTCCGCCGGCGAGCCGGGCACCGACATCGCCACCTATCTGGCCCGTCACGGTCTCGACGTCACCATCGACGTGGTGCCCCGGCCGCAGACCGGCGTTGCCGATGCGATCCTCAACTATGTCTCCGACAAGGGCATCGACATGATCGCCATGGGCGGCTACGGCCATTCGCGGATGCGGGAATTCCTGTTCGGCGGGGCGACCCGCGACATTCTCGCCTCCATGACCGTTCCGGTGCTGATGGCCCACTAAGCGCTTCTCGGGAAGGCCGCCCGGTCTTCCCGAAGGACTTGGCGCCAGGACCGAATGCCCCCGGTCATGCCGACTGGCAGGTTCCGTTTTTCAGAACCTCCAAGGGCGGAACCACCGGGGCTGGTTGCCCGACTTTACCCCCGCGCGGGGGCGCGTTCAGCGCCCGCGCGGGCGCTCTCCCGGGAGCGGAGCGCCGGCACGGCCGCACGCTCGCTTCCCAGCCGGCGTAAAGGACACGAGCCGTGACGATACGCAATCTGGAGGGCCTGTTTCGCCCGACGTCCCTTGCCGTCGTCGGCCCCTGCCGACTTGGCGAACCGGCCTTCGACCTCTTGCTCGCCCGTCTGCAGGAGGCCGGGTTCGCCGGACCGAAGACCGTCATCGGCTGCGGCAAGGACCTGCCGGACGGCTTCCGCCCCAAGCGCCGGCTGGCCGATCTCGACACCCCACCCGATCTGATGCTGCTGGTCGGCCCGCCGGAAGACGCTCCGGAGCTGATCCGCGCCGCCGGCGATGCCGGCACCCGCGCCGCCGTTGCCCTGTCGCCGGGCTACGACCGCTGGGATGACGACCTCGTCACCCGCACCCTTCAGGCCGCCCGCCCCAACACCTTGCGCCTGCTCGGCCCCGGCAGCCTCGGCGTTGCCGCACCGGCGGGCAAGCTCGCCGGCCATCTCGGGATCTCGCCGGCGGCGGCGGGCGATCTTGCCTTCATCGCCCGCTCCGGCACGGTGATCAATGCCACCCTGTCCTGGGCCCAGTCGAATGGAATCGGCTTTTCCGGCATTGCCTCGCTCGGCCAGAGAACCGATGTCGATGCTTCGGACCTGCTCGACTGGTTCGCCCTCGACTACAAGACCCGCGCCATCCTGGTGCATCTGGAAACCGTCGCCAATCCGCGCAAGTTCCTGTCTGCGGCGCGGGCCGCGGCGCGCACCAAGCCGGTGGTCATCCTGCGCTCCGGCGCCAGCCGTGAGCCGGCGGGCGTCGGCACCACCCATGCCGGACGGATCGCGGTGTCCGACCGGGTGTTCGACGCGGCGCTGGCCCGCGCCGGTGTGCTGCGGGTCCAGGATATCGATGAGATGTTCGAGGCGGTGGAAACCGTCAGCCGGCTGAAGCCGGTCGCCGGCCATCGGCTGGCCATCGTCGCCACCGGCGGCAGCCTCGCGACGCTGGCCGCCGACCAACTGGAGCAGCAAGGCGGCACCCTTGCCCAGCTTTCCGAGGACACCACCGCGAAGGTCGCGCCGCTGCAACGGGCCGGCCAGAGCACCTGCAATCCGGTCACCTTGCACGAAACCTCACCACCGGAGGCCTATGTGGAGGCGGTCACCACCTTGCTGGGCGACCGGGGCGTGGATGCGGTGCTCGCGGTGATCGGCCCTTCCGCCTTTTCACACCTCCAGCCGACCGCCGATGCGCTGGCCGCCGCCTATCGCGCCTACCGCCCCTCCTATGGCCGGCGCAAGCCGCTCCTGGTGGCGCTGGCCGCTGGCGCGCCGCTGCCACGGCAGGCGCTGGACAACGCCCGCATTCCCTGTCACGGCAGCGCCTCGGAAGCGGTGCGCGCCTTCATGCATCTGGTGCGCTATGCCGAGGCGCGCGAGTTGCTGATGGCCGCGCCGCCGAGCCTGCCCTCCTCCTTCTCGCCGCTGGCGGAGACCGCCCGAGCGCTGGTGCATTCGGCGCTGGCGCAGGGCCGCAGCGCCCTCACCCCGGCGGAAGTGCGCACCATCCTGCAGGCCTATGACATCCCGCAGGTGCCGAGCACGATTGCCTCCACACCCGCTGACGCGGCGGATGCGGCGCGCGAGTTGCTGCAACAGCACGAGCGGCTGGCGCTGAAACTGACCTCGCCGCAGCTTCCGTTCAAATCCGATGTGGGCGGGGTCATCCTCGACCTGAAGACCCCGGAGGAGGTGGAGACGGCCGCCGGCGAGTTGATCGACCGGATCACCGCCGCGCATCCGGACGCGGATATCACCGGCATCGTGTTGCAACCGATGATGCGGCATCAACACGCCAGCGAGGTGTTCATCGGCCTGGCTGACGATGCCACCTTCGGCCCGGTGATTCTGTTCGGTAGCGGCGGCACCGCCGTGGAGGTCACCGGCGATGTGGCCATGGCCCTGCCGCCGCTTGACCTCAATCTCGCAGAGGAGCTAATCGGCCGCACGCGGATCAGCCGGCTGCTGAACGGGTTCCGCAACCGGCCCAAGTCCGACCTGCACGCCATTGCCCTCACCCTCGTCAAGGTGGCGCAGATCGCGGTGGACGTGCCGGAAATCCGCGAGATGGACATCAACCCGCTGTTGACCGACCACACCGGCGTTCTGGCCCTCGATGCGCGCATCACCATTGCCCCGGCCACGGTCCATCCGGGACGGCGGGCCACCTCCCGCCTTGCCATTGCCCCCTATCCGAAGGAATGGGAGCGCCATCTGACGCTGAAGGATGGGTCGGAGGTGTTCGTTCGCCCGGTCAGACCGGAGGATGAGGAGCCCTACCGGCAGTTCTTCCAGAAGGTCTCGCCGGAGGACCTCCGGCTGCGGTTCTTCGCGCCCGTCAAGGAGTTCAACCACGCCTTCATGGCCCGGCTGGTCCAGCTCGACTATTCGCGGGCCATCGCCTTCGTCGCCAGCGACCCGCAGACCGAGGAAATCCTCGGCGTGGTCCGGCTGCATGCGGATCCCGATCACCGCACCGGCGAATACGCCATTCTGGTGCAATCGACGCTAAAGGGGCGCGGGCTCGGCTGGGTGCTGATGCAGCTGATCATCGACTATGCCGTGGCCGATGGCATCGAGACCATCAAGGGCGAGGTGCTGAAGGAGAACACCACCATGCTGGCCATGTGCAAGGGGCTGGGGTTCTCCGTCAAATCCTCCATGGACGATGACGCCATCGCCGTGGTCACCCTGCCGGTGGCCGAGATTCGCCAGCGGCGCGGCTGATCCTCCCGCAAGAGCCGCCGCACCTCCGAAGCTGCCACGACCACCCGGCACCGATGTGCGGCCCGGGTGGTCCGTCAGGTTCGGACCAGCTTAGCCAGCGCGGATCTCGGACAGGGAACGGGTCGGCGTGATCGCTTCCTTGTCGAGCTTGAGGTGCAGCAGCGCCGGCCGACCCGAGGCCGCCGCGCGCTCGAAGGCCGGACCGAAGGCCTCGGCCGTCTCCACCGTTTCCGCATGGGCGCCATAGGCGCTGGCGAACATGGCGAAATCCGGATTGACCAGGGTGGTGGCCGAGACCCGCCCGGGGAAGTCCCGCTCCTGATGCATCCGGATGGTGCCGTACATGCCATTGTCGACGACGACCAGGATGATTGCCGCCCCTTCCTGCGCCGCCGTGCCGAACTCCTGCATGGTCATTTGCAGGCAGCCATCGCCGGCAAAGCAGACGACCGTCCGCTCGGGGAATTTCAGCTTGGCGGCAACGGCGGCCGGCAGGCCATAGCCCATCGAGCCGCTGGTCGGCGCAAGCTGGGTGTTCATCTGGCGGAAGCGATGGAACCGGTGCACCCAGGTGGCATAGTTGCCCGCGCCATTGGTCAGCACCGCGTCGTCCGGCAGGTTCTGTTCCAGCCAGTCCATCACATCGGCCATCTGCAAGGAGCCGGCCACGCGCGGACGGGCGCCGGACCAGTCGAGATAGGCCTGATGCGCTTCACCGGCCGCACCGCTCCAGCCGATCGTCGCCGGCGGTTCGATACCTTCCAGAGCCGCTGCGAAGCCGGCCGGGGTGGCATGAATGGCCAGCGACGGCCGATAGACCCGGCCAAGCTCCTCCGCGTCGGCATGGACATGCACCAGATCCTGGCGCGGCTGCGGACTGTCGAGCAGGGTATAGGACTGGCTCGGCATTTCCGACAGGCGGCCGCCGACGAGAAGCAGCAGATCCGCGTCCCGCACCCGTTCGGCCAGAGCCGGGTTGATGCCGATGCCGACATCGCCGGCATAGCAATCGTGCAGATGGTCAAACAGCATCTGCCGGCGGAACGAACAGGCGACCGGCAGCTCGAAACGCTCGGCGAAGCGGGTGAAGGCATCGCGCGCCGCCTCCGTCCAGCGGCTGCCGCCGAGGATCGCCAACGGACGTTTCGCCGCCCACAGGCGCTTTTGCAGCTCCGCCATCTGCGACAGCCCGGGGTGGGTTTCGAGCGGCGTGAACGGGCGCAGCGTGGTCACCTCCGCCGCCGCGGCGAGCATGTCCTCCGGCAGCGCGAGGACCACCGGCCCAGGACGCCCGGAAGTTGCCGTATGGAAGGCGCGCGAGATCATCTCCGGCATGCGGGCCGGATCCTCGATCTCGGCCACCCATTTGGCGATGCCGCCGAACATCTGGACGTAGTCGACCTCCTGGAAGGCGTCGCGGCCGCGCATCCCCTGTTCGATCTGGCCGACGAACAGGATCATCGGCGTGGAATCCTGCTGCGCCACATGCAGGCCAGCGGCCGCATTGGTCGCGCCGGGCCCACGGGTCACCATGCAGATGCCGGGGCGGCCGGTCATCTTGCCGAAGGCCTCGGCCATCATCGCCGCCCCGCCTTCCTGCCGACAGACGGTGACCGGAATTGCCGCGTCATGCAGCGCATCGAGCACCGGCAGATAGCTTTCGCCCGGCACGCAGAAAACGCGCTCGGCCCCCATCTGCTCCAGCGCCGCGACCAGCAACTGCCCCCCCGTGCCGGATATCCGGCAGACCTTGGCCATGTCCATCTCTTCGCCTCTCCCGGACCGACAAGGGTCCCGTGATCACATGCAAGCACTGTCCTTGCATATACACTGACGCAAAACGGCCGCGCAAAAGCGCGACCGTCCGCAACCTATTCCAAACCGGAATGATGTTTCGATTATCCGGATCGGCGCGGCGCCGATCTAAAGGTCCTGGACCGTCACCACCTGGAAGGTGTGCAGGTCTCCGTCCTCATCCTTGATGGAGACGTATTCACCGGGCCGGAACGCATGGCTGCCGAAGCGGTAGCCGGCCTCGTCATCCTCGTCCCCCTCGATATCGTAATGGAAGGCCCAGGATCCACCGGGGCGATGGCGCAGATGGCCGATATCCTCTTCCTCATCGGCCCAGAAGCGGCGAACCCGGCATTGGTCGCGGTGCTTCTTCCACTCGCCCGCGTCGATATGGCCATCGGCGTCGAGCGGCGCGATGAACTCATAGCCGTGACGCGGCGAGCCGTTGGGGAACTCCTTGGTCCGGGCCAGGTTCAATCTGATCTTCTTCAAGCCCAGGTCAGCGGTCATGTAGGCGCATCCTTCCTCGATTCAGGTATCTTTGACAGCAGTTTACCCATTTTCCCGCAAGCCTCACAGGCATCAAATGATGGAAATCAAACCCAAGGGGCTCCCGCCAAGACCGGCCCCTCTTTTCCCCATCTGTGAAAGATAGGACAGGCCCGCGGGCCAGACAGCGACAAAAAAAGGGCGGAGCTGTTGCCAGCTCCGCCAGGATGCGCCCGTCACAGCCCGGGAGGGAAGACTTCAACAAAGACCGACGCGCATTGCCCCTTTCATTGCCGCCAATTGACCGCCAGCCGCCACGGGCCGGCTCCATTCAGCCGGCGATGGCCGAAATTTCCGCACCCGCCTGGGCCGCCGCCGCGACGCCGGACCGGCGTCGCCGGCCGCGATAGGCCAGCCGAAGATGAAACGCGCAATAGGAGCGGCTGCCCTCGGCCGGGCAGTTGCAAAACCGAAAGTCCGCGTCGACCGGATCGCCAATCGGCCATTTGCAGGCGCCGCCGGTCAGGGTCATCAGCTTGCCCCAGTCCTGCTCCGATGCGCCGGAGCGGCCGGCCTCGAAACTTGCCCGGGCCAACTCCCGTTCGATCCGGGCGCTCACACCCTCACCCCCGGCGCCCGTTGCCGGGCCTGCATCTTCCGCCAGCGCTGCCGCCGGGGCGCCGCCAATACAGGCAAGCGACGGCCGCCCACGCACCGGGCGCTGTTTCGGTCGATGGGTCATGGTGGCGGATCGCTTGGGCAAGCCCATCCGATGGGCCTTGCCAATCACCGCATTGCGGGTCACCCCGGCGATGACATAGGCGATCTGCCGGGCGCTGAGGCCCTGCCGCCAGAGCTTGCGCAAGAGGTCTTCACGTTCGCTTGTCCAAGTCATGTCTAGCCCCAATCCTTTTGTCATTGGAGGCCCCATGCACAGGCACAAAGGGCCCCTGTTCCGCCGGCGCCTTGGTCTGGAGCGGGCCGGTCGGCATTATTCAATTGACGCTGTGTCGTAATGCAGGAGGTTTCCGCGAACGTCCTCGAGCAGCGAGAATGCACCCCTCCCCGGGAAGCCTCTCGTCAATCTCCGATAAATTATCGTAAATGTTATATTAATCCGTCAATCGCTTAGGATTTTCACTTTGGATTTCAAATTCCCCGTCCGAAATAACCTTTCTTATCGCTGACATGACGATTGAAACGACATCCGAATTGAATTTCTTATTCACTTCATTGTCAGACTGACCAGGGTGTGCAAATTTCATACTTCCCGAAATAGAAAAGACAAGCTTCTGATTCTCCTTCCTTGCCTCTATCCATCCGTCCAAAATCATTTTTTCTATTTTTCTCCGGACCGTCGAGTATGGGATATCCGTTTCCTCTGAAATCAGATCGATATCCGGATCTATTTCATTCGTTTCCGCGATTGAGATCGTCGTTATGATCATTAAACTTCCAAGGTCACGAACGTTATATTCATCCATGAACCGGAACATGAGGCTGAAGAACATTTCATAGAGGCGCAGAATTCTACGTGCGTGGCCAGCCCCCCTCCCGTCTTCCATGATCTTCCCCCTGTTTCGTCAGCTTTGCTTCGTCAGTTTGACAAAGGTAACGGCGCTTTCGCCCGAGACAGACCGACAAAAAAGCCGCCATTCCCCGCCGACATCACCCCGAATGTCCGGGACGCGGCCCCTCTCCACACGCTCCATCCCCATCAGGGGCGTTAGTCGCTTGCCACGTCGACCACCAGTTTCATGATCGAACCGATCATTTCCATGCTCATCTCGCCGTCCGAGGCGGTGACGCATCCAGACGCCCCACCCCCTGCCGCATCGGGCGGGGACTGCGACCAGAGATAGACAACCGATTTGCCGCGCCGCTCCTTCTCCACCGTCCCCTTGCGCAGGTGGGCACGCAGGCGGCGCTCCACGCTCGAGCGGGACATGTTCAGCTTTTCCGCCAGCAGGTCAGCATCCATCGGTGCCCCGCGCAGATCGGCAATGCCGATCAACACCAGCATCAGCACATCATCGCCGTCGCGCGCGCCGAAACGCTCCTGAATCTGCAAGGTCATTTCATAGTAGGTCTCAAGCAACCGCCGCGTTCGATAGGCGGTTCCGGATTGTTCCTGCCGCCGCGCCCCTTGCGTCACTCAAGCCTCCCCAACAGACCGCCACCGGCGGAGGAACCAGAAAGCAACACTGTCAGGAACCGCCAGCCTCGTGAAGCCCCCCGTCAGTCTGAGCCGGCCACATGGGGCGTTTGCCGGTTGACCAGCAAGCCCAGCGCAAGCGCGGCCACGCCGATGGTCAGGGCGACGGTGAACAGCGATGTCAGATCCGTGGCGGCCGCTCCGGCGAAGACCATCAGCATCATCCCGGTGGTCATTGCCGCGAAGCTGCCTGCATTGACCGCCGGCAGGGAGGGCAGCGGGCATTCTGCGACGGCCTCTGCCTGGCAGACCATGAAAGCCACCTCAAACAGCGCCATGAAGACCCCGTAGAGCACCAGCACCGCCTCCCTGCCCAGCGGCAGAAAGATTGCCAGGCACCCCAGGGCCGTGGCGATCAACAAGGGCAAGGCGCTGGAATAGGCCGGCAAATGCCGGCTGACGCGCCCGGCCAGCAGCGCCCCAAAAACGATGCCGACGCTGGCGACCAGTTGCACATACATCGTACCGTCCAGCGACATTCCGAGATAGCGGAAGGCAAATTCCGACCGCGCCACGTTGTGAAAGCCCTGGTACAGCGACACGATTACGATGAGATAGAGCAAGGCTCGGCGCAGCAGCGCATTCTTCGCCACCACCGCTCGGGTTTCACGCCAGAGCGCGGCGAAGCCGGAAAACGCATCCCCCATCCCGATCGTCAGCTTGCGGAAGCTCAGGTAGAGGCAACCGGAGGCGACGAAGGACAGGGCGTCGAGTGCCGCGATCCCCAGCACCGTCAAGCGGTCGACCAACAGGATGCCGACGAGCGGTCCGACGCCGAAGGCGAGATATTGCGCCGTGGAAAAATAGGCAACCGCCGCCTTGAGATGCTCCGGCGGCACATGCGCCTTCAACGGCAGCACCCGCAGCGATCTGTTGATGGCATCAAGGACGCCATGGATCGCCAGCAGCACCAGACACGCCACCAGCGACACCGGAAAGATCAGACCGGCGGCGATGACCACGGCTGCGGCCAGAAAATCCGCCCACGCCAGCAACATGACCGGCTGGAACCGCTGCGCCAGCCAGGCGACCACAGGCGGGCTGAGAATCGCGAGGACCCACTGGCTGGCAAAAACCGCCGCCGACCAGAAGGCCGAACCGGTTTGCGCGTAGACCACCGTGGACAGGGTCAGCAGCAACAGGAACGTTCCGGACATGGACAGGAAGACCGCGAGCCAGGAGCGCAGGTAGATGGTGTCCAGCCAGATGCGGTAGTTCGGATAGGAGGACGGCTGTTCGCTCTTTGCCAGAAAGGACATGACCAGGGCTCGCTTTCCGCCTGCCGCCAATGCCCAATCTGGAAGGTGGTTTGCCGTCCCTGTCAAGGGCACGCCCGCCCCTCCCAGAACGGTAGGCGGCCCACCCGCCACATACAAAAAAACCCGCCGCCTCTCAGCGCCGGGACGAAAACAAACAGTCAAATCAGGGAGAAATGGTACAGACGGTTGGAGTTGAACCAACGACCTTCGGAGCCACAATCCGACGCTCTAACCAACTGAGCTACGTCTGCACATCGATTGGTGGCGGAACCTAGTGGCAATTTCGCCTGAATGCAAGAGCCTGCATCCCGCTTGCACCACCCATGTCCACAGCCAATTTCATACTGCCGCCAACAGGTCCGGCGGACAAGCAAAACCCGGCCCTTGCGAGCCGGGTTTCACCGCTATTACTCAGCCATCGTCAGAACGTCAAGCCGCCTTGAAGTCCTTCGTGGTCTTCTCGATCGCGTCCTTGACGCTGCCGGACACTTCGGTGGCCAGCTTGGTGGACAGCTCCTGCATGTCCTTGGCCTGGCCGCTCAGCGCGTCGAACTGGCTGCGGGCGAAGGAAGCCTGAAGCTCGATCATCTCGGCAACCGACTTGACTTCGAACAAGTCCTTCACGAACGCGAAGGTCGCGTCGCTGTTGGTCTTGGCCGCATCGACGGCCTTGCGGTTGAAGTCCAGCACGCCGCGGCGGGTGGTCTCGAAGCCGTCTTCCATCAGATCGGTCGCCTCTTCGGCCGCCGACTTGATCTTGGCGTAGGCATCACGGGCCTGCTCGATGCCCTTCTCGGCCATCTCGCGGGTCAGCGTCGGGACTTCCATCTTCGGCAGAGCGAAGGCCTCGAAATTCGGAAAAGCAGTCACGGTCGCGTCGGCGGCGGTTTCTGCGGTCTTGGCACGCGCCGTCTTGGTCGACGCTGCGGTCTTGGTCTCGGTCATGTGTCAAACTCCTGTGGCCGGGATAGCGGCCCAGCGCCTGTCTCATCCCGGGGAAGATGTTCTGCGACCGATGCGCCTTGGGTACGCGTCGTCGCCAGCTACATCACCTATATAAACCCATTTATTGTGCATTGCAACATTTTATTGCGACGCACAACGCGCAGGCCGGCCGAAGGCATTGCCACAGCACCGGAAAATACAGCGCAAGGACGGGCCAAACGCTTCGGTTCCCCGTCCTTGCGTCCTGGCTATTGGCCCTTGCGCGGTCAGTCCTTGCCCGGCTTGACCGCGTCCTGAGCGGTTTTCGCCGCCTTGTCGCCAAGCTCGCGCACCTGCTCGCCCAGCGCTTCCATCTGCTTGCGCATATAGTCGCTCTGCAGCGCCATCATTTCCTGCACATCGCTGGCGCGCACCATCTTCTGGGCAAGTTCGAACGCCGCAGACACGTGTTCCTCGGTGTATTCCAGCGCCTTGCGCCCCATATCGTCGGCCCCGGCCTTCATCGAACTGGCCTTGTCCTCGACCGTGCTCACGGTCTTGCGGGTCGCCGCCATGTATTCATCAAATGCCTTGCGCGCCTGATCGACGCTCTGATCCGCCATCTGCCGCATCTGCTCGGGGATTTCAAAGCTGCTCTTGTTGCTCGTCATCAGTCCGCTTCTCCTTCACTTGCCGGCCGGACCCCGACCAGCCTGCCGGAACATCCCATTGCCGGATGGTCGCACCGCCCTATCCTGCCCGTTGATCTTAAAGGAAAGATCACATCGAGGGATAGTCCTGCATCAGGTATTCGCCCCCGCCTTTCGGCGTATAGCCGGTTGCAATCGTTGCATTGCCTGTTAACCACCGTGCGCGACAATGGCGCCAATACCCGTGGCCGGCGTGGACGACTCGTGACGGACACGATATTTACATTTTGTTTACCGACTTTGGCCCAGCAGGCACGGTCCGTTCCCTTGATACGGGTGAGCGGACGATCCGTCCCGGGACAAACAGCAACGGTGGAGACAGCGCGCCCATGAACAGCCATTTGCGCAACTTCATGGCCTTGAGCGGATTGGCCGCCGCCAATATCTACCTGACCGACCGTCGTCCCGCCTGGATCTGGGCCGCCGACGGCAAGACGATCCTGTGGGCGAACGCCGCCGGCGCGGCGTTTTTCGGCGCAAGCACCCTGGCCGACCTTGCCGATGTCTATGGTCTGGCCCGCGCGCCCGCGCGCCCGCATATCGCCCGGATTGCCGCGACCGGCCCCGCCGACCGGGACAGCATCGACCGGCTGCGCTTTTATCGCGGCTTGCGGGTGATGCTGCTGACCTGCACCTGTCGACGGATTTCCCTGCCCGATGGGGACAGCGGCGCCCTGATCGTCGCCAATGACGCGCCGTCCATCAACGCTGGCCAGAGCGAAGAGCCCGCGATCGCCCTGTGCCACCTGCTTGCCGACAACGATCATGCCGCCTTCCTGTTCGGCTCCGATGGCACGTTGCGGCACTCGGACGGCAGCCTTTCGCCCCCGGACGGGGCGGAGCGCTCCACCCTGCGCCACGCCGGCAAGCACTCGCCGGTGGTTGCGCCGCTGACGATTGACGGCGCCTTGCGGGAAGCGGCCCTGCTCGCCCTCGACGATGGCGGCGAGTTGCTGGTGGTGGAGAGCGGCACGGACGCCGCCGCGCCCCTCGCCGCCCCCATGGCCACCGGCACGGACATGCCCGCATCCTCCGCTGCGCTGCAAGGCCTGGGCCTGCCGGAGGAAACAACAACCGCAAGCAACGCGCCCCACATGAACCTTGGCGAAAGACCCGATAGGTTCCCTGCGCCCGCAGCTCTTGGCGATCATGCCGAACCCGAGGACAGTCTCCTGAGCGCCGAGGATCTGCCACCCGAACAGACGGAAGAGCCCCCCTTGGCGACCCAGCCGGCGGACGACACGCCACCGGCTCGGCCCGCAGTGCCGACCGGCGGTCTGTTTGCCCTGGCCAGCGCCACCCGCTTCCTGTCCGGCACGGCGGACACGACCGCGCCGGCTTCCGACACGCTGCCGCCTCAGGAGACTGAAGAGCTTCCGGACATGGCCAGCGTGCTTGCCGGGATCGCCGCCCAGAAAGCGCCCGAGGCAGCGGACGCGCACATGGCGCGAGAGGCACTCGAGGAGGAGTTCCGCCACAGCGAGGCGACTGCGGACAACGCGGATCAGGCCAACGATGCCTCGCGCATGAAAGAGCGGCCCGCAGCCGATACGGCCAGCGCTCCGGCGGAGGTCGCAACCGCGATGCCAGACGGCGCCCTCGCCCCCACCGCCGCCATGGATCTTGACCGCAACAGCGCCGGGCCGGAAGGCGATGTCACGCCGGCCCAGGAGGTCCCGGCCTCGGCCAGCGGCTTTGTCTTCACACCGCATCCGCGACCGGTGCGCTTTGCTTGGAAGATGGACATCGACCAGCGCTTCACCTTCCTCTCTCCGGAATTCACCGAGGCGCTCGGCCCGGAAGCGGCCGATGTGCTCGGCCTGACCTGGACCGAGGTGGCCGAGCGTTTTCAGCTCGATCCGGAAGGCGGCATTGCCGCCTCGCTGACCCGCCGGGACACCTGGAGCGGGCGCACCGTGCGCTGGCCGGTCAGCGGCGCCGCCCTCAAGGTGCCGGTGGACATGGCGGCACTGCCCGCCTTCGACCGACACCGCGTGTTCGAAGGGTTCCGGGGATTTGGCGTTTGCCGCACCGGCGAGGCGACCCGGGATCCGCTGGAGATCGGTCTCGGCCTGCGCCTGCGGGACACCTCCGTGACCGTCGAGCAACCGGACAGCGCCACGCCGCAGCAGGCAGCGCCAGATGAGGCGGCGGCTATCGCCTCCCCTGCCGAGACGCCCGCCAGCGCGGTTTTGGGCGAGGAGGTTCAGGCTCTTCACGCCGAAGCCCCCGTCACCGACACGCTCCCTGCCAGCGCCGCGCCCGAGACAGCCGCACCAGTCTCGCTGCCGGAGGCTTCCGAGCCGCAGGCCACAACGGAACAGGTTGCAAGCACGGCACCCGACGACTTGGCAGAGCCGGCGCCGCGCGGCGGCGGCACGGTGGTCTCGGGGCTGTCGGCCATGGCGGCACTGATCGCCGGGCGGGCGAAAGCGGCAAGGGCCGACCGCCTCGCGCAAGATCGCGCCACCGATCGTCCTCTCGCCCCTGATGCGACCGACGCGGAGACGGCCCAGCCGGAAGAAGCAATGGCCGCAACGCCTCCGATGAAAGAGGCGGAGGCCAGCCCGACCCTCCCGGGAGAGACCGTCGTCGCGCCGGAAGACGATGGGCCTGCGGCCGATCTGTTTTCCCGGGAGGAGATCACGGCGCCTGCCGCCATCGGGGACGAAACGGTCACAGACGACCCAGCTTCCGGCCTGACGGCGACAGAGGAGGCCAAACCGGCGCCTGCAAGCCAGACACCGGCGGAAAGTCAGCACCCCCCGGAAGACGTGACCTCCCCGGAAAGTCCGACCGCCAATGGCCCGACGTCAGCGGACCCGGCGCTCGGCGCCTCGCGCCTGTCGAAGCCGGAACGGGAGGCCTTTCGTAAGATCGCCGAGGCCCTTGGGGCGACACCGGACACCGAAGAACCGCCCAGGATCCCGAGCCGGCGCGCGGAGCCGGCGGCTCCAGCGACACCGACGGCTCCCGCCGCTCCAGCAGTTCGCGCCGGCTCGATCATCGACCTTGGCCGGCGCATCCGCGAGGCGCATGTGCCTTCACGCGCCGACACGCCCGAGACGGTGGAACCGGTCGACGCGCCCCCGCCCGCGAAACCGGCCCGCGATACGGATGGCGACGCGACACCTGCGGACATCACCAGCACCGGGCTTCTCGACCGGCTGCCGGTCGGCGTCGGCATCATCGACGGCGATGACGTGGGCTATGCCAACACCACCTTGCTCGATCTTCTCGGCTATCCGGATCTTGCCGCTCTGCGCGCTGCCGGCGGTCTGAGCGCGGTTTTCGCCGAACCGGAGGACTGGCCCGGCGCGCCTCCCGGCTCGATGACCGAACGGACCATGCGCATCTGCCTTGCAGATGGCGGCACCAAGCCGGTGAAGGCACGGCTGCACAGCGTTCCCTGGCAGGATGGCAAGGCGCTGATGGTCTCCCTGCTCGACCGGCACGATCCGGCGCAGGAAGCCGCGCTCGACCGGCTGCACGAGGTACAGACCGCACTCAACATCGCCGAGGAACATCTGTCGGAGATGGATGCGGTGCTGGAGACCGCCACCGACGGCGTGCTTCTGCTGAATGAAGAGGGGCGCATCCTCAAGGTCAATCGCTCGGCGGAGGCCCTGTTTGGCGCCTCGCGCGACGAGATGATCGGCGCCGCGCTGACCGGCTATCTGGCGCCGGAAAGCCACAGGGACGCCAATGACTACCTGGAAGGGCTGGCGCGCAACGGTGTCGCCAGCGTGCTCAACGACGGGCGCGAGGTGATTGGCCAGGTCCGTTCCGGCGGGCTGATCCCGTTGTTCATGACCATTGGCCGGGTTGGCAGCAACGCGGAAGGTCCGCGTTTCTGCACGGTGCTGCGCGACATCACCCAGTGGAAGACGGCGGAAGAGGAGCTGACCGACGCCAAGCGGCAGGCGGAAAACGCCAGCTCGCAGAAGTCGGATTTCCTCGCCAAGATCAGCCACGAGATCCGCACCCCGCTCAATGCCATCATCGGCTTTTCCGAGGTGATGATGGAAGAGCGCTTCGGCCCGGTCGGCAACGACCGCTACAAGGGCTACCTGCGCGACATCCACAATTCCGGCTCGCATATCATGAGCCTGATCAACGACCTGCTCGACCTGTCGAAGATCGAGGCGGGCAAGCTCGATCTTACCTTCGAGGCGGTCTCGGCGAATGACATCATCCGCGAATGCGTCGCCTTGATGCAGCCCCAGGCCAATCGCGAACGGGTGATCATCCGGGCCAGCCTGCCCGGCTCCGTGCCCAGCATCGTTGCCGACGGGCGCTCGGTGCGGCAGATCATCCTCAACCTTCTGTCCAACGCCATCAAGTTCAACCAGCCCGGCGGTCAGGTGATCGTCTCCACGGCACTGGAGGACAGCGGCGAGGTGATCCTGAGGGTGCGTGACACCGGCATGGGCATGAGCGCCAAGGACTTAGGTGCGGCGATGGAGCCGTTCCGCCAGCTCCACACCGCCCGGCACGGCGGCGGCACAGGGCTCGGCTTGCCGCTGACCAAGGCGCTGGTGGAGGCCAACCGGGCAAGCTTTCGCATTGATTCGGAATTGCACCAGGGCACGCTGGTGGAGATCACCTTCCCGCCGCAGCGGGTGCTGGCCGAGTAATCCCCCTCGCGCAGAGCGGCAACCCGTCGGTTGTCCTCTGCCTGATTGACCGCGCCGGTAAGGCGCGGCAGTCTCATCCCCCTTCCAGATACCAAGAGGTTTCATGCTTACGCTCGCCGCCATTGAGGATGCCGCCGAAATCGTCTACCGGTCGATGCGTCCGACGCCGCAATATGCCTGGCCGCTTCTGGCCGAGGCCGTCGGTCGCCCGGTCCATGTCAAACATGAGAATCACACGCCGACCGGCGCCTTCAAGGTGCGCGGCGGCTTGGTGATGCTGCAGGATTTCGCCGCCCATGCCCCGCGCGGCGCGGGCGTCGTCTCGGCGACCCGGGGCAACCATGGACAGAGCCTTGCCTTCGCCGCCCGCCGCTTCGGCCTTGGCTGCACCATCGTCGTGCCCCATGGCAATTCGCGTGAGAAGAACGCGGCCATGCGCGCCTTCGGCGCGGAGCTGATCGAACATGGCGAGGATTTCGACGCGGCCCGCGCCCATGCTGCGGAGCTTGCCGATGAACGCGGGCTGACGCTGGTGCCCAGCTTTCATGTCGATCTGGTGCGCGGTGTCGCCACCTACGGCATGGAGTTCCTGCGCGCGGTGCCCGAGCTTGATGTGGTCTATGTCCCGATCGGCCTTGGATCGGGCATTTGCGGCATGATCTCCGCCCGTGACGCGCTCGGACTGAAGACCCGGATCGTCGGCGTCGTCTCCGACCAGGCCGATGCCTATGCCCGGTCGTTGGAAAGCGGCCAACTGGAAGACACCGACAGCGCCAACACCTTTGCCGATGGCATGGCCGTGCGCTGCCCGAGCGAGGCGGCCCTGGCGGTGATCCGCGCCGGCGCCGAAGACATCGTCCGGGTCAGCGACGACCAGATCTCCGAGGCCATCCGCCTTGCCTTCCGCGCAACCCACACGGTGACCGAAGGCGCCGGCGCGGCGGCACTTGCGGCCCTGCTTGCCGACAAGCCGCGTGGCAGCCACCCCGGCGTGGTGTTCACCGGACAGAACATCGACACCGAATGGATGCACCAGGTGCTCGGCGGCGAAACCCCCACGGTCTGAGAGCAGGTTGCTGCCCGGCAACCGCACAGCCCGGGCAGCCCCACCCTGCGATAAATGTAACGGCTTGACTCCACACAGCTTTCGCGAACCATTCGCAAAAACCCCTATGTGGCAACGCAGCACGCGCCGCTCCGGTTAGTTTGGAATAATTCCAAGGTATTGAAATATCTTGGGAATTATCTTGACACTGAAACTCTTCTTTTTAGGATGCGCGGTGTTGGCGCCAGTTGCCAGCGCGACCCAATTGCAACAACGCGGCAGGGCCTTGCCCCCTGTGCGTGTGGAGACTGACATGACCAAGACGATCCGTCCGACCCGTTCCGGCCTCCTGGCCGCGGCCCTTTTCACCACCGCCGCGATGGCGACACCGGCGCTGGCCGATGGTGAGGTCAACATCTATTCCTATCGCCAGCCGGTACTGATCCAGCCGCTGCTCGATGCCTTCACCAAGGAAACCGGCATCAAGACCAATGTCATCTTCGCCTCCGACGGGCTGGCGGAGCGGATCCAGGCGGAGGGCGCCAATTCCCCGGCGGATGTGATGATGACCGTCGATATCGGACGTCTTGACGGGGCCAAGCAGCTCGGCATCACCCAGCCGGTGTCCTCCGAGGTGGTCAATGCCAACATCCCGGCCGAGTTCCGCGATCCGGAAGGCCACTGGATCGGCCTGACCACCCGCGCCCGCGTCGTCTATGCCTCCAAGGACCGGGTTGAACAGGACAGCATCACCTATGAGGAGCTCGCCGACGAGAAGTGGCGCGGCCGCATCTGCACCCGCTCCGGCCAGCATGTCTATTCCATCGGCCTGTTCGCCTCGATGGTCGCCCATCACGGCGCGGAGAAGACCGAGGAATGGCTCGCGGGCGTGCGAGACAATCTCGCCAGCAAGCCCTCCGGCAACGACCGGGCCCAGGTGAAGGCGATCTTCGCCGGCGAATGCGACATCTCGCTCGGCAACACCTATTACATGGGCAAGATGCAGACCAACGAGAAGGAGCCGGAGCAGAAGGACTGGGCCAACTCGGTCAAGATCCTGTTCCCGAACACCGAAGAGCGCGGCACCCATGTAAACATCTCCGGCGTGGTGATGGCCAAGAACGCGCCGCATCCGGCCGAAGCGCTGAAGCTGATCGAGTTCCTCTCCTCCGACGCGGCGCAGCAGGTCTATGCCGAGGCCAACTACGAATACCCGGTCAAGCCGGGCGTGGCAGCGTCCGAGCGGGTGAAGTCCTGGGGCGAGATCAAGCCGGATAGCCTGCCGCTGGCCGAGATCGCCAACAACCGCAAGACCGCCAGCGAGCTGGTCGACAAGGTCGGCTTCAACGACGGCCCGTCGAGCTGACCGACGTTCTCCTTCCCGCATAGGGCGGCGCCCGGCCTGATCAGGCCGGGCGCCGTTCGCCGTTTCGCCCCCGACAGATCCGGACGCATGAGCGCCCCATGAGCAGCATCGTTTCCTCCCCGACGTTCGACGCCGCAGCGGCGGTCCGGCCGGTCTCCGCCATGACCCGGTCGGATCGGGTTCTGCTCGCCATCGGCTTTCTGATGGCCGCGCTCACCCTGATGCCGATCCTGGCGCTGGTGGTGATCGCGGTGCAGCCGACCGGTGAGGTCTGGACCCATCTGCTCGGCACCGTGCTGCCGTCCTCGCTGGTCACCACCGGCCTGTTGATGCTCGGGGTCGGGGCGATCACGCTAATCGTCGGCGTCGGCACCGCCTGGCTTGTGACCATGTGCCGCTTTCCCGGACGGGCGCTGTTCGACTGGGCACTGCTGATCCCGCTGGCCGTGCCCACCTACATCATCGCCTATACCTATGTGGAAATTCTCGACTATACCGGCCCGGTGCAGGGCGCCCTGAGGGCGCTGTTCGGTTTCAAGACCTCGCGGGATTACTGGTTTCCCGAGATCCGCTCCCTCGGCGGGGCGATCTTCGTCATGGGCTTCGTGCTCTACCCCTATGTCTACCTGACCACCCGAGCGTCCTTCCTCTTGCAATCGGCCTGCGCCCTCGACGTCTCGCGCACCCTCGGCGCCGGACCGATGCGACTGTTCTTCGTCGTCGCCCTGCCGCTGGCCCGGCCGGCCATTGTCGTCGGGCTGTCGCTGGCCCTGATGGAATGCCTCAACGATATCGGCGCGGTGACCTTCTTCGGCGTCAACACCATGACGTTTTCCGTCTATGACACCTGGATCCACCGTTCCAGCCTCGCCGGTGCGGCCCAGCTTGCCTGCGGCATGCTGGCGATCGTCTTTCTTCTGCTGTGGGCGGAGCGCTATGCCCGGCGCAAGCAGCGCTTCCACATCACCACCTCGCGCTATCTGGCACTGCCGAGCTACCAGCTCACCGGCCCGCGCGCGGGCCTGGCCATCCTCGCCTGCGCCCTGCCGGTGCTACTCGGCTTCGTTCTGCCCGCCGCACTGCTGGTCGACTATGCCAGCCGCCGCCTCGATGAGCTGTTCGACCCGGCGCTGATGGCGGCCGTCGGCAACAGTCTGGTGCTGTCGATCACCGCCGCGCTGCTGACGGTGGCCATCGGCATTCTTCTAACCTACGCCCAGCGGATCCAGCACAACCCGGCGACCCAGCTGTTCGGCCGCGTCGCCTCCATCGGCTACGCCATTCCCGGCACGGTGCTCGCGGTCGGCATCCTGATCCCCCTCGCCGCCTTCGACAATTTCATCGACGGCTTCTCCCGCTCCGTCTTCGGTGTCGGTACCGGCCTGTTGATGCTCGGCTCCGGCGCCGCGCTGATCTATGCCTATATGGTCCGTTTCCTGGCGGTGGCGCATGGGCAGATTGAGGGCGGCTTCGGCAAGGTCACGCCGCATCTGGACATGGCCGCCCGTACCCTTGGCCGCAACTCCGTGCGCACCCTGTTCGAGGTGCATCTGCCCCTGATCCGGCCGATCCTGCTGACCGCCGTGCTTCTGGCCTTCGTCGATTGCATGAAGGAGCTGCCGGCGACGATCCTGCTGCGGCCGTTCAATTTCGAAACGCTGGCGACCACGGTCTACAACGCCGCTTCGCGCGAAGCCTTCGCCGAAGGCGCCGTCCCGGCCCTTGTCATCGTGCTGGTGGGGCTGGCGCCGGCGGTTCTGCTGGCCTGGTCTTCGGCGCAGAGCTTCCGCGGTCGCAAGAGCGCCCGCGGCTGATCGGCGGGCAAAACCGGGTTTCCCGCCGGACCGGTTACAGCCGGTCGCGCAGGGCGAACCAGCTCATCGCCAGCACCAGGATCGGCCAGCGCAGCAGCCGGCCGCCGGGGAACTTCGGCGTCGGCAGGGCCGAAAACACATCGAAGCGCTCGCTGTCACCGAGCATCGCCTGCGCCGTCACATGGCCGCAGAAGCCGGCCATCGCGACACCGTGGCCGGAGAACCCGGCGGCGACATAGACGCCCGGACGGCTGCGGCGCAGGCAGGGCATGCGCGTTTGCGTCACCCCCAGGGTTCCGCCCCAGGCATGGGCGACGGGCACCTCGGCAAGCTGCGGATAGACCTTGCGCATATGCGCACGCACGAAGCCCTCGATATCGGACGGAAAGCCGCGCCGATAGGTTTCGCCGCCGCCGAACAGCATGCGGCGATCCTTGGTCAGGCGCCAGTAATGCACCACGAAGCGGGTGTCCGACACCGCCTCCCGCCCGGGGATCAGCGCATCGGCCTCGCTCTCGCTGAGCGGCTCGGTGGTCAGGATGAAATTGTTGATCGGCAGGACCCGCGCCTCGCTATCGGCATCGAGCCCGTCGAGATAGCCATTGCCGGCCAGAAGCACCTCGCCGGCGTCGATCTCGCCATGGGTGGTGCCGACCTTGACCCGCCCGCCCTGCGGCGTGATCGACGTTGCCGCCGTCGTCTCGTGAATGGTTCCGCCTGCGGCCTCGATGGCGGCGGCGAGCCCCAGCGCCAACTTCAAGGGATGCAGATGGCCGGCGCCGGCATCCCGGGTGCCGCCGAAATAGACCGACGTGCCGATGGCCGCCGCCAGTTCCTCGCGGGTGAGCGGTGTCACCTTGTCATAGCCGTAGTCGCGGGCCAGCTTCTCCGCATACCGCCAGCTCTCTTCCACATGGGCGGGCTTGTGCGCCGCCTCGATCAGGCCGGGCATCCAGTCGCAGTCGATGCCATGGCGCGCCGCCCTGCCGAGCAGCAGTGCCTTGGCCTCCTCCGCCAGATCCCAGAGCCGGCGGGCGCGCTCCAGCCCGAAGGCCGCTTCCAGATGATCCTGATCGCGCCGCTGGCCGCTGTGCAACTGGCCGCCATTGCGCCCGCTCGCGCCCCAGCCAATGCGGTTTTGCTCCACCAGCACCACCTGGCGCCCGGCTTCCGCCAGGGTGAGCGCGGCGTTGAGCCCGGTGAAGCCACCGCCGACCACCGCCACATCCGCCCGGATCCGCCCGGCGAGCGCCGGGCGAACCGGCGCCTCCGGCACGGTGGCCGCATAGAAGGATGGGGCATGGGGGGCGACGATGTCGGTCACGATGGCCCTCTCTCCTCAAGCAATCCGCGACCTCAGGCCGCGAGCCGACCGTCGCGCTTGAGCACCGCATAGGTGTCGTCGAGGGTCTTGGCGGTACGCTCGACCAGGAGATCGGCCTCCTCGTGGGTCAGCACCAGCGGCGGCGAGATGATCATGCTGTCGCGCACCGCGCGCATCACCAGCCCGTTGTCGAACGACAGGTCCCGGCACAGGGTGCCGACATCACCGGCCGGCTCGAAGGCGCGTGACCGGTCGCCCTTGGCCGGCACCAGTTCCAGCGCGCCGACCAGCCCGACCATGCGCGCCTCGCCAACCAGCGGATGATCGGCCAGCCCTGTCCACTTCGCCTGAAGATAGGGGCCGATGTCGTCGGCGACCCGCTCCACCAGCTTTTCCCGCTGCATGATCTCCAGATTGGCAAGCGCCGCCGCGCAGCAGGCCGGATGACCGGAATAGGTGAAGCCATGATGGAAGTCGCCGGCCTGGTCGATGAAGACGCTGGCCACCCGGTCGGAGACCATCACCCCGCCGATTGGCAGATAGCCGGAGGAGAGCCCCTTGGCGATGGGCATCAGATCCGGTTCCAGACCGTAATAGTCGGAGCCGAACCAGGTGCCGAGCCGGCCAAAGCCGCAGATCACCTCATCGACGACCAACAGAATGCCGCGCTCCTTGCAGATGCGCGAGACCTCCGGCCAGTAGCTCTGCGGCGGGATGATCACCCCGCCCGCGCCCTGGATCGGCTCGGCGATGAAGGCGGCCACCTTGTCCTCGCCGATCTCGTCGATGGCTCGCTCCAGCTCCCGCGCCGCCCATAGGCCGAATTCCTCTTCCGACATGTCCCCACCCTCGCCGAACCAGTAGGGCTGGGCGATATGGTGAACCCCGGGGACCGGCAGGTCGCCCTGCTCATGCATGCCTTTCATGCCGCCAAGACTGGTGCCGGCCAGGGTCGAGCCATGATAGCCGTTCCAGCGGCCGATGATGGTCTTCTTCTCCGGCTGGCCCATCTTGTCCCAGTAGGCGCGCACCATCCGGAACACGGTGTCATTGGCTTCGGAGCCGGAGGAGGTGAAGAACACCCGGTTGAACTGCGGCGGCGTCAGCTCGGCAAGCTTTTCCGCCAGAGCGACCGCCGGCGGGTGGCTGGTCTTGAAGAAGGTGTTGTAATACTCCAATTCGCACATCTGCCGGTGCACCGCGTCGGCGATTTCCTGCCGGCCATGGCCAACCTGGCAGCACCACAGCCCGGCCATGCCATCGAGATAGCGCTTGCCGTCGCTGTCGGTCAGCCACGCCCCATCGGCGCTGGTGATGATGCGCGGCCCCTCCCGGTTGAGCGCACCGGTGTCGGTGAAGGGATGGATGTGATGGGCCGCGTCACGGGCCTGCAGGTCCCGGGTCGGGTAGCGGTTCGATGCACCGGTCATGGCGCGTATCTCCACAATCAGGTCTCGTCCTTGGTCAGGACAGGGGCACTTGAGGGGCCGGCGCGCGCCACCCCTCACATTCAAACGTTGAGAAGCAGGTATTCCCGTTCCCACGGGCTGATCACCGCCATGAAGGTTTCGAATTCCTCCTGCTTGATCGCCCGATAGGTGGCGACGAATTTCTCGCCGAACACATCGATCAACTCGTCGCATTCGCCAAACAGAGCCACCGCATCCAGCAACGCGCGCGGCAGCGCATGCATCTTGTCGCTGGAATAGCCGTTGCGCGGCTCGTCCGGCGTCAGGTTCTGCTTGATGCCGAGATAGCCGCAGGCGAGCGAGGCGGCGATGGCGAGATAGGGGTTGGCGTCCGAGGACGGCACCCGGTTCTCCAGCCGCCGCGCCGAGGGCTTGGAATTGGGCACGCGCAGGCCGACGGTGCGGTTGTCATAGCCCCAGTAGACATTGACCGGCGCCGTGGTGTCGCGACTGAACCGGCGGTAGGAATTGACGTAAGGGGCGAGAATGCAGGTCACCGCCGGCAAATAGGCCTGATGGCCAGCGATGAACGAAAGGAATTCCGCGCTCGGCTCGCCATCCTCGCGGGAGAACAGATTGGCGCCGGTCTCCCGATCGATCACCGACTGGTGGATGTGCATGGACGAGCCCGGCTGGTTCGACATCGGCTTGGCCATGAAGGTGGCATACATGTCGTGCCGCAACGCCGCCTCGCGGATGGTCCGCTTGAACAGGAACACCTGATCGGCCAGCACCAGGGGATTGCCATGGCGCAGGTTGATCTCCATCTGCGCGGCCCCCTCCTCATGGATCAGGGTGTCGATCTCCAGCCCTTGCGCACTGGACAGGTCGTAGATGTCGTCGATCAGGTCATCGAACTCGTTGAGCGCGGAAATCGAATAGGACTGGCGCCCCACCTCGGGCCGGCCGGACCGCCCGGTCGGCGGCTCCAGCGGATAATCCGGGTCAGTGTTGGGACGGACTAGATAAAACTCCATCTCCGGCGCGACCAACGGCTCCCAGCCCTCGTCCTCGTAGAGCTGCAACACCCGTTTCAGGACGTTGCGCGGAGCGGTCTCCACCGGAATGCCCTCGCGGGTGTAGGCATCGTGAATGAGCTGCGCCGTCGGGTCGGTCTCCCAGGGCACCCGCGTCAGAGTGGAATAATCGGCCCGGAAGAACAGATCGCCGTCGGTGGCATTGTGCTGGAAGCGTTCGTCGTCGGGCGGATAATCGCCGGAAATCGTCTGGGCGAAGATCGACGCGGGCATGGTCATCACCGGACCGGAGAAGAACTTCTCCGTCGGCATCATCTTGCCCCGGGCCACGCCCGCCAGATCCGGAACGATGCACTCGATATCCTCAATGCCCCGCTCGGCCAGCCAGATGGAGGCCTCCTCCAGCGAGGCAACGCCGCGCAGACTCTCGATCTTCGGCGAGGATTTCTTCTTCTTGCTCACAACGAACCTTTCCGGGCATTCCCCTCGAAACTTCCCCAACCGGCGCAGCCGTCACCATTCACGGCGACGCAGCCACCCGGACGGGCGCGTATTGAACCGGCGCATCTTGTGATCACATATTTCGACTTGTCAATCTCGACTGCGCTCGAACCCGACCGCCTGGGCCGTCACCTCCTAGCGGTCGAGCAGCTCCATGCCGCAGCGGATGTCGGCCGCAACCGCTGAGCGCAAGGCGCCCGCATCGCGATCGCGGACCGCCTGCACCGCCTCTTTGTGATGATCGTCGAGCGCCGCCGTGCCGACCCGGCCATAGACCGTGCGCATGAACGGGGCGAACTGGAGCCACAAATTCTCCACCAGCGGCAACAGCACCTCAGAGCGCGACGCCCGGTAAATGTGAAAATGGAAGGCGTGATTGTAGCGCATGTAGGTTTCGGCATCGCCGCCGATCAGGCTTTCATCGACCCGATCGTCCAGCGCGGCCAAGGCATCCGCATCGAGATCGGCGGGGTAGGACGCGGCCATTTCCGCCAGCTCCGGCTCCAGCAGCAGGCGCGCCTTGAGGATCTCCGCCAGCCGCTCCTCGGTCATGGTCGGCACCTGGATGCGGCCGTTCGGCCGCACCTCCAGCGCATGCCCGGCCGACAGCGAGCGCACCGCCTCGCGCACCGGCATCGGGCTGACCCCGAGCTCGCTGGCAAGCCCGCGCAAGGTGACCGCCCGCCCCGGCACGAACCGGCCGGTGAGCAGCGCCTCGCGCACCGCGCTTTCCACCCGGTCCCGGATCGATCCGCGCGCCGCTGCAACCGGCGCCCCCGGCCCCGATCCAGCCCCTAGCTCCAACATCGCCGCCCATCTCCCAAGCTGGCTTTCTTGACACCGCACAGGCTATGTGATCACAATTTCGCCGTCCCGGCAATCGCGCCTCTCGCGGTTCGCCCATCCGGAGGATTTCATGTTGCAAACCTCGCGCTCGGCCTGGCAGCGCCCCGCCGGCGACGACACCTGGCAGGACGAGGTCGCCCGCTTCGAGGCGGAGCACCCGGATCTCGACACGCTTGAAGTGATCCTGCCCGACAGCAATGGCGTTCTGCGCGGCAAATGGCTGCCCGGCAGCGCCCTGCGCAAGGTGTTCGAAAATGGCGTTGCCCTGCCCTTCTCCCTGTTCGGCCTCGACGTCTGGGGCCGAGAGGTCGAGGAGACCGGCATGCATATCGAGACCGGCGACAAGGACGGCGTGTGCTGGCCGGTGCCCGGATCCTTGCGCGCCGTGCCCTGGGCCGACCGGCCGACCGCGCAGGTGCTCCTGTCCATGCATGACCGGGATGGCGGCGCCTTCCTGTGCGACCCGCGCCACGTGCTGTCGCGGATGACCGACCGGCTCGCGGGGCAAGACCTGACGGCCACGGCGGCCTTCGAGCTGGAATTCTACCTGTTCGAGGACCAGGACGACGGCGACTGGAGCGGCGCGCCGCAGCCGGTGTTCTCCACCCATCTCGGCCCGGCGCGGCAGAACATGTATGCGCTGTCGGATCTGGAAGCCTTCATGCCGCTGGTGGACGAGATCCGCCGCTCGGCGGACGCTCAGGACATTCCCGCCGACGCCGCCGTGTCGGAGGCCGCGCCCGGACAGTTCGAGCTGAACCTTCACTACCGCCGCGACCCGCTGCGCGCGGCCGATGACGCGGTGCTGCTGCGCCGGCTGGTGGCCGGTGTCGCCCGCAAGCACAATCTCAAGGCCTCATTCATGGCCAAGCCCTTCGTCGAGTGGCCCGGCAGCGGCATGCATGTGCATGTCAGCCTGGAGAACGGCGCGGGCAACATCTTCGCCAATCCGGACAGCGGACGAACCCGGCTCGGCCATGCGATCAAGGGGCTGATCGACACCATGCCGGAGGCGCACCTTCTGTTCGTCTCCACCTTCAACGGCTTCCGCCGGATGCAGCCGGGCTCCTACGCGCCCACTTCGATCTGCTGGGGCCACGACAACCGCTCGGTTGCCCTCAGGGTACCGGCCGGCACGCCGGAATCGGCGCGGATCGAACACCGGATCGCCGGGGCCGACGCCAATCCCTATCTGGTGCTCACCGGCGTGCTCGCCGGCATGTTGCAGGGCATCACCGGAGCGGAGGCGCCGCCGCCGCCGGTGGAGGGCAACGCCTATGAGAAGACTGCGCCGCGCCTGACCCCGTGGATGGACGAGGCAATCGACGCCTTCGCCGCCTCGCAGCGCATGAGCGACGCGGTCGGCGCGGACATGCACAAGGTGCTGGTCGACATCAAGCGTCACGAACTCTTTGCATTCGGACGCGAAATATCGACGCTGGAGCGGCAAACCTACCTTTGATGCCGCTTTTCGGGAGGATGAGCGCTTCAATCTCGGGGACGAGCGAAGAAGACGCGCAATCAGGTGTTTTCACCGGATTGCCTCTTGATCTAGGGTCGGAGCAATGGCGAAACAGGCGGCCGGGCCGCCAGGCGAAGGCAGGCCCGCGACACTATCGGACGGGGAAGTGGAGGAAGTTGTCATGAAGAAACTGTTGTTTGCGGGTGCCGCGCTTCTCGGCCTTCTGGGCGGCTCCGCCCTTGCCGCCGAGGATCGGGTCGTGCGGGTGTTCAACTGGTCCGACTATATCGACGAAAGCATCCTGGAAGACTTCACCAAGGAAACGGGCATCAAGGTCGTCTACGACGTCTTCGACAGCAACGAGATCCTGGAAACCAAGCTTCTTGCCGGCGGCACCGGCTATGACGTGGTGGCTCCGACCGGCACCTTCCTCGGTCGCCAGATCCAGGCCGGCGTGTTCCAGAAGCTGGACAAGTCGAAACTCCCCAACCTGAAGAACCTGTGGCCGCAGATCATGTCGCGGATCGAACGCTTCGATCCGGGCAACGAGCATGCCATCAACTACATGTGGGGCACCACCGGCATCGGCTACAACGTGGAGAAGATCAAGGAGCGGATGCCGGATGCGCCGGTCGACAGCTGGGACATGATCTTCAAGCCGGAAGTGATCTCGAAGTTCGCCGATTGCGGCATCCACGTGCTCGACACGGCCGATGAAATGTTCCCCGCCGCCCTCGCCTACCTTGGTCTCGATCCGGACAGCGACAAGCCAGAAGACTTCGCCAAGGCGACCGAGGTCCTCCTGAAGATCCGGCCCTATATCCAGAAGTTCCATTCGTCCGAATACATCAACGGGCTGGCCAATGGCGACATCTGCATGGCGATCGGCTGGTCGGGCGATGTGCTGCAGGCACGCGACCGCGCGGCGGAGGCCGACAATGGCGTGACGGTCGCCTACAGCATCCCCAAGGAAGGGGCGATGATGTGGTTCGACAACATGGCCATCCCGGCGGACGCTCCCCATGTGGAGGAGGCCCATGCCTTCCTCAACTACATCATGAAGCCGGAAGTGATCGCCAAGGCGAGCGACTACGTGTTCTACGCCAATGGCAACAAGGCGAGCCAGGCCTTCATCAGCAAGGAAGTGCTGGAGGATCCGGCGATCTACCCGAGCGAGGCGACGGTGGAAAACCTGTTCTCCACCACCACCAAGTCGCCGAAGGCGATGCGGGTGCGCACCCGCGAATGGACCAAGGTCAAGACCGGTCAGTGACGCGTTTGCAAGGCCCGGCGTTTCAGCGCCGGGCCTTGTCGTCCCTCGCAGGCACAGGGAAGGGGCTCCCTTGGCAAAGAAACCGATCGGTCCGGTGCGCCGTGCGTTCGCACCCTGGGAAGACGGGAACGCGACCCCGTTCATTGAGTTTCGCAATGTCACCAAGCGGTTCGGCGACTTTACCGCTGTCGATGACCTGTCCCTGAAAATCTACGAGCGCGAATTCTTCGCCCTGCTCGGCGGCTCCGGCTGCGGCAAGACGACGATGATGCGCATGCTGGCCGGCTTCGAAACGCCGAATTCAGGCGAGATCTTCCTCGACGGCCAGCCCTTGCGCGGGGTTCCGCCGCACCGCCGGCCGGTCAACATGATGTTCCAGTCCTATGCGCTGTTCCCGCATATGACGGTGGAGGCGAACATCGCCTTCGGCCTGAAGCAGGAAGGCATGGCCAGGGCGGCCATCACCGAGCGGGTCGCGCAGATGCTGAAGCTGGTGAAGCTTGAGGATTTCGCCCGGCGCAAACCGCATCAGCTCTCCGGCGGTCAGCGGCAGCGGGTGGCGCTGGCCCGTTCGCTCGCCAAGAAGCCGAAGGTGCTGCTGCTGGACGAACCGCTGGGCGCGCTCGACCGCAAGCTGCGCGAGGAAACCCAGTTCGAGCTGACCGATCTGCAGCAGGACCTTGGCATGACCTTCGTGATCGTCACCCACGATCAGGAGGAAGCGATGACCATGGCCGACCGGATCGCGGTGATGGACAAGGGCCGGATCATCCAGATCGCCTCGCCGGCGGAAATCTACGAATTGCCCAACTCCCGCTTCGTCGCCGATTTCATTGGCGACATCAACCTTCTGGAATGCAAGCTAACCGGGCGCAACGGCGACAGCTCGACCCTGCGGTCCGAGATCTTCGACTGCGACATCGAAGTGGCCCAGCCGGTCGAGGCCAGCGTCGGCGATACGGTCTGGTTCGCCATTCGTCCGGAAAAGGTGCGCATCGGCTTCGACGCGCCCGCCACCGCCGTCAACCGGCTCGCCGGCGAGGTGTGGGACATCGGCTATCTCGGCGACGTCTCGATCTACCACACCCATATTCGCGACGAGGAAACCATCCGCGCCACCGTGGCCAATCACAGCCGGGTGGTGGAACGGCCGATGAGCTGGGAAGACAAGGTGTGGCTGTCCTGGGATCGGGACGCGGGCATCGTGCTGACCCGATAGCGGGGACGCCAAACGGACAGCGAGGGGAAAGGATGACGGCAGGCGACAGCGCATCCGGTGCACCGTTCGGGTTGACCGCAAAACGAACGGCGACCACAGGGACGGACATCGAACGGACCGTCCGCCCGCGCGTGCGGCGCGGGCTCGGCGGCTGGCTGCTGATCGCCGTACCCTATCTCTGGCTGCTGACCTTCTTCCTGGCGCCGTTCTTCATCGTCTTCAAGATCTCGCTGTCGGAGGTGGCGGTCGCCATTCCGCCCTATCTGCCCACCTTCGACCTTGCCGCCGGCTGGGATGACTTCGTCTCCGGAATCACGGCGCTGTCGATCGACAATTATCTCTGGCTGACGGAGGACAGTCTTTACTGGAAATCCTACGTCTCCAGCATTGTCATCGCCGCAACATCGACGCTGATCACCCTGATTGTCGGCTACCCCATGGCCTATGGCATGGCGCGCGCACCGAAGGCCTGGCGTCCGACACTGCTGATGCTGGTGATCCTGCCGTTCTGGACCAGCTTCCTGATCCGCGTCTACGCCTGGATCGGCATTCTCAAGACCGAAGGGCTGCTCAACCAGTTCCTCCTGTGGGTTGGGTTGATCGACACGCCCCTGACGATCCTCAACACCAATGTGGCGGTGTATATCGGCATCGTCTATTCCTACCTGCCGTTCCTGGTGCTGCCGCTTTACGCCACGCTGGAAAAGCTCGATGAAAGCTTGCTGGAGGCGGCCAGCGACCTGGGCAGCCCGCCCTGGCGCAGCTTCTGGACGATCACCGTACCACTGTCGCTGCCCGGGGTGATCGCCGGCTGTTTCCTCGTCTTCATTCCCGCGGTCGGCGAATTCGTGATCCCGGACCTGCTCGGCGGCTCGGACACGCTGATGATCGGCAAGACCCTGTGGACGGAATTCTTCAACAACCGGGACTGGCCGGTGTCCTCCGCCGTGGCGGTGCTGCTGCTCTTGATCCTGGTGGTGCCCATCGTCCTGTTCCAGAACCACCAACAGCGGGCGACGGAGAAGGGCCGATGAGCGTGGCGGCGACCCGGACGGAGGGGATGTGATGCGCAACGGTCCTAGCTGGTTCAACGTGACCTCCGTCGCGCTCGGCCTTGGCTTTCTCTATCTGCCGATCGTCCTGCTGGTGATCTATTCGTTCAACGATTCCCGGCTGGTGACGGTCTGGGGCGGCTTCTCCACCCGCTGGTACGGGGAGATGCTCAACAACCAGCAGCTTCTCGATGCGGCCTGGGTGACCTTGCGCGTCGCCTTTCTCTCCGCCTCCATCGCCACGTTTCTGGGGACGCTGGCGGCGCTCGTTCTGGTTCGCTCCGGGCGGTTCCTCGGCCGGACGCTGTTCTCCGGCATGGTCTATGCCCCCTTGGTCATGCCGGAAGTGATCCTCGGCCTGTCGCTGCTTCTTCTGTTCGTCGCGGTCGATCAGGCACGCGGCTTCTGGACGATCATCATCGCCCATACCACCTTCGCCATGTGCTATGTCGCCGTGGTGGTGCAGTCGCGCCTGACCGGCTTCGACGCTTCGCTGGAGGAAGCGGCGCAGGATCTGGGCTGCCCGCCGCTGCGCACCTTCTTTTCCGTGACCCTGCCGATCATCCTGCCCAGCGTCATCGCCGGCTGGATGCTGGCCTTCACCCTGTCGCTCGACGATCTCGTCGTCGCCAGCTTCACCACCGGGCCCGGCGCGACCACCTTGCCGATGAAGATCTATTCCCAGGTGCGCCTGGGGGTGACGCCGGAGATCAACGCCATATCGACCGTTCTCGTCGGCCTGGTGGCCGTGGTGGTGATTGCCGTCTCGCTCATGACCAAGCGTCAGGAGGTGCGCCGGCAACGGGACATCCGGCTGGCGGAAGCCCAGCAGGCCTGACGCCCTTCCCTGACCTCTCCCCGCCGCCGGCCTCTTGTCGGCGCGGAGCGCGGTCTTCTTGCGCGCGCTCTACTGTCCGCCTGCGGTGGTTTTCTGATGCCGCTTTGGCGGGCCGACGAATTCGGTCAGGTCCGGCAGCAACAGCGGCTCGCTCCAGGTTCCGCGCATGAGCACCGGCACGCCGGTGGCAGCTGCCGGGCCTTCAGGCTCGCCGTCGGCGGGCCTGTCCGCCTCCACAGCGGCCACCAGTCCGCGCAGGGCCAGGCTTCCCTCCGGCCGCGACACCCGGCCGGATGCAATCAGCCGATGCTTGCCGGTTTCCGCGAGAAGCCGCTGTACCGCGATCGCGTCCGGGGCGATCTCCAGCGCAAGATCCAGCTTGGCGAAGGTGGAGCGCCCGGAGGAGGTCGCAGGCGTGCCCGGCGTCCCAAGTCTTCCGATTGCCGTGGCCAATCCATCGGACGCAAACCGGGTCTGACGCGTGTCGACCGCTGCCGTCACCTTGTAGCTCGAGAGCAAGTCGTCAAGGCTTTCGCCCGCCGCCACGCCGCTGGCGCGCCCGGCCATGCGCCCCCCTTGCGGCCACGCCTCCATCTCCTGCGGCCGGGGCAAGGCGGCAAAGTCGAGGCCCTCACCGAGCACGGTCATGGTTGCCGCATACCCGTGTGAGACCGCATCCGGCTTTGCCCGCAGCGATGCGGCTGCGCGGCCGCCTGCCAACGTCGCTTCACTGAGATCGAAGGAAAAATCGCCATCGCGCAGCAACAAGGACAGGCCGGAGCGGCGAAGGGAGAGATCACCGGCGATCAGATCGCCTGCCGAAACCCGAAGATCGAGATCCATCTGCCTGAGCACGTCAGCCAACGGTGCCCGCCGCCACGCGCCGCGCGCCAGCACCGGCGCCTCGTGCAGGTAGGCGGACAGGTCGAGGCGCTCGAAGGCGAGCGTGCCGTCCAGGCGCGGACGCGGGTCCGCCATGTCAAACGCCAGTTGCCCCTCGCCGAGGTTGCCATCAAGTTCGATCCGCGCACTGTCCAGCGTCAACGCATCGAACGACAGCTGCCCGGTTCCGGCGAGCCGACCGGCGCCAAAGGCGGCCTCCGCCGCCAGTTGATACCCCAGACGCTGCCCGAGACCACGCAGATCGCTGGCGGCGAACGCGAACTGGCCCGCCAGCGGACCGCCGCCCGCGCCGGTCAGTTCCCCATCGAGACGCAGGGACGCCAGCGGCGCCTCCAGCGTCACCGCCACGGCACCGCCCGCCTTGCCGATCAGACTGTCCCGATCGGCAAGGCTCACCGCCATATCCACCGGTTGATCGGAAACCTGGAAACCACCGCGAATGCTGCTCTTCTGCCCATCCCGGACAAACCGCAGGGAAATGCGGTCGATGAGCGGGGCCATCTCTCCGGCGTCTCCGAGCAGAACCCCATCGGTAACGGTCAGCGGATAGGCGGTCAGCCGGTGCAGTCCCCGTGCGGCGGCGCGCAGCCCATCGCGCCAGTTGGCACCGGCGGGCAGCACGCCATCGCCCAGACGAATACGCGGGTTCTCGATCTGAAACGCGGTGAAGCGCATCTCGCCGAATACGAGGGCAAAGACGTCGAGACGTACATGTATCCGCCCTGCCGACAGCGACCACAGCCCGTTCACGCTCTCAAGGCGGACATCGGAGAGGCTGAGGCGCGGCTCGGGGAGAAACTCCACGGACGGCGCGGCCGGCAGGCGCACCGAAGCCCCCAGCCAATCCGACAATTCGGCCTCGGCCCGCAGCCGGGCGGTCTCCCCCGTCACGAGCCAGCGGGGACCGAAAAAGAGCGCCAGTCCGAGGATCAGGATTGCGGCGGCAAGTGCCAGAAGGCGTGTCATGTAGCAGTCCGATTGATGCCAGTGCGGAAGCGTCGCGGTTGCCCGCCCCGCCTCTGTCAAGCGGGATAGGGGGAAACCGGGGCCGGTTCAAGGACAAAGCCGGACTGGCACGGGCACAAGATCCGGTTGGCGCTTGAGGTGGGCACACTTCGGCGCTATCACAAGACGCCAGACGAAGGGTTCATGCTGGGCCATGTACCCGGCGTTTATCCGATGCGAGGAGATCCCGATGAATAAAGTTTACCCCGACGCGGCAAGCGCGCTGGAGGGACTGACCTTCGACGGAATGACGATCATGGCCGGTGGTTTCGGCCTGTGCGGTATTCCGGAAAACCTGATCGTCGCCCTGCGCGACAGTGGTGCGAAGGCGATCACCGCCATCTCCAACAACGCGGGTGTCGATGATTTCGGCCTCGGCCTTCTGCTGCAGACGCGGCAGATCAAGAAGATGATCTCCTCTTATGTGGGAGAAAACGCCACCTTCGAGCGCCAGTATCTCAATGGCGAGCTCGAGCTTGAGTTCAACCCGCAAGGGACCCTGGCCGAGCGCATCCGCGCTGGCGGCGCCGGCATTCCGGGTTTCTACACCAAGACCGGTGTGGGCACGCTGATCGCCGAGGGCAAGGAACACAAGGACTTCGACGGCCAGACCTACATCATGGAAACCGGACTCGTGGCCGATGTGTCGCTGGTCAAGGCCTGGAAGGCGGACCGTGAAGGCAACCTTCTGTTCCGCAAGACCGCCCGCAACTTCAACCCGATGATGGCCACCGCCGGCAAGGTGACCGTGGTCGAGGTCGAAGAGCTGGTGGAGATCGGCGAGCTGGACGCGGACAACATCCACACCCCCGGCATCTTCGTCGACCGGATCATCGTCGGTTCGCATGAAAAGCGGATCGAAAAGCGCACCACCCGCGCGGCCTGAGGACAAGGAGAGCATCATGGCTTGGACTCGTGACGAAATGGCACAGCGCGCGGCGCAGGAGCTGGAAGACGGCTTCTACGTCAACCTCGGCATCGGTATCCCGACGCTGGTGTCCAACTACATCCCCGAAGGCGTTCACGTGACGCTGCAGTCGGAGAACGGGATGCTCGGCATGGGCCCCTTCCCGACCGATGACGAGGTCGACGCCGATCTCATCAACGCCGGCAAGCAGACCATCACCGAACTGCCGCAGACCAGCTACTTCTCCTCCGCCGACAGCTTCGCGATGATTCGCGGTGGCCATATCGATCTGTCGATTCTCGGCGCCATGGAAGTCTCGGAAAACGGCGATCTCGCCAACTGGATGATCCCGGGCAAGATGGTCAAGGGCATGGGCGGGGCGATGGATCTCGTCGCCGGCGTCAAGCGCGTCGTGGTGATCATGGATCACACCTCCAAGGCGGGCGACCCGAAGCTTCTGGACAGCTGCACCCTGCCGCTGACCGGTGTCGCTTGCGTCGATCGGATCATCACCAATCTCGGCGTCTTCGATGTCACCGAGGATGGGCTTGAGCTGGTGGAACTGGCAAGCGGCGTCACCGTCGAGGACGTTCTGGCCAACACCAAGGCCAAGCTCAAGGTTCCGGCCTGACGATACCCTTTTGGCGGGCCGGAGTACTCACCCGGCCCGCCTCATCTGCTTATTGCAAAGACATATTCATATAATTTGATAGTTGCCCCAGCCTTCTCCAAAAGCTTCCCCGGGAGATTTTCCACGCCGCAGAACTGCCTTTTCTGAACCCTTCCTTTACCGACCCCGGCCATTCTGCGTTTCTTCAGCAGCCCTCATGCAAGTTGACTGCCCATGAGCCAGATATTGCTAGTAGAAGACGCCTCGTTTTTCGAGCGCGTCATCCGGCGCCATCTCGATGAGATCGATGGGCTGGAGGTCATATCCGCCGCCAGCCGCGCCGAGGCCGAGGTGCTGCTTGCCGACCCGGCGTTCGAGCCGGTGATCGCCCTTGTCGACCTCACGCTGCCCGATGCGCCCAATGGCGAGATCGTCGACGTGACGCTGGACGCCGGCCTTCCGACCATCGTGTTTTCCGGCCGCTTCGATGAGAAACTTCGGGAAACGCTGCTGAGCAAGGGCATCGTCGACTATATCCTGAAGGACAGCCCCGCCAGCCTGACCTATCTCGCCACCCTGGTGCGTCGGGTCCATGCCAACCGTGGCATCGACGCCCTGGTCATCGACGACAGCCGGATCGACACGGAAGTGATTGCCCGGCGGTTGGAGCTATACCGTCTGCGCGTTCATACAGCTGCGAGCTACGGCGAAGCGATTGCCATGCTCGATACCCTGGAAAACCTGCGGCTGGTGGTCCTCGACTATATCATGCCCGAAGCGGACGGTTTCGAGCTGCTGCGCGCCCTGCGCAGCCGCTACGGCATGAATGATCTTGCGGTCATTGGCCTATCCAGCCGCGCAGGTCCCGACGTTATCGCCCGTTTCCTGAAATCCGGCGCCAATGACTTCCTGCCGAAGTCCTGCACGCCGGAAGAGTTCATGCTGCGCATTTCGCAGAACCTGGACATGCTGGACCGGATCCAGACCCTGTCGGCCATGGCGCATGGCGATGTTCTGACCGGGATTTCAAACCGGCGGCACCTGTTTTCCGATGGCAACGCCCTGTTCGAACGCACGCGAAAGGCTGGCGAGGCGATCACCGTCGCGGCGATCGACATCGACCGGTTCAAATCGGTCAACGATCGTCACGGTCATGAGCAGGGAGACGCGTTGATCCGCCAGTTCGGCGAGTTGCTGCGCACCCTCTGCCCGCCCCGCGCCTTTCCCGCGCGGCTCGGCGGCGATGAATTCTGCGTGCTGCTGCCCGGTCTCGATGCACAGGCGTCACTGGAGTTCGTCACCCGGCTACGGGAGCAGTTGCAAGCGCGCACCGGTGTCACCGGCCCCCTTAGCATGCTCGGGCCGGTGACGATCAGTGCCGGCCTGTCGGCAGGGACGGAGCCAACCCTGCACGCCGCGCTGAGGACGGCGGACATGCGCCTTTACGCGGCCAAGCACGGCGGACGCAATCGCACGGTTGCCTCCTGAAGCGGCGCGTCAGATACAGCGGCCGCCATCGACCTCAAGGGCCGCACCGGTGATGAAGGACGCCTCCTCCGAAGCCAGCCACAAGGCGGCGTTGCCCATGTCCGCCGGGGTCGAAAACCGGCCAAGCGGGATCGAGGCCAGGAACTGTTCGCGCTTCGCCGGCGTGTCCTCGCCCATGAACAGATGCAGCATGCCGGTTTCGCCGGCCACCGGGCACAAGGCGTTGACCCGGATGTTGTCCGGTGCCAGTTCAACGGCCATCGACTTTGTCGCGGTGATCACCCAGCCCTTGGAGGCGTTGTACCAGGTCAGGCCGGGGCGCGGGCGCAGGCCCGCCGTCGACGCGGTGTTCAGGATCACCCCGCCGCCGCGCGCGCGCATCATCGGCACCGCCACCTTCGCCGCCAGATAGATGGCCTTGGCGTTGACCTCGAACACCCGGTCGAAGATTTCCTCGTCCACATCGAGCAGAGCGCCGCTGCGATGGGTATAGCCGGCGTTGTTGACGAGAATGTCGAGCCCGCCACGGGCCTCGGCCGCCGCGCACATGGCCTCAACATCCGCCATCCGGGTGACATCGGCGGTCACCGCCTCCGCCGCCGCGCCGATCTCCCCGGCCACCGTGGCGGCCGCCTCGCCGTTGAGATCGGCGACGATCACCTGCGCCCCCTCTTCGGCGAAGCGCTGTGCCATGCCGGCGCCGAACCCCGATCCGGCGCCGGTGACAATGGCGACTTTCCCTGCAAGCCTCTGGCTCATTCGCATCCCCCCCAGGAACCGGCCACGGTGCGGCAGATACCTCCCCTGCCTCAATCGTGCCGAATGACAATCGTTTTCAGCGCCGAAAACTCCCGCAGCGCCTCAAATCCCTTTTCCCGGCCATGGCCGGACTTCTTGAAACCGCCGAACGGCAACTCGACGCCGCCGCCCGCCCCATAACCGTTGACGAACACCTGACCGGCCCGCACCTTGCGGGCAACCCGCAGAGCGCGAGCGCTGTCCCGCGTCCAGACACCGGCAACCAGGCCATAGTCGGTACCATTGGCGATGGCGACCGCCTCGGCCTCATCCGCAAAGGGGATGACAGCGAGAACCGGGCCGAACACCTCCTCCTGTGCCAGCCGCGCGCTCGCCGGGACCGGACCATAGATCCGTGCCGGCACGTAATATCCGCCCGGCGGACAATCGGGGGCGATGCTTCCCTCGGCGATCAGCGGGATCGCCGCCGTCTCCGCCTCGCGGACAAAGGCATCCACCCGGCGCATCTGCGCTTCGTTGATCAGGGGGCCGAGATCGAGATCCCGGTCGTGCGGGCCGGCGACCAGCGCGCGGAAACGCTGACGCAACAGGCCCGCGATCTCAGGCAGGATCGACGCCTCCACCAGCAGCCGGCTGCCGGCGGAGCAGGTCTGGCCGCAATTCTGCACGATGGCATTGACGATGACCGGCAGCGCCGCCTCCAGATCGGCATCGGCGAACAGCAGTTGCGGCGACTTGCCGCCGAGCTCCAGCGTGCAGCCGATATGATTGCGTGCCGCCGCGCTCTGGATCGCCGTGCCCACCTCCGGCGAGCCGGTGAAGGTGAGAAAATCCACCCCAGGATGATCGGCAAGCGCCGCGCCGGCCTCCTCGCCATAGCCGGTCACCACATTCCACACACCGGCCGGCAGTCCGGCGTCCAGCGCAAGACCGGCGATGGCCAGTACCGACAAACAGGCATCCTCAGCCGGTTTCATCACCAGGGTATTGCCCATGGCGAGCGCGGCGCCGGCCACCCGCGCCATGATCTGCGCCGGATAATTCCACGGCACCACCGAGCCGACCACCCCATGCGGTTCACGCAGGGTCAGAGCCAACGCCTCCGGCTGCAGCGGCAGGGTCTCGCCCGCCACCTTGTCGGCGGCCCCGCCATAGAACTCGAAATAGCGGGCCGCATTGACGATATCGGCTCGTCCCTGCCGCAGCGGCTTGCCAGTGTCGCGGCTTTCCAGCGCGCTCAAGCTCTCCAGATTGTCGCGGATCAGGGCCGCCAACCGGGAGAGAATCGCGCCGCGCTCCGCCGCCGGCATTCGGGCCCAGTCCTCCCGTTCCAACGCACGGCGGGCGGCAACGACGGCGCGGCCGACATCGCCGCCGTCACAACGCGGAATGCTGGCGAAGACCGCGCCGTCGGACGGGCAATGCATGGCGATCCGGCCACCACCGGCGGCCTCGCATCGCGCCCCGTCGATCAGCGCCTGAAAAGGGGCGATTTCGCTGTCCACGTCGCGTGCCTCCCTGCCTGTGCCGAGCGGTTTCCCAGCCGTTTCAACGGACGGTAAAGGAACCCCGGTTCCCTCGCAATCACTTCGCACGTGCCGAACCGATGCCGATCTTGTGAGCCCGCGCGATCACAATGTTGCTTGATCGCACACCTTCCCGGGCCACAAATGCCGGCAAATGGAGGTTCCCCCAATGTCTCGTCTTGCCACTCTTTTGCTCCTGCCCTTGCTGCTCGTGTCCGGCGCCCCGGCCAGGGCGCAAACCACCGAGACGGCGATTTTCGCCGGCGGCTGTTTCTGGTGCGTGGAATCGGATTTCGACCGCATTCCCGGGGTTCTGGAAACCGTTTCGGGCTACACCGGCGGATCCCTCGCCAACCCCACTTATGAGCAAGTGTCGGCTGGCGGCACCGGTCACTACGAGGCGGTGCGGATCCGCTTCGATCCGGCACGCGTCAGCTATGAGGCGCTGCTCTCCGCCTTCTTCCGCAGTGTCGATCCGCTCGATGCCGACGGCCAGTTCTGCGATCGCGGCGCCTCCTATCGCACCGCCATCTTCGTCGCCGGGCCGGAGCAGAAGGCCAAGGCGGACGCTGCGAAGGCGAAGGCCGCGGCCGTGCTTGGCTCCCGGCTTGCCACGCCGATCCTGCCCGCCGCGCCGTTTTACCCGGCGGAGGACTATCACCAGAACTATTACGACAAGAACCCGGTCCGCTACGCCTACTACCGTTGGTCCTGCGGCCGCGACGCGCGGATCAACGCGGTCTGGGGCAAGGATGCCTTCGCCGGCATTCCAGGCAAGCACTGACCGGGCGCGCGAGAGCGCCCGTCAGCGGCCGCCAAGCGCCCGGTAGATCTTGCGCCCGGGACGCCCGGTCTGCGGCATGCCGTGGCGCGCTTCCGCCTGGCGAATGCCGGCCCGGGTCGCCGCACCGACCCGGCCATCGGCCTCGCCGATGTCATAGCCGGCCTTGAGCAACAGCTTTTGCAGCTCCAGGCGTTCGGCCCGCGACAGACCAGGATCGGAGGTGGGCCAGGGGGTCTTGAACGGACCGCCGCCCCGGATCCGGTCGGCCAGATGGGAAATCGCCAACGCATAGCTCTCGGCGACATTGTAGGAATAGATTGCGTTGAAATTCTTGAAGACGAGGAACGCCGGCCCATTGGCGCCGGCCGGCAAGAGCAGCCCCGCCTTGGCGCTGCCCTTCAAGCTGTCCCCGTCCAGGTGCCGCAGCCCGCGCTTGCCCCAGGCGCTGACGCTCGCCCGCTTCTTGCGGCCCGACGGACCACGATAGCCCTTCGGCAGCTTCACCTCATAGCCCCAGGGCATTCCGGTGACCCAGCCGGACTTGCGCAGGTAATTGGCGGTCGAGGCCAGCGCGTCGGGCACCGAATTCACCAGATCGCGGCGGCCGTCGCCATCGTGGTCGACCGCCAGCCGGCGGTAGGTGGAGGGCATGAACTGGGTCTGGCCGAAGGCGCCGGCCCAGGAGCCGTTGAGATCGGAAAGACGC
Source organism: Stappia taiwanensis (assembly GCF_014635285.1). Taxonomy (GTDB): domain Bacteria; phylum Pseudomonadota; class Alphaproteobacteria; order Rhizobiales; family Stappiaceae; genus Stappia; species Stappia taiwanensis. Next base: position 333,790 of record NZ_BMCR01000003.1, on the reverse strand, counting down.
ACATCGCCCCGGTCGACGATCTTCAGCAAATGGATCAGCTCGGAGCGGAAATATTTCTTCCGACGGCCGGAGCAGGCGACATTCGCCAGCGCGTGCGGCACATGGAAATCGCCGCGAAACTGGCCATAGTCGCTCTCCACGCCCCAGACCGCGAGAACGATGTAGCGGTCGACGCCATAGGCCTTTTCCACGGCAGCAAGGGTGCGCGCATGCTTCTTCGCCATGGCCTTGCCATCGGCAATGCGCTGCTCATCGACGAGAAAGGCGAGATAATCCCAGATCGGGGTCTTGTATTCGGGCTGGGCGGTGGAAAAGCGCACCGCCTTTTCGTCATAGGCAACGCCGGAGAGCGCCTTGTCGACGGTGGCGCGGCTCACCCCCTTCTTCAGGGCTTCCGTGCGGATCGATGCCACGCAGGCATCGAGACTGGCAGCTCCAGCTTCCGGGACCATGCCGCCAAGCGCCATCACACCGGCCAGCGCTAGCCAAAGCCCGCCGTACCGTGCACGCCACATCATCATTCTCCGCCTCCCCGCGCCATGGTCCAGCGCGCAGAGGACGACGTCATCTTGGCATGATGATGGCAAGCCCGGCGGCAAGCCACCGGGAGTTGCCTTTATACGTTATTCAACAGCCCGCGCGACAGCGCTAACCGACTGCCCGCGCGGCAGCGCTAACCGACGAAGGCGCGCTCGATCACGAATTCGGCCGGGCGGTTGTTGGCGCCCTCGGTCAGGCCGTTCTTCTCAAGCAGCGTCTTGGTGTCCTGGATCATCGCCATCGAGCCGCAGATCATCGCCCGGTCGGTGGCCGGATCGAGCGGCGGCACGTCCAACGCCTTGAACAGGGTGCCATCCTCGATCAGCGTCGTGATCCGGCCCTGATAGGGGTGCGGCTCGCGGGTGGTGGAGGTGAACAGGCGCAGCCGTTCGGACGCCAGCTCGCCGATCAGCGGATCGGCCTTGGCAGCGGCGACCACATCCTGCGCATAGGCCAGGTCGGCGGCCTGGCGGCAGGTCTGGGTCAGGATCACATCTTCGAACTTCTCGTAGGTCTCCGGATCGCGGATCAGGCTGGCGAAGGGCGCAACGCCGGTGCCGGTGGAGAACATGTAGAGCCGCTTGCCGGGCACCAGCGCATCATTGACGAGCGTGCCGGTCGGCTTCTTCTTCATCAGCACCACATCGCCCGGCTTGATCTTCTGCAGATGCTGGGTGAGCGGTCCGTTCGGAACCTTGATCGAAAAGAACTCCAGTTCCTCGTCCCAGGACGGGCTGGCGATCGAATAGGCGCGGAAGATCGGCTTTTCGCCGACCATCAGACCGATCATCACGAATTCACCGGAGCGAAACCGGAAGCTTGCCGGGCGGGTGAGGCGGAAGCGAAAGAGATCCGCCGTGTAATGCTGAACGTCGGTGACAGTCTCGACAAAGGTACCCGCAGGCACCGCATCCGAAAGTCCGGCGGCAAGATCGACCACATTCATGATTTATTCCCCAGCTTCGCAAGATGTCGGACGGAACCCGAACGGTTCCACCCCGTTTCCTGTCCAATCGACCGGCGCAAAGCGATCCACGTGCGCCATTTCCGTGACCGTCCCGGACCGGCGAAGGTCCGCCCTCGTGAAACCGTGACCACGCCACCCGGCACGGGCTGGGGACAGGGGGTACGCGGAGCACCCGCCATTCATCTCGCCAAGCCGGCCGGGCTGCGCGCCCAGGCTCGCGCGCCCGCAGGTTGCTCATCGGGCCGCGCCGCCGGTTGCAGGTATAGCGGCACCTCCGCCAAATGACCAGTTTCAAGCGCCCGCCGCGTGGGCTCATGCACCACCTTGAAGGCATCGAAACCGCAACGCCGCATCAGCGGGATCTGATCCAGAAGGACATCGCCAACCGCCCGCAACTCTCCATGGTAGCAAAGCCTCTGACGCAACAACCTTGCGGAAGAATAGCCTCTTCCGTCCGAGAACGCAGCAAATTCAATCGCCACCATGGTAAATCGGTCGAGATGAGGTGCCAGAACGGTCACATCATCGCCAGCGCGCACCAGGATCGCGATTTCCGGCAAGCTGGCAAACGCCTCTGGCGCTGCGACAAATCGTTCCAGCGAAACGAGAAATCGCCCCGGCTCGGTCGGAAGCGCCTGCTCATCCTCCAGAAGTTGCCATTCATCGAGGAAGAACCCGTTTTCCTTGTAGATGTCGGCCTGCATGATTCAGATCCCCGCTCCCTGTTCGTTTTCCTGGGGCATCGCGAAGTGGATGCCGCATTCGGTCTTTTCCTGACCGCGCCAGCGACCGGACCGCAGGTCTTCCCCTGGCGCGACCTTGCTGGTGCAGGGCAGGCAGCCAATCGAAGGAAAGCCCTGCGCCACCAGCGGATGGGCGGGAAGCCCGTGCTCGGCGGCATAGGCGCGCAGATCCCCCGGATCCCAGTCAGCCAGCGGATTGACCTTGATCCGGGCCCCATCCGGCTCGAACACTGGAATGTTCGAGCGGGTGCTGGCCTGAAAGCGTTTGCGTCCGGAAATCCACGCGTCGAACCCGGCAAGGGCACGAGCGAGTGGCCGGGTCTTACGCAGATCGCAGCAGGCATCGGTATCGCTCAGCCACAAGGCACCGGCCGGATCCTCCTCCGCCAGATCGGCGGCGTCCGGGCCAATGGTCCGCACCGCCGTGAGGCCAAAGCTCTCAACCAGCCGGTCGCGATACCGCAAGGTCTCCGGGAAGAGCTTGCCGGTGTCGATGAACAGCACCGGGATCGAGCGATCGACGCTTGCCACCAGATGCAAGAGCACAGCGGAATCCGCCCCGAAGGAGGAAACCAGCGCCAGCCGGTCGCCGAAACGGTCGCGTGCAGCCGCGATCACCTCGATAACGCTGGCTTCGCGCAAACGCTCGCCAAGCAGGCTCGCCTCGCGCGCTGCCTCAAGCTGCGCATCCGCGCGCAGGATCGGGTCAGGCCGTCCCATAAAGCGCCTCCTTGAAGGGCGTATCGCCAACCCGGCGATACGCGGCCAGGAAGTCTTCCTGTGGCGACTGGCGCAGGCCCAGATAGGTGTCGACCACGGTTTCGACCGCATCGACGATGCCGTCATAGGAGAAGCCGCGTCCGACGATCTGGCCAATGGACGTGTTCTCATCGCCCGAACCGCCAAGGGTGATCTGGTAGTATTCCTCGCCCTTCTTCTCCACGCCGAGAATGCCGATATGGCCCACATGGTGATGGCCGCAGGCGTTGATGCAGCCGGAAATCTTGACCTTCAGGTCACCGATCTCTCGCTGCCGCCCGGATGCGGCGAAACGCTCGGAAATCCGCTGGGCCACCGGGATCGACCGCGCGGTTGCCAGCGCGCAATAGTCCATGCCAGGGCAGGCAATGATATCGGTGATCAGGCCCGCATTGGCCTCGGCCAGTCCAGCTCCTCGCAAGCGGCGGAAGATCTCCGGCACATCGGCCTTGCGCACATGCGGCAGCACCAGGTTTTGCTCATGACTGACCCGGATCTCGTCATGGCCGAAGGTTTCGGCCAGATCCGCCACCAGCTCCATCTGTTCGGCCGAAGCATCGCCCGGCGCCTCGCCGATCGGCTTCAGCGAAATGGTCAGGCTGGCATAGCCCGGCGCCTTGTGCGGCGCCAGATTGCGCTCGGCAAAGGTGGCAAGCGCCGGATCACTGGCAAGTGCCCGCGCGAAGGCGTCCGCCTCGCCCGCTTGCTCTGGCACGAAAGGCGGCGGTGCGAAATAGGCGCTGATCCGGTCCACCTCCGCCTTTGGCAGGTCGAGAACGCCGCTGCGAACCTCCTGAAACTCCCGCTCGATATCCGCGCGCAGGGTCTCCAGGCCGGTCTCATGCATCAGGATCTTGACCCGCGCCTTGTATTTGTTGTCGCGTCGCCCGTAACGGTTGTAGACGCGCAGAATTGCCTCCGTGTAGGCGAGCAGATCCGTCTCCGGCAGGAAATCGCGCACCTTGCGCGCCACCATCGGCGTGCGCCCCAGCCCACCGCCAACGAACACGGTGAAGCCGATGGCTCCCGCCTCATCGCGCATGAGTTGCAATCCAATATCATGCACCTGAACCGCTGCCCGATCATGGGCCGCCCCGGTAACCGCGATCTTGAACTTGCGCGGCAGGAACGAAAACTCCGGATGGAGCGACGACCATTGCCGCAGGATCTCCGCATAGGGGCGCGGGTCCGCAACCTCGTCGGCAGCGGCCCCGGCGAAATGATCCGCCGTGACGTTGCGGATGCAATTGCCCGAGGTCTGGATGGCATGCATCTCCACCTCGGCCAGCTCGGCAAGGATATCGGGCACGTCCTGCAGCCGTGGCCAGTTGAACTGGATGTTCTGCCGGGTGGTGAAATGGCCATAGCCCCGGTCATAGGTCCGCGCGACCTCCGCCAGCTTGCGCATCTGCCGGGCATTCAGCGTGCCATAGGGGATCGCCACCCGCAGCATGTAGGCATGCAATTGCAGATAGACACCGTTCATCAGCCGCAAGGGCTTGAACTGATCCTCGGTCAGATCGCCGGACAGGCGGCGGCGCACCTGGTCACGAAACTGGGCGACCCGGGAGGAGACAAAGCTCTCGTCAAACTCATCGTATCGATACATGGTCAGATCCTCGGCGGCGCCCGCCCTCGGCAGGTCAGGTGCCTTGTGATGTTCGTGCCGTCGCGAGCGAAAGGCCGGAAAACTCAGGCGGCGGAGCTGCGCGGCCGCGCCTGCTTGCCCAGATCGGGCCGCATGGTCGGGCCGCTCGCGCGGATGCGCTCGCGCAGGCGCACCGGCTGAAGCGCGCCCTCCACCCGCTCCATGTCGATCAGATAGGGATCGACGATCAGCCGGCCCGCGACCGCCGCCGCTGCCAACTCAAAAGCCTCGGCCTCGGCCGCCGCCCCTTCCAGAACCTGCGCCTCGGCGAGGGTTTCCACCCAGGCCGACGCACGGTCGAGCCAGACGACTTCGCCGTCGATCAGGCGATTGGCGGTAAGCGCTTTCATTCCGGTTCTCTCCTTCAGGCTGCGGCGGTCACGCGCTCGGTCAGCGACGCACGCAAGGGGCGCGCGCGGGCGAGGTCCGCCTCGGCCACCACATCGCCGATGACGATCAGCACCGGGCCGTCGATCTCCTTGCGGCTTTCCACCAGGGCGAGATCGGCCAGGGTGCCGCTGTAAAACACCTCGTTATCGCGAGCCGCATTCTCAATCACGGCCACCGGTGTTGCGTCCGCCAACCCCGCCTCGGTGAGACGGGCGGCCACCCGCGCGGCGACGGAGCGGCCCATGTAGACCGCGACCGTGGCGCCGCGCAGTGCCAGTTCCGCCCAGGCCGGCAGCGTTTCGCCGTCCTTGTCGTGACCGGTGGCGAACACCAGCTGCGAGGCGACACCGCGCAAGGTCAGCGGGATCTGCGCGCTTGCCGCCGCCGCCAGCGCGGCGGTCACGCCAGGCACGATGTCGCAACCGATCCCGGCCGCGCGCAGGGCCGCCAGTTCCTCACCGGCACGGCCGAACACCAGCGGATCGCCTGCCTTCAGCCGCACCACCCGCTTGCCGGCGCGCGCCTCACGCACCAACAGGGCGTTGATCTCTTCCTGTGCGGCCGAATGCGCGCCCTTGCGCTTGCCCACCGGATGGCGCAGCGCATCGCGACGCCCCATCGCCACCACCGCCTCCGGCACCAACGCGTCATGGACAATGACATCGGCTTCCTGCAGCAGGCGTTGCGCCCGTAAGGTGAGAAGGTCCTCCGCCCCCGGCCCGGCACCCACCAGCCAGACAAAACCCGCCGCCTCCTGCTCGCCATTGAGCAGGCGCTGGGCCTCGGCACGTGCGGCATCTGTCCGTCCGGCGAAGAGATTGGCGGCCACCGCCCCAGAGAAGAACCGTGCCCAGAAGCGGCGGCGCTCCGCTGCCCCGGCAATCACTCGCGACACGGAGCCGCGAAAACTCTCGGCCAGACGCGCCAGATCCCCGGTTTCACGCGGCAGCATCGCCTCGATACGCGCGCGGATATGACGGGCCAGAACAGGGCCGGATCCCGTGGACGAAATGGCCACTGCGACCGGCGCGCGGTTGACCAGGGCGCCAACATAGAAATCGCACAGATCGGGCCGGTCGACCGCATTGACCGGACGTCCCAACTCCCGCGCCGCCGCGACCACCGCCGCGTCGGTTTCCGGCTCGCCGCTGGCGGCAAACACCAAGGCCGCGCCGCTGAGCAGACCCGGGCGGAACTGCTCACGCCGCCAGATCGCACCGGGCGCCGCCTCCACCAGCTCTCGCAAGGATGCGACAATCTCGGCCGAAACCACCTCGATCCGCGCGCTGCTTTGCAACAAGAGCCGCAGCTTGGCGAGCGCTTCCTCGCCGCCGCCGACGATGACGACGCGCCGCCCTGCCACCTTGTGGAAGGCGGGGAAGACATCGAGCTTACGTTCCTTCGGCAACTCCCGGCTCATCGCGTCCGGCCTCCGGCTTCATCGAACACGATCAACACATAGTCGGTCGGCGCCGGATCCGCCGGGCATCACATTTCAAAGCCGCGAGCAAGGAGAGAAAAAAAAACCAGATCGCCCAGAGACGGCCCGCAGGGGCCGGGCATTGCCCGCAAACCGGCGACCGCCTCGCGCGAAAGATTCAGGGTGCCAGCGAAAGGTCAGCTCGTTATATATTGCTATACAGAATCCCGGATCATCATGCTCTTCTTCAGGGCCGACCGCGCAGGGTGCAAGACATGGCGAACCACACGCATGATGGATATGCAGGGGATGGCATCAACATTGCACCGATCAGAAATTGAAGACACTGGGCACACACCATGAGCCCGAAAACGTAACTCCTGATTGATTTTTCAATCAAGACAATCAGAAATGAAGTTGTTTCATACTCCGTTGACTTTTCCTATCGAGCGATATCGCAGTGATCAAAGCAATTCTTTTCGATGTTTTCGGAACCGTCGTCGACTGGCGTAGCGGTCTGGTTCACGGGCTGGAGCGCACCTTTGCCCGCGCAGGGCTCGACGCCGATGCCCCCACCCTCGCCGACGCCTGGCATGAACAGTGCCTCGACAGCTTGCGTGCGGATGGCTCGTCGCCTGTCGATGGGCACGCACTCGACGCCTCCCTCGCCCGCGCCCTCAGCGCAAGCCTGGCCAAGATCGGCCTGGACGGGCAGCTCACCGACAGTGACACCGCCGCGCTGCCGCAGCTTTGGCGCAAACTGCCGCCCTGGCCCGACAGCGTCCCCGGCCTCAAGGCGTTGAAACGGGAATATGTGATCGCGCCCCGCAACAATGGCGCGGTCGCGTTGATGACATGGCTGGCAAAACACGCCGGCCTGCCCTGGGACGTGATTCTGGCCTCGGAGCCGGCCGCACCGCAAAAAGACCCGGCAAGCGCCCATGTGAGCTTCGCCGCGGCCCTCGGACTGGCGCCCGATGAAGTGATGATGGTCTCCGCCCACAATCGCGACCTCTACCCGGCGCGTGAGGCCGGGCTGAAGACTGCCTTCTTCGCCCGCCCCGGCGAGCATGGACCGGCACAGACCTCTGATCTGGAACCGAGCGAACCCTGGGACGTGGTCGCCTTCGATCTTCTCGATCTCGCCCGGCAGATGGAATCGGCCGCGCGGTACTGACCGCGCAGCCGTTTTATAATCGCCGCTATTTCAGCGCCTGCATCACCGACACGTAGTTGGCAACCGCCGCGCCGCCCATGTTGAAGATACCGCCAAGCTCCGCATCCTTGACCTGAATGTCACCGGCCTTGCCGGTGAGCTGCATCGCGGTCAGCACATGCATGGACACGCCGGTCGCGCCAATCGGGTGGCCCTTTGACTTGAGCCCGCCGGAGGGATTGACCGGCAGCTTGCCGTCCATCTCGGTCCAGCCTTCGAGAATCGCCCGGTGCCCTTCACCAGCCGGAGTCAGCCCCATGGCCTCGTATTCGATCAACTCGGCGATGGTGAAACAATCGTGAGTCTCGACGAAGGACAGATCGTCAAGGCTAAGCCCGGCGCGGCCGAGCGCATCCTGCCAGGCACGGCCGCAGCCCTCGAATTGCAGGATGTCACGCTTGGACATGGGCAGGAAATCCTGCACATGGGCCATGGAGCGGAAGGCCACCGCCTTGTCCCGGCCAAGCGCGGTTTCCACATCGGTCAGCACCAAGGCCGCCGCACCATCGGAGACCAGCGAGCAATCGGTCCGCTTCAGCGGACCGGCGACGTAAGGGTTCTTCTCGCTCTCGGTGCGGCAGAAGTCATAGCCCAGGTCCTTGCGCATCTGCGCATAAGGGTTGCCGACACCGTTGCGGTGGTTCTTGGCGGCGATGGCCGCCAGCGCGTCGGACTTGTCGCCGTATTTCTGGAAGTAGCTGTCGGCGATCTTGCCGAACACACCGGCGAAACCAGCAGGGGTATCGCCATCCTCGACCAGATAGGAGGCCCTGAGCAGGTTACGGCCGATCTCCGGCCCCGGCGTGGAAGTCATCTTTTCCACCCCGACCACGAGAACGATGCGCGCATCGCGGGCGGCAATGGCACGCACCCCCTGATGCACCGCCGCCGAGCCGGTGGCACAGGCGTTTTCCACCCGCGTCGCCCGCTTGAAGCGCAAGGCCGCATCGGCCTGAAGCACCAGCGAGGCGGTAAAGTCCTGGGCCGAGAAGCCGGCGTTGAAATGGCCGAGAATGATCTCATCGACGTCGCCGGGCTCCAGCCCCGCATCGGCGATGGCCTCGCGCGCGGCGGTCACCACGAGGCTCTCCACCGTCTCTTCGGCCTGCTTTCCAAACGGCGTATGCGCCCATCCCACAATCGCGGCGGTCATCACATCTCTCCCTTTCCACGCGAGCAGGTGGGCGCAAAGTGCCCTCATCCCCTCGCCATCCGGTCTTTCGCGCTGCCGGCTTTACCGTGGCCGCCTCCCGGCGACACGCGGTCGCTTGAACGGAACACTGGCCCCGATGGGCCGCAGGTCAAGGGATGAGGCGGAAAGCGCTGCGCCGATGCCGAAAAGAATTGCAAGGCCTTGCGCGCGGCGGTCCGATCCCGGTCCCGTCAGCGTCAAGCCAAGCATTTTATTGACGAAAACGTCAAGATAGTTGTTTTAGACGAGTAATATCAATTACTTACAATAAATTCAAATCAGTTTCGTGACGCTCCGGCTGGCGGAGTCTGGCCACCACGCCCCATCTGCACGAAACCAGAGCTCACAGCATCCCGGTGAGCGACCTCAAAAGCAAAAAGCCCGGCGGTTTCCCGCCGGGCTTTCATCGTGATCCGAAAGGATCCGATTAGAACGTGCGCTGCACGCGGAGGATACCGACCAGAGCGTCGTCGTTCGGCGTCGCACCCGAGAAGTCGCGGTTGCGGTACTCGAGCTCGGCGCCAACCAGCAGGCCGGAAACCGGACGCCAGCCAACGTTACCCTGGACGTTGATCTCGCGGAAGTCGCCGCCGACCGTGAGGGCCTGGTCGAGATCCGAGTAGCTCGCGGTGAGCGAGGTGGAGATCGCCGGGGTCCAGAAGTGGGTGAAGCCCGCACCGATGCCCCAAGCGTTGGACAGCTTCAGGCCGCCAACGGTGTTGTAGGAAGCGTCGGAGAACGCACCCCAGCCGGAGTTGACGTACTGGATGGCGCCCTGAGCGTAGGAGGCCTGGATCGAGAAGCTGTCGCCAGCGGCCAGCATCGGCAGGTTGAAGGTAGCGCCAGCGCCGATCGCCCAACCGAGCTTACCCTTGCCAGCAAGGCCAGCTGCCGGAACCGGTGCGTTTGCCACACCAGCGGCATAGGAACGGCCATAAACGTGGTGCAGGGCACCCATCAACTGAGCCGAACCCCAACCCTGGTCGACGCGCAGGTTGGCGACGAAGTCCGGAACCTTGTGGCCGCCGTAGCCATCGCTGTTGGCCTGGAGAGCCGTAGCGGTAGCCGCCGTCACGATCTGGTTACCGTTGTAGAAGATCTGCGAACGACGGTCATCGCCAGCTTCGACCGAGGCCGATGCCGAGAAGCCGTTGCCGAACTGGAAGGTGTAAGCGAACAGGTTGACGTCGCCGTTATCCGCGAAGCCCTGATCGAGGACCGAACCCCAGTTGTCGCCGGTGTAGAAGTCGAAGTACGAACCGGTACGACCAGCGACGAAGCCGCCGAGCTGGATGAAGGCTTCATCGAGCGTGGTGCCGGCAGCGCCGTTGTTGTCAACGGTGATGTAGGCAGCGACGTAGGTGCGCAGCAGGCCGTACTCGGTGTTGGTGCGGCTGTCGAAGTTGATGTAGCCACGAGCACGCATGCCGGTCGAGGTGTCGGTGCGGTCATCCCAGTTGGAACCACCGTTGTCGAGCACGTCGAACATACGGAACTCGGCGCGGACACCGCCACCGATCTTCAGGCAGGTCTCGGTACCCGGGATGTAGAAGAAGCCCGTGCCGAAAGCGTCGCAAACGCGAACGTAGTCGACCGGCTCCGGAGCGACCGGAAGGTCGGCAGCCTGCGCGCCGGTGGCTGCCAGAGCAGCGGCGGAAGCGCCGAGCAGAATGCTCTTGATGTTCATTTCCTGACCTCGTCGTTTTATTTTCCGCCCATGCCGTTGCCGGGCGGGAAGTGAAGAGTTGAGCAAGCTTCCCCGCGAGCTCAAGTTTGTTCTAAGCGACCCGAGCCGTGGCAAGCAACCGGCAAATGCCCAGCGGAGGCACTGTTGGGACACAGTGTGTCTTTGTGGGCACACCCCGTTAAGGCCTCGTTAGGAAACGGCCCCGGTTTGGCGCCGAAAAGCGCCTTGCCGCCCGTATCCCGGCCGCGTAAGTCAGGGGCACGACCTTGGCAACCGGACGATCATGACCACTCAGCAGCCGATCTCAGTCTTTATTATTGCACGCAATGAAGCCGACCGGATCAGCCGGGCGATCGAGAGCGTTGGCGGATTCGCCGATGAGGTGATCGTCATCGACAGCGGCTCGACCGACGACACCTGCAGCATTGCCGAATCTCTCGGCGCGCGCGTTCTCTACAATAAGTGGGCCGGCTATGGCGCGCAGAAGCGCTTCGGCGAGGACCAGTGCCGCAACCACTGGATCTTCAATCTCGATGCCGACGAGGCCGCCTCCCCGGCGCTGGCGGCGGAAATCCGGGATCTCTTTGCCTCGGGCCGCGTTGGCCAGGCGGATTTCTGGCGGGTGCGCATCAAGGATGTGTTCGCCCATGAGGCCGGCGCCGCCTCCTGGGCCTATGGCTACAACCAGATCCGGCTTTACGACCGGCGGCGCGGCCGGTTTTCCGATTCGACCGTGCATGACACGGTCCGCCCGCCCAAGGACGCGCGACTTGGCCAGCTCAAGGCGCCGATGGAGCATCGCTCGATTCGCTCCATCGCCTTCCATGTGGAGAAGATGAACCGCTACTCCACCATGCAGGCGCAGGATATGGCGGCGCGCGGGCGGCGAATCGGCCGCTGGCGGCTTGTCGCCGAGTTTCCGCTCGCCTTTCTCAAGGCCTATCTGCTGCGCCGCTACGCGCTGTACGGCTGGTGGGGGCTCGTGATCTCGACCAACTTCGCCTACACGCGCTTTCTCCGGGTCGCCAAGGCCTATGAAGCCGAACTCGGGAACCGCTCCCGATGAATATCGCGACCACAAACGATTCTCGCCCCGCCGATGTGCTGATCATCGGCGCTGGCCCGAGCGGGCTGATCGCCGCCGATGCGCTCTCGGAACAAGGGCTGACGGTGCACATCATCGAGCGCATGCCCTCGCCAGCCCGCAAGCTGCTGATGGCCGGGCGCGGCGGGCTCAACCTGACCCATAGCGAGGCGGCCGAACGCTTCCTTTCCCGCTACCGGGAGGCGGCGCCATTCCTGCGGGCGGCCATCGAGGCGTTTTCGCCCGGCGACCTGCGCGCCTGGTGCGAAGAACTCGGCATTTCGACCTTCACCGGATCGAGCGGCCGGGTGTTTCCCTCGGCGATGAAGGCCTCGCCACTGTTGCGCGCCCTGCTCGCCCGTCTGGCCGCGCGCGGCGTGCGCCTGACGACCCGCTGGAGCTGGCGCGGCTTTGACGAGGATGGCGCGCTGCGATTCGACACACCGGACGGGCCTCGGAGCCTGCCCCGCCCCCGCGCCGTGCTGCTCGCCCTTGGCGGAGCAAGCTGGCCACGGCTTGGCGGCGATGGCGGCTGGAGCGGTGAAATCGACCGACTCGGCATCGCCCGGCGGGCGTTCATGCCCGCCAATGGCGGTTTCACGGTCAATTGGTCAGAGACGTTCGCCGCCCGCCATGCCGGCACGCCGCTGAAGCGGATCGCTCTTGCCGCCGGCGGGCACCTCGTGCGCGGCGAAGCGATGATCACCGCCAGCGGCATCGAAGGCGGTGCGATCTATGCGCTGTCGGCGGAGATTCGCGCCGAGCTTCAGCAACGCGGCGAAGCGGTGCTGACGGTCGACCTGCGCCCGGATCTTGATCTGGCGGCGCTGACGACCCGCCTTTCCGCCCCGCGTGGCAAGCGCTCCCTGTCCACGCATCTGCGCAAGACCGCCGGATTGCCGCCAGTGGCCATCGCCCTTCTCAGCGAGGCCGGCCCGCGCCCGGCGACGCCCGAAGAGCTCGCCGCGCGAATCAAGGCGCTGCCGCTCACCCTCACCGGCAGTTTTGGTCTGGAACGGGCGATTTCCAGCGCCGGCGGCATCGCCTGGGAAGAACTGGACGCCGATTTCATGCTGAAACGGCTGCCGGGGGTATTCGTCGCCGGGGAGATGATCGACTGGGAAGCGCCGACCGGCGGCTACCTGCTGCAGGCGTGCTTTGCCACCGGACGGGCGGCGGCAGCGGGAATCGCCAGACGGCTGGCCAGCGCGCCGGAAGAGGCGCGGTAGCGGACACGCAACAAAAGGCCCGGCGTGAGGACAGAGCCCCATTCTCCGCGTCCTCCCGGACGAAGCGTCAGCGAAGATCCGGGATCGGAGAGGCACGGTCGCTCGGCTTTTGTTCGCTGGAAACGCTTGTCTTCTGGCTCCCCGATCCCGGCTCGGGGGCCGGATGACGCCGAGCAGAGGTCAAGGGCGGGGGCTTTGCCCTTGCCGGCAGTTCAAGGCCCGGCGGATCGCCGGGCCTTTTCCCGTCCTTCAAGGGCGCCCGCCCCGTCAGCGGCAGAAGCGATACCGCCCCGAATAGGTCAGGTAGTAGCCGGTGGACGGGTCGAACGAGCGGTACTTGGCCGCGCAATAGCGGTACCAGGGCCGGGTCCAGGGCTCGAAGCGGCCACCGCGCACCGGACGCGGCTCCACATAGACCGGGGCCGGCTCGTAGTAGCGTGGCTGGCTCAGGGCGGAGCCGATCAGCGCGCCGGCCACGAAGCCGCCGGCGGCGGCCCAGCCGTTGTTGCGGTGCCAGCGCCGCGCCTCGGCATCGGTGGTCGCGGTAGCAAGAACGGCGCCCGCCGTCAGGGCAATCGCCAGTCCGGTTGCTGCAAATTTCCTGTACATCGCCTTGTTCCCTCTGTTGATCCGGTTTCGCGTCTTCTTCTTGTCCGGCGCTGTTCTCAGCGCTGATGAAACAAGGTTAGGCCGGGCGGCCACCGTCTTCTGTGACCGCCGTCACGCCTTCGCAGGTTGCCGCCAAACACCCGGCGCGCGAGGAAAACGGCCACCGAAGCCGCCGCGCGGCCTGCCATGAGATTTGACATGAAACATGAATCATGCGTCATATATAGGCGAGCGGACATGGGGGAGAGTTCCGCGCCGGCCGCGCGCCCCGCGCCACGGCGCCACCCGAGCCGCCGACAGGGAGGAGACGCGACATGAAACGCATCATCGCCGCAACGGCCTTGGCCCTTGGCCTTGGCACGGCACCCGGCCTCGCCGACGACATCAAGATTGCCCATGTCTATGGCAAGACCGGTGCGCTGGAAGCCTATGGCAAGCAGTCCCACACCGGCTTCATGATGGGGCTGGAGTATGCCACCGGTGGCACCATGGAAATCGACGGGCGCAAGATCAGCGTCATCGAGAAGGACACCCAGCTCAAGCCGGACATCGCCCGCGCCGCCCTGGCCGAGGCCTATGGCGACGACGAGGTCGACATTGCCGTCGGGCCGGTGTCCTCCGGCGTTGCCCTGGCCATGCTGCCGGTCGCCGAGGAATATGAGAAGATCCTGATCGTCGAGCCGGCGGTGGCCGACAGCATCACCGGCGAGAACTGGAACCGCTATGTGTTCCGCACCGGCCGCAACTCCTCGCAGGACGCCATCGCCAATGCGGTCGCGCTCGGCAAGGAAGGGGTGACCATCGCCACGCTGGCGCAGGACTATGCCTTCGGCCGCGATGGCGTTGCCGCCTTCCGCGAGGCACTGGAGAAGACCGGCGCGAAGCTGGTGTTCGAGGAATACGCCCCGACCGACACCCAGGACTTCACCGCCAGCGCCCAGCGGGTGTTCGATGCGCTGAAGGACGAGGAGAGCCGCAAGTTCCTCTTCATCATCTGGGCCGGCGGCAACAATCCGATCGGCAAGATCAAGGCGATGGAGCCGGAGCGTTTCGGCATCGAGATCGCCACCGGCGGCAACATCCTCGCCGCGATGAAGGCCTTCAAGGCCCTGCCCGGCATGGAAGGCGCCACCTACTACTACCACGACATTCCGCAGAACCCGGCCAATGACTGGCTGGTGAAGGAGCATCAGGCCCGCTTCCAGTCCCCGCCGGACTTCTTCACCGCCGGTGGCATGTCGGCTGCCATTGCCGTGGTCGAGGCGATCAAGACCGCCGGCAGCACCGACACCGAAGCCTTGATCGAGACCATGGAAGGCATGGCTTTCGAGACGCCGAAGGGCAAGATGGTGTTCCGCGCCGAGGACCATCAGGCGCTGCAGTCCATGTACCACTTCAAGATCCGGGTCGACCCGGAGGTGGAGTGGGGCATTCCGGAGCTGGTTCGCGAACTGGCCATCGAGGACATGGACATTCCGGTGCGCAACGGGCGCTGAGCCCCGCCAATCGGACCGGACGGCGACGCCTGCCCCGTCCGGTCCGCCTCTTCATCCATCCGATATCGACCCCGGCCATCGGCCCGGCGCGGCGCGGTACCAGCCCGTCCGCGTTCCCGGCCCGCTGCCCGCCGGCTGCTTGCGGAGACCTCCCGTGGCGATTGAAGCTCCCGTCCTGACGACCCAGGACCTGACGATCCGCTTTGGCGGACATGTCGCCGTCGATCAGGTGAGCTGCGCCTTCGAGCGCGGCACGCTGACGGCCATCGTCGGCCCGAACGGCGCCGGCAAGACCACCTATTTCAATCTGATCTCCGGTCAGCTTCGCGCCTATTCCGGCACGGTCACGCTGAATGGCGAGGACATCACCCGCCTTGGCGTTCCCGAGCGCTGCGACCGGGGCATCGGCCGGGCCTTCCAGCTCACCAACCTGTTTCCCACCTTGAGCGTGCGCGAGAACGTGCGGCTGGTGGTTCAGGCAAAGGCGCGGCGCGGCTTCGACCTGTTTTCGCGCGCCGACAGTCATGTGGAGCTGATCGAGCGGGCCGAGCATGTGCTGGCCGAGGTTCAGCTGCTCGACCAGGCCGACCAGCCGGTCTCCGCTCTCCCCCACGGCGACCAGCGCAAGCTGGAAGTGGCGATGATGATCGCCCTGGCGCCGCAGGTGCTGATGTTCGATGAGCCGACCGCCGGCATGAGCGTCGACGAGGTGCCGGTGATTCTCGATCTCATTCGCGAGCTGAAAAACGACCGGGACCGGACGATCCTCCTGGTGGAGCACAAAATGGATGTGATCCGCAGCCTCGCCGACCGGATCATCGTGCTGCACAACGGCCAGCTCGTCGCCGATGGCGACCCGGCCGAGGTGATGAAATCGCCCATCGTCCAGGAAGCCTACCTCGGCAACGCGCCCGAGGACGCCGAGGAGGCCCGCGCAAAGACCGCGACCGAGGAGGTGGCCCGTGGCTGACATCCTGCTTCGTCTTGCCGGTGTGCACACCCACATCGGCCCCTATCACATTCTCCAGGGTGTCGACCTTGAGGTGCCGCGCGGCGGCGTCAGCGTGCTCCTGGGACGCAACGGCGCGGGCAAGTCGACCACCTTGCGCTCCATCATGGGGCTGTGGACGCCGAGCGCGGGCGAGATCCACTTTGACGGCACCCGTATCGACGGACAGCCGACGCCGGCGATCTCCCGTGCCGGTATTGCCTATGTGCCCGAGAACATGGGGATCTTCGCCGACCTGACGGTTGGCGAGAACATGACGCTGGCGGCGGCGAGCGGGACGATGGACCCGCAGCGCCTTTCCTGGATCAAAGAGCTGTTTCCGCCGATCGCCACCTTCTGGGACCGGCCGGCCGGCACGCTGTCGGGCGGTCAGAAACAGATGCTGTCCGTGTCGCGGGCGATCATCGAGCCGCGCAAGCTGATCCTGATTGACGAGCCAAGCAAGGGGCTGGCGCCGGCGATCATCCGGGCAATGACCGACGCCCTGCGCCAACTCAAGGAAACCGAAACGACCATCCTGCTGGTGGAGCAGAATTTCCAGATGGCGAAAAGCCTCGGCGACACGGTCGCCGTGATGGATGACGGCCGGATCGTTCACGCCGGCACGATGGCCGAGCTTGCCGCCGACAACGGTCTGCAGGAACGGCTGATGGGATTGAGCCTGGAGGTGCATCAATGAGTTCGACCGCGATCCGCCCGAAACTCGTCGCGGCCTCGCCCGCCGAACGGCTGAAATCCGCCGCACCGCTGCTTTTGGCGCCGGTGCTCGCCGGGCTCGGTCTTGTCGCCATCGGCGATGGCGCCACCTGGCTGACGCTGACCGTCGCCGGCCTTGCCATGGGGCTGATGATCTTCATCATGGCCTCCGGCCTGACCGTGGTGTTCGGCCTGATGGATGTGATCAACTTCGGCCATGGTGCCTTCGTCTCGGTCGGCGCCTTCGTCGGCTTCACCGTGCTGGCCTGGCTCGCCGGCTGGACCCAGAGCCCGGCCGTGATGCTCAATCTTCTGGCCGTGTTTCTCGCCATCCTCGCCTCCATGGCGGTGACCGGCGGGATCGGGCTGATGTTCGAGCGGGTGATCGTTGCCCCGGTCTATGGCCACCATCTGAAACAGATCCTGGTGACCATGGGCGGGTTGATCGTCGCCCAGCAGCTCATTCACGTGATCTGGGGACCGGATGCCATCCACCTTTCCCGCCCGCCCTCGCTGCAGGGCGCGGTGATCTTCGGCGAGGCGGCCATCGAGAAGTACCGGCTGTTCGCCGTCGCGGTCGGGCTGGTGCTGTTCGTCGCCATGCGCCATGTGCTGCGCTCCACCCGGGTCGGCCTTCTGGTCCGGGCCGGCGTGGAGAACGGCGAGATGGTCGAGGCGCTCGGCTACCGCATCCGCCGCCTGTTCCTCCTGGTGTTCATGGCAGGGTCCGCGCTTGCCGGCCTCGGCGGGGTGATGTGGGGGCTCTATCAGGAGACCATCACCGCGCACATGGGCTCGGAAATCATGGTGCTGGTGTTCGTCGTCGTCATCATCGGCGGGCTGGGCTCCATCGAGGGCTGCTTCATCGGCGCGCTGCTGGTCGGCCTTCTCTCCAACTACATGGCCTTTCTCGCCCCCAAGGTGGCGCTGGTCTCGACCATCGCCCTGATGGTCGGCGTTCTGATGTGGCGCCCGCAAGGGCTCTATCCCGTGGTCAAGGCGAAGTAGGAGCCCATGATGATCAATCGGCTGTTGTCTGGCGACCGACCGCGAAGCCGCCTCCTGGCAGGGGTGCTGGCACTTATCCTGATCGGCCTTGCCTTCGCCCCGTTCCTGTTTCCCGGGACCAAATCCCTCGATACGGCGGCGCGCATCTGCATCTTCATCGTGCTGGCGGCGAGCTACGACCTCCTGCTCGGCTATACCGGCGTCGTCTCCTTCGCCCACACGATGTTCTTCGGCATCGGCGCCTATGGCACCGCGCTGGCACTCTCCTCACTCGGCCCGAGCTTCACCGCCATCGTGCTTGGCACCGCCGGCGGCACGGCGATTGCCGCTGCCCTGGCGCTGGCCATTGGCCTGTTCTCGCTGCGGGTGAAGGCGATCTTCTTCGCCATGGTGACCCTGGCGGTCGCCAGTGCCTTCGCCGTTCTCGTCTCGCAACTCTCCGGGCTGACCGGCGGCGAGGACGGGCTCACCTACCGGATTCCCCGGGCACTCGGTCCCGCCTTTAAGCTGATGGATGGCAAGATCTTCGGCGTGCGCATCAATGGCCGGCTGCTTTGCTACTATCTGGTGTTCTTCTCCGCGCTGGTCTTGTTCCTCGGGCTGCTCAGGGTCGTCAACTCCCCCTTCGGCCGGACCCTGAAGGCGGTGCGCGACAATGGCTTCCGGGCCGAGGCGATCGGCTACCGGGTGGTGTGGTACCGCACCACCGCCACGGTGCTTTCCGCCGCCGTGGCGGCCCTTGCCGGTGCGCTGCTGGCGATCTGGATCCGCTACACCGGGCCGGCGACC
Organism: Stappia taiwanensis; assembly: GCF_014635285.1. Classification (GTDB taxonomy): domain Bacteria; phylum Pseudomonadota; class Alphaproteobacteria; order Rhizobiales; family Stappiaceae; genus Stappia; species Stappia taiwanensis. Next base: position 315,308 of record NZ_BMCR01000003.1, on the reverse strand, counting down.
ACCCTGTCGATGGAAATCATGATCGACATTCTCTTGATGGTGGTGATCGGCGGCATGGGCACCATGTACGGGGCGGTGATCGGCGCCACCTTGTTCATTCTCGCCCAGACCTATCTGCAGACCCTGATGGCCAGCGCCGAACACGCCACCGAGGCGCTGCCGCTGATCCCGCTGCTGGTGGCGCCGGAACGCTGGCTCATGTGGCTCGGGATGCTGTTCATCCTCTCCGTCTATTTCTTTCCCGACGGGGTCGTCGGCCGGCTGCGGAGCCGCCGGTGAGCGATCTTCACATAAGGCGCCGCGGCCAACTTGCGGCGGGCAAGCGGCCGGTCGTGCTCCTGCATGGCTGGTCCTGCCACGGCGGCTTCATGGAGCCGCAACTGACAACGCTGGGACGGGAAACCCTGGTGCTGGCGCCGGACCTGCCCGGCCATGGCGAAAGCCGCGCCGTCCGCCCTTTCACCATCGAGGCGGCGGCGGATGCGGTGATGGCGCGGATTGCGGCCGAGGGACTCGACGAGGTCGTTCTGCATGGCTGGTCCATGGGCGCGCTCGTCGCCTGGTCGTTGATCGAGCGCCACGGCACGGACCGTCTTGCCGCGCTGGTGGTGGAGGACATGTCGCCGAAGGTGCTGAACGGCCCCGACTGGGACCTTGGCACCTTGAGCGACCTCGATGCCCGGCGCAACGCGGTCTTCCTCCGGGCGCTGGAAAAGCAATGGCCGGCGCTGGTCCGGCCCACCGCCCTGAAGACCTTCGCTGCCGATCTCGACCCGGCCAGCCCGCTGATCCGACACGCCGAGCAGGAGATGCGCAAAGCCGACCCGGCGGCGCTGGCGGCCATGTGGGCCTCGCTGACGGCCCAGGACTTCCGGGCCTTGCTGCCGGCGATCGACATTCCGGTGGTGCTGGCGCCTGGCGGCAAGAGCCAGCTCTACGACAGCCGGGCGGCGCGCTGGCAGCAAAGCCGCCTGCCGAGCGCCCGGATCGCCCCCTTTTTCCGCTCCGGCCACGCCCCGCATCTGGAGGAGGCGGACGCTTTCAATGCCCTCCTGAGCGGCCTCGCCACCCGGTAAAAGGGCGAAGTCCCGTGCGGCAACCGAGCAGAACGCTTGCCGAGTTGACCCGATTGACTTATAGTGTCCACGTTGGATGTGGGTCCAACATCAGCGGGCTTGAAAATTCGAACCCGGTTAAGAAAGTTTCGGTATGCGGCGCCTTCCCGGTCACAACGGCCGGTTCTGTCGAACAGAACTGCCTTTCCCGTTTCTGAATGCCACGCTCGCGCAAGCAAGCGCGCTTACTTGCGCTCTTTACACTTAGACTGACTACGGGACAGGAGTTTCCCCATGCGCCAGACAGGTACCCTCAAGTTCTTCAACCACGATCGCGGCTTCGGCTTTGTGACCCCGGCGGAAGGTGGCAAGGATGTGTTCGTGCACATCACCGCTTTCGAGCGTTCGGGCATTGCCGTTCCGGCCGAGGGCACGACCCTCACCTTCGTGACGGAAGAAGACCGTCGCGGCCGTGGCCTGCAGGCCGCGCAGCTCGCGCTCGACTGAGCTTAACCGGACCTCCGGTTTTGGAAACGCCGCCGGCTTGCCGGCGGCGTTTTTGTTTGTGGCAGCGTCGCACCAGACAACGCGCCCGGATCGCCGGTCCTGAATGACGACGCCGTCAGGCGCCGACATCCTCCACATAGACCAGCGCCCGGCCCTCACAGACCCGCGTACCGTCCCGGGTCTCGCAGACCGTTTCCAGATCGACCAGATGCTTTTCCGGGCGCAGCCGGGTCACCGTCACCCGGGCGATCAGCGGCGTGTCGAAGGCGGCAGCGCCGAGAAAACGCATTTCCTGCTTCAGGTAGTTGGTGCCGAAGCCGGGCAGCTTGACGCCAAGCAGGTAGGAAAACAGCCCGCCGATCAAGGGCTCGGGCACGCTGTCCGGCACCGCATCGAGCCCGGCGAGGTCGGCGAAATCAGCCGCTTGCTCGCGCGGATAGACACGCTCCAGCTCCGCGCTCTGTCCCAGTTCGATCATCGGCCCGCCCCTTCATCCAGTTCGCATTTGCCCTGCAGCACGATGGCCCCATCCGCCGCCCGGCGGACGCTGACCTCCAGCAAGCGCGGGTTCGCGGCGGTGGGTGTCAAGGCGATCACCAGCTCCTCCTCCGCATAGGCGGGGTTGGGGAACATCAGCTCCTGCAGCAGGTGCCGGCCCGGCCAGGTCGCCCGGATCAGCGCCCAGACCCGGGAGTAGAGCAGCATCCCGTGCGAGACGGTGCGCCCGAACCGGGTCCGGGCGGAAAACTCCGGATCCACATGGATCGGGTTGTCATCGCCAGAGATCGCCGCGAACCGGTCGAAATCCGCCTGGGTCGGACGCCAGCGGCTTTCCAGCCCCTCTCCAACCGCTGTCACGTCAGCGTTCGCCATCACCGCACGCCCCCTCCTTCTGCTCTTCATGTGCGTGTTTCAACACGTGCTTCTGCACCTTGCCGGCAGCGGTGCGCGGCAGGTCGTCGACCACCGCGATATGACGCGGCACCTTGTAGGCGGCCAGCCGCTCGCGGCACCAGGCGACCAGCGCCGCCTCCTCGATCCGCTCGCCCGGGCGCGGGATCAGATAGGCCGCCCCCACCTCGCCCCAGCGGGCATCGGCCACGCCGACCACCACCGCATCGAGGATCGCCGGATGGGTGACCAGAACCCGCTCAACTTCAGCCGGATAAACGTTCTCGCCGCCGGAGATATACATGTCCTTGATCCGGTCGACGATGGCGAAATAGCCATCTGCATCCCGCGCGGCGACATCGCCGGAGCGCAGCCAGCCATCCTCGGTGAACGCGGCGCGGGTTGCCTCCGGATTTTCGTAGTATCCAGGCGTCACCCCCGGCCCACGGATCTGCAATTCGCCGGCCCCGGCGCCGGTTACCACCGCACCGTCGATCCCCACAAGCCGCACCTCGGCCAATATCTGTGCCTTGCCGACGGACCCGATCTTTTCCGGCGCCCGCTGCGGATCGGCGAGAAACACGGTCGGCCCGGTCTCGGTCATGCCCATGCCGTTGCAGACCGTGACACCCCGCGCCAGATAGGTGCGCAGCAGCGGCGCCGGCATCGGCGCACCGCCACAACCGAGACTGCGGACGGCGGAGAAATCCGTCGTCTCGAACGCCGGATCGAGCGACAAGGCCTGATAGATTGCTGGCACGCCAAAAAACGCCGTCAGCCGCTTCTCGCCGATCAGCCGCAAAACCACCGCCACATCGAAGCGGCGCAGCACGATGGATGTGCCGCCAGTCAGGAACAGCGGCATCGACATCAGATTGATGCCGGCGGTGTGAAACAGCGGCAGGTAATTGACGGTGCAGTCGCCAGCGGTGATGCCGGTCGCCTGGGTATAGTTGACCGCATTGGCCCAGGCCATGCGCGCGGTCTGGACCACCAGCTTCGGCTCACCGGTGGTACCGGAGGTGGCCAGCAGATACCAGGGGGCGGACGCGGGGATCCGGCCATCGCCGAACGGCGCCGGATCGGCATCACGCAACAGCGCCTCGAAATCGGTGGCAGCCGCCTCACCGCCTTCGCCCGCTGCATCGGCAAAACCGACCGGCGTCAGACCGCAGCTTTCGGCAAGCGCCCGCGCCGTCGCGCCACAGGCGCTGTCATGCATCAGCAGCCGCGCGCCAGAGCGGGTCACGGTCGGGGCCAGTTCCACCGCCGGCTGGCGCCAGTTGAGCGGCAGCAGGATGACGCCGCTTTTCTGGGCCGCGAACAACAGAACGAAGAAGTCCGGATGGTTGTGGCAGAGAACCGCCACCCGGTCGCCGGCGGCCGCGCCGAGCATCCTCAAGGCCCGGGCCATCTGGTTCGCCCGCGCCTCCACATCGGCGAAGGTCAGCTCCGCCCCGGTTTCATGATCGACAAAGGCAACGCGGTCGGGGCTCAGTTCCGCCCGCTTCGCCGCCATATCGGTGAGCCACTCCATATCCCGTCCCCCCAAAAGACCGTTACACTTGCTGTTGGGTCTGCGCCTTGGCGGCGCTACCCGCGGCACTCTCCCGCCCGAGAAACGTCTCCATCCGCGCCAGCGTTTCCGGCCGGACCACCAGCCTCAGGAACGCCTGCCGCTCCTCCTCCAGCGCTGCCGCGACCTGTGCCCGGCGCGGCTCGCTCCACACATGGGCGCGGGTGGTGCGCAGGGTCTCGCGATCCATGCGGCGGAGCGTCGCCAGCCGCTCGGCCACGGTCGCCGCCAGCGCCTCGGCGGCGCAGACGGTGCTGGCCACCCCGAGATCGCGGCAGGCGGGTGCCGACAGACGCGCGTTCAGATACTGCACTTCGAGCGCCCGCGCGGCGCCGATGCGCTCGGGCAGCAGCGCGGTCCAGCCGCCATCGGGCGCAAAGCCCATCTCGCCGTAGTAGGGCTGAAGGAAGGCCCGCTCGCTCATCACGACCATGTCGGAGGCAAGCACCAGGCCGGTGGAGCCGCCGGTCACCGCGCCGTTGACGGCGGCAAGCACCGGCGCGGGAAAGGCGAGCAGATCGAGGATCGCGCCATTCAGTTCGCCGACCACCTCGGCGGCATAGCGCAGCAACTCATCCCGGTCGCCGGCATGCTCGTGAAAGGCGGCCACATCGCCGCCGGCGGAAAAGGCCCGCCCCTTGCCGGCCAGAACCAGCGCGGCGGGCGCTTCCTGCGAGGCCCGCGCCAATCCGCCGCGCAGTGCGGCGAGCAGTTCGGGCACCAGTGCATTGCCGCGCCCCGGACGGTCGAGGGTCAGGGTGACGACATCATCTTCGCGGTGAAAATGAACGAGATCGGCCATCAGGATCGCTTCCTCAAACCATCGACGATGAGATCATGGGCGATGTCGACCACCTCATCGATCGGCGTGGTGTCGCCGAACACCACGGAATACTCGCCAAGGGCACGGGCAATGCCCATCAGCGCCCAGGCCCTGACATCGGCATCGCCCGGCCGGATCGCTCCGGCCTCGGCCGCCTCGGCCAGGCCCTGCCGGTAGCCTTCGGCAAAGGTTCGGAAATAGGCCCGATAGGCGTCGGGATCGACGAATTGCGCCTCCTGCACGATCCGGTACAGTTCGGGATGGGAGGCAACGAAGGTCAGAAACGCGCGCAGGCCCTCCCGCTCCGCCTCCAGCCGATCCGCCATGCCGCCGGTCGCCTCGCTGATGACATGGCGCAGCATCCGCCCCATCTCGGCGACCAGTTCGGAGAACACCTCATCCTTGCTGGAAAAGTAGATGTAGAATGTGCCCTGGGCGACGCCCGCCTCGCGGGTGATCGAACCGATGGACGCCTCGTTGAAGCCCTGGCGACCGATGACTTTCTCGGCCGCGCCGAGAATCGCCCGGCGGGTCGCTTCCCCACGCGCGGTTTTCGGCTCCCGGCCAGTCTGGTCTTTCGCCGGTGTCCCGGTCTCTGCCATCTTCATCCTCCCAACATGAATTATGAATCACTATTCATGTTTTTCACCTCAGATGCAAGCTCCGGGGCACGAAGGGCGGAAAGTCGCGGTATTTTGCGCCGAACGCCAAATAGCTGAACGAAAAACTCCTGTTTTCCCGCGCAAGCCCGTTGACGCGGGACGCCGGGCGCGCCTATCTAGGGACATGCGCCTTACACAACAGACCAATTACGCGGTCCGCACCCTGATCTATTGTGCGGCCAATCCGGACACCCCGAGCCGGGTCGCGGATGTCGCGGCCAGCTTCGAGATGTCCGAGGCGCATCTGTTCAAGATCCTCAAGGTGCTGGTCAGCAACGGCTTCGTGCGCACCATTCGCGGGCGCAACGGCGGTCTCGTGCTTGCCCGCCCGGCCGAAGAAATCACCGTTGGCGCCGTGGTCCGCGCCGCCGAGGAGAGTTTCCTCCTCGCCGAGTGCTTTGAATCCGGGCGCAAGGACTGCCCGCTGATCACCTCCTGCGGCTTCAACGGCTTGCTGCACGAAGCGCTGGAAGCCTTCATGAACGTGCTCGATGCGCATACCATCGCCGAGCTTGCCGAGGACCGCAGTGAAATCCGCTTCCTGCTGAAGATGCCGCCGGAAATCAGCGCCACCGCCTGAGCGGCAACGGCCTATCGTATTGCGGGCTGACGGATCGCCTTCCCGTCCGGATTTTCGGCACCAGCCAAACAAGAGCGGCGGCATCCCGAAGGACGCCGCCGCACGTGTTTCTCGCCCGCCCTTTTCCGGCAAGCGGGAGACAGGGCGGCGTGGCGCCGCCCGGCCCTTACTTCATTTCGCCGATCATCTCAAAGCCATTCGCGCCGACCTTGAACAGCGCATAGGCACCGGGCACATCGCCCTTTTCATCGAAGTTGTGATCGCCGGCCGCGCCCTTGTAGTCGATGGCCTTGCCGGCGGCGATCAGCTCCTTCGCCTTGGCCCATTCGCCCGGCAGGATCGTCTCGCCCGAACCGCTGGAAATCTCGCGCATGGCCGCGGCCACCTTGGTCTTGTCACCGCCGGCCTTTTCGACCGCCAGCGCCATCAGGAAGGCCGCGTCATAGGAGGTGGTCACGAAAATGGCGCTCGGGTCGCCGCCCGCCTCGCTGAAGGCCTTGTTGAACATCTCCAGCGCCTCGGACTTCTCGCCGACCGGCGAGGAGGCGACGAAGGTGGTCAGGTTTTCCGCGCCCAGCTCCTTGAAGGTCGCGTCCGACTTCATGCCGTCGGCGCCGACGAAGTTCTCGAAGAAGCCGTTTTCCAGCGCCTGACGCAACAGGGTCAGGCCCGAGCCATCGCCATAGTCGAGGATCACCAGGGTATCGGCACCGCCGGAGGCGAGTTCGGCAAGGTTCGACCGGTAAGAAGCCTTCTCGCCCTCATGCGCGGCATAGCCGGCGATCTCGCCGCCCTTGGCCTCGAATTCGGACTTGAACGCCTCGGCCAGGCCCTTGCCATAATCGTTGTTCAGATAGGCGACGGCCACCTTCTTGGTGCCCCGGTCCAGCAAGGTGCGGGCCAGTGCCCGGCCCTGATAGTCATCGGAGGGCACGGTACGGAACACCGTGTCCTTGTCGTCAAGGCTGGTGATCTCCGGCGAGGTGCCCGACGGGGTGATGATGGCGATGCCGGCCGGCACGGTGACGGAGTTGGCAACCGCCAGCACCGCGCCCGAGCAATGCGGGCCAACGATGGCGACGACGCCTTCGATGTTGACGGCCTTGGTGGCCGCATCGGTGCCGTTCTGCGGGTTGCAGGCGCTGTCGCCGACGACGCCGATCAGCTTCTGGCCGTCGAGAACCCCGCCGTTCGCATTGACCTGGTCGATGGCGAGCTGGGCGCTGGCGATCATCGGGGGAGCCATCGCGGCGATCGGGCCGGTCACGCCGCCGATCAGGCCGATCTTGACATCCGCATGCGCCGGCGCGGCCAGCGCGGTGGCGCCGAGAAGCGCCGCGGCAATGGCGGTCTGAAACAGTTTCATTGGAATACCTCCACCTTATCCTGGCACACAGCCACCCGGCTGCGTGCCTTCTGCAAACCCCGTTGACCGGGCTTGTTCTGAACCCGCAGTCTCAACCCAAATGCCGCCTCCCCACAAGCCTCAATCGCTTGGTTTTCCCACCGGTTTGCGTTCCCCGCTCGCCTCGGGCAACAGCCCTTCGGGGCGAAACCGCAGCACCAGTTGCAGCATCAAGCCGATCAGGAAAATCCGCAGGTACTTGGCCTTGACCGCGTATTCATGCGGGAACTGATCGGTAACGATTTCCGATAGGGACCAGATGATCCAGACCACCGCGACACCGAGGATCGCCCCCCGGTTGTTGCCCGAGCCGCCGAGGATCAGCATGATCCACACCAGGAAGGTCGCGACCATCGGGTCGATCGCCTCCGGGGTGATGCTGCGGTTGAAATGGGCGAACAGCGCGCCGCCCAGTCCCATCAGCGCCGAGCCGAAGATGAACGCCTCCAGACGGCGATAGGGCACGTCCTTGCCCATCGCTCGCGCCGCATCCTCATTGTCGCGGATCGCCCGCATCATCCGCCCCCAGGGCGAGGCGATCTGCCGCTCGACCATCAGATAGGCAACGAGCAGGATGGCCATGACGATCCCCAGATAGGCCAGCTGCGACATGGTGTAGGACAGATCGCCCAGCGGGCGCGGAATATCGGTAATGCCCCGGGCGGAATTGGTCAGCCAGTCCTCCGACTTGATCACCAGACGGATGATCTCGGCAACACCGATGGTGGCAATCGCCAGATAGTCGGAGCGAAAGCGCAGACAGATCTTGCCGATCGGCCAGGCGATCAGCGCCGCCGCCACCATCGCGCCGATCCAGCCCACCCAGAACGGCAGGTCGAAGCCGCCAAGGCGCCCATCCGCCGCCGGCGAGGTCAGCACCGCCGAGGTATAGGCACCGACGGCGAAGAAGCCGGCGATGCCTGCATTGAAGAGGCCGGTGAAGCCCCACTGGATGTTCAGCCCCAGCGACAGCAGGGCATAGATGCAGATGAAGATCGCCATGAAGACGGCGTAGTTGGCAAATCCGATCCATTCCATCGCGCCGTCCTCCCTAAAGCACCTTGCCGCGCAGCAGCCCGGTCGGGCGCACCAGCAGCATCAGCAGCAGTATCGCAAAGGCGGTCGCCGCCTTGTATTCGGTCGGCAGGAACAGCGTCGACATCTCCTCCGCCACGCCGACGATCAGGCCGCCAAGCACAGCGCCCTCCACCCGGCCGACACCGCCCAGGATCGCGGCGGCGAACATCGGCAGCAGCATCGACCAGCCCATCATCGCCTTGAGCTCGAAATTGAGCCCCAGGAACAGGCCGGCGGCGGCGCAGAGCCCACCGACGATCACCCAGGTGATCGTCACCACCTTGCCGTTGTCGACACCCGACAGCAGCGCCAGATCCGGATTGTCGGACATGGCACGCATGGCCTTGCCCCACTTGCTGCGCTGCAGGAAGAGCTGCAGGGCGACCACCAGCACGATCATCGCCACAATGGTGATCAGTTCCCGGTCGCGCACGCGGATGCCGAACCAGTTTTCCGGCCGGACGATACCCCGGGTGTAGGTCTGCGAATCCACGCCCCATACCATCTGGACAATCGCCCGCACCATCAGGGCGATGCCGAGCGAGGCCATCACCGTGACGATCTTCGGCCTCTCGCGCAGATAGTCGTAGAATACCCTGTCGATGCCGACCGCGACCACCGCCGTCAGCGCCATCACCGCCGTCAGGGCGAGATAGGGCGAGATGCCGAGCGCGGTCACCAGCCCGAGCCCGAGGAAGGCACCGAGCGTTGCCAGATCGCCATGGGCCAGATGCGCGTAGCGCAGGATGGCGAAGACCAGCGTGATGCCGACCGCGCCCAGCGCGTAGATCGAGCCGACCACGAGGCCGGGCACGAGATAGAAGTTGATGATTTCCAGAGCGCCCATCCCCATCACCCTCCGAGGAACATGTCGGCGACGTCGCGGTCGGCCAGAAGATCCGCGCCCGTGCCCTCGTGCCGGTTGCAGCCCGAGGCGAGCACATAGCCGCGATCGGCGAAAGCCAGCGCCTGCTTGGCGTGCTGTTCCACCAAGAGGATGGCGACGCCGGTGTCGCGCACATCCCGGCTGATCTGGAAGATCTGCTCCATGTATTTCGGCGACAGGCCGGCGGTCGGCTCGTCGAGCAGCAGGATCTTCGGCTCCAGCATCAGGGCGCGGCCCATCGCCACCATCTGCCGCTGGCCGCCGGACAGGTTGCCGGCCAGCGCCTTGCGCCGTTCCTTCAGGTCCGGGAACAGGCCGTAGACCCGATCATAGGCGGCGGACAGATCACCGGAGCGCAGAAAGGCGCCCATTTCCAGGTTTTCATGCACGGTCATTTCGCGGAACACATTGTCGACCTGCGGCACGTAGCAGACGCCCGCCTCGACAATCCGGTTCGGCTCCCAGCCGGTGATGTCGACCCCGCCGACGGTCACCGAACCGCCGCGGATCTTCAAAAGACCGAAGATCGCCTTCATCGCCGTCGACTTGCCGGCACCGTTCGGCCCGACGATGACGACGATTTCCGCCGGCGCCACATGAAGGTTGACCCCATGCAGGATGTTGGCGTCGCCATAGCCGCCATGAAGATCGGTCATCTGCAAAAGCGGTTTCATTCAGGCGGCTCCCACGGTTTCGCCGAGATAGGCTTCCAGCACCCGCTCATCGGCACGCACGGTGGCAAAGTCCCCCTCGATCAGCACCCGCCCCTCGGCCATGCAGATCACCGGGTGGCACAGCTTCTCAATCATCTCCATGTCATGCTCGATGAGGATGAAGGTGTAGCCGCGCTCCTTGTTGAGGATCGCGATCTTCTCTTCCAGCTTGCGCAAAAGCGTCCGGTTGACGCCGGCCGCCGGCTCGTCGAGCAGCACCAACCGGGCATCGGTCATCATGGTCCGGCCCAGCTCCAGCAGCTTCTTCTGACCGCCGGAGAGATTTCCGGCCCGCTCCTCGGCCACATGCTCCAGTTCAAGGAAGGCAAGGGTTTCCTCGGCCCGCTGGCGCACCTCCTCCTCGTTCCGGCGCACCTTGCCAAAGGTCAGCCAGTTGGCGAGAAGCGTCTCGCCGGCCTGATGCGGCGGCACCATCATCAGGTTTTCCATGACGGTGAGCCGATGGAACTCGTGCGGGATCTGGAAGGTGCGCACCAGACCGAGATGGAACCGCCGGTCGGTGCTGAGCCCGGTGATGTCCTCGCCGAGATAGCGGATCCGACCGGAGGACGGCGGAAACGCCCCGGCCACCAGATTGAACAATGTGGTCTTGCCGGCGCCGTTCGGGCCGATCAAGCCGGTGATGCTGCCCTCCGTCACGGACAGCGAGCAATTGTCCACCGCGCGGAACCCGCCGTAGCTCATCACAAGCTGGTCTACTTCCAGCATGTTGCCTCTCCCCCCGCTGGTTGCGCCTAGCGCAACGTCAATGCCTGTTGGGCTCTTCTTCTGGCGGCTTCGCGCCGCTCATACCCGCCGCAATATCGCGCGCACCGGCGCGGCATCCAGCCCTTCTAGCCGTAACGGCAGCGCGATCAACTCATAATCCCCGAATTCCGCCTCTCGGAGGGCAAGGTTTTCCAGGATTCGCATGTCATGACGCAAAAAGCCCATATGCGCGGGCAGCTCCTTGGAGGTTTCCGGATCGACCGAGGGCACGTCGACGCCCACCAGCCGGACACCCCGCTCTGCCAGAAGATCGACCGTCTCCGGCGCCAGCGCGCGAAACCCTTCCGGCCAGCGCATCGGGTCGAGTGTATCGGCCAGACGCAAGAGCACCCGTGGCGGCACATCATCCAGATGCGGCAGCAACTCCTCCGGCCGGCACAGCGGCCCGTCGCCGCGCGCGTCGATCAGACGGGCCGGACCGATGAAATCCTCCAGCGGCACCCGGTCGATGGGAACGCCCTCGGCACTGTAGTGCAAGGGCGCATCCGCATGAGCACCGCAATGGGTGGAGAGCGACACGGAGGTCACGTTGACCGGACAGCCCGGGCCGATCTGAAAGGTCTTGTCCACCCGATAGGGCGCATCGCCGGGAAAAACGGCGGCACCGGGCGCCAGTGGCGGTGTGATGTCAATCAGCTGCGACATGCAGGCTCCTCGTCGGCGAAAACCATGCCGGCTTCAAAGATCGGCGCGAATGTCCCACAGCTCAGGGAACAACACCACATCCAGCATGCGCCGCAGGTAGGAAACGCCCGAGGTACCACCGGTGCCGCGCTTGAAGCCGATCACCCGCTCCACCGTGGTGACATGATTGAAACGCCAGCGGCGGAAGTAATCCTCGAAGTCGACGAGCTTTTCCGCCAGATCGTAAAGCGCCCAGTATTTGCCCGGGTCACGGTAGACCGCCAGCCAGGCCGCATGGACGCTGGCATCGCGCTGGTAGGGCGCGGCCAGGTCGCGCTCCAGCACCGCCGGATCGACGGCCAAGCCGGAGCGGGCGAGCAGCCGCAACGCCTCGTCATAGATGCTGGTCTCGTGGCGCAGACCGTCGAGCCACTGGTAGGTTTCCGGCACGTGCTGATGCGGACGCAGCATCGCCGCGTTCTTGTTGCCGGCCAGAAACTCGATTGCCCGGTACTGATACGACTGGAAGCCGGAGGACTGGCCGAGGTCATCGCGGAATTCGGTGTATTCGGACGGGGTCATCGTCCGCAGCACCTGCCAGGCGCCAGTAAGCTGCTCGAAGATCCGGGCAACGCGGGTCAGCATCTTGAAGGCCGGCGGCAGATCGTCATTGGCGATGCGTGCCTTGGCGGCGACCAGCTCATGGATCGCCAGCTTCATCCACAGTTCCGAGGTCTGATGCTGGATGATGAACAGCATCTCGTCATGGGCCTCGGACAGCGGCTTTTGCGCATCCAGAATCTTGTCCAGCGACAGGTAGTCGCCATAGGACATGCGGCCATCGAAGGCCATCTGCGCGCCATCGCGCGCCGGATCGAACGGTTCCATAGCTTCCCCCTTGCCGCTCATGTGACCTTCGCCCGCTTGTGGAACCTTGGCTGGTCCCAGGACCGGGTCGCCACGATGTCCTCCAAGATCTCACAAGCTCGGAGCACATCTTCATGGCTGAGATAAAGCGGCGTGAAGCCGAAGCGGACCACATCCGGCGCCCGGAAGTCGCCGATCACCCCCCGGTCGATCAACGCCTGCATCAGGGCGTAACCATGCTCGAAGCGGAACGACACCTGGCTGCCGCGCCGGGCATGATCGCGCGGGCTGACCAGTTCGAGCCCGTCGCAGCGCCGCTCCACCTCGGCAATGAACAATTCGCTGAGGCTGACCGACTGCGCCCGCAGGGCCGCCATGTCGACGCCGTCGAATTCATCGAGCGCCGCATCGAGCGCTGAGAGCGACAGGATCGGCGGCGTGCCGACCCGCATCTTATCGACCCCAGGGGCCGGACGGTAGTCGAGATCGAAGGCGAAGGGCGCCTCGTGGCCCATCCAGCCGGTCAGCGGCGCGGCGATCCTCGGCTGATGCTCGGGCGCGACATAAAGGAAGGCCGGCGCGCCGGGACCGCCGTTCAGATACTTGTAGCCGCAGCCGACCGCGAAATCCGCCCCGGCGCCGCCAAGATCGACCGGCAGCGCGCCGGCGGAATGAGCCAGATCCCAAAGGGTCAGCGCGCCGACAGCATGGGCCTTGCGGGTCAGTCCGGCCATGTCATGCAGGCGGCCGGTGCGATAATCGACCTCAGTCAGCATCATCACCGCCACGGTGTCGTCGAGCGCGGCCTCCACCTCCTGCGGGGCGACCACCTTCAGCTCATGGCCTTTGTCCAGAAGGTCGCGCAGCCCTTGCGCCACATAAAGATCGGTCGGGAAGTTGCCGTTGTCGGAGAGGATGACCTTGCGCTCCGGGCGCAGGGACAGCGCCGCCGCCAGCATCTTGAACACATTGATCGAGGTACTGTCTCCGGCGGTGACCGTTCCCGGCGCCGCGCCGATCAGCGCGCCGATGCGGTCGCCGACACGCTGCGGCAGGTCGATCCAGTCATGCTCGTTCCAGGCGCGGATGAGGCTCTCGCCCCATTGGGTCTCGACCACCTGGCGCATGCGCTCCGGCACCGCCGCCGGCAGCACGCCCAGCGAATTGCCGTCGAGATAGATGACCCCGTCCGGCAACCGGAACCGGCCACGCCGGGCCGCGAACGGATTGCCCTCATCCAGTGTCCGCGCATGCGCGCTCACCGCATCCATCATGGATATCGCCTCTCCCAATCACCGGCCCATCGCAAATCAGGGCAACACGGTCCGCATCCGACCCGCGCATTTGCGCCAGGTTCCTCCCGGATGTCGAAGGCAGCCTAACAACGGGGAAGACAGGCGGCAAGGATTATATATAATTATGTCGATTGTATTTTCCTGAACTATCATCGGCGAACGTGCACCCCGCGCCACATGGAAACGGCATGCGATGACAAAGACCGACGAAGCTCTGAGCCGTTTGCGAAGCGATATCCTGTCCTGCCGGCTGGCGCCGGGCGCCCCGTTGGTGGTGGCCACCCTGACCGAACGCTACGGCCTTGGCTGGACCCCCTTGCGCGAGGCGCTGTCACGGCTGGAAGCGGAACGGCTGGTGATTTCGGAGCGCAATCGCGGTTATCGGGTGGCGCCGGTCTCCGCCGCCTCGCTGGTGGACCTGCAGGAAGCTCGCCGCGCGGTGGAAAGCACCCTGTTGCGCCGGTCGATCGAGGCGGGCGGTGCGGAGTGGGAAGGCCAGGTTGTCGCCGCCCATTACCTTCTGGCGCAGACCCCGCCACCGGATCCGGTGATGGCCGGCGACAGGATCGCGCAGTGGGAAGCCCGTCACGATGCCTTTCACGATGCGCTTCTGGCCGGCGACAGCTCCGTCTGGCTGGCCGGCTTTCAGCATCAGATCCGGGAGCAGCTTACCCGCCATCACCGGCACATGATCAGCGGCCCGGCGCCACGTCGCAAGATGGACAGCGAGGCGGCCGGCCACTTCCAGGCGCTGATCGAGCGCACCCTCGGCCTTGCCCATCACACGGAGCTGATGGAAGCCACCCTTGCCCGCGACGCGGACCGGGCCATTTCCCTTCTTAACGAGCACATCGGCTTTTCCCTCGCCGTCTATGCCTTCCTCTGGCCTGAGGACGTGCAGGACCGGGGCAGCCCGGCCGCCGGATAGTTTCGGCCCTCGGGTCGCCGAGATGCGACGCCGCCAAGAGCCAATTGCGACAATCGGCAGTTTGCGGGTGACGCGCCATCGCTTGCGCGGCATGATCCCGCGCAAGCAGCCGCCCCTAGTGTGGAGGTGCCGAGGGCGAAAAAAGCTGCAGACACGTTCTGGGAGGGACATGTGTTCATCAGCGTTTTCGATATCTTCAAGATCGGCATCGGTCCGTCGTCCTCGCACACCATGGGACCGATGGTCGCCGCCGGCCGCTTTCTCGACGATCTGCGCAGCAAGGGCCTGAAGCCGGCCCGGATCACCGCCTCGCTGCACGGCTCGCTTGCCTTCACCGGAAAGGGGCATGCCAGCGATCGGGCGATCTGCCTCGGCCTGGCCGGCCATGACCCGGCGACGATCGACCCCGCCTGCATCGAGGGGGAAATGGAGCGGCTGCAGCGGGACAAGCGGGTGATGGTGGAGGGCATCGGCGGCATTGCCTTCGACCCTGAGACCGATCTGGTATTCGACTACGGCCCGCCGCTGCCGGCCCATGCCAATGGCATGATCTTCCGCGCCCTTGGCCCGGAGGGGGAGACGCTGCTGGAAGAGACCGTCTATTCCATCGGCGGCGGGTTCGTCGCCACCGCCGAGGAGCTTGAGCGGCAGAACGACCTGATGCCGCGAACCAATGACGAGCGAGCCCCCTTCGCCTTCCGCAGCGCGGCGGAAATGCTGCAGATGGGCGAGGCCAGCGGCCTGTCGATCGAGGCGATGAAACGGGCGAACGAGGAGGCGCGCGATCCCGATGGCGATCTCGATGAGGGGCTTGACCGGATCTGGCGCGCCATGAACGCCTGCCTGGAACGCGGGCTATCGCTGGAGGGCGAGTTGCCCGGCGGGCTCAAGATCAAGCGCCGCGCCCGTGCCATTCATCAAAAGCTCCTCGGTGACGCCGGCAAGAACCGGCCCTTCCAGCACACGGTGATGGACTGGCTCGGCGTCTACGCCATGGCGGTCAACGAGGAAAACGCCGCCGGCGGGTCGCTGGTCACCGCGCCGACCAATGGCGCCGCCGGGGTGATCCCGGCGGTGATCCGCTACTACCTCGACCATTGCCCGGACGGCTGCGGCTCCGGTATCCGCACCTTCCTCCTGGTGGCGGCGGCCATCGGCGGCATCATCAAGGCCAATGCCTCGATCTCCGGCGCGGAGGTCGGTTGCCAGGGCGAGGTCGGTTCGGCCTCGGCGATGGCGGCGGCGGGGCTGTGCGCGGCCCTCGGCGGCAGCAACGCCCAGGTGGAAAACGCCGCCGAGATCGCGCTGGAGCACCATCTGGGCATGACCTGCGATCCGATCGGCGGGCTGGTGCAGGTGCCCTGCATCGAGCGCAACGCGCTTGGCGCGGTCAAGGCGGTGACCGCCGCCTCGCTGGCGCTGCGCGGCGACGGCACCCATTTCGTGCCGCTCGACAGTTGCATCGAGACGATGCGCCAGACCGGCCTCGACATGACCGACAAGTACAAGGAGACCTCAAAGGGCGGATTGGCGGTCAACGTGGTCGCCTGCTGACCGGCGCCCCGCCGACGCGCGCCTGTGTCTCAGCTCGGGGCGAAGCGGGCTTCCATCTCCCGGCGGATGCGTACCGCCTCCGCTTCCGGGTCGATGACCACGTCCTCCCAGGTGAGCACCGCCCCTTCCGCCACGTCCCGGCGCAGTGCCACATGGGCGGCCAGCCCGAGCGGCAGATAGCCTTCGCGGAGCGAAGTGGTGGCGGGCTGCTGCTTGCCCCAGACCGTCGCCCCGCCCTCCCCGTCGAGCATTTCGCCGGCTTTCAGCGCCCGTTTGGCGGTGGCCACCACATCGCTGACGAAGCCGCGCGGGGCACCGGTCGGCTCGCCGCGCAGCGCCGCCGAGGCAACGGACACCCCAAGCTCCATGCCGATCATATGCGTTGGCCGGTAGAGCGCGGCAAACCGGCCGCTGGCGTCCTCCAGCATGTGATACTCACGGAAGCACTGCCGCGCGTAGTCGGTCTCGCCCTCGATCACCACGAAGGTGCCCATCGCCAGATGATGGAGAATGTCCTTGCCGTCCCGGGTCAGCGAGGACACCACCTCGGTCGTGCCGGAGAGCGCCAGCGTTCCGCCCTCCTCGCCCGGCTTGCACACATCGGCCAGTTCGAACCGGCTGGCCGGCGGGAAGGCGAGCCCGTCCGGCTGGCTGACCAGGCCGGTGGCGTTGCACACGGCGGTCATTTCGATGCCTGACTTGGTGCCATCCAGGAACGAGTTGAACATCTTCGGGTTGATGCTCGCGCGGTCGGTGATGTTGAGATACTGGCCGAGCACCTCCCACACCGTCTCCGGTGTCAGGCTGTGATAGCCGGGCAGGTAGCGGGTGCCCTTGCCGGCGCAGACCACCTTGAAGCCGCAGGTCCGCGCCCAGTCCACCTGTTCGCAGATCAGCGCCGGTTGATCGCCCCAGGCGAGCGAATAGACGACGCCCGCCGCCTCCGCCCGTGCCGCCAGCAACGGCCCGGCCAGCACATCCGCTTCCACATTGACCATGATGACATGCTTGCCGGCGCCGATCACCGCGAGGGCGTGGCGGATGCCGACCGCCGGATCGCCGGTCGCCTCGATCACCACATCGATGCGCGGATCGGCCAGAACGGCCTCGGCGTTGTCGGAGACCCAGGTCGCCCCGGTCGCCACCGCCGCGTCGAGATCGCGTGCCTTGGCCTGCTCCTGCGGCCAGCCGCATCTGGCAAGGGTCGCGCGCGCCCGCACCGGGGCAAGGTCGATCACCGCCGCGATATGCACCCCGCGCGTCAGCCGCGCCTGGGTCAGATACATGGAGCCGAATTTCCCGGCCCCGATCAAGGCAACCCGCACCGGCCGGCCTTCCGCCTCCCGCTCCAGCAACATCCGCGACAGATTCATATTCCCCCCCTGATATCGTTCTGGGATATACTATCCCCAGTGTGCCGGCCCGCTGGCGTCAGCGCCAGCCGAACGCGGGATTCGCGCCCAGAACCGCCTATTCCCCGGCGCCAGGT
The DNA here is from genome assembly GCF_014635285.1 of Stappia taiwanensis. Lineage (GTDB taxonomy): Bacteria > Pseudomonadota > Alphaproteobacteria > Rhizobiales > Stappiaceae > Stappia > Stappia taiwanensis. Next base: position 297,587 of record NZ_BMCR01000003.1, on the reverse strand, counting down.
CGCCGCGCACCGGCCCTCATCCCAGAGCAAGCATGAGCCCTGAACGCATGAACGACACCCCTTTCCTGATTCTCCTTGGCGGCCATCTGACCCTCACCGACCGGCTTTTGCGCCAGGTCGCCGGGCTTCCCGCCATCGCCGCCGACGGCGGGATCCGCCATGCCGGCGTGCTGGAGCTACTGCCGGAGCTGTGGGTCGGCGATTTCGATTCCAGCCCGGCCGGTCTGCAATCGACCTGGGAGCATATCCCGCGCGAGGCCCATCCCCCGGCCAAGGACATGACCGATGGGGCACTTGCGGTGGAGGCGGCGCTGGAGCGAGGCGCGACCCGGCTGGTGATCGCCGGCGCCCTTGGCGGCGAGCGCTCGGACCATGCGATGCAGAACCTTCTGCTCGGCATGGCCGTGCGGGAGCGCGGCATCAGTGTGCTGATGACCAGCGGTCTGGAGGAAGCCTGGCCACTGACGCCGGGCAGTCAGTCGTTCGACCTGCCGGCCAACAGCCTGTTCTCGGTGCTTGCCCTGTCGGATCTCACCGGCCTGACGCTGGAGGGGGTGCACTGGCCGCTCTCCCGGCGCGACGTTCCCCTCGGCGACACTCTGACCCTGTCGAACAAGATCCTGGCCGAGACGGAAGCGCCGCTGTCCGTCGGCCTGGAGGCCGGCAAGGCGCTGCTGATCGCCCGCCCGTATGACACGGACGCGGCAGGCACGGTCTGAGGGGGGGTACTCGCCCCTCCCCGGCTTCAGAGCCGCGCGGCGATCAACGCGGCTGCCGCAAGCGCAGCTCCGCGACGAAATCATAGGCATCGCCCCGGTAGGTCGAGGTTGTGTGCTCCACCACCCGGCCGCTGGCGAGATAGGAAATCCGCTCGATGCGCAGGGCCGCCGCGCCAACCGGCGCGTCGAGCAGACGGGCCGCCTCCTCGCCAAGGGTCTGCGCCGAGATCCGCTGGATCGCCCGCACCGGCCGATTGCCGACCTTGTCCAGCGCCTCATAGAGGGAATTTTCCACCCCTTCGGGATCCGGCAACATGGCGGTGGCCAGCACCGCCCGCTCGATTGCCAGCGGCACCCCATCGGCGACCCGCAGCCGACTCAGCCGCGCCACCCGGTCGCCCGGTGACAGCCCAAGCACCACCGTTTCTTCCGGCGAGGGTTCGAAAACGCCCCGTTCCAGCCACTGCGCGGTGGTCGTCTTGCCGCGCCGGGCCATGTCCTCGGAAAAGCTCGTCAGATGCGACAGGGATTGCTCGACCCGCTCCACCTTCGGCGCGACGAAGGTGCCCGAGCCCTGCCGTTGCAGCAGCACCCCTTCCTTCACCAGCTCCTGCACCGCCCGGCGGACGGTGACCCGCGAAATGCCGGCAAGGCTGGCGATTTCCCGCTCCGAGGGCAAGGCATCGCCCGGGGCGACAATGCCGCTCGCGACCGCCTCTTCGAGCCGGCGTTTGACCTGAAGATACAACGGCCCGCTGGCCGGTGCCGGCCAGTTTTCCGCCGAGAGAAACGCCGCTGCGCCTCCGGCCATTCCCCCGTTCTGCATGGCTGTCCTGCCCCCAAGATCGGCAACGCCGTCCGACGAGATCGCCGGAACCACTGGCGCAAACTGTCATGCTACCAATAAACGGCCAATATCACGGCAGGCAAGGACAATCGCCCCTGCCTCCGGGCACCCGAGGGCGGGAGGGGCGCCGCCCCCGGGGCAAAGGTGCTCTATCGGATCATCACCCCGTCAGGCGCGCGGGGTCGCCTCGACGGTCTCATCGGACCACCGAACCATGCGCCGGGTGATGACCGACACGACGGCATAGAGGAGCACGGCAAAGGCCGCCAGCACGAACATCGCCGCGAACATCAGGTCCGTCTTCGCTCGGCCATTGGCCAGCAGCATCAGGTAGCCGAGCCCGCGCGAGGCGCCGACCCATTCGCCGATCACCGCGCCAATCGGCGCGTAAACCGCAGCCAGCCGCAGGCCGGAGCCGAAGGCCGGAAGCGCGGCCGGAAGCCGCAGGAAAAACAGGGTCCGGCGTGGCCGGGCCCCCATGGTCTGGGCCAGATCCAGCAGCCCCGGATCGGTGCGGCGCAAGCCGTCATAGAAGGTTGAGACCACTGGGAAATAGATGATCAGCAGCGCCATGACGATCTTGGAGGCCATGCCGTAGCCGAACCACAGGGTCAGGATCGGCGCCAGCGCGAACACCGGGATCGCCTGGCTGAACACCATCACCGGCAGAACCAGCCGGCGGGCGAGCGGCGAGATCATCAGATGCAGCGCCGTCATCGCGCCGAACAGCGCGCCGAGCACCAGGCCGATCAGCACCTCGGCGACGGTGATCGTCGCGTGGTCGAGGATCAGGCCGGCATTGTCGACCAGGCTTCCGGCGACCCGCAGCGGTCCGGGCAGGATGAAGGGCGGCACCCCGGTGATCCAGACCAGCGCCTGCCACAGCAGAATGGCGACGGTGGCGGCCAGCAGTCCATCGAGCAACCGACGACGGGTCATGCCACACCTCCCCGCAGGCTGCGGAACAGCCGCACCTGCATCTCGATGGTTTCGGGCGCATCGACGGCCCGCACCGGCTCGTTCTCCAGCCCGGCGCATTCGCTGAGACCGTTTTCCGACAGGATGAACAGGTGGTGCCCAAGGCGCACCGCCTCCGCCGGATCGTGCGTCACCAGCAGCACCGTGCGCCCGGTGAGCGTTTCGAACGCCAGTTCCTGCATTTCCGCCCGGGTCCGGGCGTCCAGCGCGCCGAAGGGCTCATCCAGCAGCACGATGGGACGATCCTCCATCAGCACCCGCGCCAGCGCCACCCGCTGGCGCATGCCGCCGGACAAGCTCGCCGGCCATTTGTGCACATGATCGGCCAGCCCGACCCGGGCGATCAGCTCCTCTGCGCGCGCCGCGTCCGGGGTCTCGCCGCGCAAGCGAGCGCCGAGCGTGACATTGCCGCGCACATCGAGCCAGGGCGCCAGCAGATCGGTCTGGGCCATGAAGGCAATGCGCCCGGCAATCGGTCCGCCATCGTCGGCGCCGATCTCACCGGTGAAGCTGCCGCCGGTCTCAAGCCCGGCGAGCAGCCGCAACACGGTCGACTTGCCGACCCCGGAGGGCCCGAGCAGGCAGGTCCAGCCGCCGGCCGCGACCGTCAGATCGAGATCGCGAAACAGCGGCACGCCGGCGTGATCGAAATCCCCGCGCAGGCGCAGGCCGGGAGCCGGCACCTGCGCGGAAGATGGATGAACGTGCTTCAAGTCTATCCCCTTAGCCCCATGTCCCAGAAGCCGACCTCAAGGCGGGTCGCGGCCTGGAACCGGCGGCTGATCATGGCCCAGCGCGGGGAAGACTGCGGATCGGGCCCGAGACGGGCCTCCACCGCCGCATCGACCAGCGCGCCGACCTGGCGGCACATGTCATGATACTCCTCGCCGGCATAGGTATCGATCCACTGCCGGTAGGTGGCATCCGGGGCGGCCTCCGCCGCGAGCGCCGCACCGATCTCGCCATAGCCGAAGACGCAAGGGGCAAGCGCCGCCACCACATCGAGGAAGTCGCCGGACAGCCCAGCGTCGATCACATAGCGGGTGTAGGCGAGGTTCTCGCGTTCTTCCTCGGCCTGCAGCAGCGCCTCTTCGGCAATGCCCGCCTTGCCGCAGATGTCCACATGCAGCGACATCTCATGATTGACGAGACCGTCGACAATCGACGCGGCAAGACGCGCCTCGGCGATATTGTCCGCCTTGACCACCGCCAGCGCCCAGGCGCGGGCGAAATGGAACAGGAAAATGTAGTCCTGCACCAGGTAGTGAAGGAAATTCGCCTGCGGCAGGCTGCCATCGCCAAGACCGCGCACGAAGGCATGGCGGGTGTAGGCGTGCCAGTCCTCGCCGGCTTCGGCGCGCCAGCGGGCGAAAACGGTGGAGCCGAAATCCGGCGCGGTGGTGTGGAAGGTCATTCTCGCCCCCTTACTTCGCGGTCACGTCGATGGCGAAATCGGCCACCGGGCGCTTTTCCTTGATCAGGCCGTATTCGAGCAGGAATTCCTCGAACCGCTCATAGCGGCCCGCATCCAGCGCCGCCGGGCGCAGGGCGAAGCGGGAGATGGTGTCGAACCAGGCGCGCTTGTTGAGTTCGTCCTGCAGTTCCTTGGCCGTGCCGGAGTAGATCTCGAAGCTCTTCTGCGGGTGATTGACGATGTATTGCATCGCCCGTTCGGTCGCCGACAGGAAGCGGGCGATCTTGTCCTTGTCCATGGTGTCCGCATGGGCGACGTAGATCAGCTCGTCGTAGCTCGGCGCGCCCTCTTCCTCGACGAAGAAGCAGCGCCCCTTGACGCCCTCGATCGCCATCTGGTTCAGCTCCACATTGCGATAGGCGCCGATCACCGCATCGACCTGGCCGGACATGACCGACGGGGCCAGCGACCAGTTGACGTTGACCATCTCCACATCGTCCATGCTCATGCCGTTCTTGGCGAGCATCGCCTTCAGCACCGCTTCCTCGACGCCGGCGACCGAATAACCGACCTTGCGGCCCTTCAGGTCGGCAATGGTCTTCACCGGACCTTCGTCGCGCACCATCAGACAGTTGAGCGGGCTGGCGATCAGCGTCCCGACCCGCTTCAACGGCATGCCCTCATGCACCTGCAAATGCACCTGGGGCTGGTAGGAAATCGCCAGATCCGCCTTACCGGCGGCAACCAGCTTGGGCGGCGCGCTGGGATCGGCCGGGGCGACAATCTCCACCTCCAGCCCCTCGTCGGCGAAATAGCCGAGTTCCTGTGCAACGATGATCGGACCGTGGTCCGGGTTGACGTACCATTCGAGCAACAACGTCATCTTGTCCGCCGCATGGGCGGGCATGGCGATCGCAAGCGCGGCGAGCAGGGCCAGAATACGCATGGGAATGAGCCTCTTGTCAGGTGTGTCGGGTTGATCAGGCCGGCTGTCCGGCGGGCGCAGGCGCCCCCGAACCGGGGTTACGGGTCACGTCGAGCCAGGCGCGCACCCGCGCGTCCGGATCGGCATTGAGGGTGATGTCGGTGACGGCGGAGACGATATCGGCACCGGCGGCGAAGGCGCCCGGCGCGCGCTCCACGCTCATGCCGCCGATGGCAACGAGCGGGATCGTGCCGACCAGGCGCTTCCATTCGCTGACCCGGTCGAGCCCCTGTTCCGTCCATTTCATCTTCTTCAGGATGGTCGGATAGACCGGCCCGAGAGCGATGTAGTCGGGCCGGGCGGCCAGCGCCCGGTCGAGCTCCGCGTGATCGTGGCTGCTGAGGCCGAGCCGGAGGCCGGCGGCGCGGATCGCGCCGAGATCCGCCTCGTCCAGATCCTCCTGCCCCAGATGCACGCAGCGGCAAGCTTCCTCGATGGCAATCTGCCAGTAGTCGTTGACCACCAACAGGCAGTCCGCTTTGCGGCACAGGGCTTCGGCGCGGCGCACCTCGGCCCGCACCGTTTCCGGATCGCGGTCCTTGATGCGGAGCTGAATCAGCTTGACGCCGAGCGGCACCAGCCGGGCCACCCAGTCGGCGCTGTCGACAATCGGATAGAACGGATCGAAGGTCATTCCAGGAAGGCCTTTCCAAGCACCGGCGTTGAGGGGGCGGCCATGTCGCGGGCCTCGATGGGGTCGGCCTCGAAGGCGGTGCGTCCCGCCTCCACGGCAAGGGCGAAGGCGCTGGCCATCGCCGCCGGATCGCCGGCCTTGGCGACCGCCGTGTTCAAGAGCACCGCGTCATAGCCAAGCTCCATCGCCGCCGCCGCGTGGGAGGGCACGCCAAGACCGGCGTCCACCACCAGCGGCACATCCGGGAAATGGGCGCGCAAGGAGCGCAGGCCATAGACATTGTTGAGCCCGCGCGCCGAGCCGATCGGCGCGCCCCAGGGCATCAGCACCTCGCATCCGGCGGTCAGCAGCCGGTCGGCAACGCCCAGATCCTCGGTGCAATAGGGAAACACCTTGAACCCCTCGCGCGTCAGGATGCCCGCCGCCTCGACCAGACCGAACACATCCGGTTGCAGGGTTTCCGCGTCGTTGATCACCTCAAGCTTGATCCAGGGGGTGCCGAACACCTCCCGCGCCATCTGCGCGGTGGTCACCGCCTCCTTGACCGAATGGCAGCCGGCGGTGTTGGGCAGAACGCGCACGCCAAGCTCGCGGATCAGCGCCCAGAAATCCTGCCCGGCGCCGCCGCCGCCCGCTTCCCGCCGCAGCGAGACGGTGACGATCTGCGCGCGGGAGGCACGCACCGCCTCCACCATGATCGCCGGCGAAGGGTAAAGGGCCGTGCCGAGCAACAGCCGGCTGGCGATCTCCTCGCCATAAACACGCAGCATCTCAGCCTCCCTGCATCGGGGCGAGGATTTCGAGCCGGTCGCCGTCGCGCAGCCGGGTTTCGGTGCGCGCCTCCACCGGCACGAACTCGCCGTTGAGGGCGGTGGCGACAATCGCCTCGCCATAGCCAAGCGCGTCGAGCACGGCGGACAGCGTATCCGGCTCCACGCTCCGCGCTTCGCCGTTGACCTTGATCAGCATTGGAAAAACTCCGGGGTAGCGGTGGCATCGAGCACGGCCTCGGCGGCCATCCGGGCAACCGCCGGGGCGAGCAGGAAGCCATGGCGGTACATGCCGTTGACATGCAGAACGCGGCCATTGCCGTGACGAACAAGGCGCGGCAGGTTGTCGGCGAAGGCGGGGCGCACATCGACGCCGGTTTCCAGGATTTCCGCTTCGCCGAAGGCCGGATGCAGCGCATAGGCGGCGCCGAGCAGCTCCAGCATGGAGCGGGCGGAAATCCGCGTGCGGTCATCGCTTTCAATCATGGTCGCGCCGACCATGAAGACCCCGTCGCCGCGCGGCACGATGTAAAGCGGAATACGCGGATGCAGGAGCCGCACCGGGCGGGAGAGGGTCACATCCGCGCTGCGGATCACCAGCATCTCGCCCTTGACCCCGCGCAGGCCCGGCAGCACGTCGCGGGCGGCCAGCCCCCGGCAGTCGAGCACCGCATCGCCCGGCGCGTTGTCCGGCTCCATGGCCGAGCCGAAGCACAGCTCGGCCCCGCGCGCGGCCAGTCCCTTGGCGAGATCGGCCAGTGCCCGGCGCGGGTTGAGGTGCCCCTCACCGGCGAAGTAGAGCCCGGCGCCAAAACGACCGGCAAGATCCGGCTCGATGGCCCCGACCCGCGTCCCGTCGATCTCCTCATACTCCGAGGTCCGCCGGGCAAAGCGGCGCAATTCGCCCGCATCGCGACCCAGCGCCAGCACCAGACTGCCGTTGCGCTCCACGCCGCCGACGCGCGTGTCCCACCAGTCGAGCGCCTCGGCGCCGAGCCGTTCCACCGGCTCCTCGGCGCTTTCACGCTCGCACCAGGGGGCCAGCATGCCACCGGCCCACCAGGAGCAGGCGCTGTCGCCGACGCTCTCGCCCTGTTCATAGATGGTGACCTGGGCTCCACGCGCCTGCAATTCGCTGGCGCAGGCCAGTCCGACGACACCGGCGCCGATGACCGAGACCTTCATTGGTGCAGCTCCCATTGCCGGTAGAAATGATGCACCGGACCATGGCCCGCACCGACCTTCAGCGTGTCGGCGGCGCGGATCGCCTCATGCAGATAGGCATGGGCGGCACGCACCGCCTCGGCCAGATCAGCGCCCTTGGCGCATTCGGCGGCAATCGCCGCCGACAGGGTGCAGCCGGTGCCGTGGGTGTTGGCGGTTTCCAGTCGCGGCGCGGTGAAGCGCAGCGGCGCTTCGCCTGTCCGAAGCAGGATATCGGTGCATTCAGCGCCTTCCCCGTGCCCACCCTTCATCAGGACGGCGGGGCCAAGCGCCTGCAACTGCATCCCCTGCCGCTCCGCCCCAGCGGCGTCCAGCACCGGGTCCACACCCAGCAGCGCCGCCGCTTCCGGAAGGTTCGGGGTGATCAGGCTGGCGCGCGGGATCAGTCGCTCGCGCAGGGCGGCGATGGCCTCGTCGCGCAGCAGCTTCGCGCCCGATTTGGAGACGATCACCGGATCGAGCACCACATGCCCTGAAAAACCGGCGAGCGCATCGGCAACCGCCGCGACGATCTCCGGCGAGGACAGCATGCCGATCTTCACCGCCGCCACGTCGAGATCGTCGAGCACGGCAGCGATCTGCGCGCTCACCACATCGACGGGAATGTCATGCACCCGGGTAACGGCGCGGGTGTTCTGGGCGGTGACGGCAGTGATCACGCTGGCGCCATAAACGCCAAGGGCGGAAAACGCCTTCAGGTCCGCCTGGATCCCGGCACCGCCGCCGCTGTCCGAGCCGGCAATGGTCAGCGCAATGGCTGGCGGCGCGGATCGGGCCGGCGCGGCAATGCCCTGCCCGTTCTCTCCGACGGCGCCTGAAGCTTGATCTCGTCGCATTCCGTTTCACCCACATTCTGTCTGGGCGATCCGGCATCTTGCTGGCATGGAGAAAGACTAGCGCCAATACACGGCGCGGCCCGTTCTCGGGGCCTCGCGCCTTTTTGGCAAATATCCGTTCCCTCCGCCGGCATGACCCGGATCAGGTTCAGTGGGTTGACGCTTCAACGCGCCTCTCAGCCTTTCGGCACCCCAACGAATGATGTCGGCGACGATAGGAGACGGCGACCTTGCGGTCAAGCACCCGCAGCGGGTATCGCAGAGGTCTCGTGGCGGGCCGGACCGACGGCAACCGGGTCCCAGCGCAGCGTGCCGGTGTAATCGGCGAAGGTTTCCGCGCGGCGGATCTCCAGCACCTCGCCCGCCTCGGTCAACAGCAGTTCCGCTGGGCGCAGGCGGCCATTGTAGGTGAAGCCCATGGCATGACCATGGGCGCCGGTATCGTGGATATAAACCAGATCGCCCACGCGCGGGTCCGGCAAGGAGCGGTCAACCGCGAACCGGTCGATGTTCTCGCACAGGGAGCCGACCACATCGACGGTGACCGGCGCGCGGGCGCCCGGCGCGACGAAGGGCAAGGTGATGTGGTGATAGGCGCCGCGATAAAAGCCCGGCCGCATCAGTGCCGACATGGATGCATCGAGGCCGACGATCTGCCGTTCCTTCGCCATCCGGTTGACCACCCGGGCGACCAGCACCCCATGCGGGCCGGTGACATAGCGCCCGCACTCCATCGGCCGTTGGTAGGGGAAGTAATATTGCTCTGAGGTCTCGAAGCCGAACCGGCCCAGCACCGTATCGAGATAGCGGCGCGACAGCAGCCAGAAATCTTCCACGCGCGGGTGCGGCTCCACCAGCGCCTCCCGGCTCAGCGGCGCATCGTTGGACAACACCAGCCAGCATCCGGGCGGCGGCGCCAGCATCGCCAGCTTCTCGAAGAACCCGGTCAATTCGCCCTCGGCCTGAAACACATGGCCGAGGAACCCGTCCGCATAGACCACATCGAACCCCATCAGCGCCCCATTCGGCAGATCGAAGAAATCCGCCGTGAACGCCTCCATGCCCTTGCCGGTCGCCAAGTGCACCGCCTCCGGATTGCAGTCGATCGCCCGGACCGGGCGGCCCGCGCGCTCCAGATCGCCTTCGACGAAGGCATTGCCACAGCCCAAGGAAAACACCCTGTCGCCTGCCTCGGTCAAAGACAGGATCTTCAGCACCATGTGGCTGCGATAGTCCGGGCAATAGGTGGACGGGGTCACGGAATCGTTGAACGCCTCCCCCGCCTCCCAGATCTCGTAGATGCTCCGTTGCCGCTGGCCATCCACCGCCCGCCGCGTGCAGTAGTAGTCCCGGACTCGGCCAAGCTCCTGGCGAAGGGATACCATTCCCGCTGTCTGCGTCATCGACGTCCTCCTGTCGAGAGATCGCACCGCGGCGCCCCCTCCTGCGGCACGAAGCCGGTCAGCTTGCGATGGCCACCCGAGCCCCCGTTTCGGCCACGGCTTGCTCCTGCCGATAGTCGATACTCGTCGGCAGCCCTTCGGCCAGATGCTCAAGCAGCGGCGCAAGCCTCCGGGCGGTCTCCGTCCCCGCCCCGGGGCCGAAGTCGCGGCAAAGCGCCAGGCTACGGTCCACCTCCCCGGCCAGCAACGTGTCCGCCAGCACCCGGGCCAGCGAGCGGAAACCGGCCAGCACCGCCTGCGGATCGCCGACAAGGCAAGGGGCAGACCGGCCGTCCGGCCCCGCCTCCGCGAAGGCCAGCACGCCAAAGGCGGTCAGATAGCCCAGTTGCAGATACATGCCGTCGCTGTCGGGGAAGAGCCCAAGTCCCCGGTCGACATAGCGCAGCGTTTCGGCAAGGTGATAGCCCAGCACCTGCTCGGGCGGCAGATCCAGTGCCGGCGCCAGCACCTCGGCCAGGATCAACACGCCAAAGACATCCGCCGCCACCTCCTGCAGCACCACCGAGTTCCAGCGATCGGCGGCATTCAGCGCGGCGAACTCCGTCTCCGGGCGATGGACGAAATGACCGAATTCATGGGCCAGCACGCCAAGGGTCGGGATCTGGCCAAAGCCGCTTGCCTCCTCGGGAAATGGCGAACCAAGATCGAGCAGGCGGCGAGCCAGCGGCAGCGACACCGCGTCGATCAGCGCCCGGTGGGTGTTGGTGAAGTAATAGCTCTTCTTGAAGGGCGAGCGTTTCACCCCCTCGTCCTCCGGCAGAAAATAGGCGATGTGCTTGGGGAGGCGATTGCCCTCGCCGGCCATCAGGAACACCCGGCTCGGGGCAAAGGCGGGCACCTCGCCAAGGGTCAGGCCAGCGCGCAGGCCCCGCAGGCAGTCGCCAACCTCGCCTTGCATGTCCCGTGCCTTGGCAACGGCCGCGCGGGCGGCCTCATCACGGCGACAGCCGAAAGCGGTCGGCAGACCGCCGGTCTGCTTGCCGTACCAGGTGGCGATCTGCCCGGCAACGAAGGCGATCTCCTCATCGATCTCCGCCAGTTGCGCCAAAGCGGCGGCGTCATAGCCGGTTTCAAGCGCATTGGCGCGCAGGCTCAGCGCCTGCCGGTCGTTTTGCGCGGGCAGCCGCGCCGCGAGCTTGCGCAGGCAGGCGGCAATCGGTTCGGGGTCGCGCAGGCGGGTCCGTCCCGGCACGCCCTGCCGCTTGCAGGCCGTCCATTCGCTCTCGATCAGCGCCGCCAGATGCGCCATGTCCTCCTCGAAGGCACTGCCGAGCGATGGGGCTTCGGCGCCGATATCCAGACAGAGCACGCGGTAGCCATCGGCTGGCGGCCAGAAGACACCACGCCAGCCCCTGTAGCTCCCCGCCCGTTGGCGATTGCCGTGATGATCGAACCGCCCGCCTGTCATCTGCCTCTCTCCTTGCCGGATGTCCCCACCCGCTTTTGCGTTTCCCTGCGCCAGATCAGCCGCTGTTCCCCTCCGCGTCCGGCAGCAGCCGTTTTTCCATGAACACGCTCAGGGGATCGGGGCGGTAGTCGCCGAACGGGTCACGCCGGCGGTAGCCGAAGCGGCCGTAAAGGCCGAGCGCCTCGGGTTGTTCGATGCCGGTCTCCAGCCGGATCGCCTGCAAGCCTTCCACCCGCGCCTCCGCCTCCAGGCCGCCGAGCAGCATCGCGCCGAGCCCTCGTCCCCGGGCCGAGGGCGCGACGAACAGGCGCTTCAGCTCGCCGGTGCGGGAGGCCCGGTCGAGCACCAATGCACCGCACCCCTTGGCGATCCCCTCGCTGCAGGTCACCGCGAGAAAGCGCACATGCGGCCGGGTGAGCTCGGTCACATCGAGCATGTGAACGCTTTCCGGCGGATAGAGCGCATGGGCATGCACTTCCGACGCGGCAAGCAGCGCGGCAATCCCCGGCAGGGTCGGTCCGGCCCTGACGATCCTGTACTGCAGAACGATCCCGTTCATCGGCTAGCCCCCCTCTCCCGCCAGAGCACTTGTGCGGGCCGCATGTGATGGCCGCGCTCCAGCCTCCTCGCGGATCATCGCCGCGCCCTTTTCCGCAATCATCATGGTCGCCGCCTGGGTGTTGCCCGAGACCATGGTCGGCATCACCGAGGCATCGATCACCCGCAGGCCCGACAGGCCGCGCAGCCGCAGGCGCGGGTCGACCACCGCCCCGCCCCCCGCGCCCATGCGGCAGGTTCCGACCGGGTGATAGGAGGTGTCGGCGCTGCCCCTGAGATGGTCGGTCAGCGACCGTTCGTCCCAAAGATGCTCCCCCGGCGCGGTTTCTTCCCCGCGATAGCCATCGAATGCCGGCGCCGCGACAATGCGGCGGGCGATGCGGATTCCGGCGATCAACCGACGTCTGTCCTCATCCTCGGACAGGAAACGCGGCTCGATCACCGGCGGCCCAAGTGGGTCGGCGGCGTCGACATGCACGCTGCCGCGCGAGGCCGGCCGCAAGGGGTAGACGCCAAGGGTCATGCCCGGGTGGCGGTCGAGCCGCCGGGTCGAGCCGGGACCGTAACTGGCCGGAGCGAAATGAAACTGGAGGTCAGGCACCGGCTCGCCCGGCGTGCTGCGGACAAAGCCGAAGCCAAGCGCGATGGGCAGGCTGAGTACCCCGCGCCGGGTGGTCAGATAACGCGCAATCTGGCCGGCGAGGGCCAGTCCCCGGGTACGCTCGTTGAAGGTGACGCGCTGGCCGACCCGCCAGCGCAGGCGTGCGGCGAGATGATCGCGAAAGTTCTCGCCAACCGCCGACAGGGCGTGATGCACATGGATGCCGGCACGCATCAAGCGCCCCGGTTCGCCAATGCCGGAGAGTTCCAGAATCTGCGGCGAGCCGATGGTTCCAGCGGCCAGGATCACCTCGCGCGTCACGGTGACGGTGTGGCTCTCGCCGCCGCGCCGATACCGCAGGCTGGTGCAGCGGCACCCCTCGAAACACAGGCTCGTCACCGTCGCCTCGGTCTCCACCGCCAGATTGGCGCGGGCACGGGCGCCGGTCAGATATCCCTCCACCACCGACGCCCGGCGCCCCCGACGCTGGGTGCATTGGTAATAGCCGAAGCCTTCCAGATCCCCGCTGTTGTAGTCCGGATTGGCGGCAAATCCGGTCTGGCGGGCCGCCTCCAGAAACACATCGCACAAGGGTTCGCGCTGACGCGGCAGCTCGACCCGGATCGGGCCGCCGACCCCGCGCGTCTCGCTTTCCCCGCCCTGCCAGTCCTCCAGCTTGCGAAAGTACGGCAGCACATCGTCCCAGCCCCAGCCGTCCGCGCCGCCTTCCGCCCAGTCGTCGAAATCGGCACGCTGACCGCGCACGAAGATCATGCCGTTGATGGCGTTCGAGCCGCCGAGCAGGCGGCCGCGCGGGATCTTCAGGCGTCGGCCGTACAGGCTCGGATCCGGTTCGGTCTCGAAGCGCCAGTCATAGCGCGGGTTGCCGAGCAGCCAGGTCTCTCCGGCCGGGATCGACAGAAGCGGCGAACGGCGGCGGGCGCCGGCCTCCAGCAGCAGGACCCGGGCGCCGGCGATTGCACTGAGGCGGGCGGCGAGGATGCAGCCGGCCGCTCCGGCGCCGATGATCGCATAGTCACATTCCGTGATCACGCTGTCCCCCTTCCCCGCCTTCTACCTGCCCGTCACGCCGCCGGGCCGCGCCATGCGCCTTGCCGGGCGGCCTCCCCGTCGAGGCGTTCCGTCATCCGGCCATGGCCGCGCCGTGCTCCCGTCCTCCGGTTCGCGCCTCGGGCACCGCCCGGCGCGGCGCCAGCGTGGTGCGATGCATCAGCCTGCGGCTGCCAGCGAAGTCATAAGGGGTGGCCCGATGGAGCGCGCTGCGGTTGTCCCACAGGATGATGTCGCCGGGCCGCCACTTGTGCCGATACGTGAAGCGCGGCTGGACCGAGAACTCCTGCACGAAGGTCACCAGCGGCGCGCTTTCCGCCTCATCCATGCCGACAATGCGCCAGGGCACGTTGCCGCCGGCGTAGATCGCCTTGCGCCCGGCCTCCTCATGGAACCGCACCATCGGTTGCGGCACATCCGCCCATTCGGCCCGCTCCGCCTCGGTAACCGGCGGACGATCCGGATAGTTGTAGGGGCGCGACTGCACCCGGCTGATGACCACCTGCAGATCCTCGATCCGCGCCCGCACCGGCTCCGGCAGCGCGTCATAGGCGGCGAACATATTGGCGAAGAGCGTATCCCCGCCCTCAGCCGGCGTTTCCAGGGCATAGAGGAGCGAGCCGGCCGGCGGCTCGGGAAGGTAATGCCCGTCGGTGTGCCACACCCGGCCGCTGACCGGCGAGCCGATCGGCTTGCCATCCTTGCTGATGTTCGACAGGATCAGGATTTCCGGCTCGCTGCCTTCAGCGAACTGCTTACGCGTGTAGCTGACCACCTCGCCAAACCGCCGGGTGAAGGCGATCTGCTCGGTCGTGGTCATGTGCTGATCGCGAAACAGCAGGATCGTGTTGTCGATCCAGGCCTGGTAGATCCGCTCGAAATCCCCGGAGCTGATGGGCCCCGTCACATCCACTCCCCGGACTTCCATACCGATGCGATCTACCAGCGGAATGAGTTCAAGCATGTCCGGCCTCCGATGCGACGGGCGCGACTACATACCCCTATAGATTGCAACATTAAACACGCTGCAATGCAAGGGCGATACTGTCAACCAAAACCTGCCGCAGCGTTAGATTTACCGAGACCCATCGCCATCCGGTTCGGCTCAACCGGCTCTGCTTGGTGCAACTCGGCCAAATCCCGCGCCAATTTTGCGAATTATTTGCGCAATCCGAAGGAAATTTGTGCAGGTCCCACGCCTTTCGCGCCGTCTACGGCGCCTTTCCCGACCCGCCGACGGCGAACCGCTCTTCGCTCCCGCTCCACGCTCTCGCGCCCCCCGACATTTTGACAGGGCGCGTCTGTCCGGCGCGGCTCCGGACATCGGGGACAAGCGGGGATACGCGCAAGATCTGCACAAAAAGGAGGCGGCCGGATTTACCGCCTCATCCGGCGGCATTGCGGTGCCTGCGCAAGCGGGCTATGCCGAGAGGGTCACCCGGTCGCCGCAGGCGGTATGCGACAGTCGGAAAAGAGCCTTGGCAGAAAAGACCCCTGGCAGCGGAGAGCCCTGGAATGTTTCGCGGCGCATCCCTTTCAATGGATCTGGCCCCCATCGCTCCGGCACTGATCGGCCACAACGGCGGCCCGCCGCTTGACGACGAGCATCGGCCCGAATGGGGCACCGGCCCGGTCGGCAGCTATTTCACCTGGAAGAAGGCCCGCAAGGCGGCGCTGGCGAGCGTGTCGCGCGACGTCGCCCTGTTTCGCATCAAACGGGCGGAGCGGCTGGGGCTGACCTATGAGGAATATACCATCGAGATCCTCGATCGCGGCCGACACCTTCAAGCCAGCGACACCGAGCGGATTGCCGAAATCATCGCCGCGCGCCCGAAGGACCGCTGACCGGAGACGCGCTTCACGCCGCTCCGTCTTCCAGAAGCAGCGCCATTTCCACCGAGGTCGGCTGGTCGTAGCCCTCATGAGTGTGACGGGCGATCTCGCGAAAGCCGCAGCTTGCAAAGAGCCGCCGGTTGCCCTCAAGCAGAATGCGGGTCTTCAGGGTCATGCGCGCCAGACCAGCGGCTCGGGCCCGTTCACGTACCTCGACCAGCATCGCCCGGGCGATGCCGCGCCGGCGCCACTGCGGATCGACCGCCACGCGGGAGAGATACATGTCGCCTCCCGTCACGGTCCAGAGGCAGGCGGCGACGATCTCGCATCCAACCGTGACGACCAGCCCGCCATCCCGGGCCAGATGCGCGGCGATGCGCCCGCCGGTCTCCCCCAGCGCCGAGGGCGGCGGCATCACCGCAACGGCTTGCCGCGCGAAGGCCCGGCGTACCAGGTCGGCAATGGCCGGCGCATCGTCGGAAACGGCCAACCGGATCCGCAGTCCGCCTGCCGGCGCCGGCCGCCCGATCGTGTCGGGTTCCATTGCGTCCTGCTCCATGTCTTCCCCCTCCCGCGCCCCAGCTATCCCAGTGGAACCCTGTAGTCCTCGACCCAGCGGCCCAGTTCCAGCAGCTGGATCAACAGGTGCGGCGCGCTCGATCCGCCGGGAAAGGCCCGCGCGCGCATGGCGCCGGAAGGGTCGTCGCCGACGGCGGCGATCAGCCCGTTGAGGCGGCCAGTGTCGAACAGGCCGGCAATCGCCGAGCCCGGATCATTGGCGAGCCGATGGGCCTCGCGCAACAGCGCCCGGTCGTACTCCGGATCCTGCACATGCGGGTAGCCGCCGAAGAACTCATCCGCCGCCTCGCCAGTCAGGGCCACCTTGCAATCGCGGTGCACCTCACGAAACAGAAGATACATGGAGGCATCGAACTGGCCCCAGCCGGGAAGATCGCGCGCCCGGCGCGTGGCGGGGATCACCGCCGGCAGATCGCTGGCGGCGGCGGTCACGCTTTCATGCCGGCAGCCGAGGAACGCGGCCGCCTCCGCCGCGAAGGGCGCATCCACATCCGGGCGCAGCTCGGTCGGCTGGAAATGCGCCGCGTCGCCGCCAAAGCGCAGGCAAAAGGTGGGAAGCGCGGCATCCGGCCGCTGCCGCCGGCGCGCGGCCGAGGCCAGCGCGGCGACGGAGGTGGAATCGATGCCGCCGGAGAGCATGGCGCCGAGCGCCGCGCCCGCGCTCGCGCCCGCCTGCCGGGCAACGCTGTCCTCCAGCAGGCCGCGCACCCGGCCCGCCGTTGCCGCGAAATCATCGCCATGGGGCGCGCTGACCAGCCGCCAATAGCGCCGGGTCGCGGTTCCGGCTTCCGTCACGGTCAGGAGATGGGCGGCAGGCAGCTCATGCAACCCGGCAAGCGGGGTCTCACCGGGAAGCGCCAGACGCGGCTGTAACACCATCGGCAGCCGGTCGAGATCGAGCCGGCGAACGAAGCGCGGATGCGCCATGATGCCCTTGGGCTCGCTGGCGAACAGCAAACCGTCCCGGAACGCATGATAGTAGAGCGGTTTCATGCCGAAACGGTCGCGCCCGAGCAGAAGCTGCCGCCGGCCCGCGTCCCAGATCGCGAAGGCGAACATGCCCTCCAGCCGGCCCACGAAATCGGCGCCCCATTGGCGATAGGCCCGCAGCAGAACTTCCGTTTCGGACCGTCCGGCAAAGCGAATGCCGCGCTGCTCCAGATCCCGCCGCAGCTCTTCGTGATTGTAGAGCGCGCCGGTCTGAACGCCGACGATGGCGGCCTCACCGTCATCGTCCCGCGCGTGCCGGTCGGCACCAATACGCACCGGCTGCGCGTTGCTGCGCCCGCCCCCACCGCAAGGCGGCAATGGCCGAGCCCAGCATAATCGGACAACCAGACGTCCTGCCCGTCTGGCCCCCGATGGGCCAACGTCGCGGTCATGCGGCGCAGGAGCGCTTCCTGCCCGGCCAATCCGCCGCGAAAATCCACCCAGCCCACCAGACCACCCATGACGGCTCCAGCTTTCGCCCGCGCAGCCCCCTTCGCTTGATGACACTTGGGAGGTATGCGCGAGCATAAACAGAATTAACCTATCATTGGTTGCAATTCCCCAGTGACGCAAGGGCAAATTCGCGCAGCCAGCCGGCCCCATCCATGGGCGAGGGTATGGGAATGGTCAGGCGGTCTCCTAGCGGAAGGCAACGGGGGCGAGGCTGCCATCGGCCTTGCGCAGGATCACCGTGGAGAATTCCGGCGTTGCCGAATAGATCACCATGTAACGACCGACGAGATAGGCGTCGCTGTGGATTGCCCAGGGCGCCATGTGGATGCCATGGCCAAAGGGCACCTGGAAGGCTGAGACCCGCTGCACGCCCGCCGCATCCCGCTTGCCGATGATCAGGTAACCGCCCGCGTCCTCCTCCAGCGGCATGTGAAAATGCGGCCGGTCATGCACCTCCAGATAGGCACCACCGCCCTTTTCCGGCTGCAGCAGGTAGCCTTCCGGATAGTCCCGTCCGACCGACGTGATGGTCACCGGCAGATTGTCCGTGGAGACGAAGCGGGTCACCTCCCCCACCTTCAGCAACTGGCAGCCATAGTAAGCCAGGTTTTCCGCCGTCGCCGGGGCGACCGGCACCACCAGTTCCTCCTCGCCCTCCGGCAGGGTGTAGCGGCCGTTGCCGCCAAGGATATTGGCATCGCGAATGGTCAGGTCGACGGCCTCGTTCCAGGTGCCGCGCAGGATGCAATGGGGCGGCTCCGCCGGTTCGGGCAGCGGCTCAGGCTCCTCGCCGTCAGCTTCGGCAAAACCGGAGAGCGTCAATCGATAGGCCCGGCCCGGCTCCACATGGCCGAGGAAATTCTCCGTACGCATATAGGCGCTCTCGCTGTCGCCCTGCCGATTGACCATCAGCACCGGAATGGCCTGAATGAGGTCGTCCGGCAGGTTGCGCGTCATCACCAGGGCATCGATCTCCAGCGGATAGGCGGAAGCGGTCATGGGGATACTCCTTCAGGGAAAAGACGGGCCGGAGGGGCCATGCGCCCCTGCCGGCCATGGCGTCGGCGGGTTACGCAAGGGCCGCGCCGGGCTTGCGGCGGAAGATCGCGATGCCGAAGGCGGCGAACAGGATCGACAACAGCGGGTTCATCCAGTTCAGCAGGGCCCAGGGCGCATAGTCGATGACACTGACACCGAGGGTGCTGGCGAAGAACGCGCCGCCGGTGGTCCAGGGGATCAGCGTGGTGGTCAGGGTCGCCCCCTCTTCCAGCGAACGAGACAACACCGTGCGGTCGATATCCTGGGCGTCATAGGCATCACCGAACAGCTGGCCGCCGAGGATGATGGTCATATAGGCCTCGCCCATGGTCATGTTGCCGACGAGGCAGGAGACGATGGTGGTGGCGACCAGCCCGACGGTGGACCTGACCCGGCGCAGCACCGTGGTGATCAGCACCCGCAGGAAGCCAAACCCATGCAGGATGCCGCCGAGCGCCAGCGCCATCAGCGCCAGTGACAAGGTCCACATCATCGAGGCGATGCCGCCGCGCGACAAAAGGCTGTCCAGCGCCTCCACCCCGGTCGCCCCCTTGCCGCCGCCGTAAAGCGCGTTCAGCACCGCGGTGAAATCCGCCCCTTGCATGAGAACCGCCAGAACCACCGCGACCAATGCCGCCGCCATCATCGCCGGTTCCGCCGCCACCCGCGCGAGGCTCAGGCCGATCATCACCACGAACGGCAGCAGGCACAGGAGGTTGATGACATAGGCGTCATTCAGGGCCGTGGTCAGCTCAAGCAACCGCTCGGCGGGCATCGGATTGGCCGCGTAGCCCTGCCCCAGCACCGTGAAGATCGCCAGCACGATCAGATAGGTCGGGCCGGTGGTGTAGGTCATCGACCGGATATGGGCATAGAGATTGGTCCCGGAGGACATCGCCGCCAGGTTGGTGGTGTCGGAAACCGGGGACATCTTGTCACCGAAACAGGCACCGGAGACGATCATCCCGGCCACCAGCGGCAGTGGGATTTCCATCGCCCCGCCGATGCCGATCAGCACCACGCCGGCGGTCCCGACCGTGCCCCAGCTGGTACCGGTGGCAATGGACATGACCGAACACAGGATCAGCCCGGCCGGCAGGAAGACCGCAGGGGAAATCACCTGCAGACCATAGGAAATCAACGCGCTGACGGAGCCGGCCTGGATCAGCGCGGCAATCAAGACGCCGATCAGGATGAAGATGTAGATCGCGCCGAAGGCACGGCTGATGCCGGCATTCATGGCATCCCGGATCGGCTCGAACCCTCCCCTTTCGAGCATCCAGGCGCTGATACCGGCGATCAGCAGACAGATCAGCATCAGACTGTGCAGGCTCGCCTCCAGCACGAACAGGCCGTAGCCGATCACCACCACGATCGCGCCAAAGGTCACCAGTGCATGTAAAAAGCCAGGCAGCTTGTTCGGTTCGGTCATCTCACCCTCCCTTGAGTTCCGACAGACAAGAGCGGGAGGGGTAGCACGCAGATGAATTAGAAAAAATATTCAATATCTAATAATATGATTATATCTACCTAATGAATTAACAATGACCGACCGGAGCGAGACACCGGATGATCAACATTCCCTCGGTGCGGGCCCTGCGGGTGCTGGAAGCCTGCGCAAGGCTGGAAAGCTTCACCGCCGCCGCCGACGAGCTGTCGGTGAGCCAAAGCGCTGTCAGCCAGCAGATCAAGCTGCTGGAGCAGACCGTCGGCTTCCGATTGTTCGAGCGCAGCGGCCGACGCGTTGCCCTCAGCGATGCCGGACGCCGGCTGCTACAGGCGGTGCGGCACGGCTTCGGGCATATTCAGCAAGCCATCGAGGAAGAAAAGAGCCGGGATGCCGGCACGGATCTGGTGATCGCCGTGCAGCCGGGCTTTTCCGTGCGCTGGCTGCTGCCGCGCCTCAACCGGTTCCGGCAGGCGCACCCCCAGGTTCGGCTGACCGTCAAGTCGGTGATCGACACCACCGATTTCGATCGCAGCTTCGCGCATGTGGGCATCGTCTATTCCGTCCGGCCGGGCGAGGCATTCCTGTTCACCGAGCATCTTTATCCGGTGGCCGCACCGCGCTTCGCCCGCCAGCACGGCTTGCTCGCAAGCCCTGACGAAGCGGAGCTGGGACGGCGCATCGCCACGCTGCCGCTGCTTGGCGAGACCACCGATGAGGGGCAGAACACGGTCGATACCTGGCGGGTCTGGAGCATGGCGAACGGGGTGCAACTCGAATGGAGCGACATCCAGCGCTACTCCCAGTCGAACATTTCGCTGGAGCTGGCACAGCTTGGCCAGGGCATCGCCATGGGCCGCAGCTCGCTGGTGATGGATGCCATCACCGAGGGCAAGCTGGTGCCGTTGATGCCGCCACGCACCGTCAGCCCCTGCGGCTATGCGCTGGTGGTCAATCCGCAGGCCCGCGCCAACGACAGCCTGCCCGCCTTTCGCCGCTGGCTGGCGGAAACCGCCATGGAAATCGGCCATTTCGAGGCGCGGCTCGCGGATTTCCGCCCAACCGACTGAACGATTGAACGGAACAGCGGTGACCGCACGGCAGCGGCTGGCCGCTGCGCGGACAAATGGCGCGAGCAGTTCCGGGCAGCGCTGATTTTTTGAGAGACATCAGGCAAATGAAGGAGAATGGCGCGCCCGAAAGGATTCGAACCTCTGACCCCCAGATTCGTAGTCTGGTGCTCTATCCAGCTGAGCTACGGGCGCGTACCATTTTCATCTGCTTCCAAACTGCTCCGGCCGGGCCGGGTTGGAAGCGGTGGGTGACTTGCGTCCCCAACAGGGCGCTACCTCTACTCCGGTCCCCCGGGGATTGCAAGCGCGGCCATCGAATTTTTTTGAGCCCATCGCACCTTGCCTGTTGATAACCGAACCTCCCGCTACGGCTTGCGCGCATCGCCCTGCTCGCGATCGGGAATGCGGATTTCGAACTGCGCCCCCGGCCCCTCCCCCTCCACAAGGCGGATGCTGCCGCCATGGGCCCGCACCAGCTCCGCGGTGATCGCCAGCCCGAGACCGGTGCCGCCCGATTTGGCCGAGGACTGAAAGGGCTGGAACAGCTTGCCGCGCAGCACCGGGGGAATGCCCGGGCCGGTATCCTTGATGCGAATCTCCACCACATCGCCGGCGCGGGCGGCCTCCACGGTGATCCGGCGCACCACCTCCGGCCCGCCATTCGCCGTCATGGCCTGGGCGGCGTTGCGGCACAGATTCATCAGGATGCGGAAGATCTGCTCCGGGTCGGCATCGATCTCCATGCCGTCCGGCACCCGGTTCTCGAAACTGACCGCATCGCCGGTGGACAGATGCAGCACCTCGCGTACATCCCCCACCACCATGGCGAGCCGCACCAGCCGGCGCTTCAACGGCGCCTCCCGCGCGCTGCCATAGGCCAGCACGGAGCGGGTGTAGGCCACCGCCCGGTCGAGGGTGGCGATGATCTTCGGCGCCAGCCGCTGCACCGTCGGATCGGCCACCTGCTCCAGCCGCTCGGAAAAAAGCTGGGCGGCGGCCAGGAGATTGCGCAGATCGTGGTTGATCTTGGAAACCGCCAGGCCAAGGTCGGCCAGCCGCTTCTGATGCTGCAAGGTGCCGGCGAGGGTGCGCTGCATCTCCGCCAGACGCCGCTCCGCATCGCCCATCTCATCGGCGCGGCCGGAGGGAGCGATCACCCGGGCGACATCCTCCGGCTGCTCCTGAAACCGCGCCATCGACCGGGTCAGGCGCTGCATCGGCCGCACCAGCAGCCAGCGCAGCGACAGGTAGACCAGCGTGGCGGTGATCACCGAAATCACCAAGGACAACGCCAGAATCCGCACGGAAAAGGCCAGCATCGCGTCGCGCAAGAGATCGAGCGGCAGGACGATATCCACACGCCCGCCCAGCCCCATCTGCGCGGGACCGACCACCCGCACCAGCCCGCCGCCGCCGCCCAGAAGGGTGCGGAAGCTCTCGGCAATCGCCCGGGCCGGCGTCATCTGCCCCATGTCGATCAGCCGCCGGACCTCGCCGGGCGCCTCGGACATGGCGATCAGCCGGCGGCGCCCCCCGCCGTCAAGGGCGATGGCCACGGCGCCGGTGGCCCGCAACAACTCCGCCTGCACCTCCGGCGCGACCATGTCGACCTCGACCAGCACGCTGGCGGCGACACCGGCGATGGTCAGCTTGTCGTTCAGCCAAGTGTTGCGGAAATTGGCGACCGAAGGCACGAAGATCAGCACTTCGCTCAGCATCACGAACAGCACGGTGAGCGCAAGCAGCCGCCCCGACAGGCCGCCCCAGCGCCCCCGCCCCCCGGCGGTTTCCGACCGGAGCGGGCCCGCACTGGCGGGCTCCGGGCTTGCGGGCTCCGGATTGGCGGCCTCGGGCGCGGGCGACGGGATGGCCGGACGCGGCGCGCCTGTCGTGTCGTCGGCGTTCAAACTCTGCCGTCCTTCCGCTCGGCTCCGCCGCCGTGCGCCTTACCCGAATCGGGCAAGGAAACGAACGAGACGGCGAAGCCACGGGTTTTCAGGAACACCAGCATAAAGGGAAATCGCCGCGCGGCGAACCGCTTCGGACAAGGAGGGATAGGGAGAGACGAAACTGGCCAGATCCCGGACCTTCAACCCGCTGGAAATGGCCAGCGACAACAGGTTGACGATCTCGCCGGCGGAGGCACCAAGCACGTCCGCTCCGACCAGCCGCCCGCGCGGGCCGACGATCAGCCGGACCTCGCCAAGGGTCCGGCGCTCCGCCTGCGCCCGGTCATTGTCGGAAAACGGCACACTGACCTGCCGCACCCGACCCGCGCCAAAGCGCGCCTCCGCCTCCGCCCGGGACAGCCCCACATGACCGAATTCCGGATCGGTGTAGGTGACCCGGGGCAGGATATCGGGGTTTTGCCGGGCCGGCAGGCGAAACAGCAGCGCGCGAATGACGATCCCGGCGTGATAGCCGGCGACATGGGTGAATTGCAGCCCGCCGGCGACATCGCCAATGGCATAGATCCGGCGGTTCTTGGTCCGAAGGTCGGCGCCAACGGTAATGCCGCCCCGCCCATGGGCAACGCCGGCGGCATCGAGCCCCAGCCCCTTGGTGTTCGGCCGGCGCCCGGTGGCCACCAAGAGATGCGAGCCGCTCACCCAGCGCTCTCCCGCCGCGTCGCTGACACGCACCCGGATGCCGCTCCCGTCCGCTGCCGCAACCTCACCGACCCGCGCGCCCTCCAAGAGCTCCACCCCTTCGGCGCGGATTTGCGCCGCCACCTCAGCCGCCAGCTCCGGATCCTCCTTCGCCAGCGCCGTTTCCGCCTCGATCACCGTGACCCGGGCCCCCAGCCGGCGATGGGCCTGGGCCAGTTCCAGCCCGATCGGCCCGGCGCCGATGACGATCAGGTGTTCCGGGCAGGCGGTCAGGTCGAAGATCGTCTCGTTGGTGAGGCTGGGCACCTGGTCGAGGCCGGGAATCGGCGGCAGCGCCGGCGAGGAGCCGGTGGCAATGACGAAGCGGCGGGCACGGATGCGGGTGTCGCCGGCGACAAGGGTACGCCCGTCGACGAATTGCGCCGTGGCCTTGATCACCGTCACGCCGAGCGATTCGAACCGCTCCGCCGAATCATGCGGGGCAATGGCGGCGATCACCTCGTGAACATGATCGTGCACCCGCTGGAAATCGACCGAGACCCCTTGGGCATGGACGCCGAAGGGAGAACTGGTGCGGGCGTGATGGGCCGCCTTGCCGGCGGCGATCAGCGCCTTGGAGGGCACGCAGCCGTAGTTCAGGCAATCGCCGCCCATCGCTCCCTTTTCCACCAGCACCACTTCGACGCCGAAGGCAGCAGCGGCGGCGGCAACCGAAAGACCGCCGGAGCCGGCGCCGATCACACAAATATCCGGGGTCAGGTTGCGGGACATGGGACAGGCTCCATCTGAGGGCGGGAGGCCTCAAGGGTTGCGCGCGTCATGCGCCGGCACGGCGGCGGGCGCGCCACTTGCGCACGGCGACCGGAACAAGCGCGACCACCCCGAGCGCGGCGAAGGCCAGAATCACCTCCCTGGTCACAAGGGCCGACAACTCGATGGCGCAGGTGCCGGCGGCGGCGCAACCTGGATTGGCCTGTTCCTGCGCCATGATGACACTGTCGAGACCGGCGCCGACGAAGGCATAGGCGAAGGTGCCGGGCAGAATGCCGAGAAAGGTGGCGATGAGATAGGGCTTCAGCCGCATGTCGAACAGCGCCGGCGCGATATTCACCAGCCAGAAGGGGAAGACCGGCGCCAGCCGCAGAAACAGCAGATAGTGGAAGGCATCCTCGCGAAAGCCCTTGGCCAGACGGTTGATGGACGGGCCGGCCTTGGCGGCCAGAGCGGAGCCGAGCGAACTGCGCGCGGCCAGGAAGATCAACATGGCGCCAAGGGTCGCGGACACCGCCGTCAGGCTGCCGGCGACCAGCCAGCCGAACAGGAAGCCGCCGATGATGGTGAGCAGCGAGGCGCCGGGGAAGGACGCGGCGACCGCCACCACATAGATCGCCATGTAGATCAGGGCGGCAAGTGCCATGTTCGCCGATACGAAGTCCGCAAGAACGAAGCGCTCGCGGATCAGATTGGAGAGGGTGAGATGCTCATGCCAACCGAGCAGATAGCCAAGGCCCAGTAGCGCCAGAAGGGTGACAAGCGGCCCCCAGCGGCGCAGGCGCCCGGGCGCGGTGGTTTCCCCTGCCCGAAGACCATTGTCCCCACTTCCATTCGCGCCGCCCGGTGCGCCATCCACCTTCACCGCACCCTCCTCCACTCGGCTTCCCTGAGCATCCACATCCATCGCCTTTTGCTTGCGTGCGCCGGCACCTGTTTACCGGCCCATTTCCCGCAATCTAGGTGAGCAAAACGGGAATGTGGGCAGTTTCACCGGGAATTGATGGCGCGGGTTCCGCCCCTCACCGCCCCGTGACAGCGCTCACGAGGGTCTTTTGCGCAAAACAACCGAAATGCTGCCGCCGCTTCTCGTTGACTTCGCTGCACCGGCCCCGTATAAGCCCCCGAAACCGGGTCGTGCTGATTATTGCGGCGCCCACGGGAGCCGTATGTCCCAAAGACATGCGGTCATCGTCCAGCAAACAATTCGACAATCAGGGCCACGCGCCCTTAGCGCGTGGAGAAGAAGACAATGAAGCGCACTTACCAGCCGAGCCGCCTCGTCCGCAAGCGCCGTCACGGCTTTCGCAGCCGCATGGCAACCAAGAACGGCCGTCAGGTTCTCGCCCGTCGCCGCGCCAAGGGCCGCAAGCGCCTCAGCGCCTGACGCGTCTGGCGCCGGTTGAACGGCGGAGGTTTCTGACCGTGCCCAATCAACCGCCGAGCAAGACCTTACCGACCATGAAGAAGCGCTCCGAGTTCCTGGCCACCGCGAAAGGTGGCCGGAGCCCGCGGCGTGGATTCGTGCTTCAGGCCGCCGAAAGCGGCCGCGAGCCACATGTCGGCTACACCGTGACCAAGAAAACGGGCAACGCGGTGGAGCGGAATCGAATCAAGCGGCGATTGCGCGCCGCCATCCGCGCTGCGAGCGAGAATGCCCGCGCCGGAACGGATTATGTGCTGATCGGCCGGCGCGGAGCCTTGTCGCAGGAGTTCACCTCGCTGGTGAATGACCTTGCCGACTGCCTCGCCAAGCCGCGCCTGACACCCGATCCTTCCCATCGCCATCGTCGCGGCCCGCGGCCGCGCCCGAACAAGGCGAAATCCCCAACCGTCCCGAAAAACCAAGGGTGACCGCCAATCATGGCTGACAACCGTAATACGATCCTGGCTATCGTTCTGTCCCTGATCGTCCTGTTGGGATGGCAATTCTTCATCGCCCAGCCGCAGATCGAGCGGCAGCGCGAAGCCGCCGAGCAGCAGGCCGCCCTGCAGGGCACGACCGGCGAGAGCGCAGTGCCGCAGCCCGGCAGCTCCGCGCCCGCTGCCGGAGGCGCCGCCGCCCCCAGCGCTGGCGGTACGGCAGGCCAGGCGGTCAACCGCGAGGCGGCGCTCACCGCCGCGCCGCGCGTCAAGATCGAAACCCCGCGGGTGTCCGGCTCCATCAACCTGACCGGCGGTCGCATCGACGATCTGCGGCTGAAGGACTACCGCGAGACGGTCGACCCGGACAGCCCAACCATCGTCCTGTTCTCGCCGAAGGGCAGCCCCGCCCCCTATTACGCCGACTTCGGTTTCGCAGCCGATCCGGGCACCGATGTGGCGCTTCCCGATGCGGCGACGGTCTGGCAGGCTCCCGAAGGCGCGGTGCTGACCCCGGACACGCCGCTGGTGCTGAGCTGGGACAATGGCGCCGGCCTGACCTTCAAGCGCACGATCTCGATCGATGAGAACTACATGTTCAAGATCGAGCAGGGCGTCATCAACGGCACCGACGCCGACCTGCAGCTTTACCCCTACGGCTTGATCGCCCGCACCGGCATTCCGCAGACCGCCGGCTTCTACATCCTGCATGAGGGGCTGATCGGCGTCTTCGGCGACAAGGGCCTCAGCGAGATCGACTACGACGATCTGCAGGAAGCCAAGAAGATCCGCCCCGACCAGGTGGAAAACGGCTGGCTCGGCATCACCGACAAGTACTGGGCCGCCGCGCTTGTCCCGACCCAGGGCGAAGCCTTCCAGCCGCAGTTCTCCTATTCGCCGGCGAGCGACAACTTCCAGACCGATTTCCTCGGCGGCGCCCTGAAGGTCGCCCCGGGTGCGGAAGCGACGACCACATCCCACCTGTTTGCCGGTGCGAAGGAAACGGCGACGATCGACGCCTATGAGGAAGACCTCGGCATCGAGCAGTTCGAGCTGCTGATCGACTGGGGCTGGTTCTACTTCCTCACCAAGCCGCTGTTCTTCGCCATCGACTGGCTGTTCCGTCTGGTCGGCAACTTCGGTGTCGCCATCCTGATCGTCACGGTCGCCATCAAGACCGTGTTCTTCCCGCTGGCCAACAAGTCCTACGTCTCCATGAGCAAGATGAAGCTCGTGCAGCCGCAGATGACGGAAATCCGTGATCGCTACAAGGACGACAAGCAGAAGCAGCAGCAAGCGCTGATGGAGCTGTACAAGAAGGAGAAGATCAACCCGCTGGCCGGCTGTCTGCCGGTGCTGGTGCAGATCCCGGTCTTCTTCGCGCTCTACAAGGTGCTGTTCGTCACCATCGAGATGCGGCATGCGCCGTTCTTCGGCTGGATTCAGGACCTTTCCGCACCCGATCCCACGTCGCTGTTCAACCTGTTCGGCCTGATCCCCTGGGATCCGCCGCAGATGCTGATGCTCGGCGTCTGGCCGCTGATCATGGGCATCACCATGTTCGTGCAGATGAAGATGAACCCGGCCCCGCCGGACCCGACCCAGCAGATGATCTTCACCTGGATGCCGGTGCTGTTCACCTTCATGCTGGCCTCTTTCCCCGCCGGACTGGTGATCTACTGGGCCTGGAACAACTTCCTGTCGATCAGCCAGCAGTATGTGATCATGCGCCGGCAGGGGGTGAAGGTGGAGCTCTGGGACAACCTGCGAAACACCTTCTCGCGCAAGAAGGCGACGCCGGAAAAGTCCGACTGATCCAGCACGCCCCTTACCTGTTGCACAAAAGCCTCGCGCCCCGGCGCGGGGCTTTTTTCATGGCTCCGCCGCACGGCTCGGCGCGCAAGGGACTTGCGATACGGGCGCGCCGGCGCCATCTTGACGGCCCCATGACGGATCGAGCCGGAGGAAGGCCGATGATCAGGACAGCCTGAGGGCGCTTTCCCGCCCCTGCCCGCGCCGCCGGAGCCCCTGCCCGGCCCGGCGCGCCGGCCTTCCCCGTTTCGCGGCGCCCGCCCGGCTTTGAAACTGCCCGGCGCGCGGCGTCAGATGTCGTCCGCCCTTCCCGGGCCCGCAGCACGCGCCGGGGACGGACCGTCCAAGCCGTCAGGACCGCACCATGCATGGCCCCAACCCCAACACGCGTTACCCCTTTGCCGGGGAGCCGCACACGGTCTTTCTCAAGGCCGTCGTCTCCCGTCCCTCGATCGAGGTCGGCGACTACACCTACTATCACGACCCCGAGCACGCCGACCGGTTCGAGGAGCGCAACGTGCTCTACCATTTCGATTTCATCGGCGACCGGCTGGTGATCGGCCGCTATTGCGCGCTGGCCACCGGCGTGCGCTTCATCATGAACGGGGCGAACCATGCGATGGGCGGGTTTTCCACCTACCCGTTCAACATCTTCGGCGGAGGCTGGGAGGAGGGATTCGACTTTACCTCCATCAGCGAAGGCCTGCGCGGAGATACCATTGTCGGCAATGACGTCTGGCTGGGCCGCGATGCGCTGGTGATGCCGGGCGTGACCATCGGCGACGGGGCGATCATCGGTGCGGGGAGCACCGTTGCCGCCGATGTGCCGCCCTATGCGGTCGTTGCTGGAAACCCCGCGCGCATTGTGCGATACCGCTTCGACACGGACACGGTCGACACCCTGCTGGCCATCGCCTGGTGGAGTTGGCCGGCTGAAAAGGTCAGCCGTCACCTCGATGCCATTCGCGGGGCGGATCTCGACCGGTTGCGCCAGGCATCCGGCCTGTCGTAGCGTCCAGCCCCTACTTCAGACGCCCCGGCATGGCCCGCACATGCCCTAGCCCTGCCGGGCGCGCAACGGAACGCAGCATGACCGAAACCAGTGAAACCGACCGCCAGAAAGCCGAACAGATCGAGGCCGGACGGCTGTTGTTCCGCCGCCCCTGGGGCTTTGTCACCAGCGTCGCCCAGCTTGAGCAGCTGCCGCCGGACGATCTGGTCGAGGTCGCCTTCGCCGGCCGGTCGAATGTGGGCAAATCGAGCCTCATCAACGCCATCACTGGGGTGAAGGGCCTCGCCCGCACCTCCAACACGCCGGGCCGGACGCAAATGCTGAACTATTTCGGCGCGCCCGAGAGCCCGGTGGCACTGGTCGACATGCCCGGCTATGGCTATGCCCAGGCCCCGAAATCCCTGGTCGATGCCTGGACCGACCTGGTGTTTTCCTACCTGCGCGGCCGCGCCCGGCTGCGCCGGGTGTTCGTGCTGATCGACAGCCGGCATGGCATCAAGGACAACGATACCGAGGTGATGGGCCTGCTGGACCGGGCCGCCGTCAACTACCAGATCGTCCTGACCAAGATCGACAAGATCAAGGTTCCGCAGGCGGCCCGCATGCGTGAGGCAACCCTGGAGAAGATTGCCAAACGCCCCGCGGCTCACCCGTTTGTGATCGAAACCTCTTCGGAAAAGGGGATCGGCATTGCGGAAATCCGCGCCGAGATCAACACAATCGGCACGATGTAGGCCGCTATACTGTCGAATTCATGAATTTTCCTTCAAAAGGAAACCAATTCATACCACCTCCGCAACGAATTCACCGATTCCAGTTGGACGAAATCACCGAATCTCGTCATTTTTAACAGGGCATAAATCTATCCACGTCATGCTCACGGGCAACGAGGAGCGGAAAGGCGTATGCGAC
This sequence comes from Stappia taiwanensis, assembly GCF_014635285.1. GTDB lineage: Bacteria > Pseudomonadota > Alphaproteobacteria > Rhizobiales > Stappiaceae > Stappia > Stappia taiwanensis. The sequence goes on along the minus strand of NZ_BMCR01000003.1, from coordinate 267,687 downwards.
AGACTGGAAAAGGATCGGGCGAGCCTGGGGCGACCGGCGTTTTTCCGGAGCATGGACGGGCGGTCGCACGCACCGACCTTGCCGGTTTCGGGCTGGTCGACGACGGTCCGGATGCCGATCTCGATCACATCGTCCGCACCGCCGCCCATCTGACCGCCTGCGAAAAGGCCTTCATCACCTTCGCCCAGGGCGAGGTGCTGCATGTGCTGGCCGCCGTTGGCAGCGACACGGTGCAAACGCCGGCCGCGACTTCGGTCTGCGGCACGGCCTACCGCAACGGCGCACCGCTGATCGTCACCGATCTTCGCACCGATCCGCGCTTTGCCAGGCTCCCCCATGTGGACATGGACAGCGGCCACCGGTTCTACGCCGGCTTTCCGATCCACCTCAACGACGGTCATGCGATCGGCACCCTGTGCGTGATCGACCGGGCCGTGCGACCGCAGGGGCTGACGCCTGACGAGCACGCGCTGCTGGAGTCCCTGACCGCGCTGACCGTGCGGGTGCTGGAAGGCCGCCAGCGGGATGCGCGCTGGCGCGACTATCTCGATATCGCCTCGGACTGGATCTGGGAACAGGACGAGGAGTTCCGCTTCTCCTACATTTCCCGCAGGAGCATCGGCACCGGCATGCCTTCCGGCGAGATGCTGGGCACCACCCGCTGGGAGGGCCCCTCGGCGGAAACGGAAGGTCCCGCCTTCTGGGCACGCCACAAGGCGCTGCTGGAGGCGCATGAACCGTTCCGCGACCTGCGCTATCGCTGGCGCGATGGCGAGACGGAACGGGTCACCATGATCAGCGGCAAACCGGTATTTGCCCAGGACGGCACCTTTCTCGGCTATCGGGGCACCGCCCGCGATGTCACCGAGGAGGAACGGACCCGGCGCGAGGTGGAGCACATGGCCCATCACGACGCGCTCACCGGGGTCGCCAACCGCCCCACCTTCGAGGCACGGATCGCCGACGCCTTCCGCGCCTGGGAAGAAACCGGGGCCACCGCCACCGTGTTTCTGCTCGATATCGACCATTTCAAGCGGGTCAACGACACCTACGGCCATTCCACCGGCGATGACCTTTTGGTCGAGGTGGCCCGGCGCCTGACCGAATGCACCGGGCCGGAGGCGGTGGTCGCCCGGCTTGGTGGCGATGAATTCGCCGTGCTCGACCCGAGCCTGTCGCGCGGCGGGGCGGTGGATGAATATGCGGCCATGCTGCTTCAGGCGATCGCGCGCCCGTTCGAGGCCCAGCACGATGTCATCGAATGCGGCAGCTGTCTCGGCATCGCCGTGCTGCCGGACGACGGCGGCTCGTTCAGCCAGATCATGGGCAACGCGGATCTCGCCCTTTATGAGGCCAAGGCCAGAGGGCGCGGACGGCACATGGCGTTTCAGCCGCGCATGCGGCGTCAGGCCGATTCGCGCAACACCCTGGCGCGGGAGCTGAGCGAGGCGTTTCACGACGGACAATTCGACCTCACCTACCAGCCCATCGTGCGCATCGCCGACCAGCGGATCATCGGCGCGGAGGCCCTCTTGCGCTGGAACCATCCCGAACGCGGCCGGCTGCTGCCCAGTGCCTTTCTGGCGGCGCTCGATTCGGGCCGGCATTCGGTCGACGTGGGATACTGGGTGCTGGAGACCGCCTGTCGGGCCGCCCTGCCCTGGGTCGAGGCCCGCAAACGGGACTTCCGCCTCTCGGTCAACCTGTTCACCGGACAGGTGCGCGACCCCCGACTGGTCAACCGGGTTCAGGCGATCCTCGACAAGACCGGTTTCCGGGGCGCCAATCTGGAGCTGGAAGTCACCGAGGACGTGCTGCTGACGCCGCTCGGTGACCTGCCCGAAGTGCTGAAGGCGCTGAAGCGTCTGGGCATCTCCGTGGCGCTTGACGATTTCGGCACCGGTTTCGGCTCGCTGAACCACCTGCTGCAATTCGCCATCGACCGGATCAAGGTCGACCGGCAGTTCGTGCGCGGCCTCGGCAACAGCATCGATCACAACACGGTGACCCATGCCATCGTCAAGCTGGCGGTGGATCTCGGCCTCAAGGTCACCGCCGAGGGCATCGAGACGGACGAGCAGCAACACTTCCTGTCGCTGGTCGGTTGCGACGACATGCAAGGGTTCCACTTCTCCCGGCCGGTGTCGGCCGAACAGTTTCCTCAGCTGATGGAGAAGACCGACGCCATGATCACGCGGCGGCACACGGGCGGGGCGATGCCCCACGCCAATGCCGGATGACCGGCGAGCATGATTGAGCCATAAGGGAAAACGCGATATAGAGCGCGTCTTGCTCATTTGGAAGGGCCGCGCCCGTTCGTGCCCCCACCCGCCCGTTTCTCCATTTCCGGGATCTAAGACCTCGCCATGACCGAAGCCGCCCCGATCAACCCCGCCCAGGTTATCGCCAAGGCGTTGCCCTACATGCTGCGCTACAACGAGAAAGTCGTGGTGGTGAAGTATGGCGGCCACGCCATGGGCGATGCGGATCTCGGACAGGCCTTTGCCCGCGACATCACCCTGCTGCGCCTTGCCGGCGTCCTGCCGGTGGTGGTGCATGGCGGCGGACCGCAGATTGGCTCCATGCTGGATCGGCTCGGCATCCGCAGCGAGTTCAAGAACGGTCTGCGCGTGACCGACAAGGCCACCGTGGAGGTGGTGGAGATGGTGCTGGCCGGCGCCATCAACAAGGAAGTGGTGCATCTGATCAACACCGCTGGCGGCAAGGCCATCGGCCTGTGCGGCAAGGACGGCAACCTGGTCACCGCGGAAAAGCTGCACCGGACCATCCGCGATCCCAATTCGGCGATCGAAGAGGTGCTCGATCTCGGCTTCGTCGGCGAACCGAGCGCGGTCAACCCGACCGTGCTGCAACTGGTGATGAAGGAAGAGCTGATTCCGGTGGTCGCCCCGGTGGCGCCCGGCCGCGATGGCGAGACCTACAACATCAACGCCGACACCTTTGCGGGGGCCATTGCCGGCTCGCTCGACGCCAAGCGGCTGTTGTTCCTGACCGATGTGCCGGGCGTGCTCGATGCCGACGGCAAGCTGATCAAGGAACTGACCGTCGGCCAGGCCCGCGACCTGATCGCCAATGGCACCATCTCCGGCGGCATGATCCCCAAGGTGGAAACCTGCATCGAGGCGCTGGAGCGGGGCGTCGAAGGGGTCGTGATCCTCAACGGCAAGGTGCCCCATGCGGTGCTGCTGGAGCTGTTCACCGATCAGGGCGCCGGAACCCTGCTGCGCCCATGACCGAGGAGCCCACCCTGCCGCGCGAGGGGCGGCACGCCCATCAGCACGATCTGCGGGCCTTCAAGGGCGTCGAGGCCTGGGTGTTCGACCTGGACAACACGCTCTATCCGGCAACATCGGCCCTGTTCTCGCAGATCGATGAGCGGATTTCCCGGTTCGTCGCCAAGCATCTGGATCTGTCGCCCGATGAGGCGCGGGTCAAGCAGAAGGCCTTCTACAAGAAATACGGCACCACCCTGCGCGGGTTGATGATCGAGTACAAGATGGATCCGGACGCGTTCCTGGCCTATGTGCACGACATCGACTACACGCCGCTGGAGCCCAACCCGGCGCTCGGTGAGGCGATCGGCCGGCTGCCCGGCCGCAAGTACATCTTCACCAACGGCGACCGGCCACATGCGGAACGCACCGCCGCCCGCCTCGGCATCGCCGATCATTTCGACGATATCTTCGACATTGTCGCCGCCGGCCTGATGCCCAAGCCGAACCTTGAAACCTACCGCAAGTTCCTGGCGCGCACCGGCGCGGCGCCAGCGCGCGCGGCGATGTTCGAGGATCTGTCGCGCAATCTGGTGGTGCCGCACCGGCTGGGAATGCGCTCGGTGCTGCTGGTTCCAGATGGCACCCGCGAGGTGTTTCGCGAGGATTGGGAGCTGGAAGGCGCCAATGCCCCGCATGTGGACTTCGTCACCGACGATCTTAAGGGCTTCCTGACCGCCGTCCTCGGCGCCATAAACTCCTGACCTGACCGCTCCTCATCGCGCTGCCGGGCCGGAGCGTATGCCCAAGCCCTCTTCTCATACGCCTTCTTATCGATTGGACGACCGATGTCGCACTGCGCCCTTTGCAATTCCGAAGATGCCACCGCCTATGAGGTCTCTCCCCGGCCGGACACGGTGATGCTGTGCCAGACCTGCCGCACCGGGCTGGAGGAAGGCCCGACGGACGGCCCGCACTGGCAGTGCCTCAACGAGGCGATCTGGAGCACCGAGCCGGCGGTTCAGGTGCTGGCCTATCGCCTGCTCAAGGGCCTGCCCGAGGCGCCCTGGGCGCGGGACGTGCTCGACATCGCCTATCTGGAGCCGGACGTCTTGAGCTGGGCCGAGGCCGGCCTTGCCAATGAGGACGCGGAAGACGCGATCGTGCATGTGGATTGCAACGGCGCGGTGCTCGCCGCCGGCGACACTGTGACCCTGATCAAGGATCTTGCCGTGAAGGGCGCGGGCTTCACCGCCAAGCGCGGCACCGCCGTGCGCAAGATCGCGCTGGTGCCCGACAACGCGGCGCAGATCGAAGGCCGCGTCGAGGGACAGCGCATCGTCATTCTCACGCAATTCGTGAAAAAGGCCTGACGGCCACCGCCTGATCGCGCAACGCGCGCCCCGCCTTGTGCGGGGCGTGCCATGTCCCTAACGGCCCAGCAGCAGAAGAACGATGCCCGAGGCGATCAGCACCGTGCCGAGCGCCTCGCGCGGGCGCACCGTCTCGCGGAACACCAGCCAGGACGCCAGGAAGGTGAACACCAGTTCGATCTGCCCGAGGGCCCGCACATAGGCGACCTTTTCCAGCGTCATCGCCGTGAACCAGCCGGCCGACCCGGCGATGCCAACGAGCCCGACCCAGATCGCCGAGCGCCAGTGGACAACGCTCGCCTTGAGCTGGTCCGGCTCGCGCCAAGCCATCCACCCGACCATCGCCGCGGTCTGGAACAGGGTGACGAAGGCCAGGGTCGCCGCCGCCTGCATCATGAAATTCGGCCCGCCGAGCGACAGTGACGCGGCGCGGTAGCACACGGCGGAAATGCCGAAGAAGGCCGCCGAGGCAAGTCCGATCAGCGCCGGACGGCCGGTCAACGCGCTCAGGAGCGCCGACGGCCCGACCCGAGCCCCGGAGAGGGAAATCAGCACCACGCCGCCAACGCCGATGACGATGGCCACACCCGCGGCCGGGGTGATCGTCTCCCCCAGGAGAACCAGTCCGAAGATCGCCGCCTGCACCGGCTCGGTCTTGGAATAGGCCGTGCCGACCACGAAATTGCTGAAGGAGAAAAGGTGCACCAGCAGGAAGGTGGCAAGGATCTGCGCCACGCCGCCAAGCGCACCGGCGATCAGGAAGGTGCCACTTGCCTCCGGCAGCGCATACCCCAGGCCGAAATGCAGCACCGCCAGATAAAGAAGCGCGAAGGGAAAGCCGTAGCCGAACCGCACGAAGGTGGCGCCGGTGGTGCCGAGCTTGCCCTTCAGGTGCTTTTGCAGGGCCGAGCGCAGGTTCTGGCAGAATGCGGCGAAGATGGTAATCGGAATCCAGAGAGACATGGAGGCTCCGGCAGGCGGGGTGAACGAAAGACGAGCCCACCGGCACGGATGGTGTCGGCGACAGGCAGGCGGGAGTGGAAAAGGAGCCGGCACCACATGGCCGGTCTCGGGTGGGGGCGCCTGTCATAACGCCAATTGGCCCTGCTGTCGCCTCCCGGTTGCTTTCCCCTCGCTTGCCGGCCTTTTCTTTGGCCAACCGCTACTCGCCCTCCCTGTTTTCGTGTCGACATACGCTCCCCGTCAACGCAAGGTGGCGGCCTTGACTTCAATCCGTCCCCCGGCTTAGGTCGCCCGGACCTTTTCTTTCGATCCCTTCTGGAGTTTCCCGCGCATGAACCACGCCAATCTCGACCAGGCGAAGCTGGCTGCCACCATCGACGCCGCCTTCGAGGACCGTGCCTCGATCGACACACATACGACGGGCGAGGTCCGTGACGCGGTGAACGCCGCGCTTACCCTGCTTGATCGCGGTCATGCGCGGGTGGCGGAAAAAGGCGCCGACGGCAATTGGGTGGTCAACCAGTGGCTCAAGAAGGCGGTGCTGTTGTCCTTCCGCCTCAATCCGATGGAAACCATCAGCGGCGCGCCGGGCGATGCCTCCTGGTGGGACAAGGTGCCCTCCAAGTTCGACGGCTGGCGCGGCATCGACTTCGAGGACGCGGGCTTCCGCGCGGTGCCGGGCGCAATCGTCCGCCGCTCGGCGCATATCGCCAAGAACGTCATCCTGATGCCGTCCTTCGTCAACCTTGGCGCTTACGTCGACGAGGGCACCATGGTCGATACCTGGGTGACGGTCGGCTCCTGCGCCCAGATCGGCAAGAACGTGCATCTGTCCGGCGGCGTCGGCATTGGCGGCGTGCTGGAGCCCTTGCAGGCCGGCCCGGTGATCATCGAGGACAACTGCTTCATCGGCGCCCGCTCCGAAGTGGTGGAAGGCTGCATCGTGCGCGAGGGCGCGGTTCTCGGCATGGGTGTCTTCATCGGCCAATCGACCAAGATCGTCGACCGGGCGACCGGCGAGATCTTCTACGGCGAAGTGCCGGCCTATTCGGTGGTGGTCGCCGGCACCATGCCGGGCAAGCCGATGGCCAATGGCGAGCCGGGACCGGGCCTTTACTGCGCGGTGATCGTCAAGCGCGTCGATGAGAAGACCCGCTCCAAGACCTCGATCAACGATCTCCTGCGGGACTGAGCCACCCCGGCGCCGATCTCATCGAAAGGGACTGCGGCGCGCCGGCGCCGCCGCCCGAAAACAAACGGCGCATCTGACGGTGCTTCTGGCGGCGCGGCTTGATTGTCGCGCCGCCATTGCCTACTTCCCCCTCATCTCCTTGACCGCGCCGACACAAAGGCCTCCATGTCCGCTCCCCAACCCCACCCCGGTCCCCACGGACCGCTCTGGCTGTTCTTCAACCCGATCGGCCGGATCTCGCGCGAGCCCTATTGGCTGGCCTTCGGACTGGTGTGGGCCCTGTTCGCCATTCCCCTCAGCATCTGGCTTCAGACCCTCGATTTCGACGCCGGCGTGACCCAGGTCGACCTGGCCGATTTCGTCGATTCCAACCCGCTGATGCCGTTCATGCTGCTGGCCCTGCAGTGGGTCGAACTGGCGCTGGTGATCAAGCGGTTGCAGGACAGGGGACTGACCGGCTTCCTGGCAATCTTGGTGTTCGTGCCACTGTTCAACATCCTGTTCATCATCGCCCTTGGCTTCCTGCCCGGCACGCCGGGGCCGAACGCCTATGGCCCCGGCCCGAACAGCCGCTGGCAACGGCCGACGTAACCCGTCCGCGCCTGCCCTTTCCTCCTCCCGTTCCGCAAGGACCGCCGATGACCGCCTCTTCCCTGTCGCCCGCCGCAGCGCTTGCCCGCGATCTGTTGCGCTGCCCCTCCGTCACCCCGGCGGAAGGCGGCGCCCTGACGCTGTTGCAGGAGCGGCTGGAGGCCGCCGGCTTCACCGTCTCGCGGGTGGTGTTTTCCGAGCCCGGAACGCCGGATATCGACAATCTGTTCGCCACCATCGGCAGCGGCGCACCGCATTTCGTCTTCGCCGGCCATACGGATGTGGTGCCGGCCGGCGACAGTGCCGCCTGGCGGCACGATCCCTTCGCCGGAACGGTTGACGACGGCATTCTTTACGGGCGCGGCGCCGTCGACATGAAGGGGGGCATCGCCGCCTTCGCCGCCGCGGCCATCGACTTCCTCGCCAGCCAAGGCGGCGATCTGCCGGGCACGGTCTCGCTGCTGATCACCGGCGATGAGGAAGGTCCGGCGATCAACGGCACGGTCAAGCTGCTCGACTGGGCACGGGCCGAAGGGCACCGGTTCGACGCCTGCATCGTCGGCGAACCGACCAATCCGAACGCGCTCGGCGATGCCATCAAGGTCGGCCGGCGCGGCTCGCTCTCCGGCACGGTGACGGTAACCGGGGTGCAGGGGCACGTGGCCTATCCGCACCTGGCCAAGAACCCGGTGCCCGATCTGATGGCGCTGGTCGGCGCGCTGACCGGGCTGTCGCTCGATGCCGGCAACGAGCGCTTCCAGCCGTCCAATCTGGAAATCACCTCGGTGGATGTGGGCAACACCGCCTTCAACGTCATCCCCCGCCAGGCAGAAGCCCGGTTCAACATCCGCTTCAACGACCAGTGGACGCTGGACAGTTTGCGCGCGCGCATCGAGGCGGCGCTTGAGGGGGTGCCGGGCCTTTCCTGCGACTGGTCGCTCACCTTCAAGAGCGATGCCAGCGAGAGTTTCCTCACCCATGACGCGGCGCTGATCGACACGCTCGCCGATGCGGTCGAGGCGGAAACCGGCAAGCGCCCGGAGCTCTCCACCGGCGGCGGCACCTCCGATGCCCGGTTCATCAAGAACCATTGCCCGGTGGTGGAGTTCGGCCTTGTCGGCCAGACCATGCATCAGGTGGACGAGCGGGTGCCGCTCGATGAACTCGACCGGCTGGCGGCGATCTACCGCCGCTTCCTCGAGACCTATTTCCCGGCGGGCTGAGCGCCCGCACCGACCCATCCGCAAGACGCTGCCGAAGACACGCCACTGGTCGAACCGGCCGGCAGGTGCCATTCTTCCTCCAAACGAGAAAAAACTCGGAGGAGAACGAATGGCCGTCAGTGACAGCAACACCCCCAGAGACCCGGGCGGCGGACAGACGCCCGCCTCTTCTTCCCCCTCGCCGGCACCGTCCCGGCGCCCCGACCCAACCCGGGTCAACAGGATCACCTTCAACGAGATCGTCGATGCGCTCGGGCTCGGCATGCGCGACTTTCGCCGCGCACCGGTCTATGGGCTGTTCTTCGGCGGGGTCTATGCCCTTGGCGGCATCATCGTGCTTCTGAGCGCCTCGGCGCTGAACATGAGCTACCTCAGCTATCCGCTGGCGGTCGGCTTCGGCCTGATCGGCCCGTTCGTCGCCGTCGGGCTCTACGAGGTGAGCCGGCGCCTTGAGACGGGGCAACGGCTCGACTGGTCCGGTGTCCTTGGCGTGATCTGGGAGCAGCGCCGCCGGGAGCTGGCCTGGATGGCCTTCGTGGTGCTGTTCGTGCAGATCATGTGGATGTATCAGGTGCGCCTGCTGCTGGCGCTGTTCCTCGGCTTCCAGTCCTTCGCCAGCTTCCCCGCCTTCCTTGAGGTGGTGGTGACCACGCCGGAGGGGCTGATGTTCCTGCTGGTCGGCAACGTGATCGGCGCGGCGCTGTCCGTGGTGCTGTTCTCGCTGACGGTGGTGTCCTTCCCGATGCTGCTCGACCGGGAGGTGGATTTCATCACCGCGATGATCACCAGCGTGCGCTCGGTGGTGACGAGCCCGGTACCGATGATCGGCTGGGCGCTGATCATCACCGTGACGCTGCTGATTTCGATGCTGCCGTTCTTCGTCGGGCTGGTGGTGACCCTGCCGATCCTTGGCCATGCCACCTGGCATCTCTACCGCCGGCTGGTGCCGGCCGACACGGCGGAAGCGGGGCCGCGTTCAGGCAGGGCGGCTCACTCAGATGCCGCCCCGTCCGGCGCCGACTGAGCGAGATAGGCCGCGCGCGCCGCGCGGTCTTCCTCGGCGGAGCGATAGTCGACGGCGGTGAGATAGAGCCCGTCCGCCGGCGCCACCGGACCGCAGGCGCGCCGGTCGCGCGCCGCCAGCGCCTTTGTCACATCCGCCGGGCTCCAGCGTCCCTCGCCGACGAGACGCAGGGTGCCGACCATCGAGCGCACCTGATTGTGCAGGAAGGAGCGGGAGCTGCATTCGGCGATCACCAGATCGCCCTCGCGGTAGACGCGGAACGCCTCCAGCGTCTTCACCGGGCTCTTTGCCTGGCAGCGCGAGTGGCGGAAGGTGGTGAAGTCGTGGTGGCCGACGAAGGCCTGTGCCGCTTCGTGCATCGCCTCGGCATCGAGTGGGTTCTTCACGTGCCAGGCGAGCCCCAGTTCATGGGTGAGCGGCGGCACGCGGTTGACGATGCGATAGCGATAGTGACGGCGGATCGCCGAGAAGCGGGCATCGAACCCCTCCTCCATGCGCTCGCAAGACAAAATCGCCACCGGATCCGGCTGGCAATGGAAGTTCAGCGCGCCCAGCGCCTTTTCCGCCGGCCAGTCGCGGGCAAGATCCATATGGGCGACCTGGCCAAGGGCATGCACGCCGGAATCGGTCCGCCCGGCGCCGCCGATGGTCACCGTCTCGCCGCAGAAGCGGAAGATGGCGCGTTCGATCACCGCTTGCACCGACGGGCCATTGTCCTGGCGCTGCCAGCCCACGAAGGGGCGGCCGTCATATTCCACCGTCAGCTTGTAGCGGGGCATGGTCTGAACGCTCGCAGGATCGCTATTCGAAGGCCTCGAAGGGCGTGGCGAAGGTCACCTCGACCGGCAGCCCGTCGCGGGCGGCGGGCGTCAGCGCCAGCGCCTGGAAGGCATCACCGGCATAAGGGGCGCTGACCTTACGCGCCAGCACCGGATCGAAGCCGAAACGGGGGTAGTAGGCGGGTGGCCCGAGCACCAGCACCAGATCCTCGCCAGCGGCGCGCAGATCGTCGAGCGCGGCGCGGATCAGGGCACTGCCGATGCCCTGCTTCTGCAGGTTCGGCCAGACCGAGACCGGGGCGAGACAGGAAATCTCCAGCCTGTGCCCCTGGCCAGCGCCGGTCACCCGGGAAAACGCCACATGGCCGACGATCTGTCCGGAGGGATCGCAGGCGACCCGCTCCAGCACCAGCGCACCGCAGGCGCGCAGCTCGCGCACCAGATGCGCCTCATCGGGCTGACCGAAGGCCGCGGCGATCAGTTCGGCGATATCCCCTTCGTCCGCCGGCAGGACGGCACGAATGGAAAGAGGCGTCGCGGTCCCGGTCATGAAGGTCTTGTCCGTTGTTATTGGCTCTGTGGCTGAGACGCTGGGTAGCAAAGGAACACCGCGCCGTCGATGCAAAACTGTCGCGCCGATTTACCGGACGCCGCCCCCTCAGTGCACCAGATCGCCGGCGGCGAGCTGCGCGCCGCGCTGAAACTCGGCCACCGCCATCGGCTTGCGCCCCGCCCGCTGCAACTGGACAAGACGCAGCGCGCCAGACCCGCAGGCAATGACGACGCCCTCCGCCGCATCGGCGGAAAGAACCGTGCCAGGCAGGGTGCCCGCCGGCACCGCGATGCCGGTTTCCAGGGCGCTGCGCAGCAGCTTGACCCGCTCACGCTTGCCGCCAAGCTCCATCTCGCACCAGGCACCGGGAAAGGGCGACAGGCCGCGAATGTGATTGTGCACCTCACCGGCCGGGCGGGTCCAGTCGACGCGGGTTTCGCCCTTGTCGATCTTGCGGGCGTAGGTGACGCCCTCCGCTGCTTGCGGCGTCGGTGCCAGCGCGCCGCGCGACAGGGCGGCGAGCGCCCGCACCATCAGATCACCGCCAAGCGCGGCGAGCCGGTCGTGCAACTCGCCCGCCGTCATGGTGTCGCCAATGGCGATCCGCTCGGCCATGTAGACCGGGCCGGTGTCCAGCCCCTCCTCCATGCGCATCACTTCCACGCCGGTTTCCGCGTCGCCGGCCATGATCGCCCGGTTGATCGGCGCGGCGCCGCGCCAGCGCGGCAGCAGAGAGGCATGAAGATTGACGCAGCCATGGGTCGGCGTCTCCAGGATCTCCAGCGGCAACAAGAGGCCATAGGCCACCACCACCGCCACATCCGGCCGCAGCTCGGCGAAGCGGGCCTGCTCTTCTTCCGACTTCAGGCTCAGCGGCGTGAAGACATCGATGCCGAGGGTTTCCGCCGCCTGATGCACCGCCGACTTGCGCTCGGCCATGCCCCGGCCGGCCTTGCGCGGCGGCTGGGTGTAACAGGCCACCACGTCATGGCCCTGGCCGACGATTTCCATCAGGGTCGGAACGGCGAAATCCGGCGTTCCCATGAAGACGATCCGCAGGCTCATGATCTTCCTTCTCGGGCACCCGCGCCATCGCGGCGGCGGGCGGTTTTCGTGTCATGGGATGGTGCGCGCGGCGCCGATCATGGCGCCCCGTCGGTGCGCTCCGGTCAGAGCGCCTTGGCGTTGAGGCGGGCCTGTTTGGTGAACTTCTTCATCACCCGGTCCCGCTTCAGCTTGGAGATATGATCGATGAACAGCACACCGTTGAGATGGTCGATCTCATGTTGCAGGCAGGTGGCCAGCAGGCCGTCGGCCTCCAACTCGCAAGACTTGCCCTCCCGGTCGAGGAAGGTGACCTTGATCCGCGCCGGACGCTCCACGTCCTCGTAGTATTCGGGGATCGACAGGCAGCCCTCCTGATAGACCGACAGCTCCGGCGAACTCCAGACGATCTCCGGATTCACCACCACCATCGGCTGCGCCTCCTCACCCTCGCGGGCGACATCCATCACGAGCATCCGCTTGGGCTCGCCGATCTGGATCGCCGCAAGGCCAATGCCCGGCGCCGCATACATGGTTTCCAGCATGTCGTCGGCCAGTTGGCGAATGCCGTCGTCGACCGTGGCAACCGGTTCGCTGACCCGGCGCAGTTCCGCGTCCGGGAGGATCAGAATGTCTCGTTTTGTCATGCCGGTGAGATATGGGATGCCAGCGCCGACGTCAACGCGCGCAATGGCGCACGGCCCGGATTCCGCCAAGGAAATACGTCCAAGCGTTTTGCGGCGCCGGCAAATGTTCTATATTTGTTTCCATGTCATCGATTCTGTTCACCCTCGGGGACCGCCCCATCGACACCGGCACGGCCGTGGCAGCGGGCGCCGGCCTTGTCCTGTGCCTGCTGCTGGCGCTGCTCTTGCTGGCGTTCCGGCAGGCGGCGGCGCGGCGGCGGGCGGAATGGCAGGCGGCGGAACAGGCGCGCGAGCTGGAAGCGCGGATCGCCGATCTCCTGAAGGTGCAGTCGGAAATGACTGGGCGGATGCAGACCATGGCCGAGGTGTTCGGCTCGCGCCAGGGCGACCTGATGCGTGCCGTCAACGACCGGCTCGACGGCATGAGCCACAAGCTCGGCCAGTCGATGGCGGAAACGAGCCGGCGCACCCATGACGGCCTGCGCCACCTGCATGAACGGCTGGCGGTGATCGACCGGGCCCAGCGCACCATCGCCGATCTCAGCGGGCAGGTCGGCGCGCTGCAATCGATCCTCAGCGACAAGCAGACGCGCGGCGCCTTCGGTCAGGGGCGGATGGAAGCGATCGTCCAGGACGCACTGCCCAGCGGGGCCTATGCGTTTCAGGCGACGCTTTCCAGCAACGCCCGGCCGGATTGCCTGATCACCATGCCGAACGGCGCGCCGCCGCTGGTGGTCGACGCCAAGTTTCCGCTGGAGGCTTACAACCTGATCCGCGCGGCGGACACGCCCGAGGCGCAAAAGCCGGCCCGGGCGCAGTTCCGGCGCGACATCGCCAAGCATCTGATCGACATCAAGGAACGCTACCTGATCCCCGGCGAGACCCAGGACACGGCCTTCATGTTCGTGCCCTCGGAAAGCATCTTCGCCGAATTGCACGAGCAGTTCCCCGATCTGGTGCAGCGGGCGCACCGGATCCGGGTGGTGATCGTCTCCCCCTCCCTGCTTGCCCTGTCGATCCAGGTGGTGCAATCGGTGCTGCGCGATGCGCGGATGCGCGAGGAGGCCCATCTGATCCAGGCGCAGGTGGCGCATCTGGTGGAAGACGTCACAAGGCTCGACGGGCGGGTGCGCAAGCTGCACAGCCATTTCGGCCAGGCGGCGAAGGATATCGACCAGATCCTGATCTCCACCGACAAGATCGGCAAGCGCGGCCAGGCGATTGGCGAGCTCGATCTGGCCCCGCCCACCGCCACAGCCCCCGCCCGGCCCACGGCAACGGCAACGGCAACGGCTGAAGCAACGCCCGGGATGGAGGCGCGCGAGATGGACGGCGCCGCCGCTGGGCCAGCGCCCATGCCCACGGAGAGCTGATCCGGAACGCGGCAATGGCCGCTTTACCACCAGCGCGCGAACAGGCTAACAAGAGTGACGGTCCGGCTCCGGACCTGGAGCGCCGGTTCCGGCACGTCTTCCAGTCACCCGTCTTCCCCTCCCCTAATTACGGCAGGAGTTCACCATGTTGCTGTTGATCGCCACCGCAGGCTGGTCTTCCGAACGCTGGGCCGAGCGGATGCGTCAGCGCTTCCCCGACCGCGACATCCAGATCTGGCCCGACAGGACGGACGATCTCGCGGAGGTTGACTATGTGCTGGCCTGGAAGGCGCCGGCCGAGGTGATGCGGGCCTGCCCCAATCTGAAGGCGATCTTCTCGCTTGGCGCCGGGGTGGATCACCTGCTCTGCGATCCGCAAATGCCCGAGGTGCCGATTGTCCGGGTGGTCGATCCGGACCTGACCGAGCGCATGTGCGAATGGGTGGTGTTCCAGGTTCTGCTGCACCATCGCCAGCACCTCCAATACACGGCGCAGCAGGCCGCCCGCGACTGGGCGCCGCTGCCGCAGCCGAGCGCGCGGGAGGTGCGGGTCGGCATTCTCGGCCTCGGCGTTCTGGGCGCCCGGGCCGGGCAGGCGCTCGCCGGCCTCGGCTTTCAGGTCGCCGGCTGGGCGCGCGGCCTCAAGGCGGTCGACGGGGTCGAGAGCTTTGCCGGTGCGGATGAACTCGGCGCCTTCCTCGAACGCACCGACATTCTGGTCAACCTCTTGCCACTGACGCCTGAGACCCGCCATCTGGTCGACCACGCGCTGCTGTCGCGTCTGGCGCGAGACGGCGCGCTCGGCGGGCCGGTGTTCATCAACGCCGGGCGCGGCGGCAGCCAGGTGGAGGCGGATATTGCCCGGGCACTTGGCGATGGCACCTTGACCGGCGCCAGCCTCGATGTGTTCGAGACCGAACCCTTGCCTGCGACGAGCCCGCTGTGGGACGCGCCCAATCTGGTAATTTCGCCGCATGTGGCCGCCGACAGCGACCCCGAAGCGCTCTCTCTTTACATCGAGGAGCAGATTCGCAGTTTCGAGGCCGGAGGGGGCTTGCGCAACGTGGTCGATCCGGCCGCCGGCTACTGAACCTTCCCCGAAGCGCCGGTCAGCAGTGGAACCGGCGCGCCGCCGCGAACCAGGTGGCGACAACCTTGTCGGCAACTTGCGCCAACTGACGCGGATCCCGGCTCTGCCGATAGACGGCGGCAAAGAGCGGGTCCGCTGCCGGCAGGTTTTCCCCCTCCCCGGCCGACCCTTCCTCAGTCAGTGCGATGACCGGCAGCAGCGCCGGATCGAAGCGCTTGCGCAGCCGTGCGGCCAACTCCGCACCGCTCATGTCGAGAGGTGCGGCATTGGTGACGAGGCAGTCGAAGGGCGGCCCGGCCTCCCGCCGGTCGCTGCGCGCGATCAGGTCGAGCGCGGCCTGGCCGGACATCACCCGGCGCACGCGAATGTTGCTGGAAATGCCCAGAAGCGCCTCACGGAACAGGCGGGCGGCTTCAGTGTCGGCTTCCACATGAAGGAAAACCACATGCGGAATGGTCAATGGCATTGCGGGGCCCCGGCGCTGGTTTTGCAAAGACGAGATCCGCGCGCCCCCCGCGTCACTCTCTCGCCACCCGTTACGGAAGCGCCCCGTTTATTTAGCCCGCAAAGCGCTTACAATTGCGCCAGACGCATATCTGACTTCCGGATTTGCATGGATTCCGATTGCTTCAAAAACCTCTTCACGACCGCACAAATCATTCCCCCAGAAATTCCGCAGGGAAATTCCCGAAAAAGGCACGCCGCGGATTTCCATTTTTAGTTTCTCACCCACCAACCCTGCGGCAGGCGGTCACCTCGCCCCATTCGGTGCGGGCGATCCGCTCCACCGCCGCCTCAAGCGGCTCATAGGCAACGGTCATGGTGTGGCCATTGGCATGCAGCAGCGTGTCCGGCGCGACCATGATGGCCACATGCCCCTTCCAGAACACCAGATCGCCGCGCCTGAGATCCGGCAGCCCTTGCGAGATGTCCAGCGCGGTGCCGAACCGCGTTTCCTGCATGTCGCTGTCGCGCGGGCAATCGTAACCGGCCGCCAGCGCCGGCAGTTGCACGAGCGCCGAACAGTCGAGACCGAGCGAGCTGCGCC
Organism: Stappia taiwanensis; assembly: GCF_014635285.1. Classification (GTDB taxonomy): domain Bacteria; phylum Pseudomonadota; class Alphaproteobacteria; order Rhizobiales; family Stappiaceae; genus Stappia; species Stappia taiwanensis. The sequence continues at coordinate 251,554 of NZ_BMCR01000003.1, read as the reverse complement.
CGCCCCACAGATATGGGGTGTCAAGGAACAGCTCCGCCTGGCCGACCCAATCCTCGGCCCGGTGGTCGAGGGGTACCAGATGACGTTCGACCATGGCCGAGCCATCGGCCAATAGCGCATAGGCAAGACCGCGCGTCACGGTGCGTCCCACCACCTCGACCCGGGCGCCGAAGGACAAGAGGCCAAGCGGCGGGAATTTCAGGTCGGCGACCGGATAGCGGTAGCTGCGCAGCACCGCCACCCGGTGGGTCGGCGGTGCGCCGGCCGGGGCAAGCGCGGCAGACGGCAGGAAGCCGACATAGCCATCGGTCTCCAATTGCCCCCAGCACCAGCCATCGCCGGTGTCTTCGTAAACCGTCACCCGCTCACCGTGCAGCGCCTCGCTGTCGATCGGTCGGGCGAGATCCGCCACCGGACGGAGCGCCACCTGATCGGCGACCACCTGCATGGCAGTGCCATCGGCAAAGCGCCGGTCGCTGACCCGGCCGCGATAGCCGCTGGCGGCCAGGTCCGCCCGGACCGGATGAAAGCGTCTGTCGAGGGTCTCGGTCATCGGTTACCGTCCAAGTGTCGCCGCCTTGTCGACGATGATATCGCCAACGCTTTCCAGATAAAGCGCGCCGGCAACCGTGCGGGTCACCACCACGTTGCGCCGGTCCGCCTCGTCCCGCCGCCGGGACAACAGCTTCTTCGCGCCGAGCGTGTCGAGCGCGCGGGTGATCACCGGCTTGGTGACGTTCAACCGGCTGGCCAGCCCGCGCACGGTGTGGGGCGGCGGCTCCAGATACACCGTCAGCAGGATGGCCATCTGCCGTGCCGTCAAATCCTGATCCCCGTCCCGGACCATCGCCATCGTGACCTCATGCCACAACCGCAAGGCCTGGGACGGCCGCATGTCGAGGCCCATCCGCTCACCATTTCTTCCCCGCCACTCCCGGTGGCGTCGGTGCACTGTGACACGAAACCGTTTCGGCTCCGTTATCGAGATCGCGGCAAGCGGCGGGGCGGCCCGCCCCGATCAGCCAGCCCGATCAGCCCGCCGGATAGCGCTCTTCCAGCACGGAGAACAGCGCCCGGATCCCTTGCGCCTCACCGCCCGCCGGATGGCCCGGCCGCTCGAACGGGTTCCAACCGTAGACGTCGAGATGCGTCCAGGTGCCGGCGTTTTCGACGAAGCGGGACAGGAACAGCGCCGCCGTCACCGACCCGGCAAAGCCGGCACCTCGGGTGTTGATGTGGTTGATGTCGGCAATGCTGCTGTCGAGATAGCTCATGTAGGGCGCCCACAGCGGCAGCCGCCACAGCGGATCGGCGACCGCTTCGGAGGCCGTGGCCAGGCGCGCGGCGAACGCCTCGTCGGCGGTATAGAAGGGCGGCAGCTCCGGGCCGAGGGCGACCCGCGCCGCGCCGGTCAGGGTCGCCATGTCGATCATCAGATCGGGCTTTTCCTCATCGGCCAGCGTCAGCGCATCGGCCAGCACCAGCCGGCCTTCCGCATCGGTGTTGCCAATTTCCACGCTCAAGCCCTTGCGGCTCGGCAGCACATCGCCGGGGCGGAAGGCCGCGCCGGAAATCGCGTTTTCCACCGCCGGAACCACGACCCTGAGGCGCACGGGCAACCGTGCGGCCATGATCATCGAGGCCAGCGCCAGCACGTTGGCCGCGCCGCCCATGTCCTTCTTCATCAGCCCCATGGCACTGGCCGGCTTGATGTCGAGGCCGCCGGTGTCGAACACCACCCCCTTGCCGATAAGGCTGACCTTCGGGTGGTCTTCCTCGCCCCAGCGGCAATCGATCAGGCGCGGCGCCCGGCTGCTCGCCCGGCCGACCGCGTGGACCATCGGAAACCCGGCGGCGAGCAGATCATCGCCAAGGGTGACGGAGGTCGTCCCGCCGTGACGGGCGAACAGATCGGTCGCAGCGGCCGCCAGTTCCTCCGGCCCCAGATCGTTGGCCGGGGTGTTGATCAGATCACGCGCCAGCCCGACCGCATCAAGGGTCCGGCCGATGCGCTCCAGGTCGACACCTTCCGCCAGCATCAGCCGCGCAGCGGGCTTTTCCTCTGACGCTTCGCCGGCATTGCGATAGCGCTTGAACCGATAGGCGGACATGGCGAAGGCGAGCGCCGCGTCCTCTCCGTCCGCATTGTCCCCCTCGATCCGATAATCGCCCGCCGGCAGCCGGGTCGCCAGCGCACCAACGGCAAAACGGGAGGGCGCGCTTGCCGCGAGACCGAACACCACGGCCGCGAGCCCCCCATCCGCGCCGGGCACCAGCAACAGCTCGCCGGCGCCGCCGTCAAAACCGCAGGCCGCCGCCCAGTCGCGCGCCTCGGGCAACCGCTCTTGCAGGAGGTCGGGAAGGGTCGCCTTGTCGACAAGATGGATCGGGGTGGTGGGCCGGGCCGCATCGAAGGGCAACAGGAACTGGCGCAAGGTCGTCTCACTTCTGGCTGATCGAAAAGACACTGGAGATCCCCTGTATAGACCATGAAGGCCGCAGGACGGCAAACCCCTGCTTGCCGTGGAGCGCAAGCACGCGCCGCCCGTGTTTAACGAAGCATTAGGGTTAACGACGTATTGATGGGCCTCACGCAATTTGCACTCCCGTTTCTCGCGCCGAGGAGCCCGGTCGATGCCGTTCACCAGCCCCAAGAGGCAGAGCCCCCGGTTTGGTCTCACCGCCTCACATCTGACCCTTGCCCTGTCGCTGGCGGCAGCCCTGGCGCTCGGCGGCTGCGCGTCGTCGAACAAGGCGGTGGGCACCCATGCGGGGCGCGGCGCGCCCTATGCGGCGCCCGGCTCGGACCCGGCCCGGCAGGCGGTTGGCTATTGGGGGCAGGCCTATGCGCGCGCGCCGAAGGACCGGGAGAACATTCTCAATTACGCCGCAGCGCTGCGCCGCAACGGCCAGATCCCGCAGGCCGAAGCAGTGCTGCGCAAGGCGGTGATCCAGCATCAGCGCGACCGCGACATCGCCGCCGCCTATGGCAAGGTGCTGGCGATGGGCGGCAAGCTGCCGGAAGCGCTGCAGGTGATCGAGGGCGCGCAGACCCCGACCCAGCCCGACTGGCGGCTGATGTCCGCCGCCGCCGCCATCAACGACCAGATGGGCAACACCGCCAAGGCGCGGGCGCTGTACAATCAGGCGCTGAAGATCGCCCCCGGCGAGCCGAGCCTTCTCAACAATCTGGCGATGTCGCATCTTCTGGCCGGCGAAGTCACGCAAGCGGAAAAAATCCTGCGCTCCGCCGCCCAGAGCCCGAAGGCCGACAGCCGCATCCGGCAGAACCTGGCGCTTGCCCTCGGCCTGCAGGGACGGTTCGGCGAAGCGGAACAGGTCGCCCGGGCCGAGCTCGATCCGGCGCAGGCGGAACAGAACATTGCCTATCTGAAATCGATGCTGGCGCAGCGCAATTCCTGGGCGGAGATTTCCGCTGCCGACAAGAAGAAGAAACGCGGCAGCTAGGATAGCGTCCGCCCCCAATTCAAGCGATGAGCCCAATCACCACGCCTCCGGCCGCCCCCCCCCCCGCCGGAGGCGTTTTCGGTAATGGCGCGCGGGTTCACGGGATCGGTCCGCACGCAGGACGAGCCTGCCCGCCGGGGCCAGTTTCCGCTCTGGAGAACGGCAGCCTATTTGAAGGTGGCGAGCACCTGCAGGATCACCGGTCCGATGATCACCGCCAAGAGCACCGGCAGGAAGAAGACGATCATCGGCACGGTCAGCTTGGGCGGCAGGGCCGCGGCCTTCTTTTCCGCCGCCTGCATGCGCTGTGAGCGGTTTTCATCCGCCATCACCCGCAGGGCCTGGGAGACGGGCGTGCCATAGCGCTCCGCCTGGATCAGCGCCAGACAGACATTCTTGACCCCTTCCAGCCCCGTGCGCCTGGCAAGGTTCTCGTAGGCGACACGGCGCTCGCCGAGGAAGGAGAGTTCCGCGTTGGTGAGGGTCAGTTCTTCGGCCAGCGCAACGGACTGAACGCCGATTTCGTCGGCGACCTTGTGGAAGGCCACCTCGATCGACATGCCCGATTCCACGCAGATCAGCATCAGATCGAGCGCATCCGGCCAGGCCCGACTGATCGACAACTGACGCTTCTGGATGCTGTTGCGCAGGTAGATGTCCGGCACATAATAGCCGAGAAAGGCGGCCGCGCAGGCAATGGTCACGGCGATGGTCGCCGATCCCTCGTAGCCGATCACCGCAAAGAGATAGAACAAGGTGGCCAGCAACAAGAGGAACGGCATCACCAGACGGACGGCCAGGAAGGTGTAGAGCGGCTTGGTGCCACGAAACCCGGCCTGAAGCAGGCGAAGCCGGGTGTTTTCGTCCGACATCAGTGCCTTCAGGTTCAACTGATCGACAAGGCGCTGCAACTGCTGCTTCGGCTGGTTGCGCAGGGAGGCGCGGGCGCTGGACTTCTCGTTCGCCAGCCGGGTGCGCTCGCGTGCACGCATCTGCTCGCGCTCCAGCGCCACGGATTTCATCCGGCTCTTGAGCTTGTCGCCTTCGAACAGCGGCATCACCAGCGTGAACACGGTGCCGGCAACGGCAATCATGGTCAGGCCGGCAATGATGGTCTGCTGGTTGGCGAGGTCTGAGATGTTCAAGGCCATGGCTGATCCCGCTCAGAAGTCGAAATTGATCATTTTCTTCATGATGAGCATGCCCATCGTCATCCAGATGGCACTGCCGATCAAAATGATGTTGCCGGTCGGATGGGTGAACAGCACCATGATGTAGCTCGGGCTGGTCACGGCCATGACCCCGGCCACCAGGAACGGCAGCGAGCCGATGATTGCGGCGGAGGATTTCGCCTCCTGGCTCATCGACTGGATCTTGCCCTTCATCGCCCGGCGTTCACGCAGCACCTTCGACAGGTTGCCGAGCGCTTCGGACAGCGAGCCGCCGGCCTGGGACTGGATGGCAACCACGATCGCCAGGAAGTTCGCTTCGGGCACCGGCACCCGTTCCGGCAGCCTGGCGATCGCCTCGCTCAAGGTGATGCCCATGGTCTGCGCCTCGACGATCTGCCGGAACTCGGAGGCAATCGGCTCGCGCGCCTCCGCCGAGACGATCTGGATGCATTCCCCCAGCGGCAGACCCGCCCGGGTACCGCGCACGATCACGTCGACCGCATTGGGCAATTCGAGCAGGAACGCCTCGATCCGCTTCTTGCGCCGACGGGAGATGTAGAACCTGGGAAGACCGAAGAAGCCGACAAAGGCAATGCAGAGAATGAGGAAATAGGAGGAGGTGACAAGGAGCGCCAACACCATGCTCACCAAGCCGCAGACACCCGACACGATCCAGAACTTCTGCTTGGTCCAGTGCAGCCCGGCTTGGCTGATGCGCTTTTCAAGGCTTGGACGGGCGGCATCGCGGTGCTTGTTGCGCTCCCGCTCCTCGAATTCCTTCAACTGGTCCTGCACGGACCGGCGCCGCCGGTCGAGATCGCGCACCCGCTGGCTCGCCTCGCGGGTCTCGGCCCGTGCCTTCACATGCTGCAACCGCTGCATGCCGCGCTTTTCACCGCTAAGGCTCGGCTGGAACAGGGCGTAGAGCACCCCGCCGATGGAAAAGGCCACCAGCAAGACCACCGCGATCATCGTCAGTTCCGGGGTCAGCAGGGCCTGAAGGTCAGACATGGCCAAGCTCCGAGACCTCGGCGGCGTCAAGCGCCGCACTCAGGCGGTGTTCCTCACCGAAGTAGCGGGCCTTCTCCCAGAACTTCGGCCGGCCGATGCCGGTGGAGCGATGGCGGCCAAGCAACCGGCCATTGGCATCTTCGCCCATCAGGTCATAGACGAAGATGTCCTGGGTGATGATCACATCGCCTTCCATGCCCACCACTTCGGTGACATGGGTGATCCTCCGGGAGCCGTCCCGCAGCCGCTGCGCCTGCACGATCACATCGATCGAGGCAACGATCATCTCGCGCAAGGTGCGCGAAGGCAGCGAGAAGCCGCCCATGGTGATCATCGATTCGATACGCGACAGGGCCTCGCGCGGGCTGTTGGCGTGCAAGGTGCCCATCGAGCCGTCATGGCCGGTGTTCATCGCCTGCAACAGATCGAGCGCCTCCGGTCCGCGCACCTCGCCGACGATGATCCGCTCGGGCCGCATGCGCAGACAGTTCTTGACCAGGTCGCGCATGGTCACCTCGCCCTCGCCCTCCAGGTTCGGCGGGCGGGTTTCCAGACGCACCACATGTGGCTGCTGAAGCTGCAGCTCGGCCGAATCCTCGCAGGTGATGATGCGTTCGGTGAGGTCGATATAGGCGGTCAGGCAGTTGAGCAGGGTCGTCTTGCCCGAGCCCGTACCGCCGGAAATCAGCACATTGCATCGGCTGCGGCCGATGATCTCCAGGATCGTCGCGCCCTCCGGGGTGATCGACCCGAACTGGACAAGCTGCTTCAGCGTCAGCTTGTCCTTCTTGAACTTACGAATGGTCAGGGTCGGACCGTCGATCGCCAGCGGCGGCGCGATCACATTGACGCGCGAGCCATCGGGAAGGCGCGCGTCGCAGATCGGGCTGGCTTCGTCGACGCGCCGGCCGACCTGGCTGACGATCCGCTGACAGATGTTCATCAGCTGCTTGTTGTCGCGGAAGCGAACGCTGGTCTGCTGCATCTGGCCTTCGGTCTCGATGTAGACCGTGTCGGCGCCATTGACCATGATGTCGGCGATGTCGTCGCGGGCGAGCAACGGCTCCAGCGGCCCGTAGCCCAGAACGTCATTGCAGATATCCTCAAGCAGGTCCTCCTGCTCGGAAATCGACATGACGACATTCTTCAACGCGATGATGTCGTTGACGACGTCGCGGATTTCCTCGCGCGCATCCTCCGCGCTCATCCGCGTCAGCATCGACAGATCGATGGCCTCGACCAGCGCGTTGAAGATCGACGCCTTGGTTGCGTAGTAGTCGTCCGACCGGCGTGTCGCCGGCTTGGCCGGCGCCGCAGGGGTGGGCGCGGCGGGCGCGGGCGGCGGCGCGGAAGGGGGCGGCGGCGCGGCGGCAGGTGCCGGGTTGGCAGGAGCCGGATCAACACGCACGTCCGGCGCCGCAACCGCAGTGTCCTGCGGGCGGGAAACCGGCGTTCCAGATGATGCGCCTCGTCGACCGAACATTGTCACCTGCTCTCAGCTTTGTCCCCCGCCGAAGCGAGCGGACCGTCACCCGTTGCCGGGTGGCCTATTTCGATGCCCGTTTCAGAATTCGGGTCACCAGAGACCCGATTGCCAGCCCCTTGTCCCGGCGTGCCTCGCCGCGTCCGGTGGCCGCTTGCGCGATCTGCTCGAACAGCGCCGCCGTCGTGTGCCGCGCATCCTGTTCGCCGATCATTTGGCCATTGTTGGCGGCGGTTCCGAAAAGTTGCGGCTCGAACGGAATGATCGCGATGGCCTCCAGACCGAGCGCGTCGGCGAATTCCGCCGTCTTGATCTCCGGTCGCTTCGGCACGCCGACCCGGTTCAGCACCAGCTTCGGCGCCGGGTCGTTGGGCCGCAACTGACGCAAGGTATCCGCCAGGTTCTTGGCATTGCGCAAGTTCGCCAGATCCGGCTCCGCCACCAGGATGACGTCATCGGACGAGGCCAACAGCTTGCGCATCCAATTGGTCCAGCCATGGGGCATGTCGAGCACCACAGATGGTGCCCCCTGACGCATCACATCGACCAGCCCGTCGAAACTGGTTTCGCCATAATCGTAGGTCCGCTCCAGCGAGGCAGGCGCGGCCAGCAGGCTGAGACGGTCCGCGCATTTCGCCAGCAAGCGATCCAGCATCGTCTCATCGAGACGGTCGGGCGAGGACACGGCCTCATGCACCCCTTGCAGCGGATCCTGGTTGAAATCGAGACCGGCGGTGCCAAAGGCGAGGTCAAGATCGGCCAGCACCACGTCGCTGTCATACATCCGGCCGATCGACCAGGCGACATTATGCGCCACGGTCGAGGCGCCGGCCCCGCCCTTCGCCCCGACAAAGGCCAGGGTCCGGCCAAGCGGTTCCGCGTCCGGGTCGGTGTAGAGATCGCCAATCGTACGGATCACCTGAAACAGGTCGATCGGCGCGACAAGGTAATCGCTGATGCCGCGATGGATGAGTTCGCGGTAGAGCGGCACGTCATTGACATGACCGATGATGATCACCTTGGTCCCGGCATCGCAAACCTCGGCAAGATCCTCCAGCCCCTCCAGCAGTTTCGCAGGGGCCAGCCGGCTCTCGATCATGATCAGGTTCGGCGTCGGCGCATTGCGGTAGAACTCGATCGCCGCCGCGATCCCGCCCTTGTGCACCTTCACGTGGGTCTTCGCCATGCGCCGGTCGGCACCAACGCCCTCGATGACGCCGATCACCGCGTCGCTTTCGCAAAACGCCTGGATGGCAATTCGCGGGATCGACCGCAGCGACAGGGTATCGACCGGCGGCTCGGTCACCGGCTCGGCCAGTTGCGACAGAGACGGCCCGTCCGCCAGCGCATCGTCAAATGCGGGTTCCTTCATCGGTCTGTCTCCCCCGGTCAATTGCCAACCGCATCGGAAATCCGCGCGCCATCGCCTTCCTTGTAGTCGGACGCGGTCTTCTCACCCTTGCGATACTTCTCGTAGACGGTGCCCCGGCGCATCTGGTCGCCCGGCGCCGAAGCACGCGGATAAAGGAGATCGGCGGGGTTTTCGACCATCGCCGCCAGATTGGCCTGGGCCGAGCATCCGAAGTTCGAATAGAGCGTGTTGTTGAGCTGCGGATTGTGTTTGGTCGGCGAGCCGCCGGTGATGTTGTCCGGCCATTGCCCGCAAGGACCGGCGGTGGCGCGCATCGTCATGTAGGCAAGCCGTACCGGCGCGGCGACCTCGGTATCATGCACCGGATAGCTGCGGGTGATGATCCGCTTGCGCGCCACCCCGCCCCGGGTAAGCGCCTTGCGGATCTGCGGCAAAAGGGAATGCACCGCCGCCTCGTTCGCCGAACCGGACGGGGCCACGATCTCCACCGTACCGCCGCCCTGACTGCGGGCATCGCCGCCAAAGGAGGAAATCGCCGCCGCCATCTGCGGCGACAGCCGGCGCGAGCCGGTGCCGATCGGCAGATCCATGGTGCGCGGCGCCTCGCGCACGGTAATCGGATGGCGCAGGCGATAGTCGTTTGCCGCCAGTGCATTGTAGGTCGGCTGGGACTGGCAGCCGGCGAGCAGGAGCGTGGCCAGCAGGGCCGCGGCCGGAACCGCACGCCGCCGGAGACCCGCCGATGCGCGCACATATCTGATTTTGAAAGGCTGCATGGGTCCGGTCCTCATTCGTAGATGAATCCGACATTGCCGTGATAGCCGCCGTTGCCCGCTTCGCCGGACACCCGGTAGACCCGGTTCAAACGGTTCAGGAAAATGGTGTCGCCATCGGTTGCCGGCGCCAGGTTCTTGACCGGCGTCACCAGCTCGGAGCGGGCCACCGGCTTGACCGTATAGGGGGTGACGAACACCACCAGTTCGGTTTCCTGACGCAGGAAATCGCGGCTCTTGAACAGGGCACCGAGGATCGGCACCTGCATCAGCCCCGGCACGCCGTTGAGGTCCTGCTTGTAGGATTCCTTCAAAAGACCGGCCATCACGAGGGTGCCGCCGGAGGGCAGCTCGACGGTGGATTCGGCCCGGCGCACCTTCAGCGCCGGAATGGTCAGCACACCGGCATTGACCGCCCCTTCCTGGGTGATCTCGCTGACCTCGGTCTTGACCCGCAGGGAGATCCGCCCCCCGCTCAGCACCACCGGCGTGAAATCGAGACCGACACCGAATTTCTTGAACTCGACGGTGATCTTGTTGTTGTCGTCGGCAATGGGGATCGGGAATTCGCCGCCGGCCAGGAAGCTGGCGTTCTCGCCGGAAATCGCCGTCAGGGTGGGTTCGGCCAGGGTGCGGATCACGCCGTCGCGCTGCAGCGCCTCAATATTCGCCTTGATCTGGGTCGCGCCGGCGACGAAGCCGGCCGCCGCCGCCGGATTGGTGGCGTCATAGAGGCCGCCGGCAGCCCGGCCGATCACATTGGTGTTGACCGTGAAGGGCGGCTGGTTGTTGAAGCCGATGTTGTAGTTGCCGATGCCGATATTGCCGGCCAGGTTGACGCCGAGCTGCTTGATGATCGACCGCTCGACCTCGGCAACCGTCACCTTCAGATGCACCTGATCCTTGCCGGTCACGGAAATCATGTTGAGCACCGGCAGGCCGCCCTCGCCGCCCCGGGCGCTGAACCGGGTGGCCAGATCGGCCGCCCGCTGCGCCTCGGCGGTGCTGCTGGCGGTGCCGGTGAGGATGAGATTGCCATTGACCGATTCCGCCCGCACCTGAGCACCCGGCACGGCCCGGCGGATCAGCGCGTTGAGATCGGTGGTATCCGTTTCCACCGCCAGATCGAAACTGGCGATCTGGTTGCCGCCCCGGCCGAACAGGAACAGGCTCGCCTGCCCCGCCTTGTTGCCGAACACGAACACCCGCCGGCTGCTGCGCACCACCGCATCGGCGATTTCCGGATTGGAGACGATCACATCGCTGACTTCTTCGCCCAGATTGACGACGACGGACCGTCCAAGGCCCACCCGCAACATGCGCCCGGCGACCCGCTCGCCGGCGCCGATGTTCACGGTCTTGGGATAGCCTTGGGCGGAGGCCGCGCCTGTCCAGGCAAGACCGCCCAAGGCCAGGGCAAACGCCATGCCGATGCCGAGGACCCGTTGTGCCAACATTTTTGTTCTCCTTGACGTCATCGCCCCATCTCGTCCTATCGGTTGGTCCGGGAATGACTGGGCACGCCGAATTTCACGAAATTGACGCCGCCACCGACGGCCTCTTCCTCCGCGTCATCCGCGGAATCCTGCGCACTGCGCAACACAAGGGAGATGGTGCCGAGCTGGCTGGCCTGGGCGACGATCTCCGCCTGCTCCGGCGTCAGCTCCAGCGTCGCCGTCTGGCCCGGCGTCAGGGTCTTCTCGTCCTGCTCGCCGGCCGTGGTGGTGTCGATGGCAAGAACGCGAATGTTCTGAAGGATGGTTTCGCTGGTGAAGGAATTGCCGCCGCGTGCGTTCACCTGGCGGGTCAGGATCACATCGGCCTTGTCGCCCGGCAGAATGAAACCGCCGGCGGTGGTCAGCGCCTCGACCGACACGCCGATCGCCCGTTTGCCCTTCGGCAGGATCGCCGCCATGAACCCGCGATCCGTGGCGATCAGCCGTTCCGCGCGGATCGGCTCGCCGGCATAGACCGGCGCCTTGGCGATCTGGCCGACGAATTCATCGAGCGCATCGGGTTGGTCGGACCGCAGGATGGCGTTTTGCGGCGCCAGGTCCTTCGGCCATTCAGCCCAGCTCAGATCGTCGGCCGACAGCGCCGTGCCCAGCGCCACGTCCCTGGCGGCCGTCAGCACCTCCCTGCGCTCGATTTCGGGCGCGGGAGCGCTTGCCTGCTGAGGAACCGGATCCGGTGCGGAGCCCATCATCATGCGCGCGGCCAGAAGACCCGCGCCCAGCGCCACACCCAGGATAACCAACCGTGCGACTTTCATGTCCCTAACACCCACGCAAACAACCATTCCGCGCCGGATGCATCACGCATACCGACCCCTGTCGTTTTTACTGTGGGGGAGAAATGGTCAAGACATGGTTAATCAGGTATGAGCAATATTGATGAACGGATATTAACCTTTTCGCAAAATGGATTTTTTTGCGTCTCGGTCTTCAGGTCTTGTTAAGACTTCACCTGTGCCTGCCTCTGTTCCGGGAGACTACAGGGCCGCGAACCAGACCGACTGCGGATAGGCCTGCAGCGCCGCCAGCGCCAGGGTGACGCCATAGGGAATGCCGCGCGAGCTATCGTGCAGTCGCAGCACCCAGCGCTGATTGTGCAGGATCGACGGCAGATAGTCGACGCCGCGGAAATAGACGATGGCCAGCGTCAACACCGCGCCATAAACGGCCGCGAACACCGCGAATTCCAGCATGGCCGGGGACAACCCGAACCAAAGCCCAACCGCCGTGGCGAGCTTGGCATCGCCGCCGCCCATCCAGCCCATGGCAAAACAGCCGAAGCAAAGGACAAGGACCATGGCGCCCATGAGCAGATGCAGGCCGATATCGGTCAGTGTCAGGCCAATGAAGGGGGAAAGGATCGCAAAGCCGGCGATCAGCAGCAGCGACACCCGGTTCGGGATCGTCATGGTGAACAGATCCGACGCGCCGGCATAGGCCACCAGACAGGGGAACACCACGAGCAGCGCCGCTTCGAGCATCTCACATCCCTTCGAACAGCCGCTGGTAGAGCCTCTGGTTCCGCGAGCGGCAAAGACTGGCGTCCGGCACTCACGCCGCCCCGGCTGGGGCCGGCGCGAGGCGATGTCCGTCCCCGCTGGCAAGAAGACCATGGCGGAAACGGATGCGGGCGGCTGGTGCCGCCCGCGTCAACCCTCCCAGTGCGTCCGGCCGGCGACGTGGTCATCCGAAGGCCGGCAGGACCAGAACCCTGGGTGAAGGATTGCCGAAATTACTTCACCTTGCCCTGAGCGCCTTCCAGCTTGCCCTGGATCGTGCTGAAGATGCCGGAGATGGCGCCACCGGAGGCCTCGACGGCGGCGACGATGGCGATCGAGATCAGGCCGGCGATCAGGCCGTATTCGATGGCGGTCGCGCCGGATTCATCCTTGGCAAAGCGGGCGAGAAGATTCTTCATCGGTTGGCTCCTAATATTCAGCTTGTTTTGACAGCACCACTTCGTCGGCTTTGTCTTCAACTTTTCAGTCGATCGAAGATGTTGCCAACATAGAAGCCACTCCTTGCGACAAGGTTAAATTCCAAAGGCACAACAACAAACCACCGCCCGTGTCTTCCTATGGTTAATAACCTTCAAAGATTTTATTTCGAGACACTTCGGCATGATGACGCCCCGCCCCTCCTTCGCAAGCCCGCCGGCCGGGCAAGGCACGGTCCCGCCTGCCCCTTGGGGAGATGACCGTGCCTGGCGCGTTAGCGCTTCCTTCACCAATCTCCTTCACATTCGGGTAGGAATTCGTCCGAGGAGCCAGCCATGGTGTCGTTTTTTCGCAAAAAGCCGGGAGCCTTTTTCCGTCTGGCGGCAATCACGCTCGCCATGTGCGCATCGTCCTCCCTTCCCGCCATCGCCCAGGACGGGGCGGTGGAGGTCATGACCGACCGTGCCAAGGTATTTCGCATCGACGCGCCCGCGGACACGGTCATCGTCGGCAACCCGGCGATTGCCGACGTCACCATGTACGACCGGCAAACGGTGGTGGTGACCGGCAAGCTCTACGGCACCACCAACCTGGTCATTCTCGACAAGAAGGGCGAGCCGATCATCGACGAGGTGATCCGGGTCAGCACCTCCGGCAATGATGTGGTCACTGTGATGCGCAACACCTCGCGCACCACCTATTCCTGCGCGCCGGACTGCGAGCCGGTGCTGCGCGTCGGCGACAATTTCGACGCGTTCGAGGCCCAGACCAAACAGGCAACCTCCCGCAACGACATGTCGGAAAAAGCCGCCGGGGTCACCAACTAGGCGATAAACCCAGCCATGAACGGGCGTTTGATGTTTCGACAGCGTTTGTCCCTCCGGCTTCCGAGGCTGCGGCTCCTGCGCGGCTTCATCCGCAACCGCGAGGGAACCACGGCGATCGAGTTCGCCTTTGTCGCCATCCCGTTTTTCCTTCTGCTGTTCGGCATCATCGAGATCGGCCTGTCGTTCTTCGCCAATCAGGTGCTGAACAACGCGGTGATGGACGCGGCCCGACTGATCCGGACCGGACAGGCCCACGCCCAGGGCTTCAATCAGGAAACCTTCAAGGCGCAGATCATGGACAGCGTCTCCGGCTTCCCGATCAGCGCCGACCGGTTGACCCTCGACGTGGAGAAGATCCAGGGCTTCGGCGGCTTCTCGCCAAAGCAGCTCATCGACGACACCGGCAATGTTACCCAGGACATCGGCTACGATCACGGTGCGGCCGGTGACATCATCATCGTCCGCGCACTGTATCGCTGGCCGCTCATCTCCGCCCTCATGAAGACCAACTACGGCGATCTTGGATCCGGCGACCGGCTGCTGGTCTCCACCGCCGTGTTCCGCAACGAGCCCTTCCCCTGGTCGACCCAGCAAGGGGGGAATTGATGGGCGCGCGGCAGCAAATCGGCCGGATCGTCGCCCGCTTCGCGGACAACCGGCAAGGCGTGGCGGCGGTCGAATTCGCGCTGGTCCTGCCCTTCATGGTGCTCTTGTTCATCGGCATGCTGGAGCTGAACAACGCGCTCACCCTCGACCGCAAGGTCAGTCAGGCGAGCAGCGCGGTCGCCGACCTGGTGGCCCAGGCGGACAAGCTGTCCAGCGGCGAGATCGCCGATATCCTGAAGATGGGCGATGTAATCCTGTCGCCCTACCCGGGCACCGATCTGAAACTCGTGGTCGCCAGCATCTGGATCAAGGACGTGGACAAGCCCCAGGTGGTGTGGAGCCGCGCCAGCAACACCGGTGCCTGGGCCAGTGGCGGCGCCCCGCCGATCCCCCTTCCGGCCGAGCTGACCAAGACCAAGAACACCTATCTGATCGTCGCCACCACCGAATACGCATTCACGCCAATGTTCTCCGGCCTGGTGAAGGATATCTTCGGCACCGGCACGATCACCCTTGGAGACACCTATTATCTGCGTCCGCGCATCAGCACCAACGTGACCTGTTGCTCCTGACACGCGGCGCATCCCGCCCCGGGGTTCATTCCCTTTTCACGATCAGACCCGATGTTGACCGGAAAGCCGCCGCCCTGACGGGCGGCGCATGGCTAGAGCGCCACGGCCGCCCCCTCCCCGGGCAGGCCGCCGGCTAGGAGGACAAGACACAATGGCGAAAAACCGGACCTTTGACGAAATCGAGATCGGGGAAAGCGCGACCCTGTCGCGGGCGCTGACCATCAACGATCTGTTTGTTTTCGCCCATGCCTCCGGCAACATCAATCCGGTGCACATCCCCGACATCGACTGGACGGGCGATGGCAAGAAGGATGACCCGATCGCCCCCTCCATGTGGGTCGGCGCGCTGATTTCCGCCGTTCTTGGCAATGTCCTGCCAGGACCTGGAACCGTCTACCGCAGCCAGACCTTCCGCTTTCTCGACCGGGTCCACCTTGGTGACAGCCTGACCGCCACCGTCACCGTCACCAACAAAGCGGCCGACCGCCAGGTCGATTTGGCGACCCGGGTGACCCGCTCCGACGGCACCGTCATCGCCGAGGGCGAGGCGGTGGTGACTGCGCCGGACCGGCGTATCACCTTCGATGCCGCCGAACTGCCGGGCATCCTGATCGAGCGGCACCAGCATTTCGACCGGCTGACCGAGCTGGCCTCCCGACTGCCGGCCCTGCCGGTCGCCGTCGCCTCGCCGGACGATCCGCATTCGCTCGGCGGCGCGCTGCTGGGCGCCCGCGAGGGGCTGATCGTGCCGATCCTGGTCGGCAAGACCGCCGATATCGAGGCAGCCGCAGCGGAAATCGGCGCCGACCTTTCCGGTATCGAGATCATCGACGTGCCGCGCGAGGACGCGGCGGCGGCGATGGCCGTCTCGCTGGTGCATTCGGGACGCGCCCGGGCGGTGATGAAGGGGCATCTCCACACCGACATGCTGCTGAAGCATGTGGTCAAGCGCGATGGCGGCCTGCGCACCGGCAAGCGCCTCAGCCATTGCTTCGTCATGGACATTCCCGGCCGCCCCTCGCCGGTGATCATTTCCGACGCGGCGATCAACATCGCGCCGGACCTTCTCGCCAAGGTCGATATCGTTCAGAACGCCATCGATCTCGGCCGGGCGATCGGCATGTCGGAACCGAAGGTCGGGGTTCTGTCGGCGATCGAGACGGTCAATCCGGCGATGCCCTCCAGCATCGACGCGGCGGTTTTGTCGAAGATGGCCGAACGCGGCCAGATCACCGGTGGCATCGTCGACGGCCCCCTGGCGATGGACAATGCCATCGACGTGCAGGCCGCCCGCACCAAGGGCATCACCTCGCTGGTCGCCGGGCATGCGGATATTCTGATCGCCCCCAACCTTGAAGCCGGCAACATGCTGGCCAAGGAGCTGACCTTCATCGCCCATGCGGAGGCGGCCGGCCTTGTCATCGGCGCCAGCGTGCCGGTGATCCTCACCAGCCGCGCCGACGACGAACGGGCCCGGCTCAGCTCCTGCGTTCTGGCGCTGCTCTACGACTACTGGCAGCAGAACGGCGCGGCGCTCACCACCGACACGCCCCTGACCGGGGAGGCCAGCCAATGAGCGCCATCGACGGGTCCGTTCTCGTTCTCAACGCCGGCTCCTCCTCCATCAAGTTCCAGCTGTTCGACGCGGACCATTCGCACCTGCATGGTGAGGTCGACGGGCTGGGCACGGACCATCCGCATCTGCGGATTTCCGGCGATAGCGACATTCCGAAGGCCGACCGGGCGCTGTCGCCGAAAGAGGCGTTCTGCCACGAAAGCGCGCTGGCGGTGGTCGTCGCCTGGCTGGATGAAGCGCTGCCGGACGCGCGCGTTCTCGCCGTCGGCCACCGGGTGGTGCATGGCGGCCCGAACTACGGCGACCCGGTGGAGGTGAACGACCGGATCCTTGAAGATCTGGAACGGCTGATCCCGCTCGCCCCGCTGCATCAGCCGCACAACATCTCCGGCATTCGCGCGGCGCGGGTCGCCTTCCCGGACGCCCGGCAGGTCGCCTGTTTCGACACCGCCTTCCACCGTGGCCATTCCTTCGCCGAAACCGTGTTCGCCCTGCCGCGCCAGTATTACGACGAGGGTGTGCGCCGCTACGGCTTCCACGGCGTCTCCTATGACTACATCTCCTGCCGCCTGGCGGAGATTGCCCCGGAGATCGCCAAGAAGCGGGTGATCGCCGCGCATTTGGGCAATGGCGCCTCCATGTGCGCCATGCATGAGGGGCGCAGCATTTCCTCCACCATGGGCTTTTCGGCGCTGGACGGGCTGGTGATGGGCACCCGCTGCGGTCAGATCGACCCGGGCGTACTGCTCTACCTGATGCAGCAGCGGGGCATGGACGGCGATGCCATCGCCACCCTGCTCTACCACGATTCCGGGCTGAAGGGCCTGTCCGAGATCTCCTCGGACATGCGCGAGCTGGAGGCCTCGGACGACCCGCGCGCAGCCCAGGCAATCGAGCATTTCGTCGCCCGCATCCGCCGTGAACTGGGCGGGCTGACGGCGGTGCTCGGCGGTCTCGACGCGCTGGTCTTCACCGGCGGCATCGGCGAACACTCGCGGCTGATCCGGCAGATGGTCTGCACCGGGCAGGCGTGGCTCGGCCTTGCCTTCGACGAGGCGGCCAATGCGGCCAATGCGGATGTGCTCTCCGCATCCGGCTCGGCGGTGACCGTGCTGCGCATTCCCACCGATGAGGAGAGGATGATCGCCCGGGCAGCCCGCAAGCTGATCAGGGGCTGATCGGCCGAAGCGGCCGCAGACGCCCCGTGCCGTCACCACCTTGCGGATAGGTGGCCAGCACCGGGGCGTAATCGGCTTGGGCCACCGGCACGAAGCCTTGCGGCGAGATCGCCAGCGGTGCCGCCTCGCCCGGCGTGGGCGGTGCCAACAGCACCTCGACGATCCGCTCGCGCACGGCGGCAGGCACACCAAGGCGAATGGTGTGCGGCGCATTGCCGATGGGGGCTGAGGACCAGACGACGCGCAGGCCCGAGGCTCCGCCCCGCTCCTTGGCCACATCCTGCAAGGTGCCCCGGGTGGGCGGATCACCGCCCCCCAGCGGTCGCCAGCCAAACGCCACATCCGCCTTGCCGGCGAGAACGGCCAGAGCGGCGGCGACCGGGCCATCGTGGGCCGTGGCTTTCGCGAAATAGGTCTCCGGGTCGTGTCCCTGCTCGCGCAGCGCGGCAAGGGGCACCCGGTAGCCGGCGGTCGAGCCGGGGCCGGAAGTGGCAAGCCGCTTGCCTGCCAGATCCGACAGAGCGCGGTAGCGGGCATCGGCGGCAACGAGGGCGACCGCCTGCCAGCCGGTTGCCCCATCCTCACCGCGCGGGGCGACCAGCGGCTCCAGACAGGCGCAGCGCCGCCAGGCATCCGCATAGGCGGAGGCGGACAGCGGCGCATAGTCGACCGCCCCCCGGATGATCGCCCGCTGCAAATGCGGTAGATCGCGATAGGCGATCAGCATCACCGGGATGCGCAGGCCCGCCTCCAGCGCGGCGCGGAACGGTTCGGCCACCGAAAATTCCCCGGCGGACGGCTCCAGCACCAAGCCGACCCGCAGCACCGGCAGCAGTGCGGTCAGTTCCGGATCGAAGGTCCGATCTTCACCCGAAGCGCCATCTGGCGTTGCATCCGGCGCGGCGTCGGGATCGTCGGCATCGCCCTCGCCTCCGCCTTCCGCAAGCTCCTCCTCCGGCCAGGGCAGGTAGAGGGCGGGGGGCGCAAGCTCCTCCACGGCGTCCTCTTGAGGCGGCATATCCTGCGACCTGACGGCACCTGCGGCCGGAAGCAGGCAGAGGAGGATGAGACACAGGCCGGTGACCCGCACCCGGCCGAGGCACCGTCCCACGCTTGCACTTTGACAATCCGCCGCGTCCGGTTGATCTTTCGCAGATCCGTACAGAGCCATCCTGCCCATCCGCTTTACCGAAACCGGTGCATTATCTGTCCGACCTTTTCCGGGAACCGACGAATTGTCACAAACCCGGGGTATCGGGCATTTTCCCGTTCACACGATTCACACAGGTTCCATCATGCCACGCAGTGTAGACACGGTCGTCTTCGATATCGGCAATGTGCTGATCCACTGGGATCCCCGCCTGCTCTACCGGGACATCTTCGGCAATGAGGAGGAAGCCGACCGGTTTCTCGCCGAAGTCTGCACCCATGACTGGAACCTGCAACAGGATCTGGGCCGGACGTTCAAGGACGCCATCGCCGAGCGGCTGGCGCTGTTTCCCGAGCATGCGGAGCCGATCCGCGCCTGGGACAGCCGTTGGCACGACATGGTGCCCGGCGCCATCGACGGCACCGTGACGCTTCTGGAAGAGCTGAAGGCCGCCGGCGTTCCGCTTTACGCGATCACCAATTTCTCCGGCGAGAAATTCGCCGAATGCCAGGAGCGCTTCCCGTTCCTCGCCAATTCCTTCCGCGACATCGTCGTCTCCGCGCATGAGCGCTGCGTCAAGCCGGATCGGAGGATCTACGACATCCTGTTCGAGCGCAATCCCCTCGACCCGGCGCAGACGATCTTCATCGACGACAGCGCGGCGAATGTGGAGGGCGCCCGCGCCGCCGGCATGGCAGCGGTGCATTTCACCGGCCCCGAGGCCCTGCGCCGGCATCTTCAGGGCCTCGGCTTCCCGGTCTGACCGTGGCCGCTCCGGGGCGTCAGCCGGCCTCGAACCCGGTCAGGGTGTTGACGCAATTGACCCCAAGCGCATCGACCGCATAGCCGCCCTCCAGCACAAAAAGGGTCGGCAGGCCAGCCCGCGCCAGCCGGGCGCCGAGCCGGGTGAAGTCGTCCTGGGTCAGCCGGAAGCGCGAGATCGGATCCTTCTCGTAAGGATCGAGCCCCAGCGAGACGATCAGAACGTCGGGCGCAAAGCGGGCAATCCGCTCCAGCCCGGCATCGAGCGCGGCCGACCAGATGGCCCAGTCCGCCCCCGGTGCCAGCGGATAGTTGACGTTGAAGCCCTCGCCGGCACCGATCCCGGTCTCTTCCGCATGGCCAAGGAAATAGGGGTATTCCTCGCGCGGATCGGCATGGACCGACAGGAACAGCACATCGGAGCGGTCGTAGAAGATCGCCTGGGTGCCGTTGCCATGGTGGTAGTCGACATCGAAGATCGCCACCCGCGCCGCGCCGGCGTCGCGCAGCCACTGGGCGGCAATGCCCGCGTTGTTGAGAAAGCAGTAGCCGCCGTAGTAATCGGCCGCCGCATGGTGTCCCGGCGGGCGGCAGAGCGCAAAGGCGGCGCGATCTCCGCCAGCAACGAGGCGCGCCCCGGTCAGCGCGGAATTGGCACTGGCGCGGGCGGCGGCGAAGGTTTCCTCCCCCATGGGCGTTCCGGCGTCGAAGGAGTATCGCCCCAACAGCCCGTCGATATGGTCCGGCACCGGATCGGCCCGCAGGCCGCGCACCGGCCAGACGAAGGGAAAGGCCTCGCCGCCCCGTCCCGCCTCGGTCCATCGGCTCCAGAAACTGTCGAGAAAATCAAGATACCCGGCATCATGCACCCGGGCGAGCGGCGCCATGCCGAACTCCTCCGGCGCCAGGATCTCTCCCATTCCGGCCTCAAGAATGCGCGCGCGGACGATCTCGGCCCTCGCCGGGATCTCCACGGCCGGTTTCAGTTCGCCATCGGAAATTTCATGTCGCGGATCATGGGCAAGCTGCCCGGGAGAGAAGACGGTTTTCATCGGTTCTGCGCGGTCCCTTGGCAAGGTGGGAAAGGCAATCCTTCGGCACCGGGCACGGGGCCCTGTCCGGCGGTCACCAAGACCTCAGCAATGGGCCGTTCGTTCCGCGAAGTCCAGTCCCGGCGGCGGCCTTACTGCACAAGCCGCATGGTGCCGGCGCGGATATCGACGGTGCGCAGCAGCCCCAGCGCCGACATGCCGACAAGCGTCACCTCCAGCGCACCTTCGGGCATCACCAGCGCGTCCACGTTCCTGAGGCGAATGCTGCCAAGGCGCACATCGCCAATGCGCATGGGGGCCGCCCGCACCATGCCGTTCGCGGTCCTGACCCGCACCGTATAATCGGACGCCCTGGGCCGAACGCCGGACCGGCGCGCGACCTCCGCCGGCAGGGCAATCGCCGTGGCGCCGGTGTCGATGAGCGCATCGACCGGCCGATTGTTGAGGCGAACGGTGGTGCGAAAATGGCCGCTGCGGTCGGCCTTGATCACCAGCGTACGCTTGCCCGTACGCGGCCGCCGGTCCTCATCGCTCACTGATGCCGCGCGCGTTTCCGTCGCCGCCCGGTCGAGCACCTGCTCGGTCAAGCGCGGCCCGAAGATCGCCGCGACGACCACGACGGCGGCGATGACAAGATAGCGCAGCATGATGGTTCCCTTGAACGTTCCCGCGTGCCGGGCCTTCCTCTTGCCCTAGCGTGCACCGGAGGTGCTTAGGAACAGGTGAACCGGATAGGAAAGGGCGAAAACGAAGATCGCTTTCCCTCCTTGTTCCGCCGCCCTTGAAACAGGGTCCGGCTATTCGGCGCTGCAGGTCAGCGTATCGGCAAGGGCCGCGATCGCATCCGCATCCGGCGCGCTCGACTGGGCGCCATTGGCGGTGCAGGCCAGCGCGCCCGCCGCCGTTCCCTCGCACAGAGCCCGCTCCACCGGAGCGCCGCGATCCAGCGCCGCAGCCAGCGCGCCGACGAAGGCGTCGCCCGCGCCGGTGGTATCGACCACCTCGACCGCCCGCGCGGCCACCCGCCAGCGCTTCTTTCCGCGCCGGGCCACCAGCCCGCGCCCGCCAAGGGTCACCACCGCCAGCCGTTCCGGTCCGGCCAGCGCCGCGCAATGGGCCTCGGCATCCGTTCCGGCCGCGCCCCGGGCCTGCGCCAGCTCCGCTGCCTCCGCCTCATTGGCGACAACGATGTCGACCCGGTCGACCAGCCCGGCCAACGCCGTATCGCCGGACGGCGCGGTGTTCAACAGCACCCGCGCCCCGACCGCCTCCGCGCGCCGCACCGCCTCGGCGATGGGCTCGGCCTCCAGCTCCCGTTGCAGCACCAGAAGATCACCGGTTTCAAGGCAACCGTCGAGCCACTCTGGCACCACCCGGGCGTTGACCCCGCTGGCGCACATGATCAGGTTCTCGCCCCCGGCATCGACGCCGATCATGGCGATCCCGGTCGCGCCCTCAAGATGCCGCACATGGGAGAGATCGACACCGGCGGCGGTCAGGTTTGCCAGTGCCGGGCCGGCATGGGAATCCGACCCGACGGCCCCGACCATGCGGACAGAGGCCCCGGCGCGGCGGGCGGACAGGGCCTGATTGGCGCCCTTGCCCCCGGCAAAGGCCTGATGGTCAGGGCCGACGATGGTCTCGCCGGGGCGCGGCAGGCGCGGCAGCGCCACCACCAGATCGAGATTGATCGAGCCGAAGACGATGATCATGGCAGGCCCTTTCCGTGCGCGATGCCGGACCGGCGACCTGGCGGCGCGATCAGACCCAGCCGCCGTCGACGATGTAGCTCTGGTTGGTGCAGGCGGAGGCTTCGGAGGAAGCGTAGAACAGCACCACCCGCGCCACATCGGCCGGCACCAGCTTGCGCTTCAGGCACTGCCTTTTCATGATGTTCTGCTCGCCCTCCTCGGTCAGCCAGAGGTCGATCTGGCGCTGGGTCATGATCCAGCCGGGCGCGATGGAATTGACGCGGATATTGTCCGGGCCAAGATCGCGGGCAAGCGAGCGGGTCAGCCCGAGCACCGCCGATTTGCTGGCGGTGTAACCGGCCATGTTGCCCTCGCCGATCATCCAGGAAATCGAGCCCATGTTGACGATGGCGCCGCCACCGGCCGCGCGCATGTCCGGCACCACCGCCTGGGCGCAGAAGAACTGATGCCGGAGATTGACCGCCATCCGCTGGTCCCAATACTCCGGCGTCACGTCTTCCAGCGCATGACGCTCATCATGGGCCGCGTTGTTGACCAGAACGGTGATCGGGCCGAACGCCTCACGGACCCGGTCAATGGCGGCGCGGAGCGCGTCGATATCGGTCAGGTCCGCCTGTTCGAAGTGGACCGTCCGGCCCTCGGCGGTCAGCTCTTGCACCAGCGCCTCTGACGCCTCGGCGGCAATGTCGATGAAGCCGACCCGCGCGCCCTGCGCGGCAAAGTGCCGGACGATTTCCGCACCAATGCCGCTGCCACCGCCGGTAACCAAAACCGTGCGTTCCTGCAGATCCGGATAGATCGCTCCGCCCATAAATCCCCCTCGGACAGTTCGAATGATATAAAAAACTGACGGTTTTACTTGGTGCCGTACATGCGGTCGCCCGCATCGCCAAGGCCGGGCAGTATGTAGCTCTTCTCGTTCAACCCCGCGTCGATGGCGGCGGTGAACACCGGCACATCGGGATGGGCGGCAATGAACTTCTCGATGCCTTCGGGCGCTGCCAGCAGGCAGAGGAAGCGCAACTGGGTCGCCCCCGCCTCCTTCAGCCGCTGCACCGCGGCGATGGCCGAATTGGCGGTGGCCAGCATCGGATCGACGACAATCACCAGCCGTTCGGCCATGCCTTCCGGTGCCTTGAAATAATATTCGACCGGCTGAAGGGTCTTCGGATCGCGGTAAAGGCCGACATGGGCGACGCGGGCGGCCGGTACCAGCTCCAGCATGCCTTCCAGAAGGCCATTGCCGGCGCGCAGCACCGAGGCGAACACCAGCTTCTTGCCCTCGATCACCGGCGCGTTCATCGGCTGCAGCGGCGTTTCGATCTCCGTCGTCGTGATCGGCAGGTCGCGGGTGACCTCATAGGTGAGAAGCACCGCGATTTCCCGCAAGAGCCGACGAAAGCCCTGGGTCGAGGTGTCCTTCATCCGCATATGGGTCAGCTTGTGCTGGACGAGCGGGTGGTCGATTACCGTGGCACCGGTCATGTCGCGCCTCTTGTCTTTCGCCGCTGGCCGGAAACACATGCCGGGCGGCCTGTCGGGTTACCGTCTCTGGAGTTTCCTACATGCCCTTTTCGCGCGCGGATGAACAGCCTTGCCAGCCGCGAGGGTGCATGCCGGGTGAGATTTCGTCTTTTTTCCTCAGGTTTGCCACTGTGCCGGGACGGCCGGCAGACGTCGGCGCAACGCCGCGCGGGTCTCGTCATCGCAGAAGGCCGCGTCGATGGCGCAGCCAGTGATGGCGATGAGATCCTCCCGCGACCAGCCGAAAACCTCCGCGCAGGAAGCGTATTCCTGTCCCAAAGTGGTGCGGAAGAACGGCGGATCGTCCGAGTTCAGCGTGATCCGGCATCCCGCCCGGCGCAGGAGGTTGACCGGGTGGAACCGCAAGGCGCCATAAAGGCCGAGCGCCAGGTTGGAGCCGGGGCAGACCTCCAGCACGATGCCCTCCGCCGCCAACCGCTCGACCAGCGCCGGATCCTCGATCGCCCGCACGCCATGGCCGATCCGGCGGACCTTGAGGAAGTCGAGCGCCGCCGCGACACTCTCCGGGCCGGCGAATTCACCGGCATGGGCGGTCAGCCCGAGCCCCGCCTCCCCGGCGATGCGAAAGGCGCGGGCGAAGCTGGCGGGATGGCCCTCGCGCTCATCGCCGGCAAGGCCGAAGCCGGTCACCAGCGGATGAGGCGCGCCGGTCACCTGCAGGGCCACCCGCTCCACCGCCTGGGCACCGAAATGGCGCACGCCGATGGCGATCATCCGGGCCTCGATGCCGGTCTCCGCCCGGGCGCGCTCGATGCCTTCCGCCAGCCCGCCCACATAAGCGGCATAGGACAGGCCCGCCCCGGCAGCATGGTCCGGCGAGATGGTCAGCTCCGCATAGATCGCCCCTTCCGCCGCCAACTGACGCAGATAGGTCTCGCTCAGAAGCGCATAATCCTCGGGCGCGCGGAACAGCCGGCTCGCCTTGTCATAGACGGCCAGAAAGGAGGAGAAATCCTGCCAGTCGTAACCGCCGTCCTCGTTGAAGAGCCCGCCGATGTCGACGGAGTATTTCTCCGCGAGCCGGCGCACCAGATCGGGCGGCGCGGCGCCTTCCACATGCACATGCAGTTCGGCCTTGGGTAGGGGACCGCGCCCCAGCGGCGCCTCCATCGGCTCAGAACCCCCGCATGGGATTGTCCGCCGCGCGCAACAGCCAGTTGTCGAGGGACCAGCGCGCCGCGCCATCGACCAGATGCAGCGCATAAGCGTGGCGCGAGCGCGGCGAGCGGTTGGGGGCGGAGCGATGCGGCACCAGCCCGTGCAGGATCACCAGCGTTCCCTTCGGCGCCCGCAAGGGAACATCCTCGCCAAAGGGCGTCTCATCGAGGGTTTCCATCCGCAAGGCATCGCCATCGTAGTGAAACCGCTGGCGCAAGGGCCCCTTGTGCCCGCCCGGACCGCCCATCAGCCCGCCGTTTTCCTCATCCGCATCCTCCAGCGCGAACCAGAAGCCGGTGCAGCTCAGGGGCTCGGTGTGCAGGAAGGTGGAATCCTGATGGCAATTGACCTCACCGCCGATTTCCGGCGGCTTGAAGATATACATGGACTGCGCCAGGAGCGGCGCCGCAAGCCCCAGACCTGCGGCGGTGCGGGCCAGACGCGGATCGCGGGAAAACGCCTCAAACACCGGGTCGAGATCATGCAGCGCATGACCGACCTTGTTGAGCGCCGCCGCCTTGGGCCGGGTCAACCGGCCGTCCGCGTCAAACGCTTCTTCCTCGAAGAAGAAGCGGATCTTGTCGCCGCTTTCGCGAAAATACCGGTCGCGGGCGTGGCTCTGCGCGCCGGTTTCGAACACGGAGGCGTTTTCCGCCGGATCGAACGCGTCGATCAGCTCGCCCATGCGCGCCTTCAGGCGATCGCATTCGTCAGCGCTCTTGTAGCCGGTCAGCACCAGAAATCCGTCTTCCGCGTAGGCGGCCTTCATCTCCTCGGTGAGCGTGCCATCCGCTGGCGCGGCAAAACTTCTTGCGATCATTCCCATCCCTCTCCCCGCAGAGTCCCTGCCGGATCCGTTCCCTAAAGTGCCCCCCGTCAGGCGAAGGGTGTGCCATGCCGACCGGCGGCAAGCCCCAGATGAGCCGCCAGCGTCTCGCCCATATCGGCAAAGGTCGGGCGGATGCCGATGGCATGTGGCCGACCGTCCGGCGCGACGCCGATCACCGCGACCCGCTCGCGGGTGTGGTCGCTGCCGCGCCAGGTCGGGTCGCAGCCATGGTCGGCGGTCAGAAGCAGCATGTCGCCGGGTCGCACCAGCGCCAGCATCTCCGGCAGGCGGCGGTCGAACGCTTCCAGAGCCGCCGCATAGCCGGCCACATCGCGCCGATGACCGTAAAGACTGTCGAAGTCGATGAAATTGGAGAACACCAGATCGCCGTCGCCGGCCATGCGGATCGCCTCCAGCGTCTTGTCGAACAGGGCGTCGTTGCCGGCGCCCTTCAACACGCTGGTGACGCCGGAATGAGCGAAGATATCGGAGATCTTTCCCACCGTCAGGGTCTTGCCGCCAGCGGCGACCACCCGGTCGAGCAGGGTCGGTTCGGGCGGCAGAACGGAATAGTCGCGCCGGTTGGCGGTGCGCTCAAACTCCGCCGGGCTTTCCCCGGTGAAGGGCCGGGCGATCACCCGGCCGATGTTCAGCGGATCGACCAGCTCGCGCACGATTTCGCACAGCGCATAAAGCCGCTCCAGGCCGAAATGGGTCTCATGGGCGGCGATCTGAAACACCGAATCGGCGCTGGTGTAGCAGATCGGCTTGCCGCTGCGGATATGCTCCTCGCCCAGCTCCTCAATGATCTGCGTGCCCGAAGCATGACGGTCACCGAGAATACCCGGGAGCTGACCGCGCTCGATAATCGCCGCGGTCAGATCGGCGGGAAACGTCGGCACCGTCTCAGGGAAATAGCCCCAGTCGAAGGCAACCGGCACGCCGGCGATTTCCCAATGGCCGGAGGGGGTGTCCTTGCCGCGCGAGGTCTCGCTGGCGCAGCCCCAGATGCCTTGCGGCTCGGCGGAGACGTCAAGGCCGGCAGGCGCTGCGCCCGATGCAAGCACGGCGGCCCGGCCAAGCCCGAGCCGGTTCATGTTCGGCACCTGCAGCGGCCCCGACCTCAGACCCGGCCGGTCGGCCTCGCCAGCGGCACAGCGCGCGGCGATATGGCCCAGCGTGTTGGACCCGGCATCGCCGAACTGCTCCGCGTCCGGCGCGCCGCCAATGCCAAAACTGTCGAGCACGCACAGGATCGCTCGGGACATGGCTTTTCCTTTCATCCTGGGGTCAGCCGTCGGGCCGCCCAAAAGACGTCAGCCGCAAGGGCCTTCCACGGGGGCCTTACGCGGGCGCGGCAATCCGCCGGGCGATCACGGGACGGTCCTCGACCTCGGCCGCACCGCCGATGCGATAGGCAGCGCGAACGCTGTCCGCCGCCCGGGCCGCCGCCGCCTCGCTGGCCGCGTGCACGATGGCAAGCGGCGCATCGCTGTCGACACTGTGACCGATACCGGCGATATGGGTGAGGCCCACCGACGGGTCAATCACATCGTCGAAGGTCCGCCGGCCGCCGCCGAGCTCCACCACGGCAACGCCGATGGCGCGGGCATCGACGGCCACCACCGTTCCCGGGCTCTCCGGATAGATCGCCCGCTCCACCGGCGCCGCAGCGAGATAGGCTTCGGGCCGCTCGACGAAATCGGCCGGCCCGCCGAGCGCGGACACCATCTTGGCAAAGCGCTCCGCCGCCGCGCCGCTGTCAAAGGCCTCGCGCATCCGGTCCGCGCCGTCCTCGGCGTCGGTCGCAAGCCCGCCGGTCACCAGCGCCTCTGCGCCAAGCGCCACCGTCACATCGAAGAGGCGATTGTCGATTTCCTTGCCCGTCAGGAAGTCGACCGCATTGCGCACCTCCACCGCATTTCCGGCGGCCGAGGCCAACGGCTCGTTCATGTCGGTCAGGAGCGCGGTGGTCGGGCAGCCGGCGCCATTGGCGACCCGCACAAGGCTCTCGGCCAGCGCCGAGGCCTCCTCAAGGGTCGCCATGAAGGCGCCGCTGCCCCATTTGACATCCAGCACCAGCCCGCCGAGACCGGCGGCCAGCTTCTTCGACAGGATCGAGGCGGTGATGAGATCGAGGCTCTCCACCGTGCCGGTCACGTCGCGGATGCCATAGAAGCGCTGGTCGGCGGGGGCGAGATCCGCCGTCTGGCCGATGATGGCGCAGCCGACCTCGCGCACCACCTTGCGAAACAGGGCGTTGTCCGGCTTGGTGGTATAGCCGGGGATGCTGTCGAACTTGTCGAGCGTGCCGCCGGTGTGGCCAAGGCCGCGCCCGGAGATCATCGGCACCGCCGCGCCGCACGCCGCGAGCGCCGGCGCCAGCATCAGGGAAACATTGTCGCCGACCCCGCCGGTGGAATGCTTGTCGAGCACCGGCGCGTCGATGTCGCTCCAGTCGAGCACCGTACCGCTGTCGCGCATGGCCAGGGTCAGCGCCACTCGCTCCTCAAGGGTGAGCCCCTTGAAGAAGATCGCCATGGCAAGGGCCGAGACCTGCTCGTTGCTGACCGACCTGTCGGTCAGCCCCTTGACGAAGAAGGCAATCTCTTCCTTGCTAAGCGTTCCGCCATCACGCTTCCGGCGGATGAGTTCCTGGGCCAGCATCATCGGGTCAGTATCCCTCGCCGGAGGGCGCGGGCGCGCCATCGAGCCCGGCCAGCACCGCATCGAGCAGACCGCTGGCACCGAAGCGGAAAGTCGCCGCCGATACCCAGTTCGCGCCCATGATCTTGTCGGCGAGCGCCAGATAGCCGGCTGCATCCTCCAACGTGCGAATGCCGCCGGCCGGCTTGAAGCCGACATCGCGGCCATGATCGCGGCGGGTCTCCTCGATCACCGTCAGCATCACCTCCGCCGCCTCCAGCGTCGCGTTGACCGGCACCTTGCCGGTGGAGGTCTTGATGAAATCGGCCCCGGCGCCGATGGCCACGCCGGCGGCGGCATGAATCAGCAGTGGATCGCCGATCTCGCCGGTTTCCAGGATCACCTTCAACAGCCGGTCGGCGCAGGCCGCGCGCACCCGCCGGATCTGCTCCTCGGCAAAGCCCCGGCGTCCGGAAACAAAAGCGCGGTACGGCATGACGAGATCGATCTCATCGGCGCCATCGGCCACCGCCTGCCGGGTCTCGGCAACCACCTCAAGCGTCTTGTCGCCGCCGTCCGGGAAATTGACCACGGTGGCGACCTTGACCCCGGAGCCGGCAAGGCAGGAGGCGGCGCGGGCGACGAAACGAGGCCAGACGCAGACCGCCGCCACAGCGCCGAAGTCGGTCACCGCGCGCGCGCAGAGCGCGTCGATATCCGCATCCTGGCAATGGTCGTCGAGATTGGTGAGGTCGATCAGCGGCAGGGCGCGGCGCGCCACATCGGCCGCGGTCAGGTCAGTCATCGGCAAGGTCCTTCGCGAAGCGCCGGATCAGCGTCTTCAGGGCATCGACCGCAAGCAAGGCGGTCGACTTGGTTTCATCGTGGGACAGGGCGTGCGGCTGCAGCCCCGCGCCATAATTGGTAATGGTGGAGATGGCCGCGACCTTCATGCCGAGGAAGCGCGCCAGAATGACCTCCGGCACGGTCGACATGCCGACCGCGTCGGCGCCAAGGGTCCGGGCCATGCGGATTTCCGCCGGGGTCTCGAAGGACGGGCCGGAGAACCACATGTAGATCCCTTCGCCAAGGGCGATGCCCTCCGCCTCGGCGATGCGGCGAATGCGGCCGCGCAGCCCCTCGTCATAGGCCGTGCTCATGTCGAGGAAACGTGCCTCGCTCTCCTCGCCGATCAGCGGATTAAGGCCCGACCAGTTGATGTGATCGGAAATCAGCATCGGCGTGCCGGGGCGGAACTCCTCGCGCAGGGAGCCGGCGGCATTGGTCAGAAGCACGGTATCGCAACCGAGTTCCTTCAGCGTTTCCAGCGGTGTGCGCATGACACCGGGAACGCCGCTCTCGTAGTAATGCGCCCGGCCCGACAGCACCGCGACCGGCACCCCTTGCAGGGTCCCGGCCACCAGTTCGCTGCCGTGCGAGGACACGGAAGACACGGGGAAACCCGAAAGCTTGGAATAGGAGATGCGCACCGCATCCTCGACCTCGTCGGCGAGCGAGCCAAGACCGGAGCCGAGGATCAGTCCGAGACGGTACTTGCCCGGACGGGCAGCGCGCACCACCGTGGCGCATTCGGGACCATAACCACTCATGCGCTCGCGCTCTCCCCTGCCTCCAGCACGAAGCGTGCCGGCAACAATTCCCCAATGGTGTAGTTCTTTCTCAAGCCCGACAGGTCGCAGATATGCACCACCACGTCGTCGGAGGCGAATTCGGCCAGCCGCTGGCGGCAGCCGCCGCACGGGGTGCACAGGGCGGCATCGGCCATCACCAGCACCTCGGCCACTTCCCGTTCCCCCGAACAGATCATCTTGCCCAGCGCGGTTGTCTCGGCGCACCAGCCCTCGGGAAAGCTGGCGTTCTCCACATTGCAGCCGGCATAGATCTTGCCATCCTTGCCCAAAACGGCGGCACCGACGGCAAAGCCGGAGTATTTGTCATAGGCATTGGCGCGCGCAGCAGCGGCCGCGGCAAACAACTCATCGAATCGAGACATCAGGTTCGCTCCTTGACGTAGGCCACGCCGCCGGCCTTGGGCGGAACGGCGCGGCCAATGAACCCGGCCAGCAGCACAACGGTCAGGATATAAGGCAGAGCCTGGATCGCCTGCACCGGCACTTCGCCGATGCCGGGTATTTCCTGACCCTGCAACCGGATTGCCGCGGCGTCAAGAAAGCCGAACAGCAGGCAGGCGAACATCACCGGAACCGGTTTCCATTTGGCAAAGATCAGCGCCGCAAGAGCGATGAACCCCTTGCCCGCCGTCATGTCCTTGATGAAGCCGGCGGACTGGGCCACCGACAGGTAGGTACCGGCGACGCCGCACAGGATGCCGGTGCAGATCACCGCCCGGTAGCGCAACCAGGTGACCGAGATCCCCGCCGTATCGACCGCAGCCGGGTTCTCGCCGACCGCCCTGAGGCGCAGACCAAAGCGGGTGCGGAACAGCACCCACCAGGTCACCGGCACGGCGAGGAAAGCCACGTAGACCAGAAGATTGTGGCCGGACAGAAGCTCCGAATAGAGGCCGCCGATCACCGGCACATCGCGCAAGGCCTCGGCGAAGGGCAACTGGATATTGGTGAAGCGCCCGTCGCCGGACAGCGGCGGCGTGCGCCCGCCCTGACGGAACCAGTCCTGACCCAGCAGCGCCGTCAGGCCGATGGCGAGAAAGTTGATGGCAACACCGGAGACGATCTGGTTGCCACGATGGGTGATGCAGGCAAAGCCGTGCACCAGCGCCAGCGCGATGGCAACCAGGATGCCGGCGGCGAGCCCTGCCCAGGCCGAGCCCGTGACGGCGGCGGCCGCACCGGCGGCGAAGGCAGCGCCGAGCATCTTGCCTTCCAGGCCGATGTCGAACACGCCGGAGCGTTCCGAATAAAGCCCGGCGAGCGCGGCAAGCAGCAGCGGCGTTGCCAGACGCACGGTGCTGTCGAGAATGAGGATCAGGGTGTCGAACATGATGGCTTCCCCTTCCTCACGCCGGCTTCGAGGCCGGCGCGGCGATAATGCCGAACAGGCGCAACAGCAGCGGCCGGAACATATGCTCCAGCGCGCCGGCGAACAGGATTACCAGCCCTTGGATCACCACGATCATGTCGCGGGTGATCGCCGGCATCTCGAAGGCAAGCTCCGCCCCGCCCTGATAGAGGATGCCGAACAGGATCGCCGCCAGGACGATGCCGACCGGGTGGGCCCGGCCCATCAGCGCCACGGCAATGCCGACAAAGCCATAGCCGGAGACGAATTCGATCAACAGCCGGTGCTGCGAGCCCATGATCTCGTTGATCGCCATCATGCCGGCGAGCCCGCCGGAAATCAGCATGGTGACGATGGTGATGCGCACCGGCGAAATGCCAGCATAGACCGCCGCTCCCGGGCTGGCGCCGAAGGTGCGGATCTCATAGCCGAGCCGCGTGCGCCAGATCAGCACCCAGACCAGAACGCAGGACAGCAGCGCCAACACGAAGGAAAGGTTCACCGGTGCTGAGCCGAAATCCACCCCCGGAAGGATCGATTGCAGCAGCGGCAGCCGGCCGCCGGCCTCGAAGGTACGGGTTTCCGGCTGCATCGACCCGGTCTTGGCCATCACGTTGACCAGCAGATAGACCATCAGCGAGGCGGCGATGAAATTGAACATGATGGTGGTGATCACCACATGGCTGCCGCGCCTGGCCTGAAGATAGGCTGGCACCAGCGCCCAGAGCGCGCCCGCCGCCGCCGCCCCGGCCACCGCCACCGGCAAGGTGACCCACCAGGGCACGAAACGGTCGAGCGCCAGACAGGCAAGCGCGACCCCGAGCCCGCCGAGATAGGCCTGGCCCTCGCCGCCGATGTTGAACAGCCCGGCATGGAAGGCGACCGCGACCGCCAGCCCGGTGAAGATGAAATTGGTGGCGTAGAACAGGGTGAAGCCGATCCCCTCGTTCCAGCCGAGCGCGCCCCAGACCAGGATCCGCACCGCCTCGACCGGGTTCTCTCCGATCAGGAGCACCACCAGCCCGGAGACCAGAAACGCCGCCACCACATTGATCGCCGGCATCAGGCCGTAATCGGCCCAGCGCGGCAATTGCCCAGCCCTCATTCCGCCGCCTCCTGCGCCGCACCGGCCATCAACAGCCCCAATTCGCTTTCGTCCGTCTCCGGCGCCCGCTCGCCAACCACCCGGCCGTCGAACATCACCAGCACCCGGTCGGCCAGCGCGCGGATCTCGTCCAGCTCGACCGAGACGAGCAAGACCCCCTTGCCGGCATCGCGCAGGGCGACGAGCCGCTTGTGAATGAACTCGATCGCGCCGATGTCGACACCGCGCGTCGGCTGACCGACCAAGAGGATCACCGGATCGCGCTCGATCTCCCGCGCCAGCACGATCTTCTGCTGGTTGCCGCCGGAAAACCCGGCGGTGCGCAACAGGCAATCGGGCGGGCGAATGTCGTATTTCTCGATCTCCGCCCGCGCCGCCTCGCGGATCGCGCCGATATCGAGCATCGGTCCACGGCCGTAGGCCGGATCGCGGTGGTAGCCGAGGATCGCGTTCTCGTATTCGCTGAAGCTGGTCACCAGCCCCATGCGGTGCCGGTCCTCCGGCACATGGGCAAGCCCATGCCGGCGCATGGCGGCGGCATCGACCGGGTTCCGCGCCAGATCCAGGCGGGTGCCGTCGATGGTCACCGCGCCGGAGCGCACCGGACGGATGCCGGCGATTGCCTCCAGCAGTTCCGACTGGCCATTGCCGGACACCCCGGCAATGCCGACGATCTCGCCGGCGCGCACCTCGAAGGAGACATCGCGCACCACATCCACCCCGCGCCCGTCGCGGGCGGTCAGGTTCTCCACCTGCAGCACCGGGCGTCCGGGCGAGGCCGGCTGTTTTTCCACCTCCAGCAGGACCCGCCGACCGACCATCAGCTCGGCCAACTCGCCCATGGAGGTCTTCGCGGTCTGCCGCGTTGCCACCATCTCGCCGCGCCGCATCACCGACACTTCGTCGGTGATGGCCATGATCTCGCGCAGCTTGTGGGTGATCAGAAGGACCGTCTTGCCCTCGTCGCGCAGCACCTTGAGGATGCGGAACAGGTGATCGGCCTCCGCCGGGGTCAGCACCCCGGTCGGCTCGTCGAGGATCAGGATATCGGCGCCGCGAAACAGCGCCTTGAGGATCTCCACCCGCTGCTGCAAGCCCACGGGCAGATCCTCGATCACCGCATCCGGATCGACCTTCAGGTCGTAATCCTCGGCCAGCCGCTTCAGCGTCGCCCGGGCGCGGGCCACCCCGCCGGCCAAAAGCGGGCCGCCCTCGGCGCCGAGAATGACGTTTTCCAGCACGGTGAAATTCTCCACCAGCATGAAATGCTGATGCACCATGCCGATGCCAAGGGCGATCGCCGCCTGGCTGTCGGCGATGGTCACCGGCCGCCCATCGACGCGGATCTCGCCCGCATCCGCATGATAGAAACCGTACAGGATCGACATCAAGGTCGACTTGCCGGCGCCGTTCTCGCCGACAATGCCATGGATCGAGCCCTTGGCGACCTTCAGGTCGATGTCCTTGTTGGCCCGCACGGAGCCGAACCGCTTGTCGATACCGACAAGCTCGATGGCGAGCGGGGCGGTCACGGCGCGCAGCTCCCGTCGCGCGCCATATCGTGAACGATGATCCGGCCGGCGGCGATGTCCGCCTCGGCGCGGCGGGCCGCCGCTTCCATGTCCGCCGTGATCAGGTCCCGGTTGTTGGCGTCGATCACCCAGTCCATGCCGCCCTCCTTCAGGCCGAGCACGTGTACGCCCGGCGTCCATTCGCCGGAAAGCTCATCGAGAAAATTATCCAGAACCGCCGCATCGACCCGCTTGCGGATCGAGGTCAGCACCTTGCCCGGGTGCAGGCCGTTCTGGTTGCTGTCGGTGCCAATCCCCAGCTTGCCGGCGTCGGCCGCCGCCTGGAGAACGCCGATGCCGGTGCCGCCAGCCGCCTGGATGATCACATCCGCGCCGCGCGCGATCTGCGACCGGGCCAGCTCCGCGCCGCGTGCCGGATCGGCGAAGGCCGCCGGCGTGTCGCCGGCCATGTTGAACAGCACCCGCACATCCTTCGACACCGAGGCCGCGCCCTGCCGGTAGCCGCACAGGAAGCGCCGGATCAGCGGGATGTCCATGCCGCCGACGAACCCGATGG
This sequence comes from Stappia taiwanensis, assembly GCF_014635285.1. Classification (GTDB taxonomy): domain Bacteria; phylum Pseudomonadota; class Alphaproteobacteria; order Rhizobiales; family Stappiaceae; genus Stappia; species Stappia taiwanensis. The sequence continues at coordinate 217,018 of NZ_BMCR01000003.1, read as the reverse complement.
TGCCGGTCTTTGAGGCCATCGCCGCCAGCAGCCCGGCGATATAGGCGCCCTCCTGTTCGCGAAAGGTCACCGAACGCACATTCGGCGCCGTCACCACCATGTCGACGATGGAGAAGCGCGCCTCGGGAAAGGCCTTGGCCGCCGCGCCGACGGCCTCCGCCTGGTTGAAGCCGATGGCAACAATCGGCGCATAGCCGCGATTGGCGAAATTGCGCAGCGCCGGCAGGCTGTCCGCATCCCGGGCGATCTCGAAGTCGCGATAGCTCTCGCCGGTCTTCTCCCGAAACGCCTCCGCACCGCGATAGGCCGCTTCGTTGAACGAGCCGTCGAACTTGCCGCCAACCGAATAGACCAGCGCCGGCTCGGCCAATGCCGGCGACATCGCAACCGGCATCAGCAGCATCGCCGCCACAAGGCTTGCGGCTCGCAGAAGGATGTTCATCTCGCGTCCTCTCGCATCAGGACGGTGGGTCGCTCGCCGGAAGCGGGCCCGGCTCGAAAAAACGGCGCCCCGCCAACCGAAACGGCAGGGCGCCTGGCGTCAGGCTCAGAACGGGCAGTCGTTCGTGGCCATGTAGTCATGCACCTTGATCTTGCCGGCGATGATATCGGCCTTGGCCTGATCGACCGCAGCGATCATCTCCTTGGTGATCAGCTCCTTGTTGTGCTCGTCATAGGCCCAGCCGACACCGTCCTCGGCCAGCCCGAGCGAATAAAAGCCCGAGGTCCACTTGCCGTCACGGGCATCGGTGAAGGCCTTTTCCACGGCCACATCGACGCGCTTGGTCATCGAGGTCAGGACCGAGCCCGGATGCACGCCGTTCTGGTTGGAATCGACGCCGATCCCCAGCTTGCCGGCATCGGCCACTGCCTGGAGAACACCAAGACCGGTGCCGCCGGCCGCGTGGTAGATGACATCGGCGCCGCGATCCATCTGCGACTTGGCCAATTCGCCCCCCTTCACCGGGTCGGTCCAGGCCGCACCGGTGGTGCCGGTCATGTTCTCGAACACCTCCGCATCGGCCTTGGTCTCGAGCACACCCTGCTTGTAGCCACAGGCGAACTTGCGGATCAGCGGAATATCCATGCCGCCGACGAAGCCGACCTTGCCGGTTTCGGAGGCCATCACCGCCAGCTTGCCGACAATGTAGGAGCCCTCATGCTCCTTGAAGACAATCGAGCGCACATTCGGCAGATCGACGACCATGTCGACGATGGCGAACTTGGTGTCGGGGAATTCCTTGGCCACCTTCTCCAGCGCATTGGCATAGGAAAAGCCGATGGCCACCACCGGATTGGCGCCGCGCCGGGCGAAATTGCGCAGCGCCTGCTCGCGCTGGCTGTCGTTCTGGATCTCGAAATCGCGATAGGCGATGCCGGTGTCGGCCTTGAACTTCTCCGCGCCGACATAGGCGGCCTCGTTGAAGGACTTGTCGAACTTGCCGCCAAGGTCATAGGCGAGCGCCGGCTGGATCTCCTGCGCGGCGGCACCGCCGGCCGTCAGCGCAAGCGCGGCTGCTCCGAGCAAAAAGAGTTTCTTCACGTGTCATACCTCCAGCTGTTGGCCCAGCCCGTCTTCATGCGGATCTGGCCCGTTGTGTCCCGTCCGCCGCGACCAGGGCCCGGCCCAGGGTCTCGTCGACGATCAGGTCCGTGATAATGCCTGCGCGTAGTGCCGCGCGGGTTGCCTCGCTCTTGCCGGTGCCGCCGGCCAGCGCCACCACCCGGGCGCCGCGCACCGCCTCGAACGGCAGGCCCACCGCCTTGTCGTTGAGCCGGGCGCGCACAAGCGCGCCATCGCGGTCGATGAACCGCCCCATCAGATCGCAGACGGCGCCCGAAGCGATCAGGTCGCGCTGCTCGTCGCGGGAAATCAGGTCGCGGCGGATGAGGTGCCCGTCGTCTTCCACCGATCCGATGCCGATGACGAACAGGTCCGAGGCGCGCGCCCGTTCCAGAAGCGCCTGCACGCTGCGCTGCTTCAGGAACATGTCCCGTTCGTCGACGCTTTCGGCCAGATAGGGCACCGGCAGGTAATAGCCCTCGCCGCCGCTGCGCTCGGCCAGATGCTGCACCACATCGAAGGGGTTGGCGGAGAGTTTTCGCGTCAACGATCCGGAAATCGACACGATCCTGAGGTCGGGACGCTGGATCCTCGGCATCAGGTCGACCGATGCCTTCAGGGTCCGGCCCATGCCGACACCAACCTGCGAGACCGAGGCATTGCCGAGCAGATTGGCCAGATGCTCGCCGGCCAGCTCCGCCACCGCCTGGATCGGCGCATCCGCGCCGGCGCCACCAATATCCGGCGCGACCAGGCAGGACGCCAGGCCATGGGCATTCATCAACGCCGCTTCGAGCTCCAGGCAATCGGTCGGCCGCCCTTCGACCCGAAAACGCACCAGCCCGGTACGCTGCGCATGGGCAATCAGTCGATGAACCTTGGCCGAGGAGATTCCAAGACGGGAGGCGATCTGCCCTTGCGTCGCTCCGCCAACGAAGGACATCCAGGCCGCGCGAATGGCCATGTCTGTGATCCCGTCGCCCTGCCGCATGACCGGGTTCACCTCCCCTCATCCGCACCGCCCCGCGCTCTCGCCGTCAGACCGACGGGCGCGTCGGGTCCACTTACCTCTGGTGGCCGAAAAAATATTCAGCTTATGGGATTTCTTTCAAACGAGACTGCCCCACCCATCCAGTGAGGTCAAGCGCCTTGTCCAGCCACCCGGCGCCACAGCTTCGCAGTGGTGCGCATCGCGGCGGAAGCCCCCTGATGACACAGCGATCTTCACATTCCCTGCAAGACAGGAACGACATATGGGCAGGTGACCCCAGTCACATTCCGCAGAAAAATTATAACAAATTTACAAATTCTCATGATCTCAACCAGACGTTTGTACAAATATTGTTTTTCTAAAAAAGATTAAAAACATGATACACTTCCACAACTCTCAAGATTCGGCCCGCGCCCTACTTCCGTGAAGTTCTGCGCAAGTCGATCAAGGCAACGGAAACATCGGCGGGCATACCCCGGCGATGCGGTGAGAGGTCGCGCCTGAGACTATCCCGGCGCGCGCCACTCACCCCGCGGGCTGGATGCTCGCTTCGTGAATCTGACTTGATGATGGACTCGTCAGGTCCGGACGGTAACCGGCCAAAGATCCGGCCCCGCAACTCCGGGCTCAAAAGGCGAATTGGGGGATGGCAAGCACAGGGACACGAAACGCGGCAGGAGCCCGCCACACCGGTTGAAGGAGGTTTCGACCATGGGCGTTCTCACGTTCTCCCGCGACATGCGGTCATGCTGGATCGCGCGCATGCTGATCGGGCTGTCCCTGATCTTTCCGCTTCTGTTCACTGCCGGGCCGGCCTGGCCGGCGGGCAATCCCACCATCTTCGGATATGCCTATGATCCGGATGCGGAAGTGGATGTGGAACTGATCCTGGCCGTCGACATTTCGCAATCCATGGACCGGGACGAACAGGAGGTGCAACGCGCCGGCTATGTGGCCGCCCTCACCTCGCCGCAGGTGGTCGACGCCATTCGCTATGGTCCGCTCGGGCGGATCGCCGTCTCCTATCTGGAATGGGGCGGGGTTGGCGAACACTACATCGTCGCCGACTGGTCGGTGATCAGCGACCGTGCAACCGCCGCCGCCTTTGCCGCCAGGATCGCCGAGGCGCCGCTGCACCATCGCCAGCGCACCTCCATCGCCTCCGCCCTGGCCCAGGCCATGACCATGATCGCCGGCAACCGCTATCAGGGCATCCGCAAGGTGATCGACATCTCCGGCGACGGCCCCAACAACCAGGGCGGCGCGGTCACCGAGTTCCGCGATCGCGCCATCGCCAATGGCATCACCATCAACGGCCTGCCCCTGATGTTGAAATCGGCGAAGGACGACTGGCAGGCGATGATGCATATCGACCACTATTATGAGGATTGCGTCATCGGCGGCCCCGGACATTTCTCCGTGCCGGTCCGCTCCAAGGAGCAGTTCGCCAACGCCATCCGCATGAAGCTGATGCTCGAGATCGCCGGACTGTCGCCGAACACCGGCCGGATCATGACCGCGGCAATGCGCCGGCCGATCAACTGCAGCCTCTACGACTGAGGCTGCCCGGCGCCGTTTGTGGGCGGGAGCCAAAGCCCAATCCGCCCGCAAACGGCTTTCCCCCGGCGGTGGAAGCCTGTACATCCTGAAGGTTGAAAACCTGCGACAGGATCGCCCCTTGACCGAGACACAGCGCCTGGACCGCCCGACCCTTGCCCTCATCGCCCATGACGCGAAAAAGGAGGAGATGGTCACCTTCGCCCGCCTCAACACCGCCAAGCTTGCCGACTACAAGCTGATGGCGACCGGCACCACCGGCGGACGCATTGGTGAGGCCTGCCCCGATCTCAATATTATCCGGCTGAAGAGCGGCCCGCTCGGCGGCGACCAGCAGATCGGCGCCATGATCGCCGAGGGGCGTCTGCACGGGCTGATCTTCTTCGTCGACCCGCTGACACCGATGCCGCATGATGTGGATGTGAAGGCCTTGATGCGTCTGGCGCTGGTCTATGACATCCCGATGGCGCTCAACCGCTCGACGGCGGAAATCCTGCTTCGTTCGGCCCGTCTCACCGGCCTTGCCACCAGTTCGCAGACACCGGAAATCGCCAAGAACCGCTCATGACCACCTCCACCTCGTCCCTCAAGGGCTTCCGCTTTCCCGTGCTGGTGGCCGATATCGGCGGCACCAATGCCCGTTTCGCCATCGTCCGCGACGCCCATGCGCAGACCAAGGCCTTCGAGCCGGTCAGCACCGCCGGGTTTCCCGGTTTCGCCGAGGCGGCGACCGCCAGCGTCTTCAACCACACCGCATTGATGCCGCGCACCGCCGTGATCGCCGTCGCCGGACCGGTTACCGGCGAGACGATCCCGCTCACCAACGCCGACTGGGTGATCGACCCAAAGGAGCTGATCGCCCAGTTCGGCCTGGAAAGCGTGATCGTGCTCAATGACTTCGAGGCTCAGGCCCTTGCCCTTCCCGGGCTCGAGGGCGCGGCCGTCGAACAGCTCGGCGGCGGCGCCCCGGTGCCGTTCGGCGCCAAGGTGGTGCTCGGCCCGGGCACCGGACTTGGCGCGGCGGCGATGATCCACGCGGCCAACACCTGGATCCCGGTGCCCGGCGAGGGCGGCCACATGGAGCTGGGGCCGGTCGATGCCGAGGACATGCGGATCTGGGACCATCTGGAACGGGTCGGCGGACGGGTGGGCGCCGAACAGGTGCTCAGCGGCTCCGGGCTGGTGCGCCTGTCGCGCGCCGTCGCCGAAGCCGAAGGCCAGAGCCGCCGGTTCGAAAGCGGCGCCGCCGTGACCGAAGCCGCCGACGCGGGCGACGACGTGGCGCTGCGAACCGTCGCCTGTTTCGTCCGGGCGCTCGGCCGAGTAGCCGGAGATCTGGCGCTGGCCTTCCTGGCGCGCGGCGGGGTCTATCTCGGCGGCGGCATTCCGATGCGGATCGAACGGCACCTGCGCGCACCTGCCTTCCGCGCCGCCTTTGAGGCCAAGGCCCCGCATGATGCCTTGATGCGCACCATCCCCACCTATCTGGTGCGCCATCCGAACCCGGCGCTGGAGGGGCTGGCCAGCTTCGCCCGCACCCCCGCCCTGTTCGCGGTGGAACTGACCGGCCGCCACTGGTCCGCGCAGGAATCCTCTGCCGGTTGAGGTCCCCCTCGCTCCGTAGAGCACTCGCCCCTGACGATATCGCCGCATCCCCCTCGCGGCTCTTCGAAATGACGCAAATGCCCCATCCCAACCGCCCCACCCTGCCAATCGACGCGGTGTTGCCTGAGCTTCTGGACACGCTCGCCGCCCACCCCTCGGCGGTGCTTGTCGCCGAACCGGGCGCCGGCAAGACCACCGCCGTTCCGCTGGCGCTGCTCGATGCCGACTGGCGCGGCGAGGGGCGCATTCTCGTGCTGGAGCCGCGCCGGCTGGCCGCCCGGGCGGCGGCGGCGCGCATGGCCGCGCAGCTCGGCGAGGAGGTCGGTGACACCGTCGGCCTGCGGGTTCGGCTGGAAACCCGGGTTTCGGACCGAACCCGGATCGAGCTGATCACCGAGGGGGTGTTCACCCGGATGATCCTCGACGATCCGGAGCTGACAGGGGTCGCCGCCATTCTGTTCGACGAGTTTCACGAACGCTCGCTCGATGGCGATCTGGGGCTGGCGCTGGCGCTCGATGTGCAATCCGCCTTGCGCGAGGACCTGCGCCTCCTGCCCATGTCGGCGACCATCGACGCGGCCGGCGTCGCCCGGCTGCTCGGCGACGCGCCGGTGGTGTCCTGCGCCGGGCGCAGCTTCCCGGTGGAAACCCGCTATCTCGGCCGGGAGACGGGCGCGCCGCTGCCGGCGCAGATGGCGCGGGCGATCCGCCAGGCGCTCGACAACGAGAGCGGCTCGATCCTCGCCTTCCTGCCCGGCCAGGGAGAGATCCACAAGGTTGCGGACCTTCTTGCCGCCAACCTGCCCGCCGGCGTCGACCTCGCGCCGCTCTACGGGGCGCTGACGGCCTCCGCCCAGAACGCGGCCATCCGCCCGGCACCGGAGGGACGGCGCAAGGTGGTGCTGGCCACCGCCATTGCCCAGACCTCCCTGACCATCGAGGGGGTGCGGGTGGTGATCGACAGCGGCATGGCCCGGGTGCCGCGCTACGAGCCAGCCACCGGGTTGACCCGGCTGGAAACCGTGCGGGTCTCGCGCGCCGCCGCCGATCAGCGGCGCGGCCGTGCCGGACGAACCGAGCCGGGCATCTGCTACCGGCTGTGGGACGAGGCGCAGACCCGGGCGCTTGCCGCCGACGACCGGCCGGCAATCCTTGAGGCGGATCTGTCGCGGCTTGTTCTCGACCTCGCCGCCTGGGGCGTCACCGATCCGGCGATGCTGCGGTTTGCCGATCCGCCGCCCACCGCCGCCTGGTCCGAAGCAGTATCGCTGCTGCGCTCCCTGCATGCCCTTGACGCGGGCGGCGCGCTCACCAGCGCGGGCCGGCGCATGATGCGCCTGCCGCTGGCGCCGCGCCTTGCCCATATGCTGATCGCCTCGAGGGAAGAGGACGCAGGCGGGCTTGCCGCCAGAACGGCGGCGGTGCTGTCCGAAACCGGCCTTGGTGGCCGCTCCACCGACCTGCGCGACCGGCTGGCCGGCCTTGCCCGGGGCAAGGACCCGCGCACCAGCGCCGCCCGTGATCTCGCCGAACGCTGGCGCAAACAGGCCGGACTGCCCCGGGGCGGGGCCGAACCAGAGGCGGCCGGCCGGGTGCTGGCACTTGGCTATCCGGACCGGGTCGCCCAGGCGCAGGACGGGCGCGGCGGTTTCCGCATGGCCAGCGGACGCGGCGCCCGGCTTGAAGAGAGCGACCCGCTCGCCCGCGAGGATTTTCTGGCCATCGCCGAGGTGCAGGGCACGGCCGCACGCGGGCGCATCCTGCTCGCCGCCCCGCTGACACGCACCGATATCGGAGAGCTGTTCGCCGAGGATATCACCGATGAGGTTGCGGTCACCTGCGACGCGGAAGGCAAGGTTCGCGCGAGGCGGCGCCGGATGTTCGGCAAGCTCCGGCTATCGGAAGAGATCGAGCCGGCGCCGGATCCGGACAGGGTCGCGGCGGCGCTGTCCCGCTATCTGAAGGACAAGGGCGCCGGCGCGCTCGATTGGTCGAAGACACAGCGGGCCTTGCGCGCCCGCGTCGGCTTCCTGCGGCAAAGGCTCGAACCGGAAGCGGCGGCGGACTGGCCGGACCTCTCCGACGCGGCGCTGACGGAGACAATGGACGACTGGCTCGCGCCCTATCTTGCCGGGCGCAGTCGGGCCAGCGAGATCGGCCCGGACATCCTTGGCGATGCGCTTTCCGGGCTGTTGCCGCAGCACCGGATGGCGGAGCTGGAACGGCAGACGCCGACCCATTTTTCCGCTCCCTCCGGCTCGCACGTGCCGATCGACTACGACCGGGAGGACGGGCCGACGCTGGCCATCCGCGTGCAGGAGCTGTTCGGCCTCGACCGGCATCCGGCGATTGCCGGCGGGCGGGTGCCGCTAATTCTGGAGCTTCTCTCCCCGGCCCATCGGCCCATCCAGATCACCCGGGATCTGCCAGGGTTCTGGCGCGGCTCCTGGGCGCAGGTGAAATCGGAGATGAAGGGCCGCTACCCCAAGCACCCCTGGCCGGACGATCCCGCCTCCGCACAAGCAACCGCCCGCGCCAAACCGCGCGGCACGTGACCCCCGAGTGGCACACCGCAGCCGGAACGGCGCCTTGGCGCCGTCCGGGTTAGCAAGGCAAGAGACGCCCGCTCAGTCCTCCTCGGCCATGGCGATCAGGCTGGCGTTGCCGCCGGCGGCAGCGGTGTTGATCGACACCACCTGTTCCAGCGCGAAGCGGCCGAGATAGGCCGGACCGCCGGCCTTCGGCCCGGTTCCGGACAGGCCCGACCCGCCGAAGGGCTGGGTGCCGACCACCGCGCCGATGGTGTTGCGGTTGACATAGACATTGCCGACGGACAGCCGGTCGACCACCTGCGCCACGGTCGCATCGATGCGGCTGTGCACCCCGAGGGTCAGGCCAAAGCCGGTGGCGGCGATCGTCTCCAGCATCTGCGGCAGTTCGGCGGCCTTGTAGCGCACCACATGCAGGATCGGCCCGAAGGTCTCGCGGGTCAGCGCATCCGGTGCGTCGAGTTCGACGATATGCGGCGCGACCCAGGTGCCGCCGGCAAAACTGCCGCCGGGCACCGGGCCGGAATACACCACCTTCTGCGAGGCCCGCATGTCCTCAAGATGGGCGTTCAGCTTGTCCCGGGCCGCCGCGTCGATCACCGGGCCGATGTCGCAAGCCGGATCGGCCGGATCGCCCAAGGACAATTCCGCCGCCGCGCCCTTCAGCATCTCCAGTTGCTTGTCGGCGACATCCTCCTGCAGATAGAGAAGCCGCAGGGCCGAACAGCGCTGCCCGGCGGAGCGGAAGGCGGACATCATCACATCGTCGCAGACCTGTTCCGGCAGAGCGGTGGCATCCACCAGCATGGCGTTGACGCCGCCGGTCTCGGCGATCAGCGGCACGATCGGCCCGCGCTTTTCCGCCAGCGCCCGGTTGATCGCCCAGGCGGTTTCGGTCGAGCCGGTGAAGGCAACCCCGGCCACCCGCGGCTCGGCGACAATCGCCGCGCCCAGCTCCCGCCCACCGGGCGCGAACAGGAACACATCGCGCGGCACACCCGCTTCATGGATCAGCTTTGCCGCCTCATAGGCGATCAGCGGCGTCTGTTCCGCCGGCTTGGCGATCACCGCATTGCCGGCAAGCAGCGCCGCCGTCACCTGCCCCAGATAGATCGCCAGCGGGAAGTTCCACGGCGAGATGCAGACGAAGACGCCGCGCCCACGCAGACGGTAGCGGTTTTCCTCGCCCGTCGGCCCGGGCATCAACACCCCTTCGCCAAAGCTGCGCTGCGCCTCGGCGGCGTAGTAACGGCAGAAATCGACCGCCTCGCGCACTTCCGCCAGCCCGTCGGGCAGGGTCTTGCCGCCCTCGCGGGCCAGCAGCGCCATCAGCCGCGGGGAATGCTCCTCCAGAAGATCGCCGAGCCGGGCAATCGCTGCGGCCCGGGTTTCCACCGGGGTCCGTGACCAGCGATCAAAGCCCTTGCCGGCGACATCGAACATCGCCGTCACCTCGCCGGCAGACGCCTCGCGCACCCGTCCGGCGCGGGTCACCCCGTCGGTGGGCGAGAGCACCGGACGACCAAGGCCGCCCGCCGGCGCGCCGGGATAAAGCGGCGCGGCATCATCGACCGGCGCGGTATGCGCGGCCATGGCGCTGACCAGCCCGGCCCGCTCCTCGGCCCAGCCGAATTCGAGACCGGCGGAGTTCTGCCGGCTCGTGCCGTAAAGCCGGCCGGGCAGCGGGATCTTCGGATTGCGCGCCCGGGTACCGCCGGCCAGCGCCTCTTCCGGCCGCGCCAGCAGCCGGGCGATCGGCACGGAGGCATCGCCCACGGCGGAGACGAAGGAGGAATTGGCGCCGTTCTCCAGAAGGCGGCGAACCAGATAGGCGAGCAGATCGCGATGGCCGCCGACCGGCGCATAGATCCGGCAGGGGTGCCCGTCGCGCTCGGTCACCGCCTTGTAAAGGCTCTCGCCCATGCCGTGCAGCCGCTGGAACTCAAAGCCGCCGCTATCGCCGGCGAGGGTGACGATCTGCGCCACCGACAGGGCATTGTGGGTGGCGAACTGCGGATAGATATGCGGGCGAGCGGCAAGCAGCGCCCGGGCGCAGGCGAGATAGGAAAGATCCGTCGCCGCCTTGCGCGTGAACACCGGAAAATCGTCAAGCCCCCGCTCCTGCGCCCGCTTGATCTCCGTGTCCCAATAAGCGCCCTTGACCAGCCGCACCATGAAGCGCCGGTCAAGCCGGGTCGCCAGATCGACGATCCAGTTGACCACATCAAGCGCCCGTTTCTGATAGGCCTGAATGGCAAGGCCAAACCCGTCCCAGCCGGCAAGCGAGGGATCGGCGGCGACCACGGCGAACAGGTCGAGCGAGATTTCCAGCCGGTCGGCCTCTTCCGCATCGACGGTGAAGTTGAGGTCATGACGCTTGGCGGCCTGCGCCAGTTGCAACAGCCGCGGCGCCAGCTCATCGCGCACCCTGGCGCCCTTGACCGCCTCGTAGCGCGGATGCAGCGCCGACAGCTTGACCGAAATCCCCGGTCGGGCCGGCAACTCCTTCTTGCCCGCTGCCTTGCCGATGGCCTCGATCGCCGCCGCATAAGACTGGAAATAGCGCTCGGCATCGGCGGCCGTGCGCGCGCCCTCACCCAGCATGTCGTAGGAATAGCGGTAGCCCTTGGCCTCCTGGCCGGCCGCGCGTTGCAGCGCGTTCTTGATCGTCTCGCCGAGCACGAACTGATGACCGAGAATGCGCATCGCCTGACGGGTGGCACCGCGCACCGCCGGCATTCCCATGCGCTTGACCAGCGAGGCAAGGATCGTGTCCGGCTTCTCGCCCGGATGGATCAGCCGCGAGGTCACGCCCAGCGCCCAGGAGGAGGCGGAGACCAGCCACGTGTCGGAAGGGCCATTCTCCGTCTCGTCGAAGCGGGCGGCGGCGAGCTTGTCCTCGATCAACTTGTCGGCGGTGGCCGCATCCGGCACCCGCAGCAGCGCCTCGGCAAGCACCATCAGCGCCAGCCCCTCGCGGGTCGACAGGCCGTATTCCCGGAGGAAATCCTCCACCCCGCCGAGACCACCAATCGCCGAGCGGATGGTCTGGATATAGCCGGAGGCAAGATCGTCGATCCGACTTTCCTCGGCCGCGTCGAAGCCGGCCGCGCTGATCAGGCGCCGCACCGCCTGTTCATCGCCGGGGGCATAGGGCGCGCGAAACGGGGCAAGCGCCCCGGTCGCATCGGATGGGGAAACAGAGGCCTGAAACGGCGGGGTCTGCAACGGCTGGCTCACAACACACTCCTCCACAAGCGCACAGGATCGACCGATCCGAGGTTTTCTCTATTATACCGCCTTATTCTCTGTTATTTTCACCAAATTATTAACTGAATTTAGGGCTAAACTCCATGGAAGGCGAAAATTTCGCGAATTCCCCTAGTCTGGACAGGACCGACCGCAGGATCCTCGCCGTCCTGCAAAGCGAAGGGCGCATCACCAACACAGACCTGGCCGCGCGGGTGAACCTGTCGCCGACGGCAACGGCGGAGCGGATGAAACGCCTCGGCCGGGATGGCTATATTCTGCGGTTTTCCGCCGAGCTCGACCCGGAGCGTCTCGGCCTCGGCCTGCTGGTGTTCGTGCAGATCAAGCTGGACCGTACGACACCGGATGTGTTCGACGCCTTCGCCCGCGCGGTGAAACGCGTGCCGCAGGTGCTGGAATGCCACATGGTGGCCGGTGGGTTCGACTATCTGGTGAAGGCACGGGTGGCGGACATGACCGCCTATCGGCGCCTGCTCGCCGATGTGGTGCTCGACCTGCCCGGCGTGCGCGAAACTCATACCTATGCGGTAATGGAGGAGGTCAAGGACACCCATGTCCTGCCGCTCTGACCGATAGCCGCCTTCGAGGCTGTCGTCACGAAGCCGTGTCTTGACCCGCCGGGGTGGCTCTTGCACCTAACAAATAAGAAGGAGACCCGCCCATGCTTCACCGCCTCGCGCCGCTCGCCGCGCTTTGCCTCGCCACCTCCCTGCTGATCGGGACGCCCTCGGCCCGCGCCGAGACGCCGGATCCGAAGGACTGGCCGGCGGTGCTGGAGGCGGCGCGCGGACAGACCGTCTATTTCCACGCCTGGGGCGGCGAGCCGCGCATCAACGCCTATATCGACTGGGCCGGGGCGGAGGTGAAGACGCGCTATGGCGTGACCCTGCGCCATGTGAAGGTCGATGACGCGGCGACCGTGGTCGGGCGGATCGTGGCGGAAAAGGCAGCCGGTCAGGACAGCGGCGGCGCGGTCGATCTGGTCTGGATCAACGGCGAGAATTTCGCCGCACTGAAGAAGGCCGGCCTGCTGATGAGCCCGGGCTGGGCACAGGACCTGCCCAACTGGCCTTTGGTCGACACCGTGGCAAACCCGGCGGTTCTGACCGACTTCACTGAACCGACCGACGGGCTGGAGAGCCCCTGGGGGCTGGCCAAGCTCGTGTTCATGCATGACAGCGCCCATGTCCCCTCCCCGCCCCGGAGCCTTGAGGCGCTCGCCGACTACGCCGCGCGCAACCCGGGCCGCTTCACCTATCCGCAGCCGCCGAACTTCCACGGCTCCACCTTCCTGAAACAGGTGCTGGCGCAGACCATCGCCGACCCGGAAAAGCTCAGCCATCCGGTCGATCCGGCCAGTTTCGACGCCGATATCGCGCCGATGCTGGCCTATCTCGACGCGCTGCATCCCCATCTCTGGCGTCAGGGCCGGGCCTTTCCGCAAAACGTCGCGGCCTTGCGGCAGTTGCTCGACGATGGCGAGATCGACATCGCCTTCAGCTTCAACCCTTCCGATGCGTCGGCCGCCATCGCCGCCGGCGAATTGCCGGACACCGTGCGCAGTTTCGTTCTGGACGGCGGCACCATCGGCAATGCCCATTTCGTGGCGATCCCCTACAATGCCAGTGCCAAGGCGGGCGCTCTGGTGGTCGCCAATTTCCTGCTGGAGCCGGAGGCGCAGGCGCGCAAGCAGGACCCGGCCATCTGGGGCGATCCGACCGTTCTGGCGCTCGGTGCCCTGCCAGCCGCGGACAAGGCCCGGTTCGCGGCGCTGGATCTGGGCATCGCCACCCTGCCGCCGGAAGACCTCGGCCCGGTGATCGACGAGCCGCACGCAAGCTGGATGGTGCGACTGGAAGAGGTCTGGAGCCAACGCTACGGGACCCGGTGAGCGCCATCCGCCCCGGCCGGGAGCTCGCGTCATGCTGAAGCTGGCACCGCTTGGAACGCTCGCCCTGATGCTGGGGCCGGTGATCGCCGGATTGGCCGGAACGGTGCTGCCCGCCTTCGGCTATATGCCAACGCTCGGCGGCGACAGCCTGAGCCTTGCCCCGTTTCGCGATCTTCTGTCCCGGCCCGGGCTAGCCACCTCGCTGGCCCTCAGCCTCGGCACCGGGCTTGCCGCCAGCCTTGGCGCCTTCATCATCGTCATCCTGTTCACCGCCGCCTTCGAGGGCGGACGGCTCTTCCGGGTCATGCGCGCGCTGTTGTCGCCGCTCCTCGCCGTGCCACATGCGGCGGCGGCCTTCGGACTTGCCTTCCTGATCGCCCCGTCCGGCTGGGCAATGCGGCTCCTGTCCCCTTGGGCCACCGGCGCGACCCGGCCGCCGGACCTTCTCATCATCGGCGATCCTTACGGCCTGTCGATGACCCTGGGGCTGATGGCCAAGGAGGTGCCGTTTCTGCTGCTGATGGTGCTCGCTGCCCTGCCGCAAACCGATTCCTTGCGTGCCCGCAACGTGGCGACCGGTCTTGGCTATGCCCGCGTCGCCGGCTGGCTGAGCGCGGTGCTGCCCCGGCTCTATCCGCAAATCCGCCTGCCGGTCTTCGCCGTGATCGCCTATGCCACCTCCGTCGTCGATGTCGCCATCATCCTCGGCCCGACCACGCCGGCGCCGCTGGCCGTGCGCCTCGTCGGCTGGATGCGCGATCCGGATCTTGCCATGCGCTTCACCGCCTCCGCCGGGGCCCTCTTGCAACTGAGCGTCAGCGCCCTTGCCATCGGCCTGTGGGTCGCCGGCGAGCGGCTGGTGGCGCGGATCGGCCGCGCGCGGCTACGGGCCGGACGGCGGCAGGCCGGCGAGCGCCCCTTTGCCGCCGGCGCGGCGCTGGCGATGGGCGGGTTGACCGCCGCGCTGCTTGCGGGGCTTCTCGCCATCGCCCTTTGGTCCTTCGCCGGACGATGGCGCTTCCCTGGCGCCTTGCCCGACACGCTGACGCTGACGAGCTGGCAGGCCCATCTTGGCCACCTCGGTGCGGCGAGCACGGTCACCCTTGTCATCGCCGTGCCGGTGACGCTGACAGCGCTGGTGCTGGCACTGGCCTGTCTGGAAGGCGAGACCCGAAAAGGGATCGCCCTGCGTCACCGGACCCTGCCCTTGCTCTATGTGCCGCTGATCGTGCCGCAGATCGCCTTCCTGTTCGGCTTTCAGATCCTGCTCTTGACCCTCGGGATCGCCGATACCCTGCTGGCGGTCGGCCTCGCCCATCTGGTGTTCGTACTGCCTTACGTGTTTCTCGCCCTGTCCGATCCGTGGCGGGCAATCGACCCGCGTTACGGCCATGTGGCCAGCGCGCTGGGGGCCTCGCCAAACCGCATCTTCTGGCGGATCCGCCTTCCGCTGGCCTTGCGCGCCGCGGCCACCGCCGCCGCCCTCGGCCTTGCGGTCTCGGTGGCCCAGTATCTGCCGACGCTTTTGATCGGCGGCGGGCGCCATGCCACCATCACCACCGAGGCCGTCGCGCTTTCGGCCGGCGGCAACCGCCGCCTGATCGCACTTTACGCCATGACCCAGATGATCCTGCCCTTCCTCGCCTTTTCCCTTGCGGCCCTCGCACCGGCGGTCGCCTTCCGCCGGCGCCAGGCCTTGCGGGCCTCCGCATGAGGGACGCCAAACCCACCCCCGCCCCCGAGACGCCGCCGCCGGCAGGACTGGTGTTCGATGGGGTGCGGATCGCGCGACAGGGCGTGCCGCTGATCGCGCTTGATGCCCGGGTCGCGCCGGGGGAGGTGCTGACGCTGATGGGTCCATCCGGCATCGGCAAGTCGACACTCCTGGCCTATGCCGCCGGCTTCCTCGACCCGGCCTTCAGCGCGCAAGGGCGTGTTCTCGTCGGCGGGCGAGATGTCACGGACCTGCCCGCGCACCGGCGCCATGTGGGCTTGCTGTTTCAGGACCCGCTGCTGTTTCCGCACTTAAGCGTTGGCGACAATCTCGCCTTCGCCTTGCCGGAGGCGATCCGGGGCCGCAGCGCCCGGCGCGATGCGGTGCACCAGGCCTTGAGCGAGGTGGAGCTCGGCGGCTACGACGCCCGCGACCCGGCGACCCTGTCGGGCGGGCAAAAGGCGCGGATCGCGTTGATGCGGGTCTTGGTGTCGGAGCCCCGGGCGCTGCTGTTGGACGAGCCGTTTTCCAAGCTCGACACGGGGCTGAAGGCGCAGATGCGCGATCTGGTGTTCGGCAAGGCGCGCAGGCGCGGGCTGCCGGTGCTGCTGGTGACCCATGATCGGGACGACGCGGCAGCGGCCGGGGGGCCGATCATCGACCTGTCCCCCGGCGCATAGTGGCCGATTACTCGGCTTCGTTGGCGGCGCCGGCCTGCAACTGACCGTAACGCTCGACGCCGATCTGCTCGATCAGCTCAAGCTGCGTCTCCAGATAGTCGATATGCCCTTCCTCGTCGGCCATCAGCTCTTCGAACAGGCGCAGGGACACATAGTCGCCGGCGGTGTTGCAGACCTCACGGGCCTCCTTGTAAAGCGCGCGGGCAGAGTATTCGCCGGCCAGATCGGCCTCGACGACCTCCTTCAGCGACTGGCCGATCCGCAAGGGATCGAGGCTCTGCATGTTGGGGAAGCCCTCCAGGAACAGGATCCGCTCGATCAGCTTGTCGGCGTGCTCCATCTCCTCGATGGATTCCTCGCGCTCCTTCTTGGCCAGCTTGGTATAGCCCCAGTCATCCAGCAGCCGGTAGTGCAGCCAGTACTGGTTGACCGCCGTCAGTTCGTGGCGCAGCGCCTTGTTGAGATAGTCGATGACCTTGCTGTCACCCTTCATGTTCCGCCTCCGGCTGTTCCGGTGACCGCTCCCGGCCACCTTGTGATTCTTCATGAATGATCGGGATGATGGCCTTGAAGCAACCGCCGCAGCGCGGCCGCTTGCCCAGCGCGCGAAACACCGCGCCCGGCGTGACGATCACGCCATCGGGACCGGACTGCAGCTCGCGCGCGGCGCGGCGCAATTCCTTATCCGTCAGCACATTGCAGGAGCATACAATCACGCGCTTATCCGGCTTCGACGCGACGAGGCGGATTTCCCTCGTCAACTGAACTGTCCCCGCCTACATATGGAAGCCGGTGACGAGATGCAATTCGTTTGCCCCCTTACCCTTAGTGAAAGGCCCTCCACGCATGACACCCGACGGTGAACGAAAGACCCTTGTCCTGACCGGAGCCAGCCGGGGGATCGGCCATGCGACGGTGAAGCGGTTTTCCGCCGATGGCTGGCGGGTGATCACCTGTTCGCGCCAACCGTTCTCCGACAAGTGTCCCTGGCCCTCCGGCCCGGAGGATCACATCCAGGTGGACCTGTCCGATCCGGAGAACCTCGGGGTCGCCGTCGCCGAGATTCGCAAGCGGTTGGAGGATGGCGGCTCGCGTCTGCATGCGCTGGTCAACAATGCCGGCATCAGCCCCAAGAACGAGAACGGAGACCGGCTCAACTCTCTGACAACACCGATGCACCTGTGGCGCACCGTGTTTCAGGTCAACTTCTTCGCCCCGATCCTGCTGGCGCGGGGGCTGTTCGACGAATTGGCCCGGGCGCGCGGCGCGGTGGTGAACGTCACCTCGATCGCCGGCATCCGCGTCCACCCCTTCGCCGGCACCGCCTATGCGACCTCGAAGGCGGCGCTCGCCAGCCTCACCCGGGAAATGGCCGCCGATTTCGGCCAGCACGGCATCCGCGTCAATGCCATCTCACCGGGCGAAATCGATACCTCGATCCTGTCGCCCGGCACCGAGGAAATGATCGGCGACATTCCGTTGCGCCGGCTGGGAACACCGCTGGAAGTTGCCGAAACCATCTTCTTCCTGTGCAACGCCCCCTCCTCCTATGTCACCGGAGCAGAAGTTCACGTCAATGGCGGACAGCATGTGTAACCACCTGCCCCGAATAGCTATTTCCCTACAAGATCAAGTGCGGAAGCCACCTCTCAAAAAGGCAATTCCGCAACGATAACCGGGAGTTTACAAATACCCCAAATACTCCTTCCGCAACGGCGCCCAGGAGGATGGCGCCACGATTACCCAGGAGGGGTTTTGGGCCTATGCGTATTCTTTCACGTTTCAATCTTGTTTCAATTGTCTCCGCCACCACCGCCTTGATGATCGCCCTTTCGCTCGCCGCCGTCGGCGTGGTGATCTTCATCGTCCTGTCCGGGCAGATCCAGACCGATGCGGTCACCCGGCAGGATACCAGCCTGAGGATCGCCGCCAGCATCGTCGCCCGCGACATGCCGGGAACCTCGGTGAGCTGGGGCGAGGACGGAAATGTCGCGCGCATCGTCATGGACACCTTGCCCGACACGGTCGAAGATCATGCGATGATCGATGAAATCGGCCGGATGACCGGGGAGACCGTCACCGTTTTCAAGTGGGACCCGGACACGCGCGATTTCTGGCGCAAGACCACCAACATCGTCAAACCCGATGGCAGCCGCGCGGTGGGAACCCGGCTTGGCCAAAACGGCGCCGTCTACCCGGTGCTGACCGATGGCAAGACCTTTCGCGGCGAAGCGGTGATCCTTGGCACGCCCTATTATACGATCTACCAGCCGATCTTCTCGCCCTCCGGCGAGGTCAGTGGCATTCTCTACGCCGGCGTGCGCAAGTCGGTGATCACCGCTCTTCTTGGCTCCGTCACTCAGAACCTGCTTCTCGCCTTCGTGCCGATCCTCGTCATCGCAACGGCGGTCATGGGCGTGCTGGCCCGCCGGCTGCTGCGGCCGATCCCGCAGATCGCGGCGACCGCCCACCGGATCGCCGAGGATGATCTTGACGTGAACGTGCCCTACGCCGACCGCCGCGATGAAATCGGCCAGTTGGCCGACGCTGTGGAGATCCTCAAGCAGCGTGCGCTGGAGCGGCGCAACCTTGCCGCCAACCGGGACGAGGCCGATGCACATCAGCTGGCCCGCCAGGCGGAAATCGACCGGTTGATCGCCGCCTTCCGCGCCCGCGTTGCCGAGGTCAACCAGATGAGCGCGGCCACCGCCGAAAGCCTGGCCCAGGCCTCCAGCGAGTTGACCGATCTTGCCCGCGACAGCTCGGACAAGGCGCGGGAGACCTATGGCGCCAGCGAAAACACGTCGGGCCAGGTGGAAACCGTCGCCAGCGCGGCGGAGGAGCTGTCCAGCTCGATCGCCGAAATCGCCCGGCAGGTGACACAGACCACCGAGGTGGTCGGCAAAGCCACAAAGGACACCCATGCAACCAACGAGAAGGTCGCCGGGCTGTCCGATGCGGCCAACAAGATCGGCGAGGTGATCAGCCTGATTCAGGCGATTGCCGAACAGACCAACCTCCTGGCGTTGAACGCCACCATTGAGGCGGCGCGGGCCGGCGAGGCCGGGCGGGGCTTTGCCGTCGTCGCCGCGGAAGTCAAGGAACTGGCCAACCAGACCTCCAAGGCGACGGAAGAGATCGGCGCGCAGATCTCGGCGATCCAGGGCGCCACCAACGAGGCGGTCTCGGCCATTGGCGGCATCGCCAGGATCATCGAGGAGGTCAATGGCTACACCGCCTCGATTTCCTGCGCAGTGGAACAGCAGGGCGGAGCCACCGGCGAGATTTCCCGCAATGTGCTGCAGGCTGCCGAGGGCACCAGCCTGGTCATGCGCAACATGACCAACCTCGCCGACACGGTCGGCCAGACCAACACGGCGGCGGGCTCGGTGCTGTCCGCCTCCACCGCCATGTCGGAGCAGTCCGATGCCCTTCGCCAGGAAATCGACCGTTTTCTGGAGCAGGTCGCCGCAGCCTAGGATCCAGACTCACAAACAGGCAAGGGGAACGGGCAGACGGCTCGTTCCCTTTCTCCTCGTCAAACAAGCGGCGGACAGGGGCGAGGCCGGTCAATACCACCAATAATTGTCAATTCTGACGATGCCCGCAGCTTTACCCAAACTTCACACACCGTCTCCTAGTCTCCGACCACGGATTGCTTTCAGGAGGGACGTATGTCGCGTTTGCTTGGGGTTGTGGGGAATTTGGGCTTCGCCGCCAAAATCGGCGGCGGCTTTGCAATTGTCCTTTTATTGACCGCCGTCGTCGGCGGCGTCGGCATCGTTGCCATTGGCGGATTGACCGACCAGATGAAGACTTCGGAGATCGCCTCCAGGGTGATGGTCAAGCTTCAGGATGTCTCCGCCAGCCGCGAGGCGTTCCTGACCTCGCGCGATGAGACCCGTCTGGAACAGACCAACGGGCTGATTGGCGAGTTGGACACCGAGTTGAAGAACCTGCGCGCCTCGGTGGCCGATGACGCCGGCTCGCTGAAGCAGGTCGATGAGGCGATCGCCTCGATCGTCCGGCTGCAGGAGACCGTGACCGGCGTTGGCGCGGAGATCGCCACGCAGACCGTGCTTCTTGGCAATCTGCAGGAAGCGAGCGTCAAGCTCGATTCCCTTGCCACCACGATCAACAACGAGATGCAGGACGAAGGCCGCGCCGCCAAGCAGGCGAGCATGAACGCCTCCGCGGTGCAGCGCAAGGCCGACCAGATCGGCCGAATCGTCTCCTCCCTGCAGGAGGAAGCGCTGAGGACCCAGTACCTGTTCCTGCACTCCACCACCTCCACGGCTCCCGAGGCCCTGCAGGAGGCGATCAAGGAAGCGGCGGACCTTGCCGACAATGCGCGGGTGCTGACCCATACCAGCCTGGAGGGCATCGACAAGGCGCTGATCACCGAGCTTGCGGCCAAGGCCGCCAATCTGGAAGAGAATCTGGACAAGCTGGTCAATTCGGCGGATTTCGCGGTCATCTACCAGGTGCGCCAGACCGTGCGCACGACGATTTCGGAAATCACCGAACTGGCCGACAAGGTGCGCACGTCCGCCTATACCGCCATCGACGCGGTTCAGGCCGAGGTGCGCAACAGCGCCATGGCTCAGATCAAGGTCGATCTGGTCAGCAAGAACAGCGCCGACCTGGCCCGCCAGGCACTGACGGTCAAGGCCTCGACCCTGCAACTCCTGTCCTCGCTGGGCGAAGCCTCCGAAGCGCAGGTGCGCGCCGAACTTGCGCAAGTGCGGGCCATCACCGAGAACCTCACCACCCTGGCAGGCGGCTTCCCCGCCGTTGCCATCCTGGTGAAGGACATCCAGACCCAGATCAGTGCCTATGACACCGCCTTCGGCGAAATGCTGACCAGTGTCGCCGCCCTGGAGCGCATGACCGCCGAACTCGGCACCCTGGCCGTGACCACGCGCGGGCAGATCGCCGATGTGGTTGGCCAACAGGCGAGCCAGGCCGCCAGGGCCGGAACCACCATGTTGTGGACCATCGCCACCACCTTGCTGATTGCCACCGCCTTCGGCGCTCTGGTGGCCGTCGTCCTGTCGCTCGCCATCACCCGGCCGACCCGTCGCCTGACCGCCGTGATGGGGCGTCTGGCGGAAGGCGACACGGATGTGACCATCCCCGACGCCGAACGGGGCGACGAAATCGGCGCCATGAGCCGCACGGTCGAGGTGTTCCGCGACAATGCGCTGGAGCGGGCACGGATGCGCGCCGCGCAGGAAGAGGAGCAGGCGGCCAACAGCGCGCGTCAGGCGCGCGTCGACGGGCTGATCGCCGAGTTCCGCACCCAGGTGCAGGAGCTTCTCACCTCGGTCGGCGACACCGCCGGCGGCATGGAGGCCACGGCGCAGGATCTGACGCGGATCGCCAGCGAAAGCTCGATGCGGGCGGAGGAAACCACCCGCAACAGCACCTCCGCGACCCAGAACGTGGAAAGCGTGGCCACGGCAGCGGAAGAACTGGCTGCCTCCATCGCCGAGATTTCCCGGCAGGTCGGCCAGACCACCCAAGTGGTAGAAAAGGCCACGCAAGGCACCCGCTCCACCAACGAAACGGTGGCAGGGCTTGCCCAGGCGGCCAACAAGATCGGCGAGGTGGTGACCCTGATCCAGGCGATTGCCGAGCAGACCAACCTGCTGGCGCTGAACGCCACCATCGAGGCGGCACGGGCCGGCGAGGCCGGACGCGGCTTTGCCGTGGTCGCCGCGGAGGTGAAGGAGCTGGCAACCCAGACCTCCAAGGCCACCGAAGAGATCGGCACGCAGATCGCCACCATCCAGGGCTCGACCCGGGAGGCGGTCGAGGCCATCGGCGCCATCACCGCCACCATGCAGGAGGTCGACAGCTACACCTCAGCCATCGCCGCAGCGGTGGAGCAGCAGGGCGCGGCGACCAACGAAATCTCGCGCAACGTCCAGAACGCCGCCGAGGGCACCACTTCGGTCAGCGCCAATGTCGGCGAATTGTCGAACGCGGTGGCGGAGACCAACGCTTCGGCGGACATGGTGCTCGCCGCATCGGGCGATGTCGGCGACAAGACCCGGGAGCTGCGCCAGCGCATCGACGGGTTCCTGACCAGCGTGGCGGCGGCCTGACCGCCAGCGCCGTCACCGCTCCCACCAGACAAAAACGGCCCGGGCCATCCCCGGGCCGTTTGCATTTCGATCGGCGCCGCGGTGCGGCGTAACCCTTTACCGAGCGTAGAGTGCCCGTTCATAGGCCTCGTAGACTTGCGTGAAACGCGGCTCCACGAAGGGCAGCGACTGGGTCATGATCACCGCCGCCATATCCTTGGCCGGATCGAACCAGTAATGCGAATTCAGGACGCCGGCCCAAGTCTGCGTCCCGGCCGAGCGCATGCCCGGCACATCCTCCTCCACCCGCAGGAAGCCGAAGCTGTGGGTCTTGCGCACCTCCGGGAAGGGATTGCAATCGGCGCTGACCATCGGCATCACCGTCACCATCGGCGTGAACTGCAAACCGCCCATGTGATCGGCCAGCATCCAGTCGACGCTGTCCTCACGCAAAAGGCGCTGTCCATCGAGGCTGCCCCGGCCCAGGAACAGCCGCAGGAAGCGCAGGTAATCCGGCGCGGTGGAATAGAGCGCATGGCCCATGCCATAGACTTCCGGGTGCGGGGGCGGCACCAGGTTCGCCGGCGTGAAGCCACCCTCCCCGTTCCGGGCGGAGACGGCGGACAGCCGCGCCAGCCGCCCCTCATCCAGTTCAAACACCGTGTCGTTCATCCCCAGCGGCTCGAAGATCTCCTGCCGGCAGAAATCGTCGATCCGCCGCCCGTCGACCGCCTCGACCGCCATGCCGAGCCAGTCGATGCCGATGCCATAGTCCCAGCCGGTCCCCGGATCGCGCACCATCGGGTAGTTCAGCGCCGCTTTCGTGCCGGCCAGCGCGGTCGGATGGCCGGTGGCCTTCATGTAGCGCCGCACGTCGTCGCTCCAGAACTCATAGGGTAGCCCGGCGGTGTGGGTGGCCAGATGGCGGATGGTCGCCCGGGTGCGCGGCGGCCGCATCACCGGCTCGTCCCCTTCGAATCGGTCGATCACCTGCAGACGTCCGAACGCGGGCAGGATCTCCTCCACCGGGGTCTCGGCATCGAGCTTGCCCCGCTCGATCAGCAGCATCGCCGCCAGCGAGCCGATCGCCTTGGTCATGGAGAAAATACGAAACACCGTATCCTCGCCCGCCGCGCGGCCCGGCGCCGCCTCGCCGAAGCTGCCCGAATAGGTGGTGCCGGCGGCGTCGCCCGCCATCGCCACGACAAAAGGAACGTCCTGCCGCTCCACCGCGGCGGCGAGAACCTCATCCACTGACCGCATATCGCTCACTTCCCTTTCGAAATGCCCTGATGGTTCCACCTCCAGCGCGCGCACGTGCGCCGGCACGCGCCGCCCTTTTGGGGGGCGACGCGCCTTCTCGGTCTGATTGTCCGGAAAATCGGTGCCGGTCGTGTCAGCCGCAGGCGGCGACCGCGCGCTTGGCCATCACCGTGACCAGATGGGCGCGATACTCGGCCGAGCCGTGAATGTCGGACAGCATCTCGTCGGCGTCGACGCTGATGCCATCGAGCGCTGCGGCGGAAAAATTGCCGGCCAGCGCCTGTTCCATACCCTCATGCCGGAACACCCCGTCCTGACCGGCGCCGGTCACCGCCACCCGCACGCCCCCATCGGCGCGCTTTGCGACGAAGACGCCGGCCATGGCATAGCGCGAGGCCGGATTGGGGTATTTGGCGTAGGCAGAGGCCGTTGCCGCCGGGAACTCCACCGCCGTGATGATCTCGCCATCGTCAAGGGCGGTCTCGAACATGCCGGCAAAGAACTCTTCGGCCGGAAGCTGGCGCGTGTTGGTGTGGACCACCGCCCCGAGCGCCAGCACGGCGCTGGGATAGTCCGCCGCCGGATCGTTGTTGGCCAGCGAGCCGCCGATGGTGCCGCGATGGCGCACATGCGGATCGCCGATATGACCGGCCAGCGACGCCAGCCCCGGCAGCAGGCGCTTGACGATCTCCGAGCTGGCGACCTCCGCATGGGTGGTGGCCGCGCCGATGCGCACGCCGCCCCCGGTCTCGGCAATGCCCTTGAGATCGGCGATGTGGGTCAGGTCGATCACGTCGGACGGAGCGGCGAGCCGCTGTTTCATGGTCGGCAGCAGGGTCTGGCCGCCGGCCAGAAGCTTGCCGTCCTCGGCGCCGGCCAGCCGGGTCGCCGCATCGGCGACGCTTTCCGCGCGGTGATAGGTCGTTTCATACATGGGTCTCTCCTCGCCCGAACCTTGCCCGGATGCTCACCCGGGAACCCTCTTTCGTCCTGCCGCGCGGGGATCCACGCGCGGCGCCCTGTCGATGGATGCACCGGAGGGGACCGGCGGCGTTTCCCGCCTGCCCCATCCGGTACGCGATCTACTCGGCGGCCTCCGCCGTGCGCCCCTGACGGATCGCCTGCCAGACGGCCGCCGGGGTTGCCGGCATCACCAGATCATTGCTGCCGATGGCATCGGTGATGGCGTTGATGACCGCCGGCGGCGAGCCGATGGCCCCGGCCTCGCCGCAGCCCTTCATGCCGAGCGGGTTGCCCGGGCAGGCGGTCATGGTCGTCATTAAGCGGTAGGACGGCACATCGTCAGCGCGCGGCATGCAGTAGTCCATGTAGGAACCGCTCAGGAGCTGGCCGTCCTCGTCATAGGCGGCGTTCTCCAGCAGCGCCTGGCCAATGCCTTGCGTCAGCCCGCCATGCACCTGCCCCTCGACGATCATCGGATTGATGATGGTGCCGAAATCATCGGCGGCGACGAAATCGACGATCTCGGTCTTGCCCGTGTCCGGATCGACTTCCACCTCGCAGATGTAGGTGCCCGCCGGGAAGGTGAAGTTGGTGGGATCGTAGAACGCCCCTTCCTTCAGGCCCGGCTCCATGCCTTCGGGCATGTTGTGGGCAGTGTAGGCGGCGAGCGCCACCTGGAAGAACGGCAGTTCCTTGTCCGTGCCGGCGACCTTGAAGGTGCCGCCTTCCAGGGTGATGTCACCCTCGGCAGCCTCCATCAGGTGGGCGGCGAGCTTTTTGGCCTTGGCCTCCACCTTGTCGAGCGCCTTGACGATCGCCGACATGCCGACCGCGCCGGAGCGCGAGCCATAGGTGCCCATGCCGAACTGCACCTTGTCGGTGTCGCCATGGACGATCGACACGGTGTCGAGGCCAACCCCGAAGCGATCGGAAACGAGCTGGGCGAAGGTGGTCTCATGACCCTGGCCATGGCTGTGCGAGCCGGTCAGAACCTCGATGGTGCCCACCGGATTGACCCGCACCTCCGCCGATTCCCACAGGCCGACGCCAGCACCGAGCGAGCCCACCGCCTGGGACGGGGCGATGCCGCAGGCCTCGATGTAGCAGGAGAAGCCGATGCCGCGCAGTTTGCCGCGGCTTGCCGCCTCCGCCTTGCGCGCGGCAAAGCCGGCATAGTCGATTGCCTTGAGCGCCGCATCGAGCGAGGCGTCGTAGTCGCCGGCGTCGTAGCACATGATCACCGGTGTCTGATGCGGGAAGGAGCGGACGAAGTTCTTGCGGCGGAACTCGGCCGGATCCATGCCGACCTCGCGCGCCGCCGTCTCCATCACCCGTTCGACAAGATAGGTGGCCTCCGGCCGGCCCGCGCCGCGATAGGCATCGACCGGCGTGGTGTTGGTGTAGACCGCCTTGACGTTGGCGTGGATCGCCGGGATGGCATATTGGCCCGACAGCAACGTCGCGTAGAGATAGGTCGGCACCGAGGAGGAGAACAGCGACATGTAGGCGCCGAGATTGGCCACCGTCTTCACCCGGAACCCGGTGATCCGGTTGTCCGCGTCCAGCGCCAGCTCCGCCTCCGAATGGTGGTCGCGGCCATGGGCGTCGGTCAGAAACGCCTCGGTGCGGTCCGCCGCCCACTTGACCGGCAGGCCAGTCCTCTTCGAGGCCCAGAGACAGACCATCTCTTCGGGATAGATGAAGATCTTCGAGCCGAAGCCGCCGCCCACATCCGGGGCGATCACCCGCAGCTTGTGTTCGGGAGCGATGTTGTAAAAGGCCGACAACACCAGCCGCGCCACATGCGGGTTCTGCGAGGTTGTCCAGAGCGTGTAGTGCTCCTCCGCCTCGTCATAGGAGGCAAGCGCGGCGCGCGGCTCCATCGCATTGGGCACCAGCCGGTTGTTGCGGATCTCCATGCGCGTCACATGGGCAGCCGAGGCGAAAGCGGCATCCGTCGTCGCCTGATCGCCGATCTCCCAATCGTAGATCAGGTTGCCTTCCGCTTCCGGATGAAGCTGCGGCGCGCCCGGCTTCAGCGCATCGAGTGCGTCGACCACCGCGTCGAGCGGCTCATACTCCACCACCACCGCATCGGCGGCATCGCGCGCCCGCGCCGGGGTGTCGGCAACGACCACCGCCACCGCCTGGCCCACATGGCGCACCGTGTCGCCTTCCAGCGCCCGCCAGGCGCCCATCTTCATCGGCGAGCCGTCCTTGGAATGGATCATCCAGCCGCAGATCAGGTTGCCGACGCCATCGGCAACCAGTTCCTCGCTGGTCAGCACCGCCTCCACGCCCGGCATCGCCCGCGCCGCCGAGGCGTCGAGCGAGGTCACTTTCGCATGGGCGTGCGGCGAGCGCACGAAGGCCGCATGGGCCATGCCCGGAACGGTCATGTCGTCGGTGTAGCGTCCCTTGCCGGTCACAAACCGCTTGTCCTCGCGCCGCGTTACCCGCGCGCCGATACCCTCAGCAGAAGATGTCATCCTGGTTCCTCCCTCACCCGCCTTCGAACGGGCGTCACTGTCGTCCTTGCCAATCCTTTCCGGGTCAGGCCTTCCCTAGTCAGGTCTTCCCGGGTCAGGCCGCATCGTGCCGGGTCCTCGCGCCCCCCTCCCAAGGGTATCCGCGTCTCTCCCGACCGCGCGGCCCTTCAGCCGCCGCGCCTTACTCCGCGGCGGTCCGCACCCCCGCCATTTCGGCGCTGGCCGCGGCAATGGCCTTGACGATGTTGTGATACCCGGTGCAGCGACAGATGTTGCCTTCCAGTTCGGCGCGGATCGTCGCCTCGTCCAGCGGCCCGCCAAGCCGGTTGATCATGTCGACCGCCGCCATGATCATGCCCGGCGTGCAAAAGCCGCATTGCAGCCCGTGATGCTCACGGAACGCCGCCTGCACCGGATGCAGCTCACCGCCGGAGGCAAGCCCCTCGATGGTGGTCACCTCCGAGCCGGCGGCCTGGGCGGCCAGCATGGTGCAGGACTTCACCGCCTTGCCGTCCACATGCACGACGCAGGCACCGCATTGCGAGGTGTCGCAGCCCACATGAGTGCCCGTCAGCCCGGCGCCCTCACGCAGGAACTGGACCAGCAAGGTGCGGTCCTCCACCGTCTTCGACACCGTCTTCCCGTTTACCGTCATGGTCACGTCGGCCATGCTCTTCCTCCCTGCTCAATCGTTCTTGCGGGACCCGCCCCGATGGCCGGCTCCCGCTGGTTCCACGATCCTTTTCAACTGCGCTTCCGGTTCAACCGTCCTTCCGGCCTATCCCATCAAGGCCAACACGACGATGACACCCGCCAGCGCGATCAGCCCCCAGACCATCGGCCCGCCCAGCACCCCGCGTCCGGCCGCAGCCTCCACTTCGACCTCGACGTCATGCACCGCCTTTTCGATACGCGTCTCGACGGCCTCCGCCGCCTCCGCCACCGCTTCGGGCGCATGATCAAGGGCGATGGTCTTGGCCTCCTCGATCACACCCGCATCCGGACCATCGCCGGCCATCGCCGCAGCGGACGGAGCCGCCGCCTCGCCGCCGTCCTCGACGATCCCCTTGAAGGTGCCGAAGAAGTCATCGGCCATCTTGCGCGCCGTGGAGGCGATCAGCCGGCTGCCGAGCTGCGCCAGCTTGCCGCCGACCTGGGCCTTGACGTCATAGCTCAGCACCGTTTCGCCGCCGTCTTCGGCCAGGCGCACATCCGCGCCGCCCTTGGCGAAACCGGCGACACCGCCCTTGCCCTCGCCAACGATCCGGTAGCTTTCCGGCGGATTCAGGTCCTCCAGCGTGACGGCGCCCTTGAAGGTCGCCTTCACCGGTCCGACCTTCGCCACCACCGTGGCACTCATCTCCGTGTCGGAATGCTTTTCAAGTTCCTTGCAGCCGGGAATGCACTGGCGCAGCACATCCGCGTCATTCAACGCCGCCCAGACGGCCTCGCGCCCCGCGGCAATCCGGTACTCGCCAGATAGATCCATATCCTGTCCTCCATCGCCGACACGCGTCCCTGGCGCCGGTCCGCCGCATGCTCCGGTTCCGCAAGGTCAGCGCACACCGCCCGGGTGCGCCCGCAGTCGGCCGCTGTTTCATCGAAGTCAGCTTGTACAACCAGCCGCGACCTTGCAAGTGCTTGAATTCAAGAAAAAAGTGACAGCAACGCGTTGTGCACCGCAACAGAAGCGCAATCGCGCCCGCGCCGGTGCGCCCGGACAGTTTCCGCAGGCGCATTGACCCGGGCGGCGAAGCGTCTTAAGGCGATCCGGACCGAGCCCTTTTCCTCATGTCCGCAGCCAGTGGAGGCGCTTTCCCGTGTCCGACCCCTTGTCCAGTGCCGTTCCGGCCGCTCCCGGCAAACCGCCGCGCTCCGTCTGGCCGGTGATGCTGGAGACCCGTGGCTGGGATGACTATGCCCTGCTCGACATGGGCGAGGGGCGCAAGCTGGAGCGCTACGGCCCGGTGACCGTCGACCGGCCGGAGCCGCAGGCCATGGGGCCGCGCCGGCTGCCGCCCCGCGCCTGGGACGCGGCGGATGCCATCTTCACCGGCACCGACGAGGATGACGGGCCCGGCCGCTGGCGCGTCAACCGCGACCTGCCGGAAACCTGGGAGATGGCCTATGATGGGGTGCGCTATCTCGGCCGCTTCATGTCCTTCCGCCATGTTGGCGTCTTTCCCGAGCAGGCAGCCCACTGGCAATGGATGGCCGATCAGGTGCGCCGCGCCAACCGGCCGCTGAAGGTCCTCAACCTGTTCGGCTACACCGGGCTTGCCTCCCTGCTGCCGGCGGCGGCGGGCGCGAAGGTCACCCATGTGGACGCCTCGAAGAAGGCGATCGGCTGGGCGCGGGAGAATCAGGCGCTGTCCGGCATGGAGGATCTGCCGATCCGCTGGATCTGCGACGACGCGCTGAAATTCGTCACCCGCGAGGTCAAGCGCGGCAACACCTATGACGGCATCGTCCTCGACCCGCCGAAATACGGACGCGGCCCCAAGGGCGAGATCTGGGACCTTTATGAAAGCCTGCCGGAGATGCTCACCCTTTTGGAGCGCATTCTGGCGCCAGACGCGCGCTTCCTGGTGCTGACCGCCTATGCGATCCGCTCCTCCTTCCTGTCTCTGCACGAGGTGATGGCCGACACGCTGAAGACCCGGGGCGGCCTTCTGGAATCTGGAGAGCTGGTGCTCAGGGCCGAAGCCGGCGACCGGGCGCTGTCCACCTCGCTGTTCTCGCGCTGGAGCGGAGCATGAGCGCCGGCGGCACGGGACGGCCCGGCGCGGTCAAGAAGATCACCTCCTTCTCCAATCCGCTGATCAAGGACATCAAGGCGCTGGTCGGCCAGCGCAAGCACCGGCAGCGGACCGGTCGCTTCGTCGCGGAAGGGCTGAAGCTGGCGACAGACGCACTCGCCGCCGGCTGGACCATCGACATGCTGGTTCTGGGGCCGGAGGCGCTGGAAAGCGACGCGGCGCGCGAGACCGCCGCCCGGGCGCGGGCACGCGGGGCCACCATCCTGGAGGTCTCCACCGCCGTTCTGGCCGCCGTCACCCGCCGCGACAATCCGCAGATGGTGGTCGGTGTCTACGAACAGAAGTTCCTCGCCCCCGAGGCGGTGGCACAGGATCCACAAGGGGTCTGGGTCGCCCTTGACCACGTGCGCGATCCGGGCAATCTCGGCACCATCCTGCGCACCGCCGATGCGGTCGGCGCCCGGGGGCTCCTGCTCATCGGCGAGACCACCGATCCCTTCGCCGTGGAAGCGGTGCGGGCGACCATGGGCTCCATCTTCCACGTGCCCATGACGCGGATGAGCCGCGAGGCGTTTCGCGCGTTGGTGAAAAAATGGCCGGGAACGGTGGTCGGCACCCATCTCAAGGGCTCGACCGACTACCGCACCATCCCCTACGCGCGGCCGACCCTCCTTTTGATGGGCAACGAGCAGGCCGGCCTGCCGGACGAAATGGCCGAGACCTGCACCCATCTGGCGCGCATTCCCCAGGTGGGCCAGGCCGACAGCCTCAACCTTGCGGTCGCCACCGCCGTGATGCTTTACGAGATCCGCCGCGACGACTTGTCGCTGACCTGACCCAACCGCAAAGGTCCGCCATGCGCCTGTTCATCTTCGGTTACGGCTATTCCGCCTCAGCCTTCGTCGAGCGGGTCCGCGGCCGCTGTTCGTGGATCGGCGCCACCACGCGCTCTTCCGACAAGGCGGCGACGATGACGGCGGCGGGCGTCGCGCCGTTCCTATTCGACGGCACGGCACGCGACGCGGCAACCGCCGAAGCGCTGCGGCAGGCCAGTCACGTGCTCATCTCCATCGGCCCGGATGCGAACGGCGACCCGGTGCTGCGGCACTACCGGGACGATCTTAGCGCAGCCCGGCCGCAGTGGACCGGTTACCTGTCCACCGTCGGGGTCTACGGCAATCACGATGGCGCCTGGGTCGATGAGGAGACGCCCTGCCGGCCAGTGTCCCGGCGGTCGGTGCAGCGGCTGGCGGCGGAAGACGCATGGCTCGACTGGGCCAAGGCCACCGGCCTTCCGGTTGAGATCTTTCGTCTGGCCGGCATCTACGGCCCCGGGCGCAATGCCTTCGTCAACTTCGACAAGGGCACGGCCCGGCGGCTGGTCAAGCCGGGGCAGGTATTCAACCGCATTCACGTCGCGGATATCGCCGGCGCGCTGGAGGCGGCCATCGACACCCCTTCGGCAACGCGGATCTACAACGTCACCGACGACGAGCCGGCCCCGCCGCAGGATGTGGTCGCCTATGCGGCCCAGCTTCTGGGCCGCACCCCGCCGCCGGAACAGGATTTCGAAACCGCCGAACTGACGCCGATGGCCCGTTCGTTCTATGGGGAGAACAAGCGGGTTTCCAACGCCCGGCTGAAGCGGGAGCTGGGCTACGCCTTCCGCTTTCCAAACTACCGACAGGCTCTCGAAGCGCTTTACCGGGACGGCTGGCGCTAGAGAAGACTCAGGCGCCGCTGCCGGTGGAGCGGGTGCGGGCGACCGCGTCCTGCCAGCCGGCATACAGCCTGTCGCGTTCCTCCGCCGACATTTGCGGCTCGAACCGCCGCTCAAGCCGCCAGCGCTCGGCAAAGGCGTCCTGATCCGGCCAGACACTTGCCTTCCAGCCGGCAAGCCAGGCCGCACCCAGCGCCGTGGTCTCCAGCACCTCTGGCCGGTCGACCGGCGCGCCGAGACTGTCGGCGAGGAACTGCATGGTCCAGTCGGACACGGTCATGCCGCCATCGACCCGCAACACCATGTCCGCCTGACCGAGGCCCGACGCGTCGGCGCGCATCGCCTCGATCAGATCCCGGGTCTGATAGCCGACGCTTTCCAGCGCCGCACGGCAGAAATCCGCCGGCCCGCTCGCCCGGGTGAGACCGAAGATCGCGCCGCGCGCATCCGGATCCCAATAGGGCGCACCGAGCCCGACGAAGGCCGGCACCATGTAAAGCCGCGCCTCGGGGTCGGAGGCTTCTGCAAGCCGCTGGCTTTCGCCCGCCTGTGAAATGATCTTCAGGCCGTCGCGCAGCCACTGCACCGCGCTGCCGGCGACGAAGATCGAGCCTTCCAGCGCATAGGTGGTCTTGCCGCCCAGCCGGTAGGCGATGGTCGACAACAGCCGGTTCTGAGACACCACCCGGCTTTCGCCGGTGTTGATCAGCGCGAAACAGCCGGTGCCATAGGTCGATTTCACCATTCCCGGCGCGAAGCAGGCCTGGCCGACGGTCGCCGCCTGCTGATCGCCGGCAACCCCGAGGATCGGCAGTTCAGCCCCGAAATGCTCCGCATCGAGCGTGCCGAATAGATCGGCGCTGTCCTTCACCTCAGGCAGCATCGACATGGGAATGTCGAGCAGCCCGCAAAGCTCCGCGTCCCAGCAATTGTCGTTGATGTTGTAGAGCAGGGTGCGCGAGGCGTTGGTGGCATCGGTCACATGGGAGCGGCCGCCGGTCAGCCGCCAGATCAGCCAGCTGTCGACCGTGCCGAACAAGAGATCACCGGCCTTGGCCGCCGCGCGCGCGCCCTCGACATGGCCGAGGATCCAGGCAAGCTTGGTGCCGGAGAAATAGGGATCGAGCAGCAGACCGGTCTTTTCTATCACCGCCGCTTCGTGCCCCTCGCGCTGCAGCCGGGCACAGGTTCCGGCCGTGCGCCTGTCTTGCCAGACGATGGCATTGGCCACCGGCCGGCCGGTCTTGCGGTTCCACACCACCGTGGTTTCGCGCTGGTTGGTGATGCCGATGGCGGCGATCGCCGAAGCACCGCCGGGCGTAGCGGCCAGCGCTTCGCGGCACACCGCCAGCGTGCTGGTCCAGATATCCTCCGGGTCATGCTCGACCCAGCCGGAATGCGGAAAATGCTGGGCAAACTCCTGCTGTCCGCTCGCCACGGCATGCAAGGCGTCGTCAAAGACAATCGCCCGGCTGGATGTGGTGCCCTGGTCAATGGCGAGGATAAATCCGCTCATCCGGCAACGCCTCCCGAAGTTTCGTTTTCTTTCAATGTCAGCTGGCCGGACAATCAAACGAAACAAAAATCCGGTCAATCGAAAATACCACCCGTCTCGTCGGCCATCACCTGGCTTGACCAGCCGCTTGACCGGCCTGTGAAAAACACAGGATGCTTGCTCGTCCGGCCATCCGCCACCGACCGACAGGAGCCACGGCCATCAAGACCACCGCCCTCACCTTGCTGGCCATTGCCGTGGTGGCCGCACTTTCCCTGTGGTTCGTCTCGGCGGCGATCCTGCCGGAAATGCTGCGCGAGGCGCCGGTGTCCAGCCCGCGCCAGGCGCTGCTGTCGAGCGGCGTGCAGATCGGCTTCGTCATCGGCGCGCTGACCTCGGCGGTGCTCGGTCTGGCCGACCGGATCCATCCCAGCCGGCTGTTCGCCGCCTGTGCCGCGCTGGCCGCACTGGTCAACGCCAGCCTTCTGGTGCTGCCCATCGGCGGCATCGCGGCGATTGCCGCACGCATGGCCACCGGCGCGCTGCTCGCCGGGGTCTATCCGGTGGGCATGAAGATCGCGGTTGGCTGGGGGGTACGCGACCGGGGGTTTCTCGTCGGCCTTCTGGTCGGCGCCGTGACACTCGGCTCTGCCGCGCCGTATCTGATCTCCTTTGCTGGCGGCGCCAACTGGCGGGCGACGGTCGTCACCGCCTCGCTGGCAGCGCTTGCCGCCGCCGGACTGGCGCTGCTGGTCCGGCTCGGGCCGCACCATGCCAATGCCACCCGGTTCGACCCCAGCGTCGTTGCATCCGCCTGGACCAATCGGGGCATCCGCCTCGCCTATGCGGGCTATCTCGGCCATATGTGGGAGCTCTATGCGATGTGGACCTGGGCGGTCACCGCCATGGCCGCCTCCTTCGCTCTCACCCTCGACGGCGGCGATGCGCTGGCGTGGGCGCGTATCGTTACCTTCGCCGCCATCGCCGCAGGGGGCTGCGCCTGTATCGGCGCGGGCTGGATCGCCGACCGGATCGGAAAGGAAAACGTTGCCATTGCCGCACTTGCGACCAGCGGCAGCTGCGCCATCGCCGCGGCGCTCAGCTTCGGCGGCGCGCCGCTGCTGGTCGGTGCGATCTTTCTGCTCTGGGGGTTTTCGATCATTCCGGACTCCGCGCAGTTTTCCGCGCTGGTGGCCGATCATGCCCCGCCGGAGCAAGCCGGCAGCCTGATGACCCTACAAACCGCGCTCGGCTTTACCTTGAGCTTTCTCACCGTACAGGCAACGCCAATGCTGGCCGAAGCGCTCGGCTGGCCGGTCATGCTGGCCCTTCTGGCGCTCGGCCCGGCGTTTGGCCTCGTGGCGATGCTACGGTTACGGAAGATGTCGGCCCAAACCCGGTCCACGCCGGCGGGCGGAGGAAACTGAAGGCGACGCGCTTCACACGCACGGCGCCCCGTTTCCGGCATCTGGCGCTCTCACGGAGCTGCCCTCGATGCATCAGTACAAGAGGTCAATCCATCCGCCCCGGAGACCTTGTCTGGTCCGGGACAGCTCGTTTCACGTTCTACAGAACTCGCAGGTTGTCGGCGACCGAACGGCCCTTGGCATATTCCAGGTCATAGACAACCAACTGGCCTTCGCGCAGCGTTGCCTCGCCGGCACGGCGAACCACATCGATGCCCACATGAACGAAGTCGCCTTCGTCCGCTTCAATCTGTCCGATACCGGTGCCGATATCGAACCACTTTACATTTCCAAGCTGCATTTCAAGTCTCTTTCATTTTGCTTTTTTGGCAATTGCCCATTCTTCCCGACGCCGCCTGTCATCAGGCACACCGCCCAAGAAGCCGAACGGACGTCCGGCCCTGGCGGACACTGAGAACGCGAATTTTCGGAAGCAGCCGTGCCCGGGTAGAAATTCGGGTCGCCCGGCCGCAGAAACCTTATCGGTTCCGAATGCGCCGAATACTTATGAACAATCACTGTTAAGAAATGGTGACTGTTCTGCAAATTGCAATAGCTCCCATCAGACCGATACGTGAAAAGATCTGGCAGGCACGCTTCCTGCGCGGTGCGCCGCCGTTTTCGGTCTGTATTTTCACGTGTTTTTTGTTAACGTCTCTCAACGAGAGCGCGCCGACGGAGACGGGTACAGGTCAAACCTGCAAAGCCCGGACATGAGGGATCCGATGCCGACCGACATCCAAGTTCTGATGGTCTACCCCCGCTTTCAGGCCGGGTCCTTCTGGAACTACCGGAGCACCTGCGAACTGGTTGGCGCGAAATACCCCGCCCCGCCGCTCGGCCTGATCACCGTCGCGGCGATGCTGCCGGACACCTGGAACGTGCGGCTGATCGACCGCAACACCGAAACGCTGGCGGACAGCGACATCCGGTCAGCGGATATCGTCTTCACCGGCGGCATGCTGCCGCAACAGTCAGATGTGCAGACGATCATCGCAGAATGCCGAAGCGCAGGGGTGCCGGTGGTGGTCGGCGGCCCCGACGTGACTTCAAGCCCGGAGCAGTACGGCGACGCCGACTTCCGGGTTCTCGGCGAGGCGGAAGAGGTCTTGCCGCGCTTCATCGCCGCCTTCGAGCGGGGCGAGCGCGCGGGCACCTTCGAAGCGGAGAAATTCAAGACCGACGTCACCCAGACACCGGTGCCGCGCTTCGACCTTTTGAATTTCGACAATTACGTTCAGGTCAATGTGCAGTACTCGCGCGGCTGTCCGTTCACCTGCGAGTTCTGCGACATCATCGAGCTTTACGGGCGCAAGCCGCGCACCAAGACCAATGCGCAAATCCTGCGCGAGCTGCAGGCGCTCTACGATCTCGGCTATCGCGGCCACGTGGATTTCGTCGATGACAACCTGATCGGCAACAAGAAGGCGGTGAAGGCGTTCCTGCCGGAGCTGATCGCCTGGCAGAAGGCCCATAGGCGCCCGTTCGAACTGTCGACCGAAGCCTCACTCAACCTGGCCGACGACCCGGCCCTTCTGACCATGATGCAGCAGGCCGGTTTCTTCGCCGTGTTCATCGGCATCGAAAGCCCCGATCCGGACGTGCTCACCGCCACGCGCAAGAAGCAGAACACCCGCCGCGACATCGCCGCCAGCGTCCGCAAGGTCTATGAGGCGGGCATCTTCGTGGTCGGCGGCTTCATCGTCGGCTTCGATGAGGAAAGCGACCAGGTGGCCGATGAGATTGCCGGGCTGATCGAGGAGGCGGCCGTGCCGGTTGCCATGGCCGGGCTGCTCTATGCCCTGCCCACCACCCAGCTCACCCGGAGGCTGGCGGCGCAGGGGCGGCTTCACGCCGAATTCGACGTGGCCGATCCGGAGCATCAGGTCGGCGACCAATGCACCGCCGGGCTCAACTTCGAAACCCTGCGCCCGCGCGCGGAAATCCTTGCCGACTATCGCAAGGTGATCGAACGGGTCTATGCGCCGGAGGCCTATTTCTCCCGACTGCGCAAGCTGGTGTCGCTGCTGGACATGAGCGGACCCAATGGCGACATGCTCAACGCCCGTCTCGGCTCGGATATCAGGAAGCTGGGCCGGCTGATCTGGTCGATCACGCGCAAGCACCCCGCCCATCGCGGTGCTCTGTGGCGGATGATCGGCCACACCTTGCTGCGCAATCCGCGCGCGCTCAATCCGATGCTGCAGATGGTGGCGCTCTATGTCCACCTCGGCCCGTTTGCCCGCTTCGTGCTGGAACAGATCGACCGGCAGATCGCGGAAATCGAAAGCGGCGCGTGGCAGCCGCCAGCGCTGGTCGCCGCCGAATAGGCCGCGACAGCGCCACGCCGATACTCAGGAATCCATCTTCAGGGCCTTGATGAAGGCTTCCTGCGGGATCTCCACCTTGCCGAACTGGCGCATCTTCTTCTTGCCTTCCTTCTGCTTCTCCAGAAGCTTGCGCTTTCGGGTGGCATCGCCGCCGTAGCACTTGGCGGTGACGTCCTTGCGCAGGGCGGCAATGGTTTCGCGGGCGATGACCCGGGCGCCGATGGCGGCCTGGATCGGGATCTTGAACATGTGCCGGGGGATCAGGTCCTTGAGCTTCTCGCACATGGCCCGGCCGCGCCGGTCCGCCTGCGACCGGTGCACCAGCACCGAAAGCGCATCGACCGGCTCGGCATTGACCAGGATCGACATCTTCACCAGATCGCCCTCGCGGTACTCGGTGATCTGATAGTCGAACGAGGCATAGCCCTTGGAGATCGACTTCAGCCGATCATAGAAATCGAACACCACCTCGTTCAGCGGCAGGTCGTAGGTGACCATCGCCCGGCTGCCGACGTAGTTCAGATCGACCTGCACGCCGCGCCGCTCCTGGCAGAGCGTCAGGATCGCCCCGAGATACTCGTCGGGGGTCATGATGGTGGCGCGGATCCACGGCTCCTCGATGCTGGCGATCTTCACCGGATCGGGCATGTCGGCCGGGTTGTGCAGCTCCTGCAAGGTATCGTCGGTGAGATGCATCCGGTAGACCACCGAGGGCGCGGTGGCGATCAGGTCCAGATCGAACTCGCGCTCCAGCCGCTCCTGAATGATCTCCAGGTGCAACAGGCCGAGGAAGCCGCAACGGAAGCCGAAGCCCAGCGCCGCCGAGGTCTCCATCTCGAAGGAGAAGGAGGCATCGTTCAGCCGCAGCTTGCCCATGGCCGCGCGCAGATCCTCAAAGTCGTTGGCATCGACCGGAAACAGGCCGCAGAACACCACCGGCTGCGCCGGCTTGAACCCGGACAGCGCCTCGGCACAGGGCTTGCGGTCATCGGTGATGGTGTCGCCGACACGGGTATCGGCCACTTCCTTGATCGAGGCGGTGAGAACGCCGATTTCGCCGGGGCCGAGGTCGTCGATGGTCAGGAACTTCGGCGTCATGACGCCGACCCGGTCCACCTCATAGGAGGCCCCGGTGCCCATCATCTTGATCTTCTGGCCCTTCTTCAGCCGGCCATCGATGATGCGCACCAGTACCATCACGCCGAGATAGGCGTCGTACCAGCTGTCGACCAGCAGCGCCTTGAGCGGCGCATCCGGGTCGCCCTGGGGCGCCGGCAGGCGGGTGACGATGGCTTCCAGCACCTCGTCGACGCCCAGACCGGTCTTGGCCGAGATCATCACCGCATCGGAGGCATCGAGGCCGATCACATCCTCGATCTGCTCCTTGATGCGGTCCGGTTCGGCCGCCGGCAGATCGACCTTGTTGAGCACCGGGACGATCTCGTGATCGTTGTCGATCGCCTGATAGACATTGGCCAGCGTCTGCGCCTCGACACCCTGGCTGGCATCGACCACCAGCAGCGAGCCCTCGCAGGCGGCCAGCGAGCGCGACACCTCATAGGCGAAGTCCACGTGGCCCGGGGTGTCGATCAGGTTCAGCTTGTATTGCTGCCCGTCTTTGGCGGTGTAGATCAGGCGCACGGTCTGCGCCTTGATGGTGATGCCGCGTTCGCGCTCGATGTCCATCGAATCGAGCACCTGCTCCTTCATCTCACGGGTGGTCAGCGTCCCGGTCATCTGGATCAGGCGGTCGGCCAATGTCGACTTGCCATGGTCGATATGGGCGACGATGGAAAAGTTGCGGATATCGGAGATGGTCTTGGTGCTCATGCGCGCCCGTTTACCATCACCGCAGGCAGGCGCAAAGGGGATTCACGCAAGCCCAAAGGGGATTAATGCCCTCTGAGGTTCGCACCCTACCTTGCCATCAGCACATCCATGCAGGCATTGGGCAGGGCGGCGAGGCTCAGGCCGCGTTTTTTCTTCGCCGGTTTCGATGGTTTCTTCGACTTTTTCGGCACCCAGGGCTCGTCGGACAGCCACCAGGCCAGCTCCTTGCCGCAGCCATCGCCGGGCGGTGGCGGGTTCTGGTCCTTGCAGCCGGCACTGCCTGCGGGACACGCCATGCGCACGTGGAAATGATAGTGGTGCCCCCACCACGGCCGGACCTTGCGCAGCCAGCCGCGATTGCCGGTCTCAAAGCGGCACAGCGCCTGCTTGATGCCCGGATGAACGAAGATGCGGGCAACGCGCGGATCGCTCGCGGCGCGGCGGATCAGCCGGGCGCGGGAGGCGGTCCATTTCGCCGGGTCAACGCCCCGGTCAGCGTTCTTCAGGTTCGACGGCCCCTTGAGCATGGAGACGGCGGAAATCTCCTCGCGCTCCTGTCGAGTCAGCACCCGGTCCGGCATCGGCGTCAGCCAGATATCCGCATCCAGGCCGATCTGATGGCTGGCGTGACCGGAGAGCATCGGCCCGCCGCGCGGCTGCGCCAGATCGCCAACGAGAAGCCCGTTCCAGCCGAGCCTGGGCGCATCGGCGGCAAGGCTCTCCAGAAAATCGATCAGCTCAGGATGGCCCCAGTTGCGGTTGCGTGACAGGCGCATCACCTGCCAGCTCGGCCCGTTGATCGCCAGGGCGCGCCCGCCGGCCAGACAGCCCTTGGCATAGGAGCCGATGGAGCGGGCGGCGAGCGGCGCCGGCGTGGTCCGGGCGCCGAAATAGGTCTTGGCAACCGCCTTGCGGGAGGGGCGCTTGAATGCTGCCTCACGGGCCACCGGCGGTGCAAGGGAGCCGGCGGGCGGGCGGTTTTGCGGTGCCGGGACCGGCAGCGGAACCACCAACAGCTGCGCCTTGTCCCCGCCCTGCGACGGTGCGACCGGAGCAGGCGCCGTGATTGCCGGCATCAGCGCTGCCGGCGTGATGGTGGAGGTGGCAACCAATCGGGCGATATCGGCTGAGGGCTTGGCGCGCGGCAGCGGCGTCTCCGCCAGTGCCGAAGATGCCACCGGCACGCTGCCGGCGAGCGCCAGACAGAATGCGGCAGCGCGGCTTGTCACACCGGCTCTCCGGCGGATCTCCTGTGCGTGATGGACCCGGGACATCCGCATTTCTCCCTCACTCCACCTGCCTGCGGCTGCTTCTTGCCCTGATGAACGGGGCCTGAAGAGCGCTCACGCAAGTGTCACACCGAGGCGTTTACACTCGGTTAACCATGCTGCGACAGCCCTCCGGCGGTCCAGTCGCTCCGCTCGGAGATTTCCCCGGCAAGCCGGTCGAGCAATTCGGTGTTGTCGCGAATGATCCGGTCGGCGACCCCGTTCAGCTCGATGATGTTGCCCGGCCGGGTGTTGTCGATTGCCTCGGCCGCACGCGGCAACTCGCCATCAAGGCGAATCACCTCACCAACGCCCGCCTCCGGCAGCAGCCAGTCGGCCTGATAGGCGGCGGTGGTGGCCTGCCCGTGAGACAGCACCGACAAGAGCGGCGTGTCATTTGCCGGCGACAACCAGCCAAGCGCGCCCCAGCCGGCAGCCTCCTCGTAACTGTAGCCCCGGTGACGGCGCGCGCCAGTGCCCAACGACAGGATCACCATATCCTCGGGCCGCCAGCCGAGCTTGCGTCCTTCCACATAGGCGGCGAGCACCGGGTTGTTGAGGAAGAC
This sequence comes from Stappia taiwanensis, assembly GCF_014635285.1. Taxonomy (GTDB): domain Bacteria; phylum Pseudomonadota; class Alphaproteobacteria; order Rhizobiales; family Stappiaceae; genus Stappia; species Stappia taiwanensis. Next base: position 176,959 of record NZ_BMCR01000003.1, on the reverse strand, counting down.
GCCGCCATCGACCAGCACCTGATCGGTGCCCCGGGTCAGGTTCTCCACCTTGGCCGGCTCGAAATAGACCGGCGCGGCGGTGGTCGCGCGCACCGCCTGCCAGAAATAGAAATCATCCGGGCGGCTGCCGTCGCTCTGGCGGCCATTGGTCATGAACACCGCCTCGCGCGCTTCCATGTCATAGGCGGTCAGCACCACATGGGTCAGCGCCGAGGCGATCGAGGTCCAGCCGAACCGCGCCTTGAGAAGCCCCTCCAGCGGACGTTCGTCATACCGCTGATCGAACAGCGTCAGCGGATTGGTGACGAGCCGCTCCAGCAGCCGCCGACGGTGGAACACCTCGCGGGCCTCCACCTCGAAGAAGCCGCGCAACTCCTCGACGGTCGCCGCCGGGGCTCCGCTCATGTCGTCGGGCTTCGGCGCGCTGAGGCCGGCGACGATCAGGCCGCCGGTGGAGGTGCCGGCCATCAGGTCGAAATAGCGGTGCAGCGGCCCGGACTTGCCACGGGCGCGCATCCGCGTTTCGAGGCTTTCCAGAACCCGCAAGGGGACCAGCCCGCGCACACCGCCGCCGTCGATTGCGAGAATGAAATGCTTGCGACCTGTCATGGAATCCTCACCGCTTGGGAACCGATGGAAAGATGATGCCAAGACAAGCCTTTTCGCGAAATACGACAAAGCGATGACCTGAGGTGGAAAATTCCGCCCGCGCCGTCAGATATCGGCCTCCGCGCCCTCGGCAAGGTTTGCCGCCGCCGCCATCAGCCGAACCATGTCCTCTGGCCGCGACAGGCGGTGATCGCCATCCTTGACGAGGGTCAGGGTCACATCGTCGCGCGCCAGGCACTCCACGAGCCGCAAGGCGTGTTGCCACGGCACGGCATCGTCGCGCTGGCCCTGCAGGATGGTCACCGGACAGCCGGTTTCCACCGCCCCGCCCAACAGCAGGTTGCTGCGGCCATCCTCGATCAGCTCGCGGGTGATCACATAGGGGCTGTCGTCATACTCGGACGGGCGTTCGAATCGGCCGTCACGCAGGATCATCTCGCGGATCTCGTCGGTAAACTCCTGCTTCCACATCAGTTCCTCGGTAAAATCGGGTGCCGGAGCGATCAGCACCATGCCGGCAAGCGGGGCGACGGCCTGCCCGCGCGCGCGCAACGCCCGCGCCAGAAGCAGCGCAATCCAGCCGCCCATGGAGGAACCGACCACGACCGTCGGCTCGGCGCAGCAGCGGTCGAACACCGCCAGCGCTTCCTCCGCCCAGCGGGAAATCGTGCCCGCCTCGAAGTCGCCTTCCGACACGCCATGACCGGAATAATCGAAGCGGGTCATCGCCCGGCCGGTCCGCGCGGCAAAACCGGCGAGCTCTTCCGCCTTGGTTCCGGCCATGTCCGACTTGAAGCCGGACAGCCAGAAAAAGCCGCAACGGCCAGGTGTCCCCTCGGCCCGGTCGATGGCGATGCGGCGGGCGTCCGCGCCCTCGCCAACCGTGATGAATTGCAGTTCCGGTGCTGACATACTATGCCTCCATGCCTCGCCTGTTGCCGGGTTTGGCACAGGCGCGCGCCGATGAGAAGGGCCGCCCTTTCCATCGCGCCGTTTGCGACAGATCGCCGCCACAGGCCCCGCCAAGGACCCCGCCGTGCCCCCCTATTGCGTTCTTCAGATCATCCCGGAGCTGGAAACCGGCGGCGCGGAAAGGACCACCGTCGACATTGCCGCCGCGCTGGTCGCCGCCGGCCACCGGGCGCTGGTCGCCTCCGCCGGCGGGCGGCTGGTGACGGAGCTTGAAGCACTGGGGGCCAAGCACATCACCCTGCCGCTGGCGACGAAATCCCCCTGGCGGATCTGGCGCAACGCCGGTACGCTGGCGCGAATCGTCGAACGGGAACGGGTCGACCTCCTGCACGCGCGCTCCCGCGCCCCGGCTTGGTCGACGCTGATCGCCGCACGGCGTACGGCGCGGCCATTCGTCACCACCTATCATGGCATCTACAAGCAGACCAACGCACTGAAGGGGCTGTACAATTCCGTCATGGTGCGAGGCGACGTGGTGATCGCCAACTCCCGCTACACCGCCGATCTGATCGCCGAACGTCATCCGTTCGCCGCGGACCGGCTGACGGTGATCCACCGCGGCTCGGATCTGGGCGGCCTGGCGCCGCATGCGGTGTCCGACGCGCGCCGCAACGCCCTGCGGCAGGCCTGGGGGATCGCACCCGAGACGCCGGTGATCCTCAATCTGGCGCGGCTGACCGGCTGGAAGGGCCAGACGGTGCTGATCGACGCATTGGCGCGGCTGGCGAGCACAAATCCGGACGCGGCGTGGACCGCGATTCTTGCCGGCGACGACCAGGGCCGGCGGGACTATTCGCAGATGCTACGGGCGCGGATCGCGGCGGCGGGGCTCGCCGACCGGATACGACTGCCCGGCCATTGCGCCGATGTGGCGGCGGCGCTGGCGCTGGCCGATGTCTCGGTGGTCGCCTCGACGGAGCCCGAAGCCTTCGGCCGGGCGGCGGTGGAAGCCCAGGCGGCTTCGGTGCCGATCATCGCCACCGACCTTGGCGGCGCGCGCGAAACCGTGCTCGCCCCGCCCGAGGTGACGGAGGAGGCGCGCACCGGCTGGCGGGTTCCGGCCGGCGATGCGTCCGCCCTTGCCGATGCCCTCGACGAGGTGCTGGCGCTTGACGCCGGGACCCGCACTGACGTGACCGCACGGGCGCTCAGGCATGTCAGCGCGCGCTTCTCGCGCGAGGCCATGTGCGGGGCAACCCTTGCGATCTATGACAGGCTCATCGACAATTGCCGCGCCGGCAGCAAACACGGTTGACTTTGCCGCGGTTTCACTGGATTTTCATGTCTCCGGATTGCTTGCCTTCCTGACCTCGGCGTTCAACGTGCGGGGCCTTTGGCGTAAGCCTTCGAAGGCTTTTGCGATTCGGGCCCATCGTTTGTTTGGACAACAGAGGAGATCGCGACCATTCGCCGTCCATACCGCGCACCGCCGCCGACCAAGGAAGGCCCGCGCACAAACCAAGAGATCCGCGTTCGGGAAGTGCAGCTCATCGACCATGACGGGAGCAACCTCGGTGTGACACCGACGGAAGAGGCCCTGCAGCGCGCCGTTGATGCTGGCCTCGACCTGGTCGAAATCTCGCCGAACTCTTCTCCGCCCGTCTGCAAGATCCTCGATTATGGCCGGTACAAGTACCAGAGCCAGAAGAAGGCGGCAGAGGCGCGCAAGAAGCAGAAGGTCGTCGAAGTCAAAGAAATCAAGATGCGGCCGAACATCGACACCCATGACTATGAGGTGAAGATGCGGAACATGAAGCGTTTCTTCGACGAAGGCGACAAGGTGAAGGTGACCCTGCGGTTTCGCGGACGCGAAATGGCGCATCAGGACCTCGGCATCGCCCTCTTGAACAAGGTGCGTGACGAGACCGCCGAATTCGCCAAGGTCGAATCTCACCCGCGGCTGGAAGGCCGGCAGATGGTGATGGTGCTGGCGCCGATCGCCCGCTGACCTTCGCGCAGCGCCCTGACGACAGCGCCGGAGCTCCGCGCCAGCGCATCGTCGGGACACTGACCGGAACGCCAAAAAGCTCGGCCCTCGCGCCGGGCCTTTTTCGTTCCGCCGGCGCCATCCGGACCGGGCGCGCATCGGGGCGGGAAAGCGGCACGAATCCTCTTGTGTTTTGCCGGAACGCTGCCTATAAGCGCCTGTCCTGAGCCGCCCGGCTTCGCGGGACCCGTTGGCCTTGCGCCAACCCCTTGCGACAAAAGGGCATGCCGTGGCGGTTCATAACGGCTTCCAACACACATCGGCTGGTTCAGCGCCAGCCGTGCAAGAAAGGATGCAAAATGCCCAAGCTGAAAACCAAGTCCGGCGCAAAGAAGCGCTTCAAACTGACCGCGACCGGCAAGGTCAAGACCGCCCAGGCGGGCAAGCGTCACGGCATGATCAAGCGGACGAACAAGTTCATCCGCAACGCGCGCGGCACCACCGTGCTGTGCGAGGCCGACGCTCGCATCGTCAAGAAGTTCCTGCCCTACGGCTGAGCCTGACGGCGTCTTAGACTTTCCAAGGAGTACTACCCATGTCGCGTGTCAAAAGGGGCGTAACCGCCCACGCAAAGCACAAGAAGGTCATCAAGGCCGCCAAGGGCTACTACGGCCGGCGCAAGAACACGATTCGCGTCGCCAAGCAGGCGGTCGAGCGTGCCGCCCAGTACGCCTACCGCGACCGCAAGGCGCGCAAGCGCAATTTCCGCTCGCTGTGGATCCAGCGGATCAACGCGGCGGTGCGCGAGCAGGGCCTTACCTATGGCCGCTTCATCGACGGTCTGAACAAGGCCGGCATTGAGGTTGACCGCAAGGTGCTGTCCGATCTCGCCATCCGCGAGCCGGAAGCGTTCAAGGCGCTGACCGAAAAGGCCAAGGGCGCGCTCGGCGCGTAAGACGCTTCGCCGGCGGGCCAGCCCGCCGCCGCAAGGCGCTTCCGGACAAGACAAGATCAAGGCGCGCTCCACTCGGAGACGCGCCTTTTTCACGTGCCTCCACCGTTTCCGCCCCCTCACCCGTTGCGCCCCTTTGCCCGCCATCCGGCATTGCCCGCGCTTGAGTGCGGCGGCGCAACCGGGTAAACCGCCGGGGTGTCCGCCCCCCAGCGCCGGAGTTGCGTTCCATGAACAATCTTGAGGCCGACCTGCTGCGCGGTCTGTGGTATGTCGCCTGCCCTTCCTCCGAGATCGCCGCCGGCAAGATGCTGGGCAAGACCCTGATGGGGGAGCCGGTGTTGATCGGCCGCGCGGCGAACGGCAGCGTCTTTGCCTTGCGCGACATCTGCCCGCATCGCGGCATTCCGCTGCGCCATGGCTGGTTCGACGGCGAGACGGTACAATGCTGCTATCACGGCTGGCGGTTCGACACCGGCGGCACCTGTGTGGAGATCCCCTCCACCCACGCGGCCCAGACCATCGACACCTCCAAGATCACCTGCGGCGCTTATGCCGCACGCGAGCAGAACGGGTTGATCTGGATCTACTTCCCGGAAAACGGCGAGCGCCCGGAAGACGGTCGCCAGCCGGCGCCGCCGCTGTTGCCGGATTTCGCCGCCGATGCGGCGCCGCAACTGGCGATCATGCTGCCCTTCGTCTGTTCGGTCGATCATGCGGCGCTGGGGCTGATGGACCCGACCCACGCCGCCTTCGTGCACACCTCCTGGTGGTTCAAGAAGAACGCCAAGAGACTGCGGCCGAAGGAGAAGCCGTTCGCGCCGTCCGAGCTGGGCTGGGCAATGGTGCGACACAAGCTGCCGCCGCAGAACATCGCCTACAAGGTGCTGGGCGACGATGTCACCACGGAAATCCGCTACGCCCTGCCGGGGCTGCGCATCGAGCACATCCAGGGCAGCAAGCATTCGGTGGTCGGGCTGACCTCGATCACACCGATCGACAGCACCCACACGGAAGTGCGGCAGATGTTCTGGGCGAGCATGGGCTGGGTGCGGCCGTTCAAGCCGCTGATCCGCCACCTGATGACCGTGTTCCTCGACCAGGACCGGCGCGTCGTGGTGCAGCAGCGCGAGGGGCTGAAGTACAATCCCAAGCTGATGCTGATCAACGATGCGGACACGCAAGGGCGCTGGTGGATGCAACTCAAGGACGAATGGGTGCGCTCTGGCGCGGAAAACCGCCCGTTCCAGAACCCGGTCAAGGCCCGCACCCTGCGCTGGATGAGCTGACGAAACGGGGAACGCCTCCCTTTCGCTCAGCCCGGATGGAGGGTGAGCGCGATCATCGCCGAGGCAATCTCGGCCTCGGCCTCGGCGCGGGGCAAGTCCCCGTCCAGCACCGCACGCCCCAGTTCCTCGGCGACGCCATAAAGGGCGATCCAGCGGCCGGGCGTCAGCAAGCCTTCGGCCCCGGACAGAAACGGCCCAAGCGCGCGGCTGAACGCCGCGCAATAGGCGCGGCGGATCTTGCCATGAATGCCCTGATGCTGCGGATAGGCGGCGAGCGCGGCGACCGCCGCGTCATAGACCCCGCCGTAGGTCACGGTACAATCGAGATAACTTGCGGCGATCACCCTGGCGGCGCCGGCAAGATCCCGCGCCTTGCCGCGCAGGCCCTCGCGCATGCGGGCAGCGAGCCACTCGTCGTAGCGCCGGTAGAGCGCCAAGAGCAGAAACTCCCGGCTTTCGAAGTGATTGTAGGTGATCGGCTTGGTGACGCCCGCGGCTTCCGCGAGCGTCGTCAGTGTCAGCGCCTCGGCGCCCCGGGTGGCAACGATCTCGGCGGCGGTGTCCAGAAGATGGTCCCTTCGGGCCTCTTTCGACATTCGGCGCTGCTGCATTGTGCCTCTCCCCTCGTTGCCGCCCGCCCTTTTTACGGCTGAAGCGGTACCTTGGGGAAGTCGATCTTCGGCCGGGCGAGGTTGTTGATCCAGTTGCTGAAGGCGTTCAGCCCGGTCCAGGCGCAGATCTGCACGATCTGCGGCTCGCTCAGGCCCGCCTCGCGCGCGCCCGCCAGTTCCGCATCCTCCAGATGGCCGCGCGCCTCGATCAGCCGCAAGGCAAGGGTCAGCGCTGCCTGTTCGCGCGCGTCTTCCGCCTTGCCGCATTGGGCGGCAATGCAGTCCTCTGGCGACAGGCCGGCCTTCTTGCCGGAGAAGGTGTGGCCGCTGACGCAATAGTGGCAGCCATTGGCATTGGCGACGGCGAGCGCGATCATCTCGCGCAGCCGCTCGGTGAGAAGGTCGTTTTCCTCCAGCGCCTTGGCGAAGTTCAGATAGGCGCTGAGGCTGGCCCCATCGACGCCGAGCGCGGCGAAGAAGTTCGGGATCATGCCATATTGCGTCTTGAAGCCTTCAAGGATCGGCGTTGCCACCGGGTCGGCACTGTCGACGGTGACGGGGGTCATGCGGTTCATCGGGAAGCTCCTTTGGTCATTGAGCAGCAAGAGGCAGACCGAAAACCCGGTCGAAGGCCCAGTTGTAGGCGAAGGTGAAAAACATGAAGAAAAGCGTCAGGCTGGCGTCGAGCAGGAAGGCTTCGGCCAGCGTCATGTCGAGCCACCAGGCGAACATCGGCAGGGTAATCGTCACCAGACCGACTTCAAAGCCGACCGCATGGGCAATGCGCCGGCCGAGCGAGCGGCCACGGCGGGCGCGGCCCGCCTCCCACATCTCGAACAGGCTGTTGTAGATCGTGTTCCAGACGATGGCGACCACCACGGTCATTACCCCGAGGCTGCCGGAATGCACCGCATCCTTGCCCGAAGCGGCGATAAAGGCGGCGCTGATGATGAGAAAGGTCAACGCCTCGTAAAGGGCCACATAGGTGACCCGTCTCTTGATGCCCTGCATCTTCTGTCTCCGTGAAATCCAACGCGCGAAAGGACGGCCAGGGGCCGGCACGTCACGGACCGGGAGGACAGTGCGTGCAGCGGCCCCGGCGCCAGCGGCGCGGGAGGTCCCGCCGGTCGGCCTGGTCGCCCGCCCACGCGGGATCGCTGATGAAGAGGAGGGCAGTTGAGAACATGGCACCGGGCCGGGGTTGATACGCGAATTACGACCGCCCTTAAATTACTAATCGTAACTTATGTCAAGCACCCCGCCCCGCCGCCACTGCATGGCAGCCCTGCGGTGGCGGGAGGAGGGGGGTGGCTGCCCCGGCCAGCGGGAGGTTTTTTTACCACCGTTGGCCGGGGCGGCCGGGCGGACATCAGGTCAGTCGCCGGCAGGGACGGCGGGGGGGGGGCAACCCGAGCCGGGGACCAGTCGACCCCGGCCGTGCCCGTCAGCAGCAGGGCGTCACCGCTGGCAAAATCGGGAATGAACAGCCCGGCACGGCCACTGGCGCCGATATTGCCGAGCGTGTTGAAGAAGCGATTGCCGGCGTAATCCGGAAAGCAGAGCGCGCCGTCGCCCCTCAAGCGGAGAAACCCGGGCGCGCCGCCGCGATGGGAGACATCCGCCCCTCCTTCTGCGCAGGACGCGATGAAGAACGTGTCGGCGGACGCAACAATCCGGCGCACTTCCACATCGTCCATGGTGACGCGGGCGCCCTCAGGCAGGGCCTGTGGCCCGGCAGGGAGCGAAAACGCGCGCGTTCCTCGATTTCGCCATCCCCAGGATTTCGGCCGTTATGGCGCCCTGAACGGGAGAGCCCGCCTGCCCCTCACGTTTCCCCCCCGGGTTGGGCGGAAGGTCCAGACGATGCCGGCCCAGACAAGGGTTCGGACCGTCATTGCGCCGAGCGTGCGCGGCTCGAACGCCCCGCCCATCAGGATATGCCCCGCAAAGCCTGCGAAAACCGCAAGAGTCGCGGCGAGGATCACCCATGACAGCCGCACCGCCCAGCGGCGACCGCGCCACAGCCCCACCCCGGCGGCCGCATAGGCAAAACCGGCGAGAAAGTTGAACCAGAGCACGAAGGGCACGATATCGCCCGCCGCCGCCCGGGCTTCGGCACCGCCGAAGAGCACCCGCCCGCCAGCGAGCACGGTCACCACGCCGAACAGGATGGCCGCTCCCGCGGCCACCCGTTGCCAGCGCCCGTTTGTCGCCTTACCCCGTGTTTCCGGTCCCGCGCCCGCCGTCATCGCCGCACCCTCCGTTTTGTCGCTAGCCTGTCGCCGCGCCGTCCTCGCCGCCATTGCCATCGAGCCGGCCGTCGCGCAGGTGGAAAATGTGGTCGAACCGGTCGAAGATCTTCTCGTCATGGGTCACGGCGACGATGCAGGCATCCTGTTCGGCGGCGAGCTTGCGCAAGAGATCCATGACGATGCCCGCCCGCTTGGAATCGAGCGCGGCGGTCGGCTCATCGGCGAGAATGATGCGCGGATTGTTGGCCAGCGCCCGGGCAATCGCCACCCGCTGGGCCTCGCCGCCGGAAAGCTGCGCCGGCATGGCATCGCGGCGGTGACCGATCTCCAGATACTCCAGCAGTTCCACCGCCCGCTCGCGCGCCTGCCGGCGGCTCTTGCCGGCCAGTTCCAGCACCAGAGCCACATTGTCGGTGGTGTCGAGAAACGGCAGCAGGTTGTGGAACTGGAAGATGAAGCCGATCTTGTCGAGGCGCAGGCGGCGCAGGTCGCCGCGTAGCCAGCGCCCGCTGTAGACGTCCTCGCCATCAATGACGAGGCGGCCCGCGGCAGGCTCGACAATGCAGCCGATGACGTTGAGCAGCGTGGTCTTGCCCGAGCCGGAGGGGCCCAGAAGCGCCACCACCTCGCCGGAGCGAATGTCGAGGCTCACCTGGCGCAGGGCATCGACCCGGGTGTCGCCTTCGCCGAAATGCTTCGACACGGCATCAATTTCAATCAGAACCTTGCGGTCGCGCGTGCTCATGGGCTCAGCCCCCCAATGCCGTTGCCGGATCGATCTTCAGCGCCGCGCGCACGCCCAGGCCACTGGCCAGAATGCAGACGGCGGCAATGATCCCGGCAAGCACCAGTGCGTTTTCCGGCTCCAGAACCACCCGGCGCGGGAAGTAGTCCTTGACCAACATGACGACGCCGAGGCCGAAGGCCCAGCCGATGCCGCCCAGCGCCAACGCCTGCTGGACAATCAGGCCGACGATGGTGCGGTCCGGCGCGCCGATCAGCTTCAAGGTGGCGATCTGCTTCAGCTTCTCCATGGTCATGGTGTAGATGATGAGGGCAATCACCACCGCCGAAACGGTCAACAGGATGGCCATGAACAGGCCGATCTGCCGCCGGGCGCGATCCACCACGGAACGGGTGAGAAGGTTTTCCTGCCCCGCTTGGCTCATTGCTGCCAGATGCTTCCAGCGGCGCACGGTGTCGGCAACCGCATCGGCGGAGATGTTGGGATCCACCCGGGCGATCACCGCGTTGACCGTGTCGGTGCCCTCCACCGAGCCACCCCGGGCAATCTTCACCCGCGCGGCCGGCGGCGCCAGTTCGAATTGCAGGGTCTGGGCATCGCTCAGGGTGATGTAAACCGCCGGATCACCACCGGAATTGACATGATTCCGGACGAGGCCAACCACCTGGAAGGAATTGCGCCCCAACCGCAGCCGGTCGCCCAATTCCAGCTTCGTGCGGGTATCGGCCACCAGTTCATAATGGCTGCGGGCAATCGGCCGGCCGGCGACCAGATCCTTCGGCGCGCCCGGTCGTCCCGGCTCGTGGCCGACCACATAGAGCCGCAGCTTGCCGCCGGCGAAGTCGGCCTCCGCCGTCTGGTAGGTGACGCTGCCGGCCGCCGTCACCCCATGCAGCCGGGCGACCGATTCGCGCGTGTCGGCGGGAATGCGCGAAGCCTCGGCGAAGGGGCCGCGCGTGCCCTCCTCCACCACCCAGACATCGGCGCCGGGGGCGCGGGCGATGGTCAGGGCATCGACCACCAGCCCGTTGTAGATGCCGATCATCGACAGCACCACGGCCATCAGCAGGCTGAGCCCGAAGCAGGTCAGGAGAAAGCGGAAGAGGTTGTGGCGTACATCCCGATAGGCAAGGTTCATGGCGCGGCCCCATCGCTCACCCGGGCCATCCGGCCTTCGCGAAGCCCCGACACCGCCGCGCTGACGATGCGCGCTCCCTCCGGCAGGCCGCCGGTCACTTCAAGCCGGGCATCCTCGCTGCGGTGACCAAAGACCAGCGCCCGGCGCTGAAACCGGCCATCCTCCACGGTCCAGACCCGGCCGGTGTGGCCATCGAACCCCGCCACCGCCGCCTCTGGCACCATCAGCGCGGTGTCCAGCCGGGCAACCGTGATGCGCACTTCCGCCTGTTCGCCGAGAAAGGCGCGCGGCGGGCATTGCTGACAACTGACCCAGACCCGGCGCTCCTCGTTCACCCGGTCGCTTTCGATGCCGATCCGCGCCACCTTTGCCGGGAAGACATCATGGGGCAGCGAGCGCAAGCGCACCTCCGCCGACTGGCCAAGCTCAATGGCACCGGCACGCGCTTCATCCACATAGGCGAGCGTCCACACGGTCTCCGGTGCCATCAGGGTGAAGATCGCCTCGCCTTCGCGCACGACGGCACCGGGCTCCCGGTGGCGCCGGACGATCACCGCATCGAAGGGCGCCGTCAGCGTGTGCTGGCCAAGCACCGTCCGTTCATAGGACAGCGCCGCCTCCGCATCGGCCAATTGCGCCTTGGCCACCTCGACCTCGCTGCGAGCGACCGACAGCTCCGCCGCCGCCACCTCCTCATCGCGCTGGCTCTCGTCGGCCTGTTGCTGCGAGACCACATTGCTGCCGACCAGCGCCTTGCGGCGCTGGTTCACCTGCCGGGTCTGCTCCAGAACCGAGTGGGCGCGATCCACGTTGGCCTCCGCCTTGCGGATGGTGACAGACGCGGCCAAGACCGCCGCTTCCGCCCGCCGAACCCGCGCCTGCTGCTCGCTGTCCTGCAACCGGGCCAGGACCGCGCCCTTAGACACCGCATCGCCATGGTCGGCGCGCAGCTCGGTCAGGGCGGCGCTGACCTCAAAGCCGATCTCGGACACCACCCGCGCCTCGACCGTGCCCAGTCCGAAGACGCGAATGTCGACATTCGTTTCCTGCGCCACCACCGGCACGGACAGCGGCCGGTGCTGGACGAACAGATACGCCCCCGTCACCAGCCCGGCCAGCAGCAGCACGCCGATCAGGGTGGAAACCCGTCGCTTGGTCATTCCATCGTCTCCAAATTCAACATGTCCAACGCGCCAGCGGCGAACAGGCGCAGGTGGGTAGCGAGCAACCGCGCCCCTTCTTCGGCCAGCGGCCGCGACCGCCCCCCCAGCGACCAGCGAATGGCCACCCCCTGAATGAGACCGATCAGCATTAACGCGGCATCGCCGGCCTCAAGGTCGGGACGGAAGCGCCCGCTGACCTGCCCGCGCCGAAACTCCGCCGTGAGAGCTGCCTGAAACTTTTGCATCAGCCCCAGGAAGGTCTGGCGCAACATGTCGTTTTCCGCGTGCAACTCGCGGGAAAACAGGATTGCCGGGATCGCCGGCGTCGTCTGGATGATGCGGAATTGCGCCAGTACCAGCGCCTCCAGCCGCCCCGCCGGATCTTCCCGGCCCGCAAGCGCCGCCTGCCAGCCCTCGGCCATGAGCTGCGAGATGCGCTCCGCCACCGCGACCCAGATCGCCTGCTTGGTCGGGAAATGCCGGAAGATCCCCGGCTGGGTCAGGCCGACGCTTTCGGCGATCGCCTCGGTGGTCAGCCGGTCCGGACCGAGCGCATCGGCCAGACCAAGCGCCGCCTCAATGATTTCCGCCTTGCGTTCCCGCGCCGGTTTTCGGGTGGTCATTCGCTCACCTCAAGTTAGCAATTACTCACTAACATATAGAGATTGACCTCCCCGGCAATGCGACAATTGATCCCTTGTCGCCGGTTGGGCCATAACGGGGCCACGCGCCGCAGCGACAAAGCGCTCTCGCCCCTCCCAGCCAGCCCGGACCCCGCCGCCATGACCGACGCCCCACTCCGCATCATTCCGGCCGAAGCCCTGCGCCCGGTTGCCTGGGTCAATGGCGGCGGCATCACCCGGGAAATCGCGGCGGACAGCGATGCGGCAGGCGTCTTGTGGCGGCTCAGCCTGGCGGATGTGGATCGGGAGGGGCCGTTCTCGGAATTTCCCGCCATGTCCCGCACCCTGACCGTGGTGGCGGGCGATGGCATGGCGTTGGAGGCCCCGGAGGAAACGCTTCAGGCAAAACCGCTGGCGCCGGTGACCTTTTCCGGCACGCTTCCCATCATGGGACGGCTACCGAACGGACCGGTGCGCAATTTCAACCTGATCTATCGTGAGAGTACCATCGAGGCCCGCGTCGCATTGCAGCGCGGCCCGCTTGAGCGCGCCTACCCGGCGCGTGCCGGCATCCAGCGGATGATCCATGTGACGACGGGAACGGCGCGTCTCGATGGCAAGGCGGTTCCGGCGGGAGCGACGGCGCTCTTCCGCTCAGGCCGCCTTGAGCTTGAGGCCGGGGCGGCACTGCTGGCGGTGCAGCTGGCGCTCCGCCAGAATGCTGGGCACCAGCACTCCGGCGACCGATAGGTGCGCTACGCGCCCTTCCAGAAGAACAGGGCGGTCATCACCACGCCGACGAAAATGACGAACCAGCGGATAGCGCCGGGCGACAGCCAGTGGCGCGCCGCCCAAGCGCCCGCATAGCCGCCGGTGAGCGCTGCCACCGACATCACCAGCGCTTCGGGCCACGAGACGATGCCGCCAATGGCGAAGGTCATCACCGACAGCAGCGACAGGATCGCCGACAAGAGGTTCTTCAGCCCGTTCATACCATTGAGGTCGTGAAACCCGACGAGGCCGAAGGCAGCGAGCAACAGGATGCCGAGGCCGCCGTTGAAATATCCGCCGTAGATGCAAACGGCCAGCATCGCCATCAGGGTCACCGCCCGCCCCGGCCCCGGCCGGTCGCCGCGCCGCAGGATGACGACCAGGCGCGGCCCGGCGGCAAACAGCACGGTGGCCAGCAGCAGCATCCAGGGCACGATGCCGGAGAACACCGACGATGGCGTGACAAGCAGCAAGAGCGCACCGATGACCCCGCCGAGCGCGGCCACCAGCAGATAGGCCCGCAGACCCAGCGCCCCTTCGGCGCGCAAGCTGGCGCGAAAGGCATGGGCCGCGCCGATGTAGCCCGGCAAGGCGGCGACCGTTGCCGTCGCATTGGCCATCACCGGCGGCAGGCCGAACCAGACAAGCGCCGGAAAGGTCAGAAAGGTTCCGCCGCCCGCAAGCGCATTCAGACAGCCCGCCAGAAAGCCGGCCGCGACAATCACCATCCAGGACAGCATGATTCAACCTTGAGAGACATCCGCCCCGACCGATTACCCGGCCCGGCACCCGGATGCAAACCGATCTTGCGCGTTGGAATCTTCTGCCTTGGCATCGCAGGAAGACAAAAAATTTTGCGCTTCAAATACAGTGACATTTAGGGAGAAAAGAACTTCCTCACTTTTCTCTGTACACGTAATAGACCGAGCGATACCAGGCGATCAGAGAAGCCGGGACCGATATAAGGCCGTATTGCCAGGAGACATCGTTAAAGCCGCCTTCAAAGAAATACATCTCCAGCCTGATCGCAATGACCTGAATGACAATCAGAAACAGAAGCAAAGACGAGACCGGCTTCAACTTGAGCGCCACGACAACGGCGAGCAGGACCGCTCCGCCCAGCAGGGCAACGACCAGCGCCACGACAAAGCTGAGGGACGCGATATAGACAAGTTCCAGGCCGATCGAGCGGGCCGCGATCGCCACCAGCCCGGCGTGAGCCAGTGCCGCAAAAACCGAGGTCGCAAAGGCTGCCGGAAAGAGACGATGAAAAAGTGGCTGCGTTCCGCGCATACGATCTAGATTTCCCGTTCTCTTCCCGAATTATTTAAATTTTTTATTTTATATATTTCCCATTACCTACTCACACTCAGAAAATAAAAAACCACTAATACACCATCATCTTACATCAAATAATTCGAAATCTCATTCGCATGACCACTTGCAGGACTGCCAGACAAGACGCTGCGTGATGCACGCTTTTGAACCAAAGACATAGAGAACAACCGACAGTACTCTATAGCACAGTGGCGGCTTACGACGATCAGTGGTTTTTTTTGAGATTGCAGGCGGGAAGCGACGTTCCCAATTCTAAGTGCCCGACCTGAGACATAGGTGACAGAACGTTCCGGACACATGGGTAACACTTTTCGCTTTGGCGGGAGGTGTCGATGCCGTGGCAAGAGGTGTCCAAAGTGGAGGAACGTCTTCGTTTCATTGCCCGCCTGCTGGCTGGCGAAGGCATGAGTGCGGTTTGCCGGGAGTTCGGCATTTCGCGCAAGACCGGCTACAAGATCTGGAGCCGTTACCAGCGCGATGGGCTGGAGGCGCTTTGCGACCGGTCGCGCCGGCCGGGCGCTATGCCAACCAGCTTCCCGAGCAGGTTGAGCGCCTGATTATCTCCACGAGGAAGGACAAGCCCCACTGGGGTGCGCGCAAGATCCGGGAAGTGCTGGTTCGGAAGTTGGCCGGTGACGTTCGCATTCCTGCGCAAAGCACGGAGCATGCGGTTCTGGACCGGCACGGCCTTGTCAGCAGAGCCCGCAAGAGGCGACGCGCCCACAAGGCCGAAGGAACGCCTCTTTCGGCAGGTCTTGCCCCCAACGATCTGTGGGCCGCCGACTTCAAGGGCGAATTCAAGCTGGGCAACCGGCAATATTGTTACCCTTTGACGGTCACCGACCACGCGTCCCGCTTTCTATTGAGCTGCGAGGCCTTTGACTCAACGAAGGAAAAGCCGGTCATGGAGGCCTTCCTCGCCCTGTTCAAAGAGCGCGGATTGCCCTCTGCGATCCGGACGGACAACGGCTTGCCGTTCGCCTCGCCGAACGGGCTCTACAATCTGTCCAAGCTGTCGGTGTGGTGGCTGCGCCTGGGCATCGGCATTGAGCGCATCAAGCCCGGCCACCCTCAGCAGAACGGCCGCCACGAGCGCATGCACCTGACCTTGAAGAAGGAAGCCACCCGACCTGCGGGCATGAACAGCCTGCAGCAGCAGGCCAAATTCGATGCTTTCGTGAGGGAATTCAACGAGGAACGCCCCCATGAAGCGCTCGCCATGAAGACACCTGCGGAAGTCTACAGGCCCTCATCAAGGCACTATCGGGGACTGCCGGACCTGGACTATCCCTTCCACGACAGGGACGCTCTGGTCACCGCCTGCGGACGGATCTGCATGCATCGCAAGAAGATCAACGTCTCGACCGTGCTGGCAGGTCAGAAGCTCGGCATCAAGGAAGTGGAGGAGGGAATTTGGCTGATCAGCTTCATGAGCTATGATCTGGGATACATCGACCTGGAGCAGAGAACACTGCAGACAATCGACAACCCGTTCGGCACGAGGTTGTAACCCATGTCTCCGGTACAAACCGTTACCTATCTCTCCGGATCGGACAAAGCCGAAATGGCGGAGAGAGAGGGATTCGAACCCTCGAGACGGTTACCCGCCTACACACTTTCCAGGCGTGCGCCTTCGACCACTCGGCCACCTCTCCGCAGTCTCGGTCCTCATGGGCTGGCCGAAGCCGGGGCCCGCAGGTCCGAACCGCACTGTAAAAAATGCGGCTTGCAGCCACCGTTTCCGGTGCCCGCAAGTCGCGCACTATACCCAGCACGCGATCAAGTTCAAGCGCCGAAATTCCTTTTTGACGTGGTTTTCAACATTCCGTCAGCGTCATTGCCCGGCGCCCCTCCTCCGCCTATCTTTCCGGCAGATCAGATCATGCCCTTCATGGGGATTGGACCGTCGCAATGATACGTTTTTTCCTGCGTCTTTTCGGCCTTGCGCTGGTCGCTGTCGCGCTGGTCACCATCGTTCTCGATGGCACCCAGACCATCGCCGCCTCGGCCTGGTCGACCACGCCGCTCGGCCAGTACTGGTACCAGATCTCGCCCACCTCGCTGAATATCACCCAGGCGGCGATCCAGCGTCACGTCAATCCGGTCCTGTGGGATCCGGTGCTCCTGACGCTTCTGGTGCAGCCGGTCTGGGTCGTCGCCGGACCGCTCGGCTTCCTGCTCCTGTGGCTTGGCGAGCGCCGCTGGTCCCGCCGCCGGCCGGAGTTTGTCTGAGGCGAAGATATCAGGCCCCGCAGCCATTTCCTGAACACCCAAGGAGGCGCCGCCATGTCGTTCATGACCATGCTCAGCAACAAGTTCTCCCTTGTGGGCCGCGATGCCGCCCTGCCGGGGCGCGAAACGCCGATCGTCACGCCCGGCGCGCATGCGGTGTGTGGGGTGCCGATCGACGCGAGCCCAGCGGACGGCCAGGAAGAGGTGCTTCTCGGCCTTGGTTGCTTCTGGGGTGCGGAACGGCTGTTCTGGCAAATGCCAGGCGTTGTCGTCACCGCCGTCGGCTACGCGGGCGGCTACACGCCCAACCCGACCTATCACGAGGTCTGCACCGGGCGGACCGGCCATGCGGAGGTGGTGCGGGTGGTGTTCGACCCCAAGGTGTTGCCGCGCGACCGGCTGCTGCAAGCCTTCTGGGAAGGACACGATCCGACCCAAGGGATGCGCCAGGGCAACGACACCGGCACCCAGTACCGCTCGGCCATCTACTTCAACAGCGAGGCCATGCGCGCGGCGGCCGAACGCTCGAAGACGGCCTATGCACAGGCGCTCGGCAGCGCCGGTCACGGCCGGACGATCACCACGGAGATCAAGCCGGCGGAAGCCTTCTACTTCGCCGAGACCGACCACCAGCAGTATCTCGCCAAGAACCCTTCAGGCTATTGCGGCCTCGGCGGCACCGGCGTCACCTGCCCGATGCCGGCGGCGGACTGACCGCCCGCGCCGGTTTCGTCGCGGCGGCCCAAAGGGGCATGTCGCTGGTCATGTCGCGATTGGGGGTCTTGCAATGTCGCCCGCAAGACGGTAGCGCCAGAGCAGGCGGATGCTTGGCCGTTCGGGAACCATCTCCCGACCGGCGCAAAGACCCGCACCATCGCCGTCCGGATAGCCGTACGGCACGCCCCATCCCCCTCTCCCTGACCGAAGATGCGCGACACCCCCTCGACCGGCACCCTTCTTCTTCTCGATGCGCTTGCCGGCACGGCGCGGCTTTTCACCGCTCCCGAACGGATCCTCTCCTGCACGCGGCTGGAAGAGGTTCCCTCCGTTCTAGAGGCCATCGAGCATGCCGCAGCGCAAGGCCATCACTGCGCCGGCTATCTCGCCTATGAGGCCGGCTTTGCCTTCGAGGACAAGCTGCGCACACCGCCCTTCACGCCGCCCACCGTGCCGCTGGTGTGGTTCGGCGTCTATGGCCCGCCTCGGGAACTGAACCGCGAGGAGGCCCTTGCCGCGCTCACCGCCGCGCCAGCAGACGAGCGCAGCGAGGAGATGCCGTCCGGACTGCGCCTCGACGGGTTCGACATGACGCGCGAAGCCTATGCGCAGGCGTTTGCCGCCAGCCGCGATCACCTGGCCAAGGGCGACATCTATCAGGCCAACCTGACCATGCGCGGGCGCGGCACCTGGCATGGCGACCCGGCCGCACTGTTTTGCCGGCTGATCGCCGCCCAGCCGGTCGGCCATGCCGCCTTTCTCGACCTAGGCAGTCACAGCGTGCTGTCCTTATCGCCGGAGCTGTTTCTGGAGCGGCAGGGCGCGCGACTGCAAAGCCGGCCGATGAAGGGCACGGCCCCGCGCGGGTCGGATCCGGAAGAAGACCGGACGATTGCCACGGAGCTTGCCGCCGACGAAAAGTCCCGCGCGGAAAACGTGATGATCGTCGATCTGATGCGCAACGACATCTCGCGGATCTGCGATCCGGGCAGCGTCCAGGTACCGAAGCTGCTGGAGGTGGAGGAGTACCGCACCCTGTTCCAGATGACCTCGACGGTGGAAGGGCGGATCACACCCGGCACCGGATTTGCCGCCTGCATGGCGCGGCTCTTTCCCTGCGGCTCGATCACCGGCGCGCCGAAGCTCAGGGCTATGGAGATCCTGAGGGAGCTTGAGACCGGCCCGCGCGGCATCTACACCGGCTCCATCGGCTATCTGGAGCCAGGCGGCGACTTCCGCTTCAACGTCGCCATTCGCACGCTGGTCGCGGCGCGGGACGGCAGTTTCGAGATTGGTACCGGCTCGGGTCTTGTGTTCGATTCCCGCGCCGAGCCGGAATATGAGGAATGCCGCCTGAAGCTTGCCTTCCTGGAGCGCGGCGCGCCGGAGTTCGCCCTGTTCGAGACCATGGCCTGGCACCCGGGCGACGGCTACTTGCTGCTGGAACGGCACCTGACCCGGCTTGAGGACAGCGCCGCCCAGCTTGGCTTCGCCTGTCCGCTTGGTGCCATCCGGCAGGATCTGGCACAGCGGGCGGCAAGCTTTGACGCGGCCCGGCGGGTGCGCGTGCAACTGGACGCCGATGGCCGCTTTTCGGTGACTGACGCCCCGCTGTCCCCCACACCGCCGCGCTGGCGCGCGGTTCTGGCCGATGGCCCCATCGAGGTCCCGCTTCCCTTGCTGCGGCACAAGACCACCGCCCGCGCCCACTATGACCAAGCGCGGGCGCGGCTTGCAGCGGACACCGGCTGCGACGAGGTGCTGTTCTTCAACGCGGAAGGGTTTCTGACCGAGGGCAGCATCAGCAATCTGTTCATTGCCCGAGGCGGGCATCTCTTGACCCCGGCACTGCGGCACGGGTTGCTGCCGGGCACCTTGCGCGCCGCCCTGCTGGACAGCGGGCGCGCCCATGCGGCCGACCTCACCGCCGCCGATCTGGCCAGCGCGGACAGGGTCTATTTCGGCAATTCGGTGCGGGGGCTGGTGGCAACGGACATCCAGTCCCGCGATGACGCCGAGACCGGACGGACCTCGGCGGAAGCCTCCATCGAGGCGCCCTCTGGCCAGGGCAAGACCTCCAGCTCTGGCCAAAGCACTTTCATGCGACGGGCTTTTTCCGCGTAGCCCCGACGATTGTCGAGCGCCAGATTGGGCACCAGCCGCATGGCGAAGATATCCGCCAGGCCGAACGGTGCGACGATATCGAGCCGGTCATCCGGGCAGAGGCGCACGCCGACCGCATGGGTGCGTGCCGCATAGCGCAAGAGCGCTTCATCGGCGGAGCGCAGCGGCGCGTAAGGCACGCCGAAGCGCTTTTCGAACCACAGATGCACCCGGGCCTGATTGCGGATCTCCACCGGCCGTCCCACTCCGGCGAAAAGCGGGGCAGCGCGGGCGATCACCCGATCCTCTGCCTCGAACCCGAGATCGGACGCATCGAAATAGACAAGGTCGAAATCCTTGATGCCATGCCCGGCGCGGCGGCCGGTCAGGGCGTTCCAGACACTCTGGTAGACCGCACCGCTCACCAGACGCCAGTCGGGCAGCGCAAGGTCGCGCGCGGTCCGCAACACGCCCATCAGGGTCTCATCGGTGCGGATCAGAAGTTCCAGCATGCACCGGCGGTCCCGCTCGCTGGTCAGCGAGGGATCGCCAAGGCTCCGCCGGTCCAGCGGCAGGAGTGAGGGCCGGTCGGCAGGGCGGGGCACGACCCGCAAGGTGCGTTGTGGTCTCATGTCACCTCCGACATGGCATGTGGCGGCGACCGGCGCAAGCACCACGGGGATCGCCGGCGGGCAGCGCCCGCCGGCGATGGATCGGCTCGAGCGTTATCCGCGCAAGGTGCCGCCAGTGGCCTTTTCCACCGCCGCACGGATCCTGGCCGCGACCGCCTCGATATCCTCATCGGTCAGCGTCCGGTCACGCGGCTGCAGGGTGACATCAATGGCCATCGACTTCTGCCCCTCGGCGACGCCCGCGCCGCGATAGACGTCGAACAGGGTCACCCCGGTGATCAGCGTCTTTTCCGCGCCGCGCGCGGCCTTCAGCAGCCGCTCGGCGGTGACCGCCTCATCGACGACAAAGGCGAAATCGCGCCGCACCGGCATCAGGTCGGAAATATCGAGCGCGCCCTTGGAACGTCCCGCCCGGGCCTTGGACTTCGGCGTCGGCACCGCATCGAGATAGACCTCGAAGGCGGCCATCGGACCTTCCAGATCGAGCGCTGCCAGCACCCGGGGATGCAACTCACCGAAGCGAGCGAGCACCGTCTTCGGGCCGAGCCGCAATTCGCCCGACCGCCCCGGATGCAGCCAGTCCGGCGCCTCGGCTAAGACCATCAGCTTTTCGACCGGCGCCCCGATCGCGGCAAGTGCGGCTTCCGCATCCGCCTTGGCGTCGAACACCGACACCACCGGGGCATTGCCGGACCAGTGCCGCCCAGCACCATTGAAGCCAGCGGTGCCCCGGCGCAGGCCGGCGGCGACCATCGACTGGCCCTTGGGTGTGTCGTCGCCGAAGATCTGCCCGACCTCGAACAGAGCGACATCGGGATAGCCGCGGTCGGCATTGCGCTGCGCCGCCGCCGCCAGCCCCGGCACGAGGCTCGGCCGCATGTCCGACAGCTCCGGCGAAATCGGGTTGGCCAGCTCCAGGTCGCGCCGGCCACCGCCAAAGGCTTCGGCCTGCGCCCGGGAGATAAACGACCAAGTGACCGCTTCCTTCAAACCACGCACGGCGAGTGCGCGCCGCGCCTGCCCCCGGCGCAACTGGCCAGGGGTCAAAACCCGACCGGAGACCGCCGACAGATTGGGCAGCGGCGTTGCCGGCACTTCATCGAGACCGACGATGCGCACCACCTCTTCCACCAGATCGGCCTTGCCATGCACATCCGGACGCCAGGAGGGCGGCGCCACCTTCACGGTGTCGCCGCTGCCGGTGACCCAGAAGCCAAGGCGGGTCAGCACGCCCTTGATTTCCGGCGTCGTCAGCGACAGGCCGGTCAGCCGTTTCACTTCCGCCACCGGGAAGTCGATCATCCGGTCGCTGTTGGGCAGTTCGCCGGTGAACATGACCTCGGTTGCCGTGCCACCGCACAGGTCGATCACCATCTGCGTCGCCAGTTCGAGGCCCGGCAGGCAGAACTGCGGATCGACGCCGCGCTCGAACCGGTAGCGCGCATCGGTGCTGACACCGAGCGCCCGGCCGGTGCGGGCGATGTTGACCGGATCCCACAGGGCAGATTCGATCAGCACATCGGTGGTTTCCTCGGTACAACCGGAGAGCTCGCCGCCCATGATACCGCCGATGGATTCCACGCCATTGTCATCGGAAATGACGCACATGCTGTCATCGAACCGATAGGTCTTGCCATCGAGGCCGAGCAGTTCCTCGCCCTCGCGACCACGCCGAACCACCAGATCGCCGCTGACCTTCGCGGCGTCGAACACATGCAGCGGCCGGCCCCGGTCGAAGGTGATGTAGTTGGTGATGTCGACCAGAGCATTGATCGGACGCAGGCCGATCGCCACCAGCCGCTTCTGCATCCAGTCCGGAGAGGGACCGTTGGTGATGCCGCGCACGAGACGCAGGCCGAAGGCGGGGCACAGCGGCGGCGTGTCGCCGAACTCAAGGCGCACGGTGACCGGGCAGGCGCCCTCGCCGGCCACCGGTGCCGGGCGGTTTTCCTTGTAGGTACCAAGGCCCGCTGCGGCCAGATCGCGGGCGATCCCGGACACGCTGGCGCAATCGGGCCGGTTCGGCGTCAGACCGATCTCGATCACCGGGTCATCAAGCCCGGCGTATTCGGCATAGGAGGCGCCAAGCGGCGCATCCTCGCCAAGATCCATGATGCCGTCATGGGAATCGGACAGCTCCAGCTCCCGCTCCGAGCACATCATGCCGAAGCTTTCCACGTCGCGGATCTTGCCGACGGAGAGGGTGACGTCGATGCCCGGCACATAGTCGCCCGGCCGCGCCAGAACGCCCACCAGCCCGGCCCGGGCGTTCGGCGCACCGCAGACGATCTGCAGCGGCGCCGCACCATCGCCGGCATCGACGCTGAGCACCTGAAGGCGATCGGCGTTCGGATGCGGCTTTGCGTCCAGCACCTTGGCAATGGTGAACGGGCGCAGGCGGTCGGCGGGGCTGGTCACCTCCTCGACTTCCAGGCCGATGCGGGTCAGCGTCTCGACGATCTCATCGAGGCTCGCGTCGGTTTCCAGATGATCCTTCAACCAGGACAGGGTGAATTTCATGGTGTCGGTCTCTTGTCTTGGCCGCGGGCCGCCCGGCACCCGCCGGGGCGCGGCATCAATTCTTCGGGGAGAAACGGTCCAGGTCGGGCACGATGGAGGAGTTGCCGTAGTTCTCGGCAAAGCGCTTGCCAATGTCGTGCAGCCGGTCGGTCCAGCGCTGGATCTGAGCATCGCTCAACGTCCCGCCGGTGACGATTGCCTGCGACGCCTCGGTCTCGATCTGGTCGCGCAACAGCCCCAGTTCGAGCATCGCCGCATCCTCGGCGCGGTATTTCTCCAACCAGCCGATGGTCATGGTGGCGATGATCACCAGGAGCGCCAGGGCCGAGGTCGCCGTCGACCATTTGGCAATTCCGGCGATCCGGCGCTCGCTGACCACCAGGATCATCGTCGCAATGGTGAGAAAGGCGGTGATCGCCACCGCGGTCAGGAAGCTTTCGTAATTGTCTTCCGCATTGGCTTCCTGACTGGCCCGCAAATGGGTGATGCGATCGCGCAGATACAGAACCGGATCCGCCTTGGCACCGAGCGCCTCGCGGAAATAGGCGTCGCAATAGCGCAGGCGCCCACGCTCCGCGGTCTTGTCGGCGCAGACCTCGATGAACGAGGGCGTCTCCTGCGACTGGGCCATCGCCGGACCGGAACCGACCCCGCCCAGAAGAGCGGTCACCAGCGCCAGCAGGGCGAACAGCGCCCCACGTCCCATCATCCACGCGCGTCTCCTCCCGGAGGCCGTCATCGCGAGAGCCCTCCGAACAGGGTCGGCAGGTCGAGCGGGCGGAAGCCGTAATGCTCGATCCAGCGCACATCCGCATCGAAGAAGGCACGCAGGTCCGGCATGCCGTATTTCAGCATGGCCAGCCGGTCGATGCCCATGCCCCAGGCAAAGCCCTGGTACTCGTCCGGGTCGAGACCGCAATTGCGGATCACATTCGGATGCACCATGCCGCAGCCGAGGATTTCCAGCCAATCATTGCCCTCGCCGACCCGCACCTCGCCGCCGGAGCGGTCGCAACCGATATCGACTTCCATAGACGGTTCGGTGAAGGGGAAGAAGGACGGGCGGAACCGCATCTTCAACTCATCGACCTCGAAGAACGCCTTGCAGAATTCCTGCAGCACCCACTTGAGGTGACCGATATGGCTGCCCTTGTCGATCACCAGCCCCTCGACCTGTCGCAACGATAGGTGCGGCCCGGGGTGATCACCCGGATCGGCGGCTTCTGGCTCATCATGGTGCGGACCTGCACCGGCGAGGTGTGGGTGCGCAGCAGCATCCGTTCGCCATCGGCGCGCGGATGCATGAAGAACGTGTCGTGCATGTCGCGCGCCGGATGATCCTCCGGGAAATTGAGCGCGGTGAAATTGAGGTGATCGGTCTCGATGTCCGGCCCCTCGGCAATGGAAAAGCCCATGTCGGCGAAGATCGCGGTGAGTTCGTCGATGACCTGGCTGACCGGGTGAACCCGGCCCTCTTCCGCCGGCGGCCGGCGCAGCGGCAGCGAGATATCGACACGCTCGGCCTCCATCCGGGCCGTGAGAGCTTCTTCCTGAAGCACCGCCTTGCGCGCGGCCAGAGCCTCGCCCACCCGCGCCTTCAGGCCGTTGATCGCCGGCCCCAGTTCGCGCCGCTCTTCCGGCGAGACCTTGCCCAGCATTTTCAGCCGTTCGGAGACCGAGCCCTTCTTGCCAAGGGTGGCAATGCGCACCTCTTCCAATGCGCTTTCGCTCGCCGCAGCGGCCACCGCCGCGAGAATTTCGGATTCAAGGGTTTCTAGATCGGACATGACACCGTCGGGATTGGCGGCGCGCAGCGTTCGGCACCGGCGCGGCGCGTTGCAAGGAATTTTGCGTCTTTTATCAGACTTTGAAGGGGTTTCCAGCCGCCAGCGGGAAAACGGGGTCTCACCGCGCGACAGTCGGCCGCACGGAGACACCCGGATCGGGGCGGGGGATCAGGAGGTCTTGCTAAATCGGCCGCAGGCAGGCCCTTGCGGAAGCAGACGGTCGGCCGCGCGCACGGGGCCGCTCAAGGGCCGCAACCGGCTCTCGTCACGGGTCATCGCGCTGGATGGGGCGATCATCATCTGTCCACCTGTCTTGGAGGCCATTCCTTCGCAGATCGCGGCGGGAATGGCAAGACCGGCGGCGCGCGAGGAGGGGCCTACTTGGTCAGAAGCAGTTTCTCGAACCGGGTGATCGACAGGCGGTAGATCATGTCCTTGTGACGGATATGCAGCTCGCGCGCGCCCTTGAACAGGGTCTCGCTGTCCAGCACCGCCGGGGCCGGCTGGTCCTTGCCTGCACCGCTGCCATGAGGGGCCGTCAGGGTCTCTCGGCGCGCATGCGGGGTCTCGGGCATCATCAAATCCTTCCGAAATCTCTGCTTTTTGGAACCGTTCCAAACTTGCGAGTCATTCGCAAGTTATTTCTTGACTGCAATACTCATCTTTTATACCCAAGGCAATGCCCTTCGACGGGATCCGTTGTGCCCCGGCATCCCGATGGGCGGTCCAAGCGCCAGCAAGCCACGCCGTTCGCTCCCTCGTCGGCCAGCAAGCCAGGCTTTTGCAACAAGCGGCGAAAGCCGATGTCCGATGACATTGTTGAGAAGGCGGGTTCAGCATGTGCGGTAGAGCGGAGGATCTGACGCGGGCGATCGATGCCGCCGTCAAGGCGGCGGCGGCCCCTTCCCCTCGTGCGGTCAATACGGCGGAGGCCGGCCAGACGCGGCGGAGGATCGCGCTGTGGGAGCAGAACGACAGTGTCCATTGTTCGCTGCTTGGCACCTGCGCCAGCGTCGGCGACCTGCGCCGCATCGCTCGCAAAGTCGGCATCGACATCGCGCGCGGCACCCCGGACTACGACATTCACGGCCATTTCGTCCGTCTCGCCACCATGGACACCCCCTTCACCCGCGCCTTTCAGAAGCTGCTTGACCAGCGCTTCGAAGGCGCCTTGCGCCGGGTCGCGCGCACCCCTTGCGCACAGGATCTGAATGCCCTTTGGCAACTCATGTGCGAACGCGGCCAGGTCGCCCCGGCCTATTGGGCCTTCATGACCCACAGCCATGTGCCCTCGGATTTGCGGGTGCGGATCTTCGGCGAGGTGCACATGCTGTCGCATCTGGCCGGCGCCTCGTTCCGGCAAAAATCGGTGGAAGCGGTGGCGCTGCGCGACCAGTTGCAGGAGGAAGAAGACCGAGCGCGCCGGGTCGAGGCCGGGCTAAAACAGGCGCTGGAGGCGCGCGACCGGGAGCTTGCGGATCTGCGGGCCACGCTGGCACGGCTGAAAGCGGACCAGGCGGCCCCTGCCCCGGTCGAGCCGCGCGGCGCGTCGCGGGACCTCACCCGGCGGCTCGACAAGATGGAGCGGGCGTTGCAATCGGCCCGGGTGCGGGCGCGGCAGGCCGAGGCCCGTGCGACGGAGCTGGAAACCGCATCGGCAAGGCGCGCCACGGCCTCCCGGCCCCAGACCTCCGCCTCGGCCACGACACTGCCCAGCGTGGTGGCTCTGCAGCCTTCCGGAGCCCGTCCGGAACGGGCTGTGCTCTACATTGGCGGTTTGCATGGCCGCACCGAGCGGCTGCGCGGCATCGCCCAGGCCTTCAACGCCAGCTTCCACCACCACGACGGCGGGGTGGAGGACACGCCGCAGCGGCTCGACGGCATGCTGCCCTCGGTCGATTGCGTGCTGTGCCCGGTCAATTGCGTCAGCCATGACGCCTGCCTCAGGGCCAAGCGCATGTGCCAGAAGCTGAACAAGCCGTTCGTACCGCTGCGCAGCTCCGGCCAGACCGCCTTTCGCAATGCCCTTGCCGCATTGCTGCGGGATGAAGCGGCTGCGCCCGCCCACCCGGACGAGCCGGAAGCCGGTTAATCGGCCGCCGTCTGCGCGCTGAGCCCGTAGCCCTTGAACTTTTCGCGCACCCGTTCGATCTCCGCATCGGGCAGGATCTGCGGTCCGAGCGGCAGCGCCAGATAATACTGGCGCGCCAGGGTCTCCAGTTCCTCGGCAAGCCACATGGCCTTGGCAAGATCGGCGCCGGCGGCCAGCATCCCGTGGTTGGCCATCAAACAGGCCAGCCGCCCGTCGAGGGCCTGAAGCACCGCATCGGACAGCTCCTGGGTGCCATAGGTGGCGTAATCGGCGCAGCGCACCACCGGCCCGCCGGTGGCGGCGATCATGTAATGGCAGGCGGGAATCTCGCGCCCGGCAATGGCCAACGCCGTCGCGTAGGTGGAATGGGTGTGCACCACCGCGCCGATATCCGGCCGGGCATTGAGAATATCGAGATGAAACCGCCATTCCGACGAGGGTTTCATCGGCCCCTCATACGCGCCCTTCCCGCCCAGCGGCAGGGCAGCGATCATCGCCGGCTCGAGCTTTTCATACGGCACGCCGGAGGGGGTGATCAGCATGACGTCGCCGACGCGCAGGCTGATGTTGCCCGAGGTGCCCTGATTGAGCCCGGAGGCGTTCATGCCCCGGCAGGCGTCGATGATCGACTGGCGCAATTCGGTCTCGTGGGCGGTCATGCTGGTCTTCGTCCTGCTTGCTGCGAAAGGCGCACGAGAGCCTTTCCCTCGCGTCCAGATAAAGGTCGCCACCGGCCCGCCGGCGGATGCCCCGACAAGGCAACTATCATCTGTCGATTGCCTTTGACATAATTCGTTTCGGCTTCCCAGGATATGACCCCATCCAGGATCACCAGACCCGCACCATCCGGATGGACCTCAACGGAGAACACTCATGAAAATCGACGGCACCGCCTACCGCTCCATCTGGGCCGGGGCGGACGGCCGCAGCGCCGGGATCATCGACCAGACCCGGCTGCCGCATGAATTCGTCACCCTGGAGCTCAGCAGCCTCGACGAGGCCGCGGTGGCGATCCGCGACATGTGGGTGCGCGGCGCGCCGCTGATCGGCGCGACGGCGGCCTATGGCATGGCGATCGCCCTGCGCGAAGACGCCAGCGACAGCGCCCTCAAGGCGGGCTATGACACGCTGATCGCCACGCGGCCGACGGCGATCAACCTGAAATGGGCGCTCGACGCGGTGATGGCCCGGGTAGCGCCACTCAGCCCGACTGAACGGGCCGAGGCCGCGTGGCATTTCGCCGCCGAGGTCTGCGACGAGGATGTCGCCGTCAACCATGCCATCGGCAGCCACGGGCTGGAGCTGATCCGCGCGCTGGCCGCGCGCAAGCCGGCGGGCGAGCCGGTGAACATCCTCACCCATTGCAATGCCGGCTGGCTCGCCACCGTCGACTGGGGCACCGCCACCTCGCCGATCTACCAGGCGCATGATGCCGGGCTGAAGGTGCATGTCTATGTGGACGAGACCCGACCGCGCAATCAGGGTGCGAGCCTGACCGCCTGGGAGCTGGGCAGGCACGGGGTGCCGCACACGCTGATCGTCGACAATGCGGGCGGGCATCTGATGCAGCACGGTCAGGTCGACATGGTGATCACCGGAACCGACCGGACCACGGCGCTTGGCGATGTCTGCAACAAGATCGGCACCTATCTGAAGGCCCTGGCGGCACAGGACAACGGCGTGCCCTTCTATGTCGCCCTGCCCTCCTCGACCATCGACTGGACCGTGCGCGACGGCGTGCGCGAGATCCCGATCGAGGAGCGCGACGGCGCCGAGGTGACCTGGGTGCACGGGCGCCGGCCCGACGGGGTTGTCGACAAGGTGTTGATCGCCCCGCCGACCTCGCCGGCGGCCAACCCGGCCTTCGACGTGACGCCGGCACGGCTGGTGACCGGGCTGATCACCGAGCGCGGCGTGTGCAGCGCCAGCCAGGCGGGCCTGGCCTCACTGTTCCCCGAACGGGCGGTCGCCTGAACGGACCGGCGATCCCGGACTGAGCGCGGAGCTTCCGCGCCGGTCCCCCGGACCCCATCGGCCAAGGTGTCACCGATGGCGCGCGGTGCGCCGCCTTTGAATTTCCTCTCTCTCCCCTTGCAATGCCCGCTGGCGGCGGCAAGACTTCGCCTCCATACCGCGCGCTGGTCCCTATCAGGAGTTCCCCATGCAGCCTCGCCCCGTCCCCGTGTTCGACGGCCATAACGACACCTTGCTGAAACTCGAACTCGGCGCCGGGACACCACGGGAACGTTCGTTCTTCGAGCGCTCCAGCCGTGAACATATCGACTTGCCGCGCGCACGAGAGGGCGGGTTCGCCGGCGGATTGTTCGCCATGTATGTGCCCTCGCGCGCCTGCGACGATACGGCGACCCCCTACCGCCCCGACGACCCGGCCAACTACGCCGAGGTGGCCCATGGCCCCGCTCTCGACTTCACCCTGAAGCTGGCCGCCCGCGCTCTACGGCTGGCGCGCGACAGCGACGGCCAGGTCGCGATCTGCCGCGATGCCACGGAGATTCGCGCCGCCATTGCCTCCGACGTGCTGGCGATGGTGCTGCATATCGAGGGGGCGGAGGCGATCGACGCGGAGTTGACATCGCTGGAAGTGCTCCATTCCGCCGGGTTGCGCTCGCTTGGCCCGGTCTGGAGCCGGTCCAACATCTTCGGCCATGGGGTGCCGATGACCTGTCCGGCCTCACCGGACACCGGTCCGGGGCTGACAGAGGCCGGCTGCGATCTGGTGCGGGCCTGCAATCGGCTCGGCATCATGATCGACCTGTCGCATATCACCGAGAAGGGGTTCTGGGACGTCGCCGGGCTCAGCGACCGTCCGCTGGTCGCCTCCCATTCGAACGCCCATGCGATTTGCCCGTCCTCGCGCAACCTGACCGACCGGCAACTCGACGCGGTCGCCGAAAGCGGCGGTCTGGTCGGCCTCAACTTCCACGTTGCCTTCCTGCGCCCGGACGGCGCCCATCGCAGCGACACGCCGCTTGAGCTGATGGTCCGTCACGTCGACCATCTGCTGGAGCGGCTCGGCGAGGACGGAGTGGCCCTCGGTTCCGATTTCGATGGCTGCATGGTGCCCGGCGCCATCGGCGATGCAGCCGGGCTGCCCAAACTGATCGACGCCTTTCGCAAGGCCGGCTACGGCGAAGACCTGATCGAAAAGATCGCCTGGCGCAACTGGGTCTCGGTGCTGGAACGCACCTGGGCCTGAGCTCCACCTGACCTTGCGGCCAAGCGCCCGACGGACTACTCGGCGGCGACCCCGGGCTGTTCCGCCGCGATGCGCTCTTCCAGATACCGGGCAATGCTGGTGGCGACCGCGTGCAGGCGCTTCAACTCGGCCTCCCGGCGGGTCGTCGCCACGATCTCGATGGCGCGGCCGCTTCGCGCCCCTTCGCCGAAGCGGCCTGGGCCGCGGACGATGAACCGATAAGCGGCGCCATCCGGCGATTTCGGCGTGTGCAGAATGTCGCCGACGTGCCGCTCGGCGAAACGCAGGGAATCGTCCAGCGTCGGAAGGGCAAGCTGAAGACGCGACATGACACCAACCCCTGTTTCACTCTCACCCGTGCCGCCCCCGCCCCATGAGCGGAGCTGCGGGCATCCGGTTTGACAAACATGCTTCCCTGAATCGTCCCTCGATCCGGCGTGTCTTGCACACACCGACCCAAGATCGGCGACGGAGCGGTCAGACAGCCGTCGCCGGTTGCAAATTCTGACCCGATTCGCGCAAGAGTCCAAAACCGTTGACGAACCATTAAGGTTTTCCGTCCCGGCGGACTTGCCAGGACGCTGTATTGCCATTGACGCCGGCCCCGTCGTCGCGCTCTTGTCAAGGCATGACATCGCATCCGAATCCGTCCGGCACAGCGCAGACCGATACGCGGTTCCAGCGCTTTCGCGCCGGCGTGCGCCGCCTCTACTACGGCATGACGCCGGGTGCCCAGCGCTGGCGGCTGGCGCTGCTCACCTTCGACATCGTGACCATCACTTATTTCGTGATCTCGTCGATGCTCGATCCGAACCGGTCCAATCACATTGCCGATTACCTGATCGCCACCGTACTCACGGCCGACTACCTGCTGCGGCTTGCCGCCGCACACCGACCGGTGCGCGCCGCCTTCGAGTTCACCGCCGTGACCGATCTGGTGGTGATCCTGTCGCTGCTGGCCAGTGCCTTCATCGAGAATCTCGCCTTCCTGCGCGTGGTGCGGATGCTGCGGCTGCTGCGCTCCTACCACCTCTTGAAAGAGCTGCGCGACGCCTCGGCCTTCTTCCGCCGGAACGAAGAGATCATCCAGTCGGCGATCAACCTGGTCGTCTTCGTCTTCGTTGTGACGGCCATCGTCTATGTGGCGGAGGCCCACCGCAATCCGGAGATCAACACCTATCTGGACGCGCTCTACTACACGGTGACCACGCTGACCACGACCGGCTTCGGCGATATCACCATGACCGACAGTTTCGGTCGCTTCCTCACCGTGGTGATCATGATCTTTGGCGTCGGCCTGTTCCTGCGGCTCGTGCAGACGATCTTCCGCCCCCAGAAGATCAACTACACCTGCCCCGATTGCGGCCTGTCACGGCACGATCCGGACGCGGTCCACTGCAAGCATTGCGGGCGGACGATCCATATCCCGACCGAGGGTGAATAGCATTCCTGCCGTCCGCCTGCGCGTCATGGCGCCGCGCGGCGGCGGGACGCGGTTCAATCTGTCACATGGTCGTAACCGGCAGATGCGCCATTTTGCCGAACGAAACCAGGCACGTGCCGACGATATGAGCGCCGGCACCGCCGACAGCAACCGGGTATGCTAGGATACGATCCCCAGGGTTGCACAGCACATAGGACGGAGACAGGAGAGAGTATGTAATGGACATTTCGGCAGTCGATCTGGCGCGAATACAATTCGCCTTTACGATCTCCTTTCACATCATCTTTCCCTCCTTCACCATCGGCCTCGCCAGCTTCCTGATGGTGCTGGAGGGCCTGTGGCTGACCACCAAGCGGGAGGTCTATCTCCGGCTGTTTCACTACTGGCTGAAGATCTTCGCCGTCGCCTTCGGCATGGGCGTGGTCTCCGGCATCGTCATGTCCTATCAGTTCGGCACCAACTGGGCCGTGTTCGCCGACAAGACCGGACCAATCCTCGGTCCGCTGATGGGCTACGAGGTGCTCTCGGCGTTCTTCCTGGAGGCCGGGTTCCTCGGCATCATGCTGTTCGGCCTCAACCGTGTCGGCCCACGGCTGCATTTCACGGCAACCGCGATGGTCGCCCTCGGCACCGCACTTTCCGGCTTCTGGATCCTTTCGGCCAACAGCTGGATGCAGACGCCCGCCGGCTACACGATCAACGAGGCAGGCCAGTTCGCCCCGGAAAACTGGTTGGAGATCGTCTTCAACCCGTCCTTCCCGTTCCGTTTCGTGCACATGATGCTGGCGGCCTATCTGACGACGGCTTTCGTCGTCGGCGCGGTCGGCGCCTATCATCTGCTGAAGGACCGCACCAACGACGCCGCGCGAGTGATGTTCTCCATGGCCATGTGGATGGCGGCAATCGTCACACCGGTGCAGATCTTCGCCGGCGACATGCATGGGCTCAACACGCTGGAGCACCAGCCGGCCAAGATCGCCGCCATGGAAGGACACTTCGAGGGCGGGAACGGTGCACCGTTGATCCTGTTCGGCATCCCCGACATGGAGAAAGCCGAAACCGACTACAAGGTCGAAATTCCCCTGCTTGGCAGCATCATCCTCACCCATTCCCTTGATGGGCGGGTGCCGGGGCTGAAGGACTTCCCGCGCGAGGACTGGCCGGATGCGGCGATCCTGTTCTTCTCCTTCCGGGTGATGGTCGGGCTCGGGTTCCTGATGCTCGGCATGGGGCTTTGGAGCCTGTGGCTGCGCTACCGGGGCACGCTCTACGAGACCCCGCTGCTGCACCGCGCTGCCATGGTGATGGGGCCCTCCGGCTTCATCGCCGTGCTTGCCGGCTGGATCACCACGGAGGTGGGCCGCCAGCCCTACACGGTCTATGGGCTGCTGCGCACCAGCGACAGCATCTCGCCGGTTGATGCGCCGGCGGTGGCCACCTCATTGGTGATCTTCATCATCGTCTATTTCATCGTCTTCGGTATCGGCACCGGCTACATGCTCGCCGCCATGTCGCGTAGCCCTGAAACCGGAAGTGGCCCGACACCCGGTGAACCGGCGCGCGCCGCCGGCGTGACCCCGGCCCCCGCCTTTACCGACCCCCATCCCTCGAACACGACGGAGTAGACCGGATGGAAATCGATCTCGCCCTCGTCTGGGCTCTCATCATCGCCGCCGCCGTCTTCATCTATGTCGTGCTCGACGGCTTCGATCTCGGCATCGGCATCCTGTTCCCCACCGCCCGCTCGGCGACGGAACGCGATCTGATGATGAATTCGATCGCGCCGGTATGGGATGGCAACGAAACCTGGCTGGTGCTGGGCGGCGGCGGGCTCTACGCCGTGTTCCCGCTTGCCTATTCGGTGCTGATGCCGGCGCTCTACGCACCGATCATCGCCATGCTGCTCGGGCTGGTCTTTCGGGGCGTGGTGTTCGAATTCCGCTTCAAGGCGCGCCCGGAACGCCGCTGGATCTGGGACATCGCCTTCTTCCTCGGCTCCCTGACCGCCGCTTTCGCGCAAGGGGTCGCCCTTGGCGCGGTGGTTCAGGGCATCGCCGTCGAGGGCCGCAGCTATGCGGGCGGCTGGCTTGATTGGCTGAGCCCGTTCTCCCTCATGACGGGCGTGGCACTGGTGGTCGGCTACGCGCTGCTCGGTGCCTGCTGGCTGATCTGGAAATGCGAAGGCCCGACCCAGGCCCATTTCCGCGAAAAGGCCCGGATCTTCGCCGTCCTGATGATCGGCGTCATCGGCATCGTCAGCCTGTGGACCCCGTTCCTCCACCCGCAGTTCGCGGAGCGCTGGTTCACCATGCCGCAGATCCTGTACACCGCGCCGGTGCCGCTGATGGTCGCCGCCCTTGCCGTTCTCCTGTTCCGCAGCCTGTCGGGCACCCGGGACGGCCTGCCGTTCCTTGCTGGCCTCGGTCTCTTCCTGGTCAGCTATATCGGCCTTGGCATCAGCCTCTTCCCGCATATCGTGCCGCCGCACATCACCATCTGGCAGGCGGCCGCACCGCAGTCCTCGCTGCTGTTCCTGCTGGTGGGCGCGCTCGTGCTGGTGCCGATGATCCTTGCCTATAGCGGCTATGCCTATTGGGTGTTTCGCGGCAAGGTGCGGATCGGCGAGGGGTATCACTGATGATCCGGCAAGACGGTCAGGACAAGCACCACCCTCCCGGCGGCCTCAGCCGCCGGCTGGCCTGGTTCGCCGGTCTGTGGCTGGCCGGGGTGCTGGCCCTTTTCATCATCGCCGGGGCGATCCGCTGGGCCATTCTCTGACGATATCCGCCCGCCGTCCTCACCAAGCCGTGATGTGACGGCGGGCGAACACAGCTTGCGGCAACGGCCAGACCGGTCATTCTATCGGCAGCGAACCGATGGACCGGAGGCTTGCCGATGGCGCAGCGACCGCCCCTCTTGCGCCGCGTGGCGGCGGCCCTGCCCGGCCTCGCCTTGCTCCTGATCTTCCCCGCATGGCCCGGCAACGGCGCGCCAAGCTGCGGCGTGGACACTCCGTGCCGGATCGCCACGGGCGAATACCGCATCCGCGTTCCGGAAGGGTGGAACGAACGCACGCCGCTCGGCGCCATCGTCTTTCTGCACGGCTGGCGCGGATCGGCGCGCACGGAACTGCGCAACCCGGCCTGGACCCAGCTTGCCAACCAGCTGAACGTCGCCGTTGTCCTCCCGGAGGGCAAGGACGGCACCTGGTCCTATCCCGGAGCTCCAGACGCGCTACGGGATGACTTCGCCTTTTTCGAGGATCTGGTTTCCGACCTGACCCGGCGCTTTCCGATCCGCAGGGAGCACCTGATGGCCGCCGGTTTCTCCATCGGCGGGTCGATGGTGTGGAACCTCGCCTGCCATCGCGGCGAACTGTTTTCGGGCTACGCGCCCGTTGCCGGCGCCTTCTGGGAGCCGGTTCCGGAGAGCTGTCCGTCGCCAGTCCCCGACCTTTATCATGTGCATGGCACCGAAGACCGGACCGTGCCGCTCACCGGCCGGCCGATCGGCGAGCGCTGGCACCAATCGACCGTCGCCGACAGTCTCGCCGTCTGGCAACGCAAAGCCGGGCTGCCGGTGGTCTTTCCCAAGACCGCCCCGGCGCAAGGGCTGGGGTGCCAGCGGCAGGAAACCGGAGACGCGGTCCTGGAGGTCTGCCTGCACGCGGGCGGCCACAGCCTGCGCGCAGCCTGGATCGCCCGGGCCTGGCGCGCGCTTGTCCACGATCTTCAGCAGGACCGGCAGAACGACACGCAAGATGCTCCTTAGCGGGGAACGTCAGACTGCCCCCGGCCTTGCTGGATTTTCGCTATCCGGCCCTTTCGAGCCGCACCCGCCGGTCTGTGGAGGGTTCCGGGCTGGCTTCGAGCGCCCGGGCCGTGCCATTGCCGCCCGAGCCGCCGCCCCGTTTCCAAGGATTGCTCTTGTACCAGGCAACAACATAGGCAACCGCGATCAGCCCGGCGAAACCCGCCAGATTGGCGAGGAGTTCGGCAAGCATGTTGCCACGCCCCCAGGCCATGTCGCGCAGGATGCCGATCGCCTGAGCCAGCACCAGACTGGCGAGAAACACCGCCAGCGACTGTTGTCCGACCTTCTGAACCACCTTGACGAAGCGGCCCCAGCCATTGTCGACGACGAGATAGCGTCCGCCGGAGCCGACCGCGACCCAGGCGAGATAGGCCAGCGCGAGGAAATGCACGAAGCGCAGGATGCCGAAGTGGGTCTTGTTCCAGAGCGGTTCGATGGCCTGCCGCATCTCGGCCAGCAGCGGCACCGCCTGATAGGCGCGGAAATAGGCAAACGGCACGGTCAGCACCACGATGGCCACGGCCAGCAGGATCAGCCCGCGCCACACCGGCGGTGCCGGAATCCAGCCGCGCATGAAGGCAAAGCCGGTGAAGAAGATCAGCTGCCAGGCGAAGGGATTGAAGAACCAGACCCGGTCGGACCAGGGTTCCGCCGGCAGACCGAGATAGCCCAGGGTGGCAAGCCCCCAGCTCAGCCCCATCAGCGCGAAGACCGCGCCGCGCCCGAGACGGGACGCGGCCATGACCAGCGGCAGCATCATCAGGATGACGATGTACATGGGCAGGATGTCGAAATAATTCGGCACATAGGTCAGGGTCAGAAGCCCCGGCAGGGTGGTGTCGATCTTGTCCAGGAAATGCACGAGATTCAGCGAGGCGACATAGTCCTGGGTCAGGCCGCAGCAACTGGCGAGGTAACCGCTGCGCTGTACCGCGATCAGGCCGGCGGCAATCACCAGAAACTGGCAGATATGCGCCCAGTAGACCTGCCAGACGCGATGGCTGACCCGGGCCGCGCCCATCCACCAGCCGCGCTGGTCGAACACCCGGCCGAAGGCAATGGCCGAGGCCATTCCGGAACAGAATACGAAGATCTCGGTCGCATCGGAAAAGCCGAACCGGGCCGGAATCCACAAGGTCCAGGTGTTGTTCGGCAGATGGGCGACAAAGATGATGAACATGCCGATGCCGCGAAAGAAGTCGAGCCGCGGATCGCGCGGCCTTGGCACCGGCAGCGGAGTGTTTGCGTGTACGTTCACCGAAAGACCTTCGCTTGTGTGAATTTGAAACCTTGCGCCGTTGGCCCGGTCAAAGGGGCACGGCCCGCAGACCCTCGTCGCCCATGACCCGCTCGGCGCGGCGCATCCGCTCCACCTGCGCCAGCCGCTCGCTGGCGAAACGATCGGTGGCGCCGCGCAGCGCCTGTCGCTCGCGCAGCAAGCGTTCCGCATCCTCGGCAAGACCGGCACGCAGGGCCGCATCGATTGCCAGTTGCTCGAACACATCGCGCTGCGCATGGCTGCCGCCGATGCTTTGAAGCCCCGGCCGCGCCCGGTCAAGATGGTGGAAGGCGGAGAAGAAATTGCCGCGCTGATAGGCCTCCAGTCCCTGCGCCACCGGCAGACCGGTGCGGGCGGCGACCTCACCCATGTCCGAGTGATCCTCCGTCCAGCCGGACAGGGCGGAGAGCATCCGGTCGGCCGCTTGCCTGCGGCCGCCGCCGCTCAGCGACAGCATGTAGTGAAGGTTGGCGAAGACATTGCAGCGGTCGTCGATCCGGGTTTCCGCCAGCCGCGCCAGTTCCTCCCAGCGCTGGCCTACATCCACGCCTTCGATCTCCAGCCGCACCAGCAGGGAGGCGGCGTTGGAAATGTCGCGGTAATCGTCGGTGTGATCGCGCCGGATCCTGGTATCGTAGAGCCACAGCACCTCGCCGATGTCGCCCTTGTCGAGATACATCAACGCCAGGTGCCACCACACGTGATAGCCGAAATTGTTGCAATGGGCGAAGGTGGCGGTGTGGCCCTCCAACCATTTCCGCCCCGTCTCGGCCTGTCCGGTCATGTCATAGACATGGGCCACCGCGTGCAGCCCCCAGGCATCGTCGGCGGCAAGCTCCAGCGCCTGTCGCCCGGCCCGCTCCGCCTCGGCATAGGCACCGGTTTCCTCCAGCGCGAAGGCATGGCAACCAAGCGTGTACCCCAGCGCCGGATGATCGGCGCCATAGACGGGCAGGACCTTCTCCACCGAGCGCCGCATCGCGGCAGCTTCGCCCAGCACGAAGTAGATCGCATGGGCCAGCTTCATCAGCAGTGGATCGGCAGGAAAGTCGGCGAGCGCCGCATCGAGCCGGGCGGCCGCTTTTCGCGGAAAGCCGTCGAGCCAGTCGCGCAGCGCATCGATCACCACCGTCTCGCGCGCTGTCACCGGCGCCAGCCGGCGCGCGGCATCGGCATCGCGCCAGTCGCCCTCGGCCACCGCCAAGAGTTCCCGGCGCCCGAGCAACAGGCAGAACAGGCCGTGCGTCGCATGGCCCATGGCGAACTGCGGATCGCAGGCCAGCGCCTCGCCGATCAGATCCGGGGTTGCCTTGCCATGGGCCAGGAATGCATTGACCGTGCCGCTCCAGGGCGCAAGCGCCTCCGGCTCGGTGAGGGTCAACGGGTATCCAAAGGGGTCGATGATGCTCATGGCAGCCTCTTGAATGTGCGATCGGGAGGTCTTGACGCACAATCGCGGGCAAAGCATGGCCGAACGGTGGCGCGGACCGAGCGCCGGACCTCTCCTGAGAGGCTCAGAGTGTTCCGCTTGCCCCAATGACACGCAAGACACAATAACTTGTGGCAGCCGTGTCAGGATCGTCGCCCGAAAGTGCCCATATTCCAAATAGCACGCGCCTGGGGAAATGCATTTGCCCGCGCGGCGCGCCAACTGGAAAAGGAAGCCTTCCGGCCCAAGGGTGGAAAGAGGTAGACCATACCCATGACAGCTCTTGCCCAAACCTTCTCCGGACCCAACCGCCTGGTGCTGGCGGCTGCGCTTTCAGGTCTCGTCGCGGTCACCGCTCTTGCCACCCTTCACGGTGGGCATACGCTCGGTCTCGCCACCCTGATCGGCGGCCTTGCCGGCGTGTCGCTCTATCACGCCAGCTTCGGCTTTACCGCCGCCTGGCGCCGGATCGTCACCGAAAAGAGGGGCGGCGGCTTGCGGGCCCAGTTCCTGCTGATCCTGCTGACCGCCCTGGTGTCCTTCCCGCTGATCGGCTGGGGCGCCGGGATCGGCCTTCCCACCGGCGGCTTCGTCTTTCCCTTCGGCATCGCCGCGGCCATCGGCGCCTTTCTGTTCGGCCTTGGCATGCAGCTTGGCGGCGGTTGCGCCTCCGGCACCCTTTTCACCGCTGGCGGCGGCTCGACGCGGATGATGGTGACCCTGGCCGCCTTCGTCACCGGCTCGGTGGCCGCCACCCCGCACATGCACCTATGGGGGCAATTGCCGAAACTGCCGGCGTTTTCCCTGATCGGCAATTTCGGACCGATCGGCGCCTTCGCCATCACCGCCGTCGTGCTCGGGGCAATCGCCCTTTGGAGCGTGCGGGTGGAAACCCGCGCCCATGGATCGCTGGCGGAACCGCGCGCCACGGAGTCCGTTCTGACCGGCCCCTGGTCCCTCGTCTTCGGGGCGGTGATGATCGCCATCGTCGGCATCGCCACCTTCCTCGTGCTCGGACGCCCCTGGGGCATCACCTCCGGTTTTGCCCTTTGGGGTGCGAAGATCTGGCAGGGGCTGGGCGTTACGGTCACCGACTGGCCCTACTGGCAGTGGCAGAAGGGCGCGCTGGAGGCCTCGGTCTTCGCCGATGCCACCTCGGTGATGAATTTCGGCATCCTGCTCGGCGCCATGACGGCGGCGGCTCTGGCCGGCAAATACGCGCCGGTCTGGAAGCTGTCGCGGCGCGACCTCCTCACCGCCCTCATCGGCGGGCTGCTGATGGGCTATGGCGCGCGCCTTGCCTATGGCTGCAACATCGGCGCCTATCTCGGCGGCATCGTGTCCGGCTCGCTGCACGGCTGGCTGTGGCTGGTGTTCGGCTTCATCGGCAGCCTTGCCGGCACCAGACTGCGGCTGAAACTCGGCATGGGCTGAACCGGTCTCAAGGCGGCGAGGGCCTGACCGGCCTACAAACTTCAGGCGGTTTTTGACCGGTCAGAACTTGCCATCATAGGCCCGCCGTCCGATCCGGCAGGCGAGCAGGGTGAAGGTCGGGCGGTCGAGCGCCGCCTGCGCTTCGGCCGCGAGCGTCTTCGCATCCTCCACCCAGACCCCATGGCCGCCGAAGATCCGGGCGAGAGCCGGAAAATCCGTTCCGGCGAAATCCACGCCGAGATTGGCGCGCTGCCCGCTCCGCTGTTTCAGCTCGATCAGCGACAGGCTTTCATCGACCAGCACGCAGACAATCAGCGACAGCCCCATGTCGCGTAAGGTCGCCAGTTCCCCCAGTCCCATTTCCAGCCCGGCATCGCCAACGAATACCACCACCGGACGGGTGGGGTCGGCGAGCCGCTGCCCCATGCCAAGCGGCAGGGCACAGGCCATGGTGCAAAGGGCGGAGGATTGCAGCATCCCGCGTGCAAGCCCCGTCCGCCAGATCTGCGACACAAGGATCCGGTGCGCGCCGCTGTCAGCGGTGGCAACGGTTTCAGGCGGCAGCGCCTTGCGCAGGGTGTGAAACACCGTCGCCGGCCCCCACCCGTCCGGCTCGGGCGCGAACTGGGTGGCAAGCGCGGAGCGCGCGGCCTCGATGGCACCATCGGACCAGGTCGCCCGCGGCGTCACTCCATCCGACAGGGCGGCAAGCCCTGCGGCCACACCAGAGGGGAGAAGATGGCGCACCGCGTGCATGCCATGCAGACGCGGCGTAGCGGCGATCTCGACCACCGGCGCCGCGTCCGGCCAGGGATCGCGCCAGTTGATGCGCATTTCAATCGGATCGTAGCCGAGCAAGAGGATACAATCGGAGGTCTTGAGCAGCGGCAGCAGATGGGCATCCGCCTTGGGGCTGAGGCCGGCGCCGCCTAGCGCCAGCGGGTGCGCTTCGTCCAGCAGGCCCTTGGCCTTGTAGCTGGTGATCAGCGGCACATTGAAGCGGTCGCAGAAAGCGGAAATTTCCGCGCCGGCGCCCTCATTGACCGCATCGACACCGGCAATCGCCAGCGGCCGTTCGGCGGCCGCGAACAGGGTCCGCGCCGCTTCCAGATCCACGCCGTCCGGGCGAAGCTGCGGTGCCGGCGGGACCTTGCCCGCTGGTCGTTCGCGGGTCTCGCACAGGCTTTCGGCGACCGAGATCGGCACATCCACATGCACCGGGCCGGGCTGTCCGCTCAAGGCAATGGCAATCGCCTTGTCCATCATCCGGCCGATGGCGCCGGGCGCGGCGCGGAAGCTGGCCTTGACGATGGGCCGCAGCAATTGCTGATGATCGAACACTTGGTGAGTGTAGCTCTCCGCCTCGGCGGCATCGACGCAGCCGGTCAGGAAGATCAGCGGCACCCGGTCCTGCCAGGCGTTGGCCACCACATTGACCGCATTGGCAACGCCCGGACCGAGGGTCGCCAGCAGAATCCCCGGCGCCGCCTTTCCCGCCCGCGCCTCGGCATGCCAGACCCCTTCGGCCATGAAGCCGCCGGCGTTCTCATGCTTGACCAGATGAAAGGCGATGCCCGCATCGGCCAGCGCGCCCATCAGCGCCAGCACTTCGCCGCCGGGAATGCCGAAGGCATGGCGGCAGCCGGCACCGGCGAGCCGCTCGGCGATCAGATCCGCTCCGGTGGTCATACATCGTCTCCCGGGTCCAGCACGCCGCCCTCGATCAGCGCGGCGATTTCCTTGTCATTCAGCCCCAGCACCCCGCGCAGCACCTCCACCCCATCGGCGCCGCGCCGGGGCGGCGCATGGCGATAGGTGACCGGGGTGCGCGACAGCTTCACCGGGTTGCCGATCAGATCGACCGCTCCGCCCCGCGCCGTCTCATGCGGCAGGGCGATCCGCATGCCCCGCGCCTGGGTCTGAGGGTCGGCGAATACGCCCGCAAGGTCGTTGATCGGACCGCAAGGCACGCCGGCCGCCTCCAGTGCCGCGATCCATTCCGCCGCTGGCCGGGCGCGGGTCAGGTCGCGGATCAACGGCTCCAGCTCGCTGCGTCGGCGCACCCGGTCGGCATTGCGGGCGAAACGCGGATCCGTCGCCAGTTGCGCCGCGCCCGCCACCTGGCAGAAGCGGGCGAACTGGTCGTCATTGCCGACGGCCAGAATGAAACTGCCGTCGCTGGCCGGATAGGCATTGTAGGGGACGATGGTCGGGTGGGCGTTGCCGCGCCGGGGCGGCACCTGGCCATCGGTCAGATAGCCAACGCCCTGGTTGATCAGCCAAGCCACCTGGGTATCGAACAGGGCGATATCGATGTATTGCCCCTCGCCGGTGAGGGTGCGGTGATGCAGGGCGGCGAGGATCGCATTGGAGGCATACATGCCGCACATCACATCGGCGATGCCGACCCCAGCCTTGGTCGGCTCGCCCCCCTCCTCGTCGGGCCGGCCGGTCAGCGACATGATGCCGCCCATGCCCTGGATCAGGAAATCGTACCCCGGACGATGGGCATAGGGGCCGGTCTGGCCGAACCCGGAAATCGAGCAATAGATCAGCCCCGGGTTCGCCGCCTTCAGATCGTCATAGCCAAGCCCGCGCCGGGCGAGATCGCCGACCTTGAAATTTTCCACCAGCACATCAGCGCGCGCCGCCAGTTGGCGGATGATCTCCTGGCCGCCAGTGCTGGCAAGATCGATGGCCAGCGACTGCTTGTTGCGGTTGGCGGAGAGGTAATAGGCGCTCTCAGCGGTCTCCCGCCCGTCCGCATCGCGCAGGAACGGCGGCCCCCAGCCACGGGTGTCGTCGCCGCGACCGGGCCGCTCGATCTTGATCACCCGGGCGCCGAGATCTCCCAGAAGCTGCGTGGCGGTCGGACCGGCGAGAATGCGGGAGAGATCAAGGACAAGGAGGCCATCAAGCGGGCCGGAGGAGCGTTCTGCGCACACAAGAAGGCCCTTTCATCGGCAGGGGTGGCGGGGAAGTGCTTCGCAGGTCGGCAACGCCCCTAGGGTCTGAACTCATAAATGAGGCTGACATGGCATGGGAAATGGCAAAGCCTCGCGAGGAAGGGCGTGC
Organism: Stappia taiwanensis; assembly: GCF_014635285.1. GTDB lineage: Bacteria > Pseudomonadota > Alphaproteobacteria > Rhizobiales > Stappiaceae > Stappia > Stappia taiwanensis. The sequence goes on along the minus strand of NZ_BMCR01000003.1, from coordinate 134,795 downwards.
GGAGCGGGCTTGTTGCCCGGTCAAATGCGCTGACGATGCAGGGTGAAGCCATTTCCATGTCCTTCAGGATTTGACCGGATTGCGCCTGCTCATGCGTCGCGAAAGGCTTGAAAATGAACCACATTTCCTGCGCTTCCGCTCCTCGATCAGAAGCAATCCGTCTCAAACCATTTCGACCTCATTTATCAGTTCAGACCCTAGAATACCGCTCCCCCGCCGCCAAGCACCCTTCGTAGTCCGCCCGCTCGGGCCATCATCACCGGGGCGCCGGCAGACGCCTTTGCACCACCGCGCCGAGCACCAGAGCGAACAGCAGGTGACCGACCAGCGAGGCCCAGGTCAGCTGGATAAAGCCGAGGAAGGCCGGAAAGCCGGCGATCAGATGCGCCATCACATAAAGCGCGAAGGTCCACAGGCCGACCCCATAGCCGAGCGCCACGACCGGCCAGGGCAGGAACGGCAGAAAGCGATCCGCAATCGGCCGGGCGATATAGAGATAGCCGATGGGGTAGAACACCACGCCAACGACCAGGTGGATCAACTCCGCCAGCGCGAGGTTGCGAAACCCGAACACCGACTGCACGAGCGCTGCCGGCTGCAACGGTCCGCCAACCCAGAAGGGGGTGATGAACCGGGCCCAGATCTCCCAGGTCGCGTCGGCCAGGATGCCGCCAAGAAGAATGGTTCCGAGGGTCGCCGCCGTCAGCGGCGGAAACAGGGCCGGCAAGGCGGCAGTATCGGAAACGGGTGTGGATTTGCCCTGATGCATGCGTGTCCCTCCGGCGAAGCGGGGACGATCCGGTCGTCACCCTCGGTGTTCCGCTAACGTGGGAAATGGCGGAGATCCGCTCAAATCACAGTCTCGGGACACCGAGGGCACAGGCATTCACGTTGCCGCGACCCGCCAGGGCACGGCGGAGGCGGGCGCCTCAGGCTTCGGCGTTTTCCACCTCGGCCCCGAACATCGCACCGACCGGCGCGAAGGACACGCCGAGCGAGGCATGGGCCGGAAGGCGCAGCGGCAGGAGGCAGGTGGGCGGCACGGTTTCTTCCGGCAGGCGCCACAGCCGGGTGGCCAGGGCCAGTTCGCCGACATCGCGGCGCGACAGCACCATGCACAGCGGCACGGCCAGCGCCGGACCCAGCACCACCGGCAACAGCGGCCAGATCAGCACCGGCGACAGCCAGGCGGCAAAGGCGATGCCCGACACACCGAACAGGGTCTGCGGCCAGAGCTTGCTGGCACAAAGGCCAAGGGGCAGCCCCTTGGTTTCGCGCACCTGCGCGCCCCAGCCGATGGCGCGGCCAAAGGGCAGCCCGGCGATGAACAGCGACACGGCAATGGCCATCACCGGCGCCAGCAGCGCGGAAAACACGATCTCGGTCAGCGCACTGACGACCACCCGCACGCCGCCGCCATAGGCAGTCCGCAATTCGCGGCGGGCCAGAATGTCGATCACCGTGACGATCTTCGGCGCGAAGATCATCGTCAGGATGGTGGCGAACAGGGCCAGACCCGCCGCCGCGTTGATCTGCACCATCTCACCACTGTTCAGCGCCGCCAGTGCCGCGCCGGTTGCCATGAAGGCCAGCCAGGCGGGGGCGGAGGTGAACATCAGGATCGCCAACAGCAACTGCAACCGGCTGAGCGGATAAAGACCCGGCATCCGCAGCAGCTTGAGATACTGCAGATTGCCCTGACACCAGCGCAGATCGCGGCGGATGAACTCCAGCAGGTTGGGCGGGTTTTCCTCAAAGCTCTCGGTCTCACGCGGGATCACCCGCACCTCGTAGCCGGCCCGGCGCATCAACACCGCCTCGACCTGGTCATGGCTGAGGATCGTGCCGGCCAGCGGCCCCTTGCCCGGCAGCTCCGGCAGATGGCAATGCTCGGCGAACGGAGCCAGACGCAGGATCGCGTTGTGCCCCCAGTAGGGACCGCATTCTCCCTGCCACCAGGCGCTGCCCAGGGTGTAGGAGCGCATGCCAAGGCGCATGCCGAATTGGAAGATCCGGGCAAAGGCGCTGACCGTCGGCATGCCGACCACCAGGGTCTGCAAAATGCCGAGACGGGGGTTGGCGTCCATCCGCGCCACCAGGTCAAGAATGGCCGGCGCGGCCATGAAGCTGTCCGCGTCAAGCACCAGCGCATAGTCGTGGCCCGCGCCCCAGCGCTCACAAAAATCACGAATATTGCCGGCCTTGAAGCCCGAATTGTCGGATCTGCGGCGATAGAAGATGTCGATATGTCCCGTCCAGCGGTCATGCAGGGCCGCAAAGACCGCTTCCTCGCGGGCGGCGATCTCCGGCTGGTCCGTATCGGACAGCACATAGATCGAGAAGCCCTCACAGCGGCCGGCCTGGTGCAGATCCGCAGCCATGGCATCGAGATTGACCGCCACCTGATCCACATCCTCATTGCGGATGCAGGAGAGGATCGCCGTAGAAGCGGAGCCGGTCCGGCTGGCATTGCCCGGCGCGATCGGGCAGACGCTTTCCACCGGATCGCGGGACAGACGCATCACCAGAAAGCCGATCACCGCGTTCCAGAAGCCGATCACCGTCCAAGGCAGGGTGGCGACGAAACAGGCGATCATCAGCCCTTCGCCCCAGCCGATGCCATTACCGGCAAGGCTCATGGTCAGAAGCGCGGTCAGGCCGGCCATGCTGGTAACGACCAGAAGCAGAAAGAGCGCACGGCGCCAGAACAGCCGGCGCGCATCGTCCGGCCGGTGCACGCGTGGCCGGTCCAAATCTTGGTCCTCACCAGCGCCGCCGCTTGCGGGCTGGTCGGGGGCGAGGAAATGGGGCAAACGTTTTCCAAGCATACAGTGAGCCTTTAGAGGATCCGGAATACCCAACGTCGACGACTGCGACGCTGCGATGCAACATACGTTACGCCGCAGTAAGGAGGATTTGTGACGCACAGCCCGACGCCGAAAAAAAATTTTAGCCGCGACACGACATACACCCGTGCGTTGTGGACCGAGGCTCCCCGGAAACTGGCGCTGCGGGAGGCCCCCCTCCCCCCGCCGCGCACCGGTGAAGTTCAGGTGCGCGCCCGCTTCAGCGCCATCAGCCTGGGCACCGAACGGCTGGTCTTCACCGGCAAGGTGCCCGAGAGCGAGTGGCAGCGCATGCGCGCCCCGTTCCAGGAGGGAGAGTTCCCCTTCCCGGTCAAGTACGGCTATGCCTGTGTCGGCGATATCGTCGCCGGAGACGGACTTCCTGCCGGCACCCTCGTGTTCACGTTGCATCCGCATCAGACCCGGTTCAACCTCCCCGCCGAGGCGGCCCTCCCCCTGCCTCAGGGGGTGAGCGCCGAGCGCGCCCTGCTGGCGGCCAATATGGAAACCGCTCTCAATGGGTTATGGGACGGCAGGGCCTCACCGGGGGATCACATTACCGTGGTCGGCGGCGGTGTCGTCGGGCTGCTCGCCGCCTGGCTCGCGGCGCGCATTCCGGCAACCCGGGTCACCATTGTCGATGTCAATCCGGCGCGGGCGGAGATCGCCCGGCGGCTTGGCGCCGGCTTCGCCGCTCCCGATCAGGCGGCCGGCGAACAGGACCTTGTGCTGCACACCAGCGGCAATCCGGCGGGGCTCGACACCGCGCTGGCGCTGGCCGGACAGGAAGCCACGGTTCTGGAAATGAGCTGGTATGGCACCGCGCCGGTGACGGCACATCTCGGCGGCGGTTTTCACAGCCGACGCCTCACGCTCAAGTCGAGCCAGGTCGGCCAGGTGCCACCGGAGCGACGCGCCCGCTGGAGCTACCGGCGGCGCCTTGCAACCGCCCTTTCACTTTTGCGTGAGCCTGTCCTCGACGCGCTTCTCTCCCCTGCAATCGCGTTCGACGATGCCCCCGGACTCCTTCCCGCCATTTTTTCCGGCGAACGGGAAGCGCTCGCCCAGGTGATCGATTACCGGGACGCCGAACCACAGAACTGATCCCTTTCGTCTGGAGATATCCCATGCATGCCGTTGAAGTGCGCGACCACATCATGATTGCCCATTCGTTTTCCGGCGCGGTCTTCGGACCGGCGCAGAAGCTGCACGGCGCGACCTTCGTGGTCGATGCGGCCTTTTTCGCCCAGTCGCTCGACGCCAATGGCATCGTCATCGACATTGGCCGGGCGCATGAGGTGCTGAAGGAGGTGCTGGAGCCGCTCAACTTCCAGAATCTGGATGAGCTGCCCGAATTCGCCGGCAAGAACACCACCACCGAATTCCTGACCCGGCACATCCACGACCGTCTGGCCGAAGCCGCCCGGGCCGACCGGCTCGGCCGCCCCGGAAACGAGCTGCATTCGATCCGGGTTTCCTTGCACGAATCCCATGTGGCTCGCGCCTGGTACGAAGCGCCAATCGCATGACGCCAGGGTCGCGGCCAATCGTTTTTCTCTACCCCGGTCGGCTGGAAACGCCGACCGGAGGCTATGTCTACGACCGCCAGCTCCTGAGAGCGCTGGAGGACATCGGCATTGCGGTCGAGGCTCACTCCCTTGGTGAGGGCTATCCTGCGCCATCGGAAGAGACGCTGGCGGAGGCGGATGCGCTTTTGTCCGGGCTTGCCGACGGCACGCGGGTGGTGATCGACGGCCTGGCCTATGGCGTGCTCGATGCGGCGGCCAGCCGGCATGGCAAGCGTTTGGCGCTGGTCGCGCTGGTGCATCACCCGCTGGCCCATGAAAGCGGGCTGAGCACGGACCGGATGGCGGAGCTCACCGCCCGCGAACGCGCCGCCCTTGCTCATGCCCGGCAGGTGATCACGACCAGCGCGGCAACCGCAAGCACCCTGACCCGCGAGTTTGCCGTTCCGCCGGAGCGGATCGGCGTTGTCGAGCCGGCGCTTTCAATCCCGCCGCAAGAGCCTGACCTGAACAGGAACGCCGCCTCCGGCGTCAGCCCCAGTGTCCGCCTGCTCGCGGTCGGCTCGCTGATCCGCCGCAAGGACTACCCCACCCTGCTGGCGGCGCTGGCACGGATGACCGATCTCGACTGGCATCTCGATATCGCCGGCAGCCGGGACGCGGACCCCGATCATGCCGGAGAGATCTGCCGGCGGATCGAGGATCTGGGGCTCGGGGGCCGCATCACCGTCCATGGCGCCCTGCCCGAAGAGGCAGTCTCCTCTCTTTATCGCGCCGCCGATATCTTCGTGCTGACCACCCTGTACGAGGGCTATGGCATGGCCTTTGCCGAGGCGATGGCGCATGGTCTGCCGGTCATCGCCACCGGCGAAGGCGCTGTCGCCACCACCGTCCCGGCCTGCGCCGGCCTGGTGCTTCCCGCCGGAGCGGTGGAGGCAGTCGCCGATGCCCTGCGCCGGCTGATTGTCGATCCGGAGCAACGCCGGACGCTTGCCGAGGGCGCGCGAAGGCATGCCCTGTCCTTGCCGACCTGGGCCGATCAGGCCCGGACCTTCGCAAAGCTTCTGGAAGGACTGTCCGAATGAGCGGGTTTTCCCACCAGTGGCTCGCCTTGCGCGAGCCGGTCGACCTCAGGGCACGCAACGCGGCCGTGCGCGAGGCATTCGTCTCCGCACTCAAACAGCGCCAGGCACAGCTCCAACGCCCGCTGACCCTGCTCGATCTGGGATCGGGTACAGGCGCCAGCGCACGGGCGCTGTCGCCACACCTGCCTTTTCCTCACCGCTGGCGGCTGGCCGAATTCGATCCCGCGCTAGTCGCCATCGCTCAAGACCTGACATTGCCCAGCGATGTCCCGGTCGAGGTTGTCGAGGCGGATCTTGCCGATGGGGTGCCGCCCGGCTTGCTCGACGGGGTCGATGCAGTCACCACCTCGGCGTTTCTCGATCTTGTCTCCAGCGATTGGCTTGACCGGCTGGCCACAGACCTTGCCCGTGCTCGGCTGCCATTCCTGGCGATGCTGACCTATGATGGGCGCCTGTCCGTTTCCCCACCGCATCCGTTTGACGAGACCGTGCGCGCGGCGATGAACACCCATCAGCGCGGCGACAAGGGCTTTGGTCCCGCACTCGGGCCGGAAGCCGCCGATCACGCGGCGCGCACCTTTGCCGCTGCAGGCTTCAAGATCACCGAAGGCCAGTCCGACTGGCAGGCACGCAGCGACGAGACCGGGTTTCAGGAGATGCTGCTTGATGGCTGGATCACGGCAGCGCGCGAGATGGGCGTCGACCAGGAGGGGCTTGCCGGCTTCTCTGCGGCCCATCGCAAAGCGCTCGCCGAGAAGCGCCTGACCAGCCATGTCGGACACAGGGACATGGCGGCCCTGATCGACTGACGCGAAAAAGCCGTCCCGCATCCGGGACGGCCTCGTCATGGCACCTCGGGAAAGAGCGCCCTCAGACCCGCTCGATGGCGCAGGCAATGCCCTGACCAACGCCGATGCACATGGTCGACAGGCCGTAGCGGCCGCCGGTTTCGGCCAGTTGCAGCGCCGCCGTCCCGACGATCCGCGCGCCCGACATGCCGAGCGGATGGCCCAGCGCAATGGCCCCGCCATTGGGATTGACGTTGGCGGCATCGTCGGCAAGACCGAGGTCGCGCATCACCGCCAGCCCTTGCGCGGCAAAAGCCTCGTTGAGTTCGATCACATCCATGTCGCTCACCGCCAGCCCGAGGCGCGCCAGCAGCTTGCGCGTCGCCGGAACCGGACCGATGCCCATCACACGCGGCGGCACACCGGCGGCGGCGCCGCCCAGAACCCGGGCAATCGGCGTCAAGCCGTAGGCTTTCACCGCCTCTTCAGAGGCGATCAGCAGCGCCCCCGCGCCATCATTGACACCGGAGGCATTGCCCGCCGTCACGGAACCGCCGGCGCGGAATGGAGTTGGCAGCTTGGCAAGCTTGTCCGCCGTGGTGCCGGCACGCGGATGCTCATCCCGATCGACGACAACCGGATCGCCCTTGCGCTTGGGAATGGTCACTGGCGTAATTTCCCGGGCCAGGCGGCCGTTTTCCTGGGCGGCGACGGCCTTTGCCTGCGAGCGGGCAGCGAAAGCGTCCTGATCGGCCCGGCCGATGTTGAAATCCTCGGCGACATTTTCCGCCGTCTCCGGCATGGAATCGATGCCGTATTGCGCCTTCATCAGCGGATTGACGAAGCGCCAGCCGATGGTCGTGTCGAAGATCTCCGCCTTGCGGGAAAAGGCGCTGTCCGCCTTGGGCATGACGAAGGGCGCGCGGCTCATGCTTTCCACACCGCCGGCGATCATCAGATCCGCCTCGCCGCAGCGAATGGCACGGGCGGCCATGATCACCGCATCCATGCCGGAGCCGCACAGCCGGTTGACGGTGGTGCCCGGCACCTCCTGCGGCAGCCCGGCCAGCAGGGCGGCCATGCGGGCCACGTTGCGGTTGTCCTCGCCCGCCTGGTTGGCGCAGCCGTAGATCACATCGTCCAGCCGGGCCCAGTCGACGGAGGCATTGCGTTCCATCAGGGCACGAATGGGAACGGCGCCGAGATCGTCGGCCCGAACCGGGCTGAGCGCCCCGCCAAACCGTCCAATCGGTGTGCGAATGTAATCGACAATATAGGCGTTGCGCATTCTCATGCCCCTCCCGCGGGCCCAATCCTGACAAAATCAGGAGGTCTTTTCCGACACGTCATTCGGCGCGTCAACCGCGCCGCGTTGCAGCATGAAATAATAAGCCGACCGGACGGTCAATTAAATTCGAGCGCAAGGCGCCGAGCAGCCGCTGTCTGCCGCCCGCAGCCGGAGAGCTCCGGTTAACCTTGTCCGTAATTTTGCCACGAGCCCCGGTTGCATCTTAGGGAATTTAAAACGCCGGAGCCTCACCATCACCGGCACAAAGCGGTCCCTCGGACTGCCCGTTTTTTTAATCAGAAATAGCAGGAGAGCAGGTCATGGCGACTGCCGACACCATTCGAACGATTCTGGCGCAGCACGGCAAGCTCCCCGTCGACGCGGCCACCCTCAACGAGGACAGCGATCTTTATGCGGCCGGCCTATCCTCCTTCGCCTCGGTCCAGCTGATGCTGGCAATCGAGGAAGAGTTCGACATCGAGTTCCCGGAAAACCTCCTCAACCGCAAGACATTTTCCACCATCGCGACCATCGTCGAGGTGGTGACGGAACTGTCGAAAGACCAGCAGGCCGCGTGATGACCATCCAGGGCGCGGTTGCACCGCTGGCGTTGATGGACCGGGCGAAGCGTGTCGCCGCCATTGCCGCCGAACATGCCGATCAGGTCGACGTGCAAGGACGGTTTCCCGCCGAAGCGGTTGCCGCCATGCGGAGCGAACGGCTCCTGGGGATCCAGATCCCGACTGCCCAGGGCGGTGAAGGGGTTTCGGTGATGGAGATCGCCGAGATCTGCACCACCCTCGGCAAGGGCTGCTCGGCGGCCGCCATGGTGTTCGCCATGCACCAGATCAAGGTGTCCAGCCTTGTCTCTCATGGCAGCGGCGCCGGCTGGCACGAAGCGTTCATGTCGCGGGTGGCGGAGGAACAGCTTCTGCTCGGCTCCGCCACCACGGAAGGCGGTATCGGTGGAAACCTGCGCAATTCGATCTGCGCGATCGAGGTCGACGGCGACACCTGCCGGCTGGAAAAGAACGCCACCGTCATTTCCTATGGCGATCAGGCGGATGCGATCCTGATCACCTCGCGCGCCCATGCGGATGCCGCGCCGAGCGACCAGGTGATGACCGTGTTCCTGAAGGACCAGTACACCCTGGACAAGACCCAGACCTGGGATGCGCTGGGCATGCGCGGCACCTGCTCCGACGGCTATGTGTTCAAGGGAGAGGCACCGGCGCAGCAGATCCTGCCCCGCCCCTTTGCCGAGATCGCCGCCCAGTCGATGCTCGCCCATGCGCATATTCTGTGGAGTGCCGTCTGGTACGGCATCGCCGCCGATGCCTTCGCCCGGGCCCAGGCCTTCGTACGCGCCGCCGCGCGCCGCTCGCCCGAGGCAATGCCGCCCGGCGCCTTGCGCGTTGCCGAGGCCTCATCCCTCTTGCAGGGGGTCAAGGCCAGCATCATTGCCGCCCTCACGCAATATGAGGCGGTGAGGGGCGACGAGGACAAGCTGTCCGCCATGAGCTTTGCGGTGGCGATGAACAATCTCAAGATCGCCAGTTCGCAGACCATCCTGACGATCATCAACCATTGCATGCTGATCTGCGGCATCCTGGGCTACAAGAACGGCACGCCCTATAGCTTGGGGCGGCATCTGCGCGATGCCCATTCCGCCCAGTTGATGATCTCCAACGACCGCATTCTCGGCAATACGTCGACCATGCTGCTGATCCACAAGCAAGACACCAGCCTTTTGGCGTGAAGGGTACCGACATGGACATGCAGACCAATTTGCTTGACCGGCTGTTCGACGCCGGCCTGCTGATCGACACCGGCGTTGACGGCCTTTATGGCCGCAGCGGTGCCTTCGAAGACGTGATCGCCCGGTTTGAAGCCCTGATCGCCCGCCATGCGCCCGAGGCCACGGCGGAGGTGATCCGCTTTCCGCCGGGCATGAACCGGGCCCATTTCGAAGGCTCCGGCTACATGAAGAGCTTCCCGCAGCTCGCCGGTACGGTGCACAGCTTCTGCGGCTGCGAACTCGACCACGTCAACCTGCTGCAGTGCATGGCGGAAGGTGACGACTGGACCGGCAAGCAGGAAGCGACCGACGTGGTGCTGACGCCGGCGGCCTGCTATCCGCTCTACCCGACCATCGCCAAGCGCGGCCCGCTGCCCGAAGGCGGCGGTCTTTTCGACCTGCAGTCCTATTGCTTCCGTCACGAGCCTTCCAAGGACCCGGCGCGGATGCAGCTGTTCCGGATGCGCGAGTTCGTGCGCATCGGCACGCCGGACGACGTCATGGCCTTCCGCAGCGACTGGATGGAGCGCGGCAGCACGCTGGTCTCTGCCGTTGGTCTTGATGTAGAGTTGGACACGGCCAATGATCCGTTCTTCGGCCGCGCCGGCAAGATGCTCGGCAACAACCAGCGCGAACAGAAGCTGAAGTTCGAGCTGTTGATCCCGGTGACCTCGGCCACCACCAAGACCGCCTGCCTCAGCTTCAACTACCATCAGGACCATTTCGGCCAGACCTGGGGCCTGAAGACCGTCAACGGCGAGACCGCCCACACCGCCTGTGTCGGCTTCGGCCTGGAGCGGATCGCCCTCGCCCTTTTCGCCCGCCATGGGCTCGACACCGCCGACTGGCCCGAGCCGGTGCGCAAGGCGCTGTGGGGATAACGGACACACTCGCGATGATCACCCGCCTTGCCGCCCTTCGCCCTGATGGCTACCAGCCGCACGCCCTGCATGCGGCGACACGCATCTGGCCGGAAACCAACTGCTATGTCGATCTGTGGATCGAGGTGCTGCACGCGCTCGGGCAAACGCCCGAGGCGATGCTCGGCTTCACCCTGACGCAGGATTTCGAAGGGGACCAGTTCACCTTCTTCAAGGTTCCGCTGGAGGATCTGGAAACCCTTTACGGCATCCGGGCACAGGAACTGGCGATTTACGACCGGACCGAGAACCATGTGGCGGAGCAGATCGCCCGTGGCCGGCTGTGCCTGGTCGAGGTCGACAGCTATTTCCTGCCCGACACCCATGGGGTTGGCTATCGCAGCGAACATGGCAAGACGACGGTGGCGATCACCGCGCTCGATCCCGCCGAACGCCGGATGACCTATTTCCACAATGGCGGGCTGTTCTCGCTTGAGGGGGACGACTTCGACGGGGTGTTCCAACGCGGCGCCTTCGCCCAGCCCCTGCCCTTCCTGCCCTATACCGAATTCTCCAAGCTGCCGGCGGAGACAGCCCCGGCTGCGGAGCTGCGCCCCCTCGCCATGGGTCTGCTCACCGAGCATTTTCGGCGCCGGCCGGACACCAACCCGTTCACCGCCTATGCGGCGCGCTTTGCCGCCGACATCGAGGCATTGGCGGACCGTCCGTTCGAAGACTTCCACAAATACGCCTTCAACACCTTGCGGCAGGCGGGGGCGAATTTCGAGTTGGCGGGCGAGCATCTTGCCTGGCTTTTCCCGGACGGGCAGCTTGCCGCTGAAGCGGAGGCGGCGCGCGGCATTGCCGAGAGCTGCAAGAGCCTCCAGTTCCTGCTGGCGCGGGCGCTTGCGCGCAAGCGCTTTGCCGGCCTGACGGAAGCCCTGCAGCCGCCGGCCGCCGCCTGGGATCGGCTGATGCAGGGGCTGGAAGAAAAACTTCCCACGCTTTCCGCCGACGCAGCCGGACGCGCCGCCTGACCCACGGCATGTGATGACGACAAGGACCCTGAAGGCAGGCCCCGCATGATGGATGGACTCTCCCTGGAAACGACGGCGGACACCCTGCTTGCCGCCGACTGGTCGATGACCCTTGCGCCCGCCGGCGCCTGGTCCGGACCGGAGGACCTTGATCCATCGGCGGGTTGGAGCCCCGCGCCGGTGCCCGGCACAGCCGCCGAGGCGCTGACCGCCTCCGGCCGTTTCGATCCGAAGGCACCGGAACCGCTGCATGACAAGGACGTCTGGTACCGGGCCACGATCCAGCCGATCCGCCCCGGCGGGCATCGGTTGCGGTTCGAGGGGCTTGCCACCATCTGCGAAGCCTGGGTCGACGGCACGCCCGTGCTGATTTCCAACTCCATGTACGCGCCACGCGACATCGCCCTCGACCTGCAAGAGCCGGCCGAGTTGGTGCTGTGCTTCCGCGCACTGGCACCGCATCTGGAAAAGCGTGGCCCGCGCGCGCGCTGGCGCACCCGGCTGGCGACCAGCCAGGGCCTGCGCCTGCTGCGCACCACCTTGTTCGGTCACATGCCCGGCTGGTGCCCCGAAATCCACGCGGTCGGTCCGTGGCGGCCGATCCGCCTGATGACCGATGACGGGCCGCTTGTCCGCGATCTTACCATTGCCAGCCGGCTCGGCGAGGATGGAACCGGCCGGCTGGAAGTTGCCCTGACGCTGCCGCCGATGGACGAGGCGCCGCTGCTCGCCTGTGCCGGCTGGGAAACGCCGCTCGATGAGGAAGACACGCCGGGGCGCTACCGGGGCGAGATGCTGCTACCGGCCATCGAACCGTGGTGGCCGCATACCCACGGCACGCCCCATCTGCATGACATCGCCTTGCGGATCGGTGACGTCACGGTTCCGCTCGGCCGCACCGGCTTCCGCCGTATCGAAGTCGATCACGGCGCGGATGGGGAGGGTTTCGCGCTCAAGGTCAACGGCGTTCCGGTGTTCTGCCGCGGCGCGGTCTGGACCACCGCCGACATCCTGCGCCTGCCGTCCGGCCATGCGGATTACCGCCCCTGGCTGGAGCGCGCCGTTGCCGGCAACATGAACATGCTGCGGATCGGCGGCACCATGGCCCCGGAAGGTCCGGCGTTTTTCGAGCTGTGCGACGCACTTGGCCTGATGGTCTGGCAGGATCTTCCCTTTGCCAATTTCGACTACCCGGCAGCCGATGACAGTTTCCGTGAGGTGGTAACCCGCGAAACGGAAAGCCTGCTTGGCGCCGTCTCCGCCTCCCCCTCGCTCGTCGTGGTGTGCGGCGGCAGCGAAATGTACCAGCAAGGGGCCATGCTTGGCCTGCCGGAAAGCCGCTGGCGCGGACCGCTGACCGAGGAAATCCTGCCCGCCGCCGTCAACGCTGTCCGGCCCGACGTCATCTATGTTCCCAATTCGCCGAGCGGCGGCGCAATGCCGTTTTCGCCCAATGCCGGCATCGCCCATTACTACGGCGTGGGCGCCTATCGCCGGCCGCTGGAGGATGCGCGCCGGGCCAACGTCCGGTTCACCACCGAATGCCTGGCCTTCGCCAATGTGCCGGAGGCGGAAACCGTCGCCGCCCACCTTCCCGGCGGGCCTGGCCATGACCCGGACTGGAAACGCGGCGTGCCGCGTGACCGCTCCGTCGGCTGGGACTTTGAAGACATTCGCGACCACTACGTCGAGCTGCTCTATGACATCGCGCCGCTCGACCTGCGCTATGGCGATCCGGCGGCCTATCTCGACCATGGCCGGGCGGCCATCGCCGAGGTGATGGAGGCAACCGTCGCGGAATGGCGCCGACACGGGTCGTCCTGCCACGGCGCGCTGGTGTGGACGCTGCAGGATCTTGTTCCCGGCGCCGGCTGGGGGGTGATCGACGCCACCGGCCTGCCGAAATCCACCTGGTATGCCTTGCGCCGCGCCTTCCGCCCGCTGGCGGTGATGGTCACCGATGAGGGCACCAACGGTCTCGACATTCACCTTGTCAATGACGGGCCGAACCCACGGCTCTTGCGGGTGGAACTCACCTGCCTTGGCGAGGGCGTCCTGCCGGTGGCCAGCGGCGCGCTGGAGGTCGACCTAGAGGGGCGAGCCACCCGGCGCCTCGCGGCAACGGACCTGCTGGGCGCGTTCTTCGACGTGACCCATGCCTTCCGTTTCGGCCCGCCGTCCCATGACGCCGTGCATGTCCGCCTTGTCGACCGGCAGAGCGGCGAGGCAGTCGACGAAGCCTTCCACTTCCCGCTTGGCCGCTCGGCCCTGCGCCGGGACGCAACGATCACGGCAAGGGTGGAGCAGACGGACGAGGGCGGCTTCATGCTGGTGCTGTCCACCGACCGCTTGGCCCCGTCGGTGTCGATCGAAGATGCAAACTACCTGCCTGAAGACAACTGGTTCCATCTGGCACCGGGCGCGGAAAAAAGCATCGCCCTTGCCCCGAGGCAAGGCGCGGCGGAGAGCCCCGACAAGCCGGCCCCACGTGGCACGGTCACGCCCCTTGGCGGGAAACCCAGTCCCTACGCCGCGGGCTGATCCGCCGCATCCCGATCCTTCGCACGGGCCGGCCGGCGATCCCCGCCGGCCGTCTCCAGCGCCGCTGCCGCAACCCGCTCCAGCAGGAAGGCTCGAGCCTTCCGGGGCGTGAGATTGTGGTCGGCATCGGCAATCAGGACCATTTCGATATTCGGATAGGCGCCAAGGCGGCGACTGTCCTTGCCGAAGAAGGTGCGCAACTGTTCGAGGCCGGAATCGCCCTCGCTGTAGACCAGTTCGACCCGGACGGGCCGGTCGCGTAAGACCGACAGATTGCGGTGCACCCGGCGATAGAGGCGGGAAAAGGGCAGTACGCCGAAGAGATAGGGCGCGAACCGCCGTTCCCCCCGCCGATACAGCGTTCGCGTCAGATAAAGCGCCAACGCCGGCACCTCGGCCCGCCGACGCAACAGCGCTCGCCAGCCATCCCGGCTCAGAAGCTTGCGACCATATCCGGACGGGGCCGCATGGCCATAGCGCAGCACCTCAGCCACATCGTCGCGCGGATCCCAGAGAAACCGTTGCAGGTTGACCGCGATCACATGGGCGATCCGATCGTCGGCCACCGCGCCATTGAGAGCCAGATAGGCGCCGCCGCAACCGCCGACCACGACAGCGCCGGATCCGTAGCGGTCGCACAGAAGATCGAGAGCGGCGGAGAGGTCCGCACGCTGGTTCGCATGATAGTGCATGATCGCCGGCCCTTGCGGATGCGGCCGGCTGTCGCCGAAATCCGCACCGTCGAAGCGCAAGGAGGCGATCCCCCGCCCGGCCAGCGCCCGCGCGATCTCGGCCGTGCCGCGCGCCCAGCCCGCTCGCGGCGTCGCGCCGGCATTGAGAAACAGCACAGGCCGGCCATGCTGCCCAGCGCTCGGTTCGCACCAGACCCCCACCAGCCCGGCATTCGGCCCGAAAACGCAAGGCGTCTCGTGGAAGGTTTCGGTCTCCAGCCGGGTCTTGGTCGCGCCCTTTGCCCCTCTGGCCGGTGTTCCTTGGCCAGAGAGCGGCAGAGACGCGGCGAACCAGGCAAGGATCCGTTCGAAGTCGAGAAAAGGAGGGATCGAGCCGGTCGGATCGATCATCAGATCGTCGTATCCGGCGAAGATCGCGGCCGTACCGCTGGGGGAACCCGCCAATCGGTCGGCCAGCTTCGCCTCCGCCGCCTTGCCCGCCCGCGCCAGGATCAGCCGGGGCATGTCCTCACGCAAGTCGAGCCCGGAGAGATCGAGCGCGCGGATTTCGTCCGCCAGCGCCTGTGCCATGCCTAGACCGGCAATCGACAACGCTTCCCCCGGGCCGGTTTCCGGTGGCACGCCGGTGACCTGACCAATCATCAACGCCTGTGCCTGCACCTCGCGCAGGAAACTCTTGCCCTTGACCAGCGGCGCCAACAGCACCAGCCCGGCAACCTCTTGCGGGTGCGCTGCGGCGCGGCGCGCGGCCAGCGCCGCCCCCAGCCCGAGGCCGATCAGCGCCACCGCGCGGATCCCTTCCCGCCCAGCCATAACCGCGCAGGCCCGGTCGAGCGACCGTTCCAGTTGGGCAAGGGTGGTCACGTCCCCAGGCTCGGCAAGCGCATCGCCCATGCCCGGCCAGTCGAACCGCAGCACCGGATAGCCGGCCTCAGCGAGCTGGTCGGCGAGAATGCGCCAGCTTCGCCGTGCGCACAGCCCCTCATAACCCCAGCCGTCGCAGACCACGACGCCGATATCGCCATCGGCTTCGTGGAGCACCCCCGGGCAATCCTCGATGACAAGCGGCGTCAATCGCCCCAGCCGCGCCCCTTTGCTTGTCATCGCTCCCCCTCCCTGTGGCGCCGCGCAAGAGCGGCGCAGGCTTTTTCCCCGGCGCTGCGCCGCTCGATCAACCCTTCGATCGCCACCATCTGCGGACGGTCGGCGCCATCTTCGCCCGGCTGGATCGACAGCGGATAGTCGCCCCACCAGTCGCCGGCGGCCCAATAGGCCCAGCCCGCCCAGACATCCGGGCGGCTGTTGACCAGAGAGGCCATCCTGATCAAGCCCTTGTAGCACTCAACGCTGGCATGACCGCCGAACTCTCCCAGAAACGCGGCATTGCCGGTGTCCTCCAGCCAGCCTGTCAGGCGCTCCAGGGCCGCGAGCGCGTCCTCCGCCCGCTCGCAACCGGCGTTCGTTCCGGAAAAATCCGCGTCGAGATACTGATGCACATCGAAGACGAAGCGTTCTTGCGGGTCGACCACCTTGCGCAGCACCTCGGCATTCGAGCCACCGTCCTGAGGGTCGAACCAGTGGGACGCCCCCGTCCAGATCGTCCCCGGCACCATCACCAGATTGTCCGCGCCGCTGCCGCGGATCGCCGCCAGCGCGGCATTGATCGCCGGCAGCCAATCGGCCGCCGTGATGTTCGCCGGCTCGTTCATCAGCAGGAACACCACCTCCTCCCGCCCCGCATAGCGGGCTGCGAGCCGGGCCCAGAAATCGGCGAAGGCAGAGACCGGAACACTGTCCGAGCCGATCATTTCCTCGCGGTATTTCGCGTAGTTATGCGGGTCGAGAATGACGGTCAGCCCCAGCGCGGTTGCCTCGGACACCGCTCCGTCCAGCCGCTGGAACTCTTCTTCGGACAGGGCTGCGTTCAGTTCGGGCTGAAGCCGCTCCCACCGGAACGGCAAGCGCGCCACGTTCATTCCCTTGCGGCGCAGATATTCGAAGGTGGCGCGTGAGGGGTAGATGTAGCTGTGCGCGTATTGCCCGGACAGCTCGCCAAACTCTCCCCCAGCGACATTGGCACCGCGCAGACACTCCGCCGAGACGGGCAAGACGGAAAGCGCCAGCGACAGTCCAGCGGCCAACCCCGTGCTCATAGCCGCCGCAGCTTTCCGGACAGCCGCCGAGAGAGCGGTGCGGGTATCAAACCGGCGCATCGCCTTCCCCCACGGCGACGGGGTCAGTCGCGCTGCGTTCCGCAGCCTGTCGCCGGCGCAGGCCCAGGATCGCCGTCGCCATGTTGTCCACCTGCCAGCGCCGCATGACCCAGCGGCGGCTGAACAAATGCACGGCGAGAAGCTGCGCCCAACCGGCAATGGCGATACCGGTCAGCCCCAGCCATTTGCCGAGGCCGAACAGCAACAGCACATAAAAGCCGAACACCACGCAGCGCAGGATCAAGAGATAGCGCTCCCCGCCGCCGATCATGATCACCCAGGTGCCCGGCCCGAAGAAGGCATGGGTGATCGCCGACAGGCAGAGGATGAGCAAGACACCGGAATGCTCGACAAAGGCCGGATCGAACAGATGCAGCACGAACGGGCCGGTGAAGTACAGGAACACGCCACCGATCAGCGCCAGAGCGAAGCTTCCGGCGGACAACATCGCCACCACCTTCTGCGCGCCGACCTTGTCATCCTCCTGGAAGCGCGCCGAAATCAGTGGCACGCCCACGGTATCGATGGCCAGCACCGGCAGGGTCAGAAGCATGGAAATGCGATAGGCGACGAAATAAAAAGCCGCCGCCTCCAGACCGATCGCCACGCCGATCAGGATGGTTTCGAAATACGCTGCCGCGGAGTTGAAAAAGCCGTTGGCGGTGAAATTCGCACTCTCCTGCCGCCAGATGCGCAGCGTCTTCCGGTCCGCCGCCACCTGCGGTTCGCGCAGGAACCACAGCCCCTCTTGCTGAACGAACCGCACCGTCTGATAGCCGGTGACGATAAACAGAAGGCCGGTCACCAACTCGGTTGCCGCCGATCCGCTCGACAGCAGCCCCGCAAACGCCACCGCCGGCAGACAGACGGCAGAGGCGATCCGCCACAGGTTTTCGCGCGGAACCAGCGCCAGAACAATCTGTCCATGGATGCGGAAGTAGTTCTGGAAATACTCGCTCATGGTGAAGATGGCGCCGAACAGGAGCGCCACCGGCAATTCCCGGTAGGGGCTTGGCAGGTCCCAGGGGGACAGCAACAACAGAAGCGCGACCAGCAACTGCCCGCCACACCCGATTGCCAGCCAGAAGGCATTGACCCGCAGCAGGGCCTGATTGGTCTTGCCGCGCTGATGATCCTTCAGGCGGAAGTGCTTAACCAGCAGGATATGCTGACCAAACGTGAAGATCAGCCCCAGCGAGGTGCCCACCGAAAACAGAAAGATGTAAAGGCCGTATTCGCTGGTCTGGAGCGAATGGCTGGCGGCGAACAGCACCGCGAAACTGAGGACCGTGCTGCCGAAGCGGCTGCACAGCGACCAGAAGAGACGCCTGGCATCGGCCCGCAGCACCAGCGCGCGCAAGCGCTCGATCATGACGTTCCCTCCAGAGCGCCCTGCGGCTGCCCCTTGCGCGACAGCGTTTCCGACAGGGCGGTCTCCAGCGCCCGGCTCACCACCGGCTCCAGATAGTCACCAGCCGATTTCAACGCGCCCCGCGACAGCCTCTCGTAAAGCTCTGGCCCGCTTACCAGTCGTTCGATGCAGGATCTCAGGGCCTCGGGATCGCCCACCGCGGCATGGAAGCCATTCTCCCCATGCGCGATGTTTTCCGCGACACCGCCGATGCTGGAGGAGATCACCGGCACCGCATGGGAAAACGCCTCGATGGTCGCCCGGCCGAAGGCCTCGCGACCGATAGTCGGATAGACCAGCACATCGACCTCGGGAAAGAACTCTTCCGCTGTCGTCCAGCCGAGGAACCGGGTTTTCTCCGGCGGGAACATCGCCCGCGTCTGCTCGGCAAAATCGTCCCGACCGGTCCCTCCGATCACGAATTCCACCTTGTCATTCCCGGCCAGCGCCCGCGCGGCCTCCGCCAAAACGGCAAATCCCTTGAAACGGGTCTGCACACCAAAGAAACCGACCCGAAACGGGCGATCCGCAGGAAACTTGCGCGGCGCGACCGCATGCACCGCGTCGATCACCGCCGGCACGCGATAGCTGGCGGCATTGGGGAAATAGCCCTCGTCCAGATGACGCTGCACGATATCTCGCGATTCGCCGATCACCGCATCGACCAGCCGGGAGAACTGGCGCCGCCCGAACGAAGTCAGATAGCAGGAGGCGCATTGGCCGGCGCAGTTGCGCCCCTTCTTCTGCATGATACCGTTCCAGCACATCATGAAAGCGCTGAAGACCGTATGCGCGACCGGCACCCCGGCGGCCCGCGCCGCGCCCCAGGAGGCAACGTTGATGTTCTCGATGCTGACCGTCAGCATGATGTCGGGTTTGAAATCGGCGATCTCGCGGCGCATGGCGCGATAGGCGCGCGGATTGCCGTTTTCCAGCGCATGCCAGACCATCTTCCGCCACGCCGGCTGCGGCGTGTAGTAGTTCCAGTAGATGTTGGGGCTCTTGATCCGATGGACCGGAACCCCTTCATAGACCTCATGCCGGTCGTCATCGCCGACATTCACCACCCGCACGTCATGACCGCTCGCGACCAGCATCTTCGCCAACAGGAGCGAAGAGATTGGGCCACCGCCATCCGCAAAAGGCGGGAAGGCGGCGCAGGGCATGAGGATGCGCATCGAGACCGGACTTTCCATCGTTTTTTGCAAACACTGAACCAACCGATAGCTGCGAGACCTTAAGCCGAGGTATCTGCGGCACGTGCAAGCTCTCTTGCGGAGCGATTTGCCAATTTGAGATTAACCAGACCTTTCCGCCCTCAGTGCGGCGGGCAGGCGGCGGGCAGCGGGCTCCCACGGTGCAAGTGTTTGTTTACCATCGCAAGGATCTGCCCGCGAGATCGCGCGGCCTCAACCTGCTGTTCACGTGCACAGCCTACCGTTTCGCCCGTATGACACCCGCACCATTCGCCGCGAGCTGCATGGCGCCAGCCGGAAAGGGAGAGCAGTGGACACGGTTTCGCAAGACAGCGTCACCCCCAGCCTGAGCCTTGCAGAAAAGGTGAAGCGGCGCATCAAGACCCTCGGGCTGCGCGCCTTGCGTTTCAGCGGTGCCTCGTCGCTGGTCGGCTCGATCTATGGCGGGCGTGGCGTCATTCTGATGTATCACGATTTCACGGAAGATCCGGTCGCCCAGCTCGATCAGGGCTGCCGCATCGAGGACTTCGACGCAACCCTTGGTTATCTGAGGCGTAGTGGCCGGGACATCGTCACGCTGGACGAGGCCTTGCAGCGCCTGGCCGACCCGAAGGCACATCCCTTCGCCGTGCTTACCTTCGACGATGGCTATCGCTCGAACCGCGACCTGGCGCTTCCGGTGATGGAGCGGCACGGGGCGCCGGCGACGATCTATGTGCCGACCGACATGGTCAACCGCACGGTCAATGCCTGGTGGCTCGGTCTGCGTCACCTGTTCCTCGAACGGGACGAGGTGACCATCGAGCCGATGGGCGTGCGCTATCACTGCCCGGATATTGCCAGCAAGACGGCGGCGCTGCGCCGGGCCACCGCCTGGGTCTGGCAGGACTTTCACCGCACGGAGCAGCTTGCCGACACCTTCAGCGCCCATGGCATTTCCCTTCCCGCGCTGCTCGATGACGCCGCCCTCAACGAGCAGGAACTGATCGAGATCGACCGGCATCCGCTCGTCGAGATCGGCGCGCATGGCACCACCCACCGCGCCCTGTCGCTGATCGAGGCGGAGGGCGTGCATGATGACATCGCCGCCAACAAACGCTTTCTGGAGAGCACCTTGCAGCGCGAGGTCGCCCATTTCGCCTATCCCTATGGCGCCCCGTCCCTGACCGGGAGCCGCGAGGCGGATATCGTCCGGGACCTCGGTTTCCGCTCCGCAGTCACCACCGAGCCGGGGTGCCTTTTCCCCCAGCATCTTGACCAGCCGTTCTTGTTGCCGCGCCAGAACGCCGAGTATGCCGAGGATGGGGCGAGTTATGCGGTTTGCGGCATCCACGGCGTCTTCCGGGCGATGGCAACCCGAGGCGGCAACCCTGTCGCCCATATGGCGAAGGCCTGACATGACACTTGAGCGTTTTCCCACACAGAGCCCATCTGCCGCGCCCGAATCCGTACCATCCGTGTTCAAGACCGATGTTCTGGTGCATGTTGTGCGCCAATACCGCCCCAGCGTCGGCGGACTGGAGGATTTCGTCAGCAGTCTGGTGGCCCGGCAACGGGGACGCTTCGCGCGCATCAAGGTCGTGACCCTCGATCGCGTCTTCCGGTCCAGTGACGAAGCCCTGCCCGCCCATGAGACGCTCGACGGCGTCGAGGTCCTCCGCCTGCCGTTCCACGGATCGACCCGCTACCCGCTTACCCCCGGCATTCTCGGTGCCATCGCGGATGCGGATCTCGTCCATGTCCACGCCATCGACTTCTTCTTCGACGCCCTGGCCCTGACCCGCATCTGGCATCGCAAGCCCATGCTTGCCACCACCCATGGCGGCTTTTTCCATAGCGCCGACTTCTCGGCCTTGAAAAAGGTCTGGTTCCAGTCGCTGACCCGGTTTTCGGCGAACCGCTACGGCGCCATCGCCTGTTGCAGCCAGAGCGACTACGACACCTTCCAGACCATCGCGCCCCAAAAGGTGCGGCTTGTCGAAAACGGTGTCGATATCGACAAGTTCGCCGATGCCAGCGCGCAAGCGCCGACAAAGGGTCTGGTGACCATCGGCCGCCTGTCGAAAAACAAACGAGTCGACCGGCTGCTCGATGCCATGCAGGCGCTGACCGCCCGCGACGAAGCCTGGACGCTGGACATCATCGGCACGCCGTTCGACTGGAGCGCTGCGGATATCACGCAGATGATCGACACCCGCGGCCTGTCCGCCTCGGTTCGCCTGCATGTCGGCCCCTCGGATGAAGAGATGCGCGCAATCATCGCCCGCGCCTCGCTGTTTGCCAGTGCCTCCACCTATGAAGGCTTCGGCCTTGCCCTGATCGAGGCGATGAGCGGCGGCTTGCTGCCGGTGGTCGAAGGAAACGCCGCTTTCCGCGCCTTCGCGGCCAAGCATGATCTTGTCTCGCTTGCCGATTTCACCGATCCGGACGACGCGGCGGTACGGATCGAAGAGACCTTCGCCCGGCTTTGCGCCGCGCCTGCGGCCGTGCGCGCGCAAGCGATGGAGACAGCCGGCGGCTACTCTTGGGCCAGCACCGCGCAGCGCTACGAGGCGCTTTACCGGGAGGTCACCGGTCGCTGACAGATGGCGGTCGCGGCAGATCAGGCCGCCGGGCGCCCGGGGTCCTGCGGCGCTGCCTCGGCCAGGGACCTAGCGCCATCAGGGGCGCTCGTTTCCTTCGAGCCGAAGCCGGGCCACACATCGGCGGCGCCGACACAGACCCAAAGCAGGGCGGCGGTCTTGATCGAGTAGAGCGAATTTGAGACCACCATCAGCAGACAGATATAGGTCACCACCATCGCCCGCAGGCGCCAGGCGTCCGACGACCGCACCTTCGCGAAGATGAACAGCGACCAAAGCGCGGCCACGCCAACCATGCCGATTTGCTGTAGGGTGTAGCCGTAGCCGCTGTCGCCGAGAAATACTTCATCGGCGGAGATCCCGAACAGACCGGCAAGGTCCAGCTCCAGAAACAGGCGCGAGGACTGGAACCAGCGGCCGGCGAGATTGTCTTCCCAGGTCAACTGGCTGGTGGAGGTGCCATAAAGCACCAGCAGCAGGATGAACATGGCCGGCACCAGCCACCAGACCATGCGCGGAACAAAGCGGTAGACCGCGAGGGTACCGACGAAGGCCAGGCAGACGAACATGCCGAACCGCGCGTCGCCGAGGATGATCACGGCGGCGGAGGCCGCAAACAGAAGCTTGCGGCGGGCCATGTCCTTGCGAAACAGCCCCCACATGAACAGAAACGCGCCGTAATTGCCCATCGATACCGGTTCGAGGAACACCGACGACACCCGGTGCAGGCCGAGGAAGGGCAGAAAGTTTCGACCTTCCGGGCGCACGCCGCTGATGAACAGGCTCGATCCTTCGTTGAAGTTCTCCCCCTCCTCCACCGTGCCGCGCGCGATGTAATAGTCGAGGATGTTGATATTGGCGATGAAGGTATCGAGCAGGAAATACTCGAACAGGCCAACGGCAAGAACGACGCCGGCGCTCAGCATCACCAGCCGGTCGACCACCTTGATATCGGTGATGCCACGGCCGACGAAATAGAACACGATCGGGATCAGCGCGTCGCGGATGGCCTTCAGATCCAGCTCCGGCCGGAGCGCGAGAATCAGCGCCATATAGGCGAGATAGACCAGCAGCAGCACATAGAATCCGACATGCCGGTTCAACGCCAGCACTGCCGCAATGCCGATCAGCACCACCTCCACCAGCATGACATGGCTGGCGGAGACGCCGGTGATCCGCGTGTTGACGAAGGCCAGGAAGCAATTGAACGTCAGCGCGGCGATCACCACCGCGAACACCGCCCGTTGCCACAGGACGGTAATGTCATGCTGCCCGGCGGCACCGAAGCCTCCCGGCCCGGCCGGAAGCCGCGCCGCCATGGGCACCGCCACAGCGTCAGGCCGCGAGGGCGACATTGCCGATCATCCGGTCGCGCCACGGCTGCAGCAGGGCCAGGGTGCGGTCAAGCTCTTCCCGCGAGGTCTCACCGATGCCGCTCACCAGCACGATGGCATCGGCATAGTCGAGCAGCACCGGCAGATAAGGGCTGGCCAGAGCCGACCCGCCATCGATCACCAGGAACTCCTGACCTTCCCGCGCCAGCGATTGCACGCCGTTCTCGGGGGGGCGCCCATCGAGATGTTCAACCTTGAAGGGCGGTGCAGTGCGTGGGCGCCCTGCCTTGGCCTGTGACGCGCCTGCAACGGCCGAATCCTCACCGGTCTGCAGATCGCCGCGCCGGCGCGAGGACAGGCGGGTGCGCAGCTCACGCCCACTGGACTGGGACTGTGTCGCGTCCTTGTCCGGGTCCGCGTCCCGGGTGCCTGCCGGCGCCCCCGGGTCCGCCCGGGCGATGAGGACAACCTCACCCATGTCGTAAAGGCCGGTGGCAATGGCTCGGGAGAGCGGGGCCAGGGCCGGTTCCTCGCCGCAAGACAAGACCAGCACATTGGCCGGCCGCTCGTTCTCAAAGGCATGACGCAGCGCATAGGCAATCCGGGTGATGGCCATCTGGCGCGCCGTTGCCTCCGCTTCGGCCCGAGCGCCCCGCTTCCAGAGCCCTCCACCGCGCCGGGGGCCGCCGGCTGCAGACACCGCGTCAGGTGCCCGCAGGCTGGCGATCAGCGGCACGCCGGTCCGGTCCACCAGTTCGCCTTCCGAACCGAGCCGACCGCCCAGCATTTCCCAGCCGATACTGGCGCTGGCAGCCAGGGCAAAGCCGAACATCGCCGCGGCCGCAAGCACCATCACCTTGGAGGGGCCGAGCGGTTTCAGCGGCGCGACCGCCTGGGAGATCACACGGGAATTGCTGGTATCGATATCCTGCTGTTCCTCCAACTCCTTGGCGCGGCTGAGGAAGGAGCGATACACCGTGCCAAGGGTTTCCGCCTCGCTGGTGAGCTGGCGCAACTGAATCTGCGCCTTGCTCTGATCCACGTTGGTGTTCTTCAGCCGGTTCGCTTCCTCACCGAGCGCGGCGACGGTCGCCTCCGCCCGCTGATAGTCGCTGCGAATGGAGCGGCGGGTTCGGGACAATTCCTCGCCGATCTGGCGCCGGACGTTTTCAAGCTGCGACCGCAACTCGCGCATCTGCGGATGATTGGCCCCCAGGGTGGTGGAGGCCTGGGCCACCTGCTCGGCGGCACGCGCATACTGGACCCTGAGCGTCCCAAGGGTCGTGGTCTGAAGGTTGGCCGGCAGACCCCCCGCCTCGATGTCGGCAACGGTCAGGTTGCGGACAAGATCATAGTTGCTCTTGGCCCGCTCCAGCTCCACCCGTGCCTGTGTCAACTGACTGCTGAACCCCTGAAGCTGCTGGTCGGCGACCAGCCCGGCCTGACCGGTGCTGATCAAGCCGTTCTGCGCGCGGAAGTTCTCCACCTCCGCCTCGGCCGCCTCCACCCGCTTGCGCAGGTCCGCCGCCTGCACCCGCAAGGCCATGCTGGCCCGCAAGGAAGCATCGGCGCGGGACCGGCGCGCCTCATCGAGATAGGCCCGGGCCGCCTCATTGGCGATCGCCGCCGCCTTGAAGCGATCCGGATGGCTCGCCACGATATTGAAAACGAACGATTTCTCGACCTTGACCACCTGAAGCCGCTCCCGCAGCCCCATGATCGCCACTCCACGCTTTTCCTCCGGCGTGAGCGTCGCCGGCACCCGCCCCAGCAGCCGGGAGACAAGCCCTCCGCCCTTGCCGGCAATCGCCGGATCATTGACGAGACCGAGCTTGTCGACGACGTCGCCCAGCACCGTGTTCGACAAAATGACGTAGGCCTGGCTGTCGACCGCCAGCCGTTCCAGCATCTCACCGTTTTCCCGGGCGACGATGTCGTTGCCGACGATCTGCAACCCCTGCGGGTCGATCAGCAATTCGGCGGTCGCCCGGTATTTCGGCGTCTGCATGATCAGAAAGACCAAGGCCAGCGCCACGAACAGCACCGGCAACGCGATCAGCCAGCCGATCCGTTTTTTCAAGATGCCTGGAACCTGGTAGATATCGACCATCAAAGCGAACCGCTTGCTTCCTTCGGGATCAGATCGGACCCGGAGCTGCCGCGCCAGTAAAGACCAATCGGTGGCGGCCTGACCCGATTACCAACCGAACCTTGCAAACCATGGTTAATATTTGACAAAAGAGAGGCATCTGACATGCCCATCGCCAAGGGGCGGGGCTGCATTCACGCTTGCGGCAATGATGATGCGTTAGCGGCTTGTTCAACCTACGATCAGTCTGGCCCGACGGTTTCCCGACAATTAACCCTTCATGACGTACTCCTTCGGCCAGTTGCAGCACACAGGATGACGCCGATGGCCGACGCCACGCTTACCGATCCCATGACGACATCGAGCCACGCCCGGATCGGCCCCGTCGCCATCTCGCGGCAGACCCGGTCCGAAGCCATTGCCATGCTGCTCGACTGCATGGCCGCGCGCACCAAGATCAACGTGGCCTTTGCCAATGCGCATGGGCTGCTCTTGGCGATGGACGACCCGGAGTTCGCCGAAACGCTCACCCGCTGCCATGTGCTCAACGACGGAATTGGCGCCAGGATCGGCGCGCGCGTGCTCACTGGCGAGGGCTTTGCAGAGAACCTCAACGGGACGGATTTCGTGCCGGCCCTGCTGAACGCCGCGCCGGCCGGAACCCGGGTCTATCTGCTCGGTGCCCGGCCGGATGTGGTGGCGCGGGCGGCCGATGCCTTCGCCCTCAGCCATCCGCATGTCACGATCTGCGGCTGGCGGGACGGCTATTTCCAGGACGGTGACCGGGCGGATATCGTCGCGGCGATCAATGCGGCAAAAGCCGATATCCTGCTGGTTGCCCTCGGCAATCCGAAGCAGGAGCTGCTAATGAATGCCCTGCGCGCGGAGCTCGACCCGCCGGTTGTTCTCGGGGTGGGCGCCTTGTTCGACTTCACCGCCGGCGAGGTCATACGCGCGCCGAAACTGATGCGCCAGGCGGGCCTTGAATGGGTATTCCGGCTGCTGCACGAGCCGAAGCGGCTCTACAAGCGCTACACCAGCGGCGTGGTGCGTTTCCTCTGGAAAATCCTGCTGCTGCGCTTCAGCAAGCGGCAAGCGAGCTAACTCTCCGCGCCGCGCGCGCTTGTGGTGCTTCCAAGGCGCGAAATCCACTCCGCCACATCCTCGGCCCGCGAGACCCGGTTCCCATCAGGCTCGGGCGGTCGCGACACCATCACCACCGGCAGGCCCAGCGCCCGGGCAGCGGCGATCTTGGCATAGCCCCAGCCCCCGCCGCTGTTCTTGGCCACCACATGGGTCAGACCATGGCTCCGGCAGAGTGCGGCCTCGGCCTCTTCCCGTGCGTCGGGCCGCGCCAGCAGCACCTTTCCGGGTGGCAAGGCCTGGCCGGGCGATGGCGGATCGATCATCCGCATCAGGCACCAGATGTCGCGGCGCCCGGCAAAAACGCCGATCTCCTTGCGGCCAATCGCCAAAAGGGCACGGGCGCCTGCTGGCAACCGCCGCGCCGCGTTCTCAAGATCGCCCACCTCGATCCAGCGGTCACTGGCGACCGGTTGCCAGGCCGGGCGCAGCAACCGTAGCAGCGGCGTGCCGGTTTGCCGGCAGGCGGCATGGGCATTGGCGGTGATCAGTCCTGCGAAGGGATGGGTGGCATCAACCACCGCGTCGATCCGTTCCGCCGTCAGATAGGCGCAGAGCCCGTCGATCCCACCGAAGCCGCCGATCCGGGTGCGGCAGGGATAGGCCCCGGGCGCCGTCACCGCCCCGGCAAGCGACAGGGTGATGTCCAGAGATGGCGACCCACACGGCGCCTCGGTCAGATGCTGCGCCAGTTTTCGCGCATCCCCCGTGCCGCCGAGGATCAGCAGGCGGATCATGACGCCGGTGCCTCGCTGTCCGGGCCGGGGCCGCGCGTTTCGCCAATGACACGTCCGGCGCGGTTGACCACCAGCACCTCCAGCGCCACCGGCGCATCGCGCAGCACGGCGCGGGCGCTGCGCCAGGCGCCCTCGGCGACGCGGGCGGCAATGTCGATGCCCTCCGCCTCCGCCCTGTCGAGCACCTCCTTGGCGGTGTTGGCGTGTTGTGCCAGGGCGACAAGATCGGACGAGGCGCCAGCGGCGCCTAGCAGCGCGGCCAGTGCTGCGAAATCCACCTGGCTGCGCGCCGAATGCAGGTCCATCGCCCCTTGCGCCAGCTTCAGGAACTTGGCGAAGCCGCCGGCCAGGGTGAGCCGCTCCACCGGATGGGCGCGCAGGTATTTCAGCAGCCCGCCGGCGAAGTCGCCCATATCGAGGAAGGCGATCTCCGGCAGATCATGGCGTGCCCGCACCGCATCTTCCGAATTCGATCCCGTCGCCCCGACCACATGCCGCTGACCGGCGGCCTGGGCGACATCGATGCCGCGATGGATCGAGGCGATCCAGGCGGCACAGGAAAACGGACGAACGATGCCGGTGGTGCCGAGCACCGACAGCCCCCCGAGAATGCCAAGCCGGGGGTTCATGGTCTTTTTGGCCAGAAGATCGCCGCCGGGAATAGAAATCTCGACGATCACATCGCCGCTGCCGCCAAGCGCGGCGGCCACCTCGGCAATCGCCTCCCGAATCATCCGGCGCGGGACCGGGTTGATCGCCGGTTCGCCCGGCGGGATCGGCAGGCCGGCACGGGTGACCGTGCCGACGCCTTCCCCAGCACGAAAGACAACACCTGACCCCGGCGGACCGGGACTGACCCGGGCAATCACCGTGGCCCCATGGGTCACGTCCGGATCGTCGCCCGCATCCTTGACGATGCCGGCCAGCGCAAATCCGTCGCCAAGGTCTTCCCGTTCAAGCGCGAAGGCCGGACGCTCCCCCTTCGGCAGGGTGATCTCGACCGGATCGGCGAACTCTCCGCTCAAAAGCGCCATGTAGGCGGATTTCGCCGCTGCCGTGGCGCAGGCGCCCGTGGTCCAGCCCCGGCGCAGGGTCGAGATATCCGAAGGTTTCATGGGCCGGACTATAGGCCCGGTCCGGCCCGGCGTCACCGGCGCTAAAGACGGCAAGGCGCGGATTCCGGCAGGCCGCTCCGCCATGTCGCGATCCGGGCCTCTTGCGCCGCAGCGCGAGGCTTGGCGAATGCCGCGCAAGACCGTAAAACCGAAAGACCATGACAGATCCGACATCCCCGCCGCCCGCCGACTTCGACCCTTCCCGCTTTTCCCTGCCGGTGTTCGAGCCTGGCTGGGTGTGGCTGGCCGGGGCCGGACCGGGCGACCCCGGCCTTCTCACGCTGCATGTGCTCAACGGGCTGGCGCAGGCGGATGTGATCGTCTTCGATGCGCTGGTCGATCAGCGCATCCTGGATCAGGCGAAGCCGGGCGCGATCATCGACTACGCCGGGAAACGCGGCGGCAAACCGAGCCCCAAGCAGCGCGATATCTCGCTGAAGCTGGTGGAATATGCCAAGGCGGGCAAGCGGGTTCTGCGGCTGAAGGGCGGCGACCCGTTCGTCTTCGGGCGCGGCGGCGAGGAGGCACTGACCCTTGTCGAGGCAGGTGTCCCGTTCCGGGTGATCCCCGGTGTCAGCGCCGGCATCGGCGGGCTTGCCTATGCCGGCATTCCGGCGACCCACCGTGACACCAACCAGGCGGTCACGTTTCTCACCGGTCACGACCAGACCGGTCTCACACCCTCGGCCATCGACTGGGACGCCATTGCCAAGGGCTCGCCGGTGATCGTCATGTACATGGCGATGAAGCATCTGCGGCAGATCGCCGAGAAGCTGATGGCCGGCGGACGCCGGGCGGACGAGCCGGTTGCCATCGTCGGCAACGCCACGCTGGCCGACCAGATCGTGCTGGAAACAACCCTTGGCACCGCCGCCCGCGACTGCGAGGCCTCACCGCTGCAGCCGCCGGCGATTGTCTGCGTCGGCGAGGTGGTGCGGCTGCGGGCCGGGCTCGACTGGCTCGGCGCGCTCGGCGGCCGGATACTCACCGCCGACCCGCTCGGCCTGCGCGGGACCTCCGACAGCGCATGAGTGCCCTCGCCCCTCGCCCGGCATCGGGGCTGGTGATCGCCGCCCCGTCTTCCGGTTCCGGCAAGACCGTGCTCACCCTTGCCATGATCCGGGCGCTGCGGCGGGCCGGCCGCGCGGTGGCCAGCGCCAAGACCGGACCGGACTATATCGACCCGGCCTTTCACGCCCTGGCGAGC
Organism: Stappia taiwanensis; assembly: GCF_014635285.1. Lineage (GTDB taxonomy): Bacteria > Pseudomonadota > Alphaproteobacteria > Rhizobiales > Stappiaceae > Stappia > Stappia taiwanensis. The sequence continues at coordinate 105,307 of NZ_BMCR01000003.1, read as the reverse complement.
GGGCGGGCGTGCATCAATCTCGACGCCTACGCCATGCGCGCCGACCTGCTCGGCAGTCTCGCCGCCCGGCAAGCCGCCGACGCCGACCTCCTTATCATCGAAGGGGTGATGGGCCTTTTCGACGGGGCCGCCAGCGGCGGCGGCTCGACCGCCGACCTCGCCGCACAGCTGGATCTGCCGGTGGTTCTGGTGATCGACGCCGGCCGGCAGTCCCAGTCGGTGGCGGCGCTGGCACGCGGGTTCCGCGATCACCGGCCGGACATCACCCTGGCCGGCGTTTTGCTCAACCGCTGCGGCAGCGACCGGCACCGGGCAATGCTCGAAGCCGCGCTGGCGACCATCGACATGCCGGTGTTCGGCGCCGTCCCGCGCGATGCGGCGCTGACCCTGCCGGAGCGCCATCTCGGCCTGCACCAGGCGAGCGAGCACGCGGATTTCGAAGGCTTCGTCGAGCGGGCGGCAGCGCTCATTGCCGAACACTCTGACCTGACGCGGATCATCGCCGCCGCCCGCCCCGTCGCATCGCCGGTCACGGGCAACGCGCCGGAAGGCCTGGCCCCGTTAGATTTGGCCCCGCTCGGCCAGCGGATCGCGGTTGCCCGGGACCTTGCCTTTTCCTTCGCCTATCCGCATCTCCTCGATGGTTGGCGGCGGCAGGGCGCGGAGTTGTCCTTCTTCTCGCCGCTGGCCAATGAGGGACCTGGGCCCGAGTGCGATGCGGTGTTCCTTCCCGGCGGCTATCCGGAGCTGCATGCCGGACGGCTGGCAGCGGCGGATCGCTTTCGCGCGGGTATGCATCAGGCGGCGGCGCGCAATGCGCTGATCTACGGCGAGTGCGGCGGGTACATGGTCCTTGGCGACGATCTGACCGATGCGGAAGGAACCCGTCACCAGATGCTCGGCCTGTTGCCGCTGGAAACGAGCTTTGCCCGGAGAAAACGCCATCTCGGCTACCGCCGGCTGCATCCCTTCGCCGGCCTGCCCTGGCAAGGGCCGCTGACGGGCCATGAGTTCCACTATGCGACGGTCGTTCGCGAGGGCGCGGCGGAGCGGCTGTTTCAGGCCCGCGACGCCAGCGGCGTTCTCCAGCCCGACATGGGGCTGCGCCAGGGCCGGGTGATGGGCTCCTTTGCCCATGTCATCGACCGGGCGTGAGCCATCGCCTTGCGTTGAGGTGCACCACGGCCAAGGGAAAAACGACCGGTCCGGGTTTCCCGCACCGGTCGCCGTGTCTTGTCAGGCGGCGGAGATACCGCGATAGCCGCCGCGCCAATAGGTGAGCGCGGTGCCGGCATCCTTGATCCGCACGGAGGCAACCGCGCCGATGACGATCGAATGGGACCCCCGGTCGATCATCTCCTCCAGCCGGCAATCAAGGCTGACGCTGGCGTCGGCGAGGAGCGAAACGCCGGTCTCACCCTTGACCCAGTCCGCCCCGTCATAGCGCGCCGCGCCCTTGATCCCGCCAAAGCCGGAAAAGCGCTCGGCCACCTCCTGATGATGCGCCGCCAGCGCATTCACCCCAAAATGCCGGTACCTGTCGATCAACGGCCAGGTGGACGAGTTGCGGTTGACGCAGACAATCACCTTCGGCGGATCGGCCGACAGGGACACCATGGAGATGGCGACGAGACCGGACCGGTCCTCGCCAACCCCGGCGGTGATCACGCTGACGTTGCCAACGATCAGCCGCATGGCCTCGCGGAACCGGGCGGTGGTGTCACGGAGCGCGCCGTCGGCGGCCAGCGGCTCGGCAACACGCATCGCCGAGGCGCTCATTCCGCGGCCTCGGCGGCCTTCACCGCAGGCCGAATGCCATGTTCGGCAAGAAGCGGCAGCACCGTGTCGCGGAAGTAGGGGAACTCTTCGGCATAGTCGACGAAGGACAGGGTCGTGCCGCCAAAGCCGGCCTTGTGCAGGGCGATGAGGCCCTCGGCCACCTGTTCCGGGGTACCGGTCAGCGGGAAACCGCCATGGCCGGCGGCCATGCGGCTGCGGATCAGCGCCAGAAGGTCATGCGGGAACGACTGCGCGTGGGCGAATTGCAGCCGGATCAGATTGTCGACCGCCTCCCAGTCCGCATTGGTGTCGGCGGTGTGCTTGAGGAAGTCCTGCGCTTCCTTCTCGGTCGGCCGGCAGACCACATGCGAGAAGGTCAGCACATCGACGTCACGGCCAACGGTCTCACCATGGGCCTTGAGCTCGGCGACCTCCTCGCGCGAGCGCTCCAGGTCGATGGCCGGGGTGAACAGGAAGTCGGCGTTGCGCACGGCGAAATCCCGCCCCTGCGCCGAACCGGCGGCGTTGAGGATCGGCAGGGGCGATGCCGGGCGCGGATCGCCCAGGACATTCTTCAGCTTGAAATAGGTTCCGTCCCAATCGAAGGCCTCGGTCCGGGTCCACAGCGCCTTGACGATGTCGAACCATTCCTGCGCATAGCCGTAGCGGGATTCGTGATCGGTGGGCAGATCGAGGCCGAGCGCCTCGTATTCGGGCTTGTTCCAGCCGGCCACGATGTTGAGGCCGACCCGGCCCCGGCTGATCTGGTCGATGGTCGCAAGCTGCTTGGCGACCACCACCGGATGATTGGCCACCGTGTGGATGGTGGCAAACACATTGATGTTGGTGGTCTGCGCCAGAAGCCCGGCCGCCCAGGTCATGGTTTCCAGGACACCGCCATGAAAATTGGTCTCGCCGCCATAGCCGATCCAGCGCGCGATCGGCAGCATGAAATCAATGCCGGCCGCGTCCAGCATTTGGGCAAGCCGCAAGTTGTTGTCCCAGGAATTGTCCCAGCGCCCTTCCGCCTTGGTGACGGTCATGCCGCTCGAACAATTGGATGCGAAGGTTCCAAGCAGGAACCTGTCGCGATTGAACATACTATTCCCGGTCACGCTCATTACACTCCTCCCTCGTAATCAAGCGATAGACTTTATAATAAAAAATCTATTTTAAATCCCCAATGGACGCAAGCCACGAATCCATGCTTGTGTCGGCGACCTCGCGACAACCGGCGCGCCCGGCACGCCGCGCGCCGTGAGGGTATGGTGATGTCTCAAGGGAGAGCTGAGTGACCAAGCGTGATGAGCCCACCGGCGGCGGACGCGGAGAGGCACTGGACCGCTCCTGGCATCTGGCGCGCACGCCGGAGGAAGTGGATGTCGCCGAATTCGAGTATGCCTTGATGCGGGCCTTCGAGGCCTTCGGCCGCTGGCAGACCGAGTGTCTGGCCTCAAGCGTCGAGTTCTCGGCCACCGGACCGGAGAACGCACTGTTGCACATCATCCGCATGAACGACCGGCCCAAGACCATCCACGATCTGGCCAACATGACCAACCGCGTGGATGTGCCCAACATCCAATACAGCCTCAGGAAACTGAAGCAGGCTGGGCTGATCGAGAGTTCCGGCAGCGGGCGCTCCGGCGTCACCTACGCGGTCTCCGACCTTGGCCGCAAGGTGACCGACCGGTTCGCCGATGTCCGCTCGGAGCTCTTGGTTGCCGCTGTTTCCCATGTCTCCGGGCTGGACAAGGGATTGCAGGGCAGCACCCGCACCCTTGAACTGATGACAGGCATTTACGAGCAGGCCGCGCGTACCGCCGCGACCCACCGGCGCAAGCCCGGCGCCGAGTAGGGGCGCCGGACCACCGTCAGGCTTCCGCCGGTTTTTTCTTCTTCGGCCGCAGCACATGCACATGCGCGGCGTCATAAAGGGCCGAATCGCGGAAATCCGCCTGCGGCTCCAGCGCCCGACCGACAAAGACCAGCGCCGTACGGGTGATCTTGGCCGCCCGCACCTTGTCGCGGATATCGGCCAAGGTGCCATGGATGAAGGACTGATCCGGCCAACCGACCCGATAGGCGACCACCACCGGGCAATCGGCGCCATAAAGCGGGGCAAGCTGACGTTCGATCTCGCGCAGGTTCCGCACGGACAGATGGATCGCCAGCGTCGCGCCGCTGCGCCCCAGCGTCTCCAGATCCTCGCCTTCGGGCATGGCCGAGGATTTCATCGCCGTGCGGGTGAGAATCACCGTCTGGGCAATCTCCGGCACGGTCAGTTCCTGGCCAAGCGCGGCGGCGGCCGCCGCGAAGGCCGGCACGCCCGGTGTCACGTCGAAGGGAATCCCCAGCGCCCGCAGCCGGCGGATCTGCTCGGCAATGGCGCCATAGAGCGAGGGATCGCCGGAATGCACCCGGGCCACCTCCTCGCCGCGTTCATGAGCGGCAACGATCTCCGCCATGATCTCATCGAGGGTCAACGGCGCGGTATCGACCACCCGCGCCCCCTCCGGCGCAGCCGCGACAATCGCCTCGGGCACCAGCGAGCCGGCGTAGAGGCAGACCGGACAACGCTCGATCAGCTTGAGCCCGCGCACGGTGATCAGGTCCGGATCGCCGGGGCCGGCGCCGATGAAATGAACCGTCATAATAAATCACTCACACTCTTTGCAGATCTAATATCAGCTATAAGATCTTGACACTTTAACCGAACCTCCTCACTCGCAATACAAACGTTCTCTTTCCCCCTAGATTTCCTGAATGAATCTAATTTATCTATTAACTCCTTTTGATTTTTATCAGATCTATTTAATGTTGCCACCAATCTCTCGATTGCGGAATAAGTTTGTATGTCAAGTTCAAACGGAGAGTGTTCCGCACTGATATTCATCTCCCAAGATCGCGCTATTTTCAGGGCATCCCCCACATCTCTCGAGATCCTCTCGATTTTTGCAACCTTAAGACTATCAATACGAGCTCTCTCGTTGCTTCTATTCTGAATAAATGCCACGCACCACACGGCGAAGGCAGCGAATAGACTTGCAAAAGCTGAGATTCCAGCCGCTGATTCATTCAGCCATTCCCAGAAGCAACTCAGTCCAGACATAATATCTTTTCCCGACCTAGAGCTTTTCCTCGATACGCTTGGCATAGCCGCGCGGCGTGTAGACGAAGGGCTTGCCCGATCCTGTCATGACCGCGCGCGAGGCCGAGGAGCCGACCAGAACCGTGGTCAGCATGTCGACCTCGTCCACCGTCAGGGCTTCCAGGGTGGTGACCCTGACGCTCTCGCCCTCACGCCCCAGATTGGCGCCAAGAACCACCGGCGTATCCGCCGGGCGATGGGCAAGCAGGATCTCGCGGGCGGCGGCAAGCTGGCTGCGCCGCCGCTTTGACACCGGATTGTAGAAGGCAATGACGAAATCGCCGCGCGCGGCCGCCTCCAACCGACGCTCGATCGCCTCCCAGGGCGTCAGCAGGTCGGACAGGGAGATGGTGCAGAAGTCATGGCCCAGCGGTGCGCCGATCAGCGAGGACACCGCCTGCAGCGCGGAGATGCCCGGCGCGTTGACGACCGCAACCCGCTTGGCTGCATCGCTTACCCCGCCCTCGGCCACCGGCCGGTCGAGCAGCTCATAGACCAGCGCGCCCATGGCATAGATGCCCGAATCGCCCGAGCAGACCAGCGCCACCGAGCGCCCCTCGCCGGCTCGCTCCAGCGCAAAGCGCACCCGCTCCTCCTCCGCGCCGAGCGGGAAGGCATGACGCGGCTTGCCCTGAACCAAGGGGGCAACGAGATCGAGATAAAGCGAATACCCGACGGCCTCATCCGCATCGGCCAGCAGCCGCGAAGCCTGCGGCGTGCGCCAGGCGTCCCGCCCCGGCCCGATGCCGATCACCGACAGAGACCCGCGCGGCCGGCCAACGGCGGCCGGGTTGATCGGCGCCGGCGCCACCCCAACGGCCACCGTGGCATTGGCGCTCTTGTGCTTGGTGACCCGCAAAGCCCCTTCCGCACCGACGGCGGCAAGCGCCGCCCCTTCGCTGACCCCATGGCAGCCGACCTCGGCGAAGACCACCTCCGAGGGCGTGGCAAGGCGGCCTGCTTCCTGCTCCAGTTGCTCCGCCGAAAACACGCGGAAGGGAACATCCAACGCTTCGGCCAGCGCATGCATCGCCGGTTCGTCGGCCTTGAGATCGAGGCTGGCGACCAGCGCCACGGCGCCTTCGGCCAGATCCTGTTCGGCCAGCACGCCGCGCACCAGAGTCAGCAGTTCTTCCGGCGGACAGCCACGGGCGCAGCCAACGCCGACCGCAAGACGCTTGGGATGATAGACCAGCGTATCCGGCCCGCCGACGCGGCGCTCCTCGGTCACGGCGATGGTCAGCTCCGCCTTGTCGGCGACGGGCAGCCGCGCGCGGCTCAGCCAGGGCGCACCGCCTTCGATGCGCACCGGTTCCCCGGCCAGAAGCCGCGCCATCACCGACTTGGCATCGTCCAGATTGGCCAGCCACCAGCCTTTCGGCGGTGCATCGAGGGCGAGCCCGAGCGCCGTATCGCCGGCGGTGGTGATGGCCGCATGACCGCCGAGGGTTTCGGCGACCTGCCGCGCCAGCGCATTGGCACCGCGATGGCCACCGAGCAACGGCACCACACTGGCGCCATCTTCCGACACCGCCAGCACCGGTGGTTCGGACCGCTTGTCCTCGATCACCGCCGCCAGCGCGCGGATCAGAATGCCCGAGGCGCAGACACCGATGATCGGCGTTCCGGCCTGATAAAGCGCCCGGATGTGATTGAGCGTTTCGGCAAAGGCCACATCGAGACCTGTCACCCGGCGGGCGAGCCCGTGCAACTTGGCAGCCGGCAAGGCGGCGGCAATCCGCCGAGCCGCCGGCACGGCGGCCGGCGTCAGGACGAGGATCGCGGGGGAAGCATCCACGCTTCTTCTCCCTTGTAGAGCAGGATCATGGAAAAATAGGGAGCTCCCGCCTCACCGGCTTCGGCAAGGGGCAGCACCCGTTCACTGGCAAGGGTCGCGCGCTCGACATAACCGGCGCGGTCAAGCAGCCCCATCTCGCCGAGCAGGCGTTTCAGGCGGGGCAAATGGCGGCCGACCTTCATGATCGCGACGGCGCCCGCCGCCTCGATCCGGGCGCGGATCTCCTCATCGGGGAGCGGACCGGGGATCACGGTCAAGACGTCGGTGCGCGCGGTCAACGGCCGGCGCAGCCGCGCCGCGCAGGCGGTCAGCGAGGTGACGCCGGGCACGATCTCGCAAGCAAACCGGTCGACCAGCCGCTCGAACAGATACATGAAGGAGCCATAGAAGAACGGATCCCCCTCACACAGGGTCACCACATTCGCGCCGGCTGCAAGCTCGGCGGCGATCTCCTCCGCTGCCCGGTCATAGACCGCCTGCGCCGGAAAGCGCTCGACCCGCATCGGCACGATGATCGGGATCTCGCGCGCGTCCTCGGGGATCAGGTCGGCGGCGATGGAACGGGCAAAGCTCGGGCCATCGTCCGGCGCCGGATAGGCAATGACGCGCGCGGCGGCAATCAGCCGATGCGCCTTCACTGTCATCAGGTCCGGGTCGCCGGGTCCAAGACCGACGCCATAAAGGGTTCCAGGGCGGGTCACGGCTTGATCAGGCTCCATTGGGTGACGGGCATCAGCGGGCGCCAACCGGTCAGGGAACCCACCGGCGCGGCCCGGGCAATCGACAACCGGCACAGGTCTCCGCCGAAGTGGGTGTAGGCGGCCAGCAGCACCGCTTCGCTTTCCAGCGTCACCGCATTGGCGACCAGGCGGCCGCCGGGTCGCAAACTCTCCATCACCGCGTCAAGGATGCCCGGCGCGGTCAGACCGCCGCCGAGAAACACCGCATCCGGTGACGGCAGGCCGGCGAGCCCCTCCGGCGCGGTGGCATCCAGCAGTTCAAGCCCGGGCGTGCCCAGCGCCGCCGCATTGGCCCGGGCGGTCGCCCGGCGCCCGGCATTGGGCTCCAGGCCGATCGCCCGCGCCCCGCGCGCGGCGCGCATCCACTCGATCCCGATGGCGCCGGAACCTGCACCGATATCCCAGAGCATCGCATCGGCGACCGGTGCCAGCCGGGCCAGGGTCGCGGCACGGATCTCCCGTTTGGTGATCTTGCCGTCATGGCGGAAGGCATCGTCGGGAAGCCCCGGAACCCGCGCGCGCAAGGGGGTGTCGCGCACGGCCTCCGCCTCGATCGCCAGCACGTAGAAATCAGTGATCTCCTCCGCCCAGCCCTCGGCGCGGGCGGAAACCTGGCGCTCGCGCGGACCGCCGAGATGCTCCAATGCAATCATCCGGCTGTCGCCATAGCCTTCATCGGCCAGAAGATCGGCAACGCTGGCGGCAGTCGCCGCGTTGGAGGTCAGGCACAGCAGCCGCGCGCCGGGCCGGAGAAACGCCCGCAAGGTATCGACCGGACGCCCGTGCAGCGACAGAAGCTCCGTTTCCTGCAAGGGCCAACCAAGCCGCGCGGCGGCCAGCGAAAAGGCCGAAAGGCCCGGCAGCACGGTCATTTCACCGGCGGGCAGCCGGCGGGCCAGGGTCGCGCCTACACCGAACCACATGGGATCGCCGGTCGCCAACACCACGGTCGGCTGGCCGCGCCGAGCCATCAGCGCCTCCACGCCGGCGGAAAACGGCGCCGGCCAGGGGATGACCGGTCCGCACTTGCCCTCCAGCAGCGCCGCGTGGCGTTTGGCACCATAGATCGCGCCGGCCTCGGCAAGAGCCTGACGGGAGAGCGGGCCGAGACCGTCCCAGCCATCCTCACCGATGCCGATCAGAGTCAGCCAGGGGGCGCTCATCGCGGCGCCTCCTCCGGCACACCGCCGGCCAGGGCGTTGAGGGCGGCGGCGGCCATGGCCGAGCCGCCGTGGCGGCCGCGCAAGGCGAGATAGGGGATGGCGAAGGGATTGGCGATCAACGCCTCCTTCGATTCGGCCGCACCGACGAAGCCGACCGGAAAGCCGAGGATCGCCGCAGGTTGCGGAAATCCCTCGCCGATCCGCTCCAGCAGGTGGAACAGCGCGGTCGGGGCATTGCCGATGACCACGACCGCACCGGCGAGCTCCTCGCGCCACAGATCGACCGCCGCAGCGGAACGGGTGGTTCCAAGCCGGGCAGCAAGATCCGGCGTGCGCGGATCGTTCAACAGGCAGCGGACCGGGTTTTGCGCCGGCAAGCGGCTGGCGATGATACCCTCGGCCACCATCCGCACATCGGTGAAGACCGGCGCGCCTCCCCGAAGCGCCGCCGCGACCTTGGCCGCGACGCCGTCGCTCCAGGCCAGATCGGCGATCACCCCGGGCATCCCGCAAGCGTGGATAAGGCGGATCGCCGCCGGATGAAGCTCCGCCGGGATCCGCTCAAGATCGGCCTCCGCCCGCACGATCGCAAACGACTGGCGATAGATCGCCGCCGGATCCTTTTCGTAGTCGTAGCGGACCGGAGCCCGGCCGCTCACCCGTCCCGCCTCATCGACTTCGGCCCGAGCGGATGATCCGCATGGGGATAGACCGGATGATGATGGTCGTGGTGATGGTCATCGCCATGATGGTGGTGATGGTGGTGGCCATGGTCGTGGTCGTGGTCGTGGTCGTGATCGTGATCATGGGAATGATCATGGTGGTGGTGATGCCCCGTGGCCCCCTGCTCCTCGCAGGCGCCGGTGCAGGTCACGTCGCAGAGCTGGCACTCCGCATCCGCGCCCAGCCCTTCCACATGGTGGTGATGACTTTCCTGCGCCCGGCCCACATCCGCCTCGAAGCCCAGCACCTGCTCGCGGTACTTGCACATCTGGCAGTTCATCAGGTTGGCCCCCTGCAGAATCTCGCTCACCCGGTCGGCCATGGTGTCGATCACCTGCGGGTGATCGTTGAGATAATCGGCCTTGAGGAATTCGATCTCAGGATGACGGGCGGCGACCTCGTCGGTCTGATTGTAGATCCGCGAGACCAGAACGCCGGAGAAGAGGAAATAGGGGAAGACGACGATCCGCCGGTATCCCAGCTTCGCCGCATGTTCCAGCCCCGGCCCGACGAGCGGGAAGGTCACGCCGGAATAGGCAGTCTCCGCCCAGCCGAAGCCGAAGCCTTCCCACAGCATCCGGGTGATCTTGGAGACATTGGAATTGGCATCCGGATCGGAGGCACCGCGCCCGACCACCACCAGCAGGGTTTCATGCAGCGGCACATCGTTGTCGCTGGCCGCAAGCGCCTCGCGGATCCGGTCGGCGGCGGCGGCGATCATGCGCGTATCGACCGCCAGTTCGCGGCCATAATCGATGGTCACCCCGTCATGCTGCGCCTGATAAGTGTTAAGCACGGAGGGGATGTCGTTCTTGGCATGACCGGCGGCGAACAGCATGCCGGGCACCGCCAGAATGCGGGTGCAGCCGGCCGCGCGCAGCCGGTCGAGCCCGTCCTTGATCACCGGATTGGCGAATTCCAGATAACCGTATTCCACCGGCCAGTCGGGAAAGCGCGCCTTCAGCCCCTCGGCCAGTCGGGCAAACTCCTGTACCGCGCCCCGGTTGCGGCTGCCGTGGCCGCAGATCATCAGCCCGAGTTTTTCGCCGTTGGCCGTCATCGCGCCGCTCATGCTTCGCTTCCCCGCACCGCCTGCGGCGCCTCGGCGCCGGCCTTCTGCTCGCCATCGCTCTCACGGCTCTTGCGCCGCGCTCGCGCGCGGCCCGCGGCCACGACCCCGGCGAGAAGCGCGGCACCGGCAAGGGCGGCAATGCCGGCCCAATGGGAATGGCCGGCCAGTTCGCCGACATGGCCCACATGTGCCTGCGCCAGCGTTGGCAGCGTGGCAACGGCGCCGGCACAAATGGCCGGTGCAAACAAACGGATCATCAAGATAACTCCCTCGTCGGCCGTCTCGCGGCACGACACGCACCGCCCAAAATCCTCGACACACGGCGGCCGGTGGGAAAGAAACCGGTCAAACGCCAAAAGCAGATGCGGGGAATCGGCCCGCACCTTGAGGACTTTCGCCGTCGGACAGCTCCGGACTGGACCCCCGATATGGGTCGGCCACCACCAGAATCGTTTTCAGTCCCTATCACCGGGACGCCGTCAGTGCAGCGAACGCTAGTGGAGCGCGCGGCAGGCATCAAGTGCGAAATACGACGCGGCCGCACTCCCTGCGCGACCTTTCCGCCCGCCCGGGGCCCGGCGAGACGCCCGCCCCTGCCGCAGAAACCGGATTTTCATCGTTTCAGGATATCGGACATACAACCACAAGGATCAGGGAGACCGACAGGAATGCCGAGGCAGACAGGAGGCGCGTCAAGCAGCGCGACCGCAACGCCGATCGAACGCTCATCCGCCGGCTTGATGTCCGCGCAGCTCGGGGCCGTGGACCTGCAGCCGCAGCCAATCAACCCGGACTGGATTCTGGACGGAACCCCGGAGGCCCGCTGCACCCAGCTTGCCGAAGGCAGCGACCGCCATGCGACCATGGCGGTCTGGGATTGCACCGCCGGGCGGTTCAACTGGTACTTCGGCTGTGACGAGGCGGTCTATATCCTTGAAGGATCGGTCACAGTGACCGGGCCGGATGGCGAGGTGCGCAAGCTCACCGCCGGCGACACGGCCTATTTCCCGGCCTACACCTGGTTTGAGTGGCACGTGGAAGAGTATGTGCGCAAGGTCGCCTTCTGCCATGACGTGCTGCCTGTAATGGCGCGGCTGCCGGTGCGGATCCTCGGCAAGATGACGCGCGTCGCCGAGCGCCTCTTTTCCGTGGTAATGAGCGGCAAACCGGAGCGCACAGGCCGCAAGGCCTCCTGAGGTCTCCCAAGCTTCGCCCCGCAACATGGGTGGTTTTCTTTGACCGCCCGCGCGCCTACTGTGATCGAAGACCTTTCAGCCCGCTGGACGCTGCCCGGAGCCCTATCATGCAGACAAGCCTTGTCCTCACCGTGATCGCCGACGACCGACCGGGCCTGGTGGTCCGCCTTGCCGATGTGGTCGCCGCCCATGGTGGCAACTGGATCGAAAGCTCGATGGCGCGTCTTGCGGGCGAGTTCGCCGGCATTGTCCGCATCGAGGCGCCGGGCGAACGGGTGATGGAGCTGGAAGCCGCGCTGACGAGCCTCGCGGAGGAAGGCATCCTCACAACGCTGCGTCAGAGCACGGGAGCACGGGAGACCCACGGCCAGACCGCGCGCATCAGCATCCTGTGCCAGGACCATCCGGGCATCGTCCATTCGCTGGCTGGCGCGCTGGCCGCCAAGGGCGCCAGCATCACCCACCTGACCAGCGAGGCCTTCGCCGGCTCCATGAGCGGCGAGCGGATGTTCCGCGCGGAAATGGACGTGGTGCTGCCGGTCGACCTGGAGACCGCCACCCTCGCCGCCGCGCTGGAGGACCTTGCCGGCGACCTGATGGCCGAGGTCGATTTCACCGACCTGAGCTGACCGCTCGCCGCCAGCCAGCCCGATCTCACTCCTCCATATGCGCGGAGAAGAAGTCCCGGTCATAGCCGAGGCTCGCCCGCAGCAGCTCCTGGGTATAGGCATCTTCCGGGGTGGCCTGGCGCATCTGTTCGACGCCCATCACCTCGACGACCTCGCCAAGGCGCATCACCGCGATCTGCTCGCACATATGCGCCACCACGGCGAGATCATGGGAGACCATCAGATAGGTCAGCCCACGGCGCGCCCGCAGGTCGGTCAGCAGGTTGAGGATTTCCGCCTGCACCGACACATCCAGCGCCGAGGTCGGCTCATCGAGCAACAGAATGCGCGGCTCCAGCATCAGCGCCCGGGCCACCGCGACCCGCTGGCGCTGGCCGCCGGACAACTGGTGCGGATAGCGGAACCGGAAGGCGCGCGGCAGGCCGACATCGTCCAGCGCCTGCAACACCCGCCGGTCGATGTCGCCGATCCGGTGCAAGCGCAGCGGCTCGGACAGGATCCGGTCGACCGTATGGCGCGGATGCAGCGAGGCGTAGGGGTCCTGAAACACCATCTGCACCTGGCGATAAAAGGCGGTCTCGCGCCGTTCCCCCAGGGTGCTGCCGGCCACCTTGATGGTGCCGGACCAGTCGCGCACCAGCCCAGTGATCGCCCGCAGCACCGTGGATTTGCCCGAGCCACTTTCGCCGACCAGGCCGAAACTCGCCCCTTCCGGCAGAACGAAACTCACATTCTTCACCGCCTGGAACCGGCTTTCGCCATGGCCAAAGAACACGTTGAGGTTCGATATCTCAAGTGCCGGCACCTTGCCCTTCCCCGCATCAGACATGTGCCACCACGCTCTGTTCCTTCAGCCAGGCCGGGTCGCGCTCCAGCACATCGAGCCGGGCTTGCGGCTGATCGAGGCGCGGCAAGGCCGCCAGGAGCCCCCGGGTATAAGGGTGCTCCGCCTTGTCCAGCTCCGCCGCCCGGCAGGTCTCGACGATTCGCCCGCCATACATGATGATCACCCGGTCGCAGAAGGACGACACCAGGTTGAGATCGTGGCTGATGAAGATCAGCCCCATGCCGCGTTCCTGCACCAGCTTGTCGAGGATGGCCAGAACCCGCATCTGCACGGTCACGTCCAGCGCCGAGGTCGGCTCGTCGGCGATCAGGAGGTCCGGATCCGGGATCAGCATCATGGCGATCATGATGCGCTGCCCCATGCCACCGGACACCTCATGGGGGAAGGTCTGGTACACCCGCTCCGGATCGCGGATCTGCACCGCCTCCAGCATCTCCAGCGTCTTCTGACGCGCCGCCCGGCGCGAGGCGCGGGTGTGCAGCCGGTAGGCTTCACTGATCTGCTCGCCGACGCGGATGACAGGGTTCAGCGAGAATTTCGGGTCCTGCATCACCATGGAGATCCGGTGACCGCGAATGCGCCGCATCTCGCGCTCCGAAAGGGAAAGGAGATCCTCGCCCATGAAGTCGATGCGCCGCGCCGAAACCTCGCCGGGCGGACGCACCAACCGCAGGATCGCCCGGCCGGTCATGGATTTGCCCGAGCCGCTTTCCCCGACGATGCCGACGCGCTCCCGCCCGACCGAAAAGGACGTGCCGCGCACCGCCTCGATCACCCCTTGGCGGGTGGGAAAGCGGACGTTGAGATCTTCCACCGTCAAAAGTGGATCCGTGGCGTTCATCGCGGCCTCACGATTTCGACTTCTTGGGATCGAGGATGTCGCGCAGACCGTCACCAAGCAGGTTGAACCCGAGCGAAACAGTGAAGATGGCAAGGCCGGGCATGGTGGCGACCCACCACTGGTCAAGCACGAACTTGCGTCCGGCGGAAATCATCGCGCCCCATTCCGGCATCGGCGGCTGAGCGCCGAGACCGAGAAACCCCAGTCCGGCCGCCGTCAGGATGATACCGGCCATGTCCAGCGTCACCCGCACGATCAGCGAGGACAGGCACATGGGCCACACATGCCGGGTGATGATGTGCAGCGCGCCGGCCCCTTGCAGGCTAATGGCGGCGATGTAGTCCGCATTGCGGATGGTCAGGGTTTCCGCCCGGGCGATGCGCGCATAGGGTGGCCAGGCGGTGAGCGAGATCGCCAGAATGGCGTTCTCGATGCCGGCGCCGAGCGCGGCGACGAAGGCCAACGCCAGAATCAGCTTGGGAAAGGCGAGGAAGATGTCGGTCACCCGCATCAGCACCTCATCCACCCAGCCGCCGATATAGCCGGCAAGTGTGCCGACCAAGAGCCCGAAGACCGGCGCGGTGACCGCCACCAGCGTGACGATCATCAAGGTGATGCGCGAGCCGTAGACAATGCGGCTCCAGATGTCCCGGCCAAGTTCGTCCGTGCCGAGCAGATGGCCGGCACTGCCGGGCGGCAGCAGGCGTTGCCCCAGATCCTGGGCCGAGGGCTCCGCTGTTGCCAGCCATGGCGCAAAGATCGCCATCAGCACCAGCGCGACGATGATCAGAAAGCCGATCAGCGCCAGCGGATTGCCGCGCAGCTTCAACCAGCCGAGATAGAGCTGAATCATCCGCGCCTGGAAACGGGAGGCAGGAGCATCGCTGTTGAGCCAGGCCCTGAGGCCCGGGCGAGTGATTTGGGTGTCCGGCGCCCGCATCATCGCGCCCTCGGATCGACGATCTTGTAGAGAAGATCGGACAGGAGATTGAGCAGGATGAACACCAGCCCCACCACCACCGTGCCGCCGAGCACGGCGTTGAGATCGGCGGAGAGCAGCGCGTTGGTGATGTATTGGCCAATGCCCGGCCAGGCGAAGATCACTTCGGTCAAGACCGATCCTTCCAGCAAGGTCGCATAGGACAGCGCCACCACGGTGATCAGCGGGATCATCACATTGCCCAGCGCGTGGCGCCAGATCACGGCGCGCTCGGACAGCCCCTTGACCCGGGCGGTGGTGATGTATTCCTGGCTGAGCTGCTCCAGCATGAAGGAGCGGGTCATCCGCGAGATATAGGCGAGCGAGTAATAGCCGAGGATCGACGCAGGCAGGATGATGTGGCTGACCGCGTTCCAGAAGATGGTCATGTCCCCGGCGATCAGGCTGTCGATCAGGATCATGCCGGTGACCGGCGGAATGATGTCCTCGTAATAGATGTCGAGCCGGCCCGGCCCGCCGACCCAGCCGAGAATACCGTAAAAGACGAGAAGGCCCATGAGGCCGATCCAGAACACCGGCATGGAATAGCCGAACAGCCCGAACAGCCGCACCAGATGGTCCGGCCAGCGGCCCTCATGCACGGCGGAGATCACCCCCATCGGCACGCCGAAACACACGCCGATGATCGTCGCCAGCGTCGCCAGTTCCAGCGTTGCGGGAAAGACGCGCAGCACATCCTCCGCCACCGGGCGAGCGGTCAGCGTCGACATGCCGAAATCGCCGACGGCGACGGATTTCAGAAAGATCCAGAACTGGACATAGAGCGGCTGGTCGAGGCCGAGCGAGCGGTAGGCGGCCTCGTACATCTCCTGGCTGGCCCGTTCGCCGACGATCGCCAGCACCGGATCGACCGGCATGACCCGGCCGATCAGGAAGGTCACGAACAAGAGACCGATGATCGTCAGCAGGACCGAAAGCAGCGTCGCTGCCAGCGCCCGTGCCAGCTTGAACAGCGGCGGGGTCGCGCCCCGCCGCCGTCCTGCCGTTCCCAGCGTGTCTGTCATGATCCTGGCGGCTTACTTGGTCACCGGCCAGTAGAACACCGCCGTGATCGCGGCGCCCGGATTGAAGCCGTTGACATTCGCCCGCATCACGTTCTGCTCGACCTTCTGAAACATCGGCGCAAAGGGCGCGACCTTCTGGAAGTCCTTCTGGATGTCCACATACATCTGCGCCCGGACCTTGGCATCAGTTTCCTGCACCGCCGCATCGGTCCGCCTGGTCATCTCCGGAATGTCCCAGGCGTTGCGCCAGGCCAGCTTGCCGGTCAGTTGGGCTTCATCCGAATTGTCCGGGTTGTTCGCAAATGTATCGGCGTTGGTGTGCGGATCGGGATAATCCGGCCCCCAGGCGCCGACGTAGATCTGGAAATCGCGCGAACGATACTTGCCGAGGATCTGCTTGCCGGTTCCTTGGGTGATCGTCGCGGTGATGCCGGCCTGGGCAAAAGTGTTCTGCAGCGACTGGGCGATCTCCACCCGCTCCTGCGCATTGCGGACGATGAGTTCGACCTCGAAGCCGTCGCCCTCACCCGCTTCCGCCAGCAGCGCCTTGGCCTTGTCCACATCGAAGCTGTAGGGCTGATCCTTCAGCTCTCCCATGTAGGTCAGCGGCAGGAAGGCCTGATGCACCGTGTACTGACCCTTCAGGAAGGAGCCTTCCATCCCCTTGTAGTCGATGAGGTATTTCAGCGCCTCGACCACCTTCGGCTTCGACAGCACCGGGTCCTTCTGGTTCATGGAAATGTACATGATCCGGCCGCGCAGGGTGTCCTCGACCTTCACGTTCTCATCGGAGGAAAGTCCCGCGACATCTTCCGGCGAAAGGTTGCGGGCCACATCGACATCGCCCTTTTCCAGCAACAGGCGCTGAGCCGAGGATTCGGCGATATGGCGCACGATCACCCGCTGCATCGCCACGTCGCCGCGCCAGTAGTCGCCGGCCGCCTGCAGCGAATAGCTCTCGTTCGGCTTCCAGTTGATCAGCTTGTAGGCGCCGGAGCCGGCCGAGTTGGTGCGCAGCCATTCATTGCCCCAGTCGCCATCCTTTTCATGCTCCTGCACGGTCTTGCTATCGACAATGGAGGCAACCGCTGCGGTGAAGCAGTTGAGCACGAAGGAGGGGGCGTATTTCTTGTCCGTGGTGATCACCAGCGTCCCGTCATCGGTCGCCCGGATCGTCTCGGCCATGTTTTCCTTGTTGAAGCCGAATTGGGTGAGAATGAAGGACGGGGTCTTTTCCAGCGCAACCACCCGGCGCAGGGAATACTCCGCATCCTTCGCCGTGACCGGATTGCCAGAATGGAACGAAATGCCGGAGCGCATCTTGAAGGTGAAGGTCTTGCCGTCCTCGGACACGGACCAGCTTTCGGCAAGGCCGGGCTGGTAGCCGGAGGACAGATCCGCCGGGTCGAACACCACCAACGTGTCGTATACGTTGTTGGCATAGTCGGTGCCGGCGAATTCGAACATCTCATGCGGATCGAGCGACACGATGTCGTCGATGCGGTTGGCGATCACCAACATGTTCGGCGGCGTCGCCGCTTCGGCCTGGGTAAACGGCATGGTCATCGGCAGGGCAAGCGCTGTGGACAGCGCGGCCGCCAACAGGGAACGTTGGAAACGCATCTGGAAGAACTCCCCTCTGGATTGCCCCACGGCGCGCCTTATTTGGCGCGTCCGCAGGAAAGGGGGTATCTTTCAATGCCTCGTCAAAATGATCAAGGCGCGTCGTCCACAACCCTCCGTTTTCCCCACCCAGGGCCCGCAAGGGGCCAGTCAGCGCGGGGAAATGGCGATCATGTGATTGTCCCAGGAGATGCCTGCCCGGCTGGCCAGCAACAGCGGCGCAGTGTCCGGCGCATCGCTCTGCAGCAGCCCGCCCTCCCCGTCCGAGAGCAGAAAACCGGCGTCGTCGAGCGGCGCCACGCCGCAGACATCGGCCCGCGTCTGACTGCCCAGGAACCGGCCATCGGCGGTAGCGAAATACAGCATCCGCCCGGCGCGCGGGCAGGAGGCGGCGACGACACTTTCCTCTCGGTTGAGTGCCACCGACCCGACATAGTTCTCCAGCTTGCCGCGCAGCCTCGGCGCGACATCGTGCAGGCGCAGGCCCTTTTCGGGGTCGAGCGCGGCGAGCAGCGCCGGCGTCTCGGTTGCCGCGCCCTGATGCTGGGCGCCAATCCACACCGTGCCACCAGCGCTCACCGTCATATGCCGGAGGGAGAGCTGATGCAGCTCCGCATCAAGCTCGAATCGCGCCAGCAGCGCGCCGTCCTCCCGGTCGATCAGCGCCACGTTCGGGCGCATGGTGGCAAGATTGAGCTTGTCTCGCCCGCGCTCCGGATGGGTCTCGATGCCGCCATTGGCAACCACCAGCGTCTTGCCATCGGGCATCGGCAGGATGTCATGCGGGCCGACCCCGCCGCTGGCGAATTCGCCCAGGCGCTGCGGGAAAGCGCCGCTGACGTCATAAACGCCGATGATGCCGCGCGCGGCGGCGAAATCGTTCTCTGTGGCAAAGACCAGACGGCCATCCGGCGAAAAGGCGCCATGCCCGTAGAAGTGGCGGCCCGCTTCCGCCTGGAACGTGACCGGACCGGCGCGGCCCAGCGGATCGAACAGCACGGCGAAGGTGCCCGGACGCCGGGCAAAGACGAGACAGCGCCCGGTTGCCGGGCACAGCGCCACATCATGGCCGCGCCCGGGCAGCGGGATGGTAAGCACGTCGATCCCTTCCGGGCTCGTCACCGCAAGCGCGTAACTCCCATCGGAGCCACGCCTTGCGGCCACGAACAAGGGGTCGTCCGACCCGGCAAGACCGGCCAGCGCATCCTCCGCCCGGGCGCGGGGAACGTTTGGTGCGGCGGCGGCCAGCGCAGCGGCACAGCCGGTCAGGAAGGCCCGCCGGTCAATCACCGTCGAGCGCATTAAAGCCTCCCTTGAGCGCCAGATGCCCCGCCAGTTCTCCGGCGAGCGTGCCGCGCAGGCCCGACAGGATGGTGTTCACATAAACCAGCCGGGCACGTGCCTCAGGGTCGGCAAGGCCCGCGCCGAGATCGGCGGGAACGGCGGCCAGCGCGGCTCGAGCATTCGCGGTCTCAAACTGCAGGCTGTTGCCGATCCATCTGGCGCCTTCCGCCCCTTCCGGATAACCGGCGGCAGTGATGGCCAAGGCAAGCCCCTCGATCCCGGCGGACAGATGACGCACCGCATTGCGCGATCGCGCAAACGGTGCCCGCGCCGCCCGGCCGTTCGCCGGGCCGGGCTCCAGAACCCGTTCCAGCACCTGATCCTTCATCAGCGCCAGCCCGGTCATCAATGCCTTGAAGGCAACCTCCGCCGCCTCTTTCGGTGTGGCCGCGAGCCGGTTATCCGGCCCCGGCGACAGCAGCAGCGCGGTCTGGCCGGAGGGCGAGGCATAGCCGCGCCCCACCTCATTTGCCGTGGCGATGAGACCGGCAACAAGCGCGCCGGCATAGGCGCAGCGATAGGCGCGGTCGGGCTGTTCGGTACCGAGCACCACCGCGCCATCGGGCGAGAACGCGATCCACTCCAGCGCGGTGAGCCCTTGCAGGGCCACGCTCTTGTCCTTCAGCGTCGCCGCTGTCAGAGCGCTCGGGTCTTCCTTCGCCAGAAGCCGGGTCACCTGCCGGCGCAGGACGCCGCGCGGATCGGGAACGAAGGCAAGCCGCTCCAGCGCCGAGGCATCGGCCAGCGCGCCGAAGCGGGAGACGGCGAGCCGACCATGGGCGGCGACCACGGCGGCAAAGCCATCGGCGAAGGCGCTGGTCGCCTCGCCCGCATCGCCGACCTCTTCCGGCCGGGCACACAGCCGGGCGACATCGCCCTCAAGCTCCTGCAGCCGGTCGCGCAGATCCCGCGCCGTCGGCAGCGCATAGTCCTCAACAAGCGCCGGAACGAACCGGCCGTAGTCGATGGGCGGCTCCTGCGCCAGGACGGGCGTGGCGCCAAACCCGGCGGCAAGCCCCGCCACCGCGAACGCCCACGCCCAGTTCCTCAGTGTCGTGATCACGCCTGTCATCTTCGCCCCGTTCCCTGCCGTCTGATCCAATCGCACCGCATCGCTAGAGCGACTTGAGGAAGCGAATGAGCGCCTCCCGGTCCGCCTTGTCCAGCGCTGCATAGCCGTTGCGGGCGGTCTCGGCCTCGCCGCCATGCCAGAGAATCGCTTCCTCCAGCGTGCGCGCGCGGCCGTCATGCAGGTAGCTTTCCTGCCCGCTGACCAGTTCGGTGAGGCCGATGCCCCAGAGCGGCGGGGTGCGCCATTCCCGGCCAGTGGCATCGCCCGCCGGGCGGTTGTCGGCCAGACCCTCGCCCATATCGTGCAGCAGAAGATCGGTATAGGGCCAGATCAGCTGGAACCGATGAGCGGCGATCGCCGCCTTGCGGGAGGTGACGTATTTCGGCACATGGCAGCCGTTGCAGGAAAGCGCGCGGAACACCGCCTTGCCCTTCAGCACCTGCGGATCGTCCACATCGCGCCGGCGCGGCACCGCCAGATTGCGCGAGTAGAAATCCACCAGTTCCATCACCGGATCGGGTGCCTCGGTGGGACCGAGATTGGCCTGCTCACCGGTGGGCATCCGCCGACAGTCGGTCTGGCGCGCCGTACAGTCGCCATAAGGGTCCGGACGATCGGGCGAGGAAATGCCGATGTCGCCGGCGAAGGCGCCCGCCGATTGCGACCGAACCGTCGGCTCCGAAGCCTTCCAGCCGAAGCGTCCGAGCACAAGCTCGCCGCCCGGCGCCTTGCGGACCCAGCTCGGCTTGCCGGAAATCCCGTCGCCATCCACATCCTCCGGATCGGCCCGAGACAGAATATCGCCGGGATGGATCGCCTCCAGCAGACCCAGGCCGAGCATCTGCGGCGCAACGCGCGGCGAGATCAGCACATCGTCCCGCATCGGCCCGTAGCCGAGATCGGTCATGGTGTAGACCGGGTCCCGCAAGGTCACCACCGTGCCATCGCCAAGGGTGACCGGCTTGTCCGTGTAGCTGACCTTCATCCGGCCTTCCGCCGACAATCCCGGCACCGCATAGGTCTGGAACTGGGTGCCATAGACCGGCTCGGGAATGACCAGCGCGTCGCGATTGGCAAGCGCCGCCTTCTCCGCCTCGGTGGTCGGCGGCACTGAGAGGCGCAGGAACAGGGCAACCGGCTCTTCGCCCGGCGCCGGCGGATGCCCGCGCCCGTCCTTCAGGTGGCAGCCCTGACAGGAGCGGGCATTGTAGAGCGGCCCCAGCCCATCGGAGGCGCGGGTGGAGGCCGGCGAGGAAACCCAGAACTTGCGAAACAGGCCATTGCCGACCGCGAACCGCTGCTGATCCTCGAAGGACAGATTGGCCGAAGGGTGCGAGAACGCATTGGCGTTCAGCTTCTTGCGCGAGGTGGCGGCACCGCCGCTCATCTCCTCGAAGCGCTCGGCCAGATCATCGGCTTGCGGGTCGGCCAGCACCCGTTCCACCTTCGCCTTGTCAGCGTCGCTCAGGTCGTCGCGGTGATCGAGGGAGAGAGGCGCCGCAGCAGCAGCGGTCAGGGAGGCGGTCAGCACACAGCCAGCCGTCCCGAGCTTCATCAGTGTCATCATCTTCGCTGTCCCGTGGCGCGTCCCTCCTGGGGCCAAGCCCCAACGCGCAAACCGGGCGGCGGGAGCCCGTACACCCGCCGCCCCTTGTTCAAACCGGCTTAGTGGAAGACCGCGTTCGGATTATCGAGGCTGTCCGAGCCTTCGAAGGCGATCTGCTCAAGACCGAGTTCGGACACCACGCGCTCGATCGAGCGGGTCTGGTCGATCAGCGACTGCACCGCCGCCTCGACCAGGGCATTGCCCTCCGCGTTGCCCTCGCCAATCATCTGGTCATAGGCTTCCACCGTCTCGGCGCGGGTGCGCAGCGCCTCGAAGGCGGCCAGGGAGGCATCGAGCTTCGCGGTCATCTCCGCCGCCAGCTCCGGGTTCTTCGCCGCCACCAGATCGCGCAGGGACGCCCCTTCCACCGCCGCGCCGGCAAAGCCCTTGTAGGTGCCGAACCAGACATTGCGGATGCCGATCACATCATCGAGATGGGACATGTGGGTGTTGTCGGAAAAGCAGTCATGCTCCTCCTCCGGGTCGTGCAGCATCAGGCCGAGCTTCATCCGCTCGCCGGCCAATTCGCCATAGGAGAGCGAGCCCATGCCGGTGAGGATGGTGGCAAGGCCGCCGGCCTCGCCCTTCTCCGCCAGCTCCTTGCGGGCCGCACCGTCGGCGCTCCAGGCGGTCTTCATCTCGTCGAGATCGGCCAGCAGCAGCGCGGTCGCCGCCTTCAGATAGGCCGCCCGCCGGTCGCAATTGCCGCCGGTGCAGTTGGCGGTGTCGAAATCGCTGGCCGGACGATTGCCCGCGCCCTTCTCCGTGCCGTTCAGATCCTGACCCCAGAGCAGGAATTCAATGGCATGATAGCCGGTGGCAACATTGGCCTCGATCTCGCCGGCTTCCTGAAGCGTCTCGGCCAAAAGCTCGGCCGTGATCTCGGTCGCATCGATCTCCTGACCGTTCACGGTCAGCTTGGCATTGGCGATGACATTGGCGGTGTAGAAGGCGTTTTCCGGCGAGTCCGTACCGTAGCTGGCGTCCACATAGTCGATCAGCCCCTCATCGAGCGGCCAGGCGTTGACCTTGCCTTCCCAATCGTCGACCAGCGCATTGCCGAAGCGATAGACCTCGGTCTGCTGATAGGGGCGGCGCGCCGCGCGCCAGGCATCGCGGGCAGCGGCCAGCGTCTCGTCGGTCGGGTTGGCCAGCAGCGCGTCGATCGCCTTGGAAAGGTCAAGCGCCGTGGCATGGGCCTCCGAATAGGCCGCCTCGGCAATGTCGCCATAGGTGGTGAGAACGGTCTGGGGCGTTGCTTCGGTGGCGGCGAAGGCCGGCGTGGCGGCTACGCTCGCCAGAAGGGCGAGCATCAAAGAGGTCTTGCGCATGTTGGTCTATCCCGTCTGTTGGTGAATGGGTCGCGTTTACGGTGAATAAAGGTCAGTGGCGTGTGGCGCCGGGCCCGCAGGCGCCGGCCAGCCCGGCCCACAGGCAGGGCAGCGCATCGCGTCGTGGCAGGAAAAGTCTTGCCCCGCGCAAGGCGTCGGCAAAGCCGGCCGCCGTCTCAAGCGCCGCCGGCAGGCCGGGGGCGAGGACAAGCTCATCGGCCAGTTCGCCCGCCGCCATCTGATCGCCGGCCTGAGAAGCGGCAACCAGCGCAACGGCGAGGCATTCCTGCGGACAGCGGCGCGGGCAATCATAGGGAAGCATGTGGACCCCGCCCTTGGTCCAGGCATTGAGCGCCCGGGCATAGCAGGACAGGCTGGTCACGGTGGCGCGCGCCCGTTCGACCCCGAGCGTACAGGCATAAAGGTTCCAGGCCCGTTCCCAGCAGTCGATGCTGCCGGTTCGATAGCCGTCGAGCCAGCGACGCAGCCCCTCGATTACGAGTTGCTCGGCCGCCGCCCCGCCCATGTTGCCGCAGGGCGACAGGTGCACAGGTTCGGTCATCACATCCCCCAATCGCCGGGGGTCAAGGTCCCGGCATCAAAGGCTGCGGCAGGTGCCGCCGCGCGACCGAACCAACAATACATGACTTTAAGTGTCAAGAAATAAAATAAAAGAAAACAATAGTTTAGAATAATTATAAAGTGGAATTTTGCATTCAGGTTTTTACATCCTCCGCCCCAACAGGCCGACCGATGATGTGCCGGAGAGCCCGGCGAAGCTCGTTCCGCGCCCCCTCGCTCAAGCCGTCGAGCAAGATCTCTTCGGCGCCGCCGATCCGCTGGCGCAAGCCCGCAAAACGCGCCTTGCCCGCCGCCGACAGGGTGTAGCCGACCTTGCGGCGATCCCCGGCTGCCCGCGCCTGACACAGCACGCCCGATCCGACCACCGGTTTCAGCGCGGTAGTCAGCACCGAAGGCGAGCAGGACATGGCGCGGGCCACCTCCCGATGACTAACGCCGGGATTGCGGTCGACCAGCTCCAGCACCATGAACTGGAGCGGCGTGATCTCCTCATCGGCAAAGGCGCGGGCGAAGGCCTGATGACCGCGCAGGAAGGCGTGACGCAAGAGATGCCCGACGAGATCGTTGAGACAGCCGTAGTCCAGTTCCCCGGTCACGGGCCGCCCTCAGACCCGGGCGGCCGGGGGCACGATGGAGGGACGCTGGTTCAGCCCGTCCACATCAAAGCCCGCCAGCTTTTTATACCCGGCGGCGGTTTCGGCCAGTTCCTCCGCCGACAGCACCTGGTCGATCTGCTCGAAACCGTCCGGCGCCCGTTCCTCGACCACATCGAGCACCTTGTCCGGCCCATCGGCGCGGTTGGCGAGCACGATCCGCCCCGTCGCCGGCCGCCGCTCCTCTTCATAGGCCTCAAGCGCCGCCGGGACGCAGCCCTGGCGCAGGATCTCGCGGGTCAATACCCGGGCATCGAGGATTGCCTGGCTCGCCCCATTGGAACCAATCGGATACATGGGATGGGCGGCATCGCCCATCAGGGTCATCGGCCCATGGGTCCAGCGCGGCAGCGGATCGCGGTCGACCATCGGATACTCGAACACATGCTCGGCCGCCCGGATCACCGCTGGCACATCCAGCCAGTCGAAATGCCAGTCGGCAAAGCGCGGCAGGAAGTCGGCGAGCACACCGGGCCGGTTCCAGTCCTCGCGCCGCCACAGGTAGTCGTCGGGCAGCTTCAGATCGGCGATCCAGTTGATCAACGCGCCTTCCGAGCCATCCTCAAGGGTGATGTCCTCGATCGGATAGCAGACAAATTTGCGCGGCTTGCAGCCGGCCATCGCCATCGAGCGCCCGGTCAGGAAGCGGGGGCCACGGGTGACGCCGCGCCACATGACGATGCCGCTCCAGGCCGGCGCGCCTTCATCGGGATAGAGCGCGGCGCGGGCGGTGGAATGAATGCCATCGGCGGCAATGAACAGCGCCCCGCGCTCGGTCCCTGCGCCGCTGCCGTCCCGGCCCGACAGATCGATCTCGACGCCCTCGCCATTCTCGCGCCAGCCCGTGACGGAAACGCCGCAGCGTACAGCATCCGGGCCGAGCCGCTCGCGCACCGCCTGCAGCAGCATCATCTGCAGCTTGCCGCGATGGACGGAATATTGCGGCCACCGATACCCGGCCGCGCGGCCACGCGGCTCCGCCCAGATCGGCTGGCCGTGGCTGGAGAAATAGGCGACCTCCGCCGTCCTCAGGCCGATGGCGTCGAGCCGGTCGAGCAGCCCCAGTTCGTCAAGCTCTCGCACCGCGTGGGGTTGCAGGTTGATGCCGACGCCAAGGGGGCGGATTTCGGCAACGCTTTCGAAGATCCGGACCGGCACGCCGATCCGTTCCAGGCTGAGCGCCAGGGTCAAGCCGGCGATGCCCGCGCCGGCAATCAGGACTGTCATGACATATCGCTTTTCTGTCAGCGGAAGGACGCTTTGAACGGAAAGGCCGGGGCGCTTGCAAGCAGCCCCGGCCCGCGTCGCTAAGGGTCAGTTGCCGTCGGCGTATTTGGCGATCATCGCCTTGGCGTCCTCGACCATCGCCGCGCCGTCATAGCCCTTCTCCGTCACCTCGGCGATCCAGGCATCGATCACCGGCTGGGCCGCTGCCTGCCAGCGCGCGACTTCCTCCGGCGGCAGCTTGCGGATGGTGTTGCCGGCTTTTTCGGCGGCAGCAATGCCCGGCTGATCGCCCTCGTCCATCACCCGGCCGACCCATTTGGACATCTCGCGGCCGCTGTTGGCGTCGATCACCGCCTTCAGGTCATCGGGCAGGCTGTCGTATTTCGCCTTGTTCATGGCAAAGAGGAAGGCCGCCGTGTAGAGCCCGCGCGGACCCTCGAAATCGGTGTGGCTGTCCACCAGCTCAGCCACCTTCAGCGGGGTGGTCACTTCCCAGGGCACCACCGTGCCATCGATCACGCCCTTGGACAGCGCCTCGGGCATGGCCGGCACCGGCATGCCCACCGAGGTGGCGCCGAGCGCTCCGAGCAGCGCATTGGTCTGGCGGGTCGGGCCACGCAGCTTCAGCCCCTTCATGTCCTCCAGCTTCGACACGCCCTCGCCCTTGACGTGCAAAAGGCCGGGGCCGTGCACATGCACGGCGATCGGATGCACATCCTTGAACTCGTCCGTCAGGTACTTCTCGTAAAAGTCCCAGAATGCCTGGCTGGTGGGCTCGGCCTTGGCCGGCATGAACGGCAACTCAAACGCCTCGGTGCCGGGGAAGCGGCCCGGCGTGTAACCCGGCAGCGTCCAGACAATGTCGACCACCCCGTCGCGCGCTTGGTCGAACAGAGCCGGCGGCTTGCCGCCAAGCTGCATCGCCGGATAGACCTCAACCTTGATCCGGCCATCGGACTCCTTCATCACCTTCTCCGCCCAGGGGGTGATGAAGTTCTTCGGAACCGGCGCCGGCGCCGGCAGGAAATGATGGACGCGCAGGGTCACTTCCTGCGCAAGGCCCGGCGCAATACCGGCGCAGAGCGACGCGGTGGCGGCAATCAGCAGCATTTTCAGTCGAGACATGTGGCTTCCTCCCCAGGATGCGGTCTTGCCGGCAACAGGGCCAAAGGCCACGGACGCCGGAAATTCGTTTACAATGTAAACGACTATGCCGCCGATCCGGTCAGGGATCAACGCGGTTGTCTCAACCTGCCCGCGATCCGCGGCCACAACGCCCCATCGCCGGAGGTCAGACCCGCGAAATCATCCGGTAACTGGAGGGGTGCACCATCCGAACAAGGGTGATCGGCTGGTCGAGCAACCAGGTGGCGCGCTCGATCACGAAGACCGGATCGCCCCGGGAGACACCGAGCATCTCCGCCTCCTCCGTGGTCGCTCCGGCGGCGCTGAGGTCGTTCTCCATTTCCGAGAACGGCGCGTTGCGCACCAGCCATTCATTGGGACTGACGGTTTCGAAGCTCTGCCCGGCGATGTCCGGCACGGCGGCCAGGTTGATCCAGCGATCCTCGAACTGCCAGGGGCGATTGTCAGCGAAATGCAGGCAGCGCACGTGCAACACCGGCGCCCCCGGCGGCAATTCCAGCCGGGCGCGCAGGGTCTCGGGCACCTCGACCTCGTCGCGGCTGAGTACGGAGAACCGGTACTGGGCGCCGCGCGCCTCGACCTCGGTCCGGACCACGGGGATTTCCAGCCGGGCCTCGCGCAAGGGATGTTCGGCAATCCGGGTTCCCACCCGGCGCTTGCGCTCGACAATGCCGATATCGGCAAGCTCGCGCAGCGCCCGGTTGACGGTCACCCGGGCGCAGCCGAACTCGCGCGCCAGATCCTCCTCGCCGGGGATCAATTCCCCCGGCTGCCAGACCCGGTCGCGAATGCGGCGCAGGATCTCCGTCTTGATCGTGCGAAAGGAGTTGGGCTGCGCCGCCGCACCAGTACCCGTTTGCGTCACATCACTCAAAGACCCTGCCTCAGGCTGCGCACCGCGTCGCGGTACCCCTTCTCGATTTCCGCACGGCGCACGTGGCGCCCCTCGCGCACCACATGCCGGCCCGCCGCCCAGACATCGCGGACCAGCCGGTCATCGCCGGCAAAGATCCACGCATCGAGCAGCTCATCGCCCGCGCAGCCGTCCAGATGCACCGAGCCGGCATCGAGCGCAACCAGATCCGCGAGCCGTCCGGTGGCAATCGCCCCGCAATCGCGGCCCAGCGCCTGTGCCCCGCCGGCGGTCACCGCGTCATAGAGCCGCCGGCCACAGGAGAGATCGCGGGTGGCAAGCACCGCGCGTTGCCGGTCGCGCAGCCGCTGGGAGTATTCCAGCGTCCTCAGCTCCTCGGAGAGCGAAATGCGGATGTTCGAATCGGAACCGATGCCGATCACCCCGCCATCGGCGAGATAGCGCGCGCCATCGAAGATGCCGTCGCCAAGGCTCGATTCGGTGATCGGGCATAGGCCGGCCACCGCGCCGCTCGCCGCCAGATCGCGCCGCTCGCCCGTGTCGAGATGGGTGCAGTGAATAAGGCACCAGCGCCCGTCGACATCATGGGCATCGAGCAGCCAGCGCACCGGCCGCGCGCCATAGCCGGCCTCGACCTCGGCGATCTCCGCGGTCTGTTCGGCGATATGCATGTGCAAGGGATCGTCGGGCCGCAGCGCCACCAGATGGGTCAGCGCATCGCGCGGCACCGCCCGCAGCGAATGCGGCGCAAGCCCCAGACGGGCATCGGGCCCAAGGGAGGCCACCGCCGAGGAGGCGCCTTCGATCAGGCGGGCAAAACTGTCCAGATCGTTGCGGAAGCGCAACTGGCCGCCCGCCAGCGGCCGGCCGTCGATGCCGCCGGTGGCGTAATAGACCGGCAGCAGGGTCAGGCCGATGCCGCTCGTCCCGGCGGCGGCGACGATGCGCCGGGACAGCTCAGCCGGGTCGGCATAGGCCGCGCCATCCGGCTGGTTGTGGAGGTAGTGAAACTCGGCGGAAGCGGCATAGCCCGCCTCCAGCATTTCCATCTGCACGAAGGCGGCCACTGCCTCAACCCGCTCCGGTGTGTAGCTGGCCAGGAACCGGTACATCAGCTCGCGCCAGGTCCAGAAGGAATCGTTTTCCCCTTCCCCGCGCCGCTCGCTGAGACCGGCCATCGCCCGCTGGAAGGCATGGGAGTGCAGATTGGACGGCGCCGGCAACAAGATGCCAAGCCGCTGATCTGCCTGGCAATCCGCCTCGGACACGCCGGTCTCGACCGCCGCGATCCGGCCATTCGCCGTAATTTCCACCGCCACATTCCGGTGCCAGCCATCCGCCAGCAATGCTGTTTCCGCCCAAAGCCGTGTCATGTTCGCCTCATTTTTGCGATTGACAATTATGTACATACATATCGTAAATATAGAAAGACATATAGAGGCGTGCCGCACAAGCCCGTCTCGGGAGATTAGAGCATGAGGGGAGGAACATGACCGGCATCGTTCTGGACAAGGCACGGATCGCCACCATGTGCGTGGGCGACAAGCCCTATGGCCTTGTCGATGATGGCGCCCTCGCCATTGCCGAGGACGGCACCATCGCCTATGCCGGCCCCGCCGCCGATCTGCCGGCCCGCTTTGCCGGCTGGGACCGGCAAGGCCAGGACGGACGGCTGATCACGCCGGCGCTGGTCGACTGCCACACCCATATCGTCTTCGGCGGCAACCGCGCCCGCGAATTCGAGATGCGGCTGGAAGGCGCCTCCTATGAGGAGGTGGCGCGCGCCGGCGGCGGCATCGTCTCCACCGTCACCGCCACCCGCGCGGCCGATGAGGAGGCGCTTCTCGCCGACGCGCTGCCGCGCCTCGACACGCTGATCGCCGAGGGCGTTGCCACCATCGAGGTCAAGTCCGGCTACGGGCTAACCATTGCTGATGAGCTGAAGATGCTGCGGGTGGCCCGCCGGCTGGGACAGATCCGGCCGGTGCGCGTCGTCACCACCTATCTTGCCGCCCATGCCACGCCGGCCGAATACAAGGGCCGGGACGATGCCTATCTCGATGAGGTGGTGCTGCCCGGGTTGGACGCCGGCCATGCGGAAGGGCTGATCGACGCGGTCGACGGCTTCTGCGAGGGTATCGCCTTCTCGCCAGAGCAGATGACGCGGGTGTTCGACCGGGCCGCCGCGCTCGGTCTGCCGGTCAAGCTGCACGCCGAACAGCTGTCGGATCTCGGCGGCGCGCGCATGGCCGCCGAGCACAAGGCGCTATCCGCCGATCACCTTGAATATCTCGGTCAGGACGGGGTCGACGCCATGGCGCGGGCCGGCACCGTCGCCGTGCTTCTGCCCGGCGCCTTCTACACCTTGCGCGAGACCCAATACCCGCCGGTTGCGGCGCTGCGGGCCGCCGGCGTGCCGATCGCCCTTGCGACCGACTGCAATCCCGGCTCCTCGCCGCTGACGTCCCTGCTCCTGACCATGAACATGGGCGCGACCCTGTTCCGGCTGACGCCGGAGGAAGCGCTGGCGGGTGCGACTCGCGAGGCGGCCCGGGCGCTTGGCCTTGCCGGCAGCCTCGGCACGCTGGAGGCCGGCAAACAGGCGGATCTGGCGATCTGGAACGTGACCGAGCCGGCGGAGCTGATCTATCGCATCGGCTTCAACCCGCTGCATCAACGCCTGATCGGAGGCAAGCCATGACCATTCTCCTCACCCCGGGCGCGGTCGGCCTTGCCGAGCTGGAGGCGATCTATCACGGCGGCTCTGCCCGGCTCGATCCGGCGGTACGCCCCGCCGTGGAAGCAAGCGCGGCCCGCATCCGCGACGTCGCCGCCGGCGATACCCCCGTCTACGGCGTCAACACCGGCTTCGGCAAGCTGGCGAGCGTGCGCATCGCCCCGGGCGATGTGGCGACGCTGCAGCGCAATCTCATTCTCTCCCATTGCTGCGGTGTCGGCGAGCCGCTGCCGGCGGAGATCGTCCGGCTGGTGATGGCGATCAAGCTGCTGTCGCTCGGCCATGGTGCTTCGGGCGTGCGCTGGGAAACGCTTGCCCTGCTCGACGGCATGCTGGGCGCGGACATCATCCCGGTCGTGCCGGCCAAGGGCTCGGTCGGCGCCTCGGGCGACCTTGCTCCGCTCGCCCATCTCGCCGCGGCGATGATCGGCGAGGGCGAGGTGTTCCACGATGGCGCGCGCCGCCCCGCCGCCGAAGCCCTCAAAGACGCCGGACTGACGCCCGTGGTGCTCGGCCCGAAAGAGGGGCTGGGGCTGATCAACGGCACCCAGGTTTCCACCGCCCTGGCGCTGGCCGGTCTTTTCAAGGCCTGGCGTGCGGCCACCGCGGCGCTGATCACCGGTGCTCTGTCGACCGACGCGGCGATGGGCTCCGCCGCCCCGTTCCGCCCCGAGATCCACACCCTGCGCGGCCAGCCGGGGCAGATCGAGGCAGCTCGGACCTTGCGCGCACTGATGGACGGCTCGCAGATCCGCGAAAGCCACCGGGAAGGCGACGAGCGGGTACAGGACCCCTATTGCATCCGCTGCCAGCCGCAGGTGGCCGGCGCCTGTCTCGACCTTCTGCGCGCTGCCGGCGAGACCCTGCGGCGCGAGGCCAACGCGGTCACCGACAATCCGCTGGTGCTGTCCGATGGCGATGTGATTTCCGGCGGCAACTTCCACGCCGAGCCGGTGGCCTTCGCCGCCGACCAGATCGCCATCGCCGTGTGCGAGATCGGCGCGATCGCCCAGCGCCGCATCGCCCTGATGGTGGACCCGGCGCTCAGCTTCGGCCTGCCGGCGTTCCTGACCCCGGCGCCGGGTCTCAACTCGGGCCTGATGATCGCCGAGGTCACCTCCGCAGCGCTGATGTCGGAGAACAAACAACGGGCGATGCCGGCCAGCGTCGATTCGACGCCCACCTCCGCCAATCAGGAGGACCACGTGTCGATGGCCTGCCACGGCGCCCGCCGGCTCCTCTCCATGACCGACAATCTCAATGCAATCATCGGCATCGAGGCGCTGACGGCGACGCAAGGGGTGGAGTTCCGCGCGCCGCTCACCACCAGCCCGGCGCTGGCCGGTGCCATGGCCGCCGTTCGCGCCGCCGTGCCACATCTTGAGGAAGACCGCTACATGGCCGGCGATCTTGCACAGGCCTCCAGGCTTGTGGCCGACGGCCGCCTTGCCGCCGCGATCGCGGCCGGTATCCTGCCCAGCCTTGGAACACCGCAAGGAGAAGACGCATGATTCCGGTCGAGATTCACGAAGGCACCTCCCCCATCATCCTCGGGCTGCCGCACACGGGCACCCATGTTCCCGAGGCGATGCACGCGCGGCTTTCCCCGCGCGGACAGGAGCTTGCCGATACCGACTGGCATATCCACACGCTCTATGACGGGCTGCTGGCCGGCGCGACCACCGTGCGCGCCACCTTCCACCGCTATGTGGTGGATGCCAACCGCGACCCGAGCGGTGTCAGCCTCTATCCGGGCCAGAACACCACCGGGCTGGTGCCGCTGACCGATTTCGACGGCGCGCCGATCTGGCGCGAGGGCGCCGCCCCCGATGCGGCGGAGATCGAGGAACGCGCCGCGCAGTTTCATGCGCCCTATCACGCCGCGCTGGCCGCGCAGATCGAACGGGTCAAGGCACAGCATGGCGTGGCAATCCTCTACGATTGCCATTCGATCCGCTCGCATATTCCGTTCCTGTTCGAAGGCACCCTGCCGGATTTCAACATCGGCACCAATGGCGGCACCACCTGCGATCCGCAGATCGAGCAGGCGACGGTCGAGACCTGCGCCAGCGCCGAAGGCTACAGCAGCGTTCTCAACGGCCGCTTCAAGGGCGGCTGGACCACCCGTCACTACGGCCAGCCGGCCAGCGGCGTTCACGCAATCCAGATGGAGCTGGCCCAGTCCACTCACTTAGGCGAGGAAACCCTGCCCTTTTCCTATGACGAGGCCAAGGCCAAGCGCCTGCGCCCCCACCTTGCAACCCTGCTTGCCCGTCTGGAGCGCCTGGCGCTCGACGGACGGCTTGTCACTCCCGGAGACCCCAGATGAACAACCCGCGTCACAATGCCCGTATCGTCAAGGCTGATACCGGCACCGAAATCACCGCCAAGTCCTGGCTGACCGAAGCCCCCTTGCGGATGCTGATGAACAACCTGGACCCGGATGTCGCGGAAAAGCCGCATGAGCTGGTCGTCTATGGCGGCATCGGCCGGGCGGCCCGCACCTGGGACGATTTCGACCGGATCGCGGCAACCCTCAAGGACCTTGAAGCGGACGAGACGCTGGTGGTCCAGTCGGGCAAGCCGGTGGGCGTGTTCAAGACGCACAAGGACGCGCCGCGCGTCCTGATCGCCAATTCCAACATCGTGCCGCATTGGGCCAACTGGGACCATTTCAACAAGCTCGATAAGGCCGGGCTGATGATGTACGGCCAGATGACCGCCGGGTCGTGGATCTACATCGGCTCCCAGGGCATCGTGCAGGGCACCTACGAGACCTTCGTGGAGGCCGGCCGCCAGCACTACGAGGGCAATCTCAAGGGCAAGTGGATCCTGACCGGTGGCCTCGGCGGCATGGGCGGCGCCCAGCCGCTGGCCGCCGTCATGGCCGGCGCCTGCTGTCTGGCGGTGGAGTGCAACCCGGATTCCATCGATTTCCGCCTGCGCACCCGCTACGTCGACGAAAAGACCGATTCGCTCGACGAGGCGCTGGAGATGATCGAGCGCTGGACCAAGGCCGGCGAGGCGAAGTCCGTGGCCCTCCTGGGCAATGCAGCCGACGTGTTCCCTGAGCTGGTGCGGCGCGGCGTACATCCGGACATCGTCACCGACCAGACCTCCGCCCATGACCCGATCAACGGCTACCTGCCCAAAGGCTGGACCATGGCCGAGTGGGAAGCCAAGCGCGAGAGCGATCCCAAGGCGGTGGAGAAGGCCGCGCGCGCCTCAATGCGCGATCACGTGGAAGCCATGGTCGCCTTCTGGAACGCCGGTGTGCCGACCCTCGACTATGGCAACAACATCCGCCAGATGGCGCTGGAGGAAGGTCTGGAAGACGCCTTCGCCTTCCCCGGCTTCGTGCCGGCCTATATCCGGCCGCTGTTCTGCCGCGGCGTCGGCCCGTTCCGCTGGGCCGCCCTGTCCGGCGATCCGGAGGACATCTACAAGACCGACCAGAAGGTCCGGGAGCTGCTGCCCGACAACACCCACCTGCACCGCTGGCTGGACATGGCGCGCGAGCGCATCTCCTTCCAGGGTCTGCCGGCGCGCATCTGCTGGGTCGGCCTCGGCGACCGTCACCGGCTGGGCCTTGCGTTCAACGAGATGGTCCGCAATGGCGAGTTGAAGGCGCCGATCGTGATCGGCCGCGACCATCTCGATTCCGGCTCGGTCGCCTCGCCGAACCGCGAGACCGAAGCGATGATGGATGGGTCCGACGCAGTGTCCGACTGGCCGTTGCTGAACGCCCTGCTCAACTGCGCCTCCGGCGCGACCTGGGTCAGCCTGCACCATGGCGGCGGCGTGGGGATGGGCTTTTCCCAGCATTCTGGCATGGTGATCTGCTGCGACGGCAGCGACGATGCGGCCCGCCGGATCGAGCGCGTCTTGTGGAACGATCCGGCCACCGGCGTGATGCGCCATGCCGATGCCGGCTATGACATCGCGCTGGACTGCGCGCGCGAAAATGGATTGCGCCTGCCCGCCATTCTCGGCAATTGAGGGAAGCGACGGACAGGCACACCCGGGAGCCGCAGGGGCTCCCGGCTCCTGGCAACGACAACAACCAGAGGACCTACGTGCGATGAAAAGACGTGATTTCCTGAAAAAAGCCGCGGCTGGCGCCGCCGCTACCGCTGCCGGCGCGACGCTCGCCGCCCCGGCAATCGCCCAGGACAAGCTGCGCTGGAAGATGGTCACCGCCTGGCCGAAGAACCTGCCCGGCCCGGGCGTCGCCGCGCAGATGCTCGCCGACCGCATCACCGCCCTGTCCGGCGGGCGGATCGAGGTACAGCTTTTCGCCGCCGGCGAGCTGGTGCCCGGCCACGGCGTCTTCGATGCGGTTTCCGAAGGCACCGCCGAGCTCTACCACGCGGTGCCCTCCTACTGGGGCTCCAAGTCCAAGGGCATCCTGTTGTTCGGATCGCAGCCCTTCGGCCTGCGCGCTGACGAGCAGTTCGGCTGGCTCGCCCATGGCGGCGGACAGGCCCTCTATGACGAAATGTACGGCCGGTTCGGTCTGAAGCCGTTCCTGTGCGGCAACTCCGGTCCGCAGTGGGCCGGCTGGTTCCGCAACGAGATCAATTCGGCTGAAGACCTGAAGGGCCTGCGGTTCCGCACCACTGGCCTTGCCTCGGAAATGTGCGCCAAGCTCGGCATGGCCGTGCAGGCCATGGGCGGCCGCGACATGTTCCAGGCGCTGCAGTCCGGCGCGCTCGACGCCGGCGAGTTCATCGGCCCGTGGAGCGATTCGGCGCTCGGCTTCTACCAGGTGGCCAAGAACTACTATTGGCCCGGTGTTGGCGAGCCGTCCTCGGCCGAGGAATGCGCCGTCAACAAGGAAGCCTACGACGCGCTTCCCGCTGATCTGCAGCAGGCGGTGGCGATGGCCTGCGAGTCGCTCTACAATCCGGTCTGGACCGAGTATTCCACCAAGCACGCGCTTGCGCTGGAGAAGCTCGTCGCCGAGCAGGGCGTCCAGGTGAAGAAGCTGCCGGACGACGTGATCGTGGCCATGGGCAATGCCGCCGGCGAGGTCATCGGCGAGCTGCGCGAGGACAGCGACGAGCTCGTCCAGCGCATCACCGAGAGCTTCCTCGCCTATCGCGCCTCGATCGCCAAGTACATGACCTACGCGGACAACGGGCAGATGAACGCCCGCGCGATGGATTACAAGTACTAACGCGCTCCTGCGGCGGGCCGGCCACGCGCCGGCCCGCCGTTGTCGTTCCGATCCTTCGGCCACCTTCCTGGCAGGGCGCGGCACCCCCAAGCGGGCGCCAGCGCGATAGCCAGGTCACGAGGACCCCGCACCGTGCTCACCCGCTTCGCCGACAGGCTGGACACCATCAACCGGGCGACCGGTGCGCTGGTGCGCTGGCTGGCCCTTGCCATGATCCTTCTGCAATTCGCGGTCGTGCTGCTGCGCTATGTCTATGGCGTCAGCTTCGTCTTCCTGAACGAAGGCGTGCTCTACATGCATTCCGCCCTGTTCATGCTGGGCGCCGGCTACACGCTGCTGGTCGATGGGCATGTGCGGGTCGATATCTTCTATTCCCAGATGTCCCGACGCCGGCAGGCGATGATCGACGCGGCCGGAAGCGCCGTGTTGCTGCTGCCGTCGATGGCGGTGCTTGCCTGGTACACCTTCCCGTCCGTGCGCAATTCCTGGTCCGTTCTGGAAGGGGCGATCTCGGTGGGCGGCATCCCCGCCTCCTTCCTGCTGAAATCCCTGATCCCCGCCTTCTGCCTGCTGGTCGCCATCCAGGGGCTTGCCTGCCTGTTTCGGGATCTGGCGCGTCTTTCCGCCCATAAGGAGGGCGCATGAGCCTGCCCCTTGACCTCTTGATGTTCGCGGCGCTGATCGGCGCCATCCTGATCGGCTACCCGGTTTCCTTCACCCTCGCCGGCGTCGCGACCCTGTTCGCCCTTGCCGGCTGGGCCACCGGGCAGTTCGACCCGGGCCTGCTCGGCGCCCTTGGCCAGCGCGTCTTTGGCCTGATGACCAATCAGGTGCTGACCGCCATTCCGCTGTTCGTCTTCATGGGCATCGTCCTGGAGAAAAGCCGCATCGCCGAGGACCTGTTGGAAACCGCCGGCCGGCTGTTCGGCCCCTTGCGCGGCGGGCTCGGCATCTCGGTGGTGCTGGTCGGCGCGCTCTTGGCCGCCTCCACCGGCATCGTCGGCGCCACGGTGGTCGCCATGGGGCTGATCGCCCTGCCGACCATGCTGCGCAACGGCTACGATCCGAAGCTCGCGTCGGGCATCGTCTGCACCTCCGGCACGCTCGGGCAGATCATCCCGCCCTCCACCTTGCTGATCATCCTTTCCGACGTGATGTCGAACGCCTATCAGCAGGCCCAGTTCCGGGAGGGCAAGTTCACCATCGACACCATCTCGGTGGGGCAGATCTTCGCCGCGGCGCTGCTGCCGGGCCTCACCCTCGTCGGCATCTACATTCTCTACCTGCTTGGCAAGGCCTGGCTGAACCCCGCTTCCGCACCGGCGATGAAGGCGCTCGACACCCGCCCCGCCCGGCGCGAGATCGCCGCCGCCATCCTGCCGCCGGTGCTGCTGATCGTGGCCGTGCTCGGCTCGATCCTCGGCGGCATCGCCACCCCGAGCGAAGCTGCCTCGGTCGGCGCCATCGGCGCCCTGCTGATGGCCAGCGCGCGCCAGTCGAAAGGCGAAAACCGGCTGGTGTTCGCCGGCGCCGCCGCGCTTGGCCTTCTTGCCGTTCTGATCGGCGTTCACCCGGTGCGGCTGCAACGCTCGGACGCTGGCCTCGTCGACTGGCTGGTCGGCGGGCTGGCCACCGTCCTGGTGCTGATTGCCGCCGCCGCCATCGCCCAGGCGCTTCACCGAACCTTCCGGGGTGGGGTGCTCAAGCCGGTGATGACCTCGACCATGAGCGTCACCGCGATGATCTTCGCCACGATCCTGACCGCCAGCGTGTTCTCCCTGGTGTTCCGGGGCCTTGGCGGCGATCTGCGGGTGGAGGAATTCCTGGCGAACATGCCCGGCGGACCGCAAGCGGCGCTTCTGTTCGTGATGGCGCTGATCTTCGTGCTCGGCTTCTTCCTCGATTTCGTGGAAATCTCGGTGATCCTGCTGCCATTGGTCGCCCCGGTGCTGATCATGATGGGTCACGATCCGGTCTGGCTGTCGATCCTGATCGCCATCAACCTGCAGACCTCGTTCCTGACCCCGCCCTTCGGCTTCTCCCTGTTCTACCTGCGCGGGGCGGCACCGAAGGAGATCACCACCGGTCAGATCTATCGCGGGGTGATCCCCTTCATCGGGCTGCAGATCCTCGGCATGGCCCTGATCTGGCTATGGCCGTCGGTCGCCACCTTCCTGCCGAAGCTCGCCTTCTGATCGTTTCGGCCTGATCGCATTCCCGGGCGCGGCGTCCGCGCCCGGGCTCACCTACTGCGGAACACTCAGACCGGCGCGATGCGCGCCCAGTCTCCGTCGACGAAAAACACTTCCTCCAGATTGTTACCCGGCCCCGCCCGGTCGACAACCAGGAAGTCTTGCATCGGCTGCAGCACGAGCAGCGGATGGTGCCAGACCCCACGGGCGATCTGCACGCCCTGATCCCCCCGCGCCAGAAAACAGCGGCAAGCGGCGGCCTCAGGCCGTTCGGCCACGACCACAAGCCAGGGGTGTCGCTCCATCGGCACGAAAGCCTGCGCCCCCAGCGGATGACGTTCCAGCATCCGGATCTCGATGGGTGCTGGCCAGGGCGTGCCGCGGAAGATCGACAGAATCGCCTCGCCCCCCTCCCCCGGCTCGGCCCTCGCCAGAGCGTGAAACCTCCGCGTCCGGCCATCGTTGATCAGATGGCTGCGGTCGAAATCCGCATCGATCACCCGCCCATAGGGCGCAAACGCGTCCTCGGCTAGCAGTTCCGGCATCACTTCCAACACGGTTCTTCCTTTTCCTGATCAACTCTCGCCCGGCCCGGCCCCAAGCCAGCCGCCCGCAGACGCTCACCGGACGGCACACAGTTCCACTTCTTCTGGTTGCCTCACAGCAAAAGCACCCGTCATCTGTCGCATATTCGCAACAGCCACATCAAAATCCAACCGCCGCCAACCACAACCTGCGGTACGGGTCTTGCCTTGGAATTTTGACGCAGCGTAACTGATTAACGCTTTCTACCGATGGTGGAGTTAGTCCATTCGGCACCACCTCCCCACTCGGACCGTGTTTTGCCTACCGAAC
The DNA here is from genome assembly GCF_014635285.1 of Stappia taiwanensis. Classification (GTDB taxonomy): domain Bacteria; phylum Pseudomonadota; class Alphaproteobacteria; order Rhizobiales; family Stappiaceae; genus Stappia; species Stappia taiwanensis. The sequence goes on along the minus strand of NZ_BMCR01000003.1, from coordinate 66,946 downwards.
TCCTGGGAGAGTGTCATTTCCTATCCGGTCCCCCATTCCCGGTTCCTGAAAGGCGCCGGACGAGAACTCCTCTCCTCCTCCTGCGCGGCCGCCCTGCTGGCTGGCGCGAGCGCCTCCGCCAACGCCCAGGACGCAGCTCCCGTCTGGGGTCCCTGGGGTGAACTGGGCGCACAGGCCGGGTCCGAGGCCGCCGGCTTCCTGGAAGGGTTTGTGCCCCTGGCCCAGGACGGCGAATCGCTCGTCTTCCTCGACCTCCGGCTGGATGTGGGCGAAAACGCACGCGGCTCCACATCGGTGGGCCTGGGTATGCGCCATATCGTCGGACCGGACCTGATCCTTGGCGCCAATGTCTTCGCCGATGCGGTCAAGACCGACAATGGCAACTACTTCGGCGGCGCAACCGTCGGCCTTGAAGCCTTCACCTCGATCTTCGACCTGCGGCTGAATGCGCATATTCCGATCGGCGGGGGCACCTCGACCGGATCGGCGCTTCGGTCGGACGGCGTCAGCATCACCAACAATCAGTTGGTGGAGAACCGCTCCCGAATCAACAGTTCCGAGGCACTGCTTTACGGCCTGACCGGTGAGATCGGCGCGTTGTTCGCCTCGCCCTTTGGCGAGAAACAGAAGCTGCGCACCTACGTGGGCGGTTATGTCTACGACCGGGACGGGTATGACACCCAGAGCGGCGGCCGGGTTGGTCTGGAGTATCGGATCAACGACGTGCTCGGTTTCTCCGGCTCGCGCTTCACCCTGGGCGCGGAACTGGTGCTCGACAGCGAGGACGATCTGGACGCGCTGGCAACGGCCCGGCTGCGAATCCCGCTGTTCGGCGAAACCGTGGGGGCGACCGCTCCAAGCACCCTGTCGCCGCTGGAACAGCGCATGACCGAAGGCGTGCGCCGTGACAAGGGCATCCGCGCGGGCAGCAAGACGAACACCTCCGCCGCAAGCAGCGTGGCGGTGATCAACCCGGCGACCGGCCGGGTCTACGGCGGGGTTTACTATGCCGACAGCGTCGGCGGCGGCACCGGCTCCTACGCCGACCCGACCTCCCTGGCAACGGCGGTGGCGAATGCCGGCGTCGACGGGCTGGTGATCGCGCTTGGCGACAACGGCACCATTTCCACCTCCGGCGTCACCCTGCAGCAGGGGCAGATCCTGACCGGCGGCGGCGAGACGGTCGCGGTACAGCTCAGCGACGGAACCACCACCAATTTCCTGCTTTCGGGCACCAATGGCACCATCGATGGCGACCCGGGCGTCACCACCGTCACCCTTGCCAGCGGCGCGACCATCCGCGACCTGACGATCCAGGGCGGAGCCATCGCGGTGGGCGGCAACGCGGTTGCCGATGCCACCTTGCAGGATCTGTCGCTGCAGAACACCACGGGCGACGGCATTCACATCACCGGCGCCAGCAACCTGACGCTGTCGGGCCTCTCGTTCAGCGGCATTGGCGGCAGCGCCATCTTCCTGAACAACCACGCCGCCACCCTGTCGAACATCACCATCAACGGCGCCGGCAGCGGCATCACCATCGCCAACAACACCGGCACAACGACGCTGTCGACGGTCAGCATCAGCAATGTCACCGGCAACGCGCTGACCTTCACCAACAACACCGGCGTGATCAATGTCACCGATTTCACCGCCAACACGGTTGGCGGCGATGGAATCCAGGTCAGCGGCGGCGGCAGCTACGGCTTTTCCGGCACCACCGAGATCAACGGCCTTGGCGCAGCCGCATCCAGCGACGGCATCGACCTCAGCGGCACCACCAATGCGACCCTGACCTTTGGCGATGTAGACATCACCGGTCTTGGCGGCGGCACTGGTCTCAATATGGCGGGCGCCGACGCCACGCTCACAATGCAGAGCCTGGACGTTACCGGTACCGGTGTCGCCGGGAGCCGCGGCGTTGACATCTCCGGCACGCTCAACGGACGCAGTGTCACCATCACCAATGGCGGCACCGTCACCAATGTGGACGTGGGCATCGTGCTTGGCACCAATGGCGCGGCCTTCGCCGCGCCCGATGCGGTGTTCACCTGGGGTGGCGGAGACATCGGCGGGCTCGCCTTCGCGCTCGACGGCATCGGCGTCAACGCCGCAAGCGGCAGCTATTCCTTCGGCACCACCACCTTTACCGGCGGGTTCAACTTCCTGACCGCCGGCACGCCGAACTATTTCGTCGCCGCTACGGCAACCGGCACCGGGGATGGCTCCTCGGTCGACAATCGGGCCTCCATCTCCACCGCGATTGGCGCCGCCGGGGGCCTTGGCACCGTCAATTTCATCCTGATCAACGATGGCGCGGCAATCGACACGGCGGGCCTGACCTTCGCCCTTGGCGACAACCAGACCGTCGATACCTTCGGCGACGGCCGCACCTTTGTCGATGCCGGCCTTCTGGTTGCGGCCAGCATCACCGGCGACAATATCCCCACAGGCTCAACGGTCATTTCCGACCCGACCGGCAATGGCGCGGCGACCCTGACCAATTCGTCGGGCGCGGTCAGCACCATCGAGGTGGGCAACAACAATGCCGTGCGCAACATCACCCTGGGCAGCAGTGCGGGAACGGCGCTGTCGGGCACGGGTATTTCCGGTCTGACCATCGAAGGGGTCACCATCGGTTCGGGCGGAACAACCGCCGTCAACGGCATCTCCCTTACCAACACCACCGGCGCCGTGACCCTGACCAATGTCTCGGTCGACAATACCTCCGGCACGGGCGTTGCCATCATCAATGCCCAGGGGACCGTTACCGGCAACAACGTCGACATCACCGGCAGCAAGGCGCTGCGCGTGGCCGGCGGAGATGCGGCGATTTCCTTCAACGCCTCCAGCTCGATCGACAACACCTCCGGGATCGCAGTGTCAATCACCGGCCGGATTGGCGGCAGCTTCAGCCACTTCGGCACCATTTCGTCGAACGGCGCCGGCGCCTCCGGCATTGTCATTCACAGCGCTGCGGCTGCGAACGATGTGACCTTCGGCGGTCAGGTGTCGCTGGGCACCACAACAGCGCTCGGTGGCGGCGTGGGCGTCGGTATCGACAACAACGGCCAATCATCGGCGAACGCCTTCACTGGCGGTCTGGAGATCGCGACCACCGGCTCCGACGGGTTTCTTGCCACCAACGGCGGCAGCATCAGCGTGGCGGCGGCCGGGACGCGGAGCATCTCCACATCGGGCGGCACCGCCTTCAATGTCTACGGCACGGCGATCGGCTCCGGTGGGGTGACCTTCGATTCCGTCACCGGCTCTTCGAGCGGAGTGTTGCCCGGCATCCGGGCCGCCAACCTGGACACGACACTCGGCGGGATCGCGCTCGGCTCCGCCGACCTCGACGGTCATACCGGCGCGGCCATCGAAATCCAGGGCGTCGGCGGTGCGAACGGCTTCTCGCTGACCGCGGCGGATATCGACCTGGGCGCCGGTGGCGCGGGCGTTACCGTTTCCGGCGCGAACGGCACGGTCTCGATCGGCACGGGAACCGCCAATGGCATCACCGGCCTGAACATCGACGGCGGGACCAGCGGTATCGTTATTGCGCAAACGAGCGGAACGCTGAATCTCGGCACCACCTCCAGCGGCACCGTACAGATCGGTTCAACCTCAGCTCCCAGCTCCTCTGCGCTGTCCATCGGCTCGGATGCCGGCGGCACGATCAACCTCGGCAACACGACCAACCAAGCGCGGTTGGACGCCGTCTTCAACGGCATAAGATCGCATGACGCGGACGCGACGACGACCCTTACGAACGTGCGCACCTCATCCCAGACCAGCACGGCTGTGACGATCGCCGACAACGATGGTGATGGCGAAACACGCTTCGAGGGCGGCCTCGCCGTCTCGACGACCGGCGGCACCGCCTTGAGCATTTCGAGCGCGCGGGCCAGCGTCGCAAGCGCGCCCGGCCTCAACACGCTGACCGCTTCGGGAACCGGCACCGGCCTCCTGCTCTTCAATTCCACCATCGGATCGGCCGGACTGCATTTCGACACCGTGAATATCGCAACGAGCGGAAACGGCATCTCGCTCAGCGGAGCGACAACCGGTGGAGACATCGTGCTCGGCGATGTCGACATCAACGGCACCGCCAACGGGACCAACGCCATTTCGGTGTCTGGAACCGTCTCAAACACCATCACGATCGCCGATTTCGACACCAACCTGCTGCAGGGCCAGACGGCGCTGGATATCGATGGCGCCTACTCGGGCACAATGACCTTCGGCGACTTCGACGTCACCAGTTCCTCGACCACCGGCACCATCGGCATCGATCTGCAAACCGCCACCGGCGGCGGCACGGTCCAGGTGGGCGATACAACGGTTGCCGGCGAGAATGCCAGCATTTCGGGCGTCGACACCGGCGTGCTGCTCGGCGCCGCGACTGACCTGACCTTCACCTTTGGTGACGGCGAAAGCGGCATCGACACCGGATCGACCATCGACGCGACCACTGGCATCGACGCCAGTTCCGCTCCGGTCGCCGGAACCTACAATTTCCAGGACGTGGCCTTCGCGGGCAGCCCGGGCAAGGGCTTCGGCATTGGCCGGATCTATTTCGTCGATGCCGATGGCGCCGCCGGCGGCGGCGACGGGTCGGGATCGGATGCGGCGAACCCCATGACGCTTGCCGCTGCGGAGCTTGCGGCGGCGGCCGGCGACATCATCATTCTGATCAACAACGGCAGTGCGATCACAGCCGTGGGCACCAATGGCGACAACACCCTCAATCTGAAAGACACGCAGCAACTTCTGAGTTTCGGCGACGGGGCCGGCGGCAGCCAGGCCATTGTCGTCAATCTGACCGTGCCACCGACCATCCAGCTCTTCGCCCCGAACCTGACCCTCAACGACCCGACCGGCAACGGCGCGGCGACGCTGACCACCAGCGCGGGCGACAATGTGGTCACGCTGGGGGCCAGTGGTAACCGCCTTGCGGGTTTCGACCTGGAAGGCAACGGCACCGCCGCACGCGGCATCAAGGACAATGGCGCGGGCGCCACGGGAACGCTGATCGAGCGCTCCCGGATCAGCAACTTCGCCAATTACGGCATCGAGATCACCCCTTCGACCAACACCACAATCAGCGGTGTCACCTTCTCCGGCAATGCCAATGACATTCTGCTGAATGCCGCTGGTACCTCCATCAGCAACATGACCAGCACCGGCGTGACCGGGACCTCGATCACGCTGAACAACGCCACCGGCACGACGACGCTGCAGAACATCTCGATCTCCGGCGCGGCCGCCGGCATTGCCTTCAACAATGCCGGCGGCACCATCAATGCAGTGAATGTCGACATTTCCGGCGGCAACACGCTGTCGATCGACGGGGGCGACGCGGTCTTCACCTTCGACAGCGACAGCTCGATCGACAACACCGCCGGGACCGCGGTGACCCTCGACAACCGCTCTGGCGGCAGCTTCACCCATGCCGGCACCATCGCCTCGAATGGCGCGGGATCGAGCGGCATCGCCATTTCCGGCGCCACGGCCGCCAGCGACGTGACCTTCAGTGGCACGGTATCGCTCGGCACGACGACAGCGCTCGGTGGCGGCATGGGCGTCACCATCAACAACAATGGGCAAGCGTCCACCATTGCCTTCGATGCCGGCCTCGATATCGCCACGCAAGGGTACACTGGGTTGCTCGCCTTCGACGGCGGCACGCTGCGGATCAGTGACGCGGCAAGCGAGAGGGTGACGGCGACCAACGCGCGTGCGCTTGAACTGAACGGCATCAACAGCAACGTCACATTTGATGAGGTCAATGCGACCAACGCCAATATGGACTCGGTGCTGCTCCAGAATGTCGACGGCTCATTCACCCTGAAGGGCGGCACCTTGAACACGGTGGCCTCCGGCAGCAGTTTCAGCAGCCTCAAGGTCCTCCAGAACGATGCCGGCGCGACACGTAGCCTGACGCTGGACATCAATGGCCTCACCATCAACCACGATGCCTCGGGCGCGGCGGTTGCCCAAAACGAATTCGGCATCCTTGTCGAGACCCAGGGCGACGACCGGGCGATCGTTTCCATTGCCAACTCGACCTTCAAGACGGAGGACAGCAGCGTTCGCCTGCGCGGCCTTGGCCCTGCAGGGAACCTGATCGTCACCGATTTCTCCGACAACACGCTGGTTGGCGATGCCACCGCCTTCGATCCGACCTTGTTCGGCAACGGCGTCACCTTCAGTGGCGTGACCTTCGACAGCGATCTTGCCACCGCCGGATTGCAGACCGTTGCCGGAGGCCGCTTCCAGGCGGGCAGCGCCGCGCAGGCGATCAGAAGCGGCATCTTCTTCAATACGCTCACCGGCCCGAACCAAGGCACGATCGCCTTCGACGACTACGACGCCAATGTCTACAGCACGACCCTGCAGGTCGAGGGCAATCAGCCGGGTCTTGCCGTGAACATCGCCGACGGATCGGTCGTCGGCGGCTCGATGTCACTCGGCTTCGGCGGCGGCGGTCCTGTTGGCGGCACCATCACCCTGAGCGATCTGACCCTGACCCAGTCCTACGGCGGGCACGCGCTTCTGATTCGGAATTTCACTGGAGCCTTCACCGTGACCGGTGCGGCGACGATCCTTGCCCCGGAAGTCTCCTCCCAGGTCGGCGGAAACTATCTCCGGAGCGAGACCTCTGCGGTCAAGGTGGTCAATTCCGCGGCGAACATCAGCTTCAACACCCTGGACATCCAATCGACGCCGATGCTGGCGCCAGGTGCCGGCCTGGAATTTACCACCGGCGGCGCCACGATCGGCCTCGACCTCAACGGCAATACCGGAAGCTTCTCCGTATCCGGAACCACAACGATCGCCGATACGGTGGATGATGCGATCCGCATCACCGATACCTCCGGCGTGATCAGTTTCGGCCAGGTGACGATCACCAACCCCGGCACGGACAGCACGATTGGCGCGCCGCTCATTCCAGCGCTTCCCGCCGGCGCCGCCGCAATCAGGATCGCCGGTACGATCGATGGGGCGATCCATTTCGACAACATCGACATTGCACTCGATAACGACAACCGCACCGGTTTCGATGTCAGCGGCGCAACCTTGAACGCCGCCGTGACGGCCGATGATTTCGACCTGATCAGCAGCAGCGCCACCGGCACCATCGGTGTCGACCTGCGCGGCGTCCTTGGCGGCCAGACCATCCGTCTTGGCGATACGGCCGCCGGCGGTACGTCCAGCTCGATCGCCGGCGTCGATACCGGTGTGTTCCTCAATGCGGCCTCGAACGCCAACTTCACCTTTGGCGACGGCGAAGACGGCATCGACACCGGATCGACCATCGACGCGACCACGGCCATCGACGCCAGTTCCGCTCCGATCGCCGGCACCTACAATTTCCAGGACGTGGCCTTCGCGGGCAGCCCGGGCAAGGGCTTCGGTGTTGGCCGGATCTATTTCGTCGATGCCGATGGGGCCGCCGGCGGCGGCGACGGGTCGGGATCGGATGCGGCGAACCCCATGACGCTTGCCGATGCGGAGCTTGCAGCGGCAACCGACGATATCATCATCCTGATCAACAACGGCAGTGCGATCACAGCTGCGGGCACCAATGGCGACAACACCCTCAATCTGAAAGACACGCAGCAACTTCTGAGTTTCGGCGACGGGGCCGGCGGCAGCCAGGCAGTCGCCGTCAATCTCACGGTGCCGCCGACCATCCAGCTCTTCGCCCCAAGCCTGACCATCGACGATCCGACCGGCAACGGCGCGGCGACGCTGACCACCAGCGCGGGCGACAATGTGGTCACGCTGGGGTCCAGCGGCAACCACATCGCTGGTCTCGACCTGGAAGGCAACGGCACCGCCGCACGCGGCATCAAGGACAATGGCACGGGCGCCACGGGAACGCTGATCGAGCGCTCCCGGATCAGCAACTTTGCCAATTACGGCATCGAGATCACCCCCTCGACCAACACCACCATCAGCGGTGTCACCTTCTCCGGCAACGCCAATGACATTCTGCTGAATGCCGCAGGCTCCTCCATCAGCAACATGACCAGCACCGGCGTGACCGGGACCTCGATCACGCTGAACAACGCCACCGGCACGACGACGCTGCAGAACATCTCGATCTCCGGCGCGGCCGCCGGCATTGCCTTCAACAATGCCGGCGGCACCATCAATGCAGTGAATGTCGACATTTCCGGCGGCAACACGCTGTCGATCGACGGGGGCGACGCGGTCTTCACCTTCGACGGCGCCAGCTCGATCAACAATACGTCCGGAACCGCGGTATCGATCACCGGCCGCTCTGGCGGCAGCTTCACCCATGCCGGCACCATCGTCTCGAATGGCGCGGGATCGAGCGGCATTCTGTCGAGCGGCGCGACCGGTGCGCATACGATCTCCTTTACCGGCACGTTGGATCTGGGGACCACGACCGCGCTTGGCGGCCACGGCGTGTTCATCGACAACGCTACCCAGGCCGTCACGGTCAGTTTCGCCGACATTGATGTGGCGACGGATGGCGGCTTCGGCATGATCGTTCAGAACGGCGGAACGCTGTCCGTCGGCACCGGATCACTTGCGGTCAACAACGCGCAGATCGCCAACTTCGCGGGTATTGCCGTTGGCGCCGGCGGCGTCAATTTCACCTCCATCACAGGCACGAATATCGCAGGTCCTGCGGGCCTCGGGCTCCACACCATTACCGGAGGCGCATTCACCGTCAGCGGAACCACCTCGATCTCGGGAACCCTGGGGTCGGCGATCGCCGCGACGAATGTGTCGTCGGATATGACCTTCGGCGCGGTCAACCTGATGCCGACCAGTGGCGACGGTCTGCTCCTCACTGGCAACTCCGGAACGCTCACCACTGGCGACATGACGATTGCCATGGGAGCGGGCGGCAACGGTATCCGTGCGACCGGCACGAACGGCAACATGACCTTCGGCAATGTCGACATCACCAATCTCGGCGCGGGAACAGGTCTGAACCTCTCCGGCGGCACCTTCGATGGGCAGGTGACCTTCGCGCGCCTCGATATCAGCGGCACAAGCCAGGTTGGCTCGAAGGGCATCGACCTCACCGGCTACGACAACAGCAAGGATGTGGTCACCACCAATTCCGGCACGATCCAGGGCGTGCAGGTCGGTGTCGATCTGACCAACGCCAACATCGCCAATGGCGTCCGCTTCCAGTATGGCGACGGGTCCGCACCGGTCGCCAGCCTGATCGACACCTCCGGCATTGCCGGCAATTTCGCCATTGTCACGACCGGCACGACCGCCACCGGCGAGTATAATTTCGAAGATGTCGGTTTCGGCGCCAGCAATGTCGCCAACCTGCAAGGCCCGACCGTCTTCGTCATCGACAACGCCGGCACCTCCGGCCTCGGCACCTTCGCCGACCCGGGCACCGCTGGCGAGGCGGAAGCCTCCGGCGCCGATGTGATCGTGCTGATCGATACCAATGTGAATGGGTCCAGCGACCTGATCGACCTGAACGCCCAGGGCGAAACCTCGCTCGACCTTGCCGATGGACAGGTGTTGATCGGCCTTGCCGCCGGCGAGAGCATCGACGTTTCGACCCTCGGGATCTCCGGCGGCGGGGCTCCGGCCAGTGTAAAGCTGACCGGCATGGGCTCGTCCTCGGTGGTCGCCGCCCCCGCTACCGGCATCGACACGGTGCTGCCGACCCTGACCTCCGCCACCGGCAACACGGTGACCCTTGCCGGATCCTCCGGCATCCAGAACGTCCAGATCACCAATGGCGGAACGTTCGATGGCATCGCCGCCAGCTACGCGGCGGCTGAAAACCTGATCGTCCGGTTCAGCAGCATCGGCGGCGGGACCGGCGGCGACGCAATCGACGTCGCCACCACTTCGGGCGCCTCCACCTTCGATTTCCAAGGTCTGGCGCTGACCAGCGGCCTGCGGCTTGACGGCTCGGGCGGCGGCTCCCTTTCCGGCACCGCCACCGGCACCAACACGATCAACACCACCACCGGGCAGCTGATCTCACTGAATGGCGTCAGCATCGCTGCCAGCGGCATGTCCTTCGACACGCTCGCCTCGTCCGGCAAGATCACCGGCAATGCCGTGACGATGACCAACGTCGGCGGAGCAGGCACCTTTACTGCCAACGCGATGAACATTGCCGGCAGCACGGCGAACGGCATCGACATTTCCTCGTCCTCCGGCGCCTTCTCCTTCGGCACGGTGACCATCGGATCAGACGCAACGGCGGACAATGTCGCGACCGGCATTCGCCTCGACAACAACTCGGGCAGCTTCACTCTCACCGGCAGCTCGATCATTCACAATCGAACGGGAAGCGGTGTCGCGATCACCAATTCCGCCGCCAGCTTTGCCGCCGACTTCCAGGCTCAAATCGAGGTCCGAAACTGGGCCAACGCCAGCGCAGGCGCGGGCGACGGCTTCGTCTTGACGAACAACAGTACGGCGACCATCAACTTCACAAATCTCGTCTACAACGACAATCCTCGCACAGGCGGGCCGCTGACGACCGGTCAGGCCATCGTCGCCAACGACGGCGGCATACTGACCATTTCCGGCGGTGCGATTCGAACAAACAACATCCTCGGCGCAGACACTTATGCGGTCGACATCGCCAACACGACACTGGGTGCCGGCGGCATCACCATCGAGACCCTTTGGATCGATCACGACGACGCGGGAGAAAGCGGCGGCGGCCTCAAGCTCGTCAACAACACCGGCACCTTCACCTTCAGCACGATACAAGGCATTTCCGCAGTCAACGCATCGGCCATTCTTGCCAGCAACACCGGGACGCTGAATATCGGCACGACGAGTGCGGGCGGCCTCACTTCGAACGGCCGCGCGGTCCTGGACATCAGCAACACCACGCTGAACCTGAACGCGACGCACACCCGTTCGACCGGCAGCACCGGGACCGGCATGAGGCTCCTCGGCGTCGGCGGCACGGTCAATCTGACGGGAAACATGACGATCACCGGGTCCACCGGGACCGGCCTTTTGGTGGCGAACAGCGTCAGCGGGACCACCTTCAACTTCTCCGGTGGCACGAAGACGATCAACAGCGGCATGCAGACCGCCGTCAGCCTGACTGCGAATACAGGTTCCACGATCAGCTTCATCGGCGGCGGCCTCGATATCGACGCGACGGCGGGTGCGGGCTTCGTCGCAGCCGACGGTGGCACGGTCACGGTCCAGGGAGCGGGCAACTCCCTGACAACCACCACCGGCACAGCGCTCCGTGTCACCGACACCACCATCGACGCCGCCGGACTGACCTTCCAGTCGATCTCGTCGAATGGTACGAGCTACGGCATCTTCCTCGACACCACCGGCGGTGCGGGCGGCCTTACCGTGACCGGCGACGGAACCGCTCCGGCGCGGGGCGGCAACGGCTCGGGCGGCACGATCCAGAACAGCACAAGGACGGGCATCTGGCTGAACAATACGGTCGACGTAAACCTGTCGCACATGACGGTCACGGGGTCCGCCGACCAAGGCATCGATGCCTTGCGCGTGAACAACCTGACACTGAACGGAATGACCCTGTCGTCGAACGGCAATGCAAATGCAGAGCATGGCCTGAGTATTATTGACGGCAGCGGCACCTACGACCTGTCGCAAGTCCTGGCTGAGGGCAATTTCGACTCCAATATCCGCGTGCTTCAGCAAACGGGCGCAACGGGGATGACCTCGTTCCTGCTCGATGACAGCACCCTGCGGAATGTCACCACCGGCTCGTTGCGGGATGGCATCTCCATCGATCTGCAGACCGGCGCTTCCGTCGGCACGATCACCGTGCAGAACAGCAGCTTCAGCAATAACGCTGATTACAACATCCACCTGACCCTGGACGGAACCGCCACTGTCACCTCAACGACGATCAGCGGCAATACCATGACCTCCGTCGGTGGTGGCTTCTCCGGCGGCGGGATCGCGGTTCACCACGCAAACAGCAATTCCAGTAACGCGATCACAATCACCGGCAACGCGATTGGCACTGCGGGGGTCATCGGCTCCGCCGGCTACGATAGCATCTCCCTCACGATCCTTGGACATGCCACGTCCGCGAGCGCCGGCACGATGACCGCGCTGATCCAGAACAACACGATCCATGACTTCGGCGGTGCGGGCATCGTCCTCACAGCGAAGGACGGCACCTCCAATCAGGCAATCCTGAACGCAACGGTCCGCAACAACACCGTGACGGAGACCGGTTCCGCCTTCGCCTTCGCGGCAGTCTTCGCCGACAGCCGTGACGGCAATCAGCTTTGCCTCGATCTTGGCGGCGCCGGCTTTGAGAACAACCTGACGACCACCACACCCACTGCCCAGGAAATCGCCGTTCGCGCAATGTCGAACGGGACTCTCAACCTCAATGGCTATGGTGGAGCTGCGAATGACGGCGCCGCGATCGAGGCGTATCTGCAGGGCCGCAACACCGGCACTCCAGTCGTCGCCACGTCCCTGGCTAGCGGCGGTGTGATCCAGGGCGGCGGGGCTTGCCCGCTGCCCTGATCAACGATGGTGCGAGATCCGGAAATTTATCATTGGCGGAGGCGCGAATACCCTTGATTGCGTAGCGGAAGGACAGCATACTCGCATGAGGGGTTTTTACAAATTAAGCAATCTATAATTGCATAAGCCTCTCGCTGACCAAATTGGGGAACACCGTATGTCCGAGCCATTCCTCGCCGAAGTCCGGATGGTGGGTTTTAATTTCCCACCACGTGGCTGGGGCTTTTGCGATGGGCAGATCCTGCCCATAAACCAGAACCAGTCGCTTTATTCCCTGCTGGGGACGACCTATGGCGGCGACGGGCGCACCACTTTCGCCCTCCCCGACCTGCGCGGACGCACCCCGATCCATGTGGGGCGCAGTGACGGAGGAAGCGAACATCGGCTGGGCCAGAAGAGCGGCGAGGAAACCCACACGCTCAGTGCCAATGAGATGCCGCAGCACGATCATATCGCCTATGCCTCCAATACCCCGGCCAATCACATTCTGCCAGGCGGTCACATCCTGGCGGCGACGCCAGACCTTTACACCCCGTCCTCATCGGCAGCATCGCGCCAGCCCCTCAGTTCCGCAACACTGACCCATGTCGGCGGCAGCCAGGCGCATGAGAACATGCAGCCGTATCTGGCCGTCAATTTCTGCATCGCCCTCCAGGGCCTGTTCCCCTCACGCAACTGATCCCCACGACAGAACGACCGCTTCCTTTGAAGGCTTGGGAGGGCCACCTGAATGTCCGAACCCTTTGTCGGTGAAATTCGTATGTTCGCGGGGAATTTCGCCCCTCGCGGATGGGCCTTTTGCGACGGGCAACTGCTCGCTGTCTCACAGAACGACGCCCTGTTCTCCCTGCTTGGCACCATCTACGGCGGCGACGGGCGCACCACCTTCGGGCTTCCGGACCTGCGCGGGCGCATTCCGATCCACGCCGGCCACGGGCCGGGCCTGTCGGAGCGCCGCCTCGGAGCCAAGGGCGGTGCGGAGAAGGTGACCCTCACGGTCAATCAGCTTCCCTCCCATGGCCACACCTACAATGCGACGACCGACATGGCCACCGTCAGTTCGCCGCAAAATACCCTGATCGGTGAAAGCCCCACCGTCGCCATCTTTACCGACGCCTCCCCCACCGATCAGTTCGCCAGCAGCGCCATCACCAACACCGGCGGCAGCCGCTCGCATACCAACCTGATGCCGTATCTGTGCGTGAATTTCATTATCGCGCTGTTCGGCATCTATCCCAGCCGGCATTGAGGGAGACCCGCCATGTCTGAACCCTTCATCGCGGAAATCCGCATCTTCGCCGGCAATTTCGCTCCCAGAAGCTGGGCCTTCTGCAACGGCCAACTGTTGCCCATTGCCCAGAATACGGCGCTGTTCTCGCTGATCGGCACCACCTATGGCGGCGATGGCCGCACCACCACCGCCTTGCCGAACCTTGAAGGGCGCGCACCGATGCATCCCGGCCGGGGCCCCGGGCTGACCTCCCGGCGCCTGGGCCAGCGCGGCGGCGTCGAGACGGTGACCTTGACCGAAGCGCAGATGCCCCAGCACCGGCACACGATGCGCGCGGACACGTTCCGCGCCTCGTCTCAGGTGCCCTCTGCCAACCAGGTCCCGGCCCAGTCGATGGGCGGCCCGGCCTATCAAACCGACACGAGCAGCAACCTTGTCCCCATGGAGGATGCCGCGGTGCTGCCCGCCGGCGGGTCACAGCCCCACAACAACCTGCAGCCTTTTCTGGCCATCAATTTCATCATCGCGTTGCAGGGGCTCTATCCCTCCCGCGGTTGAGCGCGGCCCCGCCACGACACGATTTTCGCACAGGAGCGCGATCATGAGCGATGCCGAGAGAACTGAAATCGAGCTGGAAGAGGAAGCGTTCCTGCCGCAGGGCGCGCCAGGGGAAACGCCCTTCGCTGAACTTTCGCGGCTGATGGTGATCGCCATCGACGTGAATGCCGATGATACGCTCTCCTGGAACGCCCAACCGGCCCCGAACGGGGCATGGACCACGCAGTGGACCCGGATCAACGACACCGCCTACAGCGTACTGGCGACCGGCGCCACCTCGGATGGCCGGGTCGCCATGGCGGCGCAGGCCAAGGCCTCAGCCGAGGTCCAGTACATCGATGAAGCGCCAGCAGCGCCGGATGGGGCGCAACGGTGGAATGCACCGGTCAGTCTTGGCCTGCCGGCCGGTTGCAGCGGCTTTGCCCAGCTTGCCATGACCATCAACGCCGGCGGCCGGGTCGCGGTCTTCGGCGTCGACGACGCGACCGGCGCGGTCTGGTGGATCTACCAGAACCCGGACCGGATCGTCGAGAAGACCATCGAGCAGGTCCCGCCGGGGCAAACCGAGCCGATCACCATTACCGTCCATGAAGCCGCGCCGCCGGAGACGCCCTGGAGCGACTGGCAATCCCTCGGCACGGACACGCCTGTGTCCCGCATTACCCTCGGCAACAATGCGGATGGGCGCGTGCTGATCGCCGCCATTGGCACCGAGGCGGAGAACAAGAAGATTTACGTCAACCAGCAGAAGACCGACGTCTCCCTGAAGGTGGCGGACTGGACCGGCTGGCAGCGCCTCGACACCAGCGCCAGCGGCGGCGCGGCCTCTGCCCCCACCGTCGTTCTCGACCACGAGGGCGCGGTCAACATCTTCATGATCGGCGCGCTGGCGCAGGTCGTTCAGATCCGGCAACAGCCAGCCGGCGCGACCACCTGGTCCACCTGGGCGCGGCTCGGCATGACCGGCGTTCCACTGGTTGCGCTGACCTCTTCCTTCAATGCCGCATCGCATATCGTCCTTGTCGCGATTGATGAGAACAAGGGGGTACATGGCAATGTGCAGATCGACCCGGCCTTTCAGCAGTGGATCGGTTGGGAACAGATCGGCGTGGCCTCCGGGTTCGGCGAGATCGCCATGGACTACAACGCCGATGGCCGGCTGACGCTCTTCCAGCGGGTCGATGCCAACGCCGATCTGCAGTGCCTCTCGCAATACACGATCGATTCCACCAGTTGGGAGGTCGGCTGGGACACGCTGGCAAAGAGCGGCATCGGCACGTTTGGCGTGGTGCGGGACCTGACCCCGCCAAAGACCGGCTGAGATGCCTGCCGACACGCTCACCATTCCGGACGGCACCGCCAGCCGGCGCCGCCTGCCCCCCTTGCCGCGTGCGCGGGCGCGCGGCCTGCGCTTTCGCCGTATCCAGGAAGCGGATCTTCCCTTCCTCAGCCTGCTTTACGGATCGACCCGAGCGGAGGAGCTCGCCCCGCTCCCCTGGAGCGCGGCCGAGAAATCGGCCTTTCTCGACATGCAGTTCCGGGCGCAGCACAGCCACTACATGGCGCATTTCCCGGATGCGGACTGGCTCCTTGTCGAGTGGCGGCAGGCGCCGATCGGCCGGCTATACTTGGAACGCTGGCCATCGGAAATTCGCGTCATCGACATTGCGCTTCTGCCAGAGGCCCGTGGGCAGGGTCTTGGCGAAGCGATGATGCGGGACGTGATGGCGCTGGCGACGCGCGATAACCTTGGGGTCGGCATCCATGTGGAGCACAACAATCCGGCGATGCGCCTTTACTTGCGGCTCGGCTTCACCAAGCGGGAGGACAAAGGCGTCTACCACCTGATGCGGTGGGATCCGGCGCCGCGCTGATCTCGCGCGGATCGCACAGCTCAGAAAGAAAACCGGCCGCCTCTCCCCTCAGGCCCAAACCCTCAGGCGTAACGGCCGGTCGCGTCTCTTGGGGCGACGGCCGCGTCAGCCGAAGACCGCCTCATAGAGCCGGCCACCATCGTCCTCGCCAACCGGCACCAGAAAGATCTCCAGCGGCTTCATGCCCTCGAACTCAAGGCAGTGAACGCCCTGGTCAACGACCGGCTCGGAAGGGCCGCGAAACACCACCGAGAACGCGCCGCCATTCCTTTGCGACTGCCCCATCTTCGTGATCTCGGTGATCTCAAGCGGCATGGTTTCACCGCCAGCGGCCAGATGCAGCTTGCGGTGGCGGCGCGTTTCGAAATCCTCCATCGTCAGGATCTCAAGGGCAGGCCAGTCGTTCATGCAAATCGCTCCCTTAAATCGTCTGCGCGTGACGCTATTCGGTGGCCGTGGGGTCAGTCGCGGGCTAGCGCCGGCGCAGAATCCGGGGGATCGGGAAGGTGCCGAAACCCAGATCGATCCCCCCCCGGCGCGTGGCCGAAGACGATGCGTTCATCGTCGACGCCACCGCCTCCGCCGCGGGGCTGTTCAGAACCGATCCATCGCGAATGGCCGCAAGGGTCGTGTCCACCACCCCTTCGAAGCCCCCCTGCCGCAACGCCCCGAGCATCAGCAGCGTGTTGGCCGCCGCTCCGGCGAAGCCCCAGCGACATCCCTCGAAATGGCACCCCGACAACACCGGCGGCACGCCGCCTTCGTAGACCATGTGACAGCGGATAAAGACGCAGCCGTGGAAAGCACCACCATCCAGCAGGACTTCCCGATCCTGGAATGTTACCCCCCGATGCGGGGCCTGGTCGGTCGTGTCAGCTGTCATGCCTGCTCCTGATGCACCGTCTGCACATGCGCAAGACGCACGGCCCCTACGCAAGGTACCGATACCGCGCATTGCCTGTGCACGTCACTCTAGGCAACTTAGCGTTGGAACTGTACAAAAACTTGATGCCCCATTGGCCAACAGAAAACCTTTTTCGCAAATGAGGATTTGACCACCATGACGCAACCTTCGGCCGACAACGGCGCAACGCGCGCAGACGGCGCGGGTCCCTCCGGGCTGCCACTGTTCTACCAAGCCCCTGAGCCGGTGCGCGCCGATCGGCATGGTGATCTGTCACTGGACACACGGCCCAATTTCGACTTCGCGCGCGGATGCCATGCGGTGCCGATCAATGCGGTGGAATTCGCCCCGGCCGCGCGCCACTATCCGATCGTTTTTGCCGCCAACACCACCCCGCCGGCGGCCATCGCCGTGCTCGGCCTGCGGCGCGATCAAAATCTCTTCGTAGATGCCGATGGCGCCTGGAAGGACGATGTCTATGTGCCCTCCTACGTGCGCCGCTATCCCTTCATCCTCGCGCGCAACGACGCCTCGACAGAGTTCGCGCTGTGCATCGATGCGCGGAGCGGCAAGCTGAGCAAGGATGGCGACACGGCGCTGTTCGAAAACGGCGAGCCCACCGAGGCGACCCGCAAGGCGCTGGACTTTTGCGGCGCCTATCAGCGCGAAGCACGGGAAAGCGAGGCGGTTCTGGCAAAGCTGGCCGAGCATGACCTGCTGGTGCCGAACGAGGGCCGCTTTACCCTGCCCTCAGGCGAGGTGCTGACGGTGGCCGATTTCCAGATCGTCGACGAGAACCGGCTGAACGCCCTGTCGGACGAGGCGTTTCTTGACCTGCGCAAGGCGGGCGCCCTCAGCGCGATCTACTGCCATCTGATCTCCATGCGCAACTGGCCAGACCTGATGCGCCAGATCGCGGCCAGCGCCGCCTGAGGCAACCTGTCGACATAACGCCTTGCGGGGGCGGCGAAAATCATCGCCCTCGCAGGTGGCCGGGCCTCAACCCGGCCGAGCGAAAGAACCGAGCCGGGTCAGTTCGTCGCCGCCTTGCCCAGTTGCGAATAAGCGGCGGTGAAGCCGATCAGGGTGACCGGCACCGCCAGGTCCTGACGCTGTGCCGTCTTGAAGGCGATCTTCAGGGTCTCCCCCTTCTTCATCGACGCAAGCAGCTCATCGGTGATCGCCATGCCCGCATAGGCGCCATTGGCATCGCTGGTCTGGATCACCATCGGCGCCGGCTTGCCATCATCGACCTGGATGGAGGCACCGGCGGGCAGGAACACGCCATGGGGCAGCGCCAGCACCAATGCATGGTTCGGCGCCTTGTCGCGCGGCTCCACCACCACGGTCAGCAGCCGCTGTCCGGTTTTCTGCATGACGATATTCTGCAGCGCGCGGCACTGTTTCGCCTTGCCTTCCTTGGCCTCCGCGCATTGCACGACCCAGTTCGGGGCAGCATCGCCGGCAGCCTTGGCCGGGCTTTCCGTCTGCGCGACGGCCGGACCGGCAAGGGCCAGAAGCAGAGGCGCCGCAAACAGCGCAGTGAGGCGCGAGCGGGCAAATCCACGAAAGAGCGAAAGCGCTGACTGCATCGGATTATCCATATATCTTGAGGGAAAATACAATTTGCGGTCGATGGTACGTTGCCCGGCGATACAGGGTCAACGCATGGACAAGATCAATGCACATGGGGCTTCCCCCCGGTTTCACCCGGCGAACAGCGGCCACTCCCGGTCGGCCCGAGAGATCAAGACCGGCGCCGCCGGCCAGTCGATCGCAAAGGCCGGATCGTCATAGCGAATGCCGGCGGCATGTCCGGGCTCATAGGGCCGTCCCATCTGGTAGAGAACGCCGGTGTCATCCTCCAGGGTCAGGAAGCCATGGGCGCAGCCTTCGGGAATGAACAAGCCGCGCAGATTATCCGCCGAAAGCTCGAAGGCCTGCCAACGGCGATAGCTCGGGCTGTCCGGGCGAAGATCCAGCACGACATCATAGATCGCGCCAGTGACCACCCGTACGAACTTGGCCTCCGCCCAGGGAGCTGCCTGAAAATGCAGCCCGCGCAAGGTGTGGCGCAGCGTATTGGTCGACAGGTTGATCTGGCTGGGAGTAAAGGCAATCCCCGCCGCGGCAAAGGCCTCAGGGCAGTAGAGCCGGGCAAAGGCGCCGCGCTCGTCCCGGTGGGCGCCGGTTTCCACCAGCACCACATCCTGCAGGTCGGTTGCCTGGAAGCTCAGCATCACAAGATCCGGGTCTCGGGCACGGCGGTGACGAACCGGGTTCCACCCTGTTCCAGCTCACCCAGCTGGGCACGGATCTCGTCCGCCAGGTTCCACGGCAGGATCACCACATAGTCCGGACGGGAGGCGATCAGCTCTGCCGGATCGACAATCGGAACATGGCTGCCCGGCAGCAGCTTGCCCTGCTTGGCATGGCTGCGGTCGGCAACCATGGTGATCTCCTCCGCCGTTACCCCGCACACATTGAGGAAGGTGTTGCCCTTGGCCGCCGCGCCATAGGCGGCAACCGTCCGCCCCTCTGCGCGCGCCGTGTCGAGAAAGGCCCGGAAGCTGTCGCAGCAGGCCCGGATCTTTTCCGGGAACCCGGCATAGCCGGCCAGCGTGTCGAGCCCGGCCGCCTTTTCGGCGGCACGGATGGCCTCAACGCCCGGCAGCTCCGCATGACCCGCCGCCTTGCGGCAGGCGAAGACCCGCAAGGACCCGCCATGGGTCGGCAGTTCCTCGGCGTCGAAAACGCGCAAACCCGCCTTGTCGAACACCCGCTCCACCGCCAGCAGGCTGAGGTAGGAGAAATGCTCGTGATAGATCGTGTCGAACTGCACGAGGTTGATCAGGTTCAAAAGATGCGGGAACTCGAAGGTCGCCACGCCCTCCGGCGTCAGCACCTCGGTGAAACCGCAGGCAAAGTCGAGGATGTCCGGAACATGGGCGAGCACGTTGTTGGCCGCCGTCAGATCCGCGCGAATCCCTTCCGCCGCAAGCTTCTGACCAAAGGCCTTGCCGAAATACTCGATGCGGGTGTCGATGCCCTTGGCAATCGCCGCATTTGCGGTGCTCGCGGTGGGCTCGACCCCGAGCACCGGAACGCCGGCCGCCTTGAAGTGCTGCAACAGATAGCCGTCGTTGCTGGCAACCTCGATCACCCGGGAAGACGGGCCAAGATCGAACCGCGCCCGCATGGCCTCGGCGTAGCGGCCGGCATGGGCGACCCAACTGTCCGAATAGGACGAAAAGTAAGTGTAATCCGCGTCGAAGATATCGGCGTGGCGCACCACCTCATCCGCTTGAACGAGAAAGCAGGAGCCACAGACCCTCACGACCAGCGGATGGGCCGTGTCCCGACCCGCCGCGACATCGGCTTCGGTGACATAGGAATTGGACAGCGGCGTTTCGCCGAGATCGGCGAACAACGTGTCGAGGGGCGCGCCGCAGAACCGGCAGGCGGGAGTTTTTGCAGTCATTGCGATTGGCCTGCGTTGTTCAGGAAACTGTCGATCTGGCTCAGGGTTTGCGCGCGCATATCCGCCCCTTCCGCACAGGCGCGATACCAGTCCGCCGTCCAGGTGGACAGGCGCGCGCCGGCAAGGTGATCCGTCCAGCCCAGCAAAGCGCGCGCCCGGCTGGTGTCAAGGGTCAGCTTGGCCATCTCGCGCGGGCCGGTGTCAGCGGCCTGCGCCCAGTCACTGCCCGGCCGGATCGCGGAGAGAATGTCCTCGGCGATCTCGCGCACGGTCCGGCCCTTGCTGTCCGCCGGGCCGAAATTGAGCGACAGCGGCACACCGCCCTCACCCGCCAGCGCCTCAATGTAAAGCAGATAACCGTTCAGGCAATCGAGCACATGCTGCCAGGGCCGGGTCGCTCCAGGATTGCGCAACTGCAGCTCCTGCCCGTCCCGCACCGCGCGCCAGATATCCGGAACGATCCGGTCCAGGGAGAAATCACCGCCGCCAATCACATTGCCGGCCCGGGCGCTTGCCAGGCGGATGCCATGGTCGGCGGCGAAGCAATCGCGCCAGCTCGCGGTCAGAATTTCACAGGCCGCCTTGGACGCCGAATAGGGGTCATGGCCGCCGAGCGGATCTTCCTCGATGAAGGGACGTCCGGTCTCGTCGTTGCGGTAGACCTTGTCGGAAGTGATCACCAGAACCACCGGCGGATGGCCAAGCGGCTTCAGCGCTTCCAGCAGATGAAGCGTGCCATCCACATTGGTCTGCCAAGTTTCCACCGGCTCGGCATAGGATCGGCGCACCAGGGCCTGTGCCGCCATATGCAGCACGATGTCCGGACGCGCATCCGCCACCGCCGCAGCCAGCGCCGCACGATCGCGAATATCGCCGATCCGGCTGTCGATGCCCTTGTCGCAACCGGCCAGGGCGAAGAGGCTTTCCTCAGCTTCCGGCGCGAGTGCATATCCGGTCACTTCGGCACCGAGACGGGCAAGCAACAGGGACGCCCAGGCGCCCTTGAAGCCGGTATGGCCGGTCAGGAAGACACGCTTTCCCCGCCAGAACTCAGGATTGGGCGCTGTCACGGGCTACCAGACCTTCCAGGGCGCCTTACCACCCTGCCAGAGCTGTTCCAGGTGGTTCTTGTCGCGCAAGGTGTCCATCGGGTGCCAGAAGCCATCGTGGCGCCAGGCCATCAGCTCACCGGAGCTGGCCAGCTCCATCAGCGGCTCGCCCTCGAAAGAAGTCTGCGGCCCGTCGATCAGATCGATCACATCGCGGTTGAGAACGAAGAAGCCGCCATTGATCCGGGCGTTGTCTCCCGGCGGCTTTTCGGTGAAACGGTCGACCCGGTTGCCGGTCATTTCCAGCGCGCCATAGCGGCCCGGCGGGATGACGCTGGCAACGGTCGCCCGCTTGCCGTGCGATTTGTGGAAGGCCACCTCGCTGGCGATGTCTATATCGGCGACACCATCGCCATAGGTCAGGCAGAACGGCTCATCGGCATCGAGATAGTCGGCAACCGCCTTGACCCGGCCGCCGGTCAGCGTATCGGCGCCGGTTTCCACCAGGGTGACGCGCCAGGGTTCGGCGGTGGTCTGGTGATAGATGATCTCGCCGCTGCGCGCGTCGATGGTGACATCGGAGGCGTGCAGCACGTAATTGGCGAAATACTCCTTGATCATGTAGCCGCGATAGCCGAGGCAAACCACGAAATCGGAGATGCCATTGGCCGCGAAGATCTTCATCACGTGCCAGAGGATCGGCCGTCCGCCGATCTCGATCATGGGTTTTGGCCGAAGATGGCTTTCCTCGGAGATCCGGGTTCCGAGACCTCCGGCGAGAATAACGGCTTTCATGAACTCTTGAGCCCCGCGCCCGCTGTGGGATGTTCAGGATGACAGCGCCGATCTTATAGGGACCGGCGCAGCCCATGACAATGCAGAGCAACGTGACCAATGCTTGGCGGCACTGTCGCTTACCCGTTGAGATAGACGATCCGCGCCCCGTCCGGCTTCCAGGCGGCGTCGGCAGGCAGAATGCGCCGCGCATGATCCGGATTGAGCCCTGCGAAAATCAGCTCGACCCCGACCGGGCATGCCTCCGGGGTCAACACCGGGCAACCGATATGCTCAGTTCCCTGCAAATGCGGATTTCGGTCAAGAAAACAAACCGGTTTCTCCGGCAAGCGGCTGGCGATCAGCGTGCCATAGAAGCCTGCGCCATAGATCGCAAATGTCTTGCCATCGATCTGAGCTGCATCAATGCTCGACAGAGCATGCTCCCAATTCTTCAGCAAATCCCGCACGGTTTCAGCGCATGATGCCGCGCCGGTCGCCGGACCAAGCGTCTCCCCATTCAGAGCCGGTGTCGCCAACACCACATGGGCGCCGCGAAACTGATCCTGGCGGATCGCTAGCGGCCGCAATCCGGCGCGGTGCAAAGCTTCCGTCAGACTGGAGGTGGTGAAATGATTGAGATGGTCGGCCACGAGCAAGTCGCCAGAGTTGCCGACCGGATCAGGCACGGTGAAGAACAACCGCCCACCCGGCGCAAGACAGGCGCGCAGCTCCGCCAGAATGCCGACCGGATCGGTCACATGCTCCAGCACGAAATGGGCTGTGATCAAGTCGAAACGCCCGGTCCAGGCCTCAGGCAACCGATAGGTGGCCTGGTCGGCAGCGTCGACCCAGCCATTCCAGTGCTCACGATAGTCCTCGGACACGTCGAAAACATGAGGATGCAGGTCCGGCCTCTGCTTGAGAACCGCACGCAGGGTGGTCGCCTTGGCGGCGCCGAAATCCAGAACCTTCGCACCATCCGGCAGATCAAGGCCCAGAACGAGCGACGCCTGATGTCCGGTTCGAAACACCGGACCATCGTCGCGCTGTTCATAGAGCTGATCGTGTTCGTCGGATTGCAACGAGATCCGGTACTCGCGATCGTAGAACGCCTGCACATCCGGCAGATCCGGTGATTGCACATGCGCACAAGCATCGCAGACGAACACCTCGGTAGGCGTTGCGATCAGGGTTGACAGCGACGTCATCGCCGGTGCCGGCGCGGCATAGGCCGGCGCCCGCATCTCGGTTTTGCAAATGCGGCATTGAGTCATCGGGAGGCCACCAGTTCCGGCAGGACTGTCGCAAAGCTTTGCCCCGCAGCAAACGAGCCTTTCCAGCTCAGCTTCTCGCCGAGCGGATCGGCATAGTTGAAATACCGGAACTGCATCGACCAACGCGGAATATCAGAACGGTTTTGCCCGGATTGATGCAAGGTGAGGAAATCCATCAAAATGAGGTCACCAGGTTCGGTCAGCGGCGCAGCGTGCTGATAGCGGGCAAGCCGTTCCTCTTCCCGGTCGAGACGCAGCGCATAGGCACCGGTCTTGCCCACGCCGCCGTCATCCTCCCACACCGGGACAATGCCTTCCTTGTGGGAGCCGACCGCCAGTTCCACCGGTCCCAGTTCCGGAAAGACGGGGATCAGCGGCGACCAGAACACAATGCCATCCGGGCTGCGCAACTGGGCGGGAAACTCCTGATGCCAGGGCGCACGAAACTTCGCTTCTCCCGGCGCATCGATGCGGATGCCGTAGCCGCCTGCCGCCAATCCGGGAACCGCGCCCGGGCGCAGGGCCGCGAACAGCTCTGAATTGCGCGGATCGCTGACAAGGCTCATGAAGGCCGGTATCTGCTTCACCGCATCATAGACTTCCCCACCCCAGGCACGGCTGGCGGCGGCAAGGGCGAGGTATCCCGGACCGAGCGCGTCCTCGACCGTCGCGGTCGGTGCATCGACGCCATACTTGCGGCACAGCGCCTCGATGATCCAGCGAGCGCCCTGCCGGACCGGCTCGACCTGTTTTGCGGGGTCGTAGAAACCACGGATAATGGTATATCCGTCCTTGCGGAAGGCGTCCGCGTGCGCTGCAATATCCTTGGTCACAATCCGGTTTCCTTACGATCCTTGAACTGACGCCAGCCTAACGTCGCAGGGCACAAATGGGTAGCCGCCTCCTCAGCGGGAAGACTGGCAAGCAGATCGAGACACGTGACGTAGGGCGTAAAAGGCGCTGGCGACTGCGGCCATGGCCGCGGCGCATAGTCCATGTAGGACACGGCAATACCGGCAGCCTCGAAGGTCTCATGGTCGAGATAAGACAACGCGCCATGCCCGGTGATGTATTCGGTTCCGCCGACCGCCTGCACAAGACGCAGGACCCGGTCCCACGAGCGACCATCGACGCCCATTTTCGAGGACCGCAATCGCCGCGCCGGCAACACATCCAACTTTGCAGCTGGAGCCTCCGCACTGGCGATCAGCGTCTCGACAAGAGCAGCGTCGAAGGGCAACCCATCGAACAGGTCCAGCACCGCCTTCGCGTGAGGCCGGTCACGCAAGGCCTGCAACAGAAGCGCGCGGTGGGCTTGGTGCCAATCGGCCTTTGCGGGAGCGAGGTCGTGAATGGCACGATGGCTTCCCTTTCCCTCGAGCGCAATCGACAGCCATTTCATGCCGGCGTCGGTCTTGACCTGCACCCGATTGGTGAAGCTGCCCTTGGAAAACTGCGCATCGTCCAGCCAGATATAAACATCTGCGAGAGCCATCTGCGCCAAAAAACCGGCCCAGGGAAGGTACATCGGCTGGGAAATGACCACCCGTGTCATACCGTCTTCTCCAGCAGGGCTTCCATCAAATTGACATCATGCCAACGCAGACCGTCATAATAATGGCGCTGCATAGTTCCAACAGTCCGGAAACCGGCGTTCTCATAGATCCTGCAGGCGGCAACATTATCCGCCCGCACCTCAAGCATTACCTTGCACAGTCCAAGTTCGCTCCGCGCATGGCCCAGCGCTGCGGCAACGGCAGCCCGGCCATACCCATGACGCCAGCACTTGCGGGAAATGGCGATGCCAAAATGCGCATGGCGCCCGCGCCGATGAATTTGCGCGAACTGCACATAGCCAACCATCGCATCGCGTGAATTGGCAACGGTCAGAAGGACGCAATCGATATCCTCACGCTTGCGGTCTAGCCAGCTTTGTACGTCGGTCGAGGTCCCGCCATCTGGATAGGCAAGCAGGCTGTGCTGGATATCGGCGTCCGACCGTATCTCCGTGAAACCGCTGATATCGGCTTGAACTGGCAAGCGCAGTGCCACGACCGCAGGACGATCCACCATTGCGTCTATCGCCTTACGATGTACCCGCCCGGCGACGAGGACATCACGAGCTTGCCATTCAGCTCTTCATCGATCTCGAACATGTCGGCCTCGTTCATGTACATGCGCAGGGCGGTCAACGGCTCGTTGCCCTTGTACCAGATCTTTGAACGCTTCGTCGGCGCCCGATCCGCATCAAGGTGGCCAACGGCCGTATCGGCGACGACCATGTAGCACCCCTTGGTGACAAGCGGACCATAGGCGCGCAACTCGGCCAGCACATGATCGCGGGAATGGTCGGAATCGAGCACCACCATCACCGAGGCGCCCTCCGGGATCATATCGCGCACGCGAGCCAGGGTTTCCTCGCCAACGGAAGAGCCTTCCACGAGCTCGATCCGCTTCGACATCGGGTGGCTTTCGATGCTGTCGCGATTGTGCGCACGAATGTCGATATCGACACCGATGACCTTGCCCTTGCCGAGCATCTCGAGCAGCGATGCCATGAAGATCACCGATCCGCCCCGGGCAACACCGGTTTCGATGATCACATCCGGCTTGGTCGCCCAGATCACTTCCTGGGTCGCCATCACATCGGCCGGGAACTGGATGATCGGCACCCCCATCCAGCTCCAGAGGTAGGAGTAGTCATAGGTATCGAGCGCGACCATCGTATCGAGGCTCTTCTCGAAGACGGCCGTATCCTTGCCCAGCGCCACGGACTGGCGACGCTTGTTTTCCTCGAACTCCGCGCGATCGTCTTTCACCAGCTTGTCCTTCCTGAAATTTGCGCGAACCTAGCCGCGAACGAAGGCAAGGCCAAGGTCAAAATTGGTCGATTGCGCGGGATGCGTGGCCTATGGCACAAGCAGGGATCCCATATGCGAGGAGCCTTGAAGCCCATATGTCCATCGCAGACGATTTCCTGCCCGTTGCCGGACCTTCCATCACAGATCGGGAGGTGGCCTATGCAGCTGATGCGGCTCGCAATGCCTGGTATCAGAATCACAACGCCTTCAACGCCCGTTTCGAAGCCCTGTTCGCCGAGACTGTCGGAGCCAAGCACGCAGTCAGCCTGCCCCATTGCACGGCCGCCATCCACCTGGCACTTGCCGCGCGCGGCATCGGCCCGGGAGACGAGGTGATCGTTCCGGACGTCACCTGGATCGCATCAGTGGCTCCAGTGAGCTATGTCGGCGCAACACCGGTGTTCGTCGACAGTCTCAAGGAGACATGGTGTATCGATCCCGACGCCGTCGTTGCGGCGATCACGGACAAGACCCGGGCGATCATCGCTGTCGACCTCTACGGCTCCATGGCCGACTGGCAGCGCCTGCGCGCCATCGCCGACGCGCATGACCTGTTCCTCCTGGAGGATTCCGCCGAAGCCCTGGGATCGACCTATGCCGGACAGCAGGCCGGAAGCCTTGGCGATATCGGCGTGTTCTCCTTTCACGGCTCAAAGACGGTGGCCACCGGCGAGGGGGGAATGCTGGTGACCAGCGACGACGCGCTGCATGCCCGCGTGATGACCCTGCGCGATCATGGCCGCCCGCCTGGCGACCGCTTCTTCCTCAACACGGAAGTGGCCTTCAAGTACAAGATGAGTGCGGTTCAGGCTGCCCTTGGCCTCGGCCAGATGGAGCGTTTCGACGAGCTGATCGCCCAGAAACGCCAGATCTTCGCCTGGTACCGGGACCGGCTCGCCAACCTGCAAGGCGTGGCCCTCAATACCGAGCCGGCCGGCACCAGCAATTCCTATTGGATGGTCACCATCGTGCCCGACGCCGACTACGGCCTCGACAAATTCGCCATTATGGAGGGCCTGAAAGCCCGCGGCATCGATTCCCGTCCATTCTTCACGCCGCTTTCGACCCTTCCCGCCTATGCGGAACGGCCGGAAAGCGCCCGGTTCCTGCCGTCAGATCCGGTCGGTCACGAGATTGCCCGGGTGGGGGTCAACCTGCCGTCCGGCTATCACATGGACGAGGCCAAGGTGAACCGGGTGGCGGCGGCCCTGGAAGAAATCCTGCGTCGCTGACATGAAAACTGAGCATCAGCCCACGGCGGCTGATGCGCGGACCGGGGCTCAGCTCCTGCCAAGGACTCCTGTCAGTTTCTTGCGCATGCGCAACTTCCAGACCCGCCAAGGCGAGGACCGAACACGGAAATAGGCATAGCGGTCGATCACCCGGTTGAGGACGAAGCGCTCAAGCGGGCTCCATTCCCGCTCCTCGACCGCCTGCCGGCACAAGGGCCGGAATCGGGTAAGTGAGGCCTCCTTGTCGGCAAGCAACTCGTCGAGCGGCCGACGCCGCTTAGGGGCGCTGAGCTGCCCCTTGCGCGCACCGATCCGTTGGATGAAACAGGCCTGATTGTCGCCGACCACCGCATCATCAAGGATCACGCCAAGCAGAACCAGGTGGTCATTGGCCCAGCCAACGGGGTATTTTTCCCAGGTCTCGCGATAGTGGCGCCGTAGAGCATCCGTGCGCCACAATCCGTAGATCCAGGAGGGGTGCGACAGAAACATATGCCGCACGATGTTGAGAACGCGCGGACCGGGCCAGTTTTCCGGAAAGGCGATTTCCTTCACCCGTCCCTTGCTTGGCTTGCGCGACTCCACGCGGGCGACTGCCAGCACCGCTCCCGGCGTCTCGTCAAGGCGGGCGACCATGCGCTCAAGAAAGTCCGGCGAGGTCAGATCATCGTCGGCGCGCCACAGGAAGAACTCCGTGTCGGCGCGATCCAGTGCATCAAGGAAGTTCTTCTCCGACCCGACGTTGACCGGATTGCGATGAATGCGGAACCGCGCGTCCCGGGCGGCAAATTCCTCCGCAATCGCGACCGTCCGGTCGGTCGAGGCATTGTCATGGATATTGACGATAAAGTGCGGATAGGTCTGCGCCTCGATCGAGGCCAGGCACTCACGCATCAGGTCTTCGCCATTATAGACCGGAAGCCCGATCGTTACTCTCGGCGCCTCGCCCATTCCAAAACTTCCTCTTGATCTGCTTCATTCGCCCGCACCGCTGGGGCCCCTGCGATGCGATCTGCCCACAGGTGAGCCGGAGGTGTTCTTCGCACCCTCGCTGTGGCATGACAAGCCATCAGATTAAGGCCATCCCCGCTGAGCGGTCGGCCGCATGCAATATCACCCGGCGCACTCCGCCGCACAGAGGACAAGCTGCCGCTGATGGCGCGCAAGAAATCCAAACTCCGACAGATCCTGAGCGTCCGCCGCCTACGCTGGTCCTTCATGCGCGGTGCGGTCCGGCTCTGCCCTCCGCTTGGACGGGCCTTTGCCTTCCCCTTGATCAGCCTTCGGGCGGTCGATTGTGCCGCCAAGGTGCTGGAAGACCGGCGGGAGCGCTGGCAGGTCGACGTTACACCCGAGGAAGTCCGCGATATCTTGCGCCCTGCGGCCAGCAACGACACTGGCGACACAAAGGGCAATGAATCCGGCGAGACGCTCATGCGAAGGCAACTGGCCGTGCTTGAGAATTGTGAGGTGCTTGGCCACACCGGCACGATCTTCCGACCACAGGAACAGGCGCTCGTCAATCTCGACGGATCGCGACCGAACTGGAACTTCAGCAAGCCGGCGCGGTTGAAACGCCGCCAGCTCGCCGCCGGGCGATACGTGCTGCTGCCCAATATGGGGCATTATTATCACCTTTTCGCCAATGACATTCTGCCGCTCCTCGCCGCGCTCGAGGGCCACCCGGCGGAGCTGCCGCTGACGGCACTGGTTCCGTCCGGCGGACATCCGGCGCAGCAACAGGTTTGCGCTGCTCTCCTCGACGCGTACCCCTGCCTCAGCGTCGAGGAGTTCGGCAAGGATGAGCGGCTGTCCGGCGGTACTCTGGAGTGGATTGCCGCACTCGGCACCAACTACGAATGGATGCCGGTGACCCGGGACCTTGCCGCCCGGCTGACCCGGATCCTGCGCGATGGCAACGACGCCCCTCAGAACAGCACGCGCACCAAACGGGTCTTTCTCGATCGCGGCACGGCCAAGCTCAGGCGCATGACCGACGAACAAGCGGTTCGCGCGGTGCTCGACCAGCATGGCTACACGCCCTTCATCGCCCACTACGGCAATTTCGCGGAACAGGTGGAGACCTTCCATGCTGCGGACCGGGTTGTCGCCGTGCACGGGGCTGGGCTCACCAACCTGCTGTTCTGTCGGCCGGGCACCCAGGTGGTGGAAATTTTTCCGGAGAATTTCGTCAAGAGCACCTATTTCTGGCTGAGTCGGCGGCTTGGGCTCGACTACCGCTATGTGATCGGCGGACCGGGCGACTACGACCAGACCTTTCAGGCAGGCGCCGAGGCGCTCGACACCGTGTTGCGGGACTGACTGACAGGCACGGACTTCTCTTCGCCGTTGACAGATGTCCTTCATCGCTTCATCAATCAATAAATCTATTGAATGATGAAGCGAAGGACCTCCACTAGGAGCCAACGCAGTCTGAAGGAGAGACGGGTGACGGGAAACATGCTGCCGGGAATGATCGGAGCTCTGGCGATTGGCGTTGGCGCCACAGCCTTCATGGACCTTTGGGCACTCCTGCAAAAACGCCTGTTCGGAATTCCCGCGCTCGACTACCGGTTGGTGGGCCGCTGGATCGGCCATTTCCGGCAGGGGCGCTTCAGCCATGACGCCATCGGCAAGGCCGCACCGGTCCGCCGCGAGGCCTTCCTGGGCTGGACGGCGCATTACGCCATCGGCGTTCTCTTCGCCGCCGTGCTTCTATTCGTCTGGGAGCCGGGATGGGCAAGCCAGCCGAGCCTCGCTCCGGCGCTGATCATCGGTCTCGCCAGCGTGCTGGCGCCGTTCCTGCTGATGCAGCCGGGATTGGGCGCCGGCATCGCCGCGTCACGAACGCCGAAGCCCTGGACAGCCCGCTCCCGCAGTCTCATTGCGCATCTGTCCTTCGGCATCGGGCTCTATCTTGCCGGGCAGCTTCTGGCTGCGTCAGGGGTCTTGCCGGAAGGCGCGGGCTAGAAAGCCCTCTCCCCGGATACAAAATCCGCCACGACCCGATGGGGCCGTAGCGGAAGAGATCAGGGAACGTGCCGGCTCAGAGGCCGTATTGTTCCCGCGCGTAGTCGCCGAGCCCGACCGCATCGAGCTTGGCGAGCGGCGCCAGGAAGGTCACCTGGATGACGCCGGGCGCCCGGCCGATCTCGATCGCGCCGTTGATGGTGGCCCGGTTGCGCACCTCGGGCACGGTGACGCCGAGCAACTTGGCCGCGCGGGCAAGGCCGTTCTCGATGGCATCGTTGAGGTTGGCTGCCGTGCCGATCACCGAAATCGGTGCCAGCGGCTCCATCTCCGACACGCCCCATTTCGCGGCCAGGCGCTGCCCCTTGGTCTTTTCCTCCTCGGAGAAGGGCCGGGCGAGCGGCAGCAGATCCTCAAGCAGCGGGAACAGCACCGGCCCGTCGAGCGGGTAATTCTTCACCACCTCGACCTGCAGCGTCACGCTGCCGGCGACATCCATGGTGTGCCCGGCGATCTCGCCATCCCCCTGCCCGGCGTGCATGTCGCCCATGTAGAGCCCCGCACCCGACACCTTCACCGGCGCAACCAGGATCGCCCCGGCACGCACCGCATCGATGTCCATGTGCCCGTCGGTCTTGTGCTCGGCCAGCTCCTCCGCGGTGATGGCGTAGTCATGCGGCGCGCCGACAAGGAAGGCGCCAAAGTCGCCCGCGTTGTGACTGTCCGGCATGGCCCTAGACGGGCAGGTGCCGAGTTGGCCGAGGAACGGCCGCATGCGCACCAGCGTTCCCGGCATGTCGGAGGGCGCATAGGTCAGGATCGAGTGCTGACGGCTTTCGTCCGGCAGCGCGGCATAGTGGTTGGCGTTGTGGGCGATGGTCTCCGCCGCCGCCTGCGGCAGGGTCAGACCGACCGTGCGGGTGTCGTCGAAAGTGACCGTATAGCCATGCTCCACCTCAAAGGGCTTTACCGCATTGCCGCAAACGTCGCATTTCACCGCGTCCTGGCCAATGCCCTCCACATGGGTTTCCGGCCAGACCGTGTCGCAGGTCGGACAGCGCGCGGCCACATAAGGATCGCCGAGGCAAAAGCCTTCCGGCGAGGTGTCATGGCCAGATGCGGTGGCAATCGAGGTGACGGTGATGTCGCGAATGCGGATCGCCAGCCCATCGCCCGGCTCGGCGCCCTCGACCCGCACCGGCCGGGTGACCTCATGGCCACCGCGCAGGCGCGGCGTGATCATCGGCCCCCAGCAGCCCGGCGCGGTGTTGGCGATGACGGTACCGCCATTCTCGACCGGCCCGAGCATCTCGCCGTTCGGATCGAGCACACTGTTGGTAAAGCCCTGAACCAGCAGGCTGCGCCGCGCAGCCGGCGCCATCTTCGTTCCATCGGCCATGTCCGAACTCCTGTTTCGTGAGAAGTGTCCGACCAATGACTTAGGCAGCGCCTCGCGCCCCTCCAAGGCTTCCGGCCAATTCGCACCGGGAAGGCGGCCGGCTGACGTCGCGCCTTTCGCCAACCGCCCCCATGCGGCACGTCGTCACGGCGCGGGCGAACGCCGCCCCCGTCACGCGAGGGGAATCGGCCGCTGCTCCTCGATCGCCTCCATGGCAAAGAAGGAGGTCACGGTCTCCAGTTCCACCTCGTCGATCAGCCGCTTGTAGACCTCGTCATAGCTGACCATGTCGCGGGTGATGATCTTCAGAAGGTAGTCGTATTCGCCACCGATCCGGAAAAAGTCGATCACTTCCGGGATGGTGGAGACATGCCGCCGGAATCGCTGCAGCCAGCTTGCCGAATGGTGCCGCGTCTTGACCATGACGAACACCACCAGCCCCGCCTGCAACTGGTTCCGGTCCAGAACCACGGTCCTGTGGCGGATGACGCCCGCTTCCTCCAGCGCCTTCAGGCGCCGCCAACAGGCGTTTTGCGACAGACCGATCCGCTCGCTGAGCGCTCGTTGCGACTGGGCGGAATCCCGCTGCAACTCTTCCAGAAGGCGGCGGTCAAAATGATCGAGTTTATGGGTCATTCCTCGATCATATGATCGAATCTTTCCAAAACCAAGAGTGATTTATGTGAAAATACCTACGTATTTGATGTCAAACTGTCGGAAAGTTTCAGCCTCGGAGCTCGAATGTCCCCTCTTTCCGATTTCATCCAGTCCCTTCGCCAGCCGGATATCCGAGAGCGGATCCGCGACGGTTTGATTGGCGACGGCGTGCCGATCGACGGCCCGTTCGGCGAGAAGCCGTTGCTTTATGCCGATTATGTCGCCTCGGGGCGGGCGCTGGTGCAGGTGGAGGATTTCATTCGCGACCGGGTCCTGCCCTATTACGCCAACAGCCACACCCAGGCGTCCTTTTGCGGCAGCTACTGCACCCGTCTGCGCGAGGAAGCCCGGGCACAGATCGCCCGGCTGGTCGGCGCCGATAACAGCATGAGCGTCGTCTTCACCGGCTCCGGCTCCACCGCCGGCATCAACCGGATCGTCGGCCTGCTCGACATCGCCGCGATCACCGCTGGCGGCGGGCGGGCGGTGGTGCTGATCGGCCCTTACGAACACCATTCCAATCTCTTGCCCTGGCGCGAAAGCGGCGCCGAGGTCATCGAGATCCCGGAAGCCCCGGAGGGCGGGCCGGACATGGCCGCGCTGGAAGACGCGCTCACCAGTGCTGCCGGTGCGGAGCTGATCGTCGGCGCCTTTTCCGCCGCCTCCAATGTGACCGGCATCCTCACCGATGTGGACGCGGTCACCCGTTGCCTGAAGCGCCATGGCGCGCTGGCGATCTGGGATTTCGGCTGCGGCGGACCCTACATGCCGATGGAGATGAAGCCCGGCACCGATGCGGAGCGTGACGCCATCGTCTTTTCGCCGCACAAGTTCCCCGGCGGCCCGGGCGGCTCCGGCGTCATGGTGGTGCGCGATGCCATTGCCCGCCGCACCCGGCCGACCCTGCCCGGCGGCGGCACGGTCAGCTTCGTCTCTCCCTGGGGCCATGCTTATTCCGCCAATCTTGCCGCGCGCGAGGAAGGCGGCACCCCCAATGTCATCGGCGACATTCGCACCGCGCTTGCCATGCTGGTCAAGGAAGCGGTGGGGCAGGACTGGCTGACCGAGCGGCAGCAAGCATTGCGCCGCCGCGCGCTCGCCGTCTGGTCGCGCAACCCGCGCATCGATCTTCTGGGCAAGGCGCCCGCCACCGCGCTGCCGATCTTCTCGTTCCGCGTTCGCGATGGCGCCGGTGGGCTGGTTCACCACCAGCTTTTCACCCGGCTGCTCAGCGACGTGCACGGCATCCAGGCACGCGGCGGCTGTGCCTGCGCCGGCGCCTACGCCCATCGTCTGCTTGGCCTCGATCAAACCCGCTCGGATGCAATGCTCGCGGACATTCGCGCAGGGCGGGAAACGGAGAAACCCGGCTGGGTTCGCCTCAATCTTTCCGCCCTGATGAGCGATGAAAAGGTCGACCGGGTCATCCAAGCTGTGGATGACCTTGCCTTAGTCGCTCAAGATTACATTCCATGCTATCGGGTGGACCCTCGAACCGCCCGGTTCACCCCCGTCGACCAGAGAGAAGCGAGCCTCGTCTCTTGAAAAGTCCCCTGTCGCACCCCGCCTTCCGGACATTGTTCGCCGCGCAGATTTGCTCTCTGCTCGGGGTCGGGCTGCTGACGGTCGCGCTCTCCCTCGCCGCCTATCGAATCGGCGGCGATGCGGCGGGCGGGCGCGTTCTGGGAATGCTGCTGGCCTTGAAGATGGTCGCCTATGTCGGGCTCGCCCCGCTGGCCGAGGGCCTGTTCGCCGGGCGAAATCGCAAGCAGGTGATGGTCGGGCTCGACGCGGGCCGGATGCTGCTTCTGCTGCCGATGCTGTTTGTCACCGAGACCTGGCAGATCGCCGGGCTTGCCTTCGCCTTTTTCGTGCTGGCCGCCGGCTTCACCCCGCTGTTCCAGTCGGTCATTCCGGACGTGCTGCCGGATGAAGAGACCTATACCCGGGCGCTTGCCTGGTCGCGCATCGCCTATACGCTGGAGGCGGTGCTGAGCCCGGTCATCGCCGCACTGGTGCTGCGGCTGGTGGCGCCGGAGACCCTGTTTCTCTTCGCCGCCCTTGCCTTTGCCGGCTCGGTCGCCTTCCTGCTGACCACCGCCTTTCCGGCAACCGCCGCCGCCGCTCCCGGTGTCCGCTTTCTGGCGCGCGCCGCGAAGGGTCTCCGGATCTACCGCCGCACCCCGCGGCTGCGCGGTCTCTTTCTGCTGAACCTTGCCCTGTCGCTCGCCATGGCCTGGGTTCTGGTGAACACGGTGGTCTACGCCGGCCGCCGTTTTGGCGATGCGGAAACCCTCTATCCGCTGCTGATGGCGTGTTATGGCGGCGGCGCAGCGCTTGGCGCCCTGCTCGTGCCGCGTCTGGTCGAACGCCGGTCCGAGCGCTCGAGCATGCTGATGGGCGTCTTCGGCTTCGCCGCGCTTGGCGCCGGATTCGCGCTGTCGCCACCGGTCGCCGCCGCGCTTCCCTTCGCCGCCCTTCCCTTCGCAGTCTGGGCGGGATTCGGCCTGCTGTCGTCGCTGGTGCTGACGCCCGGCGGGCTGGTGATCACCCGTTCGTCGAACCGGGAGGACCGGGCCTCAGTCTTCGCCGCGCAGTTTTCCCTCAGCCACGCCGGCTGGCTGCTGGCCTATCCGCTGGCCGGATGGCTGGCCAGCCGGATCGCCCTTGAGACCACGCTTCTGATCCTGTGCGGCCTCGCCGCGCTGGTGGCACTGGCGGCCAGCCGCGTCTGGCCGGCCCATGATCCGCTGACCCGGCCGCATGCGCATCCGGAGTTGCCGCCCGACCATCCGCATTTGCGCGAGGCGCCGGCCTCAGGCTCCGATCACCATCACAGCCATGTCTACCGCATCGACGATCTCCACCCCTGCTGGACACCGATGCGCGGCTGACATGATCCCCATCCCATCGCAAGAGCGAGTCCCCAGCCCATGAGCAATGCATCTCCGATCGACGGCCTTGGCCTTTCCGCACTTGAGGCACGCCTGCGGGAGGACCTTGAGTTTCTCTGCTACCCCGGCAAGGACTGGATCCCGCGCAAGGACGGGGTGAGCGATGTCGTGATCATCGGCGGCGGCATGTGCGGCATGGTCGCCTGGCTCGGCCTGATGACCGGCGGCGTCCGCAACATCCGGGTGCTCGACCGCAGCCCCGCCGGCTTCGAAGGCCCCTGGCTCAACTACGCCCGGATGGAAACGCTGCGCTCGCCGAAGGAGCTGACCGGCCCGGCCTTCGGTCATGGCGCGCTGACCTTCCAGGCCTGGTACCGGGCGCAGTTCGGCACCGATGCCTGGCGCGAGATGGACAAGATCCCCCGCCCGATGTGGATGGATTACCTGCGCTGGTACCGCAAGGCGCTCGACATTCCGGTCGAGAACGGCGTCTCGGTGGACCGGGTCGAGCCGGAAGGCGAGCTGCTGCGCCTGCACCTATCGGGGGCTGAGGAAGCCTCGATCCTCACCCGCAAACTCGTTTTCGCCACCGGCCGCGACGGCACGGGCGAGCCCAACATTCCCGGCTTCGTCCGCGACCTGCCGCGCCGGCTCTGGGCCCATAGCGCCGATGCCATCGACTTTGCCGCCCTCAAGGGCAAGCGGGTCGCCGTCGTCGGCGTCGGCGCCTCGGCCGTGGACAATGCCGCCGAAGCCCTGGAACACGGCGCGGCGGAGGTGCGTCACCTCATCCGCCGCAAGCAGATGCCGACCATCAACAAGATGATGGGCATCGGCAGCTTCGGCTTCACCGCCGGGTTCGGCGAGTTGCCGGACGAATGGCGCTGGCGCTTCATGCAGTATTCGTTCAAGACCCAGACCCCGCCGCCGCATGGCTCGACCAAGCGGGTCAGCCGCCATCCCAATGCCTATTTCCACTTCGGCAAGGGGGTGGCCGCCACCCGCGAGGTGAACGGCGCGGTGCGGATCGACTTCACCGATGGCACCTCCTACGAGGCGGATTTCCTGATCCTGGGCACCGGCTTCACCGTCGATCCGCTGTCGCGGCGCGAGTTTGGCGCGGCAGCAAGCGACATCCTGCTGTGGGAGGATGTCTACACCCCGCCGGAGGGTGAGGAATCCGCCGACCTCGGCCGTTTCCCCTATCTCAACCCGGATTTCACCTTCCGCGAGAAACAGCCGGGCACAGCCCCTTGGCTCGGCAATGTCTACTGCTTCAACTACGGCTCCTCGGCGAGCCTGGGCAAGGTCAGCGGCGACATTCCCGGCGTCTCGGAAGGTGCCGCCTGGCTCGCCCGGGCGATGGCCGCCACCCTTTATGCCGAGGACGTCAATGCCCATTGGCAGGCGATGCTCGACTACGACACCCCCGAGCTGAAGGGCGATGAATGGCAGCCGAGCGAGCTGCATGAGACCGCGACTGAAGGACAGGTTGCATGAGCATTTTCGAGACGACGGCGCTGAGCGTCGCCGGCATTGCCGCTGAGACCGCCACCGGCGCGGCCACCGCGACCCGCGCCAACATCATGGAGATGACCCAGGCGGCGGAGGAGGCCGTCCTCGCCCCGGAGGACACCGGTGCCTTCCCGCATGAGCTGCGCGCCGCGCTTGCCGCGCGGGTGGCCCGGCTCAACGGCGATGATGGCCTGGCCGAGCGTTATCTCGCACGGGCCGGGACTTTCGCCGGGCTCGCCGACACCGGAACGGACGGCAGCGCCGAGGGCCTTGCCGTCGTCGTCGGGTTCTTCGACAAGGTCGCGGCCCGCACCGCCGAGGTTGCCGCCGAGGATATCGCCGCGCTTCAGACCGCCGGCGTTTCCGATGCCGACATCGTCCGCCTGTGCGAGCTCAACGCCTTTCTCGCCTATCAAATCCGGCTGATCGCCGGTCTGCGCCTGATGCAGGGAGACGCGGCATGACGCGCATCGTCCACAAGTTCACCCGCACCGTTCCGGACTGGCAGCCGCGCGTTACCCCGGTCAAGCTGGAGGAGGCGAGCGCCGAGCAGCTCGACGCGCTCAAGGTCACCCCGTCAAACACCAAGGTCTCAGCCTATGTGCTGACCCTTGCCCATGACGTGGAATCGCTGAAGGTCCGCTCGCCGCTGTTCAATGCGATCATGTACGATCCGGGCGGCATGTCGCGGGCCGAACGCGAGGTCGGCGCCCTCGCCGCCTCCATGGTCAACCGCTGCATCTACTGCGCTGCCGTCCATGCCGACCGCCATGCCAAGCTGGAAAAGAGCACCGAGGTCACCGACCAGCTCTTCCTCAACGGCCCCAATGCCCGATTGTCGCCGCGCGACCGCGCCATCTTCGACTTCGCCGTCAAGCTGGCCAAGGCGCCGCCGGAGGCAGGTGCCGAGGATATGTCCAAGCTGCGCGAGGCCGGCCTGTCGGAGGAAGAGATCCTCGACCTGATCCTGTCCTCGGCGCTGTTCGGCTGGGCCAACCGCCTGATGCATGTTCTCGGCGACCCGGTCGCCAAGACGGCGAAGGCGTAACCCATGCCGGCGGCCGATCTGTCAACAGGCGCATCACGCATTGAGGCATACGTAAAACCCCTGATTGGTGATGCGGGCGTTTCCCGCGCCAATCACGGCTTCCAAGGCTTCTATCGCGTCTTCAAAGGCGTCATTATGCCGCGGAATCGCCCGGGCGAAGTACAAACGGGCCTCATCTGAGACACATCCGGACGGATACGGAACGACCAAGCGGGAGGAACATTTCATGACGAGTGAGGACGCGGCACCGTCCAGAGTCGGGATCGCCGGCGCCGGCTCCATCGCCTTCGCCACCGCCGCGCTGTTGCATGACCGGGGCCATGAGCCGATGCTCTGGTCGCCCTCGGGTCAGGGCACCGCCGCGCTCGCCAATGGAGACCCGCTGGTGGCGACCGGTGCGCTGGAGACCACCTTCTCCCCGCGCCTTGCCGCGAGCGCGGCCGAGTTGGCGGCCGGCAACGACGTTCTTGTCATCGCCGTGCCGGGCTACGGCCACAAGGCGGTGATGGACGCGCTTGCCCCGCATATCCGCGCCGGCCAGCACATTATCATTTCCTCGCACGCCTCGATGGGGGCGCTCTATCTGATGCGGCTGCTCGCCGAACGGGGCATCGACGCGCCAGTCACCGCCTGGGGCACCACCGCCGTCACCGGCCGGCGCAAGTCGGGCACCGAGGTCACGGTCAACACCGTGCGCAAGCTGATCGACTTGTGCACGGTCCCGGCCAGCCGGTCGGAGGAGGCGCAGGCCGTCTGCCGGCGCCTGTTCGGCGACCGCTTCCAGGCCCGCGACGGGCTTCTGGCGATCTCGCTGTCGAACCTCAATCCGCAGAACCACATGGGCATCGCCCTTGGCAACATGACCCGCATGGAGCGCGGCGAAACCTGGAGCCAGGGCCAGAACGTGACGCCCAATGTCGGCCGCCTCTTGGAGGCGCTGGACACGGAGCGGCTGGCGATCGCCGAGGCGCTCGGCCTCGAAGTGCGCACCATCTTCGAGCACTTCCACCTGTCCTTCCATGTGCCGGTGGCCTCGATCTCCGAGATGAACCAGCAGATGCACACCGAAGGCAACGGCGGCACCGGCCCGGCAACCGCCGACAGCCGCTACGTCACCGAGGACGTGCCCTACGGGCTGGCCCTGACCGTGGCGCTCGGTGCGCTGGTCGGCCGTCCGGCAACGCTGCATGAAGCCGGCATCCGCATCTTCTCGGCCATGTATGGCCGCGACTTTACCGCCGAAAACGAATTGCTGACCGCGCTCGATCTCACGCGGTTCAGCCTGGAAGAGCTCCGGCAGGCCGCGCAGACCGGCCGGCTCGACACGACGCCCGTGCAAGAGGCGTGCTGACCCCGATGGCAAGGGCCAATCACAAGAACCGTTCAGAAGGAAAAACCGACATGACCAAACTCTCGCTCAACCGCCGTCACCTGCTCAAAGCCGCCGCGATCGGCTCGGTGGCGCTCGCCAGCCCGGCCTATCTGCGCCGCGCCCATGCCTCGGGCGGCGAGGTCAACATCTGGACCTACAACAACTTCGTGCCGGAGAGCTTCAAGAAGCAGTTCGAGGCCGACACCGGCATCAAGGTCAACGTCCGGCTCGTCGACGACCAGGGCAAGCAGTTCAACCTTCTGGCGGCCGAACAGCCGAACCCGACCGTCGACATCATGACGGTGGCCGGACACCGCTTCCTGCAGTTCATCGACAGCGACCTGCTGGCGCCGCTCGACACCGGCCGGCTGAAGAACTGGGGCAACATCAACCCCACCTTCTCCGAAAGCGACTGGTCGACGATCAAGGGCAACAAGTGGGGCGCGCCGATCCTGTCCGGCATGGAGGTGCTGTCCTACAACACCGACTATGTGTCGGCGGAGGAAGCCCGCACCTGGGACACGCTGTTCTCGGAGAAATACGCCAACCAGACCGCCTATATCATCCAGGACATGATGTCGATCATCATGCTCAAGATGGGCTATGACGGAAACATGGTGGCCTACCTCGACAAGCCCGAGGAAGCAGCGCGGATCGTGGAAGAAGCCAAGCAGTTCCTCATCAAGCACAAGCCGCTGGTGCGCAAATACTACGATGGCGGCGCGGAAATCCAGCAGATGTTCGTCAACCAGGACATCGTCCTCGGCCATTCCTGGAACGGCCCGGCGGCCGCCCTGATCAATGACGGCTTCCCGCTGGACATGACCATTCCGAAGGAAGGCTCCTACGGCTTCGTCTACACCTACAACATCGCCAAGAACGCGCCGAATGCGGACAATGCGTACATTTTCCTCGACGCGATCCTGTCGTCGCCGGAAATCGGCGCGGCGATGACCAAGGCCTCCGGCTACATCTCCACCTACAAGGACGCCTCCAACCATCTGACGGATCTGGAGAAGAAATCCACGTCCTTCACCGATGAGGAGCTGGCCTCGCTGCAGTTCTTCCGGGCCGAGGCCAACAAGATGAAATACGGCCTGATCGACCCGGCCGTCGAAGCCATCAAGGCCGCCTGACCCTCCGGCTTATCGCTCCAATTCCCACCCCCGGGCCCTTTTCGGGGGTGGGCGGTCCGCTTGAGGAGAAAGGGACCCTCATGAGTTATGACGCCGCATCCGCGCGGAACGAGCGCGCTGCGAGCACGTTGCGGCAGGCCGATCGCACCTTCTGGGGGCGCCTCGTCAACTGGTCGCCCTATCGCGCCTTCGCCGGACTGGTCGCCGCCTCGCCGCGCCGCCAGTTTCTGATCCTCGCGCTCTTCCCCATTCTCTGGGTGCTGACCCAGCATCTCGGCCCGATGATCCAGATGGTCGGCGTCAGCTTCACCGACGCCTATCCGGTCGCCGCTGGCACCGAGCAGCATCTGACGCTCGACAATTACGCCCGTTTCTTCGGCGACAGCATCTTCTGGATGCCGTTCTTCCGCACCCTGTTCTTCGCCGCCACCTTCACCTTCTGCACGCTGATCCTCACCTATCCGGTGGCCTATTACCTGGCCCGGCACGTCAGCCGGAAGAACCAGATGCTGATGCTCTTGCTGTTGCTCATCCCGTTCTGGGTGGGCGAGATCGTGCGCACCTACGCCATCATGATCCTGCTCGGCAACACCGGCGCGGTGAACCTTCTGTTGCGCAGCATCGGACTGATCGACCGGCCGATTCCCTTCATGTACACCAGCTTCTCCATGGGCATGGGCATCGTCTACCTGACCGCGCTCTACATGCTGCTGCCGCTTTACTCGGCGCTGGAGAAGCTGCCGAAAAGCTACAATGAGGCGGCCGCCGATCTCGGCGCCGGCGCCTGGACCCGCTTTCGCCGGGTCACGCTGCCGCTGACCATCGAGGGCATTTCCTCCGGCTGCACGCTAGTGTTCCTGATCGCCACGGGCTTTTACGCCACACCGGTCCTGCTCGGCGGTCCGTCCACGACGGTGTTTGCCGAGACCATCGCCGGCTTCTTTCATGTCGCCGGCGACGAGTGGCCGACGGGCGCGGCCTTCGCCACCATCATGTTCGTCTCCGCGCTGATCGTCACCGTTGTGTTCCAGCGGCTGATGAGCGCCTTGCGAAAGGGGGACGTGAAATGAACCGGGGCAACCGCGTTCTTCTCTCCTGCGTCTACTGGGCCTTCGTGCTTTATGTCTTCGTGCCGCTGATCCTCATGGTTCTGGTCAGCTTCAAGGACAGCAAGTTCATCGGCTTCCCGATCCGCTCCTGGACCTTCGAATGGTACACGGGCGTCTTCGCCGACGCGCAAGTGCTCTCCACCTTCGGCTATTCGGTGGTGATCGCCGTACTGTCGACGGCGATCTCCGTCGTCGTCGGCACCTGGATCGCCGTGCTTCTCGAAGGCCGGCGCTTCTGGGGCCGGGCGGTGATCTTCGGCCTGACGGTGTTGCCGGCGCTGGTCCCGGGCATCATCTCCGCGATTGCCTTCCGCATCTACGCGCGGGGCCTTGGCATCGAGCCGGGCATGGGGGCAATCGTCTGGGCCCATGCGGTCCACAACGTGCCCTTCGTGGTGCTGGTTGTGATGGCG
Organism: Stappia taiwanensis; assembly: GCF_014635285.1. GTDB lineage: Bacteria > Pseudomonadota > Alphaproteobacteria > Rhizobiales > Stappiaceae > Stappia > Stappia taiwanensis. The sequence goes on along the minus strand of NZ_BMCR01000003.1, from coordinate 24,676 downwards.
CGCCTGTCGACCTTGCCAAAGAGCCAGATCGAAGCAGCGCGCGACCTTGGCGCCGATCCGCTGATCGCGTTCCTGCGGATCACCCTGCCCTATCTGGTGCCCGCCATTCTCGGTGCCTCGATCTTCTGCCTGCTGCTCAGCTTCGACGATTTCGTCCGCTCCTTCTTCCTGGGCGGCTATGAGCCGACCTTGCCGGTTCTGATCTTCGCCAAGCTGCGCTCCGGCATGTCCCCTGAAATCAACGCCATCGCGACCGTGGCGCTCATCCTGACGGCGGTCGTCGGGATCTGGGCCGAACGGTTCACCCGCCGCCTGAAGAAGGAAACCGAAGGATGACCGTTCAAGATCCTCTCGTGCGCATTCAGGGCATTTCCAAAAGCTTCGGTGCGGCCGTCGCGCTGGAAAACCTCGATCTCGACATCGCCCGCGGCGAATTCGTCACCTTCCTCGGCCCGTCGGGCTGTGGCAAGTCGACGACGCTGCGCATCCTCGGCGGCTTCCAGCAGCCGGATCGCGGCCGCATCCTGCTCGACGGCGAGGACGTGACGCGCCTGCCGCCGGAAAAGCGCCATGTGAACATGGTGTTCCAGGACTACGCTCTGTTCCCGCATATGACCGTGCGCCAGAACATCGGCTTCGGTCTGGAATTGCAGGGGCTCGACCGCGCATCGATCAAGCGGCGGGCGGACGAGATCATGTCCTTCCTGGAGCTGCAGCCCTTCGCCGAGCGCTATCCGGCGCAGCTTTCCGGCGGACAGCGGCAGCGGGTGGCGCTGGCGCGGGCGCTGGCGCCCGATCCGGCCCTGCTTCTGCTCGACGAACCGCTCGGGGCGCTCGACGCCAAGCTGCGCGGTCAGGTGCAGCAGGAGCTGAAGTCGATCCAGCGGCGCACCTCGAAAACCTTCTTCTTCGTCACCCACGACCAGGAAGAAGCGCTGACAATGTCCGACCGGATCATCGTCATGAACCATGGCCGGGTCGAGCAGGACGGCACGCCGGAGGAGCTTTATTTCCACCCGGCGACCCGCTTCGTCGCCGAGTTCATCGGCGAGACCAACCTCTTGACCGGCAAGGTGCGCGGCGTCGACAGCGATGCGGTGGTGATGGACTGGTGCGGCCAGACCCTGCGCGGCCATGCCCCGGCGGGCGCGCCCCGCACCGGCGACGCGATCACCGCCTCGATCCGTCTTGAACGCCTCGGCTTTCACGCCCAGCGCCCGGACACACCGAACGCCCTTCAGGCCCGGGTGGTCGGCAAGACCTTCCTTGGCAGCCGCATGGCGGTCGATCTGGAGGTCGCGGAGGCGGAAGGAGCGCGTCTCAAGGCCTATGTGGACACCGATGTCGGCCAGTCCGTCGGCGAAGCGCCGGTGTGGATTGGCTGGGACACGGACAGCATGGCGGTCCTCAGGGACTGACGCGCCATCGACACCAGACGCCGGACCCATCGGGTCCGGCGCTTTCGCGACGGCAACCTTCTCGGCCCGCGAAACCCATCATTGCCCCAGCTACACTATGCGTCTGCCGATGGGCGGAAGCCGTCCGGATGCCAAAGCAACCGCCTCCATGGGCAGGCGGGGTCGCTCCATCGTCGTCGGCTCGCAGGCAAGCGAGACATGCACGCTGCCGAACGCACCGGAGACGAAGCGCCAGCGCTCCGCCGCCCCCAGTTCCGCATCGTGAAACGCGACCCTCGCAGGCGTCGCGCCGTCGAAGGAGAAGCTCTTCAGCGGTTGCGCGAAGCCCTTGCCGATGGCCTTCACAAAGGCTTCCTTCAAGGTCCACAGGGCGGTGAATTCCGAGTTCGTCCGGTGCTGCGGCAAGGACCGCAAGCGCGCCGCCTCATGCGACGCGAAGAAGCGGTCGGCGATATCGAGCTGGGACCGCGACGGGTCCCGCCGTTCCGCATCGATACCGACCCTGAAGCCACGGGCGATTGCGGCTGCCACGAACCCGCGCGTATGGGACAGGGACACCGCGACATCCCGATGCGGGTGGGGCGAGACGATATGCGGCCGGCCGGCGGCGTCGGCGGAAATCGCCCAGGACCGGGCGGGCACCTGAAAGGTCCAGCTCAACAGATGCCGCAGGAGCCCGTGGGCAAGCACATACTCGGCGCGCAAGGCGGCAGACCGCAGCATCCCGGCCCGCCGCCGCTCCTGCGGATCGAGATCGGCCATCATGCGTGCAGTCAGCAAAGGTGCCAGATCGCCCAGATCGAGCAGTGCCACCCGCACGAATGGGCGCCGCCCCCGGAGCGGCGAAAATCCGCCCGACAGCGACCATCCGCCACTCACGCGGCCACCAGTGCCGGGCTGCTTGCTGACGCGATCCTGCATCAGGCAGCGCCTTCTAGCGAAGGCTTCCGGCCATGACCGCCTCGCTCAGGATGTCTTCCTGCACTTCCGACGCCCCCTCATAAAGCCGCAGGGAGCGGATCTGACGATAGAGGTTTTCCGGTAGGGATCCGGCCACCAGCCCGGCGGCACCGTGCAATTGCACACATTGGTCGACGATACCCTGGGCCGCCTCGGTGGCATGCAGCTTGGCGAGTGAGGACAGCGGGCTCTTGCGCGCGCCGCCCCTGTCCATCTCCCAGGCCGCTTCGGTCACGGTCAGTTGCGACAGGTGCATCGCGGCGGTCATTCTCGTCAGGATGCCGCGCACGGCAGGAATATCCGCAAGACGGCGCCCGGTTGCGCGGCGCTCCAGCACGTGGCCGCCGGCTTCGACCACCGCCCGGCGGGCAAAGCCGTTCGCGGCCGCACCGACGGTGATCCGGCAGCGCTCCAGCGTGTCGATGGCAACCGCAAGCCCCATTCCCTTATCGCCGACAAGCCGGTCGGCGGGAACGAAGAAATCATCAAATGCAATGTCGCCAAAGGGCCGGGGCGCAATCAGCTCAACCGGCTCAACCCGGCAGCCCTCGGACCTGGTGTCGGCGACGAAAAGCGTCAGGCCAAGCGGCCCCGTCCCCGCACCCGTCCGCGTCAGGACGACGACCTGATCGGCAATATCCGCGTTGGCGATCCAGCTCTTCTGACCGGTCAGGCGGTAACCGCCCTCGGTTTCCACGGCCTGCAGACCGATGGCGGAGATATCCGAGCCGCTGTCACGCTCGGTGAGCGCGAAGGCCCCGATCTCCTCGCCGGAACACAACCGGGGCAGGATCTCGGCGCGGTGCCTGTCGCTGCCCCACAGAGCCAACGGCAGGGCTGCGAGGATCTGAATGGAAAACGCATAGTCGAGAAGATCGTGGCGATAGGCAAAGGCCTCGCGAATGAGGCAGAGGCTGCGGGTGTCCGCCGGGGCTTTGAGCGCCAGCGAAAACCATCCGCCCTGTCCCAGAAGGCGGGTGAGCCGGCGGACCGCCTCGGACGGCGGCAGATCCAGCGCCTCGGCGATCTCACGCTCCGCGTCTCTTGCCCAGTCGGACAGGCGCCGCGTCAGCGCCTGGTGCTCGTCGCCGAAAAACGGCAGGTCGGCGCGATCCGCCGCGAGCCAGTCACCATCTTGCGCGTGGCCGGCCTTGCGATCAGGCGTTTGCACATTCATGTCTGTTCTCTCCCCAGCCGACCATGTCGAAGGACGCGGTCGGTGCGCCGAATGGATCGCCCGCCCGGACGTGAAGGCTCCTGTTCACCGGATCGAGGACAACGGAGGCCACCGTTTTTTCAACGGCCCTGTTGCCGCTGTCCTTCACCCGGACCGGTTCCGTGCTGAACAGGTCGAAATAACTTCCCGGCTCCCGATTGGCGTCATGAGAGGCCAGCCAGTCCCGGCAGGCTTCAAACCGCTTGCGCGAGCCGTTTTGCGCAAAGATGTTCAGTTCGTCATGCGGCGCGAAAGCGGGATCGAGGAAATGATTGGTGTGGGTCAGTTCCGCGCCGCGATGCACCGCCAGCTTCCCCTCCATCGCCTCGACAAAGGCGGCGGCCTTGCCGTCGCACAGCATGAAGCAGCGCGAGCTGGCAAGATCGAGCTCCTGAAGGCAGGCGATGGCCTCTTCCACCGAGCCGCAGGTATCGAGCAGGTGGCGGATCGCCAGATAGGGCGGCAACCCGGGCCGCCAGTCGCCGGCAAGCACCAGATTGAGGCCAACGGCCAGACCGCGATCGTTGACACCGAGATAGCCGAGCAGCCCGGTGAAACTCATCACCAGCGCTCGGTGCCCGCTTGCCGCGTCTCGAACCTTCAGGAGGGTGACCTGATCGTCGAGATCGCCGGCAAGGTCCACCGTCTGGCCGATCACCGCCCCCTCGCCCGTGCGGGCGAAGGTCGTGCAGTCGCCGGAGGTGTTGAACCGGCTGAACCCGGCCAGTTCCCTGCGGACCTGCAAGAGCACGGCCTCGTCCATCGAGATCCCGGCGCCTTCGCTCAACCCGGCGATTTCCCGGTAGAGCTCCGGCGTCTCCCGTTCGATCGCCGCGCCATAGGCGGCGATGTCCTGGCCAAGATCCGACAACCGAATGTCCGGCCCAAGGAAGGTGTCGAGACGGGCCAAACCATCGTCAAGGAACGCAGCGATGCGGCCGGCCGCCTGCCGGCCGTGCTGCTGCCCCCGGGTCAGAGGGCAGCCATCAAGCGCAATGACGTCAGGCAGGCTGGACATCGCGGGCACCCTCGACACGGTCCTGCCCGAGCAGCAACGCCTTCACCCGGGGCCATTCATCCGCGAGAATCGAATAGAAGATCGCATCCCGGCGCCGACCTCCCGGCATGAAATTGAAACTGCGCAACACGCCTTCCTCGGTGGCGCCGATGTTGCGCAGCCCCTTGCGGGCCTGCTCGTTCAACACGTCGGTCTTGAACTCGACACGGGCGCAGCCCAGCGCCTCGAAGGCATGGGTCAGGAGGGCGAGCTTGGCGTAGCGGTTGAGGCCCGCGCCGCGATAGTCCCTGGACAGCCAGGACCAGCCGATTTCAAGCCGCAGATCCGCCTCGGCGAGATTGCCGAAACACATGCTGCCGGCCAGCTTTCCGGTTTTCTTGTCGAAGATCATGAAGACCGCGCGCCGGCCCGCCGCGATGTCGGCCAGCCCGGTTTCCACGAACCGGTCGAGGTCTTCCTCGCTGTCGATCCGGGCGACGAAATAGCGCCAGATATCCGGATCGAACACGATCTTGGCAAGCTCGGCGCGATCCGAAGCCTGCAAGGGCCGCATGAGAACACGCTCGTTTTCAAGCGTTTGACTGAACACGGTTTTCCAGGTCATGATGCCACCCCCTCCCGGGCCTTTTCGAAGGCGCGGATCAGATCGCCCGCGCTGTTGATGCCTGCCAGATCTCTTTCATCGAAGCTCGACAAGGTGACCCCGAGCTCCTTGCAAAGGGTCGTCATCAGCAAGATCATCTTCATGGACGAAATGCCGAACTCCTGCTTGAGATCGACGTCAAGGTCGATGCTGTCCGGCGCGATCTGAGCGGGCTTCGCCGTCGCCGCGATGTGATGCCGTATGGTGGTTTCAAGCTCGCTCATGACTGGTCTCCATACGCCTGTTGAATTTCCTGATCATAATGTTCGGTGATGGCCCGGCGGCGCAGTTTTCCCTGCGAGGTCAGAAGGCCCGCGCTCTCCGAAAAGCCATCGGCGACGGGGATCACCAGTTCGACGGCTTCGGATCCGAAGCCGCGCGTGGCTTGCTGGACGGCGCGCTTGACCACGTCCGGATCGGTCCCCGGCACGGGACAGACCAGGCAGGCCAGAACGGGGCGCCCGGTGCCGAACACCATCGCCTGTTTCACCTCAGGCAGCCTGAGGATGGCCTCTTCAAGCGGGCGCACCGAGACCGTCTTGCCGTTGGCAAGCACGACCACGTCATCGGCGCGGCCCATCACATAGAGAAAGCCCTCGTCATCGATGTAGCCGAGATCGCCGGTCGCCACCGATCCATCGGCCATGAACACCTTCTCCGAGGCGCCCTCCGGCGCGAACAGATAGCGGGTGTTCACCGGGTGATCGCGAAAGACACGGATCTGGCCCTCCGCGTCGATCTCGACCCGAACGCCGTCCAGCGGCTTGCCGACACTGCCGCGCTTGTGGGCGCCGGGGTGGTTCTTGGTGGTGATGCAGGTCTCGTTGAGACCGTAGCCTTCGAAGATCGGCACCCCGCAGGTGACCTCGAAGAATTCCAGCGTGTCGGGCCGCGCGGCGGCGGACCCGGTCCAGAGATAGCGCAGGCGGTCGCCCAACACATCGATCGCCGAAGCACGCGGCGAGCCAGCGCCCGCCGACATCTCGATGTATTCCTTCAAGGTGTCGAAGAAGGCGGGCACCCCCATGATCACGGTGGGATGCTCCCGCTGGATCGCCTCCAGCGCGAGCCGGGAGTCGGTGATCACGATATCGTGCCAATAGAGAATGGCCGAATAGACCCAGTAGCGTTGCTGCAGCAAGGACAAGGGCAGGAACACAAGGAGCGTATCGCCCGGCCCGTGCGAAAACAGCTTCTGGGTCGAGCGAAGGGATTGCTCAATGCTGCCGACGGTGGCGCCAAGCCCCTTGGCGATCCCCGTGCTCCCGGAGGTGAACTTGATGGTGCTGATATCCTCCGGGGCATAGGCAACCGGCTCGGCACTGTCCCCGTCCCGCTCCTTGCCCGCTTCCTCCAGCACCCGCTCGATGGGCAAGACGTGGTCTGCGCCCGATTGCGGGCTTGCAAGCCGCGCGTCCAGAAACAACCGCTTCAGACCGTATTTTTCCGCCAGATCGGTCTCTTGCGCAAAGGACGCGGGGTCGAAACACGCGGTCACGAGCCCCAAGCGGAGGGCGGCAAGATCGAGAAGGACATATTCGAGCCGGTTGGACGATAAAATGCCGATCCGATCGTGCTGCTCGAGGCCGAGGGATGTCAGCCAGGCGGCCACGCCTTCCACCATCCCCTGCAGGTCCGACAGGGGGATGGCCTCAGCTTCGGCGCCAAACCGATAGACGCTGAGCTTGTGCTCCGCGCTCCATCGACGCTTGAACAGAGCGTTGAGAAGCGCGGTCTCATGTGGCCAGGCCTTGATCGTCATCAGGCTGCATCCGTCACTTTGATCGGCGCGACGTTCTCGCCCACCTTCTCGGAAAAGAAGCGCTGGTCGCTCAAGGTGACCCGATTGCCGGCGGGCAAGAGCTCGATGGTCCGCGGCCAGACGCTGGCCGGATCAAGCCCCAGCCCCTTTCTCAAGGCTTCGGAGAAACGCGGCGTCAAAGGCGCGGTGGCATCGGCGAGAAGGCGCGCTGCCGCCAGTTGCAGGGCGAGCGTCGTTCTGTGGCGATCCGCAGCGGCGGCGTGGCCCGCCAGATGCCGATTGCCCTTGGCAAACCTGATGGTATCGCGCACCAGGGTGCGGATCGTCTCGGCGGCCTTGTTCAGCGAAAAGCCGGCCGAGCCGTAGCAGGTTTCGATCTGCTGGCGATGCTGCTCCAGCAGCTGCAGGAACGCCTGGTGATCCACACTCCAGTCGCCCGCGTCCGGCGCCACGCCGTCATGGCGCTCGAGCACCTCGTCTCCAAGGGCCTGAAGCCAGCCCTGCCACTCCGCGATCAGCTCCCGGTTTGTGGCCTGCAAGGCGCTCACCGAGAAATTCGTGCGCTCGACCTCGCCGCGCGTCAGCGCAAGGTGGAAGCGGACGCAATCGACCGTCTCGGGGGTCAGAACCTCCTTGCCCCAGACAGCCCGCTGCCGGCTGGTGGAGAATTTATCGCCCTCAAGGCACAGGAATTCATTGACGTGATACTCGATGTCCGCGTGCCAATCGGGGAAGGCGGCCTTGTAGAGCGCGGGGTAGAGGATCGTGTGGTAGAAGCTGTTGTCGTAGCCGAAGAAATGGACAAACTTCCAATTGTCCTGCGGCTCCAGCGCCTTCCAGTCGTGTCCGGTCCGCTGACCGAGCGCCTCGATCCCATAGAGAAAGCCGAAAGACATCTCGGGCCAGACCCAGAAGACCTGATCGGCCATGTCCGGATCGGTCGGCGAAATCCCCCAGGTCTGCGGGTGGGTGATCGGAACGTGGAACGCCTCACGCGCAAGCACCCGCTCGGCCAGAGCCTGAAGGCGTGCGCTGGCCTTGCTTTCCCGCATTGCGCCGAGGATATGATCGGCAAAGTCATTCAGGGTGATCGTATAGCGCTCGCAGGGGCGGACCACGGGCGTTGCCCCTGTCTGGGTCGAAACCGGGTCCAGCATGTCATAGGCCAGGTTCGGCTCGCCGCATTCCTCGCAGATGTTGCCGCCGGATCCAGATCCGCAGGTCGGGCAACGCCCCTTGATGTCACACTCATACAGATAGGCATCCGTCGTCGGATCGAAGGCCGCGCTGTCGGCTCGGCGCTGAACGCTGTCGGATGCGGCCACGCTCTGGAAAAATGCCTTCACCTGACGCTCATAGTCCGGTGCATGGGAGGTCAGCGTGAACTGGTCGATCTGAACGTCGAGAAGGTCGAGGGTCTCGGTGATCTCGCGGCTGAAATGGTCGGCGACCTCTTGCGGCGTCTTGTTCAGCTGCCGCCCCTTGGCGATCACGTAGCTCTGGAAATCGTCACTCCCGGTGATGTGGAAGGCGGTCTTGCCGAGCAATCGCTGGAACCGGGCAAAGACATCCGCCCCGAAATACGGTCCGGACAGGTGGCCCAGATGCAGATCGCCATTGGGCGTCGGCGGCGTGGAAAAGACGAAACACGGCGCCTCGGCGGCCGGATCCGTCGCCTCCTCCTGCGCCGAAGCCCCCTTCTCCGCTTCCGTCACTGCGGTTTTCGCGTCGCGCCAATAGGCGGTTGCGAAAACGAGTTTGCCGGATCCGGTATTGCGCAACACATGCTTGTCGAACGGGGAAATCGCGACGAGATCGCCCGGACCGACGGCAATCCTGTCCCCCCCGTCGGCCTCCACCACGCCATCGCCTTCCAGGATCGCGAACAATTCGCATTCATCGTGGCGGTGAAAGGCGGTGACACCCTCAGGTTCGATCACCCCATAGCCAGCACCGACGTCGGCCGTTCCGGAAAAGGCATCGACCGAAGCCATCTGGATCCCGAACGCGGGCAGAAGCGACTGGTCCTTCAGCTTGAAAACTCTCATCACACCATCTCCCGGGCAGGTACTTTCGCAATGGCCTTGAGCGTCTTGCGGGCAATGGCCGGCGCGAGACGGTAGCCCGATCCATTTGCCGCCCCGGCGAACACAATGCGCCCGGAGGACGTGACCGACGCGACGACGGGCGCGCCGGTTGCGCTATAGGCGTCGCAGAAAACCTGCCCGCCCCCGACGGAATCGCGCAGTTGCGGAGCGATCCGGGCCAGCACCGCCAGCGCCTCGGCGCGGTCCTCGGCGGTAATCGCCCCGTAGGAGTCTTCTGGCGTGACGTCCCACTTCTTGCGGGTGAAGCTGAACAGACGCTTGTCCCCCTTGCCCCAGGGCATGAAGAACGCGTCTTCGTCGAAGAACAGATCCACGGCCGGCACGGAGGACGCCTCCCGGAGGCCAGCCGCATCGATGTGAAAGGCAACGACCCGCTTGATCCGAATATCGAGATTGCGGGTGTAGGGCCGGAACACGTCCGAAAGCGCCCAGGGCCCGGGACACAGAATGAGATGGTCGGCGTCGATGCTGAGGCCGTCATGGGTCGACAGGGTGGCCTTCTCCGGCGTCTCCTCGATCTTCGCGATCTTCAGGCCGAAAAGCGTCCTCAGTCGCTCCCCCAGCGCCTCGCGGTAGAAGGCGATCAAAGCCGGAACATCGGCATATTGGGCGTCGTCCACCGTCCACACGCGGTAGTCCGCGTCCGCGGACGCAAGAGAACCGGGCTGCGCGTCCGCCGCCAGAGGCGTCACCGTGCTGGTGAACATGGACGAAAGACCGGCATGGTCCAGCTTCGCCGAATGAACGCGCAGCCCAAGCGGATGGATCGGCGCGGCTGGAAATTCCGCACGGAGGTCTTGATAGAATTCCTCGCTGTAGCGGCTCATCTCGCGCACGCGCGGATACCGGCCGAGCGGGAAGTGCAGCCCGGCGGAGCGGGCCGAAGCGCCGGATCCCGGAACATCCCGGTCAATCAGGGTGACAGAACTATCGGGGAACGCGCGGCAGACTTCCCGAGCCACGGTGAAGCCGATGATACCGCCACCGACGATGGCGAAGGACGGAGCGGTCGTCATCATGCCGACCTCCGCGCTTCGTCGGAAACCGAGGCGAGCGGCCCCCAGCACACCGCCGACGGAATGGGCTCGACCGACGCGGGGAAGCCGGTGATCCGCTCCACCATCTTGGCGCTGCGCCAGGCAAGCAGGCTCAGATTCGGATCGGCGAGCCCCTTCTGGCTTCGGCTGGCGTTGTGAATGAGGATCGCCCGGTTCCGTGGCCCATTCCAGAGAGCTGCGAAATTGTCGTCGACGGCAACCTCGTCGCCGCAATACTGCAGCCTTTCGGCAAGGTTATCCATGAAGTGAAGCGGTGCATTCCGGTAGCCGGTCGCCCAGATGACCACGTCGACATTCATCATCTCGCGGGTGTTGGCCTCGCCGTGAACGGTGCGCAGATTCCACCGTGGCCCATCAGGCGCGGCATGTTCGACGGCCCGGTTGGGCAACAGCTCGACGGTGTTTTTCGCCGGCCGGACAAAGCGGCGCAGATAAAGCCCCTGATAGATCTCGTTCAGGGTCGACATGGAAATGCCGTCGCTGGCCAGGACATTGTCCTTCAGGAACTGCTGCCGCGTCGTCTCGCCCAGAGAGGCGAAATAGTTCTGGTGGCACGGCATGAAGAGATCATTGGTGAAGGGCGAATCGTCCAGCGGCCAGAACCCGGCCCGGCGGGACACCCAGGAGACATGCGCGGGCGCATCCGCCCCCTCCCGCGACATCAGATCGAGAAAGATCTCGGCGCCAGACTGGCCCGAGCCGACGATGGCGACCCGCTTGTTCGCCAGCTTGTCCGCGTGCCTGAGGTAGTCGGAGCTGTGGAACGTGGTCTCGCCCAGGCTCCCGGCAACGAAGGCCGGAACCGAGGGAACCTTCCCAACCGCAACCGAGATGTTTTCCGCCCGCACGGTCCTTGCAGTGGTCGTGACCACGAAGTCGCCGTCGAAATCGATGTCAACAACCTCTTCGCCGAACTGGATGTTCTCGTTCTTCCGCGCCGCCCATTGCAGATACTGCGTGAATTCCTGGCGTGTGACCGCATCGAACCGGGCGTTCAGAAACTGGTAGGTACGACCATGCTCGTGCAGGTACCCCAGGAAAGAGAACGGGTTCGTCGGATCGGCCAGAGTGACCAGATCCTTCAGAAAGGACACCTGCAGGCTGGCATTGGGAAGCTGGAGGCCCGAATGCCAGGTGAATTCCTGGTCCTTTTCGAAAAACTGGCTTCGCACCCCTTTCGGATACACAAGGGACGCCAAACTAAGATTGGCCGGCCCCACACCGACACCGACGATCTGCATCTTCACGGCTGCTCTCCCCAAAGTTCGGCACGTTCCCATCGAAACAATAGCGGCCCAATGCAATCACAGGTTTTGTTATCTTAAATAACACCTAATGAAGTTATTTTAAGTCATGGCAGCTATTGATATTTCATGAATTACCTACGTCGTTCACTTAGATCGTATAACAATCCGCCGCTCTCAATCTCAACTCACATAATTAGTAGGTTTCGATAATACTAATTGATACTCATTTTAACTAGACAAAGAAAAATCAGGATATACGATAAAAGACACTGTCAAAAATGACAAATACATATAATTCAAAAAAAGTATTAGAAAAAATACCTACAAACATGCATATTACACGTGAATGTAACCTTTGGTTGAAAATCCCTTGGGGCGCAGCCAGTCCGGCATCGCCCCCTTTTTCAGGGTACGGACCCGCAAATGAGGCTGACATGGCATGAGGAAGAGCACCCCACCGCAAGAAAGAGTGTGCAGAGCGGACGCCTCGCCCGGTCCGGCGCTTTGAGGACGCGGGGCGAAGCTTTTTCCATATCCGCCGCACGCGACCGGATTGGCTCTGCTCTCAGCTCGCGAAAGATCTGAAAATCAGACGCAGTTTCTGCGCTTTCCCTTCTTGATGGGAGCAACCTGCCTCACGTCATGTGGCCATCGTTGGTCAGGGCGCCCCCGGGGAGATTTGAAAATTCAAATGTTGCAACGGAGGAACGAGGGAGACTCCATGGTGAACAAGCTTACAGACCGTGAAATCGAGGTCCTCAAGTGGGCCGCGCATGGGAAAACGTCGCGCGAGACGTCGATGATCCTGAATATCTCGATCAACACTGTAAATTTTCACATCAAGAACACGATGTCGAAGCTCGGAACCGCCAATCGGGCCTCAACGGTTGCATCCGCGATCCGGTCCGGATTGCTCGAACTCCAGTAGCGGATCAACGCATTCGCTTCACCACCACCACGCGCCATCCACCCAACTGGGGGATGGCCCCTTCCGACGACACAGTCGGGCGCCGCATTGGACGGGAGGTGCAACGCGGCGAACGCAGGTCCCTGCTGCACGGCCTTCCGACGGGAGGCCGTGCAGCAAGCGCGATAGGTCTCAAACAAAAGAGCGCGCGGGCCGCGCCACCTGATGCACCGACCAACCAGCGCAAGGGGCAACGGGACGCCATGTGCGCTGCACGCAGCGGCGGCGCGCGGCCTAGCCGCAAAACCGCATGGACGAGGCATAGGTGTAGACGAACACGGGATCGAGATAGGTGAGGAACCCGTAGATCAGCACCGCCAGCAGCGCCATCACCAGCACCGCATTCACGGCAAGAGAAGCGAACGGCAGGTCTTTGCTCATGCGAGCACCGCCTCGATTGATTTGCGCCTTGCAAGCTCCCGGTCATTGATCGGCATGTGCAGCAGGGCGGCAAGCGCGCCAGCACCGATCGACAGCCACCAGATGGAACTGTAGGAGCCGGTTGTGTCGAACACATAGCCGGCCAGCCAAATGCCGAAGAAGGCGCCGAGCTGGTGGCCGAGAAAGGCGAAGCCGAACAGGGTCGTGAGATACCGCCCCCCGAAGATCTGCCCGATCAACCCGATGGTCAGCGGTACGGAGCCGAGCCACAGGAAGCCGATCATGGCCGCAAACAGGTAGGTGCTGACCGGCGTCAACGGCACCGAGATGAAGGCCACCATCGCCAGGGTACGGCAGGTGTAGAGAAAGGCGAGCGTGTATTTGCGCCGGAAAACCGGGCCGCCGACATAGCCGAACACGAAGGCGCCGGCGATATTGGTCAGCGAAATCAGCGCAATCGCGGTGCCGGCGACCGGAAGGGGAACGCCCCGGTCGACCAGATAGGACGGCACGTTGCCGGACAGGAACGCCAGTTGAAATCCGCTGGCCGTGAAGCCAAAGAGAAGAAGCCAGAAACCGCGATGGCGGAGCGCTTCGGAAAGCGCCGCGCCCATGGTAGGCGCGTCCGGGCCAGTGCCCCCCTCCTCAGCCCCCCTTGTCCGCAGCAGCCAGGCCAGAGGACAGACCGCAAGAAGCAGGACGGCGAGGACGAGGAAGGTCCCATCCCAGGCTTGGGTGTTCAGCATTTCATGAACGAAGGGGACGACCAGGAACTGCACCGTGGCGCCGATCGCGCCCACCGCCCCGATCGCAAAGGCCCGATCGCCGGGCGGGACGATCTTGCCCACCGCGCTATAGATGACGCCGAAGGCGGTTCCGCCGAGGCCAACCCCGGCCAGCACCCCGGCATTGAGATTGAACAGCAACAGGTCGGAGGCCTGCGCCATCGCGAAAAGGCCGGCCGCATAGAGCAGCACGCCGAAGAAGATCACCCGCGCCGGTCCGAACCGGTCCGCGATCATGCCCGTCAGCGGCTGCGTCAGCCCCCAGATCAGGTTCTGCAGCGCGAAGGCGAAGCCCACGTCCTCGATGGCCCAGTCCAGCCCCATGGACACCGGCAACATGAACAGCGCCTGCGACTGACGTGTGCCGAGCGAGAGGCCCATGACGATGCCGCCGGCAAGAACAAGCAGGCCCCAGCGGCGCAACACTCCGTTTGGCAGGTTCATTGGCGTTCCCCCCACGCCGGCCGGAAGCCAGCCCCTCGCAACGCCGCCCCGGCGGGCGCCCCGCCGGATCGGCAAAGGGACGGCCTCGCGCCTTACTGGAAGTCGAAATCGATTGCGTCGGTGATCTCGAGTTCGTCGAACAATCGGCGGATGGTCGTGTAGTTCCGCTTCAGCACCAGGCCGCGGGTGGTGTTCGCGTGCCGCTGCAAGATGGCGTCGCGATTGGGGACGTCGAGATAGTCGAGCATCGAGGCCCAGTAGGTCTCATCCGGCTTGGTGAAATCGCGCAAGGCCACACCGATATAGGCGCGGAACCGATCCCGCTGGACCGTGGACATCCTGCGATAAACCGAGCCGACGATCTCGGAGAAACCGATGCCGTGCGCGGCCTCGTCCTGACGATGCATGTCGGTGTTGATCCGGTTGAGCGGCTGAATGGTCATGTCGCCCGCCACCTCGTTCAGGTAGGCGTTGATCGACATCTCGGCCACCGAGGCATAGGCCACCTGGGCAATCCGGGCATCATCCGCGTCGGCCGCGTTGCGAACCAGCTCCTTCAGATGCGTGCCGAGGGCCGGTTCGGGCATGGTGTAGTCTTCCAGCCCGTGCCGCAGCCGGGAGACGCGGCAGATATCCAGGCACATCAGGATATGGAACTGCTCGTCGACCTGAATCTGGGCGATGACCTGCTTGGTCTGCGCAGCGCCAACGCCGGGCAGTTCGTTGCGGAACAACAGCGCGCAGGCGGGCTGAACGATGGCCTCTTCCAGATAGATCGCCTTTTCATTGTAGGCCAGCCAGGCGACGGCGAGAAACCGCAGCTTGAAATCCGGATCCAGATTGGCGAAATCCTCATCGTCCCAGAAGGGCACCAGCGAGACCGGGAAATCGGGAATGCTCGGATCGTAATACTGGGTCAGATCCAGGCGCTCCTTGCGCACGGCAACGCGCTCATCCCAGCTCTTTCCCAGCGTCGCCAGGGCATTGCGCACCAGGGCCGAATCCTCAGAAATATTCGTATACATTGAACGCCTCCGCAGTCTGATGAGGGGTCATGATCACGCTTCCGGCCGGCCACGGCTGAAGAACGCGACCGCAGTGCCGTGAATTGTGTCGGACGTGAAAATGCCGAAATGCCCGCTGTTTCGGATTTCAGAGTAGCTGCAGGCCGGCAGGGCATCGGCGAGTGTCGTCGCCGTATCGGCGTGAATGACCGTGTCGTCGCAGCAATGCAGAACCAGCGCGGGAATGCCGACATTGCCGAGGCCGGCGAAAACGGTTTCGTCGCGACACGCCGCCTGCAGGCGGGCGTAGGTGTGGGTGCTCTCCGGCGTCAGGAACGGCAGCCGGTCGATCGCTTCGAGCTCCTCCGCAAGTCCTGCCGGAGCGGATGATGCGGATGTTTGCAGCAGGCGCTGAATAAGAGCCGCTTCCGAGGCTCCCTTCTCCGCCACATCGCGCCAGATCGGCAGCATGGTGCGCTGATAGACCGTCTCCTCCCGGGGAACCGGCAACTCGATGGACGGACTGACGATGCAAAGACGGCGTGTCGTGAACAGCCCTTGAACGAGCCCGCAAAGCGCGACGTTGATGCCCGAACAATAGGTCAGAATGCCCTCAGGCTGACTGATGCCGAGCCGCCACAGCACATCGGCGCCGTCTTTCGCGAGCCTTTCCAGCGACAGATCGCAGTCCGCTACGCTTTCCGAGGCGCGGGGAAGCCCGCGCGTTTCCCAGCTCACCACGTGATACCGCTGCGACAGCTCCCTGGCGATGGCCGCCAGGAAGAGAACGGACATGCCGACGGCGTTGACAAGCAACAATGTCGGATTGGACCTGTCGCCCGCCTCGAACACGTGCAGCGGCTGGCCGTCGTCCGCCCGGCAGAGGGAATGGGTGAAGACCCGGCCGGCATCGGCAAGCTCCCAGGTCCGCGCTTCCTCCGGCAGATAGGTCAGGACATCCAGTACCTCGGCCGCGTCCGCATCAATGATCACGCTGCTCCTCCCCGATTTCGCCGTTTGCAGAAGACGGAATGTCCAGAAGAAGACACACTGCCTTGCCGTCATTGCCATGTGCGATGAACGCATGAAGACCGCTCGCAGGAGCCGCGCCGATCACCTCGATCAGGTGGATCGGGCCCGTCGCCGCCCGGTAGTCGCCATCGCCCCGATCGCCATCAAGAACGATCCTGCGCACGCTGGACGGGTCCGCGGTTCGTCCGGCGACGGCGAGCGCGGCGGCGATCAGGTCGTCATCCGACCGACCGCCGGCCATGTCGCTGGACCAGCCGAGGATCCGGACCAAATCGCTGTCGGCGTCATCGGCAGCCGCCAGCATGAGCAGGCCGACGCCGGGGAGTGCGGTTTTCACGGGGGCGGAAGGAGCGGTCTCCCCCTCCCCCGGCACACTGTCCGATGCGGGGGTGTCAAACCCGCCGGCGACCATGCCATCCACATGCCGGGCGCGGATCAGACGGCAGGCCATGACGATGGCCTCAAGTCCCGATTGCTCGCCGAGCAAGGTAAGGTTGGGACCGAGCAACTGCTCCAGACTGGCCACGACACCGGCGGTGGAGTTCGGCAGGCCCGTTGCGTACCAGGCGGTGATGACATCCTCGAAGCCCGTGCCGTGCGCCGTCTTCAGGGAGGTCTCCACAATTCCGTTCGCACCATCGGCGGTGCCGAGGCTGAGGCCGATCCATTCCTGTTGCGGTCCATCATTGCCCTCAAGACAGCGCCTGAGCGCCTGGACGACCATCCGCGCCTGGGTATTGATCGCGCCGACACGCGGCGAGCGACGCTCGGCGCACAGCATATCCGCCGGCATGCTGCCGTCGTTCGCCGCCTTGCCAGCGGCCGTCGCGCGTATGACGATGCCGGTCATCCCAGTTGCCTCCGGGTTGCGAGGAACCGTTCATCGGCGACAATCATCACGCAGTTGTTGCCGCCGAACCCGAAGGCGTTGACCATCAGGCAGGTGCCTTCAAGCGGCATCGGCCGTGCCGACACCGATACCGCGCCGAGCGCCGGATCGACCTCGCCCAGATGCGTGATGCCGGGAAGTTCGCCGTGTTTCAGGCTGAGCAGCGCCGCCAAAAGGGAGATCGCGCCCGCGCCGCCCTGTGCATGGCCGATGGCGCTCTTGACCGAGGTGACAGGAGGAAGCGGGACATCGCCGAAGACATCGCGCATCGCCTCGATCTCGACCTTGTCATTGGTCGGCGTGCCCGTGCCATGGGCGATGACGCCGGAGATTTCCACGGGCGACACCTGCGCCGAGGCCAGCGCCTGACGAATGGCGCGCCCGATTCCGGCAACACTGGGCGCGGTCGGATGGCCGCCATCGCAGCTGATGCCGTAGCCAAGAATGACGGCCTGTATCGGGGCCTGTCGGACTTGCGCGGCCTCGACCGGCTCCAGACAGAAACAAGCCCCGCCTTCGGAGAGGATGACCCCCTTGCGCTCGCTGCTGAAGGGGCGGCAGGTCTCCTGCGTCGCCACCCGCAGCGAATTGAAGCCGCAGATTGTGTATTCCAGCAGAACGTCCATGCCGCCGGCCACCATGGCCTCGGCCTCGCCGGATTTGATCATGTCCGCCGCCAGCGCCGGCGCCAGCAGCCCGGAAGAGCAGGCCGTCGACAGGGTCAAGGTTGGCCCCTGCCAGGAAAGCCCCTCGCGGGGCACCAGATCCGCACTCTGGTGCGCGCCGGTGGCGCCTTCGTCCGCCGCCCCCAGGGTTGCCAGTTCCATCAGCTCCGCGCAGGCGGTTGTGGTGCCCAGAGCGCATCCGACACGCCCGGCCCCGTCAACCGGCAGGCCGGCATCCCGCAAGGCACCGCGCGCGAGAAAGTCAGCCATCCGTTTGGAGCGGGTCGTCCCATGAGCGTCCGATAGCGTCGCCCAGGTCGCTTCCGGAATGGCGATGACATTGTCGACCGGATAGATCTCGAGCGCCCGATGAGGCCAGGGACCGCGCCGGTCGGCGCCATCCACCAGGCTTTCCCAGAACCCCTGATCGGTCGATCCATTTGGCGAGAAAACGCTTGAGCCGGTGATCGCAATCGCTGTCATTGCATCTGCCCGTCCATTGCCAGATGAACATTCTCGGCGAGCGCATTCAGCGTGATCTCTTTCAGCGCATCGGGCTGAAACGAAATGGAGTAGCGACGCTCGATCCGCCTGATGAAATCGATCAACTCGATGGAGGTGATGCCGTAGTCGCGCAGCGGCTGCCCCGCTTCC
The DNA here is from genome assembly GCF_014635285.1 of Stappia taiwanensis. Taxonomy (GTDB): domain Bacteria; phylum Pseudomonadota; class Alphaproteobacteria; order Rhizobiales; family Stappiaceae; genus Stappia; species Stappia taiwanensis. The sequence goes on along the minus strand of NZ_BMCR01000003.1, from coordinate 6,425 downwards.
ATCGCGTCGGGCTCCAGATGGATGATCTGTGCTATCAGATGACGAAGGTCATCGACAATTTCTGCGTTTGAGTTCTCAACCATCCGAGGGCCTCGCGCTTTTAATCTGTGAAATCAAGGAAGTGGACGGCAGCCGGGCCGAGAGAATGAGGCCGAGCCCCGCGCCAATGGCGACCGCGAACGCCACAGCGCCCATCCCCGCGCCAGACCCGTTTTCGCCGTCCGGAACGCTGGCTGCGACCGCGAAATAGACGCTGCCCAGGAGCGCGGTTCCGGTGACGATGGAAAACTGGGAGCAACTGGTGACGAGGCCGCTCAGCGACGCCGCGAACGAAGACGGGATGACGGCGGTCATGCGGTGCACGCTGGTGCCGAAGCTCAGGCCATGACCGCTGCCGGCGGCAAACAGAAGAAGCGGCCCCAGGACCGGATGCCACCAGCCATCGGAGACCAGAAACCCGAATGCCAGACTGGCACACAGCAAGGTCGCCAGGGCCACCGACGGCGCATGGGCGACGATCCGGTCCGGCAGGCGCGACCAGAACAGGTTCCACACTCCGAAGCCGGCCGCATAGGCACCGAAGGTCACCCCGGAGACCAACGGGCTGAAGCCCAGGCCCACCTGCAGATAAAGGGCAACGGTGAGAAGCCAGCCGCCGTATCCGATGAAGCCGACAGCGACGATCCCCAGCCCCTGAGGCACACCCCGCACGGTCAGCAAGGCAGGGTCGAGAAGCGGCGCGCCGCCCCGGCCCGACAGCGCCTGCTCGTAGCGCCAGAAGGCAACGAGTGCGAGCAGCCCGACGCCGATCATCGCGAGCGACCAGAGCGGCCAGCCGAACTCCCGACCGAAGGTCAGCGGAATCAGCACGCAGAGGGCAACGCCGGTGATCGCCAGCACCCCGACCAGATCGAGCCTGACCCGTCGGCGCTCGACAATCCTTGGCAGAAAAAACAGCGCCAGACCGATGAGCGCGACGCCAACGGGAATATTGACCAAAAACGCCGGGCGCCAGCTCAGCGACCACAGGTCGACGTCGACGATAACCCCGCCCAGAAGCTGACCGGCCGCGGCCCCCAGCCCCAGGATCATGGAGTAGAGCCCGACGGCGCGCGCCTTCGCGGCCCCGCTGTAGCTCAGCTGGATCAGGGAGAGAACTTGCGGCACCAGAAGCGCCGCGCCAAGCCCCTGCAGGATGCGGCCGACGATCAGGACGCCAGCGGTCTGGGCCGTGCCGCACACCAGCGACGAGATCGTGAAAACCGTCACGCCAAGCATGAACAGGCGGCGGTAGCCGTAAAGATCCCCAAGCCGCGCCGCCGTGATCAGAAAGGACGCATAGGCCAGGCCATAGCCGGCAACGGTCAGTTGCAAGGAGGCGCCGGACAGGCCGAGTTCGGCCTGCAGGGTCGGCGCCGCGACGTTGACGATCGCCGTATCCATGGCGGCCAGAGCCTGCCCGCACAGAATGACCGCAAGCATCCAGAGCGACCCTTGCGTGGAAACGGCTCCGGTCCCGGGACCGGAGCGGGCATCGTGGTTGGCGCCCGGTTCAGGGGCCGTGTCTTTGGGCACGCCGGGCATGACCCCTCCAGGGTGCAATTGCGAAATAGAAAATCGCTGAGAGAATTGATCAGGGAAACAGGACGGACAACTACCAACAATAGTAGCAAATCCACTAGTTCTTTATATTAATTGACAATCCCTACTACCATAAAGGGTAGTTGATCTAATTTACCATATACATGATTCTTCATTACCTACGCTATTACGATTTAACTCATCACCAAATACGCAAATCAGATTATGTATTATTTGATTTGCATTGATTCTATTTCAGTCCCGAAGGGTGAACCTTAAAATAGAGGCTTAGCAATGATCACGATCTCTGCAGTGAAGTCCTGTACGGGGGCAGTTGTCGGACTCGCAGCCGCCATGCTTTGTGCGCAGCCGGCCTGGTCTGCCGATCGGGTCGTGAAGATCGGCGGCTTCGGCGCGAAGTCCGGCGTTCTGAAACCCTTTGGCGACAACAGTGAAGCCGCCATGCGCGCCGCCGGATCGCTCATCAATCGCGCCGGCGGGGTTCGCCTGGCCGATGGCACACGGGCGCGCATCGAGATCGAGTATCGGGACGATCGCTGCGACTCGGAACTGGGCGTTGCGACGCTGGGGTCTTTCGCAGAGGAAGATTGGCTGGCGGTCATCGGCACCACCTGCTCCTCGGTGTTGAAGCCGGTGTTCGAAAGTCTGCAGAAACAGGCCGGCGATGACAGCGACACCGGCCACCGGATCCCGGTTTTCGCCGATGTGGCGATGCGCAAGGGTCTTGCCGGGATTTCCGACTGGGCGTTCCGCAACATCCCCGACGAGATCCAGATGTACGACGCGCTCTGGGCGTGGATGCGCCAGGAGAACGCCGAGCTGAAGACCGTCTACGCCGGCGTTGAGGAGAACTTCGTTCACTCCAACCAGACCTGGTACAACATCATCAAGGAGCGCGCCGGGCTCGCCGGCTATGAGGTGAAGGGTCAGGCCAAGTGGCTGGTCGACGATGTGGACTTCGTCGAACAGGTCAAGGAAATGGCCGCCGTGAATGCGGATATCGTCGTGATCTCCGCCCACCCGTTCTCCGCCTGCGGCGTGCTGCGCGAGATGGAGCGCCAGAACTATAACCCGCCTGCGGTCATCGGGCTGACCAGCCTCACCACCCCTCAGTTGATCGAGGACTGCGGCGCGCAGGCCGCCGGAATGATCGTGCCGACCAGCTTCGCCCCGATCAACGATATCGCCCGCGCGGCGGCCGCCGCCACGGCGCAGTTCGGCGGCTATGCGGATCTTCACAGCATGGCGGCCTGGGAAAACATGTACGCGATCAAGCAGGCAATCGAAAACGAGGGCGTTGAGGCAAAGCCGGAAACCGTCGCCGAGGATCGCGAGAAGATCCGCCGGGGCATCCAGAAGCTCAACCTGGTCGACGGCCTTCTCGGCCCCATTGCCCGGACCAATGAGGGCGAATCCGACAAGGACTTTGTCCTGGTGAAGGCGATGACCGACGGCTGGGAGGTCATCGAGCAGAAGGAAACCGCGAAGAACTGAGGCCCGAGACGAGGAACGGCGGACGCATGAGACATTCGGAGAGCCAGATGCTTACCCCCGAGACCGGGACCGTGACCGACACTGCGTCCGCCGCTTCTGTGAAAAACCTGCTTGCCCACCGGGACCCTTTTCTCTTCGTCGACCATGTGGAGGCCGACAGCGAACTCCTGACCGCACGCGGAACCCACCGGTTCGATGAAGGAAACTGGTTCTTTGCCGGTCACTTTCCGGGGGACCCGATTGTCCCGGGGGTGCTTCTTCTGGAAATGGCTGCCCAGACCTCGAACGTGCTGCTGGGCTTGCGCGCCGGCAAGACGGTCAAGGCCTATCTCGTCGGCTCCGGCAATGCCGCCTTCAAGGCGCCGGTGCTGCCGGGTGAAACCGTGGTCGCACAGGCACGGCTGACGCGTGATCCCGGCCCGCAAGGGAATGCCGGCCCGGGCAGCTTCTTTTCCTTCAAGACGTCGATCCGACGGGGGTCCGTTCTGTGCATGCGCGCCGAACTGACACTCTGGTGGGCGGACTAACGAGCCAGGCCGTACGCCTCGACATTGGTGCCGACATTGTTGCCAGAGCACGGAGCGTCGCGCGGCACCATTCAGGATCCGAACCAAGACGGAGCAACCGATATGACTGCGATTACCAGGGACCAGATCGTCGATTTCATCTGCAAGGACCTTCTGATCGAGCGCCTCGATCTCGGCGCAAGCGGCATCGAACTCAAGGATCTCAATGAGGCGACCGCCTTGAGCGAGCCGCCGCTCTCGCTCGACTCCGTCGATACGCTGGAACTGGTCGTGGGCGTCGAACGGCAGTTCTCGCTTCCCCGGCAGGACCTGACTCCCGAAGAGCTGCGGGAGACCTGCGCCACCATCGGCACGCTTGCCGATTACGTGACGCGGCGCGTGCCGCAAGACGCCGCCCCGGCACAATAGACCTCGCAGGTGTCGAAGCGCATGAACGGCGTCCTCTTGATTGGCGAGCCCGACAGCCTGATGGACGCGCTTCGCGCGAAGCTATCCGGCCTGCCGGTCGCCGTCCATGAGCTTGGCGATCACGCCCCCGCTGGAGCCCCTGTCGGCCGCCCTGATGGCGACCGGCAAGGGTCTGCCGTGGCCGTGCTCGATGCCTGGGACATGTCGATAGCCCCCATCGACCGGATCATCTTCGGTCCGGTCGCCATCGAGCACGATCTGCCGCGCACGGCCGACGACATCGAGCGGCTGGCGCTTGCTCACGAAACGGCACTCCTGTCGTTCCTGATGCAGCTGCAGGCCGCCGGCCGCCTGCTCGCCCGCCATCGCGGCGGGCAGATCTGGGTCATCACCCCCGATCAAAGCGCCAGATACCTTGTTCCCATATCCACCTCGCCCATCGACACGATGGCCCGGCGCGCCGCGGTGAAGAGCTTTGCCCGGGAGATCCGCCGGATGGATGTCCTCGTCAACTGCCTCGAGGTTCAATTGGAATTCGACCAGGTTCCGGCGGACCAGTGGCGCACCCCGCGCAACCGCACGAATGTCTATGCCTCGCGGTTTCGCAAGTCGCCCGCGACCTCGGTTGCCGGCTTTTTGTGCGGCCTGCTCGCTCAGGCAGACCTTCCCATGTCCGGTCTGGTCGTTCCTGTCGGCATCGGTTTGACGGAGCAGAGCATTTGACCCCGCCCTCGACCATTCTCATCACCGGTGCCTCCCGGGGCATTGGCGCCTCCATTGCCGAGCATCTGGCCGCAGGCGGCCACCGGCTAGCCCTGTGCTATCGCAGCGATCGCGGTGCTGCCGACCAGATCGCCGCGACGGTGCAAGCTGCCGGCGCCGAGGCGGAGGTGTTTCAGGCCGACATGTCCGACCCGCAGGAAACGCGAGAGCTGCCGGCCCGCGTCGCTGCCCGTTTCGGCGGCATCGATGCCGTGGTCGGCAATGCGGGCATGACGAAGGATGGCCCCTTTTTCACCTTGCAGGCGGATCAGATCTCCTCGGTCATCCGGACCAATCTGACCGGAACCTTGCGATTGCTCCTCGGCGCATTGCCCTTTCTGGAGCAATCGGCGGCGGGCCGTATCGTCCTGGTCTCCTCGCTTGGGGGCGTGTACGGCACGGACGGGCAGGTTCCCTACAGCGCCAGCAAGGGTGGGCTGATCGGCGTCACGCACTGGCTTGGCGAATTGCTCGGCCCGAAGGGAATTGGCGTCAATGCCGTGGCCCCGGGCTTCATCGAAACGGACATGACCGCCGCCCTCGCCCGGGAGCGGATTCAACCCTTTCTGGATGTCTCCGCCCTCAGGCGCATCGGCAAGCCGGAGGAAATCGCACAAGCCGTCCGGTTCCTGCTCGAGCCGGGCTATGTGCAGTCGACCACCATCCGCTGCGATGGCGGCTTCGCAAGATGACACCGCGCCCGGCCAGACCTGGCGAAGGACACACGCAACCACGGGAGGTGGCATGAGCGAACCCCTGCTTTATCTCGACGAGATCGTCCCCGGCATGACCTTCGGTTCGCCATCCGTCACGGTGACCGAAGAAGAGATCGTCACCTTCGCCGCGCAATACGATCCGCAAGTGTTTCATCTCAACGATGAGCGCGCCCGCGATACGTTCTTCGGACGGCTGGTGGCCAGTGGCTGGAACACGGCGGCGCTGACCATGCGCCTTCTCGTCGGCAGCGCTTTCCGGCCCGCCGGCGGGATCGTCGGCGCCGGCTTTGAGGAGTTTCGCTGGCCTCAATCCGTCCTGCCTGGCGATACCCTCAGGCTCGACATCACCGCGCTGGAAACCATCCCCTCCCGATCCGCACCGAAGCGCGGGATCGTCAAGTTGCGGATCAAGACGCTCAATCAGCGCGATGAACCGGTTCAGGTGATGGTCGCCAAACTGGTGATGCAACGCCGCACCCAGCCCTGACTTGCCGCGCACCGGGCGGAGCTTGCTCGTTCCTGCTGCGGCATACCGTCATGGACGGTCAGCATGTCCGGTTGCGCGCTGAAAAAGTATACTCACTAGTGAATGTACTAAAGGGGCGGGTGGGCGTAGCCTGACCGACATGCACGACAATGTCCTTCACCTGAAACCGATTGGCTGCGAAGAGATCACGATTCCCTGCAAGGACGGGGTTGTTCTCGGCGGCCATCTGTGGCGGGGCACTGATAACGGCTGCTGCGGCCAGGTGATCATCAACCCGGCCACCGGGGTGCTGGCCCGCTACTATCATCGCTACGCCCAGTTCCTGGCCGGGCGGGGCTTCGATGTTCTGACCTACGACTACCGGGGAATTGGCGCGTCGCGGCCGGCCGATCTGAAGGCCTGCGATTACCTGTGGCGCGACTGGGGCGA
>NZ_BMCR01000002.1 GCF_014635285.1 Stappia taiwanensis | reverse complement strand
GAGCGTCCCTGTCGTGGAAGGGATAGTCCAGGTCCGGTGACCTGCTCCCCTGAATGTACCCGATTTTGGGTTAGCCTGTTCCGCAACTACCGACATGCCCGCGAGATCATCGAAAAATGGAGGATCGACTACAACCTGAACCGACCCCACACGAGCCTCGACGGGCTCACCCCGAACGAGTTTGCAACCCGGTCACGAATGGACCACAACGTGAACGGCGCTAGCCTATGAACGGGTACATTCAGGGGAGCAGGTCACGGGCAACCGGCCAGCCAGCGGCGCGACGGAGGGCAGGCGGAGTTCGTTGCGCCAGATCACGCCGCTGTCCACGCTGGCATCGTCGTAATTGTAACCGCGCACCGCGTATCTGCCGCCGAGCGAAATCCGCTCCGTGTCGGGCAGGACTTGCCCGGCCAGGGTTCCGGACAGGGAACTGATCCAGGAAAATCGGGCCGGCAGGGCGGTCGCCCGGCTGATATCGGCGGCCAGATAGGCGTAGTTGACGGACTGAACGCGGCCGTTGGTAAAGATCTGCCAGGTATCGGCGGCATTGCCCTGAAGGACACCTCCGGGATTGGCCTTCACCCTGAGATCGATCGCCGTGCGGCCATAGGGATCGTCGACGGTGTGGCTCCAGCCGAGCACCAGCTGGAAGATATTCGCGGCGCTCTTGCCGACTTCAATCCCATTGAAATAGGTGCTCCGCTCCAGGCGCTTGACTTCGATGCCTCCGTAGATATCGCCCCAATAGTGGCCCGGAAGAAGGTTGGAGACCGCCGACCGGTAGATCACCGGCAGCTCATAGGTGGTGTTTTCGAAGGCGAAGAACCTGTTGGGGGTCTCGCGCGTGGCAACGACCGCAGGCGCGATTTCCAGGCTCTGGCGGGCAAAGGTCGGGATGGTGAGCCGGCCGGCATGGGCGATGTAAGAGGGATAGTCCCCCTTCGTCGGGATGACGATCCCAGGATCGCTCCAGATGTCGTCGCTCGCCGTCATCTGATAGGAGACCCAGGGGCCACCGGGCAGCGGCAGGCGGGCGTTGGCGCCGAGAAAATAGCGATCGCGTCCCGTGTCCCGGGAGCCGAAGTTGGACCAGCCCGCGAAGACCTGCCAGGGTTTCCACTCTTTCACCGTAACCTGAAGGTCGCTGAGCGTGGCTTCCTCGCCCGGACGGAACACGCTGTCCGCACGGCGGTAGGGCGAGCGGTTCAGCCAGCCAAGATCCTCTTCCAGCGCGCGTGCATCGATGCGCTCCCCCGGGACAACGCGGACGCGGGAGCGGATCCCGTCCGCCTCCTCCACCGGAATGCCTTGAACCGTCACCTTGCCAGACTTGAACTCGATGACCCTGACCTGCAGGACGCCGCGCGTGAGTTCCTGGGGTGGCAGTGTGACAGAGACGAACGGATAGCCCGCAGGGGCACATGTTCATCGTGGGGTTCTTTTTCTGCCTCATCTTCATGGTGGGCATGCGCCTTTCCATGGCCTGCGCGACCGCAACGCCGCGCTGGCACGGGAGGTTTCCCTGCGGCGCCAACTGGAGCGGGACCTGTCGGCCAGCCTGGAAGGGGAAAAGACCGCCTGGCAGGAACAGCGCCAGCTGATGCGCATGGTCAGCCACGAATTCCGCACCCCGGTTGCCGCGATCCGGTACGCAAGCGACATGCTGGCGCTGATGTTGGACCGCCCCCAGGAAGCCGTTGCCAAACGTCTGCACGGGATCGATGATGCCGTTTCCCGCATGACCATGCTGATCGACCGCTTTCTTGCCAGTGAACGCCATGAAAAGGGGGTTCTGAAGATAGAACCGGTGAATTTTCCGGCATTGGCGGAGGACGTTCAGCGGCATTTTGATCATTCGGGTCTCGGCAACCGTCTCCTGTTTCGGGATATCGCCTGTGTACCGGACTATTGGGCGGACCTCGAAATGCTGCGTACCGGGATTGTCAATCTCGTCGATAACGCGCTCAAATATTCTCCTGAAGACAGCATGGTCGAAATTGCCATGACCGTGCATGCGGAGCAGATCGTCATCGATGTGGCGGACCGCGGCATCGGTATTCCGGAACGCGATAGAAACCAGATCGGCAGCCGTTTCTACCGCGCCTCGAATACAGGCGGGAAGGGGGGCAGCGGGCTCGGGCTGCACGCCTGCCGGCAACTCGTCGGGTATCACATGGGACGGCTTGAGCTTCGCGCGAGAGACGGCGGCGGCACGCACGCATCTCCCTGCCGCGGCCAGGTCTCCGGCACCCGGCCGGATGTGGTGATCCTCGACATCTCGCTGCCCGATGGAAACGGCTTTGACCTCGCAAAGGCCCTCAGGGCCAAGTTCAATTGCGGCATCATCATGCTGACCGCCCATGGGGATACCGAAAGCCGGGTCCGGGGGGCGATAGCGGCGCAGACATTCACCTCGTCAAACACACGAGCCTTCGGGAAATTCTGGCAGCGATCCAGAGCCTGCTGCGCCGGCTGCCCGGCAACGAAGAAGACGGCGGCGGAGGCTCCGGATGGGTGCTCGACAATGCCTCCTGGAAGCTGATGCCCCCGGACGGCATGGCCATCAAGCTGGCCGCCACCGAAAAGGCCTTTCTCGAGACCCTGGTGGCGAATTCCGGTGCCACCTGCACCCGGGAAGATCTCGCCCGCTCTCTGTCCAGCCGCCAGACCCAGTTCGATAACCGGCACCTGGACGCCGTCGTCAGTCGCCTGCGGCGCAAGATCTAGGAGCACACCGGTGCCGAGCCGCCCATCAAGTCTGTCTATGGCGTGGGATATTCCTTCAGTGCCGCCTGCAAGGTCGACAGCCTTTGATTGAAAGCGACGCGCAGGCGGTGAATGTACGCGTTCGTGCAAGGTCCCTGAAAACATGAACGACCGGGTTGGGGCGCGAGGGCGTCGCTCAGGCGATGGCTGATCCAAAGAGTGCGCGTTCTCGGCCATCGTCTCGCTCGGGTATGTACGGTCCGGCCTATCGGTCCTCTTCGCTGACTTCTGACGCCCCGCGGGCTCCGGATCAGGGGCGCAGCTCTTTTCCGCCGCGATCGGACAGCATCTTGGCGATCTCGTCGTTGCCATTGGCCTTGGCGCGCACCAGCGGCGAATAGCCTTCGAAATCCCGTGCGTTGACGTCGGCGCCATTGTCCAGAAGGAATTTGGCGATGTCGGTGTTGCCGACCATACTGGCCAGGTGCAAGGGCGTGTAGCCATCGATCTTGGCGCTGATCAGCGACGGATCCTTCTGCATCGCCTGAATGGCTTTGTCGTTGGTCCCCGACCAGATCAGCTCGTTCAGGGTGCTGTCCGCAGCCATAACAGGGCCGGAAAGGCCGACGATGAGCAGAAGCGCCGAAACAAGTTTCATTGTTGTCTCCAGAGTAAGCGAGGGGCGTATCCTATTGCCCATCGACGTCTGGTGGAAATGCAACAAACCGCTTTCCACCGGTTGATTGGTCCGAGAGGGGGGAGGCGATATCTCAGGCTTGGCAGGCTGATGGTGTTCGTCCTACGTGGCCCTCTTGGCGACGCGTGGCGATTGAATCCCTTGACGATTGAACGCTTGACGACCAAACAGTATTTTTCTTGTGTGCAAAAGGAACGGTTATGTCCGACATCGCCACGCGCAAACCCAAGGAGCGCAAGCGCGGCTCCGGCGTGCAGTTCGTCTACAATGTGCTGCGTGACGAGATCCTGGATCTGGCGCTGGCGCCGGGCAGCCCGATCGACGAGATTCAACTGGCCGAGCGGCTGTCGATGTCGCGCACGCCCATTCGCGAGGCGCTCGTGCGGCTGGCGGCCGAAGGGTTGGTCACAACCTTGCCCAATCGGTCTACCGTCGTCGCCAATATTGACTTTCTGAACCTGCACACGTTTTTCGATGCGATCACCCTGATGTATCGCGTCACCACGCGGCTGGCGGCACTGCATCACCAGCCAGGCGATCTCGTGGTGATCCGGGCGCGTCAGGCGGAGTTCGCCAAGGCGGTCGAGGATCAGGATGCGCTGGCGATGATCGCCACCAACCGCGAGTTCCATGCGGCCATCGCCGCAGCGGCCCGCAATCCCTATTACGAGAGCCTGTTCCTGCGCCTGCTCGATGAAGGACGCCGGCTGCTGCGCCTCTATTATTCGGCCTTCAACGACCGGCTGCCGCAGCAATATGTGATCGAGCATGAAGACATGATCACCGCAATTGCCGAGCGCGACGTGGAGAAGGCGGACAAGCTCGCCAGCGAACACGCCGATCAGATCGTTGCGCAGATCCGCAACATGATTGCCCGCGACCACCGGCAGCAGATCGCCCTTTAACAGCAGCCGGGCTTCGGCGCGCGCCCCTTGCGAACGGGAAATCGCCTTTGCGAAAACCATGCGTGGAATTTATGTCGACAAAAAAAATACAAATGGTATTTTGATATCGACCCGTTCGGGAAAAGGTGCGGTCGAACGGTGCGCGCCGCACGAGATCACGCATGCCAAGGAGACCAGCATGAGCAATGACATTTTCACGGGCTGCATTCCCGCTCTGATGACCCCGTGCAAGGCCGACCGGAGCCCGGATTTCGATGCGCTGGTGCGCAAGGGCAAGGAGCTGATCGCGGCCGGCATGAGCGCGGTCGTCTACTGCGGGTCGATGGGCGACTGGCCGCTGTTGACCGATGAGCAGCGCATGGAAGGGGTCGCGCGGCTGGTGCAGGCCGGCGTTCCGGTGATTGTCGGCACTGGTGCGGTGAACACGGCCAAGGCAGTGGCCCACGCCGCCCATGCGGCCGAGGTCGGCGCCCATGGCCTGATGGTGATCCCGCGGGTCCTGTCGCGCGGCACGTCGGTTGCCGCCCAGCGCAATCATTTTAAGGCGATTCTTTCGGCAGCGCCCGAACTGCCGGCGGTGATCTACAACAGCCCCTACTATGGCTTTGCCACCCGGGCCGACCTGTTCTTCTCCTTGCGTGCGGAACACCCCAATCTGGTGGGCTTCAAGGAGTTCGGCGGGGCCGACGATCTGCGCTATGCGGCGGAGACCATCACCAGCGGCGATGAGGCGATCAAGCTGATGATCGGTGTGGACACCACGGTCTATCACGGGTTCGTCAATTGTGGCGCCACCGGTGCCATCACGGGCATTGGCAACGTGATCCCGAAGGAGGTGCTGCACCTTGTGGCTTTGAGCAAGGCAGCCGCCGCGGGCGATGCCGATGCGCGTCAGCGCGCGGCGGAGCTCGATGCGGCGCTGCACGTGTTGTCGTCCTTCGATGAGGGCGCCGACCTTGTGCTCTATTACAAGTACATGATGGTGCTGAACGGCGACGAGGAATACCGCCTGCATTTCAACGAGACCGATGCGTTGTCCGACAGCCAGCGCGGCTATGTGGAAGCGCAGTATCGTCTGTTCCGCACCTGGTACGCGGACTGGAGCAAGCTGCCCGGCGCGGTGGCGAAATACGCCGCCTGAGGTCCAAGGCTTCGCCCTCCCGGTCCTCCGGGAGGGCTTTTTCTTTTTGAAGGAGGCGGTTCAGACCGCCTCCAACCCCAGATCGCGCAGCCGGTGGAGCAGGGCCATTTCGTCGGCGCTGAGCCGGATGCCTTCGCTGCGCGCCCTGGCGCGGGCCTGGAAGCGGCGCTGGGAGGGCAGGCGGGCGCCCTGGCCAAGCAGAGCTTCGAACAGCGTTTCGGCGCGGGCCATCGGATCGCCCGCGCGCCCTTGCGCAAAGCGGGCGGGATCGAAGGCGAGAATCAGCTCGCCATGGGCCGGCACCAGCGTCGTGGTGCCTAGGGCCTCAAGCGCTTCGGGACTGGTCAGGTCACCGATCATCACACCGGCCAGCAGCTCGATCATCATCGAGATCGCCGATCCCTTGTGCCCGCCGAAGGGCAGCATCGCCCCGGCCAGAGCGGCCTCCGGGTCGGTGGTCGGCGCGCCGCTGGCGTCGATGGCCCAGCCTTCGGGCAGCCTGGTACCGGCGCGGCGGTGCAGCTCGATCTCGCCGCGTGCGGCCACACTGGTGGCGAAGTCGAACACATACGGGTCGGCGTTGCGGCGCGGCCAGCCGAAGGCGAAGGGGTTGGTGCCCAGCAGGGGGGCGCTGCCCCCGGCCGGGGCGACGCTTGCGTAGCTCGGGCACATGGCCATGGCCGCAAGCCCCTGGTCGGTCAGAGCCTCGATCTCGGGCCAGAGGGCGGAGAAATGGGTGCAGTCATTGATGACAAGCGCGGCCAGACCCAGCGCACGGGCCTTTTCCGCCAGCACCGGAGCGCCCAGCTCGAATGCTGCGCAGGAAAATCCGCCCTTTGCGTCGACACGCAGGATCGCACTACCGTCGCGCGTCAGCTCCGGCTGTGCATCGGCAATGACTTTGCCGGCCTTGAGCGTGCGCAGGCAGCCCTCGATCCGGTAGATGCCATGGGATTTGCAGGCATCGCGCTCTCCGGCAACGATCACCCGGGTCAGCGCATCGGCATGCAAGGGGGAGAGGCCCGCCTTGCGCAGGATTTCCCCGACGAGCCGTTCAAGCTCATCAAGGGTCAGGGTGGTCTCGCTCATGAAACGTCCTTTCGGTCTGCAAATGGGTTGCAATCTTGCATACATAATGTATGCAGTTAGCGATGGATGCAAGCGGCGGAATGGCAGTATGCCGTGCCTTGTGACTGCGCCGCCGATGGCCTGGAACCCACAGCAAGAAGGAGGGGATACATGCCCTTCACTCCCCACGGAAAACATCTGATCGCGGGCGAATGGATCGCCAGCGGCGAGACTTTCGAATCCGCTCCGGCCAACGGCCTCGCGCATCGCTTCAGCGTCGGCACGGTGGAGCTTGTGGATCGCGCGGTGCGGGCGGCCGAGGCGGCCTTCGAGACCTATGCGCATTCCTCCCGGCAAGACCGCGCCGTCTTTCTGGAGACCATTGCCGATGAGATTGAGGCTCGCGGTGCCGAGATCACGGAGATCGGCACCCAGGAGAGCGGTCTTCCTGCCGCGCGCCTCGAAGGAGAGCGCGGCCGGACCGCCGGTCAGCTTCGCCTGTTCGCCGCACATATCCGCAAGGGCGATTATCTCGACCGGCGGTATGGCGCGGCGCTGCCGGAGCGGCAGCCGTTGCCGCGCCCCGAACTGGTGATGGTGCAGCGGCCGATTGGGCCCGTCGCGGTCTTCGGCGCGTCGAACTTCCCGCTGGCCTTTTCCACCGCCGGCGGCGATACGGCGGCGGCGCTGGCGGCTGGCTGCCCGGTGGTGGTCCGGGGGCATTCGGCGCATCCGGGCACAGGCGAGATCGTTGCCGAGGCGATCAAGGCAGCGGTTGAGAAGTGCGGTATGCCGACCGGGGTGTTTTCGCTGATTCAGGGAGGCGATAACAGCGTCGGACAGGCGCTGGTGCAGCATCCGCTCATCAAGGCGGTGGGGTTCACCGGAAGTCTGGCCGGCGGCCGCGCGCTGTTCGATCTGTGCGCCGCCCGTCCCGAGCCGATTCCCTTCTTCGGCGAACTGGGCTCGGTCAATCCGATGTTCCTGATGCCGCAGGCGGCAGAGGCGCGTGGTCCGGAGATCGGCCGGGGCTGGGCCGGGTCCCTGACCATGGGCGCGGGGCAGTTCTGTACCAATCCGGGCATTGCCGTTGTCATTGACGGCAAGGAGGCTGATGCGTTCGTCGCTGCCGCCGCCGAGGCACTGGCGCAGGTCGAGGCTCAGGTGATGCTGACCGACGGCATCGCCGGCGCGTTCTGCGACGGGCGCGAGCGGATCGCGCAAAGCGGCGCCGTGCGTCCGGTGACGGTGGGCATTGCCGAAGGCCGCGCCGCTGCGCCGGCCCTGTTCGAGACCTCGGCTGCCGAATTCGGTGAGAACCCGCTCCTGCATCAGGAGGTCTTCGGGCCGCTGGGGCTGGTGGTGCGAGCCACCTCGGCGGACGAGGTCATGGACATCGCCCGGGGGCTGGAGGGACAGCTCACGGTGACGCTGCACATGGACGACGGGGATACCGAGGCGGCTCAGGCGCTGCTGCCGGTTCTGGAACGCAAGGCCGGCCGTCTGCTGGTCAACGGCTTTCCCACCGGGGTCGAGGTGGCCGATGCGATGGTGCATGGCGGTCCCTATCCGGCCAGCACGAATTTTGGCGCGACCAGTGTCGGCACCTTGTCGATCCGGCGGTTCCTCCGCCCGGTCTGCTACCAGAACATGCCTGCGGCGCTGCTTCCCGAGGATGCGCGCGGCTGACATCAGTGACCACGGTTTACCCCGTCTGATCGCGGCGCGCAGGATCCTGCGCGCCGCGTTTTCGTTGAGGGCACTGAGACGCATGCCGCAGGGCAAGGAGAGGGTGTGTGAAGTGTTGTCGAGATTTGAATATTTTTTTTGTCGACATAGAGAATAGAGTTTGTATAAATTTTGAGCGCAAAATGGGTGACGCTCAGGCGGTGCCTTCAGGAACATCAAAGGAGGAGTTGATATGTTTCTTGGTCTCAAGCGGCTGGCGCTGGCCGGCGCGGTGGCACTTGTCGCCACGGGTGCGCAGGCCCAGGACGTGACCTGGCGGGTGCCGACCTCGGTGCCGGAAGGCTCGCCCTTTTACGTGAACTTTCTTGAGCGTTTCGCCAGCAATGTGGATCTTCTGACCGATGGGGCTGTCGAGATCCAGCCGTTCGGTGCGGGTATTCTGGTGCCGGCGCTGCAGGTCTATGACGGGGTCAAGGACGGCATTGTCGAGGCGGGCCATTCCACGCCGAGCTACCTGGTCAACCAGGATCCGGTGAATGCGATTTTCGCCGGCTTTCCCGGCGGCATGGGGCCGGAGGCCTATTCGACCTGGATCTTCCAGGGGGGCGGTAAGGAGAAGCTGGCCGAACTTCGCGCCGAGGAAGGGCTGAAGTCGCTGGTCGTCGGCATCGGATCGTCCGAGATCATGGCCCATGCCAACACGCCGATCAGCAAGGCCGAGGATCTCAAGGGGCTGAAATACCGCACCTCCGGTCCTTGGGCGGAAGTGATGCGCGATTACTTCGGCGCGGTTCCGACCGTTGTTCCGCCGGGAGAGATCTACACGCTGCTGGAGCGCAAGGGCGTCGACGCGATCGAGTGGGGCCCGCCCTCGGGCAACCTGCCGGAAGGCTTTCATGAGGCCGCGCCCTACATCGTGGTGCCGGGCGTGCACCAGCCGACCTTCCTGTGGGAAGTGGTCGTCAAGCAGGAGACCTGGGACGCGCTGGATGAGGCGGTCCAGGCTAAGGTCGAGGCTGCGGCCGAGCTCACCAGCCTGCAGTCGCTGGCCCATTTCTACGATCAGGACATGAAGGCGATGGCGACCTTGCGCGCCAGCAAGGCCGAGGTGATCGAGCTTGAGCCGGCGTTCCAGAAGCAGCTGACCGATGCCGGCCGGGACTGGATCCAGAAGACCGCCGAGGCGCAGAAGGCCGAGGGCAAGCCGCGGATGGCCGAAATCCTCGCCGAGTATCTTGCCTATGAGGATCGCTGGGCGGAGCAAAGCGGCTATCTGATCCGCAACTCCAAGTAAGATCCTGGAGGCGATCATGAAAAGCATTCTCCTCACCGTCGCGGATCGTATCTCCTCGGGGTTGAATGCCATCGCTCAGGCGATGGTGCTGATCCTGATCGCCTCCATGCTCTACGAAGTGGTGGCGCGCTATGTGTTTGGCGCGCCAACCCTCTGGGCGTTCGATGTCGCCTATATGAGCACCGGCGTGCTCTTCGTTCTGGGCGCGGCGCAGGTGCTGCGCGAGGACGCTCATGTGCGGATCGACTTCCTGTCCGCCTTGCTGCCGGCGCGGGTGCGCGGCGCGATCGACGGCCTGGCGTTCCTCGCGGTGCTCTGTCCCATCTTCACCTGGCTGGCGGTGATCGCCGGCCAGCGCGCCTGGCGCGCCTTTCAGACCGGCGAGGTCGAGCATGTCAGCCCCTGGGCGCCGTTGATGTGGCCCTTCTACAGCGCCCTGGCGATCGGGCTCGCGGCGCTGGCGCTGCAGATCCTGGCCGAGGGCTTGCGGGCTCTGGCGGCTCCGCGCAACGACGACAGCTTCAAGATCGAGACCTGACATGCTGATCGCAGGATTGATGTTTCCCGCGCTGTTCGTGTTGATCCTGCTGGGATTACCGATCGCGTTTTCCCTGGTGATCGTGGCGGTGGGGGCCGGGCTCGGCGCCTTCGGTCCCGTCGCCTTCAACCAGCTCTACGGCTCCTTCTACTCCGCCTCGACCAATTTCATCCTGTCGGCGATCCCCATGTTCATCCTGATGGGCGCGCTGCTGGAGCGCTCGGGCATTGCCGAGCGCCTGTTCCGCGTCATGAACCTGTGGCTGTCGCGGCTGCCCGGCGGGCTGGCGCTGGCCACCATCGCCATGGGGGCGATTTTCGCCGCCGCCGCCGGTGTGGTCGGCGCGGTCGAGGTGATGATCGGCATGATGGCGATCCCGGCGATGCAGAGGGCGCGCTACGGCAATCCGCTGATTGCCGGCACCATCTGCGCCGGCGGATCGCTGGGAACGATGATCCCGCCTTCGGTGATCGCGGTGATGTATGCCTCGCTGGCGCAGATGTCGGTGGGCAAGCTCTTGGCCGGCATGATGCTGCCCGGCCTGCTGATGGTGGGGTTGTTCCTCGCCTATATCTTCATTCACGGGCTCGTGTATCCGGCCCGGCCCGAGCCTGGCGAGGAGGCCGAGACGCCTGTGAGCCTCGGCGAAAAGCTGTGGTTGACCGTGACGGTGATGCTGCCGGTGGTGCTCCTGATCGTCGCCGTGCTGGGGTCGATCCTCGCCGGCGTGGCCTCGCCGACCGAGGCGGCGGCGGTGGGGGCGGCGGGCGCGCTGGCGCTGTGTATCCTCAATGGGCGGTTCTCGGTGGAGATGCTGCGCTCGTCGCTGGCGATCACCGTGCGGATTTCGGCAATGATCCTGTTGATCGTTGCCGCCGGGACCATGTTCATGGGCGCGTTCGCGGCCAATGGCGGCGCGCGGCTCATCCGCGACGTGATCGACGGGGCGGGGCTCGGCACCACCGGCATGATCGTCTTCTTCCTGGCGGTGGTGTTCATCCTCGGCTTCGTGCTGGACTGGACGGCCAACGTGTTGATCTGCGTGCCGCTTTTCACGCCCTTCATCCGGTCGGCCGGGGTCGACCCGGTGTGGTTCGCCACCCTGGTGATCATCGTGATCCAGACTGGCTATCTGACGCCGCCGATGGCCTCCTCGATCTTCTATCTGAAATCGATCGCGCCGCCGGGAATGACCTATGGACAGATGTGCCGCGGCGTGTTGCCCTTCATCGTGCTGCAGGTGTTGACCCTGGCCCTGGTGGCGAGCTTTCCGGCGCTGTCCACCTGGCTGCCCGAGAGGATCGTCGGGTTCTGATGCTGGCTATGTAAATTTTTTGCGTCGGCGATAAGTATACAAATTGTATTTTAGTTGAGTTTGTGATTGCCTGAACTGGTTTCCGGCGCACCGCGCTGCCGTGCGTCGGAAACCTTGGAACCTGGGAGAGAGACATGAACTTCAAGACCGTTGCAGGTGGCCTGATCGCTGCCACCCTCGTTGCCGGTACGGCGCAGGCCGACAAGCTGGACGACATCATCGCCTCGGGCACGCTGCGCTGCGCGGTGGTGCTCGATTTCCCGCCGATGGGATCGCGCGATGAGAACAACGAGCCGATCGGCTTCGATGTCGATTACTGCAGGGATCTGGCGAAGGTTCTCGGAGTGGAGGCCGAGATCGTCGAAACGCCGTTCCCCGACCGAATTCCCGCGCTGGTGTCGGGCCGCGCGGATGTGGGCGTGGCATCCACGTCGGATACGCTGGAGCGGGCCAAGACGGTCGGCTTCACCATTCCCTACTTCGCGTTCACCAATGTGGTGCTGACCAAGGAAGGCACGGGTGCCGATAGCTACGAATCGCTGAAGGGGCGCACGGTGGGGTCGGTTGCCGGCACCTATGAGGCGATTGCCCTGGAGAAGGACATCAAGGCCTGGGGCGAGGGCGGCAGCTTCCGTCCCTACCAGTCGCAGGCCGATGTGTTCCTCGCGCTGTCCCAGGGGCAGATCGAGGCCACGGTCGTCACCTCAACCGTTGCCTCGTCCATTGTCGAGAGCGGCCGCTACGAGGGGCTGACCATTGGCGGCGATGCGCCCTATCTGCCCGATTATGTGTCGCTGATCGCCCTGCGCAGCGAGTACGGCCTGCTGAACTATCTCGACCTGTTCATCAATCAGCAGGTCCGCACCGGCCGCTATCAGGAGCTCTACGAGAAGTGGGTCGGCGGCGCCGCACCGGATCTGACCGTCAACAAGGTCTACCGCTGATCCGGGAAAAGGGGGGGCAGCTGCCCCCCCGCCCAACGCGAGCCGATAGCGGGGCGCAGGATGTTTGAATACACCTTTCAATGGCGGCAGGCCTTTCGTGCGCTGCCGCAGATGCTGGACGGCGCTCTTGTCACGATGCAGATCGCCGTTCTGTCGATGGTGATCGGCGTAACCATCGCCGTGTTGCTGGCGGTGGCACGAAATGCCCATTCGCCCTGGCTGCGATGGCCGGCGACGGCCTGGGTCGAGGTGGCGCGCAACACGCCGGCGCTGTTCCAGATCTACATGGCGCATTTCGGCCTGGGGTCCTTCGGGATCTATCTCAGCCCCTATGTGGCGCTCCTGGCCGGGATCACCTTCAACAACGCCGGGTACCTTTGCGAGACCTTTCGCGGGGCCTTGCGGGCAATCCCCGCGACCCAGGTGCGTGCCGGCCGGTCGCTGGGCATGGGCCAGGTCATGGCGTTCCGTCTGATCGTCGTGCCGCAAATGTTCCGCATCGCCTTCCTGCCGACCACCAACCAGATGGTCTGGGCAATCCTGATGACCTCGCTCGGCGTCACCGTGGGTATGAGCACGGATCTGACCGGGGTGACGCAGGACCTCAATGCGCGCACCTTCCGTACCTTCGAGCTCTTCGCTCTGGCGGGAGCGCTCTACTACTGCATCGCCAAGGCGGTGATGTTCGCAGCGCGGCTCGCCGCCTGGCGTTTGTTCCGATACTGAGGGGGGAGAGGCGATGTTTGATACCGCTCTGAGTTTCAACGACCTTCTGTTCCTCCTCAAGGGTGCCGGAGTGACGCTGTCGGTCACCGCCTTCGCGGTGGTGGGCGGCACGGCACTGGGCCTTTTGTTCGGCGTCTTGCGCAGCCATGTCAGCCCCTGGGTGATGCTGCCGCTCACCTTCGTGCTGGATGTGTTCCGGTCGGTGCCGCTGCTGATCCAGCTGATCCTGGCCAACGCCTTTCAGGCGATTGCCGGCTTGCAGTTCTCCCCCTTCGTCACCTCCTGCATCGTGCTGGCGCTGTACACCTCGGCCTATTGCACGGAGATCGTGCGCGGCGCCATCGAGGCGGTGCCGCCGGTGACGCGCCGGGCGGCGCGGTCGCTGGGGCTGACCTGGGGGCAGGACATGACGCAGATCGTCTTCCCGATGGCGCTGCGCGTCGGCCTGCCGAGCTGGATCGGCCTCACGCTCGGCGTGATGAAGGACAGCGCGCTGGTCTTGTGGCTGGGCATCATCGAGCTGCTGCGTGCCAGCCAGATCCTCGTGACGCGCCTGCAGGAGCCGATGTTCATCCTCCTGATTGCCGGCGCGATCTATTTCGCCCTGAGTTTTCCCATTGCCCGGCTTGGCGGTCGGCTGGAGAAAAGGTGGCAAGAGAATGATTGAGATCGAAAACGTGCACAAATCCTTCGGAGCTCTGGAAGTTCTGAAGGGCATCAACCTGACCGTCGACAAGGGCGAGGTGGTTTCGGTGATCGGCGGCTCGGGCTCGGGCAAGTCGACCCTTCTGACCTGCATCAACGGGCTGGAGCCGATCAACAGCGGCCGCATCCTCGTCGACGGCATCGAAGTTCATGCCAAGACCACCGATCTGAACAAGCTGCGCCGCAAGATCGGCATCGTGTTTCAGCAGTTCAACGCCTTTCCGCACCTGACCGTGCTGGAGAACGTGACGCTTGCACCCCGCAAGGTGAAGGGCCTGTCCCGGCAGGAGGCGGAAGAGATCGCCGTCAAGCATCTCACCCATGTGGGGCTTGCCGAAAAGCTGAATGTCTATCCCGGCCGGCTGTCGGGCGGTCAGCAGCAGCGCATGGCGATTGCCCGCGCCCTTGCCATGTCGCCCGACTACATGCTGTTCGACGAGGTGACATCGGCGCTCGATCCGCAGCTTGTGGGCGAGGTGCTGGACACGCTGAAGATGCTCGCCGACGAAGGCATGACCATGATCTGCGTCACCCATGAGATGAGCTTTGCCCGGGATGTGTCGAACCGGGTCGCGTTCTTCCACAAGGGGGTGATGGCCGAGATCGGTCCGCCTGAGCAGATCTTCGGCAATGCGCAGCATGAAGAGACGCGGAAATTCCTGTCGAGTGTCCGTTGATGGCGGCGCGGGAGGTGATTGTCGTCGGCGCCGGGGTCGTCGGTCTGTCCGTGGCGCTTGAAGCGCAGGCGCGGGGTCTGTCCGTGCGGGTGATTGACCGGGAGGGGCCGGCGGCCGGCGCTTCGGCGGGAAATGCGGGGGCCTTCGCCTTTTCCGACATCCTGCCGCTGGCCTCGCCGCGGATCATCCGGCAGGCGCCGAAATGGCTGCTCGACCCGCTTGGGCCGCTCAGCATCCGTCCGGCCTACGCCTTGCGCATCCTGCCCTGGATGTGGCGCTTCTGGCGGGCGAGCTGGCCGGCGCAGGTGCGCGCCTCGACGGCGGCGCAGACCGAGATGATGCGCGTTTCGCAGGCAACGCTCGAACCGTTCCTCGACCGGGCCGGGCTTGCCAACATGCTGCGCCGCGACGGCCAGTTGCAGGTCTATGAGGGCGAGCGGGAGTTCCGTGCCTCGCTGCCCGGCTGGCAGGCGCGTGAGAACGAGGGCATCG
This sequence comes from Stappia taiwanensis, assembly GCF_014635285.1. Lineage (GTDB taxonomy): Bacteria > Pseudomonadota > Alphaproteobacteria > Rhizobiales > Stappiaceae > Stappia > Stappia taiwanensis. The sequence goes on along the minus strand of NZ_BMCR01000002.1, from coordinate 761,980 downwards.
CCTTCCGCCACCTGAAGGGGGAGGAGATCGCGGATCTTCAGCCGGGCCTATCGCCGCGCTTCACCCATGCCACCTTCACTCCCGGCTGGCAGTCGATTGCCGATCCCAAGGACTATACGCTGGCGCTGGCCGAAAGGTTCCGTGCCGGGGGCGGCGAGATCGAGATCGCCGAGGCCGAGGCGCTGGTGCCGGGCGGGGTGAAGACGAGCGCCGGGGAGAGAGCCGGTCAGGTCGTTCTGGCGGCGGGCGCCTATTCGCATCGTCTGGCGCGCACCGCCGGGGTGCGCATCCCGCTTGAGACCGAGCGCGGCTACAACACCACCTTGCCCGCTGGCGCCTTCGATCTGCGCATGCAGGTGACCTTCGGCGGCCATGGGTTCGTCATTTCGCGGTTGAGCTCGGGGCTGCGGGTGGGCGGTGCGGTGGAGCTCGGCGGGCTCGATCTGCCACCGAACTACGCCCGTGCCGATGCCATGCTGAAGAAGGCAGCCGAGTTCCTGCCGGGGCTCGACATTTCCGGCGGGACCCAGTGGATGGGCTTCCGCCCCTCGCTGCCGGACACGCTGCCGGCCATCGGCCCCTTGCCCGGTCGGCCGGATGTGATCTGCGCCTTTGGCCATGGCCATCTGGGCCTGACCCAATCGACCGGCACGGCGGCCCTCGTTGCCGACCTGCTGACCGGGCAGGCGCCGGCCATTGACCTGACGCCGTTTTCTCCGGGGCGGTTTTCCTGAGGCCCGAATGCCCCAAGGCGTTGTTTTGAGGTGAAAATGACCCAGTACACCTTTCCCTGCATCGATGGGCATACCTGCGGCAATCCGGTGCGGCTCGTTACCGGCGGCGCGCCGATGCTGCGCGGTGCGACCATGCTGGAAAAGCGCGCGCATTTTCTGGCCGAATACGACTGGATTCGCACCGGCCTGATGTTCGAGCCGCGCGGCCATGACCAGATGTCGGGGGCAATCCTCTACCCGCCGACCCGCGAGGATTGCGACATCGCGGTGCTGTTCATCGAAACCTCGGGCTGTCTGCCCATGTGCGGGCATGGCACCATCGGCACCGTGACCATCGCCCTGGAAAACGGGCTGATCCGCCCGCAAACCCCGGGAACGCTCAGGCTGGAAACGCCGGCCGGACGGGTCGATGTGAGCTACAGGCAGGACGGCCGTTTCGTCGAGGAAGTGCGGCTGACGAATGTGCCGGGCTTCCTTTATGCCGAAGGGATGACCGCCGAGGTCGAGGGTTTGGGCGAGATTGCCGTCGATGTGGCCTATGGCGGCAATTTCTACGCAATCGTCGAGCCGCAGAAGAATTTCCGCGACATGGCAGATTTCTCCGCCTCGGAACTGATCGGGCTAAGCCCCAGGCTGCGCGCGGCGCTGAATGCGAAATACGAGTTCGTGCACCCCGAGCACTCGGCGATCAACGGTCTCAGTCACATTCTGTGGACCGGCACGCCGCGCGACGCGCAAGCCCACGCGCGCAATGCGGTCTTTTATGGCGACAAGGCCATCGACCGCTCGCCCTGCGGCACCGGCACCTCGGCGCGAATGGCGCAACTCGCCGCCAAGGGCAAGCTGAAGCCGGGGGACGATTTCGTCCATGAAAGCATCATCGGTTCGTTGTTTCGCGGCCGGGTCGAGGCGGCGACGGAGGTGGCGGGCCGTCCGGCCATCGTGCCGTCGATTGCCGGCTGGGCGCGGGTGACCGGCTTCAACACCATCTTCATTGACGAGCGCGATCCCTTCGCGCATGGCTTCGTCGTCACCTGAAAGGCAGATACCGATGGGCTCTCTGTTCGTTCCCGCCGAGGCCGAAGGGCCGGTGCTGGCCTTTTCCGAAGGCTTGAGCTTCTGGGGCGGTGTCGATCCGGCGACGGGCCGGGTGATCGATGCGCATCACCCGCTGTGTGGCCAGTCGCTGGCCGGCAAGGTGGTGATGATGCCCACCAGCCGGGGCTCCTGCACCGGCAGCGGCGTGCTGCTCGAACTGGCGCTGAACGGCCATGCGCCGGCAGCGCTGGTGTTTCGCGAGGCCGAGGACATCCTCACCCTCGGTGCGTTGATCGCCGGGCGCATGTTCGGCAAGCCGCTGGCGGTGGTGCGGCTGGCGCCGGAAGACTACGACGCGCTTGCCGCCGCCCCCAGCGCACGGATTCTTCCCGACCGGATCGAGGCCGGGGCGCTGTCCGTGCCGCTCGTTCCGCTCGATCCCACCAAACTGGCGCTGAGCGATGCCGATCGCGCCATGCTGGCCGGGGAGGAAGGCAAAGCCGTGCAGCTTGCCATGGAGATCATCTGCACCATGGCCGCCGGGCAGGGGGCGGACCGGCTCGCCGATGTCACGCGCGGCCATATCGACGGCTGCATCTACGCAAGCCCCGCCAATCTGCGCTTTGCCGAGGCGATGGTCGAATTGGGCGCACGGGTGCGCATCCCCACCACCATGAACGCCATTTCCGTCGATTTCGGCAACTGGCGCGCGCAGGGCGTGGCGCCGGACTTCGGCCAGCCGGCGGCGCGACTGGCACAGGCCTATGTGGACATGGGCGCCCGGCCCAGCTTCACCTGCGCGCCCTATCTGCTGCCCGAAGCCCCCTCGCGGGGCGAGGCGATTGCCTGGGCGGAATCGAACGCGGTGATCTATGCCAACAGCGTGCTGGGCGCGCGCAGCGTCAAGCACCCGGATTTTCTCGACCTGTGCATCGCCTTGACCGGGCGCGCGCCGTTGTCAGGGGTCTACGTGCAGGAAAATCGTGCCGCGCGGCGGGTGATCCATGTGGAGCTGCCGGAAGGAGCTGACGATGCGCTCTGGCCGATGCTGGGGTGGATGGCGGGGCAGCTTTCGCCGGACCGGATCCCGCTGCTGACCGGGCTGGAAGAGGCCGCTCCCTCCGAGGATGATCTGAAGGGGCTTTGCGCCGCTTTCGGCACCACATCGGCGGCGCCGATGCTGCACGTGGCCGGGGTGACCCCGGAAGCCGGCGAGGCAGTGGCCGCCGATGCCGATAGCACCCGCATCACCCGCGCTGATCTCGCCAACGTATGGCAGACCTTCAACCAGGGCGACGACCGGGTCGATCTCGTGGCCTTCGGCAGCCCGCATTTCTCGCTGGCCGAGTGCCGGGCACTGGCGCAGGCCCTGGACGGGCGGGTGCGCAATGCCGAGACGGCGGTGATCGTCACCCTGGGACAGGATGTGCTGGCCCGGGTGCGCGAGGAAGGGCTCCTTGCCCGGCTCGAAGCGGCCGGCGTGCAGGTGGTGGCGGATCTGTGCTGGTGTTCGATCTCCGAGCCGGTGTTCCCGCCCGAAGCCCGGGTGCTGATGACCAATTCCGGCAAATACGCCCATTACGCCCCGGGCCTGTGTGGCCGCGCGGTGCGCTTCGGCAGCCTGCGCGACTGCGCCGAGGCGGCGGTAAGCGGCCAAGCCTCCGCCGCGCTTCCCGCCTGGCTGGCCTGACAGACCACGATTGAGAGACGCCAAGATGCGAAGCAGCAAGACCGTACATGTGATTTCCGCCCATGCCGAAGGCGAGGTCGGCGACGTGATCGTCGGCGGTGTCACCCCGCCTCCGGGCGACACGCTCTGGGAGCAGAGCCGCTGGATCGCCAAGGACGAGACCTTGCGCAATTTCGTGCTCAACGAGCCGCGCGGCGGGGTGTTCCGCCATGTCAACCTGTTGGTGCCGCCGAAGGATCCGCGCGCCGATGCCGCCTTCATCATCATGGAGCCGGAGGACACCCCGCCGATGTCGGGGTCGAACTCGATCTGTGTGTCGACGGTGCTGCTCGACGGCGGCATCCTGCCGATGAGCGAACCGGTGACGGAACTGGTGCTGGAAGCGCCGGGCGGGCTGGTCAAGGTGCGGGCCGAATGCGCGGACGGCAAGGCGCAGCGGATTTTTGTTGAGAACCTGCCGAGTTTCGCCGCCGAACTCGATGCCTCGCTGGAGGTCGAGGGGCTCGGGACGCTCACCGTCGACACCGCCTATGGCGGTGACAGTTTCGTCTTCGTGGATGCGCAGGCGCTCGGCTTTGCGCTGACGCCGGACGAGGCCCATGACATGGCGCGGCTGGGGGTGAAGATCACCGCCGCGGCGAATGAGGCGCTGGGCTTTCACCACCCGGAAAACCCCGACTGGAAGCACATTTCCTTCTGTCTGTTCGCCGGTCCGGTCACCCGCGATGCCGAGGGTTTGCGCGCTGGCGCGGCGGTGGCGATCCGCCCGGGCAAGATCGACCGCTCGCCCACCGGTACGGCGCTGAGCGCGCGTATGGCGGTGCTGGCGGCGCGCGGACAGATGGGCCCTCAAGACCAACTGACGGCGGTCTCGCTGATCGGCTCGACCTTTACCGGGCGTATTCTCGGGGAAACCCGGGTGGGCGCGCTGCCGGCGATCCGCCCGCAGATTTCCGGGCGCGGTTGGGTCACCGGAATTCACCAGCACATGCTGGATCCAAGCGATCCCTGGCCGGAGGGCTATCGCCTGTCGGACACCTGGGGCGCGCGCTAGCGGCGGCGCCATAACCTTGTCCGCTTCGGTCCGGCCAGCGAACGGTTGTCTTGCGAGCAACCGCCCTGGCCGGGCAGGGGACCCTATTGACGGTGAGCTTCGATCAGTTGGATCGCCGCTGCCTTGGCATCTTGCGCCGGGTTCGCCGTATGGCCCAGATGGGCCGTGACCATCGCTCCTTCCTTCAAGAGAAGCAATTGCCGGGCGATCGCGTCGGCATCCCGCAGCTCCGCCTTCCGGGCGAGGTCGGTGATGTGGATTTCAAGCATCCGCTTGTGCTCGGCGGACTGCTTGTGAATGGGGTGGCTGGTGTCCTGATATTCAGAGGATGCCTTGATGAACATGCACCCCCTGTAGCCGGGCTCGGCGAACCATTCTTCCAGCGCGTCGAACATGGCAATCAGTTGCTGTCGCGGCGTCTCGGCCAATTCCTCCATCCGGCGATAGAGCCAGTTTCGAAAATGCTCGTCGCGCAGGCGCAGCACCGCGAGGATCAGATCCTCCTTGGTGCGAAAGTGCTTGTACATCGACGTTTTCGAAATACCGGTTTCGGCAGCCAGCATGTCCATGCCGGTCGCCTGAAAGCCGTTGCGATAGAACGCCTGTAGCGCCTGTTGAACCAGCTCGTCCCGTTTGGTTGGTCTCACGATACACCTGCCTTTGAAACTGATCGGTACATATTGACAAGCCGGTCGCGGTGCAAGGCTTAAAATTTTTCGTCGAAAAATCAGATGGATGAATGGCCTTCCCTCGTTTTTCAACGGGTCCTGGCGCTTCTCATGCTTGACTAAGTGAACTGATCGGTTCAGTTATTGAGGTGCTAAGTGTACCGATCGGTAAACTTAGCGTCGTCCGGTCACGGCGCGCAGGCATCCAACCGCCCGGCGTCCCACGTTCGGCCAGATGGCCGCAAGCGGGTCCAAATCGAACATGAAACAGGAGAAAATCATGAGCCGCCCCCCCCTTCCGCCCTTCACGAGGGAAACCGCAATCCAGAAGGTCCGTGCCGCCGAGGATGGCTGGAATTCTCGCGATCCGGCGAAAGTGGCGCAGGCCTACACGCCCGACAGCCTGTGGCGAAACCGGTCCGAGTTCCTCCAGGGGCGCGAGGCGATCGAAGCGTTTCTGACGCGGAAATGGGAAGGCGAGAGAGAGTATCGCCTTATCAAGGAACTCTGGGCCTTCACCGACAACCGCATTGCCGTGCGGTTTGCCTACGAGTGGTGCGACCTTGAGGGAAACTGGTTCCGCTCCTATGGCAACGAGAACTGGGAATTTGATGAAGACGGCCTGATGCGGTGGCGCCTTGCATCGATCAATGATCTGCCGATCAAGGAAGAGGATCGGGTGATGCGCTGGCCGATGGGGAGGCGACCCGACGATCATCCAGGCCTGTCCGACCTGGGGCTCTGATCCCCTTTGCCAATGGGGCCGGCGCGCGAGCGCCGGTCCGTGCCCGATATCCGGTGCCGTCCCGACGGCGCCGGCTCCTTCTTTCGCAAGGAGCGGGAGTGTGCCCTTTCCTCACTCCTCCTGGCCGGCCAGCGGTGTCATGCCCAGCACCGCCGCGCTGCTCAGCATCAGGCGCATCAGTTCGGTCTGGCGGCTGATGCCGCTCTTGGAAAAGATCGAGCGCAAATGGGTGCGCGCGGTGTTGCGGCTGATGTTCAGCGACTGGGCCGTTTCGTCGAGCGAAAGGCCCGAGGTCAGGCTGCAGGCGACCTCGGCTTCAGCGGCGGTCATGGCGAAGAGATTGCGCAGGATGGCGCGCTCCGGCTCGCCGCTGCGGTCCGGATCGCGGATCATGACGACAGTGGCAAAGCCACCGGGCGCTTCCGGCGCACAGCGCAGGCTGTGAACGATGAGGCCCAGCTCGCGCGCGCCCGAGGGGCGAGAGACCACCAGCGTTTGCGGCTGCTGCCGGGGAAGGCCCGCGGCTTGGTTCAGCTTGCCGCGAATGGCGGTTTGCAGCAGCCGGTTGTCGGCCGCATCGGCCGCCGCCAGCCCGCCGCGCATGAGCTGCAACCCGTCGCGGCTGTCGATCAACTCCTGGGCGACCCGCGTGGCATGGATCACCTTGCCTTGCGCATCGAGGAAGATGGCGCCGACGGCCAGCCGGTCGAGGGTGCTTGAATAGACGCTGCGTTCCTGCTCCGAGCGGTCGATCTGGGCGGCCAGCCGGTGGGCACGGCGGATGTGCCGCAACAGGTCCTGGGCAAGGTCCTGAAGAGAGGCCGGAAAGGGCGCGCCGTCATGGCTCGGGGTCAGATGCAGCCGGTAGTGATCCTCATGCGCGGCGCCGCATTCGGCGGTGATCCTGGCGCTGGTCGCGGCGAGCAGGGCGCCGCGCGTGTCCGTCCCCATCGCCATGTTGTCGGAGCCCCCTGCCGCGTTTGAGGAAAGGCAGCGGTGGCGAACGCTCGCCCCGCGCGTCTCGATCTCCAGCGTGACCTCCATCGCCCCGGTGGCGCCCCGCACCAGGTCGAGGCATTGGCGCAACGTGCCGCCGCCGGTGAGCGTGTCGTAGATGCGTTCGATGATATCCGCTGTTTCGGCGTTGCGCCGGACCGTGTCGAGCATGTCGGTTCCTCCCCGCGATGCAATGTCTGGTCGTCGGATCCTCCCGATACGAGCCAGCATTTTCACCATCATGACGATTAATCGACGTTGTGTCAATTAATCGGCTTGGCGTTGAATTTTTGGTGCTTGCTTGCCCTGGTGCTGCTCGTCCCCTCGGACGATGCGCGCTGTGCCGGTTCGAAGGAAAAAGGCGGGGAATCCTTTGGCCGCCCGCTCTGGTGCGGCCGGCAAACAGGGAGCTGTCATGCGGGAAGCAGTGATTGTCTCGGTGGCGAGAACGCCCATCGGCAAAGCCTATCGGGGCGCTTTCAACGATACGGAGGCGCCGGCTCTGTCCGGTCATGTTGCGCGCGAGGCGCTGGCCCGCGCCGGGGTCGCCGGCGGCGAGGTCGATGATGTCGTGATGGGATGTTCGGCGCAGCAGGGTACCCAGGGCTACAACATTGGACGGCTGACCGCCGCTGCTGCCGGCCTGCCGGAGACGGTGCCGGGCATGGCGGTCGACCGGATGTGTTCCTCCGGGCTGATGGCGCTGGCCATCGGCGGCCGGCAGATCGCGCTCGACGGCATGGAGACGGTGATCGCCGGCGGGGTCGAATCAATCAGCCTCACCCAGAACGGCCACAAGAACACCTACCGCAACCAGTCGCAGGCGGTGACGGCGCGGTGGCCGCATATGTACATGCCGATGATCGAGACGGCGGAGATCGTCGCCGAGCGCCATGGCATCGACCGTGCGGCGCAGGATGTGTTTTCCCTGCAAAGCCAGCAGCGTACCGCCGCTGCGCAGGCCGCCGGCCGGTTCGATGCGGAGCTTGCGCCGATGACCACTTTCAAGCTGGTGAAGGACCGGGAAACCGGTGAGATAAGCCATGAAGAGGTGTGTCTTGCGCAGGACGAGGGCGTGCGGGTGGAAACGACGCTGGAGCGTTTGCGCGGGTTGGCGCCGGTCTTTGCCGATGGGGCGGTGGTGGAGACGGGCCGGCATGTGACGGCGGGCAATTCCTCCCAGCTTTCCGATGGCGCGGCGGCGCTGGTGCTGATGGAGGCGCGGCGGGCCGAGCGACGCGGCCTGTCGCCGCTCGGTGCCTTGCGCGGTATCGCCGTTGCCGGTTGCGCGCCGGAAGAAATGGGGATCGGTCCGGTTCTCGCCGTGCCGAAGCTTCTGGAGCGCCATGGGCTCGCGGTGGATGACATCGATCTGTGGGAACTGAACGAGGCCTTCGCCAGTCAGGCAATCTATTGCCGCGACCGGCTTGGCATCGACCCGGACAAGCTCAATGTGAACGGCGGGGCGATTGCCGTCGGACACCCCTTCGGCATGACCGGTGCCCGGCTGTCCGGCCATCTCCTGATCGAGGGGCGGCGTCGGGGGGCGCGCCTCGGCGTGGTGACCATGTGCATCGGCGGCGGCATGGGCGCGGCGGGCCTGTTCGAGATCTTTTCGTGAGTTGGCGGGGGCGAGGCGGACAGCCCGGTTCCGCTTTCGTCCCTGCCGGTGCTAGGGTCAGGACCTATTGATTTGATTAAAATGGTAAGGATGGATTTGTTCGGATACGAGACGCAAAGCTGCAGGAAACCGTCCGGTTTTCAAAGATTTGCAACGACGTTGCCGGGCAAATCCACCCTATCCCGAAGGGACGCAAAAACGGCTTCGATCTGCTGTGTCAAACCGCTCAACCGGGCAGAAAGCCCGCTTTTCGCACTTTTCCTTGCAGCTCATCGCCGTTTATTGCGCCATTTCAACCAAATCAATAGGTCCTGACCCTAGATATTCAGCTGCATGTTTCGAGGCGATGGATCGCCGGGGAGGTTCGGAAATGGCGAACAGGGGCGCACGCGATGGTGAACGGGACGCTGATCGGGACAAGCCGCGCGCGCAGAAGGCGGAGCGGCGCGAGACCAATCCGCGCAAGGAGTTGGTGCGCGAACAGCTTCTCGATATCGCCGCGCGGATGTTCGACGAGAAGGGCTACGACCGGTGCAGCATGGCGGCCATCGCCAGCGAGGTCGGTCTTGGACGGTCGGCGATCTACCACTATTTCGGATCCAAGGACGAGATCCTGGCGGCGCTGATCGACACGGAGGCGTTCGAGCCGTCGAAACGCCTGCGCGATCTGGCGAGCGACAGGACGCACAGCGCGGGTGAGCGTTTGCGCGTGGCCATCGTCGACGGCGTGGTGCGTCGGCTGTCCAGCGGGGCGCGCTTCGTGCGGCTCGCACGCCTTGAGGCACAGATTCCGGACCATCTTCTGGCCGACTACAACACCTCGCGCCGGGCGATCTACGACTACTACGTCGATTGCATCGAACAGGGCATCGCCGCCGGCGAGTTCCGCGAGGTGGATGCGCATATCGCCGCCTTCGCGGTGATCGGCATGGCCAACTGGACCTCGCGCTGGTACCAGCCCGGCGGTCGTCTCAGCGCCGAGGAAATCGGCGAGGCGATGGCGGATCTGGCCCTCGCCGGCTTGCTTTCGAACGATCAGAACAAGCGCCGCCTGGAAGAGGCGCGCAGCCGCATGCGGGCGCTCAGCGACGATGTCGCGGCCCTGACCCAGCTTCTCGGCTAGCATCGGGGCTTGCCGCCCCGAGGCGCAAGATATCCCTGGCCATCCGGATGGTTGCTGCGTCGTCCGATTGCATGATGCAGCCACTGCACTTTCACGGCACACTCTGACGACAAACGGTTATCGCCAACCGGAGCCGGCCTCAGCCGGCATGACAGCGTTCGGCCCCGGGGAGGGGGCCTGCGTCATCTGACCCGGGAGAACAGGCGGGACCGTCGCGCGACGTGGCCTGAAGGCGTTCACGTGCGGGACGGGGTGTGGGGGGAGGAACATGCTCAGCGAAATTGCCATCATCGTCATACGGGGAGTGGCCATTGGCGCGCTGTTCTCCATCATCGCGATGAGCTTCAACATTGTGCACAATGCCACGCGCATCCTGAATTTCGCGCAAGGCAACATCTTCATCCTGGGGGGCTTTGCCGCCTATTTCCTGGCGGATAACGCGGGGCTGCCGATCTGGCTCGCGATGCTGCTGCTGGCCAGTCTGGTCATCGCTGTTCTCGTCGCCGCGCAAGGCTGGCTGACCCTCCTGCCGTTGCGGGGCAATACCAGCGAGCAGGACAGCTGGATGATTTCCACCGTCTCGGTCTCCGTCATCATCGCGGCGATCCTGATGCTGCTCTACGGACCGTTCGCCTATTCGGTCAGCGGGCCGGTGCCCGCGTTCCGGATCTTCGGGGTCAAGACACCGGGCGCCTTCATATTGGCGATTGCCGCCATGCTGGGCTGGTATCTTCTGTTGTCCTGGTTTTTGCGCCGGACCTTCACCGGGCTGGCGATCAGCGCCCTGTCGCAGGATTTCGACGCGGCCCGCGCCGCCGGCCTCAGCGTCCGCCGGCTGCAGCTCCTCGCCTTTGGCATCAGCGGCGTGATCGCCGGTTCCGCCGGGTTCATGGTGGCGCCGATCATCTCCGTCAGTCCCGATGCGGGACTGCGCTACGTGCTCAACGGCTTCATCGCCGCTGTGGTCGGCGGGATCGGCAACAACACCGGCGCGCTGATCGGCGGGCCGCTGGTCGGGGTGATGGCGATGCTGATGGCCTACAAGGTCGGCGGCGCCTATCAGGACCTGGCCTCGCTGATCGTCCTCGTGGTGATCCTAATGTTCTGGCCGCAGGGCCTGTTCGGACGCGCAACGGCGCGGAGGGTGTGACGCAATGGCCAGCCAACACAACAGTCTTGCCGAGGCCGCCGGGCCCGAAGTGTCCCTTCCCGCCGGCAAAGGGCATTTCAAGTCCGACGGGCTGCAGCTTCGCCTTGGCATCCTGCTGATCGTTTTGACCGGGATCGGGCCGAGCCTTCTGGGCAACTCCTATTGGGAACACACGTTCCAGCTTGTGAACATCTACATCGCCGTCGCGGTCCTGCAGAATTTCCTGTTTGTCGACGCAGGCCAGAAAAGCTTCGGACAGGGGGCGATCCTCGGTCTTGGCGCCTATGGGCTGGCCATTGCCAGCGGCATTCACGGGTTGCCGCTGACGGTCGGTGTGCTGGCGGCGGTGGGAGCCGCCATGCTGGGCGGTCTCCTGTTCGCCTTGCCGGCCCTCAGGGTTCAGGGATTTCATCTCGGTTTCGCCACTCTGAGTGCGGCCATCGTCTTTCCGCAGCTCCTGATCCAGTTCGATGACGTGACCCGGGGCATCAACGGCATCAGCCTTTATCTGCCGGCGCTGACAAAGCCTCTGGTTCTCGGCATGAGCGGGTTGACGCTGTTGGTGACGGCGGTGCCGATCGCCGCGCTGCTCCTGCACTACGGCATTCGCAATGCGCGGTTGGGCAGGCGCATGCGGGTTGCGGCGGAAAGCGCGGAGGCAGCCCGCTCGCTCGGCGTGCGTCCGGGTTTCATGCGGGCGCTGGCCTTCATGATCGTCTCCGCCGGCACCGGCATTTGCGGTGCGCTCTATGTGCCGACGGTCGGCTTCATCAGCCCGCAAGGGTTTCTGGTGGAACTCTCCTTCACCTTGTTCTTCGTGGTGGTCGTCGGCGGGCGCGGGCAGCTTCTGGGGCCGATCATCGGCATCTGGGTGATCTATATCGTGCCCAATGTCCTTCTGGTGCAACTCGTCGAATACCGTCTGTTGATCTACGGCTTCCTGACGCTGGCCGTGGTGATCGTCTTTCCCGACGGGCTGGTCGGCACCATCGAGGTGCGGCGGCGCAAGCGCTTCCAGCGTGGTGGCGGCGAACAGGGCTTCCGCCTCGCCCCCTTCACCGAGATGCTGGAGAAGATCCCGCCGCGCCAGGTCCCGGCTGAGGCCGCGCCCATTCTGGAGGTGCGCGGCGCGGTCAAGCGCTTCGGCCAGGTGGTGGCGCTGGATGGCGTCGATCTGAAGGTGCGCCCCGGCGAGGTGCATGGCCTGATCGGTGCCAACGGCTCGGGCAAGACCAGCCTTTTGAACGTGATATCCGGTTTCAGCCGGATGGATGGCGGCAGCTACAGCTTCCGGGGGCGCGATGTGACCCGGCTAAGCGCGTCGAGCATCGCCCGCATGGGGCTCGGGCGCACCTTCCAGACCCCCCGGATCTTCACCGACCTGTCGGTCTGGGACAACATCCAGCTCGGTCTCGATGCCCGGCCGACGCCGCTGGCGCCGGAGATGGCCGCGCTCGCCGAGCGCTTCAAGGAGGCCTATGGCGAGGACAACCCGGGCCTTCTCGCCCATGGCCAGCGCCGCCTGCTTGAGGTCATTCGCGTGGTCTTCGCCGATCCGGGGCTGGTGCTGTTCGACGAGCCAGCGGCGGGGCTTTCCCCGGCCGAGCGGGTCGAATTTTCCAGGCTGCTGCGCCAGCTCAGCAAGCGGCTGGGCATGGCGGTGATCCTGGTGGAACACGATCTCGATCTGGTCTGGGATATCGCCGACCGCATCACCGTGCTGGAGACCGGGTCGGTGGTGGCCTCGGGACCGCCGCAGCAGCTTGCCCGGGATCCGGCCGTGCAGCATCTTTTCGTCGGAGGCGCACATGCTTGAAGTTCGCGGCCTGATGGCCGGATACGGGGATATCCCCGTGCTGCGCGGCATCTCCCTGCACGCCAAACCCGGCGAGATCCTGCTGATCGGCGGGGAGAACGGGGCCGGGAAATCGACCTTGATGCGGGCGATTGCCGGCTTCATCAAACCCTCGCAGGGCAGCGTTCTGCTGGATGGTCAGCCGCTTACCGGCCTGCCGCCGGAAAAGGTGGCCCAATCGGGCCTGCGGCTGGTGCTCGACGGGCACCGGGTTTTCCCCGAGCTCACCGTCTATGACAATTTGCGCATGGGGGTCGCCGCCCGGCGCGGCGACCGGGCGGGGCTCGCACGGTCGCTGGAGGAGATCTACGCGGTCTTCCCCATCCTGAAGGAAAAGGCCAAGGCACGGGCGCATGACCTGTCCGGTGGCCAGCAGCAGATCCTGGCCCTCGGCCAAGCCTTTGTCGCCCAGCCGCGCGTGCTCTTGTGCGACGAACCTTCGCTCGGGGTGGCACAGGCCTTGTTGCCGCCGATCCTGTCGTTCCTGCGGCGCTGGGCGGAAGGGGGCACGGCTGTCGTCATCGTCGATCAGCATGTGAAGATCAGCCTGCCCTATGCGGACCGGGCGATGATCGTCCAGCGCGGCGAGGTGGTGTTGGACTGTCCCGCCGGCGAGCTCGACCAGCGGCTTTCGGACATGCACGAGGCGCGCCAGAGCGCCTACGCGGAAAGCTGATTGCGGGCGTCCCGCACTTGCCTCTTGTCGTCCTATCGGACGATGAAGCGGGAGGGTCGGCGGGCTATCCCTTTTGGCATGAGACAGCGAACCCATGAGGAGCTCGTCATGCCGGACAGTGGAAGCCCGCCCCCCAGCTACGAAACCGACCAGCCGGTTCTTTACCGCGTCGAGGCGTCGGTTGCCTGGATCACCATGAACAGGCCCACCTACAACAATGCGCAGAACTCGCAGATGACCTATGCGCTCGACGATGCCTTCAAGCAGGCGGTGGATGACGACGCGGTACGGGTGATCGTGCTGGCCGGCGCCGGCAAGCACTTCTCCGCCGGGCACGACATCGGCACTCCGGGACGGGATGTGGATCGCAGCTTCGAGCGTCGGTTGCTCTTTCCCGATCATGTGGGTCGTTCCGGTGCTGAGTTCCTCTACACCCGCGAACACGAGGTCTATCTGGGCATGTGCCGGCGCTGGCGCGATTGCCCCAAGCCGACCATCGCGATGGTGCAAGGGGCCTGTGTCGCCGGTGGCCTGATGCTGGCCTGGGTCTGCGATCTGATCATCGCTTCGCAGGATGCGTTCTTTCAAGACCCGGTGGCGCGGATGGGCATTCCGGGCGTGGAGTATTTTGCCCATGCCTTCGAGCTGCCGCCGCGCGTTGCCAAGGAATTCCTGTTTCTGGGCGAGCGGATGAGCGCGGTGCGGGCCGAAGGCTTCGGCATGGTCAACCAGGTGGTGCTGCGGGAGGAGCTGCGCGACAGGGTGAGCGAGATCGCTGGCCGGCTCGCGGAGCGTCCGCCGCTCGGTACCTGGCTGGTCAAGCAGGCGGTGAACCACGTGGAGGACCTGCGCGGCAAGCGTACCGGCATGGATGCGGTCTACCACATGCATCACTTCGCCCATGCTCAGAACGAGCTGGCGACCGGGCACCGGCTGGCCGGGCTCGACGGCGCGGCCATGTCGGCAGCGAACAAGGCGGAAAACGGAGGCTGATGGTGGACCTGCGCTACACGGATGAACAACAGGCCTTTCGCGCCGAGGTGCGCGACTGGATGGCGGCCAATGTGCCAGCCGAACCGCTTCCCTCCTTCGATGGCGGACGAGCAGGGTTCGAGGCCCACCGCGACTGGGAAGCCCGGCTTAATGACGGCCGCTGGGGCATGGTCACCTGGCCCGAGGCCTATGGCGGGCGCGGGCTCGATCTGATCCGCTGGCTGATCTTCGAGGAGGAATACTACGCCGCCGGCGCGCCGCTGCGGGTCAACCAGAACGGCATTTTCCTGCTCGGTCCGACCCTGATGGAATACGGCTCCGAGGAGCAGAAGGCGCGGTTCCTGCCGCCGATGGCCACCGGCGAGGAAATCTGGGCACAGGCTTGGTCCGAGCCACAGGCGGGGTCCGATCTGGCGGCGGTGCGGGCAAGGGCGGTGCGTGACGGAGACAGCTATCTGCTTTCCGGGCACAAGATCTGGTCCTCGCGGGCGGTGATGGCGGACTGGGCCTTCGGGTTGTTCCGCACCGATCCGGCCTCCGAGCGTCATAAGGGGCTGTCGCTGATCCTGTTCCCGCTCGACGCGCAAGGGGTGAGCCGGCAGGCGATTGCCCAGATCAACGGCGAGGCCGGTTTTGCCGAATTGTTCCTGGATGAGGTGCGGGTTCCGATCGGCAACCGGGTGGGGGCGGACGGTGAGGGCTGGCGGATCTGCATGGCCACCGCCGGTTTCGAGCGCGGATTGATGCTGCGCAGCCCGGCCCGGTTCCAGATGACCGCGCGGCGTCTTGTGGAACTTTACGAGGCCAACCGCGAGACCTGCACTGCGGCGCAACGGGATGCGGTGGCGGAGGCCTGGATGGCCGCCGAGGCCTATGCCCTGTCGATCTACGCCACCGCGTCGCGGCTGATTGCCGGCGGTAGCATCGGCGCGGAGGCCAGCCTCAACAAGATCTTCTGGTCGGAAATGGACATAAAGATGCACGAAACCGCGCTGGCGATCCTTGGCGCGCGAGCGGAACTCTTGCCAACCGCCCCCGCCGCCGGCGATGTCGGGCGCTGGCTCGATGGCTATCTCTTCTCGTTGGCCGGGCCGATCTATGCCGGCACCAACGAGATCCAGCGCAACATCATCGCCGAGCGGCTGCTTGGCCTGCCACGCGGTTAGGGCCTGACCCTAGAAAGGACACGCCATGAATTTCGCCTTTAGCGAAGAGCAGACGATGATGGCGGATGTGGTCCGCGAGTTGCTGGCCCGCGAATGCGGCTCGGCGGCGCTGCGCGGGCAGATGAGCGCCGCCTGCAGCTTCGACCGGGAGCGCTGGCGCAAGCTGCTGGAGTTGGGGCTTTCCGGGGTGCTGGTTCCCGAAGACGCCGGCGGTCTGGGGCTTGGCGGCGCGGATTTCGTGCAGATCGCCGAGGCCTGCGGCCATGCCTGCCTTCCCGAACCGCTGGTGGATCATGCCGGGGTGGTGCTGCCGCTTCTGGCTGACTGCGAGGGCGAGACCGCCCGGGCGGCGCTGACGCAGAGCCTTGAAACCGGCGCGCTGATCGCGCTCGCGCATCCGCAGACCCCGTGGATCGTTGCCGCCAATGCGGCCAGCGCCTTCGTGTTGCCCGGCCCGGACGGGTTGCGGCTGGTGCGAAGCGAGGAAGTCCGGCGCGTTCAGCAAGCGGGCATCGACCCGTTACGTCAGCTTTTCACGGTAAGCGGGGAGCCGGCAGCGGGAGCGCTGATCGCCGCACCCGGGGCAATGGCGGCGCTGCTGGCCCGGGCCGCTGAACGCGGCGCGGTGTTCACGGCGGCGGAGCTGGTCGGCCTTGCCCAGGCCTGCGTCGATCTTGCCGTTGCATACGCGGGCGAGCGCCGGCAGTTCGGCCGGCCGATCGGCGCCAATCAGGCGATCAAGCATCATCTGGCCAGCGCGCAGGTGAAAATCGAATTCGCCCGCCCGGTGGTGCATGCGGCGGCAGCGCTCATGCCCGCTCTTCCCGAGGGTGTGCCGCAGAGCGTGGAGAGCCGCGCGCGGGTGTCCCATGCGCTGTTGGCGGCCGGGGAGGCGGCCACGTTGGCGGCGCGGACCACGCTTCAGGTGCATGGCGCCATGGGCTACTCCTGGGAGGTGGATGTGCATCTTTATCTGAAGCGGGCGCTCTCGCTCACCCAGCGCTGGGGCGGACCGGAGCATCACCGCCAGCGCATCGCGGAGCGGATCCTCTCCGCGCCGCTCGGACCTGACCGGTTGTTTCCGCAAGTCGCGAAAGTGACAGGGACGACGCCAATGAAAAGGACGGCATGATGGGAGTTTGCAAGGATCGGGTGGTGATCGTTACCGGCGCGGGGCGGGGGCTGGGACGGGCCTATGCGCTTGAACTGGCGCGCCAGGGGGCTGCGGTCGTGGTCAATGATCTCGGTGTCGGCAACCACGGCGAGGCGGGCGAGACCAGCCAGAGCCCGGCGGAAGAGGTGGTGGCGGAAATCACCGCCGCCGGCGGGCGGGCCGTGGCCAATGGCGAGGATGTCGCCGATTGGGAGGCGGGCAAGCGCATCGTCGACACCGCGCTTCAGACCTTCGGCGCGCTGCATGCGGTGGTCAACAACGCGGGCTTTGTGCGCGACCGGATGTTCGTCTCGGCAACCCCGGAGGAATGGGATGCGATGATGCGGGTGCATCTGCGCGGCCATTTCTGCACCTCGCGCCACGCGGTCGATCATTGGCGGGCCGAGGCCAAGGCCGGGCGCGATGTGGATGCGCGCATCGTCAACACCACCTCGGGCGCGGGCCTTCAGGGCTCCATCGGCCAGAGCGCCTATTCGGCCGCCAAGGCGGGGATCGCCAGCCTGACGCTGGTGCAGGCTGCGGAACTGGTCCGCTACGGCATCACCGCCAATGCAATCGCGCCGCAGGCGCGCACGCGCATGACCGAGGAGGCATTCGGCGCGTCGATGTCGCGCAAGGACGGGGATTTCGATCTGTTCGCGCCGGAAAACACCGCGCCGCTGATCGCCTGGCTGTGTTCGGCCCAGTCCGGCAAGGTCACCGGCGAGGTGTTCGAACTGTTGGGCGGACGGCTTTCGGTGGCGCTGGGCTGGAACGACGGCCCGAGCCGGGATCGGGGTGCTCAATGGCCGGCGGAGGATGTCGGCGACGCGGTCGCGGGCCTGTTGGCTGACCGGCCTACAGCAAAGCCGGTCTACGGCCAGTGAGATCGTGAGGTGACAGGGTGAAGAGGGCACGCATGGCCGCGCCCTCTTCGCGTGGTGGGCGCGGCTCAGTCCGCGCCCAGCCGCTCGACCTGATCGAGGAACAGCGGCTTTTCCCCGCCGCCATGGATCTCCAGCGTGGCCCCGGAAATGTAGCGGGCCATCGGACTGCAAAGGAACAACACGCCCTTGGCGATGTCCTCAGGTCGGCCCATGCGCCGCGCCGGCAGGGATGCGGCAATGGCGCTACGTGCGGCCTCGGTGCCATAGGGCTGGGCCTCCCCGCCGGTTTCCACCAGCCCGACGACAATGGCATTGACGCGGATGTCCGGCCCCCATTCGGCGGCAAGGCTGCGGGTCAGGCCGAGAAGTCCCGCCTTGGCGGCGCCATAGACGGCGGTGCCTGGCGAGGGCCGCGTCGCCGAGACGCTGGCGATGTTGACGATGGAGCCGGCCTCCGCGCCTTTACGCATCCAGGGCGCCACCGCCTGGGACAGGTGAATGGGCGCGGTCAGGTTGAGCGCGAGAATGGCCTCGTGAAAGCGCGGCGAGACGGTGGCCGCATCCACTGCCGGCGAGCCGCCGGCGTTGTTGACGAGGATGTCGATACGGCCGTACTCCCGCCCGACCGTCTCGACGAAACCGGCCACCTCCTCATGCTTGCGCACGTCGCAAGGCCAGAAGCGGGCACTGCGCCCGCCGGCTTGCGGCAAGGTCTCCGGCGCGCTGCGACCGCAGACGGCGACCTCGGCGCCGGCGGCAAGCAACTCCCGGGCGATGTCCGCGCCGATGCCACGGGTGCCGCCGGTGACGATCGCCACGCATCCATCGAGCCTGATGTCGGCATCTGGCAGGCCGGTTTCGGTCATGGGGTCGGGCTCCTCTGGTGAAACAGGTGGACGATGGGCATCGGTCAAAGTCGCTCGATGATGGTCACGTTGGACTGGCCGCCGCCCTCGCACATGGTCTGCAGGGCATAGCGGCCCTTGCGGCGTTCGAGCTCATGCAGCATCGAGGTCATCAGCCGGGCGCCGGTGGCGCCAAGCGGATGGCCAAGGGCGATGGCGCCGCCATTGACGTTGACCCGCTCATGGGGAATGTCGAGATCCTTCATCCAGGCCATGGGAATCGAGGCGAAGGCCTCGTTGCACTCGAACAGGTCGAAATCGGCGATCTTCATGCCGGTCTTTTCCAGCGCGTATCGAGTCGCCGGGATCGGGGCGGTCAGCATCCAGACCGGGTCGGCGCCGCGCACGGACAGATGATGAATGCGCGCGCGCGGCGTCAGGCCATGGTCCTTGACCGCCCGTTCGGAGGCGATCAGCAGCGCGGCGGAGGCATCGCTGTTCTGGCTGGCGACGCCGGCATGGACGCGCCCGCCCTCGATCAGCGGTTCGAGCCCCGCCATTTTCTCCAGCGAGGTATCGCGGCGCGGCGGCTCATCCACCGCAAAGCCATTGATCGGGGCGATTTCGTCGCGGAACAGGCCGCCGTCGATGGCGGCGATGGCGCGCCGATGGCTCTCCAGTGCGAATGTCTCCATCTCCGCGCGTGAGGAGTTCCACTTTTCGGCGATCATCTCGGCGGCGCGGAACTGGCTCACCTCCTGATCGCCATAGCGGGCAAGCCAACCCGGTGAGGTACGGAAAGGATCGGGGTAGCCGAACTGGGCGCCCACCGTCATGGCCGCACCGATGGGGATGGTGTTGAGGCTCTGCACGCCGCCGGCGACGACCAGATCCTGGGTGCCGCTCATCACCCCTTGCGCGGCGAAATGGATTGCCTGCTGCGACGAGCCGCATTGCCGGTCGACGGTGACGCCGGGCACATGATCGGGCAGGCCCGCGACCAGCCAGCAGGTGCGGGCGATATCCCCGGCCTGCGAGCCGATGGTTTCCGTGCAGCCATAGATCACATCGTCGACGGCGGCCGGATCGATGCCGGTCCGCGCCATCAGCGCCTTGATCGGATGCGCGCCGAGATCGGCCGAATGCAGAGTGGCGAGCGATCCCTTCTTGCGGCCGATGGGGGTGCGCACGGCGTCGACGATATAGGCTTCGGGCATTGTTCGAACCTCTCCAGAAAAGCACCAGTTGCCGAAACCCTAACCACCTACCGGGCACCGACAATCATCCGAAGAGACGATCTGGCGAAGAGACGAGCCGGCAACAAGACGGGCCGCCACCTCCGCCGTGCGCTCACCCGAACAGACGATGCGGTCGGCGGTGGAATGACCAATCCTGACGTGCATCTTGCGAAAAGGGAGGGGTTCATGTCGCGCTGCCTTGTATTTCTTTCCGTATTTCTCCTGTCCATGTCCTCAGGCCTGGTGCCGGCGGCCGCATCCGAATGGCGCATTCTGGCGCAATTCGACGATGCGCCGGAAGGGCTTGTCGCCGATGGCAAGGGTGGGTTCTACGTCAGCCTGTTTCACTCCGGTCATGTCATGCAGGTCGCCAAGGACGGGACTGTCAGAAAGGTCGCCGATCTGCGGACGGTGATCGGCTCGGCCAAGGGCAGCACCGTCGGCATCGACTGGGACGGTGCGGACAAACTTTATGTCGCGTTTTCCGAGTATTCCAAACGCTTTCCCTGGCCGGCCAAGGCCAAGCTTTCCGTCGAGGCCTGCGGTGATGCAACCGTGACCCGGTCGGGACTGTATGCGGTGAGCCTGTCCACCGGCACCGTTGAGCCGGTGGTGACCCGCGCGGACGGCTACCCGTTCTGCTTCCCCGACGATCCGGTGATCGCCTCGGACGGCAGCATCTACCTCTCCGATCTCAGCCTGCAGGCGATCTGGAAGATCGACCCGAAGGAAAAATCCGCCGTTCTGTGGTCGAAGGACCCGTTGTTCAGCCCCGGGGACAAGAGCCTGAGCGGCTATCCGGTGGGGGTCAACGGCATTGCCCTGGCTGGCGATGAAAGCGCGCTGTTTGGCGTGACGGGCGGGATCCCGATGCTGGTCAAGGTGCCGATCAATGCCGATGGCAGCGCGGGCAAGGCCGAGATGCTGACCTTCGGCTATGACAACATGGATGGGCTGGAGGTCGATGCGGAGGGGAATTTCTACCTGACGGAGACCCTGCGCAGCGAAATCTGGAAGGTGAGCCCGGATGCGCGCAAGCGCGAGCAACTCGGTAATCCGCTGCAGGCACCGCTCGGCGCGCCGGCCAGCCTTGCCTTTGGCGCGGAGGATATCTGCGTCACCAATCTCAACTTCTTCAAGCACCTGCCGGAGGAGAAGGCGAATTCGATCGCCTGCCGGAAGCTTGGCGCGCCGCTCTGGTAACGCCTCGCTCGGCGCCCGCCCCCGCCGGGGGGCGGGCGGTCAAGACTTGAGGTTCACCCAAACAGACGATGCAGCTTTTGACGCCGGGAATAGAGTTCATTGTGTAGGTTCGGGAAAGAACAGTCAAAAATATAAGAAAATTGAATTCAGGTCCGCTTTCTCAATCTGCGCTTTTCAGAGGAATTCACGCAGGAGATCGTGATGAAGCATTATGAAACGGACGTTCTTGTCATTGGCGGCGGTCCGGCCGGATCGACGGTGGCGACCATTCTGGCAAAGAACGGCATCAAGACCAACGTTCTGGAGCGCGATATCTTTCCCAGGTATCACATCGGCGAGTCCCTGCTCGCCTCATTGATGCCGATGATCGACATCATCGGTGCGGGGGAAAAGCTGAAGACGCATGGCTTTGTCGAAAAGCCCGGCGGCTACTTCAACTGGGGCAACGAGAAGTGGTCGTTCCGGTTCGATGAGGTGGAAGGCGCGCCAACCCATTCCTATCAGGTGAAGCGGTCGGAGTTCGACGAAATCCTGCTCAATCATGCCGCCGAGACCGGCGCCAGCGTGCATCAGAACGTCAAGGTCACGAAGATCAACTTCGAGAACGGGCGTGCGGTCAGCGCCGATTTCCACGACCGGACCAAGGACAGCAAGGGGACGATCGGCTTCAAGTATCTGGTCGACTGCTCCGGGCGCAGCGGTGTGCTTGCCAATGAACACACCAAGAGCCGGCATTTTCACGAGGCGTTCAAGAACGTGGCGATCTGGTCCTACTGGACGGACAGCCACCTCACCTACGACGACCTGCCGGAGGGCTCCACCCGGATCATCTCGATCGAGGCCGGCTGGATCTGGTTCATTCCGCTGCATGACGGGACGGTCAGCGTCGGCATCGTTCTGACCCATGACCAGTTGCGAAAGGAGCGGGCCGCCGGGCGCAGCAACGAGGAAATCTACGACCGCACCCTGCAGCAAAACCCCGAAGCGAAGATCATTCTGGAGAAGGCCGAGCGCCGCGAGGTGCGGATGGAAACGGACTACTCCTACACCTCGGACCGGTTCTCCGG
This sequence comes from Stappia taiwanensis, assembly GCF_014635285.1. GTDB lineage: Bacteria > Pseudomonadota > Alphaproteobacteria > Rhizobiales > Stappiaceae > Stappia > Stappia taiwanensis. Next base: position 740,078 of record NZ_BMCR01000002.1, on the reverse strand, counting down.
TCCCGGCTATTTCATGTGCGGCGATGCGGCCTGTTTCCTCGATCCGCTGCTGTCGAGCGGGGTTCATCTGGCGATGGTCTCAAGCCTGATCGCCGGTGCCTGCATCGCCAGTGTGCTGAAGGGCGAAGTGGCCGAGGACCGGGCCGTCAACTTCTTCGAGACCAGCTATCGCCAGGCCTATTTGCGCTTTCTGATGCTGGTGTCTTCCTTCTACGATCTGGGCCGGGGGCAGGACGGGTATTTCTGGGAAGCCCAGCGTCTCACGTCGAAGGACTACGCCGACGGCGAGATGAAGAAGGCGTTTGTCAGCATCGTGTCCGGCGGCGCCGATTTCGAGGAGGTGCGCGACGGGCAATACGGCGAGGTGGTTGCGAAGAAAGTGGCCGAAAAGCTGCGCCAGGGGGTCGATATGCGCCGCGGTGCCGGAGAATTCGGCGATGAGACGCGGGAGCAGAACATGCAGTTCATGGACGCGCTCAACGGCTTGAGTTTCCTGCAGAAGAATGCCGCCATCGATGGTCTTTACGTGGCAACGGCGCCAAGGGTCGTGCTGGCGGAGACCGCCTGAGGCGTCCTCGTAATTTGTTTTACGCAATTCCAAGGCCGGCGGTGCTGAAGCCGCCGGCCCCGAACAGGTAGCCAGATGATTACTGAAGACGACAACTGGAGCTTTTCCACGATCCCGGCCCTGTGCGCGCGGGCCGCCGAAGTTTATGGCGAGCGGCGGGCGGTCGAGGATGGGGACCTCTGCCTCTCCTTCATCGAGCTCGATGCCCTGCGCCGGCGGATGGCCAAGGCGATGATCGCAGCGGGGGTGGAAAAGGGCGATCGGGTGATGATCTGGGCGCCGAACGGCTGGCGCTGGTTCGTGACCGCGCTCGGTCTTGTCAGCGCCGGCGCCGTACTGGTGCCGGCCAGCACCCGCTTCAAGGGGGGGGAAATCGCCGATCTGGTGACACGCAGCGGCACATCCCTGCTGTTCTCGGTGGGCACGTTTCTCGACCGCTACTATCCCGACCAGTTGCAACAGGAAACGCGGGCGCTGCTGCGTCAGGTGGTCGTGCTTGAAGGGCCGCGCGGCGGGGATCGCGACTGGGCGGAGTTTCTTGCCGCAGGCGACAGCGTCAGCGACGCGGAGCTGGCCGCGCGCGAGGCCGAGGTCGGCCCGGACGATTTGTGCGACATGCTGTTCACCTCCGGCACCACGGGCTATCCTAAGGGGGTGATGTACGCCCATCGCCAGTGTCTGCGCGGCATCGATGGCTGGGCGAGCCGGGTCGGGGTGCGTGAGCATGACCGGGTGCTGATCATTCCGCCGTTCTTTCATGCCTTCGGCTATCGCTGCGGCGCCATCGTGTCGATGATGCGCGGCGCGGTGCTGATCCCGCACCTGACCTATGACGCGGGCGAGATCCTACAGCGGGTGCAGGACAGCGGCATCACCGTCATTCCCGGACCGCCGGCGATCTTTCACGGCATGTTGCAGCATCCGCAGCGGGCGGAGTTCGACACACGCAGCCTGCGCCTTGGCGTGACCGGCGGGGCGGTGGTGCCGGAAGTTCTCGTCCGGCGCATGCGCGAGGATCTCGGCTTTGAGGGGGTGGTCAGCGGCTACGGCCTGACCGAGTGCGGCGGCTTTGGCACCATGTGCTCCTACACCGATCCGGATGCGGTGATCGCCAGCACCGCCGGCAAGGCGATGCCCGATACCGAGGTCCGGATCATGGGCGCGGATGGCGCGCTCTTGGCCGCCGGCCAGCCGGGCGAGGTGGTGATCCGCGGCGACATGGTGATGAAGGGCTATTTCGAGGATCCGGCGGCCACCATGGAGACCGGGCGACATCGGGGTCTTCGACGCGCAAGGAAACCTGCGGATCGAGGATCGGCTGAAGGACATGTACATCACCGGCGGGTTCAACTGCTATCCGGCGGAAATCGAACGCATTCTCAGCGGCCATCCGGCCATTGGCGTGGTTTCGGTGATCGGCGTGCCCGATGAGCGGCTCGGCGAGGTGGGGCGGGCGTTTGTCATTCTGCGCCCGGGCAAGACCGCCAGCGAGGAGGAGATCATCGCCTGGGCGAGGGACAACATGGCGAATTTCAAGTGCCCGCGCGCGGTGGAGATCCGGACCTCGTTGCCGATGAGCGCGCAGGGAAAGGTGCAAAAAACGCTTTTGCGGGAAGAAATCGCGGCGCGAAAAATGGCGGAAGCCTGAGGCCCGGGAGGGGGCGTGCCGCGAGACGAGGACTGGAACAAGAAGACAAGACCAGAGGCCTGAAGGAGGAGGAGATTCATGGATCGGAACAGAAAGTGGCTGGGACTGTGCGCCGCGATGGCGTTCGGCCTGGCATCGACGCAGGCCGGCGCGCAGGAGCCGCTGAAGCTCGGCGGGATGGTCTCGCTGACCGGCAACGGCGCCTCGATCGGCAAGGTGGCGGAAATCGGTTGGCGCATGGCGGTGGAAGACATCAACGCCCAAGGGGGGATTGCCGGCCGTCCGGTGGAATTCATTCTCGCCGATACCCTGACGGATCCGACCCATGCCTTGGGCGAGGCCCGGCGCCTGATCGAGAATGAAGGGATCGAGGCGATGGTCGGCCCGGTGACCAGCCAGGAGGTGATCCCGGTCACCGCAGTGACGACGGCGGCGAACCTGCCGCAGATCACCGCCGCCTCCTCGGCAACGCTGACGCCGCAGGCCGCGCCCTATCATTTCTCCAACTCGCCGACCGGTCTGGCTCAGATGATCCCCAACATCGATTATGCGATCGACGTGCTGGGGCTGACCAAGCTGGCGATCATCTCCGACAATGGCGGCATGTCGAAGGATGCGGTCGCGGAGATGATCCGCTACCTGAAGTCCCGTGAGCTGGAGCCGGTCGAGGTGCAGGAGTTCGCCTTTCGCACTGAAGACATGACCCCGCAGCTCTTCTCGCTGCGCTCCAGCGGCGCGGAGGCCGTGCTGATCATCAATTCGCTTGGCGACGACGCGCGCAAGTTCCTGCAAAACCGGGATGAAATCGGCTGGGACGTGCCGGTGTTCGGCAGTCTGACCATGACCAACTTCTCCGTCGGCAATGCCAAGATCCTTGGGCAGGAGGCCTTCGAGGGGGTCAACAGCGTGCAATTCGTCGGCATGACCTATTGCGAGGGGGATCCGGTCGGAGCCTCCGCCTATGCCCGGTTCGACAAGCGCGCCAAGGAGACGGTGAGTGATCTGGAGCGGCTTGGCGGCAGTTCCTCCATCATTCCCTATTACATCGAGCCCTTCATCGTGAAGGCGGCGATCGAGGGGGCGGGCTCGACCGACGGCGACAAGGTCGCTGCCTGGCTCGAGGCGAATGCGGCCTCGATGGACAACATGCTCGGAACCTTTTCTGCCAGCAGCGAAACCCATTTCCTGCCCTCGTCGAAAACGCTGGTGGTGGTCAAGAACGCCTTTGCCCCGCGCGAGGATGGGCTGACCGAACGGGCCAAGTGCGATTGAAGCACGCTCTCTTGTGAAATCGAGACCACGGGCCGCCTCCGGGCGGCCCTTTTGCGTTCGAGAGGCGCGGCGGCTGCGCGCAAGGATTGTCGCGCCGGTGGATTGCGCGCCGCGTATCGAGCCTCCATCCTGCATTTGGACGATGCGGCACCGCGCTCGGCGTGGCTGATGGAAGGCAGAACAGGACAGATCCGGGACGACCGATGGACGCGCTACCCACCGACGAACACATGATGATCCGCGATGCGCTGGCCCGCTTTCTGGAGCGTGCCGGCGGGCTGGAGCCGGCCTTCCGGGTGTCGGATGGCGGGAAGGCTTGCGAGCTGTGGCAGGGGATTGCCGAGGAGCTGCAGTTCACCGCCATCGGGTTGCCGGAGGCTTGCGGCGGTCTTGGTGTCGACATGCGCGCGCTGGTCACGGTTGGGCGTGAGTTGGGGAAGGTGCTGGCGCCGGTGCCCTTCGTCTCCACGGTGGCGCTGGCCGGGCAGGTTCTGATGGCGGCTGCGCCCGGTCTGTGCCGTGATGCATGGCTGGCGCGACTTGCGAGCGGTACCGCGCGCGCCGTGCTCGCCCACGGCGGCCATGGTGCCGGGGACTGCTGGGACGCGCCCGTGTTCTGGGCCGAACAGTCCGGGGACGGCTATGTCCTGGAAGGGCAAAGCGGCTCGATCCCGGATCTGATGGAGGCGGATCTGGTGTTGGTGCCGGCGCTCTGCGCCGGTGAACGGCTGCTGATCGCGCTGGAGGGCGAGACGGTGTCGGGGCATCGGCAGCTTTGCGCGCCCATGGATGCGACCCAGCCGGTGGGCGTTCTGGAGCTGAAGGATCTGCGCCTTCCCGCAAGTGCGGTACTCGACCGGGGCACCGCGTTTGCCGGGCGCTGCCGCGCTGCCATCGACCGGGCGCGGCTGGTGCTCGCCGCCGAGATGACCGGCGCCGCGCGGGGCGCCTTCACGTTGACCCTTGAATATATCGCCGAGCGCCGCCAGTTCGGCCGCAGCATCGCTTCCTATCAGGCGATCAAGCATCGGATGGCCGATCTCTACGTGCGGCTGAACCGGCTGGATGCGCTGATCGACGGGGCGGCGGCGGGCTTCGACCGGTCCGCGCACGCGCCGGCAACAGATGGTGTGGCGGAGACCGAGGCCCGTGCCGCCCAGGCGCTGGCCTGCGAGGAGCTGTTCGCCGTCAGCGCCGAGGCGATCCAGCTTCATGGCGGTGTCGGCATGACCTTTGAATACGCGCCGCATCTGTTCTTCAAGCGCGCCACCGCCATGCGGGCGCTGTCTGGTGGTCCTGTCGCGGCCTTTCGGCAGATCGGTCTCGATCTGATCGACGGGCGGCTTTCCGCGCTTCCCGTCAGCGGCCCTGCAAGTGAGGCGGAGACGGGGCTGCGCCGAGCCGTGGCCGGGTGGATGGCGGAAAACCTCACAGGAGAGTTCGAGCCGCTGCGCGGGCGCGGTGGAGCCGGCGATGGCGATGCCCTCCCGGAGCTGCGCAAGGCCTGGGAACAACGTCTGGCCGAGGGCGGCTGGGTCGGCCTGGGGCTGTCAGAGGCGCTCGGCGGGCGCGGCATGTCGGTCGGCGATCAGGTGATCTTCAACGAGGAATATGCCCGGGCCGGCGGACCAGGGCGGATGGGCCACATCGGCGAAGGGCTGCTGGCGCCGACGCTCGCCGCCTTCGGGACGGAGGACCAGAAGGCGCGCTTTCTGCCGGGGATCCTGCAAGGCTCCACCTTCTGGGCGCAAGGATATTCCGAACCGGGGGCGGGGTCGGATCTGGCTGCCTTGCGCACCCGGGCGCGCCGCGATCCGGAAAGCGGCAACTGGATCGTCCACGGGCAGAAGACCTGGACGTCGCTGGCGCATCTGTCCGACTGGATCTTTGTGCTGGCCCGGGCCGAGGAGGGCGCGACCGGCCGCGACGGGTTGATCCTCCTGTTGATGCCGCTCGACCAGCCGGGCATCGACATCCGTCCGATCCGGCAGATCAACGGCGCATGCGAGTTCAACGAGGTCTTCTTCGACGGGGCGGTGGCCAGGGCGGAGGACGCGGTCGGGGCACCGGGCGAGGGCTGGGCCATTGCCATGGCGCTCCTCGGCTTTGAACGCGGCATCTCGACCCTCGGCCAGCAGATGGGGTTTGCGCGGGAACTGGAGGCGGTGGTCGCGCTGGCGCGTCAGGCGCGCGAACCGATGGATCATGCCGAGGCGTTGGGGCGGGCCTGGGCCGGCTTGCGGGCGATGCGCCATGGGGCCTTGCGGGTGCTGGGCGCGGTCGAACGCGGCGAGGCGGGGCCCGAGGCGCTTGGCTACAAATACGAGTGGTCCAATTGGCACCGTTCGCTGGGGGAACTGGCCATGGACGTGCTGGGGCCGGAGGCTGCCGTTCATGCGCCCGAGCCGGAGATTGCCCGCTTGCAGCAGATGTACCTGTTCAGCCGAGCGGAGACGATCTACGGCGGCACCAACGAGATCCAGTTGAACATCATTTCAGAACAAGGGCTCCGCATGCCGCGTGAGCCGCGCGGCCAGACCCAGAGCGGTACGCGCTAGCGGTTTTTCATCTTGCGGCGGTGCGGCGGCAGCCAGGGCCTTGCGCTCTGGCCCGCCCGCGTTGCCACACCAGTGATCAAGGGAAAGGGAGAGAGATGACGGGGGATTTCACGGGCAAGGTGGTCGCGGTGACCGGCGCGGCACATGGCATCGGCCGGTCGATCGTTCTTGGCTTCGCGGCGGAGGGGGCCGATCTGGCGATCCTCGACCGGGATGGCGAGGCGCTGGCAGCGACCGCGGAGGAGGCGCGGGCAAAGGGCGGGCGCGTTCTGGCGATTGAAGGCGATCTGCTCGACCGCGCGCATGTCACCGCCAGCTTTGCCCGGATCGAGGGGGAGTTCGGGCCGGTGCATACGCTGATCAACAATCTCGGCCAGACGGCGCGGGAGAAATACTCCGAGTTCTATCTGGCGGAAGGCGAGACGCTGGATTTCGTTGTCGGCATTTCCCTCGGCGCGACCTTGCATTGCTCGCGTCAGGTGGTGCCGGGAATGCGGGCGCGCAAACAGGGGCGGATCGTGTCGATCTCCTCGGATTCCGCCCTCAATGGCGACATCGGCACGGTTGATTACGCGGCGGCCAAGTCCGGCGTTCTGGGCTTCACCCGTGCGCTCGCCCGGGAGCTTGGCCCGCACAAGGTGACCGTCAATGCGATCTGCCCCGGTCCAACCAACACCCGGGCGATGCAGCGCATCCCCCGGGCCGCCTATGAGCGGGCCCGGGATGCGATCCCGCTCGGCGAACTCTGCGAGCCGGAGGACATTGCCAATGCCGCCGTGTTCCTGGCCAGCGACAAGGCCCGCTGCATCACCGGTCAGACGCTGGTGGTGAATGGCGGCCGGGTCTTCAACTAGCCGTCGCGGCTGGACAGGTGCGGCGACGAAAACGCTTGGGGGGAACGAGGAAATGAGGCGGTGGAGATGACAGGCAACGGGCTTGAAACGCCCCTGACACGGGCGCTCGGATGCCGGCATCCGGTGGTGCAGACGGCGATGGGCTGGGTGGCCGACCCAAAGCTGGTCGCGGCGACGACCAACGCCGGCGGGTTCGGCTTTCTTGCCGCCGCGTCGATCCCGCCGGGGGGGATCGACGCGGCCATTGCGGCGGTCAAGGCGGCAACGGATGGCCCGTTCGGCGTCAACTTCCACATGTTCCAGCCCAACGCGGAAGAGGTGATCGAGGCGATCCTTTTGCACCGGGTCCGGGCGGTGAGCTATGGGCGCGGCCCGGATGCGGCGACCATCGGCCGGTTCCGCGATGCCGGGATCGAGTGCATGCCGACGGTCGGGGCGGTGAAACATGCCGTCCGGGCGGTGGAACTTGGCGCCAGCATCATCACCGTTCAGGGCGGTGAGGGCGGCGGGCATACCGGATCGGTGCCGACCTCCCTTCTCCTGCCGCAGGTGCTCGATGCGGTCGATGTGCCGGTGGTGGCCGCCGGCGGGTTCTACGACGGGCGCGGGCTGGCCGCCGCGCTTGCCTGGGGCGCGGATGGCATCGCCATGGGCACCCGCTTCCTTTTGACCTCCGACAGTCCGGTGCATCCGGCAACGCTGGAACGCTACCTGAAGACCGGCGATCCGGCGGCCATTCGGGTGTCGAAGGCGGTCGATGGTCTGCCGCAGCGGTTCATCGACAATGAGGAGCTGCGCCGCATGGAGGGAATGCGCGGGCCGGCGCGGTTCCTTGCCAGCCTGCGGCACAGCCTGTCCTGGGGAAGGGCGCAAGGCATGAGCTACGCCGGCATGGTGCGGCTGGCCCTGCGCGCGCTGAAGGCCGATGAGGCGGGGTTTGCCGCCACCGTCATGGCCCCGAACCTGCCGCGCCTGGTGGAACAGGGGCTGGTGAGCGGCGACACGCGGGGCGGGCTGTTGCCGTCCGGTCAGGTGGCGGCGCTGATCGGCGAGCTGGAGAGTTGCGACGCACTGATCGCCCGCATCGTTCGGGAGGCGGAAGAGCGTCTGGCCGTCCTGCGGCATTTGCCGGGCAGCGACCGCGAAACGGTGAAACAGGGAGCACGGGCATGAGCGCGCCATTTTCCGTCGATGTCAGCGATCATATCGGCGAAATCGTCCTGAACCGACCGCCGGTCAACGCCTTCGACAGCGCCGGCTGGGCCGCGCTGGCGCGGGCGGTGGACGACATGAACGCAGATCCGGAGGTTCGGGTGCTGATCATCCGCGCCGAAGGGCGCGGGTTCTGCGCCGGGGTCGACATCAAGGAACTGCAGCGGCATCCGGAGCGGATCATCGACGTCAACCGGGGCAACTACGATACCTTCCGCGCCATTCATCGCGGCCGGGTGCCGGTGATCGCCGCCGCCCATGGTTTCGTGCTCGGCGGCGGGATCGGTATCTGCGGCGGGGCGGATATCGTGCTCGCCTCGGACTGCGCCAGTTTCGGCGTGCCGGAGGTGGATCGCGGCGCGCTGGGCGGCGGCGCGCATCTTCAGCGCCTGTTTCCGCTGCAAAAGGTGCGGCAGATGTATTTCACCGGCGATCCGGTGAGCGCGGCGGAGGCCTTCCGCTTCGGTGGTATCGAGGCAGTGCTGCCCCGGGCGGAGCTCGCCGGTGCGGCACGAGTGCTTGCGGCGAAAATCGCCGCCAAGAGCCCGGCGATGATCGCGCTGGCCAAGGAGGCGCTCAACGGGGTGGAGGCGGCGGATCTTGAGGCGCAGTACCGCTGGGAGCAGGGCTTCACCGCACAGGCCTATCTGATGGCGGATTCCCAGGCGGCCCGCGATGCCTTTGTCGCCGATGGCCGCACCGCCGATTTCTCGAACAAGGCAAGGATGAGCCGACATGGACGCTGACACATTCTCCGCAAGCCCGTCTTCCGCACGCCCCTCCTCTCAATGCCCGCCCTACGTGCCCGGCCATGGGCTGCTAAAAGGGCAGTCGGTGCTGATCACCGCCGCCGCCGGGCAGGGGATCGGCTTTGCCACTGCCCGCCGCGCGGTGGAGGAAGGGGCGCGGGCGCTGATGATCTCGGACATTCATCCGCGCCGGCTCGATGAGGCCGTTGCCGCGCTGAAGGAGATCGCGCCGGAGACCCCGGTGACCGGGCACCTCGCCGATGTCACCAATGAGGATCAGGTGCAGGCGCTGGTCGGTGCGGCCGAGGCGGCGATGGAGGGCATTGACGTTCTGGTCAACAACGCAGGCCTCGGCGGCGTCAAGCCGATTGTCGAGATGACTGACGAGGAGTGGCACCGGGTGCTCGACGTGACGCTGAACGGCACATTCCGCATGACGCGGGCGGCGCTGCGGGCGATGATGCCCCGCCGGCGCGGCACCATCGTCAACAACGCCTCGGTACTCGGTTGGCGGGCGCAAAAGGGGCAGGCGCATTACGCCGCCGCCAAGGCGGGCGTGATGGCGTTGACCCGGTGCAGCGCGCTTGAGGCGGCGGATTACGGCATTCGCGTCAACGCGGTCTCCCCCTCCATCGCCATGCATGACTTCCTGAAGCGCTCCGCACCGGAAGAGGTGTTGAAGGAACTGGCGCAGCGGGAGGCCTTCGGCCGGGCCGCCGAGGTCTGGGAAGTGGCCAATGTCATCATGTTCCTGGCCAGCGACTACGCCTCCTACATGGTGGGCGAGGTGGTCTCCGTGTCCAGTCAACACGCCTGAGGGGAGAGCGCCCGCATGACCTTCCGTTTTCGTTCCGCCGATGAGGCAATCGGCGCAATCGGCCGCACGCTCGGTCCCAGCGACTGGTTGACCATCGATCAGGAGCGTATCAACCTGTTCGCGCAGGCAACCGGGGATTTCCAGTGGCTGCATGTGGATCCGCAGCGCGCCGCAACGGGGCCGTTCGGCCGGACCATCGCCCATGGGTTCCTGTCCCTGTCGCTGACGAACCTGTTCCTGCCGGATCTGTTCCTGCCGGACAATCTCGACTGGGGGGTGAACTACGGCCTCGACCGGGTGCGGTTTCCCGCGCCGGTGCCGGTGGGCGCACGCATCCGCGCCAGTGGCGAGTTGGTTGATGCCAAGCCGATCGGCAAGAACGGGGTCCAGACCATGGTGCGCATGGTGATCGAGGTCGAGGGCGGCGACAAGCCGGCATGCGTCGCCGATACGCTCCAGCGCTATGCGTTCCTTTAGAAAATTTGCCGCCCGGTGTCGTCCTGTCGGACGATGAGAGCGGCCGGTTGCCGCTCTAGGCTCATGGCGAGTGGGCGGAAATCCTTTCTGCCGAACGGCAACAGCGACTACGGGTTCATCACATGGACAAACAGAAAAACCTTCGCGAGGCCGTCCGCAGTCTGCATGACGGGATGGTCATCGGCGTCGGCGGCTGGGGCGCGCGGCGCAAGCCAATGGCCTTGGTGCGGGAGATCCTGCGCTCGGATCTGACGGATCTGACGCTGGTCGCCTATGGCGGGCCGGAGGTGGGCATGCTCTGCGCCGCCGGCAAGGTGCGCAAGGTGATCTACGGCTTCGTTTCCCTCGACCGGATCCCGCTCGAACCCTATTTCCGCAAGGCGCGGGAGGCCGGGGCGGTCGAGGTGATGGAACTCGATGAGGGCATGTTCCTGCTGGGCCTCAGGGCGGCGGCCGAAGGGGTGCCCTTCGCACCGACCCGGATTGGCCTTGGCACCGATGTGCTGACGCACAATCCGGAGCTGCGCCTGGTCACCTCTCCCTATGATGCGGAGGATGTGCTGGTGGCGATGCCGGCGCTGAAGCCGGACATTTCGCTGATCCACGTCAACCGCGCCGACCGGAGGGGCAATGTGCAGACCGACGGGCGCGATCCTTATTTCGACGATCTGATCGCCCGTGCCGCCGGCCGGGTGATCGTGTCGGCGGAGGAGGTCCACGACCGGCTCGACCTCACCCATTCCCACATGGCGCAAAAGAGCCTGTTCGACCGCTCCGTGGTGGAAACGGTGGTGGCGGCCCCGCTCGGTGCCCATCCCACCACCGCTCATGACGCCTATGGCTGGGACATGCCGCATCTGAAGGCTTACTGCGACGGCGCGCGCCAGGACGGGGGATGGGAGGCCTACATGCGGGATTACGTTGGCGCGGACGAGCCGAGCTATCTGGAACGGGTGGGCGGCGCCGAGGCGATCCGCAACCTGTCGATCCCCAATCTGTGAGGTGCCGTCATGATCCACGCTGAGACTTTCACCCTCGCCGAGCTGATGATCACCGCCGCCGCCCGGGCTTGGGCGGAGGACGGGGAGGTGATGGCGAACGGCATCGGTACGCTGCCCCGGATCGCTGCCGGCCTCGCCAGGCTCCGGCTGAACGACCGGCTGCTCTTAAGCGATGGCGAGGCCTTCGCGGTGGAAGAGCCTGTGCCGCTCGGCTGCGCGCCGGAGGATCGGCCCGGCCATTCCGGCTGGTTTCCCTACGGACGAGTATTTGAATGCCTCTGGTCCGGCCGCCGGCACGCAATGGTGACGCCGGTGCAGATCGACCGCTTCGCCCAGGCCAACATTTCCTGCCTTGGCGACTTCCAAAAGCCCAAGGTACAGATGCTCGGCGTGCGCGGCTTTCCCGGCAACAGCATCAACCACCGTAACTCCATGCTGGTGACGAGCCATGACCGGCGTACCTTCGTGCCGGGGGAAGTGGATGTGGTGTGCAGCGCCGGCTTCAACGACCGGCTCTGGCCGGAGGGCGCGCGGCGGCCGGACATCCGGATCGGCCTGGTCATCACGCCGCTTTGCGTGATGGATTTCGGCGGGCCGGACCACGCGCCGCGCGTGCGCTCGCTGCATCCGGGCGTGAGTTTCGACGAGGTGGCCGCGAACACCGGTTTCGAGCTGTTGCGGGCGCCGGATCTTCATGAGACCGCGACGCCGACGGCGGAGGATCTGGCGGTGATCCGCCAGCTCGATCCGCATGATCTGCGGGCCAGCGCGGTGAAGGGCAATCCGGCGGGCATCCGGGAAAAGGCCGCCTGAGGCGGCGTCTCAGGCGGGCGTGGGGGCGCTGAAGGCCTCCGCCAGCGCCTCGAACGGCAACAGGATCGAGCCGTGCCGGGTCGGGAAATCGCGGGCGGCCACGAACATCTCAAGCGCCTCCCAGGGGGCGGGGAAGCGGGTGTCCTCGCCGGCCAGCAGCTCTCGCAGCCTCTGTTCGGCGGCAAGGGTCTCTTCCACCGGTCGCCCCGGGGCGGTGGCAACCACCACCGCGGCCGAGGCCATTCCCAAGGTGCAGGCGCGCACCCGGTAGCCCAGTTCCTGGATCGTCCGGCCTTGCGCCCTGACATCAAGTGTCAGGGCGCTGCCGCAGATGGGGCTTTTCTTCGTGACGGTGAGGTCCGCAGGCGAAAGCCGGCGATCGTTGCGTGCCCTGGCGGCCCAGTGCCGCACCCTGTCCTGATAGAGTGCGGCAAGGTCCGCGTCGCCGGTCATGCTTCGCCGTCGTCCTTCATCCGGCTGCCGAGCACGGCGAGGAAGCGCAGCGCGAAATGCAGGCCGCGGCGCACGTCCTCGTCGCCGGCCGCGCGCAGCAGGCCGAACAGGGTCGGCACCGGCAGGGTGGCGGCCTCCGCCTGGGCGTAGCGGGCGGCATTGCTGAGCGACCAAGCCGCGCCGATGCCTTCCTCATAGGCCTTCATCAGCTTCTGGATCATGGCGTCATCGGCCATGTCGACCGCATCCGAGGCCAGCGACAAAAGGTCGATCACGTTGTGGAACCGGCCGGCCTGAAGCAGCGGCGCGACCTTTTCCAGAAGGTCCGCAAGACCCTTTTCGGTCGCTTCGTCCATCAGGGTGGAAGTTTGCGCGAGGCGCTCCACCAGCGGTTCGGTGGCGGCGGCTTCGGGCATGTCAGTGGTGGATGTGCTCATTGGTGTTTCCTTCCCAGAGGTTGTCGGTGATCCGTGCCGAAATCAGATGATGCCGCGAGCGACGGACCAGTAGATTCCTCTATTGAATGCCTTGCGAAGCAGTCCTCCGACCTTGGTCGGCGGGGTCGGATGCACATCCTCGTCGTAGTCGTACCAGAGCGGCATACCCAGCTCGAGACCCATCTGGGCGACCGCCTGGACGCGGCCGTCATAGGCATCGACCGTGTGGCCGAGACGCAAGTCGCCGGCGATGTTGTTGGCGATCACCGGGCACTGGTTGTGGCAGGAACCGCCGGCCTTGCTGATCGGCAGGTCGACCGTGTCGCCCATGATGTAGGCGTTGGGGTGGCCTTCGAGCTGCAGGGTCTGCCGGTCGGTGGGAAGCCAGCCTTCGTTGTTCGGCGCTTCGGAGATGCCGCTCTCGATCACCGCATCGACGGCGCGGATCGGCGGGGTGCACATGAGGATGTCGAATTCCTCTTCCTTGCCCTCTTCCGACACGGCGATCTTCTTGCCCGGATCGACGGACTCCAGCGTGAAGCCGCGCTGATACTTGATGCCCTTGCTCTCGAAAACCGGCGGCAGCACTTCGCAGACCTCCTGCTGGAGGAACAGGCAGTTGCGCAGAAGCTGGGAGACGGTCGGGTAGGTGTAGACGATCTCCACCTGATCGCGCACGCCCTTGCGGCGCAGATACTCGTCGACCATCAGCGTGGTTTCCATCGGCGCGATGCCGCACTGGTGCGGCACGTTCGGCGTCTTCGGGAAATTCACGGTGATGAAGATCCGGCCCTTCTCGAAGTTGCGCAGCTTCTCGGCAAGCTGGCGCGCCGGGTCGTACTGGTAGAAGTAGTCGCCGCCTTCCTTGAGGCCGGGAATGCGCTCGGGAGCAGGCAGGCAGCCGGTCGACACGACGATATAGTCATAGCCGACGGTCTTGCCGCTGGCGGTCTTCACCCGCGAGCCGGCAAAGTCGAACTCCACCACCTTGTCGACGTTGAAATCGATCTCCGGGCGCAGCAGCGTGCGTTGCTTGCGCCGCAACTCGCCCTCGAAGAACATGTCGAAGGCCACATACATGAAGGCCGGCTTGTAGTAATGCCAGGGGGAATCCGACAACATGCTGACCTTGACCTCGCCCCGGGAAATCTCCGGGTAGAGCTTGGCAACAATGCTGTTCGCGGTCATCGTTCCGCCGATGCCGCCGCCAACTACAAGTATGTGTTTCGTCATGCTTTTCTCCTCCGCCTCGCGCCGTTCCCGGTGCCTTTGGCGTGCCTTTATCATTGGCCATGGGACAGTGAGGTCATTCGCCGTGGAGCAGTTCGCTCCATGTTTCCAATAGCATGCGACATAACGCCCCGAGCTTCGGATGTTCCCATTCTGGAAAGGAGCCGGTAGCCTTGTGCAAAATGACAAGGTCTGCGCGAGGCGCGGGGGAGGGGAAAGACATGCAGCGGCAGCGCCAATGAATATCCGGCAGAAGTTCCCGCAAGGCGCGGAGGAGGAACTGCGGCGCATCGTGCAAACCCAGATAATCGAGTGCCTGAACCGGTTCTATGCCATCGAGACCGGTATGTGGGGCGGGCCGCTCGATGCGCTGATCATCCGCACGGTGATCGTCGGGGAAAACCAGCGGCGGCTTTATGATCTCTCGGCGCTGGCCGGCGTGCTCGACCTGCCGCTGTCCACCGTCCACCGCAAGGTGCGGGAGCTGGAGGCCGCAGGCTTTCTGACGAGCGAGCGAAAAGGGCGCTCAACCTATCTGCGGCCGACGGACAAGACGTGTGTGGAATTCGACAAGTCGTTCCAGGACATGATCGGCACCCTGCAGCGGCTCTACCGATCCCGCTCCGTGCCCTGCGTCGAAGTGGCGTCCGCTCCGCTTTGGGATAAACCGGACTGACCAGCGCGAAGGTGGCGACCGTTCAGGTCAACCTCGGTAAGCGGCCTCTCGGCCCTGGGCAGCGGTCGTTGTTCCCGGCTCCACCCCCGGCGTTGCGCCGTCGCCGGCCTCGCCAACGAGCTCAAACACATCCAAGGGTTCGGCCCGGCCCTTCACCTGGGTGCTGCCCAGGGGGCGGAACCGGATCGCGCTGCCGCAGCGCTCCACCACCGCCGCGCTGGTGAGGGCGGAGGTGCCGAACACCTTGTTGGTGCCTTCCAGGCGCGAGGCAACGTTGATGGTGTCGCCCATCGCCGTGTATTGCAGGCGTTCGGTGGCGCCGACGCTGCCGACGACCGCCGGGCCGGAGTGGATGCCGTAGCGGGTGCGGAACTCCGGCAGCCCCTTGCGGCGCTGCTCCGCGTTGAAGGCGACCAGCCGCTGCTCGATGTCGAGCACGCAGAGGCAGGCATGCAGTGCATGATCCTCGTCGGCAAGCGGGGCATTCCACATGGCATAGACGGAATCGCCGAGGAACTGGATGATGGTGCCGCCATGGGCACTGACGGCGGCGTCGAACACATCGAAATAGCCCGACAGCATTTCGACGACCTCTTCGGGGGAGAGGTTCTCGCTGATGGTTGTGAAATCGTAGATGTCGGAGAACATCGCCGTCACCTCCTGCCGGCGAGCGGAACGTCCCTTGAAATAGCCGGCCTCGATGCCCTTGCGCACGAACTCCTTCGGCACATAAAGGGCGAAGGTGAAGATCGCGTCCTGCGCCCGGTTGATGGCGCCGCCCAGGGTGGAAATCTCGGTGACGCGCGAAGTGGCGTCGATCGGCTGGGAAAAGTCGAGGCTCTGCATCCGGTGCGCGCCGAGGGTCAGGATTTGCAGGGAGCGGGAAATCCAGCGCGCCAGCGCGAGCGCGAACAGGATGGCCGCGATCACCACGGCGATGGAGATCAGGACCCCATGCAGAAGGTCGCGGTTGGCGCTGGCGAGCAACTCGTCGAGCGGGGCGGCGACGACAATACGGTGATCAGCGAGCAGAACACTGGAGATTTCCGGTCCGACCGTGACGAGGAACGGCTCGTCCTCGACCTGGTAAATGCGGGCGGGGCGAACGCGCGGCGCGGCGTCTTTCGGTCCAGCCGCCTCCACCAGCGGCGCCAGCACCTTGGCGGACCAGCCGTCGACCGCCTTGTCCGGCAATGCACTTGCCAGGCGCAAGGAACCGGGCCCGGCGTGAATGGCGATCCCCAACTCCTCGTCGAGGACGAAGGCGTTGGTGTGTTCGGTCAGGCGCCCGGCGGCGAGGAAATCGGTGACGGTGGCGAGGATGATGTCCGCGCCGATGACGATGCCATCCGCAGTCTGGTGTTCGCGGGCGATGGTCATGCCATGGGCACGGGTGGTCGCCATCTGGTAGGGGCCGACCGAGATCGTGCGTCCTCCTTGCGCGCTGGCCTGTTGGTACCAGGGGCGCGCGCGGGGATCGTAGGTGCCTGCGTCGAAGGGGCGCCGGCCAATGATCGTGCCGCTGTCATCGAGGAAGGTGACATAGGCGAGCCGACTGTCTTCCACTCCGGCTTCGATGGTGCGGATTGCAAGCGTCGCCTTTTCCGGCGCGGCCAACGTCTCTCGCCAACCGGCATCACGCAAGCTGACCGCATGGATGAAGCTGCCATCGGGATAGCCGGCATAGAGGCCATCGATCTGCGGTGACCGTGTCATGGCAACCCGCAGGACAGCGATCTTGTCGCTCATGCGCCCGGGCGGGGGGACGAGAAAGGCGTTCTCGGTCTGGGCCATGAGCTCGATCGGTGCGACCGTGTCGGCCGACAGGGCGCTGAGCCGGTCGGCGAGCCTTTCGGAAAAGGCGCCCATCGCCTGCTCCGCGGCGATCAACTCGGCCTTGCGGGTGCGCTGATAGTCGAGGGAAATCAGCACGCCGGAGAGGATCACGATCAGCGAGATCATCACAATGCCGAGCAGGGACCTCAGCGAACAGCTCCAGCTGGGGTTGCGAAACCCGGATTTGTCGGCGGTCGTCATGGCCCAATCCACCCGTTCTGGTCGGGCATTCGGTGACTTGCACCAGTTGCGCCCGTCCGGCATCGCTGAAGCCGCCTGTGCAGGCAGGCGTCTGATTTTTCTAGCACATCCTTTCAAGGTATGGGAACGGCGGTCGGCGTTCACAGCTATCGGTTGTCGATCCCTGTTTGTTCGTCTGACGCTTCATAATGATGAAAGCATTGGCGGCGCAGGATCGCTCCTGCGTGCCGAATCCGGCGGCCGGTCCTGGCTGGCCTTGCTCAGGGCGCGGGTTGAAGAGGCAAGGAGACTATCTTGACGCGAATGTCCATTTCATGCCTTGCGGTGATTGCCGCCGGGCTTAGCGCATTCCCGGCGTTTGCTGCCGAGGAAATCGCCGACCGGATCTGGTCGGGCGGCCCGGTTCTGACCATGAATGACCAGGCGCCCAGAGCCGAGGCGGTGGCGGAAAAGGATGGTGTCATCCTGGCTGTCGGCACGGCCGAGGAGGTGATGAAGTTCAAGGGCAAGGGGACAACGCTGATCGACCTGAAGGGCAAGGCCATGTTGCCGGGCTTCGTCGATGCCCATGGTCATGCCTTCATGATTGGCATTCAGGCGGTGGCCGCCAACATCCAGCCGGCGCCCGATGGCAAGGTCAACGATATTCCCGCCCTTCAGGCGACGCTCAGCGAATGGGCCAAGACCTATCCGGACCGGGCCAAGCGGCTCGGCACCATCCTCGGCTTCGGCTACGACGATGCGCAGCTTGCCGAGCAGCGCCACCCGACCCGTGAGGATCTCGACAAGGTCTCGACCGAGGTTCCGGTCATGGTGATGCATCAGTCCGGGCATCTGGGCGTGATGAACTCCAAGGCGCTGGAATTGGCCGGGATCACCGCGGAGACCCCGAACCCGACCGGTGGCGTGATCCGCCGTGAAGAAGGCTCGAACGAGCCGAACGGGGTTCTGGAAGAGGCCGCGTTCTTCGGCGCAGCGCTCAAGCAGCTCAGCGATCTCGATAAGGAAGGCGCGCAGGAGCTGTTCGTCGCTGGCACCGAGTTGCTGACGAGCTACGGCTACACCACCGGTCAGGAAGGGCGCTCGACGCCGGCCGTGGCCCGCCTGATGAAGGCGGCGGCCGATGCCGGCCGCATCAAGATCGACGTGGTGACCTATCCGGATGCGTTGGTCGACAAGGACTTCATCGCCAAGAATGTCTCCGCGTCCTACACCAACCGGTTCCGGGTGGCTGGCGCGAAGCTGACCATCGACGGCTCGCCGCAAGGCTTCACCGCGCTGCGCGATCGGCCCTACTACAATCCGCCCTCGACCTACCGGGCCGACTATGCGGGCTATGCGGCGGCGACCACCGACGAGGTGTTCGACGCGATCGACTGGGCGTTTGCCAACAACATCCAGATCCTGACCCATTCCAATGGCGAGGGGGCGTCGGACATGCTGCTGGCGGCGGTGAAGACCGCGACGGAGAAATACGGCCGCGCCGACCGGCGGCCGGTGTTGATCCATGGTCAGTTCCTGCGCAAGGATCAGGTCGCGGCGGTGGATGAACTCGATATGTTCCCGTCGTTGTTCCCGATGCACACCTTCTACTGGGGCGACTGGCACCGGGACCGGACCGTCGGTCCGCTCAATGCGGAAAACATCTCGCCGACCGGCTGGGTGCGCGAGCGCGGCATGATGTTCTCCTCGCATCATGACGCACCGGTGGCCTTCCCCGATTCCATGCGCATCCTCGATGCCACGGTGACCCGGCGGACCCGGTCGGGCGATATCCTCGGTCCCGATCAGCGGGTCGACGTGATGACGGCGCTGAAGGCGATGACCATCTGGCCGGCCTACCAGCACTTCGAAGAGGCCGGCAAAGGCTCGATCGAGGTTGGCAAGACCGCCGATCTGGTGGTGCTGTCCAAGGACCCGACGGCGGTGGATCCGGAAACCCTCGACAGTCTCAAGGTGGTGGAGACCATCAAGGAGGGTGAGACGATCTTCACCTACAAGCCGGAGGAGAAGCAGGGCTCCCTGCAGTTGCGTCCAGGCTCGACCGGCGGCGATGCCTTCGGTAACTTTCTGCGCCATGCCTCGGCCGAGGTCGAAGAGGCCGGCGGCCATGCGCATGGGCCGGATGTCTACTACACCGCCTTGTCGGAGGGGCTCGCCCGCAACGGAATGGCCGCGCGATAAAGTTTGAAAAAAACAGCCCTGTCCGGGCTTTACCCGGGCGGAGACAGCCACGACAAGCCGTCCGGGGCGAGCGCTCCGGCCGGCTTTTTTGTGGGCACAAGGAAGACCGCGCCCACAAAATCTGCCGATACGGCATATTCATATCCCATAGATTGCATTTTATTTTAAATATAGACCTGCAATTGCGGTTCGGCTCCACTGCGTTAAATGAGATGAAGTCCTTATCAGGGTGCGCGATTACAGGTTTTCGCATGAACTTTCATGCTTTGCACCTTTGATTAACATATCCCGCGAAAAGATAGGCTGCTCAA
Organism: Stappia taiwanensis; assembly: GCF_014635285.1. Lineage (GTDB taxonomy): Bacteria > Pseudomonadota > Alphaproteobacteria > Rhizobiales > Stappiaceae > Stappia > Stappia taiwanensis. The sequence continues at coordinate 720,781 of NZ_BMCR01000002.1, read as the reverse complement.
AATGGGGGAGCCTACGCGATGAAATCACCGACCTTTGTTCTCTTGTGTGCGTCATTGCTGATGACGAGTGGAGCCCGGGCGGAGCCGGCGGCGCCAGATGCCAAGGCGTTGATCACGCCGGCGGTGATCGAGGCGACCCGGGCCTGGCTGACCAACCCAATCGTGCCGCTGTCGGTGAACGCGCAGAACGAGCGGCGGGGCAACCTGACCCAGAGTGAGATCGACGCGCTCGACAAGCAGTGGCGGGCGGAGCGGGAGGTGGCGGACAAGCCGCTGATCTCCGCGACGCTGTCGGCCCCCCTGTCGATTTACCTGTTGCGGGTGCAGGCCGGCAGCCTCGGGCTCTACACGGAACTGTTCGTGATGGACGCCAATGGGCTGAATGTCGGCCAGAGCGCGATCACTGGCGATTACTGGCAGGGGGATGAGGCCAAGTTCCAGAAGACGTTCCCCGAAGGCAGGGAGGCGGTGTTCATCGATGAGCCCGAATGGGACGCGGAGCGGCAGATCTGGCGGGCCCAGCTCAACATGACGCTGGCCGACCCGAAGGGCGCGGGGCCGATCGGCGCCGCCACCATCGAGATCAATCTGACCGAATTGCAGCGCCGCACCATGCCGCAAGGCTGATTGGCTGCGCCATCCTGCTGACCCTTCGAGGACGTTTTCATGTTTGCCAATATGTCTGTTTCGCGGAAAGGCCTGATCGCCTTTCTTGGCATTGCGCTGATTGGCGCGCTCACCGGATTGACCACCTACTACAAGACCGCGTCGACCAACGCGGCGGTGCGGGAGGCGGAAGTGATCGTCTCGCTGGCGCGGGAGATCGACGGACTTCAGACCGCGGTTCTCGATCAGGCCCTGTCGGTCAAGACCTTCCTCCTGACCGGCGACCGGGAGTGGGTGCGCAAGACAGAAGCCAGCACCGCCGGGATCGACGAGGCGCTGAGCGGCCTGGAGCAGCGCCTCAAGGCGGCGGTGCCGGAGCAGGCCGGCCGGGTCGCGGATATCCGCGAGGCCTGGAAGGGCTGGCTCACCGGCTTTGCCAATGAGCAGATCCGCCTGATGCGAGACCCCAACACGGTCGACCTTGCCCGGGCGATGGAGCTGACAAGCACCGGCCAGAGCCTGCTCGACACGCTGTTTGCCCGGCAGGGCGACTTGCGCACGCAGTTGCAGACGCGTGAGAAAGCGCTGTTGGAGTTCGAACATGCCGAGCTCAGCTCCACCCAGATGATCGCCATTGGCGGCGGCTTCCTGCTGGTCCTCATGGCCATCGGCTTCGGGGTCCTCAACCATCGGCTGGTGTCGCAACCGCTGACGCGGCTGGCCGGCGTCGTCCGCCAGTTGGCCGAGGGCAACACCGAGCGGGAGGTGGACCTTGGTGCGCGTCGTGATGAGATCGGCCAGATGGGCGAGGCGCTCAGCGTCTTCCGCGCCAACCTCATCCGCACCCGCGAGCTTGAGGAGGAGACGGCCCGTGACCGGGAAGAGACCGCCGCGCGGCGTCACCGCGACATGCAGGCCGTTGCCGATCAGTTCGAAAGCACCGTTCTGTCGATCAGCGAAGAGATGATGACGGGGCTGGATACCCTGAACATCTCCGCCGAGGATCTGGCCGAGATCGCCCGGGTCACCTCGGAGCGGGCGCTGGCGGTGTCCGCAGCCTCGGAGCAGACCACCGGCAATGTCAACACGGTGGCGAGCGCCTCGGAGGAGCTGTCGAACTCGATTGCCGAGATCGACACCCAGGTCAATGGCGCGGCCAAGGCCGCCACCGACGCGGCTGGCGAGGTCGAGCGCTCCAGCGAGGCGGTGAACCGGCTGCAGCAGGTGGTCTCCAAGATCGGCCAGGTGACCGGGCTGATCACCGACATCGCCGAGCAGACCAATCTTCTCGCCCTCAACGCGACCATTGAGGCGGCGCGGGCCGGCGAGGCGGGGCGCGGCTTCGCCGTGGTCGCCTCCGAGGTCAAGGCGCTGGCCGAGCAGACCGCCCGGGCGACCGAGGAGATCGACCAGCAGATCACCGAGATGAAACGGGCGGCCTCCGATTCGATTGAGGCCACCGCGTCGGTCGCGGAGATGGTGCGGATGATCGAAGAGCGCGCCTCCGCCATGACCGAGGCGACCGAACAGCAGAATGCGGCGACCAACGAGATTGCCCGCAGCATTGCCGAGGCGGCGAGCGGCACCCAGAGCGTGACCGGGTCGATTGGCGAGGTCAGTTCCTCGGCCATCAAGACCGGCGAATACAGCACGGACATGCGCTCCTCGATTGCTGATCTGCATGAGCGGTCGGACCGGATGCGCACCGCGATGAAGGAGTTCCTCGCGACGATCCGGGCCGCCTGAGGCGCCGTCCGAAAAGTGGACCTACAGGGAACGCGTCGGCCATTCCGGTCGGCGCGTTTTTTGTTGGGACCTTTTTTGCCGGCCCCAGTGGGTTGCCCTATGCGGGATGGCGCCGGAGATCGAGACCCAGAGGGATATGTCATCGTAAAAAATGACAATTCACGTGAAAATTTAGCGGGTTGTTAAGCGAATGCGTCACTAGATGGCGCAATGAGAGGTTGCGTAACTGATCGGCTGGTGGGGACCAATGAACAAGTTTCAGATTAGTATTCTAAGTATATGTGCGGCGCTTTCGAGTTCTCTTCTGTCCTCATCGGCAATCGCCGGGTGCTCAATTTCCAACGGTTCGGAAACGTGTACCGGGTCATTCGGTCCGATATTCCACAATGATGGGTCTGTCGTCGATCTGACCTTGCAGGATCTCACCGCTGACTTTGGGGGGAGTGGCTCTGGAGTCAATGCTGTTCTGCTCCAGCATACGGGCGGCGAGGATGAGGTTGGAAAGGACCTTACGTTAACCGGCCATTTCGACAAGGGCTACGGCATCGTCAGCAACAGCGGCGAAGGCGTTCATCTGGAATCCACTGGCGGGGGCGGCAAGAAGGGCTCGGAGCACAAGACGTCCTTCACCACCGCCCGCGGCGACAATGGCCACGATGCCGGTGACGGTGGTGACCTGACCGCGACCTTCTCCAAGTCACCCTCCGGCGGCACCAGCAACGTCAAGCCGATCACATCGGGCATCGGCCACGGTCTTTTCCTTCGCACAACCGGTGGTACTGGCGGGACCGGCGGCGAAGGCTACATGGTGGGCTTCATCAAGGACGGTCACGGCGGCCAGGGGGGGGATGGCGGCCACGGCGGCACGGTCAATATCTCGTTGCTGGATGGCCATGCCATCAATCAGGTCGGTGCGGGCAGCGGCATTGCCGTCATGAGCAAGGGCGGCACCGGGGGACACGGCGGAGAGGGAAAATCCGGTGCCAGTGGCTATGGCGGCGCTGGTGGCGTGGGCGGCGATGGCGGCGATATCACCGTCAATGCCACCGGCGACAACAAGATCCACACCACGGCGGACGGCTATCATGGTGTGGTGCTGATCAGTGCCGCCGGTGATGGCGGCAAGGGCGGCGACGGCGTCGGCGGTGGTGCGCATGCGGGCAATGGCGGCGAGGGCGGTGATGGTGGCACGATCAAGGCCACGCTGAAGGCGGACATCACCACGGACGGCAAGCAGGCGGTGGGCATTCACATGCTCAGCCTGGGCGGAGCAGGCGGCGATGCCGGCGATGGTGACGGCACCTTTCATTCCCATGGCGGCGAATCCGAGGGGCCCGGGCCGGGCGGCAATGTGACGCTGACCCTGTCGGATAGCTCGGTGACGACGGCAGGCGCGGAATCCAACGGCATCCTGTTGCAGAGCGTCGGCGGTTTTTCCGGTGCCTCCGGATCCACCAGCGGTTTTGTCGCCTATGGTGCCAGTGGCCATAGCGGCGGCGATGCCGGGACGGTGACGGCGACGCTGTCCTCGGTGACGGTGACGACGACCGGAGCGCATGCGGCGGCCTTCGAGGCGATCAGCGTTGGCGGCGGCGGCGGCAAGGGCAGCAGCTCCGATGGCTTTGATGCCATGGGCGGCGATGGCGGTGCCGGCGGCGATGGTGGTGCGGTGACGGTCGACCTGACCAAGAGCACGTTTTCCACCGATGGGGTCAATTCCATCGGTGTGGGGCTGATCAGTGTCGGTGGCGGTGGCGGTGCCAGTGGCGCCAATGGCGGTGTGCTGACGACCGGCGGCGCCGGTGGCCCGGGCGGTGATGGCGGCACTGCCGATCTTTCGGTGAACGGTGTCACGGTTACCACCAAGGGCGACAGCTCGATGGGTGTTTATGTCGCCAGCATCGGCGCTGGTGGCGGCAATGCCCATTCACCCAGCGGACTGGAGGCGATTGGCGGCAACGGGGGCGATGGCGGCGGTGGCAAGGATGTCTCCCTGACCGGTTCGGGCGATGGGCTGTCAGTGACGACAGAAGGCCAGTTCGCCGATGGCGTGCTGTTGCAGAGCATTGGCGGCGGCGGCGGCAAGGGCGGCGGCACCTTCAAGCTCAACCTGGGAATCGGGACCACCGGGGTCGGCTCGACCGGCGGCGACGGCGGGTCCGGCGGCAATATCAGCTTCACCGGCACTGACAAGGACATGATCCACACCAAGGGTGCGCAGGCTCGTGGGTTCGTGGCGCAGTCGATTGGTGGCGGCGGCGGCACCGGCGGCACGGTCACCGAGATCGATGTCGGTCTCACCTTCGGCACCCAGACCGGTGCCACGAATGGCAGCCATCACCATGACGGGCGAACGGTGAAGGGATCGCTCGGCGGGTCGATCACCACCGAAGGGGACAGCGCCACCGGTGTTCTCCTGCAAAGCGTCGGCGGCGGCGGCGGGTCGTCTGGTACCCATGCCGATGTCAGCATCGCCGATATCAAGATCAATCACGATATGGGGGCCGATGGCGGCGATGGCGGCGATGGCGGCGAGGTCGACCTGACCTCCAGCGCGGCGATCACCACGAGCGGTCACGATGCCGATGGCATCCTTGCCCAGTCGATCGGCGGCGGCGGCGGCCACTCCAGCAACATCTATTCCGCCGGCGTTGGCGATCTGGAGATGAGCCAACAAGTCGGCCTCATGGGCGCGGAAGGTGGCGCGGGCGGTGCCGGCGGAACCGTCTCGGTGACGTCGAAAGGCAAGATCATCACCGCTGGCGATCATTCCACCGGTATCTCGGCCCAGAGCCTGGGCGGTGGTGGCGGCAAGGCCGGGAGCACCATCTCCGGCATGATCGGCCTCGATCTCGCCTCGCAGATGCTGGGTCAGCTTGGCGGCGATGGCGAAGCGGCCGGCACGGTCGATGTCTCCAGCTTCGGGGCGATCGAGACCAAGGGCTCCTTCGCCTACGCGATCCTCGCCCAGTCGCTCGGCGGTGGCGGCGGCAGTGGTGGCACCACGATCCACGGTGACATCTCCCTGGCCTCGGCCAGCTACACCCATGGCGGTGATGGCGCCTCGGGCGGTGCGGGCAATGCGGTCACGGTGACAAGCGAAGGCGACCTGACGACGACCGGCGATGCGGCGGTCGGCATTCTCGCCCAGAGCATGGGCGGTGGCGGTGGTGCCGGCGGTCTGACGGTCAATGGCGCGGCGTCGATGGCCTCGGTCAATGTCGCGGTTGGTGCGTCCGGCGGCGATGGCGGAACTGGCGGCACGGTCGACATCACCAACAAGGGCGGCATTTCCACTGCCGGCAACCTGGCGGCGGGCGTTCTTGGGCTTAGCCAGGGCGGCAGCGGCGGCAAGGCCGGCGTGCTGGTCAATGGCTCGGTAAGCGCCGGCGAGGTCTCCGGCGCGATCAATGTCTCGCTCGGCGGTGATGGCGGCAAGGGCGGCAAGGCCGACAAGGTGACCGTGGCCAATTCGGGAACGGTCAGCACCACCGGGTTCGGATCCGCCGGCCTTTCGGCCCTGAGCATTGGCGGCGATGGCGGCGCGGGTGGTGTCGTCTACGCCGGAACGCTCAACGTCTCGACCGAGGGCGGCGGTACGTTCGATCTGGCGATTGGCGGCGATGGCGGCGACAGCGGCGTCGGCGGAGCCGTGGAAATCAACAACGACGGCGCGATCACCACCAGCGGTCACTATGCCGATGCGATCTACGCCCAGTCGGTTGGCGGCAACGGCGGCAGCGGCGGCAGCAGCTATGCGGTGACGGCTTCGCTCAGCACCGGATCGAACCTGCAAAGCACCATCACCGTGGGCGGAGGCGGTGGCGGCGGCGCCGTTGGCGGCGACGTCAGCGTCACCAACACCAAGACGCTGACCACCACCGGCGGTTCGGCGGACGGCATCTACGCCCAGTCGATTGGTGGCAACGGCGGCGACGGTGGCTCGGGCATTGCCTTCCTGGGCGACTTCGCCATCGACAAGGACGAGACCTTCAAGGTCAATGCCAATGTCCATGTGGGCGGCAGCGGCGGTCCGGGCAGCGACGCCGGCAAAGTGACGATCGACAACTCGGGCAATATCTCCACCAAATCCGGCTCATCGAATGGCATCTTCGCCCAGTCGGTCGGCGGCGGCGGCGGCGATGGCGGCAGTGCCGGGTCCTATACCGTCGGCTACACCAAGAAACCGGAGGATCTGGAAGGCTCGGGCTTTTCGCTGGCGGTCACCATGGGCGGCAGCGGCAGCGGCGGTGGCCATGGCGATACGGTCACGGTGTCCAATTCGGCGCAGATCCAGACCGCGGGCGATGTGTCCTACGGCATCTTCGCCCAATCTGTCGGTGGCGGCGGCGGCACCGGCGGCAATGGCAGCCCGGGTCTTGAGGGCTGGGCGGCCGATATCTACGAGCTCTACGAGCAGATCAACCAGGCCAAGGAAGTCAAGGAACAGTATGAGGATTGGAAGAGCCTGTTCGAAGGCTTTTCCGTCGATATCGGTGGCTCGGCCGGTCAGGCGAGCAATGGCGGCGAGGTGCTGGTCACCAACGATGGCGGGATCATCACCACCGGCAGCGATGCCACGGCGATCTACGCCCAGTCGGTCGGCGGCGGCGGCGGTGCCGGCGGCGACGGATCCCAGGGGCTTCTCAACTCGGCGACGGTGACCGGCTCGGGCAGCGATGGCGGCGACGGCGGCAGCGTCACGGTCAAGAACAACAAGGGCATCAAGACCTCCGGTGATCGGGCGATGGGCATCTTTGCCCAGTCGGTCGGCGGTGGTGGCGGCGCCGCTGGCGATCTGGAATCGACCATCATCGCCAGCCTCGACAGCTTCGAGCAGACCCTGGGCGTGATGGCGGTTGGAACGGCGTCGACCGGCGGCGGCGGCAATGGTGGCGATGTCTCGATTTCCTCCGATGGCAGCATCGTCACCAGTGGCGATACGGCACATGGCATCTTCGCCCAGTCGGTCGGCGGCGGCGGCGGCGGCCGGGGATCCTATTCCTCCGGCGTTGGCGGGACCGATATCGAGTTCGAGGGTGAGGTCGGCAGTGAGGGCGCCAAGGGTGACAGTGGCGCGGTGTCGGTCGATGTGTCCGGCACGGTCTCCGTCAGCGGCGACAACGCGGCCGGCATCTTTGCCCAGAGCGCGGCCGGCGGCGACGATTCCGTCTCCAAGGGGGTTTCCATCTCCGTCTCCGGCACGGTTACGGCGGGCGGCAAGCACGGCCGCGCGATCCTTGCCCAGACCGGCGAGAGCAAGACCGACGCGGAGGCCTCGGCAACCGACGGGCAGGTGCATGTGACGATCGCCAAGGGCGCGACCGTTTCCACCACCAACGCCGATGCCTATGAAACGATCGCCATTCTTGGCGGCCGCAATGACAACGTCACCACCACCGACAGCAACCCGGATTTCAAGGGCAACTGGATCACCAACGACGGCACTCTGACCAGCGCCAGCTTTTCGTCGGTGGTGATTGCCAATGACGATGCGGCCAGCCTGGCGATCCGCAACACTGGCCTTCTGTCCGGCTCGATCAAGCTCAACGACACCAAGGCGCATTTGCTGATGAACGACAAGGGCGGTGTCCTTGCCATGGGCGACAGCATCGATCTCGGCTCGTCGACTTCGGTGAAGATGTACAATCACGGCACGATGTCGGCCCATGGGGTGGGGAAAGTCGGTACGACCACGCTGCGCACCAAGACCGGCTTCCTCCAGACATCCGACGGCACGCTGCTGGTGGACATGACCACCGACGGCGCAAGCGTTGCGGCCCCCTCGGCGGATGTGCTCACCGTCGATTTCGCCGGCGGCACCGGCAAGGCCGACTTCGGCAGCGGCTCGATCACGCCCAACTGGATCGGCTCCAACACCCTGGCCAGTGGCGACAAGGGCAGCGTGGCGATCCTGCACACCCAGAACGGCGGGTCCATGGACGTCAGCAAGGTGGTGCTGAGTGGCAAGCCGGCGGTCAAATACACGCTCGATCCGAGCCAGGACAGCAACACCACGCTGCAACTGAGCTACGAGGTCGACTACTCCGGTCAGGCGACCGGTGCGACCCTTGGCAACCGGTCGTTGCGCTTTGCCGAGTTCTTCGATGCAGCCATGACGGCGGTGCGCGATGCCTCTGCGGACGACGACACCAGCAAGGCGCTGTCGCAGGTCGGAAACCGGGCGCTCAATGCCGGTTCGGTGGCGGAGCTGGAGGGGATCTACGGCGAGCATGTGCTGGACGAAAGCTCGGTCAGCGCCGCCGGTGCCATCTCCGCCGCACGGGCATTGCGCGGTTTGCTGCAAAGCTGTCCGGAACTGGACCCGAACGCGGAGATCCCGTTCTACCGGCAGCGCGAATGCCTCTGGTCGCAGGCGCTCGGGTCGAAGCAGAACCAGGGTGCGACCAATGGCAACCCGGGCTTCGACGAGGTGATCACCGGTATCGCGCTTGGCGGCCAGCATGAGATCTTCGACGGAACCTTCGTCGAGTTCGCTGGCCAGTATGAGGATGTCTCCGTCAAGGGCAGCAACTTCTCGCAGAACGGCTACCGGATCAGCGCCGGTGTGGCCTTGAAGCACGAGATCGACAACTACACCCTGTCCGGCACCCTCAGCGGCGGTACCTACAGCTACGATCACAAGCGCAACTACGTCCTGGGGGGCGTGACCAACCAGGCACTGGGTGATCTCGATGGCCGCTACCTGTCGGCGGCGGCGCGGATCGCGGCGGTGTTCGAGCACAACACCTTCTATGCCAAGCCAAGCGCGGCGCTCGCCGTCACGCAGATCTGGCAGGATGCGATGACCGAAAGCGGAGCTGGGGGCCTGAACTGGCAGGTGGATGCGCTGTCGCATACCTTCGTTGCCCTGCGGCCGTCGATCGAGGTGGGCAAGTCCTTCAAGTGGTCGGAGCAGTCTGCGGTGGTGTTCCTGCGGGCCGGTGTGACTGCCGCGCTCACCGATCCGGAGATCACCACCACCTCCCGGCTTGTCGGCAGTGGCAGCATGTTCAACGACCTGACGGTTGCCAGCACCAGCGATCGCTTCATCGGCGAGCTGGAGGCCGGGCTCAATGCCGACCTCAGCGACCGGCTCTCCCTGTCGCTGCTCGGGCAGACCGCCTTTTCGGAGAACTCGTCCCAGTTCGGCGGCTATGCCCGGATGAAGATGCGGTTCTGATCTCGCAAGAAGGCCGGCGCCACAGTGTGCCGGTCCTTTCTCTCTGCCGGACATGAAAACAGCCTGCGCCCCGGTCGGGACGCAGGCTGTTTTCGTTTCTGTGGGCCCGTCGTTTGCCGCGAGAGGCGGTCAGTCCGCCTTGCGGGCGAACAGGGCGACGGCGATCAGCGCGGCCAGCCGACTGTCCCGGATGGCGATTCCTAGTCAACTGACGGCCTGTTTCGCCTCCACTCCTCCGGATTGAGCAGGATCGCCTTGGCGGCGGCGGCGGATTGTTCATTGTGAAACAACTGCGGGATGAGCTCGGGGGTCTCGAGAACATCGTCGGCAATCAGATTCAGTAGGGCCGTGCCTTTGCTCGCGCCTGCCTTGTCAGCGTCCTTCAGAGCGCCCTTCACATCATAGCCTGCTTCTTCCAAACGCTGGTGGAACTCCTCGGAGGAGAACTCGGAATAAAAGGCCTCCAGCTGTTCCACGGCTATCCTGTTGAGACGGACCTGACCGCTAACGGTCTGAAGGTCGGCGATGATCTGCTCCAATCCGAGCACTCCGGTGTAGCCGCGGTCATCTACGGCAGTTGGCAGGACATCGGGCAGATGTTCGAGAAGATCTCTGGAGCTGATGTCTTTCTCTCGGCCTACCGCCAGGATCTTGTCGACGACGCGTGGAAGAGCTTGGGCATCGATGTTCAACGCCCTAGACACCATTTTAAGTGTTTCTGCCGTGTCCTCGAACGACGCACCGGAGAACCTGGAGGCTTTGATGGTCGGCCGCAACCTCAGCCAGGCCTCGTCGTAATTTTTCACTCCGGCGTGCCGGATTGCGCGAAGTGCCTCAATGACGTGCTCTATGGGAATGCTTAACGCGTAGGCGATATCTGGGATTTTATCGCCGATCTCTTCTATTTCGCTGTCGGACGCGTCGAGACGAATGCCTATCTCTCTAATCTGCATTTTATAGTCTGCATGTTTTTTAAAGCGATCATAGGCTGTTTCACTGAGCAATATTATACCGCAACCAATGAGAAAGCCCACTAGGACGTTAGACGGCCACCCTGCGAGCTGAACGTCTTCTCTTCTCCGGAGGCGTTCCAGAATTCTGGTTTCGGGCGGCAACGACATCGCCCCCGGCACGTCGCCCTCGCCATCCTTGGCGAGCTGGACCGATTGGGCGGTCCGATGGGAGTCGCCCCAGGATGCCACAGTGACTTCCTGCGCCGTGCCAGCGGCGGTGAAGGCCAGCACCGTGCCGGCGGCGAGTTTGATGGGAAGGTGCATATGTCAGTTCTCCTCTCCCGACTTATGCACGTGGGTTGCAGCGGGCGGCAAGGGTATTTTCTCGCGTGCAATGGGCTCTTGCATAACGTCGATGGGTTTGGGGGGCGACCTGCTGCACCCATTGTAGCCGATAGCGGCGAACAACCCTTCCTCGGGTGCCGGCGATGCGTTCCGCTTCGAAGGCCCGTGCCCGCACCGCTTCGCCAACAATGGCACCACCGAGGCGCGTATCCTGTGGATGGTGACCGAGGCGTTCTCCTGAGCTTTGCCCCAGCCGCCGGGCGGGCGGGGGCCGGTCAGGGGATCTTGCTTGCGATCCGCTCCGCCTCGGCAAGGGCCGCCAGATCGACGCCGGTGGTGAAGCCAGGGGCGGTGATGCGCTCAAGTGCGCCGGCCTTGTCCTCTCTTCCTTTGGAGACGAAAACAGCCTGCGTCCCGGTCGGAACGCAGGCTGTTTTCGTTTCTGTGGGCCCGTCGCTTGCCGCGTGAGGCGGTCAGTCCGCCTTGCGGGCGAACAGGGCGACGGCGATCAGCGCGGCCAGGGTGATGACGATCAGCAACGAGGAAATCGCGGCGATGGTCGGTTCGATCTGATCGCGCAGCGACAGGAACATCCGCCGGGTCAACACCGTGTTGTCGCCGCCGGCGACAAACAGTCCGATCACCACTTCATCCAGGGAGGTGATGAAGGCGAAGAACGCGCCGGAGACCACCGACAGGCGGATCTGCGGCAGGGTCACGGTGAAGAAGGCCACCGGCCAGGACGCGCCGAGGCTGCGGGCGACCTTTTCCTGCGTCATGTCGAAGCTCTGCAGGCCCGCCAGCACCGTGACGACGACGAACGGGGTCGCCAGCAGGGTGTGGGCCAGGACGATGCCGAGCATCGAGTTCACCAGGCCAAGCTGGATGTAGACGTAGAACAGGCCGATGCCGATCAGGATCAACGGCACCATCTGCGGCAGGAGCATCAACACATGCAGGGACCGCACCCAGCGGCTTTGCGCCCGGTGAATGGCGTAGGCGGCGGCCGTGCCCAGCGGGGTTGCGAACAGCACCGTCAAGCTGGCGGCGATCAGTGACACGCGGGTTGCCGCCATCCATTGCGGATCGCTGAAATAGGCCGCGTACCAGCGCAAGGAAAAGCCGCGCGGCGGGAATTCCAGGAATTCCGAATCCGAGAAGGAAATCGGAATGACGATGAAGATCGGTGCGACCAGAAAGAACAGGACGCTGGCGACCACCCCGTAAAGCCAGAGCCGGCGATAGGGCGCGATGGGAAGGGGACCGACACTCATGGCTTACCTCGCGAAGATCCGGTCAAGGCCGGCCAGACGGTGAACAAGATAGAAGATCGCAAAGACGATCAGCAGCAGGACAACGCCAAGGGCACTGCCGGCACCCCAGTCGAAATAGGTCTGCACGTTCTGCTGGATCTTCATCGAGACCATGATGACGCGGCCACCGCCCAGGATCTGCGGCGTGACGTAAAAGCCCAGGCACAGGATGAACACCAGCAGCGAGCCGGCGATCAGGCCGGGCATCGACAGGGGCAGGAACACATCGCGGAAGGCGCGGGCGGGCGAGGCGCCCATGTTGTTGGCCGCGCGCATCAGGTCGCCATCGATGTTGCGCACCGTGGCATAGAGCGGCAGCACCAGAAAGGGCAGCATCACATGGGTCATGCCGATGATCGTGCCGGTCAGGTTGTGGGCAAGGCGCAAGGGCTCGTCGATCAGGCCGATGCCGATCAGCGCGTCGTTGACGATGCCCTGACGCTGCAGGATCACCAGCCAGGCATAGGTGCGCACCAGGATCGAGGTCCAGAACGGGACGATGACGAAGGCAAGGCCAATGGTCGCCAGCCGGGGCGGTAACTGACCGAGCAGATAGGCGACCGGATAGCCCAGCACGATGCACAGCACCGTGACGAACAGGCTGACGAGGATGGTGGTGGAAAAGATCGACAGATAGGCGCTGTACTCGACCATCCGCGTGTAGTTCGCCAGGCCGATTTCGCCGTTGGAGACGAAGGAGAGGGCGAACAGCCAGCCGACCGGGATCACCAGCAGGACGAGGATGATCGCCGCGGCGGGCAGGGAGAGGCCGAGGATCTGGCGCTTCTCGCGCCGCTCGTCCGCCGCCAGTTCCTGCCGGTTCAGCGTGTGGCCGCGTTGACAAGCTGTCATGTCATGCATGGGCGGCCTCGTCGATCAGCACCGTGTCGTCCCGGTGCAGGCCAAGGCGGATCGGCTCGCCGACCTGCGGCATCTCGCTGAGGGCCTGCTGGCGGGTGCCACGGCGCAGGGCAATGGTCTCGCCACCGGGGAGGGTAACGTAGATCAGCATGGTCTCGCCCTGGTAGACCAGCTCCTCCACCGTGCCGTCGATCGGATTGTGCTCGGGCGCGGGAGCGGCACTGAGAATGTCGAGCTTTTCCGGGCGCACCAGCAGCGCCTTGCCACCGGCGCCGGCGGCCTGCCCCTCGGCAAGCTGCAGGGGGATGCCGCCGAAGACGGCCGCGCCGCCGCGCATCTCCACGGGCAGGAAGTTGGATTCGCCGACGAAATCGGCGACGAAGCGGTCACAGGGCCGCTCGTAGATCTGGCGCGGCGGGGCGACCTGCAGGATATGGCCGTGGTTCATCACCGCCACCCGGTCGGACATGGTCAGCGCCTCGCGCTGGTCGTGGGTGACATAGACGGTGGTCATGCCGAGCCGGTCGTGCAGATGCTTCAATTCGATCTGCATCTGTTCGCGCAGCTTTTTGTCGAGGGCGGAGAGGGGCTCGTCCATCAACAGGATCTGCGGCTCGAAGACGATGGCGCGGGCAAGGGCGACACGCTGGCGCTGGCCGCCGGAAAGCTGGTTGATGCGCCGGTCCATCAGGTGATCGAGCTGCACCAGTTTCAGCGCCTCGCGCGCGCGCTCATATCGCTCGGCGGCACCGACCTTGCGCAGCTTCAGCGGGTAGCCGACATTCTCGCCGACGGACATGTGCGGAAACAGCGCGTAGTTCTGGAACACCATGCCGATGTTGCGCAGATGCGGTGGCTTGCGCAGGATCTCGTCGCCATCGACGGTGATGCTGCCGGCTTCGGGGCGAATGAACCCGGCGAGGATCATCAGCAAGGTGGTCTTGCCCGATCCCGACGGACCGAGCAGGGTCAGGAACTCTCCCGGGGCGATGTCGAGACCGACACTGTCCAGAGCCACGAACTGACCATAGGTCTTCCTGACATCGCGGATCGTGATGCTGCAGGCCATATATTTCTTTCCTGTGTTGCGGATCGGCGGCGGGGCCGGGCCGATGGCCCGGTACGGGCGCGGCCGGGGCGCCTTGCGCCCGGACCCGGACTGAAGCCGGGCCGAAAAGGGCCCGACCGGCGGCGGTCGGAGTGCCGCCGGTCGGGGAGTTTTGGGGGTCAGCGCTGGATCATGCTGTCCCAGCGTTCGCGCATGCGGTTGCCGTTCTCGCCCCACCATTCGGCATCGACGACGATCTGCTTTTCCAGATTGGCCGGAAAGGTGTTGATCTTGCTCTGGGCCTCTTCCGGGATCAGGCCGGTCTCGAAGGCGCGCACGTTCACCGGGCCGTAGGAGATGTGCTGGGTGAGCATCGCCTGCTGTTCGGGGGACACGAACTTGGCGATGGCCTTCATGGCCAGCTCCTTGTTCGGTGCGCCCTTGGGCACCGCGAGGCAGTCGGCGTTCAGCAGGCCCTCGTTGTAGGTGAAGTCGATGGCGGCCTTGTCGGCAATGGCGGCAGCGAGCCGACCGTCCCAGGCGGCGATCATGTCGACCTCGCCATCCTTGGCAAGCTGGACCGACTGGGCGCCGGATTCCCACCAGGTGGCGATATTCGGCTTCAGTTCCTCGATCTTGGCGAAGGCACGGTCGACGTCGAGCGGGTAAAGGTCCTTCGGCGCGACGCCATCGGCGAGCAGGGCCATTTCCAGCATCACCTGCGGGCGGTTGCGCAGGGAGCGGTCACCAGGGAAGTCCTTGACGTTCCAGAAGTCGGCCCAGCTCTGCGGCCCGGCCTTGACGGTCTTGGTGTTCCAGGCCGGCACGGTCGAATAGTAGATGACGCCGATCCAGTGATCGTTGACCATCTTGTCATCAATGCCCTTGGCGTCGATCACCGAATAATCGAGCTTCTCGAACAGTCCCTCGCGAGCGCCGATGGCGCAATCGGTGGCGCCGAGATCGACCACATCCCATTCCACGGCGCCGGAGCGTACCTGCAGGCGAATATCGGCAAGCCCGCTCAAGGTCGCTTCCTTGACGGTGATGCCAAGCTCCTTTGCGGTGGGCTTGAACATCGCCTCGCTCTGGGCAGCCTGATAGGACCCGCCCCAGGACGCGACGGTGACCTCCTGCGCCGTGGCGGCGGTGGTAAGGGCCAGCACCGCGCAGGCCGTGAGTTTGATGGGAAGGTGCATGTCGGTTCTCCTCTCCTGTCATATGCACGTGGGTCGCAAGGGCCGGCGGGAGCGTTTCCCCGCACACCATGGGCTCTTGCGAAAAGTCGATGGGTCTTTGCGGGCGCGACCTCAGGCCCTGTCGACCTGCCGGGCCTCCCTGTCGTCGCGCCAGCGGTAGTAGCGGATCAGTGCTTCGAGCACCGGGCGGTTAAAGCCATGGAAGCGCATGGGCTTGATGCCGGTAATCGGGAAGGCGGCGGCCTCGGCCGGGTCGCCGGCGGCCAGCCTCGCCAGTTGCCGGCCCATTACGGTGCCGAGGGCAACGCCGCGCCCGTTGTAGCCGATGGCAGCGAACAGCCCTTCCTCGGGCACATGCAGATGCGGCAGGTGATCGGCGGTCATGCCCACCCGGCCGCTCCAGACAAAGTCGATCTCGATGCCGGCAAGCTGCGGGTAAAGATCGGCGATGGCCGCTTCCAGCGGCGGGGCATCGCCCATGTCCGGCACTTCCTTGAAGGGTGCGCGGCCGCCCATCAACAGCCGGCCGGTGCTGTCGAAGCGGTAGTAGCGCAGCAGCCGGCGGGTGTCGGAGGCGACGTGGCCTTCCGGCAGGATCGAGGCGCGTTCTTCCGCCGTCAACGGGCGGGTGGCGATCTGGTAGCTGTAGATCGGCACGATGGTCCGCTCCAGCCCGGGCACCAGCGTGCCGGTGGTGTACGCATTGGTGGCCAGCACCACGGCGCGGGCGGTGATGCGCCCGCGCGGGGTGTCGATGGTCCAGCGGCCATTGGCGCGGGACAGCCGGTCGGCGCGGGTATTGTCGAACAGCCGCACGCCGAGGCCCGCCGCCGCATGGCCCAGGCCCCTTGCATAGCTGAGCGGCTGCAGGCCGCCGCCGCGATGGTCGATCAGGCCGCCCATATAGGCGCGGGTTCCGGTCAGCCGCGCCACCTCGGCCGCGTCGATGGTATGGATGTTCGCGCCGCGCGCGGCCCATTGGCGGGCACGCCGGGTCACCGTCTCGACCGCCGAGGGGCAATGCGCCGGCTGGATCCAGCCCACCCGGCTCGTCGGGCAATCCATCGCGTAGCGGTCGATCAGGGAAAAGGCCAGCTCCGGGCCGCCGCCGACCTCGCGGACAAGGCGCGGTCCGAGCTCGGGCCCCATCATCTCTTCCAGATCGTCCGGGTCGTATTTCAGGCCGGGAATGGCCTGGCCCCCATTGCGGCCCGAGCCGCCATATCCCAGACTGCCCGCTTCGATGAGGACGGTGTCCACGCCAGTTTCACCCAGGTGAACAGCGGCGGACAATCCGGTGAAACCGCCACCGATAATGGCGACATCGGTGCTGATATCCCCGGGCCATTCCGCTGAAAGCGGGGCAGGGGACGCAGTTGCAGCCCAAAGCGACGCAGGGGGATACAATGTGGACATGGAAAAATGGGAGCCCATTTGCACTTCCATACTTGTGAAATTATATCTAAGGCAATTTCACGCTAATGAAATATGATGGGCTGGTCAACCATGACGGATCAGAATGAAGGCGGCGGCGCCGCGACGGACGACACCGGCGGGAACTCCGACCGGGAGATGGGCGCGCGGCTGAGAGCCATGCGCAAGGCGCGCGGGCTGAGCCTGAAGGAGGTGTCGGAGGGGTCGGGCTCGTCGCTCGGGGCGCTCAGCCAGATCGAGCGCGGCGTCTCCTCCCCCTCGATCAAGGCGCTCCGCTCGATCTGCAATGTGCTGGATGTGCCGGTTAGCTCGCTGTTTTCCGGCGATGAGGGGCCGGGCGAGGAGCAAGGCATCATCGTGCGCAAATGGGCGCGGCGGCGGCTCGACTTTCACCACAAGGGCATGGCCAAGGAGCTTCTGACCACCGGCGAGGACGGCGGCATCCAGTTGATGGAGGTCATTCTCGACGTGGGCGCCGGATCGGGCGACCAGCCCTACAGCCATGCGGGCGAGGAGGCGGGCGTCGTGCTGGCCGGCCAGATGAGCCTGTGGATCGACGGGCGGCGCTATGATCTGGGCACCGGCGATGCGTTCCGCTTCGAAAGCCCGCGCCCGCATCGCTTCGCCAACAACGGCACCACCGAGGCGCGCATCCTGTGGATGGTCACCGAGGCGTTCTACTGAGCCTCGGTCACGGCGCCGGCCAGGCGGGATCCGGTCAGGCGATGGTTGCCGCGATCCGCTCCGCCTCGGCAAGGGCCGCCAGATCGACGCCGGTGGCAAAGCCTAGGGCGGTGATGCGCTCCAGCGCGGCGCGGGTGTCCACATTGCCGCTGGCGCCGGGGGCGTAGGGGCAGCCGCCAAGACCGGCGACGGAGGCGTCGAACACCCGCAAGCCACGGTGAAGCGCGGTTTCGATCATTGCCAGCGCGGTGCCGTGGGTGTCGTGGAAATGGCCGGCGAGCCGGTCCGCCGGCACGTGGTCGAGCAGCACATCGAGCAGCGCCGAGAGGCGCGCCGGGTCGCCGGCGCCGATGGTGTCGCCGAGCGAGATTTCATAGCAGCCCATCTCCAGCATCCGCGCGGCGATGCGGGCGACCGTCTCCGGAGGTGTCGGTCCGTCGAAGGGGCAGGCGATCACGGTGGAGAGGTAGCCGCGCACCGGCAGGTGATCTGCGGCGGCCGCTTCAAACAGCGGCGCGAAGCGGTCGAGGCTCTCCGCCACCGAACAGTTCAGGTTGGCGCGGCTGAAGCCTTCCGAGGCGGAGGCGAAGACGGCGACCTCGTCGGCGCCTGCCGCGCGCGCCCGGTCCAGCCCGGTGAGGTTCGGCGTCAGCACCGCGTAGCGCACGCCGGGTGCGCGGGTGATCCCGGCCATCACCTCGGCGGCATCGGCCAGTTGCGGCACCCATTTCGGGCTGACGAAGCTGGTGACCTCGATCTTGCCAAGGCCGGTGTTCGACAGGGCGTCGACCAGGGCGATCTTGGTCGCCGCCGGCACCTCGGTCTTGAGGCTTTGCAGGCCGTCGCGCGGACCGACCTCGAACAGGGTGACGGTATCGCCGGACATTGTGCGTTTCCTACTTCAGTTGGGCGGTTGCCATTTCCGGCAGCCAGGTGACGATGTCCGGGAAGACGGCGAACAGGACGAGCACGGCGAGCTGGATCAGGAAGAACGGGATCACGCCGCGATAGACCTGGCCGATGCCGATCCCCTCGGGCAGCACGCCCTTCAGATAGAACAGGGTGTAGCCGAAGGGCGGGGTGATATAGGCCATTTGCGCGGTGATCATGAACAGGACGCCGAACCACAGCGGATCGAAGCCGAGGGTGTGGACGATCGGCAGGAACACCGGCACGCACAACAGGATGAGGCCGATCTCGTCGAGGAACAGGCCGAGCAGGATCAGCACCGCCAGCATGGCCAGCAGGACCACCCAGCGCGAGGCCTCCAGCCCCTCGACAAAGCCGAGCACGCTGTCGGCGCCGCCGGTGGCGATGAACACCGAGATGAAGGCACGCGCGCCGATGGTGATCCACAGGATCATGGCGGTGACGCGCAGGGTGTCCGTCGCGGCGCTGGACAGGTTGGCGATCCTCAGCCGCCCGGAGACCGCCGCCGACAGCAGTGCGCCAAGCACGCCGACGGCAGCGGCCTCGGTCGGGGTGGCCAGGCCGAGATAGATCGTTCCGAGCACGCTGAAGATGACGAAGGCGGGCAGGATCAGCGTCTTCAGCGCCGCAAGCCGGACCGCCAGCGGCACGGCGGTCTGGGTGTCCGGGCGGGGCGCCAGCTCCGGGTTCAGCTGGACGCGGACGAAGATATAGAGGCAATAGCCGGCGGCGAGGATGACCCCCGGCACGATGCCGGCGATGAACATCTTGCCGATCGAAATCTGCGCGGTGATGGCATAGACGATGGTCACCACCGAGGGCGGGATGAGGATGCCGAGCGTGCCGCCGGCGCAGATCGCGCCAAGGGCGAGCGGCGCATTGTAGCGCCGGGCCAGCATCGACGGCAGGGCGAGGATGCCCATGGCGGCGACGGCGGCGCCAACCACGCCGGTCATTGCCGCCATGATGGTGCAGATGACGATGGTGCCGATGGCCAGCCCGCCGCTGAGCCCCTGGAACCACTTTTCCATCGCGTCGTAGAGATCGTCGATGATTGCCGATTTCTGCAGGATCGAAGCCATCAGCACATAGAGCGGAATCGCCATCAGCGATTCGGAGGTCATGGTTTCGAAGGTGTTGAGGACGGCGACGATCAGCGCGCCCGGCCCCCACAGCAACACGGTGGCGAGAAAGGCGATGGCGCCGAGGACGAAGGCGAGGCCGGTGCCGGTGAGCATCAGCAGCACCAGCGCGGAGAACATGCCGACGAGGATGAGGGAGCTTTCCATCAGGCGGCATCCTTGGGGGAGAACACGAAGATCAGTTCGGCGAGCGCCTGCAGCATCAGGAGCAGCGCGGCAAGCGGCAGCACCGCCTTGGTCGGCCAGATCACCGGATTCCAGGCCGAATAGCTGGTTTCGCCATATTCGAAGGACTGCATCGCCAGCGGCAGGGCGAACCAGAACAGAATGCCGCCGAACAGGAGCGCCATCAGCGCGGCCAGGGCGGCCAGGGCTCGGGCGGTGCGGCCGGTGGCGCGGGCGGACAGGATGTCGACGGCGACATGGCCGCCGGTGTGCAGCAGATACGGGCCGCCCAGCAGGAAGAACGGACCGAACAGGAGCGTCGCCAGTTCCGGCCCCCAGGAGGTCGGGTTGGCGAGGCTGTAGCGGGAAACCACTTCGAACAGCATCAGCGCCGCGATCACATAGACCAGCCATTTGGTCAGCGAAAACAGCGCCCGGTTCATGGTCGTGACCGCGCGTGCGAGTGCCTGCATCTCAATGCCCCTTGATGGAATGGGCCGCCCGGCGTCTGGCGCCGGGCGGCTGGTCGGATTGCCCTTGGGTCAGAGCAACCGCAGCTCCTGCATCAGTTGACGCTGGCTGTCCATCATTGCCTTGGCGAGTTCGTCGCCCTTGGTGGCCTTCTCCCAGGAAGCGACCGCCTTGGCGCGGGCCTCGGCGACATCCGCCGGATCGAGGGTGATGACCTCGACGCCGGCCTCCTCGAACTTGCCGATGTACTCGCCGTTGGAGACGATGATGTTCTGGCGCAGGGCGCCGGACACTTCGCGGGCGGCCACTTCCAGCGCGGCCCGCTGTTGGTCGTCGAGGCTCTGATAGGCCGCCGTGTTGGCCACATAGGAGGTGGCGGTGGAGGGTTGGTGCACGCCCGGAAGGATCAGGTACTTGGAGACTTCCTGGATGCCTTCCTCGTAGTTGGCCTTGATGTCACCCCGGTCGGCGAAATCGATCAGCCCCTTGTCGAGGGCGGAATAGACCTCGGAGGTCGGCAGCGGCGAGACGGTGACGCCGAAGTCGGCCATGACGGCGGAGGCAAGGCCGACGAAGCGTCCCTTCAACCCGTTCATGTCGGCGATCTTGCGGATTTCCACGTTGGAGTGGATCGGCTCCTCGCCATAGACCGTCGGCGCGATATAGGTCAGGCCGGCGGGGGCGTAGGACTTGCGGGCAAGCTCAAGGCCGCCGCGCTCGTAGAACCAGGCCTCGTACTGGTCCGCCTCGGGAAAGCCGAAGGGAACCGTGGAGGAAAAGCCATGGGCCGGGATCTTGCCGGCGGTGTAGCCGTCGAAGGTCTTCATCAGCTGGAACGCGCCGCCGCGCACCGCGTCGAAGGACTGGGCGGAGGGGACGATCTGGCCGCCGGAGAACGGGGTGATCTCCAGGCTGCCGCCGGTCAGCTCCGCGACGCGCTTGCAGAAGCGCTCCTCGTAGAGCATCGGCGTGGTGCCGCCGCCCCAAAGCGCCTGCATGCGCCACTTGGTGACCCCTTGGGCGCGCACCGAGGTGGCGGCGACGATGGCCGGGGCGGCGAGCGTCACGGCACCGGCGGTACGCAGGAAATCGCGTCTGCTTGATTTCGTCACTGGTGTTTCCTTCCCTTTTATGAAGTTTTTTGTCCTGCCGGCTATTGGTTGCCAAGCAGTTCCTTCGCCTTGCCGACGCTGACATCGCCAGCCGCCGCAAGGGCCTTGGCGATCCGGTCGACCTCTTCGCCCTTCGCACCGGCCATGATGGCGATGTTGCGGGCATGAAGCGTCATGTGGCCCTTCTGGATGCCTTCGGTGGCCAGCGCCCTGAGCGCGGCCATGTTCTGGGCGAGACCAACGGCCACGGTGACCTCGGCCAGTTCCTGGGCGCTGGTGACGCCCAGCACCTTCAGTGCCGCCTGCGCCGCCGGATGGGTCTTGGTGGCGCCGCCGACGAGGCCGAGCGCCATTGGCATTTCGATGGTGCCGACCAGGTTGCCGTTGGCGGCGATCTCCCAGTTGGTCAGCGAGGTGTAGCGGCCATCGCGGGCCGCCCAGGCATGAGCGCCGGCCTCGATCGCCCGCCAGTCGTTGCCGGTGGCGACCACCACCGGGTCGATGCCGTTCATGATGCCCTTGTTGTGGGTCGCCGCCCGGTAGGGGTCGATCTTGGCAAGGGTGCAGGCCTCGACCATGCCGCGCGCCACGTCGGCGCCGGAAAGGCTCTTGGTGGTCAGCGCCTCGGGGGTGAGGGTGACGCTCGCCCGGGCAAGGCGGCGGTCGGCGAGATTGGACAGGATCCGCAGGCGGACGTTGCCGCCGGTGATCTCGGCGACGCGCGGCGCGATCATCTCGGCCATGGTGTTGACCGTGTTGGCGCCCATGGCATCGCGCACGTCGACCAGAAGGTGCAGCACCACCATCGGTCCGACCGGCGAGGTCTCGAACACCTCGATCTCGATCTGCTTGCAGCCGCCGCCAAGGCCGATCAGCACCGTGTCGCGCGAATTGGCCATGGCGATCAGTTCATCGCTCGCCGCCAGCAGGCGCTGGCGCGCGCCATGGGGATCGGTGAGGCCGAGAGCCTGGATCTGCGCCCGCATGATCGGCTGGTCGCTGGAGGTGGTGAACCCGCCGCAGCCCCGGGCGATCTTGGCCATGTAGGAGGCGGCGGCGACGACGGAGGGCTCCTCGACCGCCATCGGCACCAGATAGTCGCGGCCATTGACGGTGAAGTTGGCGGCAAGGCCGAGTGGCAGCTCGAAGGTGCCGATGACGTTCTCGATCATGCCGTTGGCCCGGTCGAGCGGCAGCGCGCCCTTGCCGGCGAGGGCGGCCCTGGCATCGGCGTCGAGCCCGGTGGTCTCGGCCAAGAGGTCGAGGCGGCCGGTCGGCTCCAGCGCGCGCAGGCCTTCCAGGCGCGAATTGATCCGGCGGGCGGGCGAAAGAGTGTCCGTCATGGAAAGGCTCCGGGTCGCGGAATGGGAACAGGATCCGGACGGATCCGATTTTGGGTTCCTCACCTAGGCGGAGGGACGGCTGGAGAAAAGGTACAGTTCATGGCATTCTGAGCAAATCATACTCGTACGAATATTGGTACAGTTTGTCGGGAGGGGGCGGCAATGACCAAAACCGAGCGGATCGTCGCGGATTTGCGGCGGCGGATTGAGGAGGGCGCCTTGCCGGTCGGGGCGCGGTTGCCGTCGATCCGCCGGGCGGCGGAGGAGTTCGGCGTGTCCAAGAACACCGCCGTGGAGGCCTATGACCGGCTGGTGTCGCTCGGTCTGGTGACCGCCCGCCAGGGGGCGGGGTTCACGGTGGCGGCGGCGGGGCGGGAGGCGCGCGGCGAGGCCGCGCCCCGGCATCTGGTGGATGCGGTGGACAGCGTGTCGCTGCTGCGTGCCCAGCTCGATCAGAACTACGAAATGCGGGTTGGCGACGGGCGTCCGCCGGCTTCGTGGATGCAAGGGGTGGTGCCCAAGCGCACCTTCGGCGCCTCCACCGAGGCGATCGCCGACAGTTCCGGCTATGGCTCGCCGAAGGGGTACAGTGGCCTGCGCGACATGATCGCCGCGCGCCACAGAGCGCAGAACATCGCGCTCGATCCGGAGCAGATCGTCACCACCTTCGGGGCGAATCACGCGCTCGACCTGATTGTTCGGCGCTATCTGGCGCCCGGCGACACGGTGCTGGTGGATGACCCGGGCTACTATCCGCTGTTCGCCAAGCTGAAGGTCGCGCAGGTGCGCTATGTGGGGGTGCGGCGGCTGGCCAATGGTCCGGATCTGGAGGATCTGCGTGCCAAGGCGGCGAGCGAGCGGCCGGCGCTGTTCTTCACCCAGTCGCTGGCGCAGAACCCGACCGGCAGTTCGATGGATCTGGCCTGCGCCCATGGTGTGCTGCAGGCGGCCGAGACCTTCGGATTTCGCGTGGTCGATGATGACCCGTTCGTCGACCTGCCGGGTGCGCGCGGGGTGCGGCTCGCCGCGCTCGACCAGTTTCGCAACGTGATTTTCGTTGGCACCTTCTCCAAGACCCTGTCGGCGAGTTTTCGCTCCGGCTATATCGCCGCGGCGCCGGAGATCGTCGACAAGCTGGCCGAGCTGAAGATGATCACCGTGGTCAACAGTTCGCGTTTTTCCGAGCTTCTGATCGCCGACATGATCCACAACCGGCGCTACCAGAAGCACCTGAAACGGGTGGCGGGGCGGATCGACGAGGCGGCGCGGCAGCTTGCCGCCGGCCTTGCCGGGCTGGGCCTCACCACCCTCGCCCCGCCGGGCCATGGCTATTACACCTATCTGCAATTGCCCGAGGGCTGGAGCGACCTGGAGTTCGCGCAAGCCGCCGCTCGTGACAGCATTTTCCTGGCGCCGGGCACGGTCTTTGCCGTCGATGAGGCGGGGCACCGGCCGGGCCTGCGGATCAACATCGCCCGGGCGGGCGATCCCCGGTTCCTGCGCTTTCTGCGCAAAACCCTGTCGGGTGTGGGGCGGTCAGGGTAGATGGGCGCGAATGGCGTCAGATCCGGTCCATGGCCGGGGTCCGCTCGCCGGCCCAGGTGAAGCACCAGGTCGCGCCCTGACGAATGTTCTGAACCAGATTGGGACGGAAGGCGGCAAGGCACAGGCCCTGGCTTGCCCGCGCCGACGGGTAGAGCACCCCCGCCGAGCCGGTCTGGCGCAGGTTCTGGGCCAGCACCTGGCCGGCGGGATAGGCGGTGTCCGGATCGGCGCCGAGGAAGGGGGCGCCGGCAAGCCCCCTGAGGTCATGCATCCGGGTGGTGAAGCCGGCATGGAGCTCCCGGTAACAGGTGACATTGTCATAGACCTCGGTCGCGTCGAGCTCCCGGGTCAGGTGCCAGGCCACCTCGGCCCGGGCCGTGGGGCCGGCGTTCGGGCCAAAGGTGGCGTACCAGGCGCCGCGCTCCGGTCCGTTGAAGCGGTTGCCGGTGGCGCGGGTGTAGCAGAAGGCGGCGTTGATGTAGCTCCAGCCATAGCCATGGGCCTCGGTCAGAAGCTCCTCCGGCAGCAGGCCGGCGGGCAGCGGCATGGCCAGGACACGGCGGCGTGAGGTCAGTCCTTCCAGTGCCTCCAGCACGGCCAAGTCCTCCGCCGTGTCCGCGAGCGGGGCCATGGCCGGCTCGTCGATATGGGCGGTGGCGATCAGGCGGATGGTGTCCGGGTCGGTGAAGTCGGTTTGCGGAATGTCCGGCCAGTCGGTCAATTGCCACCTCGCAGGGCATCGATATGCTGGCGCACCTGCATCATCGCCGGGATGCCGCCGCGGATCATGATCTCCGCCGGGCTGCGGCCGCCGAACAGCGGGCCGGCATTGTCGGTGCGCACCCAGCCGAAGGTCAGCGGGCCGTTGAACAGCAGGCGCAGGCCCTTGTAGATGCCGATCAGCAGACTGGCCCGGGTCACTTTGTCCTGATCGAGGTTGCCGTTGAAGCTCTCCGCCTTCATCCGGTTCCAGGTGGCGACGGGCACATCGAACAGTGCCGCGCCCTCCGCGTTGGTCAGGCCCCAGGCCTCGGTTGCGCGTACCACCGCCTTGACGATGGCGGCGACCTGGTCCCGGTCCCGGATTGGCGCCATGCGCTCCGGCTGTGGCAAGGGGGCGGAGGCGGGCATCACAAGCCTCGTTCATGGATCATATGGAACATAATTTATGATCATATGATGAAATTGCAAGGGGCGCGACTGCCGTCACCCGCATGGTGCGGCGCCTGAAGGCTGCGCTGCGTAAGGAAGGTAAATGTAACTCGGGGGTGTTTTTGTAAAAAATACTATTTGAGGTATAAATCCTGGCTTGTAAGCTGAAAAGGCTAATTTCTGAAAATCACCACTCAATGAAATAATGTTTTCATTCGGGGGGCGATATGGAAATTCTGGGTGGCTAGCCTGTTCATGATCTTGTTGGCATCGGATTCGGCCCTTCAAATCTCGCAATTGCCGTAGCGGCGCGGAGGAGATCCTCAAGGATATCGGCCCGCGCCGGGGCAATGGCCGCGCCGAGCCGGTGCTGCCGGGCGGGCAGGCGGATGCGGCGGCCGCCGCATCTGCCCCCTTCGATTGCGCGCGGGTTCAGGTTGAGTTGCACCGGGCCGGTTCGGAGATGATGCGCGGGGCGCATGAGCTATGCGCCAAGGCCAATGACGCGCTGGCGGCGCCACATGCGCAGATGAATGCCGCCATTGCCGAGCGCACCAACGTGCTGCAGCGCGAGATGTTCGAGGCGTTTCAGCGGGCGCAGGCCAGCCGGATGGCGGCGAGCCAGAGCGGCGAGGCGATGCCGTTGCCGGAGCTGGTGGCGGCGAAGGCGGCCTATTGGAAGCTGCAAACCACCTTGTGCAATCTGACCGTACTCGATCCGGCCGCCAGCGATGCCTATGCGGCGTATCTCGCCAGCGAGGCGGAGATCCGCGCCGGCTACAGCCGGGAGATGGCCAGCCTGCAGGAGGACCACGACGGGCGGATGCAGGAGATCTTCGGTGTGGTGGAGGCCGCGGATCTGAGTGCGCAGGACCGGGCACAGGTTGCCGGCTTGCGGGCCTGGTACGCCAGCGGATCCATGGCGGGCCCCATGGCTGGCGGGATGACCGGCATCGCCGGCATGACTGGCGGCATGTGCTGAGTACCGCCGATATCACCACCTGCGGGCAATCAGGATTGGAACGCCAATGAGCGAGGGCGCCGTCACCCAAGGGGAGGGGCCGGAGAGGCCAGAGCCGTCAGGGCGGCCAGAGCAGCCAGAGCAGGCAGCGGCGCGGGGGCTGCGGCCCTTGTCCTTTGCCCAGGAGCGGCTGTGGTTTCTCGACCGCTACAATCCGAACTCGCCGCTCTACAATCTTCCGGCCTATCTGCCGATCCCCGATGCGGCGCCGGAGGATCTGGTGCGCGCGGCCATCGAGATCATCGCCGGGCGACACGAGACGATCCGCACCCGCTTCGTGGCGGTGAATGGCAAGCCGTATCAGGAGGTGGTTGCCGATGCGTCGATCGAGCTGGACACCCGGACCTTTGCCGAGACACTGCCCGATGACGCCTTCAACGGCGAATTGTTCCAGGCGCTGAAGGCCATCGGCGACCGGACGTTCGATCTTTCCGAGGCGCCCTTGATGCGGGCGGCTCTGCTGCGGCGCGGAGGGCGGGACGCCTATCCCGTCTATTGCATTCACCACATCGTTTCCGACGGCTGGTCGATCGGGGTGTTCCAGCGCGAGTTCACGGCGGCCTATCAGGCGCTGAAAAGCGGGGCGAGGCCGGCCCTGCCGGATCTGCCGATCAGCTACGTCGCCTATGCGGCGCGGCAGCGGGCGGAATTGTCCGGGGAGCGGGTCCAGCGGCGGCTGGCGGTCTGGAAAGAGCGGCTGGCCGGGCTCGATCTGGTGTTGCCGCTGCCGGCCGACCGGCCGCGCCCGGCTCATCTGACCTTCGCCGGGGCGGCCCAGAGCTTCGCGCTCGACCCGGAGGCCAGCGGCCGGCTCGCCGAGCATGCCAGGCGCTGGGGCGTGACCCCCTTCATGCTCTTTCTCGCCGCCTTCAAGGTGCTGTTGTTCCGCTACACCCACAAGCGGGAGGTGATCGTCGGCTGTCCGACGGCGGCGCGCACCACCACCGACATCGAGCCGCTGATCGGCTTTTTCGTCAACAGCATGATCCTGAAGACGGATCTCGGCTCCGAGATGACGTTCCGCGAGGCGGTGCAGGCGGTGCGCGAGACCACCTTGACCGCGCTCACCGACGAGGATCTGCCGTTTGAAAAGATCGTCGAGACGGTGCAGCCGGTGCGCAGCGCCAACATCAACCCGATCTTTCAGGCGATGTTCGATTTCCAGGGCACGACCATCGCCAGGGATGCGCCGCGCTACGAGGCGCCGGCACGGTCGGTTAATACCAGCACCTCGAAATTCGATCTGACCCTGCAGATGCAGACGCCCGGCGACCGGCTCCTGAGCTATTCTGAGCTGAATGCCCGGGCCAACCGGTTCGCACGGGCCTTGCGGGCGCGCAATCTTCCTGAAGGCGCGATCATTGCCATCTGCGTGGATGGGGCGCTGGAGCTGCCGGTGGTGGTGTTCGGAATTCTCAAGGCCGGCTATGCCTATCTGGCGCTGGACCCGCGCTATCCGGACGGGCGGATCGCCTTCATGCTGGAGGATTGCGCAGCGGCGCTGGTGGTGACCCAGTCGGAGCTGGCCGCACGGTTCACCGAGGGGCCGCCGGTGCTTTGCGTCGATCCGGGCGACGATTTTGGCGCGGATACTGGCGCGGATTTTGGCAACGATCCGGGGGCGGCGGAGCGGGACGCGGAAAATCTCGCCCTTTGCCGCCATCCGCGCAGCCTTGCCTATGTGATTTACACCTCCGGCTCCACCGGGCGGCCCAAGGGGGTGATGATCGAGCATCAGAGCGCTGCCAATCTGATCACCCAGACGATTGGAATCTTCGGCCTCGGTCCCGGCGACCGGGTGCTGCAATTCTCCTCCTGATGTCTCGGTGCGGGAAATCTTCGAGGCGCTGTTGTCCGGCGCAGCGCTGGTGCTGGCGCCGCGCGCGCAGCTTCCGGCCGGCGAGGAGCTTCTCGATCTGTTCGAGAGGGAGCGGATCACCGCCGTTACCCTGCCGCCCTCGCTGTGGAGCAGCCTGCGTCATCGGCCCTTGCCGCATTTGCGCTGTGCCGTCTCCGGCGGAACGGGAGGTTGCCGCGGTCTGGCAGGAGGTTCTGGACCTGGAAGGGCTTGGCGTTCACGACAACTTCTTCGAGCTTGGCGGGCAGTCGCTGCTCGCCGCCCAGATCGTCACCCGGCTGAATGATCGGGTTGGGAGCGGCATTGCGCTGCGGCAGATCTTCGAGACGCCGACCATTGCCGGGCTCGCCGCCGCTCTGTCGACGGACGCTGGCGAGGCTCAGCCGGGATCGGCTCCGCCGGGGAGCGCGGCGGCCCAATGAGCGTGGGGGCGGTGCATACGCTGGTCTGCCTGCCGCCCGCCGGGGCGAGCAGCGCCTATTTTCAGGGGTGGCAGGCGGCGGTGCGCGAGACGATTGCCGCTGTCGAGCCCTGACCGGAACGCGCGTTGCGACGGGCTGTCCTCGAGGCGGTCGTTTTCTGGTGGGTCTGGTTTCTAGATCTCCCCGGGCATCCTGACCGAGAGGGTCACCCTGTCGGCGGCAAAGCGGCTGCGGCTGTACTGGACCGGCCCGCCGCCAACCTCGCCGTTGACCGAAAGGGTCAGCAGCACGACGGCGCCGGGCTCCAGGTCGAGATCCTGCCGGTCGGCGGCGCTGGCCGGGGCGGCGGTGATATCGGTGAACAGCCGCACGTAATCCTCCACCCCACAGGCCGCCAGTGCCCGGGTGATCGAGCCGAACGCCCGGTAGTGGTCGGGCAGGTGCGCGAAGCGGGTTGCCTCGAACCAGTGGGTTGCCCGCGAGAGCGGGGTGCCATCGGCCTCGCCGAGCATGTCCAGCCGCAAGACCGGGGCATCCGGCGCAAGGTGGAGCGCCTCGGCAACCGGCGCGGATGCCGGTTCGATCCGGCTTTCCAGCCCACGGGAGCGGGTGCGCGCGACCTGCCCCTCAAGCCCGGCGGAAAACCGGGTGCGCGGACCGATGGGATAGCTCAGGCGCTTGCGGGCGACGACGAAGCTGCCGCGCCCTTGTGTTGTGTCGATCATGCCATCGCGGGCAAGGGCGGCAAGGGCGGCGCGGACCGTGTGCCGGTTGACGCCGAACTGGGTGGCCAGGGCCGCTTCCGTCGGCAGCTTGCCGGTGTCCTCATAGGCACCGTTGCCAATCGCCGCGCGAATGTCATCGGCGATCTGGCGCCAGAGCGCGATGCCGGTGCGTCGTTCAAGGCTGCTCATGGATGGGTCTTCTCTCCACTGGCGAGCGGATCGCCGATCAGTGCCCGCCCTGTCGCAAAAGGTCATGACAGTGTCACAAGGAGAGACTACATTACCGCAATGTTGGTTGTCTATAGAACTAGACAAATAAGAGATGAACGCAGCGCTGAAGGGGTTCGCTTCAAGCAAGGAGCGAAGCGCCATCGGTGCGGGCCGGGCGAGAGGGTGCGCGCAATGCGGGGATTTTCAGGATGACGGAGCGGGTGGACGCGGCCTCGCCGGCGGATGTGCCGGGTGGTGACTTGAAGCTGTTGATGGACGTGCTTGCCGCCGCGCCGCGCGCCGAGATCGAGGCCTGTGTCGCGGCGCTCGGGGATCTGCCCGAGGCGGTGCCGGTGCGCGGGCCTGAAACCGGACTTGTCATGGTGCGTGGGCGCATTGGCGGCGACGGTGCCCCCTTCAATCTTGGCGAGGCGGCGGTGACCCGCGCCAGCGTCCGGCTGGCGGACGGGTCGGTCGGCCATGCCTATGCGCTTGGGCAGGATCGGGCGAAGGCCAGCCTGTCGGCGCGGCTGGCGGCGGCTTGGGTGCAAGGAGACTTGCGGTCCGAGATCGAGACGCTGGTGCGCGATCCGCTGATGGCGACGCGGGCCGCCGAGGTGTCGCAGGTCAAGCGCGAGGCGGCAGCGACCAAGGTCGAGTTTTTCACGATGGTGCGGGGAGACGACTGATGACCCATTCTGCGCAAGCCTCCGCCTCACAGGCCCCGTCTTCCCAATCTGCAGTTTCCATGTCCGCTGCCTGTGTCGAGGGCGGCTTTTCCGATCCGGTGATGGAAGCGCAGGTTGCGTTTCGCGCGCTGATGGATGCAACGGCGCGTCCGGGCAGCCTGTGCGATCTGCCCGGCTCGTTGGCCCCGCCCGCGCCCTTGCCGGAGGGGCTCGGGGCGGTCGCCCTGACCCTGTGCGATCCGGATACGCCGGTGTGGCTCGCGCCGGCCTATGACACGCCGGAGGTGCGCGGCTGGCTGGCGTTCCATTGCGCCTGTCCCCTGGTCACGGAGCCCGCGGAGAGTGTCTTCGCCTTTGCCCCGGCCGGTGCCGATTGCCCGCCGCTGACGGCCTTCAATTCCGGCACCCAGGAATATCCCGACCGCTCCACCACGCTGGTGCTGGCGGTCGAGGCACTGGAAGGCGGCGCGCCGCTTAATCTTGAAGGGCCGGGCATCCGCTCCCGCGAAACGCTGGCGGCCGCTGGTCTGCCGGAGGGTTTTGTCGCTCAGCGGGCGGAGAACCGCGCGCTGTTCCCGCGCGGCAGCGATCTTCTTCTGGTGGCCGGTTTGAGGGGTTGTGCCCTGCCGCGCACCACCCGCGTCACCGCCGCATCGACCGGCACGTCAACCGATGAGGGGGCTGAATAATGTATGTGGCAGTCAAGGGCGGCGAGGCCGCCATCGCCAATGCGCACAAGCTTCTGGGCGACCGCCGGCGCGGCAATCGCGACCTTCCGTCGATCACGCTGGACCAGTTGGTCGGGCAGCTGTCGTTGGCCGTCGACCGGGTGATGGCGGAAGCCTCGCTCTATGCGCCGCATCTGGCCGCTCTGGCGGTCAAGCAGGCGCGTGGCGACATGATCGAGGCGATCTTCCTGCTTCGCGCCTACCGCACCACGCTGCCGCGTTTCGGCGCCTCCCGACCAGTGGAAACCGGCGAGATGGTGGCCGAGCGACGGGTGTCGGCGACCTTCAAGGACCTGCCCGGCGGGCAGGTGCTCGGCCCGACCTTCGACTACACCCATCGGTTGCTCGATCCGGAGCTTGCCGGCGACGGTGAGGTTGAAGCGGCGCTGCTCAGTGAGACCGACGGCGAGCCGCTGATGCGGGTCACCGACATTCTCGCCCATGAGGACATCATCGAAAGCTCCCGGGGCGCGGGCGGGGACACGCCCCTGCCGGAAGAGCCGAGCGGCGACCTGACGCGCGAGCCGCTGGAGTTCCCGATGCAGCGGGATCAGCGCCTGCAGGCGCTGGCGCGCGGCGACGAGGGCTTCCTGCTGTCGCTCGGCTATTCCACCCAGCGCGGCTATGGCCGCACCCATCCCTTCGTCGGCGAGATCCGCATGGGTGAGGTCGAGGTGGAACTGGATGTGCCGGAGCTGGGCTTTGCCGTTTCGCTCGGCACCATCAAGGTCACCGAATGCCAGATGGTGACCCAGTTCGCCGGATCGGCCAAGGCGCCGCCGCAGTTCACCCGGGGATACGGGCTTGTCTTCGGCCAGTCCGAGCGCAAGGCCATGTCGATGGCCCTGGTGGATCGGGCGCTGCGGGCGGACGAGTTCGGCGAGGACCGGCTGGCGCCGGCGCAGGACGAGGAATTCGTCATCTCCCATTCGGATAACGTGCAGGCCACCGGCTTCGTGGAGCATCTGAAACTGCCGCATTACGTCGACTTCCAGGCCGAACTGGATCTGGTCCGGCGCATGCGCGGCGAGTTCGAGGCGCGCGAGGCGGCCAGCCTTGAGACTGACAACGCGAGCCGGGAGGCAGCGGAATGACCGGACAGGCACAGGATATCGCCGGCGGCATGGCCGCCTACAACTTCGCCTATCTCGATGAGCAGACCAAGCGGATGATCCGCCGGGCGATCCTCAAGGGCATCGCCATTCCCGCCTATCAGGTGCCCTTCGCCAGCCGCGAGATGCCGATGCCCTATGGCTGGGGTACGGGCGGGGTGCAGGTGACCGCTTCGATCATCGGCCGCGACGACACGCTGAAGGTGATCGACCAGGGCGCCGACGACACCACCAATGCGGTGTCGATCCGCGCCTTCTTCCAGAAGGTCGCCGATGTGGCGGTGACGACGCGCACCCGTGAGGCGAGCGTGATCCAGACCCGCCACCGCATTCCCGAGGAGCCGCTGACCGTCTCCCAGGTGCTGGTCTATCAGGTGCCGATCCCCGAGCCCCTGCGCTTTCTGGAGCCGCGCGAGACCGAGACCCGCAAGATGCATGCGCTGGAGGAATACGGCCTCATGCATGTGAAGCTTTACGAGGATATCGCCCGGCACGGCCATATCGCCACCACCTATGCCTATCCGGTGCTGGTCGACGACCGCTATGTGATGGATCCCTCGCCGACGCCGAAATTCGACAATCCGAAGATGGATATGTGCCCGGCGCTGCAGCTCTTCGGCGCGGGCCGGGAAAAGCGGATCTACGCCATCCCGCCCTACACCCGGGTCGTCAGCCTCGATTTCGAGGACCATCCCTTCGAGGTGCAGCGGTTCGAGGAGCCTTGCGCTCTTTGTGCGGCCCGCGACGTCTATCTCGATGAAGTGATCCTCGATGACAAGGGCGGGCGCATGTTCGTCTGTTCCGACACCGATCACTGCGAAGAGCGGCGGGCCGCCGGTAATCGTGGCCATCTGGCCGCCGAGGAAGCCTATGCAACGACGGAGGCGGCGCAATGAGCGGACCGCGTGAGGATGATCAGCCGCTTCTGTCCGTGCGCGGGCTGGGCAAGCGCTATGGCGACCGGATCGGTTGCCGCGATGTGAGTTTCGACGTGTGGCCGGGCGAGGTTCTGGCGATCGTCGGCGAATCCGGATCGGGCAAGACCACCTTGCTCAACTGCATCTCCACCCGGCTGGAGCCGACGACGGGCGCGGTGCGCTATCGTCTGCGCGATGGGCAGGAGCGCGATCTCTACGAGATGAGCGAGGCGGAACGGCGTCTCCTGATGCGCACCGACTGGGGCTTTGTGCATCAGAACCCGGCCGATGGCCTGCGCATGAGCGTTTCGGCCGGCGCCAATGTGGGCGAACGGCTGATGGCGGTCGGTCAGCGCCACTACGGCAACATTCGCGGCACGGCGGCGAACTGGCTGGAGCGGGTGGAAATCGCCGAGGACCGGATCGACGACCGGCCGCGCGACTTTTCCGGCGGCATGCGCCAGCGTCTGCAGATCGCCCGGAACCTGGTCACCGGTCCGCGTCTTGTCTTCATGGACGAGCCGACCGGCGGTCTCGATGTGTCGGTGCAGGCGCGGCTTCTCGATCTCGTGCGCGGTCTCGTCGCCGATCTGGGACTGGCGGCGATTGTCGTGACCCACGATCTGGCGGTGGCCCGGCTGTTGTCGCACCGGATGATCGTGATGAAGGACGGGGCCGTCATCGAGGCCGGGTTGACCGACCGGGTGCTCGACGACCCGCAGGCGCCCTACACCCAGCTTCTCGTTTCCTCGATCCTTCAGGTGTGACCATGACCGCACAGGCACAACAGGCGGCGCCCGTCGCCGTTTCCGTCGAGGCGCTGGCGAAGCGCTTCACCATGCATCTTCAGGGCGGGATCGAACTGCCGGTGGTGGAGAACGTCACCTTCAGCGTTGCCAAGGGCGAGTGCGTCGTCCTCGGCGGTCCGTCCGGCGCGGGCAAAAGCTCCGTGATGAAAATGCTTTACGGCAACTATGCCGCTGGCGGCGGGGCGATTCTGGTCCGCCATCATGGCGAGATGGTCGATCTCGTCAGCGCCGATCCGCGCCAGGTGATCGCCATGCGGCGCGACACCATCGGTTACGTCAGCCAGTTCCTGAGAACGGTGCCCCGGGTCAGTGCGCTCGACCTGGTGGCTGAACCGCTGATCGCGCGCGGGACGGATTCGGAGGAAGCGCGGGAGCGGGCGCGTGTGCTGATGGCCCGGCTCAATGTGCCGGAGCGGCTGTGGTCGTTGCCGCCGGCAACCTTTTCCGGTGGTGAGCAGCAGCGGATCAACATCGCCCGCGGGTTTATCACCGATCATCCGGTGCTGTTGCTCGATGAGCCGACCGCGTCGCTCGATGCTCTGAACCGGGAAATCGTCATGGCGATGATCGCGGAGAAGAAGGCCGCCGGGGTCGCACAGATCGGCATTTTCCACGATGCGGATGTGCGCGACGCGGTCGCCGACCGGATCATCGACATGCGCCAGTTCGCCGCTGCGGCGGCCTAGGAACAGGGGGATATCGTGACGGGCATCACCGCAGCCGCGCCGGCGACGACGCGCCTTTCCGACGAACCGTTGGTGCATGAAACGGCCGAGGTCAAGGACAGCCGTCTTGGCCGCTACACCGAGATTGCCGAGCGGGTGCGCATCAGCGAGACCGAGTTCGGCGATTATTCCTATGCGATGTGGGACACCACCATCTGGTGCGCGACGATCGGCAAATTCGCCAATATCGCTGCAAGCGTGCGCATTAATGCACCAAATCACCCGCTGGAACGTGCAACTTTGCATCATTTCACCTATCGAGCGAACGACTACTGGCCGGGTGCGGATCAGGATGCGACGGTCTTCGCCTGGCGGCGGGAAAACCGGGTGGTGATCGGCAACGATGTGTGGATCGGTCACGGCGCCACCGTCCTGCCGGGCGTCACCATTGGCGATGGCGCGGCAATTGGCGCCGGCGCGGTCGTCAGCCGCGATGTCGCCCCCTACACCATCGTCGGCGGGGTGCCGGCCAAGGTGATCCGCGAGCGCTTTCCCGCCGATATCGCCCGGCGGATGGCCCGGCTCGCCTGGTGGGACTGGGACCATGACCGGCTGGGCGCGGCGCTGGAGGATTTCCGCACATGCGACGCGGAAACCTTCCTTGCCCGCCATGAAGGCGCGGTGCCGGCCTGACGTCCGGCGCGCCGGACGGGCTGTCGGAAAACGGTCATGAAACCGAATTTCGACTGTCATGAAAGGGCTCTACGGCAGCGGGACCTTGCCCCGCCTCCGACCTGCCCGACGCCTTGAGCGAAACGGCCTGTTCCCCGCTGCCCTCGTGGTGGGCGGGGGGACGGGGACAGGAAACAACCGATACGGATGATCATGCGCTACGCCATCTATTTTACCCCGCCCGCCGAGCATCCGCTGGTCCTGCGCGCCGAGGAATGGCTCGGCCGCAGTGCCTTCGGCCGGAACGTGCTGCCGACGGAGATCGGCGGCCTGACGCCGGCAGCGCGGGCGGAGCGGGTGACTGATCCGGCGCGCTACGGATTTCACGGCACGCTGAAGGCGCCGTTCCGCCTGGCGGAGGGCTCCAGCGAAGCGGACCTGATTGCCGCGCTTGACGATTTTGCCGCCAAAACGCCCCGGTTGCCGCTGCCTTTGCGGCTTTCCGCGCTCGATGGGTTTCTGGCGCTGACGCCGGCAGGCGATGCCGCCGCGCTCAATGGTCTTGCCGGCGCGGTGGTGCGCGGTTTCGACCGGTTCCGCGCAGCCATGACCCCGGCGGAGCGGGCCCGACGTCGGCCGGAGCGGCTCGATGCGGTGCAACTGCGCCACCTCGACGACTGGGGCTACCCTTATGTGTTTGATGCCTTCCGCTTCCACATGACCCTGACCGGGCGGCTCGATGCGCCGGCGACCGAAGAAACCCTGGCTGCGCTCGCCCCGCATTTTGCTGAGGCGCTCACGGCCGATCTCGTCATCGATCATCTGGCGCTGTTCCGGGAGCCTCAGCCCGGTGCGCCCTTCAGCTGTCTCCACCTTGCTCCCTTGACGGGCGCTGTTCGTCCGATACCTGCCTGAAAGACCGATTATGGAAACGATCTTCACCAATGCCCGCATTGTCCTTGGCGATCAGGTGATCGACGGATCGCTGCATCTCAAGGATGGCCGGATCGCCGGGATCGACACGGGCGCCTCGGCCTCAGCCTCGGCGCGGGACATGGAGGGCGATTACCTGATCCCCGGTCTGGTGGAGCTGCACACCGACCATCTGGAGACCCACTACACGCCGCGGCCGAAGGTGTTCTGGAACCCGGTCGCCGCTGTCTGTGCCCATGATGCGCAGATCGCGACCAGCGGCATCACCACCGTGTTCGACGCGCTGAGGGTCGGGCTCGACGACGAGGCCGGGGTGACCAGCACCGACATGCGCCGCCTTGCCGATGCCATCGAAAACGGCGTCGAGCGTGGCCGGTTGCGGGCGGATCACTTCATTCACCTGCGCTGCGAGGTGTCCGCGCCCAATTGCATCGAGGGGTTCGAGGCCTTTGCCGGAGACCGCCGGGTGAAGCTGGCCTCGCTGATGGATCATTCCCCGGGGCAGCGTCAGTTCGTCAGCCTGGAGGCCTATGCCATCTACTACAAGGGCAAGAACAAGATGTCCGACGCGGAGTTCAACGACTTCTGCGAGCGGCGGATGGCGCAGGCGGCGCGCTACTCCGAGCCCAACCGGATGGCGGTGGCCGAAAGCGCGCGGGCGCAAGGCATCATGCTGGCCAGCCACGACGATGCCACCACCGCGCATGTGGAGGAGGCGGCGGAGCTGGGAACGAAGGTGGCGGAGTTCCCGACCACGATGGAGGCGGCCCGCGCCTCGCACGAAAAGGGCATGGCGGTGCTGATGGGCGCGCCGAACGTGGTCCGGGGCGGGTCACATTCGGGCAATATCTCGGCGCGGGATCTGGCCGGCGCCGGCGTGCTCGACATTCTCTCCTCCGACTACATTCCCTTCAGCCTGATCCAGGCGGCGTTCTTTCTCGGCGATGTGGTGGAGGAGGTCAGCCTGCCGCAGGCGGTCGCCATGGTGACGCGCAACCCGGCCGCCGCCGCCGGTCTCGATGACCGGGGCGAGATCGCCATCGGCAAGAACGCCGATCTGGTGCGGGTACGGGTGGAAGAGCACATTCCGATCGTGCGCCGGGTCTGGCGCCGGGGCGAGCGGGTGGCGTGAGCGGGGCAGGGCAGATGGCAACCCTTGACGCCCGCGCGCCGGGACCGCTGATCGTCGTCGTCGGTCCGAGCGGCGTCGGCAAGGATAGCCTGCTGGCGGCGGCCCGGGCGGCTTATGCCGGCCGGCCGGAGATGCTGTTCGTCCGCCGGGCGATCACCCGCCCGGCCTCGGGGGATGCGGAAGACCACCTGCCGATGAGCGCCGCCGACTTCGAGGCGACGCTGGCGCGTGGCGGTTTTTGTCTTGCCTGGCGGGCGCATGGGCTGGCCTATGGCTTGCCGGCCGCCTTGCGGGCGCATCTCGACGCCGGACGGCCTGCGGTGGTCAACGGCTCGCGCCGGGCCTTGCCGGAAATGGCAGAGTGCTTTGAGAACCTGGCCATCCTGTCGGTGACGGCAAGGCCGGAGGTTCTGGCCGCCCGGCTGGCCGGGCGGGGACGGGAAAGCGCTGAGGAGATCGCCGCCCGGGTGGCCCGTGCCGCGCCGGTGCCGCCCGTTGCGCCGATCCGCGAGATCGACAACAGCGGCAGCCTTGAGGCTGCGGTGCCGCGCTTCATTGATGCAATTGCCGCGTTTTCCGGTCTGGAGCCTCTGCCGCGAACGGCGTGACGCGCTGTCGCCCTGCCATTGACGCAGGCAAAGGCGTCCTGCCGGACGCAAGCGCCAGCGGCGATCGGGGAGCGGCGCGGCACGATCTTTCAGTTTCGCTCCCATCGAAACGCGCGTTTCTTTTCGCGTCCCGACTGCACGCCAGGCGATAGGGGCGCCGTTCGGAAAATGTTGTGATTGCATCTTGCGTGGCATGTTGGCTATCACCCGGGGGCAGGATGCGGCATTCCCCCGGACGGCGGGCGGGAGGGCATCCTTTGCACTCAAGGGAGGTGGGCCATGTCGCATGAGATGGTCAAGCACGGGACTTGCGATCTCTACCTGAGCGTCGATCAGCTTGTCGCCAATGACCGGATCGTCTCGGAAATCGAGAAGGGCCGCTACGAGACCAGCGAACTCAACGTGGCGACCCGGTTCGTCAAGCCGACTGATCGGGTGCTGGAACTTGGCGCCGGTGTCGGCTTCATCTCCGCCGGGGTGATGCGCGCGGTGCGCCCGGCGTTCTACGCGGCGGTGGAGGCCGATGCCCGGCTGATCCCGCATATTCGCCGGACCCACCAGCACAACGGGGTCGAGGGGGTCGAGGTCATCAACGGCGCCTGTGTCGCCAATCCCGCGACCCTGAGCGAGGGCCGGGTTGAATTCGTGGTGCACCGGGAGTTCTGGCAGTCGGGGATCGACCGTCGCCGCCGCACCGAGGATACCATCGTCTCGGTGGAGACCTTCGATGCCTCACGCTTCATCAAGGAGCACGCGGTCAACGTGCTGATTGCCGATATCGAGGGGGCGGAGCTCGATCTGCTGCGTCATCTGCGGTTTGGCAGCTTGCGCAAGATCGTGGTGGAACTGCATCCGCAGACCATCGGTCAGGAGGGAGTTCTGGAGATCTTCTCGATCCTCTGCGCCGAGGGCTTTGCCTACAGCACGGCCCTGTCCGCCGCCACGGTGGTGTGTTTTGAGAAGGTGCGAAGCCGGTCCGATACCGGCGCCTGAAACCATCGCCAACCTGGCCATTGTGTTGCGGATGTGCCGATAGGGAAGTTTTCGCCGCGCGCGCCCGATTTTTTTGGCGGGCTGCGCAGAATCTTCAGGGTTTCTCGATATTCTTCGGTAAGACAGGGCCCATTGCACACTGGTATCGGAAGGGGGAACTGTCGATGAGGCCAGGGGACCGGGCGAAAGCCGTGGCCGGAAATTGCTTGCGTGCACTTGCGGCGGTGGTGGTGTTGCTGTGTCTGGCGAGTGCGTCCGGTGTTGCTGCTGGACAAAGAGCCGACGGCGTGGTTCTGACCATCGACGGAAAGATCGCTGGGGAGGGCCCCCGGCAGTTTACGCTGGATGACCTGGAGGCCATGGAGCGGGAGAGCTTCACCACCTGGACCCCGTGGCACGATGCACCGGTCACCTTCGAGGGCGTACCGCTGGCGGCGCTGATGAAACACGTCGGCGCGCGCGGCCATTTGGTGAGCGCCAAGGCCCTCAACAATTACTATGTGGAATATCGGGACTTTGACTTTGCGCGTTATAAACCAATCGTCGCTTACAAGGCCGATGGCGCGTATATGGAGATCAGCGACAAGGGGCCGTTGTTTGTGATTTTCCCGTTCGATTCCGATCCGGAGCTGAGGAGCGCGACCTATCTCGCTCTCTCGATCTGGCAACTCAGATGGATGACCGTGCAATGAGCGCTTCGGTCCGCGCAGGTCTCCCATGTCGCGCACGGGCATGATCGACTGGTTCCGCCATATCGCGATCGGTGTCATCTGCCTGCTCGGCATCGCCATCGTCGTGCATTCGGACACGGTCTCGACGTCGAGCGAGACCGTCGAGCGGTCCATGCGCTACGATATCGCCGTGACCGCCTTCACCGGCCGGATCGACGTGCTGCAGGCCAGGGAGCGGCTGGCGCGCTTTATCGTCACCCGCTCGCCCGCCGACGCGCAAGGGGCGACGCTCAGCTACCAGATCCTGCTCGGCCGGCTGGAGACCTGGACCTCCGGCGGGTTCGGCGAATTCGTCAATGAAGCCAAAGACCGGCGCGCCGTGCTGATCCGGCTGAAGGACGAAATCTACGAACTGGACGATGAATACGAGACCCTGTCCGATCCCGAGGCCGTGGCGGAAATCCAGGAAACGCTGGATGAGGCGGTGGCCATCATGGACCGGATCGGCGGTCAGGCGCATATGGCCAATCTCGCCGAGGCCGAAGAGATTCGCGAGACCCTGCGCGAAAAGCAGCACCTGCAGAACACGCTGGTCGAGGCGCTGATCGGCGTCGGCGCGGCGCTTCTGGTGTTCACCACCTTCCAGTCGCGCTCGCTCCGCCGTGCCCATGAGGAGGCGCAGAACAACGCCCGCAAGTTCGAGTTCCTGGCTCAGCACGATTCGCTGACCGGCCTGCCGAACCGGCTGGCCTTCACCCAGGTTCTCACTCGGACCGACTGCCAGCCGCAGGACGGACGGCAGATCGCCGTTCTTGCCATTGATCTGGATGGGTTCAAGGCCGTCAACGACATGCTCGGCCATGCGGCCGGCGATGATCTCCTGGTGTCGGTGGCGCGCCGCTTGCAGCGGATCGTCGATGACTGGGGCGAGGGCAATCTGGTCTCGCGGGTAGGCGGCGACGAGTTCATCGCGCTTCTGACCGTTGAGGGCGGGCAGGCCGAGGCGATGGACAAGGCGCAGCAAATGGTTACGGTGCTGCGCAGGCCGCATGAGGTCGTTGGCGGCAATGTGGTCGTGAATGCGACCATCGGTCTTGCGCTTGCCGAGGAATGCGGGCCGGATGCGCGCGAAGCGCTGCTGCGGGATGCGGATCTTGCTCTTGGGCATGCCAAGGCCCGGGGCAAGGGCCGGGTGCACACCTACGATCCGTCCATGCGCGCGGCCATCATGCGCCGCAGGCAGATTGAGGCGGACTTTCCCGCAGCGCTCGTGCGTGGGGAGATCCGGCCCTACTACCAGCCGCAAATCGAGATGCAGACCGGCCGGACCACCGGCATCGAGGCGCTGGCGCGCTGGCATCATGCGGATCTGGGCTGGATTTCGCCGGCTGAGTTCATTCCCATCGCCGAGGCGTCTGGCCGGATCATCGAAGTGGGGCGGACGGTGCTGGAATCGGCCTGCCGCGACGCGGTGCGGCTCGGCGATGGCCTGGCGGTGTCCGTCAATCTGTCGGTCGCCCAGCTCGTGCGCGAGGATATGGTGGAGACCGTGCGCGCGGTTCTGTCCGAGACCGGCCTCGCCGCCACGCGGCTCAAGCTGGAAGTGACCGAAAGCGTCGTCATGACCGACACCGAGCGGGCCGTTTCGGCGCTGCGCCGGCTGCGCGAGATCGGCGTTTCGATCGCGCTCGATGACTTCGGCACCGGCTATTCGGCCCTTTCGTACCTGCGCAAGTTCGAGTGGGACGAGTTGAAGATCGATCGCAGTTTCGTCAAGTCGCTCGACACGGACCTGCACAGCCTGTCGATCATCGAGGCGATTGTGTCGCTGGCGCGTCAGCTTCGGATCGCGGTGCTGGTGGAGGGAGTGGAAACCCAGGAGCAATTCACCCTGCTCAGCAAGGCCGGATGCCGGACCGCGCAAGGGTTCCTGTTCAGCCGGGCGGTGTCGGTGGAGGAGTTGCCGGAGCTGATGAAACGGTGCCTGGAGGACGCGCCCAACTGGCGGCGGGGTGAGGCGTTGCCGGCGGAAACGGTCTGATCCGGAGGGGGTGAAAGCTGGGCCGCGCGCGGTTGGGCTTGAGTTTTCTGACGTTACGGTATTTGCGATTTCCTTCAGGTAACTGTCTGATATTGTGATGAATACCCCATTGCATGCATATGCCGGAATTGCCGTGGCCAAGTGAAGCTGATAGAGGTTTGGCGTGCATTGCGGGGAGGGACCGGTGCCGATCGGGGGACCGCTTCACGCGGTGCTGTCGATCCGGGGCGTCTCGCCCCTTTTAGGGATC
Source organism: Stappia taiwanensis (assembly GCF_014635285.1). Classification (GTDB taxonomy): domain Bacteria; phylum Pseudomonadota; class Alphaproteobacteria; order Rhizobiales; family Stappiaceae; genus Stappia; species Stappia taiwanensis. Next base: position 679,093 of record NZ_BMCR01000002.1, on the reverse strand, counting down.
TTTGAAGAAAAGAGGCCGGCGGACATGTCCGAACCCTGTATCATCTGCGTTGCCATCACCGGATCCGTTCCGCAGAAATCCGACAATCCGGCGGTGCCGATCACGGTTTCCGAGCAGATCGAGAGCACCCAGGCGGCCTTCGAGGCCGGTGCCAGCATCGCCCATTGCCATGTGCGGGAGGAGGATGGCACGCCGACCTCCGATCCGGAGCGCTTCGCCCGGTTGGTGGAGGGGCTGAAGACCCATTGCCCCGGCATGATCATCCAGCTGTCGACCGGCGGGCGTTCGGGTGCGGGCAAGACGCGCGGCGGCATGCTGTCGCTGGCGCCGGACATGGCCTCCCTGTCGGTCGGGTCGAATAACTTCCCCACTCGCGTCTATGAGAATCCGCCCGATCTGGTCGACTGGCTCGCCAGCGAGATGCGCAGCTACGAGGTCAAGCCGGAGATCGAGGCTTTCGATCTGTCGCATATCTTCCAGGCAGTGGCGCTGAACCGGGACGGACGCATTCCCGGCAAGCTTTACGTCCAGTTCGTGATGGGCGTGAAGAACGCCATGCCGGCGGACCGGGAGGTGTTCGACTTCTACATTCGCACCCTCAAGCGGCTGGCGCCGGAGGCGAGCTGGTGCGCGGCCGGGGTCGGGCGGCATCAGCTTGAGGTCAATGAATGGTGCATTGCCGCTGGCGGTCACACCCGCACCGGCCTTGAGGACAACGTGCGTCTCGACAAGAACACGCTGGCCCCGTCGAACGCGGCGCTGGTGGCGCGCGCGGTGGCGCTTTGCGAGAAGTACGAGCGGCCCGTCGCCACACCGGCACAGGCACGCCAGATCCTTGATCTGCGACCGGCGGCGGCATAACGCCCCCGCCCTCGCAGCCCGTTCGTACCGAAAGTGCCGTCGGGGAGGTGCACCATCCGCACTGAGCATGCGGGCGCGCGCGCCGTGCCGCGCCCCAGTTTCATCACTCAGGCGCCGCGGCCGAGCCCCGGCCTCAGCCGCTACGAGGCGTCCTGCGCGCTGTTCGGCGCGGGGCTCCTGGTGCTGGGCCGAAGCGACCCCGTCCCGGGACAGATCCAGCGGTTGATGCGGCTGCGGGACCATCTGGTCACGCGCGGGGCCGACGAGATCGTGCTGTTCACCGATGCCGCCAATGTCGTGCTGCTGCGCGATCCCGCCGGGCTGACCGAGGATTTCGAACGGTTCGGCGCGCCGATCGTCTTTGCCTGCGAGCCGGGGTTTACCTATCGGTTGCCGGGGGGCTGGGGCGTTTCCCGGCGCTATCCGCCGGCCGGCGGCAAGAGCGGCATGTACCGGTTTCTCAATGCCGGGGCGATGATCGGCCGGGCGGGCGCGCTGCGCCGGATGCTGGACGAGCTCGACACAGACATTCCGGTCGATTGCGCACATACCGTGCTGCACGCCTGGTTCCTGGCGCATACGGGGCGGGCGGCGCTCGACTACGATCAGGAGATTTTCGCCACCTCCGCTTGTCAGGCGGGGCTGGAAACCCGGCTCTTTGAGGTCCGCGAGGGAGTGCTTCGCCACCGCCGGACGGGTGCGGCGCCGTATTTCCTGCATTTTCCCGCCGAAAACCGGATCTGCTCGAACCGTCTGCTCGACATGATGCCGTGGATGCGCAACCTGCCGCGCCTGCCGGTGCGCGGCCGTGATCGCGGCAGCTATCTGATCAACAGCATCGAGAACAGCCTGTCCTGGCTGCTCGACCGGCCGGCCTATCCGCTGAACGACTGGGTCCGGGTGGTGCTGTTCTACCTGTTGCCGGGATTGGTCGCGGCGGGGCTTGCGGCGTCATGCCTGTAGGCCGCCGGGGGTGGCTTACGCCGTCGCCCTGACGCTGCGGTCAGGCCTCACCCGCCGCAAGGCGGAGGGGGTTTCGCCGAATTCGGCGGTGAAGGCACGGGTCATGGCGCTTGGGTCGGCATAGCCGCTGCGCAGGGCGATTTCAGCGATTGACAGCCGGGTGTCGGTGGCAAGGTTGCGGGCGGTCAGAAGGCGGATGCGCCGGTAGACCCGGGCCGGCGAGGTGCCCAGTTCCTCGTTGAACAGATCCTGAAGTCGGCGCCGGGTCAGGCCGACCCTTTCGGCGATCTCCTCCACCGATACCGGTACCTCCAACGCCCCGCGCATGATCTCCACCGCCTGGCGGACGGCCTCGCTGCGGCCGACGCTGCCGATGGTTTCATCGCGCAAGGGCACGGTTTCGTGCATCAACAGCCAGGCGACCTCCAGCCGCAAGGCCTCGCCGTGCTGGTCGCCGATCAGCCGGGCCATCAGGTCGAAGGCGGTCATGGCGCCGCCGCAGCTCAGCCGGTCACCATCCATCACATAGCGCCGGCGGCGGACCCGCACCTCGGTGAAGCGCTCGGCAAAGCTCTGCAGCTCCTGCCAGTGGACCGTCGCGCTGCGCCCTTCCAGAAGACCGGCTTCGGCCAGCAGCCAGCTTCCGGTGTCGAACCCGGCCAGCTTGTCGAAGCGGTGGGCGGCGGCGCGCAAGGCATCGCAGCAGGCGGGTGTGGCGTGGGTCTGGTGATCATAGCCGCAGATCACCATCAGGAGATCGCCGCCGATGTCGTCGGAGAGCGGGCCGGTGGGGGAAACCGGCAACCCGCTGGAGGAGATGGCGGGCGCGCCGTCGAGGGTCAGGAACCGCCATTGGTAGAGCGGCGTACCGGCCAATCCGTTGGCCGCGCGCAAGGGTTCGACGGCGTTGGCAAGGCAATGGTTCGAGAAGCCGTCGAACAGCAGGATGCCGACGGATCGGGGGCGCGAGCGGGGCTTCAGCCAATTCGGCATGAATGGGTTCCGGAACTGCAGGATCACGATTGCCCGCATGGGTATCATCCGGCCACCGTCACGAGCAACCTGGAGTACGCGATGCCGCTGAACATGAATCGGGAGGTCTTCATCACCTGTGCCGTGACCGGCTCGGGAAGCACGCAAGACCGCAGCCCGCATGTTCCGCGCACCCCCAGGGAAATCGCCGACAGCGCCATTGCCGCGGCGCGGGCGGGGGCCGCCGTGGTGCATTGCCATGTGCGCGATCCTGAGACTGGCGCGCCGTCGCGGAAACCTGAGCTTTACCGGGAGGTGACCGAGCGCATTCGGGCATCAGAAACCGATGTGGTTCTGAACCTGACCGCGGGCATGGGCGGCGATCTGGTCTTCGGCACCCCGGAGGATCCGCTGCCCCTGCAGGCGGGCACGGACATGATCGGCGCCAGCGCGCGCCTTGCCCATGTGGCCGACTGCCTGCCGGAGATCTGCACCCTCGATTGCGGCACGATGAATTTCGCCGAAGCCGATTACGTCATGACCAACACGCCCGGCATGTTGCAGGCGATGGGGCGGATGATCACCGAACTGGGGGTACGCCCGGAGATCGAGGCCTTCGACACCGGCCATCTGTGGCTGGCGCGCAAGTTGGTCGACGAGGGCGTTCTGGACAGCCCGGCGCTGGTGCAGCTGTGCATGGGCATTCCCTGGGGCGCGCCGGACGACCTCAACACCTTCATGGCGATGGTCAACAATGTCCCGCCGGACTGGCACTGGTCGGCGTTTTCCATCGGCCGAAACGAAATGCCCTATGTGGCCGCCTCGGTGCTGGCCGGCGGCAATGTGCGGGTCGGGCTGGAGGACAATCTCTGGCTTTCGCGCGGCGAGCTTGCCAGCAACGAGGCGCTGGTGGCGCGGGCGGTGACCATCGTCGAGGCGCTGGGCGCACGGGTGATCGGGCCGCAGGAGGTGCGCGAGCGCCTGTCGCTGACCAAGCGGGCGCCGCGATGACCGGCACGGCGGCAATCATTGGCGGCGGCGTCATCGGCGGCGGCTGGGCGGCGCGCTTCCTGCTGAATGGCTGGGATGTCAATCTGGTCGATCCGGATCCTGAGGCCATGCGCAAGGTCGCCGATGTGCTGGCCAATGCCCGCCGCGCCTATCCGCGCCTGCATGAGGAGGCGCTGCCGCAAGAAGGGCGGCTGACCCATTGCGCAAGTATCGCCGAGGCGGTGGCGGCGGCGGACTGGGTGCAGGAATCGGTGCCCGAGCAGATCGAGCTCAAGCACCGGGTGATCGGCGAGGTTCAGGCGCATATGCCGGCGGGTGCGATCCTCGGCTCTTCCACTTCCGGCTTCACGCCGACGGCGCTGCAGCAGGGCGCGCCGCGTCCGGAGGCGGTGCTGGTCGCCCATCCGTTCAACCCGGTCTACCTGCTGCCGCTCGTCGAAGTCGTCGCCTCGGAGAAGACCGGGCACGGCGGACACTGACCGGGCTCGGCATGTACCCCTTGCAGGTGCGCAAGGAGATCGATGCGCATATCGCCGACCGGCTGCTGGAGGCGGTCTGGCGCGAGGCGCTCTGGCTGGTGCGGGACGGGGTCGCCACCACCGGGGAGATCGACGATGCAATCCGCTACGGGTTCGGCCTGCGCTGGGCGCAGATGGGCCTGTTCGAGACCTACCGGATCGCCGGCGGGGAAGCGGGGATGCGTCATTTCCTCGCCCAGTTCGGACCATGTCTCGCCTGGCCCTGGAGCCGGCTGACCGATGTTCCGGAACTGACCGAGGACCTGGTGGAGACGATCGCCAGTCAGTCCGATGATCAGGCGGTGGGCGTTTCGATCCGTGAGCTGGAACGCACCCGAGACGACAATCTTGTTGCCATGCTGCAGGCGCTGAAGGGGCAGGACGCGGCGGCCGGTGCCCTGCTCAACCGGCATGACCGCTTGCTCGCCCGGCGCCGGACCGGTGCGGAACCCTAGATTTGGCGACAACGCCAGATAGAGCTAGGTTTGCAGACACCTGACCAGGGCGCGAACCGGTGCATGATCCGTGAGGGCTTGTCCCTCACCCGATGCGGCCGAACGGCCGGTCGGCGTTTTTCCGCGCCGGCGAACAAACAGAACAACAAAGGGGAAAGACATGACAAAGACACCGACGACGAAGGATGGTTTCCTGTCGCTCTCGCGGCGCGGGATGCTGCAGGGGGCAGGGGCCCTTGGCGGCGCGGCCCTGATGGGATCGCTCGGCCTTGGCAGCGCCCGCGCGGCGCCGAAAAAGGGCGGAACCATGCGGCTCGCCATGGGCCATGGCAGCACCTCCGACAGCTATGATCCGGCCACCTGGGATCAGGCGTTCGTTCAGGTCTTCGCCACGGCGCGAAACGGATATCTCACGGAAATCGCCGCTGACGGCTCGCTGATTGGCGAGGTCGCGGAGAGCTGGGATGTGTCGCCCGACGCCAAGGTCTGGACGTTCAAGCTGCGCAAGGGGGTGACCTTCCACAGCGGCAAGGCAGTGACGGCGGAAGACGTGATCGCCTCACTGAACCATCACCGCGGCGAGGACACCAAGTCGGCGGCCAAGCCGATTGTGGCGGCGATCAAGGAGATGCGTTCCGACGGTGACGACACGGTGGTGATCACCCTCGACGCCGGCAACTCGGACTTCCCCTTCATCCTGTCCGACTATCACCTGGCGATCCTGCCCTCGGCCGGCGGCAAGATCGACACCAAGTCCGGCGACGGCTGCGGCGCCTATGTGGTGCAGTCCTACGAGCCGGGCGTGCGCGCCAGCATGACCCGCAATCCGAACTACTGGAAAAGCGACCGGGCGCATTTCGACGGGGTGGAGATGCTGACAGTGATCGACCCGGCGGCGCGGCAGAACGCGCTGGTCACCGGGGAGGTCGACGTGATCGACCGGGTCGACACCAACACCGCCCATCTCCTGAAGCGGGCGCCGGGCATCAAGATCCTGGCGACCACCGGCACCCAGCATTACACCTTCGCCATGGACACCCGCGTTGCTCCGTTCAAGGACAACAACGTGCGCATGGCGCTGAAATACGCCATCGACCGGCAGGAACTGGTCGACAAGGTGCTGAACGGCTACGGCGAGATCGGCAACGATCATCCGATCAGCCGCTCCAACCGCTACCACGCGGCCGATCTGGAGCAGCATGTCTATGATCCGGACAAGGCGAAGCACTACCTGAAGCAGGCCGGGCTCGACAGCCTGGAGGTCTCGCTTTCGGCGGCGGATGCGGCCTATTCCGGCGCGGTCGATGCGGCGGTGCTCTACGCGGAGCGCGCGGCGAAGGCCGGCATTACCATCAACGTGGTGCGCGAGCCGAACGACGGCTACTGGTCGAATGTCTGGATGAAGAAGCCCTGGAGCGCGGTCTACTGGGGAGGCCGGCCGACCGAGGACTGGATGTTCACCACCGCCTATGCCTCGGGCGTCGCCTGGAACGACACCTTCTGGGAGAACGAGCGCTTCAACAAGCTGCTGGTCGAGGCCCGTTCGGAGCTCGACGACGCCAAGCGCCGGGCCATGTACGAGGAAATGCAGGGGCTGGTTGCCAACGATGGCGGCGCGGTGATCCCGATGTTCGCCAGCTACGTGATGGCGCACAACGACAAGATCATGACACCGGAGACCGTGGGGCCCCAGTGGACGCTGGACGGCTTCCGCGCCATCGAACGCTGGTGGTTCGCCTGAGTTTCACCGGCCCCGGCATCCTGCCGGGGCCGGGCTTTCGCGATCCGTCATCCAGCGCCGGAAACAGCCCCGGTTTCCGGCGAAAACACAGAAGAACGGGGCTGGGGGACATATCTTGTCCGACATATGGAAAATGGTCGCCAGGCGTCTTGGCCTCGGCGTCCTGACCCTTTTTGTCATTTCGTTGTTGATCTTCGGTGCCGTGGAACTCTTGCCCGGCGATCTTGCCCAGGAAATCCTCGGTCAGTCGGCGACGGAAGAGACGGTCGCCGCGTTTCGCCGGGAACTCGGGCTCGACCTGCCGGCTTATCAGCGATACCTCACCTGGCTGGGCGGTGTCGTGCAGGGCGATTTCGGCACCTCGCTGGCCAATGGCCGGCCCATTGCCGATCTGATCGGTGTCCGGCTCGGCAACACCTTGTTCCTGGCGCTTTATGCTGCGGTGATCGCCGTGCCGCTGGCCTTGGTGCTCGGGATCCTCGCCGCGCTCTACCGCAATTCGCTGTTCGACCGGGCCATCAACGTGGTCACCCTGACGTCGATCTCCTTTCCGGAATTCTTCGTCGCCTACATCCTGATCGTCTATCTGTCCCAGACCGGTTTCTTTCCGTCGATTGCCCGCATCGACCCGGACGCCGGTCTCGGAGAGAAGCTCTATCGCACCTTCCTGCCGGCGCTGACCCTGACCCTGGTGGTCACCGCCCACATGATGCGCATGACCCGCGCGGCGATCATCAACCTGTTGGCCTCGCCCTATATCGAAATGGCGCGGCTGAAGGGGCTCTCGCCGGCCCGGGTGATCCTGAAACACGCGCTGCCCAACGCTCTGGCGCCGATCATCAATGTGGTGGCGCTCAATCTGGCCTATCTGATCACCGGCGTGGTCGTGGTGGAGGTGGTGTTCGTCTATCCGGGCCTTGGCCAGTTGATGGTCGATTCCGTCTCCAAGCGCGATATCACCGTGGTGCAGGCGGCGGCGCTGATTTTCGCCTGCGCCTATGTTCTGCTCAACCTTCTGGCGGACGTGCTTTCGACCCTGTCGAACCCGCGTCTCGTGCACAAGCGCTAGGGGAGGGGCAATCATGAACGGACCAACCCCTGTCTGGCTTTCCGCAGTTTATCTCGTGCTGGTCTTCGCCTGTGCGGTGGGGCTTGCCGCCGGGTTCCGGGGCCTTCTGGCGCTGGCGGCGCCGGCGGGTCTTGCCCGGACCTTGCGTTCCGCGCCGCTGACGGCAAGCTTTGGCCTGCTCGTTATTCTCCTTTATTTTCTGGCCGCGCTGTTCGCGCCGGTGATCGCGCCGTTCGGCGAACGGGAGGTGGTGGGCGGCCAGTTCCTGCCCTGGGACAGCGTGCATCTGCTCGGCACCGACAATCTCGGCCGGGACATGTTCACCCGGCTTCTTTACGGCGCGCGCAATACGGTTGGCGTTGCCTTCATCACCACCGGCATCGCCTTTTTCGCCGGTGCGCTTCTCGGCCTTCTGGCGGCGGTGGTCGGCGGCTGGCTCGACCAGTTTCTGAGCCGGACGGTCGATGTGCTGATGGCGATCCCGGCGCTGATCTTCGCCCTTCTGCTGCTGACCATTCTCGGCACGTCGGTGGTCAACATGATCCTGGTGATCGCGCTGATCGATTCCACCCGGGTGTTCCGGCTGGCGCGGGCAGTGGCGATGAACATCGTGGTGATGGACTACATCGAGGCGGCGCGGCTGCGCGGCGAGGGGCTCTATCACCTGATCCTGCGCGAGATCCTGCCCAACGCGGCTGCCCCGCTGGTGGCGGAGTTCGGCTTGCGGTTCTGCTTCGTCTTCCTGTCGATCTCGGCGCTGTCCTTCCTCGGCCTTGGCATGCAGCCGCCGACGGCGGACTGGGGCTCGATGGTGCGGGAGAACGCCACGCTGATCACCTTCGGCGATGTGACGCCGCTGCTGCCGGCCGGGGCGATCGCGCTGTTGACCGTGGCGGTGAATTTCGTCGTCGACTGGATGTTGCACCGCGCCAGCGGGCTGAAGGAGTAAGCCGATGACCACGGCAGAACAGACACCGCTCCTGGAAATCCGCGGCTTGCGGATCGAAGGCCGGTCGGAAGGCAAGTGGAATGAAATCGTCAAGGGCGTCGACCTGACCCTGCACCGGGGCGAGGTGCTGGGGTTGATTGGCGAATCCGGCGCCGGCAAGTCCACCGTCGGTCTGGCGGCGATGGGCTATACCCGCGATGGCTGCCGCATCAGCGGCGGCTCGATCCGCTTCGACGGAACGGATCTGCGCAGCGCGCCCATGCGCGAGCGCCGGCGGCTGCGCGGCAACCGCATCGCCTATGTGGCGCAATCGGCGGCGGCCAGTTTCAACCCCGCTCACCGGCTGATCGACCAGTATTGCGAGGCGCCGGTGCAGCATGGGGTGATGGGCCGGGCCGAGGCCAGGGCCGATGCGGTCGATCTTTATCGGCGGATGCGCCTGCCGGACCCGGAGGACATCGGCTTCCGTTATCCGCATCAGGTCTCCGGCGGTCAGTTGCAGCGGGCGATGACGGCGATGGCCATGTCGAGCCGGCCGGATCTGATCATCTTCGACGAGCCGACCACCGCGCTCGACGTGACGACCCAGATCGAGGTGCTGGCCGCCATTCGCGACATTGTCGAACAGTTCGACACCGCCGCCATCTACATCACCCATGATCTTGCCGTCGTTGCGCAGATGGCGGACCGGATCAAGGTGCTGTTGCAGGGCGAGGAGGTGGAGGAGGCCGATACCGAGGCCATGCTGGCGAGCCCGCGCGAGGCCTATACCAAATCGCTGTGGGCGGTGCGCAGCCATGCCCGCCCCGAACGTCCGCCGGCTGGGCCGGAGGAAACCCCGGTGGTGTCGGTGCGCGGTGTCACCGCCGCCTATGGCGAGATCCCGGTGCTGCATGACGTCAGCTTCGACATTCACGCAAGGCGCACCGTGGCGGTGGTCGGGGAATCGGGCAGCGGCAAGTCGACCACCGCGCGGGTCATCACCGGTCTTCTGCCGCCGAGCGCAGGGGACGTGCGGTTCAACGGCACCGCCCTGCCGCCGAGCTACCGCGCCCGCGACAAGGATCAGCTCCGTCAGGTGCAGATGATCTACCAGATGGCCGATACGGCGCTCAATCCGAAGCACCGGATCCGCGAGATCATCGGCCGGCCGGTGGCGTTCTATCTCGGCCTGTCGGGCAAGCGGCTGACCGAACGGGTGCGAGAGCTGCTGAGCCTGATCGAGCTGGAGCCCGACGAGTTCATCGACCGGCTGCCCTCGGAGCTTTCCGGCGGACAGAAACAGCGCATCGGTATCGCCCGTGCGCTGGCCGCCGAACCGCAGTTCATCATTTGTGACGAGGTGACATCGGCGCTGGATCAGCTTGTCGCCGAAGGGATTCTGACCCTGCTCGACCGGCTGCAGAGCGAATTGGATCTGGCCTATATGTTCATCACTCATGACCTTGCCACCGTCCGGGCGATCGCCGACGAGGTGGTGGTGATGAAGGAAGGCAAGGTGGTGGAGCAGGGCGGCAAGACCGCGATGTTCCGGCCGCCGCACGATCCTTACACCGAATTGCTGCTATCCTCGGTGCCGGAGATGGATGCCCACTGGCTCGACCGGTTGCTGGCGGAGCGCGGCGAGTTGCCAGCAGAGGAATGACTGGCGACAGCGGGTAGGCGAGGGGGTAAGACGGAGCGCGGGGCAATGAAGCGCCGTGCGCCGTCGAGGACCGCCGGGTGGGCGATCCCGTAAGCCGTGGGAGCTGGCATGAGCACCGGATTGTTGATGTTGGCGATGTTCGTCATGGTCTACACCATGCTCGCCAAATGGCTGTCCTCGACCGTGCTGACGGCGCCGATACTGTTCCTCGGCTTCGGCTATGCGCTTGCCGGCACCGGCCTGATGCCGGTCGGGGAGACCGAGGCGCTGCTGCATGTGGTGGCGGAAGTGGCGCTGATCCTCTTGTTGTTCCTCGACGCGGCGCAAACCGATGTGACGGCGCTGCGCCGGCATCACGTCTGGCCCTTGCGGATGCTGGTGATCGGGCTGCCGCTGGCGGTCCTGTTCGGCACGCTCGCCGCCTGGCCGATCCTTCCCGGCTTGCCGCTGGCCGCCGTGGCGCTGGTGGCGGCAATCCTGGCGCCGACGGACGCGGCGCTCGGTCAGGCGGTGATCGGCAACCCGAAGGTTCCGAAACGCGAACGGCAGGCCTTGACGGTGGAAAGCGGTCTGAACGATGGGCTGGCCCTGCCGCTGGTGCTCTTGTTCGCCAGCCTGTCTGCCGAGGCGATGGATGGCGCGGCAACCGATTGGCTGGCCTTCGGGCTCAAGCAGGTCCTGCTCGGTCCGCTGGTCGGCGCGGCCGCCGGCTGGATCGGCGGTTCGGTCTTTCTCACGGCCAAGGACAAGGGCATGACCACCGAGACCATGGAGGGCATCGGCACGATTTCGCTGGCCGGCGGCGCCTATCTGGCTGCGGGGGAGATCGGCGGAAACGGGTTCATCGCCGCCTTTGTGGCCGGGCTCGCCTTCGGCAATGTGGTGCTCGGCCGATGCCGCTTCATCTACGAGTTCACCGACAATGAAGGGCAGATGCTGGCCTGGGGGGCGTTCTTCCTGATCGGCCTGGCCTTGGTGCCGCAGGCCGTGATGCATCTGGAACTCTGGATGCTGGCGATCATCCTGCCCAGCATGTTTCTGGTGCGCCCGCTCGCCATCTGGCTGTCGCTGATCGGCACCGATGCGCCGGCGCGCACACGGTTGTTCTTCGGCTGGTTCGGCCCGCGCGGCCTTGCCACTGCCCTGTTCGCGCTCTTGGTGGTGCCGCAGATCGACCCGGAGCTGGGCGAGCCGCTGTTGATGCTGGCGGTCAATGCCGTGTGGATCTCGGCGCTGCTGCACGGGGTCAGCGCGGTGCCGGGCGCGCGCTGGTACGGCGCCTTGCGGCATCACGGCAAGGCGGACAAGACGGGCAAGCCAGGCAAGAATGGCGGTACGCCGGTCCCCGGTGGTCGGGCGTAGCTTCACACAGGTGTGGCGTTCATGGAAATCTCCACCTGTGCGTGCTTGATATACAATGCGAAATTGCGAATTGTCCTGAAGAAACCCGAGGGAGCGGGGCGAATCGGGTCTGGGGGGATCGGATGAACACAGGCGGACAGACGGCGCGGGTGCCGCACAGTTGTTTCTCGCTGGAAGGGGTTCCGCCGCAGCAGCGATTTGCCCTCTGGCGGGAGAGCATCAGCTGCATCTTCTCCGTCGAGGCGCCGCGCGAGGCACGAACCGAGGACTTTCGCGCGCAGCTCGATGCCCATGTGGTGGGCGATGCGGCGGTGGTGCGCACCCATACGCAAGCGCAGGAGTGGGAACGCGGGGCTGGGCAGATTGCCCGGGACGGGATGGATCACATCATGATCCAGCGCTACGAGGCCGGGACGATGGAGGTGAGCCATCGCGGTGGCACCGAAACCTTTGCGCAGAACGGTCTGATCGTCTTCGATCTGGCGCAGGAAATGGCCTCCCGGACCACGGATCTGGTCAATCTGTCGCTGCTCCTGCCACGCAATGTGCTGGAGCCGCATCTGAAGGAGGCGGGCGACCATCATATGCAGGTGCTGGCGGGCGACAACCCTATGACCCGGCTGCTGCAACAGCACATGCATTCGCTCAAGGCGCTGGCCGGGGACATGTCGCTCACCGAGGCGGCGGAGGCGAGCGCCGCGACCATCGCACTGGTCGCCGCTTGTCTCAATGCGACCGGCCCCTCCGGTCATGGACCGGAACCCGGCATCGGCTACGCCTTCCTGACCCGGGCGCGCCAGGTTATCGAGGACCGTCTGGCCGATCCGGAGCTGACACCGGCACAGGTGGCCCGCCTTGCCGGCGTCTCGCGCACCCGGCTTTATGAAATGTTCGAACCCTTTGGCGGGGTGCGCAGCTACATTCGCGAACGGCGCCTGGGCCGGGCATTGCGGATGCTGCTGGACAAGCGGTGCCGGCACCAGCCGATCGGCGCCATTGCGCTTGCCTGCGGCTTTCTCAACGACAGCGCCTTCAGTCGCGCCTTCAAGCAGCGCTATGGCATGGCCCCCCGGGAGACCCGCTCTGAAGGTTCGCGAGAGGGCAGCGGCGGTCTGCCGGTCCTGCCCGATACGGGACACGGGTTGGTGATCGACCGCCGCTACGAAACCTGGATCCGCATGTTGACGGCCTGACCGCCAGCATCCCCGGACGACCTCAGCGCCAGGCGGTGATCCTCGTGCCCCCGGCGGTCATGCCGTCCAGGCGGTTGTGAGCTGTGCGATGCAAGCTCGCCCGGCGCTTGTCGAATGTGCCGGTCAGCACCACCTCATAGCCGCGCAGCGACCAGCCGGTGACCTGCCCCAGGTCCGAACCGAAGCACCCGAAGGACGAGGCGTAGCCTGTGGGGCGCCCCACGGGGCGGTTAAGCGTCAGTTTGCACTGCTTCCCGTCGATATCGAGCTGCCAGGAGCCGGCGAGATCGGATGCGTGTGGCGCCGGTCTGTATCCACCATCACCGCTGCTGGCGGCGGCGCCAATCAGTGTTGCCATTGTGGCGCCGAGGGCGTCCGGATTGACGGAAACGGACGCGGACGCGGTGGTACGGGAGCTTTTGGTATGACGGGTCCCGTTGGCGTCGACCCAGGATCTTGATTTGGAACTGAGGGTGGCCTGGCGCGTCATGTTGTGGGTGCGCCACGTGGTGGAGTTGTAGGGCATCGAACTGGGCCGGTAATAGGTCCCGGTCGCATGAGGGCTCGGTCCCGGCCCGGTCGACTGGCAAGCGGTGACGAGAAGGCCGGAGAGGAGGGCGGCGAGCTTCTTCACGTTTCGGATGTCCCTGTTGCTGTGGCGGAGGCCGCCCAGATGCCGGTCTCGCCATTGCTGAGCTAAGCGTCTTCTTTTTGACGGGCTTGGGACTGGGTGTGCAAGCTCTTTTTCTGCGAATTGGACGTTTGGAAAAGAATCGCGGATGTCTTGCAAGCGATATTGCGATATGCGCTAGCTCTCGCATAATGAATTACTTGATTAATACATAATTAAACATGAATTGGAAGAATGCGGTTCAGGAAGGCCCGAGCGATGTCCGTCGAGGCATCCTGCTGCGGGTGCAATTCGTCTGTCCAGCGTCCGGCGACGATGCCCCTCAGATCCATGACTTCCGCGTTCGGGTGGTTCTTCGCGACCTTGTCGAGCAGGGCGTAGAAGTGGTCGACCAGAAAGGCGATGATCTCGGCGATCAGACGGGCGTCGGTCTCCAGATCGTAGCCCTTGGCGGCAAAGGGCAGCCCAAGCCAGGGCTCGCCGGCCAGCGGCACCGGCCGGTCGTACCCGTGCAGCAACAGCACCGTGTCGGGGGCGAGGGCGGCCACGTCCGCGGCCAGGGTGTTGTAGCCTTCCGACAGTCGGCTGAGGGCGGCGTCGAGCCGGCCGCCGATCAGATAGGCACGCGGATCGCCGCTGCCGGCGCCCGCCTCCCTGGGCTTCAGCAGGGCGGCGAGGGCGCTGCCGCCGAGGATGTCGTTGCCGCCGCCGGAAAAGATGAAGAAGTCATAGATGCCGGAGGCGAGCGGCTGGCGGTAGTCCCGTGCGGCGAGGATTTCAGCGAAGGTGTCGCCCGGCCAGGCGATGCCGCGGGTGTAGAGATCCGGCCGTTGCTCGATGACATCGAAGAAGGTCATGTCATAGCCGAGCGGCGCAGAGAACGGCCACAGGATGTTGATCCAGGAGTCCCCCTCGGCACAGATCTTGAGCGTGCCGGGCGCCGTCGGCATGGTCTGCCGGACCGCATCCCGGCGGTAGGCGGAGCGCAGCTCGCCGGACAGGTCGCGCCCGGTGGCATCGAGCAGCCGGTAGACCAGGGCGGTTTGTGGGTCTTTCTCGATCCTGTCGATCGGGTCGGCCCAGTGCTCCGTCAGCTCATCCGTCATCGACTGCCCCTGCCAATGGTGCTGGAGCCGGCATGAAATCGCGTTTGCCGCCTTCGCGCAAGATTGTCGTGCTGTCCGGGACTATTTGATCCCGGCGCGCATGAAGCTCTGCACGAACTGGCGCTGGAACAAGAGGAAGGCGATCAAGAGCGGGGCGGTGGTCATCAGCGTCGCGGCGTTGATCACCGACCATTCGATGCCGGAATCGATGGCGGAGAAGATGCTGAGACCCACGGTCACCGGCCGGGTCTCCTCCGAGTTGGTGACGATCAGCGGCCAGAGGAAGTTGTTCCAGTGGTGACTGACGGAAACCAGCCCGTAGGCAAGGTAGGTCGGCTTGGCGAGCGGAATGTAGACGCGCCAGAGGATGCCGAGGATGGAGGCGCCCTCGATGCGGGCGGCCTCGTCCAGCTCGCGCGGGATGGTCAGGAAGGTCTGGCGCAAGAGGAAGATGCCGAAGCCCGAGGCGATATAGGGCAGGGCGATCGCCGGGATCGTGTCGACCAGATCGAGCAGCCGCATGGTCTTGTAGTTCTCGACGATCAGGATATCCGGCATCACCAGCAATTGCAGCAGGACCAGGGTGAAGAGGATCGAGCGGCCGGGAAAGCGGAAGCGGGCGAAGGCATAGGCGGCCAGGGTGCACAAGAGGAACTGGCCGGCGAGGATCAGCGTCACCAGCAGGAAGGTGTTGAGGAAATAGCGGGCAAACGGCGCCGCGTTCCAGGCGGCGATGAAGTTGTCGGCGGTGAGCGGCGCGGTCAGCACGAAGCGCGCCTCGTAGGCGCCCGGGTGGATCGCCGTCCAGACCGCATAGACCAGCGGCAGGATCCACAAGAGCGCGAGCAGCCAGGCGGCGAGAGTGTTCAGCGTCTGGTCGAGGGAAAAGGGGCGTCCGGTCATTTGTAGTGCACCCGCCGGTCGAAGAGGAAGAACTGGCCGATGGCCATGAGCGAGAGCAGGAGCAGCAGCACCACCGTCAGCGTGGCGCCATAGCCGGTCTCCCAGAAGCGGAACGCGGTCTCGTAGATGTAGAACAGCAAGAGCGAGGAGGCGTTGTCCGGTCCGCCGTCGGTCAGGATGAAGATGTGATCGACGAGGCGGAAGGAGTTGATCACCGCGTTGATCGACACGAACAGGGTGGTCGGCATCATCAGCGGGAAGGTGATGCGCCAGAAGATGGTCCAGCGGCTGGCGCCCTCGATCCGCGCCGCCTCGGTCAGGGTCACCGGGATGGCCTGAAGCGCGGCAAGGTAGAAGATCATGAAGAAGCCGGCTTCCTTCCACACGGTGACGACGATCACCGCGTTGAGGGCGGTGGCCGGATCGCCGAGCCAGTTGACGCTGCTCCAGCCGAACAGGGCGCTGGTGAGCTGGTCGATCAGGCCGAAGCCGGGGGTGTAGAAGAACAGCCAGATGTTGGCGACGGCGATCAGCGGCAGGACCGTGGGGGTGAAGAACGCCATGCGCAGGAAGCCGCGCCCGGCCATCTTGTCGTTGACCCACAGCGCCATGACGATCGCCAGCGCCACCGACACCGGGATGGTGCCAAGCGCAAACCACAGATTGTTGCCCAGCACCTTCCAGAACACCGCGTCATCCAGCAGACGCTCGTAATTCGTCAGCCCCAGGAACTTCGCCTCGCGCCGGCCGCGCGGGGTCGAATAGAAGCTGTTGATGATGGTGGTGATCGCCGGGATGTGGGTGAAGGCGAACAGAAACACCATGGCCGGCAGCAACAGCAGCCAGCCATGGATCCAGTCCCTGCGAAAACGGACGGAGCGATGTGACGTCATGGCGATGGGCGGGCCCTGCGCGCGGGAGAACTAGGGAAGAGGGACCGGCGGGCGCGATGGCCCGCCGGTCCGGCGTGTCGGGGTTTCGGCTTAGCGGTACTCGGCGAGGATCGCGTCGGCCTTGCTCTGGGCTTCCTTCAGCGCCGCTTCCGGATCCTTCTGGCCGGTGATGGCGGCGGCCAGCGCATCGTTGAAGATGCTGGTGACGCGCTGGTTCTGGTAGGTCGACAGCTCGGCAACCGCGTGTTCAAGCTGGTCGCGGGCGACGAGGACCGGCGGGAAGTCGGCGGCATAGGCCTTCATCGTGTCCGTTTCCCAGGTCTCGGCGCGCGGAGCGACATAGCCGGTGGCCATGGTCCACTTGGCCGACTGTTCCGGCGCGGTGATCCACTTGACGAAATCGACGGCCGCCTGGGCCTGCTCGTCGGTGGCGCCCTTCAGCAGGTAGAAGTTGCCGCCGCCGGTCGGCGCGCCGCGCCGCTTGTTGGCCGGCAGCATGGCCACGCCGAACTCGAACGGCGCGTTGGTGCGCACGTTGGTGAGGTTGCCGGTGGAGGTCCACATCATCGCGGTCTGACCCTCGAAGAAGGCCTTGGGGGTTGCGCCCCACTCGATGATGCCCGGCGCCATCACGCCGTATTTGCCGCTGAGGTCGACCATGTACTGCAGCGCCTCAACCACCTTCGGATCGTCGAAGTTGGTCTTGTTGCCATCGGCATTGGCCAGGATCACGTCATTTTCCGTGGTCAGGCCCTGGAACAGCCAGTAGGGGAAGCCGGAGGAGGGAATGCGCACGCCCCAGCGGGTGACGTTGCCGCTGGCATCCTTCTGCACCAGCTTCTGGCTGTATTCGACCATCTCGTCCCAGGTGGCCGGCGGCGTTTCCGGATCGAGACCCGCTTCCTTGAAGGCTTCCTTGTTCCAGTAGAGCACCGGCGTGGAGCGCTGGAACGGAATGCCGTAGGTCTTGCCGCCGGTCTGGCTGTTTTCCATGAAGGCCGGGTAGAAGCCGTCGAGCCAGGCCTTGCCTTCCTCGCCGGGAAGGTAGTCGTCGAACGGCATGATCAGGTCTTCGTCGATCAGCGTGAACATGTCGACCGACAGGATCACCGAAAGCTGCGGCGGGTTGCCGCCACGGGCGGCGGTGATCACCTTGGCGACCGTATCCTGGTAGGAGCCGGTGTAGACCGCATCGATGGTTACATCCGGATTGGCCGCGACATACTCGTCGGTGAGGCTCTGGATGGTTTCCGCCGCCGCGCCGCCAACGGCAACGGGGAAGTAGAATTGCAGGTCGACCGCATGGGCGGAGGCCCAGGTGCCGAAGGTCAGGGCCGTCGTGGCGACGGCTTTCAGCAAGGTGTGTTTCATCTCGTTCAACTTTCCCTTGTCAATGCCGTCCGCGGTGATCGGCGGCTGGTCGCCCCCGGGGAGCCGGGGGCAAGGCGTCAGGACCGCATCAGCGGTCCGAGTGTCTCTTTCAGATCGTCCCGGCGCGGGCCGGTCTCGCCTTCGAACACGTGCAGGTCGTCGATGGCGAAGGCGAGCCGAAGGGGCTGGCCGACCTCGATCTCGCGCTGGCCGTGAACGCGCACCACCAGCGGCGCGCCGTTCAGGGTGCAGTCGATCAGAAGGTCCGCGCCGAGGTACTCCACGCCGGTGACGGTGGTCGCCAGCGGTCCGTCCGCATCCGGCACGAGCGCTTCCGGGCGCAGGCCGAGCAGGCAACCGGGGCTGGCGGCTTCGACGGCTGGCAGCGCCGCGCCGGCGATGACATTCATCGGCGGGCCGCCGATGAAGCGGGCGACGAAGGGGGTGGCCGGGCGGGTGTAGAGCTCGCGCGGCGGGGCGGCCTGCTCCACCTTGCCGCCGTTCAAGAGCACTACCTGATCGGCCATGGTGATCGCCTCCACCTGATCGTGGGTCACGTAGATCATGGTGAAACCGAGCTGGCGCTGCAGGGCGCGGATTTCGAGCCGCATCTCGTGGCGCAGCTTGGCGTCGAGATTGGACAGCGGCTCGTCCATCAGGCAGACGGGCCGCTCGGCGATGATCGCCCGGCCAAGGGCCACGCGCTGCTGCTGGCCGCCGGAGAGCTGCGCGGGCTTGCGATGGAGCAGGGCGCTGAGGCCAAGCAGCTCGGCGACCTTCTCCAGCCGGTCCTGGCGCTCGGCCTGCGGGGTGCGGCGCACCTTGAGGCCGAAGATGATGTTTTCCGCCACGGTGAGATGGGGAAACAGCGCATAGGACTGGAACACCATCGCCAGATCGCGCTCGGCACTGGGCAGGCGGGTGACGTCGCGGCCGCCGATCTCGATGCGGCCGCCATCGGCCTCTTCCAGCCCGGCGATCATGCGCAAGGTGGTGGACTTGCCGCAGCCGGAGGGGCCGAGCAGCACGGTGAAGGAGCCGGCCGGAACGCTGATCGACAGTTCATCGACGGCGGGTTTGCCGTCCCACACGCGGGAGATGCCGCGCAGCTCGATGGCCTTGCCGCTGATGTGCAGGGGGGCGGAGGTACTCATGACGGATTTTCCTCGCCGGAACAGAGAATGAAACGGCCACCGGCGGCGGCAACGCGCTCGGCAAGCGGGCCGGGAAGGGGCTGGTCGCAGAAGATGTGGTCGACGTCGGCGATATGGCCGCCGCGCACATGCGCCCGCCGGCCGAACTTGCTGGCATCGAGCACGAGAAAGGCATTGCGGCAATTGGCGAGGATCGCCTGCCGCGCGGCGACCTCCTCCTCGTGGAAGTCGAGCAGGGTGCCATCCTCATCGACCCCGGCGACGCCGAACACGCCGATATCCACCTTGTAGGCGGAAAAGAACGCCTGGGTGTCGGGGCCAAGAATGTCCCGGTCGCCATGGCGCAGCCGGCCGCCGGCAATCGAGACCTCGAAGTCATCGTTCTGCGAGGCGGTGAAGGCCACGTGCAGATTGTTGGTCAGGACGCGCAGGCCGTGATGATGGCTGAGCGCCTGCATGACGATCTCCGGCGTGGTGCCGATGGAAAACGCCAGCGAGGCGCCATTGGGCACATGCCGGGCCACCTCGGCGGCGATGGCGTCCTTGGCCGGAAGGTTGAGGATGCGGCGGCGGCTGTAGTGAAGGTTGCCGGTTTCGGCCGGCGGCTCGACGCCGCCATGGGTGCGGCGCAGAACGCCGAGGGAGCAGAGCCGGCCAAGATCGCGGCGGATGGTCTGGGTGGTGACATCGAAGCGGGCGGACAGCGCCTCCACCGAGGCGAAGCCGTGCGACTGCACCAGATCGGCGATTTCCCGCTGCCGGGCGGTGATGGCGAAATGTGCGTTCATGTGACCTGCTTCCGGCGCCAACGGCGCGTTTCGGATGCTGGATTAAATCGTTCATATGAACGGCATGCAACGTTCATATGAACATAAAATGACAGGAGTCGATGTCCGGAGGCGGAGCAAAGGGGGGGCGATGGACGCTGCGGCACCGAGGCCGCGCGACAACTCGTCCGGACATCTTGTCCGGGCCGGGCCGGGGCGGCACGCGGAGGCGCGATGGGGCGTGTACCTGCGGGTTGTCGCACTCTTAAATGCGAATAATTCGCAATTGCATTGACAGATGCAACTCGTTCTCATAATCATTCTGAACAGGTTGAATGCAAACCGGGGATACGGATAGGTCATGCGGATAACGAAACGTGGGGTGCTGTCACTGATTGCCGGCGCGGCAATGATGGTTGTCGCTGGGGGCGGGGCGCCGGCCAAGGCGCAGTCTGAAGCTCCCTTGAGCGTGGTTGCGACCACCGGAATGATCGCCGATGCGGCGCGTCAGGTGGGCGGCGATCAGGTCACGGTCCAGGCGCTGATGGGGCCGGGCGTGGACCCGCATGCCTACCGCCAGACCCGCACCGACATCGTGGCGATGATCGATGCCGACCTGGTGCTGTGGCACGGCCTTTTCCTTGAGGCGCAGATGCAGTCCTTCATGCACGAACTGGGCGAGCAGAAGCCGGTGGTGGCGGTGGCCGAGGCGATGCCGAAGGACCTGCTGATCGCCCATGATGACTATGCCGACAAGTACGATCCGCATGTGTGGATGGACCCTGAGCGCTGGGCCCATGTGGTGGAGGCCGTGCGCGATGCGCTGATCGCCGCGCGCCCGGAGGCGGAGCCGGTGTTCACCGCCAATGCAGAGCGGCATCTGGCAGAGGTGAAGGCGCTGGCGGAGTATGCCCGCACCGCGACCGCCTCGGTTCCGAAAGATGCGCGGGTGCTTTTGACAGCGCATGATGCATTCAACTACTTCGGCCTGGCCCATGGGTTCGAGGTGCTTGGCATTCAGGGCATTTCCACGGAAAGCGAGGCCGGGCTCAATCGGGTGGCCGAGTTGGTCGACTTGCTGGTGGAGCGCAAGGTCGGTGCGGTGTTCGTGGAATCCTCCGTTTCCGACCGCAACATCCGCGCCCTGATCGAAGGGGCGGCGGCCAAGGGGCACAAGGTGGTGATCGGCGGCGAGCTGTTTTCCGACGCCATGGGCGAGGAGGGTACCTATGAGGGCACCTATCTCGGCATGATCGACCACAATGTCACAGTGATTTCCGGCGCGCTGGGTGGCACGGTTCCGAAGGGCGGAATGCGCGGCAAGTTGGCGGGAAGCTGATCTCTTATGAAGGACCAACAGGCAATGGGGCATACGGTGCTGGAACTGGCGGCGGATGGCGGTAAGGCGCCCGCCGCCGAGGCGGGTGGTGCAGCGGCGCTGCAGCTTGCCGAAATGACCGTCTCCTACGGCGAGAAGCCGGCGGTCTTTTCCGTCGATGCCCGGATCCCGGCGCGCAGCATGGCAGCGATCATCGGGCCGAACGGGGCGGGCAAGTCGACCCTTTTGAAAGCGGCGCTCGGCATCGTCCCGCGCCTTTCGGGCAAGGTGACCGTGTTCGGTGAGCCGTTTCGCCAGGCCCGGCACCGCATTGCCTATGTGCCGCAGCGGGCCTCGGTCGACTGGGACTTTCCGACCCGGGTGATCGACGTGGTGCTGATGGGGCTCTATCGGGAGCTGGGGCTGCTGCGCCTGGTGCGCCGGCGGCACCGGGAGGCCGCGCTTGCCTGTCTGGATCGGGTCGGCATGGCCGATTTCGCCGAGCGGCAGATCGGCCAGCTCTCCGGCGGTCAGCAACAGCGGGTGTTCCTGGCCCGGGCGCTGGCGCAAGGAGCCGATCTCTACCTGCTGGACGAGCCTTTCGCCGGCGTCGACGCGGCCACGGAAAAGGCGATCATCGCCGTCCTGAAGTCATTGAAGGAGGCGCAAAAGACGGTCCTGTGCGTTCATCACGATCTGGCGACGGTGATCGACTATTTCGACCACGTGTTGCTTGTGAATGTGCGCAAGATCGCCGAGGGGCCGGCGGCGACCACCTTCACCGCCGACAATCTGCAAGCCACCTATGGCGGCCGGCTGGCCTCCGCGCATATCGACCAGCTCAAACTGCCGGCATGACCATGGTGGACACGTTTCTCACGGCGCTCATGCTGCAGGCCGGCTACAATGCGGCGCTGGTCGCGCTCGGTGCCGGGTTGCTGGGCATTGCCGCTGGCGCCGGCGGCACCTTCCTGTTCCTGCGCAAGCGGGCGCTGGTCAGCGACGCGGTGGCTCATGCGACGCTTCCCGGCGTCGGTATCGCCTTCATCGTCATGGTGTTGCTCGGCGGCGACGGCCGCAGCCTGCCGGGTCTCTTGCTCGGCTCGGCGATTTCCGCGACCATCGGCCTGTTGCTGGTGGAATGGGTCGCCCGGCGCACCCGGCTGGCCGAGGATGCGGCCATCGGCGCGGTGTTGTCGGTGTTCTTCGGCATCGGCATCGTTCTTCTGACGGTGATCCAGACCATGTCCCGGGGCAAGCAGGCGGGGCTGGAGAGTTTCCTGCTCGGCTCCACCGCCGGTATGCTCTACCAGGACGCGGTGGTGATCGCCGTCGGCGGCGGGCTGGCGCTGCTGGCGGTGCTGCTGCTGCGCCGGCCGATGACGCTTGTTGCCTTCGATCCCGAATATGCGGCGGCGCGCGGGCTGGAGGTGCGGCTCATCGATCTGGCGATGATGGGGCTGGTGCTTGGCGTCACGGTGATCGGTCTGAAGATCGTCGGCCTGATCCTGATCGTCGCCATGTTGATCATCCCTGCCGTGACGGCGCGGTTCTGGACCGACCGGACCGAGCATGTGGTGCTGGTTGCCGGGGCGCTGGGCGGGGTATCCGGCTATCTCGGCGCGGCGCTGTCCGCATCGGCGCCGGGCATTCCCACCGGGCCGATCATCGTGTTGGTCGCGTTTGGTCTGTTTCTGTTGTCGCTGTTTCTGGCGCCCAAGCGGGGAGTGCTGGCGGCGCTGCTGCGCCACCGCCGGTTCCAGTTGCGGGTGCATCGGCGGCAGGGGCTCTTGGCGCTGGCCCATGGCGAGGCGGTGCTCGATCCGCTGACGATCCGGGTGCTCAGGCGCGATGGCATGATCCGCGGCGATCTGGTGCCGACCGAGGCAGGCCGCGCGCGGGCGGCCAAGGCGCTGCGCGATGAGCGGCGCTGGGAGATCGCCCGGAAAATTCATCAGGATGAGGCGATCCACGGCCGCTACGACGGGTTGACGCCAATCGAAACCGTGTTGACGCGCGACGAGATCGCCGAGATCGACCGCCGTATTGGCAGGCCGGTGGTCGCCGGCGGCGCGGCCTGAAGGGGCTTATGATGGGAAGTGCTTTCGTTCAATTGTCGCTGACGCCGATCCTGATCGGTGTGCTGTCGGCGATCGCCTGCGCCTTGCCGGGCAACTTTCTGATCCTGCGTCGGCAGGCATTGATTGGCGATGCGATCAGCCATGTGGTGCTGCCGGGCATCGTCGTTGCCTTTCTCATTACCGGCGCCACCGCCAGCATGTCGATGTTGCTGGGAGCCGCCGGGGCGGCGGTGGTGGCGGTGCTTCTGATCGAGGCGATCAAACGGCTCGGGCGGATCGAACCAGGGGCGGCGATGGGGGTGGCCTTCACCTCCATGTTCGCCGCCGGCGTGCTGCTGCTGGAACAGAGCGACACCAGCACCGTGCATCTGGATGTCGAACACGCCTTGATGGGAAATCTGGAAAGCCTGATCTGGTTCAAGGCGCGCGGGTGGGAGTCTCTCTTCGATCCGGCGGCGCTCGCCGGTCTGCCGCCGGAGTTGCCGCGCATTGCGGCGGTCGCGCTGCTGATGGTGCTGTTGATGCTGGTGTTCTGGCGTCCGCTCAAGCTGTCGACCTTCGATGAGGGCTTTGCCGGGACGGTTGGCGTGCCGACCGGGCTGATGGGCTTTGCCCTTGTCGTCGCCGCTGCGGTGGCGGCGGTGGCCGCCTTCGACGCGGTCGGCTCGATCATCGTCATCGCCATGTTCATCTGTCCGCCGGCGGCCGCCCGGTTGATGACCAACCGGCTGGAAGTCCAGATCCTGTGGAGCGTGGTGTTCGCCAGCTTGTCGGCGGTGCTCGGCTACGTGCTGGCCGGCTACGGGCCGCTTTGGTTCGGTGCCGATCACGCGGTCAGTGCGGCCGGCATGATTGCCGCCGTGTCCGGGGTGATCCTGGCGGTTGCCTGCGTGGCGGCGCCGCACCGCACCCGGCTGGGCGCGCCGAAAGACGCGGGGTAGAACGCGACGTTTCGAACGCGGCGACAAAGCCGCTTTCGTGAGGTCTCCCGGATGCCGCGCAAGCGGAGGGTCCGGGAGGTGCCTTCCCCGCCCGGCGGCTTGCAATCCACTGAAAACGCCTGATTTTCGTCTTCCGAATCGCAAGGGCGCGCATGCGTGACTCCCCTGCGGAAGAGGAGTCTTCTTTGCCATTCAGGTGGGGGTGCATTTAAGATTTTAAATATAAAAAATATATTATTACTTATAGTTTGATATTGAATATCAAATCAATGAAATTGAATTGATGTATTTGTCATAGTTAAAACAATCATTACCCCTGCGGAAATGTGCCAATTGATATGGTTATAACGTGGTGTCAGTCTTCTCGTATTCGTAGCATTGGAGATTTTTTTCTAGCTATTCGCGATGCGAGGATCAGATGTTCGATATCACCACGGTGCGAGAGATCGACTACGGCTCCGACCAGGTTGCCTATGTCTACCAGGATCATGACGACCCGAAGCTCTGGTACATGGTGCCGGTTCCGACCTTGCGGAGGGTCAATGGGGCACCGGCCTTTTCGCTGACCTCCTATACCAAGAACGGCGGCGGGATCGCCGGCCTGTGCACCTTCGAGATGGAGTTGATCCAGCCGACGGAAGCGCGCCGCGCGGCGGAGGAGGTGCTCGGCGACGACATCAGCTGGGGTGGCTTCACCTGGGTCGGCGGCACCGCCTTTTTCTACTATGACATCGAGGGCGAGGCGGAGGTGCTGGCGGTCGAGCCGACGCTTTATGGCACCAATGTCGCGGCCTTCCAGGTCCCGCTGAAAACGGCGGCGGCGGTGAACACCTTCAAGAATGCCTATTCGCAGGGCGGCGGTGCCTCGCCGTTCCGGGTCGAATACGACATGCAGGTGCTGACCATGCTGCTCGGCGCCAAGGCGACCGTCAAATACGTGGCGGAAGCGGCGATCGAGTATCAGAAGACCTACAAGACCGTGCGGGACACCTGGGGCAACCAGAAAAAGGTGCTGCAGGAGGTCAAGCAGGTGATGCAGCAGTCGGGCGCCGGCGAGGTGAAGGTGACGCTGGGCGCGGGCAGCAGCCCGGAGCTGGAACAGCGGGTGCGCGACTGGGGCTGGACCACGCTGGAAAACCAGGTGGCGAACACGATCGCGGCGGCGGCGGCCATGGCCACCGGGCCGGACCCGGTCTCCGCCACCACCTCGTTCGAACAGACCTACGAGGAAGACACGGTGATTGACTGGTCGACACCGGTCAGCACCTTCATGCGCAAGTTCAGCGCCGAGGAGTGGAGCAAGCTGTTCGTGGAGGTGGACAACCGCAAGCTGTCGGTGGTCTTCAACCTGATCGGCCAATTGTCGCGCACCTCGGACGGGGGCGCGGTTGCCCAGTCGATAACGGTCACCGTCGACTACCCCACGCGCAAGACCGACAATACCTTCACGCTGATCGTCACCGATGGGGACCAGTCCTCGCAGATCTACGAGGCGCCGGGCGATTTCTCGGGCGGTGCGTACAATCCTCAGTTCACCTATTCCTATGTGATCCTGTTCGAGGACGGCAAGACCTACGAGAGCGAGCCGGTGACCACCACCGATACGCTGATCAACCTCACGCCGAACAATTTTGGGGTGCGTCAGGTGACGTTCATCGGTCAGGATGTTCCCTTCACCGCCGTGACCGGGGTCAAGAGCGTCGATATCGACTTCTTCTTCGCGCCGCCGCTTGGCAATCCGGCGATCGTGCAAACGAAGACCATGACCGCCAATGGCGAGGCCAACGCGATCACCTTCGACAGCTACTACGATCTGCCGATCGGCCAGGCCTATACCTATCGGCTGCGCTATGTGATGGACGACGGATCGGTGATCGTCTCGCAGCCGCCCGGCGCGTTGAGCAGCTCTCCGGATAACACCAATTCCGGCAATGCGGATATTGTCTTTGTCAGTGATCCCAAGGGACTGTTCACCCAGTTCACCGTGCGGGCGTTCAACTATCCGGGCAAGCCGGCGGATCTGCTGCTGGTCGATGTGACGGCGCAGTATTTCGATCCGGCCAATGATGGCGACAAGGCGCTGTTCCAGAATACCTGGTCGAACTGGCAGCCTAGCGGGCTCTTGAGCTTCGCCGAGCCGCGCTGGAACTTCCAGGCGGTCGACAACATGAACACCGCCTATTTCAATATCAGCGGAACGATCTTCTATTCCGACGGCAAGAGCTTCATGCTCGACAATTACAAGCAGTCGAGCGAGTACAAGACGCTGACGATCTCCAACACCGTCGAGAATTACAGCGTCAAGGTCGATATCGGCCAGATCGACTGGGACAAGGTGGCGAATGTCAACCTGACCATGTTCCAGCTGTCGGACGAGGCCCGCGAGCGGTTCGGCGATACCCTGCCGCGCTTCCTGACCAAGCCGCGCGAGGAAATGACCTCCGAGGAGCGGGCATTGGCGGCAGGCTCGCAGGAAAACCTGATCCTGTTCAATGTGCTGGGGCCGGGTCAGGGCACGCCGACCGATCAGCTGGAACGCTACTACGGGATCCAGCGCGAGCGCAGCGAACCGACCGTGGAGTTCTACTACACCGCCATCTACGTGATGAAGGATGGCAGTGCTCCGCGCGAACTGGTCGACCAGAAGGTCGAGGGGCGCTTGTCGGTGGAGCTGCCGGCGCTTCCGCCAGCCAGTGTCGCGGGCGGGATCGTGCGGCAGGTGATCGACCCGGAGGCCCTGGCCGCCCGTACCCGCGCCGCGGAGTGAGGGCATGTCCGCCCTGTTCGGGGGCGCCGGGCAGACGATCCCGCAGATGGCCTGGAATCATATTCCGGTCGCCTCGCTGGACCAGCTCGGTTGCCCCGCTTCACAGGAGCTGCGCCTGTTGCGACAGGCCGTCGGCGAAGGCCCGGATCAGGACGCAGGCGGTGCGCCCAGCGATCTGACACCGGCCGGTGCGCCGCTGGAAGTCGCTTTCGTCTGGCCGTCCGGAGAGCTGCGGGTCAGCGCCGACCCCTGTCCTGGCGCGGGCGCCCGGGCACGGCTTCTGTCGTGCCTGTCCGGGCTGACCGCAGCGCTGTCGCCCGATCAGGCGCGCCATGTGGAACGGGTCGCCGCCTGGCAGAGGGCGCATGGCAGCCGGTTCGGTGGCTGGCTCGGCTATCGTGTCATCGGCGGGATCCTGCGTAGCAAGCTCTATCTCGATGTGCCGCGCGGCGCGCCCTGGGAGACCTGGGAGGAGGAGGTCTGTGGCAGGGCGCCGGTGTTGCCGTCGCGCGGCCTGCGGCTGAGCATGATCGGGCTGGATACCCGCAGCGGCGGGCTGGAACTCTACTACCGCTGCGACCGGCTGTTCCCGAAGGAGCTGGACACACTGCTGACCCGGCTCCGGCTTCCGGAGCGCGGCGGCGAGGTGGTGGCGTTGGTGGCGGCGCTGACCCGGCGCAGCATCCGCTTTGAGCTGCCTTCCTATGACATGGGCTTCAGCTATGCCTTTGACGGGCAGGGGCGGCCTCAGGCCTTCACCTGGTACTCGGTCGCCGAGGCCCTGCTCGGACCGCCGGACAGGGTGCGCGAGGCGATCCTGCGGGTCGGCCGGGCGGCGGGCTGGGATCAGGACGCCTATGCCAGGCTCACCGATGCGCGCGCGGTTCCCGGACATGGGCTGGTTGGCGCGGTGCTGGCACCCGAACTGCCGATGCAGGTCACCGCAACGGTTGCCGCCAGCCGGCCACAAGGGGAGGCGGGCGATGCCTGACCGGTTGGGTGACATGGCGCCGCACGGCGGAGCCTGGAAATATCGCGGGCCGCAGGGGGCGGATGGCGCGCTTTCCGCCTCCGTGGCGGCCTTGCTGGCGGAGCAGGCCGAGCGCGGCGCATTCCCGTCCCATGTGGCGGCCGGGGATCGGAGCATCGCCGATGAAACCTGTTTCGTGACCGCCCAGGTGGCGCTGCTCATGACCGAACTGATCGAAAAGGGCGAGGGGCGTGGCCTGTTGGCCGGTCCCGATTGCAGGGCACTGAGGCGGGCGCGGGCGCGGGCGCTCGATTTTATCGAGACCTGTGCCGCGCCCGATCTTGCCGGCGCATTCCATTTCTACCCGCCAGAAAATGAGGATGGGGAGGAAGGCGGGGGCGATCCCCCGTTCCTGCGGCCCGCGCTCTATCGCACCTGGTTCGTTGCCCCCGGCGAGGACAGTCCGGTGGACCTGATCGTCAACATCAACATCCTTGCCTGTCTCGCCGCTGCCGGCTGCGATCCGGTAAAGAGCGCTCCGGCGGCAAGGGCAGTGGTCGCCGCCTGCCGGGAGTGCGATCTGTCGCGTTCCGCACTGCGCGCCTTCGCGCCTTATTACGCCGACCCGTGCGAATTGGAAATCGCGCTGGCGCGGGCGCTGGACCTTGGCGCCGAGGCGCTGCGTCCGGCCCATGCGCAGGTTGCGGCCCACGGGGACGATGCCCGCGACCGAAACGCCGGCCGGCCGCGGCAGCGCGCGCTTTATTGCAACGCGCATGGCCGGCCGATCTGGCGCGCCCCGGCCCTGCAGGCGGCCCGGCATTGCCGCGACCGGCTGCTGGCGCTGGCCGAGATACCCGTTTTCCCATCCTCAAGTCCGGGAGGCTCCCATGACGATGATGCCAAGGTCTGTTCTCGCTGAAACCCCCACCGGCGAGCGCCCTGCAATCCGGGCCAGCACCAAATACATGGAAACCTTCCAGCTGTTTCGTCCGGCCTTGGGCGGAACGGATATCAAGACCTTCGCCAACAAGGCGGGCAATCTCGACCTCTACACCATCGGCACCAACGATGAGGTGTTCCGCCTGCGCCGGGGGGAGGATGCCGAAGCGCCCTATCATGAGCTGGACCTGAACATCACCGGCCGGCAGCTCTATCTCTACACCTCCTCGAGCGAGGGCAGCGACACGCCGAACATCCTGACCCTTGGCGGCAATGGCCGGTTGCGGCTGGCCGAGTACAAGCAGAGCACCGGCGCCTACTTCCAGCAGGAAACCTCGCCGGCGAAAGCGACGGAGTCGATCCGTCAGTTCAAGGGGGCGCGCGGCGCCACCGGCAATATCTACGTCAATGTGATGCTGGATGTGCCGGGAACGGACTATGGCCTCCTGGCCAACAACTTCTTCAAGCCCGGCAGCAATGACTGGGCCGGCCCGGTCTGGGCGCCGGTGATGGGGCCGGGCGGAACCCAGGCGGAGGTGAAGGCCATCGCCGTGGTGGAGAACAGCACGGTGCAATCGGCCATCTTCGCCATCGGCCGGGACAACGAGGTGCTGTTCTCCGAAACCAGCGACCGGACCTCAAGCCTCCGGGTGCTGGGCCTCAAGAAGGCGACCGCGCTTTCGGTGGTGGTCGACCAAGACGACCGGCTGGCGATCTTTGCCGTGGAGAAGGACAGCGGCAAGCTGCTCCTGAAGCGGGAGAAGAAATATCAGGCCGGGACGATCAAGCAGTTCGATGACTGGATCTATGTGGACCCGGGGCAGACGGTGGCGCTGACCAGCGTCTACGCCTCGCAGTGCTTCAACGATCTCTTGCAGGTGTTCGGCATCGGTACCGATGGGCGGCTTTGGCGCGCCGGGGAGGTGCCCGGCAGCGGCCGTCGCGCCGATCCGGTCTGGAACACGCTGTTTCCGCTCGGCAACGAGATTCCGAGCGATCCGGGCTCCGAGGCGACGATCTTCGCGCTCGGCCGCGATCTGGCCGGCTATGCCGAGGCCTACACGGTATCCGCCGGCGGCGACCTGACCCGCTTCTGGCAGGCGCCGACCACGCAGCAATGGTTCGAGGAAAGCATCGAGCTGTTTCGCGGCGACAACGAGATGGTCCCGGTGCAGACCCATGCGCTGGAACTGGTGGTGCTCGACGAGGGGGGGATGCCGGCGAGCTTCGTGCCCGTGTCGATCCAGGCCTCCAGTCTCGTCACCCTGTTCGTCGATGGACGATCCTACCGATGCAGCCAGCTCAACCGGGTGATGGTGGAGACCGGCCCGAACGGCAAGGTGGTGATCTATCAGAAGGCCAATGCGCTGGCCGCGGCAACGCTCTATGTGGAGACCCCCTCGACCTTGGCCGGAGCGCCGCTGGTGGTGGAGCCCAATCGGCAGCTGCAGGCCAAGCTGGCCACGCTGTCGGTGGATGACATCAAGAATGCCAAGGACGCCTCCGGCGCCTATCTGCTGCCGGCGGAATACCGGTCGAGCGATGAATACGCCGAGAGCCTGCAGAAGATCACCGAGGCGTCGATGCAGATCGCCGCGCAGGATGAAGCCGGTGGTGGCGACAAGATCAGCTATCTCTTCGTTTCGCGGCGCAATGCGGCGCGCGGCTTCAACCCCCGGCTCAATCTGGCGGCGCTTGAAGGCACCTCCTGGGCCATCGACTTCACCTCCGGCTTCCCCCAATACGTGCCGATGACCAGTGCGGAGGTCGCGGAATGGAAATCCTCGCGGCTGAAGGCGATGGGGGCGGAAGCCAATGGCTTCCTTGGCATCGGTTGGGGCGATGTGTGGAACGGCATCAAGAATTTCGTCGGCGATGTGGTCGACAAGCTGACCCGGATCGTCGTGGAGGTGGTGGAAGGCATTGGCCGGGTGTTGTTCGAGATCGGCGGCAAGGTGTTCGAGGCGATCATCGAGTTTGCCCAGCAGGCCTTCGACTTCGTGCAAGGGGTGTGGAACTGGCTGAAGGTGAAGCTGGAGCAGTTGTTCGAGTGGCTCGCCTTCCTGTTCAACATCGGCGATTTCGTCCGCACGGCGGAGGCGGTGCGGCACAGCGTCGACGTGCTTCTAGACTTCACCGTCGGCGGGGTGGAAGCGGTGAAACAGACCCTTCTGTCGGGCATCGACACCATGAAGGACAATCTGCAGGCGACGGTGGATGATTTTCTGAAGGAGCTGAACAAGCAGGACAATCCGACCTACGACCAGTTCTCCTCGCAACAGCCGATGACCGAGGAACAGTCCTACCAGATGGAGCATAACCTGTTCGCCAACGCCTATGAGCAAAACGGCGGGCAGGCCGGAGAGCGCGGGGCCACCACGGTCAGCCTGATGAGCAGCTCCGCCCTGTCGAGTTCGCTCGAAGGGCTCCTGAAGATGCTGGAGGACCTTGCCAACGACTTCCAGTATGGCGAGGGCAAGGAGGCGTTCAACGAGGCGATCGAGTATTTCACCGCCATCGGCGACGATCCGAACAACGCGCTCAACCTCCTGATGAGCGGCATCGTCAAGGTGATGGAGAGCGTTGCGCTCTATGCGCTCGATGCGGCCAAGACGGTGATCGCCACCTTGATGGATCTGATCAAGGAGGTGGTGGAATCCTTCCGCGACCTGTTGTTCGCCGAATGGGAAATCCCGATTCTCTCCCAGCTCTACAAATTGTTCACCGGCAAGAGCCTGTCGATCCGGGTGATCGACATCGCCGCCTATCTGGTCGCCATTCCCGGAACGCTGATCTACAAGCTGGCGACCGGCAAGGCGCCGTTTCCGGATCAGGCGGCGCTCGATGCCTACAAGGATTATGTCACCGTCGACTGGATCAAGTCGAAATTCGGCATCCCGACCAGCCGCAAGGTGGTCTTCAACAGCACGCTGGAGACGGTTGTCGCCTGCGTCTCGCTCGGGGTCTATTCGGGGGCGATGTTCGTGCGGATCTTCACCGACACGCTGACCGGCGTCTTCAGCGCCACCGCGCTGGTGAAGGCGGACACCCCGACGAGACTGCCCGATGGAATGAAGAATTACGTGGGCAAATGGACGCCGGGCGGCAAGCTGCTGGCAGGCGGCGTCTCGGTGCTGATGCGCTACGTCACCACCATTTTCACAATGCCCTGGCTGATCCGGCCCGGTGCACCGGCGCCAAGCTGTCCGGCCGGGGATCCGGGTTTTGCCGGAACCATCTGGATCTGCCAGGTGATCGCCGGACCGACCCGGGGGCTTCTGGTGTTGAAACTGCCGGCCGGGCGCGCGCGGGTCTACACCGGCGAATTGACCATCACCCTGTGGGGCTGGGCCAATTTCGGCATGGTGGTGTGGAATTACTGCGCCTCGCCCAACCACGACACGGTGGCGCGGCTCGGTCTGGCGCGGGCACTGTGCAACGTCATTCCCGGCCAGGGAACGCGGGCGCTGTTCGTGCCCGACATCCAGGAGGCGACGTATTTTGTGCCGGCGATCATCGGCGAGGTGCTGCTCGTCGTCGGCTATCTCGGGTCGATCGGCGTGGCGGTGGCCGAGCTGGTCGAGATAGCCGAGGGCGGCTTACAGACCGCTGACGGCGGGAGTGGCCGGATCAGCATCGAGAAGGCGGCGCATCCGCTCTAGCATGTGCCGGGTGTCCGGCTCCATCTCGTCCGGATCGCCGACGACATACTCGACCATGCCGAGCGCCTTTTGCCGGTCGGCATGGTCGGTCAGCAACAGCGGCAGGGTATTGAGGGCGCGTTCGGGCTCGAAATGGGCGATCAGCGTCTGCTCGTGGATCATGCGCGCCCGGGCGGCGGTATCCATGGTGTCGAAGGGTGGGCGGGTCGACAGCACTTCGGCCGAGCGCTGCAGCCGGTCGCGCCGCACGTCGCCGCGAGTATCGGCCATCAGCACCAGCATCCGCACCACCGCCTCGGACAGCTCGCCCGTCCCGGCGCGGTCGAGGGCGGAGAGCACCTCCGGCAGCGCGCGCAGGTCCTGCATCGGCGTCTGCGCCCGAGAGGCGGCGCGGGGGGCGCCATACCAGAAGCCCAGCGGGCTGGCATAGGTGGCAAGGAACGCGGTTTCGAACAGCATCGCCCGTGTGTCGCGGAACACGTTCCAGCCGGTCTCCACCATATCCGCCCACAACCGCTCGGCGGCCAGGAACGGATTGTCGGGCGCCGCCTTCTTGCGCTCGGCCCGCGCCCGCTCGACGGCCGGGGCCAGAACGCCGGTGATCGGATTGTCGGAGGCGAAGATGCGCCGCTGCAGACGCAAGGGGTGCAAGGACCGGCGGACGTCGGCGACTTCCTTGGTCACCGATGCCTGAACCAGCGGGCGCAAGGTGGTCTCGTAGCCTTCCACCAGGGCTTCCGACATGCGGGCAACGGCGGCGAAGGCCGGCTCCTCGGCCCGGCCGCTGTCGCTATAGGCCTCAATGTCGGCGAGCTTGCGCTTGTGGAAGCTGACGGTGAAGCGTTTTTCATCGCCGACCCCGGCCACATCCTCGATCATCATTTCGTAAAGACCGGGGGGCAGGGCCTCGATGGTCTTCAGGGTCGAGGTCATCTGCGTGTGTTCGCGCCGGGCGATGGAGGATGACACGAAGATGCCGAGATGACCGACCTGCTCATGCACCATGTAGAGGATGCGCTGGCCGCGGATCTCGATCTCCCTTTCGTCGGCGTAGCTGTCGGGGATCCAGTTCAGTGCCTGTTGCGGCGGGGTGATGTTGTCGCCGCGCGAGGCAAACACGATGATCGGCGCGCGGATCGCCTTGAGGTCGATCGGGCAGCCGGTTTCCAGCCGGGCCTCGTTGCGCGCCAGCCGGTTGCCGACGAACAGGTTCTCGACGATCCAGCGGATCTCCGGGCCGTTCATCAGGAAGAAGCCGCCCCACCACTTCTCGAAATCGAGGAAGCGCTGGTCGCCATCGTCGATGCTGGAAAACAGGTCGTAATACTTGCGGAACCAGGTACGGCCGGGATTGAGCAGCTCGAAGTTCATCACCAGATTGGCGCCGTCGAAGATGCCGCCGCCAAGGTCGGAGACGAGAATGGCCGGCAGCGCCCCGCCGACGATGCCGCCGGTGTAGCGCATCGGATCCTGACCGAGCTGGCCGGACCAGTAGGACATGGGCGCGCCGTTCAGCACGAGCGGCCCGGCCAGGTCCGGGTTGGTGGCGGCGAGAATGGCGCCGGCCCAGCCGCCCTGGCAATTGCCGATGACGATGGGGCGCGGTGCATCCGGGTGCAGCCGGTGCACCTCGCGCAGGAAGGCCGCTTCCGCCTGGGTGACGTCGGCAAGGGTCTGGCCGTCTTCCGGCGTGGGGCGGAAGGCGACGAAATAGACCGGGTGGCCATCCTTCAGGGCGACGCCGACCTGGCTGTCGGGCTTGAAGCCGCCAATGCCCGGGCCATGGCCGGCGCGCGGGTCGATGATCACGTAAGGGCGCTTCCAGTCGAACACCTCGATGCCGTCCGGTGGCAGGATCTTCAACAGCATGTAGTTGCAGGGGCGCGGCAGGTCGGCGCCGTCCAGCACGATGTCGTAGTCGTAGATCAGCACCGGCGGGGTGCCCGCCGCCTCATGGGCGGTGAAGAGGTCGCCGCGCTTGCGCAAGGTGTCGAGCGTCAGCACCGTGCGCTGGCCGGCGTCCGTGAGATAGGCGTTCCAGGCATCGATCAGGCTTGCCGGCGAGGGCTGCGCGGTGATCCGGTTGAAGATGTTCTGGGACTGGATGGTGACGGAGCCGCTGCGTTCGGTCAGCGTTTCCTGAAGACGGCGCATGTGCCGGTCGAAGGCGGTCTGGAACAGGCGATGCTGCAGGGCGGAGGCCTCGTCGAACCGCTCGGCGGTCCGGATCCTGTCTTCGAGCAGTTGGGTGTGCATCTGCATGGATCCTTGCAAGGGGGCGATCAGCCGACCACGTGATAGCCGCCGTCGATCGGGTGAATGACGCCGGTGACGTTGGAGGCCTCGCGGGACGCGAGGAAGGCGGCATAGGCGCCGATATCGTCAAGGCTGGCCAACCGGTGGGTCGGGGTGCGGGCGGCATTGTCGGCCAGAAGCGCATCGAAATGGGCGATGCCGCTGGCCGCGCGGGTCGCCAGCGGGCCGGGCGACAGGGCGTGCACGGAAATGCCCTTCGGCCCCAGTTCGGCGGCGGCATAGCGGGTCACGCCTTCCAGCGCCGCCTTGACCGGCCCCATGATGTTGTAGTGGTCGACCACCTTTTCCGAGCCATGGAAGGTGACGGTCATGCAGGTGCCGCCGCGGGGCATCAGGGGCTCGGCCCGCCGGATCAGCCGCAGAAAGGAATGGACGGAAATGTCCATCGCTTCAAGGAAGCCGGCGCGGGAGCAGTCGATCGCCCGACCGTGCAGATCGTCCTTCGGGCAAAAGGCGATGGAATGAAGCAGGATGTCGAGCCCGCCCCAT
This sequence comes from Stappia taiwanensis, assembly GCF_014635285.1. GTDB lineage: Bacteria > Pseudomonadota > Alphaproteobacteria > Rhizobiales > Stappiaceae > Stappia > Stappia taiwanensis. The sequence goes on along the minus strand of NZ_BMCR01000002.1, from coordinate 644,043 downwards.
TCAGCGGAAATTTGAGCGAACAGCGCGTCCATCTGGGCATCGTCGCGCACATCGAGAGGCGCGAAGATCGGCGCCTCCAGCCGTTCGGCGAGCGGGCGCACATGCGGTTCGGCCTTGGCGTTCAGATAGGTGACGGCCAGTTCCGCGCCCTGCCGGCGTAAGGCATCGGCACAGCCCCAGGCAATCGACTGGTCGTTGGCGATCCCGACCACAAGGGCCCGTTTTCCTGCAAGTGAGAACATGTCACCATCCTTGTTGCGATGCAGCATAAATGCAAGTGGTGTCTGAAACGTGACGGATATGCGCTATCGCGGCTAGGCCGCAGGTTATAGCGCAGGTCCCTGTCATCCTTGCGAGAATTTACATGCCTAGGATGACGAAACTGGCGTTTTGCGCTTGTGGACAGTGCTTCTCTTGCGAAGGTGCGTATGTTGCGCTGCCAGAAAGTCACTGTTTTTCAGGGTGTCAGCGGTGCTTTACCGATTGTTCACCTTGGCTCTCGGAAGTGGTCGGCCGCCGGGGAGCGGTTTGGAGTGAGCCGGCCGCGTTTACCACTCTCTTAACGGGAATCCGGCAGGTATGGACCGTGTGGGCGGATCCCCCGCCGTTTGTCGTCCGGGCCAGGGATGCCGTGTCCGGCCCGGCACTGCATGTGGGTGGACACTTGAAGAAATCTAAGGGCGCGTATGCCCTTCTCCTTGGCAATTATCGCCCCACGGCGATCATTGCCCGGGAACTGAGAGCACGAGGGTATCGTGTCGCGGTCGGCCTTGACGGGTTCGAGCGCGGGGCGGAGCTGTCGCGTCATGTGGACCGGTTCTGGTGTCATCCGCCGCTGGATGAGGATGGGCCGGCCTTTGCGCACGCGCTTTCCGAGCTTCTGGCGCGGCGGGGCGACATTCGCCTGATCGTGCCGGTCGCGGAGAACTATGTCCGGTTTTTCGCCGAAGAGGACGTTGCCCTGCCGGCATCGGTGACCGCGCTGATGGTGGCGCCGGAACTGGTGACCACCTGCCTCGACAAGCTGCGGATGATGAGCCTGGCTGAGGATGTCGGCGTGCCGCTGGCCCCGTTTGCTGAGGTTCGCGACCAGCCGGAGCTGATCGGCGAGGCCGAACGGATCGGCTTTCCGCTCGTCATCCGCTCGGTCAGTTCGACCCACCGGCTGTTTGGCGAGAAGGCCATCACCGTGGCGGATCGCGCGGGGCTGGACCGGGTCTTGCCGCACTGGCCGGAGGGGCATCGGGCTTTGCTGCTGCAGCGCCGGGCTTCCGGTCTGCGGCACAATCTCTATTTCGCGGCCCGAGCGGGGCGCATCGACCAGCTGTTGCATGTGGAGATCGCCCGCACCGACCGGCTCGACGGGGCGGGGCTTGCGGTCGAAGGCGCCACGGTGGCGACCGACCCGGATCTTGGCCGTTATACGGCGGCGCTGGTCGCCGCCCTTGGCTATTCGGGGATCGGTTGCGCGCAGTTTCTTGTCGATGCGGCCAGCGGCGAGACCTCTTTTCTGGAGATCAATCCCCGCTTTGCCGGAAATCACGCCATTCCCGCCGCCTGCGGACTGGGGCTGACCGAGCGGCTGCTGGACCTGTGTCTGGACCCGGCCTCCTCTGCCGATGGTCCACCGGCGCCTTTCAGGAGCCTGCGCTATTGCTGGATCGCCGGCGACCTGCTCGGTGCCAAGGTCGCCTGGCGGCAGGGGCGGATTTCGGCCCTTGAGGCCGTTGGCTGGCTCGGGCGGATGGTTCGCGCCCGCTGGCGGGCCAAACTGGATGTCGGCTTCGACTGGCGCGATCCGCTGCCGGGCCTTGCCAATATTCTCGATGTCCTGCCCGGCATCGGCAAACTCACACGGATGCGGTTGTCGCGTCCGGGGCTTCTTCCGAAAAGATCTTTTTAGCAAGGGTTCGACATGCAGAAGTTGCCAGAACACATGTCAGATGACCCCAAGGTCATCGTTGACTGGCGCGAGGTCGAGCAGGAGGCGGCTGTACCGGCCGCGTCGGTCGCCGAGGGCCCAGCGGGGCATGCGCCCGTGACCGAGGTTCGGGTGGAGGATGTGGCGCCGGAGGACTGGGACCGGATGGTCCTTGGCTTCGACGACGTGCTTCAGGAGCAGATCCAGAGCTTCAATGAGGTGCGCCGGGCGCCCGACAAGCTGCGCCGCCTTGCGGTTTACGCCAATGATATGCTGGTCGGTGCGGCGCTGGTGCGCCTGGTCAAAGTGCCGATGTTCGGCTGCACCATCAGCTCCTTGCGCTGGGGGCCGCTCTGGCGGCGGACCGGCCGGCCTGCCACCCCGGCAACGATGGAGCTGGTGTTGCGCGCACTGACCGACGAATTGTGCCGCCGCGAGAAGGGGTTCCTGATGATCATGCCCCGTCCGGATCCGGATATGGAGGCGGTCCCCGGGGCGGTGCTGCAGCGTCTCGGCTTCCAGAGCATGGCGCCGCTTTCCAACCCCTTGCGCTATTTCGCGCGGGTGGACCATGGGCCGGAGGCGCTCAGGGCCAACTTTTCGCAAAAGTGGCGCTACAATCTGAAGAAGGCCGAGGCCGCCGGACTGGAAACCGAGCTGGTCGAGGGCGAAGCGGGGATGAACGAGATCCTCGGTCTTTACCACGAGATGCTCGCCCGCAAGAAATTCGTCGATTATTCGCCGATCGACACCCTGGCGCATCGGCTGGCCAATCCGCTGGAGGTGTTGCGCCCGCGCATGTTCGTGACCCGCAAGGATGGGGTTCCCGTTGCCATGGCCGTGGTCGACTGCTGCGGCGACACCGCGTCGTTCCTCTATGGGGCGACGGCGGATGAAGCCTTGCCGCTCAGGGCCGGCTATGCGCTGCAATGGGCGGTGCTGTGCCATCTGTCGCGCCAGCCGGCGATCCGCTGGTATGCGCTGGGCGGCGGCGGGTCGGCGACCTGTCCGTTGCACCAGTTCAAGCGCGGGCTGGTGGGCAAGGTCGGCGTCATCCTGCACGAACTGCCGCCGCATTTCATTGCCGAGGGCTCCTGCGCGAAAATCGTCGGTCGCCTGGCGATGTCCGGTCGGGCCTTGCGCGACCGGGTGCGCGAACCGCTCAGTCAGATGATCCCGGTGCGGCTGGGCCGCTAGGGTCAGATCCTAAACGTTCCGGAGCGCTGCCCGTCATGTTGGCCATTCTCACCAGGCTCTCGGTCCTGACCCTTGCCCGCATCGGCGGCGCCGGTGCGGTGCTCTTGGCGACGCTGGTGATCGCCCGCGGCTTCGGCGCCGATGCCACCGCCGCCTATGCGCTGGCGGTCTCCGCCTCCGGCGTGCTGGCGGTGCTGATGCTCGCCGGGTTTCAGGCCTTCGCCCAGATCCTGACGGCGGAATATGCGGCGCGCGGCCAAGACGGGCTGCTGCGAGGGCTGGTGCGGGCGGGTTTGCGCAATCTGCTGCTCGCCTGCCTGCCGGTGGGGGCGGGCGCCCTGCTGGTGCTCGGGATGCCCGATGCCGTGCCGGGTCTTTCCGCCGGGGCCTTGCGCACCCAGGTGGTTCTGGCCGTCTGCCTGATTGCCCCGGGTGTTGCCCTGACCCTGTTCAACGGCGCGGTCCTCACCGGTCTGCAACGGCCCGGTGAGGCGCAGATCGCCGACAGTCTTGGCCGGCCACTCCTGATCCTCTCCTTCGTCGCGCTGCTGGCGCTGGCCGCGCCGGGCGCCTCCGCCGGCTGGATCCTCGCCGGCCTGGCCGTTGCCGTGTGGAGCGCGGCGGCGGTGCAGGGGTATTTTCTGTGCCGGGCGCTGCGGGCGCGGCCCGCCCCGGCGGTGAGCGACAGCCGGCGCTGGTGGTCGATGGCGCCGCCCTGGCTGACCATCGCCCTGATCTGGGAATATGTGATCGAGCTGCATCTGTTGCTGGCCTCGCTGATCGCCGCGCCGGCGGAGATCGCCCTGCTGCATGTGTGTTTCCGCTTTCGCGTGCTCGCCGGTTTTGGGGTGCGTTCGATCTATTTGGTGTTCCAGCCGAAGATCCTTGCCGCGCAGGCCCGGGAGGACCGGGCGGCGGCACGCCACCTGATCGGCCTGACCAATGGGCTGTCGGTCGGCTATGCGCTGGCCGCCTTCGCCGGGCTGTGGCTGGTCGGCCCGTTCTTCCTGTCGCTGTTCGGCCCGGAGTTCGCCGGCGGCCTGCCGCTTTTGCTGGTGCTGTGCGGCACCTTCCTGCTGCGCGCCGTGTTCGGCCCGGCGCTGTCGGTGCTGAGCGGGGCCGGGCGGCAACGGGAGATCGTCGTCATCCTGGTTTTGTCGCTGCCGCTCTCCGCCGGATTGATGTTCGCGCTTTATCCGGCGCTGGGCATTGTCGCGGCGGGCATTGCCTATACCGCATCGACCGGTTTCGCCGCTGGCGCAATGTGGTGGACCGCGCGCCGGCGCCTGGGCATCGACTGTGCCGTGTGGGGCGCCCGGGCCGGGTAGGCGCCCGCTGTCCACATCACCGACGAGACCCTGTTCTTCACCATCGGCAAGCTCTGATCGCCAGCAACGCTTCACGGCATGAGACAAAAAACACCCGGCGCGAGGCCCCTCGCGCCGGGTGTCGTTCATTCAGGAGCCTGTTCGTTTCCCGCTCAGGGGCGACGGAACACCATCATGGTGAACAGTCCGAGCGGGCCGAGCCGCTCCTCATGCTCCAGCGTCATGGAGGTGTGCGCCAATATGCGCTCGCGGCGGAACAGCGGATCCCAGCCAAGGGTCTGGGAAAAGCGCGCGAGCAGGCGCTCGGCGAGGGCCAGAACGCCGCGCTCGCTGGCGAAATGATTGACGATGATCACCGTGCCGCCCGGCCGCACCACCCGTTCCAGCTCCGCCAGCACCTTGGCCGGATCCGGAACGACGGTCATCACATACATCACCGTGGCCAGGTCGAAGCTCGCCTCACCATAGGTCAGGTCGGAGGCGTCCATGGCCTGAAGCTCGGCGACATTGCCAAGATGCTCGCGGGCGACCCGTTGCCGGGCGCGCTCCAGCATCGGCTCGGACAGGTCGATGCCGCTCACCGTCAGCTTGCGGCTGTAAAGCGGCAGGGAAAGGCCGGTGCCGACTCCCACTTCCAGCAGAGTGCCATCCAGCTTGTTGGCCTCGCGCGCCGCCGCGCGTTGGCCATAGACCAGGGGGGCGGTGAACACCCAGTCGTAGATCGGCGCCCAGCGGGCATAGGCGCTCTCCACCGAACTGCCGGTCGCGGTATCCGGCGTGAAGAGGGCGCGCAGCTTGCGCTGGATACGGGTGGCGGTGCGGCGCAGCCACCCGGCGGGGATCAGATCTACGGTCATCAGATTGGTGCTACTGCCTTTTCCTGCTGTTGGGTTTCGGTTTCAGTCTGCGGTGCGGCCGCGGTGGTGCGGTCGATCCACCCACCGCCAAGCACTCGCGCCGCGTCGCCGTCGCTGTCGAAGAAGACGCAGGCCTGTCCCGGTGCGACGCCGGTTTCGCCATCGACCAGATCGACCACGGCGGCGCCATCGCGCATGCGCAGGATCGCCGGCTTGGGCGGACGGGTGGAGCGCACCTTGGCATGAATCTCAAGGCCGGTCTCGGGCACCTCGTCCAGCGTGCCGGGGCCGATCCAGTTGACATCGCGCAGGATGATCTCGCGGGTGCCGAGCGCCTCGCGCGGGCCGACGATCACCCGCCGGTTCTCCGCATCGAGGCGGACCACATAAAGCGGCTCTCCGGTTGCGATGCCGATGCCCCGGCGCTGGCCGATGGTGTAGTGGATGATGCCCTGATGCTGCCCCAGCACCCGGCCGTCGAGATGGACGATTTCGCCCGGTTCGGCCGCATTCGGCTTCAGCCGCTCGATCAAATCGGCGTATTTGCCCTGGGGCACGAAGCAAATGTCCTGGCTGTCCTGCTTGTCGGCGATGGCGAGACCGAATTCGCGGGCAAGCTCGCGGGTCTCGGCCTTGGTCATGCCGCCGAGGGGAAAGCGCAGGAAATCGAGCTGATCGGGGGTGGTGGCGAACAGGAAGTAGCTCTGGTCGCGGTCAAGGTCGACCGGACGGTAGAGCGCGCGGTGATTGCCCTCGGTCTGGCTGCGGACATAATGTCCGGTCGCCAGCACATCGGCGCCAAGGGTGCGCGCGGTCTCCAGCAGATCGGAGAATTTGACCGTCTGGTTGCAGGCGACGCAAGGGATCGGCGTCTCGCCGGCGATGTAGCTTTCGGCGAAGCGCTCGATCACTGCTTCGCGGAAGCGATCCTCATAGTCGAGCACGTAATGGGGGATGCCAAGGCGTTCGGCGACCCGGCGCGCATCCTGAATGTCCTGTCCGGCGCAGCAGGCGCCGGCGCGGTGTACCGCCTCGCCGTGATCGTAAAGCTGAAGCGTGACGCCGATGACGTCATAGCCCTCGCGCTTCATCAGCCCGGCGACGACGGAGGAATCGACCCCGCCCGACATGGCCACCACGACCCTGGTGTCCTCCGGGCGCTTGGGGAGATCGAGACTGTTGAGCATACCCTTGACCCTTGCGGTGTCCTGCCCGCCGCTGCGGCGCGGGACACGTGTTTGCTTCGTTCCACTTGATTTGGTTCCACGGGCAAGGTGTGCCGCCTCGCGCGCCGTGGCCGGGACCGGATCCCGGAACGAAATTCTCCCCCGTTGACGATCACCTATAGCAAATGCGGTGGGTGAAGGCCAAGCGGCAGCGCTGCGCCATGGCATCTGGCGCTCCCGCCCCTCTCCGGCAAAGCTTTCCCTTGCCCGGCAGTTCTTGCCGGGTATGTGAGGCTTGGGACGGTGCAAGGCAAGGGTGGAACGGCAAAAAAACGGCGGGAACGCAGGCTTTTCGTCGGTTGGCCCGCCATTTGCTCTCGATTTTTCGAGATGGTGTGTGCATGGGGCAGACCCGGATGTCGAGAAAGCGGAGCGCAGCGTGATCATCGCCAATGTCTTGCAGGCCACGGTATCGCCCGCCCCGGCGGCGAGCACGACAGCCGTGGCCGCGTCTGGGGCGGCGGTTGGATCGGCGGGTGGCTTCGCGGCGCATTTGCCCCAAACCGGCGAGCAGTCGGCGGGCAGCGGTGACGTGAGCGGGCTCGTCGGTCTTGTGCCGGCAGGTGGCGCACAAGCGGCGAAGACGATGTCCGCCCCCGCTTCAGCGCAGCTTCTGGGCAGCACGGCGATCCCGCAGGCGGAGGCCACTGCTGGAGCCGCAGAGGTTCCAGGGCTGTTTGCCGGACAGGTGATGGCGGGCCGACCCGCGGCCAAGGTTCAAGGCGATGGCGCGGGTGCGGGCGAGGGCATGGTCCTGCCTGCCGATCCGTCGGACGGCGCGGGCGAGGCCGAGGCCGAGGCCGAGGCACAGGCAGCGGCGGCCGGGCTCGCGGGCCCCCTGCTTGCAACGGACACAGGACGGCCGGAGGGCAAACCGGCGCCGGGATCGGCTGGCAAGGGCGTGGTGCCCGCGCATGCGGATGTTCGGGCCGGTGGCTCCGTCGTCCATGGTCTGGGCGCGGGGAAGGCCGCGACCGCCGAACCGGCGCTCGGATCCACGCAGCCGCATGAGGGCATGGCGCAGGGCAAGGCCGCTGTCGCCGGGAGCGGGGGAGTTGCTGCTGGCGGTGCGGGCGGTGGACGCCCGCTGGCCGATGGCGACGAGGCCTTCCGAGCGGCTGCCGCACAGGCTGCAGGCCGAACCGAGGCGGGCGGTGAGCGTCGGCTGCCGGCCGGTGCCGCGCCGGTCGAGGGTGAGCCCGAAGTTCAGACACAGGCCCAAACCGCAACCCAAGCCTCTCGCCAAACGAAGCCTGTGATGTTTCCCGCATTGAAGGACGGCATCCCCACAGGGGAGAGCCGTCCGGCGGTCGCTGGCGCGAACTCCTCCGAAGGGGCGGTTCAGCAGGTCAAGGCCGAGGCCCAAGGGCAGGGTCTGCCGGCTGGCACGGCGTCGCCTTTGAAGGCTGGGGAAGCAGCGCCTGCCGCACCGGGCGCCAGCTTGAGCGAAAACCCCGATGGCGCGCGCGCGACAACTTCAGGTGCCGCTGGCGCTGGCGCTGACGCCAATCCGGAAAAGGCGGTAGCAAGACAGGCGCAGGCAGCCGGTGGCGGGGGAGAGGTCGACAAGAACAGCCCGCAGGTGGACGCAGGCGCGAAAGGCGGGGCGGGGCAATCCGCGGCGCCGCGCTCCGCCGCTGGCCAGGCCCCGGCCGCTGCCCTGCGCGGCGTTGAGACCGCCGAGGTGGATGTTCGCGCGACGATCGCCGTCACCGGGAATGGGGGCGCGAAAGCATCCGCGACGGCGTCCGCCGATGCCACTGGTGCGACCGAAAAGGCGCAAGCCTCGGCGCGCGCGGCCGCCATGGTTCCAGGGCAAGCAGCGACGGGCCGCAGATCCGCTGAGGGCGCGGCCCACGCCGCAGCCCCTGCCGCGCCGACCGATGTGCAGGAGGACGCACCGTTGTCCGGTCGCGCGGGGCACGTTTCCGGGGAGCCGCTGGCCGGCGATGACGGGGACAGGGCCACGGAGCCCAAGCGGGCGGCTCATGGCAACGGCATAGCTCCCGGGCGGAGCGATCAGACGACATCGCCGGCAACGGCGCGTCAGGGCGTGAGTGCGGCGGCGCTGGCCTTCGCGGCCGCCGTGCGTGAGCAGGCCGGCGCCCCATCCGAAACGGATACGGATGGGGCATTGGAATTCGGGCGTGCCGAGCCGATGCCGGGAAGCTCGGCCTCCCAGGCGATGGCGCGCGGAACGGCGCCGCAGCCCTTGCCGCAACATGCGGCGGCGGCCAGTGTGCAGGTTGCCTCCGAGGTTGCCCGGCAGGCGAGCAAGGGCGTGAACCGCTTCCAGATCCGGCTCGATCCGGCGGAACTGGGGCGGATCGACGTGGATATGAAGATCGGTGCCGACGGAACGGTGCGGGCGCATCTTGCGGTGGAGCGCAGTGAAACGCTGGACATGTTCCTGCGCGATCAACGCGGCCTTGAGCGGGCACTGGATGCGGCCGGGCTGAAGCTGGACGGCGGCTCCTTGCAGTTCTCGCTGAAGGATCAGGGCGGTTTTGCCGGGTTCGGCCGCGATGGAGCGGCGGAGCAGATGGCGGAAACCGGCGGAGCGGAACGTGACGCGGCCGCCGCCGGGGAGTTTGAGGATGCCTCGGTGCTTCCGGCAAGGGTTCACGTCGATGGGGCCAGCGGCGCTCTCGATATTCAGATTTGACCGGGCACGGTCGCGCTTGTCCAGGCGGGACGCGGACCTGTCTCGGGCGTAGGGAGTAACGGTAATGACGACAGCAGCAGCGGCGACAACAGGCGGCGTTTCGGCCAGTGGCGCCTCGGCGAACAGTTCCACGGCAAAGACCGCGCTCGACAACAACTACGAGCTGTTTCTGTCGATCCTGACCACGCAGATCCAGAACCAGGATCCGCTCAACCCGATGGATTCGTCGAAATACACCGAGCAGCTCGTTCAGTATTCCTCCGTCGAGCAGCAGATCAAGACGAACGACCAGCTTGGCGGGATGCTGCAGATCATGGCGGCCTCGACCGCCTCCAGCTATGTCAGCTATCTGGGGACCAGCGTTGTCGCCTCCGGAGCGACGACGCAGCTTCAGTCCGGCGAGGCCAACTGGACCTACAATGCGGAGGAAGGCGGCGAGGCGCTGGTGGAGATCCGCAACAGCATGGGCGCGGTGGTCTACCAGGGCAAGGAAACGCTGTCGCAAGGCAAGAACAGCTACACTTGGGATGGGCGCACCTCGGCGGGGTCAACCGCGCCCGACGGCCAGTACTCGATCTCGTTGGTGCAGGTCGATGACAAGGGCCAACCGGTGAGACGCGTGCAGACCGAGGTGAAGGGCGTCGTCGAGGGGGTGGAGTTCACCGGATCGGGGGCGCTGTTGACCGTTGGCGGCGCGAAGATTCCGGCCAGTGCGGTCATTTCTGTAAACAGCAACTGAGTCTTCTTGCAGGATCGTCCCGAGTCACGCGATATGGCGCCGCGCCCGCGAACGCGGCGTCGTTTTTTGTTTCACTCTGTTTTTTTCTCAAATTGCGATTCTTGAGAGTGCGCCGCGAAGGTCAGGATTCCCGTGCGAAACATGGGAGAACGGGCCGGTTTGACTCGTTCCAATTCTTACCGAATTGTTGATTGTGGTTTAGGCAAATTTTAAAACCGCTCACGTATTGTCTGCTCAACGTGGTCATGTTGAGTGTGAGTGTACAATGACCGACCGAGCAAGTGCGCGAGTCAAATATGTTATCGGCCCTGATGGGTCGCCGTTAACGATTGCCGATCTACCGCCCGTTTCTACGCGGCGGTGGGTTATTCGCCGAAAGGCGGAAGTCGTCGCGGCAGTACGCGGGGGACTCTTGTCTCTCGATGAAGCCTGTAAGCGATATACGCTGACGGTGGAGGAATTCCTCTCCTGGCAAAGCTCGATCGACCGGCATGGACTTGCCGGATTGCGGGCGACGCGCGTGCAGCAATACCGGAACTGACGGGACGGCGGGCGATCGGATCTTTCGCCTCGTTCCCGCCATCCAATCCCGCCAAATTCCCTGCCTGATGGCCGGCCGTTGCGCCGGCCATTTTGCGTTTCCGCGGCCCGGGGGTGGGGGGCTGAACCGTCGTGCTGCGGTGCAAGCCAGTGCGCCTTGCAAAAATCGACAATGCTTCGCGGCTGCGTCGGCTGATCCGGCCTGGCGGAAATTGCAGGTCGCGCCCGATCCCGATCTGCCCCCGGTCAATTTTACCGGGTAAAAATCGCAATCCGCGAGGGGAAACCCGCGGAAAATTCGGCGTTTTTACCAATTGCTAACATTCGTTAACATCTTGTTTACCATCTGGCGGGCAAAAATTGCCTACCAGCCATCCAGGGGGCAAATCATCATCCCCTCATTACCCCGTTCCCCTGGATGGCATGGGTCGCAAGCCCTTTCCCCGCACGCATCGAACGGGTCATCTCGTGAACGGATTTGGTGAACTGGTAAAAACACTTGGGCCCACCCGGCTGGCGGCAATGGGGGCCGTTGCGGCCATCCTCGTCGGTGTTTTCGCATTCATCATGCTGCGCATCAGCACACCGCAGATGACCCCGCTCTACACTGACCTGACCTTCGAGGACTCCTCAGCCATCGTCTCCCAGTTGGAGAGCCTGGCGGTATTGCATGAATTGCGTAATGACGGCTCCACCATCCTGGTGCCGGAAGAAGAGGTTTTCCGCACGCGCATGCGGCTTGCAGAGCAGGGGCTGCCGCTCGGCGGGTCGGTCGGATACGAGATTTTTGACAAGGCCGATACGCTCGGCACCACCAGCTTCGTGCAAAACATCAACCACACCCGGGCGCTTGAGGGCGAGCTGGCCCGCACCATTCGTTCGATCGGCCGCATCAAGGCGGCGCGGGTGCATCTGGTGATTCCGGAGCGCAAGCTGTTCCAGCGAGATTTCCAGCCGCCCACCGCCTCCATCGTTCTCAACGTGCGCGGCTCGCTCGATCCGGGTCAGATCCGCGCGATCCAGCATATTGTTGCCACGGCGGTCGAAGGGCTGCAGCCCAATTTCGTGTCGATCGTCGATGAGACGGGGCGGCTTTTGGCCAGTGGCGCGGGCGAGGAGGGCGAGGGCTTCATCGCGTCCTCCCTGCAGGAGCGGGCCCAGTCGATGGAAGCGCGGCTGCGTTCGCAGGTGGAAGAGATCGTCAACAGCGTGGTTGGCGTCGGTCGCTCCCGGGTGCGGGTGGCGATGGAGCTCGATCACAACCGCATCACCGAGACCCAGGAAACCTTCGACCCGGACGGGCAGGTGGTGCGCTCCACCCAGACGCGGGAGGAAAACAGCTCTACGATTGGCCGCGCCGGCGCCGTGACCGCCGGCACCCAGTTGCCGGAGACCGGTCAGCAGACCGGCGAGGATGCCAACCGCAACATCAGCAATCAGGCCGAGGAAATCGTCAATTTCGAGATTTCCAAGTCGACCAAGACCGAGGTCGTCGAGGCCGGCGGCGTGCGCCGGGTGTCGGTGGCGGTGCTGGTGGACGGGATCTACGTGCCCGATGCCAATGGCGATCTTGTCTATGAACCGCGCAGCGCGGAAGAGCTGGAGCGGATCGCGCTCTTGGTGCGCTCGGCGGTCGGCTTCGACAAGGGGCGGGGCGATACGGTCGAGGTGGTGAACCTGCGCTTTGCCCAGGCGCCGAACAGCGTGCTGGCCGAGGTCGAGCCGGGCCTGTTTGAATTCACCCGGTCCGATTTGATGCGCTTTGTCGAGCTTGGTGTGCTGTTCCTGATTGCCGTCCTCTTGACCCTGTTCGCGGTGCGGCCTCTGGTCAAGCGGATCCTGACGGCGGAGGAGGCGCCTGTGCCCGCTTTGGCAGGGCCGGAGGGCGCCGCCGCCGAGCAGGCGTTGCTCGCTGACGGGGGCGCCGGCGCCACGGGCGAGACGCCGGCGGTGGAGACGGACGAGGCCGGCGATCCGCGTATCGCGTGGCTGGAAGAGGCGCAGGCGCAAGGGGCGGTACAAGTCGCGACCATCGCCAAGGTCGGCGATCTGATCGAGGAATATCCGCATGAGGCGGTCAGCATCATTCGCAGCTGGATGAACGAGGCCGCCTGATCATGACCACCGAGGTACAACCGGCCGCAGGAAACCAGCTGACGATCAGTGCATCGGAGAAGGAGCGCGAGTTGCGCGGCCCGGAGCGGGTCGCGGTGCTGTTGCTGGCGCTCGGAGAGCGGCATGGCCGGCGCATCTGGGAGCAGCTCGACGAAATGGAGGTGCGGGAGGTGTCCGCCGCCATGTCGCGTCTCGGACCCGTCACGCCGACGATGCTGGAGAATTTGTTCGTCGATTTCGTCAAGAAGATCTCCAGCAACGGGGCACTGAACGGCAACGTGGATGTGACCGAGCGGCTCCTGTCGAGCTTCCTGCCGCAGGACCGGGTCTCCATCATCATGGAAGAGATCCGTGGGCCGGCCGGGCGCAATATGTGGGAGAAGCTCTCCAATGTGCAGGAGAACGTTCTCGCCAACTATCTGAAGAACGAATACCCGCAGACGGTTGCGGTGGTGCTGTCGAAGATCGACCCGGATCACGCCGCCAAGGTGCTCGGCATTCTGCCCGAGGAGCTGGCGCTGGAGGTGATCTCGCGCATGCTGAAGATGGAGGCGATTCAGAAGGAGGTGCTGGAGAAGGTGGAGCAGACCCTCCGGGTCGAGTTCATGTCCAACCTGACTAACACCAGCCGCCGCGACAGCCATGAAATGATGGCGGAGATCTTCAACAATTTCGACCGCCAGACCGAGGCCCGCTTCCTGGCGGCGCTGGAGGAGGAGAACCGGGATTCGGCCGAGCGCATCAAGACGCTGATGTTCACCTTCGACGATCTGATGAAGCTGGACGCGGGCAGCTGCCAGACCCTGTTGCGCAGCGTGGAGAAGGACCGCCTTGCCATCGCGCTGAAGGGCGCGTCGGAATCGGTGCGGGAGTTCTTCTTCAGCAACATGTCCTCGCGTGCGGCCAAGATGCTGCAGGATGACATGGAGGCGCTCGGGCCGATCCGGTTGCGCGATGTCGACGAGGCCCAGTCGGGCATGGTCGCGACGGCGAAGGACCTGGCGGCCAAGGGCGAATTGATGCTCTCGAAGAGCAAGGGCGACGACGAGATCATCTACTAGGTGTGCATGTCCATGATGACGCGACTTTCGGGTACCCAGATGAAAGCCAACCGGTTCCTGTTCGACAGAAACTTCGCGGCGATCGAACTGCCCTCGGACGAGCCGGAAGAGGTCGAGGCGGCGCCGGAGATCCCGATGATCCCCCTTGCCGAGCACGAGGCCCGGCTAGCGGCGGCCGAACAGGCGGCCTATGAGCGGGGGCGGGCGGAGGTGCTGGCGGCGCGGCAGCAGACCGAGCAAGGCCGGCTTGCCGATGAGGCGCGGCATCTGGCGGACGAAATCTGCGGGCTTTCGGCGCAGCTCGACCGGGATCAGGCGCGCCAGGAAAAGGATGCGGTGGCGCTGGCGTTTCTCGTCGCCCGGCGGATCTGCGGTCATCTGATCGCCCGCGAGCCGCTCGGCGAGGTCGTCGCGCTGATTTCCGAGTGTCTCGGTCCGCTGCGCCGTGCGCCGCATCTGGTGATCCGGGTGCGCGAGGGAGACCTTGCCCAACTGAAGGCCGAGGTCGAACCGCTGGTGAACGAGAAGGGGTTTGAGGGGCGGGTCGTCTTTCTCGGCGAACCGGAGCTTGCGGCCGGGGATTGCCGCATCGAATGGGCGGATGGCGGGATCGTGCGCGACCGCCGCGCCATCGAGAAACAGGTCGACCAGGCGGCGCGCCGCTATTTCGAGGGACGACGCGCCGGCAAGAGCCCGGCGCAGGCCGTCGACCATGGAGCCGCTGAGGAGGCGGAAGACAAATGAGCGACAGCGACAACGCCGAGAGCGGAATCCCGCTCACCGAAATGGAAGCGCAGGATGTGGGCCGGGATGCGGAGCGTGACCATACGCTGGCACGCGGCGCGGGCGATCTGGAAGCGGTGTTCGATGTACCGGTGCAGATTGCGGCCGTGCTCGGCCATTCGCGGATGCATGTGTCCGACCTTTTGAAACTGGCACCGGGCACGGTTCTGAAGCTCGACCGCAAGGTCGGCGAGGCCATCGACATCTACGTCAATGACCGCCTGGTGGCGCGCGGCGAGGTCGTGCTCGTGGAAGACAAGCTCGGCGTCACCATGACGGAAATCATCAAGTCCGACCGCTGATCGGAACAGGAGAAGACCCATGCGACTGTTGATCGTCGGCAGCCTCCAGGGACAGTTGATCACCGCGTCCAAGATGGCGATGGATCGTGGTGCGGCCGTCACTCACGCCGATACCATCGACGGGATGCTGAAGGTGCTGCGTTCGGGGCGCGGCGCCGATCTTGTGATGGCCGACGTGGGCCTCGACATCGCCGAGCTGATGGAGCGGCTGCAGCGGGAGCGGATCCATCTGCCGGTGGTCGCCTGCGGGGTCAAGACGGACGCCAGTGCCGCCGTCAACGCCATCCGCGCCGGGGCCAAGGAATACATCCCCCTGCCGCCGGATCCGGAGCTGATCGCGGCCGTTTTGGCTGCGGTGGCGCGCGATCAATCGAACCTGATCTATCGCGATGGGGCGATGGCGGCAGTGGTGAAGCTGGCCGAACAGGTCGCCGCCTCCGATGCCTCCATTCTGGTGACCGGCGAATCCGGCTCCGGCAAGGAGGTGATCTCCCGCCATGTCCACAATCTGTCGAACCGCGCCGACAAGCCGTTCATTTCCATCAACTGCGCGGCGATCCCCGAGCATCTGCTGGAATCGGAGCTGTTCGGCCATGAGAAGGGCGCCTTTACCGGCGCGGTCGCCCGGCGGATCGGCAAGTTCGAGGAGGCGGACGGCGGCACCTTGCTGCTCGACGAGATCTCGGAAATGGATGTGCGGCTGCAAGCCAAGCTGCTCAGGGCGATCCAGGAGCGGGTGATCGACCGGGTCGGCGGCAACAAGCCGGTCGCCGTCAACATCCGCATCATCGCCACCTCGAACCGGGACCTGACTGAGAGCGTGCGCAACGGCGCGTTCCGTGAGGATCTTCTCTACCGGCTCAACGTGGTCAATCTGAAACTGCCGCCGCTGCGCGCGCGGCCCGGCGATATCGTGGAACTGGCCGAGCATTTCGTCGACCGCTACGCCCGGGAAAACGGGGTGCCGAAGCGGCCGATCTCGGAGGAGGCGCGGCAGATGCTGGTGGCCAATCCCTGGCCGGGCAATGTGCGTGAGCTGGAAAACACCATGCACCGGGCGGTTCTGCTTGCCACCGGCGAGGAAATCGGCCCCGATGCGATCCGCATGCCCGATGGCAGCCCGATTGCCGCCGGTGGGGCGTCCGCCGATGCCCGGGTGGCGGCCAGTGCGGCGGCGACGGCCGAAGCGGTCAGCCGGGTTCTGGTCGGCCGCACGGTTGCCGATGTGGAACGCGACCTGATCCTCGATACGCTCGACCATTGCCTCGGCAATCGCACCCACGCGGCGAAGATTCTCGGCATTTCGATCCGCACCCTGCGCAACAAGCTGAACCTTTACGCCGAAGACGGTGTCGAGGTGCCGGGTCCCGGCGAAGCCCGCATCGCGATTGCGTGAGCGGGCCGGTGGGGACGTTCAAGTGAGAACCGGGTATGAGTGATCTGACGCCAGGCGAGGCAGGAGGCGGCGTGCCGGCGACGGCGGCACCGGAGCGGTCCGGCGGCGTCCGGCTTCCGGCCGGTTTGCCGAGCATCGCCGGCATGTGGGACACCATCAAGCGCGGCGAGATCGCCCTGGCGCTCGGGGTGATGATCATTCTGGTCGTGCTCATCCTGCCGATGCCGGCGATGATGCTGGACCTGTTCCTGGCCATCTCGATCATCTTTTCCGTGTTGATCCTGATGACCGGCCTGTTCATCCAGAAGCCGCTGGAATTTTCGTCCTTCCCCACGGTTCTGCTGATCGCCACCATGTTGCGGCTGGCGCTGAACCTCGCCTCCACCCGGCTGATCCTGGCCCATGGCCATGAGGGCACCGGGGCGGCCGGCCAGGTCATTCAGGCCTTTGGCCATTTCGTCATGGGCGGCAACTTCATCATCGGGATCATCGTTTTCTCGATCCTGGTGATCGTCAATTTCGTGGTGATCACCAAGGGTTCGGGCCGTATCGCTGAGGTGGCCGCGCGCTTCACCCTTGATGCCATGCCGGGCAAGCAGATGGCGGTGGATGCCGACCTCAGCGCCGGGCTGATCGATGAGGCGACCGCGCGTCAGCGGCGGCGCGAGCTGGAAGACGAAAGCAGCTTCTTCGGCGCCATGGACGGTGCTTCGAAATTCGTGCGCGGCGACGCCATCGCCGGGCTCTTGATCACCTTCATCAACATCGTCGGCGGGATCATCATCGGCATCGCCCAGATGGACCTGTCGTTTTCGCAGGCGGCAACGACCTACACGCTGCTGACCATCGGCGACGGTCTCGTCTCGCAGATCCCGGCGCTGATCGTCTCCACCGCCGCCGGCCTGCTGGTCTCCAAGGCCGGGGTTTCCGGCTCGGCGGACAAGGCGTTGGCCCAGCAGCTTTCCGGCTATCCCAAGGCGCTTGGCATGTCCTCCTTCGTCATGGTGACGCTGGCGATGCTGCCGGGCATCCCGATGGCGCCGTTCCTGGCTCTTGCCGGACTGGCCGGGTATCTGGCCTTCCGCTCCAGCCGGTCGCAGCAGGTGGCGGCCGCAGAGGTGGCGCAGGCGGAGGTGGAGGCAAGCGCCCCGCCGCCGCCGGCCGAACCGCCGATCACCGATGCGCTGAAGATGGACGAATTGCGCATCGAGCTGGGCTATGCCCTGTTGCCGCTGATCAACGGACAGGGCGGCGACGGCGACCAGCTCACCCAGCAGATCAAGGCCCTGCGGCGGCAGCTCGCGGCCGATCTCGGCGTGGTGATGCCGCCGGTGCGGATCCTCGACAACATTCAGCTCGGCGCCAATGATTATGTCATTAAGGTCAAGGAGGTGGCCGCCGGTCAGGGCCAGCTCTTCCCGAACCATTTCATGGTGATGGACCCGCAGGGTGGCCAGGTGAAGCTGCCGGGGCAGCAGACCATGGAGCCGACCTTCGGGCTGCCGGCCACCTGGGTGGAGGCGCAGTATCGCGAAGACGCGGCGCTGCGTGGCTACACGGTGGTGGATCCGGCGACGGTGCTGGCCACCCATCTCACCGAGACGATCCGGGGCAATGTCTCCGAGTTGCTCACCTACGCCGATGTGCAGAAGCTCCTGCAGGAAATCACCGGCGAACAGGCCAAGCTGGTGGAGGATATCGTTCCCTCGCAGATCACCGTCTCCGGTATCCAGCGGGTGTTGCAGGCGCTGCTCGCCGAGCGGATTTCGGTGCGCGATCTGGGCACCATTCTGGAGGGCATCGCCGAGGCGACCGGCTTCACCCGCAATCCGGCGACGATCGCCGAGCATGTGCGCTCGCGCCTTGCCCGGCAGATCAGCGCCGCCAACCAAGCGCCCGGCGGCTACCTGCCGCTGATCGCCCTGTCGCCGCAATGGGAGCAGGCGTTCCTGGAGGCCATCGTCGGCGAGGGAGACGAGCGCTCGCTCGCCATGGCGCCGTCAAAGCTGCAGGAATTCGTCCGACTGGTGCGCGAGGCGTTCGAGCAGGCGGCCCAGGCGGGCGAGGTGCCGGTGCTTCTGACCTCGCCGCAGACCCGGCCGTTCGTGCGCTCGATCGTCGAGCGGTTCCGCGCCCATACCACGGTGATGAGCCAGAACGAGGTGCATGCGCGGGCAAGGCTGAAGACGGTGGGCTCGGTCTGACCAGGAGATGTGCGAGGTATGGATGGCGCGTCGCCGTCAGACCGTGACGTCGAGGGACTCGATGGCCTTGTCGATGGCGCCGTTCTTTTCGTCGATCTTGGCCTGGGCCTCGTTCTGCACCCGCTGCGCCACCTGCTGGAACAGGAGCTGGGTCGCGCTCTGGGTGGCGTTGAGACCGACGCCGAAGACATTGGCGGCGGCTGCCTGCTGGCTCAGGAATCTCTCCGAATGCTCCCGCTGCTTGGCACGCCAAGCCTTGTTCCGCTCATAGAACGAGAACTGCTGGGATTTGCCGAAGGATTTGCCGATGAGAGGCATGGCGGGCGGTCTGGGTCCTGCGCGAAGATAGAGGCTGCCGCCAGTGTGGCGGGAAGTGGGTTAACAGCCCGTTAACCTGTCGGGCGGGGCTGGGACTTGATCGGCGCGGCGGGGCGGCGTACCTGAAGCGGCCCACCCATGATCTTCAGTCCAGCCTTTCAGGGTCTTGTCATGTCCACGCTGTCCGTCAGTCTTTCCGGCTACACCGACCTGCCCGCAGGCAAGATCGCCAGCATCGTCACCTATCTGGAAATGCATGAACGGCCGGCGCCGCGCGCCGTGGAGCGGCCGGACCTGAGCCTGCAGCGGGTCACCGATCCCGCGCCGCACGCCTATCGGGCTCTGTTTCGCCGGATCGGCGCGGAGTGGCTCTGGTTCGGGCGGCTTGAGGCAAGTGACGAGGGTCTGGCGGCAATCCTGCGCAAGCCCGGGAACGAGATCTATCAGGTGATCCGCGAGGGTGAGCCGGTCGGTCTGCTGGAGCTCGATTTTGCCGACCCGGCGGACGTGGAGCTTTCGTATTTCGGGCTGGTGCCGGAACTGCTCGGGGGCGGCGCTGGTCGCTGGCTGATGAACCAGGCGCTGGAGCTGGTGTGGTCCCGCCCCGAAACCCGCCGGTTCTGGGTGCACACCTGCACAGCCGACAGCCAGAAGGCCGTCGGCTTCTATCGCTCCAGCGGGTTCACCGCCTACAAGCGGGCGATCGAGATCGCCGACGATCCGCGCCTCTCCGGCCTGTTGCCGAACGATGTCGCCCCGCATGTGCCGCTGATCGGCGGGTAGGTCTGGCGCTGGCGCTCAGGCGTCGCCGGTCATCTTCAGAACGCGGGCGCCGGTTGCCTCCTTCAGGGCCTGCGGCGCCACGGAAAAGACGCTGTTCGGCGTGCCGGCGGCGGCCCAGACCGTGTCGAAGCCCAACAGATCCTCGTCGATGTAGATGGCGACATCGGACGCATGGCCGAGCGGGGGAACGCCGCCGATGGCATAGCCAGTGCGCTCGCGCACGGCGCGGCCGTTCGGACGGGCGAGCGCCTCGCCGATACGGCCGGCCACCGCCGTCTCATCGACCCGGTTGTCGCCGGAAACCAGAAGCAGGATCACCGCGTCGCTGTCGGCGCCGACGAACACCAGCGACTTGACGATTTCGGCGACGGTGCAGCCGCAGGCGTTTGCCGCATCCTGGGCGGTGCGGGTCGACTCCGGCATCTGAAGAATGGAAATCGGCAGGTTGGCGGTGCTGGCCGCCTGTGCGACCCGGTCAAGACTGGAGAGGCTTGCCATCGGAATGTCTTAATCCTTGTTAACCATGATTTGACCTTTGGTCGTGGACGACTGCGAGGGGCTTTGGCCGGCCGCTGCCGTGGTCCCGACTTTTGTGGTAATCACTTCCGTTAAGGGTTCATTTACCGGCTGGAATCACCCCGGCCGCCGAGACTGCCGGTTGAGGACAGGAAAACGCATGACCAGAACGCGCGACAATGTTGTGCCCCACGCCAAGGTGCGCAGTCTCCGGGATGCCATCCGCAAGGTCAAGTTCTCCGAAGTCGAACGCACTGATGTCGTTGTCGAATTGCAGGAATCGGAGCGCGCCCGGTTGGAGATGCTGGCCGATGAACTGCAGGACGTTTTCAAGGAAGTGCCGGAGGATGACGATCAGTTTTCCTTCCAGATCGTGCCGGGCAACCTGCCGCGCCTTTGGATCGACATCACCAGCCATGTCACCATGGGACGGGACAAGCGGGTTTACCGATTCGTGAAGGACACCCGGCTTGGCCGCACCGTCATTCTGGAAACGCCCGAACTCGACGACATGGCCGATTGCATCACCGAATATATCGCCGAACGGGTGCTGGAGCGCGAGCGCGCGGTGGAAGGCGACTGGCTGTCCAAGCGCCTGCGCGAGCCGGCGCGCAACGAGCCGGCGGTAAACACCAACGTTAGCACCACGCCGCCGGTGCCAAATGTGCATGGGCTGTGGGGGCCGTTTGCCGCCTTCGCCATCGGTCTGATGGTCGGTGTCATCGGCCTGATCGGCTTTGCCTGGTTCGCCAATCCGATCAACTGATCTGCCTGACCGCACGCTGGCCGCCCCAGAACGGGACCCGTCAGGGAATGACGAGCCGATGCCGGGCCAGCATGCGCACCTCGGCGGGCATTTCCGCCTCTCTGGTGTCATAGCCGCGCTCTTCCATGTCGCAGCGCCAGGCGCCCGCTTTTCCGGAAATCCGAAACAGATTGTAGCGCGCGGGCGGGCGTTTGTGCCCCGGTGCGTTGGAGGCCGAGGGCACGCAGATCACCGGCACCGGTCCGTCCGGTCCGTCGATGGCGGTGCGGGTCGCCAGATGAGTGTGGCCGTGCAGGATCAACTCGCAGCCGGCGCGTTTGACGGCGGCGCGAATGCGCGAGGCATCGGTCAGCCGCTTGTTCCAGGCGGTGGCGCGTTGCTGCGGCGGATGATGCAGCATGACGATGCGGAACAGACCTTCGTCCTTCAACGTTTCCAGAAGGTCACGCAGGTCCCGCGCCTGCCGGGCGCCGACCCGGCCGGTTGCCAGCCAGGGGCCGCTGGCACGGGCGCTGGAGACGCCAACCAGCGCCACCGGGCCGCGCCGGCGCACATAGGGAAAAGCGGGGGCGGTTTCGCGGTCGCCGGTCATGTAGGGCGCCCAGGCGTGAACCGCCCGGCGCAGGGCGCCGGGAACATAGGCATCGTGATTGCCGGGCACGAGCGACATCTCGCTCGCCGGCGCCAGCGTTTCCAGCCAGCGCCGCGCCGCCGAGATCTCCAGATCGAGGGCGATGTTCACCAGATCGCCGGTCAGAGCGATGTGATCGAGCGGCTGCGCCTGCATGTCTTTGATGAGACCGTCAAGCCAGGTGGCGGTCATGCTGCGGGCGCGGTTGCGGTGCCAGTTGACATAGCCCAGCACCCGCTTCGACATGAGTTCGCGAAGGCGGGTTTCGGGCAGGGGACCCAGATGCGGGTCGGAAAGATGGGCAAGGAGAAACATCGGCCCACATCAGGAAGAACGGGGCGGCCGGTCAAGCAAAAAGCGCCGCGAACGAGCCGTTCGGGCGCTTTCGAGCCAGACCGTTTCGCCTCCCCTTCGCGGCAAAGGCGCGGAAACTGGGGGCTGGCGGCCAAATTGCCCCGGACCGGGTCGCGCAGCTCGCGCGACCTCATCCACAGGCAGAAGCGTCAGTTGCTGCTGAAGGTCGTCAGAGCCGCCGCAATGCGGGGGTTGGTCAGATCGACAGCCGGCCGCCAGTGAAAGCGACGGCGATTGCGCTTTGCGAAGAACGCGGACAGCATCTCTATCTCCTTTGGGTGCCGCAACACCGAATTGGGATACGCGCGTATCGCGCGTCCTCACCTTGTCGGCTGCACCCGAAAGATGCGCATTGACGTAGCGGTAAACAAGCGCGAAGACCGCAGGCCTCCCATGCAAGGCACGCATGATGGAGGTAAGCTCTTCTTTCGGCTCGCCCTTTCGGGGCAGGCCAGGGATAACAGGGGAATGGACAGGATGAGCAGGTCTCCATCGCTGGTTACGCGGCTGGTGCGTTCGGTTGTTCTCAGCGGGGCCAGATGGCGCCGGGCGATGACGCTTGGCGCCCGGGTCGCCGTCATCGATGCAGGCGGCGGCGATGGCGACGGCAGCGGTTCGGTGCTTCTGGTGCGGCACAGCTACCTTCCCGGCTGGTACCTGCCGGGCGGCGGGGTCGATCCGGGCGAAACGCTGGCGGCCGCCGCCTGCCGGGAGCTGGCGGAGGAAACCGGCGTTTTGTGCGAGGCCGCGCCGGTGTTGTTCGCGATCTATCACAATGCGCAAGGCCACCCGCGCGACCATGTGGCGCTTTACCGGGTGTCGCGCTTCACCGTGCCGGAAGGGGCGCTGGCGCCCAATGCGGAAATCCGCGAGGCGGGGTTCTTTCCGCTCTGTGATCTGCCCGACGGCACGACCCCGGCCACCCGCCGCCGGCTGGCGGAACTCGCCGGCACGGTGCCGGTGTCCGAGGTGTGGTGAGCGTGGGCGTAGGCGTCAGACCGCTGCCAGCAGCCGGTCCCGCCCATGCGGTGCGGCAAGATCCATCTCCGGTCCGGCCGGAACGATGCCGGTCGGATTGATGGTCGCGTGCGAGCCGTAGTAGTGCAGCTTGGTGGCGGCCAGGTCGAAGGTCTCGGCGATGCCGGGGATCTGGTACAGCTCGCGCAGATAGCCGGAGAGGTTCGGATAGTCGGCGATGCGGCGGATGTTGCACTTGAAATGGCCGACATAGACCGGGTCGAAGCGCAACAGGGTGGTGAACAGGCGCCAGTCGGCCTCGGTGATCCGCGTGCCGGTCAGATAGCGGCGGGTGGCGAGCCGCTGGTCCAGATCGTCCAGGGCGGAAAAGAGCGCGGTGACCGCCTCGTCATAGGCTGCCTGGGTGGTGGCGAAGCCGGCCTTGTAGACCCCGTTGTTCACGCGATCGTAGATGTGGGCGTTGAGCGCGTCGATCTCGCCGCGCAGCTCTTCAGGATAAAGGTCGAGCGATGCGTTGACCCCGGCGAGCCCGTTGAAGGCGCTGTTGAACATGCGGATGATCTCCGCCGATTCGTTGGACACGATGGTGCGCTGCTTCCGGTCCCACAGGATCGGTACGGTCGCCCGGCCGGTGAACTGCGGATCGGCCTTGACGTAGACCTGCCAGGCGGTCAGGGCGCCGGTTTCCGGCTCCGGGTCGGCGAAGGTCCAGCCATCGTCCAGCATCAGGGGCTCCACCCGCGACACGGTGACGATGTCTTGCAAGCCTTTGAGCGCGCGAACGATCAGCGTCCGGTGCGCCCAGGGGCAGGCCATCGCCACGATCAGGTGGTAGCGCCCGGCCTCGGCGCGAAACCCGCCGGTTCCCGAAGGTCCGGGCGCACCGTCGGCGGTGATCCAGTTGCGAAAGCTGGCATCTTGGCGCACGAACCGTCCGCCGGTCGACGCCGTGTCATACCATTCCGTGCTCCAGACCCCGTTCACCAGCCGTCCCATCGCCTTGCATCCTCTTGTTTGCTTGCTCGGACGGCAGATGGCGTTCCCCGGCTCTGGCGTCAACGGTCTGAATGGTGCGTTTACGTCAGGTGAACGATGCGGGGTGCAACAAGTCGCTTTACGCTCTTTCCCCTCCATGCTATCGGCAGCGTCGCAAACGGGCCCGATGCATTGACCGATGGTGGATGCCTGAGCGGCCCCCGAGAAGATCTTCCGGTATCGGCTGATACCGGTTTTTGGACGGCAACGGGCATGACGACGCGGATCGGACAGCAGCGACGACGAGGACAGCGACGAGGATCCCCCTCGCGCCTCGTCTTGCGTGCCTCCTGATCTCCCACTGGTCCAAACTCGATGACCGGTGGCACGGGATCAGCGGGGACGCCTATGTCTTCCCCCGATCCCGAGACCAAATCCATGCTTGCTGTTTCCTGGCTTATCCGGACTGAAACCCCGGCGGACCTGCCGACTGTCGAACACCTTCAGGAAGAGGCCTTCGGGCCGGGCCGCTTTGCGCGGACCGCGTTCCGCGTGCGTGAGGGCATCGCCCCGGATCCGGAGCTGTGTTTCGTCGGTATGAGCGGTGAGGAGATCGCCGGTTCGGTGTGGCTGACGCCGATCACCATCGGCGGGGCGCCGGCACAGCTTCTTGGGCCGTTGACGGTGGCGCCGGCCTTCAAGAACCGGGGTCTGGGACGGCTTCTGGTCAAGCATGCGCTGGAGGCGGCCGCAGCAAGGGGCGAGACCCATGTGCTGCTCGTTGGCGATGGCCCCTATTATGGCCCGCTCGGCTTTGCTCCGGTTCCCTTCGGCACCGTCATCTTCCCCGGGCCGGTCGATCCGGGCCGGGTGCTGGTCGCCTGCCTCGGCGGCGCGGCCATGCCCTCCGGCATGGTGCGCGGCGGGCGCTGAGACCTCAGTCCTTCTCCATGAGCGTGTCGCCTAACGGCCTTCGCGGTACCAGGTCAGCACCGCCGCGCCGAGCAGCAGGGCGAGGCCGAGAAGGCCGCTGAACAGCGGATAGCGGTCGATTCCCTTCAGCATGCTGGCGTCGGTGGAGCGAAAGCCGATCCAGCCATCGCCGGAATAGTCGTTTGCCCGGCGCAGGGGCACCACGCGGGGCATGTCGATGGCGGTGGGCGATGCGCCTTCGCCGCGCAGCCGGGCGATGGCGCCGCCGGTCGCCTCGGCCAGCGGGGCGAGCGTTTCCGTCGTCGACAGCACATCGGCAAACTCGCGCGGGTTGGGCGGTCCCACATGCACCAGGGCCTTGCGGGTGCCGTCATCCACGGTGTAGAGGCCGAGATCGGGCGCCGGCGCGGTCGCGCGCCACAACCCGGGGGAGACCTCCACCGGGGTGAGCCGCCGGGTTTCGCCGCCGGGCAGGGTCAAGGTGAAGTCTTCCGCGCTGGTGCCGATGGTCTGGCGCTCGGCGATCACCTCCGGCCCGCGCGCTTCCAGCCGCAGGGCCTCTTCTTCAAGGTCGGGCTCCTTCATCAGCCAATGCGCCAGCCGCCGCAGCAGCGGCACATGCGGCCCGCCGCCCTCATAGCCGCGCGCCCAGAGCCAGACATGGTCGGACAGAAGCACCGCCACCCGGCCTTCCTCCTCGCGGCTGAGCACCAGGAGCGGCTTGTCCCCGTCGCCGCCGGTCATCAGGGTTTCGCCGCCGGTGGTGACCACCGCGTCGATCAGCCGGAACCAGCGGCTCCAGGCCGGCGGGGTGGCGGCGGCGCCGGGCAGGCCCCGGGTCACCGGGTGGCGGGCGCCGGTTTCGGAAATCGCCGCCCGGAACGGTTCCTCATGGACGACGCCGGTGGGCACGGCCGGCAGCACCGGCGACAGCGGCGTGCGGTAGATGCTCCTGTCATAGGCATAGTCGGGACCGACCGCGACCAGCACCGCGCCACCGCCGCGCACGAAGCGGGTGATGTTGTCGAAATAGAGCAGTGGCAGCACGCTGCGCAGTTCGTAGCGGTCGAAGATGATCAGGTCGAACTCGTCGATCTTCACCGAGAACAGCTCCCGGGTGGGGAAGGAGATCAGCGACAGCTCGTTGGTCGGCGTGCCGTCCTGCTTGGTCGGTGGCCGCAGGATCGTGAAATGCACCAGATCGACGGAGGCATCCGATTTCAGAAGGTTGCGCCAGGTGCGCTCGCCCGCGTGGGGGCTGCCGGACACCAGCAGCACGCGCAGGTTCTCGCGGATCCCCTCGATGGTGACCACCACCTGATTGTTCAGCCGGGTCAACTCGCCGGGCAGCGGCTCGGCGGAGAACTCGAAGATGTTGTCGCCGCCATGGGCGATCTCGACCGGAATGTCGATGGTGCCGCCCGGGGTGATCTGCAGCCGGGTGACGATTTCTCCATCCCGGCGTACGGTGAGCGGCACCCGGCCGGAGGGGGCGGCGGGGCCCTGATCCTGCAGTTGCAGCGTGACCACCTGCTGCGAATTGACCAGACCGAACCTGGGCGCCCGGGCGATGGCCAGCCGGCGGTCGATCTCATCCGCCGTGCCCGTTACCAGCGCATGCACCGGCGCGGTGAAGCCGAGGTCCGAGGCCTTGCCGGGGATGTCATGCACCTGACCGTCGGTCAGGAGAACGGCGCCGCCGATCCGCTCTGGCGGCACATCGGCAAGGCTGGAGGCCAGGGTGGAAAACAGCGCCGTTCCTTCGGTGGATGCGGCGGTGCCGCGTCCGGCGCGCACCACCCGCAGTTCATAGCCGGGCAGGGCCTCGAAGCGCTGTTCCAACGCCGCCAGCGCCGCCACCGTGGTGTCGGCCCGGCCCGCGAGCCGCTGGCTCTGGCTT
Source organism: Stappia taiwanensis (assembly GCF_014635285.1). GTDB lineage: Bacteria > Pseudomonadota > Alphaproteobacteria > Rhizobiales > Stappiaceae > Stappia > Stappia taiwanensis. Next base: position 617,555 of record NZ_BMCR01000002.1, on the reverse strand, counting down.
TCATCGACGACGATGGCGACAACGCTTTCCAACAGCTCGCGGTCTTCCCGTTCAATGGCGGGGCCGGCGAGGGCGAGGACAAGAAGGGCCATCGCCAGCCAGCGCAGCGGCCAGGCCGGCAGGCGCAAGACGAGGGCGGCAATGGCCAGCAGCAGCGCAATGCCGCCGGCGCCGGCGAGGAGCCAGAGCGGAACCAGCGGATCGAAGGAGAGAGACCAGATCACCGCATGCCTCCTACTGGCCGAGCCGTTCCAGCAGGGCCGGGATGTGCACCTGGTCCGCCTTGTAGTTGCCGGTCATGGCATACATGATGATGTTGACCCCGGCGCGATAGGCAAACTCCCGCTGGCGCGGGTTCTGCGGCACGGTGGGAAAGAGATAGCTGCCGGCCTCGTCGATTGCCCAGGCGGCGGCGAAATCATTGCCGGTGATCAGCACCGGTGAGACGCCATCACCGCCACGCACCGGCCGGCCGGCGGGGCCCTCGGCGGATGTTTCCATTGCCTCCACCCAGAGCGGGCCGCCGGCATAGCGTCCGGGGAAGGCGTCGAGCAGGTAGAACGCCTTGGTCAGCACATGGTCGGGCGGGACAGGTTCGAGCGGCGGAATGTCGAGACCGTCGAGCAGCGCGCGCAGTTGCAGCCCCGCCAGTGAGGCTCCGCCGCCGGTCAGGCCGGCGGAAAGCTGGTCGGCGGTGTCGAACAGGATCGTGCCGCCGTTGCGCATATAGGTGTCGATCCGGGCCATCGCCTCGGGGGAGGGAAGGGCCATCTCCGCCGAGACCGGCCAGTAAAGCAGCGGGAAGAACGCCAGCTCGTCGCGGGCGATGTCGATGCCGATGGGCGGTTCGGGCTCCAGCGCGGTGCGGGTCGCCAGATAGCGGGTCAGGCCGAAGAGGCCGCGCCGGCTGGCCTCGTCCCGGCTTGCGATGCCGGTGACCACATAGGCAAGGCGCGTTTCCAGGGTGGCGTCGAGGGCAAAGAGATCGCTGGATGTCTCCTGCGCCAATGCCGGGCGCGGCATAGCCGGGGCAAGGGCCAGGCCCAGCAGGAGCACAAGGCCAAGGCCGCTTGAGAGACGCCGGCGGGCCTGACCGGTATCGCCGCGCAAGACCATCATGGCGATGGCATCGGCAAACAGCAGCAGCAGCGCCAGCAGGAACAGTGGCGCGCGCAGGTCCCGCGGCCCGCTGGTGGGATAGCTTTCGATCCGCGCGCGCGTACCGAGCGCGGCAAGATCGAGCGGCGGGACCTCGGCGGTGTCGCTGAACAGGTTGACCGCCCGGAACGCGTCTGTGGCGCCGTAGATGCCCGGCGGGTGGCGCCGGCTGGCGGTGACGGTGCCACGCGGTTCAAGCGGCAGGGCGGCCGCATCCGGCGCGCCGAACCGGCCAAAGCCATCGAGAACGCGCAAGGGCGGCAGCAATCCGCCCTCCCGGGCGCCATTGGCAGAGGTCGTTCCGGTGCCCTTGGCTGCGGTGTCGGTGGCGGTGGCCGCCGCCGACAGCCGCACCACCCGGCGCAGCATCTCCACGAAGGTGCCGGACAGGGGCAGGTTGGACCAGGCGGTGTCGGCGGTCACATGGAAGAGGACGATGCTGCCGCGCCCGAGCGGTGCGGCGGTCACCAGTGGGGTGCCGTCGGCCAGAAGCGCCCAGGTGCGCTCGCCCAGATCCGGCCCCGGTTCGGCCAGCACCTGCCGGGCCACGCTGACATCGGTGGGAACCGGCATGGCGAAGAAGGGCGAACCTTCGGGGAAGGGGGCGAGGGCCTGCGGCTCCTGCCAGGACAGGCTGCCACCGAGCGAGCGGTCGCCGGCGCGCAGGCGCACCGGCACCAGCGGGTCGGCGCCGCCGGCCAGACGCGGTCCGGCGAAGCGCACCAGAATGCCGCCCTGTTCGATCCAGCGGGTGACGGATGGCAGCGCCTGATCGGGGATGCGGCCCACATCGGCGAGCAACAACACCGACAGGCCCTGGTCGGTCAGCTCGGGCAGGGCGTCGGCCAGGTCGGTCTGGCGGGGGCGGCGGATTTCGGAAAAGGGCTGCAGCGCGCGGTCGAGATAATAGAGCGGGGAGAGCAGGGGCTGCGCCGCGCCGGCCGCCGTGCCGGACACGAGACCGACCGTGCGCCGCTGCCAGCGGTCATCGAGGAGCTGCACCCCGGCGGCGCTGGTCTCGCCGGTGATTTCCAGCCGGGCGACGTCGTTGCGCAGCTCGACCGGCAGGTCGAAGCGCACGGTCTGCTCTGCTGATGGGGCGTTTGCGGCGGGGGCAGACAGCGTGGTTTCGCCAAGCACCAGCCCTTTGCTGTCGAGGGCGCGGACCGTGATCGGAGTGCTGTCGCCGGCGGCCTTCGCGACTTGCGCCGTCAGGGCATCGACATCGTTGCGGGCGGCGAAAAGGGCCGCCGGCGGGGCGAGACCGGTCAGCACGGTCAGTTCCGCCGTGCCGGCAATGGCGCCAAGATCGGCGACGAACCGGGCGCTGCCCTCGCCGCCGATACCGTCCGACAGCCAGACGACGGCGGCGGGCGGGAGCTCGGCCGCCGCCTTGCGTAAGGACAGGGTGAGGGCACCGCGCGCGGTCGGCCAGGAGCGTGGCTCCAGCGCGCGCAGGCGGTCGAGCGCGACCGAGGCGGTGTCAGGCTGTAAGGGCTGGTCGGCCCCTTCGGCGGTGGCGGCAAGAAGCACCGGCCGGCCATTGGTCTCCGCATCCCGCAGCAGGCGTTCGGCGGCGGCGCGGCGCACGTCCCAGCTTCGCGCCGAGGCCCAGCCATTGTCGAAGAGGACCCAGAGCGGACCATCGCCGGCGGGCGGTGCACTGACCGGTCGCCAGACCGGCCCGGCAAGTGCCACGATCAGGCTTGCCGCCAGGAGCAGCCGCAACAGGGTCAGCCACCAGGGGCTCTTGTCCGGGGTCTCCTCATGCCGGTCGATATCGGCCAGAAGCCGGACCGGCGGAAAGGCGACCTGCTTGGGGCGCGGCGGGATCAGCCGCAGCAGCCACCAGATCACCGGAAGCGCCAGCAGCGCGGCGAGCATGAACGGGGCGGTGAAGCCCAGGGGCAAGAGGCCGCTCACCGGACAGCTCCGCCGGTTTCCCGCTCCATCCGGCCGCTGAGCCGGCTGTGCAGCACCAGAAGCGGCTCGGACGCCGGACGGTCGGTGTGATGCAGGATGAAGGTCCAGCCCGCCTTGCGCGCCTGGTCGCGGATCGCCTCCCGGTGCGCATCAAGCCGCAGGGTATAGGCCCGTTTCCACTCCTCCGCCTTGCCGCTGGTCAGCCGGAAGCCGCTTTCAGGGTCAAGGAACTCGGTGCGTCCGGTGAAGGGAAAGGTCTCCTCCGCCGGATCCAGCACCATGACCAGATGGGCGCGGGCGCCGGTGGCGGCGACACTGCGCATCCAGGCAAGGGTGTCCTCGATCGGGTCGAGCAGATCGCCGATCAGCACCACGTCACAGAAGCGGCGGATGTCATGACTGTCCGGCAGGGCAAGGGGCACATTGGCATGGGTCAGCGAGGCGGCGATCTTTTCCGCCGCATGCCGGTCGGCGACCGGCTTGCGCACGCCGGGAAGCCCGACCCGCTCGCCGGTTTCCCCAAGAAGATCGGCCAGCGCCAGCAGAAGCACCAGCGCCCGGTCGCGCTTGGGAACCGGCGCAAGCGGTGAGCGATAGAGCATGGAGGGCGAGAGGTCCGCCCAGAGCCAGACCGTGTGCGCGGCTTCCCACTCGCGCTCGCGCACATAAAGATGGTCGTCTCGGGCGGAGCGGCGCCAGTCGATCCGCTTGATCGGCTCACCGGCCAGGAACGGGCGGAACTGCCAGAAGTTTTCGCCCGAGCCGGCACGGCGGCGGCCATGCCAGCCGGCATTGATGGTGTTGGCGACCTGATTGGCCTCGACCAAGAGGTCGGGCAGGGCGTCGGCGAGGGTCCGGGCGGAGGCAATGGCGCGCGGCCAGTCCGTCGCCGTTTCCTCTGTGCCCGTCCAGCCGCGTTTTGCTCCGGTTCCAGCAAGCTTTGCCATTGCCGGCCCCTATCCGATCCGCGCCTTGACCTTGCCGATCAGCCCGCGAATGGTGTGCCCGTCGGCGCGGGCGGCGAAGGTCAGCGCCATGCGATGTTGCAGCACCGGCTCGGCGAGCGCGAGTACATCGTCGACCGAGGGCGCCAGCCGGCCATCGACCAGCGCACGGGCGCGCACCGTCAACATCAACGCCTGGCTGGCGCGCGGTCCCGGCCCCCAGGCGATCAGGCTGGAAAGCTCGTCATCGGTCTCGCCCTCGCCCGGACGGGCGGAGCGCACCAGATGCAGGATCGCCTCGACCACGCTTTCGCCCACCGGCATGCGGCGGACAAGCTGCTGACTGGCGGTCAGATCCTCGGCGCTCATGATGGTGCGGGCCGCGGTCTCCTCCGCGCCGGTGGTCTCCAGCAGGATGCGCCGTTCCGCCTCGCGGTCGGGATAGTGAACGTCGATCTGCATCAGGAAGCGGTCGAGCTGGGCTTCGGGCAGGGGGTAGGTGCCTTCCTGCTCCAGCGGGTTCTGGGTGGCGAGCACATGGAAGGGGCGCGGCAGGTCGTGGCGGTGGCCGGCGATGGTGACGTGATATTCCTGCATCGCCTGCAAGAGGGCCGATTGGGTGCGCGGGCTGGCGCGGTTGATCTCGTCGGCCATCAGGACTTGCGAGAACACCGGCCCCTGAATGAAGCGGAAGGAGCGGCTGCCATCGGGCGCCTGGTCCATCACCTCGGCGCCGAGAATGTCCGAGGGCATCAGGTCCGGGGTGAACTGGATGCGCCGGGCATCAAGGCCGAGCACGGTACCGAGGGTTTCCACCAGCTTGGTCTTGGCGAGGCCGGGAACGCCAACGAGGAGCCCATGCCCGCCGGAGAGGAGCGTGATCAACGCGCGCTCCACCACGCTTTCCTGCCCGAAGATGACCCGGGCGATCTCATCGCGCGCCGCGGCGATTTTCTCAACGGCGGCTTCGGTTTCGCGCAGCACCTCGTTCGGATCAGCCTGAGGGGGTGTGAGCGAGCTCATGGTCGGCCTGTCCTTCTTCCTGCTGCCTTGCCCGCCGGCCCGGACATGCGTCCGCCAGCGGAAGGGCGCTGTGCGCTCGCCCGGTTTGACAGCCTTGGCATCGAACCTTAAGCCGTTAGGACCTGGTGCCCGCGCATGTCGTGCGGCTGCCAGCGAAATTCCTGCTCGGCGGTCCTGGTTCGTGCGACACTGGTGTCGAACCGGATCGACTCATTGTCATGACAGGGTATGGGCCAAATCATGGCGGCGACAACGGATTTTAGTGAAAAAGACGGACAGGACCCGGCCGGACGGACCGGGGATGCGATGCCGGCCGGACTGGCGGCGCTGATCGCCCGCGCCGGCAAGAGCCGCTCGGCGCCGCCGGTGGAGCGCTGGAACCCGCCGTTTTGCGGCGACATCGACATGCGCATCGCCGCCGACGGGCGCTGGTACTACCTCGGCAGCCCGATCGGACGCGAGGCGTTGGTGCGGCTGTTTGCCTCCGTTCTGCGGCGCGAGGAAGATGGGCGCTTCCTGCTGGTGACGCCGGTGGAAAAACTCGGCATCACCGTTGAGGATGCACCGTTTCTCGGTGTCGAGCTGCATGCGGAGCAGGAAGAGGCAGGGGCAGACACGGGCCAGGTGCTGACCCTGCGCACCAATGTGGGCGATGTGGTGCGGATCGGCGCCGAGCATCCGCTGCGGTTCGAGCAGGAGGTGGGAACCGACGGCCTGAAGCCCTATGTGTTGGTGAGAGGGCGGCTGGAGGCCCTGTTCTCCCGGCCGCTGCTTTATCAGCTTGTCGAGCTTTTCGAGGAACGGGACGTGGACGGCATCAGGATGCTTGGAGTGATGAGCGACGGCATGTTCTTTCCCGCGATGGCGGTGGATTTCTTTCCCGCGATGGCGGTGGATGCCGCCAGCGAAGGCGAGGCGTGAGCATGTCCCTGTGTCCCGATGACCTGAGAGGCGGCGGCGCGGGCGACACACGCCGCGGCGCGCTCTCCCGGCTCGATGCCGGTCCCTTCATCGACCGGGCGCGGAGCCGGCTGGCCGAGCCGATCGAGGGCGAGGCGGGTGATCATATTCTCAATCCCGAACTGGGGCCGTTCGCCTTTGCCGCCCGCGCGCCGCGCGATGCGGCGGTGCTGATCCCGGTGGTGGAACGGACCGGCGGCGCACGGGTGATCCTGACCCTGCGTACCGATCATCTGCCCTCGCACGCGGGCCAGATCTCGTTGCCCGGCGGCAAGATCGATGCCGAGGACGCCGGACCGGTCGAAGCGGCGCTGCGCGAGGCGGATGAGGAGATCGGCCTGCAGCCGGATCTGGTGACGCCGATCGGTGTGCTGCCGCAGTATCTGACCGGCTCGGGCTACCGGGTCGCGCCGGTGCTGGGGCTGGTCGATTCGCGCGCCGGGCTGACGCCGAACCCGGGCGAAGTCGCGGATCTGTTCGAGGTGCCGCTCGGGTTCCTGATGGACACCGCCAATCACCAGCGGCAAAGCCGGATCTTCGCCGGCAAGCCGCGATACTTCTATGCCATGCCCTATGGCGAGCGCTACATCTGGGGGGTGACGGCCGGCATCCTGCGGCTGCTTTATGAAACGGTCTGGCGTTGAGCCTCAGGCGCGGAATGGCTTCGCGATGTCCTGAGGCTACACCTTAAGTTGATCGGATAGATTGCCCATGTTGCGTGTCATTTTAACTCAACTTCTGCTGTTTCTGCTCCCCTTCCTCGGTTTTGCCATCTGGCTCGCCATCAACAAGAAAGCGCAGACTTCCAAGAACTGGCGGGAGGGGCCGATGGTCTGGCTGGTGATCGCCGGCATGGGGCTGGTGATTGCCGGACTGGTGGGGCTGGCCACCATCGAGGGGCTGCCCGAGGGGCAGGTTTACAAGCCGGCGGAACTGCGCGACGGGGTGTTGATCCCGGGCCATTATGAATAGGCTTCTCCCATCGGCGGAATGACAATGAGCGCAAGGATAACGGATGACTGGCTGGTCGCGCCGAGCCTGCAGGCGGTGTTCGCCGCGCTGGAGACGGGCGACGACCGGGTGCGGGTGGTTGGCGGTGCGGTCCGCAACACCCTGCTCGGCCTGCCGGTGACCGACATCGACCTGTCGACCACCGCCGAACCCTCGGTGGTGATGGCGCGGGCAAAGGCGCATGGGCTGAAACCGGTGCCCACCGGCTTCGACCATGGCACGGTGACCATCGTCAGCGACGGGGTGCCCTATGAGGTGACCACCCTGCGCGAGGATGTGGAGACGCACGGACGCTCGGCGACGGTGCGGTTCGGCCGCAACTGGCAGCATGACGCGGAACGGCGCGACTTCACCATGAACGCGCTTTACGCCGACCGGGACGGTACGGTGTTCGATCCGGTCGGCGGGTTGCCCGATCTGAAGGCGCGGCATGTGCGCTTCATCGGCGATGCATCCCGGCGCATTGCCGAGGATTACCTGCGGATCCTGCGCTTCTTTCGCTTCCACGCCCAGTATGGGGTGGGGGAGCTGAATGCGGAGGGATTGCGGGCGGTGACCGAGGCCCGGGCCGGCCTCAGCCATCTGTCGGCGGAGCGCATCGGCATGGAACTGCGCAAGCTGGTCAGCGCGCCGGGGGCGGCCGATACGGTCGAGGTGATGCACGACGCCGGGATCTTGCAATATGTGCTGGCGACGCCAGCGGGCACCAAGCCATTCCGCGCGCTCAGGGCATTGGATGCCGTTGCCGCGGAGAGCCGGGATCCGGCGCTGTGCCTTGCCATCCTCAGCGATGGCGGCACCCGGGAATTGCAACAGCTCGCCGATCACCTGCGGCTGTCGAACGCCGAGCGCAAGCGGATGATTGCCAGCCTTGAAGCCGGGCGGGCGATCCGCGCGCGGTTGGAGGCGGGGGAACGGGGCGTGCTCGACGAGCTGGGGCTGGCCGAGTTGCTTTATCGCCATGGCCGGGCGCTGGCGGTCGACGGTCTGCTGTATGCCTGGGCGGAGGTGGATGCCGGGCCGGAGGATGCGGGCTTCCTGCGGGCGCTGGAACGGCTGCGGGTGATGCCGCTGCCGGTTCTGCCTGTCTCCGGGGCCGATCTGATTGCCGCCGGTGCCCGTCCAGGGCCGGATCTGGGCCGCCGTCTGAAACAGGCGGAGAGCCTGTGGCTTGCCAGCGGCTTCCGCAAGGACCGGGTGGCGCTGATCGCCGAGAGCGCCGAGAGGACCGGCGACTGATCCGCTTGGCCGAGCCTTAGTCCTCAATGAATTCCCCGGTGATCTTCAAGCCTTCGATGCCGGTGGCCCCGCCCGTCTTGTGAATGACGCGCGGGACCGCGCCGGCATGGCGGGCGAGATGGCCGGCAAACTCTTGCGAATGGGTGACGATCCAGATTTGCGCCCGCTCGCTGGCACGGGCCACCACCCGGGCCAGCGGCTCCAGAAGATCCGGATGCAGGCTGGCTTCGGGCTCGTTGAGGGCGATGAAGGCCGGTAGGCGGTAGGCCAGAAGCGCGCCGATCAGGGCGAGATAATTCAGCGTGCCGTCGGACAGCTCATGGGCGGCAAACGGCCGCTGGAGATCGGGAAAGCGCATGGCGAAGGCGCATTGTGCCTCCTCGATGAAGACGTCCAGATCGGAGCCGGGGAAGGCGTCGGCGACCGCGTTCCGGATGTCGGTCGGATCCTCCCGCACCTGCCAGAGCGTTGCCAGCACCGCCGCCAGATCGGCGCCATCGGCCGCAAGGGTCGGGGTGGTCAGCGCCAGGGCGGGGCGGCGCAAGGGCGAGGCGGCATCGGTGCGGAAGCCATGGTAAAAGCGCCAGTCCGTGAGGGTGCGGCGGAGGATGTCCAGTTCGGGAAAGCGGGCGCCATCGCGGAAGGCGAAGAGCGCGGTCTCCGATCCCAGCAGCTCGTTGTCATAGGTCAGCCGCTCGCCGCCCGCCGTGCGCAGCCAGGCGGTCGGTCCGGCCCGGTGCATCAAGGCCACCTCGCGCCGGCCGGCGGCAAGGGTCAGCTTCTCTTCCTTCACCAGCGGTTCCAGCGGCAGGGCGGCATCGCTGCCCTTGACCGGCAGGCCGATGGCGATCGCATAGGTGAGATCGCCAAGCCGGGCGGAAAGGCGAAGCTGAACCGGAGCGCGCTTGCGCTCGCCGGCCCACAGCACGCTCTCCACCCCGCCTTCTTCGGCGATGGCGCGGGTGATGCGCCCATGCGCCGCCTGCTGCAGCAAGGACAGGGCGCGATAAAGGTTGGTCTTGCCGGTGCCGTTGCGGCCGACGAAGACATTCAGCGCCCCGACCGGGCAATGCAGCGCCCGCACCGAGCGGTAATTCTCGATGGAGATGAAGCTGAGCGGCGGCAGGGACATGGGGCGCCTCGGAACGTCAAATCATTTGCGGCAGGTCACCGGGGGCAAGTCAGGGCCATTTGACCACCGGCGGCATGGAGGACAGGATCGAGGCGACATTGCCGCCGGTTTTCAGCCCGAAGATGGTGCCCCGGTCGTAGAGCAGGTTGTATTCGACGTAGCGGCCCCGGCGGATCAGTTGTTCCTCGCGCTCCGCCTCGCTCCACGGTTTGCCGAAATTGCCACGCACGAGCTTCGGGTAGATGTCGAGGAAGGCCAGGCCCACATCGCGGGTGAAGGCGAAGTCCTTCTCCCAGTCGCCGGAGTTCAGGTAGTCGTAGAAGATGCCACCGATGCCGCGCGCCTCGTTGCGGTGCTTGAGGAAGAAATACTCGTCGCACCAGGTCTTGTAGCGGTCGTAATCGGCGACCTCATGGCCCGCGCAGGCCGCCTTCATCGCCGCATGGAAGGCGATGGTGTCGGGATCGTCCTGGCTGCGCCGGGCGTCCAGCACCGGGGTCAGGTCGGCGCCGCCGCCAAACCACTGGCGGGTGGTGACCACCATGCGGGTGTTCATGTGCACCGCCGGCACATGCGGATTGTGCAGATGGGCGATCAGCGAAATGCCGGAGGCCCAGAAGCGCGGGTCCTCGCTGGCGCCGGGGATCTGGCCGCGAAACTCCGGCGAGAACTCGCCGTGCACCGTGGAGACATGCACCCCGACTTTCTCGAACACCCGGCCCTTCATCATCGACATGACGCCGCCGCCGCCCTTGGCGCCGGTGGAATCGGTCCGTTCCCAGGGGGTGCGCACGAAGCGCCCGGCGGGCACGTCGCGCAAGGCCGGCGGCAGCGCCGCATCGGTTGCCGCCTCGTCCTCGATGGCCTCGAAGGCCTTGCAGATCCGGTCGCGCAGGCTGGCGAACCAGGCGGTCGCGGTCTGCTTCTTGTCCTCGATGCCGTCGGGGATCGGGCCGCCCTTTACCGGGGGCTGCTTGGCCGTGGTGTCGTTCATGATCCGTCCCATGTTCATTCAGGTCGCGTTGTTCCTTGCCGCCTTCATGGCAGATGCGGGCGGGATGGAAAAGAGCCGGTCTGCCGCAGGGCCTCGCCCAGCACCATCGCCGCCGACACCGCGACGTTGAGCGAGCGCATGCCCTCGGCCATCGGGATGGTCAGCCGGGCATCGGCGCTCGCATGCACATCCGCCGGCACGCCAGCGGATTCGCGTCCGAGCATCAGGAGGTCGCCGGGCGCGAAGGCGAACTCCGCGTAGCTGCTGGCCGCGGCCGTCGTCAACAGCACCAGTCGGCGGCCCTGCGCGCGGCGCCAATCTTCGAAAACCGGCCAGTTGAGGTGGCGGACGAGGGCCGCACGCTCCAGATAATCCATGCCGGCCCGCTTCAGGGCGTGGTCGGACAGGGGAAAACCGGCGGGCTCGATCAGATGCACGCAGACATCCATGCAGGCGGCGAGCCGCAGGATGGTGCCGGTGTTCTGCGGAATGTCGGGCTGGAAGAGAACGAGGTCGGGCATCGGTGGTGAGGCGATCCTGGCAATGAGTGGAGCGGGTGCTGCCATGGGTGGTAAATGGATGGCTGTTTCCTGTCATCCCGATTCGGTGCGATGGTACGCGCGCCGCCGGTCGGCGCTGCGGAAGGTCCGATGGCCGTGATCGAGCGCATCTTCACCTGGTTCGAGGGGCGGATCGACCCGCTGGCGCCGCTGCCGGACCGTCCGGTGCCGCGCGGCGCACTCGGATATCTCTGGTTCTTCGTCTCCCAGGCACGCTGGGCCTTTCTCGCCATGCTGGTGCTCGGCGGCATCACCGCCGTGATCGAGGCATCGCTTTATGTCTTCGTCGGCGATCTGGTTGACCGGATGCAGGCGGGCGCGCGCGACAGTTTCCTGCGCGACAACGGCCTGGTCCTTGCCCTGATGGGGCTGACAATTCTGGTCTTGCGCCCGCTTGCCGCCTCGCTCACCGCGCTGGTGGAAGAGCAGATCGTCGTTCCCGGTTTCTTCAATCTGGTGCGGTTCCAGGGGCATGAACAGGTGACGGCCAAGTCGCTGGCGTTCTTTCAGGACGAGTTCGCCGGCCGGATCTCGCAAAAGGTCTGGCAGTCGGGGCAATCCGCTGGCGACTTCATGGTCAGCCTGCTGCAGATCATCTGGTTCATCGTCGTCTTCGCGCTGTTTACCCTGTCGCTGGCCTCTGGTCTCGATGGGGCGGTCGGGGTGGCGGTGTTGATCTGGCTGGTGCTCTTTGGCTCGGCGGCGTGGGTGTTCGTGCCGCGCATCCGCAAGGGGGCCAAGGCAAGCGCGCATGCCGCGTCGGGCGTGACCGGCCGGCTGGTCGACAGCTATGGCAACATCCAGACGCTGAAGCTGTTTTCCGATGCGGCGCATGAGGACGCGGGCACTCGCGCGGCCTATCGCGATTTTCTCGCCTCGATCCGCCGGTTCACCCGCACGCTCACGGGCATGCGGATCGCGGTCAATCTGCTCTCCGGGGTGATGCTGACGGTGATTGCCGTCTTGATCGTCTCCGCCTGGCAGGCGGGTACGGTGACAACCGGCGGCGTGGCGTTGGTGCTGGCACTGGTGCTGCGGCTTCAGGTGCTGCTCGGCCGGTTGATGGGGCAGCTCAACGGGCTGTTTCGCGCGCTGGGCTCCCTGCATGACAGCGCCGAGACGATCACTCGGCCGGTGACGGTGACCGACCGTCCGGACGCGCCGGCACTCACCGTGCACGAGGGCCGGATCGAATTTCGGAACGTCAGCTTCCATTATGGCAAGGATGGCGGGGTGATCGAGGGCCTGTCGGTGACCATAGCGCCGGGCGAGCGGGTGGGCATTGTCGGCCGCTCGGGCGCGGGCAAGTCGACCCTGGTCAACCTGCTGCTCAGGTTCTTCGATCTGGAATCCGGCCGCATCCTGATCGACGGGCAGGATATCGCCCTTGTGACCCAGTCGAGCCTGCGCGCCGCCATCGGTCTGGTGACCCAGGATACCGCGCTGCTGCACCGGTCGATTGCCGACAACATTGCCCTTGGCCGCCCGGAGGCGGGCGAGGAGGCGGTGCGCCTTGCCGCCGCCCGCGCCCACGCGGATGGGTTCATTCAGGAGCTTAGCGATGTGCGCGGCCGGCATGGCTTCGCCGCTCATGTGGGGGAACGCGGGGTCAAGCTCTCCGGCGGTCAGCGTCAGCGGATCGCCATTGCCCGGGTGCTGTTGAAGGATGCGCCGATCCTCATTCTGGACGAGGCGACCTCGGCACTCGATTCCGAAATCGAGGCGGCGATTCAGGATAGCCTCAACAGTTTGATGGCGGAGAAGACGGTGATCGCCATCGCCCACCGCCTGTCGACCATCGCCGAGATGGACCGGCTTCTGGTGATGGACAAGGGGCGGATCGTCGAGGACGGCTCGCATGAGGCTTTGCTGGCCCGGGGCGGGCTGTACGCGGAGCTGTGGCAGCGCCAGTCCGGCGGGTTCCTGGCGGCGGACACGTTTGCGGGCGAGGTGGCACCGGCATGATGGCAGCGGGTTAAGTTGTATTAACCGTTAAGACATTTTTAAGAGGTTAGGTCCGATATGAAATACGCCTTCTGGTTGTGACCTGCTGCCTTTAGGCCAGCAAAGCGGGGGAGTTTGCGATGTCGGTCCTTTCCATGCTCCAGACCGTCTCGGCGTTTGCCGGGCTTTCCGGGCGGTCCGGTCAGGATCGCAATGACCGGAACGCCGGCCTCTTCGCCCAGCAGGCGAACGCGACCCTCGACAAGCTGGCCGGCAGCGGCATCGCGCTGGACAAGGACGCCGTTAAGGAGATCAAGGACAGCGTCGAGATCAGTCAGAGCCTGCAGCGCATGACGGAGTCGATGAAGGACGGTGCGCGTTCCAATCGGGTGTCGGAGATCAAGCAGAAGATCGCCGAACTCAAGCAGCGCCTGCAGTTCGCTACGCCTCAGCAGGCCAAGGCCCTGCTGAGGGAACTCAAGCAGCTTGCCCAGGACTTCAAGGGGGCCGCCTCGCAGCTCGGTTCCGATGCATCGGGGCTTTCCGCCAGTGGAACCGGGGTTGCCGGAGCGCAGGCCATGGCCGGAGCCGGCGAGACAGGTGCCACAGTTGCTGCTGGTGCCGAGGGGCAGGCCGGCGAGGGCGGCGCGAACGCGGATACGGAAAGCGAAACCGTCACGCCGTTTGTCATGGTGTCCTCGCACGGGGGCGCCGGGAGCGAAGCCGGACCTGGCGATAACATTGGCTCGGGCGAGGGTGCGGCTCCGGGCGAGGAGACGGGCCCGAACCAGGAAGAGCTCAAGTCGGGTCTGCAGGCCTACATTGGCGAGCAGGAGGCCGAGGAACAGGCGGTAACACGGTCCCGTGCGGAGAGCATGAAGCGCGAGCGCGATACGCTGAAGGAGATCGGCGAGGAGCTCAAGCAACTCGCCGAAAAAATCGAGGCTCTCTCCCGCCGGGATCGGTCCGACGAGGCGGGCAAACAAAGCGACGCGCGGGCCATCGACCGGGCCATCGACGAGGGGGACCGGGCGCTCGACAATCCCGGTCTCGTGCAGGCGCTCTCCGGGCCGTCTCCAGAACCTGCGGGCGTTTCGTCACCCTCCGTTGCGGCCCCCGCCCCTTCGATGGCGCCGGGGCAGGCGAGCCTGGCCTATACTGCCAGCGCGCCGGTGCAGGTCGCCGTTCCCGGCTCGGTCCAGCCCGTCGCCGCGTTTGTTGTGTAGCGGAAAACGCCGCCCCTCAAAGCCACGGTATTGCGGGCCGGTACCGTATCTGTTGCGGTCGGGCCATACATGCGTGCAATCCGCCGGGCTGTGCAATTCCCCGGCTCCAAAAGCGGCGGTTTCCTGGCGGCGGAGGAGCCTGCCTGAAGCGGTGGTCGCCGTGCAGGCAGGACACAGGTTTGTTGCAGATGGGCAACAATGCGCGGCAAGGTTGGCTGCTGTGTCAAATCTCGCTGTTCTTTTATGAAAGCTTGGGTATTCTCCTCCCTGTCAACGCCCGTTGACGTTTGGCCGGGTCCGCTGCCCCCCCCTGCTTTTTCAGGTCGCTGCGGATGCCTTCATCAATCCGATTGCCGGTGCCTTGCCATCGGCTCACGCCAGGAAAGGGAGATCGCATGATAAATGCCTGTGCATTTCAGATCTGCATCGCTGTTCTCCCGGCATTCGCAGGGGCCACACCCCGCGCTGGCCACCGAGGATTGATGCCGCGCGTCGCGTGATGCGCCCCACCGGAATTCTTCCCTTCGACTGATCTCAGTGCGCTCGGCACGAGCGCCCAACATCATTGCCACGCGATAAATCCGCGACCCTCGCGGATGCAGGTGCATTGCCGCCTGTGCGATCCGTCCGGCACCCCCGTTCCGCAGGTTTTCTGCAGGAGTGACCGCTATGACTTCCCGTTTTCCGCTCGATCCGTTCGCGCGGCCCAAGCCGCCGTTTTCGGCGGCGTCTGACGATATAAGTGTGCCGCCGCCGGGCCGCTGGCGTCTTCGCGACGTTCTGCTGGTTGCCGCTGCCGGCATGGTCCTTACCTTCCTTCTGGCTGTCGTCCTGTTTCTGCCCGTGTTGGCGCATGAACTGGATACGCTCGATGCCGTGGTCGTTGCCGGGGTGCCGGAAACGGCGCCTGCGTTCTTCCGCCGCCTGACCGACCTGTTCCTCGGTCTGGTGGTGCTGGCGGCGGCGGTGTCGAGTTTCGTGCTGTCGTTGCTGCTCACCACGCCTTCCGCCCGTCCGCTGTTGCCGGCGCGGCGGCGCTGGTCCGTGGGCGGGGCGTTGCGGCAGGCTGGCATCCAAACCGCAGAGGTGCGCAATGTTCGCCCGCTTTGAAAAGATCATCGACCCCTTCCGTTCCGGTGAGGTCAAGGCGCCGCCGGCAACGCTGTTCGGCTTCTGTTGGTACTACACCAAGCCCGTCTGGCCGGTGCTGGCGGCGGTGTCCTTCCTGGGCGCCGTCGTCGCGATCTTCGAGGTGATGATCTTCTCGTTCCTCGGCGATCTGGTGAACTGGCTCTCCACCGCCGAGCGGGAGACCTTCTTTGCCGACAACGGCTGGTCACTCGTGTGGATGGGGGTGGTGATCCTCGTCATCATGCCGATCCTGTCGGTCCTGTGGGAGCTGGTGTTTCATCAGGGGTTGATGGGCAATTACCCGATGGTGATCCGCTGGCAGGTGCACCGCTACCTGCTGCGCCAGAGCATCGGCTTCTATCAGGACGATTTCGCTGGCCGTATCGCCACCAAGGTGATGCAGACCTCACTGGCGGTGCGTGAGGTGGTGACGCGGATCCTCGATGCCCTTGTCTATGTGGCGGTCTATTTCCTGTCGGCGCTGGCGCTGATCGGCGATGCCAGTCTGGAGCTGGCGGTGCCGCTGGTTCTGTGGCTCATCGCCTATATTGCCGTGCTGGTGGTGTTCGTGCCGCGGCTGAAGGTGGTGTCGAAGACCCAGGCAGATGCCCGCTCGCTGATGACCGGGCGGGTGGTCGATGCCTATACCAACATCGCCACGGTCAAGCTCTTCTCCCACACCGACCGGGAGGAGAGCTACGCCCGCGCCTCCATGTGGGAGTTCCTGAAGACGGTCTACCGGCAGATGCGGCTGGTGACGGTGCTCAACACGATCCTGCATGTCATCAACCTCCTGTTGCTGTTCACCACCGGCCTGCTGGCCATCCTGTTGTGGCAACAAGAGGTGGTGACCACCGGCGATATTGCCGTGGCAATGGCCCTGGTGCTGCGGCTGCATGGCATGTCGCAGTGGATCCTGTGGGAGGTCTCGGGCCTGTTTGAAAACATCGGCACGGTTCAGGACGGCATCTCCACCATCTCGCGCGAGCGCGATGTGACGGATATCGCCGGGGCCAGGCCGCTGGTGGTCGGGCGCGGCGGCATCCGCTTTGAGGATGTGCGCTTCCACTATGGCCGGGAGGCCGGGGTGATCGAGCGGCTTTCCCTGGACATTCGCCCGGGGGAAAAGGTCGGGCTCGTCGGCCCCTCGGGGGCGGGCAAGTCGACCCTGGTCAATCTCCTGCTCAGGTTCCACGACCTGGAGGGCGGGCGCATCCTGATCGACGATCAGGACATCGCCCGGGTGACCCAGTCGAGCCTCAGGGCGAACATCGGCATGGTCACCCAGGACACCTCGCTGCTGCATCGGTCGGTCCATGACAATCTCGTCTATGGCAAGCCGGATGCGGATGAGGCCGAGGCGATGGAGGCGCTGCGGCGTGCCCATGCGGCCGGTTTCGTCGCCGATCTGGAGGACCCGTCGGGCCGCAAGGGGCTGGAGGCCCATGTGGGCGAGCGCGGGGTGAAGCTCTCCGGCGGCCAGCGCCAGCGAATCGCCATTGCCCGGGTGCTTTTGAAGAACGCGCCGATTCTGGTGCTCGACGAGGCAACCTCGGCGCTGGACTCCGAGGTGGAGGCGGCCATTCAGGACAGCCTCAACACGTTGATGTCCGGCAAGACGGTGATCGCCATCGCCCACCGCCTGTCGACCATCGCGGCGATGGACCGGCTGGTGGTGATGGACAAGGGGCGGGTGGTCGAGGACGGTACCCATGAGGAGCTGCTTGCCCGTGGCGGCCTCTACGCCCGGCTTTGGAGCCGCCAATCCGGCGGTTTTATCGACAGTGTGCCGGGGGTGGCGTCGGCCGGTTGAGTCAAGAGTGGAAACGCGCCGGGCCGGGTTTCATCCGGTCCGGCGCACGTCCTGCCGTTGTGCCGCAGGGGCATCGGACAAGGGTAGCATACTGCTTTGGTCCCAGTTCGCGGAAAAACCGCGACAAAGCGTCGTTTCCCGCAAGGCTGATCTGGACAAGTCGCGCCAACGGTGCAAAAACACGCGCGCTTGGAAAAGTGCGAGAAGCCGCACTTGCCGCCCTGTCGATGCGCTCCGCCGGCCATTCCTCCCAAATCGGAATACGGTCGCAATCGGGCGCCGTCGCCGTTGGGCAGATGGTTTTGAAGAGGACGCGACCTTGGCACAGCAGGATACGGTCGAACCGACACGCCGCGATTTCCTCTATATCGCGACCGGTGCGATGGGTGCGGTTGGCGTGGGTGCGCTGGCCTGGCCCTTTATTCACCAGATGAATCCCGATGCGTCGGCGCTTGCGCTGGCGTCGATCGAAGTCGATGTCTCCTCGATCGAGGAAGGGCAGTCGATCAAGGTGATGTGGCGCGGCAAGCCGGTGTTCATCCGCTACCGCACCGAAAAGGAAGTGGGCGAGGCCAAGGAAGTGCCGATCGCCGACCTTCCGGACCCGATGGCCCGAAATCTGAACCTCGGGCCGGACGCGGATGCGAGTGATGTAAACCGTGGCGTCGAGGGCAACGAGGCCCTGATCGTCATGGTCGGCGTCTGCACCCATCTGGGATGCATTCCGCTGGGCGAGGCTGGTGATTTCGGCGGCTGGTTCTGCCCCTGTCACGGGTCGCACTACGACACCGCAGGACGAATTCGCAAGGGCCCCGCGCCCGAGAACCTGATGATCCCGCCGTTCGAGTTCATCTCGGACGATGTCATTCGGATCGGCTGATAGCGGCAGTTTAGAGGAGACAGCCATGGCTGGACATTCCAACTACGTGCCGCAGAGCGCGGCGGCGAAGTGGCTCGAGAGCCGCTTGCCGGTGATTTCGCTCGTTCGCGGCTCTTTCGTTGACTTTCCGACCCCGAAGAATCTGAACTACTGGTGGACCTTCGGTGGTATCCTGTTTTTCGTGCTGATCGCCCAGATCGTCACCGGCATCGTGCTGGTGATGCATTACACGGCCAGCACCACGGCGGCCTTTGCCTCGGTCGAACACATCATGCGCGATGTGAACTTCGGCTGGCTGATGCGCTACCTGCACGCCAACGGCGCGTCGATGTTCTTCATCGCCGTGTTCATCCATATGTTCCGCGGCATGTACTACGGCTCCTACAAGGCGCCCCGCGAGATTTCGTGGATCCTCGGTGTCGTGATCTTCCTTATCATGATGGCCACCGCCTTCATGGGTTACGTGCTTCCCTGGGGCCAGATGTCCTTCTGGGGCGCCACGGTGATCACCAACCTGTTCTCGGCGCTGCCGCTCGTCGGTGAGCCGATCGTCAACTGGCTGTGGGGCGGTTTCGCCGTCGACAATCCGACGCTGAACCGGTTCTTCTCGCTGCACTACCTGCTGCCGTTCATGATCTTCGGCGTGGTTCTGCTGCACGTGTGGGCCTTCCACACCAGCGGTAACAGCAACCCGACGGGCATCAATCCGAAGACGAAGCAGGACACGATCCCGTTCCATCCGTACTACACGGTCAAGGATCTGTTCGCGATTGTCGTGTTCATGATCTTCTTCGCGTATTTCGTCTTCTACATCCCGAACTTCCTCGGGCATGCGGACAACTACATCGAAGCCAACCCGCTGGTGACGCCGGCGCATATCGTTCCGGAATGGTACTTCCTGCCGTTCTACGCGATCCTGCGTGCGGTGCCGGACAAGCTCGGTGGCGTGATCCTGATGTTCGGTTCGATCGCGGTTCTGTTCGTGCTGCCGTGGCTCGACACCTCGAAGGTCCGTTCCGGTACCTACCGTCCGCTGTTCAAGCAGTTCTTCTGGATCTTTGCCGCCGTCTGCGTGGGTCTCGGCTATCTCGGCGCCATGCCGGCCGAGGGCATCTACGTGACGCTGGCCCGGATCCTGACGGCCTATTACTTCGCCCACTTCCTGATCATCCTGCCGCTGCTCGGCTTCCTGGAGAAGCCGAAGGCTCTGCCCGCGTCGATTTCCGAAGCGGTGCTGGCCGGATCGGGTGGCGGTCAGCCGGCCGGTGCGGTGTCCGCGCCGGAAACGAAGTGACCCACGAGCGAACTTGGGAGTTCTCATTGATGAAAACGATGATCAGATCCGCTCGTGGAGCCTTGCTGGCAGTGGCGGCGCTTGCCGTCGCCGCCCCGGCATTGGCTGCCGGCGAAGGCCCGCACATCGAACGCCAGCAGTGGTCGTTCAGCGGTCCGTTCGGATCCTATGACCAGGCGCAGTTGCAGCGCGGCTTCAAGGTGTTCAAGGAAGTCTGCGCGTCCTGTCATGGTGCGAAGTTCCTTGCTTTCCGCAACCTTGCGGAAGAGGGCGGACCCGGCTTCACCGAAGATCAGGTGAAGGTGATCGCGGCCGAGTACGAGGTGCTGAAGGGGCCGAATGACGACGGCGAGATGGAAGCGCTTCCGGCGATTCCGTCGGACCGGTTCCCGTCGCCGTTCCCGAACGAGCAGGCCGCCCGCGCCTCCAATGGCGGTGCCTATCCGCCGGACTTCTCGACCCTTGCCAAGGCACGGGCCGTGGCCAGTGGCTTCCCGGGCTTCGTGTTCGATATCTTCACCCAGTATCAGGAGCACGGTCCGGACTACATCTACAACCTGCTGACCGGCTATGAAGAACCGCCGGAGGGTGTCGAGGTTCCGGAAGGGCAGTACTACAACCCGAGCTTCATCGCCGGTAAGTCGCTGGCGATGGCTCCGCCGCTGTTCGAAGAGGCCGTTGAGTACACCGACGGTACGCCGATGACGGTCGAGCAGTACGCGCATGACGTTGCGGCGTTCATGATGTGGGTGGCCGAGCCGAAGCTCGAGGAGCGCAAGAACCTCGGTTTCCGGGTGATGATCTTCCTCGTCATTTTCGCCTCGCTGCTTTACTTCACCAAGAAGTCGGTGTGGCGCGACGTCGATCACTGATCGCGGCGACAGAGACGTTTGACATGGGCCGCCGGGGCAATCCGGCGGCCCTCTTTTTTGAGCACAGGCGGTTCAGGAGACACGTGACATGGGCAATGCGGTTCTTGGGGTGATCGGTGGGTCCGGCCTCTATGACCTGCCGGAACTGGTGGGCGCGGAATGGGTGACGGTGGACAGCCCCTGGGGCGAGCCGTCCGATGCGGTGCGGATCGGTGAGGTCGATGGCTTGAAGGTGGTGTTCCTGCCCCGGCATGGCCGTGGTCACCGCTATGCGCCGTCCGATATCAACTACCGGGCAAACATCGACGTGATGAAGCGCTGCGGCGTGACTTCGCTGGTCTCGGTCTCCGCCTGCGGCTCGCTGAAGGAAGAGATGGCGCCGGGCAGCTTCGTGCTCGTCGATCAGTTCATCGACCGGACCTTCGCCCGGGAAAAGAGCTTCTTCGGCAAGGGCTGCGTTGCCCATGTGTCGATGGCCGATCCGGTGTCGCCGCGGCTGGTGGAGCATATCGCGGCGGCGGGCGCGGCCGAGGGGCTGACCCTGCATCGCGGTGGCACCTACCTTGCCATGGAAGGGCCGCAGTTCTCCTCGCTGGCCGAAAGCAAGCTCTACCGGTCCTGGGACTGCGACGTGATCGGCATGACCAACATGCCGGAGGCGAAGCTCGCCCGCGAGGCTGAGATCTGCTACGCGACGGTGGCGATGGTGACCGATTACGACAGTTGGCATCCGCATCACGGAGCCGTCGACATTCAGGAAATCATCAAGGTGCTGCACGCCAACTCCGACAATGCGCGGCGACTGGTGGCGCGGCTGGCGAAGGATCTGCCGCGTCAGCATGAAGCCTGCCCGGTCGGCTCAGACACGGCGCTGGAATATGCGCTGATGACGGCACCGGAGATGCGCGATCCGGCGCTGGTGGCAAAGCTCGACGCGGTGGCCGGACGGATGCTGTCCCGCTAGGCGTCACGGACAGCCGGCGGCCGGCGAGGGGCCGCGGCGGCTCGCAAGACAAATCCCGGCACGGCGGAGACTCCGTTCTTCGCTCCGGATGACATCACAACAAAGGGCTGGAGCGGCGCCGGGTGTTCGTGACACCATGGAGCGCTCCGAGAAAGAGGCTGGGCAATGGTGGCAGAAACTGTTTCGGATGAATTGCTGGCGGCGATCCGCACGATTCCCGACTATCCGAAAAAGGGCATCCTGTTTCGCGACATCACCACGCTGCTGGGCAATGCGCGCGCGTTCCGCCGTGCGGTCGATGCGCTGGTGCAGCCCTGGGCGGGATCGAAGATCGATCAGGTCGCAGGGATCGAGGCGCGGGGCTTCATTCTCGGCGGTGCGGTCGCGCATCAGCTCTCCGCCGGCTTCGTGCCGATCCGCAAGAAGGGCAAGCTGCCGCACGAGACCGTGCGCATCGCCTATTCTCTGGAATACGGGCTCGACGAAATGGAGATCCACAAGGACGCGGTCAAACCCGGCGAGAAGGTCATTCTTGTCGATGACCTGATCGCCACCGGCGGCACGGCCGAAGCGGCGACCAAGCTGTTGCAGCAGATGGGCGCGGAGGTGGTTGCCGCCTGCTTCATCATCGACCTGCCGGATCTCGGCGGCCGTGCGCGGATCGAGGCACTGGACGTGCCGGTACGCACGCTCGTCGATTTCCCCGGACACTGAGGTTCGCGTGTCGGGGCCGGGCGAACCCTCCTTCGATGCGGGCTTTCAGGCTTGCTTCCTGGACCTGCTCGCCTGGCGCCGGGATGTGCGCCGCTTTCGCACCACGCCGCTCGAGCCGGCGCTGGTGGAAGATCTGCTGGCGGCGGCGCACATGGCACCCTCTGTCGGCAACAGCCAGCCCTGGCGTTTCGTGCTGGTCGGCGAACCTCAACGCCGTGACAGGGTGCGGGAAAGCTTCCTGCGCTGCAATCAGCGGGCGCTTGAGGCCTATGATGGCGAGGCGGCCGCGCGCTATGCCCGGTTGAAGCTGGAAGGGCTGGATGCGGCGCCGGTGCAATTGGCGGTGTTCTGCGACGAGGGCACGGATCAGGGGCGCGGGCTTGGCCGGCGGACCATGCCGGAGATGCTTGCCTACTCGGCGGTTTGTGCCATCAATACGTTGTGGCTGGCCGCCAGAATGCACGGTGTGGGTGTGGGCTGGGTGTCGATCCTGGAACCGGATGTGGTGACCGAAGCGCTCGACGTTCCGGCCTCTTGGCGCTTGATCGCCTATCTGTGTCTGGGATATCCGGTGGAGGAACATCGCGATCCGGAGCTGGAACGGTCCGGCTGGCAGGCACGGCGCGGGCTCAATGAGCGGATCCTGCGGCGCTAGGGCAAAGGGCTGCCCGGCGCAACGAGCGGGTCTTGCAGGGCAGCGCCCTGCGAATGAGAGATATGACAGCGCTATGCGGCCTGGGGTCGATCGCGCGGAAAAGGAGACGTCCATGGCGGTTAGCATTCGACCCACGCGGGAGGAGGATCACGCGGCGGTCGTTGATCTCCTGACGCGGCGCTGGACCAGCCCGGAAATCCTGATCGAAGGCGAGATGATCGACGGATCGCGCCTTCCGGGTTTCATCGCTGAAGATGATGGCGAAATGGTCGGGCTCGTGACCATCATCAAGCGGGAGAGCGAGTGGGAGATCCTGACGCTGGATTCGCTGAACCGCTGGGGCGGGGTCGGGACCTTGCTGCTCAATGCGGTGGTCGGCTCGGCGCTGGAAAACGGCATCCGCCGGCTGATGGTGCGCACCTCGAACGACAATCTGGATGCCTTCCGCTTCTATCAGCGGCGCGGCTTCCGGCTGGAAAAGGTGGTGTTCGGCGCGATCGACGAGGAGCGGCGGCTGAAGCCGGAAATCCCGCTCACTGGCGAGTACCGCATTCCCATTCATGACGAAGTGGTGTTTGCCCGCACGATCTGAGCCGATCAGAGGATGCCAGTCGTCCCCGGGTCGTCGGCCCGGGGGCGGGCGGCTGGCGTGATGGCGGGCCTCAGGCCTCGTCGGCGGGCTTGCGGGCGACGAAGACCTTGCCGATGAAGGAGAACACCAGAACTCCGTCCTGGTTGACGCCTTCGTTCCGGTGCTGCACCAAGCCCCATTTCGGCCGGCTGCGGATCTCCGTCTTCTCCACCAGCGTGGAGGAATAGGTGATGGTGTCGCCGGCAAACACCGGCTTGATCCACTTCAGGTCGGTGAAGCCGGGGGAGGGGCCCAGCCGGGCGCTCGGCCCGCCGCCGGCGTGCTCAAGATCGAGCGAGGCCACCATCAGCTTCATCCAGACCGAGGCGGTGTGCCAGCCGGAGGCACAAAGCCGTCCGAAATGGGTCTTGCGCGCTTCCTCGTCGGAAAGGTGGAACCGCTGCGGATCATAGGCCTTGGCGAAGCGGATGATATCCTCGGCGGTGAAGGTAAAGCTGCCGAGGTCCCGGCGCTCGCCGATCTGCATGTCTTCGAACCAGTTCATGCCGCAGCCTCGCGCCGTTCGAACAGGATGGTGTTTTCCTGGGTCATGACGGCATGCCCGTCCTGATTGACGAGGGTCATCAGGAAGGTGACGACGCCAAGGGTGGGGCGCGAGCGCAGCGCGCGGGTCGACATCACCCGGGCGGTGGCCGTCAGGGTGTCGCCGGGGCGCACCGGGCGCATCCAGCGAACTTCCTCCACGCCGGGAGAGCCGTTGCAGCTGGAGTGCAGCAACAGGCCGTCGCAGAGCATGCGCATCAGCATGGCGATGGTGTGCCAACCGGACGCGGCAAGCCCGCCCAGCAGCGATGTTTCGCCGGCGGTCTCGTCGAGATGAAAGGGCTGCGGGTCGAATTCGCGGGCAAAGGCGATAATCTCGTCCCGGGTGACGGTTTTCGATCCGAGCACAATGTCCTCGCCCGGATGGAAATCCTCGAAGCTGCGAAAATCACTCATGAGACTGGATGTATACGCTGCCCCGGCCTCCTGTCGAGCGCAAAGGCGGTGCCCGGCACATCGGGCGTCGGGTGAGCCGGAAACGGGGCGGCATGGGCCGCCCCGTCTCGTGTCGTCTTGCCATGTCCCGCCGCTGTGGGGCGAGGAGGCAAGGCAGATTACTTCTTGGTGTCGGCCGACATGAATTCGAACGGCTTGGCTTCCTCGAAATGCTCTGCCGCGTTGCCGGAGTAGTAGTGACCGCCGGCGATCTCCAGCTTCTTCGGCTTGGCTTCCTCGGAGAAATCGAGATCGGCGAAATCGACCCAGAAGGTGTTCGGGGTGGTTGCGGAATCGAAGAAGTAGACCAGGTTGGTCTGATCGGCGGCAACCCGCCACAGGGTCGAGGCGATGTTCGGCTCGCCCGGGGTGCTGATGCCGAGCGGGACGCTGACGCCGCGCATGATGGAGAGCGACTGGGCAACCGCCTGGTTGGCGTAGGTCTTGCCCGGGACAGCGTTGATGAAGTTCTTGTCGATCTTCTTGGTGGTCGCGTCCAGCAGGAAGGATGCCCGCACGAACCGGTCAGCCGCACTGACGGTGCCCGGCAGGAAGGCGTTGCCACCGATCTTGTCCCAATAGGTGTTGAGCGCCAGCTGCTGTTCGAAGACCGGCGAGTTGGTCATCACCTTGTAGTCCTTGCTGTGATGGATGACGAGTTCACCCTTCACATATTCGAAGATGGCCGAATCGCCGCTGGGATCGGACACCGACAGATGCAGGGCGGCCGCCGAGCCGTTCGGCAGCTTGGGGGCGATGATGTGCAGCGGCGTGTCCTGCAGCGCCTTCACCGTTTCGGCAACGGTCGCGAAATTGTCGAGCACATACTGTGCCCACAGGCCGATCACCATCGGCGGATGGCTGTTGTCGTTGCCGTAGTCGCTCTCCGCCAGATAGAGGAGATTGGCGACAAGGCCCTTCTCGTTCATGCCGTCGGCGCTGGCGGTGTTGTAGCCCGATGCGATGACGCTGCCGTATTTGGCGGTCCACTCCGGGGAACCGGGGCCGGCGTTGCCCGTGCGCTTCATGCCGCGCGGGAAGACCCACAGATCGGTCTGCATGTCCTCCATCCAGTCCATGTTGCGGCCGGTGATGACCGTGTTGTCAGCGCCGACATAGACGGTCCGGGTGCAGGCAAGCGCGGTCTGCGGCAGGACGCTGGCGCCGAGCATCACAGCGGCTGTGAGGGCGGAAAGGACTTTGGACTTGGACATACGAGGCGATCCTTGTTCACGTCTGGAAACGAAATGGATGCCTTCCGCTGTACCGGTCTTTTCTTAAGAAACGAAAAATGCTCAATGAAATTAAAGTGTTAACCAAGTTTCTGTTTGCGGCTCGATGCCGTAGCGGCAAGTTTTTTCTCCCGGACAGCAAAAAGCCCCGCCGAAGCGGGGCTTGAGGGAGGGCGCCCATGAGCGCTGGCGCCGGGCCGAAACCGGCGCCGCAAAGGCGCGGGCGGCCAACGTCAGGTGTTGAACTTGAACAGGAGAATATCACCGTCCTTGACGACGTATTCCTTGCCTTCGTCGCGGGCCTTGCCGGCTTCCTTGGCGCCGCTTTCCCCGCCAAGGGTGATGTAGTCCTCGAAGCCGATGGTCTGGGCGCGGATGAAGCCACGCTCGAAATCGGTATGGATCACACCGGCGGCCTGCGGTGCCTTGGTGCCCTTGCGGATGGTCCAGGCGCGGGCTTCCTTCGGGCCGGCGGTGAAATAGGTGATCAGGTCGAGAAGATCGTAGCCGGAGCGGATCAGCCGGTCGAGGCCCGGCTCTTCCAGACCAAGGGTCTCAAGGTATTCGGCCTGTTCGTCTTCCTCGAGCTGGGCGATTTCCGCCTCGATGGCGGCGGAAATGACGACGCAGGCCGCGCCCTGTTCCTCGGCCATGGCCTTGACCCGGTCGGACTGGCTGTTGCCGGTGGCCGCCGCGCTTTCCTCCACATTGCAGACATAGAGGATCGGCTTGGTGCTCAGAAGGTTGAGCCCGTCGAGGATCTTGCGCTCCTCCGGGGTGGAGACCTCCACCAGCCGGGCCGGCTTGCCCTCGCGCAGCAGTTCAAGGGCCGCCTCCATCACCGGGATCACGGCCTTGGCGTCCTTGTCGCCGCCGGTGGCCTTCTTCTTCAGCGGCGCCAGCCGCCGTTCCAGGCTTTCCAGGTCGGAGACCATCAGTTCCGTTTCCACGGTCTCCGCGTCGGCGATCGGATCGATGCGGCCGTCGACATGGGTGATGTCGTCATCCTCGAAGCAGCGCAGCACATGGGCGATGGCATCGACCTCGCGAATATTCGCCAGGAACTGGTTGCCAAGCCCTTCGCCCTTGGAGGCGCCACGCACCAGACCGGCGATGTCGACAAAGGTCAGCCGCGTCGGCACGATGTTCGCCGACTTGGAAACCTTGGTGATCTCCCGCAGGCGCGGATCGGGAACGGCAACCTCACCCGTGTTGGGCTCGATGGTGCAAAAGGGATAGTTGGCGGCCTGGGCGGCGGCCGTTTTCGTCAGTGCGTTGAAGAGCGTGGATTTGCCCACATTCGGCAAGCCGACGATGCCACATTGAAAGCCCATCTAGTCAGTTCCCTTTTTTCCAAGAAGTCGCGCCAAACCTTCCGCCAGCGGACCGGCCGGGCGGGGGGCTTGTGCGTTGGCGCCGCTCGCCGCAGCCTTTTGCGTTCGTGGCGAGGAAGACGCAGCCGGCGCGCCGGCTGACGGTCGTTTCGGGGCCTGTCCCTTGCCGCCAGCCGGTGCCAGCGCCAGGTGCAGGCGATTGCAGAACTCCGCCGGCTTGTCGGACAGGAGCAGGTCCGCTTCCCCCGCCAATGCGTCGAGTAGCGGTTCCAGCCATGGCTGGTCGGCCTTGGCGAAGTCGCCCAGCACATGGGCGGTCACCCGGTCCTTGTGGCCGGGGTGGCCGATGCCGAGGCGAACCCTCAGGTAGTCCTTGCCGATATGGGCGTCGAGCGAGCGGATGCCGTTGTGGCCGCCGCTGCCGCCGCCGGTCTTGAGGCGGACCTTGCCCGGCGCAAGATCGAGCTCATCGTAGAAGACGATGACGTCGGCCGGGGTCAGCTTGTAAAAGCGCAGCGCCTCACCAACGGCGCGGCCGGATTCGTTCATGTAGGTGGCCGGCTTCAGGAGAAGAACCTTCTCGCCGGCGAGCATCCCTTCGGCGACCTCCGCCTGGAACCGTTTGCGCCAGGGGCCGAAGCCGGGATGGCGGTCGTGGAGCGCATCCACGGCCATGAAACCGATGTTGTGTCGGTTGCGTGCGTAGCCTGATCCCGGATTTCCAAGACCGACGATGATCCGCATGGGGTTCCCCCGTCATCTCGTGATCCGGTTGTGATCCGGGCTGGCGGCGCCAGCCCGGACCGGGATCGAACAGGGCCGAACCGGCCCGGGCAGCGTGCGATTATTCCTCGCTCGCAGCCTCTTCTTCGCCTTCTGCAGCTTCCTCGTCCGCGCCGGCGCCACCGCCAGGAGCGGCGATCGTCGCGATCGTGAAGTCACGATCGGTGATCGTCGGGGCGCAGCCCTCGGGGATCTCGACCGCGGAAATGTGGATCGAGTCGCCGACATTCGCCTTGGCGAGGTCAATGACGAGCGCGTCCGGAATGGCCTCGGCCGGGACGGTCATCTCCACCGTGTGGCGGACGACGTTGAGCATGCCGCCGGCCTTGATGCCCGGGCAGGTCTCTTCGTTGAGGAACTGGACCGGAATCTCGACGGTCAGCTCCGAGCCCTTGGCAACGCGCAGGAAGTCAACGTGGATCAGGTCGTCACGGACCGGATCGAGCTGGTAGTCCTTGGCGATCACCAGGTGCGACGTGCCGTCGACGTCGATGGTGCCCAGGTGGGTCATGAAGCCGCCGCGATGCAGGGCGATCGTCGATTCCTTGGCCGGAATGGCGATCGGCAGGGCGGGTTGCTTGCCACCATAGATGACAGCGGGAACGAGGCCTTCGCGACGGAGTGAGCGAGCGGCCCCCTTGCCAACCCGATCTCTCGCCGATGCCTTCAGCACATAGCCTTCAGCCATGGCAATTCTCCTTCAAATGTTATGATGAAGGCTGGGGCTTCCGATCAAACGTTTTCGCGGAAACGGTCCAGCCCGGTTGCGCCTCCTCCAGGGGTGCAGGCACGCGCGTGCCGTATAGCCGAACCGGGCAAAAAGGGCAAGATGCCTGCGCTCCGGCCGGGTCAGGACGCTCGCGCGACAGGCGATCTTGCGGGAGATCCCACCGTCACAATGACAGGCGCGATTGACAATCGGCAGGCGGTGGGCTCACCTGCGGCGAATTTTTGACGCGAGAACAGCGTCTAGGCCCAGCGAAAGAGCAGCATCAGGAGACACGGCATGGGGAAGCGGACAGGAGCGGGTGCGCGCGATACGGGTGGAATCATGTCCCGATGGACGCGGCGTGGGTTCGCCAAGGCGGCCGTTCTTGCATCCCTGGCGCTGTCGTCGGCGGCGATGACGCCGACGGGCGTGCTGGCCGCCGACAAGGTTACGGTCGGCGCGCTGCGGTTTACCTCGCATGCGGCCAGCTTCGTTGCCTTTGAGCGCGGCTATTTCACCGAGGAAGGGCTGGAGGTCGAGTTCAAGTTCTTCCAGGCGGCCCAGCCGATGGCCGTGGCGATTGCTTCCGGAGATGTGGACTTCGGCGTGACGGCGATTTCCGGCGGGCTGATCAACCTGGCCGAGAAAGGTGCCATCAAGGTGGTCGGCGGCGCGCTGCAGGAAGAGCCGGGCGTCGATGGTCAGATGATTCTCGTCTCCAAGGGCGCCTATGACGCGGGCGTGACCACGCCGGCGGCGCTCAAGGGCCACAGCTTCGGCATCACCCAGGCCGGGTCTTCCTTCCATTACATGGCGCACAAGATCGCCGACAAGGAAGGGTTCGACCGTGCCGAAATCACCTTGCGTCCGCTGCAGAAGGTGGGGGCGGTGATCGGCGCGCTGAAGACCGGCCAGATCGACGCCTGGGCCATCGTGCCGCATATCGCCAAGGGCCTGGCCAAGGCGCCTGAGGTCGAGGTGATCGGCAAGATCGCCGATTACATCCCCGGCTATCAGGTGACCACCGTCTTCACCTCCACGCGCAATGCGAGCGAGCGGCCGGAGCTGGTCAAGCGCTTCCTTGCCGCCTTCTCCCGGGGCGCCGACGACTTCAACGCCGCCCTGGTCGACAAGACCCTGAGCGCGGAGGAGCAGGAGGCGATGGTGCGCCTGATCCACAAATACGTCTATGCGGACCGGCCGTTCGAGAAGGCCGAAGGCTCGATCCGCAATGGCGCCATGCGCATCAACAAGGGCGCGCGGCTCAATCTCGCCTCGGTCCAGGATCAGCTCGACTGGTTCAAGTCCGAGAAACTGGTCCCGGCCAGTGTGTCGATGGAAACGCTGGTGGACACCAGCTTCGTCGAAACCGACTGACCATGGACCTCTTGCTACGCGGTATTTCGCATCGCTACGGCGGGACCGAGGTGATGCGGGATATCAATCTTGATATCCGGCGGGGCGAGATCGTCTGCATCATCGGCCCGTCCGGCTGCGGCAAGTCGACCCTGTTGCGGTTCATCGGCGGGCTGGAACGGCCGGACGCGGGCGAGGTGCTGCTCTCCGGTCCCGAGCCGGAAGGTTCTCTCAACCCGCTGACCTATGTGTTTCAGGATTTCGCCCTGCTGCCCTGGCGGACCGTGGCCGGCAACATCTCGCTGGTGCTGGAAGACCATGGCCTTGGCAAGCAGCGTGTCGCGGCGATCATCGAGGACGTGTTGGCGCGTACGGGGCTTTCGGAGTTTCGCGAGGCGCTGCCACGTCAGCTTTCCGGCGGCATGCGGCAGCGGGTGGCGATTGCCCGGGCGCTGGCCGTGCGTCCGGCGGTGATGCTGATGGATGAGCCCCTGTCCGCCCTCGACAGCCAGACGCGGGAGCTCCTGATGGACGATCTGGTCTCGCTGTGGCAGCGGGAGCGGTTCACCGCCTGTTATGTGACGCACAATCTGGCCGAGGCGGTGCGCCTGGGGCATCGGGTCGTGGTGTTGTCGCGCCGTCCGGGGCAAATTCGCACGGTGGTGGAGATTGACATGGAGCTTTCCGAGCGGGGGCCGGGCCATCCGGAACTGGAGGCGATCCAGAGCCAGCTCTGGACGCTGCTGCGCGACGAGGCCCGGGCCGCGGACAGGGAGATTGCCGATGTCGCGGAGTGATGTGGCCGAACGGACGGACATGACCGAAGCGGCGAAGAACCTTCGCGCCGTCCCCTATCGGGGCGGTGGGTTCCGGCCGGGCCACTGGCGCTTTGTCGGGCCGCTGGTCTTCGCCGTGCTCCTGCTCGGCTGGGAAGCGGGCTCGCGCAGCGGCGTGATCAGCAATCTGGTATTGCCGGCGCCGAGCGAGGCGCTGGAGGCGCTCAGGCAACTGGTGGAGACCGGGCAGCTCTGGCTGCATCTCGGCGCGTCGTTGCAGCGGCTGGTGATCGGCTGGAGCCTCGGGGTGACGCTGGGCGTCGCCGTCGGGCTGATGGTGGGGCTGTTGCCGCTCGCCCGGGCGGGTCTCCTGCCGCTGGTGTCGGCGCTGTTTCCGATCCCGAAGATCGCGCTGCTGCCGCTGTTCGTCATCTGGTTCGGCATCGGCGAGGGCTCGAAGGTGGCAACCATCCTGTTCGGCTCGTTCTTTCCCACGGTGATCGCCACTTATGGCGGGGTCGACAACGTCGACCGCACGCTGGTGCGCATGGGTCAGTCCTTCGGGTTGGGCTGGTGGTCGATCGTGCGCAAGATCATCCTGCCGGGGGCGATGCCGGCGATCCTGTCCGGCTGCCGGATTTCCGCCTCCATCGCCATCATCCTGTTGGTGGCGGCGGAGATGATCGGCGCCGAATACGGCGTCGGTGCCTATGTGCTGATGGCCGGCAGCCTGTTCGCCACCGATCAGTTGCTGGCCGGCGTTGCCATGCTGTCCGTGCTGGGACTGGTGGTGAGCTGGTTGATCGGCCGGGCCGAACGTCGGCTGTTGCGCTGGCGCGGCTGAGGTTCGCCGGAGGGGCATGGTTATGCGATTGAACGACAAGATGCGTGCCGGTCGGAGCGGATGGCATCGGGCTTTGGCCTTTTGCCTGATGGTCGTTGCCGCAAGCTCGACCGGGCGGGCCGGAGACGACACGTCGGCAGATGGGCCGGTCCCCGGGCCGGATGCCTACGCCAGGGTACGCAGCCTGGGTGCGCCGCTTCTCAACCGGACGGGCGAGCGGCTTTATGCGGGGATCTACGATCCGGATCGCGGCGCTCATATCATTCGCTATGACCTTGCCAGCGACCGGATGACCTCGCTGTTTTCCATCGGCGCAGCCAAGGGCGACAACCTGCTGGTCGATGGCAATGAAACGCGCATGGCCTTCACGCTGGACGCGCAGGGTGACGAACAAACCAAGCTGCATATCGTCGATCTGGATACCGGCGCCTATCGGGTGCCGACGCCGCGCGACAAGCTCGACCTGCCTTGCGGGTTCTCGCCCGATGGGGCCGATCTCTACACTGCGCGCGGTGCGCATATGTGGGGCGAAAAGGCGATCTTCCGCATCGATGCGGAGACCGGCCGTTCCGAGATGCTCTATGCGGAGCCGGGGCGCTGGCTGCAATGCCTGGAGGCGACCCCGGATGGCAAGAAGCTGATCCTCCTGCGCTTCGTCACCAATGACGAGCAGCATCTGGGGCTACTGGATCTGGAAAGCGGCGAGACCGACTGGTTCCTGGAAGAGGCGAATGTGCGGGTGGTCGGTGCGCAGGCCTATCGCGGTGGCTACTACATTCTGGCGAACCGGGAAGGCGGACCGATGCGTCCCTGGATCTATGACGGGGCGGGCGGTTTCAGCGCGCTTGACGTTCCGGTCGCGGGGGAGCTTACCGGCTTTGGCATTGGCGAACCGGGTATGATGGCGCTGATCTACCGCGATGGGCTGAAACCGCGTGTCAGCCTTTATGCGGCGGATGAGGCGACGGGCACAAGCGGCTGGACACCGGTGGAGGTCGATCCCGCGGTGGGGGATGTCACCGCCTTCATCGTGCCGCGCGGGACCCGCGAGCGGTTCTATTTCCTCGCGGAGGATGGGCGTCCGCCGGTCCTCTATGTTCAGGAAAAGGGCAAGGCTCGTCCAGTGCTCGACACCAATGTCACCGGCTTGCCCGACAGTGCGTTCGCCCGGTATCGCTCCGAGTTGATCCTGAGCTTCGACGGCACGCCGATCCCGACCCACATCATGATTCCGGATGGGGCGAGCGCCGACAATCCAATGCCCATGGTGATGGTGATCCACGGCGGGCCGCAGGATCACGTGGATCCGCTCTATTCCTCCGGCAACCAGATGCTGGCAAGTCAGGGTTTCGTCGTGGTGCTGCCGAATGTGCGTGGATCGAGCGGCTTCGGCAAGGCGTTCATGGACATGGACAATGGCGACTGGGGTGGGGGGCATATCCGGGACATTCTGGCGGTCGCCGACCATGTGGCGAAGATGCCGGAGGTGAAGGCACGCCCACGCTTCATCATGGGCGGGTCGTTCGGTGGCTTCTCGGTCCTCTCCGCGATCACCCAATATCCGGACGCGTTCGACGGGGCGGTCGATATCTTCGGCATCAGCGATGTGACCACCTTCATCGAGGGCATGCCGGAACAGGTGCGTCCCTATTTCCTGGAGGAACTGGGGTTCGATCCGCGCAAGGATAGGGAACGGGCGCGGGCGCTGTCCCCGCTTTTTCAGGCGGAGCGGATCCGTGTGCCCTTACAGATCCACCAGGGCGCGAACGACCGGCGGGTGTTGCCGGAGCAATCGCGTCGGCTTGCTGAGACCCTGCGCAAGGCCGGGATCGAGGTGGAGTACTTCGAATACCCGGATGAGGGGCACGGGTTCGACCGGCAGCACAACAACAACCTGTCGCGCCAGCGGATGATGGAGTTCCTTGTGCGGCTGCGGGACCGACTCGCGCAGTAGGTTCCCTTCCGGTTGGTGGCCGATAAGCGGCCTCCTTCCGTCTTGCCTTTCCCGCCGATCCTTGGTCAGCTTGGAGCTGGTGGCATTTGCCGCCGGTTTCGCTCCATCCGCGTCCTTGCACCGGGAGAGATCATCATGCGTTTTCTGAAAGCGGTTACACTGTCCGCCGCGTTGCTTCTGCCTGCCGCAGCGCTTGGCAACGACATGCGCACGCCGGCGCCAGAGGGGGCGCGGGTCTATTTCATCACGCCGGCCGATGGCGATACGGTCAAGAGCCCGGTCTCCGTCCGCTTCGGGCTGGAGGGCATGGGTGTGGCGCCCGCAGGCGTGGAGAAGGAAAAGACCGGCCATCATCACCTGTTGGTGGATCAGGCGCTGGAGGATCCGGACAATCCGATCCCGGCGGATGAGCATCACCGCCACTTCGGCGGCGGCCAGACCGAGACGAGCATCGAGCTGGCGCCGGGCACGCACACGCTGCAACTGCTGCTGGCCGATCACAACCATATCCCGCACCAGCCGCCGGTCCTGTCGGAGGTGATCACCATCACCGTCGAGTAACGCCGGCCGGATACGAAAAAAAACCGGCGAGGGAGGCCCTCGCCGGTTCTTGTCAAAAGGCTGCGAGACGGGGGAACCCGTCCGCCTTGATCAGTTGAACAGGCTCGACACCGACTGCTCCAGCGCGGTGCGCGAGATGGCCTCGCCCATCAGCGGAGCGATCGACACGGTGCGGATGTTCGGGGCTGCAAGCACCGCCGCCGAGGGCTCGATGGAGTTGGTGATCACCAGTTCCTTGAGCTTGGAGGAGGTGACGCGGGCCACCGCGCCGCCGGACAGAACGCCATGGGTGATGTAGGCGGTGACCGAATTGGCGCCCTTGGCCAGCAGGGCTTCGGCGGCATTGCACAAGGTGCCGCCGGAATCGACGATGTCGTCGACGAGGATGCAGTCG
This sequence comes from Stappia taiwanensis, assembly GCF_014635285.1. Taxonomy (GTDB): domain Bacteria; phylum Pseudomonadota; class Alphaproteobacteria; order Rhizobiales; family Stappiaceae; genus Stappia; species Stappia taiwanensis. The sequence continues at coordinate 583,545 of NZ_BMCR01000002.1, read as the reverse complement.
CGGCCGCTCGGCTCGCCGATGATGTTCATGACTTCCGACTCGCCAGGCTTGTCGCGGCGCTTGTCGACGATCGCCAGCGGCGCGTCGATGCGCTTGGCCAGTGCGCGGGCGCGGACCACGCCGCCAACGTCGGGCGACACCACCATGACGTTTTCGGTCGAGTACCGCTCCTTGATGTCGCGGGTCATCACCGGTGCGGCAAACAGGTTGTCGGTCGGAATGTCGAAGAAGCCCTGGATCTGGCCGGCGTGCAGATCGAGCGTCAGCACCCGGTGGGCGCCGGCATGGGCGATCAGATTCGCCACCAGCTTGGCGGAAATCGGCGTCCGGCCGGAGGCGCGCCGGTCCTGTCGGGCATAGCCGAAATAGGGCATCACGGCGGTGATGCGCTTGGCCGAGGAGCGGCGCAGCGCATCAATGATGATGAGCAGTTCCATCAGGTGGTCATTTGCCGGGAAACTGGTGGACTGCAGGACGAAGACGTCCTCGCCACGTACGTTTTCCTGGATTTCGACGAAGATTTCCTGATCGGCAAAGCGGCGCACCTGGCATTTCGCCAGCGGAGCCCCGAGATAGTTGGAAATTTCTTCGGCAAGCGCGCGATTGGAATTGCCCGCGACGATCTTCATGGCCCGCAAGTCCTTTTTTGGTCCGTCGCCGTTCAGCAAAGGCAGCCCGGGCGAGGCAGGGTCACACGTGGTCTGTCCGTTGTTCATTCGTGGCCATGTCACGCGGCGCGTCCGGCGGGGGAGGTCTCCCGGGCCCGGCGCCTTGCGGCAGGCGGCGGCGTTTTAGCAACCGCACCGCCGAATAACAACCGGCCTGTGCCTCCGAAATGCCAATTTCGTTACCCGGCGCTCCTTGGGGGAGCTGCCGGACACGCTCTAATGCCTGACGACTAACGGCGAATCCAGGCTTTCAGCTCGGCGACGGCGCGCTTGGCCGCCCGTTCCAGCGTTTCGTCATCGACGCCTGCCCAAGGGTCGCCCGAGGCGCCGGGGGCGTCCTCCTGCCCGAGAATGCGGTGCACCCGCTGGCCGTTGGCGTCGACCACGTCGAAGACATAGAACATGGTGGTGGACGACTGATCGCCGGCGGCGGTCAGGTACCCGTTGATCCGGTAGGTCGCCGGGGCGCCGACGCGCCGCACGAGGGTCAGGTTCTGGGCGACGGCCTCGTTGCCGATCTGGCGGGACAGCGAATCGGCGATGTTGCCGGGCGCTCCGGTGAAGGGCTCGAAGGCCACGGTTACCTTGTCGGGGGAGACCCGTGGTGCGCTGGCGACCGGGGCGGCATTGTCCGAGACCAGTCCGGGCGGGACCGGGTCCCCGGCGCAGGCGGTCAGCAGGAAGGCCGCGACCAGGAGCGCGGTGCGGGGGAGACGCTGTCGGGAGGGGGCGAATACGCTCATCGGGCTTCGTCGGCCTTGTCTTGCTATCAGCTCTGGCGGTCTGCTCTTGCGGCTTGCGCGCGGCGCGAATGTGTCCCGTTCGTTTAGCCCGCCTTGACCGGAAGGTCGAGGGGAAGGTTGGAAAGGCATTCCGGTGCGCCATTGGTGGTGAGATAGGTCTGGCCGAGGGTCATGGCGGTGCCGCTGTCGGAATCCATCAGGATCATGTGCATGAAGATCACCATGTCGGGCACGATTTCGGCGCTGTTGCCGGAATAGGCCATCGGCCAATCCATCCAGCTGGGCGAGAACCGCGCGCCAAGGGAGTACCCGCAGGCATTGAGCCGGTGCGGCGTCAGCTTGTGCGCGTCGACCACGGCGGCATGAGCATCGAACACATGGCCGAAGGTGCAGCCGGGGCGCAAGTTGGCCTCTACCGCCGCCAGCGCCTCGCGCGCCGCCGTGTGCAGGGCGACATGCCGCGAGGTCGGTTCGCCGACCACCACCGTGCGCATCGCCGCCACGTGGTAGCGGCGATAGACGCCAGCCCATTCCAGGGTGATCTGGTCATTGGCCGCAAGGACGCGGCGGCCGGACTTGTAGCGGCACAGAAGGGCGTCCTGACCGGAGCCGATGATGAATTCATTGCCGGGGTAGTCGCCGCCGCCGGCAAAGACCGCCCCTTGCATGGCGGCGAGAATCTCGCCCTCGTCGGCGCCCGGCGCGATTTTCTCAAGGCCGGCGACAAAGGCGGCGTCGGTCAGTTCGGCGGCGCGGCGCACATGGGCGATTTCCGCCGGGCTCTTCACCGCCCGCAGCAGCGGCACCAGCGCCGAGGCATCCTGCAAGGTCGCGAAACTCGCCAGGTGCTGGTTGATGTCCAGCGCCACCTTCCCGGTCATGCCATGGGTGTCGTATTCCACCCCGATCCGTCCGCCGAGAAGATCGAGCTCGAACAGCAGTTCGCGCAGTTGCAGCACCGGCGAGGCGCCGGCCCGGTCCTCCCAGATCCGAATGTCGCCGACGACGGAGGTGTGCTGCGCCTGCCGCAGGTCGGCGGACCGGGTCAAGAGGACGATGCGTTCGTCGCGGGTGACCACCATGGTCTGGAAAAAGCAGAAGCCGAAGGTGTCGTAGCCGGTCAGCCAGTACATGCTTTCCTGGGCGAACAGCAGCATGGCGTCGAGCTTCTGCTCGGTCATCAGCGCGCAGAGGGCGTCGAGCCGGGCGCTGAATTCCTGACGTGTGAAGGGCAGCGGCATGGTCGACCCCATCGGCTTGAGGTGGGCGGGTGGTCTCCGGCGTTGTGCGTCAGCCTCCGGAAAGGGCGATGGCCGACATCAGCCGACCATAATCCGGCTCCCCGGCATGGGTCGTCCGGCGGTAGGAGTAGAACAGCTCCGGCTCCGCGTAGGTGCAGCGGCCGAGATCGCAGGCGCGGCCGACCCCGGCCCGGCGCAGCCGCTGGCCGATGAAGGCGGGCAGGTCGAAGCGGAAATGATCGGGCCGGTCGGAGGGCACGAAGAAGCGTTCGTTGTCGGCATCGGCGGCGGTGAACCGGTCGAGGAAGTCCCGCCCCACTTCGTAGTTCTTCTGTGAGATCGTCGGCCCGAGCACGGCGATCACCCGGGTGCGGTCGGCGCCGAGGGTCTCCATCTTCACCAGCACGGCCTCGAGAATACCGGTGAGGGCGCCGCGCCAGCCGGAATGGGCGGCGGCGATCACCCGCGCCTGCGGATCGGCGAACAGCACCGGTCCGCAATCGGCGGTGGCAATGCCAAGGGCGAGACCCGGGCGGTCCGTGACCAGGGCATCGCCCTTCGGCTGGGCGTCGGCGGTCCAGGGCACGGAGACGGGAATGGCGTCCGCCGAATGATGCTGATGCGGCGAGACCAGCATCCCGGGCACCACCCCGAGCATGGTGGCGATGCGGGTGCGGTTCTCGATCACCGCTGCACGATCGTCGTCGGAGCCGAGACCGACGTTGAGCGAGGCATAGATGCCGCGCGAGACCCCGCCTTCGCGGGTGAAGAAGCCGTGGACGATGCCATCCAGCGCGGCAAGGTCGGGAGATGTGAGCATGTGATTCCGATCAGCTTTCGTACTGCGGTGATGGTGGGCGCGGCGCTGTCGGCTGTCAAATGCCGGCGTCGAATGTCAGGTGTCGAATGCCGGCAAGGGAATATCCGCCCGAGCGACCGCCAGCACCTTGAACAGGGTGCCCATCTCCTCCGGCCCGGCAAGCCGTTCCACCTCGCCGCGGATCCGCTCCTGGGCGTCGGGGGACTTGCCGGCGCCAAGCCGTCCGGCCCGTTCCAGAAGTCCGAGCCGCAACAGGAAGTCGCCCTGGGTGATCGTGCCGCGCGGGGCGAGCGGGGCAATTTGCATGGCCCGGGCCAGCGCCTCGAAATTCACATGGGCGGTCAGGTCCGCCGTGCCGGGGTGGGCCAGCACCGGGTCGTAGGCGTGGCGGCGCACCGCCTGCAGGGTGTCGCCGACGGCGGTGCGGGTGGTGCCGTAGTCGATCACCAGCGCCGCGCCATCCTGCCGGGCGATGCGGGTTGCCAGCGTCTCGGCCAGGGCGTTCGACAGGGGCTGGGTCTCGATGATGGCGCCGAGGGGCGCGTTGCGCAGGTCAGCCGGCAGCGGGCGGATGTCGAGTTGGCCCGGCCCGGTGACGAAGGCCAGGTCCCCGGCCGCGTCGAGGCCCACGCAGCGCTCGCACCACGCCTTGCCGGTGTTGACATACTGATGGATCGGCAGGGCATCGAAGAACTCGTTGGCGACCACCAGCAGCGGCCCGTCCTGCGGCAGGCTGTCCAGGCTGTCGTGCCAGACCGGGGTCGCCCCGCTTTCGGCGAGCGTTTCGGCCTGTACCGCGCGCAGGCGCTGGCTGGTCTCCACCAGATGCAGCGTCAGCGCCTCGCGAAAGGCGGGCCTGAGGCCGGTGACCCGCAGGATGTCGCGGGACAGGGTGCCGCGCCCGGGGCCGAGCTCGACCAGATGCACGCGGGGCGGGGACTTCAGGGCGGTCCACACATGCAAGAGCCAGGCGCCGATGAGTTCGCCGAACATCTGGCTGACTTCCGGTGCGGTGATGAAATCGCCGGAGGCGCCGAACGGCTCGGCGGACATGTAATAGCCATGTTCCGGATCGGCGAGGCACCGGGCCATGTAGTCGGCAACGGTGATCGGGCCGTCGTTGGCGATCCGCTGCTTCAGCCGGTCGGCCAACGGTGTCGTGCCGGTATCGCTCACTTGGCCGTCTCCTTGCCTGCCTGGGCGTTCTCGGCGGGGAGGGGGGCTGCGGGGGCGTTGCGCAGGGCGCGGAGGATGGCGTAGAGCCCGGCCAGTACCATCGGCACCGACAAGATAATGCCCATGGTCAGGCCAGAGGCCAGGAAGCCGATATGCGCATCGGGCATGCGGAACAGCTCGGCCACCGAGCGGGCAAGGCCGTAGCCGAGCGCGAAGGTGCCGGCGATCAAGCCGGGCCGGCGCAAGCCCTTGAACCGCAGGGCGATCAGCAACACGATGGCGAACAGGACGATCCCTTCCAGTGCCGCCTCGTAGAGCTGGCTGGGGTGGCGCGGCTGCGGTCCGGCATCGGGAAACACCATCGCCCAGGGCACGTCGCTGACCCGGCCCCACAATTCGCCATTGATGAAGTTGGCGACGCGTCCGAAGAACAGGCCGATGGGCGCGACGATGCCGGCAAGGTCGAACAGGGTCCAGAGCGGCAGCCCGCGCCGCCAGGCAAACAGCACCATCGCCGCGACCACGCCGAGGAAACCGCCATGGAAGGACATGCCGCCGGACCAGACCGCCAGCGCATCGAGCGGGTTTTGCAGGTAATACTCCGGCGCGTAGAACAATACGTAGCCGAGCCGGCCGCCGAGAATCGTGCCAAGGGTAGCCCAGACGACGAAATCGTCGATGTCGATCAGCCCCGGCCGCTTTTGGGCGCCCCACAGGGCGTCCCGGGCGACGATCCGGCGCATCAGGCGCCAGCCGAGCAGCAGCCCGGCGATATAGGCCAGCGCGTACCAGCGGATCGCGAAGGGGCCGAACTCGATCAGCACCGGGTCGATCGTGGGAAAGGGGATGGCGAGGAACGGCATGGCTTCTCCGGGCGCGGGCGGCGGGGCGGGATTTCGCGCGGCGACGTTGACGATGTTTGCCCACATCCGTCAAGGCGGGGCGGGCGGACGCGGTGATTTGTCGGCGTTCGGGTGTTTCACCGAACGGCAAAGCGCATTAGTTAAGGTGGTGAGCGGGCACCCTCAAGGTGTTCGGGTTCGGCCGCGCGGGGACCGGCGCTCCGCCACCTGCGCAACAAATGACGAGGACAGGATGACACAGGGCCCCAATCGCGTTCTGGATGATTTCGCGAAGCTGATGACCGATGTCGCCGGCGTGGCGCAGGGCGCCCGCCGCGAGGTCGAAACCGCCTTCCGCGCACAAGCGGAGCATTTCCTCGCCGACATGGATCTGGTCAAGCGCGAGGATCACGACGTGGTCAAGGATATCGCCGTGAAGGCGCTCGACGCGGTCGAGGCGCTGGAAGCGCGCGTCGCCGAGCTGGAAAAGGCGGCTGGGAACGCGGGCAAGAGCGAGACGGCGACGGACGCCGGCACTGCCGGGGAGACGAAGGACGGGGCCTGAAGTCTCGTCAAAGACGAATGGCGTGCCGGCCAGCGGGAAAAGCCGGCGCGCCATCCACAGGTTCGAAAGCGTTAACGAAGTGTGAACGTATCTTCTTCGGGCGAACTGCCTATATACTGAAGTCAAGCGAAGATTCGCGGCTGGATGTCGATTTGTCCCTTGGGGACGTTCCGGCGCGCCAACTTCGCCAGCGGCAGGCCAGGCCTCCTGCGGACCGCTATGGGTGGAAGCGCCTCTCAGCCGAGGGGGCGAAGTCCCGCAAGCCGAGAGGAACGTTCATGAGCCTCATCGACATCGAATTCGAACGGCCCGCGAACCCGGTCGACACCATCGAGCATATCGCTGCCATCAACGATTGGTCGTTTGAACGCTCCTGCGACGAGGAGATCACCATCTCCGTCGCCGGTCACTGGTGCGACTACCATGTCTCCTTTTCCTGGATGGAAGATCTGGAGGCGCTGCATCTGGCCTGTGCCTTCGATCTGAAGGTTCCCGAGCCGCGCCGAACCGAGGTGGTCCGGCTGCTGGCGCTGGTCAACGAGCAGCTCTGGATGGGCCATTTCGATCTGTGGAACCGGGAGGGCGTGGTGATCTTCCGCCAGTCGCTGCTTCTGGCCGGCGGCGCGGAAGCCACCTCCAAGCAGATCGAGGGGCTGATGACCAACGCGCTGGAATCCTGCGAGCGCTACTATCAGGCGTTCCAGTTCGTGGTCTGGGCCGGCAAGTCCGCCTCCGAAGCCATCGACACGGCCCTGTTCGAAACCGCGGGGGAAGCATGACTTTTTCGCCCGAACGCCCGCTTGTGCTGATTGGCGCGGGCAAGATGGGAGGCGCGATGCTGGCCGGCTGGATGGCGCGCGGCGTCGATCCGGCAGCGGTGCTCGTCGTCGATCCCGGCCCTCCGCCCGAGATCCGGGAACTCCTGTTGCGCCATACGATTCGCCTTGAAAGCGCGGTGCCCGACGGGGTCAAGGCCGGCGTTCTGATGCTCGCGATCAAGCCGCAGATGATGGATGCGGTGTTGGGGGGGCTCGTCGGCGCCGTCGATGGCGACACCCTGGTGCTGTCGATTGCCGCCGGCACGCCGGTGGGCCGGTTCGAGCAGGCCTTCGGCCAAGTGGCCATCACCCGGGTGATGCCGAACACGCCCGCCCAGGTCGGGCGCGGCATGAGCGTTGCCTTTGCCAATGGCGCGACCAGCGCCGCGCAGCGGGCAACGGTCGATGACCTGCTCGCGGCGATCGGCGCCTCAGCCTGGATCGAGCGGGAAGAGCAGATGGACGCAGTGACGGCGGTCAGCGGTTCCGGTCCGGCCTATGTGTTCTATCTGGTCGAGGCGATGGCGGCGGCCGGTGAGCGGGCGGGTCTCGATGCGGATCTGGCGATGCGGCTGGCGCGGCAGACCGTGTGCGGCGCCGGCGAGTTGCTGTTCCAGTCGGAGCTGGAGGCGGCGGAGCTGCGGCGCAACGTGACCTCGCCGAAGGGCACCACCGAAGCGGCGCTCAAGGTTCTGATGGCGGAAGACGGCTTGCAGCCGGTGTTCGACCGGGCGGTCGCCGCCGCCAAGCGCCGCTCCGAGGAACTGGCCGGCTGACAGGCAAGCCGCCGGTTCCTCGCTTTCGCCGCGTTTCGCCCTAGGATCTTCAGTCAGGGGTCGCAAGGGCGACAAGACGTGGCAACAGCGGGGTGACAGGAATGGCGAGCCAGAAAATCCGGCAGAAGGTCGTCGCGGCCTTTCTCGATTTGCTGGGCGAGAAGGGATGGCATGGCTTCGAGATGGCCGAGCTTGCGCTGGCCGCCGATGTGAAGCTGTCGCTGCTGCGCACCGAATTCCCCTCCAAGGCAGCCTGTTTCAAGGCGTTTCTCGCCGAGATCGACCGTAAGGTGCTCGACGCGGTCGATCCGGACATGGCCGAAGAACCAGCCCGGGACCGCCTGTTCGATGTGCTGATGGCCCGGCTCGATGCGCTGTCGCCGCATCGGGACGCGGTGCGGGCGCTGAGACGCGCGGTGCGGCAGGATCCGCAACTGGCGGTCTGCCTCAACGGCTGCGCGCTCACCTCGCAGCGCTGGATGCTGACCGCCGCCGGCATCACCGCCTCCGGCCCGAAGGCCCAGGCGATGACGCAAGGGCTGGTGCTGGCCTTCGCCCGGGTCGTCGATGTCTGGCTTGATGACGAGGATCCGGGGCTGGCGCGCAGCATGGCGGCGCTCGACCGGGAACTGGACCGGGGCGAAGTCTGGCTGCTGCGGCTGGACCGGGTGGCGCGGTTCGTCCGGCCGTTCCTGAAACGTCGGCGATCCGGCTCCCGCCGCCGGCATGCGGCGCCGAGCGCCACCGGCGAGAGCGAGTCGCCTGCCACCTGAGCCCGGCCCCGGCCTGACCACTCAACCTGACCACTTGCGCCCATGGGCGCGCGACGACTGTGCTTTTGCAACCGCACCTGACACGGAAGCTGTGCCCGGATACGTCGGCGGCTTGCGCCGGACCGGGATGGGCGCCTATCGTTCGGCCCGAACAAGAGAAAGACAGGATCGGACGATCCGCCAGGGGAAGGCAGTGTGCGACGTGACGCAGGACGGCAACGGGCAGGATTTCATTTCATTCGGCGATTTTCTGAAGGTGGATATCCGGGTGGGCCGGATTGTCGAGGCGGAGCCCTTTCCGGAAGCGCGCAAGCCGGCGATCCGGCTGAAGATCGACTTCGGTCCGGAGATCGGCATCAAGAAATCCTCCGCCCAGATCACTCACCACTATGCGCCGGAAGATCTTGCGGGCCGCAAGGTGCTGGCGGTGGTGAACTTTCCGCCGCGCCAGATCGGACCGATGATGTCGGAGGTGCTGACCCTTGGCGTGCCGGACGCGAGCGGCGAAGTGGTGCTGCTGCGCCCGGATCTGGAGGATGTGCCGGTCGGCGGCCGGCTGTTCTGAGCCTTCGGGCCGGGCCGGGTGGCCGCACGGCTGCCGGTCAGACCGGGATGCGGACCCGCACCTTGAGACCGCCAAGGTCGACGCTGTCGTCGAGTACGATGTCGCCGCCATGGGCGCGGGCGATGTCCCGGGCGATGGCCAGGCCCAGGCCGCTGCCGCCGGCGTCCTGATTGCGCGCCTGATCGAGGCGGTAGAAGGGGCGGAAGACGTTTTCCCGCTCATCCTCGGCAATGCCGGGGCCATCGTCCTCGATGGTCACGGTCAGCCAGCCTTCCGCATGGCGGCCATCGATGCGCACGGTTGAGCCGTGCCGGGCGGCATTGCTGACCAGATTGGTCAGGCAGCGCTTGAAGGCAATCGGCTTCAGGGTCACCTCCGGCGCGCCCTGGAAGCTGGAGGAAACCTGCGCGTTGAGGATCTCCGCTTCGGCCTCAAGCTCCTCGAACAACAAGGCAATGTCGGTGACTTGCGCCTTCTCGTCGCCATCGCCGCGCGCGAAGGCGAGATAGTCGGCCAGCATGGTGTTCATTTCGGCAACATCATGCCGCAGGGCCCGCACTTCGTCGCTGTCGGGGAACAGCGCCAGTTGTAGGCGGAAGCGGGTGAGAATGGTGCGCAGGTCGTGGCTGACGCCTGCGAGCATGGCGGTGCGCTGTTCCATCTGTCGCTCGATTCGCCGCCGCATCTCGATGAAGGCCTGGGCCGCGCGGCGCACCTCCAGCGCGCCGCTGGGACGGAAATCGTCGATCGGCCGGCCCATGCCGAAGCTTTCCGCCGCGGTTGCCAGCCGCTCGACCGGGCGGATCTGATTGCGCAGGAAAATCAGGGCGATGACGATCAGCACCAGGGAGGTGGAGAGCATCCAGACGATGAAGATATGCGAGTTCGAGGCATAGGCCTGATTGCGCCGGGCAATCACCCGCAAGACATTGCGGTCGAGGCGAATGCGGATCTCGATGAAGCTGGACCGGCCAACCGTGTCGATCCAGAACGGCCGGCCGATGCGCTTGCCGATCTGTTCCGACAGGTAGCGGTCGAGAATGTCGAAGAACGGCTTGGGGCGCGGCGGCGGCAGCGGCTCGAGCGGCAGCACCGCCACCGAAAGGTCCAGGTCCTGCCGTGCCATTCGGGTGAACGTGTCGAAGTCTTCTTCCTGCGGGTAGGTGCCAAGCATATCCACCAGAAGCGCGACGTCGCGCACCACCGCCTCGGACAGGCGCCGGGTCACCAGTTCATAGTGACGTTCAAGAAAGACGAAGCCGAGTACCGCTTGCATGATGGCGATCGGCACGACGATGATCAAAAGGGTGCGGGCAAACAGGCCCTTGGGCATGCGCCGGTAGAGAAAGCGTGCGGTGGCGCGGTAGGGCGCGGCGGCGAGCCCGGCAAGGCGGGACAGCGGCGCCGGCAAAGCGGGTCGCCAGCGCAACAGGGCGCGCAGCCGGCCGGCAAGGGCGGCCATCAGTCGCAGACCAGCCGGTATCCGATGCCGCGAACCGTCTGCAGATAGAGCGGATTGCCCGGGTCGGTTTCGATCTTGCGCCGCAAGCGGTTGATCTGCACATCCACCGTGCGCTCGCCAAGGCCACTGTCGTCGCCGACGATCTCGTTGCGCGGGACGGTGTCATTGGGCTTTTCGGCGAACAGTGCCAGGATTTCCTTCTCCCGGTCGGTCAGGCGAATGATGTCGTCGCCGCGCTTCAACTCGCGCCGGGTGGAATCGAACAGATACGGGCCGAATCGCACATCCAGCGGCGGCGTGGTGTCGGGGGTCGCGCGGCGGCGCAGAATCGCCCGGATGCGCAGGAGCAGTTCGCGCGGCTCGAACGGTTTGCTAAGGTAATCGTCAACCCCCGCCTCCAGTCCGGCGATGCGGTCGGAGGCATCGGAACGGGCGGTCAGCATCAGAATCGGCACATCGGAGCCGGTCCGCATGTTGGCGGAGAAGGCCAGGCCGTCTTCCCCCGGCATCATCACATCGACGATCAACAGGTCGAATTGCAGACCGGCCAGCCGGCGGCGGGCCTCGGCCGCATTGGCCGCCGTGGAGATGCGGAAACCGTTTTCCGCCAGAAAGCGGCGCAGCAGCGTGCGAATCCGGTAGTCATCGTCAATCAGCAGCAGATGCGGGGCATCGTCCGTCGGTGGGGCGGGAAGGGGTTTGTCGGCTGTTTCGGGCATTCCGCGCGCAAGGCCTCAGCTCTGTTCGATCAGGCGCGCCACATCGCCGCGCTGATCGGGGTCGATCATATGATAGAGGAACTGGCGGGCAATCTCATGACTGCCTTCCGGCATGGCCGCGAGGGCGCGCTGGATCCGCCGTGCCTGCAATCGGGTCAGGCGCTCGGCGAGGTCCTGGCCGAGTGGGGTGGTGGTGAGCAGTCGCTCGCGCCGGTCCACCGGGCCTGGTTCCTGCAGGATGTAGCCCTCGTCGATCAACTGCTTGAGCACCCGGGCAAGGCTCTGCTTGGTGATGCGCAGGATGCCGAGAAGGTCGGTGACGCGCAGGCCCGGATTGCGGGAGACGAAATGCAGCACCCGGTGATGAGCCCGGCCGAAGCCGAATTCGGCCAGGATGGTATCCGGGTCGGAGGTGAAGTCCCGATAGGCGAAGAACAGGAGTTCGATCAGGTCGATCGGCATCCGGTCCTCCGCCGGGCCGCCCGGCGCGGTCAGGCTGGTTGAATCTGAGAAATTTACGTCAGTCATATTGACTTATTTTCGACCGATTGTTACACGATGTACGTCTCTGGCGAAATGATCGTACGTCCTGAGCCCGTTTCAAGGATTATTGACGATGGTTTCGCAGACTATGCCTGATGCGCCTGCTTCGGTTCGATTTCGCCGCAGGCCCATCAACATACAAACAGTTTCCCGGTAGCGCAAAGTTGCCGATTTTGCCGGGCAAGGACTGATACACCCCGTCGCGCTGCAAGGACGCAGTGCTGCGAAATTTCTTGAGAGCGGACTGATCCGCTGGTTGCCGCTGGAGTAGACGGTTATGGCGCATGTGCCTTTTGATCAATTGAATGGGGAAATCTGGTACGATGGTACCTTCGTGCCCTGGGCCGATGCCAAGCTGCATGTGCTGAGCCACGGCCTGCACTACGCCAGCAGCGTGTTCGAGGGCGAGCGCGCCTATGGCGGTGAGGTGTTCAAGCTCAACGAGCACACCGAGCGGCTGCACACCTCGGCGGAGATTCTCGGCTTCACCATTCCCTGGAGCGTTGAGGAGATCAACGACGCGACCCGCACCCTCTTGACGCGCATGAACCTGGTCGATGCCTATGTGCGTCCGATCGCCTGGCGCGGCAGCGAGATGATGGGGGTCGCGGCTCAGGCCAATTCGATCCATATGGCGATCGCCGCCTGGGAATGGCCGAGCTACTTCAAGCCGGAAGAGCGGTTGAAGGGCATCCGCCTCGACATGGCTACCTACCGCCGTCCGGATCCGGCGACGGCGCCGAGCCGGTCCAAGGCCGCCGGTCTTTACATGATCTGCACGCTGTCGAAGCACGAGGCCGAGCGCAAGGGCTTCGCCGATGCCTTGATGCTGGACTGGCGCGGCCAGGTGGCCGAGGCGACCGGTGCCAATGTGTTCTTCGTCAAGGACGGCAAGCTGCACACGCCGACGCCGGATTGCTTCCTCGATGGCATCACCCGGCGCACGGTGATGGGCCTGGCGCGCAAGCGCGGCATCGAGGTGGTCGAGCGGGCGATCATGCCGGAGGAGATGGAAGGCTTCGAACAGTGCTTCCTGACCGGTACCGCCGCCGAGGTGACGCCGGTGTCCGAGATCGGCCCCTACACCTTCCAGGTCGGCGACCTCACCAAGGCGCTGATGGAAGACTATACCGCCGAGGTGACCCCGAAGGCATCGGCCAAGGTCGCCGCTGCGGAATAAGCACCGCTTCGGTTCGCTTGTGACGAAAACACCCCGCCCGGCCTTGGCTTGGCGGGGTGTTTTGCATTTCAGGGGCTGGCGGCGTCAGCGCGGCGGCTGGGTTGTCTTGAACAATCGCCCCAGAGTGGGATGACGTCGCCTCACTCTCTGCGTCCTCCCGGACGCAGCAAAGCGGAGATCCGGGATCGGCGAGGCACGGCCTCTCGGTTACAACCTCATGAAAACGTGCGTCTCTTGGCTCTCCGATCCCGGGGCGCGCTAAAGCTTGCCCGGGATGACGCAGAAGGTGGGTCGGGGCGGCGTCAGCGCGGTGGCTGGGTCGTCCGGAACAGGCGGCCCTTTTCGGTGACGAAGATGATCCCGAGCGCAATGGCGCCGAAGGTGGCGAAGCCGAGGGAGAGCGGCACCACCGTGCCATCGTAGTGCTGGCCGACGATGAAGCCGCAAAACGCGCCGGCCAGGGTCGTCACGAACCCAAGCACCGACGAGCCGGTTCCCGCGATTTCGCCGAGCGGTTCCATGGCGATGGCGTTGAAGCTGGGGCCAATGAAGCCGAAGATGAACAGGGTGATCGCCAGCATGGCGGTGAACACATAAAGGTTCTCCGCGACCCAGAGGGCGGTGGCCGCCTGGAGGAGGCTGATCGCCACGAAAGCCACCAGCGCTCCATGGGACAGCGGACGCAGGCCGATGCGCTCCACCAGCGAGGCGTTGACGAAGGACGCCGCCGCCATGCAAAGGCCGATCAGGGCGAAGACCACCGGGAAGGCGGCGCCGATCCCGAAGGTTTCGACGAAGATCTGTTGGGCGGAGGCGATAAAGCCGAACAGGGCGCCGAAGATCAGGCCGCTGGCGCACATGTAGCCGAAGGTCACGCGGGTGGTGAGCGTCGTCACGTAGGCGGCAACGATCGAGCGGGCGGAAACCGGTTGCCGGCGGGCGGCGGGCAGGGTTTCCGGCAGGCGCCGGGCGCACCAGACCAGCATCACCACTCCGCCGAGGGTGAGGAACAGGAAGATGGCGCGCCAGGGCCCGACGAACAGGATGATCTGGCCGAGGGAGGGGGCGAAGATCGGCACCACCATGAACACCATCATCACCAGCGACATGACCCGGCCCATCTGCCGGCCGGAATAACTGTCGCGGACGATGGAGACGGCGACGACCCGGGGCGCGGCACAGCCGATCCCCTGCACCAGCCGCGCGGCCAGAAGATGGCTCATGTCATTGGCGAAAATGGAGAAGACGCCGGCAGCGGCGTAGAGCGCGAGCCCGCCAAGCAGCACCGGCCGGCGGCCATAGCGGTCGGACACCGGACCATAGAAAAGCTGGGCGCCGCCGAAGCCAATCAGATAGGCGATCAGCACCTTCTGGCTGTCGTTCTCGTTGAGCACCATCATGGCCGCGCCGATGTCCGGCAGCGCCGGCAGCATGATGTCGATGGCCAGCGAATTGAGCGCCATCAGCGAGGCGATCAGCGCGACGAACTCACGAAAGGAAATACCGGGATGTGGCACCGCTGTCGCGGTGCTGCCGGTAACCGGAGCATGCATGGGTGATCCTGGCAGGGCAAAGGGCCGCCAATGATTGCGGCCACGAAAACGGATTGCACGAATTGGTCATACAATTCGCTGAAAGGGGGGAGAAGGTCAAGCCAGGGATGCGGCCCCGGCAGATCTGGCGCCCTATGGATCCACCGGGCGCGCCGCGGTCCAGCGGTCGGCATCCCGTGTGTCGCTGTCACGTGCGTCGACCCAGCCGCCGTCGCCGCCGTCCCGCAGATGCTCCTTCTTCCAGAAGGGGGCGCGGGTCTTCAGATAGTCCATCAGGAACTCCGCCGCCTCGAAGGCGGCGCGGCGGTGGCGCGAGACCGCGACGACCAGCACGATATTGGCGCCGGGCACAATGCGGCCGTGCCGGTGGATCACGGTCAGCCCGCCAAGCGGCCAGCGCCGGCACGCTTCCTCGGCGATCCGGGTGATCTCGGCCTCGGCCATGCCCGGGTAGTGCTCCAGCTCCAGCGCCGCCAGCCGGCCATCCTCATCACGGCACAGGCCGGTAAAGGTGACGACGGCGCCGGCATTGCCATTGCCCTCGGTCAGCGCCGCGATTTCGCGGCCGGCGTCGAAATCCTCCGCCTGGATGCGCACGGTGATGCCGGCACTGTTGGTCCGGGTCTCGTCGCTGCCGATCGGGGAGGGGGAATGCGGGCTCATCCGCCGGTCATCGGCGGGAAGAATGCCGCCTCGCGGGCGCCGGTCAACGGGGCGTCGTGTTCGACATGCATCTGGTCGAGGGCGACCCGGATGGTGCCGCGATCGGCGAAGGCGGCGGCATGGGCGTCATCGCGGGCGGCCAGCCAGTCGAGCAGGCCGGCGACGGTGGTGACGGTCTCGGGAAGATCGATCTCTTCCGCATCGAAGCCGACCTTTTCGCGGACCCAGGCAAAATACCGCAATTGCATCCTGTCTCCCCCGTTTCCCGTGGTGCCGGTCTCTCAGTCGACCATCAGATGGCCGATGCCGGCGCGGAAGTAGTCGTAGCCGGTATATAGGGTCAGCATGGCGGCGAGCCAAAGCGCGACCAGACCGGCGATCTGCGTGCCCGGCAGCACCGCCTCACCGGCCGGACCGGCGAGCAGAAGCGCCATGGCGACAAGCTGAACGGTGGTCTTCCACTTGGCCAGCTTGGTGACCGGCACGCTGACCCGGAGGTCGGCGAGAAACTCGCGCAGGCCCGAGACCAGGATTTCCCGGCAGAGGATGATGGCGGCGGCGATCATCGACCAGCCTCCGATGTCGCCCTTGCCGGCGAGAAGCAGCAGGCAGACCGCGACCAGGAGCTTGTCGGCGATCGGGTCGAGCATCTGTCCCAGACGTGACTGCTGCTTCCAGGCCCGGGCCAGATAGCCGTCGAAGAAATCGGTCACCGCCGCGACAACGAAGATTGCGAGCGCCGTCCAGCGCGCGGTATTGCCGGGGAAATAGAAGCACAGCATGACTGCCGGGACGGCGAGAATCCGCCCATAGGTCAAGATGTTCGGTAGGCTCCAGACGAGAGATCGTGTCATTGCGCGAAAGGGTCTTGCATTCTGGAGGGACGAAAGAGCTCATGCCCTTCAAGCACGTGCGCCCGGTTACGTCAATGCGGCGGGCGGGCCCCGGCAGGCGGCCTCGTGTGCCCTCGCAGGGGCCGCCGAAGCGGGGCGGGCTGTTCGGTGAAATTGTCGGCAACCGGTCCTTTGCGGCGACGCACTTGCGCTGCACACCCGGATCACGCCAACAGTGACCCGGAACCGGGTGCGAGCAGGGAGAAGACGAATCATGACACAACGGGTCAATGCCCTCGGCCAGCCGATCGGACCGGCGGTGCCGGAGTGGACGCCGCGCCCGCGCCCGGACAAGGCGGCGATGATCGGTCGCACCTGTCGGCTGGAGCCGTTCGATGCCGCGCGGCATGTGAGCGATCTCCACGCCGCCTATGCGGCTGATGCGGAGGCCCGCAACTGGACCTACCTGCCCTATGGGCCTTTCGCCAGCGAAGCGGCGTTTCGGGACTTCGCCGAGGCGACCTTCACCGGCGAGGATCCGCAGTTCCATGTGGTGGTGGACCAGGAAAGCGGCCGGGCACTCGGGGTGGCCAGTTTCCTGCGGATTGATCCGGCAAACGGGGTGATCGAAGTCGGACATATCAACTTCGCGCCGGCGTTGCAGCGCACGGTGATGGCGAGCGAGGCGATGTTCCTGATGATGGTGCGGGTGTTCGACGAGCTGGGATACCGGCGCTACGAGTGGAAATGCGATGCGCTGAACGCCCCCTCCCGCGCGGCGGCGGAGCGGCTGGGCTTTGTCTACGAGGGCACGTTCCGGCAGGCGACGATTTACCGAGGCCGCAATCGCGACACCGCCTGGTTCTCGATCATCGACACGGAGTGGCCAGCACTGCGCCGGGCGTTCGAACGCTGGCTCGATCCTGCGAATTTCGACGGGGATGGACGGCAGTACCGGTCGCTGGCGGTGTTGCGCGCCGGCGCCGGGTAAGCACTAGCTCTGGAACGGGGCGGTGGGGCGGCCGGATCAGGAGAAGATCCGCTCGCCCTGCTCGTCGATGATCTGCCTGGCCTTGCGGATGCTGAATTCCGCCGCGTCCTCGACGGTGACCATGACGTCGGCGCGAATGAACTGATGCTCGCGCGGCGGCTCCCCCGGCTCGCCATCCTTGCTGATGGTGCCGGCGACCTGCCACTGCGGCCCGTTGGGCTGGGGCTTGGGGGTGATGCGGAAGCCCTTGTATTCGACCGAGGCAAGGGCCGGGGAGGCCGCGCTCTTCTTGTCGCCGCCGCCGCCGAACAGGCCGCCGAAAATCTTGCCGAACACCATGCCTTGCCTCCTGTCGCCTCCGGGTCCTCCGGAGATCAGTCCGTTGTTTCGTCGTCCCGCGCCGGTGCCTCGCCGAGCTGGCGTTTCGACCAGTGGCGCCGGCACAGGGAGACATAGCGGTCCTCGCCGCCGATCACCACCTGATCGCCTTCCTCGACGATCCGGCCATCTCCGTCCAGACGGGCCACCATGGTTGCCTTGCGGCCGCACCAGCAGATGGTCTTGACCTCGCGCAGGGTGTCGGCAATCGCCAGCAGCGCCCGGCTGCCGGGGAACAGCTTGCCCTGAAAATCGGTGCGCAGACCATAGCACATCACCGGAATGCCCAGCTCATCGGCCACCGCCGCCAGCTGCCACACCTGCGCTTCCTGAAGAAACTGCGCCTCGTCGATGAAAACGCAATCGACGGCAGCTTCGGCGCGGGCGGCGGTGACATGGGCCAGAAGGTCGGTGTCCTCGTCGAACAGGTCCGCCTGGGAGGCCAGACCGATGCGCGAGGCGATCCGCCCCTTACCAGCGCGCTCATCGACTGCGGCGGTCAGCAGCAGCGGTTCCATGCCCCGCTCCCGGTAGTTGTAGGCTGCCTGCAGGAGGATGGTCGATTTTCCCGCGTTCATCGAGGAATAGCTGAAGTAGAGCTTTGCCATGAGGTCCGGCCGCTGTTGTCGTGCCTGTCCGTCCTAGCCGGATTCGCGCCCGCGCCGGTCGGCGTGCCAGGCGTTTTTGCACAGGTTCCGGGCGCCGGCGCTCAGATCTATTCGTGGAAATGGTCGTAGATCGTCCGCGCCACGGTCTCGGACACGCCATCGACATTCATCAGATCGTCGATGCCGGCCTTGGACACGGCCTTGGCGGTGCCGAAATGACGCAAGAGCGCCCGCTTGCGGCTGGGGCCGATGCCGGCGATCTCGTCCAGCGGGCTGCGGGCGATGTCCTTCTTGCGCCGGGCGCGATGGGTGCCGATGGCGAAGCGGTGCGCCTCGTCGCGCAGGCGCTGGATGAAATACAGCACCGGATCGCGCGCCGGCAGCATGAAGGAGGGCCGGTCCGGCAGGAAGAATTTCTCCCGTCCGGCGTCCCGATCCGGCCCCTTGGCGATGCCGACGAGCGGTACGTCGTCCAGCCCGAGTTCGTGCAGCGTCTCGCGCACGGCGTTCAACTGGCCAAGACCGCCGTCGATCACCACAAGATCGGGCCAGGCGGGCATGCCGGTGTCGGTCTCCGCGCTCTCCGTCTCGGCTGTCTCCGCCAGTGCGGCGTCGTCGCTCCGGGCGTTTGCGGGCGCGGTGTCGGGCGCTGGTCCCGTGGGCGCGGCATAGTCGGGCCGTTCCGCGCTGTGCTCCTTCAGCAGGCGGGAAAAGCGCCGGGTCAGCACCTCGCGCATCATGCCGTAGTCGTCGCCCGGCACCAGATCCTGCGACTTGATGTTGAACTTGCGATATTGCCCCTTGGCGAAGCCCTCGGGCCCGGCGACGATCATGCCGCCGACCGCGTTGGTGCCCATGATGTGGGAGTTGTCGTAGACCTCGATGCGGCGCGGCGGAGCGGGCAGGGAAAAGGCCTCGGCCAGCCCGGCGAGCAGGCGGGTCTGGCTGCTGGTTTCGGCCAGCCGCCGCCCCAGCGCCTCGCGGGCGTTCTGGGCCGCATGGTCCACCAACTCGCGCTTCTCGCCGCGCTTGGGAACGGCGACCTCGACCTTGCGGTCGCTGCGTTCGCTCAGGGCGGCGGCCAGCAGCTCCCGTTCCTCGATGTCATGGGACAGCAGAATGAGACGCGGCGCCGGCTTGTCGTCATAGAACTGGGCGAGGAAGCTTTCCAGCACCTCCGCCTCGGACAGGGTCTTGTCGGCGCGCGGGAACTGGGCGTAGTTGCCCCAGTTCTGGCCGGTGCGGAAAAAGAACACCTGAATGCAGGTCTGGCCGCCGTCCTGATGAATGGCGAAGACGTCCGCTTCCTCCACCGTCTGTGGATTGATGCCCTGATGCGACTGCACATGGGAAAGGGCGGCGAGCCGGTCGCGGCAGACGGCGGCACGCTCGAAATCGAGGGCCTCGGAGGCCTCTTCCATTTGCCGGGCTAGATCCTTCTTCACCATCTGGCTGCGACCGGAGAGGAAGGCCTTGGCCTCGGCGACCAGCCCGGCGTAATCCTCCGGCGAAATCTCGCCGGTGCAGGGCGCGGCGCAGCGTTTGATCTGATGCAGCAGGCAGGGGCGCGAGCGGTTGGCGTAGTAGCTGTCGGAGCAGTTGCGCACCAGGAACGCCTTTTGCAGGGCGTTGATGGTGCGGTTGACCGCGCCGGCGGAGGCGAAGGGGCCGAAGTAGCTGCCCTTGCGCCGGCGCGCGCCGCGATGCTTGACCAGCGCCGGCGCCTCGTGATCACCGGTGACGAGGATATAGGGGAAGGATTTGTCGTCACGCAGCAGAACGTTGAAACGCGGCCGCAGGCGCTTGATCAGGTTCGCTTCCAGCAGCAGCGCCTCGGTTTCCGTGCGCGTGGTCACGAATTCCATCGAGGCGGTGGCCAGGATCATCCGCATGATGCGGTTCGACTGCCCTTGCAGACGGGTGTAGCTGGTGACCCGCTTCTTCAGCGAACGGGCCTTGCCGACGTAAAGCACCTCGCCGTCGCCGTCGAGCATCCGGTAGACGCCGGGGCCGAGCGGCAACTGGCGCACGAAATGAGCGATCACCTCGACACCGCGCGCATCCGGGCCAAGCGGGGTCGCCGCCGTCTCGAACGCCGGTTCGGGACCGGTGGAGGTGACCGTCTCTTCCGCCTGCTGCGGACGGTCGCCGGATGGTCCGCCAGAAGTCATCGTCATTCGCGCATGCCTGCCACGTCCGGGGTTTCCCAGGCCAGATGCTGGCCGCCATCAAGGGCGATCATCTGGCCGGTGATCGAGGGGGTTGCCCAGAGATAGCTGATGGTGCGGCCGAAATCGTCAAGGTCCGGCCCGCGTCCGAGCGGCACCGCTGCTGCTTGCCGCTCGAAATCCTCTTGCGTCTGGCGGATGTTGGCAAGGGTCGGTCCCGGTCCAATGGCGTTGACGCGAATGCGCGGGGCAAGCCCTTGTGCCAGCGTCTGGGTGGCGGCCCAGAGCGCGGATTTCGACAGGGTGTAGGAGAGGAACTGCGGGGTCAGCTTCCAGACCCGCTGGTCGATGATGTTGACGATCAGCGCATCGCCTTCCACTGGCACCTGCGCGGCGAAGGCGCTGGCAAGAAACACCGGTGCCCGCGCATGGATGGCGAAATGGGCGTCATAGCGGTCCGGCGACAGGGTGCTGATGTCGTCGTTCTGGAAGATCGAGGCGCTGTTGACGAGAAGCCGCAAGGGGCCAAGGGTCGCGCCAATCTCGCCAATCAGCCGGGCCGGGGCTTCCGGGTCGGTGAGATCCGCGGACACCACCTCGGCTTTCCCCCCTTCGGCGCGGATGTCCGAGACGACGGCTTCAGCCTCCGCGCCGGAGCGGTGGGCGTGGACGGCCACCGCAAACCCCTGGCGGGCGAGGTCTCGGGCAATCGCCTTGCCGATCCGACGCGCTGCGCCGGTCACCAGAGCGATCGGGGCATCGGAAGACACACGTGAGGGGGAGGAGGGGGAAGGGGAAGGGGAAGGGGAGGGCATTGGCATGTCCTTCATCCGCGCGGTCGGTGGAACGTCCCCCGGCAAGCAGGCGAAAGAGCGCAGCAGGTCGCCTCTCGCCGTCTTGTCTTGTCAGGGGCGGCCCGGGCCGCTTCTTTTGTGATCAGCCCACCTGGCCGAACTGGAAGACCACGAAGATATACAGACAATAGAGCAGGGACAAAATCGCGCCCGATGGCCGGCGGATGGTGACATGCATCGCCGCGAAGGCAAGGACCAGCAGAGCGCTTGCGAGCATCACCCAGAGATCGAGGACCAGCACCTCCGCTGGCACGCCCAAGGGCACCACGACGGCGGTGATGCCCATGATCGCCAGAAGGTTGAACACGTTCGAACCGATGACATTGCCCAGGGCAACGGCGGAATGGCCGCGAATGGCGGCCATCAGCGAGGTGGCCAGTTCCGGCAAAGAGGTGCCGAGCGCGACCACGGTCAGGCCGATCACCGCTTCCGTCACGCCCCAGGCGCTGGCAAGGGCCGAGGCGCCGGCGATGGTGAAATGGGCGCCAAGCGGCAGGCCGATCAGACCGAGCACGATGAACAGGATGGCCAGCGCCGGGCTTTCCGGAACGCCTTCCACCTCTTCAAAGAGTTCACCGGCCTCCTCTTCCTTCGCGTCCTCCTCGGGGCATTCGGCGTCAGTGCTCTTGTCGGCGCAATGGCCGTTTTCCCGGCGATGCTTGCGGGTGGCGCGCACCGAATCCCACAAGAACAGGCCGAGCAGCAAGAGCAGTACGATGCCGTCGAGGCGGGAGATCGGGCTGTGGAAGCACATGGCGATGAACACGACGGTGATCAGCACCATGAAGGCGGAATTGCGAATCGCGCCGGTCTCCCGGCAGGAGGTCACCGCGATGATGGCCGGCAGGCCGAGCACCAGCAGGACGTTGGCGATGTTCGAGCCGACCACATTGCCGATGGCGATGCCCGGCAGTCCGTCCATGGCCGCGCCAAGCGAAATCACCAATTCCGGCGCGCTGGTGCCGAAGGCGACAATGGTCAGGCCGATGACGAGGGCGGGAATGCCAAGGCGCTCGGCGATGCCGACGGCGCCGCGAACGAGCACATCGCCGGCGACGACGAGAACCACGAGCCCCCCGATCAGGCTGACATAATCAATGAGCATTGAGCGTAGCGGCCCGGAGGTTCTGGTTGGTCGGAAACAAGATGTTGGCGGAAGAAGCCGGTTGGCGCAGTCGTCAGGCAGCCACGGGGCCGCCGGCGATGCGCACCGCCCCTATATAAGCATTCGGGTTAGCGTGAAAAGCCCATTGAGGCGTCGGCAGCCACCTGGACGTACGGGAAAACCCGGAAAGGCGAGGAGACCGCAGCGTTAACGCGGCGCTAACCCTATCGTTAAAACTTCGCTCTCTGCCGCTGAATTTCCGCAATTCAGGAACCACAATGCCATATTCATTGCTCATACAACGCGGGTTGGGGGGCTGACGGCACACTGCCGTTCGCACAATCCTCTTGGGTAAATCTGGAGTTACAACATGAAGCGTCATGCTGCCGCCGGACTGACACTCGCTGCCGCGGTTGCGGTTGCCGCCCCGGCTCTTGCGGCCGACCTTCCGCAGCCGGTGGAGCCGATCCCCTATGCGGATCCGGTGCCGGCGGAACGATTCGATTGGTCGGGCTTCTACTTCGGTGGCCATCTCGGCTGGAACTGGACCGACTCGGAAACCCGCAACGCGGTGACCGGCAAGTTCAACACCAATGACAGCGGTATCGCTGGCGGTGTGCATGCCGGTTACAACTTCATGATGACGCCGAACCTGCTGCTCGGTGCGGAAGCCGACTTCAGCCTCAGCGACATCAACAAGCGCAAGACCGTTGCCGGTGTGAACTACCGCACGTCGAGCGACTGGAACGGTACCGTCCGGGCACGTGCCGGTTGGGCCTTCGACCGGTTCCTCGTGTTCGGTACCGGTGGTCTGGCGATCGCCGATCTTGACGTTGCCGCCAATGGCGTCAAGGACAGCGCAACGCGCGTTGGCTGGACGGCCGGTGCGGGTATCGAGGGTGCCGTCACGCAGAACGTGACCGCGCGGCTTGAGTACCAGTACCAGGATTACGGCAGCGAGACCTTCGCGCTTGGCGGCCAGTCCTACAAGACGGACCTGTCGAACAATCAGGTTCGCTTCGGTCTCAGCTACCAGTTCTGACGGCGTGCCGGCCACGGCCGGCATTCCCGCGAAGCATCGGAAAACCGGACCCGCCTCGGCAGGTCCGGTTTTTTGTTTTCGCCGATCTCCTGCCTTACGCCGCGATGCGGGTCGCGGGGAAGGAGGGAATCGCGGCCTCGAAAGCGGCGAGCCAATCCACCAGCGCCGGATGGTCGGCGCGCCAGGTGCCGGCAAAGCGCAGGTCGAGATAGCCAAGGGCGCAGGCAACGGCGATCTGGCCGATATGCGGTATGTCCCCGGCCGCGACAGGCGCCGGCGGGGTGGCCTCCAGATGCGCAAGCGCGCGGGCGACCTTGTCCGCCTGATACGCCAGCCACTGATCGTCGCGCTTTTCTTCCGGGCGGAACCGGGTCTCGTAGACCTGAAGCAGGGCCGCATCGAGCAGGCCGTCGGCCAGCGCCTGCATCCGCAGCACCGCGAACCGGTCTTCGCCCTTCGGGATCAGCCGCCCGCCGCCATCAAGGTGGTCGAGGTACTCGGCGATCACCCGGCTGTCGTAAAGCACGCTGCCGTCTTCCAGCACCAGAGCGGGAATCTTCCCCAGCGGGTTTTGCTGGCGCAGGCTGTCGGCGGGATCGGTGGTATCGGCGTTGACGATGGTGATCCGGTCGATCAGGCCGGTGACGCTGGCGGCGATCTTGACCTTGCGGCCGTAGGGGGAAGGCGGAGAGGAACGAACAACAAGCACGGCGGATGAACTCCCGAATGCGAAATGGTTCGGCCAGTTTGCGGGTTCGGGCCGCTGGCGCAAGTCCGCGATGGCATGTTCCACCCGTTTTGGGAGGGGCGTTGACGTCGGTGCGCGTTGCGGCGTCCATGGCAAGGCCACGTTAAGCGGCGCCTTCTACTCTGGTGGCCGCTACTTCTGAACGCTGACGATCACGGCACGGACGCAAGATGGCTTTCGGTTTGCATTCTCCGCTCAAGGCCGCCGGCAAGACCCTGTTCCTGCTGGCGGTGGTCTATGCGCTGGGGGCGCCCGTCCTGGCGCCGCTGCGGCCGGAGGTCATCGACCGGCCCTTGAGCGCATTTCACCAGGCGGTCAACGATGCCGTTCTCGACCCCGGCTGGGGGCTGGACACGATCAAGCGGGCGCTGCTGGACGGCCGTTCTTATCTCCAGCGGCAGCTCGATCTCCTGGGTGGCGGATAGTCGGCTCTGGACCCTAGGGATAAAACGTCGTCCATCGTTCGGGCGAGCCGCTTTGCGCGCAATCGGACGGGCCGCGAAAGCTCTGCAGCCGAAAGGCATACTCGGTCCAGCGCCAGGTCGCCCGATAGCCGCAATGCCGGTCGGAGCGACCGGTGAAGGCGGCGCTCAACGTGCCCTTCTGCGCATCGAAGGAGACGCCGGACAAGAGATCGCTGCCGATCCAGCCGAAGCGGGGATCGTGCAAGGCGAAATAGAGCGTTTCCACCCCACCGATCTCACCGGAATCGCGCAAGTAAAGCCGGTAGGTAACGCCGGTCGCGCCTGCCGTGCAGGGGATCGCGTAGACCGTGGAGGTGGGGGAGAGGACACCGACCACCAACTCGCGGCTGGCCATGTTTTCGCTTTCCAAGCTTTCACAATCGCCGGTCGTCGCATGACGATAAAGCACCGCCGGCGGGGTGCCGAGGCCGCGGACAGCCGCCGCGCGGGAGGGCGGCGGCCGGCGCTCAAGGCCGGAGGGGGCGGCAAGTGACGGCGTCGTGGTCGCCGGGCGCCCTTGTTTCTCGGCGAGAGTGGCCAGCCCGGCGGTCAGGCCGTTCAGAGAAAACACCGCATCATGAGGTTCGGCCAGGGCGTCGAGATAGGAGATGCGCAGCCGCTGCCCGCGCAGTAGGGCCGGCATCAGCGCCCGTCCGGCGGCCGGATCGGTGACGAAGAGATCGTTGCCGCTGCCAAAGCCAGCGAAGGCTTCCGGCCGCAGGACATGGATTAGCTGGCCATCCACTTCCCATTGCATGGCGCGGTTCGCGTCGGGCTGCGGTCCGTCGCTGCCGAGGCCCAGCGACAGGGCGGCATCGCCTTTCTTCGCCAGCAGGAACAACCGGTAGGCGGGCGCCTCGGTCTGTTCGCTGTGTCCGGGCGTTTCCAGCCGGCAGTGCGCTTCGGCACAGGCCAGCGTCCAGTCGCCCGTTTGCTGTGCCTGTGCAGGCGGCATCGTCACGATGGCCAGCAGCCACAGTGCGGCGAGCCGCGCCGGCAGGGCAAGGCGTGCGGTGGGACCGGGGCGGTGGCTATTGCGTGGGGGCGGGAACATGGATCTGCCTTTGCCGGCATCCGCGCCGGTCGACCGACCGGCAGGAGCGGAACTGGAGGTCTTTGGTGAAGCAGATCCGCACTTCGCTCAGCCGGCCGTTTTCACAGGTCACCGCCATGGCGGTGTCGCGCAGGCCCGGATTGGCGAGCCGGAAGGCGGTCTCTACCGCGTCGGGGGCGACACGGCCGCCCTGCTCGGTGGTGCGGAAGGCCGCCGGGATGCGCAGCTTGTCGAAGGCGGCGCGGGTCAGGTCGAAATAGGCGCGCGGGCTCAGGCCGGAGCATGTGCCATGCTTGCGCCACTGGTGGCGGATCAGGCCACGGCTCGGCATGATGTCGAGCATGGAGTTGACGGTGTCGCGGGCGGGTTGGCGCGGGCCGGCCCCGTCGCAGAAATCGGGGTAGCCACGATCGTATTGCGGCCAGAGGCCGTGGACGATGAAGCGGAACGGCTTGGTCGCCCGACACTGCAGCGGGTCGGCCTTGCGTCCGGCGCGCTGGCAATAGGAGGGCGACCAGGACAGCGCCAGGACATAATAGTCGAAGGCGCCAGGGCGCTCGGTCCGGGCCGAGAGCGCCGACCAGGGCGCGAGCGCCAGGAGCCCGGCGGTAAGGGCGGCACACAGGCGGCGCGGGAAAGCCATGGGGCGAGCCTTCAGCGGTGCACCCTAGGGGCGCACCGTCCGGCAGTTGGCATCATAGACATGCCAGGGGTCGAGGCCGGCGAGACAGGCGCGCAGGTTCCAACTCACGCCAACGAAGCCGCTGTGCTCCATGATGGCGTAGTAGATCCGCCGCTGCGACCCATCGTTCAAGGTGGCGCGGGCTTCGCAATAGCGACGGGCATAGGGGCTCGGCCGATCGACCCGGTAGCCGGTCTCCACGATCCGGTGCAGGTCGGTGATCCGCAAGCCGCCGTAGTAGTCGACATCCGCGCGAGCGATCTTCGCGGCGACCGCCCCTTGCACCGAGGCGTCTTCGCACATGGGAATGCGCGGCTCGCCGTTCCAGGAAAAATAGGGGCGCTCCTGCGCGGAGGCGGGCGCTGCGAGCAGCATGATGGCACAAAAGGCGGTCAAGAGAGCGCCAAGGGCATGATGGGCGGTTGCGCGCATTCGCGTTTCTCCTGCACGGGGTGGGACAGGCGGACGATGCGGCACTGCGGGCGCCGGGTCAAGGTTGCCGGCGCCGTCTTTGCCGAACTATTCGTCGGCAAGCGGGATCAACCGCCAGTTTGCATCCGGTCCGCGTGCCAGCGTCTGGGTCAGCCAGGGCAGGGCGCATTCCAGCGAGTTCGCCAGGGTCCAGGGCGGATTGATGGCCAGCAGTCCGCTGCCGCGCATCGGTCCGTTCGGCTCCGGCGAGCCGGCGAACAGCTCCGCAGACAGCATGCGGCCGATGCCGGCCTCGCGCAGGCGGGTGTAGAACCGGTTGACGGTCTTGCGGTCCTTGATCGGAAACCACACCAGATAGACGCCGGTCGGCCAGCGCTTCCAGCCGCGGATCAGCCCATCGGCGAGCGTGTCGAATTCGTCGGTCGCCTCGAATGGCGGGTCGATCAGCACGAGGCCGCGCCGCTCCTTCGGCGGCAGAAAGCCGCGCAGGGCAAGCCAGCCGTCGAGTTCGATCACCTTCACCTGCCGGTCCCCGGCGAAAAGCGCGGCAAGGGTGGCGTGGTCCTCAGGGTGCAGTTCGGTCGCCGTCAACCGGTCCTGCGCGCGCAGCATCATGCGGGCGA
Organism: Stappia taiwanensis; assembly: GCF_014635285.1. Lineage (GTDB taxonomy): Bacteria > Pseudomonadota > Alphaproteobacteria > Rhizobiales > Stappiaceae > Stappia > Stappia taiwanensis. The sequence continues at coordinate 556,456 of NZ_BMCR01000002.1, read as the reverse complement.
GCAGGGGCGAGCCGGGGTAGGTCCGCAGTTCGTCGCCTGCGCCGGCATTGACCGCCAGCACCGTCTCCAGCCAGGGGGCGAGTTCGGTGGCCACAGCCTCCGGAATGTCCGCCGCCAGCACCCGGCCGATGCCGTCGCGCCATTCGCCGGTGCGCTGGGCTTCGTCGCCGGACAGGTCATAGCGGCCGATGCCGGCATGGGTGTCGATGACGCGGAACGCGCCGGGCTTCTTTTTCAGGTACTCGATGACGAGGGCCAGCACCATGTGCTTCAACACATCGCCGATGTTGCCCGCATGAAAGGCGTGGCGATAGTTCACGGCGCGGTTCCTTCCGTGCTGTCCGCGCCGACGGGGCGTGCCAGGTAGACCACCGCCTTGCCGTCGCCGAAGGTCTGGGTGCCGATCTCGCGAAAGCCCAGCCTTGCGTGAAAGCGTAAGGAACCGGGGTTGGCCGGCTCGGTGTTGACCTCGCAGGCAAGGGGCAGGTCACGCTGCGACGGGGTGTCGGCAAGGCGGCCGATCAGGGTTTCATAGAGCGCCTGGCCAAGGGCGCGTCCGCGCGCATTCGGGTCAAGGGCGATGCGGTCGACATAGAAGAAGCGGGGATAGCGCTGCTTCAGCCACAGGAAGTTGGGGCTGTCATAATCGGCGGTCTCGTCGAGGCAGACCAGCAGCCCGGCCGGCCCCTCCGGTCCGAGTGCCACCAGGGTGGTCAGGCTGGTGGCGACAAGGGCGCGTAGCCGGTCGAGGGTCACGCTGCCGACATTCGGAACGCTGGCCTGGTTGATCCGGTGAAGGGCGTCGAGATCCGTCGGTTCGAACGGGCGGATGACGGGCGCTGCGGTGGTCATGGGCGGTCTGGCCTGAGGGTCGGGCGACAAGGGCGCGTGTGTGGGAAAGGGCATCTTCCGGCAGGCGCTTGCCCGCACCAACAGGCCCTGCGGCGGCGTGGGCACGTCCGCAAGGCCTCTTGTGTCATTGCCGGATTTGTCGTTGCCGGGTTCGTAAAAACGGTCAGGCCCCCACGGTGCCTTGCCGCTGCTGCGACAGGTGCGCGGGGGCCTGGTATTTTCGGACCTCAGGTCAGCGCTCGCCGCCGTCCTCGATCTTCAGCTCGACGGCCTTCGGTCCCTTGCCGTGCCGGTCTGGCTCGGTCTCGAAGGTCACCCGCTGGTCGCTTTCCAGCGTGGTCAGCCCGGACCGCTCGACCGCCGAGATGTGCACGAACACATCCGGCTCGCCGCTGTCGGGCATGATGAAGCCGAAACCCTTGTCCGCCTTGAAGAACTTGACCGTACCTCCCTGGCGCGGGCCACGTTCGACCGCAGGCGGGGGACCGCGCCGGGGGCCGCGATCGGCAAAGCCGCCACCGCCACCGCGTGGACCGCCGTCGCCACCGCCGCGTGGGCCGCCATAGCCGCCACCGCGTGGGCCGCCGTCGCCGCCATCGCGCTGGCCGCCATAGCCGCCGCGCTGGCCGCCATAACCGCCACCGCCCGGGCCACGCCGGCCTTCGCCGCCGCGATCACCGCCACCAAAGGGACGAGGGCCGCGACCACCCGTTGCCGGGCGTCCCTCCGTGGGGAAGGCGCCGTCCGGAATCGGCGGCTGCTCGGCCCAGCCTGCATCACTGAACGCATCCCGGCGTCCGCCACGCTCCGGCTTGTTGCGCTTGCCGTGATTGGAGCCGCCGCCAAAGTCGTCGTAATCGTCACCAAAGTCCTTCGAACCGCCGCGCCGTTTGCCCTGCCGACGATTGTCCGAACGCCAGTCATTCATATCAAAATCACCTTGTTTGAGCCTGCTGGTCCGGTAGGCTCGCTGTTCAATCTCATGGCCTGCTGCAAGGTTCCACCACCACGAACATTGCAACGCCTGGTTTTGTTTGCGGTCGACGCCCACTGTTCGCGACCGGAGTTTCTGCCACTGACCATACTATTCGCCGAGACGTACAACCCCATTTCGTCCGGTACACAGGAAATCGTTCCGGAGCCGCCAACCGCGCGCGTATCATATGGTCGGAACCGGCTTCCGGGCAAGAAAAACCGAGAGAAACCATGTGCCGATTGTCGGCTCCGCTACGGGATGCCCGGCGGGTCCGCTGAGTATCCGCCAATTTGCGGAGGAGCAAACGAGGCGTTGCGCGCTGGCGGTTGTCACCTTGTGGCGGACTGGGTAAGACGCTTTTGCGGTCGTGCCGACACGGTTGCAATCGACGGGCGGCGTTTGCGCGCCCGCACCAGCCAAGGGGAGATTCACATGTCCGACACAGCCGCAACCGAGCCGCCGATCCAGGTGGTCGTGATTCCCGTCACCGCGTTCCAGCAGAACTGCTCGCTGGTGTTCGACCGGGACAGCAAGGCGGGCGCGGTGATCGATCCGGGCGGCGACGTGGAGCGGATCCTTCAGGCGATTGCGGAGCACGGGGTGGCGGTCGAGAAGATCGTCCTGACCCACGGGCATATCGATCACATCGGCGGCGCCGCGGATCTGGCCGAGCGGCTCGGCGTTCCGGTTGTCGGGCCGCATCGGGCGGACCAGATGCTGATCGATCAAGTCGAGGCGCAGGCGCGCCAGTTCGGCGTGGAGGGGGTACGTGCGGTGACGCCGGATCAGTGGCTCGACGAAGGGGACGATCTGTCGATTGCCGGGCGTGCGTTTCAGGTGCTGCATTGCCCGGGACATGCGCCGGGGCATCTCGTCTATTTCGATCCGGAGCTGAAGTTTGCCCTGTCCGGCGATGTGCTGTTTGCCGGATCGGTGGGACGGACCGACCTGCCGGGTGGGGATCATGACACCTTGATCCGCTCGATCCGTGAAAAGCTCTTGCCGCTCGGCGACGATGTCACCTTCCTGCCGGGCCATGGTCCGGCCTCCAGCCTCGGTCACGAGCGCAAGACCAACCCGTTCCTGCGGTAACCTGCCGAACGCACTCTGTCGGCGGCCTGCGGTATGCCCCGCCGGCCGCCGGCGCGGCGTTCCTCAGAGCAGGCTCCTGAGCACATCGAGGCGGGAATTGACCAGCCAGCCGTAGTAGTTTTCCGAGGGCCAGCGGGCCTTGCCGGCGGCCTTGCGGCGGCGGTACTGGCTGGCGCGCGCCCAGGGGTTGCCGAGATTGTAGAGCGTCGCGGTCAATCCCGGATTGCCGGAGATGTCGACGCCGCCCACGGAACGGTAGGCGTCGATTGAGTCGCGCAGCACGGCAGCCATGTAGTGCAGCGATTTGTTCGGGTCCATCGCCGCGCGGTAGATCGCCTGGGCATCGCGGGCCGTCAGCTTGCTGAAGCCGCTGGTGCTGGCGACCGCATCGCTCATCTTCAGCACGGTGAGGGGCGAGAGCTGACCGAGACCAAAGCTCTGGCCGGCAAACAGCGGCTGGAAGAATGCCTCGTTGAAATTCTTGTTGGGAAAGCGCGTGCCGTCGACGGTCTTGCCGCGAAAGCGTGACTGCCAGTAGCGCTGGTAGCAGCTCCACAGGGTGTTGCTGTCCTTCTTGCCCTTGTTGCAGCGGTCGAACTGCGGACGCTTGACGAAATCGAGCACATGCTCGCCGCCCAGCGAAAATTCGATCCGCACGCCGGTATAGGCCAGTGCCTTCATGTAATAGGACTGGGCGCTGTCGAGGCTGTCGTAATTGTAGGTGTGCTCGCCGACGATGGCCCCGAGCATGTGAACCGGGTCGATCTTGTAGCGCTTGGACACCTTCTTGATGTTGCGGATCAGGCTGGTGTCCCGACGCAGCACCGCGACGACGCGATCGAACTTGGCGTCATAGCTGGATTTGCCGGCCGCCGTGCGGCGGGCCGAGGCATAGGGGATCTTCGGTTGTTTCTTGTTTCGGTTTCCCGCCGGAACGGCGGTGGCCGCCTGGGCCGCTTCCACGCCCACGAGCGGCAGGGTGCCGGCCGGCAAGGCACAGGCGGTGGAAATCGCCAGACAGGTCAGGGCGGTCCGGGGTGCCGCGCGCCAACGTGAAACAAGGGAAACGAAGAAGGCCATCCAAGGCTCCTGCCAATTTTCTAAAGCAGATACACATTCTTTCCGTGGCGGGGCAAGTCCCGCGAGGGGGACTTGGCCGCTTTGGAAGGTTTGACGCCCATGCTTCGCGGCGAAATTCGTGGCGTTGATTTGCCGGCCAAAGAAAACGCACGGGACGTTGAAGACATTGCGCCGGTCAGGCGGCGGAGCGGGTCGGGTGCAGCCGGCCTCCGGGCAAGGGCCGGGCAACGCCAGTGGTCAGCGGAAAGCTGATCGGTAATTCGCGCAGGCTGCGCATCGCCAGAAAGGCGAAGCACTCCGCCTCGATGGCGTCGCCGCGCCAGCCGACCTCCTCGGCCGGGATCGCGCGCACCCCGGCGCGCTTGCCGATGGCGCGCATCAGCTCCGGATTGCGGCGCCCGCCGCCGCAGACGATCAGCCGGTTCGGGCGCCGGGGCAGAAGATCGAGCGCCCGTCCGACGGCGGCGGCGGAAAAGGCGGTCAGGGTGGCGGCGCCGTCGGCGGCGCCCAGCCCGTCGGCCATGGCGTGGCGGAAGTCGTTCCGGTCGAGCGACTTGGGATAGGGGGCGCTGAGATAGGGATGGGTCAGCAGCTCGGCGAGCCGCGCCTCGTCGACGGTGCCGGAGGCGGCAATCAGCCCGTCCCGGTCCATGTCGCCGAGCCCGTGGCGCACCACCCAGTCGTTGATCGGGGCATTCGCCGGTCCGGTGTCGAAGGCGACCAGGGTGCCATTGCCGTCGCACCAGGTGATGTTGGCCACGCCGCCGAGATTGAGCACGGCGGTGTCGCCATCGGCCTCGCTCCGGCGCAGCAGGGCGGCGTGATAGACCGCCGACAGCGGCGCGCCCTGTCCGCCCGCGGCCATGTCGTCGTCGCGGAAGCGGTTGACCACCGGAATGCCCAGATGGCGTGCCATGGCGGCGCCGTCGCCCAGTTGCCGGGTCTGGCCGGGGCACCCGGGAGCGGGCGCGCGGTGCAGCACCGTCTGTCCGTGGAACCCGATGGCGGCGATATCGGCGGGGCGGATGCCCTCCCGCTCAAAGAAGGCGGCGACCGCTTCCGATTGCGCCAGGGTCAGGGCCTGTTCCGCCTCGGCGAAGATCGCCGGATCGGGACCATCGAAGGCCCATTTTCCGGCCTCGCGCAGGGTCTCGATCAAGAGGGCGCGCAGCTCCGCAGGGTAGGGGGCAAGGGTCCAGGGGCCGAACTCGGCGATGGTCTCGCCGTCGGTGCGGATCATGGCGATATCGATCTGACCGTCGAGGACCGTTCCGGTCATCAATCCGATCGCCCAACCAGGCTGCATGTCAGGTCTCCTCAAGAAGCGATGGGGTTCGCGCTCAGTTCCGCGCGAAGAAATCGAGCTTGCCGACATCGACGCCGTGCAGGCGCAGGATCGAATAGGCGGCGGTGGCGTGAAACAGGAAATTCGGCATGGTGAACTTGGCAATCAGGGTGGCGCCGCTGGAAAACCGGCGGGTTTCGTTGTTGGCGCCAAGGGTGACCGGCCGGTCTGCGGCCGCGTCGATCGCCGCCGTGTCGGCGGCGGCGAGATAGGCAAGCGTGCGCTCGATGCGCGCATGCAGATCGGCGACGCTGGCCGCGCCGAAGCCCCAGGCGGGCAACGCGCTGTCCTGCAGCCGGGCGATGCCGCGCACCGCATAGTCGCAGGCCACCTCCACCTGGCGGGCATAGTCATACATGTCCGGTGCCAGACGCATGGGCAGAAACAGCGCTGGATCGAACCCGGCGTGGGCGGCATGGGCCTCGGCCTTCCTCAGGCACTGGCCCATCCCGGTGACATGGCGGGTGAACACGGGCAGGGTGGTCAGGGACAGGGCAATGGTCACGATCGGTCTCTCTCCTGGCCGGCCCACGCGCACGGCGTTGGTCAGGGCGTTTGTCGGTGTGACGGGTATCCGCGAGCGGGGAAGGTGCCGGACAAGAATTCAAGGTCGGCAGAACCTGCCCCAGTCTAGCGGTTTCCTGCCGGGCGTGTCGATGCCGATGGGCGCATGGCAGTGCGCATTTCAGCAGTCGTGGCTATAGGTGAAGACCAGCGTGTCCGTGGTGCGCTTGCCGGTCGGCCATCAGCCGTTGCCGCTTGTTGGATGTGGTCATGGTCAGCCCCCTGCCGGTCTCGATCTGGCTGCACGATAGCGCAACTTGCCGTCGCAGGACTGTGATGCCGGTCACGCGATGTCACGTCCTGCCATGAAAGGGCGTTTCACGGCGTGCGGGCCAGTTCATCCCGGTGGCAAATGCCGAAACGGGCCTGCATCTCACGGGTCAGGGCCGGGTCGGTGGGCGATTGCAGCAGTGCGGTCCAGGTGCCGTCGCTGCGCAGCGCTTCCAGGGTACAGGCGCAGATACGCTGGCAGGCGGCTTCCTCCAGAGTGAAGGTGCAGGAGAGCTCGCATTCTTCGACGAAGTCCCGGGCGGTGCGGTCCGGCGTCAGGCCGGTTGCGACGACCAGCCAGACCGAGGCGTAGAGCACCGGCTGATGCACGAGATAAACGATGAGCGAATGCCGCCCGGCGAAGGCCGCCAGCCGGGACCAGCGGGCGTGTGTCTGCCAGCGGCCCAGATTGTCGATCAGGGTCGGGCGGGCAAGCGCAAGGCGCGCGGCGACGATCCCGAGAAGCACCGGCGCAAGCCAGGGCAGCAGCGGTACGTAATCGACGGCGGCGGGCGGCGAGCGGGTCAGGCCGGTCCACAGCAGCCAGGGGCTGTCGCCCAAAACGCCCGGCAGCAGTCGGGGGAGGGCGGCGGCGAATGCGGCAGCGCCTAGGGTGACCGGCACGGGCAGGCGGACGAAGGGCAGCGCGATCAGCGAGCTGGCGGCGATGGCGTGCAGAATGCCGAAGCGGACATATTGATCGCCAAGGGCCAGATGGGTTGCAAGGGAGATCGCTGCCGCCGCGAGGGCGATGCGGGCCAGGCGGATCATGGCCTTGCGCCACTGGATCTTGCGCCGATGCGCGAGCACCAACCCGACGCCGACCAGAAACAGGAAGCTGCCGGCGATCAGCGCTGCGAACAGGCGCCAGCCGGTGCCGGAGGAAACCGGCCAGTCGACCAGCCGGAACCAGGATAGATCCCAGGACAGGTGATAGACCGCCATCGTCAGCAGGGCGAGCCCGCGCGCGACATCGAGAAGGTCCAGCCGGGGCGTCGCGGCTGACTTGCTCTCGGGGACCGACTGGTCGGCGGAATGGAGTGTCAGCCTCATTTATGAGTCCAGACCCTAGCTGCCGAACCGCAGGCGCAGGCGGCGCCAGCCGAGCAGCGGCACGAGTTGCACCGCCAGAATGGCGAGGAAAATCAGGGCGCAGCCGACCAACCCAAGTGGCGACAGGCGCTCGCCCAGGACGATGGCACCGAACAGGGCGGCGAACAAGGCCTCGGAGGACAGCAGGATGGCCGCGTCGCCGGCACGGGTCCAGCGCTGGCCGATGGCCTGCAGGGTGAAGGCGAGGCCGCCGGAAATCACACTGGTGTAGAAGAGCTCAAGGCCGGCCGCCTGAATGCCCTGCCAACTCACCTCTTCGATCGCGAAGCCGGCGACCAGCGCCAGGACCGCGACGACCGAAAATTGCCAGACCGACAGCGCCAGCGGGCGGCCGGAGGTGGACGCGACACGGCCCAGCAGGCCGACGTGGATGGCCCAGAACACGGCGCAGACAATCATCAGCCCGTCGCCGTAGTTCAGCGCCGAGAGCGAGCCGCCGCCCAGCAGCCAAATGCCGCCAAGGGTGACCGGCGAGGCCGGCCAGACCACCGGGTGTGGGTGTTCGCGAAAGACGAGCAGACCGAGGATCGGCGTCAGCACCACATAGACGCCGGTCAGGAAGCCGGCATTGGTGACGGTGGTGACGACGAGGCCGGCCTGCTGCAGGCTGATGGCGAAAAAGAACACCACACCGATCAGGGTGAACTGCAGCATGTGGCCGCGCGCCAGTGGTCGGGCCGTTGGTTGCCGTCCCTCGCGATAGGCAAAGGGCAGGACGACGGCGGCGGCGATGAGAAAGCGCAGGCCGGTGAAGGTGAGGGGACCGAGGTCCTGCATCGCCGTCGATTGGGCGACGAAGGCGGATCCCCAGATCAGGGCGGCCAGCAGCAGAAGGGTATTGGCGAGAAGTCGGCTCATTCTGTCCCGCTATCGGAAGTTTTTCGTCGCAGCAAGCGGGAAAAGCCGGTCAGGGCGAAGGATCAGCCGTTGGGAAACGCAAAGCAGAGCGCCAGCAGCAGGGCGGAGGCGGTCAGAGTGACCCGAAAGGCGAAGGGCCAGGGGGAGATGCGCTCGATTGAAAACCCGTCTGACTCGGTTCGGTTCGTCATGCTCATGCGCTCGTCTCCGTCGCGACAATCGAACCCTGAAATTTAGGCTTTATGGTTAACAAAAAGTAAACCGGCGCGCCCTGGGCGTCGCCGGTTATCCAAAGGTTTCGCCGCGAATGGGCGGAATGCTGGCGTTTTTGCCCTCAGACGTCGAGTGCGTCGAGCCCGGCTTCCAGATGGTCGGCGAAGAGCGGCATGCCGATCAGATAGGTCGCGGTGGAGCCGACGGCCCGCTCGCGCGCCTGCTCGACGGCCTGCTCGAAGTCGGATTGATCGTAGTCGCCGCGCCCGATCCAGACGATGGCGACAAGCTCGGCGGCCTCATCGACGTTGAGGTCCTCGATCAGCTCACGCAGTTCCTCGCCGGAGAGATCTTCGCTTTCCTCTTCCGCAAGGCCGTCATGGGCATGACTGTCCTCAAGCGTGTCGACGTCGAACTCGACCTCGTGGTCCCGTCCATCCTCAAACCCGTCATTGTCGCTGGACGCAGCCGCGCGGGCTTTTTGCACGAACATGCGCATCGTGTCTGGGGACAGGGATAAATCGACCGGCATGGTCTGGCTCTCCACCTCGAATGGCGCGGCAATCCATCGTTGCGCGTTGATCTGGACCGCGCGGCACAGGAAACCGCTGGCGCGCGGGACGAGAGGAATTTGTCCATCCGTCCGCCTGCTTATCGCGGCTTTTTCGAGGAACTGCAAGACCGGCCTGCCCGGCGGCGGCGGCGACGCCGGGCCGGGCACAGGGTGGCATGAGTGGAGATCGTGGCCGATAGGCTTACTTCTCAGGCGAAGGGGTATGGACGATCTGTTGGCTGGGCGCGTCCGTCTCGATGCTCTTCAGCGATGCGGCCAGGGGGCCGCCAAACAGGGTCAGTGCGCCGGCGAACAGGAGGCCAATGGCCACGGCGAGGCCGAGCAGGGCGGCCGCGTCGCGGTCGCTGGGCATCTCACGGCCGGCGACGCCGGCCAGTTGCTGGATCAGTTTCATTGCGGGGCATCTCCGTTCAGTCGGCGTGCCGCCTCGATGCGGGCGCGCATCCCGGCCTGGAAGTTGCGCGACATCTGTCCGGCCAGAATCGTCAGGACGACCAGCATGGCGCCGAAGGTGAGGCTCAGGAGACCGATGGTCCAGTCGTCGGCGACGCTGGTTCCGGCGGCTCGGGCGCTGGAGGCGAACAGCGCCGGCGGCACCGCGCCGATCAGGGCCAGGCCGATCGCGCGGACGATCTGCCGGCGGGGTGTCTGCTTCGATGAAGTCCGGATACGCATGGCAATCTTCCCGGTTTCAGTTCGTTGCGATGAGATCAGACTGACGGGGGAAAGGGGCCGGTGCGGGCCGGCTTTCGGGCGCTTCCGGTGTCATTTCGCGGCACTTTCAAGGCGAGCGGGGAGAGTGCGCTCCCTTTTGCCGCGTGAATTGCGGCGTGCGCATTTACCGAGTTTTCAGGAGCGCTTTGGCATATTAAACGTAAGGTCCTGTGCCGGATTGTGCCTTCAGGGCAAGGCGCGACAGACAGGACGAGGGTCACGTCTTCACGCTCGGGAAGCGCCGGTGAAAGTGACAGTGTTCCATCCAGGGATGCCGATCGGTCCAGGACCTTGATCGGGGCGGATGGCTTGAGACATGGCGGGGCACTGGCGTGCCGTCGCCGCAATATGGATGTTTGGCATGGGCGCAGCGGACCGGGATGATCAGCTTCCCGCACGGCAGGATTTGATGCAGGAGGGCGGCACCGCCCTGGTCCCGACTGCCGTGGGCGGCGAGCCTGCCCTGTCGCTGGCCGGCCTGTCGTTCTTCATGGTCGATATCCAGGCAAAGCGCATTGTCTGGCTTGAGTCTCCGGTGCTGGATTTTGCCGAAACGGCGGGGCTGAACGAGGCGCCTTTGTCCAACGCCTTGCGCCATCTGGCGCAGAACGATCAGCGGCAGATCCTGTCGCTGGTGCAGCAGGCCGTCAGGAGCGGCAAGGCGGGGCCGGCGGAACTGGGCGGCGGGGAGCCCGGCAATGGCCTGTCGCTGCTTGCCTCGCGCTATCAGGCGGAAGGGGGGCGCACCTTCGTCACCGTGGTTGCCTGTCCCGATGGCGAGGAGGACGCGGGCGGCACCGCCGTGCGCGGCGTCGCGCCGCTGATCCGCCATCTGGTGGAAGGCTCCGAGAAGGCGGTTCTGGTGGTCGACAGCTTCGGCTACCTGCGCTACGCCAACGAGGCGCTGTTCGATCTGTTTCACATTGCCGATCCCACCCTGTGCATCGGCCGCAACGTGGCGCATATTCCAAACCGTGTCGGCAAGACGCTGACGTCGGTGCTGCTGACGACGCTTGCCCGGCGCGCACCCATGGAGGCCAAGAAGCGCTTCTTCCTCGCCAGCGGCGATTCCATGACGCTGACCTACGAGATGATGCCGTTCAAGGTCTCCGCCGGGCTGGGCGGCGTGGTGTTCACGGCGGAGAAGGTCAACGACTGTTCGGTCGATTACCAGCAATTGTTCAACGCGGTGCACGCGCCGCTGCTGGTCGTCGATCTCAAGACCCGAATGCTGGTCTCGGCCAATGCGGCGGCCCGCAAGACCTTCGCCATCACCGAGCAGCTGATGGAATCGGCACCGATCACCGAGACCATGCTGCATCCCCGGACCTTCATGTCGCTGATCGACCATGCGCGCAAGGAGGGGGCGACGCCCTTTCAGGCGACCGTCAGCGGTTTCGATGGGGTGTCGCGCAGCAAGCGCCTGCGCGCCACGCTGATCGATTCGGGCAACGGGCGGCATCTGATGATCGAGAGCAAGCATTGACGGGAACGCCGCTTCGCGTTATCTGCGGTTGAGGCTGCGGACGCCCGCCACCCGCTGACATGTTGTCCCGGTGAAGTTCCGTATCAGAGTGTCCATGTGATCCTCCACGCATGTCGCGCGGATGGCAATGCGGGTTCCCGTCCTTGTCTTGCGCGATTTTTGCACGAGGAGTACGGGACCTTGCCTGATGCCCCCACCTCCGGCGCGCCCGCGCCAGATGGTTCAATGTCCGACGCCGTCGCGTCCGGGCCTCCCACCAACATGTTTCTCGATGGGCCGCTCGGCTCCATCTACGCCAGGACCGCGCTGCCGATCATCTTCGTGATGGGGATGAACGGGTTGCTTGCCGTCGCCGATGCCCTGTTCCTCGGGCACTATGTCGGCCCGCAGGCGCTGGCGGCGGTCACCTTGATGTTTCCGATCTACATGCTGATCGTGGCGCTCTCGACCCTGGTGTCGAGCGGCATGTCCAGCCTGCTGGCCCGGCACCTCGGCGGCCGGCGTCTGACCGAAGCGCGCATGGTCTTCGCCGGCGCCCATGGTCTGGCGCTGGTGATCGCGGCGGTGCTGATTCTGCTGTTTGCCGGCTTCGGCCGTCAGCTCACCGAGCTGGCCGCCGGCGGGTCGCCGGAGCTGGCGCGGATGGGGCTGATCTATCTGCGGATCACGGTGCTGTTTTCGCCGCTGCTCTTCGTCCTCTCCGTCAATTCCGACACGTTGCGCAATGAGGGGCGGGTCGGTTTCATGGCGGCGATGAGCCTTCTGGTTTCGCTGGCGAACATCGGCTTCAACTATGTGCTGATCGCGCTGCTTGAGTTGGGCGTCGCCGGATCGGCCTATGGCACGGCCATGGCGCAGGCGCTGGCCTTCGCCATCATTCTGGCCTTCCGGTTTCGCGGGAGAACGGCCCTTCGCCCGAGCGCGCTCCTTCAGCATGGCGTGTTTCACGGCTGGGGGCGCATTCTGGCGCTCGGAGCGCCGCAGAGCCTGAACTTCATCGGCCTGGCGCTGGGCTCCGCGGCCATCATGATGGCGCTGCAGATCCTTACCAGTCCCGGCTATGCGGAGACGGTCTCGGCCTATGGCATCATCACGCGGGTCATGACCTTTGCCTTCCTGCCGCTGCTTGGCCTGTCCCATGCGATGCAGACGATCACCGGCAACAATTTCGGTGCGCGGCAATGGCGACGCTCGGACAACAGCCTGAAGCTCGCGGTGAGCATCGCCTTTGCCTATTGCGCGGCGCTGCAAGTCATCATGACGCTGTTCGCGCAAGGCATCGGCGGCGCCTTTGTCGATGATCCCGCCGTTGTCGCCGAGGTTGCCCGCATCCTGCCCGTCGTCGTGACCCTGTTTGTTCTCGCCGGCCCGCTGATGATGATCGCCACCTATTTCCAGGCGATTGGCGAGGCCGCCCGCGCTGCCCTTCTCGGTCTGGCCAAGCCGTATCTCTTCGCGATCCCGCTAACGTTCATCCTGTCGGCGCAGTTCGGGGAAATCGGCATCTGGAGCGCCGGGCCGGTCGCCGAGGCTCTGCTGCTGGCGCTTACCTTGCTGGTGCTGACACGCAACGCACGGCGCCACGCGCTCCGCCTGGGGCTGTTTCGGGCAACGGCGGAGGACGCGGCATGAGCGGACAGCTTCCCACCGTCGCCGAGGCGAAGCGGCTGGCCAAACGGCTGCGCGCGCAGCTTGACGCGCAAGGCACGCCGGTCAGCCATGGCAATGCCCTTGAGCTGGTGGCCCATCAACATGGCTTTCGCGATTGGAACGCCTTCCACGCGGCGATGGGCAACCGGCCGCCGGAGAGCTGGTCGCCCGGCGGCCGGGTCGAGGGCAGCTATCTGTCGCAAGCCTTCTCGGCGACCATCGTCGCGGTGGAGATGGTGCGCCCTGGCTGGTTCCGCCTGGTGCTCGATCTGGATGAGGCGGTCGATGTGGTCACCTTCGACAGCTTTTCGAATTTCCGAACGCGAATCCGGGGTGTCGTCGGGCCGGACGGGCATTCGCGCGAGCGGACCTCGGACGGGCTGCCGCAGCTGCGGCTCGACGTCTAACCGTCTGAAGACGGGGGGGCGGAAGATGTCCGGCCCGGCCTGGGGGGCCAAAGGTGGAGGAATTCCCCTTGGGCGGGCGCGATGGCCTTGCATGGATACTGGGCCGGAAGTAGGCTCGCGCGCCTGCACCTCATGTGCCACACCGGGAGAATATCATGGGCTTCATCGCTGACGCGCTGGCGCGCGTCAAACCGTCCGCCACCATTGCCGTTACCAACAAGGCGAGAGAACTCAAGGCCGCTGGCCGCGACGTCATCGGCCTTGGCGCTGGCGAGCCGGATTTCGATACGCCGGAGAACATCAAGGCCGCCGCGATCCAGGCTATCCGCGATGGCAAGACGAAATACACCGCCGTCGACGGCATTCCGGAGCTGAAGGAAGCGATCGTCGGCAAGTTCGCCCGTGAGAACGGTCTGACCTACGCCACCAATCAGGTGACGGTCGGCACTGGCGGCAAGCAGGTGCTCTACAATGCGCTGGTGGCCACGCTCAACGGCGGCGATGAGGTGATCATCCCGACGCCGTACTGGGTCAGCTACCCGGACATGGTGCTGATGGCCGGCGGCGCGCCGGTGATCGTCGAGGCGGATCAGACCACGTTCAAGGTGACGCCCGAGGCCCTGGAAGCGGCGATCACGCCGAAGACCAAGTGGATCATCTTCAACTCGCCGTCGAACCCGTCGGGCGCGGCCTATACCCGGGCGGAACTGGCGGCGATCGCCGAGGTGCTGATGCGGCATCCCCATGTCTGGGTGATGACCGACGACATGTACGAGCATCTCGTCTATGACGATTTCGAGTTCACCACCCTGGCGCAGGTCGAGCCGGGCCTGATGGACCGCACGCTGACGGTCAACGGTGTCTCCAAGGCCTATGCCATGACCGGTTGGCGGATCGGCTATGCCGGCGGCCCGGCCGAACTGATCAAGGCCATGGCCAAGGTGCAGTCCCAGTCGACCTCCAACCCCTGTTCCGTCGCCCAGTGGGCCGCGGTCGAGGCGTTGAACGGTCCGCAGGACTTCATCCCGCGCAACAACGAGGTCTTCAAGGGCCGGCGCGATCTTGTCGTGTCGATGCTCAACCAGGCCGCCGGGCTGACCTGCCCGACGCCGGAGGGCGCGTTCTACGTGTTCCCCTCCTGCGCCGGAGCCATTGGCAAGACCGCGCCGTCCGGCAAGGTGATCGAGACCGACGAGGATTTCGTCACCGAGCTTCTGGAAACGGAAGGCGTGGCGGTGGTGCAGGGCTCGGCCTTTGGCCTTGGCCCGAACTTCCGCATTTCCTACGCGACCTCGACCGAGGCGCTGGAAAACGCCTGCACCCGCATCCAGCGGTTCTGCGGCAACCTGCGCTGATCCGCACGGGTTTTCCGACAAATTGCCAGAATTCGGGGCGGCCTTGGCCGCCCCGTTTTCGTTTGGCTGCGCCGCTTGACCGCAGTCCTCGTGCTGCGCTGCGGGAACGGTTTCCCTTGCGTTCCTTGATCCAGTGGCGCGACCATGATCATCCGCTCGCCGTCGGCGGGCGGGGGTGCCGTGCGCGGCGCCGGTCTGGTTCCGCCGTGCCCGGTCCCTCCTGTTGATGCAAGGCAAGGGAGTTGCGGTCATGGGCGCGGACAGCGGATCCGGAGGCGGTGGTTTCAACGGCGGCAGGGAAACGGGGCCCCGGTGCATCGGCATCGTCGGGCCGTTCGGCAGCGGCAAGACGACCTTGCTCGAAGCGCTTCTGGCGCGCACGGGGGCCATTCAGCGGCAGGGAACGATCGCGGCGGGAAACACCGTCGGCGACGGGGCGCCGGAGGCGCGCGCCCATTCCATGAGCGTTGAGGTGAACATCGCCGAGGCAGCGTATCTCGGTGAGCGCATCACCTTTCTCGATTGCCCCGGTGCCGTCGATTTTCTCGGCGAGAGCGCCGGCGTTCTGCCGGGGATCGATCTGGCCGTGGTCGTCGTCGAAGCGGATGAAAAGAAGGTCGCGGCGCTGCAGGTGATCCTGAAGCAGCTTGAGGACCACGGCATTCCGCATGTTCTGTTCCTCAACAAGATCGACAAGGCCTCCTTGCGCATGCGTGAGGTGCTGCAGATGCTGCAGCCGGCCTCCAGCGTGCCCTTGGTTCTGCGCCAGATCCCGATCTGGTCGGAGGGGGTTGCCACCGGCTACATCGACCTGGCGCTGGAGCGGGCGCATGTCTACCGCGAGCAGGCCGAAAGCGAGGTGATCGAGATCCCCGGCGAGGAGGTGGCGCGCGAGATCGAGGCGCGGTTCTCCATGCTGGAAACGCTGGCCGATCATGACGATGTGCTGATGGAGGCGCTTCTGGAGGATACCGCGCCGGAGCGGGAGCGGGTGTTCGCGGATCTGTCCGGGGAAATGCGCGAGGGCATGATCCTGCCGGTCCTGTTCGGATCGGCCGAGCATGGCCATGGCATCGGCCGCTTGCTGAAGGCGATCCGCCACGAGGCGCCGGGGATTGGCGCCACCGCCGCCCGCCTCGGGCTGGAGGAGCGCGGCGACACGGTGCTTCAGATTCTCAAGACCGTGCACACGCTGCATGCGGGCAAGCTGTCGGTGGCGCGGGTGCTGGCCGGGTCGGTTGGCGATGCGGATACCTTGCAGCGCGCCGATGGCAGCCCGGCGCGGGTGTCTGGTCTCTACACGGTGATGGGGCAGCAGGCGCTCAAGTGCGATCGGGCGGAGGTCGGCGATACGGTGGCGCTTGGCAAGCTGGAAGGGGTGCTGACCGGCGAGACGCTCGGGCTGCTACACCCGGCGCCGCAACTGGCGCCCCTGGCGCCGGCGCAGCCGGTGCTGGCGCTTGCGGTGCGGCCGAAGGAGCGCCGGGACGAGGTCAAGCTGACCAGCGCACTGGCCAAGCTGGTGGAGGAGGATCCGTCGCTGGTGGTCACCCAGTTGCAGGACGCGACGGAAACCCTGGTCGAAGGGCAGGGCGAAATGCATCTGCGCGTTGCCCTGGAGCGGCTCACGGGCAAATACGGCCTGTCGGTGGAAACCGGCGATCCGGCGGTGCCTTATCGGGAGACCATCCGTGCCACGGCGGCGGTCCGCTCGCGCTACAAGAAACAGTCGGGCGGCCACGGGCAGTTCGGCGATGTGGCGCTGGAGATCCGCCCGCTCGGGCGCGGCGATGGGTTCGTCTTCACGGACACCATCACCGGCGGGGTGGTGCCGAAACAGTATATCTCGGCGGTGCGGGCCGGGGTGGAGGAGGCCTTGCAGAGGGGAACCCTCGGCTTTCCCACGGTCGATCTGGCGGTGACGCTGACCGATGGCTCCTACCACAGCGTCGATTCCTCCGATCAGGCGTTCCGCATGGCGGCGATCCAGGCCATGCGCGAGGGGCTTCCCATGTGCAAGCCGGTGCTGCTGGAGCCGGTGCATGAGGTGACGGTCTATTGTCCAAGCGATGCGACGGCGCGGATCAACGGCATCGTTTCGGCGCGGCGCGGGCAGTTGCTCGGGTTCGATGCACGCGCCGGCTGGCCCGGCTGGGATGAGGTGCGGGCGATGATGCCGGAAGCGGAGATCGGCGGGCTGATCATTGAGCTGCGTTCGGCGACCGCTGGCGTGGCGAGCTACAGCAAGCGGTTCGATCACCTGGCGGAGCTCGGCGGCAAGGCGGCCGATCAGGTGTTGGCGCGCCATGGCCGCAAGGCCGCCTGAAGGGGCGATGGGGCACGGCGGGACGGGGCGGAAGGGCTCCGTCCTGCCCGCCCGATCAACCGGGCTTGATTTGCACGCGAGGTCGCGGAGCGCTAGCCAGAAGGAGACATGTGATCTGACTGGAAAGGGACTGCCGATGCACATCCTGCGCAAACGCGGGTGGGAACTGCCGGAAGCGACTGCAACGCCAGAGGCGGTATTTCTCAATCGGCGCCAGCTGCTTGCCGGGTTCGGCCTTACAGCCGGAGGGGTGGCTGCTGGAGCGATTGCCGCCGGAGGAATTGCGGGCAGCGCCCTCTTGCCGGGCGGGGCGCTGGCGGCGGAGGGTGACCCGAGCGCCGGGCTCTATCCCGTGCCGCGCAACGAGGCGTACACGGCGGGCCGGCCGCTGACGCCGGAGGCGATCACCTCCACCTACAACAACTTCTATGAATTTGGCTCGCACAAGCAGATCGCCAGCGCCGCCCAGGCGCTGAAGATCCGCCCCTGGGAGCTGCGGATCGACGGGCTGTGCGACAATCCCCAGACCATTGCCATTGACGATCTCCTGAAGAAAATGCCGCTTGAGGAGCGGCTTTACCGGCATCGCTGTGTCGAGGCCTGGTCGATGACGGTGCCCTGGTCCGGCTTCGCGCTGGCCGAGCTGGTGCGGCTGGCCGCGCCGAGTTCGGATGCGAAATACCTGCGCATGGAGACCTTTCTCGATCCGGATGTGGCCACCGGGCAGCGGGCGTCCTGGTATCCCTGGCCCTATGTGGAGGGGTTGACCCTGGCCGAGGCGACCAACGAGCTGGCGTTCATCGCCACCGGGGTCTACGGCAAGCCGCTGGCGAAGCAGTTCGGCGCGCCGCTGCGGCTGGCGGTGCCGTGGAAATACGGCTTCAAGTCGATCAAGTCGATCGTGCGGATCAGCTTCACCGACACGCGGCCGGTCAGTTTCTGGGAACAGATCGCCGCGTCCGAATATGGCTTCTGGGCGAATGTGAACCCTGAGGTGCCGCATCCGCGCTGGAGCCAGGCGAGCGAGCGGCTGCTCGCCACCGGCGAGCGGATACCGACCCGGCTCTTCAACGGTTATGGCGAACAGGTGGCCGGGCTCTACACGGGGCTGGAGGGCGAGGCGCTCTATATGTGAGGGGCGCCCGTCCGCGAAGGGGCAAAAAAAATGCCGGGCACAGGGCCCGGCAGTTATTCGATTTTGCCACCTAGGTGGCGCAATCACCTTCCAGAGGGAACAACTGGTCGCATCAGACGTCGCTGGGAGGAGATAGCGACGAAGCAAACCAGAAGCCTGTTGCTTATATGCAGTGCACAACGTGGCTATGCAAGAGGCAGCGCTGCATTCCAGCCATGCAAAATGAGAGGGGGGGGGCGTTTGGCGCTGCCTGTTTCGGTGGCACGGTCAGAAAAGTGATTGCCTGCAAGCTCATGAGGGCAAAAAAAATGCCGGGCACAGGGCCCGGCAGTTATTCGATTTTGCCACCTAAGTGGCGCAATCACCTTCCAGAGGGAACAGCTGGTCGCATCAGACGTCGCTGGGAGGAGATAGCGACGAAGCAAACCAACAGCCTGTTGCTTATATGCACTGCACAACGTGCCTATGCAAGAAGCGCCTTTGCATTGCAGCTATGCAGAATTGGTGGGGCGTTGCCATTGAAATGGGCAACGGCGACCCTATGAGGCCAATTCGTGCCCAGTCGGGCGGCCCGGCGCCCCTCCCTTGCCAGGAGAGGGCGCCGGAATGGCTCAGAAGGTCCAGCGTTCGGCGTTCGCCAGCAGGAAGTCGCGGAAGGCGGTGATGCGGGCGGTGTTCTTCAACTCGGACGGATAGACGAAGAAGGTGTCGAAGCTCGGCACTTCGGCTTCGGGGATCAACTGGACGAGGCCGGAGCCTTCCTCGTTGATGTAGTCGGGCAGGATGGCGATGCCGGTTCCCTGCTGCACGGCGCGCTTGATCGCCACCACATTGTTTATGCGCAGGACGCTGCGCCGGCGCTGCCCGGCGGGAAGCCCGGCGGTCTCCAGCCAGTTCATGTCGCGCAAATAGGGCGGGGCCTGCTCGCCGAAGGTGATGATCCGGTGCGAATCGAGATCCGCCACGCTTTTCGGTGCGCCAAAGCGCTTGAGATAGGACGGGGCGGCGTAGAGATGGAAATGGACCGTGAACAGCTTGCGCTGGATCAGGTCGGGCTGGGTCGGTTGGCGCAGACGGATCGCCGCATCGGCCTCGCGCATGCCAAGATCGAGCTCTTCGTCGTCGAAGATCAGCCTGAGTTCCATGTCCGGGTAGAGGTCGATGAACTCATGCAGGCGCTGGGCCAGCCAGGTCGAGCCGAGGCCGACCGTGGTGGTGATCCGCAGCACGCCGCTCGGTTTCTCGCGGCTGTCGGTGAGGCGGGTCTGGGCCGCCTCCAGCTTCATCAGCACTTCCCGCGCGGTGCGGTAGAGCACTTCGCCCTGTTCCGTCAGCAGCAAGCCGCGGGCGTGGCGGTGAAACAGGGGCACCTTCAGGTCATGCTCCAGGGCGCTGACCTGTCGGCTGACAGCGGATTGGCTCATGTTGAGGGCTTCACCGGCGTGGGTGAAGCTCCCGGCCTGTGCCGCTGCGTGGAAAATGCGAAGTTTGTCCCAGTCCAACGGCACAGTGATATCCGCCAGTTTCTTGTTTGGTGATACGGGGCGCGAACGGCAGGTTATTCCGCCGCTTCCGCCTCCGCAATGTCGTGTTCGGCAAGAAAGCGTTCCGCTTCGAGCGCGGCCATGCAGCCCATGCCGGCGGCGGTCACCGCCTGCCGGTAGATCTCATCGGTGACATCGCCGGCGGCGAAGACGCCGGGGATGGAGGTCACGGTGCTGTCCGCCGCCGTCCAGATGTAGCCGGTGGGCGTCATCTTGAGTTGCTCCTTGAACAGCTCGGTCGCCGGCGCATGGCCGATCGCCACGAAGAAGCCATCGGCCGGCACGTCGCGGGTCTCGCCGGTCTTGACGTTCTTCAGCCGGGCGCCGGTGACGGCCTTGGGGGTGCCGCCGCCAAGGACTTCCTCCACGGTGCTGTCCCAGATCACCTCGATCTTGTCGTTGCGCGCGAGCCGGTCCTGCAGGATCTTTTCCGCGCGGAAGCTGTCGCGGCGATGGACGATGGTCACCTTCGAGGCAAGGTTGGCCAGATAAAGCGCTTCTTCCACTGCGGTGTTGCCACCGCCGACAACGATCACCTCCTTGCCCCGGTAGAAGAAACCGTCACAGGTGGCGCAGGCGGACACGCCCGCTCCCATGAACTCTTCCTCGGTGGGCAGGCCCAGCCACTTGGCCTGGGCGCCTGTGGCGATCACCAGCGCATCGGCGGTGTAGACCGTTCCGCTGTCGCCGGTCAGGGTGAACGGGCGGGTGGACAGGTCGGCGCTGAGGATGGTGTCGTAGATCATCTGGGTGCCGACGTTTTCCGCCTGCTTGCGCATCTCCTCCATCAGCCACGGGCCCTGGATCGGATCGGCAAAACCCGGGTAGTTCTCCACCTCGGTGGTGATGGTGAGCTGGCCGCCGGGCTGGATGCCGGTGACGAGCGCCGGGGTCAGCATGGCGCGGGCCGCATAGACCGCCGCCGTGTAGCCGGCCGGGCCGGATCCGACAATCAGGAGCTTGTGATGCTGTTGCGTCATGGTCGCGCTTCCTCGGAGCTTTGCGTGTCCGGCGATCGGGGTCAGCCGATCCGGGATTTGTGGGCGGCATAGCGCCACTGGATCGCCGCGGCGATGCGCGGCGTTGAATCAATCGGGTCGTAGGTAATGGTTTTCAAGGGGCCGGGGAAGGGGTGGACCAGATCAAGCCGGGCCAAAGCCTCCAGAAACTGGTCAAACTTTCTGTGACCGCCGGAAGGGTGGAACACATGCAGCGCCCGGCCGCTGGCCAGCGCCTCGCCGATCATGTTGCTGGAATCGGCGGTGGCCACCACCGCATCCGCATTGGCCAGATACTGAAGCAGCGGGTTTTCCCCGCTTCCGTCCCACATCAGGTGGCGCGGATCGCGCCCGAACCGGGCAATGGCATCGTGCAGCGGCTGCGGCGTGCGGCGCGATCCGGTGATCATCATATGCGCGCCTTCCGCCTGCAACCGCTCGATGCCGGCCAGGAAGCGGGTGATGTCGGTGTCGTTGAACCGGTAGTGGCGGCTGTCGCCGCCGACCAGAACGGCAACGCGCGGGTGCGGCAGGGCGGCGATGTCCGGCAGCGGATCGCGCCTTGCGGCGGAAAGGCGCTCCTGAGAAAAGCGGTGCGGCGCGGTGGCGGTCACCAGCACGTTCTCGCCGCGCAACTCGTCGTGTTCGGCGACCCAGATCAGGTCCGCCGCCTTGGTGCCGATCCGTGGGTCCTTGAGAAAGACGGTGAAGGTGCGGTCGCCGCTGTCGCGCTTGATCCGCCGCAGATAGGCCACCGCGCGGCGGCCCGAGGCAATGGCGATGTCGGGGAACGGCGGGGCGATCGGGCTGCCGGGGCGAGAGGGGGCATCGCGCGGGTCGATATCGCCCCAGGGCATCAGCCAGCGCCAGGGCGCGCGCGGGGCGACCTGGCGCAGCTCCCAGCCACATTGCAAGGCATCGGCAACCCCGATGCACTGGGCCTCGTCGCCTGCCTTGCCGTCGGTGACGATCCAGACGCGTGCATCGGTCATCGCGGGCGCGCTTTCGTGATGTTTCTCGATCATGCCGTCCGTTGTCACAGTATTGCAGACTTACGCAAAAAACACTAAGGCGCTAAGACATGAGCGCCCGATCCGAACCGGGATTCGCGGGGGGCGCGCGCCAGGACAGCCCCGCCGCGCCCCAGCGAGAGACTCGCAAGGATGGCTGTGCCATTGATCTGCGAAGGAGACCAGAGTGAAAATCCGCCTCGATGCGATTGATTGGCATATCCTTAAGGAATTGCAGGCCGATGGCCGCATCACCAACGTCGAGCTGGCGCGCCGGGTCGGCATTTCCGCGCCCCCCTGCCTCAGACGGGTGCGCGCCCTTGAGGAAGCCGGCCTCATTCGCGGCTATCGCACCTTGCTGGATGAAAAGCAGCTCGGCTTCGACGTCACGGCCTTCGCCATGGTCGGATTGCACAGCCAGACGGAAGCGGATCTGCTTGCCTTCGAGACGCAGGTTGAAGCCTGGCCGGAGGTGCGCGAGAGCTACATGCTGTCCGGTGAGGTGGATTTCCTGTTGAAATGCGTGGTTCCGGATCTGCAAAGCTTCCAGAACTTCATCATCCGCGATCTGACGGCCGCGCCGAACGTGGACAATGTGCGCACGGCGCTGACCATCCGCCAGACCAAGAACGAGGCCGCCGTGCCGGTCGAGCATATCGACTGACAACGGCGGCCCTTCGATCCATCGCGCAAGGGTCCGTCGCGCTGGGACGTATTCGCGGAAGGTTTTTCCTGGAGAGGGACCGCGCCGCTCAGCGGTATAGAGGGCCGTGCGGCGATCGGTCGCGTGCGCAATCCGGGCTGGCTGAAGCCGGCCGGTGCTTATCCGAAGGTGATCTTGATGATCTCGTAGGCGTGGGCACCTCCGGGCGCCGCGACCTCGACGCTGTCGCCCGTCGACTTGCCGATCAGCGCGCGGGCGATCGGCGAGGAAATCGAAATACGGCCTGCCTTCACGTCGGCTTCCACATCGCCAACGATCGTGTAGGTCTTTTCTTCCTCGGTGTCCTCGTCCACCAGCGTGACCGTCGCACCGAACTTGACCGTGTCGCCGGACAGCTTGGTGACGTCGATCACCTCGGCCCGGCCGAGCTTGTCTTCCAGCTCGTTGATGCGGCCTTCATTGTGGCTCTGCTGCTCCTTGGCAGCATGATACTCCGCATTCTCCGACAGATCGCCATGGGCGCGCGCTTCGGCGATCGCCTGGATGATCCGCGGCCGTTCTTCCGACGTCCGCTGTTTGAGTTCCCGTTCCAGCATCGCATGGCCGGCGGATGTCATAGGAACTTTTTCCATAGGTCCTGGACCCTTTCCCTACACGCGTCCCTGCTCTTTCAAGGAGCGCGCGGACAACAGTTTTATGGCCCGGCCGGGTTCACCCCGAACGGGCCGATCTCACATCAGGCCTTCGTGAAGTAGGCCTGCAACGGAAAGACTTCAAGGTTGCCCGAAGCGTAGGCTTCGATCCCCTTTGCTGCAGCAATCGCGCCGGCCAAGGTCGTGTAATAGGGGACCTTGTGCAGCAGTGCGGCCCGGCGCAGCGACCGGCTGTCTGTCAGGGCCTGCGCGCCTTCCGTTGTGTTGAAGACAAGCTGCACCCCTCCATTCTTGATAGCATCAACGATGTGGGGCCGGCCTTCAAGCACCTTGTTCACCCGGTCGCAGGAAATCCCCCGCTCCTCCAGGAAGGTCTGGGTGCCGTGGGTGGCGATGATCTTGAACCCGGCCCGGGCCAGGCGCCGGATCGGGTCGTACACCCGCTCCTTGTCCGCATCGCGCACGGAGACGAACACGGTTCCTTCGGTGGGCAGGTGGCTGCCAGCGCCGAGCTGGGATTTGGCGAAGGCGACCTCGAAGGTGCCGTTCAGCCCCATCACCTCGCCGGTGGAGCGCATCTCCGGGCCCAGGATCGTGTCGACGCCGGGGAAGCGGGCGAAGGGGAACACCGCTTCCTTGACCGCGACATGGTTGAGCTGGGGCCGGCTCAGGCCGAAGCTGGCCAGCGGCTCGCCGGCCATCACCCGCGAGGCGATCTTGGCCACCGGATGACCGATGGTCTTGGCAACGAAGGGCACGGTGCGCGAGGCGCGCGGATTGACCTCAAGGACGAAGATGTCCTCGCCGCGCACCGCGTATTGCACGTTCATCAACCCGCCGACGTTGAGCGCCAGCGCCATGGCGACGGTCTGCCGCTCCAGCTCGGCGATCATCTCCTCGGAGAGCGAGTAGGGCGGCAGCGAGCAGGCGCTGTCGCCGGAGTGGATGCCGGCTTCCTCGATGTGCTCCATGATGCCGCAGATGAACACGTCCTTGCCGTCGGCGAGGGCGTCCACATCCACCTCGATGGCATTGTCGAGATAGCGGTCGAACAGAAGCGGGTTCTTGCCAAGAACGGTGTTGATCTGCCCGGTCTTGTCATTGGGGTACTTGGCCCGCACGTCGCCCGGGACCAGTTCCGGCAGGGTGTCGAGCAGATAGGCGTTGAGCGCGTTCTCGTCGCGAATGATCTGCATCGCCCGGCCGCCAAGCACGTAGGACGGGCGCACCACCAGCGGCAGACCGAGATCGGCGACCACCAGCCGCGCCTGCTCAACCGAATAGGCGATGCCGTTCTGCGGCTGTTTCAGGCCCAGCTTGTGCAACAGCTTCTGGAACCGGTCGCGGTCCTCGGCCAGATCGATCATGTCCGGCGCGGTACCCAGGATCGGCACCTCGTCGTCGACCAGCGCCTGGGCGAGCTTCAGCGGCGTCTGGCCGCCGAACTGGACGATCACCCCGTGCAGCGTGCCCTTGGAGCGTTCGAGACGCAGGATCTCCAGCACGTCCTCAGCCGTCAGCGGCTCGAAATAGAGCCGGTCGGAGGTGTCGTAGTCGGTCGACACCGTTTCCGGGTTGCAGTTGACCATGATGGTTTCGTAGCCGGCGTCCTGCAGCGCGAAGGCGGCGTGACAGCAGCAATAGTCGAACTCGATGCCCTGGCCGATCCGGTTCGGACCGCCGCCAAGGATCACCACCTTCTTCGCATCGCTCGGGTTGGCCTCATCGGCGAGGGTGCCGGCGAAGGGCGTCTCATAGGTGGAGTACATATAGGCCGTGGGCGAGGCGAACTCGGCCGCGCAGGTGTCGATACGCTTGTAGACCGGGTGGACATCCAGCGAGCGACGCAGCGCCTTGACCTCGGTCTCCTCGCAATCGGCCAGCGCCGCCAGGCGCATGTCGGAAAAGCCCATGCCCTTGAGCTGGCGCAGCGCGTCGGCCTGCTGCGGCAGACCGTGGGTGCGCACCTTGGCTTCCATGTCGACGATGGCCTTGAGCTGGTGCAGGAACCAGGGGTCGATGTGGCAGGCGCGGTGGACTTCCTCGATGCTGGCGCCCAGCCGCAGGGCCTGGGCGACATTGAGCAGGCGCGCCGGCGTCGGCGCGGCCAGCGCTGCGCGAATGGCATTCTTGTCGTCGTCCTGGCCAAGGCCCGGGATTTCCACCTCGTCGAGACCGGACAGGCCGGTTTCCAGGCCGCGCAGGGCCTTTTGCAGGGATTCGGCAAAGGTCCGGCCGATGGCCATCACCTCGCCGACCGACTTCATGGCGGTGGTCAGGGTCGGTTCGGCGCCGGGGAACTTCTCGAAGGCAAAGCGCGGGATCTTGGTGACCACGTAGTCGATGCTCGGCTCGAACGAGGCCGGGGTGGCGCCGCCGGTGATGTCGTTCTCCAGCTCGTCGAGGGTGTAGCCGACGGCGAGCTTGGCCGCGATCTTGGCGATCGGGAAGCCGGTCGCCTTGGAGGCGAGCGCGGAGGAGCGCGACACGCGCGGGTTCATCTCAATGACGATCAGCCGGCCGTTTTCCGGATTGACCGCGAACTGCACATTCGACCCGCCGGTTTCCACGCCGATCTCGCGCAGCACCGCCAGCGAGGCGTCGCGCATGATCTGGTATTCCTTGTCGGTCAGGGTCAGGGCCGGGGCAACGGTGATCGAATCGCCCGTGTGCACGCCCATCGGATCGATGTTCTCGATCGAGCAGATGATGATGCAGTTGTCCGCCTTGTCGCGGACGACCTCCATTTCATATTCCTTCCAGCCGATCACCGATTCCTCGACCAGCACTTCGGTGGTCGGGGAGGCGTCCAGGCCGCTCTCGATGATGTCGAGATATTCCTCGCGGTTGTAGGCGATGCCGCCGCCGGTGCCGCCGAGGGTGAAGGAGGGGCGGATGATCGCCGGCAGGCCGATCTCGTCAAGCGCCTCGAGTGCCTCGGCGATCGAATGGGCCAGGCACGAGCGCGGCGTCTCCAGGCCGATCTTGGCCATGGCCTCGCGGAACAGCTCCCGGTCCTCGGCCTTGTCGATCGCCTCGGCGGTGGCGCCGATCATCTGCACGCCGAATTTCTCCAGAACGCCCATCTTGCGCAAGGAAAGCGCGCAGTTGAGCGCGGTCTGGCCGCCCATGGTCGGCAGCAGCGCGTCGGGGCGCTCCTTCTCGATGATCTGGGCGACGATTTCCGGCGTGATCGGCTCGATATAGGTCGCATCGGCCAGATCCGGGTCGGTCATGATCGTCGCCGGATTGGAGTTGACCAGAATGATTCGGTAGCCTTCCTCACGCAGCGCCTTGCAGGCTTGCGTTCCGGAATAATCGAACTCGCAGGCCTGGCCGATGACGATCGGGCCAGCGCCGATGATCATGATGGAGGAGATATCGGTGCGTTTGGGCATATCGGGCTCGCAAGAATACGGCGCTTCCGCCGTGAGGAAACGGAGGCGGTGAGGCCACGGTCTGTCATTGTGTATGTCGGCTGAACGCGGCTTATAGGGAAAAAGCGCGCGTCGGGGAACCCCGTCTTGTGGTATCGGCTCTATGTGGCCGCTTCAGAGCTCCTGTTCACAAGGGAGGGTGTCGGTCTGAGGGGCGGTTGTCTCCAGCTCGGTCACCGGGAAAACGCCGGATCCATCGAAGTCGCCGATGCCGCTGGAGATGGCGAAGCAGGCCAGGCGAACCGACTTCGGGATTTCCACCGGTCGTCCGTCACGGTCGCCCTTTTCATAGTACTGGATCATCCGTTTCTTCAACCCGAGCCGGTCGGCGGCATCCTTCTGCTTGAGGCCGAGGGATTTGCGCCAATGGCGGAACTGGTCGGATGTCATGGTCCGGTGGCGGGTCCGAGGTTGGTCTGGTTCTTTCACGTTCCGTTTCATGGTCCGTCCCGATTTCGGCGGATGCGTTCGTGCCACCAGGGCGGCTTTTCGTCATGTGTTCAATCGGTTCCCGTCGACCCGGCGGGATTTCATGAATCCGGCTTCTTGCCGGAAAAGTCAAACCCGCGTGCCGGCGAGCGCTTCGTTTACTTTGTGCGTGCCGAGTGGTGGGGATTGGTGGACCTCCGCAGAAGTTGTTGATACTGTTGTTTATCTCCTTGATGGCTCATGCAACGAAGCGAGCGGCGCCTTGCCGGTCGGATCCTCCCCCTCGCAGGTTTCGTCTTAATGTTCGTCTGTCCCGACGGTCCTGCTTCGACCGAAACACTGCTGATACACGCAAGGGCCCAATGCGGGCTTGAAGAATACTGCCGTGTCCGCAAAGTGCCGTTCGAAGCGGTGATGCGTGAGTGCGGTCTCGACCGGGCGCGCCGGGAGATGTCCTTTTCCGGCTATATCAGCCTCAGGGCGCATGCGCGGATGCTGGAGGCTTGCGCCCGTCATTGCGACGATGAGCTGTTCGCGCTGCGCTGGACACGGATGCTTGGGGCGGGGGCGGAAAACACGGTGTCGCTTGCCGTGCGTCATGCCCCGGACCTGCGCAGCGGGTTCGATGTGGCCGCCCGCTTCCTGCGGATCGCCGTCGATCTGGACGCGGCGGGAGCCGAGGTGGAGGGACGCACGGCGTCGCTGCATTTTGCCTTTTCGCCGGAACTGGTTTGTCGCAACCAATTGGTGGACAGGACCGTCAGCAAGACGCTTTCGCTCCTGATGCGTTCGGCGGGGCCCGATGCCCGGCTGGTGGAGGTGGAGCTGTCTCGTGATGCTCCGGCGAACACGGCTGAGCATGAGGCGTTTTTCGGGGTTCCGGTCCGGTATGGGACGCGGGCGTGCCGGATCACCATTCATACGGGCGATGCCGATGTGTCCAACCCGTTCTACGATGCGGATCTGTTCGCTGCGCTGTGCGAGCTCAACCAGCGCCGGCTGGCCGACCGGCGCCGCGCCGACGATTTCATTGCCGTGGTGAGCGATGCGATCGCCGCGCGCATTCAGGAGCCCGGGTTGACCATCGGCGATGTGGCCAATGCGGTGGCGACCAGTGTCCGGGTTCTGCAGCGCCGGCTGGCGGGACGGGGGCTCACCTTCAATCAGTTGCATGACAGTGTGCGCCGGCGCATGGCCGAGGACCTGTTGGCGCACACGGATTTTCCCGTCTCGGAAATTGCCTTCCGGCTTGGCTTCTCGGCGGTGGGCAATTTCACCCGCGCGGCCCGGCGCTGGTTCGGCTGTCCGCCCAGCGAATGGCGCCGCGCGGATAGCCGCGACGGCCGCTAGCGCGGAAGCGGTCCGAGGGGCCGGCTCGGGTGGATGCATGTCCCTAGGGTATTTGCACTTGAAGTAATCGAGGCGGTGTTGTGTTTTGTATTCAGAAATCCGAAATCTTTGTATTATAGAAATATAATTTACATTAAAATTCATGTATTATGTATTTTTTATGATGTATTCGGAATTTTGTTTCACTTGGATCACCTTCTTTCTTAAGTAATTGTAATTTTCATCTTTTGTGGTTGAGATATTTCAAAAATATCTAATAATGGCTCCGTATGCCTACGTGCCAACGTTTGGGAAGATAAAAAAATGGCGCGTTGAGAGAAGGTTGTCGGACGCCGGTGGTGGCATAATTCCCGGTGGCCGCAAGCGGTGGGGCTGTGGCCGGCAACCACTCTCTCGAACGATGCCGCCGTCTGGCTCCTTGGTGCACGGGGAGCGTGCGGGCTGACATCTTGCTCTAGAAGATGGTGCGCGGGGTTGGGAATAATGAACGGGACTATGGTGGAAGTGACGATGGAAGCGATCTCTGTGCCGGATTTGGCCGGGCCTATTCAGGTGGATGCCAATGACACGACCAAGCTGTCGATCGCCGAGATGTCGGAAACCTTCGGCGTAACCTTGCGGGCCTTGCGCTTCTATGAGGAAAAGGGCCTGCTGCGGCCTGAGCGTCGGGGCGCGCGTCGGTTCTATGGCGCTCGCGATATCGGCCGGATGCGGGTGATCCTGCAGGCCAAGCGCATCGGGCTGACGCTGATCGAGATCCGCGAGGTCATCTCGCTCGTGGAGGGCAAGATGGGGCGCGCGGCGCAATTGCAGGCCCTGCGCGAGATCTGTGCCCGTCAGGAGGAAATCCTGAAGGAGCAGCAGGCGCAGTTGAGCGACCAGGTGCAGGAAATGAGCGGTGTGCTCGCCGCACTCGACGGCCTGCTGCAAACGCGGGCGAATGCCTGAGGCCAAGCCAGACCGGCAAATACGAAGTCAACGCAAAACGCCCACGTCCGGAAGGACGTGGGCGTTTTGCGTTGGATGGGTCGGGCCGTGCCTGAGGGCCGCCTCCGGGTCAGGCGGCGGCGGGCGCTGCCTTCTCCGGCAGCTCCGTATCGCCGCGCCGGGCGCGCATCAGGTTGGTGAAGCGCCGGAACAGATAGTGGCTGTCGCGCGGGCCGGGTGAGGCTTCCGGGTGATATTGCACCGAGAACACCGGCTGGCCGGAGATCCTGAGGCCGCAGTTGGAGCCGTCGAACAGGGAGACATGGGTCTCCTCGACCGTCTCCGGCAGGCTGGCGGCATCGACCGCGAAGCCATGGTTCATCGAGGTGATCTCCACCTTGCCGGTGGTGCGGTCGTAGACCGGATGATTGGCGCCGTGGTGCCCTTGATGCATCTTCACGGTCTCGCCGCCGAGGGCGAGGGCCAGCATCTGGTGGCCGAGGCAGATGCCGAACAGCGGCAGGCCGCTGGCCACCAGCTCGCGAATCACCGGAACCGCGTATTCGCCGGTCGCCGCCGGGTCGCCCGGGCCGTTCGACAGGAAAATGCCATCCGGTTCGCGCGACAGCACATCCTCGGCGCTGGCGCTGGCCGGCAGGACGGTCACCTTGCAGCCGGCATCAGCGAGCAGCCGCAGGATGTTGCGCTTGATGCCGTAGTCGATGGCGACCACGTGGAAGCTGTCGTCCTGGCGCTGACCGTAGCCGTCGTTCCAGACCCAGGAGGTCTCGTCCCAGGTGAAGCTCTGGCCCGCGGTGACGTCCTTGGCCAGGTCCATGCCGACGAGGCCGGGCCAGTTCGCCGCCGCCGCCTTCAGCGCGTCCAGGTCGAAGATCCCTTCGGGGGAGTGGGCGATGATCGCGTTCTGCGCACCGCGTTCGCGGATCAGCGCGGTCAGCGCGCGGGTGTCGATGCCCGACAGGCCGATGATGTCACGCGCCTTCAGCCAGGCATCCAGA
The DNA here is from genome assembly GCF_014635285.1 of Stappia taiwanensis. Lineage (GTDB taxonomy): Bacteria > Pseudomonadota > Alphaproteobacteria > Rhizobiales > Stappiaceae > Stappia > Stappia taiwanensis. The sequence continues at coordinate 526,415 of NZ_BMCR01000002.1, read as the reverse complement.
TGCCGGCTTGAGCGATAGTTCGACGGGTCGGTGACGTCCGCGCGCAGGATCGCGCCGCGCACGCCCGATGCGGAGGCCATGTTGACGGTCTCGACATCCTCGTCATTGGTGCCGACATTGCCGATATGCGGGAAGGTGAAGGTCACGATCTGCCCGGCGTAGGACGGGTCCGTGAGGATTTCCTCGTAGCCGGTGATCGCGGTGTTGAAGCACACTTCGGCGCAGGCTTGGCCGGTTGCGCCGAAGCCCTGGCCCTCGATCACGGTTCCATCGGCCAAAACGAGGACGGCCGTTACCGGCGTCGCGGACCATGCGTCTGCGGTCGTCATGTGCTTGCTTTCTCGTTCTACTCGGTGACATCATGTTTGGGTCGCGCGCCTTGACGATCAATGGGGAAGATGTCAACGGTGCGTCCAGCGCGGCAATGTAGGGGAAGCCAGCGAAAGGGTCAACTCTCGGCTGGACAAGAAAATAGCGATAAAAATCAATCGTATAATTGATAGGGCTGACGGATAGGCCGCCGCTGCGGAGGCCATCCGGCGCCGTGGCGGTGCAGACAACGGGGCAGGTCATGCGTGACAGGATCAACACGGCACTGCGCGAAGCGGTCGATCGTGACGACAAGCGACGGGCGGCGACCCTGCGGCTCGTGCAAGCGGCGATCAAGGATCGGGACGCGCGGGCGCGTGAGCTTGGACAGGACGGCGTGCCGGAAGACGAGGTGCTGGATATCCTCAACAAGATGGTGGGCCAGCGCGATCGGTCGATCCGCGACTATGAGGAAGCCGGCCAGCTCGATCTCGCCGAGCAGGAGCGCGAGGAGGCTGCCATCATCCGGGAGTTTCTCCCCAAGCAATTCGACGAGGCGGCGATGAAAACCGCCTGCGAGGACGTGGTCCGCGATATCAAGGCCAAGGGACTGCGTGACATGGGGCGGTGCATGTCGGCGCTGAAGGAACGGTACCCGGGGCAGATGGATTTCGTGCGCGCCAGCTGCGTCGTGAAGGATCTTCTGCGGGCCGACTGACGGGTCTCGCCCGCCGTTCCGGAAGATCGGATACAGGATATCATGCGTTTTTCACCCGGATTGCTCGACGAAATTCGTGCAAGGCTGCCCCTGTCGGAGGTGGTTGCCCGGCGGGTCAGCTGGGACCGGCGCAAGACCCAGGTCGCCCGTGGCGACTTCTGGGCCTGCTGCCCGTTTCACCAGGAAAAGACCCCGAGCTTTCATGTTGACGACCGGCGCGGGCGCTACAAGTGCTTTGGCTGCGGCGCCTCCGGCGATCATTTCCGGTTTCTGACCGAGACCGAGGGGCTGTCCTTTCCCGAAGCGGTGGAGCGGCTGGCGGAACAGTCCGGTGTGCCGTTGCCTGCGCCCGACCCGCGCGCGGCGGAGCGGGCGGAGATGCGCGCCAGTCTTGCCGATGTCTGCGAGATGGCCGCCCGGTATTTTCAGGCAGAGCTGACGACCTCCGGCGGCGAGGCGGCCCGCGCCTATGTGACCCGGCGCCGGCTGAAGCCGGAAACCGTGCGCGAGTTCCGCATCGGCTTTGCGCCGAACGGGCGTGACGGGCTGAAGCGCCATCTGCTTGGCAAGGGGGTGGACGAGGCGGCGATGGTCGAGGCGGGGCTTCTGATCCGCCCCGACGATGGCCGGGCCTCCTATGACCGGTTCCGCAACCGGCTGATCATCCCGATCCAGGATGACCGGGGGCGGGTGGTCGCCTTTGGCGGGCGGACGCTCGATCCCGATGGCCAGCCGAAGTACCTCAATTCGCCGGAAACGCCGCTGTTTCACAAAGGCACGATGGTGTTCAACTTCCACCGGGCGCGGGAGCCGGCCTATCGGCTCGGCCAGGCGCTGGTGGTGGAAGGCTACATGGATGCCATTGCGCTGTGGCAGGCCGGGTTTACCCATGTGGTCGCCTCCCTTGGCACCGCCTTCACCGAGGAGCAGGTGGGTCGGCTGTGGCGGCTGGCGCCTGAACCGGTGATCTGCTTCGACGGCGATGCCGCGGGTGTGGCGGCGGCCCATCGGGCGGTCGACCGCATCCTGCCGGTGCTGCGCAGCGGCCATTCCTTCGGGTTCGTCTTTCTGCCCGATGGCAAGGATCCGGACGATCTGGTCGCCGAGGGCGGTGCGGCGGCGGTGTCCGCCCAGCTCGACCGGGCGATGCCGCTGATCGACGTGTTGTGGTCGCGCGAGGTGGAGAGCGCGCGGATCGACACGCCGGAGCGGAAGGCGGCGCTGGAGAAAAGCCTCGACGATCTTGTGCGCTCGATTGCCGATGAGCGGGTGAAGCGGGGCTATCAGCTCGATATTCGGCTGCGGCTGTCCAACCTGTTCTACCGCCAGGCGCGGGCCATGCGCGATCAAGCCGGGCCGGGCGGTGCGAGCGGTGGCAAGCGCGCGGGCCGGGCTGGCGGCGCGCCCGATGCTCCGCCCTCGCTCAGCCGCGCCGAAGCGCCGGCCGGCCCACTGTTCGGCAGTGAGCGGACCTTGTGCGGTCTGTGCCTAAAATATCCCGAATTGCTGGAACGCTACGTGGAGCGCATCAGCCTTGCCGGGATCAGCGATGCGCTGCACGCCCGGTTTCGCGATGAATTGTGCCGGATCGCTACGGAATTGCAGGATGTTCCGGTCAGCAGCTTCTTCGAGACGCTGGACGAGCGCTTCTATCAGATCCTCTCCGAGGTGCTTGAGGGGGAAGAGCGCGGCGCGCGCGGCGGACGGCTGCAGCCCCGGTTCCAGGACCTGATGCAGCGCCTGCCGATCCTGCGGCACGATCCGCCCGCCGATTTCATCGAGGATCTGTTCTGCCACTACCTTGACACGCTGGAAATTCGAGGCCTGGAACAGGAGCTTGAGGCGGAACTGGATGCCCTGGGGGAGGCGGTGGACGAGGAGGCCTGGCAGCGATTCCGGGCACAGTCGCAGGATCTGGCCCGCCGCCGCGAGGAATGCGCGCGGGACGAACAGGACCTGGCCGACCGTGGCCGGGTCTTGCGCAACGCGCGGCCGGCGACGGCGGTCGCGGCGATGACCGCGCAGAGCGGGCAGGGACACTAGGGTCTGGACCCTGGGCGAGGCCCGGGCTTTTCACGGGGCGGGCGAAAAGACGGGGAACGGCCATTTGATTCGATTGACGGCTTCGAATCACTCTTGCGAATCTCTCGGCTTGCGCTAAATAACAACATTCGACAGCACCGGGGCACCGCATCAGGGCCATCACGACCATGGATGAGCCACACGCGCGGTATGAAATCAGGTGATGCTGTCCCATATCCTCTAAGGGTTTGCCGGACCGGGCAGCCTGAGATCGTGTGCGCGGGTGACTTTGGCAGGAGTGGCGCGCCGGTCTTTCGTGTCGCCAGCGGCAAGTCAGGGTTAAGTGGCACTTAACGGACACCGACTAAGAGTGATGACGAGATCGCGCCCGACCTGTTCATGACGGACGGCGCATGGGCTTATTGCTGTCGTTTTCTTTGACGGCCGGGACGCAACGGTTCGACAGCGACTGAAATGAAACGCGGCGACGCCGGATTGCGACGACGGCGGGGCGGAGAAAAGTATGGCAGCGAAAGCAACCCAGGCGGAAGACTCCCAGGAAACGGCAAGCGAAAACACCGACGGCCCCTTGCTGGACCTGTCGGACGCCGCCGTCAAGCGGATGATCAAGCTTGCGAAAAAACGCGGCTATGTGACCTATGAAGAGCTGAACGAAGTTCTTCCCTCCGAAGAAGTGACCTCCGAACAGATCGAGGACACGATGGCCATGTTGTCGGACATGGGCATCAATGTCATCGAGGAAGAGGAAGCGGAGGAGGCGGCTGCCGAAGAGGGCAGCGCTGCCGGGGGGGAACTCGTTGAGGCGGCGCCGCGCGCGGTGGCCAAGACCACGACCAAGGAGCCGACCGACCGGACCGATGATCCGGTGCGCATGTATTTGCGCGAGATGGGCTCGGTGGAGCTTCTGTCGCGCGAGGGCGAGATTGCCATCGCCAAGCGGATCGAGGCTGGCCGCGAGGCGATGATCGCGGGCTTGTGCGAAAGCCCGCTGACCTTTCAGGCGATCATCATCTGGCGTGACGAACTGAACGAGGGCAAGGTCCTCTTGCGCGACATCATCGACCTTGAGGCGACTTACTCCGGCCCGGATTTCAAGGCCGAGGCCGAAGAGGGCGACGACGAGGACGAGGACGGGGAGAGCGCCGCGCCGAAGAAGGACGCGGGCGATGGTGCCAGCGCCTCCGGGTCGGCATCCGATGAGGAAAGCTCCGAGGATGGCGACGACGACGACGAGTTCGAGGCCAATATCTCCCTCTCGGCGATGGAAGCGGAGCTGAAGCCGAAGGTTCTGGAGACCTTCGACAGCATCGCCGACGAATACAAGAAGCTGCGCCGGCTCCAGGATCAGCTTGTGGAGAACAAGCTGGCCAACAAGACGCTGTCGCCGAGCCAGGAGCGGCGCTACAAGAAGCTGAAGGAAGACATCGTCGTCGATGTGAAGAGCCTGTCGCTCAACCAGCAGCGTATCGACGCGCTGGTCGCTCAGCTCTACGACATCAACAAGCGGCTGATGGGCTATGAGGGACGGCTGTTGCGCCTGGCCGACCGCCATGGCGTTGATCGCGGCGACTTCCTCAAGCAGTATCAGGGCAATGAGCTGGATCCGAACTGGATCCGCAAGGTTGCCAACCTGTCCTCGCGCGGCTGGAAGAACTTCGTCGCCGGCGAGAAGGACATGATCCGCGAGTTGCGGCAGGAGATCCAGAATCTCGCCAGCGAGACCGGACTGGAGACCATCGAGTTCCGCCGTATCGTCTCGATGGTGCAGAAGGGCGAGCGCGAGGCGCGCATCGCCAAGAAGGAAATGGTGGAGGCGAACCTGCGTCTCGTCATTTCCATTGCCAAGAAATACACCAACCGCGGCCTGCAGTTCCTCGACCTCATTCAGGAAGGCAACATCGGCCTGATGAAGGCGGTGGACAAGTTCGAGTACCGGCGCGGCTACAAGTTCTCCACCTATGCCACCTGGTGGATCCGGCAGGCGATCACCCGCTCGATTGCCGACCAGGCACGCACCATCCGCATTCCGGTGCACATGATCGAGACGATCAACAAGATTGTGCGCACCTCGCGGCAGATGCTGCATGAGATCGGCCGCGAGCCGACGCCGGAAGAGCTGGCCGAAAAGCTGCAGATGCCGCTGGAGAAGGTTCGCAAGGTCCTGAAGATCGCCAAGGAGCCGATCAGCCTCGAAACGCCGATTGGCGACGAGGAGGATTCGCATCTCGGCGACTTCATCGAGGACAAGAACGCGGTGCTGCCGATCGACGCGGCGATCCAGTCGAACCTGCGCGAGACGACGACCCGGGTTCTGGCCTCGCTCACCCCGCGTGAGGAGCGCGTGCTGCGCATGCGCTTCGGCATCGGCATGAACACCGACCACACGCTGGAGGAAGTCGGCCAGCAGTTCTCGGTGACCCGTGAGCGTATCCGTCAGATCGAGGCCAAGGCGCTTCGCAAGCTGAAGCACCCGAGCCGGTCGCGCAAGCTGCGCTCGTTCCTCGATAGCTGAGCGCCTTGCAAGGACAGATAAAGTGGAAACCCGGCGGAGACGCCGGGTTTTCGCTGTCGACAAACCGCAAGGCCTCTCGTGGCATCATCCCGGGCAAGCGTCAGCGCGACCCGGGATCGGGGAGTCGAAAGACGCGCGTTTTCAGTCGACTAGACCCGACAGGCCGTGGCTCGCCGGTCCCGGATCTCCGCTTGGCGCTCCGTCCGGGAGGACGCCCTTAGGGGCGTTTGTCATCAGGCACAAAGCCCGGCGATCATCGCCGGGCTTTTTTATTTTGCCGTCCCCGTCGGCTGTCTTATTGACTTCGCCGGGCCGCTCCATGAGCCTTGCGGCCTCGCATTTCCCTGACCCGGCTTTTTGCCAGAAGGTGCCGTCTCCGTGGATTTCACGCCCTCCGACTTGCCCCAGATCGTGCCCACGTCGGCGCCCGCGCGCGATGCAGGCCGGGCCGGCGGTCAGCTGTTCTGGGTGGGCGTGGCCGTATCGCTTCTATTGCACGGGCTGATCGGTCTGATGTTCCTCGATACAGCGGCTCGGAAGATGGCGGCGCCGGAAGCGGCGGAACCGGTCGAGGTGGTGCTGGTGCCGCCGCCCCAGGCGCCCGCGCCCGAGGAGGGGCCGGAGGAAGAGCCGGCCCCCGAAGAACCAGCGCCGGAACCTGAGCCCGAACCGGAACCTGAAGAGGAACAGGAGCCGGAACAGGAACAGGAAGAGCGCGCCCCCGAGCCCGAACCCGAACCGGAGGAGGTTGAGGAAACGCCACAGCCCGAACCGGAACCGGACGTCACGCCGCCGTCGGCACCGGACGCAGGCAGCCTGCCGGTGCTGCAGCCGGTGGAGGAATTCGCGGAAGAGACAACGGAGGCTGCGAGCGGGGAAGACGGCGAGCCGCTTGACGGCACGTCCATGCCGGCCGAGGACGAACCGTCCGCCGAAGAGCCCGCCGGCGAGAACGGCGAGGCCGAACGCGCCGAGCTGCCGCAGGCGGAAGAAACCGACGATGCGGCGACGGACATGCCCCCTGAGGCGGAAAGCGATACCGCCGCAACCGACAGGCCGGCGTCGGAAGACGCGACCTCTGAGGAAGCCCCGACCGAGGAACAGGCGGTCGACGACGAAACCGTCGAGGATGCGCCGGTTACGGAGCCGGCGCCCGAGGAGGCTTCGCCGGACACCGATATCGTCGCCGGGCCGGAGGCAGAGGGCGAGACGGCGCCGGTCGGCGAGACGGCTGTGGACGAGGCTTCGGCAAGCGCGCCCGAGGCGGAGGGCCTTTCTGGGGCAATCGCGACCGCCTTGCCCCGCGCCAAGCCGACCCCGCCGCCGGCAGCCGTGCGGGCCGCCGAGCAGGATGGCCTTCCGCCGGGCGTGCGGCTGCCCGGTGGGGCGAACGAACCGGCGCGCCGTCCAGGCGCGCCGCGGCTTGCCCGCGCGCGGGAGCTTTTCTCAAGCCGCATTCTGGGGGATTCGCGGGCCCGCACGGCGATGGCGGGCCTCTCCGGGCCGCAGCGGCTCAATCTTCTGTGCGTGACGGAGCTGCGCGCGCAGATCCGCGACCTTTATCCCGACCGGCCGCCGGAAATCCTGCCCTCCTTCCGCCCGCAGGCCGGTACGGTGCTGGCGCCGGTGCGGGCGGCCTATCGCTCGCGGGGGATGTGGTATGACCTCGATTTCCGCTGCGAGACCGATCCGGCCGTGACCCGGGTGGAGCGCTTCAGCTTTCGGGTCGGTGCCCCGGTCCCGCGCAGCCAATGGGCGGCGCGCGGCTTTCCGCGCAATTGAGCGGTCGTCCCCCGGTGATCGGGGACGGTTGATGTGGGTGCGCGCCGGATTGCGGTTCCGGGGCGCGCGTGCGTAGGGTAGAGCTTGGTCGCGCGCCGTCCGGCATCCGGGCGGCGCACCCGGGCAAGACGGTCGCCGCGACGGGCGGCCCAAGGAGATCGACGTGACCTTTCTGAAGCCTTATTCGGCCCTGTTTCTCAGTGTCTTCCGCATCATGGCGGGATTGTTGTTCCTGCAGCATGGCACCACCAAGTATCTCAGCGTTCCGGCCAGCCAGATGTCCGGCGTCTCGCCGATGACCATGGGCGGCGCGGCGGGGCTGATCGAGCTGGTGTGCGGCGCGCTGATCGTCATCGGTCTGTTCACCCGGCTGGCGGCGTTTCTCGCCTCGGGCACCATGGCGGTCGCCTATTTCATGGTGCATGCGCCGCAGGGGACCTATCCGCTGCTGAACGGCGGCGAATTGGCGGTGCTTTACTGCTTCTCCTTCCTCTATCTGGCAGCCGCAGGCCCCGGCCCGCTCAGCATCGATCGCATGCGCGGCGCCGGCTGAGAGCAGCGGTCACTGTCTGCCGTCCGGAAGCTGCCCGTGTGCGGCTTTGTCCCGCTAGGGTCTGGACTCATGAATGAGGCCGGACCCTAGACCCTCTCAGAATGGATTTCACACCATGTCGCATGACACGACCCGGGCGTTGATCGACGCCTATTACGCCGCCTTCAATGCCGGTGACACCGATGCCATGCTGGCGCTGGTCAACGATGACATCGCTCATGATGTCAATCAGGGCGCACGGCGCGTCGGCAAGGAGAAGTTCGCCGAATTCAACGCGCATATGACCCGCTGCTACAAGGAGACCCTGTCGGACATTGAGGTGTTCGTCTCCGAAGACGGCAGCCGGGCGGCGGCCGAGTTCATTGTCTCGGGCACCTATCTGGTGAGCGATGAAGGGCTGCCGGAGGCGGCGGGCCAGACCTACCGCCTGCCGGCGGGCACCTTCTTCGATATTCGCGATGGCCGGATCGCGCGGATCACCACCTATTACAATCTGCAGGACTGGATCGCCCAGGTCGGTGCCTGACTTTGGAGCTTTGAAGCGGCGCGGGGTGGCTTGCGAGACACCCCGCGCCGATTCCTTTTTTATGACGGCCGGGCGGAAAGCATCCGGCGCAGCGTGTCGTCCTTGCGTATCAGGCTGTGCCAGACGGTGGCCGCCACATGCAGGCCGATCAGCACGATGAAGACCGGCTTTACCTTTTCGTGGATCTCGCCGATGTCATGGATGCCGAGGTACCAGGCGATGGCGCCGCTGACCGGCGCGGCGATCAGCAGGCCGTAGAACAGCAGATAGACCGCCTTCATCACGAACAGGCTCGCGCGGGTTCCCTCAGGTGCGGGCGGCGCGCCGCGGGTCATCCGCAGCGCCAGACGCCAGAGGGTCAGGCCAAGAATCGCGAAACCGAACCAGATGTGCAGATTGCCCGGCAGGGCCTGGAAGAAATCCGGGGTCTGGCCATCGCGCAGGGCGCGGCCGAGGTCCTTGATGTCATGGCCGAACACGAGCTGGTAGATCACCAGCGCGGCGATGGTCCAGTGAAGCAGGATCTGGGTGCGGCTGTAGGCCGTGGGGGAGGAGGGACGTGCCATGGGTCACCTTCGTTCGGTGTCTTGTCGGATGTGCTGGTGCCGATGATCGTGCCAGCAGCATGGGGTTAGGCTTTGGAGCCTAGCTTGTGACTATCCCTGAGCTATGTCGGGCCTGTCGCAAAATGTAACCGGCGGTTCTCCTCCGGACATCGCCCCATACTCCGCTCGGCCCATGAAAAAGGGCGGCTCACTGGCCGCCCCTTGTCAGATCGTCACGTTTCGGCGCGTGGCCCGATGGGGATCAGCCCTTGTCGCCGCGTCCTTCGGCCACCGCATCGCCGATGAAGCGCGGCAGGGCGAAGGCGGCCTGATGCACGTCTGGCGTATAATAGCGGGTGTCGAAATCCGCCTCGGCGAAACGCTGCTGCAGCACATCCAGCGGTGTCTTGCGCGCTTCGACGTTGTCGGTGGCCCAACCAAACGCCATGTGCCCGCCGAAATAGGTCGGGATCGCGGCGATATAGGCTGCGGCATCCTTGTAGATGCCCGAGAAATGGCGGACCGAGATGACCAGTTCCTCGCGCTGCAGGAACGGAACGCCGTTCTGCGTGACGAGAATGCCGCCGGGGGTCAGGCAACGATGAACGCCGCGATAGAACTCTTCGGTGAAGAGCACCGCGCCGGGACCGTGCGGATCGGTGGAATCCACCAGCACGATATCGAACCGTTCGTCCGTCTCCGCGACGAAACGCGCCCCATCGGCAATCACCAGGTCGAACCGCGGGTCATCGAACACCGGGGCGTTGAAGTCGGCGAAGTTCTCCTTGGAGAAATCGACCACGGAGCGGTCGATTTCCACCTGGGTGAGCTTCTCCACGCCCTTGTGCTTCAGCACTTCCTCGGCCATGCCGCAGTCGCCGCCGCCGATGATCAGCACCTTGCGCGCCGCGCCATGGGCCAGGATCGGCACATGCGCCATCATCTCGTGATAGATGAACTCGTCGGCGCTGGTGACCTGGGTCACGCCATCGAGCATCAGCACCTTGCCGAACACCGGGTTCTCGAACAGGACGAGATCCTGATGCTCGGAGCGATCCTGGAAGATCACCGTGTCGCAGGTGTATTTCACCTCGACGCCCGGATAGAGCGTCTCGTTGAAGACCAGCCCACCGTTCATGCGACCTCCTTGCCGCGCAGCAGTTCGCTCACCTGCGACCGTCCGGGCGTGAAGGCGCGTTCCAGAACGGCAACGCACTTTTCCGGTTCCGCATCGCCGCACATGAAGACGTCGAAAGCCGCATAGCCGGCCTCCGGCCATGTGTGGACAGAAATATGACTCTCCGCCAGCACCGCCACACCGCTGACGCCCGTCGGCTCGAACGGATGCAGGTGAATGTGCAACAGCGTTGCGCCCGCTTCCTCGATACAGGTCTTCAGCGTTTCCTCGATATAGGGCAGGTCGTCGAGACGCTCGGCATCATACAGATCGATGATCAGATGCGAGCCGGCGTATCGAACCCCTTCCTTCTCGATGAAGTGGTCCAAACGTTCGTCTTGCCCGTTGGAGGCGGGCGCTACAGTGATGTTGTCTTCCGTATGGGTGGTGCTTCTTGGCTCGTCAAAGGCGGGCATGCGCAAGCCTTCATAATCACGAGCCTCCAAGTCCATCCCCAATTGGAAGAGGCCGTCGTCAGACATGGCGGTCTCCCCAACCAGTAGATGAAACCCGGGTTCAATCCCGAACAGGCACCCTATAAGCTGCCCGACGCGCCGGTACAATGCATTTTTCGCATCTCGGCCATGCGCGAACGGATAAAAAAGAAAAAAAGATCAAATGAGGCGGATGACGTGGCGGTCACGATCAATACTTTGACGGGTAATGAAATAGAGGCGGTTCTGGAGCCCCTGGCGCGCCTGCGCGTGGAGGTATTCAGAGAGTGGCCCTATTTGTACGATGGATCGGCGGCCTATGAGGCGGAATACCTCTCCCGTTACCTTCAGTCACCAGGTGCTGTGGTGGTCGGCGCGTTTGACGGAGGGAAGTTGATCGGCGCCGCCACCGGGCAGCCGCTGCGGGATGAGGTCGACGATATTCGCACACCTTACGAGGCGGCGGGGCTCGATCCGGCCGAGATCTACTATTTCGCGGAATCGGTGCTCACCCGTGCCTATCGCGGGCGGGGCATCGGCCATGCCTTCTTCGAAGGGCGGGAGGCACGCGCCCGGGCGCTCGGCTTCGACGCGGCCACCTTTTGCGCCGTCATCCGGCCGGAGAATCACCCGCGCCGCCCGGACGGCCACCGCTCGCTCGACCCGTTCTGGCGAAAACGCGGGTTCGCGCCGGTGGACGGATTGACGGTCGGTTTCGACTGGCCGGATGTGGGCGAGACGGGCAGCAGCCGCAAGGCGCTTCAGGTCTGGCTGCGCCGGGGCCTGTTGTGCTGAAACGCACCGGTCCCGGCGTGCTGTCGGAAAGCGTTGGCGCCCTTACTGGCTGAGCTGCCAGGTGACGTTGATGCGCACTTCGAGGGTTTCCTCGCCGGCTTCGATCGGCGCGGCCCCGGAATCGGCCATCGCCATTTCGGCGCGGGCCATCATCATCTTCGGACGCGGGCCGAAGTCCTGTTCGTTGATCGACAGCACCCGGCCGAGCGAGACGCCGGCGGCTTCGGCATAGAGCTTGGCCTTGCGCATGGCATCGGCCATGGCCGCCTTGCGGGCCTCGTCTTTCAGCTCTTCGGCGTTGCTGACCTCAAAGGCGATGCCGTCGATGCGGTTGGCGCCGTCACGGACCATCGCGTCGAGCAGCTTGCCGAGGCCGTCGAGTTCGCGCACCCGCACCCGCACACCATTGCTGACCCGGTAGCCGATGACCGTGTTGTAGTCCTGCTGGTTCGACTTGGGATCGACCCGCTTGTAGCGCGGCATCACGGAAAAGCCGCTGGTCTGGATGTCGCGGCCTTCGATGCCGGCGGATTTGATCCGCTCGATCACCGCCGTCATCGCCGCGTTGTTGGCGGTCAAGGCTTCGGCGGCGGTCTTGGCGTCGCTGACCACACCGCTGCTGACCCAGGCAAGATCCGGGGCGGCGGTGACCGTGCCACGCCCGGTCATGTCGATGGTGGCGATGCGCGGTTCCTCAGCCCGGGCGGCCGGGACGGCCAGCATTGCCGACAGGGCAAGGGCAAGGGCAGCGGTGTGAAAACGGTTGCTGTGCGAAAGGCGCATACGCGAATCTCCTGAACGCTCCAATTGGATGGCGCGACCTTTGGTGGCAATTGCGGCGCGGAAATGGCGCTGGGGTTGTCGTCTCACTCCGTGTCGTCGGCAACGGTGATCGGCGCGCCCACCTCGCCGTCGGCGGACAGCAGAACGGCAAACGGCCGGGAGGCTTCGAACTGGGCGCAGATGATCAGCACCATCACGGTGAGCGGCACGCACAGCACCATGCCGGTCACCCCCCAGATCGCGCCCCAGAAGGACAGCGACAGCATGATCACAAGGCCGGACAGGTTGAGGCTGTTGCCCATCAGGCGCGGCTCCAGAAGGTTGCCGATCAGGAACTGGATGGTGCCAAGGCCGAGACTGATGATCAGGAACGGGGTGAGCGTGTCGAAATAGACCAGCGCGAGCAGGCTGGGGAAAATCACGGCGGTGAGCGAGCCGATGGTCGGGATGTAGTTGAGCAGGAAGGCGATGAAGCCGAACAGCGCCGCATAGGGCAGGCCGAGCACGGTCAAAAGCGCGCTGGTCAGCATTCCGGTCAGGACGCTGACGCCGGTCTTGATGCCGAGGTAGTGGCGCAGCGCGTCAGTGATGCGGCCGCGCACCTTGAAGGCGAAATCCGCCCGGCCCGGCGAGGTGAAGGCTCGCGCCAGCTTGCGGTCGAAGGTCGACTGTTCCAGCAAGAGGAACAGCACGTAGATGAACACCAGCGAGGCGGAGCCTGCGATGGTGGTGATGGCGTTGGCGCCGGCGGCGATCAGCCGGTTGAGGCCGCCGGCGGGCATCAGATCGGAGAGCTCGATCGGGTCCTTCAGACCGAAGCGGGTGGAATAACTGTCGAACAGCCGTTCCAGCCGCGCCTGATACACCGGCGCGTCGCGGGCAAGATCGGTGAGATTGGCGGTCACCACGTCGACCACCACCACCGAGGCGCCGAAGATCAGCGCCAGCGCCGCCGGCAGGGTGATGGCGCGGGGCAGGTGTCGGCCGATCAGCGGGATGCCGTTGACGCCGGCGGCGAGTGCGTTGATCAGGTACCAGACCAGAAGGGCGATGATGAAGGGCAGCAGGAGCGCCCGCCCGACCACCAGCAGCCAGCCGGTCAGCGAGACGGAAAGAAGCACCATCGTGATCAGCGTCGGGGTACGGGGCATCAGGGTCGGTCCGTCGGAATGGAAATGGGGCGTGGCCAGCCGCGCGGGTGGCCGGCCAGTCGTTGGCCGCAACTCTAGATGATTGACCGGCCTTGGGAAACCGGCTCCCGGAGGGTTGCTCCGGGAAATTGGTGCGGGAGCCTGGCGGTGGCGCATGCGGGAGCCTGGCGGTGGCGCATAAGGTCCGGAGCTTCGCTCAGGGCACCGGCAGCGCTGTCTCCTCCTTGCCGGTCTGGGTCACGAACATGGTCTTGAAGCGGGCGACATTGGTGGCATCGCGGAACAGCCGTTCGCAGATTTGGTGAAACTCGGCCATGTCCACCAGCCGCAGCATCAGGATCACGTCGATTTCCCCGGTCACCGCATAGGCGTGGGTGACCGCCGTCTCGCCCCGCGCTCGCTCCAGGAAGCGGCGCAGATGCTGTTCGCCATGCCGGTCGAGTTCCACCTCGACGATCGCCGAGAGCGTCCGTCCGAGCGCAGCCGGGGCGACCAGCGTGACGGTCTTCAGGAGAACCCCCTCGGCCTTCAGGCGCTGGAGGCGGCGCAGGCAGCTTGATGGGGACAAGCCGATTTCCTCGGCAAGGGCGGCGTTGGTGCGCGCGGCGTCCTTTTGCACGGCGGCGAGAAGTTTCCGGTCGAGGCGGTCAAGGCCGGTGCGCTGGGTCATGGAGAGGCTCGCTGAGGATCGTGCGGTCAGTATGGCTTGAGCTTGTTTTTGCAATTTTATTGCACAAAGACGCAAAATTTGACCGCAAATTTCGCCGAGTTGGTTTTAAGACCTGAGGACGTTTTCCAGCCATTCGGGACCATCGACATGCGGTTTCTTCCTCCTGCCCTGGCGCTGTTGCGCGATGCTCTCTCGCTTTATTGGGTGCTCGTCAGGATCGTGCTGCCGGTCATGGTGCTGACGCGGGTGGCGATCGAACTCGGCGTGGTGGAGCTGCTGGCGCCGCTGTTTTCCCCGCTGATGGCGCTTCTCGGTCTGCCGCCGGAGCTTGGAATCGCCTGGGCCACCGGGGTTTTGACCGGGGTCTGGGGCGGGGCGGTCGCGCTGTTCGCCCTGGTGCCGGCGGACCAGCTGACCACCGCGCAGGTGACCGTGTTCTCGACGCTGATTCTCTTCGCCCATGCCCTGCCGATCGAACAGCGCATTGTCCAGAAAGCCGGGCCGGGCCTTGTCGTCACCAGCCTGTCGCGGCTGCTTGGCGGGTTCCTGTGCGGGTTGATCCTGCACCTGATTTTCCAGGCGACCGGCTGGCTGCAGGACCCGGTGGTGCCCCATTGGGTGCCGGCGGGCTCGGAGACCGGATGGGGCGCCTTCGCGCTGGAAACCGCGGAAGCGCTCGGCTGGATGTTCGTGATCCTGCTCGCCCTCGTTATCCTGATGCGCCTTATGGAGAAAATCGGCGTGATGCGCTGGCTTACCAAGGCGTTGTCGCCGGTCCTGCGGCTGACGGGCATCGGTCCGGATGCCGCGCCGCTGACCATGGTCGGCCTGCTGCTTGGCCTGTCCTATGGCGGCGGGCTGATCATTCGCGAGGCGAGAAAAGGTCACCTCGGCGCGCGGGATGTGTTCCTCGCCGCCATGTTCATGGGGCTTTGCCACAGCGTGATCGAAGACACGCTGATCGTCGTGGCGCTGGGCGCGGATCTGACCAGCGTGCTCGTCGGCCGGGTGGTGTTCTCCATCCTTGCGGTTGCGGTGATCGCCAAATGCCTGGCGCTGGTGCCCGACCGCCGCTTCTTCCGCTATCTGTTCAATGCGGCGTGAGGGGGTGAGGTTCTCTTGGGCAGAAGATGAGTTCGGTGCGTCCCATGCACGATAAATCTATTTCATCCCCTCAGACTCTGAGTGGGACATCTGATATCTCGACTTTGGCGCTGGCGTTCTTTACCCCCTTTTTCTCGAGGGTTCTGATGAACTCTCTTTTTAGATGATCGGAAGACTTGCTTGGTCCGATCAAGAGCTTGCGAAAGAGGTCAGGTAGCGTAGCTCCATAGAAACCCTCCTCAGGTACATCTTTTAGCGGGATTTTGAAAATACGTTGAGGGGCATGAGAGATGACAACCTGGTCCTCTATCAAGCGTCGGGACAGTTCGAATGTGGGTTGATAAATAATTCTCCATTCTCGTTCTTCGTAGAAGCTGGGGTGTTTTGTGCAAATAATTGCATAACGGTATGCGGAGAAAAGATATGAGAGGACATGATTCCGTCCTCTTTCTTTCAGGTAATCTATATTATTTATTATATTTCGTGCGACCCTTTCATATTCCTCGCAGAATTCCTTCTTTGAAAGGTAGGCGACTGGGCTGGTGTAGGCGTTGAGTGCACTGGAAGGGCGAAGAAATGGGCCGTTACTTACAGAAATCGCTACAGGATTAGCGTCCCCGCCATAGGCTCTCCACATGGAAAGCCTTCCCATCAGCTCTTCATTTGGTAACTGTTCAGTCAAGCAGGTTATGTATGTTTCTTGCGCGAAATGCGGGGTCCATGCACTTGTTAATTCATTAATGTCATTGACGATTCCTGGGAAATTAATTTCAAGTATATTATTTAATTCTTTTGCTGCTTCGCTAGACAGTGCGCTGTCTAGGCATTTTATTCCGTATCTTATTTCCGAGGTATCGTTCATCCAAGTCGCATTTCGCATCCATACATTTTCGGTGTCGAACATGGATGCGGCAGCGGCGCTGGTGCAATAGTGGACGAACGGATGGGGTCTTTCAATTGCATTTATAGTTTTCTCAAATGCATAAGGATGAAAAATTTCGAAGTTGCGGATTTCATCTTCATTTATAAGATTTTTTAATGTTTTATTCATTTTTCTATTTCTTTTTTGTTGTCAGGTCGCGGCGCGTTCTGGTCGGCGGTTCGAGGCGGGAAAATGATACTCTCCTGAGCCTAATTACAGGTATTGATCATCCGATTCTGGCATAAGGATAAAGCCCGCAACCGATGCACAACAAAGTTACGCACTTGTTTTCTTTTTTTGGGGGAATCTCAATACGCTACCAGTGATGCTGTTGGGACTTCTTGGATATCTCGTTTCATCTTGCTGATTGCACGAGACAGGTGCAATGCTTTTCGGGATGCAAGGCTCGGGGAATGGGCCCGCAAGCGACAACAGGCGCCATGTCCGGACCGTTGCGGATAGGACTGATTGAGATCGTCTGTGGCTTCCTTGCGTGGACCACTTGCGTGATCGTCGCACCAGATGGTTGATTTTAAGGGGAAATGGTGGGCCCGGAGGGACTCGAACCCCCAACCAATCCGTTATGAGCGGACGGCTCTAACCAATTGAGCTACAGGCCCCGGCTGCCGGATGTCGCTGGGGGCCTTGGCACCCCGGATCCGGAAGCGGGTTCTTCCTACACCACCTGATTTATGCCGCGCAAGCGGCACGGTGCGCGTGAAATGCATCAAGGGTTCGCAGCCGGTTCGCCCATTCGCCGCATGCGGCTCACAGCGACCGGACCGGTCAGCTCCGGTCCGCCGTTGCTGCTTGGGACTGTCCTTCGGCAAGGCGCTCCAGCGCCGCATGGGCCGCCAGCAGACTGGCCTGGGACAGGGCTTCGCTCTCCCGGGTCCGCTCCGCCGTGCCGGACGGCGCGGCTTGACGCACAACCGGTTGCGCGGACAGGGTTTCCTTGCAGCCCGACCAGTGATCCACCCACAACAACGACCAGGACATCTCCGTCTCCCTCAGAAAGCGGCAGGCCCGGGAACGCCCGGCCGCCACACTCTTTTGCCTAGCGGGTCAGCGTGAAATCCACGTGACGTGCAATCTGGGAGGATATCCTAGTGGAGTGAACTCTTGGGTTGCAATCATGCTTTCGGCCATACCAGCGCGCTGACGCGCGCAGGGATGGCGTCTGGTAAAAATAGGGAAAGGCGAAAAAGCCAGAAGGCGCCGCAGGCGGCGCGCGTCAGCAGTTGTTCGGGCGCTGCGGGCCGAGGTCGATCTGGCATTCGTTGGTCAGGGCGCCGATGGCCGCACCGCCAACCGCACCCGCCGCCGCGCCGACAAGCACGGGACCACCGGCAATGGCCAGAACGCCGGCACCCGCAGCGGTGCCGATGGCCCCGCCCGTGACACCGCGTTCAAACCGGTTGGAGCCGCAGGCACCAAGGGCCAGGGTGAGTGCGAGAACGCCGACAAGTCCGACGGATCGCGCGATACGCATGTGATACATCCTTTTACAACATCCAGCCCGCGGGCAGCTTGCCGCGCCATGATGAATCGACGGTAAACACATCGGGCAATCGCGCACTTGCCCCGGCAGCGGCCATCGACTAAGACAACGGCCAGTTCCCCCTCATTGTTACCAGCGGAGCGACAGGCACCTATGGCGCGCCAGTTCATCTATCATATGCACGGTCTGTCGAAGGCTTATAACGGCAAGAAGGTCCTCGACGACATTCACCTGTCCTTCTACCCGGACGCCAAGATCGGTATTCTCGGACCGAATGGTGCGGGTAAGTCGACCCTTCTCAAGATCATGGCCGGCCTCGACAAGGAATACTCCGGCGAGGCCTGGGCTGCCGAGGGCGCCAAGATCGGCTACCTGCCGCAGGAGCCGCAGCTCGATCCGTCCAAGACGGTGCGCGAGAACGTGTTGGAAGGCGTTGCCCACAAGCAGGCCATCGTCGACCGCTACAACGAACTGATGATGAACTACTCCGACGAAACGGCGGAGGAGGGCGCCAAGCTCCAGGACATCATCGACGCGGAAGACCTGTGGAACCTTGACAGCAAGGTCGAGATGGCGATGGAGGCCCTGCGCTGCCCGCCGTCCGATGCGGCCGTCGACAACCTGTCGGGCGGTGAGCGCCGCCGCGTGGCGCTGTGTCAGCTTCTCCTGTCCGAGCCGGACCTCCTGCTGCTCGACGAGCCGACCAACCATCTCGATGCGGAGACGGTGCACTGGCTGGAGCGGCACCTGCGCGAGTTCAAGGGCTCGGTGCTGATCATCACCCACGACCGCTACTTCCTCGACAATGTCACGGGCTGGATCCTTGAGCTCGACCGTGGTCGCGGCATCCCCTATGAGGGCAACTACTCGGTCTATCTGGAAAAGAAGACCAAGCGCATGGAGCAGGAGGGTCGCGAGGACATGGCCCGCTCCCGTGCGATTGCCCGCGAGCGTGAGTGGATGGGCATGTCGCCCAAGGGCCGCCAGACCAAGTCCAAGGCCCGTATCCGCGCTTACGAGGACCTGCTTTCCAAGCAGGAAGAGCGGATGCCGACCATCGAGCAGATCCTTATCCCGGTGGGCGAGCGGCTCGGCAACAACGTCATCGACCTGGACGGCGTGTCGAAGGGCTTCGGCGACCGGCTCCTGATCGAGAACCTGTCCTTCAAGCTGCCGCGTGGCGGCATCGTCGGTGTCATCGGTCCGAACGGCGCGGGCAAGTCGACCCTGTTCAAGCTGCTGACCGGTCAGGAGAAGCCCGATTCGGGTGAAATCACCGTCGGCGA
Source organism: Stappia taiwanensis (assembly GCF_014635285.1). GTDB lineage: Bacteria > Pseudomonadota > Alphaproteobacteria > Rhizobiales > Stappiaceae > Stappia > Stappia taiwanensis. The sequence continues at coordinate 507,604 of NZ_BMCR01000002.1, read as the reverse complement.
CAGCGTGCATCTGGGCTATGTCGACCAGTCGCGCGACACGCTCGACCCGAACAAGACCGTGTGGGAAGAGATTTCCGATGGCAACGAGATCATTTATCTCGATGGCAAGGAGATCAACAGCCGCGCCTATTGCTCGTCCTTCAACTTCAAGGGCCCGGCCCAGCAGGCGAAGGTGGGCGATCTTTCCGGCGGTCAGCGCAACCGGGTGCACCTTGCCAAGGTGCTGAAGCAGGGCGCCAATGTGCTGCTGCTCGATGAGCCGACCAACGACCTGGACACCGAAACGCTGGCGGCGCTGGAAGACGCGCTGGAGAACTACGCCGGCTGCGCCGTGGTGATCAGCCACGATCGTATGTTCCTTGACCGGCTCGCCACGCATATGCTTGCCTTCGAGGGCGACAGCCATGTGGAGTGGTTCGAAGGCAACTTCGAGGACTACGAGAAGGACAAGGTGCGCCGGCTCGGTGCCCATGCGGCCGATCCGCGCCGGATCAAGTACAAGCCGCTGACGCGGTAAGTACGATTGGCAGAACTGTCAGGAGGGCGGCGAACCGGTGGGTTCGCCGCCTTTTTTGTTTGCGTGCATGGGTGTTGGGTCTCAACCTAAGGGGTGGGTGGGCCGTTGGCCCGAACGAGACAAAAGGGGGACGGCATGGCTGCGGATATGACCGGAAACAGGGTGCTGGACAGGGGAGACAGGGTCGCCGCGCAAAGGGTGACCGGGGCCGTGGTGCGGGTCTATGCCACATCCGCTCCAGAGGATTTTCGCACCAGCCGCGTGCCCGCGCTGAAACTGGGGTTCGAGGGTATTGCCGGCGATCGCCATGGCGGGTTCACCCGCCGGTCCAGCGGGCGCGAGCCCTGGTATCCGCGCGGCACGGAAATGTGCAACGAACGGCAGATCTCAATCCTGTCCTGCGAGGAGCTGGCAGAGGTTGCGGCGGAAATGGATCTGCCGGAGATCGAGGCTGGCTGGATCGGCGCCAACCTGCTCATGGAGGGGATTGCGCGGCTGACGCGGATCCCGCCGCGCACCCGGCTGGTGTTTGCCGGGGGAGCGGTGCTGCGGGTGGATGGCGACAATGCGCCCTGCCGCATCGCCGGTCGGGCGATTGCCGAGCAGTTTCCAGAAAGAGATGGTCTCGACTTGCAGTTTGCCCTGGCGGCGCGGGGCAAGCGCGGGCTGGTCGGCTACGTGGAGCGGCCGGGGGTGATCCGGCCGGGCGAGGAGGTGACCGCCCATATCCCCGAGCACTGGCTCTATCGTTCGGACTGATCGCCAGTGGGGGTGTCCGCCTCGTCGTCCGGCTCGACCCGGCGGGCACATCCCCAGCCTTGCAGGACGGCATTCATCGCCTCGATGACGAAGAAGCGGGCGGCATCCTGGTCATAGCCTTCGGCGAGCAGGGTGTCATAGTCGGTGTGCCCATGCCGGGCATGGCTGGTGGCTGCCTGCCAGAGGGCGATGGAGGGCGGCAGGTGACGCAGATGCCGGGCGTTGGCGGCGGCAAGGATCGGCTCCGCATCGCTGAGGGGGACGCGCGGCAGCATCTGCCGCAGGATCTTGCGGAGCTCCTTCTGGCGCTTCGTGCCGCCGGTCTGTCGCTGCATGACGGCTGTCCTCTTATGTGTTTGCCGATGCGGCCCGCTTGTAACCGGTCTCAGCCGAGCGCTTTTTGGGGCGCCTGTCCGGATGTCGCGTGGCTTTGGCGCACCGCATAGGGGATGCGCGATGCCGGAATGGCCTTGCCGAACAGGAACCCTTGCGCCTGGGTGCAGCCGCAGGCGCGCAAGGCATTGGCCTGAGCCTCGGTTTCAACCCCTTCGGCGACGACGCTCAGGTTGAGGTTGCGCCCCAGGGCGACCATTGAGCGGACGATTTCCGCATCCTCCGGCACATCCAGCATGGTGCGGACGAAGGACATGTCGATCTTCAGGCCCGCGGCCTTCAGCTTGCGCAGATGGATCAGCGAGGCATGGCCGGTGCCGAAATCATCGAGCGCGATCCGGAAGCCAAGCTGTGCCAGCGCATCAAGGGTCCGGGAGACGGTGCCGTTGCCATGGTCGATGGCAATGGTCTCGGTGGCCTCAAGGGTCAGATCGCGGGGCGAGAGGCCCTTCGACAGAAGGATCTCCAGCAAGTCCTCGGCGAAGCCGTCACGGCCCAGTTCGGCCGCCGAAATATTGACCGCAACCGGCAAGCGAAGGCCGGCCTCGTCACGCAGGCGCCGGATATCGCTGGTCACCGCGTCGATCATGCGTTCGCCGAGGTGGGACACCAGCTCAAGATTGCTGAAGGCTTCCGCGAAATGGCCCGCGGACACCAGCCCGAGCTCCGGGTGCGCCCATCGGGCCAGGGCCTCGAAGCTGCAGATGCGGCCGGTCGCCAGCGAAATGATCGGCTGGTAGTGGGGCACGATCTCGTCGCGCTCCAGCGCGCCGCCGAGCACGGAACACAGATCGATCCGCCGCTGCATGACCTCGCGCATCGACTGGTTGAAGACGGTGGTGCGTCGGCGGCCGTTGTTCTTCGACTGGTAAAGGGCGATATCCGCGTTCTGCGCCAGCTCCTCGGGGGTGATGCCATGCTTCGGCGAGACGGCAATGCCGACGCTGATGCGCAGGTTGATGCTGCAATCCTCTGTCGTCACCGGTTGCGCATCGATCCGGGCAATGCGTTTGCCAAGCGCGGTGGCGGCCTCCGCGCTTTCGGTATTGACGACAATGGCGAACTCATCGCCGCCAAGCCGGGCGACGCAGGCGCTTCCGCCCACCGCCTGCCGCAACCGGTCGGCGGTTTCCCGCAAGACCGCATCCCCGGCGGCATGGCCGAGCGTGTCGTTGATCTCCTTGAAGTGATCGACGTCGATCATGAACAGGCCGACGCAACCGGCATTGCTTCGGGCGTGTTCGAACGCCTGTTTCAGGCGGGTCTCGAACTGTCCCCGATTGGGCAGGCCCGTCAGGTCGTCGTGATGGGCCATGTGCAGGATGCGGGCTTCGTTGCGTTTCTGCTCGGTCACGTCGATCACCGTGACGAGACGGGCGTCGACGCCCTCATAGGAAATGCACTGGCAGACCGGCATCACCTCGATCTCCGCCCCGTCCGCGCATTTGTGTCGCCACAGGGTGTCGCCGTCATACGGGTTCGGCGGGGCACTTGCGGAGGCAATGGAGGGCTGGAGCAGGAAGGCGCGTTCGATGGCGAGCGCCTCGTCGGCGACATGAAGGTCGGGCAGGCGCATCTTCGGCACGTTCTGCTGGTCGAGCCCGTAGTGCGAACGCGCCGCGTCATTGGCGGAGAGAAGCTGCAGGGTTTGCGCATCGACCACGACCATCGGAACGGGATTGCTGTCATAGAGGGCGCGAAAGGTCTCCTGGCGCTGCTTCAGGTCGGTGATGTCGATGCGCACGCTGACCGTGCTGCCGTCGGAAATCCGGTTCTCGTCGTAGCGCATCCAGCGGCCGTCCTTCAGCCGCTGCTCGAAATGCGTATGCGGAGCCCGGTGATGGGCGAGCCGGCGGCGCAGCCATTCCTCGGGGTCGTCGATCTCCTCCTGATGCAGGCCGCTTTCCACGCAGCGGCGGGTGGCCTCCTCGAAGGAGGTGCCCGGGGTCAGCAGACCTTCGCTTTCGGGATAAAGCTCCTCGAAAACCCGGTTCCACAGCACGACCTTGTCATCGGGATCGCAGAACAGGACCGCGCCGGGCATGATGTCGAGCGCATCCTGAAGCCGCCGCCGTGCCTGCTGCGCCTGTCGTTCCGCCCAGCGGGCCTTGACTTCGGCCTGCCGCAGGATGTGTTCCTTGCGGGTCAGCTCCAGCCGGTCGGTGGCCAGCCGGCCAAGGGCTTCGAAGGCTTCGAGGGTGCGCGCCGGGACCTCCGGCCGGGTCGACCGGTCATTGACGCAAAGCACGCCGATGACATAGCCATCCGGCGCGATCAGCGGAGTGCCGGCGAAGAACTTGAGCTCCGGATGAAGGGTCAGGCAGGCGTTTGCGGAAAAACGCGGGTCCGTGCTGGCGTCGGCAAGAATGAGCGCCCGGCCGCCGGCGATGGCCGCGTCGCAGCGGCTGCCAGCCCTTGGAAACGTGGTAAGGTCGGTCCCCGAGCCCGCCAAGACGCGGTAGGAGCTTGCCTCGGCCATGGCGATGAGGCCGACCGGTGCGTCAAACAGGGTCAGGGCGAGGGCGAGGATATCCTGCAGGCTGTCGCGGAGCCGGTCGCCACCGGAAAGATACGCCTGATGCCGGGAGGAGGTCTCCGCTTCTTGTCGGTTCGCGGCAGCGGGATGTGCCGTTCGTCTCATCGGTGGCAGCCTTCCTCAAAACAGTCAGTTGGCACTATCCTGGGTTGCTCTTAAGAATGTCTTGAGCGATTGGCGGAGGGGCCATCGGTTCGGTTTGCGGTCAGGCGAGGCGGGCCAGGAGCAGGGAAAGTTCATTGCGGCTCGCGACTTCGAGCTTGGCGTAGATGTTCTTGCGATGTGTGCGCAAGGTGTTGACGCTGATCCCCAGGGTTGCGGCCAACTCGGCTTCCCTCAACGGCTGGGTCAACAGGGCCGCTACCGTGCTCTCGCGCCGGGTCAGGTTGAAGGCGGAATGCAGGCGCCGCTCCAGATTGGGCAAGGGGCCGTCGAGACGCGTCAGGATCAACAGCACGTCGGCTCCTCCCGGAGCGGCCGGCGGGTGGCAGTTCAGAAGTTCGCCGAACATTGGCCGGTTGCTGTTGAGGCTCCGCGGCACATGGAATTCGCACGGGGCGATGGAAGCAGGGGGCTCTGGCCGGAGGGCCTTTTCCAGGGCGTCAAGGAATGTGCGCTGGGTGAGGGGATGGGCGAATTCGAGCCGTTCGCACTCGGCGAACAGATTGGTCGCCTGACGCAGGACGTCCCGGGCGGTGTCGTTGACGGCACGCACGGTCGCTTCCGCATCCAGAAGAATGGCGGCGCGTGCCTGGCGGTCCAGGACCTTGAAAAGAACGGCGTATCTCTGGTGGGCAGCGGAGGCTATCCCGGTCATCGGTCGCGCGCCTCCCTCGGCGAGCACAGTGGGGGTGTCGGCAGGTGTCGGGCAAGCGGGGAGACAGGGGCAAGGACGGCGGCGAGCCTATTTCGCCGGCAGTCCGAAGCTGATTGCAGGCGCTGAGGCCGCTGATCACCAGGCATGAAAGATATCCGTCCGTATGGCGCGAAAGCGCCAGTGAGGATCCCCGTGGGGGCCGGCTGGAGGCCGGGGGCTGGCAAAGGCTTGCCCGATGGGAACCAATGAATATTGTCGTTTATACTGAGGGTGATGAGGCCATTGCGCAACCGTTTATGCACGCGCGCAAGGGGCGAAGTGCCGGGCCTTGTCAGCCGGGTGGTAAGGCGACAGTGGTGAGGTCTCAGCCTGAAGCGAAAGGCCGGAAGGGCGACAGGGGGCGGGTAGCGAGGCCAGGGCTCTGGCCTCTTTGGCTGGCACCTCACCGCGAGGGGAGCGAGGTTCCCTGGCGCGGTTTGTCTGCCGCTTGAGAGCGCGCAGCCTGGTTGTACCTGTCGCGCAAATGCCCTGCTTCACGAAAAACTCCAGGTTCGCCCGGAGCCCGTTTGGGACTTTGCCAAGGAACCTTTCCAGATGACCTGGGCGGTAAATGAACAGTGCCGCTTTGGCGGACCAATCCGATTTCGAAGCGCACGGGATGCAGGAGCATTTTTCATGTCACCGTGCGTACAGCAGCCTTTTGCCAGTCACCTGCAGCCAGGGCAAATGCGCAGATACCCGAGACCGTGAATACCGCCCCGAGGTCTTGCACGGCACCTGACACCAACAGCCCTCCGCCGATGAGCAGATAGTAGATCAGTCCGAAAACCGCCCCTGCAGTTCCAAGACAGGTCGAATAGGCCTGCAGTGCCGGTGCAAGAACATTGGGAACGGCAACGGCGAAGGCAAAGGAGACGATTGCGACTGGTGCGACGAACAGAATGCTGTCCTTGAGCCCGGTTACCAGCAACCCGCCGATCACGATCAACAGGCAAGACGCCAGGACCAGGCGCTCTGGCCGCCAACCATACTGCAACAATGCCCGGTTCGACATGGCACCGGCCAGCGTTCCGGCGGTCAAGACCACACCACTGTATCCGATGGTGATGGTGGCATGTCTAAGTTCTTCAAAGTGGAAGGGGGCAAGCTGATAATAGCTGAACAGGCACAGGTTGAGGAGAGCGATCAGACTTGCGGACCGCCAGATGTGCCCGTCGCGGATCATGTCCGCTATCGTCGCCCGTAGAGAGGCGGGAACATGCTCGCGGCGGCGGGTCTCGGGCAAATTCACCGCTGTCCAGATAAAAAGACAGAGAGCCAACGCAGCAAGGCCGATGAAGACACCTTTGTGAGATGCCAGTCCGGTCATCACCGCGCCTGCTGCCATTCCCAGCGCTGGGCTGATAGCGATTGCGATACCAGCAAGGGAGAAAACGCGCGTCAGTTCTGCTCCCTCGAAGCGATCGCGCAAAATGGTCTGGGTTCCGATAGAGCCAACTGCCGCACCAAATGCCGACACGATCCGGGCCGTGAGCAAGGCCGTAAAGCTGGAACTCAGGAGCGCAACCAGCGTGCCCAGGCCGTAGACGGCCAGCCCCAGAAGCATCGAGGGTCGGCGTCCCGCCAGGTCGCACATGCGTCCCCAAAAAACGACGCCTGACGCAAATCCCAGGAAATACAACGAAAGCGTCAGCGTGGCGGTCGATGTGGAAACGCCATATGCCTTTGCGATGCTTGGCAGCGCAGGGCTGTAGATGGTTTCAACCACTTGCGGAAACATGAGGAGTGCGACCGCAAGGAACATGTTCGGTCTTCCGGGCATAATCCCTCCTGGAGGCTTGCAGGAGGTCTCCCCATAGCTTTAACGATGCTGGTTGGTTATAAACATTCAGACAAAAAATTTCTCAAATCGGACAAATCGTGGTGTGGCTCGCTCAGGATTCCCAATTCGACCCTGACAGCGTCTGTCAGCCGGTCTTTGGCATTGCCGCCAGAGATCTATCGCATCATGATTCAGGCTTGCATGCGCATCGGGTGGCGCAACTTCTGTTTGCCCGCAGGGGCTGTATGACGATCACCCTTGAAGCGAAGCTTTGCCTTCTGCCGCCGACCCGTGCAGTCTGGATCCCGGCAGGTTTGGTACACCGCGCTCAGATGAGGACGGCGGTTGATTACCGGTCGGTCTATTTCCGCCCGCCCTTTGCGCAGGATATGCCGTCGCAGATCGAAGTCTTCGAAGTTTCCGATGTTCTGCAGGCAACGCTTGAACGCATCGCGGTGGCTCCTCTGGATGTGGACTGGACCATGGGCGCCGCCAGGAACTTGCTTGCCGTGTGCATGGATGAGATCCGGAGAGCTCCCCGCGTTCCCACGCTTCTGCCATTGCCATCCGATCCCCGGTTGGCGCGACTGGATACCGCCAGCCTGCCACCGTCGCTTGGGCAACTGGCGTCTGACGTGGGAGCGGGGGAGAAGACTATCGGGCGGATATTCCGACGCGAGACAGGTATGTCCTATCAAGAATGGCGGCAGCAGTGGCGCCTGTTGAAAGCCTATGAACTTCTATCGGCCGGCACATCTATTTCATGTGTTTCGCAAGAGTTGGGCTTCGCCGGCGACAGCGCGTTTATTTCCTTCTTCAAACACGCGGCAGGCGTGACGCCGAAGAGATATGTGCGATCCTTGAACCCTGGTGCCAACGCTGCCGCGACGCAAGAGACGGGAGCGTTCTGACCGTTTGGCGCGGGGGAATGGGGCCTTCGTTGTTCCCAGCAACAGCCAGGCGGTTTTCCTCCGAAATGTCTCTAGTTGGCCGGATCGAGCGCGGCCGTCACGCAATCGCCAAGGGCGAGAAAATCCTGCTTGCGGGGCGAGGAGCGGCGCCAGGCAAGGCCCACGGAGCGGCGCGGCTGCGGTTCGGTGAAGCGCAGCAGGGCCACCCGGTCGTCGCGGACTTCAAGCGGGGCGCAGATTTCGGGCAGCAATGTCACCCCATATCCGGCGGCGACCATCTGCATGACGGTCGACAGGCTGGTGGCGCCGAAGGTGGAGCGGGTTGAGGGCCGCAGTCCCTCACAGTAGTTCAGGGCCTGATCGCGCAGGCAATGACCTTCCTCCAGCAAGAGCAGCGAACCGCCGTCGATGGAGGCCGGGTCGACCCGCTGGCGCTCGTCCAGCTCGGGCGTGGCGCGCACGGCCAGAAGGAAGCGGTCGGCAAACAGAAGCCGCGTCTCCAGATCGGGACCGCCGACGGGCAGGGCGGCAAGGATTACGTCCAGGTCTCCCTGCTTCAACTCGGCGACGAGCGCCTCGGTCAGGGTTTCGCGGATCCTCAGATCGACGTTCGGGTAGGTGCGGGTCAGGGCAGGCAGAATGCGTGGCAGCAGATAGGGGGCGATGGAGGGGATGATGCCGAGGCGCAGCGTTCCGGTCAGCACCTCTCCGGCATGGCGGCCATAGTCGATCAGGTCGCGGGTTTCAGACAGGATGCGGCTGGCGCGACGGGCGATCTCCTCTCCCTCGGCGGTGAGCCGCACCGCATTCGGGCGCCGTTCCACCAGGGCGATGCCGAGGGTGGTTTCCAACTCCTTGATCTGCATGGACAGGGCCGGCTGGGACACGGCGACGGCTTCCGCCGCGCGGCCGAAATGGCGGTGGCGGGCAAGTGCCTCGAAATAGCGGAGTTGGCGGAGTGTGATCATGATGATCAGATAAACTTATCAAGGGGCGATTTCAATGCGATTGGTTCTGATCATCATGCCTATGCCATGGTTGTCCTCGCAAGATCAGGGACGCGGCCAACTGGGGGCAGCGCCCGACATGAGGGAGACTGACCATGAGTGACAAGCCCGTTTTGACGACGACGGCCGGTGCGCCGATCTCCGACAACCAGAATTCCCTGTCCGCCGGTCCCCGCGGGCCGCTGCTGATGGAAGACTATCAGCTCTTTGAAAAGTTGGCGCATCAGAACCGGGAGCGCATTCCCGAGCGGGTGGTGCATGCCAAGGGCTGGGGTGCTCATGGCACCTTGACGATCACCAATGACATCACCCGCTACAGCAAGGCGAAGCTGTTCGCCGAGGTGGGCAAGAAGACCGAGATGCTGGCGCGGTTCTCCACGGTTGCCGGCGAGCAGGGGGCTGCGGATGCGGAACGCGACGTGCGCGGCTTTGCGCTGAAATTCTACACCGAGGAAGGCAACTGGGATCTGGTCGGCAACAACACGCCGGTGTTCTTCATCCGCGACGGCTACAAGTTCCCCGACTTCATTCACACCCAGAAGCGTCATCCCAAGACCAACCTGCGCTCGGCAACGGCGATGTGGGACTTCTGGTCGTTGTCGCCGGAAAGCCTGCATCAGGTGACGATCCTGATGTCCGATCGCGGGTTGCCGCCAAGCCCCCGGTTCATGAACGGCTACGGGTCGCACACCTACAGCATGATCAACGCGGACAATGAGCGGTTCTGGGTGAAGTTCCACTTCAAGACCATGCAGGGGCACAAGTTCCTGACCAACGAAGAGGCGGCCCAGGTGGTCGGCTCCAGCCGCGAGAGCTATCAGGAGGACCTGTTCGGCGCCATTGAGGCGGGCGACTATCCGAAGTGGCGCATGTGCATTCAGGTGATGCCGGAGGCGGATGCGGAAAAGACCCCGTACAATCCGTTCGATCTCACCAAGGTCTGGCCGCATGGCGACTATCCGCTGATCGAGGTCGGCATCATGGAGCTGAACCGCAATCCGGAGAACTATTTCGCCGAGATCGAGCAGGCGGCCTTTTCCCCGTCCAACAAGGTGCCGGGGATCGGTTTCTCGCCGGACAAGATGCTGCAGGCGCGGGTGTTCTCCTATGCGGATGCCCATCGCTATCGGCTCGGCACCCACTATGAGGCGCTGCCGGTCAATCGGCCGAAATGCCCGGTGCATCACTACCACAAGGACGGCAGCATGAATTTCTTCGGTCAGCAGACCGGGAATGTCGATGCCTATTACGAGCCGAACTCGATGAACGGTGCGGCCGAGGATCCGGCCTACGCCGAGCCGCCGCTCGCCATCTCCGGCGACGCGGAGCGCTACAATCACCGGGACGGCAATGACGATTACGTCCAGGTGCGGGCGCTGTTCAACCTGTTCGACGAGGGCCAGAAAAGCCGCCTGTTCTCCAATACAGCGGCGGCGATGCAAGGGGTGCCGCAAGCGATCATCGATCGCCAGCTTGGGCATCTGGACAAGGTCGACAAGGCCTATGGAGACGGGGTGCGGGCGGCTTTGGCCGCTGCGGCGGGCGCACGCGACGCGGCCGAATAAGCCTGGGCGAAAGACCCTGTTCCTTCTTCCGAACCGCGGCGGCGCAAGCTGCCGCGGTTTTCGGTTGAGGCGCCTTTAAGTTTTGGCCGCGACACTGGCCGCCATTCGCGACATTGGTTCTTGTCGCGGCAGGCGGGAGGCTGTGTCCATGGCGGTGAGTGAACGGCGACCGGGGCTCGATCTTCTGCGCGTTGCCGCCGTCGCGGCGGTTGCCTGGTTTCACTTCGCCTTCCGGATGCAGGTCACCGGCGAGGCGGGGCCGGCCGATTTCGGCGAACCGGGCGGTTTCGCGCGCTACGGCTATCTCGGTGTCTCCGTCTTCTTTGCCATTTCCGGCTATGTGATCAGCATCTCGACCGAAGGGCGTAGCGCCTATGGGTTCGCGGTCGCTCGCTTCGCGCGGTTGTGGCCGGGCTTCGTCGTCTGCATGAGCCTGACCGCGCTGGTGACGCTCTTGGTGCCCGGGCTCGGTTTTCCGATCACGGCCGCGCAGTACCTCGCCAATCTGACCATGGTGGCGCCGTTTCTCGGCCAGCCGTTCATGGATGGCGCCTATTGGTCGATCGTGGTGGAGATCCTGTTCTACGGCTGGGTGGCGCTGCTGATGGCCTTCGGTCTCTGGCAGCGCTGGCCGGTGGCCATCGCCATCGTCTGGCTGGTGATTGCCGCGCTCGACCAGGCCGCGATCGGCAGTGGCCTTCTGCGCAAGCTGTTCCTGACCGATTTCGCCGGGTTCTTCGTGTTCGGCATGATGTTGCGGGCGGCGGAACGCCAGGTGCCCGGCGCGCGGGTGGTGCTGGCCGCCGCGCTGGTGCAGGCGATCTCCGGCGGTGTGCTGTTCGCGGCGCGGTTGCCTGCCGTTTATGGCGGGGAGCCGTTCGATCCGCTGACGGTTGCCGGCCTCGTTCTGGGGGCGTTGCTGCTGTTGTCCGGATTGTCGCGCCTGCGCTTGCCGGACGGGGTGACGGCGGCCGCTGGCGTGGCCGGGCGGATGACCTATCCGCTCTACCTGCTACATCAGCACATCGGCTATGCGGCGTTTTTCCTGCTTGGGCCGGTGCTGGGCGGCGCGGCAACGGCAATGGCGCTGGCCGTGGCGCTGGGCGGTGCGGCGCTCATCATCACCGGGAGAATCGAAAAGCCGGCGGCCCGCGCGGTGCGGCGCGGCGGCCTGTGGCTGGGAGAGTGGGCACAGGTGCGCGCCGCGCCCCTGCTTGTGGTCAGGCGCCGCCGCTGAGAGCCTGCGCGAGCCCACCGGCGGCGCTCCTTCCGATGCTTTTGGTGCGGGGTGACCTGCCCTGGTTGTTGGTCAGGTGTCTCTCCGTACTTTTCCTTAATTCATTATCATTTTATGCAACTTTAAGAATATCTCTTCTAAGGGTGAGGTCAATTTTAAGTCTGATTTCATTTAAAATGATCGTTAAATTTCAGCTTCTCCTGTGAATTTTCATTCACGTGTTTTATGTAGTAATGACATTGTGATTCTTCGGCTCTCAGGATGATACGATGTCGAACCTACCTAATACGGAGTTGGTGAACTTCGAAGCGCTGGCGCGGGACGGGGATATGTCGCGTCGCAATGAGCTGGCGCAGAACGTTGCGGCATTGTTTTCGCTCACCTCGGAAAGTTGCTCCGACGAGCAGATGAGAATCTACGATTCCGTGTTGCACCGTCTCTCCGAGATGGTCGAGACGCAGGCGCGGGAATTCATGGCCCGGCAACTGGCCTCGCTGCGCCGGGCTCCGGAGCAGACCGTGCGCCGGCTTGCCGATGACGAAATCGGTGTGGCCCGTCCCCTGCTGGAGCGTTCGACTGTTCTGCGCGACCGGGATCTTGTGCAGATTGCCGAAAGCAAGGGCGATGATCACCGGTTGGCGATTGCCGCGCGCGAGGTGCTGTCCAAACTGGTCACCGATGTGCTGGTGAAGACCGGCAGCGCCGGCGTGCAGCGGGCGGTGGCCGCGAACGAAGGGGCGAGCCTGTCCCGCGCGGGTGTGGACCGATTGCTGGAAGCCTCGGGGCTCGATGAGGAGTTGCAGCTTGCGCTGGCCGGGCGCGGGGATCTGGGCGAGGCGGATATCGCTGCCCTGGCCTCCTTCGCCAGTGAGCGGGTGCGCGTGCGTTTGTTTGGGGGCACCGGCAAGGATGGTGAGGATGGCTTGCCGAAGGCGGCGCGGATTGCCGCGCAGCGTCTTTCCAATGACTATTGGCTGAAGCGCTACGATTTCGAGACCGCGATGGGGCGGGTGAAGGCCTTGGCTCGGGGAGAGGGGATCGACGAGGGGACCTTGCTGCGGTTCATTGACGAGGACCGGTTTGCCGAGGTGGTCGCGACCTTCTCGATCCTGGGTGATATCGGTCTTGAAGAGGCGATGCACTGGATGGTGCGGATCGACACCGATCCCTTCCTCATCGTTGCTCGGGCCTGTGGGCTTGCATCGGAAACTGTTCAGAAGCTTCTGGCGATCGGTCCCTGGCGGTATCGGCTGCCGGACGAGCAGCGGGAGCGGGCCGTCACCCGCTACCGGACACTCAACGCCAAGTCGGCCAGGCTGTTGCTCGACCAGTGGCGCGGTCGGATCGCCTGCTAGGGATCCGACTCATTTACGGGTCTGGCCCCGGGGGGCGCCTGCCCGATGTCGTTGAATATTCACACTGAAGAGCGGTCTGATAACCCTTTCTTCAGGCGTTTTTTCTACGCCTGACGCGACGGCGTGTGCAATACTGGATTGCAACGCCGAACGTTGGGGGTCGTCATGACATTTTTTCAGCACGTCTTCAGTGGCTGTCTACGCAAATTGCCGATAGCGGCGGTGGCGTTTACTTGCTCGCTTCTTTTCCTGATGACGACTGGCGGCCCCCTTGTGGCTCAGGAGGCGAAGGGCGCGGGTACCACGATGCCTGCACCCTCCATGCTCCCCGGTGGCGGCGAGCAGATGAAGCTCATTTTTCAGGTTCGGGACGCGCTGGAGGGCACCCTGCGATCCGCCGGGAACTTCTCGGATCTGTCGGCATCCGTTCTCCTTTCCCAGTCTCCCGATGGCACGCTTGGCTGGCTCGGAACGGTCGTTCTGGTGTTGGTCCTGTCGGCGGCCATCGGCCTTGCGGCGCTGCATCTGTGCGAGCGCTGGGCGCGGGCCCGCTTTCTCCGCCTCTATGATGCGGCGCCGCAGCACCGGGCGGGAAAGATCGGCTACCTGCTCAGCCGGGCGCTGAGCATGGGGCTTGGCGTTGCCGCGTTCGCGCTCGTGTCGGTACTGATCGCGCTCCTGCTCGTCTCCGGCCATACGCCGAGCAGGGTCTCGGTGTTTACCGGGCTCGAAGCGGTTCTTATGTTCCTGCTGCTGCGCATCGTCTTTCTCAATGTGCTGGCGCCAGACCGTCCCGCGCATCGAATGGTGGCGATGGGCGACCGGGATGCCCATGGCCTGTATCGCTGGCTGATGGGCGTGTCCTTCATCACCTTCGCCGCCATGGGCGTGTGCAACTGGATGGCGGCAATGGGCCTGGAGGCGAGTGCGCACAAGCTGGCCCTGATCGGCACCGTGACGCTGAGCTGCCTCCTGCTGGCCGTCGTCGTTGTTCTTTATCGCCGTCCGCTGGGGCGGCTCCTGGTGGGAAATCCGCACGCGGAGGCGTCGGTCATGGGTTGGCGCCGGGTGGTGGCGCTGCTCTGGTTGCCTCTGGTGCTGGTGTATTTCCTCGCCGCCCTTGCAATTTCGGTGGTGCGGGTGCTGCTGGACCAGCCGTCCGCGCTCGGGCTGGTCGCCGCGCCGGTGATGGCGGCGCTGCTCGGCAGCGTGCTCTACGGGGTCCTTGTTCTCTTGATCGACCGGTGGCTGCTGCCGCGCCTCGATACCGAGACGGCCCGCCAGAAGTTCGAGGCGGATGTCGCCCGCGCCAGCGAGACCGCGCTGGGCGAGGGGGAGGAGCCGTCAGAGGCGACACAGGCGGAGGCGACACAGGCGCAGGCACAGGCGGAGGCGCTGGATGCGGAAAACGCCCGCTCGCCCTACCGGCATTTGCTCGATCATGGCGCGGCCATTCTTTCCATTGCCGTGGCCGTCGGTTTCCTGTTGATGCGCTGGGGCGTTCCGCTGGCGGATGACCGGTTCCTGGTGGCCAACCTGTTCGAGATTTCGCTGGTGATCTTCGCCAGCTACATGGCCTATCACGCGGTGGCGATCACCATCGACCGGCAGATCGCCCGCGAGACCGGTGGCAGCAATGGAAAGCCGGACGAGGACACGGGGGAAGTCGGTGGCAAGGGCGAGACCCGACTGGCCACCCTGCTGCCGCTGTTTCGCAACTTCCTGCTGATCACCATTGTCGTGATTGCCGCCATGCTGGCCCTGTCGGAGCTGGGAGTGAACATCGCCCCGCTGTTCGCCGGTGCCGGCGTCGTCGGACTGGCGGTTGGCTTCGGCGCGCAGACCCTGATCCGCGACATCTTTTCCGGTGCGTTCTTCCTGTTCGACGATGCGTTCCGCAAGGGCGAATACATCGACATCGGCAGCGTCAAGGGGACCGTCGAGAAGATCTCGATCCGCTCCATGCAGCTGCGCCATCACAATGGGCCGCTCAACACGGTGCCCTTCGGCGAGATCCAGTTCGTCAAAAACTTCTCCCGCGACTGGGCGGTGATGAAGCTGGCCTTCCGGGTGACCTATGACACGGACGTGGAACGGATGCGCAAGCTGATCAAGAAGTTCGGCCAGGAGTTGCTCGAGCACCCCGACTACGGCCCGAAGTTCCTGCAGCCGGTGAAGTCGCAAGGGGTGACGGCGCTTGAGGATTCGGCGATGATCGTCCGGGTCAAGTTCATGACCCGCCCGGGTGACCAGTTCGAACTGCGCAAGGTGGTCTATGCCGGCATTCGCGACCTGTGCGAACGCGAGGGCATCCACTTCGCGCACCGGGAGGTGACCGTGCGCGTGTCGCAGGATCCGGACGATCCACGTCAGTTCTCCGAGGAGGAGAAGAAGGCGATCGGCGGAGCCGCCCTGCCGGTGATCGAACAGCAGCAGGCCGCCGGGCAGGCCAGCGCTGCGAACAACGATGGGCGATGACGGGCGCTGACCCGGCCGGTGGCGTCTCCCCCCGCACCGGTCGGGATGCCGGGGAAAGGGGGGCGGAGGGCTGGAAATGCGCAAGCTTGTCCTGTCGATGGTGATCAGTCTCGACGGGTTTGTCGATGCGCCCGGCGGCGAATTCATCGCACCGGACTGGTCGACGGATCTCGATGGCTGGACCGACAGCATGGTGGCGCGGTTCGATACCCTGCTTTATGGGCGGGCCGCCTGGGAGATGATGGCGGCCCATTGGCCGGCCGCCGCCCGGGAGGCCGCCGCCTCGCCGGCGCAGCAGCGCCTCGCCGCGTTCATGAACGCCTCGCGCAAAATCGTCTTCTCCCGCCGGCTGAAGGATGCTTCTGCCTGGGAAAACTCGTTCATCGCTTCCGCAAACCTCGCCGATACGGTGGCTGCGGAAAGGGTCAGGCCGGGCCGGGACATGGTGATTTTCGCCGGGGCAAAATTCGCCCAGACGGCCATCCGCGCCGGGGTGGTCGACGAATACTGGCTTCTGACCTTGCCCATGCTGTTCGGCGGCGGGTCCCGGCTGTTCGAAGGGCACTGCCAGCGCGAGCGGCTCGCCCTTCTGGAGGCCCGGTCGCTGGATACCGGGGCGGTGTTCACACGTCATGCGGTGGTGCGGCCGGAGAGGTGACGGGGTTGATTTCCCTTCAATTTAGGTATAAAGATATCTTTATATCTTCCTGAGGGGTTCTGAGATGAACACAGCACCGCTGTTGAGCGCGGACCAGTTGCTCGCGGGCCTGCGCACGGTCGGCGAGGAGACCCGGCTTCGCCTGTTGGCCCTGCTGGCCGATGGCGAGTTGACGGTCAAGGACGCGACCGCGATCCTCGGGCAGAGCCAGCCGCGTATCTCCCGCCATTTGAAGCTGCTCACCGAAGCCGGTCTGGTTCAGCGCTTCCCGGAAGGGGCCTGGGTCTACTACCGTCTTGGCGATGGGCCGATGGGCGACCTTGCCCGGTTGCTGCTGACCCGGCTCGATCCGGAGGAGGCGTTGTTTTCCGCCGACCGGGTGCGTCTTGCCGCCACGCGCCGGGCGAAGGCAGAGGAGGCGGCGGCCTATTTCGCCAATCGCGCCAAGACCTGGGATCAGGAGCGCTCGCTGCACGTGCCCGAAGAGGCGGTGGAGAAGGCGATCCGCGAGGCGGTCGGCACGCGCCCGTTCGATGCGATGCTGGATCTGGGCACCGGCACGGGCAGCCTGCTGTCTTTGTTCTCCGACCAGTATGCCCGTGCGCTGGGGCTCGATGCCAGCCATGACATGCTGGCGGTGGCCCGCGCCAATCTGGACCGTCAGGGGTTGCGGCATGCACAGGTGCGCCACGGCGACATCTATGCGCTGAACGTGCCCAAGGAGAGCTTCGACCTGATCGCCATCCATCAGGTGTTGCATTATCTCGATGACCCGGGCCGGGCGATCAGCGAGGCTGCACGGGCATTGCGCCCGGGCGGGCGGATGCTGATCGTCGACTTCGCGCCGCACGGGCTGGAATTCCTGCGCGATACCCATGCGCACCGCCGGCTCGGTTTCGCCCAGGATCAGATGCGCCGCTGGCTGCGGGAGGCGGGGCTCGATCTGGTGATGACCCGCGATCTCGTTCCCGACAGTCACGACAAGGAACACCTTACCGTCACCATCTGGCTGGCGCGCGACCCCAGGGTCGTCAGCGATTTGCCTGTTTTGAACCCAGCCCAAGAGGTTGCCTGACATGACATCCCCGGACAAGATCCGCCGTTTCGAGCTGGGCAACCCCGGCGCCGTATCCGTTTCCTTCGAGTTCTTTCCGCCGAAGAGCGACAAGATGGAGGCCAAGCTGTGGTCCGCCGTGGAGCGGCTGCAACCGCTCGATCCGTCTTTCGTCTCCGTCACCTATGGGGCCGGTGGGTCGACCCGCGAGCGCACCCATCGCACCGTGTCCCGTCTCTTGAAGGAAACGGCGATGGCGCCGGCCGCCCATCTTACCTGTGTCGGCGCCTCGCGCGGCGAGATTGACGAGATCGTGCGCGAGTATGCCGATCTTGGCGTGCGCCACATCGTGGCCCTGCGCGGCGATCCGCTGGAGGGGATCGGGGCGGTCTATCGGCCGCGCGAGGATGGCTATGCCTACGCCTCGGACCTGGTTGAAGGCATTCGCCGGGTCGCCGATTTCGAGGTGTCCGTGTCCGCCTATCCGGAGCGTCATCCGGAAAGCGCCGACTGGAGCGCGGAAATCGACAACCTGAAGCGCAAGGTGGACGCCGGCGCGACCCGCGCGATCACCCAGTATTTCTTCGACAACGACCTGTTCGAGACCTTCCTGGAAAAGGTGCGCGCCGCCGGCATCTCCATCCCGATCGTGCCGGGCATTCTGCCGATCACCAATTTCGAGCAGACCATGGTGTTTTCCGCCAAATGCGGCACCTCGATCCCGCATTGGCTGGCGCGCCGTTTCGCCGGGCTGGAACAGGACAGCGAGACCCGCAAGCTGGTGGCCTCGGCGGTCGCCTGCGAGCAGGTGCTCGATCTGGTCGACCGGGGCATCACCGACTTTCACTTCTACACCATGAACCGGGCGGATCTGACCTTCGCGATCTGCCACATGCTGGGCGTGCGCCCGGCGACTTCCGAACAGCAGGCGGCCTGAGACCATCATGACCAGCAAGACGACTCCCGCGCGCGCACTGACCGATGCCGCCCGCAACCGGATCCTCGTGCTCGATGGGGCGATGGGCACGATGATCCAGGACCTTCGCCTGGACGAGGCGGGCTATCGCGGAGAACGCTTCGCCGACTGGCAACAGGACGTGAAGGGCAACAATGACCTTCTCAACCTGACGCAAGGCCCGAGCATTCGCGATATCCACGTGGCCTATCTGGAGGCCGGGGCGGATATCGTCGAGACCAACACCTTTTCCTCCACCACCATCGCCCAGGCCGACTACGGCATGGAGGCGCTGGCCTATGAGCTGAACCTTGCCGGGGCGCGTCTTGCCCGCGAGGCCTGCGATCTGGTGACCGCCCGCGATCCCTCGCGCCCGCGCTTTGCCGCCGGCGCGCTCGGGCCGACCAACCGCACCCTGTCGATCTCGCCGGATGTGAACAATCCCGGCTTTCGCGCGGTGACCTTCGATGAGTTGAAGACCGCCTATGCGGAAGCGGTGCGCGGGCTGATCGATGGCGGCGCCGACCTTCTGCTGGTGGAGACGATCTTCGACACCCTCAACGCCAAGGCCGCGCTGTTCGCCATCGATGAGGTGCTTGAGGAAAAGGGCGTCGATCTGCCGGTGATGATCTCCGGCACCATCACCGACCTGTCCGGCCGTACCCTGTCGGGTCAGACGCCGGAGGCCTTCTGGTATTCGGTGCGCCATTCCAAGCCGTTCTCCATCGGCCTCAACTGTGCTCTCGGCGCCAAGGAAATGCGGGCGCATGTGGCCGAGCTGTCGCGGATCGCCGACACGCTGGTCTGTGCCTATCCCAATGCCGGTCTGCCGAACGAGTTTGGCGAATATGACGAAAGCCCGGAGGCGATGGCGGAGCTGGTCGGCGAATTCGCGTCGAGCGGTCTGGTCAACATCGTCGGTGGCTGCTGCGGCACCACGCCGGCGCATATCCGGGCGATCGCCGAGGCGGTGGCCAGCCACAAGCCGCGCGTTCCGGCAACGCCGGAGCGGCATATGCGCCTGTCCGGGCTGGAGCCCTTCGTGCTCACGCCGGAGGTGAATTTCGTCAATGTGGGCGAGCGCACCAACGTCACCGGCTCGGCGCGCTTTCGCAAGCTGATCAAGAACGACGACTATCCCACCGCGCTCGACGTTGCCCGCCAGCAGGTGGAGAGCGGCGCGCAGATCATTGACGTCAACATGGATGAGGGGCTGCTCGATTCCAAGGACGCGATGATCACCTTCCTCAACCTGATCGCGGCCGAACCGGATATCGCCCGGGTGCCGGTGATGATCGACAGCTCCAAATGGGAGGTGATCGAGGCCGGCCTGAAATGCGTGCAAGGCAAGGCGGTGGTCAACTCGATCTCGCTGAAGGAGGGGGAAGAGCCCTTCATCCAGCAGGCGCGTCTCGTCAAGCGCTACGGCGCGGCGGTGGTCGTGATGGCCTTCGACGAGACCGGGCAGGCGGATACCCTGCAGCGCAAGACCGAGATCTGCGCCCGCTCCTACGACATCCTGGTCAACAAGGTGGGGTTGGCGCCGGAAGACATCATTTTCGATCCGAACATCTTCGCCGTTGCGACCGGTATCGCCGAACATGACAACTATGGCGTCGATTTTATCAACGCCACCCGGTTCATTCGCGAGAACCTGCCGCATGCCCATGTGTCCGGCGGCGTGTCGAACCTGTCCTTCTCGTTCCGCGGCAACGAGCCGGTGCGTGAAGCGATGCACTCGGTGTTCCTGTACCACGCCATTCAGGCGGGCATGGACATGGGCATCGTCAACGCCGGCCAGCTGGCGATCTATGACGATCTCGATCCGGAACTGCGCGATCTTGCCGAGGACATCGTGCTCAACCGCCGGTCGGATGCCACCGACCGGCTGCTCGATGCCGCCGACCGTTTCAAGGGCAAGGGTGGCAAGCAGAAGGTGGTCGATCTCGCCTGGCGCGACTGGCCGGTGGAAGAGCGGCTGAGCCATGCGCTGGTGAACGGCATCACCGACTACATCGAGGCGGATACCGAAGAGGCCCGGGCCAAGGCGGAACGGCCGCTGCATGTGATCGAAGGGCCGCTGATGGCCGGCATGAACGTCGTTGGCGACCTGTTCGGCGCCGGCAAGATGTTCCTGCCGCAGGTGGTGAAGTCCGCCCGGGTGATGAAACAGGCGGTCGCCTATCTGATGCCCTTCATGGAGGCTGAGAAGAAGGCCAATGGCGGCGAGGGCCGCCAGAGCGCGGGCAAGGTGCTCCTGGCGACCGTCAAGGGCGATGTGCATGACATCGGCAAGAACATCGTCGGCGTCGTGCTTCAGTGCAACAACTTCGAGGTGATCGACCTTGGCGTGATGGTGCCGGCGGCGAAGATCCTGGCAACCGCCAGGGAAGAGCAGGTCGATATCATCGGCCTGTCCGGACTGATCACGCCGTCGCTGGACGAAATGTGCCACGTGGCCGGGGAAATGGAGCGGGAAGGCTTCGATCTGCCGCTTCTCATCGGCGGGGCGACGACCAGCCTGATCCATACGGCGGTGAAGATCCACCCGAACTACCGGCGCTCGCAGGCGATCTATGTCACCGACGCGAGCCGGGCGGTGGGTGTGGTCTCCAAGCTGGTCGGCAAGGAGCAGCGGGTCACCTATATCGATGAGGTGCGGGCCGACTATGCCAAGGTGGCGGAAGGCCATGCGCGCTCGCGCGGTGCCGCGCGCCGCAGCTCGCTGGCCCAGGCGCGGGAGAACCGGTTCCGTCCGTCCTTCGAGGCGTACGCGCCGCACGCCCCGAGCTTCCTCGGCACCAAGACGATTGCGGATGTTTCGCTGGAAGAGCTGGCGGCGGTGATCGACTGGACGCCGTTCTTCTCCACCTGGGAGATCAAGGGCACCTATCCGGCGGTGCTGACCGACAACCGCTACGGCCCGGCGGCCAAGGCGCTTTACGACGATGCTCGGCGGATGCTCGATGAGATCGTCGAAAAGCGGCTCCTGTCGCCGAAGGGCGTGGTCGGGTTCTGGCCGGCGGCGGCTCAGAACGATGATATCCTTGTCTATGCGAATGAGGAGCGGACGGAGCTGCGGGCGACCCTGCACACGCTGCGCCAGCAGATGAGCCGGGACGGCAGCGCCCGCGCCAATGTCGCGATGTCCGATTTCATTGCCGATGCGGAGAGCGGCGTGAAGGACTACGTCGGCGGCTTCGCCGTCACCTCTGGCCACGGCGAGGACGATCTTGTCGCCCGCTATGCAGCGGCTGGCGACGATTACAACAAGATCCTCGCCCAGGCGCTGAGCGACCGGCTGGCCGAAGCCTTTGCCGAGCGGCTGCATCAGATGGTGCGCACCGGTCTTTGGGGCTATGCGGCTGGCGAGGCGCTGTCGGTGGAGGATCTGATCGCCGAGCGCTATCAGGGGATCCGGCCGGCACCGGGCTATCCGGCACAGCCCGACCACACGGAAAAGCGGACGCTGTTCGATCTGCTAGGAGCCACCGAGGCGGCCGGCATCGAACTGACCGAGAGCTACGCCATGTGGCCGGGGTCCTCGGTCTCCGGGCTTTATTTCGCCCATCCGGAAAGCCACTACTTCGGTGTGGGCAAGATCGAGCGGGATCAGGTCGCCGACTACGCGGCGCGCAAGGGCTGGGATCTGGCCACCGCCGAGCGCTGGCTGGCGCCGATCCTCAATTACGAGCCGGCGCGCATGGAAGCGGCGGAGTAATCCACCGGCTCCATGTTTGAGAAAAACTCATGCCGCGCGGCGCGCCCGCGCGGCATGAAAACACCGTTCACGAAAACAGCCCTAATCCTTCGGCTCTTTCCATCATATCTCCATGTTCAGAGAACGGTGCCCGGTGCACCCCCTGATTGGAGATGTTGTGATGTCAAAGCCCCTGTCCATCCTGAAGATCGAATCCTCCGTGCGCGGCGGTGCCTCCGTCACCCGCCGTCTCGCCGATCGTGTCGTCGCCGATCTCTTGCGCGGTGCTCCTGACGCCACGGTGGTCACCCGCGATGTATCCGCCGGCTTGCCGCAAATCGATGAAGCGTGGGTCGGGGCCAACTTCACCGACCCGGCGGAGCGCAGCGCGGCGCAGAAAGAAACCCTGGCGCTTTCCGATGAGTTGGTGGAGGAACTGCGGGCGGCGGACGTTCTCGTCATCGGCGCGCCGGTCTACAATTTCGCCATCGCCTCGACGCTGAAGGCGTGGATCGACCAGATCGCCCGGGCACGGGTCACCTTCCGCTATACGGAGAACGGACCGGAAGGGCTGTTGACCGGCAAGCGGGCCATCATCGCCTTTGCCTCCTCCGGCACCGGGCTTGGCTCGGATGTCGATTTCGCCTCGGGCTATCTGCGCCATATCCTCGGCTTCGTCGGCATCACCGACGTGACCGTCGTGGCGGCGGACCAGATGCTGACGCTTGGAGAAACGCAGGTCGAGGCCGCTGAGCGGCAGGCTGAAGAGGCCGTTGCCCGGCTGCTCGCCGCAGCCTGAAGCCAGGGCGGCAGGGGGGCGAGCCGGGCATTGCCACCCGGCACGGTTCCCCGTACCGAATGGAAAATGCCCGAAGGCGCCTCGCCGCGTAATGCGGCGGGGACGCTTACCAAAGGGATGAAAGCGTTAGCGGGCTGTTGTTCTGGTTGACGCGATGAATTGCGTCTTAAAGAAGCCCGACGACAATTGCGCCCACAAAGACAAACGCGGCGCAGAACGCGATGAGATTCAGATTGCGGACATGTGACATGTGTTAGCCTCCCGCTATCTATCCACGGTGTAACTTTATGTTACCGGCGGCTTTCGTCAAAGCGAAAATAATGCTGCGCTGCGAAAAATGCACTTATTGCGTGTGAGGTGCGGCGGCGAGACTGTTGGTTTTCCGGGGGAAATGCCCCGTGCGTCAGACATGATTTTTTCTGCGGCCGAGGACCGCACGCAGGTCTTCGAAGACAGGGCAGGCCGATGGAATCGGTCAAGGGCGGGCGTTGCACCGGCGTGGCGAGACTCTGCCGCCATCCCGCCCGGCTTGGTTCGACGTTTGCTGGTCTGAAGCTGCGAAACGATGCCAGGCGACTGAAAGTTCTGCCTTATTTTCTTTAGTCATGAATTAACGAGACGGAAACTTACCCTTCGTAACATCGCCTGAAATTGAGAATGCAAGGGTGGCAAGATGAAGGTCAGTGAGCTTTCCGGGCTGGCGAGGGATGGGTCCGCGCAAAGTACGGCCGTTCTGGTTGCGGCACTTACGGATCTGTTTTGCCAGGCAAAAGAGGAAGAGCGGGAGCGGGTCAGCCAGCTGTTTGGTGAGGTGGTCGTCCGGGTGCTGGGTCGCCTGGAGGTTGCGGCGCGGGAAATCCTGTCCAAGCGGATCTGTGCCGATGCGGGGGCGCCCAAGGATCTGGTCTGCGCTCTGGCCATTGATGAGGAACTGACGGTCGCCGCGCCGGTTCTTGAGCAATCCCCCATTCTCGAGGACGATGATTTGGCGAAAATCGCCGGGTCCATTTCCGGCGGTCATCTGCAAGCGTTGTGTCGACGCAGCACGCTCAGTCGTGAGGTCACCCGGGTTGTGGCGCTTGCCGGGGAGCAGGAGGTCCTGCACAGCCTGACGCGCAATCATGCGGCGCATCTCGGCCCCAATTCCTTCGATCTTCTTGTCGCCCGGTCGCGCAAGGATGAGGAACTGCAAATCGCCCTGAGCGAGCGGGCCGACCTGCCGGCTGCCGCTGCGGAGCGGCTGGTGCCGTTTCTGTCCCGCGAGCTGGCGCAGCGGATCAAGGACCTTGGCGACAATGAGGTTCTGGTCAAGGCGATTGCCGAGCGTGCGGCACGCGAAGTCGAGATTCAGCTTCGCGAGTTCAAGGGGGCGAAATCGAAGACGGAACAGCTGATCGACGGGGCGCTCGCCGGCAAGGTGCCGATCGCGCAGATTGTCACGGCTTTTGCCGAGAAGGATCGGGCCTTTGATCTGGGGCAGCTTCTTGCGCGCAAGATCGGCTGGCCGGACAATGCGGTCGTCTCCCTCGTTTTCCGCGAGGATGACCAGCCCTTGATGCTGCTGTGCCGTTTCGCGAAGGTTTCCAATGAGGCCTATGAAAAGGTGGTGCGCATGCGCGCCAAACGCATGCGGCTCTCCTCTTCCGCCTCACGAGAAGCGCTGCATCGCTATAACCTTTTGACGGAGGAGGCGATGCGCCCCGCGCTCAAGGCGCTGGCGCTCAAGATGAAGATGCCCACGCCGAAAGTCTGAGCCCCGCGCGTTTCTTCAGATCCGCCCGCTGCCAAGGCAGGCCTCTAGCCACGCAGCGGCGGCAAGGGCCGCCTTGTCACCGTTCCGGGGGCCAAGCACCTGCACACCGAGCGGTAGGCCGGCACCGTTGTAAAGGCCGGGCACATTGACCGCCGGCACCCCCATTAGCGTCCAGATGCGGTTGAACTCCGAGGAGCCGGTGGAGCCGAGCCCGCGCGGGGCGGCGCCGGGGGCGGAGGGCAGCAGCAGGGCATCGATGCCGGAGAACAGGTCCTGGCAGGCGCGGCGGGCGTCGGCGGCCGTTGTTTGGGCGGCATCGTAGTCGGCGGCGGTGAGGGCCCAGCCTTCGTCGAGGGTCTGGCGCAGATGGTCGCTGAACTGGTCTGCGGCCATGTCCCGCTCCGCCGCCAGCGCGCGCGTCGCCTCATAGTCCTGAATGGTCGTATGGGCCCTGAAGGCGTCCGCGAACACCTCCGGCAGGGTGAGCTCGACGAGCCGGGCGCCGCAGGCCTCGGCGCAGCGGATCGCCGTTTGCAGCGCGGCCTGCATCTGCTCGTCCGCCTGGGCGCCGGGCTGATGGCGCAGGATGCCGAGGGTGGGAGTGGCCGACAGCTCTCCGTCGACACGCCAGTCGCGCCCGGCCAGCGCGCCAGCGGCGAAGGCCGCGTCCCGGACGGTGGCGGCGAACAGGCCGAGTGTGTCGAGGGACCAAGAGAAGATCTTGACGCCCACCATCGGCAGTCGGCCATAGCTGGGCTTGAAGCCGGCAACGCCGCAGAAGGCGGCGGGCCGCACCACCGAACCGCCGGTCTGGGTGCCAAGGGCCAGCGGAAAGAAACCAGCGGCGACGCCGGCGGCCGATCCGGAGGAGGAGCCGCCCGGCGTGTGCTCCAGATCGTGCGGATTGCGGGTCGGGCCGGGGTGGAAGAAGGCGAACTCCGTGGTTACCGTCTTGCCGGGAATGACCGCGCCAAGGCGGCGGGCCAGGGCGACGATGGCGGCATCCACCGCCGGACGATGGCCGGCATGGATCGGCGAGCCGTATTCGGTGACGAGATCGCCGGTGTCGATGTTGTCCTTGACCGCGAGCGGCAAGGCGCGAAGAGGGCCGGTGGCCGTGCGCGCCGCCGCCCGGGCGGCGGCGAGGTCGCGGCAGGCGAAGGCGCGGATCGTGTCTTCGCGCTCGGCGATCGCGGCTTCGATCCGGTCGAACAGGGCGTCGGGCGTCAGGGTCCCCGCTTCCAGCTCCCGCGCAAGGTCAAGTGCAGACAACATTCGACGTTCCTCCCTCTTGTCAGGAAGATGTTGCCCATATCCGCACCGGCCGCAAGCGGCGGTGTGGTTTCAGCCGCTGCGCTTGCGGTCCGGATGCAGGGATTTGCCGAGAATATGGGTGTCGCGTCCGATCACGTGGGAACTGGAGCCGACGATCAGGTTGTCGGGACCGCGCACCAGCGACAGGTTCTTGTTCGGGTAGGGCAGGTTGGCGAGGAAATGCTGCATGCAGTTGATGCGCGCCCGTTTCTTGTCGTCCGACTTGACCACCGTCCAGGGGGCATCGGCGGTGTCGGTGTAGAAGAACATCGCCTCCTTGGCCTCGGTGTAGTCGTCCCACTTGTCCATCGAGGCGCGATCGATCGGCGACAGTTTCCATTGTTTCAGCGGATCGGTCTCGCGGGAGGCAAAGCGCCGGCGCTGTTCTTCGCGTGAGACGGAAAACCAGTATTTGAACAGCCGAATGCCGGACTGGACCAGCATCTGCTCCATTTGCGGGCATTGCCGCATGAAGTCGAGATACTCATTCGGCGAGCAGAAGTTCATCACCCGCTCGACCCCGGCCCGGTTGTACCAGGAGCGGTCGAAGAAGACGATTTCCCCGCCGGCGGGAAGCCACTCGATGTAGCGCTGGAAATACCACTGGCTGCGTTCCCGCTCGGAAGGCTTGGTCAGGGCGACCACCCGCGCGGCGCGCGGATTGAGGTGCTCCATGAAACGCTTGATGGTGCCGCCCTTGCCGGCCGCGTCGCGCCCCTCGAACAAGAGCACCACCTTCTGGCCGGTCTCCTCCACCCAGCGCTGCGCCTTCAGAAGTTCCACCTGGAGCGCCGCTTTCTGCCGCTCATAGACCTTGCGCTGCATCCTGGCGGCATAGGGGTAGGTGCCGCTTTCGAACATCTCGCGCACGGCTTGCGGATCATGGCGCATCTCGGCGAGCGCGTGACGGCGCGCGCCGCCGGTCCGATGCGCATTCTCCGCTTTCGCGTCCGCTTCCCGGGGGAGGGGGCTCTCCACTGGAGTTGCGATATCCGGCGTCTGCGCGCCGCTGGAGGCCGCACGGGGCGTCGTTTGCTCCGTCGTCGTCTCGGTGGCGGCGGTTCCGGTGACCTCGTCGCTCTCGTGCATGTCAGTGCCCCTCGCCCTCAACCTTCGGCGCCAGCCAGGCGGGTGCCGTCAAGGAAGGTGTAGCGCGTAATCGTTGAGAGCACGTTGACCCTCATCAAGCTTGGGGCGACGAGGCGGCGAAGACGACACATGCGCCGCCTGGTGGGGCGGCGCATGTGTCGCGAGGTATCGAAAAAGCGGGGTAGCCGGTCAACGGCAGAGCTTCTTCACGCCGGAATAGGTGGTGAACTGGCCGGTGCGCGGGTTGAAGCTGCGGTATTTTGCCGAGCAGTAGCGGTACCATTCCCGGGTCCAGGGCTCCGGACCGGCGCGGCCAACCACGACCGGGCGAGCGGGCCGATAATTGCGCGGGGCATCGTAGTAATCATCGTAATAGTCATCATAGTAGCGGTCTGCCCGGGCCGGTCCGCCATAGCCGCGGGGGCGGGGCGGCACATAGACCGGCTCCGGGTCGATGGGCTCGGGCGCGCTGAGGGCGGAGCCGATGATCGCCGCTGCGGCGAGGCCGATGACGCCGGCGGCGACGGCCGCTCCGACATCGTTGTTCTTTTTCTTTTTGTGGTGATGGTGGCGTGGGCGATGAGGGCGATGTGCCTGGTGATGTCCGCCATGCTGGCGCCAGTGCTTGCGTCCGCCGCCGGCCTCGGCGCTGGTCAGGGTCGGCAGGACCAGCGCGGTGGACAGGACAAGAGCGAGGCAGGTGGAAGTCACATGCTTGATGGTCATTTGGGCATTCCCTTGGCGGTCAGCTTCGAGTGACGATGTCCCTGTTGTGACATCGCGCCATTGAACCCTTGCTGAGGCCGCTGTTCATCTGGTGTTCAGCTTCGCGCCATCCCTGTCAGCGGCAGAAGCGATAGCGGCCGGAATAGGCCAGGTAGTAGCCGGTATTCGGATTGAAGCTGCGATACTTGCGGCTGCAATAGCGGTACCAGCTCGGCGTCCACGGCTCGTAGCGCCCGCGCCGGACCCGCACCGGCGGGTCGATGTAGCGAGGCTGACCGAGGCCCTGGCCGATGATGATACCGAGGATGCCAGCCGCGGCCGCTCCGCCCCAGTAGTCGTAGCCGTACCCGTATCCGTATTTGTAGCCGTAGTAAGGCCGATAGGACCGGTAGACCGGATAGGGGCGATAGGGCCGGTAGGGTCGGTAGGCATGGTTCCGGCGATATCTGGGGCGATAGTGCCGGGGCGCGCGATAGCCGCGACGATAGCCCCGATAGTAGTGTCGCTTGCCGCGATAGCCCGGGCGGCCATAGCGACGATGTCCGCGGCCCCCGATCAGGACAACGGGTGCATCGCCGGTGGCGAGACGGGCCGGCCCGGCCAGTGCCGGCAGCGGAGCGAACGATGCCGGCAACGCCAGGGTCAGCGCCAGAGCACCACAAACACACCATGCCCTGCCGCGCCGCGTCAGGTCAGCCATTGTGGTTTTCATGATCTTGTCCCCTGTTGTTGGTGAGACACCGCAATTGATGAATGGCCCTCAATATGGCGCGAGCGTGACCCGGCGGGTTTCCGGGGGCGCTTCGCGCATACCTTGCGCCAGGGCGTATTGCAGGGCAAAACGGGTGACAGAGGCGGCAAGGATGGAGCGGATCGCAATCCATCGTGCGGCGATCTTCGCAAATATGACAGGTGGCGGGTGAGCGAAGCAAATCAAACCACGGTGATACGCCCGACCGACGACGAGGCGCGCGCCTTGGCGCGGCGGCTGATACGGCTCGCTCGCCATGGGGCACTGGCAGTGCTCGATCCTCGGGACGGGGCGCCGTTTGCCTCCCGGGTGGCGCTCGCCACCGAGATGGACGGCACCTTGGTGATGCTGGTGTCGCGCCTGTCGCAGCACACCGAGGCCCTGGCGGCGGATGCCCGCTGTTCTCTGCTGGTGGGAGAACCGGGCAAGGGCGACCCGCTGGCCCATCCGCGTCTTACCCTCGTCGGGCGGGCCGAGCGGATCGCGGCGGACAGCGCCGCGTGCGGCCATGTGCGCCGGCGCTTTCTCGCCCGCCATCCGAAGGCGCAGCTCTATGTGGACTTCCCGGATTTCGCGTTCTTCCGCATCTCTCTCGACCGGGCGAGCCTGAACGGCGGTTTCGGCAAGGCGTATCTGCTGGAGCCGGGGGATCTCTTGCTTCCGCGTCAGGGGCTCGATCGGCTCCAGGCGATGGAGGAAGACGCGGTGGCGCATATGAATGCCGATCATGGCGAGGCGGTGGAGCTTTATGGGCGGGTGCTCGCCCGTGCCGGGGCCGGCCCCTGGCGGCTGACCTCGCTCGATCCGGAAGGGCTGGACCTTGCCGCTGGCGACAAGGTGGCCCGTGTTGCCTTCACGCCGCCGCTGGCCGAGGCTGGGGAGCTGCGCTCGCGCCTGGTGGCGCTTGCGAAACAGGCCCGCGCCGCCGCATGATCGGCGGCGATGAGCGGGCCCGATTCGCGATCGCCCGGCGCCGCCATTCATGGAATGCCCCATTCAGGGAACGCACAAGGAGTGCCCGTTCGTGATGCTGTCCATTCGCCGTCTTGCCGTCGGGCTTGCCGCTCTTGTTGTCGCGGTCACCGCCATGGAGGCGGAGGCCGGCTACCGGCTGGCGCCGTTCAAGGACAGCCTGTTCGACTACCCCGGGCTTTTGTCCGGGCGGCCCGAGGATCCGTTCGTCATTGTCGACTATGACAAGCGCCGGGACATTCACCGCCGCGACAAGGTGTGGGAGCGGCAGGTGCACGGAGAATATGTCTCCTTGCGGCCGCGCAGCTCTCAGGAAGATCTGACGCTGAAGGCCAATGGCCGCGCGATCACCTACATGCGGGTGGGGCGTCCGCGTGGTGCCAAGGCCATTGTCCTTTATATTCACGGGCAGGGCGGCAACCGGTTCCAGGGCATGAACGACGTCAGTTTCGGCGGCAATTTCAACCGCATCAAGAACCTGATGGTACGGAACGACGGGCTTTACCTGACCCTTGACGTGAAGAACTTCAAGGATCGGGGCGCCGCCGATGTCACCGCGCTGCTCCGTCATTATTCGGCGGCCTCGCCGGGTGCGCCGGTGTTTGTCGCCTGCGGCTCCATGGGGGGCGCGCTGTGCTGGCGGCTGGCCAAGAGCCCGGCGATGGCGCGGAAGATGGGCGGGATGCTGCTGCTCGGGTCGACCTATGACGAAAGCTTCTTCCGCAGTGCGACCTTTCGCGGTGGCCGGCTGCCGATCTATTTCGGTCATGGCAGCTGGGACAAGGTGTACGATTGGAAGAAGCAGGCTCGCTACTACGAACAGCTCAAGGCGCGAGCCCCTTCCTATCCGGCGAAATTCGTGCTGTTCGAAACCGGAACCCATGGCACGCCGATCCGCATGACCGACTGGCGGCTTATTCTCAACTGGATGCTGGCAGCCGGCGGCCGCTGAGCCCGGCTCTACAGAGACAGCGGGATATCGGGTCGGGCGAGCATCAGCCAGACGATTGCCAGGATCGCGCCGAAAGCGGGAAAGCCGCAGGCGAACCAGATGCGGTACAGGCGATGGTAGCGCGCGGGCAACGGCGCGCCGTTGCTGGCCGCCTCGCGGGCAAGTGCGCGCATCCGCATCTGGATCACGACCACCGGCAGCCAGAACACGCCGATAAAAAGGTAGAGGCCGATGGAGAGCAGCACCCAGCCTTCGGTGAGCTGCCAGCCGACTGAGTTTGCAAGCAACAGGCCGGTGATCGGCTGGACGACGACGGCGGTGGCGGTGAAGAGGAAATCGGCGGTCACCACCGTCCCGGCCACATGGGCGATGGCGCGCGGGTCGCCGCTGCGGTGAGCCATCAGCATGAAGAAGGCGATCCCGGCGCCGGTGCCGATCAGGACGGTTGCGCCGATCACATGCAGGAAACGCCAGACAAGCTCTTCCATCACCGCTCCTCCAGCAGCGCGATGGCGACCAGCGCCAGCGGGATCGACGGCAGCACCTTGACCAGCGGACCGAGCGGGTCGAGCCAAAGCCCCGGTACCACCAGGCTGGCGCTCGCCAGATAGGCGAGAGACAGCAGGATCATGCCCAGTGCCGCCTGCCTGGCACGGCTGCGGATGAGGATCATGAGCCCGAGCAGGATGTCGGCGATGGCGCCGCCGGCAACGGCAAGGGTCGAGACGAGCGGCGGCAGGCCGGCCTCCAGCAGGAGCCGCTGAGCGTCGGCAAACCGGATGAAGCCAATCGTCCCGGAGGCGATCCAGAAGAGACTGAGAACCGCGATCACCACAGGCATCATCAGGGCCATCCGCGCGAACCAGCGCTCCTGCAGCGTGGAGGGAAGACCGGCGAGCGTTTCTTCCAACGAGGACAAGCGACGCCCGGTGGCGGCCTCCAGCGGTGCGGGGTCGGCAAGCACATCTTCGCTCATGACCGTGAGGGCCGTGCTGCGCAAGGGCGAGCGCCAGCCGAGATGGCCGAGCAGATCGGCGCCGCGCGAGACAAGGCCGGCGCACCAGCCGGGCAAAAGGACGGTTCGCCGCGCCGGGGTGAAACCGAGCCAGCGGCGGAAGGCGGCAACCACCTCGGCAAGGCTATGCGGAGTGTCTTCAGCCACGTCGAGATCCTGCCCCGGTGCGAGCTTTCCCTCAATGGCATCAGCGACCAACTCGGTCAGGTCAGACAGGGCGAGGGTCTGGATTTTTCTCTCGGCATGAACGAGCGGCTGGATCAGCGGAACGGCGGCCAGCAACCGCAGCAGCGCCGTGCCGCCATAGGCTGCCGGGGCGATGACCAGCCCGGGCCGCAGGATCAGCCAGTCGAGTGGGCCGGAGGCCTTGAGCCGGGCGTCGGCGGCGGCCTTGGTGCGGTAGAATGCGGTGGAGGACCCTGACGCCGCGCCGGGAGCCGAGATCTGAATGAAACGTTTGGTGCCGGCCGCTTCGCAAGCGGCGATCAGCGACTGGATCGCCTGGTCCTGCACGGCGGCAAGGTCATCGCGGGCACCGTCCTGCAGCGCTCCGGCGGCATTCACCACCGCGTCAACGCCGGCAAGATGCGCGGTCCACTCGTCCGGGCGGGTCATGCGGGCGAGATCGACACCGATCCAGCGGATCGCCGGATAAAGACGCTCGCCCTTTTCGCGGCTGCGCCCGAGGCCGATCACCTCGTGACCGCGCGCGGCAAGCTGCCGGGCGATGCCGAGGCCGATCAGACCGTAGCCGCCAAGAATCAGTATCCGCATTGGCTGTCCCCGATGTTGCGGGGGCGACTGTCGCGGCTGGCGCCGGTTCTGTCCAGTGTCGCCGCGGAGCCTCCCTCGGGAGCGAAAACGCCGAAGGCGGCGAGGGCTTTCGCCATCGCCGCCTTCAGGTTGTTGTTCATCCGCCTGTTGGCGGGGCGTGGTCGGCTCGGGCCTTATGCCTTGCCCCAGCCGCCGGCGGTCGGGGTGATGACGGTGACCGCCTCGCCCGCCTTCAGGATGGTCTGGTCGCAGCCGGCCAGTTCCTCGACCGCGCCGTCGAGACGGCGGACGAGGGTCTTGCCGAGCTGGCCGTCCTCGCCGCCTTCCATGCCCTTGGGCGGCAGGGTGCGGTGAGAGGAGAGAATCGCGCAATCCATTTCCTCAAGGAAGCGGATGGTGCGCTTGGTGCCGTTGCCGGCCGACCATTTGCCCTTGCCGCCGGAGCCTTCGCGGATGTGGAAGTCCTCCAGGAGCACCGGATAGCGGAACTCCAGAACCTCCGGATCGGTCAGGCGCGAGTTGGTCATGTGCACGTGGACGCCATCGGTACCGTTGAAACCCGGACCGGCCGGCGAGCCGGAGCACAGGGTCTCGTAGTACTGGTAGGTGTCGTTGCCGAAGGTCAGGTTGTTCATCGACCCCTGGCTGTTGGCCATGGCCTTCAGCGCGCCGAACAGGGCGTTGGTGACATGCTGGCTGGTTTCCACGTTGCCGGCGACGACGGCGGCCGGATAGGTCGGCTTCAACATGCAGCCATCGGGAATGATGATGTGGATCGGCCGCAGGCAGCCGGCGTTCATCGGGATGTCGCCTTCGACCATCACGCGGAAGCAGTAGAGCACCGCCGCGCGGGTCACCGGTTCCGGCGCGTTGAAGTTGTTCGGCTTCACCTCGCTGGTGCCGGTGAAGTCGACGGTGGCTTCGCGGCTCTCCCGGTCGACGGTGATCTTCACCTTGATCACCGAACCCTGGTCGGTCGGGTACTCGAAGGTGGAATCGGTCAGTGCCTCGATCACCCGGCGTACGCTTTCCTCGGCGTTGTCCTGCACATGGCCCATGTAGGCCTGCACCACGTCGAGGCCGAAATGCGCCACCATCTTGCGCAGTTCCTTGACACCCTTTTCGTTGGCGGCGATCTGCGCCTTCAGGTCGGCGACATTCTGGGTGACGTTGCGCACCGGCCAGGGGTGGTCGGTCAGGAGCTCAATCAGCTCGGTCTCGCGGAAATGCCCCTTGTCGACCAGCTTGAAGTTGTCGATCAGGACGCCTTCCTCGTCGACGCTGGTGGCGCGCGGGGTCATGGAGCCCGGTGCCGAACCGCCGACATCGGCATGGTGACCGCGCGAGGCGGACCAGAACAGGATCTCCTTGCCCGCATCGTCGAACACCGGGGTCACCACGGTGATATCCGGCAGGTGGGTGCCGCCATTGTAAGGCGCGTTGAGGGCGAAGACGTCGCCCGGCGCGATCTTGCCGGCATTGAGCTTGATCACGGTCTCGACCGACCGGTCCATGGAGCCCAGGTGCACCGGCATGTGCGGAGCGTTGGCAACGAGGGCGCCGGAGGCGTCGAACACGGCGCAGGAGAAGTCGAGCCGCTCCTTGACGTTGACCGAATAGGCGGTGTTTTGCAGGGTCACGCCCATCTGTTCGGCGATGGACATGAACAGGTTGTTGAACACCTCCAGCATCACCGGATCGGCTTCGGTGCCGATGGCGGCGGCGCGGTCGAGGGCAACCACCCGGCGCAGCACCACATGATCCTTGGCGGTAACCTCCGCCTGCCAGCCCGGCTCCACGACGATGGTCTGGTGCGGCTCGACGATCAGCGCCGGCCCCATCAGCTTGTGGCCCGGCTTCAGGCTGGCGCGGGCGTAGAAGGCCGCATCGCGCCATTCGCCATCGGCAAAGACCGACCCGGTGTCGGTGGGGGCCGGCGTCTCGGTGGACAGCGGCCGGTCGGTCTCGGCGATGCCGGAGCCGCCGCCAACGGATTCCACTTCGAGTGCCTCCACGACAATCGGCTTGTCCTCATAGACGAAGCCGAACTGGGCGCGGTGGGCATCGGCGAAGGCGTCGGTCATGGCGGCGATGTCGTCGCGGGCATAGGCCACGGCAATCGGCGTGTCGGTGCCGTCGTAGCGCAGCAGTGCGCGCGGCAGGTCGCGGATCTCGCCCTCCGGCACGCCCTGGCCGGCAACTTCCGCCCGGGTTTCGGCCGTGAGCCGGTCGGCCAGCGCGCCGAGATCGGCAAGGGCGGACGGCTCCAGCCGCTTGACCACCGCCTGCTGGCGGGTGGAGCGGATGTCGGCAAGGCCCATGCCATAGGCGGAGAGAATGCCGGACAGCGGATGGACGACCACGGTGGTCATGCCGAGGCTGTCGGCGACCGAGCAGGCATGCTGGCCGCCGGCGCCGCCGAAGCAGGTCAGGGCGTATTCGGTGACGTCATAGCCGCGCTGCACCGAGATCTTCTTGATGGCGTTGGCCATGTTCTCGACGGCGATCTTGAGGAAGCCCTCGGCGACCTCCGCGGCGGTGCGGCCATCGCCGATCTCGGCGGCCATCGCCTCGAACCGGGCCGCGACCGCATCCCGGTCGAGCGGTTCGTCGCGGCCGGGACCGAAGATCTTGGGGAAGAAGTCCGGGCGCAGCTTGCCGACCATGACATTGGCGTCGGTGACGGCGAGCGGACCGCCGCGCCGGTAGCAGGCCGGGCCGGGGTTGGCGCCGGCACTGTCCGGACCGACCTGGAAGCGGCCATCGCGGTAGTGCAGGATCGAGCCGCCACCGGCGGCGACCGTGTGGATCATCATCATCGGCGCGCGCATGCGCACACCGGCGACCTCGGTCTCGAAGGCGCGTTCGTATTCGCCGTTGAAATGGGAGACGTCGGTGGAGGTGCCGCCCATGTCGAAGCCGATCATGGCATCGAAACCGGCCATCTTCGAGGTTTCGACCGCGCCGACGACACCGCCGGCGGGGCCGGAGAGGATCGCGTCCTTGCCCTGGAACAGATCGGCGGCGGTGAGACCGCCGGAGGACTGCATGAACATCAGCCGGCAGCCGGTGCCCTCAAGCTGCAATTCGCCGGCGACCTGCTCCACGTAGCGGCGCAGGATCGGCGACAGATAGGCATCGACCACGGTGGTGTCGCCGCGCCCGACCAGCTTCATCAGCGGCGAGACCTCGTGGCTGACGGACACCTGCGGGAAGCCGACCCGGCGGGCGACCTCGGCGACCTGGCTTTCATGGGCCGGGAAGGCATAGGCGTGCATGAAGACGATGGCGACCGAGCGGATGCCGCTGTCATAGGCGGCCTTCAGGTCTTTCTCGACAGCGGCCAGATCCGGCGTTGCCTCGGTGGTGCCATCGGCACGCACGCGCTCGTCCACCTCGACGACGCGCTCATAAAGGAGTTCGGGTTTGATGATTTCCTTGGCGAAGATCTCGGGCCGGGCCTGATAGCCGATCTCCAGCGCGTCGCGGAAGCCCTTGGTGGTGACCAGAAGGGTGCGGTCGCCCTTGCGCTCCAGAAGAGCGTTGGTGGCAACGGTGGTGCCCATCTTGACGGCGGCGATCTGCTCGGCCGGGATGCGCTCCTGCTGGCTGAGCCCCATCAGGTCACGGATGCCCTGGATGGCGGCATCGCGGTAGGCTTCGGGGTTTTCCGAGAGCACCTTGTGCGCCTTGATGGCGCCTTCGGGATCGCGGGCGACGATGTCGGTGAAGGTGCCGCCACGGTCGATCCAGAAATCCCACTTGCCCGTCGTCATGATGCGTCTCCCGGAATTGTTGTGTCGTGTGACCGGCGCGAGAATGCCGCCGGCCGAAGCTGGTGCTTGATATCAATAATTTATCGACAAAATGTCAATGTGAAACTTGGTAGGTGGGCGACCGGGGCATTCCCCCGCTGAGGGGACGCCCCGGTCAAGCTGCTGGCTTTGCGCCCGTTTTCGGCGCAAAGGCGGACTATCCGGCGGGGCCGGTCCGCATGTTTTCCGGCAGCCAGGTGGCCAGATCGGGCGCGGCGATCAGCACGAACACCATCAAGACCATGATGGCGAACATCGGCAGCGCCGCCTTGGAGATGTAGCTCATCTCGTGCCGGGTCATGCCTTGCAGCACGAACAGGTTGAAGCCGATCGGCGGCGTGATCTGCGCCATCTCGACGACGACGACGATGAAGATGCCGAACCAGATCAGGTCGATGCCGGCGGCGCGCACCATGGGCTCGACCACCGCCATGGTCAGCACCACGGAGGAGATGCCATCGAGGAAACAGCCGATGACGATGTAGAAGACCAGCAGCGCCATCAGCAGCTCGAACCGGCTCAGTTCCAGATGGGCGATCCATTCGGCGAGCGCGCGCGGCAGGCCGGTGAAGCCCATCGACAGCGACAGGAAGGCGGCGCCGGCCAGAATCAGCGCGATCATCGCCGAGGTGCGGGTGGCGCCCATCAGGCTCTCGGTGAAGGTGCGCCAGCTCAGCGAGCCCTGGGCGGCGGCGAGCACCAGCGAGCCGATCACGCCGATGGCCGAGGCTTCGGTGGCCGTGGCGATGCCGGTGTACATGGAGCCGATCACGGCGGTGATCAGCAAGAGCACCGGGATCAGGAAGCGGGCGTTCCAGAGCTTTTCGCCAAAGCTCATGGGCGGCTCCGGCGTCGGATTGTAGCTGTCCGATAGGCGGGCATGGATTGCCGCATAGCCCATGAACATCAACGCCAGCACCAGACCGGGCAGGATGCCGGCCATGAACAGCTTGGAAATGGATTCGTTGATGGTCACCCCGTAGACGATCAGGGTGAGCGAGGGCGGAATCATCAGCCCCAGGGTCGCCGCGCCGGCCAGGGTGCCGATCACCATGTGTTCGGGGTAGTTGCGCTTGCGCAGCTCGGGCACCGACATCTTGCCGACGGTGGTGAGCGTCGCCGCCGAGGAGCCGGAGACGGCGGCGAACACGGTGCAGCCGACGATGTTGGTATGAAGAAGCCCGCCGGGCAATCGCGCCATGAAGGGGGACAGCCCCTTGAACATGTCTTCCGACAGACGGGTGCGGAAGAGGATCTCGCCCATCCAGATGAACATCGGCAGGGCGGTGAGCGTCCAGGAGGAGGAGGCGGACCAGATCGTCGTGATCATGGTGTCGCCGGCCGGGCGCGAGGTGAAAAGCTCCATGCCGACGAAGGCGACGCCGAGCAGGGCGAGGCCGACCCAGACACCGGTGCCGAGCAGCAGGAAGAGAATGAACAGGAAGATCGCGATGAGCTGGAATTCCTCCATGCGGGGTCAGTCTCCGTGGCTCTGTTCGACGAGGTCGGGTTTGATGCGGTGGGTGCCGCTGATCAGCACATGCAGCAGATGGTCGGTGAGGGCGATGGCGAAGATGCCGGCGCCGATCACCATGGCCATCTGCGGGATCCACAAGGGGGTGGCGTCCTGCCCCTGGCTGATGTCCTTGAACTTCCACGACCAGTAGGCGGCGCGGCCCGCGTACCAGGCGAAGTACCAGGCGAGCGCTGCACCGATGCCGAAACACCAGGTCTCCAGCAGCCGGCGCGGCAGGCCCTCAAGCATGTTGAGCACCAGGCTGACGCGAATGTGCGAGCCGTGGTTCAGCGCATGGGCGAAGGCGAAGAACGAGGCGGCGGCCATGCAGTAGCCGGCATAGTCGGGCGCGCCGGGGAACACTTCGCCGGTCCAGCGGGCCAGCATCTGCACCACGATCAGCGCCAGGATGGCCACCAGAAAGACTGCCGCGACAACGCCGCTTGCAAAATACAGTTTGTCGAGCCCCGACCGCAAAAGCCGTGGTGCCGTCATCGCCGATCCTCCGCGCCGGTTCGGGAAAAGGGATGCGGAAGGCTTTGGGCGCCTCCCGCATCGGTGTTTTTTGTTACTGCATGCCCTTGTAGGCATCGACGATGGCCTTGCCATCCTCGCCGGCGGCGTCCAGCCATTCGGTGGTCATGGTCTCGCCGATGATCTGCAGCTCGCCGGCCAGTTTCTCGCCCGGGCGCTGGACGGTCATGCCGTTCTCACGCAGACCGTTGACGGTCACCTGGGTGTATTCCACCGCGCGCCA
Organism: Stappia taiwanensis; assembly: GCF_014635285.1. GTDB lineage: Bacteria > Pseudomonadota > Alphaproteobacteria > Rhizobiales > Stappiaceae > Stappia > Stappia taiwanensis. The sequence continues at coordinate 469,607 of NZ_BMCR01000002.1, read as the reverse complement.
GGTGCCGGCGTACTCGGCCAGCTCGGCGCAGCCGCGAATGACATTGCGGTTGGCGTCGCTGAGACCCTGCCAGACATCCTTGTTGACCATCACCGTGTTGCGCGGCAGCCAGGCGTCGACCTCGTAGAAATGGGTCAGGCTTTCCCAGACCTTGCGGTCATAGCCGGTGGAACCGGAGGAGATCATGGAATCGGCAACGCCGGTGGCGAAGGCCTGGGAGATTTCCGCCGCCTCGATGGTCACCGGCAGCATGCCGGTCAGCTCGGCGATGCGGGCGGTGGCATTGTTGTAGGAGCGGAACTTGACGCCCTTCATATCCTCGACGGAGTTGACTTCCTTCTTGAAGTACAGCCCCTGCGGCGGCCACGGCACGGAGTAGAGCATGACAAGATTCTGCTCATCCAGCACCTTCTCCATGGTCGGCTTGGCCGCCTTCCACAGCTTGGCCGCATCCTCGAACGAGGTGGCGAGGAAGGGAATGGAATCGATGCCGAAGATCGGGTTCTCGTTCTGGTGGGCGGAGAGGAGACGCTCGCCGATCGGCGCCTGACCGGTCTGCACCGCGCGCTTGATGTCCGCGCCCTTGAACAACGAGCCGGAGGGATGAGTGACGATCTCGATATCGCCGCCGGTGCCGGTGGTGACGCATTTGGCGAATTCCGCCCCGGTCGCCGAATGGAAGTTGCTGGGGGAATAGGCCATCGGCATATCCCATTTCTCGCCCGCCAGCGCCGGGACGGCGAAGCTCAGGGTGAAGGCAGCCAGTGAGGCAAGGCCCGTGGTGGTTTTCAGAAAGCGCGACGTCATGATGTTCTCCTCCAGTTGATGGCTCGCGTTTCGTGGTTGGTGAGGTTCCGTGTCCGGTCCGCCCCTTGCAGTTTTAACGGGCATAGCGGCCGGGCGCATAGGGGCGCATGTCGATATTGGGAGTTCGCCCGGAGACCAGATCGGCGATCAGGCGCCCGGTGCGCGGGCCCCCGGTCAGGCCGACGTGATGGTGACCGAAGGCCATCAGCACATCGGCGTGGCGCGGAGACGGCCCGATCAGGGGGACGGAATCGGCCGGTGCGGGGCGGTGGCCCATCCATTTCGTCGTCGCCCGCCAGGTCAGCCCCGGCATTGCCTTGCGCAGCTCCGCTTCCAGAACGCGGAAGGGCGCTTCGCTGGGCGGAGCCGTCAGCCCGCCGAACTCGACAATGCCGGCAAGCCGGATGCGCCCGTCCATCGGCGTGATGACGAATTTGCCCGAGGCGATCATGCAAGGGGCGTTGGGGTAGGCGCTCGGCTCCTCCAGCTCCAGATGATAGCCGCGCTCGCTTTCCAGCGGCACATCGACCCCGAGACGGCGGGCGAGATCCTTCGACCAGACCCCGCCGGCCAGCACCGCCCTTGCGCAGGGCAGCGGCCCCTGGTCCGTCTCCAGCGCCGAAAGCCGGCCATTCTCGAAGCAGAAATCGCGAACGTCGGCGCGGTGGATCTTGCCGCCCAGCGTTTCGAAATGGGCGGCCAGATCCTTCACATAGCGGCCGGGATCACGGATATGGCCATGATCGGGGAGGCGGACGGCGAAGCTGTTCTGCGGGCTGAGCAGCGGGTCGTACCGGGTGAGCGCCTCGGCCTCCAGCTCTTCCCACCCGAAGCCGGCGGCACGGCGGATATCCCAGGCGAAGGCATCGGCGCGGAAGGCGGCGCGGTCCTTGTAGACATAGAGATAGTCGGAAGGGCGCAGCCATTTCTCCGCTGGGGTGCCGCTGGCGAGCGCCTGATGCTGCTCCAGACTGTCACCGATGATCGGCGTGAGCGCGGCGGCGATCCGCCGGGTTTCCTCAGGGCTGCAATGCGCAAGATAGCGGGCCAGCCACGGCAGGAGCCTCGGCAGGTAGGACCAGCGCAGGAACAAGGGGCTCGACGGGTTGGCGAGCATGCCCGGGGCCTTGAGCATCAGCCCGGGAACGGTCACCGGGACGACGGCGCAGGAAGCAAGCACCCCGCCATTTCCGTGTGAGGTAGCCTCGCCTGGGGGCAAACGGTCGACCAGCACCACGTCATGGCCGTCGCGGGCGAGCCAGATGGCCGCCGAGACGCCGACGATGCCAGCGCCGATCACCGCGATCGTCGTGTTGTTCCGTTCCCTTCGCACGCACCCCTCCCAAGGCGATAGGCCGGCAGTTTCCGTTGGCGGTCTCCGTAAGTCAATGATTTATCGATAAAATCTGAATGTTTATCGCGGGTTGCATTGATCGCGTGAATGCTACCCGCGTTCGGCGTGTTGCTCTTGCCGGCGCTCCCGGCGTAGCTTGGAGCGCATGGTTCACGTTCAGGACGAGTTGCATATGAGCGATACATCCGGCCCCGCCGGGGAAACCCGTGGCGGCATTGGACCGGTGGTGTCCGCCGCGCATCTGGCATCCGGCGCCATGCCGGCGCTGTCGGAGGTCGAGTTCGCGGTGACCATGATGGTCAACGCCTATCACCGCTGGATGGTGCGCTGCATGGCGGCGGCGGGCAGCCCGGGCATGAGCCCGCTGGATACCCTGGTGCTGCACACGGTGAACCATCGCGACCGGCCGAAGTCGCTGGCCGACATCTGCCTTGTCCTCAACATCGAGGACACGCATGTGGTCACCTATGCGCTGAAGAAGCTGGAAAAATCCGGGCTGATCGTCACCGGAAAGCGCGGCAAGGAGAAGATGGTGGAGATCACCACGGCGGGTGAGGCGATCTGCCTTGAGTACCGCCGTTTGCGCGAGGCGCTGCTGGTCGGTCCGGTGAAGGCGCTGGGCATGGACGAACAGGAGCTGTCGCGTCTGGCGGCCACCTTGCGCTCGGTGTCCGGTCACTACGATCAGGCCGCGCGGGCGGCGGCGGCGATGTAGTCCTACCTAGCTCTGGTTGGCCCTAGCTCTGGCTGGTCTGGCTTGTCCGCAGGGAGGGGGCCGGATCGGCGAAGGCGGGCGATCCGTCGGCGGGCAGGGTCATCGGCCGCCCGAAGAGGAAGCCTTGCACCTTGTCGCAACCGGCGGCGCGCAGAAGAGCGACCTGGTCCGCGTTCTCGACCCCCTCGGCGGTGATCGTCACATCGAGCGAGCGTCCCAGGCCGACAATCGAGGCGACAATCGCATCGGTGGTCGGGTTCTTGCCGAGGGTGGCGACGAAGGAGCGGTCGATCTTGATGGTGTCGAAGGGAAAGCGCGACAGGTAGCTGAGGCTGGAATAGCCGGTGCCGAAATCGTCCATGGCGACCGAAACGCCCATCTCGCGGATCGTACCCAGGGTGGAGACCACCGCGTCGGTGTCGGAGATGAGCAGGCTCTCGGTGATTTCGATTTCCAGGCGCTGGGGCGCCAGTCCGCTGGCCTCAAGCGCCTCGCTGACCCGCTGTTCGGTCTTGCCGGGCCGGAACTGTGCCGGGGAAACATTGACGGAGATGGTCAGGTGATCCTCATGCCAGGCGGCGGCCTCCTGGCAGGCGCGCAGCAGCACCCATGAGCCGATTTCCTCGATCAGGCCGGCATCCTCGGCGATGGGGATGAAGACCGTGGGCGAGATCGTGCCCTTTTCCGGATGTTCCCAGCGCAACAGCGTCTCGTACCCGGTCAGGCTGCGGTCGCGCAGGGAGAATTGCGGCTGGTACAACAGCCGGAACTGATCCTGCTTCAACGCCTTGCGCAGGTCCATTTCCAGCGCCTTGCGCCGCTTCGCATCGGCATCCATGTCGGCGGTGTACCAGATGAAGGTGCCGCGCCCGCTGTGCTTGGCCCGGTAGAGCGCCAGATCCGCGCAATGCAACAGCCGCGAGGCGCGCCAGGAGGCATCCCTGGCCTGGGCGACGCCGATCGACAGGGAAATCGGCAACTCGCGGCCGTCGATCTGCGTCGGTGTCCGGGTCGCGGCGATCATCGCGGCGGCATAGCGGGTCACTTCGTCCTGGGTGTCGCCGTTCGCCAGCAGCACGGCGAATTCGTCGCCGGAGAGCCGCGCCACCAGATGGCTGCCGAAGGTCGCCGTGAGGCGGTCGGCGATGACCTGCAGGAACAGATCGCCAACCGCATGGCCATGGGTGTCGTTGACTTCCTTGAACTTGTCGACATCGACCAGCATGACGGCGATGTCGGTTGCCTTCGACTGGGAGATCCGCAAGGCCTCGTTCAGCTTGGTGCTGAACACGGTGCGGTTCGGCAGGCCGGTCAAGGCGTCATGATGGGCGAGGAACTGGATCGTCTGGCTGGCCTCGAGCCGGTCGCGAAAGCGGATCCAGACGAACAGCCCTGCCAGCAGCATTGCGATGAAGCACATGGCCAGCACGATGAGGATGCCGCTCTTGACCACATCTCCAAGGAACTCTCCGGTGGTCGCCTGATTGTAGGACAGCAGCATCGCGCCGGCAGGTCCGTTTTCACCCGGCAGCGGCAAAGCCAGCAATGTCGGCTCGGCCTGGTCGGTGAAGAGATCGGCGGAGATGAACACCTGCGGTTTGCCGGAGGCCTGGAGCTCACGCAACAGCGATGCAAGCCGGTCGGCCGGAACGGCGTCCATGACCTGCGGCTCGGCAGGAACTATGGTGTTGCTCGCGAGCGCGGCATCGGTCGGCCCCTCCCCGAACCAGATCACCGCAAGGGTGCGCACGGTTTCATGCATCTCCAAGTGTCGCATGAAACCGGCGAGATCGCTGTTCGGCATGTCTTGTGTGAACAGCGGCTTGTGGTCCTGGGTGGAAAGCGCGCCTGCGTCGAGTGTCTTGCGCAGGCCATTTTCGGAGAGCGGGCGGGGGGCGCCTGTTTGCGCGTCCTGAAGGACCTGTTCGAGGTGTCCCAGTTCTTCGGTCAGGCGTGCGGCGGCCTCCCGTGCATCGCGGGTGTACAGGGCATGGGAGAAGAAATAATTGGTCGCCTGGATTGCCGCAGCGAAAAGGGCGACGATCAGGATGCCAATTGCTATGCCGTAGATCGGCTTGAGGGTCCGCAAGATAGGCCTGTTCCGCGAAGAGGTTGCATTTCCTGTAGAGTTGCAAGGCACAATGACAGGGCAAGGTTTCCAGACCGTGAAACGGCTTCGAATGGGGAAAAACGGCGATCAGTCGGGTTCGCAGGGCTTGGCTGCGGGAAAGCGAGGACAGGATGAGCGACGGACGGAAAACGCGGATCGAAACCGACTCCATGGGCGAGGTCGCGGTTCCCGCCGACCGCTACTGGGGCGCGCAGACCCAGCGGTCGTTGCATCACTTTTCCATTGGCGGCGAGAAGATCCCGCTGGAAGTCATTCATGCACTGGCACAGGTGAAGCGGGCGGCAGCGGTCGCCAACCGCGCGCTTGGCGTGTTGCCCGCGCGGGTCGCCGACCTGATCGCGGCGGCGGCGGATGAGGTGATCGATGGCCGGCTCGACGATCATTTCCCCTTGCATGTGTGGATGACCGGCTCCGGCACCCAGGCGAACATGAATGTCAACGAGGTGATCGCCAACCGGGCGATCGAACTGGCTGGCGGCACCATCGGTTCCAAGGACCCTGTGCACCCCAACGATCACGTCAACCGCTCGCAATCGTCCAACGATGTGTTCCCGACCGCGCTGAATGTCTCGGCGGCGCTGATGATCGAGACCCGGCTGCGCCCGGCGCTGGTCGGCCTGCGCGATGCGCTGGAGGAAAAGGCGGTGGCCTGGCGCGACCTGGTGAAGATCGGCCGCACCCATATGCAGGATGCGGTGCCGGTGACCTTAGGTCAGGAGTTTTCCGGCTATGTCGGCATGCTGGACGACAATCTGGAGCGGCTCGCCTTCGCCCGGCAGGGCTTGATGCGGCTGGCGCTGGGCGGCACGGCGGTCGGCACCGGTCTCAACGCACCGAAGGGCTTTGCCGTGGCCGCCACCGCCGCGCTGGCCCGGAGGACGGGGCTGGCGTTCGAGCCGGCGCCGAACTTCTTCACGGTGATGGGCGCCCATGATGCGGCGGTGATGGCCTCCGGCGTGCTGCGGACGCTGGCGGTGTCGCTCTACAAAATCGCCAGCGACATTCGCCTTCTGGCCTGCGGCCCGCGCGCCGGGTTCGGCGAATTGCGCCTGCCGGAGAACGAGCCGGGTTCCTCGATCATGCCGGGCAAGGTCAACCCGACCCAGTGCGAGGCGCTGACGATGCTGGCGACCCAGGTGATGGGGATGGATGTGGCGACCGGCTTTGCCGGCGCTGGCGGCGCGCTGGAGATGAATGTCTACAAGCCGATGATGGCCTACAACCTGATCGAAGCCTGCCGGATGATGGCCGACGGGATGACCAATTTCAGCGAATTCGCCATCCGCGGCATGGAGGCGGATGAGGCGCGCCTTGCCGAGATGGTGGAGCGGTCCTTGATGCTGGTCACGCCGCTCGCCCCGGTGATCGGTTACGACAAGGCGGCGGAAATCGCCCATCGCGCCCATCATGGCGGCGGCACCTTGCGCGAGGCGGCGCTGGAGCTGGGCTATGTCACGGCCGAGGAGTTCGACCGGATCGTCGATCCGGCGGCGATGACCGGCCAGCGCAAGGGCGGGGCTGATCAGCGGAAGGTCTGACTGTGGCAAATCGTTCCGGTTCGGCGGGCTGATTGCCAGCGGTAAAATCTGCTAGGAAGGCGATGAGTGCGGCGCGCGAATCGGGAGGGACCCATGGACGGAAAGGTGGTGTTGCTGACGGCAGCCGGCAGCGGGATGGGGGCGGCGATTGCCCGGCATCTGGCGGACGAGGGCGCGCGGGTCGCGATCCTTTCCTCATCCGGGCGCGGCGCGGAGCTTGCCTCCGCGCTTGGCGGCTACGGCCATACCGGTTCGAACCTCGATCCTGCGGACCTTGCCGCCTTCGTCAACGGCGCCAAGGCGCATTTCGGCCGGATCGATGCGGTGGTGAACAGCGCCGGGCATGGACCGAAGGGCGATCTTCTGTCGATCTCCGACGAAGACTGGCACCTGGGTATGGACTATTACCTGCTCAACGTGGTGCGCATGTGCCGGCTGGTGACGCCGGTGTTTGAGGAAAACGGCGGTGGGGCGATCGTCAACATCTCCACCTTCGCCGCATTCGAGCCAGAGGAGAGCTTCCCCACATCCGGCGTGTTCCGGGCCGGGCTTGCCGCTTTCACCAAGCTTTATTGCGACCGCTATGCCAAGGTCGGCATCCGCATGAACAACGTGCTGCCAGGCTTCATCGATAGCCTGCCGGAAAAGGAAGACCGGCGCGCCCGCATCCCGATGGGACGCTATGGCACGGTGGGCGAGATCGCGGCCACGACCGCGTTCCTGCTGTCGGAGGGCGCCGGGTATATCACCGGGCAGAACCTCAGGGTCGACGGTGGCGTCACCCGGTCGGTGTAGGTCGGAAACGGACATGACCATCTGGGACAGGATCAGCGCCGTGGTATCGGCGATCGGCGCGGGCGGCGTGCAGGTGGTCGACCGGCTGGTGCAGTTCATCGTCAATGCGGGGGACGGGCGTACTGGCGATCGCTCGGTCGCCTTCACGGTGGCGATGATCGCGCTGTCGGCGAAGATGGCCAAGGCGGATGGCGTCGTGACTGGCGATGAGGAGATCGCCTTCCTCGACGTGTTCGACATTCCCGCCGGCGAGGAGCGCAATGTGGCGCGCCTGTTCAACCTGGCCAAGCAGGATGTGGCCGGGTTCGAGACCTATGCCCAGCGGCTCGCGGCGTTGTTTCCCGACGACCCGGAAACCCGCGTCGACATTCTCGATGTGCTGTTCCATATCGCCAAGGCCGACGGGGTGGTGCACGAACACGAATTGGCCTATCTGCGCCGGGTCGGGGAGATCTTCGGTCTCGATGCCCGTGCCTTCAACCAGCTTCTGGCCCGGCACACACGCGGTGGCGGCGATCCCTACCGGGTGCTCGGCCTTGATGAGACCGTTCCGACGGAGGAGCTGCGCCGCCACTATCGCCGTCTGGTGGGGGAAACCCATCCGGATCGGCTGATCGCGCGCGGGGTGCCGGAGGAATTCGTGAAGATTGCCAATGACCGGCTGGCGGCGCTGAATGCCGCCTATGCCCAGATCGCGGCGGAACGCCGCCTGTAAGGACTGTCCATGGGACTGAAGAGCGATACCGGAGTGAACGGCGTGCGGATGCGGCCGTCGTCGAACCACAATGAACGCCCGGCCGGATCGGCCATCGACATGCTGCTCCTGCATTATACCGGCATGAAGAGCGCGGAAGAGGCGTTGCAGCGGCTGTGCGATCCGCGCGCCGAAGTCTCGAGCCACTATCTGGTGGAGGAGGACGGGACAATCTGGCAATTGGTGCCGGAGGCGCGCCGCGCCTGGCACGCGGGGGCATCCTTCTGGAAGGGCGAACGGGATGTCAACGGCTGCTCGATCGGCATCGAGATCGTCAATCCCGGTCATGAGTTTGGCTACCGGCCGTTCCCGGAAGCGCAGATCGAGGCCGTGGTCGCGCTGTGCCGGGACATCGTCACCCGGCACACGATCCCGGCGGAGCGGGTGCTCGCTCATTCGGACGTGGCGCCCTCGCGCAAGGAAGATCCGGGCGAGCTGTTTCCCTGGGCCCGGCTTGCCGCCGAAGGGGTCGGGCTTTGGGACGAGCCGTCGCCTATCTCCGGCGGGCGGTTCTTTCAGGCCGGGGACGCGGGCCAGCCGGTCGAGGCGCTGCAATCCATGCTCGCGCTGTTTGGCTATGATGTATCCGTCGACGGTCGGTTCGAGGCGCGCACGCACGCGGCGGTTGTCGCGTTTCAGCGCCATTTCCGGCCGGAGAAGGTCGATGGCGTCGCGGATATGTCGACCATCGAGACATTGCACCGGTTGCTGACGAAGCTGCCCTCGTTGACCTAGGCGTGTGGCCGGGCGTTGTCCGGCCTCATCTGCCGGCACGACGGCGTGGCGTTGTGCCGTAGCGGCACCGGGCTTTGGTCACAGGATCGCGCGCATCCCGCCCCATTGTTGCCATATGCAGGGGGAATGGCGGATTTTCGCCGTTTTTTCCTGAGTTTTTCGTAACATTTCGTGATTTGCAGGGTCGGATTTTCGACCCATCCCCCCGTCATATCCCCCGGCCTATCCACAGACGGACGAAAAAGGTCAGGCTATATGACGATGAAACGACACGCGCCGCGTGCCGCTGCACTCCTTCTTGCGCTTGGGCTCGGCGCCTGCCAAACAGTGAATGTCGCAACCACGACGGTGGATCCGGCGATCCTCTCGGGCGGCGGTGGGGCGAAGGCCTATGATGCGCTGATCCGCAAGGAAGCTCGCAGCCACGGAATTCCGGTCAAGCTCGCTCATGCGATCGTCAAGGTCGAGAGCAACTACAATCCGAAGGCCCGGGGCCGCGCCGGTGAAATCGGGCTGATGCAGATCAAGCCGGCGACGGCGCGCGGCGAAGGCTTCCGCGGCAAGACGTCCAAGCTGTACGACCCGAAGGTCAACATCAAATACGGCATGAAGTACCTGGCCGGTGCCCACAAGCGGGCGGGCGGCGATGTTTGCGGTACGGTGCTGCGCTACAACGCCGGGCACTACGCCAAGCGGATGAACCCGATCAGCAAGCGCTACTGCAGCAAGGTTCGCCGCATCCTCAAGGGCAAATCCTGAACATGAGTGGGGGCGATGCCGCCGGTGAGCCCGGCGGCGGCTGTCAGGTCGGCCGGTTCGGCACGGTCTCCGCGCCCGGCGTTTCCTGCAGGCCCTCAAGCGAGGCCGGCCGTTCGATGCCCGCGCCAAGGCGGGGGTCGTCATCGACGGCGGTCACTGTTTCCGCGAGGCGGACAACCCCGGCCCAGACTGGCAGGGCATAGTCCTCCTCGTCATCGATTGGCGGTCCATCGCGCATCTTCATGGTGAGATGCTCGATATCGAGCGCAAGCACGCCGGTGGACCGGCGTTCCTTTTCGCTCATGGGCCGCACTTCACCCCATCGTCCCGGCAGCATGTGATCCGTCAGGGCGATGAGCGCATCTTCCTTTTCCCGCGCATCGGTCACATGCCGCGCCTGGCCGTGAGCCACCACTGAACGATAGTTCATGGAATGGTGGAAGGCCGAGCGGGCGACCACCAGCCCGTCGAGCAAGGTCACGCTCAGACAGATCGGGGCGCTCTCTTCCATACCCTTGATGATCCGTGTCGCCTTTGCACCATGCAGGTAGAGCCGCTCGCCGATGCGGGTGTAGATCATCGGGATGACCATCGGCCGCCCCTCGGCCACGAACCCCACATGACCGACCCTGCCGGCGTCGAGCACCGCATGGGCCGCTTCCCGTTCGCTGACCGCGCGCTTGCCGACGCGGACCTTGGCGAAGGCCGGTGCGGCGGGGGCGCGGGCCGTGGCCGCCTTTCTCTTGTCTGACATGATGCGTTCCCTTTTTTGGTTTCGGGGAACTATGCCAAGGAACTGGTTCCGTGTTAGGTCCACTTTTGGGAAATAATCGGGGTCCGGTTTATGTTGGGTGGTCTTCTGGAGCTGGAGCGCGACGGCACTTTGCCGTTGCCGGAGCAGATCTATCGCGGCTTGCGGGCGGCGATTTCCGCCGGACGGGTGGCGTCCGGCGACCGGTTGCCCTCCAGCCGCGCCCTTGCGGCCTCGCTCGACGTTTCGCGCAACACGGTCAATGCCGCCTATGAGCTTCTGGCGGCGGAAGGGGTGGTGACTGTTCGCTCCGGGGCGGCGCCACGGGTTGTCGCCTTCGATGCGCCGGAACAGGACGGGTTGAGCGTGCTGGCAGAGGCGGAGGGGCCCGGGCTGTCCCGGCGCGGGCTGGAGATCGCCGCGACCCGCAGGGCGTCGGAAGGGCGACGGGTCGAGGGGCGGTTGCAGCCCGGCGTTCCGGCGCTGGACTGCTACCCGGTCGACGGCTGGGCGCGGACCTTGCGCCGGGCGGCGCGAACCTTGCGCGGCGGCGCGCTCTACTATGAAGAACTCGCCGGATATGCGCCGCTGCGCAGGACCCTGGCCGCCTATCTGTCGCGGGAACGGGGCTTGCGGGTGCGGGCGGAGCAGATCCTGGTCACGCCATCCACCCAGGCGAGCCTTTATCTGTTGGCGAATGCCCTGGCCGATCCGGGAGATGTCGCCTGGCTGGAGGACCCGGGGTACCTGGGCGCGCGCGCGGCCTTCACGGCGGCCGGGTTGGCGATCCGGGCGATGCCGGTCGACGACCAGGGGGCGGATCCGGGCGCCATGGCAGCGACGCCCCGTCCGCGCCTGATCTACGTTACGCCCTCGCATCAGTACCCGCTCGGGCTGCGCATGCCGTTGCCACGCCGGCTGCGGCTTCTTGAGGTGGCGCGCAGTGCCGGGGCGGTGGTGCTGGAGGATGATTACGACAGCGAGTTCCTGTTCACCGGTCGGCCAATCGCGGCTCTGCAGGGGCTGAGTTCGGCGGCGCAAACCGTCTATCTCGGCACCTTCGCCAAGAGCATGATGCCGAGCTTGCGGGTCGCCTATATCGTGGTGCCGCCGCAGTTGGTCGCGCCCCTGCGGTCAGTCCAGCACAACACCGGTGCCTTCGCCAATGTGGCGACCCAGGCGGCGCTGGCCGATTTCATCGAGCGCGGGCACTACCGGGCGCACCTGAAGCGCATCCGCGCGGTGTATCAGCAGCGGGGCGATGCGCTGGTGGAAGCGCTGCGGGCCGAGCTTGGCAACGCCATTTCGGTATCGTTGCCGGCGGGCGGCATTCAGCTCTCCTTGCGCTTTGCACCGGAGGTGGACGACGCGGCGATCGCCGCCGATCTCAACGGACGGGGGTACGCTGTCTCGCCCTTGTCGCGTTACACCCTGGAGGCGCCGCTCTCCGGCCTGGTGGTGGGGTTCGCCGCCGCGACGCTGCAGGATGTGCACGGCGGCGCGGCGGCCATCGCCGATGCGCTGCGCCGGGCTGGCGTCGTGGACAAGGCTTGACCGGCGCCCCGGCGCGGCCTACCTGTCGCGGGTCAGCCGGCCGGACGGCCGCTCCCGCAAGCGCGGAAACGCCGCGGGGGAGGAAAGTCCGGGCTCCACGGAAACACGGTGCCGGGTAACACCCGGCGGGGGCGACCCCAGGGAAAGTGCCACAGAAAGCAAACCGCCCCGGGCGACAAGCCAAGGGGTAAGGGTGAAAGGGTGGGGTAAGAGCCCACCGCGCGACCGGTAACGGAAGCGGCACGGTAAACCCCACCGGGAGCAAGACCGAATAGGGGCGGCATGGGATCCTCGCGATCCCGGTCGGTTTCCAGGCCAGCCGCCCGGGTTGGTTGCGTGAGGCGCCCGGCAACGGGCGTCCCAGATGAATGGTCGTCACGTACGGCGGGTTTCCCGCCGTGCCATACAAAACCCGGCTTACAGGCCGGCTGACATTTTCCCCTTCTTATTCAGCATGTTCGCGAAACTCCCCGGTTTTCCGGGGCGTTCGCGCGCGCGGTTTTCGCGGTGGAACGGGCATGGAAACCCAATCTTAAGGTTAACAGTGGATAACTTTCTGGTGGTGCGAGCTGCATCGCGGGGAGGGGGGCGAATCCATTGGATTCCATTGACGCCCATGAGGTCCCATGCTATCCCAAATCATCCCGTTTCGAGCTGCTGCGTCCCAGCTAGTTTGGTCCTCCGGGCCATGGTGTTGGCAGAGCGTCCGGCGGGATTTTGCCGTGTATCGCATCAGTCTGTCCGTTGATCGGGAGATTTGCAGGAGCCGGGCCGGGTGTGCCCGGACGTGGGGCGAGGGGTTTTATGGCCGGCTTCGTGTCGCACTACACAAATCGGCTCGATGCCAAGGGGCGGGTCTCCGTTCCCGCGCCATTTCGGCAGGCACTGGCACGCGATGGCTACGAAGGGCTCTACTGCTTCCCCTCCCTGCATCAGCCGGCGGTGGACGCAGGCGGGCATCAGCTGGTGGCGGAAATCCAGAAGCGGCTCGATGGTCTGGCAACTCTGACCGAGGATCACGATGCGCTGTCGACGGCGCTGTTCGGCGCGAGCGAAACCTTGAAGATAGATGGGGACGGGCGGATCATGCTCTCCGAAATGATCCGTGCGCATGCCGGGATCGCCGATCAGGTGACCTTTGTCGGTCAGGGCTACAAATTCCAGATATGGCATCCGGACGGGTTCCGCGCGCATCGCGCGGAGGCGATGAAGCGCGCCATGTCCCTGTTGTCGTCGGCGGGCAAATCCGCCGGCGAGGGGGCGTGACGATGTCCGCCGTCCACGGCGAGGGGGCGCAGCCGCATGTTCCGGTGATGCTTGCGGAGGTTCTGGAGGCGACACAGCCCGGGCCGGGCTGTGTCGTCGTCGATGGAACCTTCGGTGCTGGTGGCTATACCCGGGCGATCCTTCAGGCCGGGGCGGAGGTAATCGCCATCGACCGGGATCCCAATGCGATTGCCGCCGGGCAGGAGCTTGTTGCCGCCGAGGCCGGCCGGCTGACCCTGGTTGCCGGTCGATTTTCGCAGATGGATGCGCATGTGGTCGCGCTCGGCCGTCCGTCCGTGGATGCGGTGGTTCTCGATCTCGGGGTTTCCTCGATGCAACTCGATCAGGCCGAGCGGGGGTTTTCCTTCCGCAGCGACGGGCCGCTCGACATGCGGATGGAGCAGGCCGGGCCGTCGGCCGCCGATGTGGTCAATCATCTGCCGCAGAAGGACCTGACCCGCGTCATCGGCCTCCTTGGCGAGGAAAAGCGGGCGTCCGCCGTCTCGCGGGCCATTGCCGAGCGGCGCAAGGAGCGTCCGTTCACCCGAACCGCCGATCTGGCGGCGCTGGTGGAAAAGGTGGTCAAGCGCCCGCCGCGCGGCCGTCAGATCCATCCTGCGACGCGTACCTTCCAGGCCTTGCGGATCTATGTGAATGGCGAGTTGAACGAGGTTGCCGAGGCGCTTGGCGCCGCCGAGCGGGTGTTGCGCCCCGGCGGACGGCTGGTGGTGGTGACCTTCCACAGCCTTGAGGACCGCATCGTCAAGCGCTTCTTCGCCGACCGCAGCCGGACCCGGGCGGGTGGTTCGCGCCATCTGCCGGAGGAGGAGGTGCCGCCGGCGACCTTCGAGCTGATCGGGCGCGGTGCGCGCGATCCGAGTGAGGCGGAGGTGGAAGCCAATCCGCGGGCGCGGTCGGCCAAGCTGCGGGCGGGGGCGCGTACCGAAGCGCCGGCGCGCGATCTTGATTTGTCCATGCTCGGGGTGCCGCGCCTGGCGCCTCTCGGCGATGCGGGGGAATGACATGATGGGCCGCTACATGAACCTGTTGCTCGTCATCGGAGTCCTGATTGCGGCGGCGATGGTCTACGACATGAAGCACGATGCCGAGCGCTCGGCCGAGCGGGTGGCGGAGCTTCAGCGTCAGATCGAGGAGGAGCGGGAGCGGTTGCAGCTCCTGCGGGCCGAGTGGAGTCTGCTCAACGATCCGAGCCGCCTGCAGACGCTGGTCGAGCGCTACAACGACCGCCTGCAACTCGTTCCTCTCGAAGTCGATCAGATCACGCCGATCGAGAATGTGCCGGCACGGCCGGTGCAGCTGGCGCCGGTCAACGGATCGGCGACGTTGGGTGGATATGCCGGTACCACGCCGGTGGTGAGGTAGGAGGGCGATATGGCAGACGCTCGTCCGGTGTCCTTTCTTCAGCGCCGCACCCATCGTGAGCGCCGCGCACCCCGTCCGCCGTCGGCCCGGGCGGGGAAGTCGCGCGTCATCATGGCCATGGGGATGTTCGCGCTGGTGTATCTGGCCATTGGCGGCCGGCTCGTGCTGCTTGGCATGAGCGAGCCGACCGAGGCGGCCCATTACATCTCGGCCAAGGAGAGCGTTGCCGCCTCGCGGCCCGATCTCGTCGACCGCAACGGCCAGATCCTCGCCACCGACATCAAGACCGCCTCGCTTTATGCCGAACCGCGCAAGATCCTCGACGTCGATGAGGCGATGGAGGGCATCGCCAGCGTTCTGCCGGAGCTGAACAACGACACGGTGCGCCGCCGGCTGGCGAGCAAGGCGGGTTTCGTTTGGCTGAAGCGGGAACTGACACCGCGTCAGCGGGTGGCGCTGCATGATCTCGGCATTCCGGGGCTTGGGTTCCTTGAGGAGAACAGTCGTTTCTACCCGGGCGGTCCCACCGCCAGCCACATCGTCGGTTCGGTGAACATCGACAACCAGGGCATCTCCGGCATGGAACTGGCCGTTGATCGTTCCGGTCTGTCGGACCTTCAGGCGCTCGGCTTTGCCCGCGACCGGCCGATGGAGCCGGTGGCGCTGTCGATCGACCTGCGGGCGCAGCATGTGGTGCGCGACGAGTTGTCCAAGGCGCTGGAACGGTACCATGCGATTGCCGGCGTCGGCATCGTGCTCGACGTGGACACCGGCGAGGTGATCGCCATGTCGTCCCTGCCCGATTTCGATCCCAATGATCGCAGCCAGGCGCTGGACAGCAACCGGTTCAACCGGGCGTCGGGCGGTGTGTTCGAAATGGGGTCGGTGTTCAAGGGCTTTACCGTTGCCATGGCGCTCGACAGCGGCAAGGTGACGATGGACGATAGCTTCGATGCCACCCGTCCGCTCAGGGTCGGGCGTCGGACGATCAATGATTTCTACGGCAAACGGCGGATCCTGTCGGTGGCCGAGACCTTCATCTACTCCTCCAACATCGGCACGGCGAAGATGATGCTTGCCGCCGGTGTGGAGACGCAGAAGGCGTTTATGAAACGGCTCGGTCTCACCAGCCGGCTGAAGACGGAACTGCCGGAAGTGGCAACGCCGTTGCTGCCGCCGAAGTGGAACGAACTTGCGGCGATCACCATTTCCTTCGGTCACGGCATTTCCGTCACGCCGCTGCAAACGGCAGTGGCCACGGCCGCGTTGGTCAATGGCGGGCGGCTGATCCCGGCGACCTTCAAGCCGCGCAGCCGCGAAGAGGCCAAGGCGCTGGAGACCCGGGTGATCGATGAGCGGACCAGCGCGATCATGCGCTATCTGTTCCGGCTCAACGTGATGTCCGGGTCCGGGCGGCGGGCCAAGGTTCCCGGCTATGTGGTCGGCGGAAAGACCGGGACAGCGGAAAAGATCGAGAATGGACGCTATGTATCCAACAAGCGCCGCAATTCTTTCCTTTCTGCCTTTCCGATGGATAAGCCGCGCTACGTGGTTCTCGTCGTGCTCGACGAACCCAAGCCAGAGCGGGAGGGGATCGGAGCCACGGCGGGGCGCAATACCGCGCCGGTGACCTCGGCGATCATTCGCCGGATCGCCCCGATGCTGGGTGTGTTGCCGAAGTTCGGAGACGAAAGCGAGACGATCTCGATAGCCTATTGACCGGATCCGCGCGGAACGGGGTCGCACCAAAGTTCCAGCGGGTTCAGATGACGATGCACAACGGATATTGGCATAGACCATGCTGCTCAAGGATCTAACGGGCGAACAGGTGCTCGCCGCCGCTGAGGGCGAAACCGAGATCGCCGGCCTTTGCGCCGACAGCCGGGCGGTGTCCGGCAATCAGCTCTTCGCGGCGCTAAAGGGCGCG
Organism: Stappia taiwanensis; assembly: GCF_014635285.1. Taxonomy (GTDB): domain Bacteria; phylum Pseudomonadota; class Alphaproteobacteria; order Rhizobiales; family Stappiaceae; genus Stappia; species Stappia taiwanensis. The sequence continues at coordinate 453,138 of NZ_BMCR01000002.1, read as the reverse complement.
CGCGTCGATGGCACCAGCTTCATCGGGGATGCCTGCGAGGCTGGGGCCGGGGCGATCCTCGTGGGCTCCGATGTGCCCTACGAGGCGCTGGAGACCGTCGGCGGGCGCTGCCCGGTGATCGTCAGCGACGATCCGCGCCGCACCCTGGCGCTGATGGCGGCCCGCTTCTACCAGCGACAGCCGGAGAGCATCGTCGCGGTGACGGGCACCAGCGGCAAGACCTCGGTCGCGGTCTTCGTTCGCCAGATCCTCGCCGCCGCCGGTCACGCGGCCGCCAGCCTCGGCACCATCGGCACGGTCACCTCGCATGGCGCGCAATATGGCAGCCTGACGACCCCCGATCCGATTTCCCTGCACGAGACCCTGGCGCAGCTTGCCGATGACGGCATCACCCACGCGGCGCTGGAAGCATCGAGCCATGGGCTCGACCAGCGGCGCCTTGATGGGGTGCGCATTCGCGCCGCCGCCTTCACCAACCTGGGCCGGGATCATCTCGACTACCATCCGGACGTGGAGCACTACCTCGCGGCCAAGCTGCGTCTGTTCGATACCCTGCTTGAGCCGGGCGGGGCGGTGGTGCTGGAGCCGTCCGCCCCTTACGCGGATCGTGTGGCGGCCTGTGCCGCAGAGCATGGGCATCCGGTTTTCACCGTCGGCGAGGGCGGAAAGGACATCGCCCTTCTCGATATTCGCCACGATGGCTTCGTCCAGGTGCTGACCCTGGAAACGGCGGAGGGCACCCGGGAGGTGCGGCTGCCGCTGGCCGGGCGCTTCCAGGTTTCGAACGCGCTGATCGCCGCCGGGTTGGCGATTGCCGCCGGTGTTCCCACCAGCCAGGCGCTCGATGCGCTGGAGCATCTGGAAGGGGCGCCGGGGCGGCTGGAACTGGTTGGCCAGACCTCCGGCGGTGCCATGGTCTTTGTCGACTATGCCCACAAGCCCGATGCCCTTGACACGGCGCTGGCGGCGCTGCGCCCCTTCGCCTCGGGCCGGCTGCTGGTGGTGTTCGGCGCTGGCGGCGACCGGGATGCGGGCAAGCGTCCCTTGATGGGTGCTGCGGCCGCACGGCAGGCCGATCTGGTGATCGTCACCGACGACAATCCGCGTTCCGAAGACCCCGAGGCCATTCGCGCGGCCATCCTCGAGGCGGCGCCGGAGGCGGTGGAGATCGGTGACCGCAAGGCGGCGATCGAGGCGGCGGTGGACATGCTGCAGCCGGGCGACGTGCTGTGCATCGCCGGCAAGGGGCATGAACCGGGCCAGATCGTCGGCGACCGGGTGTTGCCCTTCTCCGATCACGAGGTGGCGCGGGCGGCCCTTGCCCAGAACGAGACGGTCGACGATGACCTGTTCCTGTCGGAGATGGTCGACGCCATGCTGGCCGGCAGGGGGGGCGGCAGCGGTAGTGGGGCGCTGGAACTGCTCGAAGACCTTGACGCCCCCGAGGCGCAGGAAGCCTCCGACACGGCCACGACGCCCCCGGTGCAGGATGCATCCGATGCCTCCGAAGCGGCGATGGAGTCGGAGGAGGGCGCGGACGATCTGCTGGACGTGGCGCAGGACGATGGCCTGTTCGCCGATGAGGCGGGGCTTGCCGAGACGCAGGCCCCTGATAGCCTTTCCGAGCCCGAGCCCGAGCCCGAGCCCGAGCCCGAGCCCGAGCCCGAGCCCGAGCCCGAGCCCGAGCCCGAGCCCGAGCCCGAGCCCGAGCCCGAGCCCGAGCCCGAGCCCGAGCCCGAGCCCGAGCCGGTATTGGAAGAGGTCGAAGAACCCGAAGTCGTGCCTGCGGCGGACAGCGCGCAAGTGGAGGCGACCGCGGATCATGCGGATGAGGCGCTGGCCGACGACCTGCCGGCCCATGAGGAGGCCGCTCCTGAAGTGTCCGTCCCTGAGGAGGTCGCCCCTGAGGTAATCGAAGAGGCGTCCGCCGAGGCGCGTGACGAGACCCATCCTGCGGCCGAGGCAGAAGACGAAGTCACCGAGGACGTGGCTGCGGTCGCGCCCATCACCGCGCCGGAAGAGGCCGAGGTGGAGCCATTGGAGCCGCGCCCGTTGTGGTGGCTGCGTGAGATGATCGAGGCCACCGGGGGGCGCTGCGTCGGCATTCCCGCCGCCGAGATCGACGGCACCGAGATCGGTGGAATTTCCATCGACAGCCGCACGCTGGAGCCGGGCGACGCCTTTGTCGCCATCCTTGGCGACCGGTTCGATGGCCATGACTTTGTTGCGGCGGCGCTGGCAGCCGGGGCGGCGGTTGCCATCGTGGCGGAAGACCGGCTGGGCGATCTGGCCCCGGACGGACGCTATCTGGTCGTCGCCGACCCGCTGGAGGCGCTGCGAGACCTCGGCCGGGCGGCGCGGGCGCGCAGTCATGCCCGGATTGTCGCGGTAACCGGATCGGTCGGCAAGACCAGCACCAAGGACATGTTGGCGCTGGCACTGGCTCCCTCCGGGCAGACCCATGCGGCGGTGTCCTCCTTCAACAATCACTGGGGTGTGCCGCTGACCCTGGCGCGCATGCCCGTGGAGGCCAGGTACGGCATCTTCGAGATCGGCATGAACCATGCCGGCGAGATCACGCCGCTGGTCCAGATGGTCCGCCCGCATGTGGCGATCATCACCACGGTGCAGCCGGTGCATCTGGAGTTCTTCGGCTCGCTGGAGCGGATTGCCCAGGCCAAGGCCGAGATCTTCACCGGGATCGAGCCGGGTGGGCTGGCCCTTCTGAACGACGACAACAGTCAGTTCGACCTTCTGACGTTTCTGGCAAAGACAGCGGGCGTTCGCCGCATCGCCACCTTCGGGCGCGAGGGGCAGGCCGATGCCCAGGCGTTGATGGTCAAGGCAAAAACCGGGTGCACGTCGATTTCCGCACGGATCTTCGATCGCGACATCACCTACAAGGTGGGCGCGCCGGGCACGCATCTGGTGACCAACAGTCTGGCAGTGCTGGCTGCTGTTGCGGAACTGGGCGGCGATCTGGCGCTGGCCGGTCTGGAGCTGGCGAACTTCCGAGCCCCGAAAGGGCGCGGCGCGCAGGTCCAGCTTCGTCTCGCCGAGGGGCGGGCCACGCTGATCGATGAGAGCTACAATGCCAATCCGGCCTCGATGCGCGCGGCGCTGAACCTTCTGGGGGAAACGCCGATCAGTCGCCCCGGCCGCAGAATTGCCGTTCTTGGCGACATGTTGGAGCTGGGCAAGGCGGAACGAGCAATGCATGCGGACCTTTTGGCGCCGCTGGAGGCGTCCGGCGTTGATCTCGTTTATTGCGTCGGCACGCGCATCCACGCGCTGTGGGACGTTTTGCCCAAACCGATGCGCGGGGCCTACTCGGAGGACGCGGCGAGCCTGCGTCCGCTGCTGCTTGAGGACGTGCGCCCCGGGGACGTGATCATGATCAAGGGGTCGCTTGGAACCCGTATGGGGCCACTGGTTGAGGCGCTGCGGCGCGAATTTCCCGTCGAAGACGACGGCGCCGAATAGGAACGCCTGACAGATGCTGTATTTTCTCGTCGAATTCTCCGATCAGTTCTCCGCGCTGAACGTGTTTCGTTACATCACGTTCCGCACCGGCGGCGCGATCATGACGGCGCTCCTGTTCATCTTTCTGTTCGGCCCGGCAATCATCTCCTCGCTGCGGGTGCGGCAGGGCCACGGCCAGCCGATCCGCGCGGACGGCCCGCAGAGCCACCTTCTGACCAAGAAGGGCACGCCGACCATGGGCGGGCTGATGATCCTGTCGGGGATGATCGTCGCCACGCTGCTCTGGGCCAACCTGCTCAACCCCTATACCTGGATCGTGCTGGGGGTGACCGTCGGCTTCGGTCTGATCGGATTTTACGACGACTATCTGAAGGTGACCAAGGCGTCGGATCGCGGTTTCAGCGGCCGGCACCGGCTGCTGCTTGAGTTCCTGATCGCCGGCACCGCGGCCTGGTGCGTCACCCTGTTGGAGGGCGATTCCTATGGCACCTCCATCGCCTTTCCGGTGTTCAAGGATCTGGCGCTGAACCTTGGCATTTTCTTCATTCCCTTCGCCGCCTTCGTCATGGTGGGCGCCGGCAATGCGGTCAATCTGACCGACGGTCTCGACGGGCTGGCGATCGTGCCGGTGATGATCGCCTCGGCGTCCTTTGCGCTGATTGCCTATCTGTCGGGCAATGCGGTGTTTTCCGAGTATCTGCAGATCCACCATGTGCCCGGCTCCGGCGAACTGGCGGTGCTGTGCGGCGCGGTGATCGGTGCGGGGCTCGGGTTTTTGTGGTTCAATGCTCCTCCGGCGGCAATCTTCATGGGCGACACCGGTTCGCTCGGCCTTGGCGGCATGATCGGCGCCATCGCCGTGGCCACCAAGCATGAGGTGGTGCTGGCGATCATCGGCGGCCTGTTCGTGCTGGAGGCGGTGTCGGTGATCGTTCAGGTCGCCTCGTTCAAGCTGACCGGCAAGCGCGTCTTCAAGATGGCGCCGATTCATCATCACTTCGAACATCTCGGCTGGACCGAAAGCCAGGTGGTGATCCGCTTCTGGATTATCGCGGTCGTGCTGGCGCTGATCGGCCTTGCCACGCTGAAGCTGAGGTAACGAGATGAGCGCAGCCTATGGTTTTTCCGGAAAGACAGTCGCGGTCTTCGGGCTAGGAGCATCGGGACTTTCGGTGGCGCGGGCGCTGGTCGCCGGCGGCGCCCATGTGCTGGCCTATGATGACAACCGGTCCCGGGTCGCCGATGCCCATGCGGCGGGATTGGAAAGCTCCGACCTGACCAGCGCCGACTGGACCAGGATCGACGCCCTGGTGCTCTCCCCGGGGGTGCCGCTCACCCATCCCGAGCCGCATTGGAGCGTGCGTCTCGCCCGGCAGCATGGGGTCGAGGTGATCGGCGATGTGGAGCTTTTCTGCCGGGACCGGCAGCGGCTCGCGCCCACCGCGCCGCTGGTCGCCGTCACCGGGACCAATGGCAAGTCGACGACGACGGCGCTGATCGCCCATTGCCTCGATCATGCGGGCCGCGACGTCCAGATGGGTGGGAACATTGGCGTGCCGATCCTCGACCTTGCACCGCCGGCGTCGAACCGGGTGCATGTGATCGAGTGTTCCTCCTATCAGATCGACCTTGCGCCCAGCCTCGCGCCGTCGATCGGCGTGCATCTCAACCTCTCGCCGGACCATATCGACCGGCACGGCACCTTCGAGCACTACGCCTCCGTCAAGGAACGGCTGAGCGCGGCCAGCGATGTGGCGGTGATCGGCATCGATGACCCGAAGAGTGCGGAGATCGCGGATCGGGTCGAGACCACGGGGCGGAAGGTGGTGCGCATCTCCGTTCATCAGCCAGTCGAGGACGGGGTCCATGCCGAGGGCAGCCAACTGATGCTGGCCCGAGGCGGGGAGCGGGTGCCGTTCTTCGATTTGACCGGAGCCCGCGCCTTGCGCGGCGCGCACAATGCCCAGAACGCGGCGGCGGCGGTGGCGGTTTGCCTCGAACTCGGCGTCGATCCAGACAAGCTGCGGACGGGGCTTGCCTCCTTTGGCGGTCTCGATCACCGCATGGCTGAGGTGGTGCAGGCGGGCCGGGTGCTGTTCGTCAACGACAGCAAGGCGACCAATGCGGATGCGGCCGAACGGGCGCTTCGGAGCTTTGATCGGATCTACTGGATTGCCGGCGGCCGGCCCAAGGCCGGGGGCATCGACAGCCTGCGGCCGCTGTTTGGCCGGATCGCCCGGGCCTACCTCATCGGTGAGGCGGCCAGCGATTTCGCCCATGCGCTGGAAGGCGCGGTCGATGCCGTGCAATGCGATACACTGGAGGTGGCGGTTGCCGCAGCGGCCCGGGACGCGGCCGCCGACCCGCACTCCGAACCGGTGGTGCTGTTGTCGCCGGCCTGCTCTTCCTTCGATCAGTTTCCCAATTTCGAGGCGCGTGGGCATGCCTTTGCCGAAGCGGCCCGTCTGGCAGCCGATGAACTGAACGGGCAGGAGGGTTCCTGAGATGGTCAGCCGCGCGGATCGCAGCCCCTTCGCCGAATGGCTCTGGACGGTGGATCGGTATCTGTTTGCCGGGTTCGTCCTCTTGATGGTCGGCGGCATTGTCCTGTCCTTCGCCGCCAGTCCGGCCGTGGCCGAACGGCTCGGCATCGACAGCTACCACTTCATCAAGCGTCAGGCGCTGTTCCTGCTGCCGGCGTTGGGGCTGATGCTCGGGGTCTCGGCCCTCAGCCCGCGCATGGTGCGGCGGACGGCACTGGTGGTCTTCGCCGTGTCGCTGGTGCTGATGGTGGTGACCCTGTTCGTCGGGCTGGAGGCCAAGGGTGCTCGCCGCTGGATCAACATTCTCGGCTTTTCGGTACAGCCTTCGGAATTCCTCAAGCCGTCGCTGATCGTGCTGGTGGCATTTCTGATGTCGGAGTCCGGGCGGCGCAATGATATTCCGGGCTCGCTGTTCTCGATCCTGCTGTTCATGATGTCGGCGGCGCTCCTGGTGGCGCAGCCGGACTTCGGCCAGACCATGCTCCTGGCGCTGGTATTCGGGGCGCTGTTCTTCCTCAACGGGCTGCCCTGGATCGCCATCGTGCCGATCGGCGCGCTTGGCTTTGGCGGGCTGGTTGCCGCCTATGCGTTCCTGCCGCATGTGCAAAGCCGCGTGGACCGGTTTCTCGATCCCAGCTCGGGCGATACGTTCAACGTCGACCGGGCGCTGGAGGCGTTCATCTCCGGGAGCTGGTTCGGGCGTGGGCCCGGCGAGGGCACGATCAAACGGATCCTGCCGGAAAGCCATACGGACTTCATCTTCGCTGTGGCGGCGGAGGAGTTCGGCATCGTCGTCTGCCTGATCCTGGTGCTGGTCTTTACCTTCGTCGTGCTGCGCGGCCTCGGCCATGCGGCGCGTGACAGCGATGCCTTCGGCCGGCTGGCGACCGCCGGGCTGATGGTGCTGTTCGGCATCCAGTCCTGCATCAACATGGCGGTCAATCTCAATCTCATGCCGGCCAAGGGCATGACCCTGCCGTTTATTTCCTATGGTGGCTCCTCGCTGCTTGCGACCGCCTTGTCGATGGGCTTCGTCCTTGCCCTCACCCGGCGCCGGCCCCAGGCGACCGGAACCGACAGCGTTGTCGTCACCCGGTTGTCGCCAGCGAGCCTTGTCTGATCATGACCTCACACAGCATTCTTCTCACCGCCGGGGGAACCGGCGGTCATCTTTTTCCCGCGCAAGCGCTGGCCGATGAACTGGTCCGGCGTGGGCATGTGGTGGATCTGGCGACCGACGAGCGGGTCGGCGCTCTCGGTGACGACTTCCCCGCACGCAAGGTGCATCTGATCGCCTCGGCCACCGTGAAGGGCCGTTCTCCCCTTGGCCTGGCGCGCACGGGCTGGCGCCTGCTGCGCGGGACTTGGCAGGCGCGCGGCATTCTCAAGACCACCCGGCCGGATGTGGTTGTCGGCTTTGGCGGATACCCGACCTTCCCGCCGATGTTCGCCGCCTTCCTGTCGAAGGTGCCGAGCGTCCTGCATGAGGCCAACGCGGTGATGGGCCGGGCCAACCGGATGCTGGCGTCCCGGGTCGATGCGATTGCCACCAGCTTTCCGCTGACCGGCGACGGGGCGAGCGGCCATGAGGGCAAACTGGTGCAGACCGGCAACCCGGTGCGCGAGGCGGTGATTGCCGCTGCGAAGGTGGATTACGTTCGTCCAGAGGCCGATGGACCGTTTCGCTTGCTGGTGTTCGGCGGCTCGCAAGGAGCCCGCTTCTTCTCCGATGCCGTGCCGCCGGCCCTGGCGCTGATGGAGCCGGAGGTCCGCGCGCGGCTGCGCGTGGTGCAGCAGTGCCGCCCGGAGGACCTTGAGCAGGTGCGGGCGGCCTATGACCGGCTGGAGGTGCGCTGCGAGCTGGCGCCGTTCTTTTCCGACATGGCCGATCGGATCGCGGGCGCGCATCTGGTGGTGTGCCGGTCGGGCGCTTCGAGCGTTAGCGAACTGGCGGCGATCGGGCGCCCGGCGGTGCTGGTGCCGCTGCCTCATGCGCTCGACAATGACCAGGGGCGCAATGCCGAGGTGCTGGCCGAGGCCGGCGGAGCCTGGCCGGTCGCCCAGAGCGAGCTTCAGCCGGGGCGCCTGACGGCGCTGCTCACGGAGCTGATGGGCGCGCCGGACCGGCTTGCGACTGCTGCGGCCGCCGCACGCTCGGCCGGCCGGCCAGATGCGGTGCTGCGGCTCGCCGATCTGGTGGAACACATCGCTGGCGGCGGGCGCGTCGCCGATTTTTCCCAAGGCCGTTCCCGGAACGGTGAGAGTAATGGAGACGCATCATGAAGATGCCCCAGGATATCGGGCCGGTGCATTTCGTCGGCATTGGCGGCATCGGCATGAGCGGCATTGCCGAGGTTCTGCACATGCTCGGCTACACCGTGCAGGGTTCTGACGTGAGCGAAAGCGCGAATGTCAAACGTCTGCGTGACAAGGGCATTCCGGTGAAGGTCGGTCACAGCGCCGATAATCTCGCCGACGCCCGGGTGGTGGTGGTCTCCTCGGCGATCAAGCGGGACAATCCGGAGCTGATCGCCGCCCGTGAGAAGCTGCTGCCGGTGGTGCGCCGGGCCGAGATGCTGGCCGAGCTGATGCGCTTCAAGCAGGCGATTGCCGTCGGCGGCACCCATGGCAAGACCACGACCACCTCGATCATTTCCGCGCTGCTGGATGCGGGCGGGCTCGACCCGACCGTGATCAACGGCGGCATCATCAACGCCTATGGCACCAATGCGCGCATGGGGCAGGGCGACTGGATGGTGGTGGAGGCCGATGAATCCGATGGCACCTTCGTCAAGCTGCCAGCCGATATCGCCGTGGTCACCAACATCGACCCGGAACACCTCGACCATTACGGCGACTTTGACGGGGTGCGCTCGGCGTTCCTGCAGTTCGTCGAGAACGTGCCGTTCTACGGCTTTGCCGTGATGTGCCTCGATCATCCGGAAGTGCAGGCCATGGTCGGGCGCATCGAGGACCGGCAGGTGGTCACCTATGGCCAGAACCGGCAGGCGGATGTGCGCTTCTACGATCTGCAGACCAGCGGCGGAAACTCGATCTTCTCCATCGAGATGCGCGACCGTCTGGGCGGCACCAGCGAGACCATCGAGAGCCTGTCCCTGCCGATGCCGGGGCTGCACAACGTCTCCAACGCGGTGGCGGCGGTGGCTGTTGCCTGGAAGCTGGGCCTCGACGCGGCGCAGATCCGCCAAGGGTTGGCGGGCTTTCGCGGGGTCAAGCGCCGCTTCACCCATACCGGTCAGTCGGGCGGTATCGACGTGTTCGACGACTATGCCCATCACCCGGTGGAAATTCGTGCGGTGCTCCAAGCGGCGCGCGGGGCCGCGCCGGGCAAGGTCATCGCCGTGGTGCAGCCGCATCGTTATTCGCGTCTCGCCAGCCTGTTCGATGAGTTCTCCACCTGCTTCAACGACGCCGATCATGTGATTTGCGCGCCGGTGTTTGCCGCCGGCGAGACGCCGGTCGATGGTATCGATCACCAGGCGCTGGCCAATGGCATCCGCTCCAGCGGTCATCGCGGCGTGCACACCATCGAGGGTGAGGGCGAACTGGCAACGCGGGTCGCCGAAATCGCAGCGGCCGGCGACTATGTCGTCTGTCTGGGTGCGGGCAGCATCAGCCAGTGGGCCAATACCTTGCCGGACAATCTGGCGATGGCAATCGGCGGAGGGGAAGCATGAGCTTTCCCGATCTCATCCACGATCTGGGGCTGGACACGGCGGGCTTGCGCGGCCGGCTGACGGCGAACCAACCGCTTTCGGCGGTGACCTGGTTCCGCGTCGGCGGACCGGCGCAACTCCTGTTCCAGCCGGCGGATGTGGAGGATCTGGCGTTGTTTCTCAGCCGGTTGCCGCGAGAGGTGCCGGTACTGCCCATTGGGCTCGGCTCGAACCTTCTGGTGCGCGACGGCGGCATTCCCGGCGTGGTCATCCGGCTGGGGGCACGCGGTTTCGGCACCATCACGCGCGGCGAGGATGGGGTGAGCCTTCATGCCGGCGCGGCGGTGCCGGACAAGAAGCTGGCCGAGGCGGCGGCGGAAGCTGGGCTCGGCGGTTTTGCCTTTTATGCCGGCATTCCCGGCGCCATCGGCGGCGCTCTGCGGATGAACGCGGGCGCTCATGGGGCGGAGACCCGTGAGGTGGTCGTCTCGGTGGAGGCGGTGACCCGGGACGGCAAGGTCATCCGCATTCCGCTGGAGGAGATGGGCTACAGCTATCGCCATTCGCAGCAGCCAGGCGACCTGATCTTCACCGGGGCGGTGTTTCGCGGCTCTCCCCGCGCGGAAGCGGAGATCCGCGAGGAAATGGCCGGGGTGGCGGCACATCGCGAGGCGGCCCAACCGATCCGCGAGAAGACCGGCGGCTCGACCTTCAAGAACCCGCCGGGGCATTCGGCCTGGAAGCTGGTCGACGCGGCCGGTTGCCGGGGCTTGCAGATCGGCGGCGCGCGCATGTCCGACATGCATTGCAATTTCATGATCAACACCGGCACGGCGACGGCGGACGACCTGGAGCGGCTCGGCGAGACCGTACGCGCGCGGGTGTTGAAGCACAGCGGCATCTCCCTTGACTGGGAAATCAAGCGGCTGGGCCTGCCGGGACCGGCGGGCGCGATCGCGCCATTCCTGGGCACCGAGGCAACCGAAGAGGCATCCAATGGCTGACAGCAAACACGTCGCGGTCCTGATGGGCGGCTGGTCCGCCGAGCGCCCGGTCAGTCTGGCAAGCGGCAAGGATTGCGCCGCCGCGCTGGAGCGGTCCGGCTATCGGGTGACCCTGGTCGACGTGCAGCGGGACATTTCCGCCGTTTTGCAGAAGCTGAAGCCGGATGTGGTGTTCAACGCCCTGCATGGCCCGTTCGGCGAGGATGGCTGCATCCAGGGATTGCTGGAGATCCTTGGAATTCCCTACACCCATTCCGGCGTCGCGGCTTCCGCGCTGGCCATGGACAAGCAGAAGGCCAAGGCGGTGATGAAGGCGGCGGGCATTCCGGTCGCCGAGCACAAGGTGTTGCACCGTCTGGAGGCGGCCAAGGCGCATGCGCTGCCGCCGCCCTATGTGGCCAAGCCGGTGCGCGAGGGCTCGTCCTTCGGCGTTCTGATCGTCAAGGAGAACTCGGAACACCCGCCGCAGGAGCTCTACCGGGACGACTGGCCCTATGGCGATACGGTGATGGTGGAGCGGTACATCCCCGGTCGGGAGTTGACCTGCGCGGTGATGGGGAACGTTGCCCTTGGGGTTACCGAAGTGATGCCGCTGGGCCACGGATTTTACGATTTCGATGCAAAATACAAGCCCGGCGGTTCACAACACACGCTTCCTGCGAAAATTTCACCATTTGTTTACCAAGAAGTACAGAAACTTAGTCTCAGGGCGCATCAGGCTCTCGGGTGCCAGGGCGTCTCGCGGGCGGACTTCCGTTTCGATGAGCAGCCGTCGGGTGGCGGCGAGCTGATCTGCCTGGAAGTGAATACCCAGCCCGGCATGACGCCGACCTCGCTGGTGCCGGAAATCGCGGCCCATGCGGGGCATACGTTCGAAGAATTGACCAGTTGGATGGTGGAGAACGCAAGTTGCGGACGGTAAAGGCAAAACGAGATGAGGACGTCGTCCTGCCGATCGAGGTGGCGCTTGCGCCGCGCGGTCGCGGCGTCGCTCGTTTGCATCGGCGTCCGCTCTGGCGTGCCATGGGCGCGCTTGAGATGCTGCCGCGCTGGACCGGCACGGCCGGAGCCTTGCTGTTTCTCTCCGCCACCCTTGGCTATGCGCTGGTCCTCGGCGGTCATGGCCGGATGGTCAGCGAATCACTGACCTCGGCGGCGGGTTTCGAGATCGCGGCGGTTAAGCTTTCCGGTCAGCGCGAAACCAGCGAGTTCGAGATCCTGGAAGCCCTGGAAATCCAGCGCGGCTCCTCGCTGGCCCTGTTCGACGCAGGCGCGGCGCGCGAGCGCCTGGCGCGTATTCCGTGGATCGAGACCGTTTCGGTGCAGAAGCTCTATCCGGGCACGCTGCAGGTCAGCATCGCCGAGCGTGAGGCCTATGCCCTGTGGCAGCGCGGCGACCGGCTGTCGGTGATCGACGCCACCGGCCAGGTGATCAGCGACGAGGTGGACGGGCGCTACGCCAACCTCCTGATGCTGATCGGTCATGGCGCGCAAAAGCGCGGTGTGGAAATCATCGATGAACTGGCGGCGGTGCCACAGCTCAGGCCGCGTGTGCGGGCCGCCCGGCTGGTGTCCAGCCGGCGCTGGGACCTGCTGCTGGAAAACGGGGTGACCGTGCGTCTGCCCGAAGACGACGTGGCGCGGGCGCTGGCCGATGTGGCCCAGATGGATGCGGAGACCGGATTGCTGTCGCGGGATATCACGGCGGTCGATGTGCGCCTGCCCGACCGGGTGGTGGTGCGCCTGACCGACGAGGCGGCGATGCGGCGCAACGCCAAGGCCGGTCGTGCCGGCCGACGTCGTTCGGGGGCACGCACATGACCAATCGCGCAACGCCGATCTACCTGCCGCGCATGCGACCGCTGCCGAGCCGCCGCGCCGTTGTGGTGTCGGTGCTCGATATCGGCTCCACCAAGGTCTGCTGCCTGATCGCCAAGTTGACACCCTCTGCCGAGGATGCGGTGCTGCCGGGCCGGACCCATTCCATCGAAGTCCTGGGATACGGCTACCAGCGCTCGCGCGGCCTGAAGTCTGGCGTGGTCGTCGACATGGACGCGGCGGAACAGGCGATCCGCCTGTCGGTTGACGCGGCCGAGCGCATGGCCGGGGTGACGGTGGAGTCCCTGATCACCAACGTGACCTGCGGCCGGCTGCACAGCGAAATCATCAGCGCCAGCGTTGGCGTTGCCACCGATGCGGTGAGCGAGGCGGATATCCAGCGGGTGCTGGCCGCCGGCAGCGCGCATAACGTTGCCGAGGGGCGGGCGTCCATGCACGCCCTGCCGATCGGCTACACGCTGGATGGCAATCGCGGCATGCGCGATCCGCGCGGCATGATCGGCCGGCGCCTTGGCGTCGACATGCAGGTGGTGACCGCCGAGGTCGCCCCGGTGCGCAATCTGGAGCTTTGCATCAACCGTGGCCATCTGTCGGTGGAAACGATGGTGGCAACGCCCTACGCCAGCGGTCTGTCGACGCTGGTCGAGGACGAGGCGGAGCTGGGGGTTGCCTGTGTCGACATGGGCGGCGGCACCACGTCGATCTCGGTCTTCGTCGAGGGGCGGATGGTGCATCTCGATGCCATTGCCGTCGGCGGGCATCATGTGACCATGGACATTGCCCGGGCCTTGTCGACCCGGCTGGTGGACGCGGAGCGGATCAAGACCCTGCAAGGGTCGGCGCTGCCGAGCCAGTCGGACGAGCGGGACTTCATCTCCGTGCCGCCAGTCGATGCGGAAAGCGACCTGCCGAACCAGGTGCCGCGGGCCATGCTGACTCGGGTAATCCTGCCGCGGGTCGAGGAAATTCTGGAATTGGTGCGCGACCGCCTGACCGCCTCCGGCTTTGCCGGGCGGGTGGGCAAGCGCATCGTGCTGACCGGCGGAGCCAGTCAGTTGACCGGTTTGGGCGATGTCGCCCGGCGGGTGCTGGGGCGCAATGTGCGCCTTGGCCGGCCGCTCGGCGTCGCCGGATTGCCGGAAGCGGCGAAAGGCCCGGCCTTCTCCGCTGCGGTCGGCCTGCTGATTTATCCGCAGGTGGCCCAGATCGAGCAGTTCGAACCAGGGACCATCCGCAGTCGCTGGAGCCTTGGCTCCAGCACGCTGGCGCGGGTCGGGAACTGGCTCAGAGAGAGCTTCTGAGGCGGGGAGCCGCCTCGGGAACCGCCGGGTTTCCGGTGAAACGAGGGAATTGAGGGAAGTGGGCATCCAGGACCGGTGCCCGAGGGGTCGCGAGGAAACTATGACCATCAATCTGAAAATGCCTGATCTTCAGGAACTGAAGCCAAGGATCACGGTCTTTGGCGTCGGCGGTGCCGGCGGCAACGCCGTGAACAACATGATCCAGGCCGGCCTGCAGGGCTGCGACTTCGTCGTTGCCAACACCGATGCCCAGGCGCTGGCCAGCAACCACGCCGAGCGGGTGGTGCAGATGGGCGTCGCCGTGACCGAGGGTCTCGGCGCCGGATCGCAGCCCGATGTCGGTGCGGCGGCCGCCGAGGAAGTGATCGACGAGATCAATGACCACCTGTCCGGCTCGCATATGGTGTTCATCACCGCCGGCATGGGCGGTGGCACCGGCACCGGTGCCGCGCCGGTGATTGCCCGCGCCGCGCGCGAGATGGGCATTCTCACGGTCGGTGTCGTCACCAAGCCGTTCCAGTTCGAGGGCGTGCGCCGGATGCGCATCGCCGAGTCCGGCATTCTGGAGCTTCAGAAGGCGGTCGATACCCTGATCGTCATTCCGAACCAGAACCTGTTCCGCATCGCCAATGCGCAGACCACCTTCGCCGATGCCTTCGCAATGGCCGACCAGGTGCTCTATTCCGGCGTTGCCTGCATCACCGACCTGATGGTCAAGGAAGGCCTGATCAACCTCGACTTCGCCGATGTGCGCTCGATCATGCGCGGCATGGGCAAGGCGATGATGGGCACGGGCGAGGCCTCCGGCGAGAAGCGCGCCATGCAGGCGGCGGAGGCGGCGATCGCCAATCCGCTGCTCGACGAGACCTCGATGAAGGGCGCGCGCGGCCTTCTGATCTCGATCACCGGTGGCAACGACCTGACCCTGTTCGAGCTCGACGAGGCGGCGACCCGCATCCGCGAGGAGATCGATTCCGACGCCAACATTATACTGGGCGCGACCTTCGATGAGAGCCTTGACGGCATCATCCGGGTTTCCGTCGTTGCAACTGGCATCGACAAGGAGCTCCAAGGCGAGGAAGCGTCTCCCGCCGAGACGCGCATGGCGGAACTGACCGAGCGGCTGAAGACCATCTCCGAGCCGGAGAGCCGTCCGGCTCGCCCCGCGGCTCCGGCCCGTCCGGCGCCCGCGCCGGCCCCGCGTCCGGTCGCCGCCGCCAAGGCGGAGCGGATCGAACGCGAGCTGGAGATTGCCGAGCCGGTCCAGGCCTCGACCGACCCGGAGGTCGAGATCGCCCCTTTTTCGCCGTCGCCGGACATGATGCCGGCGGATCGGCTGGAGGATCTGGACGCTGATCGTCCCGCCGCGACCGTTGCCGAGACGCCGGCGGTCGAACCTTACATTCCGCCGGTGGCGGAGCAGACCAGCCAGCCGACGCGGATGCCGACCATCGAGGACTTTCCCCCGGTCGCGCAGCGCGAAATGCGGGCCCAGACCCGTCCCCAGGTGGAAGAGGATCATGGCGATGATCGTCGGCCGATGAGCCTTCTGCGTCGTCTCGCCAGCGGTCTGACCCGCCGTGAGGACGAGGACGAGGGCCATCATCATGCCGCTGCCGCGGAAGCCGCCCCGGCCCCGCGTCCGGCCCAGCCGCAGCCGGCACCGCGTCCGGTTCAGGCTCCGGCCCAGGCCCAGGCTCCGGCGCAGGCACCGCAGCAGGCGGCTCCGGCCCGTCCGGCGGCGCCCCGTCCGGCCCAGCCCCGGCAGGTGCACCCGCAGCAGGCAGGCGCTGCCGGCCAGCTCGACCTGACCGGCCGCAGCGCTCCGGCGCAGCGTCCCGTCTCCGACGACGAGCAGCTGGAGATTCCGGCGTTCCTCCGGCGCCAGGCCAACTAGGCGCCGGTACGGGCCTCGCTCCCGCTTCCCAAGGCGACCCGGCCCCTCACCGGGTCGCCTCCCTCGGGGGTGAGCGGATTTCGATATTTTTCAAAGCCTTATCGTTAGCCTTTCCGTTACATATCGTAACAAAGCTTTATTTCTGAACCCTCCCCCTCAACCTGTATGTTTGCGCTGCATTCAAGGCCTGATGGTGATTCTTTCGAATCACTCGCGGTCTTGGCAGATACCGGGTGTTGCGGCGTCCTCCCGTGCCGCTTTCCGGATTTCGCATACAGGTCAGGTTCGTAATGAAAAAGTATTCCGATCGGCAGACGACGCTCGCCGGATCCGTTCCCCTCAAGGGTATTGGCGTGCATTCGGGCGACCCGGCAATGGTCACTCTGCACCCGGCGGACGCCGGTTCTGGCATCGTCTTCGTCGGTCAGGATCCTGAGAGCCGCGCCGAGGTGGAAATGCCGGCCCATTGGCAGGCGGTGTCGGCAACGGCGCTGTGCACCGTGCTGGGCGATCCCAAGGCGGGCGGCGTGTCGACCGTCGAGCATCTGATGGCGGCGCTGCGCGGCCTCGGTGTCGACAATGCCATCGTTGAGATGGACGGACCGGAAATGCCGATCATGGATGGCAGCGCGGCGGAGTTCGTCGATGCCATCGATCAGGTTGGCTTGCGCCAGCTTGCCGTGCCGCGCCGGTATGTGCGGGTGAAGTCGACGGTCCGGGTCGATCAGGGCAGCGCCTGGTGCGAGCTGCGCCCCTATGACGGGTGCCGCTTTGACGTGACCATCGATTTCGACACGCCGGTGATCGGCCGGCAGAACCTTGTCATGGATCTGACCCCGGACCGGTTCCGCCGCGATCTTGCCCGGGCGCGCACCTTTGGTTCGGTCCAGGATGTGGAGAAGCTGTGGTCGATGGGCTTTGCCCTGGGGTCCTCGCTGGAAAACTCCGTGGCGATCTCGGAAGACCGGATCCTCAATCCGGAAGGCACGCGCTGGCCGGATGAGTTCGTACGCCACAAGATGCTCGATGCGGTGGGCGATCTTGCGCTTGCCGGCCTGCCGATCCTGGGCGAATACCGCTCCTACAAGGGCGGACACCGGATGAACCATTCCATTCTGGTCGAGCTGTTCGAGCGGGCCGGGGCGGATGCCTTCGAGATTGTCGAAGCGCCGTTCGAGCGTGAGGCCGGTGCGGTCAAGGCGCCGGTGAAGGCCATGGCCGCCGCCGTGGGGCAGTCGCCGTCCTGAGTGATGGCGGCGCAAGCGTCAGTACGGCCATAAAAAAGCACCAAATCTCTTTCACATGGCGTGACGGGCAGGGGGGTTATCCGCTAAGACACCTCCCGTGAAACTGCGCATCGCCAGAAAAAGCGATGCGCGGCATGGTGATCCGCCAGGTCGGCGTGCGGCTTCGGGGAGTGCGTTGCGCATCCCGAACCGGGCCTTGGTCTGTCGCCGTAGCCTCTGCCAAGGGGCGTGGCGCCGGTCCGAAACGACCGCGATGAAGGGGGGAGTGAAGGAGAGTATGGACGTGAAGCCGGCACAGCGCAGACATCGCCCGACGACAGCCAAGGCGCGGGGCAGCCGCATTTTCACGGCGCTTGCGCTGAGCGCGTCGCTGCTCGTCGGCGCCTGCTCGACCTCCTCGGAGGAGGAGGACTTCGCCTCCAACGATACCCCGGCCGGCGTGCTCTTCAACGAAGGGTTGGCGCTGCGCAACGAGGGCCGGCTGAAGGATGCCCGGGTCAAGTTCGCCGAGGTGGACAAACTCCATCCTTATTCGGAGTACTCCCGCAAGGCGCTGATCAACCTGGCCTTCATCAACTATTCCCTCGGCAAGTTCACCGAGGCGATTTCGGCCGCCAAGCGCTTCGCGACGCTCTATCCGGGCAACGAGGACACCGCCTACGCGCTCTACATCATCGGCCAGTCCTACCATAAGCAGATCCCGGACGTGCAGCGCGACCAGGACATGACGCGCCGGGCGCTGAATGCCTATAGCGAGCTGGTGCAGCGCTACCCCGATTCGGAATATGCCGAGGATGCGCGCACCAAGATCCGCATCGCCGAGGATCAGCTCGCCGGCAAGGAAATGGAAGTGGGCCGCTATTATCTCAAGCGTGGCCTGCAGATCGCGGCGATCAATCGCTTCAAGGTGGTCGTCCTCAAGTACCAGACCACGCGGCATGTGGAAGAGGCGCTGTTTCGCCTGACGGAGAGCTATTATTCGCTCGGCGTCATCAACGAGGCGCAGACGGCGGCGGCGGTGCTGGGGCACAATTTCCCCGACAGCCGGTGGTACAAGGACGCCTACAGCCTGCTGAAGACCGGTGGCTATTCGCCGGACGAGGATAAAGGAAGCTGGATCAGCCGGGCATTCGCGGGTATCAACCTTTAGGCGGCGATGCCGACCAGCGTGTCTCATTCGCCGCTTTCGTCTCGCTTGTGCCCATCCGCGCGCTCCCGCGCGCGGCTTCGAAACGATCCGGTTCACGACTGAATGCTCGCCGCGCTCGCCATTCGCGATATCGTCCTGATCGACCGGCTGGACCTGGCCTTCGATGATGGCATGTCCGTGCTGACCGGTGAAACGGGCGCGGGCAAGTCGATCCTGCTCGATGCCCTGGCCCTCGCGCTTGGCGGCAGGGGTGACGCCGGGCTCGTGCGCCATGGTCAGCCACAGGGACAGGTGACCGCCGTCTTCGACGTGCCGATGTCCCACCCGGTCCGGACGCTGCTTTCCCAAAACGATCTTGAGGCGGATGGCGATATCATCCTGCGCCGCGTCCAGTCCGAGGATGGCCGCAGCCGCGCCTTCATCAATGACAGCCCGGTGAGCGTCACCTTGCTGCGGCAGGTTGGCGGCCTGCTTGTCGAAATCCACGGTCAGAACGAGGCGCGCGCCTATACCGATCCGGGCGAGCACCGACGGCTGCTTGACAGCTTCGGCGGCTGCGACGCGGCGCGGGAGGCGGTTGCCTCAGCGTTCAAGGAATTGCGCCGGGCGGAAAAGGACCTTGCCGGCCAGCAGGCGCGCATCGAGGCGGCACGGCGCGAGGCCGATTATCTGCGTGCCTCGGCGGAGGAGCTGGCAAGCCTCGATCCACGGCCGGGCGAAGAAGAGGAACTTGCGAGCCAGCGTCAGGCAATGATGCAGGTGGAGAAGGTCGCCGGCGATCTTGGCGAGGCATTCGATTTGCTCAACGGCACCGCCTCGCCGATTGGCGAGGTGGCCTCCCTGTGGCGCCGGCTGGAGCGCAAGGTGGAGCAGGCGGGGGCGCTGCTGGAAGGGCCGGTGGCGGCACTGGCCGAGGCACTCGACCGGCTGGAGGATGCGCGCGCCGGGCTGGAAGCCGGGGTGCGGGAAACCGAATTCGACCCGCGCGTGCTGGAACAGACCGAAGAGCGGCTGTTTGCCTTGCGCGCGGCGGCACGCAAATACCAGGTGCCGGTCGATGATCTGGCGGATTTGCGCGCCCGTTTTGACGCGGATCTGGCGGCACTCGATGCTGGCGAAGAGGCGCTGTCGGGGCTCGAGGACGCAGCCCGGGTAGCGGCAGAGCGCTATGACGCCGGGGCGGCGGCCCTGGCCGAGCAACGCGAACAGGCGGCGCGGGCGCTGGAGCAGGCGGTGGCGCGGGAATTGCCCGATCTGAAGCTGGAGCGCGCCCGGTTCATCGTTCAGCAGAGCGCCGATCCGGCGAGCCGCACGGCGGAGGGCATCGACCAGATCGAGTTTTGGGTGCAGACCAACCCGGGCACCCGGCCGGGCGCGATGATGAAGGTGGCCTCCGGCGGCGAGCTGTCGCGTTTCCTGCTGGCGCTGAAGGTGTCGCTGGCCGACAAGGGCTCGGCGCCGACGCTTGTCTTCGATGAGATCGACACCGGGGTCGGCGGCGCGGTGGCCGAGGCCATCGGCACGCGGCTTGCCCGGCTCGCCGGACAGGTGCAGGTGCTGACCGTGACCCATGCGCCGCAGGTGGCGGCGCGCGCCGGCGGGCATTTCCTGATCAGCAAGGAAGACACCGAGGATGCCCGGGTCGCGACCCGCGTCACCCGGATCGGCGAGGACCACCGGCGCGAGGAAATCGCCCGGATGCTCGCCGGCGCGCGGATCACCGACGAGGCGCGGGCCGCTGCTGACCGCCTGATGCTGGATGTGCCCGGCGCCTGATCGCCAGACCACTCGGCCACATGACGCCCTGATTGACCGACCGCCGGAGCGGGGAAAACGCCGCCTTGGCGTTTTACGCAAGGCCCGGACCGCCGCATAATGGTCACCGCTATTCTCAGTGTCCATCGCGGCTTCATGCCGCCAAGCCGCGTCGCCCCGAGCCCATGTCCGATCAAGATCTTTCCACCTGTCCCGTTGACGCGCTGAGCCCGGAGGCGGCCGCCACCGAGCTGGCGCGGCTGGCGCAGGAGATCGCCGCTCATGACCGGCGCTATCACGGCGAGGATGCGCCGACGATCTCGGACGCGGCGTATGACGCGCTGAAGCGGCGCAACGATGCCATTGAGGCCCGGTTTCCCGAGCTGCGGCGCGCCGACAGTCCGTCCCTCAGGGTGGGCACGGCGCCCTCGGAAGGCTTCGGCAAGATCACCCATGCGATCCCGATGCTGTCGCTGGACAATGCGTTCAGCGATGCGGATGTGCGGGACTTTCTCGGGCGGGTGCGGCGGTTTTTGAAGATCGACCCGCTGGCCGGCGCCATCGTGCTGACGGCGGAACCGAAGATCGACGGCCTGTCCCTGTCCTTGCGCTATGAGAACCGGCGGCTGGTGAGCGCGGCGACGCGCGGCGATGGCACGGTCGGTGAGAATGTCACCGCCAATGCCCGCACCATCGCCGAGATCCCTGAGACCCTGCCGGAGGATGCGCCGGATGTGGTGGAGGTGCGCGGCGAGGTCTACATGGCTCATGAGGCGTTCGCCGCGCTGAACGCGCGGATGGAGGCACAGGGCGGCAAGGTCTTCGCCAATCCGCGCAACGCGGCGGCCGGATCGCTGCGCCAGCTCAATCCGGAGGTTACCCGCAACCGGCCCTTGCGCTATTTCGCCTATGCCTGGGGCGAGATGAGCGCCATTCCCTGCGACACCCAGTACGAGATGGTGCAGCGGCTCGGCGCGTGGGGGTTTTCGGTCAACGAGCGAATGCGCCGCTGCGACAGCGTTGAGGAGGCTTTGGCCGCCTATCATGCCATCGAGGAAGAACGGGCGCTGCTCGGCTATGACATCGACGGCATGGTCTACAAGGTGGATCGGCTCGATCTACAGGCGCGGCTCGGTTTCGTCTCGCGTGCGCCGCGATGGGCGATCGCCCACAAGTTTCCGGCCGAACGGGCCTTTACCGTGCTGCGGGATATCGAGGTTCAGGTCGGGCGCACCGGCGCGCTGACCCCGGTGGCGAAGCTGGAGCCGGTGACGGTCGGCGGGGTGGTCGTCTCCAATGCCACCTTGCACAACGAGGATTACATCAAGGGCATCGGCCAGAGCGGTGAGCCGATCCGTGGCGGCAAGGATATCCGCATCGGCGACACGGTGGAGATCCAGCGCGCCGGCGACGTGATCCCGCAGATCGTCGATGTGGACCTGAAAAAGCGGCCGACCGACGCCGAAGCCTTCGTCTTTCCGACCGTGTGCCCGGCCTGTGGCAGCCACGCGGTGCGGGAGGACGGGGAAGCGGTGCGGCGCTGCACCGGCGGTCTGATCTGTCCGGCGCAGGCGAAGGAAAAGCTCAAGCACTTCGTCTCCCGCAACGCCTTCGATATCGACGGGCTCGGCGACAAGCAGGTGGAGTTCTTCTACGAGCTGCCGCGTGAGGATGGCGGTATCCATCAGCCGGCGGATATTTTCACCCTGGAGGCGCGCGACGCGGCGTCCGAATTGAAAAAGCTCCGGAACCGGGACGGCTGGGGCGAGACCAGCGCCGCCAATCTCTTCAAGGCCATCGATGCGCGGCGCCAGGTGCCACTCAATCGCTTCATTTACGCCCTTGGCATCCGCCATGTGGGGGAGGGCAATGCCAAGCTGCTGGCGCGGCACTATCTCACCTGGGACGCTTTCGCCGCGGCAATGAAGGCGGCCAGCGATCCGGCAAGCGAGGCTTACGCGGAACTTCTGGATATCGACGGCATTGGCGAGATCGTGGCCCGCGCCGTGATCGACTTCTTCGCCGAGGCGCATAACCGTGAGGCGCTGGCGCTGCTGCTCAAGGAAGTGACGCCGCAGGACCTGGAAAAGGCGGAGGCGGGCGACAGTCCGGTCGCCGGCAAGACGCTGGTCTTCACCGGAACGCTGGAGCGGATGAGCCGGGACGAGGCCAAGGCCCGGGCCGAGGCGCTCGGTGCCAAGGTGTCTGGCTCCGTGTCGAAGAAGACCGATCTGGTGATCGCCGGTCCCGGCGCTGGTTCCAAGCTGAAGAAGGCGACGGATCTGGGCGTCGAGGTGATCAGCGAGGATGACTGGATCGCGCTTTCCGGCGGATAGGCGGCTGTCGCTGAGCAGGCGATTTCCGCCGATGTCGGGGGTGCCCCTGCAATTGGCGGGCCGAGTTGCTATATTGGACCAAAGAGCGAACAGATTCGCGCCCGAAACGCCGAGCAATCGAGATCCGACAGGCAATGCCCCATTCTTCCGGCGATCACCCGCCGTTCCCGACCCGTGCTGATGCGGATACCCGGATGGGGGCGGCTGCCGTGCCGGCCCGTGGCGGCGGCAGCGGCATTGCCGCGCGCGCTCAGGCTGCGATGCGCCCGGCGGCGGCGCCGGCCCCCTATCTTAACGGGCTCAATCCGGAACAGCGGCTGGCGGTGGAAAGCCTTGACGGACCGGTGCTGGTGCTGGCCGGGGCGGGCACCGGCAAGACCCGGGTTCTGACCACCCGCATCGGCCATATTCTCGCATCCGGGCGCGCCTATCCCAGCCAGATCCTGGCGGTGACCTTCACCAACAAGGCGGCGCGGGAGATGAAGGAGCGGGTCGGCCAGTTGATCGGCGAGGGGGCGGAGGGGATGCCCTGGCTCGGCACCTTCCACTCGATCTGCGTCAAGATCCTGCGCCGGCACGCGGAGCTGGTCGGGCTGAAGTCGGGCTTCTCGATCCTCGACACCGACGATCAGATCCGGCTGATCAAGCAGATCATCCAGGCGGAGGGGCTCGACGACAAGCGCTGGACCGCGCGGGCCTTTGCCAGCCTGCTCGATGGCTGGAAGAACCGGGGCCTCACCCCCGATCAGGTGCCTGAGGGCGAGGCGCGCGCCTTCGCCAATGGCCGGGGGCGGAGCCTTTACGAGCAATACCAGGAGCGCCTGTCGATCCTGAACGCCGCCGATTTCGGCGATCTGTTGCTGCATGTGATCACCCTGTTCAAGCAGCACGGGGATATCCTGAAGGAGTATCAGCGCCGGTTCGCCTACATGCTGGTGGATGAGTATCAGGACACCAACATCGCCCAGTACCTGTTCCTGCGGCTTCTCGCCCAGGGCAACACCAACATCTGCTGCGTCGGCGACGACGACCAGTCGATCTATGGCTGGCGCGGGGCGGAAGTCGACAACATCCTGCGGTTCGAGCATGACTTCCCCGGCGCGCGGGTGATCCGGCTGGAGCGCAACTACCGCTCCACCCGGCATATCCTCGCCGCCGCCTCCCATCTGATCGCCCATAACGAAGGGCGGCTCGGCAAGACCCTTTTCACCGATGTGGTCGATGAGGCGGAAGAGGACATGCCGGTCACCGTGGCCGCGGTCTGGGACTCGGAAGAAGAGGCGCGGGCGATCGGCGATGAGGTCGAAGCGCTGCAGGCCAAGGGCCACAGCCTTGAAAGCATGGCGATCCTGGTGCGCGCCTCGTTCCAGATGCGCGAGTTCGAGGACCGGTTCGTCACCCTTGGAGTCAACTACCGGGTCATCGGCGGTCCGCGCTTTTACGAGCGCATGGAGATCCGTGATGCGATGGCCTATTTCCGCTGCGTGGTGCAGCCGGCCGACGATCTGGCCTTCGAGCGGATCGTCAATACGCCGAAGCGCGGGCTTGGCGATGCCAGCCTGAAGCTGGTGCATGCCTATGCGCGGGCCAACCGCATTCCGCTGATGCAGGCGGCGCAGGACTTGTGCCACACCGAGGAGCTGCGGCCGAAGGCGCGCAACACCTTGCGCAACCTTCTGGCGGATTTCGACCGCTGGCGCGACCAGCTCGCCAGTGGCATGTCCCACACGGATTTGGCGGAAATCGTCCTTGATGAAAGCGGCTACACGGAAATGTGGCGCGCGGACCGTTCCGCCGAGGCGCCGGGCCGGCTCGACAACCTGAAGGAGCTGATCCGCTCCATGGATGAGTTCGAATCCATGACCGGATTCCTGGAGCATGTCTCGCTGGTGATGGACCGGGACGGGCAGGCGGAGGGCGAGAAGATCTCGCTGATGACCCTGCATTCGGCCAAGGGGCTGGAGTTTGACACCGTGTTCCTGCCCGGCTGGGAAGAGGGGCTGTTTCCGCACCAGCGGGCGGTGGATGAAAGCGGCCGGGCGGGGCTGGAGGAGGAGCGCCGGCTTGCCTATGTGGGCATCACCCGCGCGCGCCGCCGCGCCAAGATTTGGTTCGCCTCCAACCGGCGTATCCACGGCATGTGGCAATCGACGATCCCTTCGCGCTTTTTGGATGAGCTGCCGGCCGATCATGTGGAGGTGCAGGAGCCCTCGCGCAGCTATGGTGGCTACGGTGGGAGCGGCTATGGTGCCAGCCGGTTCGACACCAGCGATCCGTTCCAGTCGAGCTATTCCACTCCGGGCTGGAAGCGGGCGCAGCGCGCCGCCGGCAGCGGGGCGGCAGGTGGTTCGGGCGGCGGCTTCGCCGGCCGGATGGGCAGCGACGAGCGCCGGAAGACAGGCGGTCCGCGCACCATTGAGGGCGAGCTTGTCGCCAAGTCGGTGGCGGATGAACCTTCGGCCTTCAATATCGGCGAGCGGGTCTTCCACCTGAAGTTCGGCTATGGCGCGATCACCGGGATCGAGGGCAACAAGCTGACCATCCAGTTCGAGAAGGCGGGACGCAAGAAGGTGCTCGATAGTTTCGTCGAACGGCACTGACGGCGGCTTCGCCGGCAAAACCCCATTGGCACCCGCTTCCCATCTGTGCCAAGTGAAGGACGGGCGCGAGAACGCGCCTTGCGCGAAACAGCAGGGTATGGGGACCGTCCTTCATGGATCCAGTGGTGATCGGCGTTGCCGTGGTGGCAATGGCAGGCGTGGCCGCCCAGTGGCTCGCCTGGCGGTTTCAGCTTCCGGCGATCGTGCTTCTGCTGGTCGCCGGCGCTGTCGTCGGACCGATCAGTGGCATCATCGAGCCGACCGCTGAATTTGACACGCTGGTCAAGCCGGTGGTGGCCATCGCGGTGGCGATCATCCTGTTCGAAGGCGGACTGACCCTCAATTTTCACCAGATCTCGGAAACCTCCAAGGCTGTGCGGCGGCTGGTGGTGCTTGGCGCCCCGACTGCCTTTGTCCTTGGTGCGCTCAACGCCTACTACGTCGCCGGGCTGAGCCTGTGGCCGGCATTGGTGTTTGGTGGCATCCTGGTGGTGACCGGTCCGACCGTGATCATCCCCCTGCTGCGCCAGGCGCAACTGGCGAAACGTCCGGCCTCGCTGCTGCGCTGGGAGGCGATCCTTGCCGATCCGCTCGGCGCGCTGATTGCCGTCTTTGTCTATGAGACGTTTCTGGTCCTCTCCGGCCAGCACCATGTGGATACCTTGGTGCTGCGCATCGTGTTTGCCTTGGCGCTTGGCGCCGGCGGCGGCTGGCTGCTCGGCCGGGCGCTGGTCTGGGCCTTCGTGCGCGGCCATGTGCCGGAGTTCCTGAAAACCCCGCTGATCCTCGCCAGCGTGCTGGCCGCCTATGCCGGCTCCAATGTGGTGCTGGAGGAAAGCGGCTTGCTGACCGTCACCGTATTCGGTCTGGCGCTCGGCAATTCGCGGATCGCCTCGCTTGGCGAGGTGAAGCGCTTCAAGGAGATCATGACGATCCTCCTGGTCTCGGCGGTGTTCATCGTGCTCACCGCTTCGCTGAAACCTGAGGAACTGGTGTCGGCGCTGGAGCCGCGCACCCTGGCCTTTGTCGCGGTGTTGCTGCTGGTCGTGCGTCCGGCCTCGGTGTGGCTGTCGACGCTTGGCACCGGGCTCAGCGTCAATGAGCGGCTGCTGGTTGGCTGGATCGCGCCGCGCGGCGTGGTGGCGGTCGCCGTCTCCGGCCTGTTCGCCGGGCTCTTGGCAGCGCGCGGCATCGCCGATGGCGAGCGGTTGGTGCCGCTGGCCTTTGCGGTGGTGGTGGTGACCGTGGTCGCGCACGGCTTTTCGATCGGTCCGCTGGCGCGCCGTCTCGGCCTCTCCTCCGGCGGTGCCGGTGGGCTCTTCATCGTCGGCGCCAACCGCTTCACGGTGGCTCTGGCGGAAAAGCTGAAGAGCCTTGAGGTGCCGGTGCTGGTCGCTGACCGCAACTGGGGCCGGCTGCGCTCCGCCCGTCAGGCGGGGGTGGCGACCCACTACGGTGAGGTGCTGTCGGAAGTGGCCGAGCATACCCTGTCGCTGGGGTCTTACAGCCACTTGCTCGCGGCTTCAGACAATGACGACTACAACGCACTGGTCTGCACCAACTTCGGCCCTGAAATCGGCCGTTCGCAGGTGTTGCAGATCGGTCGGTCGGACGATGAGGCGGCGCACCAGCAACTGATGGTGACGCTCGGTGGCCGGCCGTTCCTGCCCGATGCGGGCGGGCTCTGGGCGCTGGAGACGAAGATTGCCCAGGGCTGGCGGATCAGCGCCACGGCGCTGCGCGAGGAGTTTGACTTCGCGGCGATGAAGGCCGCACGCGCGGAAGGCGCGTTCACGGTGCTGGTGGTGACCGGCGGTGGACGGCTCTTGGTCGGCCCGTTCGAGGAGGCGCGGACGCCGAAGCCGGGCGATACGGTGCTGAACATGGTGCCGCCGGAGGAGCCGCCCCGCGCTGCGCGCAATGGTGCCGTGCCGCAATAACTCAGGCCGGTGGCTGGCGCGCGGGCGCCAGAGGCGCTATAGGCGAGCCCGCGTTTCAAAAAGTCCGGAGCCTTCATGTCCACCATTCGCGTCCGTATCGTTGCCGAGGAAATCGAGGCCAAGCGCATCGCCGAGCTGCTCGCGCTCGACTTCGAGGACGAGGGCAATCCGGTGACCGTGTTCGAATCGAGCGCGGATGGCGTAGAGTGGACGGCGGAGATCCTTTTGTTCGACATGACGCCGGACGAGGCGGCGGCGCTGGTGCGCGACCGGCTCGGCGCCGATGCCTTCGCCGCGCCGGTGGAAGCGGTGGAGCTGGAGGACACCAACTGGGTGGCCAAGAGCCTGGAAGGCCTGTCACCGGTCAAGGCCGGCCGGTTCTTTGTCCATGGCGCGCATGACCGTGAGCGGCGGCCCTTCAACGGGGTGCCGCTGGAGATCGAGGCGGCGCTGGCCTTCGGCACCGGTCATCACGGCACCACCGCCGGCTGCCTGATCGAGCTGGACCGGCTGTTGTCGCGGCGGCGCTATTCGCGGATGCTCGATCTGGGCACCGGCACCGGCGTTCTGGCCATCGCCATGGCGCGGATGACCCGGCAGCAGGTGATGGCCAGCGACATCGACCCGGTGGCGGTGACGACCGCGCGAGAGAACGCGCGCCACAACCAGGCGGGCCCCTTGCTGCGCATGGTCACGGCAGCGGGCGTCGATCGCGGTGTTTTCGCCGAGCAGGGGCGGTTCGATCTGGTGGTCGCCAATATTCTGGCGCGGCCGTTGATGCAGATGGCGGCCGGGCTGTCGCGGCGGATGACACGCAAGGCGACGCTGATCCTCTCCGGCCTTCGGGTCGAGGACGGGCCGCGCATCCTGTTTGCCTATGGCACGCAAGGGTTCCATCTTGCCCGCCGGCAGGAGCGCGACGGCTGGTTGACGCTGACGCTGGTGCGGGGGCGGCGCGAGCCCTGAAGCCGGGGCGCTGTCGGCCGCTCCATCGGAAAGTTCTCAGGTCCAGATACGCAAAAAGCCAGGGCTCGGCCCTGGCTTTTGGTGCATTCCTGAAAGCCGATCCGGGGATCGGCCGTTCAATCAGAAAATGCTGGTCAGCGCGCCCTGACGCTCAAGCTCGTTGCGATCGTAGCCGTAGGCGGCAAGGGTCGCATCGTCGAGCGAGAGAAGGTAGCCGTTGACGTAGCGGCGAGCCTGACGCTCACGGGCGGAAACCATCGAGTCGAATGCCTTGCGGACGAAGCTCTTGGAGGAGCTGCGCGAGGCGCCGGCAATGGCGGTAGAGGTGGTGGTGGCAATGGCCATGGTCTTTACTCCGGTGCTTGGGTTCGAAGGAAAGTCTGTCTTCCCTCAACCTGTTGAAGCGGAATATGGGCACATCGAGCCATGCGGAAAAGCGCAATAAGCGCATGGCAGTGCTGCGATTGCTGCATGTGCGAATTCATCGTTTTGCAATGCAACATATTCATGCCGTAATTTGCGCAAGCTTCCGCCTGAAAGCGACAAAACGGCTTTTCCCGAACCGGGTTTGCCGCTAGCGTTCGGCGCATGTTTCAGTCCTTCGACAGCACAGTCGACCCGTCCGTCGGTTCCGCGCGTTGCGCGGCATTGCGGCAAGAACTGGCCCGGCTCGGGCTTGATGGTTTCCTCGTGCCGCGCGGCGATGCCCATCAGGGCGAATATGTCCCGCCGGCGGACAGCCGTCTGGAGTGGCTGACCGGGTTCGCCGGCTCGGCCGGCATGGCGGTGGTGCTGGCGGATGAGGCCGCCATCTTTGTCGATGGCCGCTACACCATTCAGGTGCGCGAGCAGGTCGACACCAGCGTCTTTGCGCCCATGCATCTCATCGAAACGCCGCCGGCGGAGTGGCTGGAAGGCGCTCTGAAGCCCGGCCAGCGGCTGGGCTTCGATCCGATGCTGCACACGGTCGCCGCCACGCGCCGCCTGCAGACGGCCTGCAAGGCGGCCGGTGCGGAACTGGTGGCCGTTGCCGCCAATCCGGTCGATACGGTCTGGACCGACCGACCGGAGCCGCCACTGGGCGCGGTGACCCTGCATCCGGAGACCTTCGCCGGCGAGCCGGCCAAGGCGAAGATCGCGCGGATCGCCGGGGAGGTGGCCCGCGCCCAGGCCGATGCGCTGGTGATGACCCAGCCGGATGCAATTGCCTGGCTGTTCAACATTCGCGGCGCCGACGTGCCGCATGTGCCGCTGCCGCTGTCCTTCGCGGTGCTCGGCGCCAATGAGACCGCGCGGATCTTCATTGACGGTCGCAAGCTGTCGAACGCGGTGCGCGACGACCTGTCCAAGCTGGCCGACATCCACGAGCCGGCGGAGTTGCTGCCCGCTCTTACCGCACTTGGCAAGACCGGTGCGCGGGTGATGCTCGACCCGGACTGGGCCGGCGCGGCGCTTGAGACGGCAATTACCGGCGCTGGTGGCAGCATCGTGGAAGGGCCGGATCCGGTGGTGCGGGCCAAGGCGGTGAAGAACGCCGCCGAGCTTGAAGGCGCACGCCAGGCGCATCTGCGCGACGGAGCGGCCTTTGCCGCGTTCCTCGCCTGGTTCGATACGGCCATCGCCGCCGGACCGCTCGACGAGATCACTGTGGCGGAGCGGCTTGAGGCCTTCCGGGCCGACACCGGCAAGCTGAAGGATATTTCCTTCGATACGATTTCCGCCGCCGGACCGAACGCGGCGATCTGTCACTACCGGGTCGACCGGCACAGCAACCTGACCATTCCGCAAGACAGCCTGTTCCTGATCGATTCCGGTGCCCAGTATGAAGATGGCACCACCGACATCACCCGCACCCTTGCCGTGGGCGATGTGGCGGAGGAGGCGCGGCGCCACTTCACGCTGGTGCTGAAGGGGCATATCGGCATTGCCACGGCGCGGTTCCCCATTGGTACCAGCGGGGCGCAGATCGACGCGCTGGCGCGGTTGCCGCTGTGGCAGGCCGGGCTCGACTTCGACCATGGCACCGGCCACGGGGTCGGCTCCTATCTGTCCGTGCATGAGGGGCCGCAACGTCTCGCCAAGACCGGCCATGTGCCGTTGCAGCCGGGGATGATCGTCTCCAACGAGCCGGGCTATTACCGCACCGATGGCTATGGCATCCGCATCGAGAATCTGGAGATCGTCACGCCGGCCCGGGAGATCGCCGGCGGCGACCGGCCGATGCTCGGGTTCGAAACCCTGACGCTGGCGCCGATCGACCGGCGGCTGGTGGTGCTGGAGCTGCTCAGCCCGGCGGAGCGGGACTGGCTCAATGCCTATCATCACCGGGTGCTGGCGGAGATCGGCCCGCTGGTTTCCGAAGACGTGCGCGGCTGGCTGGAGCAGGCGACCGCACCGCTTTGAGGCCTTTGGAGTTGACGGCGCGGCGGATCTTCGCCGCGCCTTCGCCTCGGCGTCAGCCCAGCATCGCGCGGAACAGGGCGGCCGCAGTGACCCCAAGCGCCACCACGGCAAGCATCGGCAGGCGCAGGGCGGCGATGGCGGCGACCCCGGCAGCCAGGGTTTCCGCCGGTCCGGTGGCCAATGCCGCTGGGGTGATCACCGCCATCAGCACGGCGGCGGGCACCGCGTCGAGCGCGGTGGCAAGGCGCCGGGGCAGGGTGACCCGCGACATCAGGAACAGGCCGGAAATGCGGGTCAGGTAGGTGACCACCGCCATGCCGAGAATGGCAAGCAAGGTGAAGGGATCGACGGTCATTGGCCTGGCGCTCCCGTCTCATCTGTCTCCGTCGCGGTGACATAGGCGACCAGCACGCCAGCCAGCGCGCCGGCGATCACATACCAGGCACCGCCGAGGGTGAGGTAGGTGCCGGTCGCGGCCAGGGCGCTGGCGGCCAGCACGGCCCCGGTCCGCGGGCCTTTCCAGAAGCTCATGATCAGCGCGATGAAAAGAGCCGGGAAGGCGAAGTCGAGCCCGAAGCGGGTGGTATCGCCGAGCACTGTGCCGGTGATCGCACCGGCCGTCGCGGCGATCACCCAGTTCAGATAGAACGGGATGACCATGCCGGCATACCAGGCCGGTGTCAGCACCCGCGTTGCCGCGCGCTGTTCCGCCAGCGCCCAGATCTCGTCCGTCAGCACGAAGAAGCCGAGCGCCCGTTGCCAGGGGCGAAAACCGCGCGCGACCTTCGGGGCGAGCGAGGCGCTCATCAGCACATGGCGCAGATTGACCAGCAGGGCGGAGACGGTCAGCGTTAGCCAGGGCGCCGGATGGGTCCAGATTTCCAGGGCGACGAACTGGGCGCCGCCGGCAAAGACGCCGGCACTCATCAAAAACACCTCTAGCGGCGACAGGCCTTTCTGGGCGGAAAGCGCGCCGAAGATCAGTCCGATGGGCAGGGCGGCAATGATCATCGGCACGATGGTGATCATGCCATCGCGGAACTCATCGGCCGGTGCGGCGGGAAATTTCGGGGAAACGGTCATGAAAGCATCCGAAAACAGAGCCATGGCCAGCCTGAGGACCGGGCGGCGGAAAACAAACGCGAGAGGTTAGCTGTGTGTCGTGGGACGCTGGCCGCGATAAACGGCCGGGGTCACGCCGGTGCGGGCCTTGAAGGCGCGGGTCAGGTGGCTCTGGTCGGCAAAGCCGCAAGCAAGGGCCACATCGAGCGGGCGCGCCCCCGCCTCCAGCGCGCGGCGCGCTGCGCGCACGCGCAGATCGGTCAGAAAGGCATGGGGCGTCTGGCCGCAACTGCGCTTGAACGAGCGGATCAGATGGGCGCGGCTGAGGTTCGCCACCTGCGCCAGCGTTTCCAGATCGACGTTCTCCGCATAGTGAGCGGCAAGATAGTCGCGCACCCGGCCGATCGGTCCCGGCTCGCGGGTGCCGGTGGCCGGCCCGGGCAGGTCGGCATAGCGGATCAGCAACCGCGCCAGCACGGTGTACATGCGCTCGTCGCTCTCCAGCGCCCGGCCTTCCGCCTGCATCGCCTGGTGGGCGGCGATCAGCGCGCGGGCCATCAGCGGGTCATGGGCGGAGGGGGTGCGAAAGGTCGGCGTGCCGCCGCGTGTCCGGCCGGTGAGATCCTGCTGGATCGCCCGCAGCAGGCCGACGCTCGGGTAGGTCATGCGGTAGCGGTAGCCGCTGTCGCAAGGGGCGCCGTCATGCAGCACGTCCGGGTTGAGCATGTAGAGATCGCCCGGCCCGCAGTGGGCACGGGTACCGCGAATGGCATGGGCCTGAACCCCCGCCTCCATGGCGCCGACCACATAGGTTTCATGGGTGTGCGGGGTGAAGGCATGGGTGACGAAGGTGGCGGCCAGGCACTCCAGATTGTCGAAGCCGGGTGCGCGCCAGAAATGGGCCCTGTCGCGTGCGCCAAGCGCCGTGCCGTCCGTTGCGGTGGATTGGGTGATGCCGTGCATGAGAAGAGTTTATCGCGGCCCGGACCGGGTTTCTTGAACAAAATTGCTCACTCGTCACGGAAGGCGCGGCTGTGACAGCCCCGCTCAGCGGTGCTCCTCGACTTGCGCGTTGATTAGCTCGGAATTGAAGAAGCGCAAGGCGCGTACATGGGTGGCGTAGCCGATGATCCGTGTCGGATCGGCCTGATCCAGAACCGGCAGGCGGGCGGTGCCACTCTCATCGAAGGTCTTGAGCGCCGCTTCCAGCGTATCGGTTGCCTTCAGCGACGGGGCGCCGCTGTCCGGATCGAACGGGGGCGGGGGCGCCTCCGGCGAGACCGGTTCGAGGAAGTCGGAGACATGGACGATGCGCACCAGCCATTTGTGTGCGCCTTCCTGCAGCATCACCCCGCGCATTTCCAGTTGCCAGTGGAAGTAGGAACGGCCGTGCACCGCCTGGGTCAGGCCGGTGGCGATGGAAACGGCGATCAAAAGGGCAATCGACAGGGCATAGCCGCCGGTCAGCTCGAAGACGATCATGGTGGTGGAGAAGGGCGCGCCGAGCACGGCGGCGGCGACCGCGCCCATGCCGAGAATGGCGTAGAGCCCGTGCGAGGAGGCAAGCTCGGGAAAGACCGAGGCGGCGATCAGGCCGAAGGCGCCGCCGCACATGGCGCCAAGATAAAGGGCGGGGGAGAAGATGCCGCCGCCGAAGCGCGAGGCCAGGGTGATGGAGGTGGCGGCGGTCTTGGCGACCAGAAGCGCCAGCATGGTGGTCAGCGGCAACTGGGTCTTCAGCGCCGCGTCGGTCGCCTCGTAGCCGACGCCGAGAACTTCCGGGAAAAGCAGGGCGATTGCGCCGACGGCAAGACCGCCGGTCACCGGCCGGATCCACAGCGGCATGGAAATGTTGCGGGCGATCCAGTCCGTTCCGATCAGTGCGAACTGGAAGATGACGGCCACGGCGGCGCAGGTCAGACCCAGCAGGGCGAAGGCCGGCACCTCCAGCAGCGAGGTGATCTGGTAATCGGGGATGACGAAGGCGACGTCCGTGCCGAACCACAGGCGCGCCAGCAGCGTGCCCATCACCGAGGAAATGACGATGGGGACGAAGGCGGTCATCGCGTAGTGGCCGAGAATCACCTCATGGGCGAACAGAACCCCGGCGATCGGTGCGTTGAACGAAGCGGAGACGGCGCTGGCGACCCCGCAGGCAAGCAGGATGCGGCGAGCGGCGTTGGGCAGGCGGAAGGTCTGGCAGATCGCCGTGCCGATGGTGGCGCCGAGGTGAACCACCGGGCCTTCACGGCCGGCACTGGCGCCGCAGCCGAGCGACATCACGGTCAGCCAGGCGGAGGAAATGCCCTGCCAGAGCGGGAGGCCGCGCCCGCCTTGCGCCCGGGCCTCGATCACATCGGCAACGCCGCCGGCGCGCTGCTTGGGCTGGATCAGTTGCAGATAAAGACCGACGACGAGGCCGCCGGCGGTCGGCGCCAGCAACACCATCCACCAGGGAATATGCGCGGTGGCACTGGCAACCGCTTCGCTGGCCGTGCCGAGCCAGGTCCACTGCACCGCGCCGATGCCGAGGCGAAACAGGATCGCGGCAACGGCGGTCAAAAGGCCGATGATGATCGACAGCAGCCAGACCAGCGGCAGCCGGGTGGTGCGAAACAGCCGGAAATTGGGTTCGATCCACCGGCTGACGATGGCCGGAAGACGTTTGAACTGGGCAAGGAGCTGCCGCATGGGTCGCTGGTCCGTGTCGTGCACGTCGGGCTTCGGCCTGGGCCGGAAGCAGGATGTCGATAGGCAGGGTGGAAGGACGGTCTACCGGGCCACGGGGGAATCATCCCGTGAAACCGCTGCGTTGGCAACGCGCTGAGGGTTGCCGGCGGCAACGTCCATGGCCCATGTGCAGGAATTGTCAGCCTGATGGCAGGGCGATCCGCCGTCCGGACCGCGCCGGTTGGCCAAGCTCCGCATGCGCCTTGTGGGCCTCGGCGAGCCGGGTAGCGATGTCTTCCGGCCAGGGCGACACTTTGCGCGCCCCCATGTCCACGTGAAGAGCCATCTGTTCGGAGGTGGCGGACAAGAACCCGTCCTCCGCGTGGTGGAGCTCCTGATAGATGTGCACGCGCTTGTCGTCGAAGCCGAGGATCCGCACGGTGGTGCGTACCGGATCGCCTTCCTTCAGCTCGCGCAGGTAGCACACATGCACCTCGGCGGTGAAATAGGAGGCGTTGCGGCTGGCCACATAGTCCGGGCCGAGGCCGAGAAGGGTGCAGGTCTCGTCCAGCGCGGTGTCGAACAGCACGTTGTAGTAGGCCATGTTGAGGTGGCCGTTGTAGTCGAGCCACTCCCGCTTCACGGTCTGGATGGAGCTTTCGAAGGGAGCGGGAAGCACTGTCTGGTCCGGCATGGAAGGAACTCGTTCGGAAGGGGCGGGACGGGGACGGGTGGCATGTGCGGCGGAAATCGCGCCGATGTGCCGAAGTCTTTGGCCGCGATGGCGGATTTTGCTACTGTGCATACAACCCTAGTCCGGCTGCGGCGGCAAACGCAAACGTCCTTGCCGTTTGGCTGGCGCCGGATTGCACGGACATTCGTTCCAGGAGCGCCTCATGACCCTCGTATCCCTGCAAATGCCGGTGGAGCGCAACGAAACCGGCATCGAACTGGCGGTGGCGATCCTCGCCCAGCGGTTCGGAGACCGGTTCTCAGCGGCTGCGGCGCTGCGCGAGCAGCATGGCCACACCACCACCTGGCTGCCGAATCAGGCGCCCGACGGGGTGGTGTTCGCCGAGAGCACCGAGGAAGTGGCCGAGGTGGTGAAGGTCTGCGCCGAGCACAAGGTGCCGGTGATCGCCTTCGGCACCGGCTCGTCGCTGGAGGGCCACGTCAACGCGCCGGCCGGCGGCATCTCGGTCGACATGTCACGGATGAACCGGGTGCTGCAGGTCAATGCCGAAGATCTCGACTGCGTGGTCGAGGCCGGGGTGACGCGCAAGCAGCTCAACGAATACCTGCGCGACACCGGCCTGTTCTTCCCGATCGACCCGGGCGCCGATGCCAGCCTCGGCGGCATGGCGGCGACCCGCGCTTCTGGCACCAACGCGGTGCGCTACGGCACCATGAAGGATGCGGTGCTGGCGCTGACGGTGGTGATGGCCGACGGCACGGTGGTGCATACCGGCGGCCGGGCGCGCAAATCCTCCGCCGGTTACGATCTCACCCGGTTGATGGTCGGCTCGGAAGGCACCCTCGGGATCATCACCGAGGTCACCTTGCGCCTGCATGGCATTCCCGAGGCGGTTTCCGGCGGCGTTTGCCCCTTCCCGGATCTGGAAAGCGCCTGCAACACGGTGATCACCACCATCCAGTGCGGGCTGCCGGTGGCGCGGATCGAGTTGCTCGACGCGCTGCAGATCCGCGCCTGCAACGCCTATTCGAAGCTCGATCTGGTCGAAACGCCGACCCTGTTCGTCGAGTTTCACGGCTCGGAGGCCGGGGTGCGTGAACAGAGCGAATTGTTCGGCGAGATCGCCAGGGACAATGGCGGCGGCGAGTTCACCTGGGCGACCAAGGCGGAAGAGCGCAGCCGGCTGTGGAGCGCGCGTCACGACGCCTATTGGGCGGCGCTGGGGCTTCGGCCCGGGGCCAAGGGGGTCTCGACCGATGTCTGCGTGCCGATTTCCCGGCTGGCCGATTGCATCAAGGCCACCATGGCCGATCTCAACGAGGCCGGTCTGATCGGCCCGCTGGTCGGCCATGTGGGCGACGGCAACTTTCATACGCTTGTGCTGGTGGATGTGGACAATCCGCAGGAAATCGCTGCGGCCGAAGGGTTCATCGAGCGGCTCAACTGGCGGGCGATCGAGATGGGCGGCACCTGCACCGGCGAACATGGCGTCGGCCAGGGCAAGATGAAATACCTGACGCGCGAGCATGGCGCCGGCCTCGATGTCATGCGAGCGGTGAAGGCGGCGCTCGACCCGGACGGGATCCTCAACCCGGGCAAGGTCGTGCCGATGTGAGACACCGGCGGTCGCCAATTGCGGGCACGGTCAATTCTGGAGAGAGATCCTGAACTCGATCTACATCACCATTGGTGTCGCGTTGATCCTGGCGCTGCTGGCGGCGCTGGTCGGGCCGTTCTTCATCGACTGGACCGCCTATCGCACCACCTTCGAGACCTACGGCGAGCAGATGCTCGGCCACAAGGTGGCGGTGATGGGCGAGGCGCAGATGCGCCTGTTGCCGACGCCGACGCTGACCTTCTCCGATGTCAGGGTGGGTGCGCCGGAAGATCCGCTGTTGGCGGTGTCGCGTTTCGAGGTGCGGATCGAGCTGCCGCCGCTCCTCAAGGGTGAATTGCGCATCATCGACATGCATCTGGACAAGCCGGAGCTCACGCTGTCGCTGGATGAGCAGGGGCGGCTGGACTGGTTTACCGGGTTGGAGCGTCAGAGCATGCTGTCCTCGCTCGATCCGGATCAGGTGATGCTGGAACAGGTGGACATCACCGATGGCAGTGTGACGGTGATCGATGCCCGCTCCGGCCGCAGCCACCAGGTCGATGATATCGACATTCTGGTGGCGGCGCGCTCTCTGCTCGGCCCCTACAAGATCGATGGCACCGCCCGGTTCGCCGGCGAGCGGGCCACGGTGATGATGGCGACCGGCCGGCGGGACGAGACGGGGGCGGTGCGGCTGCGCACCCGGCTGACGCCGATTGCCGTGCCGCTCGATCTGATCATGGATGGACGGCTGAGCCAGGATGGGGGGCGTCCGGCTTATGAAGGCAGCTATTCCCTGACCTCGGTGACGCCGGAGGAGGAGCGGACGCACGCTTGGAAGAGCGAGGGGACCTTCACGCTCGATGTCGCCGCGCTGGACCTGACCGAAGCCTCCTTGCGCTACGGCCCGCAAGAGCGGCCGATGACCCTGGAAGGGCGGCTGGAGGTGGCCCTGACCGCGCCTTATGGCTTCGATTTGCAGGCGCGGGCCAAGCAGGTCGACCTTGACCGCATGGCCGGGCGCGGGCCGCAGGAGCCGCTGGCGGTGCCGGAGGCCGGTCAGCTCTTGCTGTCCGCCCTGCGCGCCCTGCCGCATCCTTCGATCCCGGGCCGCGTGCGGCTCGATGTGCCGGCGCTGGTCGCTGGCGGCGGTCTTGCCCAGACCCTGCGGATCGACGCGGAGCGGCTGGCCAGCGGCTGGCGGCTGCGGGAGCTGTCGGGCCGGCTGCCGGGCCGAAGCGAGGTGCTGTTGCGCGGCGATCTGGAATTGCAGCCGGCGCCGGCCTTCCGCGGCAGCTTTGCCGCCGCGGTGGCGCAGCCCAATGGTTTTGCCGACTGGTGGCGCCACGGAGTGGCGCTCGATGCCGCCGTCGATCCCTTTGCGCTGGAAAGCCGGATCTCGGCCTCCGAAGCCGGTTTCGCGCTGACCGATTTGACGGTCGAGCTGGGCGAGGATGCGCTGCGGGGCGCGGTCTCCTATACGGCGGCTGACACGGGCGCAACGGCCAAAGGGGCGGCGAGGCTGGAGGCCGATTTCGATGCAGATCGGCTGAACACGGATCAGGTGGTGCTGCTCGCCCGGGTGTTCCTGGGCGGTGAGGACGGCATTCTGGAGAGCTTGCGCGGTGCGGCAACGCAGTTCGCGCTGCGCCTGTTCGCGCAGGAAGTCCGGATCCAGGACTTCACCGCGAAGGCGGTGGCGCTGAGGGCTGCCTATGAGGATGATCGGCTGACGATTGACGAATTGACGGTCTCTGATCTTGCCGGTGCGAACCTCACCGCCAGCGGTGCGGTGGAGGCTCTGTCGCAGGCGCCCTCCGGCCAGATCAAGGCAACCGTGGACGCGCGGCGGATGTCCGGCGTGGCCGCCCTCCTCGAAACCCTCTTCCCCGAGGCGCGCGCCTTGCGCCGCTTCACCCGCCGGGCGGCGGAGTTCTCCCCGGCGAAGCTGGAGCTGGATTTCACCGGGGAGGCGAGCGGCAGCGGTGGCGGTGCACAGTCGCGGGTGACATTGACCGCGCGCGGTGATGCGGGCGGTACCGAGGTCGATGTCAGCGCCGGGCTGACCGGACGGATCGACCGCTGGGACGAGGCGAAGGCGGATTTCGAGGCCGGGTTCACGGCGGCCGATGGTGGCCGGCTGCTCGCCCAGACCGGGGTGACGGTGCTGCCGGTTGCCAGCCTCGGCGAGGCACGGCTGGAATTGGGCGCCGGCGGCATCCCCGAAGACGGGCTCGACGGCTATGCTCGGCTCTATCTCGGCGGGGCTTCGCTGGAGGCGGTGGGCCGTGTTGTCTTGCCCCGGGCGGGCGCCGCGCGCTACAGCGCCGACGTGATCGCCCGGGCGGAGGATCTGTTGCCGCTGACGCTGGTGACCGGCCGGTTGCCCTCGCTGTCGAGCAGCGCCGGGACGGTCGATCTTGCCATGAGCCTGAAGGGCGCGGGCGATACCTTTGAGCTGACCGGGATCGGCGGATCGCTGGCTGGTGTGCGGGTCGATGGCGCGTTGCAACTCGACCTGCGCCGGGGTGTTTCCAGCGCCGAGCCGAGAGTGCGGGGGCGGCTCGACCTGTCGGATCTGGATCTTGCCGGCCTCAGCGACCTGGTGCTTGGCGCGGATCAATTCTCCGCTGCCACAAGCGGAGCCTGGCCGGAGGCGGCGTTCACCGCGCCGATCCTGCCGGCGGTCGATGTCGCGGTCGACGTCACCGCAGTGGCCGCCGATTTGGGCGTTGGACCGGAGGCCTCACAGCTGGTCGGGCGCCTGTCGCTGAAGAACGAGGCGCTGACGCTGGATGTCAGCGAGGCCGGTTTCGCTGGTGGCCAGTTGACCGGCAGCTATGGGCTGACCCGCTCTGGCGGACAGGCCGGCCTTTCGGCCTCCTTGCGGCTGGACGGGGCGGCGCTGGAGGATCTGATCTGGCGGCGTGGCGGGCGTCCGGTGGCGACCGGTCGGTTCGATCTGGCACTCGACCTTGAAGGCACCGGACGGTCGGTTGCCGGGATTGTCGCCAGCCTGTCGGGGGGCGGCACGGTGAAGGTCGGCGCCGGCGAGATCCGGGGGCTCAATCCGGAGGCCTTCGGGCTGGTGATCCGGGCGGTGGACGCGGGGCTCGATGTGGATGACGCGACCGTGCGCGAGGCCTTCGCCAGCCATCTCGATACCGGGCGGCTCAGGTTCGACACGCTGGAGGCCAGCTTCTCCGTGGCCGGCGGCGTGGCGCGGGTCAGCAACGTCACCCTCGACAATGCCGACGGCGATACTGGCGCCAGTGTCTTTGGCAGCGCTCAGGTCGATCTGGAGGAGAAGACCCTGCAAAGCGACTTCGCGCTCAAGGTGGAAGCGGGCGAGGAAGCGGTGACCGGGGCGGAGCCGGAGGTCGGGCTGGTGTTCTCCGGCGATCTGGCCGCGCCGTCGCGGACCATCGACATCACCCCCTTCACCGCCTTCCTGACCTTGCGCGCCTTCGAACAGGAGGTGCGGCGGGTGGAGGAGTTGCAGGCGGAAATCACCGAGCGGGACCGGTTGATGCGCGAGATGCGGCGCGCCCGGGAGGAAAAGCGGCGGCGCGAGCGGGAAGAGGCGGAGGCGAAAGCTGAGGCAGAGGCGAAAGCGAGGGCGGTGCCTCAGCCAGCGGACCGCGACGCGGAGCAAGCCGTGCCGCCAGCAGACGCCGACGCTGCGGTGGAGACGGAAAAGCCCGAGGCGCGGCAACCGGAGGCGGGCGCGGCGCCACGGCTGCCGCCCAAGCCGATCGCCGCCGATCGTGGGCGCGCGCCGACCACCCCGCGGCAACCAGATTTCGGTAATCGGATCCGCCGGGCGCTTGAAGCGGTCGACGGTGCGGCAAGTGCCCGGCCTGATCCGAATACGGGTCAGCCGCCGCAATTGCTGCCGCCACTGGAGCCACCGGTGTTCATCGACGTGACGCCGGATCGCTGAAACCGGTTCTGTCGCGTGAGGTCAGGGTGCCGGGTCGCTGCGATTTTTTCGGAAGTGATTGAGCGCGGCGACGCGCAAGGCCGAGGAGAGCGAGGGCGGCAGGGTCGCCGGGTCGAGCTGGCGGCCATCGTCGATCCGCGCCACCAGCATCGGCAGGCTGATCCGCTCGCTTGCGGCGATGTCTTCCAGCGCCGACCAGAACTCCGGCTCAAGCGCCAGGCTGGTGCGATGGCCATGCAAGGTCAGGGAACGTTTGCTGAGGGACATATGGGGTGCCCTCAGGCCTCGTCGGGTGCGTCCGGGCGTTCGCGGCGCAGCCCGTCGAGCCGGGCGGTGGCCCGGCCCTCTTCCAGTGCGTCGCGGGCGCGTTCGGCCCTGGTGCGGCCGAAGCGGGTGCGGTTTTCCGCAGCCTTCGCGGTCTTCTCCGCCCGCTTGCGGGTCTTGCGAGCCTGCCGAAGATTGACAATGTCACCTGTCATCCCGCCGCTCCTAGCCGACCCGTCTGATCAGGTCTTCTTGCGGAAAGCGTCGAGCGAGACCACATCGGCGCCGCTGGTGTCGCTTTTTTCCGCGCCGTCGTCCGTGTCCGCCGCGTTTTCCGACTTGGTGGCCTTGCTGGCCTTGGCTGGCGTGGCCGGTTCGGCGGCGGTATCGGCCTCCGCCTCCGTGGTTGTCGCCTGCTCGACCTCGGTCAGGGTCGCCTCGGCACGGGCCTGGGCGCGGGCCGCATCGACCAGATCCTCGGGCAGCTCCTCGGCGGTCTTGCCGGGCTCGAATTCCAGCGCGAACTGCACGGAAGGGTCAAAGAAGCCCTTGATCGAGGAGAATGGCACGAACAGCTTTTCCGGGATGCCGCCGAAGGACAGGCCCACTTCAAAGGCGTGCTCGGTGACGTTGAGGTCCCAGAACTGATGCTGAAGCACCACTGTCATTTCCTTCGGGTACCGCTCGTGAAGGCGCGAGGAGATCCGCACGCCCGGGGCATTGGTATCGAAGGCAATGTAGAAATGGTGCTCGCCGGGCAAGCCGATCCGGGCGACCTCGGTGAGGATCTTCCGGACGGCGCCGCGCAGCGCGTCCTGAATGACGATATCGTATCGGATGAGATCTTCGGCCATCGCTCGCAACTGCCGGGGGTTGAGTCGGTGTTTCGCCAAACATGGCGCGACATGGGGCAAATGAAAAGGCTTCGATCACGCCTTTGCCGGTCTTCCGGGTTGGCGCACCGGCGACCTCAGTGTGATTTTGGGTGAAGTTCCTGAATTTTCATGGGTTTCACCGGTCCGGCACGCCGGAGGAAAGAAGTGGAGGCTTCTGTTGCCAGGTGCCTCCGGACCCCGCCTGAAGGGGCTAACCAACAGGACTTAAAGGACTACCGGCACCGCATTACGCGGCGACAGCGTTGTCCATAGCAGTGTTGTCATTTGCAACTACTGATTCGGCCCGATAACGGCGGTACCATGCCGAACGAAGAAATTACCTTTACACCCTCGTCGATCCTATTTCGCCCCCGCCAAAACCCGCCATTCCGGGCTATCCGCCCTGGCAACACGCCATGACATGACGGGCTTTGGTGGAGGCGCCGGGTACCGCCCCCGGGTCCGATAGGCTTATTACGTAACTCGTTTATCGTCATAGCCAGCTTGCACCGGCACTACGCAATATAAGGACTTGTCGGGGCGGAGAAAAGGGGCGGCGTGACGAATTTCCATCACCCGGGGTGCCGGCCTTGTGACTTGACGTCATTGGGCGGTGTCGGTCGCCGGCGCTATGGTGACGGCGCGTGCAGGGGGCGAGGCGTGGAAAGGGAGCATCATGCGGCAGCGGACACGGCGCGGGGTCTTGATCGGCGTCGGCGGGGTCGTTCTTCTGGCGGGTCT
Organism: Stappia taiwanensis; assembly: GCF_014635285.1. GTDB lineage: Bacteria > Pseudomonadota > Alphaproteobacteria > Rhizobiales > Stappiaceae > Stappia > Stappia taiwanensis. The sequence continues at coordinate 411,151 of NZ_BMCR01000002.1, read as the reverse complement.
GGCGGCGTTCGCGGGGCGGGACTGGTTCGGGTTTGGCGGCGCGGTGGACACCGGGCCGGTGTTCACCGGCATCATCGATGGGGTGGCGGTGGGCGGCTACGATCCGGTCTCCTACTTCACCGATGGCGGGCCACGGCGAGGGTCGCCGGAGATTGCCACCTCCTATCGCGGCGCGAACTGGTATTTCGCCACCGAGGATAACCGCGACCGGTTCCTGGCCGATCCGCAAGCCTATGCCCCGGCCTATGGCGGCTACTGTGCCTGGGCGGTGGCGCAGGGAAACCTGGCCAAGGGCGATCCGGCCTATTGGGATATCGTCGAGGGGCGGCTTTATCTCAACTACGACCGGGCGGTGCAGATCCGTTGGCGCAAGGATATTCCCGGCTTCATCGTCAAGTCGGAGGAGAAGTGGCCGGGTCTGGTTAAACGGGCTGGTGGCGGCGCGGATCGTTGAAAACGCCGCGCCGCTCTATTGCGCTGCTTGCCTGATGCGGGCCGGCGGGTCACCATCGCGCAACGAGTCGATCAATCAAGGCGTGGCGATATCCCGTGCAGCAATATCTCGATCTGATGCAGCGGATCCTCGATGAGGGCAGCGAAAAAAGCGACCGGACAGGCACCGGCACCCGGTCCGTGTTCGGCCATCAGATGCGGTTCGATCTGTCGAAGGGATTTCCGCTCGTCACCACCAAGAAGCTGCATCTGAAGTCGATCATTCACGAGCTTCTGTGGTTTCTCGCCGGCGATACCAACATCCGCTATCTCAAGGAAAACGGGGTGCGGATCTGGGACGACTGGGCCGATGAGAACGGCGATCTCGGCCCGGTCTACGGCTACCAGTGGCGCTCCTGGCCGGCCCCGGGCGGGGAGAGCATCGACCAGATCGCCAATCTGCTTGAGCAGATCCGCCGCAATCCGGACAGCCGCCGGCTGATCGTCTCGGCCTGGAACCCGGCTCTGGTCGACGAGATGGCCCTGCCGCCCTGTCATGCACTGTTTCAGTTTCACATTGCCGACGGGCGCCTGTCCTGCCAGCTCTACCAGCGCTCCGCCGACGTCTTCCTCGGCGTGCCGTTCAACATCGCCTCCTATGCGCTCCTGACCATGATGGTGGCGCAGGTCACCGGCTATGAGCCCGGCGATTTCGTGCATAGCCTGGGCGATGCGCACCTTTACCTCAACCATCTGGATCAGGCGCGCACGCAAGTGGCGCGCGAGCCCCGGCCCCTGCCGAGGATGGCACTCAATCCGAATGTGACGGACCTCTTCGCCTTCCGCTTCGAGGACTTCACCCTCGAAGGCTACGATCCGCATCCGCATATCAGCGCGCCGATCGCCGTTTGAAGACGGTGGGGCGCCGCCGGTCCGTCGTGTCGGCGGGAGCGCCCGGTCAGGGTCAGGATTTCAGCCGGTAGCCGGTCTTGAAGATCCAGGCGACGATGGCGATGCAGATGGCGAGGAACAGCAGCGTCATGGCCAGGCTGACACCGACGCCTACATCCGCCATGCCATAGAAGCTCCAGCGAAAGCCGCTGATCAGGTAGACCACCGGATTGAACAGGGTCACCGTCTGCCACGCCGGGGGCAGCATGGAAATCGAATAGAAACTGCCGCCCAGGAAGGCGAGCGGGGTGACGATCAGGAGCGGCACCAGTTGCAGCTGTTCGAAATTGCCGGCCCAGATGCCGATGATGAAGCCGAACAGGGCGAAGGTGACCGAGGTCAGCACCAGGAACAGCAGCATCCAGAGCGGATGCTGGATTTCCAGCGGCACGAACAGCCCGGCGGTGGCCAGGATGATCAGCCCGACAATGATCGATTTGGTCGCGGCCGCGCCCACATAGGCGATGACGATTTCCAGATAGGAGACCGGCGCCGACAGCACCTCGTAGATGGTGCCGGTGAAGCGCGGGAAATAGATGCCGAAGGAGGCGTTCGACAGGCTCTGGGTCAGCAGCGACAGCATGATCAGCCCCGGCACGATGAAGGCGCCATAGCTGACCCCGTCGACCTCGCTGATGCGCGAGCCGATGGCCGCGCCGAAGACGACGAAATAGAGCGATGTGGAGATCACCGGCGAAATGATGCTCTGGAACAGGGTGCGGCCGGTGCGGGCCATCTCGAAGCGGTAGATGGCGCTGATGGCATAAAGGTTCATGACGGAGCCTTCACGAGATCGACGAAAATCTCTTCGAGCGAACTCTGTTTGGTGTTGAGATCGCGGAAGCGGATGCCCGCCGCGTGGATGTCCTGCAAAAGCGCGGTGATGCCGGTGCGTTCGCCCCGTGTGTCATAGGTGTAGACGAGGGCCTCGCCGCTGGCGTTCAGCTCCAACTGGTGCTCGGCCAGGGCATCGGGGATCGCGGTGATCGGCTCGGCCAGGTGCAGGGTCAGTTGCTTGCGGCCCAGCTTGTGCATCAGCTCGGCCTTGTTCTCCACCAGGATGATCTCGCCCTTGTTGATCACGCCGACCCGGTCGGCAAGGTCCTCCGCTTCCTCGATGTAGTGGGTGGTGAGGATGATCGTCACCCCGGTTTCCTGCAGCCGCCGGACCACACGCCACATGTCGCGGCGCAGCTCCACATCGACCCCGGCGGTCGGCTCGTCGAGGAACAACAGGCGCGGTTCATGGGCCAGCGCCTTGGCGATCAGCACCCGGCGCTTCATGCCGCCGGAGAGCGTCATCAGCCGGTTGTCTTTCTTGTCCCACAGGCTGAGGTCCCTGAGGACCCGTTCCACCAGATCGGGGTTCTTGCCCTTGCCGAACAGGCCACGGCTGAAATTGACCGTGTCCCAGACGGTCTCGAACGCATCGGTGGTCAGTTCCTGCGGCACGAGGCCGATCATCGACCGGGCGGCGCGGAAATCACGCACGATGTCATGACCGTCGACCGTCACCTTGCCGGAGGAGGCGGTGACGATGCCGCAGATGATGCTGATCAAGGTGGTCTTGCCGGCGCCATTGGGGCCGAGCAGGGCGAACAGCTCGCCGCGTTCGATCTCCAGATTGACCGCCTTCAGGGCCTGGAAGCCGCTGTCATAGGTCTTGGACAGGTTGGATATGGAGAGGATCGAGGACATCTGCGCAAGGAACCCGTGCGGTGAGGGGGCGTGTTCATGAGGCCGCAGCACAATCGGCGAAGGGTGGTGGGCCGGCGTTCGCCGCAGCATATAGGGCTTGCCGCCGGCATCAACCGGCAATAGGCGGGCGCGGGCTGTCCTGCGCCTGCTGGCGGGGTTATCCGCCGACCAGCCGGTCCGCGGGGAAGGTGATCGTGCAGGACAGGCCGTCCGCGGTGCCTGTCGCGTCGATTGTGCCGGCAAGGGCGGTCTTGACCCGTTGCCGCCAAAGCTCTGCGGTGAAGCACGCGGGCTGCCGCATCTCCTGCCCTTGAGACGGCTGCGGGCCGTTCCGTTCCTGCCAGGTGAGGCTGACGGCGGTCTCCTGAAGCTCCCAGTGCACATCGACCGAGCCGGTTGTCACGGAAAGGCTTCCGTGCTGCACCGCATGGGCGAGAAGGTCATGAAAGAGCAGGCCCAGTTCCTGCGCGGTGTCGGTGTTGACATGCAGGGGCGGGCCGTCGATCCGCACCATCCGTCTTGCCGTATCGCTGATCTCGCCCAGATGGGCGCGCAGCAACTGGGCAAGCTCCGCTCCATACCAGGATCGGGAGGCCAGAAGTTCCTGGGAGACGGCCAGAGCCCTGAGCCGGGCGGAAAACCCGCGCATGAAGGCGTCGAGCGTTGCGGCGCTGGCGGCGGATTGCTCCGCCAGGGAGCGGACGGTCGCCAGCATGGTCTCGGAGAGGTGGTTCAGCTCGCGCATGGTCAGGCGCAGCCGGTCCTCCATCTTGCGCCGGGAGGTCAGATCCTCGGAGGTGCCGATGATGCCGGTGATGGTGCCGTCGGCGTCCCGGCAAGGGTCGATGGTGATGCGGATGGTCCGGCGGTCAAGGCCGCTGTTGATGTCGAGTTCGACCCGCTGGCGCTCACCGGTCTGCAAGGCATTGGTCTTGACGGGAAGAATGTTGAAACAATCGGCCTCGCTGAACAGCTCCGCATCCGTCTTGCCGAGATAGTCGTCGGGCGCGTGCCCGCGCTGGGTATTGTGGACATAGCGATAGCGCAGGTTCGTGTCCTGCTCGAAGACGGTGATGCGGGCGCTTTCCAGTGCCAGGTCGTAGCGGTGTTCCAATTGTTTCAGCCGGCTGTTGCAGTCGGCAAGGGTGGCCTCCCGCGCACTCTCGCGGGACATGTCCCGCAAGGTGCAAAAAACGCCGTCCGGTTCGCCGGTCATGTCGGTGGTGGGGCGCACCCGCAGGTTCCAGACCCGCTGCTCGCCGTTCTTCCCCTCCCGATGCGGTCCCAGCCGGGCGATCTCGCTGCGCCCGCTTTCCAGAACCCGGCGCTTGACCGCATCGGCGGCGGCGGCAAGCGGTTCGGGCAACAGCTCGCGGTCGGTGGGTGTCCTGTGCTCCGGCAGCGCCCCGCCTTCCGGCGAGGGATGGTGGGTCCAGGTGTAGTCGAGGCGTGTGTTCTGAGCGAAGGCGGTGACATTGCCACTGGCGGCAATGTCCTTGATCCGGTCGGCGGCAACGGTCAGGTCGAAGCGCCGGTAGGCAATGGTTTCCTCCAGCCCGCGGTTGATCCTCGCCAACTGGTCGTTGGCCTTGCGTAGTTGCGCCGGGGTCGGCAATGCCAGCAAGGCAGGGATCTGTCGCCAGAAGACCACCATGGTGAAGATCGAGATCGCGGCGGTGACGGCCTTGAGGAGGCCCTGCGCGCCATAGGCCGGCACCCAGAGGGTGATCAGCCCGGTCGTATGGGTCACGCCGCAGGCGAAGATGAACAGCGAAAACAGCATGATGACCCGACGCGAGCCTTCGTCCAGGTCCCGCCGCCGCCTGAGGAAACGCCACAGGCCGACCGGAATGGCGAAATAGGCCAGCGCGATCAGCGCATCGGACACCGCGTGCATGGCGACCAGGTCCGGCCGCCACAACAGGCACACCCCATGCGGAACAAAGGAAGCGGCACCGAAAAGGTAATCGATCAGGGAGGTCATGGGCGATCCGGTGAAGGCGTCGATGGCGGTCATGCGGTCGGGCCGCAAGGAGGCGGGCCATGGCGAACCTGAATCGCCTCGCCGTCACGGTCGCCCCCTGTTCGCCACGTTACTCCTTCCGGTGCCCGAGGCAATATCGTTGCTCCGGGGAAGGGGCGGCTTGCGCAGACCCGTCGCTATTTGCAGTAGGTGCTGCGCCGATGCGCCAGATCCATATGAATATGGTCGTCGTGGTATTTGTCCGAGCCCGGTCCGAGGACGGTGGTAAAGGGGCCGCAGACCCTGGCGCGCAAGCGCCGTTGCAGGCGCGCGGTCCAGCGCGGATTGAGGCGGGAACGCGGCTCCACCGCCCAGCTCGTGCCGTCATCCAGCGTCAGCGCGCGCACGTCGATCGCGCGTCCAAAGGCATGTTCGCTGAGTTTGGCGCCCTTCTGACGGTTGCGGCCGCGGCAGGCGTAGGAAGCGGCGACATGGATCGTTGCGATGGACCGGCCCTTCAGGTCCTGCACCAGCGGGGCGAAGATGTCGCGCGAGACCTCGGCGAAGCGCAGGGCGGTTTCGCAGGCAAGGGTCGCGGGCGGTGAGAGGGTGGTGTTGCCGACGCGGGACAGGGAAACCGGCACATCGATGCGGCACCCTTTTGCCGTGGCGATCGGCGGTAGCGGGCGAAACGCGGCGCCAAGAGCCGTGAGCCGGGCGAAGCAGCTTTGATCCGTGGGGGCGAGCGCTTTCGGCGGGCTGATGCCGGCCGGGGAGGCGGCGACCATGGCGGGCTTGACCGGCGGCAGCGGAACGGGGCCGGGCGCGGCCTTGGCGGCGGCGAGACCGAATGCCAGGAATCCGAACGCCCAAAACAACGAGGCAAGAAAACCCAAGGTCAGCAATCCGGTACCAGAGCCGGGGCAGCGGACAGGGGGCGACCCGCGCGCGTGGTCAGACATGCGGTCCATCGGTCCTCCTTCCGGGGCAGTGTCCATGGGCGGGAGGTGCGAACAAACATATCCCGCGCTGCGCCTTGCCGCGCGTGTCCGGTGATCTTGTCCGTGTCTTTTGAAAGGGGAAGAGTGGTGGGTGCACGGGGATTCGAACCCAGGACCGGCTGATTAAGAGTCAGCTGCTCTACCAACTGAGCTATACACCCACTCGCCGTTTCGGCGTCGCCGGGCGGTGGTGCGTTCCGCGCCGCCCGTCTGGATCGGGTATATACAAAGCTGGCCCGGCGCTTTCAAGCGAAACCTGAAATAAAATCGCTGTGATCGCGTCAGGGCTGGGGAAAACTTCGCGGCGTCGCGGGAATTTGCCGGGTTCCGGCGCTTTGGAAAAAAGCGCGGCGTGACCGGGGGCACGGGCACGAAAAGGCCGTCCCGAAACTTTCGGTAAGCTCGGGTGCATTTTTACGAAATTTCCTGACAAGTGCGCTTGACCCTCCCCCGGGGGGCGTCTACCTTGCGCCGCACCAAGAGCAGATGTCGCGGAATTGTGTTGCGGCCCTGCCAGGGTGACACCTGTTCGAAAGGCTATGGCGATGATGGGCATCGGGCTCATTCTTGTAGTAGGGAAGCGCGCTGCCGGGGGGATGTGATCCCCTTCCCGGAACGACAGCGCGCGTCAAGGCCTCCTCGGGGGCCTTTTTTATTGCCCGAAGCCACTGCACAGGGCATGGCCATGAACGAAGACATGAAGCGAACCGCACGTTGCGATAATCGAGGACTTTAGACATGAAGCGCGAGATGACCGGCGCCGAGATGGTGCTCCAGGCACTCAAGGACCAAGGGGTTGAGCATGTTTTTGGCTATCCCGGTGGCGCCGTGCTTCCGATTTACGACGAGATTATCCAGCAGGACGCGGTTCGGCACGTTCTGGTAAGGCACGAGCAGGGCGCCGGGCACGCGGCGGAGGGCTATGCCCGCTCCACCGGCAAGCCGGGTGTCGTCCTGGTGACCTCCGGCCCCGGTGCCACCAACATGGTCACCGCCCTGGCGGACGCGATGCTCGATTCCATTCCCATGGTCTGCATCACCGGCCAGGTCCCGACCAACCTGATCGGCAATGACGCCTTCCAGGAATGCGACACGGTGGGCATCACCCGCCCTTGCACCAAGCACAACTGGCTGGTGCGCCGGGTGGAGGATCTGCCGCGCATTCTGCATGAGGCCTTCTATGTCGCCACCACCGGCCGGCCCGGCCCGGTCGTGATCGACATTCCCAAGGATGTCCAGTTCGCCACTGGCGAATACGAAGGGCCGCGACATGTGGCGCACAAGAGCTACCGGCCGCGCGTGAAGGGCGACATGGATGCGATCCGTCGGGCGGTGGAGCTGCTCTCCCGCGCGCGCCGGCCGATCTTCTATACCGGCGGCGGCGTGATCAACTCTGGCCCGGCCGCCTGCCAGCTGCTGCGCGAGCTCATCGAACTGACCGGAGCGCCGATCACCTCGACACTGATGGGCCTGGGCGCCTTTCCCGCGTCCGGCAAGCAGTGGCTCGGCATGCTGGGCATGCACGGCACCTATGAAGCCAACATGGCGATGCATGACTGCGATGTCATGATCAACATCGGCGCCCGGTTCGACGACCGCATCACCGGACGGCTCGATGCGTTCTCGCCGAATTCGCTGAAGGTGCATGTCGATATCGACCCGTCTTCGATCAACAAGACGGTGACCGTCGATATTCCGATCGTCGGCGATGTTGCCCATGTGCTGGAGGACATGGTGCGGCTGTGGCGCACCGGGTCGCACCAGATCGACAAGGCGGCGCTCGATGGCTGGTGGTCGCAGATCGACGGCTGGCGCGCGCGCAACTCGCTCGCCTATCGCCCGTCGGAAGACATCATCATGCCGCAATACGCGATCCAGCGGCTCTATGAGAAGACCAAGGGGCGGGAGACCTATGTGTCGACCGAGGTCGGCCAGCATCAGATGTGGGCGGCGCAGTTCTTCGGCTTCGAGGAGCCGAACCACTGGCTCACCTCCGGCGGCCTCGGCACCATGGGCTATGGCCTGCCGGCGGCGATCGGCGCCCAGGTGGCCCATCCGGAGGCCTTGTGCGTCGACATTGCCGGCGATGCGTCGATCCTTATGAACATTCAGGAGATGTCGACCGCCGTGCAGTTCGGGCTGCCGGTGAAGATCTTCATTCTCAACAACCAGTACATGGGCATGGTGCGCCAGTGGCAGCAGCTCTTGCACGGCAACCGGCTGTCTCATTCGTACATGGAGAGCCTGCCCGATTTCGTGAAGCTGGCCGAGGCCTATGGCGGACATGGCATCCGGGTCGACAAGCCGGCGGATCTCGACGCGGCGCTCGATGAGATGATCGCCACGCCCAAGCCGGTGATCTTCGATTGCCGCGTGGCCAATCTCACCAATTGCTTCCCGATGATTCCGTCCGGGAAGGCGCATAACGAGATGTTGTTGCCGGACGAGGCCAATGACGAAGCGATCGCCAATGCGATTTCCGCGGATGGCAAGGCACTGGTGTGAACGGGAAAGACAGACTGATGAACGCGCAGAACCTTAACGCACCGTCCGCCTATTTCATGGCAGCGGTCACCGAAACGCCCGAAAGCCACACGCTATCGGTGCTCGTCGACAACGAACCGGGCGTTCTTGCCCGGGTGATCGGCCTGTTCTCCGGTCGGGGCTACAACATCGACAGCCTGACCGTGTCGGAGACCGAGCACGAAAAGCACCTGTCGCGGATCACCATCGTCACCACCGGCACGCCGCTGGTGATCGAGCAGATCCACCATCAGCTTGAGCGGCTGGTGCCGATCCACCGGGTGACCAACCTGACGGTGGAGGCGCGCGGGCGCAATTTCGAAAAGCCGCTGGAGCGGGAACTGGCGCTGATCAAGGTGGCTGGGGTCGGCGAAAAGCGGCTGGAAGCCTTGCGTCTGGCCGATGCCTTCCGGGCAACGGTGATCGACGCCACGGCCGAGCATTTCGTGTTCGAGATCACCGGCCGGACCAACAAGGTGGATCAGTTCATCTCGATCCTGAAACCGCTCGGTCTGGTCGAGGTGTCGCGCTCCGGCGTCGCCGCCCTGCAGCGCGGGCCGGAAGGGCTCTGAGAAACTTGGCGCGGACCCGTGGGGGCGGCCCGCGCCAATCAGCGGCCTTGCAACAGCGGGGCCGATCGGGTACCAAAGAGCCCCGTTAACGCTTCGTTCACATGTGGGACGCAACGTTGTCGAGGTTTCCTCCGTCGCAGTGACGGTGGGTGAGACAGGATCTGGACGAGACGCATGATCGCCGCTGGCACCATCGCCGCTTTTGCGATCGACGCGCGGGCAACGCGCGGCGGATGCCTTCGTCATGGCGGTCTCCTTCTCCTTACCAGCCCCTGAGCGTCGGCTGCCCCGGATCAACGTGGGCGGGCACTCAGGGGATATGACGACACCCTCCCAAAGTATCTGATGATCGCTCCCGCGTGACAGGCTCGCACTGCGACAGCCGGCGGAGAGCTGCAAAACGGAAGGCACCGAACCCATGTCTGGCCAGGATCACGTAGTAATTTTCGACACCACCTTGCGCGATGGCGAGCAATCCCCCGGCGCGTCGATGACGCTGGAGGAGAAGCTGCAGGTCGCCGAGATTCTCGATGACATGGGCGTCGATATCATCGAGGCCGGGTTCCCGATCGCCTCCAACGGCGATTTCGAGGCGGTGTGCGAGATCGCCAAGCGCGCCGACAAGGCGGTGATCGCCGGTCTGGCGCGGGCGATCAATGCCGATATCGACCGGGCTGGCGATGCGGTGCGCCATGCGCGCCGCGGCCGGATCCATACCTTCGTGTCCACCTCGCCGATCCATCTGGAGTTCCAGATGAAGAAGACCGAGGAAGAGGTTCTGGAGATCATCACCTCGACGGTGACCCGGGCGCGCAACCTGATTGACGATGTGGAATGGTCGGCGATGGATGCCACCCGCACGCCGATCGAATATCTCAGCCGCTGCGTCGAGGCGGCGATCCGCGCCGGCGCCACCACCATCAATCTGCCCGACACGGTGGGCTATGCCACGCCGGACGAATACCGGGCGATGTTCGAGGCGATCCGCAACACGGTGCCGGATGCGGACAAGGCGATCTTCTCCGTGCATTGCCACAACGACCTGGGGCTGGCGGTTGCCAACTCGCTGGCCGGTGTCGCCGGCGGCGCGCGGCAGATCGAATGCACCATCAACGGTCTGGGCGAGCGTGCCGGCAACGCGGCGCTGGAAGAGGTGGTGATGGCGCTCCGGACCCGGTCCGACGTGCTGCCTTATGAGTGTTCGGTCGATCCGAAATTCGTGACGCGGGCCTCCAAGCTGGTGTCGGCGGTCTCCGGTTTCCCGGTGCAGTACAACAAGGCCATCGTCGGCAAGAACGCCTTCGCCCATGAGAGCGGCATCCACCAGGACGGGATGCTGAAGAACGCCGAGACCTATGAGATCATGCGCCCGGAAGACGTCGGGGTGAAGGAAACCTCGCTGGTGATGGGCAAGCATTCCGGCCGTCACGCCTTCCGCCAGAAGCTGGAGGAGCTGGGCTACGAAATCGGCGACAATGCCTTCGAGGAGGCCTTCCGCCGCTTCAAGGAACTGGCCGACCGCAAGAAGCACATCTACGACGAGGATATCGAAGCGCTCGTGGAGAACGAGATCGCCACCCAGGGCGAGCAGATCAAGGTGATCGCCCTGACGGTGATCGCCGGAACCGGCGGGCCGCAGAAGGCGATCCTGACCATGGATGTGAATGGCCGGCACGAGACCCGGGAGTGCTCCGGCGACGGGCCGGTAGATGCGACCTTCAACGCCATCAAGGAAATCCTGCCGCATGAAGCGAACCTGTCGCTCTATCAGGTTCATGCGGTGACCGAGGGCACGGACGCGCAGGCGGAAGTGTCGGTGCGGCTGGAGCAAAATGGCCGCATGGCGACCGGCAAGGGCGCGGATACCGATACGCTGGTGGCCTCGGCCCGGGCCTATGTTTCGGCGCTCAACCGGTTGATGGCACGGCAGAACCGCCCCGATCATCACGAGTTGCGTGCGGTCTGACGGCCGAGGCAGTCGTAGTCCGATCAACGAGAAAGCCCCCGGTCCTGCCGGGGGCTTTTTGTTTCGCGGGGAAGGGGGGGCCGTCGCCCTTGGGAATGCGTGAGGTCAGCCGGCGTTGGCGAAACGGCGTTCCAGCGCGGGCGAGAGGATCTGCAGGCAATCGAAGGCGTCGTCGTCGATCCGGGTGCGCTGGCGCAGACGGAAGCCGATGCCCTCCATCATCCGCCGTGCCGGTTCGTTGCCGCTGGCAACAAAGGCGATGAGATGGGTGAAGTAGGTGCGCTCGAAAAACCAGTCGACCAGCGCGGCAGCCAGTTCGGAGGCATAGCCGCGTCCCCAGTACTTCGCGATCAGGCAGATGCTGAGCGCGACCTCGGAGGTTTCCGGATAGACCGAAAAGCCGGCCCGGCCGACAAAGGTGCCATCGTGCAGGATCACCTTCCACTGGCTGAAGCCGCGCCGTTCCTGACCGGTGATGTAATCGGTGAGGTGGCGCTGGGCATCGGCTCGGCTGCGGATGATCTCATGCGATCCAAGATGGAGGTTCACATTGGGATCGGCGTGCAATGCGTGCAAATCGTCCAGATCCCGCGCGTTGAACGTGCGCAGCATCATTCGGTCCGTTGCAAGGATGGGGGTATCCACCATGCCGTCCTCCCTGTTGTGTGTCTTTTTTGTCAGCGCAGCGACCGGTGTCTCCTCCCGCGCGCGCTACAGGCAATGTTACAGCCAAATCACGACAGATGTCCGACGATGCGGAGATTTTATCGGGCTGGGTAACGCTCTCCACAAGCTGGCAAGAGGGATAGCCGAGGATTGTGCTAAAATCAGGGCGTTTCAACCGAAAGGCGATTTTTCGTTAATTTCCAGTCACCAACTGTTCGGCCAGAGGAGCGGCGAGCTGCTCCGGGCTGCTGCTGCTTGGATCGGCGCGTGGCCAGTCGCCCAATTGGCCGCGAAAAAAGGTCTCCTGCCGCTTGGCAAAGCGGCGGGTCTCCGTCTTTGCCCGCTCGCATGCATGATCCAGCCCGGCAAGGTCGGCGGGCAGTGCCCCGAGTTCGCGCAGGCCGATGGCCTTCATCGCCGGAAGGGCGGGGTCAAGCTGGCGCGCGCAAAGCTGGCGGGCTTCCTCCACCGCGCCGGCGGCGATCATCGCATCGAAACGCTCGGCGATCCGCGCATGCAGCCAGGGGCGGGGCGGGGCCAGCACCAGACGCGGCGCCTCCGGGCCGACCCGCGCGGGGCCGGCGGTCTGCTGCCAGTGCAGCAGCGACTTCCCGGTGCCCTCGATGACTTCCAGCGCGCGGATCAGCCGCTGGGTATCGCCCGGTTTCAGACGCTGGGCCATCGCGGGATCCCGCTCGGCCAGATTGGCGTGCAGCCAGCCGGCCGGGGCTTCGGCCTTGGCGCGCCATTTCTCGCGGATCTGAGGTGGAATCGGCGGCACACTGGAGAGCCCTTGCGTCAGCGCCGTGAAGTACAGCCCGGTGCCGCCGACAACGATTGCCGGCTGGTGCCGTTCAGCGGCTTCGTCCAGCATCGCGCCGACCTCTTCGAGCCACTGGGCGACGGAGTAGCGCCGGGCCGGGTCCACATGGCCGTAGAGGCGGTGCTCGGCCCGTGCCAAATCCTCCGCGCCGGGGCGAGCGGTGAGGATGTCGAGGTCGGCGTAGACCTGCATGGAGTCGGCGTTGACGATCATCGCGCCGAGCCGCTCGGCCAGCGCCAATGCCAGCGCCGACTTGCCGCTTGCCGTTGGCCCGGCTATCAACACCACCTGTTCCGCCAATTCTCTTTCCCCTCTTTCAAGGACCCTGCCGCACGATGACCCAGGTCGCAACGATCCTTGCCGATCCGAAGACGCCGGTGCTCACGGACGATCTTGCCGCCCGGCTTGCCCGGGAACTGCCCGATGTGGCCGGCATCGAGACACTCAATCCCGGCGTTGCGGTTGATATTGCATTCGCCAGCGGCGCTGTCGATCCGGGTGTGCATGAACAGGCGCTACGCGCCGCGATCGGCGATGCGCCGCTCGATGTGTTTGTGCAAAACAGAGAAGGTCGGCGCAAGCGCCTGCTGATCGCCGATATGGATTCCACCATGATCGGCCAGGAATGCATCGACGAGCTGGCGGCGATGGTCGGTCGCAAGGCGGAAATCGCCGCGATCACCGAACGGGCGATGCGCGGTGAGCTGGAGTTCGAGCCGGCCTTGCGCGAGCGCGCCGCGATGCTGGCCGGGCTCGATGCCTCGGTGATCGACAAGGTGATCGCGGAGAACATCACCCTCACGCCCGGCGCGCGCACGCTGGTGTGCACCATGCGTGCCAACGGTGCCTATTGCGCGCTTGTCTCCGGCGGGTTTACCGCCTTTACCGACCGCATCGCCAGGGCCGTGGGGTTTCATGAGCATCGCGCCAATACGCTGATCATCGAAGACGACAAGCTGACCGGCAAGGTCGGCGAGCCGATCCTGGGGCGGGAAGCCAAGCGGCAACGGCTGAAGGAGCTTCTGTCGGAACAGGGGCTTGCCGCCGAGGCAGCCCTCGCGGTGGGTGATGGCGCCAATGACCTGTCGATGATCGAGCTGGCCGGGCTGGGCGTTGCCTATCATGCCAAGCCGGCGGTCGGTGCTGCGGCGGATGCACGGATCGAACATGGCGATCTGACGGCGCTGCTTTACCTGCAGGGCTATGGGGTCGAGGAGTTCGCCGAGGTCGCCTGACGGCGCATTGCGGTCAAACTGCCGGGGCCATGCAAAAGGCCGCCGCGCCAGGGGCGCGGCGGCCTTTTTTGTGTCTTGCGTCTGAAGGTGTTTGCCCCGGTCCGGCGGGCAGGGGCCCGCAGGGGGCCGCGATCACTTGTCGATCGGAAGCGGGATGAAGCGGACCTCGCCTTGGGCATTCGACAGCAGCAGCAGGGCGAGCCGGCGGCCGTCTTCCTCAAGCGTCTTCAGGCGGGCGGTGACATCGGCCGGCTTGCTGACCGGCTCCTGGGCCACCTCAACGATCACGTCGCCGGCGCGAATGCGCTTTTCCTCGGCGTCCGAACCGCCTTCGACCTCGGTGATGACGACGCCCTTCACATTCTCGGCGATGCTGAATTTCTCGCGCATCTCGTCGGTGAGGGAGGAAAGGGTCATGCCGAGCACTTCGGGCATTTCCGCGGGCTTGTCGCCGGGCTTCTTGGTGCCGCCATTCGCGCTGGCCTCGCCATCGGCCTCTTCGAGACGGCCAAGGGTGACGGTCAGCATCACTTCCTTGCCCTTGCGCAGAACGGTGACCTCAACCTCCTTGCCGACCGGCGTATCGGCCACCATGCGCGGCAGATCGCGCATGGTCGGCACCTCTTCGCCGTTGAAGTCGAGGATCACATCGCCCGCCTCAAGTCCGGCGGTCTCGGCCGGACCGCCCTCGGTGATGCCGGCGACCAGAGCGCCCTCGGCCTTGTCCATGCCAAGGCTTTCGGCGATCTCGTCGGTGACTTCCTGAATGCGCACGCCGAGCCAGCCGCGCCGGGTCTCGCCGAACTCGCGCAACTGGGCAATCACCCGGGTCGCGGTCTCGGAGGGGATGGCGAAGCCGATGCCGATCGAACCGCCCGAGGGGGAGATGATCGCCGTGTTGATGCCGATCACCTCACCGGCCGCGTTGAACAGCGGACCACCGGAGTTGCCGCGATTGATCGAGGCATCGGTCTGGATGTAGTTGTCATAGGGGCCGGAATTGATGTCTCGGTTGCGGGCGGAAACGATGCCGGTGGTGACCGTGCCGCCAAGGCCGAAGGGGTTGCCGATGGCCATCACCCATTCGCCGACCCGCATCTTTTCCGAATCGCCGAAGGACACGGACTTGAGCGGCTTGGTCGGGGTGACCTTCAGGACCGCAAGATCGGTCTTCGGGTCGGTGCCGATCACTTCAGCGGGCAGCTTGCTGCCATCGTTGAAGTTGACGGTGATCTCGTCGGCGCCCTCGATCACGTGATTGTTGGTGATGATGATGCCGTCCTCGCCGGCCAGCACGAAGCCGGAGCCGAGGGACTGCACCCGCCGGGGGCGACCGTTGTCCCGGTTCTGCCGGTTGAAGAATTCATCGAAGAATTCCTGGAACGGAGAGCCTTCGGGAACCTGTGGCAGCGGCACGGAGCGCTGTGCCTTGACGTTCTGGGCGGTGGAAATGTTCACAACCGCGTCAAGCAGGGATTCGGCCAGGTCCGGCACGCTGTCCGGGCCCTGGGCGACGGCAGGTCGCATGTCGGCCACGCTCAGGGCGAGCCCGACCACGCCCGCCATTGCCGCGACGGTGGCGCGGCGGGAGACGTTGCGAATGAAATCGGCGTTCAACAGGGCCATCGGCCGTCGTCCTCCACTTTGCGGCGCCGGGGCCGTGCGAGGGGGCCGGTGCCGCGGATCGTTCAGGGGCAGGCGAGGGCGGCAAGAGAGCCGCCACGCGCCCGACCGTCTGTCAGTGTGTCATCTTAGCCTCGAACCGCCCAGACCACGAGAACGCCGATCACCAGGGCCGCCAATCCTCCGGCGCGGAGGACGTTATCCGGCAGATCGAGCATCTGCCGGATGGCCTGTTTCATGGCGCCCGGAGCCAGGGCGTAGAGGGTGCCTTCCAGCGCCAGGACCAATCCCAGCGCGACCCACAGGTCGGTCACTGCGCGATAGCGCCTGCCGGCGAGGGGGACTGGCCGGGAGCCGCCGGTTCCGCCACGCCGCGCGGGTCGCGGAAGTAACGGAAGAACTCCGAGTTCGGCGACAGCACCATGGAGGTGTCGCCGGACTTCAGGCCGGCCGCATAGGCCTGCATGGAGCGGTAGAAGGAGAAGAACTCCGGATTCTGGCCGAAGGCCTCGGCGAAGATCCGGTTCCGCTCCGCGTCACCGTCACCACGCACGATTTCCGAATCCCGCTTTGCCTCGGCGATCAGCACCGTTGCATCGCGATCGGCGCGCGAGCGGATGCGGCGGGCCTGCTCCTCACCCTGGGCGCGGATCTCGGTCGCCTCGCGCTGACGCTCGGTCTGCATCCGGCGGAAGATCGCGTCGGAGTTGGTCTGCGGCAGGTCGGCGCGGCGGATCTTCACGTCGATCACCTCGATGCCGATCGGGGCGGCGCGCGAGGCGACGTCCACGCGGATCTGCTCCATCAGCTCGGCGCGCTCGTCGCGCACCACCTGCACGAAGGTGGCGCGGGCCAGCACCGCACGCAGGCTGGACTGAAGGAAGGTCGACAGACGCTGGTTCGCCTCGTTGATGTTGTTCACCGTCTGGTAGAACAGCACCGGATTGGTGATGCGGTAGCGGGCGAAGGCGTCGACGATCAGGCGCTTCTTGTCCGCGGCGATCGCTTCGATCGGCGGCATGTTGAGATCCAGCACGCGCTTGTCGAAGTAATGGACGTTCTGGATGAACGGCGTCTTGAACTTGAGGCCCGGCTCACGCTCGCTCTTCTTGATCTCACCGAACTGCAGCACCAGCGCCTGCTGGGCCGGGTCGACGATGTAGATCGACAGATAGGCGGCCAGCGCGACAACCGCGACAATGACCGCACCGATACCGAGAAAACCGTTTTTCATTACTGGTTGCCTCCACTGCGGGCGGCGCCCTGAGACTTGTTGAGCTGATCAAGCGGCAGGTAGGGGACAACGCCGCCGGCACCGCTCGCGCTCTCGTCGATGATGATCTTGTTGTTGGCGCCGAGCACCTGCTCAAGGGTCTCCAGGTAGAGACGTTCGCGGGTGACGTCCGGGGCCTTGGTGTATTCCTCAAGCACCTTGGTGAAGCGCTGTGCCTGACCGTTCGCCTCGGCGATGGTCTGGTCGCGGTAGGCGTTGGCCGCCTCAAGCACGCGGGCCGCTTCGCCTCGGGCTTCCGGGACCACCCGGTTGGCATAGGTCTGGGCTTCGTTCTGGATGCGCTCCTGGTCGGCGCGGGCCGCCTGCACGTCGCGGAAGGCCTCGATCACCTGCTGCGGCGGATCAACCTTCTGCATCTGCACCTCGGTCACCTCGACGCCGGCGCCATAGCTGTCGAGCGCTTCCTGCATCAGGCTCTGCACCGCCACCTGGATCGGCGTACGGTTTTCACCAAGGATGGAATCGATCTTGCTCTCGCCGACCACCTCACGCATGGAGCTTTCGGCAACGGCCTTCACCGTGGCTTCCGGGTCCTGGATGTTGAACAGGTAGTTGGAGACCCCTTCCGGGGTGTTGCGGATGCGCCATTGCACCTTGAAGTCGACGTCGACGATGTTCTCGTCGCCGGTCAGCATCAGGCTTTCCTCGACCACATCCTGGGTGCTGACCCGCGAGCCGCGCACGGTTTCGCGCATGCCGACGGTCAGCTCGCGAATGCGCAGCACTTCCGGGGTGTAGACCGTTCCCAGCGGGTAGGGCCAGTTGTAGTTAAGGCCCGGCGCGGTCTGGTTGGTCACCTCGCCAAGCACCAGCTCGACGCCGACCTGGCCCTGTTCCACCCGGTAGAAGCCGGTTGCCAGCCAGATGCCGATCACCAGCACGATGGCCAGAAGGATGCCCTTGAAGCCCAGGTTGCCGCCGCTGGGCAGCACGGTCTTCAGCGTGTTCTGGCTGCGCTTCAGCAGCTCTTCCAGGTCGGGCGGATTGCCGCCGCCGCCACGCTGCGGGCCGCCGCCCCACGGGCCGCCGCCGCCACCACCGCCGGAGCCGCTCCCCCATGGGCCGCCGCTACCGCCACCTTTCCAGCCGCCGCCGCCGTTCTGGTTGCTCCAAGGCATCAACACATCCTTCTTCGTGAATCTCCGGCCACCGGGAGGCCAGCCAGTTGTATCTACCACGCCAACACAGGCTTCGTCGGGTTATAGGAACAATAGCCTGTGCTTTCAATGAAACCTGTCGACGCAAGGTGGCGTCTCGACCGGGGCATTTCAATGCGGCAGCGGCGGTTTGCGGCGAGAAAACGGCGCCAGGCGGTGATTTGCCGCTCTCGCGCCGCCGTCGGTCATGCCCTCGTCAGCCGGTGAGGCGTTCCGCGTGCCATTCCAGATGGTCGGCCAGGAAGGTCGAGACGAAATAGTAGGAATGGTCGTAGCCGCCCTGCATGCGCAGGGTCAGCGGCACGCCGGCCTTGCGGCACGCTTCATCGAAGGCCCAGGGGCGGAGCTGTTCGTCAAGGAAACCGTCCGCGCTTCCCTGATCGATCAGGATGTCGCCCTGCCAGCCGCGGCTTTCCACCAGCGCGCAGGCGTCGTGATGCCGCCAGGCGGCGCGGTCGGTGCCCAGGTAGGCACTCAGCGCCTTTTCGCCCCAGGGGCAGGTGCTCGGATTGACGATCGGGGCGAAGGCGGAGACGGTGCGGAACAGCTCCGGATGCTTCATCGCCAGGGTGAGGGCGCCGTGCCCGCCCATGGAATGACCGGTGATGCCGATGGCCGTGTCCCAGACCGGCAGGGTGTCGAGGAGCAGGGAGGGCAGTTCCTCGGCGATGTAGCTTTCCATGCGGAAATGCGGTGCCCAGGGCTTTTCCGTGGCATCGAGGTAAAAGCCTGCGCCCTGGCCCAGATCATAGGCCGCATCGTCGGCGACGCCCTCGCCGCGCGGGCTGGTGTCCGGGGCGATGACGATCAGGCCGCAGTCGGCGGCCATGCGCTGATAGCCGCCCTTGGTGGTGACGTTTTCCCAGGTGCAGGTGAGGCCGGAGAGATAGACCAGCGTCGGGCAGGCCTCGCCGCGCAGTGCCTGGCCGGGCAGGAAGGCGGAGAACTCCATCGGCGTTCCGGTGGCGCTTGAGGCGTGGCGGTAGACGCGCTGTTCGCCGCCAAAGGCGCGGGCGCTGGAAATCAGGTCAAGGGTCATGGTGTCGGCTTACTCCGGTCGAACGTCAGGCGGCAGCGCGGCGCATGTCCACATGCGCGATGCCATCCTCGTCATATACCGGGGACACCGGTAAGAAACCATGCCGCGCGTAAAAGCGTTGCAGATGCGCCTGTGCGGAGAGCATCAGCGGGTGGCCGGGGTAGCGTTGTCCGGCCCGGTCGATGGCCTCCAGCATCAGCCGGTCGCCGAGGCGCGCGCCGCGCCAGGCGGGGGCGACCACGATCCTGCCGATGCGCACAGGCGTGTCCGGTCCGTCGCCCTCCGGCGGCAACAGCCGCAGGCAGCCGGCAATCGCCCCGCCTTGCTCTTCGTCTGCCGCCCGCAACACCAGATGCTCGGCGATGGCGTCGGCCGCGTCGATTTCCTGATAGGCGCAGGCCTGCTCCACCACGAAAACCGAGACCCGCAGCATGAACAGGGCGTGCAGCGTCGCCGGCGTCATGTCGTCGAGGCCGGCCCAATGGGCGGTCAGCGCAGCGGGCTGGCCGGGAGCGGTGTCGTGCGGTACTGCGGCGACGGTCACGCGGTGTCGCCCGCGTCGCCGGCGCGGGCCTGATCGGCGAGCCGGGCGATCTGCGCTTCCAGCCGTTCGATGGTCTCGCCGGTGCGGTCGTGGGTCTCGCGCAAGGCCTTCAGGCTGGCGGCGATCAGCGACAATTCGCTGGAAAGGGTTTCATCGGCGGGTTTGTCGCCAAGGCCGTAGAGCAGCCATGTGGGGCTGACGGCAAGGAAACCGGCGAGCATGGTCAACCGGTTGGCGCGGGGCTCCGAGCGGCCGGTTTCCCAGGCGTTGACGGTGGCGCTCTTCACGCCGAGCCGGCGGGCAAGCTGGGCGCCGGACAGGCCGACCGCCTCGCGCGCACGGCGGATGCGCCCGCCGATGCTGTCCCTGTCCCGCGTTTCCGACCAGATCGTTTCCGGTTCGCTGATGGTGCTGCTCATGGATGCTGCTCCTCGGTCGGCGGTTGTGTGGGACTGTGCGCCCCCGCCGCCCGGAAGCAGGCGGCAGGGGCAATCGTCAAGCCGTCTGGATCAATAAAGGACGACGGACCGGATCGACTTGCCCTGATGCATCAGGTCGAAGCCGGTGTTGATCTCGTCCAGCGGCATGGTGTGGGTAATCATCGGGTCGATCTCGATCTTGCCGTCCATGTACCAGTCGACGATCTTCGGCACGTCGGTGCGGCCCCGGGCGCCGCCGAAGGCGGTGCCGCGCCAGGACCGGCCGGTGACCAGCTGGAACGGGCGGGTGGAGATCTCCTGACCGGCGCCGGCAACGCCGATGATGATCGATTCGCCCCAGCCCTTGTGGGCCGATTCCAGCGCGGTGCGCATGACGCCGACATTGCCGGTGGCATCGAAGGTGTAGTCCGCGCCGCCCTTGGTCAGGTTGACCAGATAGGCGACCAGATCGCCTTCCACCTCGGCCGGGTTGACGAAATGGGTCATGCCAAAGCGTTCCGCCATCTCCTTCTTGGCCGGGTTGAGATCGACACCGACGATCATGTCGGCGCCAACCAGCCGGGCGCCCTGAAGGACGTTGAGGCCGATGCCGCCGAGGCCGAAGACGATGACCTTGGAGCCCGGCTCGACCTTGGCGGTGTTGATCACCGCGCCGATGCCGGTGGTCACGCCGCAGCCGATGTAGCAGATCTTGTCGAAGGGGGCGTCCTCACGCACCTTGGCAAGCGCAATCTCCGGCACCACCGTGAAATTGGCGAAGGTGGAGGTGCCCATGTAGTGGAAGATCGGGTCGCCATCCTTGGTGGTGAAGCGCGAGGAGCCATCCGGCATCAGACCGGCGCCCTGGGTGGTGCGGATCTTCTGGCACAGGTTGGTCTTGGGGTTGAGGCAGTACTCGCACTCACGGCACTCGGGCGTGTAGAGCGGGATCACGTGATCGCCCGGCTTCAGGCTGGTCACGCCCTTGCCGACCTCGCGCACGATGCCCGCGCCCTCATGGCCGAGGATTGCCGGGAAGATGCCTTCCGGGTCGGCGCCGGAGCGGGTGAATTCATCCGTGTGGCAGATGCCGGTGGCCTTGATCTCGACCAGCACCTCGAAGGCGCGCGGACCTTCCAGATTGACGGTTTCGATGCTGAGGGGTTCACCGGCCTTCCAGGCCACTGCCGCGCGTACGTCCATGAACAGCGTTCCTTCTCGTGAAAAAGCGGGCGGGGCGCGATGATGCGCGCCGCCGTTGGGGTGATTCTAGGAAATCGGGATGCGGTGCGAAAGGCCCAAGGCGACGCAAACAGGCGTGAAGGCGACGCGGGTGGGCTCGCCCGGTGGTTCAGCCAACCCGGCGATAGGTGAGGAAGGTCATGGCCGCGCTGTCCTTCGGGCCGGGATCGGGTGTCTCCCGCGCCACCTCGACCCACCGGGCCGGGTCGATGTCGGGAAAGCGGGTGTCGCCCTTAGGGCTGACATGCACCCGGGTGATTTCCAGCCGGTCGGCTTGGTCGATGGTGGCGGCGTAGATCTGGCCGCCGCCGATCACCATCACCGCGCTGGCACCGGCGCGCCGGGCGCTGTCGGTCGCGGCGGCGAGCCCGTCTTCCAGCGATGAGACCAGGGTGATCCCGGCGATGTCGCGGGCCCAGTCGCCATCGCGGCTGACGACGATGTTCTCGCGGCCGGGCAGCGGCCGTCCGATCGACTGGAAGGTCTTGCGGCCCATCACCACCGGGCAGCCGAGGGTGATCCGCTTGAACCGTTTCAGGTCGCTGGACAGATGCCAGGGCATGGCGCCGTCGACACCAATGACGCCGTTTTCGCCAACCGCCGCGACCAGAACCAGTTCGGGCTGCGTCGTCTCGGTGGCTGCATCGCTCGGCTTGTCGGGCATGGCCTGTCCTTCCTGTCGTTCAACGAAAGCGGCCCGCCGGGGGCGGGCCGCTTCCTTGTTTGGATAGCTCTAGCGCTTCGACACGCTTCTTGTCGACAGGAGCGCCTGAGTTGCGGTCCTTGTCGACCAGGGCGTTGGACTTGATCCCCCCCGGCGACCTGCCGGAGGCAGGCGCAAACCGGAATGCAACCTGCCGGAGGCAGGCGCAAGAGGAAAAAGGCCGTGGATCGCGTCAGGCGAAAGGCGCCTTAGTTGCGGTCCTTGTCGACAAGGGCGTTGGACTTGATCCCCCCGCGACCTGCCGAAGGCAGGCGCAAGAGGAAAAAGGCCGTGGATCGCGTCAGGCGAAAGGCGCCTTAGTTGCGGTCCTTGTCGACCAGCGCGTTGGACTTGATCCACGGCATCATGCCGCGCAGCTTCTCGCCGACTTCCTCAATCTGATGGCGGTCGTTGAGGCGGCGGGTGGCCTTGAAGCGTGCCTGGCCGGCCTTGCATTCCTGCATCCACTCGGAGGTGAACTTGCCGGTCTGAATGTCGGTGAGGATGCGCTTCATCTCCGCCTTGGTTTCCGGCGTCACGACGCGCGGACCGGACATGTACTCACCCCATTCCGCCGTGTTGGAGATGGAGTAGTTCATGTTGGCGATGCCGCCCTCGTAGATCAGGTCGACGATCAGCTTCACTTCATGCAGGCACTCGAAATAGGCCATTTCCGGCGCGTAACCGGCCTCGACCAGGGTTTCGAAGCCGGCGCGGATCAGCTCCACGAGGCCGCCGCACAGGACTGCCTGCTCGCCGAACAGGTCGGTCTCGCACTCTTCCTGGAAGGTGGTCTCGATGATGCCCGAACGGCCGCCGCCAACGCCCGAGGCGTAGGCCAGGGCGATGTCGAGGGCATTGCCCGAAGCGTCCTGATGGACGGCGACCAGGCACGGCACGCCGCCGCCCTTCTCGTATTCGCCGCGCACGGTGTGGCCCGGGCCCTTCGGCGCGATCATCAGGACGTCAACGGTGTCCTTGGCTTCGATCAGGCCGAAGTGAACGTTGAGGCCATGGGCGAAGGCAATCGCGGCGCCGTCGCGGATGTTGGCGGCGATGTGATCCTTGTAGATGTCGGCCTGGAGCTCGTCCGGGGTGGCCATCATCATCAGGTCGGCCCAGCCGGCGGCATCGGCGACGCTCATCACCTTGAGCCCGTCGGCCTCGACCTTCTTGGCGGTGGTGGAGCCCGGACGCAGGGCGACGACCACGTCGGAAACGCCCGAATCCTTCAGGTTCAGCGCATGGGCGCGGCCCTGCGAACCGTAACCGATGACGGCAACCTTCTTCGACTTCAGCAGATTGAGATCGGCGTCGCGATCGTAATAAACGCGCATGTTGGTAGCTCCCGTTTGGCGTTTTCGAAATGGCCGGAGCTTAAAGGGCGCCGGCCGGGGTGTTTTCCTGGTCGCGGGGCGTGCCCGTGGCCCGGTAGAGGGTGAGAAACTGGTCGATGGCGGTGCGGGCATGGGCCGCGAAGCCGTCGCGCGCCCCATCCGGGCTTTCGCCCAGCAGCCAGCGGCCATGCTGGTCGCGGACGATAAGGCCATAGAGTGTGCGGTAGGCCTCGGTCATGTCGTCGCAGGCGATGTGGCCCTGGGCCTGGCCGGCGCGCAACAGGTCCCGGGCGCGCTCGGCGATGCGGCCCCGGCCCCGGTCCAGCAGCAGGCGGCCAAGGGCGGCGCCTTCGCGGCTGGTCTGGCTGATGGCCAGCCGGTTGAGCGCCAGTGAGGTCTCGCCGGCAAGCACGGTCAGAAGGTCCTCGGCGAAGGTCACCAGCCGGGCGCGGAACGCGTCCGCCGTCATCCGCTCGGCGCTTTCATGCGGCACCCGCACCTTGGCGGCCTGATGGGCGACGATGGCGGCCAGCAGACCGTCCCGGTCGCCGAACCAGCGGTAAAGGCTTTCCTTGGAGCAGTTGGCCGCCCGGGCGAGCGCCGCCGTGGTCAGCGCCTTCTCGCCGCCCTCCACGACCAGACGCAGCGCCGAGGCGAGAACCTCGTTCTGGCGGTCGTTGAACTCTTCGGGGGCGGGGGCGCTGATCATGGAAAGCGGCGGGGCTCTTCGCGTCGGTGGAGAGTGCGATGGGGTGTCTGATGTGTACCGTACCGTACGGTTCGGCTGCACCATGACCCGGAACGCCGCCGCCGTCAAGCGGCAAGGGGTGAGGGGAGGGAACATGCTGTTCAGGACGCGCGGATCGAGCCGGCGGCGATTGCAGAGGGGGATAAACGCTGCATAGCGGTTGCGCTGTGTTGGTGGCCCGGTGAGACTGTCGATATGGATGGGATGGGTGAAACAAACGGCGTCGCCGAAGGCTTCGACAAGAAAGAGTTTGAGGCTTGGTTGCGAACGCAACCGGTAGAGGTGTCTGTCGTCCTTGCTGCGCGCTCGGCGCTGCGGGCGCTGCTGTTCCTTACGCGAAATCTTGATTGGAGAATGAGGTCGGGGGACACCTTCGTCTTACCCTTGTTTCGTGCTGTCAACGTCGCTTGGTCGTTTGGTGTTTTCGGTGACCAGAAGGCATTAGGAGCGGCCGCCGACCGCGCCCTCTACGCTTTTGCGCGCGCAGCGCCCGCCTGTGCGGACAAAAAAGGCGTGGCCGTTGTTGATAGAGTGTGCGCCTACCTCGCAGTTGCTAGAGCAAGCTTTTTCAGAACTGCCGCTGGCAAAACTTTCTTCGCTGGAGCTTCTTTCACCGGAGCCGCCTTCGCCTCTGCCGACAAGACCGCCATCTATAAGAGCGCCGCCGCCGCTTCCAACGCTGCTGCTGCCTACTCCGCTATCGCCAGAGCGCTTTCCCGGGACAGGGCGCGGCTGACTACGGGGCTATCTGCGTCTCGGCTCTATATCATGCCGCTGTGGCCGGATGGCATGCCCGGTGATCTGGCCGCCGACTGGCAGAGCCTCAAGGCGCATTTGCTTTCGCGGAACGAGGACTGGGACATCTGGACCGATTGGTACGAGGATCGGCTTGCCGGTCGTCCGCCAGAGGCCAAACTGGATCGTGCACGGATCATGTTGCCGGACGGGCTTTGGAAACAAGGCGCGAAGGCGGTCAATGCCGAGTTGAAGCGGATCAGGGCGGACCTCCAGGCCGAGGGGGCGGAGGACTCAAAGGCGGAGACGGGCAACCTGCAGGGCTCAGGCCTGTCCGAAAGCGGGCAAGAGCCCAACTGGCACGAGGTGGTGAAACAGCGCCTACAGGATGAGGCGCCGGTGTCTGCCGTCATGAAGGACGGCAGGATCGCCGCGCGCGACAGTCCGCCGGACGCCAAACCTCCGCTTGACCACCCTGAAGATCTTCAGGCACGGCTTCTGGGTCTGAGACTAACCGCCGACAAGGTCGCGGCGATGCTTGGTGAGATGCCGCACAATCTTGGGCCCTATCTGGCTCGCGATATTGGTCACTTCTCGCAAGCCGCCAGCCAGTCGCCCCCGGTCTGGTATGTGCTGGACGATGCGGCGGCGTGTCTGCGAGATCATACGCGGTTGCTTGAGGATCTGGCCTGGCCCGGTGCCACCCGCGAGGATGTGGAGCGGCTGGTCAGGCGCACCGAAGAGCTGCGCCTGCTCTTGCAACCGCAGCAGCCCGAGCCGGCACCCGCAGCAAATGAGAAACCGCCGCTGGAGCTTGATCCCGAAAAGGCGACGCCGTGTGCCGTCGGCGAGATCCTGTCGCAGGTGGAAGGTGCGATCCGTGCCGATGGCGGGAGGGTGCTTGCGCCTTCCGCGCAACAAACACTGGAGCACTACACAGATAAAGCGCGCGAGGCCCTTGCAAGTCCAGATACCAGCGAGGCTTCGGAATCTGTGCGTCAGCGGCGTTTGACCCGTTGGCTGAGAGGGCTTGGGGGCTTTCTTGGCCAAAGCTCCAAGATTATAACCTATGGGGTTGCCACGAATGCCATCAGCAATCCCGGATCGGCGAAGACGCTCGGAGAACACTTTTCAAAATTGTTTGATTGGCTTGTAAGCTTTTTCAGCGGCTGAGCGTTCGCCAGTCCATTCTTGGAAAAAGGCAGCTTTGATGCCTCTCCGACCCCGGGTCGCGCTGACGCTTGCCCGGGGTAGCGCGAGAAGACCGTGATGTTGGGGATGGAGGTTTCAGCCTGAGAGGGCGCGCTTCGGTAGCTCCTCGGCGTCCTCCCGGGCAAGGGCCGAAGGCCCGCGACCCGGGATCGGGGAGCCTTGAGCATCCGCGTTCGATGTGGAGACGCGTTGTCGCCCCCCCGGTTCGGCTGACGCTGCCTCAGGCGTAGATCTCGCCGCGGGCCATCACCACCGCCTGGCCGCCGATCCGCACCGCCTTCAAAGCTGTGTTGGCGATGTCGATTTCCAGGTCGATCAGTGACGGGCGGCCCATGTCGAAACCCTGTTCGATCCGCAGGAAATGGGTGCCGTCGGGCAACTGGTCGAAATGCTGCACCACGCCGGCGAAGGCGGCGGCGGCGGAGCCCGTGGCCGGGTCCTCGGCAATGCCCATGTCGGGGGCGAACATGCGGGCGGAGAAGGTGCTGTCATTGGCCGTCGTCTGGCGGCAATAGACATAGGCGTCATTGTGGTCATGCCGGCCGAAGGCCTCGTCCCAATGGGTGAGCATGGGCCGGGCCCGGCGCAGAGCGTCGAGATTGGCAACCGGGACAAAGGCGAAGGGCAGGCCCGCCTCGAAAGAGGAGGGGCGGTGGTTTTCGAACCCGACCTCGCTCGGCTCCAGCCCGAGGGCGGCGGCGACGATCTCCTTGTCGGCGAGTGGCGGCGCGGCGCGGGCCAGGCGCGGCACGTCGAATTCGGCAAAGCCGGCGGCGCCGTTCTTCAGCACCACGCCGCAGCGGATGTTGCCGATGGTTTCTTCCAGAACCACCATCGCGTTCTGGTCCGCGTCGGTCTCGCCGAACCGCTCCTTGGCCAGCAGAATGGCGGTGCCGATGGTCGGGTGGCCGGCGAAGGGCAGCTCCCGGGCGGGGGTGAAGATGCGAAGGCGCGCCGAATGGGCGGGATTGTCCGCCGGCAGCACGAACACGGTTTCGGACAGGTTGAATTCCCGCGCAATCGCCTGCATGCGCTGATCCGACAGGCCGTCGCCATCTAGCACCACCGCCAGCGGATTTCCGGCGAGGGGCTGATTTGTGAAAACGTCCAGTACGGCGTAGCGGCGGGCCATTGGCGAGCGTCCCTTGCTGTTCCATTGATATCCTGCGGTCCGCCCTGGATGCCAGACCGGATTGGGCCCGACTGTGGCACGACCTTCGGTCCGTGACCAGCACCGGCGATGAACCGGACCGGGGGAATGGACATGATTTTCAAAAGGCCGGGAACGTTCACCCACGCGCGGTTTGAACACGGGGGCGCTTCGGTATAGAACCGCCGGACCGGCCAAACATCGCGGCCGCTTTCTTGCCCCGGGTGCCCTGAATGTCCGACGTTCGCATTTCCGCCTTCTATCACTTCACGCCGCTGGAAGATCACGAGGGCTTGCGCGCACCGCTCCTCGATCTGTGCCGGGCGGAAGGGGTGCGCGGCTCGATCCTGCTGGCCACGGAGGGCGTCAATGGCACCATCGCCGGGCCGGAGGCGGGCATCGCCGCGGTGCTGGCGCATCTGCGGTCCGACCCACGCCTGGCGGAGCTGACCGAAAAGGCCTCCCATGCGGAGCGGATGCCCTTCCGGCGGATGAAGGTGCGGCTGAAGCGGGAAATCGTCAGCCTCGGAGTGGAGGGGATCGACCCGCGCCGGGTCGTCGGCACCTATGTGCCGCCGTCCGACTGGAACGCGCTGATCGCCGATCCGGATGTGGTGCTGATCGACACGCGCAACGACTATGAGGTGGCGTTCGGAACCTTCGAGGGGGCGGTTTCGCCCGAAACCCGCTCGTTCCGCAGCTTCCCCGAGTGGGTGCGCAGCGCCCGGCAGGTTGCCAACAAGCCGAAGGTGGCGATATTCTGCACCGGCGGTATCCGCTGCGAGAAGGCCAGCGCGCTGCTGCTGGAGGAAGGCTTTGGCGAGGTCTACCACCTTGAAGGCGGCATCCTGAACTATCTGGAGAAGGTGCCGCGCGAGGAAAGCCTCTGGCGCGGCGATTGCTTCGTCTTCGATGAACGGATCGCCGTCGATCACGATCTGGCGCCGACCTGGGGCCGGGAGGCGCCGGCGGAAGCCCATGCGGTGCTGCCCGCCGAGGTGATCGCCGAAACGCCCCGGTCAGATACGGAACAGGTGTGACGCCAGGCCCTTCACCGACGGGGTGAGCACCATCAGGCCGCCGGAGTTGGGATAGGCGCTGAGCAGAGCCGCATCCGTTTCCGGCCGCAGGCTGGTGATCACCAGCTCATCGAGGTCTGGCCCGCAGAAGCACGGCATCGTTGGCCGGGGCAGTGGCAGCGGGATCGTCTGGATCACCTTGCCGTCCGGCGCGAAGCGGTTGAGGCAGCCGGCCGAGACCCCCGCCGACCAGTAGCAGCCCTCCGCATCCATGGCGGCCCCGTCCGGGCGTCCTGCGTCATTGACAACTTGCGCAAAGCGCCGCCGGTTGGAGATGCCGCCGGTCGCCACGTCAAAATCCCAGCAGTCGATCCACCCGGGGCGGGTGTCGGAATGGTAGAGGGTCGCGCCATCGGGCGACCAGGCCAGGCCGTTGGAGGTGCGCAGCTCCCCCACCATGCGGGTCAAGGCGCCGTCCGGCGTGCTCCGGTAAAGGGAGGCGATGGGCTGGCGGTCGGGGCGGTCGTCCATGGTGCCGACCCAGAAGGCGCCGTCCGGCCCCACCTTGCCGTCGTTGAGCCGGGTGCGCGGGTCGTGGGCCTCCACATCGGTCAGAAGATCGAAGCGCCCGGTCGGCAGGTGATGCAGCCCGACCTTGTCACGCAGGGCGATGACCAGCGTGTCGGTGTCGGTGGTCAGGCCGAGCGCGCCGATCGTATCTGGCATGGGCCAGCTCATGTGCCGGCGGTCCGCCCAGTCCAGCGCGTGCAGGCGCTGGCCGGTAATGTCGCACCAGTAGAGACGGGACAGCCGATGGTCCCAGACCGGCGATTCCCCCAGCTGGCAGGAGGGCACATCCAACAAGGCGATTTCTTGGCTCATTGGAGAGTTCTGACATCTCGGGCGGGACGGTTCAACCAGCGGCGGAGATCTGCTGCGGCGGTGCGGGATCCTCGCGCAACCAGGTGCGAAAGACATGGGCGGCGAAGGCGTCGAGCGCGGCAACGGTATCGGGCTTGGCGATCACTGCATCGGCGCCGGCGCGCAAGGCTTCGCCATGGGAGCCCGGATCGTCGGCGGTGGTCAGGAACACCACGGTCACCCCGGAAAGGGCCGGGCGGGTGCGCAGCCGGATCAGCGTCTCGATCCCGCTCAGGCCGGGCATGTTGATGTCGAGCAGGATCAGGCCGGGTGGGGCGATGCCCGATTGCAGGCGCGCATCGAGGTAGCGCAGCGCTTCCGAGCCGGTTGTGGCACAGGCGACCGTCAGCGGCCGGTCCCATGGGCACGCCTTGCACAGGCTGCGCGTCACCAGCCACAAATCGTCCGGATCGTCATCGACGAGCAGAAGCGGCGCCGTGAAGTTGCCGCTCTGGGCGTGCGTGGTCGTCATGAAAAACCCGTTGATCCCCTGCCTGCAGAATCGACCTTAGGTGTATATGGTAGTGGTAACCTATACACTCTCCCACAAACCTATGCGTTCATTTCGCTTTTGCCTGTTGTGGCAGGTCGGGCCCCGTCTCGGGAAGGGAGAAGGCGGTGTTCCTCGATACGGCGCGAATGGCGAAGGAGGTGCGCATGCGCGACACGCCCGGCAGCCGGGCGAGATGATCGCGGTGGATGCGCTCAAAATCGACCGGATCGGCGGCGGCGATGCGCAAGAGGTAATCCGCATCACCGGCCATCAGGTGGCATTCCATGATCTCCGTTGATCGGGCCACCGCCTCTTCGAAGGCGCTCAGAGTCTCGTTCGATTGCGATTTGAGAGAGATCTCGACGAAGATGTCCATGCGCCGGCCGATCTTGCTCTGATCCAGCAGCGCGACATATCGATCAATGATGCCGGCTTCCTCCAGCGTCCGGACCCGGCGCAGGCAGGCGGAGGCCGACAGGCCGACAAACTCCGCCAGGTCGGCATTGGCAATGCGTCCGTCCCGTTGCAGGCGCTCCAGAATGCGGCGGTCGATCCGGTCGAGGGGCATGAACTGCCTTTCGCAGATTCTGCGGTCGATTTTCTATTCGTCGCAACAATATTGCTTCGAATGCGCATAAAGTGTCAAGTTTGCAACCGAATTCGGAAGAAAAAGACGTATACTGTCAAAATAAGAAACGTGGCCAACAGAGCCCGGGTGAGAGAGGAGACAGCCATGCGTATCGGTGTGCCGAAGGAAATCAAGAATCACGAATATCGGGTCGGCCTGACCCCGGATGCTGTTCGGGAGATTGTCGCTCATGGGCATGAGGTGGTGGTGGAGACCGGCGCGGGGATCGGCATCGGTGCATCGGATCTCGACTATGAAGCGGCGGGCGCGCGGATCCTGCCGGATGAGGCGGAGGTGTTCGCCGCTGCCGGCATGATCGTCAAGGTCAAGGAACCGCAGGCGTCGGAACGGGCGATGCTCCGACCCGATCATGTGCTTTTCACCTATCTGCACCTGGCGCCGGATGCGCCGCAGACGGAAGACCTCGTCAAGTCGGGCGCGACATGCATCGCCTATGAGACCGTGACCGACAAGCGCGGTGGCTTGCCGCTGCTGGCGCCCATGTCCCAGGTGGCCGGCCGGCTGTCGATCCAGGCGGGGGCGACCGCGCTTGAGCGGGTGCATGGGGGGCTTGGCGCCTTGATCGGCGGGGTGCCCGGAGTGGCGCCGGCGCGGGTGGTGGTGATCGGCGGCGGTGTCGTTGGCGCCCAGGCGATCACCATGGCGCTCGGCCTTGGCGCGGATGTGACCGTGCTGGACCGCAGCCTCGATGTGCTCGGCGAATTGTCGGCGCGGTTCGGCTCGGCGCTGCGCACGGTCTATTCGACCCGCGCCGCGGTGGAACAATATGTGCTGGACGCGGATCTGGTCATCGGCGCGGTGCTGGTGGCCGGGGCGGCGGCGCCCAAGCTGGTGACCGCCGAGCATGTGCGGCGGATGAAGCCCGGCTCGGTGCTGGTCGATGTGGCGATCGATCAGGGCGGATGTTTCGAGACCTCCCACGCCACCACCCATGCGGAACCGACCTACATGGTCGATGATGTGGTGCATTACTGCGTCGCCAACATGCCCGGCGCGGTGCCGCGCACCTCGACCTATGCGCTGACCAACGCGACCTTGCCCTTTGTTCTGGCACTGGCCGATCAGGGCTACAAGCAGGCGCTTTTGGACAATCCGCATCTGCTCGCCGGCCTCAATGTGCATGGCGGCAAGGTGACCTGCCAGGCGGTCGCCGATGCGCTGGGCTACGACTATGTCGATCCGCGCGATGCGCTGGCGGATGTCGCGGCCGCGGCCTGAGCGATCCAGCCATCGTCTTCGGCTGCGGGCAGAAAAGCCCGGTGCGTGAGGACCAAAGAGCCAGATAGAGAAAAGCCCCCGGCGCCAGGCGACGGGGGCTTTTCTACTGTCATCCGGCCAGAGGCCGGCCAACATCCAGCGATCCCGCATCGCAGCTGCGGTGCGGGATCTTGTTTGTTGGATCAGGGGCAGACGACGCGGTAGCGGCGGCCGTACTGGTCGGTTGCAATGCAGTTCTTCGGTGTGGTCGCCGCGCCGACGACGCCGCCGCCAACCGCACCGATCGCCGCACCGGCAAGGGCGGCGCCGGCGCCGCCGCCTGTTGCCGCGCCGATTGCTGCACCGGTCGCGGCGCCAAGGCCACCGCCGATGAGGGTGCGATCGCGCTGGCTATCGGACTGGCAGGCCGCGAGCAGGAGAGCCGCCGCCGATACGAGTACAACCTTTTTCATTCACTATGCCTCCAGAAAATCAGGGCCAAGACCCTTCGTGTCGATGCGGTCCCGTCCACCGGTCGCGCAAAGACATATGTCACCGGCCCTGTTGTTCCTGAAAACACCGGCCCGATCCAGTTTTTTGTTTGCCATTCTGCTTATGCCCGCCAGATGTGGCAGGTTTATGGGCAGGCGACCCGATAACGGCGGCCATAGCGATCGCGGGCAATGCAGTTCTTCGGGGTGGTGGCCGATCCGACCATGGCACCGCCGACACCGCCGATCACGCCACCGACAAGGGCGCCGCCCACATCGCCGGTCGCCGCCGCGCCGACGGCCGCGCCCGTGGCTGCGCCAAGGCCGCCGCCGACGAGGGCGCGGTCGCGTTGGCTGTCCGACTGGCAGGCTGCAAGCAGCAGGGCTGCGGCTGAAACGAGAACAATCTTCACCATCATCGCCTCCAGAGGTTCATGCAGAAAGCCGGTCGTGCGTCGTCAGGGGCGTTTACCCGCGCCGCAGGTTACGGGCAGGCAACCCGGTAGCGGCGGCCATAGCGGTCGCGGGCCACGCAGTTCTTCGGGGTGGTGGCCGATCCGACCATGGCACCGCCAACACCGCCGATCACACCGCCGACGAGGGCGCCGCCCACATCGCCGGTCGCCGCCGCGCCAACGGCCGCACCGGTGGCCGCGCCAAGGCCGCCGCCGACGAGGGCGCGGTCGCGCTGGCTGTCCGACTGGCAGGCCGCGAGCGTCAGGGCCGTTGCTGTCACAAGCAAAATTCTCAAGGTCATTGTCGTTTCCTGTTGTTACGATTGCTGCGCCTTCGAAACCTGCCCGACAACACAGGGCCATCCGTGCCTTACGGGTATTTCAGCACCAAATGCCCTGGCAGTCTAGGTACCTGCGGGGGTGAAGCTGTGACGCAGATCATTGGAATGGCAAATTGTTTCGCGGGCGAGAGGGGCGAATCAGGTCTCGGGAGTGGTGCTTTCTTCCCGCATGGCCCGGCAAAGACGCCGCGCCAGCCCGAGGGTGGAGCTGTCGTGGACAGGCTCTCCTGGTCCTGTCTCCGGCGTCTGACCGGCGAGCAGCGGCAGCAAGGCGCAGGCCAGTTCCTTGCCCAACTCCACGCCCCATTGGTCGAAGGAGTTGATGTTCCAGATCGTGCCTTCGACGAAGACCCGGTGTTCGTAGAGCGCGATCAGCCGTCCCAGCGCGTATGGGGTGGTCTTGTCATGAACGAGGGTGATCGAGGGACGGTTGCCGGGAAACACCTTGTGCGGCGCGAGCTTTTCGACGACATCGGCGGGGTGGCCTTCAGCCGTGAGCTGGCGCCGGGCTTCTGCCAGATCGCGGCCGCGCAGGAGGGCTTCGGACTGGGCGAGGCAACTGGCAACCAACTGCCGATGGTGATGGGCAAGATCCGGTTCGTGGCCTTCGGCGGCGATAATGAACTCGCAGGGGATCACATCGGTGCCCTGATGCAGAAGCTGGAAGAAGGCGTGCTGGCCATTGGTGCCCGGCTCGCCCCAAACGAGCGGACCGGTGGCCTCGGTGACTGCTGTGCCATCGCGGGACACGCGCTTGCCGTTCGATTCCATGTCGAGCTGTTGCAGATAGGCGGGCAGGCGGGCAAGCCGTTGATCGTAAGGAAGGATCGCCCGCGCGCCATAGCCCAGCACATTGCGGTGCCAGACGCCGGCAAGGCCCAGCAGCACCGGCAGGTTGCGGGCCATCGGCGCTTGCTGGAAATGCAGATCCATCGCATGGGCGCCGCCAAGGAAGGCCTCGAACCGCTCCGCGCCGATGGCGATCATCACCGGCAGGCCGATCGCCGACCAGACCGAATAGCGTCCGCCGACCCAGTCCCAGAAGCCGAACACGCGGGTCTTGTCGATGCCGAACTCGGCGACCTTGTCGAGCGCGGTCGAGACGGCGGCGAAATGGCTGCCGACCGCCTCCTCGCCGAGGGCCCCGGCGATCCAGCGGCGGGCGGTGGCCGCGTTGGTCATGGTCTCGGTGGTGGTGAAGGTCTTGGAGGCAACGATGAAAAGGGTGGTGGCCGGGTCGAGCGGCTTCAACGTGTCGGCGATATGGGCGCCGTCCACATTGGAGACGAAATGGAGGCGCGGGCCATCGGCGTAAGGAGCAAGGGCGGCGGTGACCATCGCCGGTCCAAGGTCCGAGCCGCCGATGCCGATGTTGACCACATCGGTGAAGCGCGCGCCGCGATGGCCGGTCAGGCTGCCGCTGCGGATCGCGGCGGAAAAGGCGCTCATCCGCGCCAGGGTCGTCAACACCTCCGGCATCACGTCGGCACCGCCCAGATACATTGGCGCGCCGGACAGATTGCGCAGGGCGACATGCAGGGCGGCGCGGTCCTCGGTGGTGTTGATCGGGGCGCCCTGGAACATCGCCGCGCGTCGGGCCATAAGCTGGCAGTTGTCGGCCAGGGCGAAGAGCAGGCCGAGGGTCTCCTCGGTGATCAGGGTCTTGGAGAGGTCGAGGGTGAGGTCGTCAAGGGAGACGGAGAACCGCTCGAAACGGTTGTTTTCCGCGGAAAACAGGCCGCGCAGGCCGATGGGCTTCAGCGTTTCGGCATGGTCGCGCAGGCGTTGCCAATGATCGGCCGTCATCCCTGTTCTCCTTCCCCGTTTCGCCGGTTTGGCGCGTTTCGATGTCAGCGGTCGAGGGCCGCCGCCTGCCGCGCCCGTTGCTCGATCCCGTCCCAGTCGCCGGCGGAAATGGCGGCGGCCGGCGCGATCCAGGAACCGCCGACGCAGGCGACATTGGAAAGCGCCAGATAGGCCGGGGCATTGGCCGGAGTGATGCCGCCGGTCGGGCAAAACCGGGCCGCCGGCAGGGGAGAGGCAAGCGCCTTCAACAGCGCGAGCCCGCCGACCGCCTCGGCCGGAAACAGCTTCAGCCGGGAATAGCCGGCCTCCAGCAGGCGCATGACCTCGGATGGGGTGGCGGCGCCGGGCAGCAGCGGCACGTCATGTCCGGCTGCGGCGGACAGCAGCGCCTCGGTCGCCCCGGGGGCGACCGCGAACCGGGCGCCGGCTTTGGCCACCGCGTCATATTGGCGGGCGTCCAGAACCGTACCTGCGCCGACAATGGCGCCCGCCACCTCAGCGGCGACGGCGCGGATCGCCTCCAGCGCCGTTTCCGTGCGCAAGGTGATCTCGATGGCCGGCAAGCCGCCGCGCACCAGAGCCCTGGCCATCGGCACGGCTTTCGCCGGATCCTCGACGACTAGGACGGGGATAACCGGGCTTGCGGTCATCACCGTGTCAATCCGCTGGGTGTCTTGTGTCATGGCCTCTCCGGCGGTCTGGGCACGGGCCGCCCGAAGGGAGCGGCATGCGTTTGGCCCGTTTCTAGCGCTTCGTCCTTTAAAACTTCGCTTCCGATGCGTGCAATTTTGACAATTTCAATCGCAATCGCGTCAAATTTTGCCGAAATTCGGGCCAAACACATGGGCGCCTTCATCGGCCGGGCTGGCGGCGGCACGGAAGGCGGCGAAGAGGTCGCGGCCGACGCCGACCGTGTTGCCGGCAAGCTCGGCGGTGGCTGCCGGGCGGGCGGCGAAGGTGTCCGGATCGACCAGCACCTCCAGCCGTCCGGCCTCCGCGTCGACGCGAATGATATCCCCGTCGCGCAGCCGGGCAATGGGGCCGCCGTCGACGGCCTCCGGGGTGACGTGGATCGCCGCCGGCACCTTGCCGGAGGCACCCGACATGCGTCCGTCGGTCACCAGCGCCACCTTCAGCCCCTGATCCTGCAGCACACCAAGGGCCGGAGTGAGCTTGTGTAATTCGGGCATGCCGCAGGCCTTCGGACCCTGGAAGCGGACGACGGCGACCACATCGCCGGTCAGCTCGCCGGCCTTGAAGGCGGCAAGAAGATCGTCCTGCGAGGCGAAGATCCGCGCCGGCGCCTCGATCACCCGGCGGTCGGGCCGGACGGCCGAGACCTTGATGACCGCCCGGCCGAGCGAGCCGGACAGAACGGTCAGGCCGCCATTTTCCTGAAACGGGCGGGCGGCACTGGTCAGCACCTTGGGATCGCCGCTTTCCGCCGGTGCCGGCTCGCGGAGTACGGTGCCGTCCTCGGCAAGGCGGGCCTCGACCGTGTAGCCGTCAAGACCGGTGCCGTTGACGGTGCGCACGTCCTCATGCAGCAGCCCGGCGGACAAGAGCTCGCGAATGAGCAGCCCCATGCCGCCGGCGGCATGGAAATGGTTCACGTCGGCAAGACCATTCGGGTAGATCCTGGCGAGCAGCGGCACGGCGGCAGACAGGTCGGAAATATCGTCCCAGGTCAGATGGATACCGGCGGCGCGGGCCATGGCCACCAGATGCAGGGTGTGGTTGGTGGAGCCGCCGGTGGCGTGCAGGCCGACGACGCCATTGACGATGGCCCGCTCGTCGATCACCTCGCCGACCGGGGTGTAGGCATTGCCAAGGGCGGTGAGGGCCAGGGCGCGCTGGGCGGCCTCGCGGGTCAGCGCATCGCGCAAGGGCGTGTTGGGGTTGACGAAGCTCGTGCCCGGCAGGTGCAGGCCCATGATCTCCATCAGCATCTGGTTGGAATTGGCGGTGCCGTAGAAGGTGCAGGTGCCCGGCGAATGGTAGGACTTGCTTTCCGCCTCCAGCAGCTCGGCGCGGCCGATCTTGCCTTGCGCGTAGAGCTGGCGGGTCTTGGCCTTCTCGTCATTGGGCAGACCCGAGGGCATCGGCCCGGCCGGGATGAAGACGCAAGGCAGGTGGCCGAAGGAGAGGGCGGCAATCACAAGGCCCGGAACGATCTTGTCGCAGATGCCGAGGAACACCGCCGCATCGAACATCTGATGCGACAGGCCGACGGCGGCGCTCATGGCGATCACGTCACGGGAAAACAGCGACAGCTCCATGCCGGCCTGACCTTGCGTGACGCCGTCGCACATGGCCGGAACACCGGCGGCGACCTGGGCAACGGCGCCGGCCTCGCGCGCCGCCGCGCGGATCAGCTCGGGAAACCGCTCGTAGGGCTGATGGGCCGACAGCATGTCATTGTAGGCGGTGACGATGGCCAGATTGGGCACCACGTCGCCGGAGAGGCGGTCCTTGTCGGTGAGACCGCAGGCGGCAAAGCCATGGGCGAGATTGCCGCAGGACAGCACCGAGCGCCTGGGGCCGGCGTCACCTGCGGCGCGGATGCGGTCGAGATAGCGCGCCCGGCTGTCGCGGCTGCGCTGGCGGATGCGGTCGGTGACCTCGCCGATGGTTGCCTGAACGCTCATCTGCCGTTCGTCCTTCTGTCTGTTGCCCATCCGGTCGCGATGCCGTCGGGACCCTGTCGGCGCGTCGCCCCGGTGCGGCGCCGCCTTCAATTAAATCGATTTAAATTCGCTGCCAAGCCTTTGCCGCCCGCCACCATACCGGGCTGCATCGGGAGTGCGGTCAGATCAGGTCTTCGAACCAGGTGCGGCCGTCACGCTCGATCAGGGCGATGGCGGCGGACGGCCCCCAGGTGCCGGAGGTGTAGCCCTTCGGCGGCTCGCGCAAGTGCGCCCAGGCCTCCAGGATCGGGTCGACCCAGGCCCAGGCGGCCTCCACCTCGTCGCGGCGCATGAACAGGGTCTGGTTGCCGCGGATCACATCCATCAAGAGCCGTTCATAGGCGTCCGGGTTGCGCACCCGGAAGGCTTCGGCGAAGGACATGTCGAGCGGCACCTGGCGCAGGCGCATGCCGCCCGGGCCGGGGTCCTTGATCATGATCTGCATGCGCACGCCCTCGTCCGGCTGCAGGCGGATCACCAGCCGGTTGGAGGAAATCGGTCCGGCCTCTTCCTCGAAGATCGAATGGGGGATGGGGCGGAACTGAACGACGATCTCCGACACCCGGTCGGCGAGCCGCTTGCCGGTGCGCAGGTAGAAGGGCACGTTGGCCCAGCGCCAGTTGGCGATTTCCGCCTTCAGGGCGACGAAGGTCTCGGTCTGCGAGCCGGGATCGTCCAGCTCTTCCAGATAGCCGGGCACCGCGCCGCCGGCCGATGCGCCGGCCCGGTACTGGCCGCGCACGGTGGCGCGCTCCACCATGGCCGGGTCCATTGGCCTCAGTGCCTTCAGAACCTTGAGCTTTTCGTCGCGCACGGAATCGGCGTCCATGGATTCCGGCGGCTCCATCGCCACCAGGCAGAGCAGTTGCAGGATGTGGTTCTGGAGCATGTCGCGCATGGCGCCGGCGGTGTCGTAATAGCCCGCCCGGCCTTCCACCCCGAGCGCCTCGGCAACGGTGATCTGCACGTGGTCGATATGCGCCGCGTTCCACAGAGGTTCGAACAGCGCATTGGCGAAGCGCAGCGCCATCAGGTTCTGCACCGTCTCCTTGCCGAGATAATGGTCGATGCGGAAGATCTGATCCTCGCGGAACACCGCGCCAATGGCCGCGTTGAGCGCCCGGGCCGACTGGCCATCCTTGCCGATCGGCTTTTCGATGACGATGCGGGCGGTATCGCTTGCCAGCCCATGCCGGCCGATGCGCTCGCAGATCGCACCGAAGAAATCGGGCGAGACCGCGAGATAAAAGGCACGGATCACCTCGGGCCGATCTTCAAGCGCGGCGGCGAGGTCCTCCCAGCCGCGCTCGCCACTGGCATCGACGGCCAGATAGCTCAGCCGCTCCAGAAAGCGGGACAGCGCCGGTTCCTCGATATCGCTTACGTGCTCGCGCACCGCCTCGGCCGCCCGGGCGCGGTACTCCGCATCGCTCATGTCGCGGCGCGAGCAGGCGAGAATGCGGGCGTCTTCCGGCAACTGGCCGTCGAGATCGCGGTGGTAGAGCGCCGGCAGCAGCTTGCGGTAGGCAAGATCGCCGGTGGCACCGAAAACGACAAGATCGAACGGATCGACTTCAATGACACGGACAGCCATCAGGGGCCTCTGTTTTGCGGAGACGGGAAGGGGGCGGAGTGGCACGCGGAGGCAAGCTCCGCGCGCCGGGGCAGGTCGGCACCGCGCCGGGTGCAGGTGAGGGCGGCGGCGCTGGCGGCAAAGTGCAGGAGATCGCCGAGGTCTTCGGCATCGAGCCGGGCAAGAGCTTCGGCGGAAAGCTGACCGCGCTCGCCAAGCCGGGCAAGCATTGCCGCCTGGAAACTGTCGCCGGCGCCGACGCTGTCGACCACCGCGACCGGGTGTCCGGGGATTGCGACATGGGCCTTGCCGGTGAAGGCTTCCGCTCCTTCCGCCCCATGGGTGACGACGACGAGCGACGGCCCCCGGGCGAGCCAGGCGGCGGCAAGTGTCGCGGCGTCCCGATCCGGGTAGAGGGTGGCAAGGTCCTCACCGCTGATCTTCAGAAGATCCACATGCGGCAGCAGCGCACCCAGCCGGGCCCGCCAGGCGGCAAGATCGGCAACCACGGTCGGGCGGATGTTCGGATCATAGGCGATCATCCGGCGGCCATGCTCGCGGGCGACGAGGGCGGCGAGGCTGTCGCCGACCGGCGGCACCAGCATGGCGAAGGAGCCGATGTGGATGCAGGCGATCTCCGGCGGCAGGTCGGGAAGGTCTGCCGGCCGCACCTGCCGGTCGGCGGCCCCTTCTCCGTGGAAGGTGTATTCCGGGCTGCCGGCGGCACTAAGGCCGACGATGCTCAAGGTGGTGGGCGCGTCGGTGGCCAGCACATGGTCGAGCCGCACGCCCTCGGCGGCAAGGGTCGTCCGCAGCCGGCGGCCGAACAGATCGCCCGAAAGCGCGCCGAAATAGCTGACCGGAGTGGCAAGCCGGGCGAGGCCAATGGCGACATTGACCGGCGATCCGCCGATGCGGGCATCGAGGGTCAGGCGGTCGCCGTCTTCCTCGGCGAAGAGGTCGAACAGCGCCTCGCCGCAGACAAGTATCATGGCAAGTGGTCCTTCAGGCGCCGTCCCGGGCGGGACGGCGGCGAATGTCAGGCGGCGGCATCGGCCTCCGGCGGGTCCATCGCCCCGGTCATGATCGCCACCGCGTCGGACATGGAATAGGCCTTGGGATCGATGACGGCAATCCGGCGGCCGAGGCGGTGGATGTGAATGCGGTCCGCCACCTCGAACACATGGGGCATGTTGTGGGAAATCAGCACGATGGGCAGGCCGCGCCGGCGCACGTCCTTGATCAGCTCCAGCACCCGGCGGCTTTCCTTGACGCCGAGGGCGGCGGTCGGCTCGTCCATGATCACCACCTTGGAGCCGAAGGCGGCGGCGCGGGCGACGGCGACGCCCTGACGCTGACCGCCGGACAGGGTTTCCACCGCCTGATTGATGTTCTGGATGGTCATCAGGCCCAGTTCGGTGAGCTTTTCGCGGGCGATCCGTTCCATCGCCTTGCGGTCGAGCTTGCGCAGGTAGCGACCGAGGAAGCCGGGGGTGCGGAGCTCCCGGCCCATGAACATGTTGTCGGCGATCGACAGGGCCGGCGACAGGGCGAGATTCTGGTAGACGGTCTCGATGCCGGCGGCCCGCGCCTGCATCGGCGCGGTGAAATG
This sequence comes from Stappia taiwanensis, assembly GCF_014635285.1. GTDB lineage: Bacteria > Pseudomonadota > Alphaproteobacteria > Rhizobiales > Stappiaceae > Stappia > Stappia taiwanensis. Next base: position 370,874 of record NZ_BMCR01000002.1, on the reverse strand, counting down.
CACCGGCGCGCCATCGAGGCGGATCTCGCCTTCATCCGGAGTGACGGCGCCGGACAGCGCCTTGATCAGGGTCGACTTGCCGGCGCCATTGTCGCCGATCACCGCCAGCACCTCGCCGGGGTAAAGGTCGAAATCCGCCCGGTCGAGGGCGACGACCCGACCATAGCGCTTGACGAGACCACGGGCGGTCAGGATGGGGGAGCGGGTCATGCGGCCACCTTTCTGATCCACTGGTCGATGGCGACGGCCGAGATGATCAGCACGCCGATGAGCAGGTAGGTCCATTGCGGGTCGGTGCCGATCAGCCTGAGGCCGAGCGAGAAGACGCCGACGATGAGGGCGCCGAACAGCATGCCCAGCACCGATCCGCGTCCGCCGAACAGCGAGATGCCGCCGATCACCACGGCGGTGATGGATTCAATGTTGGTGAACTGGCCGGTGGTCGGCGAGACCGAGCCGAGCCGGCCGATCATCGCCCAGCCGGCCAGGGCGCAGATCAGCCCGGCGAGGGTGTAGACCGAGATGCGGATGCGGGCGACGCGCACCCCGGCCAGTTCCGCCGCGTCCGGATCGTCGCCGATGGCATAGACATGCCGGCCCCAGGCGGTGTGGTTGAGCACGTAGTTCAGCACCAGCACCAGAACAAACAGGGCGATCACCCCATAGGTGAAGACGGCGCCCTGAATGTTGATCTTTTCGCCGAAGAACTGCAGAAGCGCCGCCTCCCGGGCGATGTCCTGGCTGCGGATGGTCTCGTTGGCAGAGTAAAGGAAATTCGACGCCAGCACGATCTGCCACATGCCCAGGGTGACGATGAACGGGGGCAGGCGCATGACGGCGACCAAGGCGCCGTTGATGAAGCCGCAGAGCGCGCCGCAGGCGAGGCCGCAAAGGACGGCGAGTTCCACCGGCAAGCCATAGCGGAAGGTGAACTGGCCCATCACCACCGAGGAGAGCACCATGATGGCGCCGACCGACAGGTCGATGCCGGCGGTGAGGACCACCAGCGACTGGGCACAGCCGACGATGCCGACGATGGCGACCTGCTGCAGGATCAGGGTGAGGGTGAAGGGCGAGAAGAATTTCGCGCCGAGAAGGACGCCGAACACCGCGACCGACAGGACGAGGACGATCAGCGGCACCAGCTCCGGATTGGCATGCAGCCGGTGCTGGATCCGGTCGAGCGTCGAGTGCTTGTGACTGTCGAAGCGGGCGGGCGCGTCCGCGCTGGCGCGCAGGCCCTGTTCGAAGTCCCGGGTATTGCCCGTCTCAAGGTCACTCATGGGTCTCCTCCCCGAAAGGCAGCACCCGCCGGCCGGGTGGGTGGTGGATCGGTCCGCCGACGGGCAGGGGGCTGTCCGTCGGCGGATGGGTCAGCGATACGCCAGAGGGTTCAGCCCCAGCACTTGTCGAGGCCTTCCTTCGTGTCGATCGAGGGCACGCCCTCCGCCGGCTTGTCGGTGACAAGGGCGACGCCGGTGTCGAAAAAGGCCTTGCCTTCGGTCGGGGCCGGCTTCACGCCGTTGTCCGCATAGGTCTTGATCGCCTCGATGCCGAGGGCGGCCATCAGCAGCGGGTATTGCTGCGAGGTGGCGCCGATGACCCCTTCGGCGACATTGCGCACACCCGGACAGCCGCCATCGACGGAGACGATCAGCACGTCGTTTTCCCGTCCCACCGCCTTCAGCGCCTCATAGGCACCGGCGGCGGCCGGCTCGTTGATGGTGTAGACCACGTTGATGGTGGGATCCTTGGTCAGAAGGTTCTCCATCGCCGTGCGGCCGCCTTCCTCGTTGCCGGCGGTCACGTCATGGCCGACGATCCGCTCGTCCTCTTCATCGCCCCATTTGGCCGGGTCCTTCACGTCGATGCCGAAGCCGGTCATGAAGCCCTGATCGCGCAACACGCCGACCGAAGGCTGGCTGACGGCCAGGTCGAGCATGGCGATGCGGGCGTCCTTGGCCCCTTCGCCAAGGGTGGCGGCGGCCCATTGGCCGATCAGCTCGCCGGCCTTGAAGTTGTCGGTGGCGAAGGTTGCGTCGGCGGCGGTGATGGGCTCCAGCGGGGTGTCGAGAGCGATTACCAGAATGCCGGCGTCGCGGGCCTGGGTGACCGCCTCGACGATGGCCTTGGTGTCGGAGGCGGTGATGAGAATGCCCTTGGCGCCATCGGCGATGCAGGTCTCGATCGCCGCCACCTGGGCATCGTGGTCGCCGTCGATCCGGCCGGCGTAGGACTTGAGCGTGATGCCCAGTTCCTCCGCCTTGGCGCTGGCGCCCTCCTTCATCTTGACGAAGAACGGATTGGTGTCGGTCTTGGTGATCAGGCAGGCCGAGGTCTCGGTGGCCATGGCCGGAAGGGCCGAAAGGGTGCCGAGCAGCGTTCCGGCGAGCATCAGATTGCGAAGCATGTCAGGTCTCCTCCCATTGGTCGCATGCGACCGCTTCAAGATCCGGCTGCGTGGTCCTCCCTCAGCCGGGTGCGATCCGGGCCATCTGTGGCACGCCCGCTTCCTGCGGTGTCACGCCGGGATGGCCCGGGCTTGCCTCGACGCCGGTCAGGATCGCGGCGCGCGGGGAATAGTTGATGAACATCGGCAGGCAGGCGGCACCGATGGCGCCGGCATCACGGCCGAAGGAGCCGCGCGCGACCTGGGGCGCGGCGCGGGCCTCGGGCGCGGCTGCCGCCAGCGCCTCGGCAAGGCCAGCGACGATCCGGTCGGCGAGGCCTCCGTCGATGTCGAAATCGATGACGACGAGCGGAATATCGAGCAGCGCAGTGGCGGCGGAGATCGCCGGGGTCAGCGCGGCGATGCAATCGGCCAGCCACTCCTCCACTGCCGGATGGCGGGCCTCGACCATCCGCTCCAGTTCGTCGCGGGACCGGGCCTCAACGCCGCAATGGGCAAGATGGCGCCGCAGCGCGGCAAGAGAGGCGCGGGTCAGCAGGATATCGAGCGGCTTGCCGGGACGGGGCGCGGAGGCGAGCGTGCTCGGCGGCACCGGCATCATCGCCACATCGGCGGCATTGCCGGTGACGCCCTTCTGGCAATCGCCGCCCATGACCAGCCCGCCGCCGATGGCCGGTCCGAGGAAGAGATAGAGGAAGTCATCGGCGCCGCGCCCGGCACCGGAAAACAGCTCGGCGATGGTCGCCGCCGTACCGTCGTTTTCGGCGAACACCGGGAAGTCGGTCGCCGCCTCCAGAAGACCCCGCACATCGACCGCGTCCCACAGATGGAAGACGCCGGCGGGCAGGCCCAACTCATGCAGCCAGGCGCCGAGGTTGAACGGCATGGCAACGCCAATGCCGGCGATGCGCGCCCGCTCCTGCGGCGGCACCAGCGGCAACAGCGCGTCGATGTCGCGGCGCACCAGCTCGATGGCCGCCGCCGGCTCCGGCAGCAGCATGTCATGACTGCGCCGGCCGATGATGCTGCCGGAAAAATCCGCCAGCACCGTTTCGATCGCGGTGCGGTCGAGACGGACGCCGAACCCGTAGGCGCCGGTGGGCGAGAGGGTGAGCATGGTTGCCGGCTGGCCGCGCCCGCCATGGCGGCGCTTGCCCAGCGAGGTGATCAGCCCGGCGGCGGTGAGATCCTGGATGATGGCGCCAATGGCGGCGTTGGTAAGCTGGGCCAGGCGCGCAAGATCGGCCTTGGAGGCGCTGCCGACCCGGCGCAGCACCTGCAACACGATGCGGGCGTTGTAGCGGCGAAGCTGGACCGAGTTCGACCCTTGTCCGACCAGCGGGCGTCTTGCCATCCGGGCGCTCTCCCTGCCGCCGAAAACCTCTCCGGCGAATGCCGGCGGGCTGCAAGCGCCCGCGCATTATTAATTTCAGGTGATTTAAATAATGAACCACACCCGACCGGAGTCAACCGCTTTCGATGCTGCGGCGCAAAGCGCGGGGAGAGCGCGGCCGACGGGTTGCGCCAAGCCTTGAAACGCGTTCAACTTTCACGACATTCAGCGGCACGTCCGGATGGGCTGGCGGCGGCGAACAGGTCAGGAGAGACAGCGGATGCAGCGTATTCCTCACGATGGCGCCTTTCTCGAACGAGCGATTGCCGCTGGCCGGGGCGAGGAACCGGCGGATCTGGTGATCCGCAACGCGCGGCTGTTCTCGGTGATCGACGGATCGGTGAACGAAACGGACATCGCCATCGTCGGCGACCGGATCGTCGGCACCCATCAGCGCTACAGCGGCCGCCGCGAGGTGGATGCGGGCGGGCGCCATGTGGTGCCGGGCTTCATCGACACCCATCTGCATGTGGAATCCTCGCTGGTCACCCCGCTGGAGTTCGACCGCTGCGTGTTGCCGCACGGGGTGACCACGGCGATCTGCGATCCGCATGAGATCGCCAATGTGCTGGGGGCGGAGGGGATCGGCTATTTCCTGCAAGCCTCCGAGCACACGGTGATGGACCTTCGGGTGAACCTCTCCTCCTGCGTGCCGGCCACCGCCTTCGAGACCGCCGGCGCCCGGCTGGAAATCGACGACCTGCAGCCGATGCGCGATCACCCGGCGGTGATCGGCCTGGCGGAATTCATGAACTTCCCCGGGGTTCTTGCCCGCGACCCGGCGGTGATCGCCAAGCTCGCCGCCTTTCAGGACGGGCATATCGATGGCCACGCACCGATGCTGTCCGGCGGCGATCTCAATGGCTATCTGGCCGCGCGCATCCGCACCGATCACGAGGCGACCACGGCGGCGGAAGCGCGGGAGAAGCTGGCCAAGGGCATGACCATCCTGATCCGCGAAGGGTCGGTGTCCAAGGACCTTGATGCGCTGGCGGAGATCCTGACGGCGGAGACCGCCTCCTTCGTCTGCCTGTGCACCGATGATCGCAATCCGCTCGATATCGCCGAGGAGGGGCATCTGGACAGCATGATCCGCCGGCTGATCGCCGGTGGCGCCCGTCCGGTCGATGCCTATCGGGCGGCAAGCTGGTCGGGCGCCAATGCCTTCGGCCTGCGCGACCGGGGGCTGGTGGCGCCGGGCTGGCGGGCCGATCTGGTGCTGCTCGACGATCTTGCCGACTGCCGGGTGCACCAGGTGATCGCCGGCGGCCGGCTGGCCGATGCGACCGCCTTCGCCGCGCGCGGCGATGTGGCGCCGGTCGGGCTCGACAGCGTGCATGTGCGGACCATCACGGCGGAGGATTTTCGCATCCCCGCCGGCAGCGCCAACGAACAGCCGGTGATCGGCGTGGTGCCGGGCCGGATCATCACCGAACATCTGACGCGCTCCCTGCCGGTCGCCGGCGGCGAGACCGGGGCGGATCCGGCGCAGGATGTGGTCAAGGTCGCGGTGGTGGAGCGGCACGGGCGCAGCGGCAACATCGGTCGGGGTTTCGTCTCCGGGTTCGGCCTGAAGAGCGGGGCGATTGCCTCCTCGGTCGGCCATGACAGCCACAACATCTGCGTGGTCGGTGCCGACGACCAGTCGATGGCCACGGCGGTCAACCGGATCGCCGCGCTGAAGGGCGGCTTCGTTGTCGCCGATGGGGACCGGGTGCTGGCGGAACTGGCGCTGCCGCTCGCCGGGCTGATGAGCCTGGAGCCGTTCGAAACGGTGCGCGGCGCACTGGAAGGCTTGCGCGCGGCGGCGCGGGAACTCGGCTGCACCTTGCCGGAGCCGTTCCTGCAGGTGGCCTTCCTGCCGCTGCCGGTGATCCCCCATCTGAAGATCACCGACATGGGGCTGTTCGATGTGGATCGGTTCGCGTTGGTCGACTGAGCCGGCCCCGACCCCGCCATGACCGGATGGCGAAATTTGCATTGGTGCGACCGGTGCGCGGGCGTATCCTTGTACCGTGTTTCCCGGATTAACGGGGTTTTCCGTTGACGTAAACGGAAGCGTTCGGCATGGTGCGCCACCAGGTGACTGGTTCCCTTTCTCATTGCGCGGGGGCACGGCGCTGGAACCGCCGCAAGGGGGGCGGCGGGGATCGGTTCAGAAAAGTCAGGGAGGATCCGCGATGACCGACCCACAGGATTGGCTCGCCACATTCCGGCCGAAGCCGCTTCACACCTATCTGGAAGCGGCGGTACGCGATCATGGAGACCGGCCGGCCGCCGATTTCATGGGCAAGGTCTGGCGGTATGACGAGATCGGCGCGCTGGCGGACAAGGCCGCGGCGGGGCTTCAGGCCCTGGGGGTAGAGAAGGGCACCAAGGTCGGCCTGTGCCTTCCCAACACGCCCTATTACACGATCTTCTATTTCGCGGTGCTGAAGCTCGGCGGGATCGTGGTGAATTTCAATCCGCTTTATGTGGAGCGGGAAATCTCCTTCCAGGCGCATGATTCCGAAACGCGGATCATGGTCACGCTGGACCTGAAGATCATCTTCGACAAGGTGGAGACGGTGCGGCGCGAAGGGGCGTTCGACACGATCATCGTCTGCCCGATGGCCGATATCCTGCCGCAGCCGAAAAAGCTGCTGTTCACCCTGTTCAAGGGCCGCGACCGGGCCTCGATCCCCAAGGATGCGGCGCATCCGCGTTTTGCCGATCTGATCGCCGGTGGCCGCACGGCCAGGGCGGTCGAGATCGACCCGGATCAGGATGTGGCGGTGCTGCAATACACCGGCGGCACCACCGGGGTGCCCAAGGGCGCGATGCTGACCCACACCAACCTTTCCGCCAACATCGAGCAGATGCGCACCCTGTTCGCCGCCGCCCAGCCCGGGCGGGAAAAGATGCTGTGCGTGCTGCCATTCTTCCACGTGTTCGCGATGACGGTGGCGCAGAACCTCTCGGTGGTGCTCGGCGCGGAAATGGTGCTGCTGCCCCGGTTCGAGCTGAAGATGCTGCTCGATACCATCGTGCGCAAGAAGATCACCCTGTTCCCCGGCGTGCCGACCATCTACACGGCGATCAACAACGCCGAGCAGACCAAGAGCTACGACCTGACGTCGATCAACCTGTGCATTTCCGGCGGGGCGCCGCTGCCGGTGGAGGTGAAGACCCAGTTCGAGACCCTGACCGGCTGCATTCTGGTGGAGGGGTACGGTCTGACGGAATGTGCGCCGGTGGTGGCGGTCAATCCGCTCGACGAGAACCGGCGCGCCGGCTCCATCGGTCTGGCGGTGCCCGGCACGCAGATCGAGTTCCGCGATCTGGAGGACCTGTCCCGCCCTGTTCCGGAAGGCGAAAAGGGGGAACTGGTGGTGCGCGGGCCGCAGGTGATGAAGGGCTATTATCACCGGCCCGACGAGACCAACCGGGCCATCGAGGATGGGGTGCTGCACACCGGTGATGTGGGCTACCGCGACCCGGACGGGTTCATCTATCTGGTCGATCGGATCAAGGACCTGATCCTGTGCTCCGGCTACAATGTCTATCCGCGGGTGATCGAGGAGGCGATCTACCAGCATGAGGCGGTGGAGGAGGCGATTGTCATCGCCGTGCCGGATACTTATCGCGGCCAGTCGCCGAAGGCCTTCATCAAGCTGCGGGAGGGGGCGGAGGTCTCGGCGGAGGAAATGAAGCTGTTCCTCAAGGGGCATTTGTCGCCGATCGAGATGCCGCAGGAGATCGAGTTCCGCGACACGTTGCCCAAGACCATGGTCGGCAAGCTGTCGAAAAAGGAACTGGTCGAGGAGGAAGCGGAGAAGCGGGCGGCGGCCTCTGCGGACGGCTGACCCCCGGGCTCCGGGAGATGCGGCGACGGCTTCGCGGGCGGTGATGCCGACCGGAGAGCTTCGCCGCGCCCCGCGGGAGCGTGGGACGCCTGCGCCTCGCAAGCTTTCCCCGTCGCCGAGTTGACGGGGGGAGGGAGCGCGGCCGATAAGGGCGGTCCCGCAGCCACTTGTGATTCTCCCAATGCCCTTCTCCTCGGAAAACAGTAAGACTCTGAACTCGTTCGTGAACGCCATTGGCGCCAGCGTTGCCGTTTTCAGCAAGGGCGAGCATGACGCCTATGTGATGCTGGCCGCCAATCGGCAGTACATGGCCATGCTGGAACGGGAGGAGATGGACGGGGTTGTCGCCTATGGGCTGGCGGACATCTTTCCCCGCTATCTCTGCCTGCCCTTGAGCGAGCAGATGGACGAATGCCTGCGGACGCAAAGCCCGGTGGAATCGGAAGTGGTGATCGACCGGGGCGGCCGGGTGAGCTGGTGGCGTTTCGTGTTCTCACCGGTGTTCACCGAGCGCGGCGCGGCCCGGCGGGTGCTCAACACCTGCATCGACATCACCGAGAAAAAGTCGCTGCAAAGCTCGCTGGCGCAATCGCAAAGCCGGTTCGAATCCGTCGTGGACGCGGCCTATGACGGAATCCTCTCGGTCAATGAGGACCGCGAGATCGTGCTGATGAACACCGCTGCTTGCGAGATCTTCAAGGTCAGCAAGGAAGAGGCCTACGGCAAGCGGCTGGAGACCCTCATTCCGCAGCGATACCGCGAGCGCCATCCAGCCTATGTGGCATCCTTTGGCACCTCGCCGATCATGTCGCGGCCGATGGAAACCCGGGTGACGGTGATGGGTTTGCGCAGCGACGGGAGCGAGTTTCCCGCCGAGGTGACCATCGCCAAGATCAAGGTGGGCACGGCGACCGAGTTCATCGCCGTGGTGCGCGATATTTCCGAGCGCGCCCGGCTGATTGAGGAGTTGCAGCGGGCGGCGACCAACGATCCGCTGACCGGCGTCTACAACCGGCGCCACCTGTCAAAGATCCTGCGCGGCGAGCTGGAGCGCTGCCGGCGCTTCGGCCATGAGCTGACCGTGGCCATGATCGACCTCAACGAATTCAAGACCATCAACGACAGCCACGGACATCATGTCGGCGACGAGGTTCTGGTCGCCTTCACCCAGGCGGTTGGCAAGCATCTGCGCGATGTGGACACGGTCGGGCGCTGGGGCGGCGACGAGTTCCTGATCATCTGGCCGGAGACGGCCGAGGACCGGGCGGGACGGGCGATCGCGGCGATCCGCGACGAGCTGACCGACATCCAGGAACGGCTGTCGAAGCCCGGCACCGTGATCGAGTTCAGCCACGGCCTGTTCCAAACGGACGGCGCGCTCGACGCGGATGAGGTGGTGCAGCGCGCCGACCAGATCCTTTATGAAAACAAACGCACGCAGCGGGGCGGCTGACCGGCGCTGGCGCATGGCCGGGCGGCGCATCTTGCGTCGGCGGCATGACGCTTGCGATTGCCGGCCCGGCTTGGCATTGTCGGCCCAGCGGTTTCAACGCCTTGCGCTGACCCGACACCATACCCGAGCCCAGGACGAACGCGCTGATGAGTGGTGACCTGCCGACCTATCTCACCACCCGGGAAATGGCCGATCTCCTCAGGGTCAAGGAGCGGAAGATCTACGATCTGGCCGCCGCCGGCGAGGTGCCGCACAGCCGCGCCACCGGAAAGCTGTTGTTTCCGCGCGAGGAGGTGCTGGCCTGGATCGCCAATGCCAGCGACGCGCCGTCCTCTGATGCGATGCGTCCGCCGGTGGTGCTGGGCAGCCACGATCCGCTGCTGGAATGGGCCTTGCGCGAATCCGGCTCCGGCCTTGCCGCGCTGTTCGACGGCAGTCTCGACGGGCTCGACCGGTTCGAAGCGGGTGAGGGCATCGCTGCCGGCCTGCATGTGGTGCAGGAAGAGGGGTGGAACACGGAGGTGATCGCCCGCCGGTTCCGCTACCGCCCGGTGGTGCTGGTCGAATGGGCCTGGCGCAGCCGTGGCTTCATCGTCGCGCCGGGCAATCCGGCCGGGATCACCCGGCTTGCCGATCTCGCCGGGCGTCAGGTGGTGCGCCGCCAGGCCAAGGCTGGGGGCCAGTTGCTGCTGGAGCGGCTCGTTGCGGAAGAGGGATTGACGCCGCCGGCGGCCACCGGGCCGATGGCGCGGGACGAGCGCGAGGCGGCACTGGCGGTGCTCGATGGCCGGGCCGAGGTCGCCTTCGGGCTGGAAGCCTCGGCGCGGCAATTCAAGCTGGATTTCGTGCCGGTGTGCGAGGAGCGCTTCGACCTGCTGGTTTCCCGGCGCGACTGGTTCGAGCCGCCGTTTCAGGCGTTTGTCGCCTTTTGCGGCACGCCGGCGCTGCGGGAGATGGCCGCCACCCTGGGCGGCTACCGGATCGAGCGGCTGTGGAGACCGCATTTCAACGGAGGCTAAGGCCCCCTCCAGTGGGCGCGGGGCGGGCCGCTCAGGGCGGGTCGGAGCGCAGGCCCGACTGGGTGGTCACCTTCTTGCCGAGATAGGCCTCGCGCCAGGCCGTGTAGAGCGCGGCGGCGACGATCAGCGTCGCGCCGGCCAGGGTATGCAGGCCCGGCAGGTCGGAAAACAGCAGGAAGCCGATGGCGGTGGCATAGAGCAGCCGCACGTAGTCGAACGCGGCGATGGCCGAGGCCTCGCCGGCGCGGAAGGCGCGGATGTTGCACATCTGCCCGGCCCAGGAGACGAAGCCGGCGATCACCAAAAGCCCCCATTCGGCCGGGGTCGGGGTCTTCCAGTTGGCGATGGCAAACGGCAGCATGATCACCCCGACGAACACCGCCTGATAAGTCAGGATGGTCACCGGCCGCTCGAATTGCGACAGCTTGCGGATCAGGATCATCACCACGGCGGCGGCGGCGGCCCCGGCAACCGCAAGGCCGGCATAGAGGTTGACACCGCCGCCCGCATCCGGGCGCAGGATCACCAGAACGCCGATGAACCCGGCGATGGTTGCCAGCCAGCGGTGCCGGCCGACGGTTTCCCCTAAAAACAGGATCGCGAAGATGGTGACGAAGAAGGTCTTGGAAAAGGACAGCGCCGTGGCATCGGCGAGCGGCAGGTGAACCACCGCGGTGAAGCCGGCGAACATGGCGACGGAGGCGCAGGCGATGCGCAGGGCATGCAGGTGCCCGTGCCGGGTCACCAGCGATCCGGGCAGGCCGGCGACGATGGTCGGGGCGACGATCATCGCCATGAAGATCTGGCGGATCAATATGATCTCGGTGACATGCAGCCGCGCGCCGAGCAGCTTGATCAGGGTCACCATGGTCGTGAAGAACAGGCCGGCCACCAGCATCCACAAGATGCCGCGCAGATTGCCCGGCAGGGACGACAGGCGGTGATTTGCGACATGGAGACGGCGAATGACGCGGGCGTGCGTCCGGGGAGGGGACATGCGGGAAAAGGGTCCGGGCAAGAGGAGATTGCGGCAAGCATAGACCCGTGTGGCCGGGATGTGGAGTGTTTTGTAGGATGAATAGACACTTGGCGCGGGTGGGTGGTTGCAGCTAAGTTCGGCGAAACAACGCGCGCTGCACGGTGAGGTGGCACGTGGGGCCGGTCGCCCGACCGGGGCATGTGCGCAAACGGCGAAGGCCCGGGGCCGGGGTGGACGGCGCGGGAGACACTTTCACGGTATTCGAGATTCCAAGCGAGGCGGACGGTATGAACGAGGTTGTTCCGGCGAAATTCGGCATGGGCGCACCGGTGCGGCGTCAGGAGGACGCGGCGCTGATCGTCGGCAAGGGCCGGTATGTGGACGACATCCAGCCCGAAGGCGCGTTGCACGGCTATGTGCTGCGCTCGGCGATGGCTCATGCGCGGATCTCGCTCGATGGGCTCGACGCGGCGCGGGGCGCACCCGGGGTGGCGCTGGTGCTGACCGCCGCCGAGATCGGCGATCTGGGGCCGATGCCGACCAAGGCGCTGGTCACCCAGCCGGACGGGTCGCAAAATGACGTGCCCCATCGCCCGGTGCTGGCGGTGGACACGGTGCGCCATATCGGCGAGCCGATCGCCTACATCGTCGCCGACAGCGTGAACGCGGCGAAATCCGCCGCGGAGCTGATCGAGATCGACTATGAGCCGCTTGAGGCGGTGGTGGAGACCGGCGACGCGCTTTCCCCCGGTGCTCCGCTGGTGTGGCCGGAGCGGGGCAGCAATCTCGCCTTCACCGTGGAGCGGGGCGATGCGGCGGCCACCGAGGCGGCCTTCGCGGCGGCGCACAAGATCACCCGCATCGAGATCGTCAACAACCGTCTGGTGGCCAACTACATGGAGCCGCGCGGCTGCATCGCCGAAAACGATGCGGGCAGCGAGCGCTACACCCTGACCGTCGGCACCCAGGGCGGGCACGGACTGCGGGACATTGTTGCCGGCGACATTCTCGGCATCGATCCGGCCCGGTTGCGGGTGGTGACGCCGGATGTGGGCGGCGGCTTCGGCACCAAGGCATTCGCCTATCCGGAATATCCGCTGAGCCTGGTGGCGGCGCAGCGGCTCGGCCGGCCGGTGAAATGGATCTGTGAGCGCACCGAGCATTTCCTCGCCGACGCCCATGGCCGCGACAATGTCTCGGTTGCGGAAGTGGCGATGGATGAAAACGGCCGCTTCATGGCAATGCGGTTCGAGCTGATCGCCGCGATGGGCGCTTATCTGCATCAGTACGGACCGTCCATTCCCTTCGTCGGCAGCTCGATGGCCACCGGTCTGTACGATGTCTCCACCATCCATCTGACCCTGAATGGGGTCTACACCAACACGGTGCCGACCGATGCCTATCGCGGCGCGGGACGCCCCGAGGCGGCCTATCTGCTGGAGCGGCTGGTGGACAAGGCGGCACGGGAGATGGATCTGTCGCCGGCCGAAATCCGGCGGCGCAATTTCATCGCGCCGGAGCAACTGCCCTACACCACCGCGACGGGCCGGATGTATGACACGGGCGCCTTCGCCGAACATCTGGATCTGGCGCTTCAGGCGGTCGACTGGGACGGGTTCGAGGCGCGCCGCCAGGCGTCGGCTGCGCGCGGGCGGTATCGCGGCATCGGCCTTGCCACCTATGTCGAGGCCTGCGCCTTCCCCGGCTCGGAGGAGGCGACGGTGGAACTGGGCACCGATGGCTCGCTGACCCTGCTGATCGGCACCCAGACCAACGGGCAGGGCCATGCCACCGCCTATGGCCAGATCATCGCCGAACAGTTCGGTGTCGATCTCGACCGGATCACCACGGTGCAGGGCGACACGGACCGGGTGCGCCGAGGCGGGGGCACCGGTGGCTCGCGGTCGATCCCGATCGGCCTGCCTTCGGTTCTGGAGGCCTCGCGTAGTCTGGTGAAAAAGGTCAAGGAACTGGCCGCCGACCGGCTGGAAGCTGGGGTGGAGGACCTTGAGCTGATCGGCGGCAACGTGCAGGTGGTGGGCACCGACCGTGCCGTGACGCTGGCGGAGATCGCCGCCAGCGCGCCGGAGCCGCTGGCCGCCCGCGAGGCGGTCAAGCAGGCCGAGGCCACCTATCCCAATGGCACGCATATCTGCGAGCTGGAGGTCGATCCGGACACCGGCGAGACCACGCTGCTCGACTATGTGATCGTCGATGATTTCGGCGTGGTCGTGAACCCGCTGCTGCTCACCGGTCAGGTGCATGGCGGCGTGGTGCAGGCCATCGGCCAGGCCTTGATGGAACGCACGGTCTTCGATACCGACGGCCAGCTCGTCACCGCTTCGTTCCTCGACTATCGCATGCCGCGCGCCGGGGACCTGCCGGACATCCGCTTTTCCACCCACAACGTGCCCTCCACCACCAATGCGCTGGGCATCAAGGGGGCGGGCGAGGCCGGGACCATCGGCGCCTGCCCGGCGGTGATGAATGCGCTCGACAACGCCCTGCGCCGCGGCGCCGGTGTGGAGCGGATCGACATGCCGGCAACGCCGGACCGGGTCTGGGAGGCGATCCGGGCAGCCAGCGCCTGACGGGGGCCGGAAGCGCGGCTGCCGGGGAGGGGCGCGGTCCGGAGAACCTTCGGGCCGCGTTCCGGAAGGGGCGTTGTGATGACCTTGGGGTATGCAATCGGCGCAGGGGAGATCTGTGCCCGGTGCGGATCGGCGCCCTGTCATTCATCATATGAATGGCCTAACCTGAGCCGATCTTCCCTCCTTGCGGACGCGCCCGGGCCCGGGGCTGATCCGCTTCCCGAAAGGTTGTCATGTCCGTTCGCAGCGCCGATGCGTCATCCCAGGAGCGCCCGGCAGGGCTGGATCTCAATCGCCACAATCCGAAGCTCGGGATCGCCCTGAAGATCGGCGCGACGCTGGCCTTCACGGTGATGGTGGTGCTGATCAAGCTGGTGGCGGACCGCTATCCGGTCGGCGAACTGGTGTTCGCGCGGAGCCTGTTTGGCCTGTTGCCGGTGCTGGTCATGGCGCTCTGGCAGGGCGAGTCCTGGTCGGTGGTCAAGACGGCGCGCCCGATGGGGCATGTCGGCCGGGCGATCATCGGCGGGTCGGCGATGGCGCTGTGGTTCGCCGCGCTCGCCCGCCTGCCGTTGCCCGACGCGACGGCGATCAATTTTTCCGCGCCGTTGATCATGGTGGTGCTGGCCGCGCTGATCCTGGGCGAGCGCGTCCGGGTCTACCGCTGGACGGCGGTCGGCATCGGCTTTTGCGGCATCCTGATCATCCTGTCGCCGCATCTGGGCACGGCGCTGCCTGGCGTGGACGGGGTCAACGGGCTCGGTGCCGGGTTCGCCTTCGGCTCCGCCTGCATGATGGCTTTGGCGATGATCCAGGTGCGCCGACTGACGAGCACCGAGCGGACCACCACCATCGTCATCTGGTTCGCCGGGGTGTCCTCGGTCCTCGCCCTTCTGACGCTGCCGTTCGGGTGGACGATGCCGACGGCCCAGGATGCGTTGATCCTGGTGGCCATGGGCCTGTTCGGCGGCCTCGGCCAGATCCTGTTGACCCATTGCTACCGTTTCGCCGAGGCCTCGACCATCGCCCCGTTCGACTACACCACGATGTTGTGGACGGTGATTGCCGGCTGGCTGGTGTTTGCCGAGGTGCCGACCATCGAGGTGCTGATCGGTGCCTGTTTCGTCATCGGCGCCGGGGTGTTCGTGATCTTCCGCGAGCGCGCGCTGGGCCTTGACCGGTCGAAGGAGCGCCGGACGGTGACCCCGTCCAAGGCCTGAGGCGGGAGCGCTGGGCCGGCGCCTTGTGTTGGCGCCGGCGCGAAGCGTCGGAAACCGCGTCAGAACGCCTTGAAGGTGATGATCGTCTTGGTGTCGAGAATGCCCTCGAACGGGTGGACCTTCTCATTGACGAAATGGCCGATGTCGGTCTCGTCATCGACGTAGAACTTGACCAGCAACTCGTAATCGCCGGCGGTGGAATAGATCTCGGAGGCGATCTCCGCGTCGGCGATGGCATTGGCGACCTGATAGGCCTTGCCGAGGTGGCATTTGATCATCACGAAAAAGGGAACCATCGAATTCTCCGTTGCATGGCCGGCCCGACCGGGTCGCGGCACCGGGCGCGACGTCCGCGCCAGCTGTCGCGCGGCGGGCGACTCGGCGACAGTGAAGCGGAAGCGGCCGTCCGGAGCAAGGGGCGGATGCCAGGGGACAACCCGGGATGTTGTCCGAAGGAGGCGGTTCGGGGATTCTGCCGATGCCGGTCTTGCATCCGGGGCGCCGGGCCGCCATCTGTGTGGCGCCCGAGCGCGGACCGGTCCGTATTCCCTCGGCGTGCAGGTGATTCCACTCGCCGGTAAAATGCTTTAGGTTTCGGTTCGGATGCTCCTTGTGGGGGGAGGCCTTGCACCGGTGGGCTGGACAACAGGACGGAATGGCCGATGACGACGCGCCGCGATATCAAGCCGGAACAGGGATCGGCGGTGCTCTTGTCACGGCGCGGGGCGCTGGGGCTTGCCGGAGCGGGAGCCGTGGCCGGACTGGCCCGCCCCGCCATTGCCCAGACCACCATCGAATGGAAAATGGCCACGGTCTGGCCGAAGGACCTGCCCGGCCCCGGCCAGTCGGCGCAGCGGATCTGCGATGCAATCGAGGTGATGAGCGGCGGGCGCATGCGCGTGCGGCTGTTTGCTGCCGGAGAGCTGGCGCCGCCGGCCGGTGTGTTCGATGCAGTGTCCGGCGGTACGGCGCAGATGGGGCATGCGGCCTCGGCCTATTGGCAGGAGCGGATGCCGGCGGCGGTGTTCTTTTCCGCCGTGCCCTTCGGCCTGTTGCCGCAGGAGCAGATGACCTGGATCGAACTGGGCGGCGGACAGGCCCTGTGGGAGCGGCTTTATGCGCCCTATGGGGTGCAGCCGTTCATGGGCGGCAACAGCGGCGGGCAGATGGGCGGCTGGTTCACCCGTCCGGTGGAGCGGCTGGAGGATCTCAACGGGCTGAAGGTGCGGATGCCGGGGCTCGGCGGCGAGGTGTTGCGCCGGCTCGGGGCAACGCCTGTGTCCCTGCCGGCGGAAGAGTTGATCCCGGCCCTGCGCAGCGGGCTTCTCGACGCGGCCGAATTCCTCGGCCCGGCCAGCGACCGGGCGCTGGGGTTTCAGTCCGTGTCGAAGCTCTATTACGCGCCCGGGTTCCAGGAGCCCAATGGCACCTATGAGGCGCTGGTCAATGCGGTGGCCTTCAACGGATTGCCGGAAGATCTTCGGGAAATCATCCGCGCCGCCTGCCGGGTCGAGACCTCGCGCGCCCTGTCGGAAAGCAACTGGCTCAATGCGGACGCGCTGCGCCAATTGACGGAAAACGATGGGGTTGAGGTGCGCCACTATCCGGAGGACGTGCTGCTGGCGCTGCGCGCGACCTCGGCGGATGTGGTGTCGGGGCTGGCGGCCACCAGCGATCTCGCCCGGGAGATCTACAACAGCTACGCCGAGGCGCAGGCCCATCTCGGCCCCTGGAGCGCGGTCACCGAAGGGCTGATGCTGCGGGCCCGCGCGCTGTAATCCGCTCCCGCCGGCTGGCGGGGCGTTTCAGCAGTCGCGCTGGTGCGGAGCGAGCAGCTCCGGCGCGAGCTGCCGGAAGCGGCCGTCGCGCAAGGCTGCGAGGGCGAAATCGACCATCGGATCGAACATCAGGTCCTGATGCCCCTCGCTGAGACAGCGGCAGCTCTGGGCGACCAGCGCCGGATGGAAGAACATCACCAGGGAATGCTGGAACAGCATCGCCGAGGCATCGGCGTCCTGCTGCGGAAACTCCCCCGTTTCGATGCCTTGGCGGATGGCCACGGCGAAGGTCTCGCGCATGGCGGTCTTGTGCATCTCGATCTCGTCCCAGGCTTCCTCGATGGCCGCTTCGAGCAGATCGTGGATCTTGCGGTTCTCGGTGTAGCGTTCGCGCATATGGTGGAAATGGCTGCGCACCATCACCCGCAGCCGCTCCGAAGCGGTGGCCTCAGGATTTTCCGCGATGTCCTTCAGCATGACCTCGCGCAGATGCTGGGTGACGACGAGGGCGACCGCCTTGGTCAGCTCCGATTTGGAGGCAAAGAACCGGTAGACGTTGGCCGGTGACATGCCGAGCTCGCGGGCAATGTCGGCGATGGTCGTCTTCTGGTAGCCGTAGATGTGGAACAGGCGGTTGGCCGTCTCGACGATCCGCCGGCGGGTCTCCCGGGCAGCGGCGCTGGTGATGCCATCGCGGGTCGCCGCGACTTCATCAACTGATCTTTGCCGTTCCGCTGTGTCTGTCATGGGCTGTCCAATCACATGTGTTCCGCTGGCGGAGGTGTCGCCGGTGGGCGACGTTCGTCCGCACGGCGACCGGCGCTCCGTTCGGGGCCTGCCGCGCCATGCGCGCGCCCCGGGACGCAGACCGAACGCCATTCGCCATCCGGAAGCCGGATGGGGAAGATTCCATCTCCATTGGAACATGCGAGCCACATGGAGATCCGTCAACTGCTGACTTCTGATATATATTCTCTGACGTTTATTGACAATCGTCAGTTTTACGCAAATATAGCAGGCCTGCGCTGCCAGCGACGGGCTGGCGGGACTGCGTCGGCGGGTGACAACCGCCACGCCGGCAATTGTCTGGAGCCATCGCCATGCCAGGAATGACCGATTTCATGACGCCGAGCCGGCGCCGAGCAAGGCACGCCGGATTGTGGCGGGCAGCGCGCGGGGGCGCGGCTGTGGCTCCCCGGCTGTTGGCTCTGGGGTTGGTCGCCAGCCTGCTCGCCGGATGCCAGCCGGATGCGGCGGAGGATGTCGTGGCGCCGCCGCCGCGCACGGTCTGGGTCGAGCCGGTGGTGGCGGCCTCTGAACAGACGCTTGAGTTTTCCGGCACGGTGCGGGCACGCAGCGATGCGCCGGTGGCGTTCCGGGTCGGCGGCAAGCTGGCGGAACGCACCGTCGATGTTGGCGATCTGGTGACGCGCGGCGATGTGCTGGGCCGGCTCGACGCGGATGATCTTCAGGTGGCGATGCGGGCGGAAACCGCTCGGGCGCGCGCGGCGGCAGCGGAGGCGGAGCGCAGCGCCGATGAATTGACCCGGCTGCGGGCGTTGAAACAGAAGGGGCATGTCAGCCAGGCGGCGCTCGACCGGGCGGTGGCCGGCGCCGATGCGGCGGCGGAGACCCTGAAGGCGGCGCGGGAACGCGAGCGGCTGGCGGAAAACCAACTGGCCTATGCCACCCTTGTGGCCGAGGTCGATGGGGTGGTGACGGCGACCCTGGCCGAGCCCGGCGAGGTGATCGCCGCCGGTCAGCCGATCGTGCGCATGGCCCGCCACGGCGAGCGCGAGGCCGAGGTGGCGATCCCGGAAACCTATGTGAAGGCAATCGGCACCGCCCGGGCCGAGATCACCTTGTGGGTGGCGCCGGATCGGCCGCTGGCCGCGCGGCTGCGCGAGCTGTCGCCCCAGGCCGACCCGGCGGCGCGCACCTTCACCGCCCGCTTTGCCATGGAGGATCCCGACGATCTGGCCCGGCTCGGCATGACAGCAGTGGTCAAGCTCACCTTGAGCGGGGCGGAAGGCGAGATGGCCGTTCCGCTCTCCGCTGTCTGGTACAAGGGCGAGGCGGCCCATGTCTGGCGCGGCAAGGAGGGAGCCTCCCATGTGGAGCCGGTGCCGGTGACCGTCTCCCGGCTGTCCGGCGAACAGGCTTTCGTCACCGGCGGTCTGCGCCCGGGCGATCTGGTGGTCAGCATGGGCGTTCATCGCCTCGACGCGGACCTTGAGGTGCGTCTTGAGCGGCGCCCGGCGTCGGCGCGGGTGCAGGTGGGGGCGCTGCAATGAGCGGGTGCAACCTTTCCGCCTGGGCGCTGCGCCATCAGGCGTTGGTGCTGTTCTTCATCCTCGTCACCGCGGCGGCGGGGATCTGGTCCTATACCAACCTGGGGCGCAACGAGGATCCGGCCTTTACCGTCAAGGTGATGGTGGTCACCGCCGCCTGGCCCGGCGCCAGCGCCCAGGAAATGCAGGAGCAGGTGGCCGACCAGATCGAGACCCGGCTGCAGACCCTGCCCTGGCTGGGGCGGCTGGAAACCTACGCCACCCCCGGGTTCATGGCGACGCAGATCGTGCTCGACGACGCGACCCCGCCCTCGGAGGTCGCCGATCTGTGGTATCAGGTGCGCAAGAAGGTCGGCGACATTCGCGGCGATCTGCCGGCCGGCGTGCTTGGACCGTTCTTCAACGACGAATATTCCGATGTCTTCGTGCAGGTGCATGCGATCACCGCGCCGGATGCCCACTGGTCGGAACTGTCCGACCTGGCGGAGATGGCGCGCCAATCGCTGCTGTCCGTCCCGGGCGTGGAAAAGGTGCAGCTGTTCGGCGAGCAGGACGAGAAGATCTACGTCGATATCTCCTACGCCAAGATGGCGACGCTCGGCATTCCGATCAGCGCCATCTTCGATGCGCTGGCGCGGCAGAACGCGGTGGTGCCATCGGGCTCGGTCGACACCCCCAGCGAAACGGTACAGGTGCGGGTGAGCGGCAAGCTCGCCGGTGTCGAAGCGGTGGCGGCGGTGCCGGTGCGGGCGGGCGAGCGGACCTTCCGCCTGGGCGATGTGGCGCGGATCCATAGCGGCATTTCCGATCCGCAGCGCTTCGCCGCCCGCTACAATGGCAAGCCGGCGATCATGCTCGGCGTGGCCATGGCCGATGGCGGCAACGTGCTGGAGCTTGGCGAACGTCTGGCGGAGAAGGTTTCGCAGATCCGCACCCGGCTGCCGCTCGGCGCCGAGTTGCATCAGGTCTCCAACCAGCCGGAAGTCGTGGAAGAGGCGATTGGCGAGTTTCTCCTGAAATTCGTCGCGGCGATTTCCATCGTCCTCCTGGTGTCGTTCCTGTCGCTGGGCTTTCGCACCGGGATCGTCGTTGCCCTGTCGGTGCCCCTGACCCTTGCCGGCACCTTCCTGGTGATGCTGCAGATGGGCATCGACCTGGAGCGGATCTCGCTGGGGGCGCTGATCCTGTCGCTCGGCCTTTTGGTGGATGATGCGATCGTTGCCATCGAAATGATGGTGGTGAAGATCGAGCAGGGCTGGGACCGGTACCGGGCGGCGACCTTCGCCTGGGAATCGACCGCCTTTCCGATGCTGACCGGCACCCTGGTGACGGCGGCTGGCTTCCTCCCCGTTGGCTTTGCCAAATCCTCGGCCGGCGAATATGCCGGCGGCATCTTCTGGGTGGTGACCAGCGCGCTTCTGATCTCCTGGCTGGTGGCGGTGGTGTTCACCCCTTACCTCGGCCTGAAGCTGTTGCCGCGCTCGCTGGAACGCCACGCGGCGGAGCGCGGGGATGTGGACGAGGACGCGATTTATCGCACGCGCGGTTACAATGCCTTGCGCGGCATGATCTCCGGCGCGGTGCGCTTCCGCCTGCCGGTCGTGCTCCTGACGGTGGGGCTCTTGGCCTCGGCGGTCTACGGCATGGGCTTTGTGAAGAAGCAGTTCTTTCCCAACTCCTCCCGGCCGGAAATCCTCGTTGACCTGCGCGGTCCGGAAGGGGCGGCCTTTGCCGCGACGGAGCGGGAGGTGCGTGCGGTGGAGGCGATGCTCGCCGAAAGCCCGGATCTTGAGTATTTCACCTCCTACATCGGCGCCGGCGCGCCGCGCTTCTTCCTCGCCTACAATCCGGCGCTGCCGAATGCGAATTACGCGCTGATCCTGATCCAGACCAAGGGCGGGGAGCACGCCGAAAAGCTGCTGGCGGAGCTGCGTGCCCGCTTCGCGGCCAGCGAAGGGGCGGTGCGTGGACGCGCCAACCGGCTCGAACTGGGGCCGCCGGTCGGCTATCCGGTGCAGTTCCGGGTGGTGGGGCCGGATATCGAGGAGGTCCGGCGCATCGCTGCCCGGGTGCAGGTTGCCATGCGCGCCAATCCCGATACCCGCGACACCGAGCTGCAATGGGGCGAGAAGGTCAAGTCGGTGCGCCTTTCGGTCGACCAGGACCGGGCCCGGGCGCTGGGACTGACCAGCGAGGAAATCGGCCTTGCCCTGCAGGCGCTGTTGTCGGGGGCGGAGGCGACCAGCCTGCGCGATGGCCGGCACTCGGTTGGCGTGGTGGTGCGCGCCGATGCGGCGGAACGGGCGGCGCTCGGCGATATCGGCGATCTGGTGATCGCGGTGCGCAACGGGCAGGCCATTCCGGTCTCACAGGTGGCCCGGATCAGCTATCAGGCGGAAGAGCCGATCCTGTGGCGTCGCAACCGCGAAACGGTGCTGACGGTGCGCTCCGACATCATGCCCGGCGTGCAGGCGCCGGATGTGACGGCGGCCTTGATGCCGCAGATCGAGGCCATCGAGGCGACGCTGCCGCCGGGCTATCGCATCGATGCGGGCGGCGCGGCGGAGGAATCAGGCAAAGCCAATGCGGCGCTGTCCAAGGTCTTCCCGGTGATGCTGCTGGCGATGATGCTGCTGATCATGATCCAGATGCAGTCCTTCTCGAAGATGATCCTGGTGTTCCTGACCTTCCCGCTGGGGCTGGTCGGGGCGGTGGCAGCGCTGCTGATCTCCGGAGAACCCTTTGGCTTTGTTGCCATTCTCGGGGTGATCGCCCTTGGCGGCATGGTGATGCGCAACACGCTAATCCTCGCCGACCAGATCGAGCACGATCTTGCCGCCGGCGCGACCATGCGTCAGGCGATCGTCGAATCCACCGTGCGCCGGGCACGGCCGGTGATCCTGACCGCGCTGGCTGCCGTTCTCGCCTTCATCCCGCTCACCACCAGCATCTTCTGGGGGCCGATGGCGGTGTCGATGATCGGCGGGCTGACGGTCGCCACGGTGTTGACGCTGCTGTTCATGCCGGCGCTCTATGCCCTGTGGTTCCGCCGGCGGCTCGACAGGACCGACGCGGAGATGCTTGAGCCGGAGGGCGGAGACAGCCAGCGGAACACGGACACGGCAGAACGGAAAACGGACCCCGCGACGGTTCTGCCGCAGGCGGCGGAGTGATGCGCGCCCCGTCGGTTTCGGCCGGCGGGGAGGGCGGGCGCCGAGCCATGCGCGGCGGCGTCCGTTCGCTGCATTTCTCCGCCGCAACCTGAGGCTTTATACGGGCGATAGGAGGTACGTTCGCGACGCAAGGTCCGTCATGCGGAACTTTGTTCCAATTCGCGATTTCGTCTGTGTGGCGTCATGTGATTCGCTATCACTGGTTGTTTTGACAGGTGCGCCTGTCGCATTTTTGCCACAGCTTCGACCAAATCGAGGGGGCGTCATTTTGGGGTCTGACCTGCCTAAAATATAGGCATTCGTTCGATCGATGATCGCGACCGCAATCAAATTGACACAAATCGAACGAATTCTGGCAAATCTCCCGCCGAAGCCGATCTTCTTCCGTTGCGGAATGGCCGAAAGCCGCCAGTTTTCGGGACTAGTGAGGTGCCCGGGAGGCGCTGCTACGGGTTTGCCTGACCGGGATTTCCTGCCCAACATGACGCTAACGTTAAGAGTGCACAGGGGTGGTGCGCCGCGTTTGCGTTGTTGGGAGGAAAAAACCGGATATGACAAACAGGATTAAGAACGCGCTTCTGGCCGTGTCGGCGCTGACCGCCGTGGGGATCGCCACCGAAGCTTCCGCGGGCGGGTTCGCCCTGCGTGAGCAGAGCTCCTATTATCAGGGCATGTCGTTCGCCGGCTACGGCACCACCGGCCCGTCGATCTCCTCGATCTTCTGGAACCCGGCGACGATCACCGGTGCGCCCGACGGGCTGACCTTCGAGGCGCACAACACGCTGCTCATGCCGACGGCGAAGATGGATGGCACCTTCACGTCCTCGGGCGTGGCGCTTCCACCATTCGGCATCGTGTTGCCCAACAGTTCCGCGCCCTCCGGCGATATCGCCAATGACGCCTATATTCCGGCGAGCTATACCGCCTACAAGGTCACCGATCAGGTGTTCTTCGGCGTGGCGATCAACGCGCCCTTCGGCCTGTCGACCAAGCCGAACGACAACTGGGCCGGCCAGTTCTACTCCCGCTCCTCCAAGGCCGCCTCGCTGAATGTGACGCCGATGATCGGTTACAAGTTCAACGAGATGCTGTCCTTCGCCTTCGGCCTGCAGATCCAGCAGTTCGCCGTGTCCTTGAAGACCGGCGTTCCGAACGTCCCGGGCTTTCCGACCGCCGCGCTGGAGGGCGATGACATCGGCTTCGGTGTTACCGCCGGTGTGACCCTCAAGCCAATCGCGGGAACGGAAATCGGCCTTGGATACCGGTCCGGTGTGGCGCATCAACTGGGTGGAACGGTCTCCTCGCCAAGTGGCATCGCCCCGATCACCGCCAATCTGATCACGCCCGATATGGTCAACCTGTCGGTCAAGCAGCGGGTGACCGACGCGTTTCGCGTTCTCGGCACCGTGGAATGGACCAATTGGAGCCGGCTGAAGACCCCGCGCGCTGTTATGCCCAATGGCACGGTGGCGAAGGCGCTGCCGTTCAACTACAGCGATGGCTGGTATTTCTCGATTGGCGGCGAATATGACTTCAACGAGGATCTGACCCTGCGCGCCGGTATCGGCTATGAACTGTCGCCGATCGACACGGACATTCGCTCCACCCGCCTGCCGGATAATGACCGGCTGTGGCTGTCGGCCGGTGCCAGCTACCAGGTGATGGACAATCTGGCGATGGACTTCGGCTACACCTACATCCGCACCGCCGATACCCGGGTCAACATCGGGCCGGGCCATCAGGATTATGTTCCGGCCCTTGGTACCTACAGCTCGAATGTGGATGCCAACGTGAATATCGTCTCGGCCTCGCTGCGCTACACCTGGGGCGGGCCGGTCGAGCGGCCGGAACTGGATCCGATCCGCAAGTACTGAGGCGGGACGAGCCTTTGATCGTTGAGTGTGGACAGGGGGCGTCCACATGAAGAAGGGCCGGCGGAGCGATCCGCCGGCCTTTTGCGTGAATGGAGAGACGGTGCGCTCAGAACGCCGCCGGATAAAGACCGCCGTCGACCAGAATGTTCTGGCCGGTGACATAGCCGGCCTGCCGTGAGCAATAGAAAGCGCAGACCTGACCGAATTCCTCGGCGGTGCCGAAGCGGCGGGCGGGGATTTCCGCCGCCTGTGCCGCGCGCACCTCTTCGACGCTGGCACCGCTCTGGGCTGCCGCGCGCGCGAAGCCGCCGCGCAGCCGGTCGGTGTCCATCTTGCCCGGCAGCAGGTTGTTGATCGTCACATTGCGGTGAGTATAGGTCCGCCCGACCCCGGCGAGGAAGGCGGTCAGCCCGGCCCGGGCACCGCTGGACAGGTCGAGCCCCTCGATTGGCATCCTGACCGTGATCGAGGTGATGTTGACGATGCGGCCAAAACCGCGTTCGGCCATGCCGTCGGCGACCTGCTGGATCATTTCGATGGGCGAGATCATGTTCTGGATGACGCCGGCGATCATTGCCTCCCGGTCCAGCTCGCGAAAGTCGCGGCGCGGCGGGCCGCCATTGTTGTTGACCAGAATGTCCGGCTGCGGGCAGGCCGCGAGCACGGCCTTCTGACCCTCAAGCGTCGACATGTCGGCGGCGACCGCCTCGACGGTGACGTCGAATCGGGCGCGCAGATCCGCCGCCGTTGCCTCCAGCCGCTGCGGGTCGAGACCGTTGATCACCAGATCGCAGCCGGCTTCGGCAAGCGCCTCGGCGCAGCCGCGCCCAAGCCCCCGGCTCGATGCGCAAACGATTGCCTTGCGGCCGGAAATACCCAGGTCCATGACCCTTCCTCCCATTTTTTGCCAAGCCGGTAAGGCCCGGATTTCCTTCTTGTCTGTTAGCGGGAAACGCGCTCGCCTGTCCATCGCGGCAGCGGCTGAGCTGGGGCTCCGCGCGGCCATGCCGGCAAGCAAGCCTTACGCTCTTTTGTCGGGCGCTGTCATATTTCTGAGACCGAAGTCGCGCACTACTCTCGGCGAACCCAGGTCGGGAGGTCATCATGTCCGCCGAGCAAGCACCCAGGCACTACAGAACGCTTTTCCTGTCGGATATCCACCTTGGAACGCGAGGGTGTCAGGCCGAACTTCTGTTGGATTTTCTGCGCTACAACGATGCGGAGACCATCTATCTCGTCGGCGATATTGTCGATGGCTGGCGTCTGCGCCGCATGTGGCACTGGCCGCAACTGCACAATGACGTGGTGCAGAAGCTGTTGCGCAAGGGGCGCAAGGGTGCGCGGATCGTCTACACGCCCGGCAATCACGATGAGTTCCTGCGCGACTTCCTCGGCACCCATTTCGGCGGCATCGAGGTGGTGGACGAGACGATCCACGAGACGGCGGACGGGCGGCGCTATCTGGTGATCCATGGCGACCGGTTCGATGTGGTGGTGCGCCACGCCAAGTGGCTCGCCTATCTCGGCGACTGGGCCTACGTCTCCGCGCTCAACCTGAACACCGGGCTCAACATGGTGCGCCGGCGTCTTGGGCTGACCTACTGGTCGCTGTCGGCCTGGGCCAAGCTGAAGGTCAAGAACGCGGTCAATTTCATTGGCAAGTTTGAGGAGACGCTGGCCCAGGAGGCCGAGCGTCAGGGCGTCGACGGGGTGATCTGCGGCCACATTCACCATGCGGCGGACCATACCGACTATGGCACCCACTACATCAACACCGGCGACTGGGTGGAAAGCTGCACCGCCGTCGCCGAGCATCACGACGGCACTTTCGAGGTGATCCACTGGGCGAAGCGGGGCGAGTGGGCGCGTCTTCCCAAGCCCTCCACCGCGCGGGCGGCGGCATGAAGTCCCTGTTGATCGTCTCCGACGCCTGGCATCCGCAGATCAACGGCGTGGTGCGCTCCATCGAGCGCACGCAAGGGGAGATGGAGCGGCTCGGCGTGCGGGTGGAAATCCTGTCGCCGGCGGATTTTCGCACCGTTCCCTGTCCGACCTACCCGGAAATTCGCCTGACGCTGGCGACGCCCGCCGTGCTGCGCCGGGAGATCGCCGCGCGCGACTGCGGGCATCTGCATATCGCGACCGAAGGCCCGCTCGGGCTGCTTGCCGCGCGTGCCGCGCGCCAGTCCGGCCGGATCTTCACCACCAGCTATCACACCCGCTTTCCCGAATACCTGTCGGCGCGGATGCCGGTGCCGCTCGACTGGTCCTATTCCTGGCTGCGCCGGTTTCACAATGCCGGCCATGGCTGCATGGTGGCGACCGGCACGCTGGAGCGGGCGCTCGGCCGGCGCGGCTTCGTCAATCTGATGCGCTGGTCGCGCGGGGTCGACCACGACCTGTTCCGCCCGTTCGAGAGCAGCGTGCTGCCCGCCGACCTGCCCGGGCCGGTGTTCATGTATGTGGGCCGGGTGGCGGTGGAAAAGAACATCGAGGCGTTCCTCGATCTCGATCTGCCGGGCAGCAAGGTGGTGGTCGGCGACGGGCCGCAGCTTGGCGCCTTGCGCGCCGCCTATCCGGATGTGCTGTTCACCGGCGCGCGGGTCGGCGAGGATCTTGCCCGCCATTACGCCTCCGCCGATGTGGTGGTGTTTCCCAGCCTGACCGACACTTTCGGCAATGTGCTGCTGGAGGCGCTGGCCTGCGGTGTGCCGGTGGCGGCCTATCCGGTGATGGGACCGGTCGACATCGTCGCCGATACCGGCGCCGGGGTGCTGCATGCGGATCTGGGGCTTGCCGCGCGCGCCGCGCTGCAGATCCCGCGCGCGCGCTGTCGTGAAGTGGCGCTCGGCTATACCTGGGAGCGCAGCACCCGGCAGTTCATCGACAACTGCATGGCCGCCAACCGGCTGGCGGCCGCTGCCGTCCGCGCGGCATGAGCTGAAACGCACCCGGCGGCTTCAACCGGGCGGGGGAATGGTGTACCGGTCATATCCTGATGGAGGAAATGACCATGGATGCCATGCTTGCCGGACCGCAGTTTCAGGATGTTCTCGACGCCCGCGCGCGCATCGCCGGGCGGGCGGTGGTGACGCCGCTGCTCAATTCGCCCTTTCTCGATGAACTGACCGGGGGAACCATCCTGCTGAAGGCGGAGACCCTGCAGCGCACGGGCTCCTTCAAGTTTCGCGGTGCCTGCAATCGGCTGTCGATGATCCCGGAAGACCAGCGGGCGGCCGGTGTGGTCGCCTGTTCCTCCGGCAATCACGCGCAAGGGGTCGCCGAGGCCGCGCGGCTCTTCTCCATGCCGGCGACCATCGTCATGCCGGAGGATGCACCGGCCTCCAAGGTTGCCCGTACCGAGCGCTCCGGCGCGCGGGTGGTGACCTACCGGCGCGGGGTCGATGACCGCGAGGAGATCGCCCGCACCATCGCCGAGGAAACGGGGGCCATCATGGTGCATCCGTTCAACGATCCCGGGGTGATCGCCGGGCAGGGCACCGCCGGTCTGGAACTGGCGGAGCAGGCGCGGGCCATGGGGCTGGAACCGGAAGCGATGCTGACCTGTGCCGGTGGCGGCGGGCTGACCGCCGGCATCGCCCTGGCGCTGGAAACCCTGGTGCCGGATTGCGCGATCCATCCGGTCGAGCCGGAGGGGTTCGATGATCATCGCCGCTCGCTGATCGCCGGGGAGATCCAGGCAAACCCGTCGGAGAGCGGATCGGTCTGCGATGCGCTTTTGTCGCGCCAGCCCGGCGCAATCGGTTTTGAGATCACCCGGCGGCGGGCGCGGCAAGGACTGGTCGTCAGCGACGCGGAAGCGCTGGCGGCGGTGGCTTTCGCGTTTCGGGAGCTGAAGCTGGTGGTGGAGCCGGGCGGGGCGGTGACCCTGGCGGCCGTGCTGTTCGGCAAGCTGCCCGTGGCCGGACGCTGCATCGCGCTGACGCTTTCAGGCGGCAATATCGATCCGCCGATGCTGGCAAAGGCTCTGGCGGAATAGCACTTGCCGCGTCGCCGTCTTCCGGGCCGCGTCCGTCAGTTGACGCGGCGCGGGGAGGCAGCCTGCCGCATGGTGCGGAAGCGGTAGACCTCATCGGCGACACCGCTGCCGCTCAGGCCCAGCCAGTCATGGCGCAGGCGGGCGAATTTCCCATAGGTCTTGTGGCCGATCCCCGTCTCCTTCATCAGCAGGGCGACCGTGCCGTCGGCCTGTGAGGCAAAGGTGTCGCGGATGGCGCCCTCGCGCATGTTGAGATGGTGCGCCAGCAACCAGATGATGCCGGCCATGTCCTGGCGGTCGATCAGGATAAGGAGGATCGTCTCGAAGCTGAGTTCTCCGGCGGCGATCTGGATGCGCACCTCGTGCCGGCTGAGGCTTTCGCCATCCACATCGAAATGCGGGTCGCGGTCGTCGGCAACAGCGGTTTCGGCGAGCCGGAAAAGTGCGTCGTCGTTGTCCAGCGCCTGCGACAGGGCCACCGGCATCAGCGGGCAGTTGCTCTGGCCGATCAGCCGCAGATCGTCGCAAAACACCTCGTCATGGGTGCAGCGACCGGCCATCGCCCCCATCAGCCGCGCTTCGGACGCGGCGAGGATCAATGTCGCCAGCAGCGCGCGCACCTCGAACACCGCCCCCGGGTTATGCAGCAGCGCATTGACCACCGGGAAGGCGCCTCTGGCGATCAGCGTGTCGACGATTTCCGCCGGCACATGGCTGCGGCGGGCAATCGCCAGCCGGTGCCGGTCGGAGCGCTGGCGGGCAATGTCGGCAAGGCGGGCACCGCTGATCACCGGCGAGTGTTCCAGCACCGGTTCGCAGAGTTCGAAGGCCTCGCCGGCCAGCCGGTCTGCCAGCGGGGAGGTGATGCGGTCGGTCTTGGCAAGGCGCACGACAATGTCGAGCCGGGCGGAGCGGTCGAGTTGATCGAAAACATCGAGGACCAGGGCGGAGAAAAGCTGACGCTCCGCTTCCGATGGCTCGCTCTCCTGCTTGTCCGAATATTGCGCGCTCAACATGCGAACGAGCTCGGACCTTGCGGAAGGCGCCTTGATCTTGGCGAGTTTTTCCAGCTTTTCCATGAGCATGGCGGCGATCCGTTCCGTCCGGTCTCGGCTTTATTCAGCCGAGATCCTTCTCATTTTTCTTTTTGGAAACGAAGTATCGCAGGGAGATCGTTAAAAATACTTATAGAGCCTCGGGTTTTGTCCCGAGCTTTGGTCCTGCACAGGATGGCACGAGAAAGTTGACGTTGCGTTTTCTGCGGAACGCAAGGGGGCGCCACCCTGTGCCGGGCGATGCCTTGCCCGGAGGGCCGGCGATGGTTTCCGCATGCGGTATGGAAAAGCTGCGCTGCTCCGGTTGGTTTTAGAACGGTGCTCTGTACAACCACTCCGCTTACAACATTGATAGAAATACCAGTATGCGAGGTGGAGATGGCTAGAGTGGCGGGAATCGCGGCGGCGCTGATCGTGGCGGGTTGCGTATCGGACGGGGGATCGGAGCGCTCGTGGGAACCGGATGTGCCCAAGCCAAGTCGCGAGGAACTGATCTGCCTGGCGTCCAACCTCACCCCCGGCACTCAGGAGTTCAACCAGTGCCTGGCGATGGTGAAGGTCAGTGAAATGACCGAGGAGGACTACCGCAAGGAGCGCGAACGGCGCGAGACCATCGGCGATGGGCTGGCGGAGGAAATCTGCGACGGGTTCGCGCGAGACCGGATGGGGTATCCGGTCAAGAAAAAGGTGTCCAGGCGCGTGACCGGCGATTACGAGAAGACCGTCAAGATCACCTACGAGATCGATAGGACGCAAGAGAATCCGCAGGTTATCCTGGCTTACAGGAACGGCATCTGCACCCTGCGCGGGAGCAAGGTGGTGGATTTCAAGGTCGACTAACCCGTTCATCCGGGGGCGGAAGGCGCCCCCGGATCGCGTCAGCTGAGTGGTCAGAAGAGCGCTTTCTGGATGCGGCCGCGCTCGGACTGGACAGGGATTGGGGCCTAGCTGAACAGGGACTGGCGTTCGCCGGGGGACAGGCGATCGAGCGGATCCGGCTCCTTGGGGCTGTCCTCATCGTTTCGCCAGTTCAGATCATCGGCTTCATCGACAATCACCACATCGTCTTCCGCGTCAGCCGGCGCCGCGTCCGCCTCGACTTGGTCCGCCTCGTCTGGGGATGCGTCCGGTGCCTCGGCCTCGGTGTCGACCTCGGTGTTGGCCTCGGTCTTGTCCGAGACGTCCGGGCTGGCAAAGATATCCGCGCCGGCCAGATCCTCGGCGCTGAGGTCGAGGGGGGATGCGCCGAACTCGGCATCGGTTGCTGCTGCGGTGTCGGGCGCGGCGAAAACGTCGGCTTCGGCATCCGTACCGCTGGGCTCCGCTTCGTCCCCGGCGGGGCCAGCATTGGCGAACAGGGCGTCGAGATCGTCGTCGGTCACGGTCGCCCCGGCAACGAGACCGGCCATGTCGTCCATGCCCTCGAAGACGGCATCGATCTGCGCTTGCTCGGCGGCGTGAGCATCCCCCGACGGGGTCTCTTCCTGCTGGCTGAACAGCTCATCGACCGTATTCTGGCAGACGCCGCGCCCTTTGAGCTGGGGGCCATTGAGAAGGTGGGCGTCCGGCCGGCTGTCCTGCCGGATCTCGGTGTGCTCGCCCTTCACGTCCTCGATGCCCCAGATCGAGATCATCAGGTTGATGCGCGATTCGAGATATTGCAGCACCTGAACGATCTTCTGGGTGCGCTGGCCGGTCAGGTCCTGGAACGAGCAGGCCATGAAGATTTCCGTGGCCCTTGCGTCGATGTCGTCGCAGATCGCCTGGTCGGCGCCGCTTTCGCGCAGGGTCCAGGCATGCTCCTGAATGGCCTCGGCGGCGGCGAGAATTTCCTGGGTGGCGCTTTCGGTCTGGGTGACGATGGCATCCAGCTCGTTGGACGCCTCGACGAAGCGGTTCCCCTCTTCGGCCTCATGCTTGATGTTGGCAATCTCGCGCTTGGTGCGCTCGATGGCTTCCTGCATGTCGGCGATGTCGAGGCGAATGCGGTCGAGATCGGGCACCGTGCGCTCGCGGGTCATCACCTTTTCGAGCCGGCCGATGGCATCGAGAACGATCTGGGTATCCGGCTTCTGGTTGCGAACCAGATATTCTTGGAGAAATCTCCGGCCGCGATCCGTCTCGCTCAACGCATTGAAGATGGCGTCGTAGTCGCTGTCGCGGATCGCGCTCGGTGTACCGTTTTCTGCCATTCTTCTTCTATCCGCGTCCTGTCACACCGCCGGAACACAGCACTTGGCGTGCGGTTTGCCCGCTCAATGCTTAATCGCCAAATCCTTAAAATCGGTATAGAAGGGCGTGTCCCTTCCAAACTGGACTTTCGTTCATGCAATTGCGAACCCGGGTGGCGGCCTTCTTCGCCGCCCAGTTTTTCGGCCTTGGCCTGTTCCTGCCGTTCTTTCCGCTGCTGCTGAACGAAGCCGGCCTCGGCGCGGGCGAAATCGGCACCCTCCTGGCGGTGCCGATGATCGTGCGGCTCATCGCCAATCCGCTGGTCAGTGGGCTGGCGGACCGCTACGCCACGCCGGCCAGCGCCATTACCATCTTGTCGCTCCTGTCGCTGGTGGGGTTTTCCGGATTTTTTTTCATTGGCGGCTTCGTGCCCATGTTCCTTCTGCTGATGGTGACCGCTTTCGTCTGGTCACCCTTGATGCCGCTTGGCGATGCGCTGGCCGCCCGGGTGGAGCGGGAAGGGGGCGGCGACTATGGCCGCATGCGCCTGTGGGGTTCGGTTTCCTTCATCGTCGCCAACCTGATCGGCGGCGTTCTGGTCGGCGGCTGGACGCGGGAAGTGGTGATCGGCGGTATCATCGCTGGGCTCGTGTGCGCCGTGGCGGTGGGGCGGGGCTTGCCGAGCCGCCCGGAAGCCGCAGCGACGGAGGAGGAGGCCCGGAGCTGGGCTGGCGTGACGACGGTGTTGACGCCCGGCTTCCTCATGGTGCTGTGCGCCACCGGACTGATTCAGGCCAGCCATGCAGCCTACTATGCCTTCAGCGCGCTGTTCTGGGCGAAGGCCGGTATCCCCGGCACAGCGGTCGGGCTGTTCTGGGGGCTGGGCGTGGTGACCGAGATCGGTCTGTTCGCCATTGCCGGCCAGCTTGGCCTGCGGCTTGGCATTGCCGGGCTTTTGGGTCTCGGCGCGGCGGGGGCCACCTTGCGCTGGCTGCTGTTTCCGCTGGCCACCGATCCCGTGAGCGTGGCCCTGCTGCAGGCACTGCACGGGCTCAGCTTCGGTGCCAGCCATCTGGGGGCGGTGGCCTATGTGGCACGAACCGCGCCGCCGCGCTGGGCCGGAACGGCGCAAGGGGTGATGTCGATGATGGTGGGGCTTTTGACCGCCTTGGCCTCGGCGATGGCAGGGCAGCTCTACTCGCTTGGTCCGGCGCTGGCCTTTTACGCCATGGCGGGGCTGTCGGCGGCCGGTGGGGCCTTGCTGGTGGCCAGTGCCCTGCGCCGGCGCTGGCGCGGCGGCGGCGCGGGCCTTTAGACCGGCGTTGCCGCCGGACGCGAAGACGAATGTGAAAACGGGCGTGGATCCGAAAAGAGCCGCGCCCGTCTTGTGTGTGGGTGCCGGTGGCGGGGGAAAATCAGCCCCAGAGGTCGGCCCCGGCGGGGTACATGGTGCTGCCCTCGAACCGCAGGCCCGGCACCCGGTCAGTGGCCAGGAGCAGCGGTGCGTCGAGATCGACGAAATCGGCCCGCTGCGCCAGGATCATCGCTGGCGCCATGGCCAGCGAGGTGCCGACCATGCAGCCGGTCATGATCGCCAGCTTTTCGGCGCGCGCGGCCTCGAACAGGGCGAGCGCCTCGGTCAGGCCGCCGGTCTTGTCCAGCTTGATGTTGACCGCGTCATAGAGCGGTGCCAGCCGGGGGATGTCGGCGGAGGTGTGCAGGCTTTCATCCGCACAGACCGGCACCTTGCGGGCAAGGTCGGCGAGCGCCGCATCCTCGGCCGCCGGAAGCGGCTGTTCGATCAGCTCCACCCCCGCCTCGGCGCAGGCGGTCATGTGAGCGTCGAAATCCGCAAGGCTCCAGCCCTCGTTGGCATCGACGATCAGCCGGGCCTTCGGCGCGGCCGCGCGCACGGCCGCGATCCGTTCCGCGTCTCCCGCCCCGCCGAGCTTGACCTTCAAGAGCGGCCGCTCCGCCGCCTTCGCCGTGTCGGCAGCCATCTTCTCCGGCGTGCCGAGGGAGATGGTGAAGGCGGTGACCAGCGGACCGAGTGGGGGCAGGCCGAGCAACTCGGCGACGGTCTTGCCCGCCTTTTTGGCCTCCAGGTCCCAGAGCGCGCAGTCGAGCGCATTGCGGGCCGCACCCGCCGGCATGGCCTGTTGCAGGCCCTGCCGGTCGAGGCCGCGTTCCAGCTCGGGGGCCAGCTTGCGGATGTCCTCCATCACCCCGTCGACGGTCTCGCCGTAGCGGGGGTAGGGGACGCATTCGCCCTGACCGGCATGATCGCCCTCGCGCACGCGCGCCACCACCACATGGGCGTGGGTGCGGCTGCCGCGGGCGATGGTGAAGCCGCCTTCGATCGGCCAGCTTTCGGTTGTGACCTCCAGCGCGATGGTCATGGTGCGCCGAACTCCTCGGCTAGCCGGTCGACCACCGGATCGGCGCCGAAGCGGACCGGATCGCAGGCCGGCAGGCCATACTCTGCGGAAAGCTCTTCCAGCACGCGGCGCGCCTCGGCTTCATCCAGCGCGGCGGTGTTGACGCAGATGCCGACGCAGCGAATGTCCGGATTGGTGAGCTTGCCGCAGGCGATGGTCATGTCGATGACCTGCTGGATGGTCGGCAGGGGCGTGGAGACGCCGCGCATGGTCTTGCGGGTCGGCTCATGGCAGACGACGAAGGCATCGGGCTGGGAGCCATGCAACAGGCCGAGGGTGACACCGGCGAAGGAGGGGTGGAACAGCGAGCCCTGACCTTCGATCACGTCCCAGTGATTCGCGTCCGCCTCCGGGGAAATCCATTCGGCCGCGCCGGAAATGAAGTCGGCGACCACCGCGTCGAGCGAGACGCCGCGGCCGGAGATGAAGATGCCGGTCTGGCCGGTGGCGCGGAAGTCGGCATCGAAACCACGGGCGCGCATGGCGGTTTCCAGCGCCAGAGCGGTGTATTTCTTGCCGACCGAGCAATCGGTGCCCACGGCCAGCAGCCGCTTGCCACTGCGCTTGGTGCCCTTGCCGGTGGCGAACCGCTCGTCGGAATGGCGCACATCGAAGAGCTTGCGGCCGGTGCGTTCCGCCGCTTCGCGGATCGCCGGAATGGCGCCAAGACGCATGTGCAGACCGCTGGCGACATCCAGTCCCGCTTCCAGCGCTTCCACAACCGAGGCGACCCAATGCTCAGGAAGGACACCGCCGGCATTGACGGCACCGATCACCATGGTACGCACACCGGCGGCGGCGGCCTCCTTCGGGGTCATCTCGTCGAGGGCGGCATCGGCCTTGCAGCCCGGCAGGCGGTACTGCCCCAGGCACCAATCGCGGCGCCAGTCGACAATGCCAAGACCGGTCTTGGCGGCCAGCGCATCGGGGACATCCCCCAGGAAGAGCAGGTAAGGATGGGCGATTTCCATCGAAGGCTCCTTGAGCGATTGAATGTGTTCCGTTTCCGGTCGCAGCGGGTCTGTTGCCGCCTTGCCGGGCAGAAGGTACCGCCAATCTGGACGCTGGCAGCGGCTGCAAGGTATACGTGGCCTTCGGGATGGCCGGCAAGAGGCGACGCAAGACAGTCATGACGATCCATGCGGCACAAGATCTACCAAGACTGAGCGTTTCCGGCGATGCGCAGACCAGCCGCGTCGTCGCCGAAGGTCCCTGGACAATTTTTCACAGCGAGGTTCTGGAAGCGGCGCTGGCCGATCTTGCCATGCCGCATACAGCCAAGGTGATTCTCGACCTGTCGCGGCTGAACGGCCTCGACACGGCCGGCGCCTGGCTGCTGCACCGGTTGCAGGCGGAACTGGAATTTCACGGCAGCCGCGTGGTCGTCACCGGGTTGGAAGGCTCCTACCGGGCGCTGCTGACCGAAGTGGAGCAGCACCACCCGCCGGAATGGGTGCCCGAACGCCATCCGCTGTCACTGGTACGTGTGCTGGAGATGACCGGCCGGCAGGTGGTTGAGATCTGCAAGGATGCGGTCGCGGTGCTGCACATCGTCGGCTCGATGGTGACGGTGCTGTCGGGGGTATTCGTGCGACCGCGCTGCCTGCGGCTGAAGTCGGTCGCCAACCAGTTCGACCGCTCCTGCATCGGCGCGGTGCCAATCGTCATGCTGATGAGCTTCCTGATCGGCGCGATCATCTCGCAGCAGGGCGGGTTCTACCTCAAGCAATTCGGTGCCGATATCTACGTGGTCGACCTAGCCGGTGTCCTCGTCCTGCGTGAGATCGGCGTGATTCTGACGGCGATCATGGTGGCCGGCCGCTCCGGTTCGGCCTTCACCGCCGAACTGGGGTCGATGAAAATGCGCGAGGAAATCGACGCGCTGCATGTCATCGGCCTGCATGTGACCGAGGTGCTGGTGATCCCGCGCCTGCTGGCGCTGATCCTGGCGCTGCCGGTGCTGACCTTCCTGTCCGACCTCGCCGCGCTGTTCGGCGCCGGACTGGTGAGCTGGCTCTATCTCGACATTCCGCCGCGCGTGTTCATCGACCTGATGCAGGTGGCGGTCTCCACCGACACGCTGCTGGTCGGGTTGGTGAAGGCCCCGTTCATGGCGCTGATCATCGGCCTTGTTGCTTGCGTGGAGGGCATGAAAGTCTCTGGATCGGCCGAATCGCTGGGCCGTCACACCACCTTGTCGGTGGTGAAGGCAATCTTCATGGTGATCGTCGTCGATGGTCTCTTCGCGATTTTCTTCTCCTCGATCGGGATCTGACAGATGGCCAATCCACTGAACGATCCGCTGACACACGCCCAGAGCCGTTCCGACGACGATGTGATCCTGCGCGCGCGGGGCGTCACCGTCGGTTTCGGGCCGGTGCTGGTGCTGAAAGATCTCGATCTCGACGTGCGCAAGCGGGAAATCCTCGGCTTCGTCGGCGGGTCGGGGACGGGCAAGTCAGTGCTGATGCGTGCGATCCTCGGGCTGACGCCGCGCCGGGCCGGCGACATCGAGGTGTTCGGCGTCAACCTGCGGGACGCCGGGCCGGAGGAGCGGCTGGCCGTAGAGCGGCGCTGGGGCGTGCTGTTCCAGCAAGGGGCGCTGTTTTCCTCACTCAATGTGCGGCAGAACATCCAGGTGCCGATGCGCGAACACATGCGCATGTCCGAACGGCTGATGGATGAGTTGGCGCTTCTCAAGCTGGAGATGGTCGGTCTGCCGCGCAGTGCCGCCGAAAAATTTCCCTCCGAACTGTCGGGCGGCATGATCAAGCGGGCCAGTCTCGCCCGCTCGCTGGCGCTCGATCCGGAGCTGGTGTTTCTGGACGAGCCGACCGCCGGGCTCGATCCGATCGGTGCGGCGTCCTTCGACGCCCTGATCCTGAAACTGCGGGAGACGCTGGGTCTGACGGTCTACATGGTCACCCATGACCTGGACAGCTTGCATTCCATTTGCGATCGCGTCGCGGTATTAGGAGAAAAGAAAGTTCTGCGAACCGGTACGATCGAGGAGCTGATGCGTTTCGACAATGCCTGGGTCCAGTCCTACTTCAACGGCGAACGTGCCTTGCGTCGGGTATAGGCATCAATCGAGGTCAGAATGGAAACCCGCGCAAATTACGTCGTCATTGGCGCTTTTGTCTTCGTCACCCTGTTCGTCGGCTTCGCGTTCATCTATTGGCTCGGCAGCCGGGCGGAAGGGCCGCGGGCCCTGCCGGTCAAGGTGATCTTTCCTGGCGCGGTGACGGGTCTTTCAGTCGGCGGACAGGTGCTGTTCAACGGCATCAAGGTGGGCGATGTGGGCAATCTCGGCTTCGATCCGAAGGACCCGAGCGTTGTGGTCGCCACCATTCGGGTCAGCCCGACGACACCGCTGCGCAAGGACGTCAAGGCCACCCTCGGCTTCGCCACCCTGTCCGGCATTGCCTATGTGGAACTGTCCGGCGGTTCGCTGTCCGCGCCGCTGCTGCTCGATCCGGAGGCCGAAGAGCCGCCGGTGATCTATGCTGATCGCTCCGCCTTCGAGGATATCGTCGAAGGCGCCCGGGACATTCTCGGCCGGGCGGATTCCATGCTCGCGGCGGTGGAGACCATCGTCAACGAGAACCGCGACGACGTGGACAAGATCATGACCAACGCGCGGATCTTCTCCGACGCACTGGCCAAGAATTCGGACGGGGTCGAGAATTTCATGAGCAGCGTCGCCAGCACCGGCGAAGCGCTGACCCGTCTGTCCGGGCGGCTGGAAGGGCTGGTGGACAGTGCCACGGCGGTTGTCGACGCGGTGCCGCCGGAGAAGGTGACCAGCATCGTCAATGACGCGGCGGAGATAACGCACAAGGTCGCCGGCGCGGCCGATGGGCTGACCGAGTTGCTCAAGACCGCGGAGGCCGCCGGCGCCGATCTGGAGAAATTCACCCGAGGCCTGAATCAGAGCCTCAAGGAATTCGATCAGGTGATCGCGGCGGTCGAGCCGCAGTCGATCAGCGAGATCGTCGATGGGGTCGCGGCCTTCGCCAAGGTGCTGGAAGATCGCTCCGCCGATATCGACCAACTGGTCGTTTCGACGTCGGAGACCATGGCCAACATCGAACAGGTCACCCAGCTTGCCGTCGAAGAGAAAGAGACGGTCAAGGAGGTCATCGAGGACGCCAAGGTCGTCAGCGAACAGCTGGTGAGCACCGTGGAGAGCGTCAACGGTATTCTGGAGGCCGTCGATCCGGCCAAGGTCAGCAACGTGATCGCCTCGGTCGACCAGTTGACCGCAGGCATTGCCGGGCGCACGGAGAAGATTACCGGCGCCATCGATAATGCGTCTGAAGCGGTGGCGAATGCCACGGAGTTCTCACGCAGCCTCAAGGGACGCGGTCCGGAGATCGATCAGATCATGACCGACGCCAAGGACCTGGCCGCCAAGCTGAATGCCAGCGGAACCCGTATCCAGGGGATCATCGACAAGGTTGGCGTGATGGTCGATGGCGATGGCGAGGGCTTCATCGCCGAGGCGACCAAAGCGGCGGCCTCGGTGCGCCAGGTGGCCGATGTGCTGGCGGAGCGCGTGGGGCCGATCACGGCGGGCTTGCAGAAGTTCACCCAGCGGGGCTCGGCCGACTTCACGGCCGCCATGTCCCAGCTCAACCGCACGCTGGTGGAAATCCAGCGCACGGTCTCCAATCTCGACCGCAATCCGCAGCGGGTGATCTTTGGCGGGCCGGATAAGCCGACATTTGGCGGCGCGCAGCGTCGATAATGCAGGGGCGGGGGCGACTGGGGGTTGTTGGCGCCTTTTCAATGTTGCTACAAAGCCCCGTTGCCGCTCGGTCCGTTGTCACCGCGGGGCGATTCTCGGGTTGGGGTGGTGCATAGAATGGCAAATGGGGCTGGCAAGACGGGGATCGGGGCGCGCCGGATGGCGGATCTGACCCGGGCTTTCGTTGTCGCAGGACTTCTGGCCCTGACCGGGTGTGCCAGTAGCACACCGGACGCGCTCTATGGCTTGACCACGCCGACCGGCGAACAGCTCCGGGGCCGGACAACCAGCCGTCAGGTCCTGGTTCCCGAGCCGCGCGCCCTGCAGTCGCTCGACACCAGTTCCATCGCCGTGGTCGATGCCGGACCGGTCTACACCTATTTCCCGAAAGCCGCCTGGACCGACACCCTGCCGAAGGTGGTGCAGGCCAAGCTTGTTCAGGCGCTGGAGAACACCGGCGGTCTGCGCGGCGTCGGCCTGCCCGGTGAAGGGCTCCTGATCGATTATCAGCTTCAGACCGACCTGCGCGCCTTCGAACTGCGCATCGACGGCGCGGAACGGGCGGTGGTCGAGGTGATGGCCCGGCTCGTGAACGACCGCAATGGCCGCACCCGCGCCAGCCGCGTGTTCCGCGCCGAGGTTCCGGCCTCCGGCACCGATGTGCGCAAGGCGGTCGAGGCGATGAACGTGGCCGCCGACCGTGTGGTGCGCGAAATGACCGCCTGGGTTCTCACCAAGGTCTGAGCCGCGCGCCGCGCTCCATCAAGACTGCCGCAGTTGATTGACGAAGACCAGCTTCGCCCGGCGCCCCTCTTGCGCGGGGCGGCAGGGAGCTCTGTGGCTCTGACGCTCTCCGATCCCGGCTCGGGGGATGGGATGACGTCGGGAGGGGCGCCGCAGCATCGCCCTCGTGCGCGACAAGTCAACGACATGAAAAAGCCCCGCCGCTGGCTGCGGCGGGGCTTTTTCTATTGGTGACCTCCCGAGGGAAGGCCGTTGTCTTGCCCTGCCGCCCGATGAGGGGCGGCAGGGGGGAGGACGATCAGTCGAGACGCCCGCTGGCGTGGGCCAGCATGGTGTAGACCTTGCCCGTGTCGGAGGTCAGGTAGGTCTGGCTCATGACGTTGTCCCGGTCATTGCGCGAGACCTGCGACAGGAGCTGCTCGAAGTCCTTCAGGTAGCGGTCGACGGCCCCCCGGAATTCCGCGTCGCGCGCGTATTTCTGGCGGATCTCATCGAAGGTCTGCTGCCCCTGCAGGGTGTAGAGCCGGCGGGTGAAGACGTGACGCTCACCCTGCTTGTAGCGGTCCCACAGGTCGATGAAGGTCTCGTGATCGATGGCCCGGGCGATGTCGATCGACAGGGAGTTCAACGATTCCACCATCTGCAGCGGCGAGCGCGGGGACGCCTGGTCCGCATCGCTCGTCGGCTGCTCGTCCTGGGAGGCGCGGCGCAAGAGGTCGCTGACCCAGCCCTTGCCCTGCTGGCCCTGATCCGCGGCCGCCGGACGCTTCTCGCTCCGCTCCGGCGCCTTGGCCGGCTCGAAGTCGCTCAGGGTCGTGCGGCGCAGCTCGCCACGCACCGACTGGGGTGTCGGCGCCTGAGCGGGCGCCGGTGCGGCCGGCCGGGGGGCCGGTTCGGCAGGCGCGGCGCGCGGTGCGGCAAGCGTACCGGTCGAGGCCATGGCCCGTTCACCGGCCCGGGAGGTGTCGAGGGCATTGCTCTGCCGTGCGACGATCTCCGACAGCTCGCTCAAGGCGCGCACCTGCTCGCTGACCACCTTGCGCAGGGCAGAGGCGGACTGCTCGGCTTCTTCCGGCAGATCGAGAATGCCGCGCTTCAGCTCGCCGCGCGTCTTCTCCAGCTCCCGATGCACATCGTGGGCGACATCGCGCATGCGCGTGGTCGCATCGGTGAAGCGCTCGGAGGCATCGGCGAGGGTCTTGGACATCTCCGCGACGATCTCGTCCTGGGTTGCCCGGACGGCCTCGCGGGCCTTCTGCCCTTCAATGCCGGCGGACATGCGCATGGACTCGAACTGCTCGGTGACGGCCGCCGTGGCCGCCTCGGCCGCTGCGGACAGCATCCGCGTCACTTCGCGGCTCTTGTCATCGGCGGCGTTGAGCGTCGTCTCAAGCTGCTGCGAGAAGGTCCGCATCAGGCTGTCCACCGCCTCGGTCTTGGCCAGCAGCGTGTCGGCCACCTCCTCGATGGCGGTCTTGCGCTCGCCCACCCGGGTTTCCACGTCGCGGTTGGTCTCTTCCAGATGCTTGGCCGCATCGGTGAGTTGGCGTCCGTGCTCCTCGAACCGGCCTGCCAGTGCGGCAAGGTCGGACAGGACCGTGTTCGACACCTCCTTCAGCACGCCGGTCTGATCGGTGATGAGACCGGTCGAGTTGGTGGTCTCGGTAACGGCGCGGTCGACAGCGGTGCGGAATTCCCCGGCGCTGCGCGACAGGGAGGTCTCGATCTGACCCAGGTTGGTCCCGGCCTTCTCCACCACATCGCTGAGCAGCGCGTTCGACTGGGTCAGCCGGTCGAGCAGAGCGGTGATGTCGCTTTCGAGCTGCTCCTTGGTGCCGGACAGGATCTCGGCCGCCGACTTGCTGCGCTCGTCGAGGCGCGCAACCAGCTGGTCGCCAGCCTCCATCAGCGAGCGGGTGGCGTCGAGACCGGTGCGGGCGAAGTTGTCGGCCACATCCCGGCCCTTGACCGTGATGGCCTCAAGGATCGCGTCATGCACCTCGCCGACACGGCCGGTGAGATCCTGCGCGCGGGCCTCGATCGCCTTGACGAGGGCATTGCCATCGGTGGCGACAAGCTCGGACAGGGTGCCGGTGCGCTCTTCAAGCGCCTGATTGAGCGCATCGGCGCGGGCGAGCAGATCGTCGGCGACCGCCTGGCCGCGCTCGGACAGAAGCTCGGCCGCCTCGCGCACCGCGCCGGCCACCTTGGAGCGAACCCCATCGGCCTCGCCGGCAACGATGTTCTGGATCTCCTCCATGGTCCGCGCCAGCACGACACGGGCCTGCTCGCTCTCGGCGGTCAGGGTGCCGGACACCTCGGCGACGGTGCGGGTCAGGTCCTCGCGAACCTTTTCGCTTTCGCCGCCAAGCGCACCGCTCATCTCCGACAGGGAGCCGACGAACAGGGTGCGGGCCTTCTCGCTTTCCGCTGCCAGCGACCGGGCTGCCTCGCCGATGGCGGAGAACAACAGGTCGCGGACCTGCTCGCTCTCGCTCGACAGGGAGCCCGTGGCGGTGTTGAGCGCCTGGATGATGGCATCGGCCGCCTTCTCGCTCTCGCTCTGCATCGCGCCGCGCGCTTCGCCGACCGAGCCGAGAATGATCTGGCGCAGACGCGCGCCTTCGCCGCCGAGCTTCTCGGTGGCGCTGTCGAGGGTCGTCTCGACGATCTCACGCAGCTTGTCGCCTTCGCCGGTCAGGATGCCGGACATGCGCTCGACCGTGCCGCCGGCCTCGGTCAGCACATCGGTCAGGATCAGGCGTGCCCGCTCGCTCTCCGAGGAGAGGGTGCCGGAAATCGCCGCCAGCCGTTCGGCGAGGATGCGTTCCAGCTCCGCCGAACGGTTGTCGAGGGTCTCGGCGACCTCGAACACCTTGGAGCCGAGCGAGACATTGATCTCGGCGATCCGGTCGGACAGGGTCTCGGTGAGTTCCTGGCTCTGGCGCGACAGCACCGCGCCAGCGTCCGTCAGCCGCTCGTCGAGGGCATGGGACATCTCGTTCTGACCGTCGACGAAGGCGGTGGCGATCTCGCGGGTCCGGGCGATCAGCGTCTCGCTGATCTGGCGGGCGCGGGCGTCCAGAGCCTGGTCGATGCGCTCGGTGCCGGTCGACATGGTCTCGGCCAGATGCTCGGCCTTCTCCGACATGGACGTGGCGGCCAGTTCGACCTTCTCGCTGATCTTGCCCTCGAAGCTGGCCAGATGCATCTCGATCGACCGGCCGATGCTCTCCGAGCGTTCCGACAGGCTGTTGCCGATCTCCTCGGCGCGGTTGCCGAGCGAGGCGCTGACCTCCGCCACCTTGGTGGAAAGCTGGAGGGTGATCGCATCGGAGCGGTCCTCCAGGATGTCGGCCATGGCAACGGTCCGGGCGTTGAGCGCCTCGGACAGCTTTTCGGTGCGGCTGTCGATGGTCTCCGCCAGCGAGCCGGTGCGCTGTTCGAGAGTGGTCTCGAAATGCGTGGTGCGGTCGCGCAGGGTGGCGTTGATGGCCTCGACGCGGCTGTCGATAGTCTCGGCCAGGGCACCGGTGCGGGCTTCGAGAGTGGTCTCGAACTGCGCGGTGCGGTCGCCCAGGGTGGCGTTGATGGCCTCGACGCGGCTGTCGATGGTCTCGGCGAGGGCGCCGGTGCGGGCTTCGAGAGTGGTCTCGAACTGCGTGGTGCGGTCGCCCAGGGTGGTGTTGATGGCCTCGATCCGGCTGTCGATGGTGCTGGCCAGGGTGCCGGCCCGCGCATCGAGAGAGGTTTCGAACTGCGCGGTGCGGTCGCCCAGGGCCGTGGTGATCGTCTCGATCCGGCTGTCGATGGTGCTGGCCAGGGTGCCGGCCCGCTCATCGAAGGAGGCTTCGAACCGTGCGGTGCTGTCGCCCAGGGTCGCGCTGATCGTGTCGATCCGCGTGTCGAGGGTTTCGCCAAGCGCGGAGGCGCGCAGGTCGAAGGTGGTGTTGAGGGACTCGATCCGCCCGTCGAGGGTCTCGCCGAGATCGGCGGTGCGCTGCTCGAAGGACGACACCAGCGAGGTGCCGCGCTCGTCGATCAGGAACTCCATCCGCTGCAGATGGCCGGACAGGCCTTCCTGCAGGCTGGCACCGCGTGCGCCCAGCGTGCTGTCCAGCTTGTCGCCGATGGCGGTCAGCTCGCCGGCAACCCGCTCGCCGCGCGACCCGATCAGATGGGCCAGCTCGGTGCCGGTCTCCGACAGGGTGAGGGCGAAGCTGGAGGTATGCTTCTCCAGCGAGGTGTTGAGCGAGGCGGCCGCCGTTTCCAGCGTCTCGCGGAACGAACTGGTCTGGCTGTCGATGAGCGTCGCCATCTCGCGGTTGCGCTGCTCCAGACGGCTGTCGAGGGCTTCGCCATTGACGGAGATCGCCTGGTGGATCTTCTCGCCGACGGAGCCGAGCCGGTCGGCCAGCTCGGTGCCGCGCACGGTGATGGTCTCCGACAGGCTGCCGGCGGTCTCGTCCAGCTTGGAGGCGATTTCGCCGCCGCGCAGGGACAGATCGACAACGATGGATTCGCCGGTGCCACGCAGGATCTCGGCGACCTCGTTGGTGCGCGAGGACAAGGTGTCGACGATTTCCGCGCCCTTGACCGAAATGGTGTCGGTAACCTCCTGGCCGCGCAGGGAAATGCTCTCCACGACCCGGTCGCCGGTGGTGGCCAGCGAGGCATCGAGGCCGGTGACCCGCTCGTCCAGGGTGGACAGCAGACCTTCGGTGCGGGTGGTGATGGTGTCGATCAGCTTGCCGCTGGTCAGCGACAGGTTGGCGGTGATCTCGTCGCCGCGCTGGGCAATGGTGTCGCCGACGGTGGTGCCGGTCAGCGTCAGCGCCTCGGTGATCTCCGTGCCGCGCTGCGACAGGGTTTCGACAATCGAACCACCCGTGGAGGCGATG
Source organism: Stappia taiwanensis (assembly GCF_014635285.1). Taxonomy (GTDB): domain Bacteria; phylum Pseudomonadota; class Alphaproteobacteria; order Rhizobiales; family Stappiaceae; genus Stappia; species Stappia taiwanensis. Next base: position 326,788 of record NZ_BMCR01000002.1, on the reverse strand, counting down.
GTGGAGGTGATCTCCTCGCCGCGCTCGGACAAGGTGGTCACGATCGAGCCGCCGGTGGTCGCGATGGAGGAGGTGATTTCCTCGCCGCGGCCCGACAGGGTCTTGACGATGCTGTCGCCAGTCGAGGCGATGGTGGAGGTGATCTCCTCGCCGCGCTCGGACAAGGTTGCGACGATCGAACCGCCGGTGGAGGCGATGGAGGTGGTGATTTCCTCGCCGCGGCCCGACAGGGTCGAGACGATGCTGTCGCCGGTGGTGGCGATGGCGGTGGTGATCTCGTCGCCGCGACCCGACAGGGTGTCGATGATCGAGGTGCCGGTGGTGGCGATGGCGGTGGTGATCTCCTCGCCACGGCCCGACAGGGTCTCGACGACCGTATCGCCCGTCTTGGCCAGGGTGTCGTTGATCTGGGTGCCACGCGCGGTGAGGGTCTCGACGAATTCGCTTGCCGTGGCGGCGAAGCGGTCGTTGATCTCCGTGCCGCGGCTGTCCAGCGTCTCGGCAAACAGGGTGCCGGTGCTGTTCATGGTGTCGACCAGGTTCTGGCCGGTGCTCGTCAGGCGCTCCACATAAGACTCGCCATGAGAGGCCAGGTTCTCGATCAACTGGCCGCCGGCGGTGTTGAAGGTCTCGGTGATCTCGCGCACGCGGCTGTCGACGGTGGCGGTCAGATCGCCGACACGGCCGTCGATGGCAACGGTGAGGCGTTCCGTTGCGGTGTCGGCGATGGTGCCGATCTTCTCCGAGGTGGAGGTGAGCTGGGCGGCGAGGCTCTCATGGGCGCCGGTGATGGAATCGCGCACCCGGTCGGCGTTGGACACGACGGCCTCGCGCTGGGTGACCAGTTCCTCGATCAGCGAGCGGATCTTCAGCTCGTTGTCATTATAGGAGCGCTCCAGCGAGGAGACCTCGTTGTGCACCAGCACTTCCAGTTCGCTGGCGCGGGCAATCGCACGCTCGATGCCGTCGCCCATGGCGGCGACCTCGCGGCGGATGGCCTGTCCGACGCTGAGAATGGATTCCTTGGCAACGTCCTCCGGCTCGGCGAGGCGCAGGGCGACCTCGGTCATGCCGCGGGCGACGATGCGCATCTCCTGGGCGCGCCAGATCATCAGCGCCATGATCCAGAAGAACAGGATCGGCACCAGGATGGCGACGCCGGACAGAACGAGGAACGGCGCGGCGACGAGATCGTCGAAGGACGAGATCGCGGCGATGTCCCCCGAATAGGCGGACAGGGCGAGGCGGCCGCCAAGGCCACCCCAGATCACGGTCAGGGCGAGGGCGAACCAGAAGGGCGCCGCGGACGGACGGCGCTGCAAGGCGTAGATCAGGTTGCCGATGGTGCGGCGGTCGTCATTGGCCGCCGATGTCGGGCGGCCGCCACCGCGACCGCGCCGGCGCGCGGGGCCCGAGCCTTCCGCCTCCGGCGTATCGCCATTTGCCGGGGTCGGCAGGGGCTTGCCGCCGGTCGCCTCCGGCCGGGCCTTGGTTTCGGCGGAGGCGGTTGCGACGCTGTCGCCGTCGGACCCGTCCGTGTCTCCGAAGTCGATTTTCAGCGCCTCCTCGACTGCCGATAGGGCTGCCTCGGCGGGATCCTTCACCTTCGGGGGATTTGCCATGTTCAACTCGCCTCGCGTCCGTACTCGTTACATATCGGGTGCCACGGCGCAGACCACTGCGCGCCGTAAAACCTCACGGCACAGCTCTCGGTCCCGGTGCCAGGCACCGGAGGACGAGATGGCGGGAAAACGCTGCATGTCGGGTCGGCCTCTGACCCGAAACATACGTTTCCCAACCTTGCCGCATCCCCTTAGCTAATGACACAATCCTAACAGGTGAACAAGAATTTGCAGAATCCGCACAAGGGGATGACGGCAATGGCTCGTGCTGGAAACGAAGTTGAAAATGCCACTGCGAAGCGTGCCGGAAGCCGGAGCGGATCCCGTTCGCCGATACGCAAGCCGACCCGCACCCAGCGCGCCTGGCTGCGGCGGGGGCTCGATCAGGCGGGTGGCAAGCTGCCGCTGTTCGATGCCGAGGGGCGCAAGGTGCCGGAAAAAACGATCCGCGCTTGCCTTGCCGCCGGGTGGGCAGAGCCTTGGTTTTCCAACCCAATCAAGCCCGACTGGCTCGTTTGCCGGCTGACGGAGGCCGGGCGCCGGGCGGTTGCCGAGCCCGACGGCTGAGCGCTCCCGGCTCTCCGATCTCACACCTCTTCGGACAGGCCTCAAGGGCTCTGGCGCGGCGCTTCCAGCGTGCCGGGTCGGATGCACCTGGGCCTTGCCCGGGAAGCCGTTCAAATGCGTTTATTTTCGTTAACCAAAGATTCACTTTGTTGGAAGGCCGGGTGAGCAACGCCTGTTTTCCTTAACGTCGCTTTTGTCGATTTTGCCAAGACTGGCCTCTTGCGGGACGCGGTGACCGGTTTCAGGCGGAATCAGCGGGTGCAGCCGGGCCCCGCTTGCAAGGTGAAGGGGAAGGGAGCGATCATGAGGCAGATGGCGACGGCGGAGAGCCCGGACGCGAGTGCTGCTCGGGACCCGGGGCCGATCGACCGGGCACATCTGTCGCGGCATACGCTCGGCGACCGGGATCTGGAGCGGGAGGTGCTCTTGCTGTTCGCCCGGCAGGCGGAGCTTTTGATGGGGCGGATCGACGCACGGGACGCGGCGGCGGACCTTGCCGATACAGTGCACACCATCAGCGGATCGGCCAAGGGCATCGGCGCCTGGAAGGTGTCGGCGGCGGCTGAGGCGGCGGAAACGGCACTGCGCGCTGGCGAGGCGGCGGATCTTTCCCCTTTGCGAGCGGCGATCGAGGAAGTGCGGTTCTTCATTGATGGGCTTGTCTGAGGACAACCTGAAGTCGTAGGAAACCTTGCGGCATGGGCCAGGTGGCGCTTGACCTTTGGCGCTGATTGGGTATGTCGGTGGACGTAATCCCATTCGTCCTACAATGCCGAGACCGCCAGCCCATGCCAAAGATCACCTACATTACCGCCGACGGAGCCGAGACCGTGGTGGACGCGCCCATTGGATCGACGGTGATGGAAAACGCCATCAAGAACATGGTGCCCGGGATCGAGGCGGAATGCGGCGGGGCCTGCGCCTGCGCCACCTGCCATGTCTATGTGGATGGTGCGTGGGCGGCGGCCACCGGTTCGCCGGAAGCCATGGAAGAGGACATGCTGGACTTTGCCTATGACGTGCAGCCGACCTCGCGGCTGTCCTGCCAGATCAAGGTGAGCGACGCGCTCGACGGTCTGGTGGTGCGCATTCCCGAGCGCCAGGCTTGAGGCTGGGGCTTTTCGCTGCCTGACGGCGCTTGGCGTCATCCGCTGGCACTGAGACTGCCGGCGCTTTGACCTATCGATGCGCAGAACATCGGCAGCAGCGATGTCATCGTGGCAAGATCGCAAACGAAAGGCGCTCGTCCGGTGGGACGGGCGCTTTTCCATTTGTCGGTTGGGGCGTTATTCGGCCGGTGCGGCGGCCGTGCGCCGCCAGAAGACCGTGACCTCGTTGCCCTCGCACGGATCTTGCGGCACGAGACGGGCGAGGAACAGACTGACGGCGGCCATGCCGGCGCCGATCAGGAAGACGGCGGTGGGGGACACCAGCCAGATCAGGCCGAACAATGCCGGGATGAACACGGCGGCGATGTGGTTGATGGTGAAGGCGACGCCGGCGGTCGGCGCGATGTCGGCCGGGTCGGCGATCTTCTGGAAATAGGTCTTCATGGCAATCGCCACGGCGAAGAAGGCGTGGTCGATCACGTAAAGGGCGGCCGCCAGCGTCGGATTGGTGACGAAGGCATAGGTCGCGAACACGCCGATCAGGCCGATGTATTCGAAGGTGAGGGCGGTGCGTTCGCCGAACCGGCCGATCAACTGACCGATCTTCGGCGCCAGCAGCATGTTGAACACCCCGTTCAGCAGGAATAGGCCGGCGACCTCGTGCACGTCGTAGCCGAAGCGCTCCACCATCAGAAAGCCTGCGAAGACGATGAAGATCTGGCGCCGCGCGCCGCCCATGAAGGTCAGCGCGTAGTAGAGCCAGTAGCGGCGGCGCAGCACCAGCGTCTTGCGCTGGGGCACGCCCTCGCGAAACTGCGGATAGGCGATCACCAGAAAGGCAAGCACGCACAGGGTCAGCAGCCCGGCGATCAGGAAGACCGTGGCGAAGCTCAGGTTGAAGGTCTTCCAGGCGACGAAGATCAGGCCATAGGCAATGAGCTGGGCAAAGGCGCCGACGGAGATGATCTTGCCCATGCCGGCGGCGGCGGTCTGCTTCGGCAGCCACTGCAGCGACAGGGACTGGTTCATGGTCTCGTAATAGTGGAAGCCGACCGACATGACGAAGGTCGTCAGGTAAAAGCCCCAGGCCGTCGGGAAATAGCCGGTCACCGCGACGCCGATGCCGAGAAAGGCGAGCGACAGATAGGCGAGGGTCTGCTCGCGCATGATCAGAAGCACGTAGATGGCAGTGAAGGCGAGAAAGCCCGGGATTTCCCGGATCGACTGCTGAATGCCGATCTCGCGGCCGGTGAAGGCAAGCTCCTGCACCGCGAAATTGTTCATCAGGTTCCACCAGGCGGCAAAGGAAAGCTGCATGGCAGCGGCCATGACCATCAGCATCACCAGCGGCGAGCGCCAGCCGGTGCGAATTTCCGGTGCCGTCGGCGGCAGGGGGGCGGTGGAGGTGGCGGGCGAGGTCATGGTCAAAAACCTTTAGGGCGGTCGGGCGCGCGCATGGACCGGGGGTAGCCCGGGGCAGGCGAACGGAAACGGGCATGAGGCCGGGCCGGGTGACGGGAAGCCTTGCCGCGCTTCATGTCCATCCAGGAGCGACCCTCTCCGTATTACTCCGGAGAAGGGTTGCCGCGTTATCGCTATTTTGTCAGATTATGTTTATGAAGCGTCAGCTTTGAGGGTTTTGGACGCGGTTTCCGTCGCAAGGGCGGTCTGGGCCGCGTCTGTCCGCTCAAGTGGCGTTCGCGGTCTTTCTTGCGTGAGGTTTGCGTCATGACGATCCATCCGCTGCGCTACGGTCCTCAGCCGGAGGACCATCCGGATCCGATCATCTCCTTCGTCGGCGAGCAGGCGCGCGGATCGGAGACCACCCCGCATGCCCATGATCGGGCGCAGCTGTTTCACATCCAGCGCGGCTCGGTGACGGTGCAGACCCAGGAAGGCAGCTTCGTCGTGCCGCCGGAGCGGGCGATCTGGCTGCCGCCGGGAGTGGTGCACTGCTCTACCTATCACACGGCGACAGATATCCGGTTTCTCTACATCCGGACCGAAGACTTCGGGAGCCTGCCCGGGCGCACCAGCGTCGTTCATGTGACACCGCTGTTGCGGGAGTTGATTTCGGCCTTCATGGCCTCGGCGCCGGATTATGCGAAAGGGTCAGCGACGGCGCGGCTGGCGCATGTGCTGGTTGACCAGATCGCCGGGTCGCGGGCGGTGCCGCTGCATCTGCCGCTGCCCCAGACGGAACGGCTGCGCGCGGCGGTGGCGCCCTTGGCCGAGGATCCGGCACGGGAGGTCGCGGTGGAGGACCTGGCGGCGCGCGCCCATCTGTCGCTGCGCTCGTTCGAGCGGCATTTCTCGCGCGAGACCGGGCTGACCTTTCGCGCCTGGCGCCGGCAGGCGAAGCTGATGAAGGCGGTGGAATGGCTGTCGCAAGGCACTGCGGTCGGCGAGATTTCCGACCGGCTCGGCTATGAGGGGCCGAGTGCCTTCGTCGCCACGTTCAAGAAGGCGTTCGGCGTCACGCCGGGGCGGTATTTCGCCGGGTAGGTTTGGGGCTCAAAAAGAAAACGCCCCCGTGCGCGGCACGGGGGCGTTGTCTGCGGTTGGGTCATGGACCCGCCTCAGAAGGCGGAAGGGCTGCGCCGGTCAGGCGGCGCGCACCTGGCGCAGGAAGTTGGTCACCTCCGTGCGCAGCATCTCCGACTGACGGGATAGCTCGTTGGCCGCCTCGACCAGTTGGCCGCTCGATTGGCCGGTCTCGCTGGCGGCAGAGCTGACGCCGGTGATGTTGGAGGTGACATCATGCATGCCCATGGACACCTGCTCGATGTTGCGGGCGATTTCATGGGTGGCCGCGCCCTGCTGCTCCACCGAGGCGGAGATCGCGGTGGAGACCGCGCGGATCTGGCCGATGGTCTCGCCGATGGAGTCGATCGCCGTCACGGTTTCCTGGGTCGCGCCCTGGATGCCCTTGATCTGATGGCCGATGTCTTCCGTGGCGCGGGCGGTCTGGCTGGCCAGTTCCTTGACCTCGGCGGCGACGACGGCAAAGCCCTTGCCGGCCTCTCCGGCGCGGGCCGCCTCGATGGTTGCGTTGAGGGCCAGAAGGTTGGTCTGTTCGGCGATGTCGGTGATCAGGGCGATCACCTGGCCGATCTTGTCGGCGGCGGTGGTCAGTTCGCCGACCCGCTGGTTGGTGACTTCGACATTGCGCACCGCCGTTTGCGAAATCTCCTGGGAGTCGCTGACCTGGCGGTTGATCTCGGCGATGGCGCTGGACAGCTCTTCGGCGGCACCGGAGACGGCCTGAACGTTGGTGGAGGCTTCCTCGGCCGCCGAAGCGACGGTGGCGGAGCGGCTTGAGGTTTCCTCCGCCGTCGAGGACAGGGTCTGGGCAGCGGAGAGCATCTCGGTGGCGGCGGAGGCGACGGTGTCGACGATGCCGCCGATGGCCGCCTCGAAGTCCTGAGCCATGCGCTCGCGCATCTCGCGGGCTTCCGCCTCGCTGCGGGCAGCGGCTTCCGCCTGCTGTTCTTCCAGACGCTTCACCTCAAGCGCATTGTCCTTGAACACCTGCACGGCGGAGGCCATGTCGCCGATCTCGTCGCTGCGCTGGGTGTAAGGGATCTCGGTCTCCAGCTTGCCCTCGGCAAGCGAGGCCATGGCCACATTCATGGCGGCGATCGGCTTGGAGATGGTGCGGGCGAAGAGAAAGCCGACCGAGGCCATCAGCACCACGACACCGAGACCCAGCATCAGGATCTGGTTGCGCATCTGCACCACCGGACGCTGCACCTCTTCCTCGTCGATCTCGGCCATCAGTGCCCAGGTCAGGCCATTGAACTCGATGGGGATATAGGCCGAGAGCACCGGAACGCCGCGATAATCGGCGATGTGCTGGGCGCCGGATTGTCCGGCAAGCGCGGCGCGGACCGTCGGGGTGTCGGCCTTGCGCTTGAGGATAGTCGAGGGCTCACCGGCCTTGCGGAAACGGGTTTCCGTGCGCATGAGGAAATCGGCGCCGACAAGGAAGGTCTCGCCGCTTTCACCGAGCCCGGAGCTTTCCGCCATGATGCTGTTGAGACGATCGATCGGCATCTGGAAGATCAATGCCCCGGAAAAGGCGCCGTTGGCATCAAGCACGGGCGTGGCGATGAAGCTGGCGGGAGCGCCGGCGGAAGGCGCATAGGGCGCGAAATCGGTGAAGCCGATGCGGCCGGCGGCCGGGTTGGCCTTCACGGTCTGGAAAACCTTGCCGATATCGGAGCCGCTCCATTCACCGCCCAGAATGTTGGTGGCGTAGTCGTTTTCCTTGAACACCGAATAGACCAGGTCGCCATCGGCGTTGATCAGGAAGATGTCATAGTATCCACGGGCTTCCAGATACTTGCGGAACCAGGGGTGATACCGCGCATGGGCCTTGCTGTAGTCGCTGCCGTCGGCGGCGGCATCGAGCTTGTGCTTCTGGCCGGCCGGATTGGGGTTGCCGGTGATATAGGCCTTGCGCAGGGCCGTGTTCGGCGAGGTACCAAGCTCTCCATAGGTTCTGTCAAACTCGGCGAGCGCCTCGACAACGGTCTCGTTGCTCGCCGTCAGCTTGAGGTCTTCCTCGATACTGCCGAGGTAGTCCGAAAGCTGTTCCTTGCGTGCGTGCACCAGGGCAACCATCGAATTGGAGGCGGCCTCGGAAAGCTGGGCGCTTGAGGACACATAGGCGGCGATGCCCGTTGCAAGGGAGGCTGCTGCAGCAATTGCCACCACAAGTAGCGGTATTTTCGCCGAAATTCGAAGCGTTGCCATGACCGATATCGCTTTTTTTGGTTTCGATATCGGCGAGAATCAAGAAAATCTCTTTCTATTCTATTAAGTATACATCAGGTTGTAGGTTTGTATACTTACTTCAATCCAGAGTTATATAGTGCTTTCCCTTAGTAATTTTCATCTGAATATGATGTGCAAATATGAGTCGCGGATCGGCTCGGAGGCGGGCCGGATTACCGCGACAGTTCCTTCATCGCGTTGTCGAGCCCGTCGAGGGTCAGCGGGAAATGCCGACCGCCCATCAGCGTCTGGATCATGTCGATGGAATGGGTGAAGGACCAATGCTGCTCGGGCACGGGGTTGAGCCAGACGCTCTTGGCGTAGTGCGAGGTCAGCCGTTCCAGCCAGACCGATCCGGGCTCCTCGTTCCAGTGCTCCACCGAGCCGCCCGCATAGGCGATCTCATAGGGGCTCATCGAGGCGTCGCCGACGAAGATCAGCTTGTAGTCCGGCCCGTAGGTGTGCAGCACATCGAAAGTGGGGATCCGCTCCGAATGGCGCCGAGCGTTGTTCTTCCAGACGAATTCATACGGGCAATTGTGGAAGTAGAAATACTCCAGCACCTTGAATTCGGTGCGGGCGGCGGAGAACAGTTCCTCGCAAACCCGGATGTGGTCGTCCATCGAGCCGCCGATGTCGAAGAACAGCAGCACCTTGATGGCGTTGCGCCGTTCAGGGCGCATCTTGATGTCGAGCAGCCCCTTGTGAGCGGTGGACTGGATGGTGTGATCGAGATCGAGTTCTTCCGCCGCGCCGCTGCGGGCAAAGCGGCGCAGCCGTTTCAGAGCCACCTTGATGTTGCGGGTGCCCAATTCGACCGTGTCGTCGAGATCCTTGAAGGTGCGTTTGTCCCAGACCTTGACCGCGCGCCGGTGCCGGCTTTCCGCCTGGCCGATGCGAACCCCTTCGGGATTGTAGCCATAGGCGCCGAAGGGGGAGGTGCCGGCGGTGCCGATCCACTTGCTACCGCCCTGATGCCGTCCTTCCTGCTCCTTCAGACGTTCGCGCAGGGTCTCCATCAGCTTCTCGAAACCGCCAAGCGCCTCGATCTCGGCCTTCTCTTCCTCGGTCAGGTGCTTTTCGGCGAGCTTGCGCAGCCAGTCCTCGGGCAACTCGCGCGGCTCAGTCCCGTCGCCGCCGGCGCCCAGCTCCAGCCCGTTGAAGGTGGCGCCAAAGACCCGGTCGAACTTGTCGAGATTGATCTCGTCCTTGACCAGACAGGCACGGGCGAGGAAGTAGAAATCCTCAACCTTCTTGTCGGCAAGGTCGGCCTTCAACGCTTCCATCAGCGTCAGGTATTCGCGCAAGGAGACAGGAACGCCCGCATCGCGCAGGTTGGTGAGGAAGGTAATGAACATGAGCCTGTTATACGAAGAGCGCGCGCGCTTCGCCAGTCATCTTCCGGCCTGAGGACGGGGACAGTCAGTCCTTTCCTGGCGGGGCGGCCTTGGCCTCCTGCAGGAGCGCCTGGGCTTCCGGGTCGCCCTTGAACAGCTCGCCCATGACATCGGAGACATTGGGACCGCGCGCGGCGATGAAGGGCGCCGGGCGGCAGACCTCGATGGCGGCGATGCCGACCCGGGCGGTCAGAAGTCCATTGATCACGCCTTCGCCGAGACGGGCGGAGAGGCGCGCGGCAAGCCCGTGGCCGAGCAGTTGCGACACCAGGCTGTCGCCGGCGGCCATGCCGCCGGTCACCGCCAGATGCGCGGCCACGTGGCGGGCAAGACGGAGAAAGCCGAAGACCCCGGGCCGACCGCCGTAGAGCGCTGAAATGCGGCGCATGATCCTGAGGTTCTCGACCAGGACGATGGCAAGATCGAGCACCGCGCGCGGCGAGATGGCGGTGACCACGGAGACTCGCTTGACGCTGTCGTTGACGATCCGCAGGGCCCGGGCGTCAAGCGGTTTCAGAAGATCCCGTTCGGCAAGGATGACCAGATCGCGGCCGTCGATCACCTCGCCCAGATGATCGGCAAGCGCGCGCCGTCCCCGGGCGGTTTCCGGCCGTTCCCGGTAAAGGGCGATCAACTGGCGCAGGCCGGCGCGGGCCGGCGCGTCGTCGTCGTCCTCGGCCGACGCCGTCAGGCTTGTGCGGATCTCGTCGATCTTCTTCAGCCGTAAAAGGCCGGTCACCTCGCGCAGGATCAGGCCGAGAAGGGCAATCGCGGCCAGGCCCGCCAGCGCCACGGCCAGCCAGCCAAGCCAGTCGGTGCGGGCGAACAGGTCGCGGATCAGCGCGTCGATCGACAGGCCGATGGCCAGCGAGGCCAGCCCGCCAAGGCCGACGGTCAGCCAGCGTCCCCAGGAAACGCTGCGGGGGCTGCGCTCCGGTGTCGCCGCAGCCGGGCGCGGGGCGCTGCCGCCGGTGGGAACGACACGGGTCTCGCCCCGTGTCAGGGCTTCATGCGCATCGCTGTCGAGGCGGACACGGGCGTCATCGAGCCGAAAGGCGGCGGGTTTGCGCTCGCGGTCCGGGCGGCGGCGGTGCGCCGCGCCGTCCGGCTGGTGGTCCGGGCCGGTCATGCCAGATGGTCTCCGATCAAAAATTGCAATGCCCGGTCAAGGCGGATGTGCGGCAGCGACAGGGTTGCCCCCTCGGCGGTGGTCTGGAGTGCGGGCGGGCGGAAGCGGACGAAGCGGACCGGCGGGTTGCGCGCCTCGCTGCCGGCGAACACCTCTTCGGGATCGTCCGGTAGGTCGCCGGGGAAGAGGGCGATTTCGGTGTTGCCGTCATAGGTGTCGCCATTGACCCGCTCGCCGGGCAGGGGCGTGCCGAGGATAGCGGGCATGGTTTCCCCGTCGTGAGTGACGCTGGCCTCGCGGGTGGCGCGGATGGCGGCAAGGGCCAGCGCATCGACATCGGCGCCGGAGTATTCCGCCCGCTCGATGGCGCGGGCGACGGTGCGCTTCAGGATCGCTTCCAGCCGGTCATGGTCGGCCCGGTGCAGGTGATCGGCCTTGGTGGCGGCGAACAGGATCCGGTCGATCCGGCGGGTGAAGATGGAAAACAGGCGCGAGACCCGCCCGGGCCGGAAGGCGGCGAGGATTTCCGCCAGCGCGGCTTCCAGATCGCGCAAGGCCGCCGGACCGGCATTGAGGGCGTTCAGCGCGTCGACCAGCACGATCTGTCGGTCGAGCCGGGCGAAGTGATCGCGGAAGAACGGGCGCACGATGTGTTTCTTGTAGGCCTCAAAGCGCCGCTCCATCATCGCCGCGAGGGAGCCGGGGCGCGGCGATCCCTCAAGCGTTGCCGGATCGAGCGGGGCGAAGGTGAGGGCGGGCGAGCCTTCCAGATCGCCGGGCATCAGGAAACGGCCGGGTGGCAGCATCGACAGGGCCCGCTCGTCGGCGCGGCAGGCGCCCAGGTAGTCGGTGTAGCGGCTGGCCAGAAGACGGGCGGTCGGCTCGACAGCCTCCGCATTGGCATCGGCAGCGGCGAGGGCGGCAAGGAACGGCGCGGCGATATCCGCCCGGGCGGGATCTCTGGCACGCAGCAGGGCCTCCTCGCAGAAGCTGCGGAAGTCCTTTTCCAGAAGCGGCAGGTCGAGCAGCCATTCGCCCGGATAGTCGACGATATCGAGGTGCAGCCGACCCCGGCCAAGGGTGCGCGACAACAGGCTGGCCGATTCAAACTCGATGGTCAGCCGCAGCTCGGAGATCCGCCGGGTGGATTGCGGCCAGAGCCGTTCGGTGAGGAGGGTCTCCACATGCGCCTCGACATCGAAACGGGGCACATCGTCATCTGGCTGCGGCTCCAGAGCGGCCCGGGCGATCCGCCCCTCGGCGGAGGCATCCAGCATCGGCAGGCGGCCGCCATTCACCAGATTGTGGATGAGCGCGGTGATGAACACGGTCTTGCCGGCGCGCGACAGGCCGGTGACACCGAGCCGCACCGTCGGCACCGCCAGGTCGCCGACCGTCTCCGTCAGGTTGTCGAGGGAATAGCGGAGCTCATCGCCCAGCCGTGAGAGGAAATTGCGTTGTGCCACGTGTTTGTCTCCGGCCAGCCATGTGGGGAGCGCGGAAGCCGGTCGCAAGTATCCCGTGCCATGCACACGCGTGTCTACTCCGGTTCGGATGTGCCGTCACCACCGTCGTTGGCGGCCAGGGGCGGAGGGCCGAGCGGAGCGGCGGACAGGGGCGGCAGGGCGCCGCCCGGCAATTGACGCGGCAGACAATAGGCCACCACCCGGCCGCTGCCGCGCTCGGCATCGGACCAGCGGTTGATGGCGAAATCCACCACCGCGAGGGCGGCGGTGGGAAACTTGGTGGCGATGCTCTCGCGCAAGGCAGGGTTCCCCTCGCCGATCAGCTCCAGCGCCGTGTCCTGCATCGCCGGGTTGTGGCCGATCACCAGAACGGTACGCGCACCGCCGCCGAGGGCGCGGATGCTGTCGACATAGTCCAGCTCTCCATCCTCATAAAGGTCGCGGGTGACGCGGATCTCCATGTTGCCGGACAGGTGGGGCAGTATCAGCCCGAGGGTTTCGCGGGTGCGGCGGGCGCTGGAACACAGCACCTTGTCGGGCATCAGCCCATGCCGGGCCATATGCGCACCCATCTGCGGCGCCGCGCGCTGCCCGCGTGCGTTCAAGGGCCGGTCGAAGTCGATCTGAGCGGCATCGCTCCAGTCGGACTTGGCGTGTCTCAACAGCAAAAGGCGCAGCATGGCACGGATATCCCGGAACGGTTGTCGTCACAGTCGGAACCAGCATAGGCGATAAGATCGCGTCCGGTCGACGGTTTCCGTATTCGGGGGGGCGCCTACCGCGCCGCGCGGGCCAGTTGCCGGGTGAAATCGGCCACCAGCGGCCCGACCAGATCTCCCTGGTCGGGAAGGGAGTAGGCCATCCACAGGGTGTAGTCGGTGCGTCGTCCGGTCAGGCGCCACAAGGTTTCGCAGCGGGTCCGGTCGCCGGTGGTTCCGGTGTTGAAGGAAAGGCCGGCCGCCGCCGCACCGGTGGCGGCAAGGCGTTTGAAGCCGGCGGCGCTGTATCGGCGGTCGAACGCGCGCGCGGCGGCCGCGCTGGAGCCGGGCAGGTGGCTGCGCACCACGACGCTGATGCCGTTCGTCGCCAGATAGACGCAGCCGGCGATCCGGTCCGCGGCGCTGGTCAGCACCCGTACCCGGCTCAGCATGCCGATCCGGTCCGGGCAGGTCAGCCCGGTGAAATGGCGCATGCCGCCGATCACCGTGTGCCAACCGGAATCGGAGCCCCGCTCGTCAGCTTGCGCCGGTGCCGCCGGGGCGAGCGGCAGGCTCAGCGTCAGAAGCAGCGGCAAGGTCGCCCGGGAGCGCCAGCGGCGCACGTCCGCTAGCCCCGGCCGCGCCTGTTGATGAAGGCGAGGCGCTCGAACAGATGCACATCCTGCTCGTTCTTCAGGAGCGCGCCATGCAGCGGCGGGATCAGCTTGCTGGCGTCGCGCTCGCGCAGGGTGGCCGGGTCCACGTCCTCGTTCAGCAAGAGCTTGATCCAGTCGAGCAGCTCTGAGGTGGAGGGCTTCTTCTTCAGTCCGGGCATGTCGCGGACATCGTAGAAGATCTTCAGCGCCTCGCGCAGCAACTCGCCCTTCAGGTCCGGGAAATGCACCTCGACGATGTCGGTCATCGTCTCCGCGTCCGGGAAGGTGATGTAGTGGAAGAAGCAGCGGCGCAGGAAAGCGTCCGGCAGTTCTTTCTCGTTGTTGGAGGTGATGATCACCACCGGCCGCTGGCGGGCGGTGACCGTCTCGCCGGTCTCATAGACATGGAATTCCATCCGGTCGAGCTCCTGCAACAGATCGTTGGGGAACTCGATGTCGGCCTTGTCGATCTCGTCGATCAGAAGCACCGGCCGCCGTTCGCTGGCGAAGGCTTCCCAGAGCTTGCCCTTGCGGATGTAGTTGGCGATGTCGTGCACCCGGTCGTCGCCGAGTTGGCTGTCGCGCAGGCGCGAGACCGCGTCATACTCGTAAAGTCCCTGCTGTGCCTTGGTGGTGGACTTGACGTGCCATTCCAGCAGCGGAGTGTTGAGGGCGCCGGCGATTTCCTGGGCGAGAACGGTCTTGCCGGTCCCCGGTTCGCCTTTCACAAGCAGCGGGCGCTCCAGTGTGATCGCCGCATTGACGGCGATCCGCAGATCCTCGGTCGCCACATAGCCCGCAGTCCCTTCAAAACGCATGGAAGCCTCGCATCAAGATGATCTCGCGCCGCACAGTATGGGGCGCGGCAAGGCTGCGCAAGATCCCGGAAGGGAAGTCGCGCGCTCGGCAAATATTGCCGGCCCGTGTCGGTCAAAGCTGCCGGTTGCCGGGTGTCACCTTGGGCGATGCATTGGTCCGTCTCAGGAATTTCAAGGGGTTGGGCGCGCTTTCTGGTCTGGCACGGGCCTTGCGTCGGTCTGACCAAGACCGGCGTCCCCCTCGCCGCAAGCCATTCGTTCCGTTCTGGAGGATCCCATGGGTGTTTTTGGTGCATTGAATGCGGCCGTCTCCGGCCTGTCTGCACAGGCTTACGCGCTCGAGAATATCTCGGGCAACATCGCCAACGCGTCGACCGTTGGTTACAAGCGGCTCGATACCTCCTTCTCCGATCTGGTTGGCGGCGGGCGCGGTGCGCAGCCGGGCCAGCTTGCCGGTACCGTGTCGGCCAGTTCGCGTGCGACCAACGGCATTCAGGGTGATCTGCAGCAAAGCCAGGTCAACACTTACATGGGGATCAACGGCAGCGGCTATTTCGTCGTGCAGGGCAAGGCGGGCGAGGTCGATGGCCGCTCGATCTTCTCCGGTGACGATCTCTATACCCGCCGCGGCGACTTCGAGGTCGATAAGGAAGGTCGTCTGGTCAATGGCGCCGGCTACTACTTGATGGGTCAGCCGATCGATCCGGTAACGAACAACGTGTCCGGCAGCGTGCCGTCGATCATCACCATCGACACCTCGGTGATCCCGGCGGTGCTGACCGACCGGATCCAGTATGAGGGCAACCTGCCGACAACCCCGCAGACCAGCGCCAAGCTGGCCGGCGGCGACGATCTCCTCGATGCGGCGCTGACCAAGGCCTCCACCGGTGCGGCGCCGGACGGGGCGGCCGCCGGCCAGACGGTGGGTGTGGATGCGATCTCCGCCGATGACGAGGTGGCCTTCCTCAATTCGTCCATCGCTGGTGAGGCGATCACCGTCTACAACTCCAGCGGCACGCCGGTGAACGTGCAGATGCGCTGGGCCAAGACCTACGAGGATGACGGCTCCCAGCCCGACACCTGGTCGCTCTACTACCTGTCCGATTCCGATGCCACTGGCGCGAACGCCAAGTGGACCAAGGTGTCGGACGCCCAGTTCGATTCCAGTGCGGCCAATGGCGGTAAGATGACCTTGCCGTCCAACGACCAGATGACGATCACCGCACTGACCGTCGATGGCGAGACGGTGGGCGATGTGTCGCTCGACTTCGGCACCAATGCCCTGACCCAGTTCTCCGACAGCAATGGCCGGGCCAAGATCTCCAAGCTGACCCAGAACGGCTATCCGTCCGGCGACCTGACCGGTGTTTCGGTCTCCGAGGCCGGGCGGCTTGTCGCCGCCTATTCGAACGGCCGGACGCGTGAGCTCTATGACATTTCTCTGGTGTCGTTCTCTGGCGAGGCCTGGCTGGAGCGTGTCGATGGCGGTGCCTATGAGGTGACCCCGGAATCGGGCGAGCCGATCGCCGGAGCGCAAGGGCGGATCGTCGGCAAGCGGCTTGAAGCCTCCAACACCGATATCGCCGATGAATTTTCCAAGCTGATCGTGACCCAGCAGGCCTATTCGGCCAACACGCGGATCGTCAACACGGGCGACCAGATGCTGAAAGAAGCGATCAACATGATCCGATAACGGCCCTGGCAGGGCGCCGGCCGGGATCCTCCGGCCGGTGCCGCGCCATGACAACCGCATTCGGGTGAACGCTGGACGAGGCCATGGGACTTAGCAGTGCTCTGAACACCGCGTTGATCGGGCTGGGCTTCAATCAGCGCCAGCTTGAGGTCGCGGCCACCAATATCGCCAACTCCGACACGGTCGGCTACACGCGGAAGTCCATTTCCGCCTCGGCCAGCTATGATGGAAACGGCCGGGTCACCGGGGTCGATACGGACAGCATGCGCCGGCATCTGGACCTGGCGGTTCAGGGGCAGTATCGCACCTCGCTGGCGGAATACACCTTCGCCGGTGTCTCCCAGCAATACACCGGGCGACTGGACACGCTGTTTGGCAGTATCAACGACGCTGGGTCTCTGCCCAACACGGTGAACAGCTTCATCGGCTCGGTATCCAGTCTGGTGTCGGGGCCGGAAAACTACTCCAACCGTCTTGAGGTGGTCCGCACGGCGCAGGCGCTGGTGGGCAAGATCACCGGCATGTCCGACGAGATCCAGGGCATGCGGCAGGAGGTCGAGTATCAGATCGCCGAGCAGGTTGACCGGGTCAACGAGCTGCTGACCGACATCCAGTCGCTGGACCGGCAGGTGGTGCTGCACAGCCAGGATGGCGACATGCCGGTCGGGCTGCAGGATGAGCGCGACAAGCTGCTGGAGGAACTCTCCGGCTACATGGACATCGAGGTGAAACCGACCGAGCAGGGCGGCATTCGCATTCACACCTCCGGCGGCACGCCGCTCTACGATGTCAATGTGCAGAAGCTGACCTTCGATGCGCGCGGCAATATTGGTGCGACCTCGGTCTACGATGCCGACCCGGCCAAGCGCGGTGTCGGCACCATCGCCCTTGAAAACTCGGAAGGTAGCCGTATCGACCTGCTGTCGACCAAGACCTTGCGCTCCGGCTCGCTGGCGGCGCTGGTCAACATGCGCGACGAAGTGCTGGCCGATGCCCAGACCCAGCTCGACGAGCTCGCCGCCTCCATGTCGCGGGCGTTTTCCACCCATACCGAACCGGGAACCGCCTATCCGGCGACCGGGACGCAGACCGGCTACGAGATGGATCTGGCCAACCTGCAGCGTGGCGACAGTCTGACCTTCGACTACAAGGATATGGCGACCGGGCGCACCAAGTCGGTGACGATCTATCGCAGCGACGGGCCGGAACCTCCGGCGCTGACAGACACCAACGATCCGGATGACATCTTCCTGGCCGTCGACTTCTCCAGCGGCAACTACGCAACCATTGCCGCGGGCATTCAGTCGGCGCTCGATGCGGATCCGCGTGTCGGCGCGGGCGTGTTCGCCGCCGCCAATCCGGGCGGCTCGGTGCTTCGGCTGGAAAGCACGGCCCCGGCCTCGGTGCGGATTGAAAGCGCCAGCACCCGGGAGACGGTGACCAGTTCCTCCGCCCATGGCGACGCATTCGCCCTGTTCGTCGACGATGGCGGCGAGATCTTTACCGGCATGGCCGACGGGCGGCCGAATGTCGCCGGCTTTGCCTCGCGTCTCACCGTCAACAGCGAGTTGATCAACGATCCGTCCCTGCTGGTGGAATATGCGCCGGGCATTCCCAATGGCGATGCCACCCGGCCCGAGGCGATCCTCGATAAGCTGACCAAGGCGAAGACGGCGTTTTCCCCGGAGAGCAAGACCGGTGGCCGAACATCGATTTTCGAGGGCTCGATCAATGATTTCGTGACGGCAATCGTCTCGCACCAGAGCGGGCGGGCGGCTCAGGCCAAGGCCACGGCGATGGGCCAGGAGGTGGTCACCACCAATCTGAAGGGCCGGCTGGATGAAAGCGCCAAGGTCGATGTCGATCAGGAACTGGCGCAACTGGTCCAATTGCAGAATGCCTATGCGGCCAATGCCCGGGTGATGCAGGTGGTGCGCGAACTCTATGACATCCTGATGCGGAGCTAGTGACGACGATGGCGATCAATCCCTATGGCGGTTATGGCCTGCCGCGCCAGGTGTCCTATCTGACCAACCTGCGCACGCAGATGGATGACCTGGGGCGGCAGCTCGGCACCAACCTGAAATCCGACACCTATGGCGGGCTCGGTTCGGAACGGGTTCTCGACCTGTCGCTGAAGCAGCAGCTTTCCGAGCTCGGGGTCTACAAGCAGACCATCCAGATCGCCAATCTGCGGCTCGACACGCTGGACAAGACCAGTGAACGACTGGAAGCCATTCGCAGCGAGGGCAAGCAGGCGGCGGATCGCAACAATTTCGAGTTGTTCGGCAATGGCCGCACCTCCTCGCAGTCGGCGGCCGAGATTTCGCTGCGCGAGTTCATGGCCCATCTCAACACCGATGTCGGCGGGCGCTACCTGTTCTCCGGCAAGGCCGCGGATACGCTGCCGGTGCAGAGCCTCGATCATATTCTGGATGGCGACGGCAACTATGCCGGCCTGAAGACCGTGATCGACGAATACAATCAGGCGGATCTGGGTCCGCTCGACAACGGCCGGATGACCACATCCCGCACCGGATCCCAGGTGACGCTGGCCGAGGACGGGACCCATCCCTTCGGCTTCAAGATCGACAGCGTCGCCTCCGGCGCCAGCAATGTCACGGTCAACCAGACCGCCGGGCCGCCGGCCTCGCTGGATGTCGATTTCACCGGGCAGCCGGAGCCGGGGCAGGCGATCCGGGTGTTCCTGACCCTGCCCGATGGCAGCCAGAGCGAGTTGACGCTTGGCGTGGCCGGCGGGGAGGACGATCCGGACATCACCTTCCAGCGCGGTGCGACGCCTGATGACACGGCGCAGTTCTTCAAGGATGCACTCGACACGGCCCTGAGCGTGGCGGCGGGCACGGAACTGAAGGCGGCCTCCAGCATCCGCGCTGGCGAAGCCTTCTTCGACACGGCGCCGAAGTCGCCGGTGCCGCCGGGCTATCAGCCGATGGCCCGGGTGGTGCCGAGCGCAGGTCCGCCGGTGGATTTCTCGACCGCGACCAGCTTGCGGGATGGCACCGGGGATACGGTCAGCTGGTACACCGGCGACAATTCCGCAGGTGATCCGCGCAAGGATTCCTCTGCCCGGGTGGACGAGAACCTCTCGGTCAACTACGGCGCCCGCGCCAACGAGGACGGCTACCGGACGGTGGTGCAGTCACTGGCGGTGCTGGTGGCGGCGGATTTTTCCGCAGGCCAGCCGCAGAACGACAAGTTCTATCAGGAGATGGCGCAGCGGGTGAACGACGGGCTGACCCCGCCGGGGGCGGAAGCTTCGGGCATTCGCCAGAACCACATGGAATTCGCCTCGGTGCAGCGGACGGTAAAGGACGCGGAGGGCCGCCACCGGGTGGCGGAAGGTGCCGCCAAGGCGATGATCGACGGCATTGAGGGCATCAACAAGGAAGAGGTGTCCATGCAGCTTCTCACGCTGCGCAACACCCTTGAGATCAGCTATCAGGCGACCAGCATCACCTTGAACATGTCCTTGTCGAAGTACCTATAAGGGCGGCGTTCAGCGCCGCTCGCCTGGCGGCTCCGGCTCAAGCGGTGCTGGTCATGCCTGGCCCCTGCCAGGCGGGGCGTCGTCGCCTGCGGCGATGCGGCGAGAATGCCGTCATGATGCGGTAACCGGGCGCGCTGCGCCGGAAGGCATCGAGAGTTCAGCGAGATATCGGGAAAGAGCATGAGTGCTGAAGCGATTGCGCTTCAGCACGGCTGCGGACCTTTGTGGCCCGCAGGCAGGGCGCTGCGTTGTGCGCCGGGCAATGGATGCTGGGTGACCCTCTCGGGTGAGGCCGACCGGCGCGGCTCAGCCGCCGCGCAGGCCCTGGGCGATGTTGCGGTTGATCGAGATCAGCGTGGTCAGCCGTTCCGGCTTGGGATCGGTCATCACGTCCAGCGTGTGCTTGAGGATGAAGGCGCCGAGCGAGCCAAGGTTCTGCTTCACTTCCAGCGGAAGCGGGTTGTCCTGGCTGGTGACCGAGGTGGCGAGAATGGTCCACAGACGACGGTTGTAGGACAGCGCCTCATCGAGCGTCACCGGCCCGCCGGTGTCCCAATCATCCTTGACCGCCTGAAGACGGGCCGCCGCCTTCAGAAGAAGTGTCGCTTCCAGCTCCCTCGGATTGACCGTCGATTGGGTTGTCTGCTGGTATGCTGCGGTGGCCAGATTGTACATTCTCGATCAGTTCCCGTTCACATTCAACCAGGTCGCGTGCCCGTTTCAAGGCACCGTAGAGCGATCCGGTTAAGATCTCATTGTTGATGGCGTCAACGAGCTTGATGGTACTTGGAGCTGCCCGGATGAAATCGTCTATCAACTCAAAGTAGATTTCCCTGTGGCTCTCGATATCCTGGTTGAGGTACATCAACTGGACCGCCAGATAGATCCGCTTCGCCGGCGTGTTGGCGGTTTCCGCCGTGTAGATGTCTTTCTCACGCAGGAGCGGTTCCTTGCCCTCGATGAAGATATGCGTGCGGTGATCTCCATTGGTGATGACCGTGGAGCCGACGATGAATCGTTCGCGGGGGCGGAGTTCAATCTTGAGAGCCATAGAGTGACGGTCGCATAGGCGTAGACGTCAATCAAGAATAAACTGAATCTCAACTAGATTTTTTGTGCGCATATTGCGCGGTGGGAAATAATTACCTGGTAACTATACTTTGGGAGTGCGCGCTTGGGGTCAGCGCGAATAGGGCGGCGAATGGATCGCCGCCCCGAGGTTCTGGAGCCATCGTGGACCAGGTGCTTATTAGAAGAGCCGCAGCACTGCCTGGTCGGCCTGGGAGGCCATGGACAGCGCCGTGGTGGAGAGCTGCTGGCGGGTCTGCAGGGCCAAGAGGTTGGCGCCTTCCTCGTTGGTATCGGCCAGCACCAGGTTGTCCGCACCCGTCTGCAGGGTGTTGATCGCGGCCTTGGTGTAATCCTTGCGGATCTGCACCATCGACAGGCTGGAGCCGAATTTCGAGCCGGCCTCACGCAGGGTGATCAGCGCGTTGGCCAACTCATCGAGCGCGGCGTTGGCTTCCGAGTCGTTGAGGCTGGTGGTGTGGGTTATGTTGAGCCCGGAGGAGGTCAGATCCTCACCGGTCAGCTTCAGCTCCGACTTGGTGGCCGCATCGCGCTTTTCGTTGAAGGCAACGGTCAGCTTGGACGAGGAGCTGTTGATCAGGTTGATGCCGTTGAAGCTTGCATCGCCGGCGAGCTTGTCGATCTGGCCAAGAATGTCGTTGAACTGGGTGACCAGCTTCTGACGGGTCGAGGAGTTGGCGGCCGGATTGGCCTGGGTGGTGATCGACAGAACGTCGGCCGCACCGGCCGTGGCACCATCGGTGAAGCTGACGGCGGTTTCGCCGGCATCCACGTAGTCGCCATCGGCGGGTGAGGACAGGTCAACGTTGGTGTTGCTGCCAAAACCCAGCGAGGCGGCCAGCGAGGTGGCCTGGGTCGTCGCCGTGGAGGCGTCGCCGCCCGTGTCGGTGATCGTCAGGTTGACGGTCTGGGCATCCGAGCCGGTCAGCTTGAGCTTGCCCGCATCGGTGACTTCCGCGGTAACGATGCCCGAGGCGTTGATGACGTCCAGCGCATCGGCGACGGTGGTCACCGGACCGGAGCCGTCGGTCTTCTGGGTGGTGCCGATGACGATGTCGAAATTCGAGACCGTGCCGGTGTTGGTGTCGGTGGTCTGCACCTGGATGGTGTCGCCGGCGGCAAAGCCGAGGTTGGCGAAGGTCTGGCGCTTGGCTTGATCCTGGATCGATTCACCGGCAATGGGCGCAAGGCCGTTGGTCGAGATCGAGGAGGAGCTCTCGACCACGGTGCCGGCACCGGCTCCGCCGTCCTGCAGCGCCTGACGGGCGGTCGACTGGGCGCTTTCCACCAGCTTGGTGATAGCGGTGATGCCGTTGTCGGCGGCCTCGATCGTCTTGATGGCGTTGCTGATGCCGTCAAGCAGGGCGTCAAGGTCGTTGGCACGGGCCGACAGGGACTGGGCGGTGAAGAAGTTGGTCGGGTTGTCCAGCGCCGAGTTGACCTTCTTGCCGGTGGCAAGACGGTTCTGGGTGGTGGCCATCATGTCTGCGGTGTTCTGCAGCGTCAGCAGGTTCTGGCGCACACCGGCGGAAAGGGTGATATCGGGCATTCGGAAATCCTTTCAGGCCGTCCAGGATCGGCGCGAGTCTCTCTTCCTGAGATTTTTTGCAGCTTCTTACGCGATTTACTAACAAGACGTTAACAAGGCGCGGAAGCCCTCCCAAAATGCGGCAGAGAGCAAGGAATTCTTCACCATAATTGCAAAAACAACAAAAAAGACGGCGGGATTTCTCCCGCCGCCTCTGCGTCGTGATTCGGGTGATGCGTTCGTCTCTTAGAAGAGCCGCAGCACCGCCTGGTCGGCCTGGGAGGCCATGGACAGCGCCGTGGTCGAGAGCTGCTGGCGGGTCTGCAGGGCCAAGAGGTTGGCACCTTCCTCGTTGGTATCGGCCAGCACCAGGTTGTCCGCACCCGTCTGCAGGGTGTTGATCGACGCCTTGGTGTAGTCCTTGCGGATCTGCACCGTGGAGAGGCTCGAACCGAACTTCGATCCGGCCTCACGCAGGGTGATCAGAGCGTTGGCCAACTCGTCGAGCGCGGCGTTGGATTCCGTGTCGTTGAGGCTGGTGGCCTTGGTGATGTTGAGCCCCGAGGAGGTCAGGTCCTCACCACCGATCTTCAACTCCGACTTTGACGCCGCGTCGCGCTTTTCGTTGAAGGCAACGGTCAGCTTGGACGACGAGGTGTTGATCAGGTTGATGCCGTTGAAGCTGGAATCCTCGGCGAGCTTGTCGATCTGGCCAAGGATGTCATTGAACTGGGTGACCAGCTTCTGGCGGGTCGAGGAGTTCGACGCCGGGTTGGCCTGGGTGGTGATCGACAGAACGTCGGCCGCACCGGCGGTGGCGCCGTCGGTGAAGGTGACGGCGGTTTCACCGGGATCCACGTAGTCGCCATCGGCGGGCGAGGACAGGTCGATGTTGGTGTTGGTGCCGAAGCCGAGGCTGGCGGCCAGCGAGGTCGACTGGGTCGTTGCCGTGGAGGCGTCGCCGCCCGTGTCGGTGATCGTCAGGTTGACGGTCTGGGCGTCCGAGCCGGTCAGCTTGAGCTTGCCCGCATCGGTGACTTCCGCAGTGACGGTGCCCGAGGCGTTGATGACGTCCAGCATGTCGGCGACGGTCGACACCGGGCCGGAGCCGTCGGTCTTCTGCGTGGTGCCGACATTGATGCTGATGCTGGAGACCTGACCCGTCTCGGTGT
Organism: Stappia taiwanensis; assembly: GCF_014635285.1. GTDB lineage: Bacteria > Pseudomonadota > Alphaproteobacteria > Rhizobiales > Stappiaceae > Stappia > Stappia taiwanensis. The sequence goes on along the minus strand of NZ_BMCR01000002.1, from coordinate 303,554 downwards.
CGGTGGTCTGCACCTCGATGGTATCGCCTGCGGCAAAGCCAAGGTTCGAGAGGGTCTGGCGCTTGGCCTGATCCTGGATCGATTCACCGGCGATCGGCGCAAGACCGTTGGTCGAGATCGAGGAGGAGCTTTCCACCACGGTGCCAGAGCCGGCGCTGCCGTCCTGCAGGGCCTGACGGGCGGTCGACTGGGCGCTCTCCACCAGCTTGGTGATGGCGGTGATGCCGTTATCGGCGGCCTCGATCGTCTTGATGGCGTTGCCGATGCCGTCAAGCAGGTTGTTCAGGTCGTTGGCGCGGGCCGACAGAGCCTGGGAGGTGAAGAAGTTGGTCGGGTTGTCCAGCGCCGAGTTGACCTTCTTGCCGGTGGCAAGGCGGTTCTGGGTCATGCCCATCATGTCTGCGGTGCTCTGCAGCGTCAGCAGATTCTGGCGCACACCGGCGGAAAGGGTGATGTCGGACATTCGGAAATCCTTTCTGGCTGTCCAAAAATCAGAGAAGCCTCGTCCTGAGGCTTGCCGCCAGACTAGGAGCGCAAAGACTAAATTAAGGTTAATGCCGCTTTACGGGGAACGCGATTTTGGCTGGCCTTGTAAAGGGTTGGCTAACCATGCGCGGCCGAACACAAAAAAGGGCGGCGGGATGACCCCGCCGCCCCTGAAGGCTTGGTCCGGCTCTGGGATCAGAGCAGACGCAGCACCGCCTGATCGGCCTGCGAGGACAGCGACAGGGCCGTCGTCGACAGGGACTGGCGGGTCTGCAGAGCCAAGAGGTTGGCGCCTTCCTCGTTGGTGTCGGCCAGCACCAGGTTGTCCGCACCCGTCTGCAGGGTGTTGATCAGGTCCTTGGTGAAGTCCTTGCGGATGCTCACCGTGTTGAGGTTGGAGCCGAAGGTCGAGGAGGTCTCGCGCAGGGTCGACAGTGCATTGCTGAGGCTGTCGAGGGCCGCGTTCGCCTCGCTGTCGCTCAGGCTCGACACGCTGGTCAGGCTGAGACCGGACGAGGTCAGGTCCTTGCCGCTGATCGTCAGCTCCGACTTCGAACCGGCGTCACGCTTCTCGTTGAAGGAGACGGTCAGCTTGGAGGAGGAGTTGTTGATCAGGTTGGTGCCGTTGAAGCTGGAGTCGGCTGCGAGCTTGTCGATCTGGCCGAGGATCTCGTTGTACTGCGACACGAGCTTCTGGCGAGACGTGGAGTTCGCGGCCGGGTTGGCCTGAGTGGTGATCGACAGGGTGTCGGCTGCACCGGCGGTGGCACCGTCGGTGAAGGTGACGGCGGTTTCACCGGCGTCCACGTAGTCGCCATCGGCAGGGTCGGACAGGTCAACGTTGGAGTTGGTGCCGAAGCCGAGGCTGGCGGCCAGCGAGGTGGCCTGGGTCGTCGCCGTGGAGGCGTCGCCGCCCGTGTCGGTGATCGTCAGGTTCAGCGTGTCGGAATCACTACCGGTAAACTTGAGCTTGCCGGCATCGGTGACTTCCGCCGTGGCAACGCCGGAAGCGTTGATCACGTCCACTGCATCCTTCACGGTCGTGACCGCACCGGAACCGTCAACCTTCTGAGTGGTGCCGACGGTGATGGTGATGTTCGACACAGAACCCGACGTGGTGTCGGTGGCCTGCAGCGTAATGGTATCGCCCGCGGCGAAACCGAGGTTCGAGAGGGTCTGGCGGTTGGCCTGATCCTGGATCGATTCACCGGCGGCCGGGGTGAGACCGTTGGTGGAGATCGACGAGGAGCTTTCCACAACGGTACCGGCACCGGCGCCGCCGTCCTGCAGAGCCTGACGGGCGGTCGACTGGGCACTTTCCACCAGCTTGGTGATGGCGGTGATACCGTTGTCGGCGGCTTCCAGGGTCTTGGTGGCATTGGAAATGCCATCCAGCAGGCCGGAAAGCTCGTTGGCGCGCGAGTTCAGATTCTGCGAGGTGAAGAAGTTCGTCGGATTGTCCAGCGCCGAGGTGACCTTCTTGCCGGTGGCAAGACGGTTCTGGGTCGACGCCATCATGTCGGCGGTCTTCTGGAGAGAGAGCAGATTCTGGCGAACGCCAGCGGAGAGAGTCACATCGCTCATTGGTCGTACCTTTCTGGTGCGTTTACGCAACGTATTCTCGTTGCAGTGCCAATGTAGCGCCGTATGGGGAGAGCATGTGTAAACACATATAGTTAACGTGAGTTATGGTTAATTTGAACTTGGCGGGCGAAAGACTCTGATCCCTCTACGGTTGCTGGGGAGGCGCGAGGTCTCAAAAAGATCTCGCCGAATCAGACTGAACGGGGATATTGATGCGGCGCGGCGACCGGCAGGGGGATGATCGTCCGCCGGTGCAAGACCAGCAAAACCCGCGAACGCGCCAGGCCCACCGCCTGAAGGCAGCGTTCGCCGCGAGCCCGAAAAGATCGCGAGATGAGTCTCTTCACCTTTGACACGTGTACGGTGGTCGCCGAGATCGGCATCAACCACAATGGCAGCATCGATCTGGCGCTGGAGATGATCCGGGCGGCCCATCGGGTCGGCTGCGATGCGGTCAAGTTTCAGAAACGCACCGTCGATGTGGTCTATTCCGCAGAGGAACTTGCCCGGCCGCGTGTCTCCCCGCTTGGAGAAACCAATGGCGATCTGAAACGGGGACTGGAGTTCGGCCGCACCGAGTATGAGCGGATCGCCGCCCTGTGCGCCGAACTTGGGATCGTCTGGTACGCCTCGCCGTGGGACGAGGCGTCGGTGGACTTCCTGGTTGCGCTCGATGTTCCCTATCTGAAGATCGCCTCCGCCTCGGTCACCGACAGGGGCTTGCTGGTGCATGCGGCCCGCAGCGGGGTGCCGCTGCTCATTTCCACCGGCATGTGCGATCTGAAGATCGTTGAGGCCGCGGTGGAGACGATCGAGGCGGCCGGCGGCGAGATCGCCTGTCTCTATCACTGCACCTCGACCTATCCGGCTCTGCCGGAGGAGATCAATCTCGCCGGCATCTCCACCCTGCGCGAGCGGTTCCCGCATCTGAAGATCGGCTATTCGGGGCATGAAGAGGGCATCCTGCCCAGCATCCTGTCGATTGCCTTTGGCGCGGTGTCGGTGGAGCGCCACTTTACCCTCGACCGGGCCATGTGGGGCTCCGACCAGGCCGCCTCCATCGACGCGGGTCAGATGAAGGAGATGATCGAGGGCATCCGTCTTGCCGAGAAACTGCGCGGCAACGGGGTGATCGATATTTACGGCCGCGAGCGTCCGATCATGGAAAAGCTGCGCCGGAAGGACACGCTGGCGTCATCGTGACAGCCGCCCTCACGCCTCACAGGGCGCCGCTGAAGGTCCTGCATCTTGCTTCCTTCGTCGGCAATCTCGGCGACAACGCCATGCATGACGGCGAATACCGGACCCGTGCCGCCGACCTGCCGTTCGCACTCGACCATTGCCCGTGCGAGGTGCGCCAGTTCATTCACTGGCGGGAGCGGGCCTTTGATGCGGCGTTCCTCGCCGAGGCGAACCGCGCCGATCTCGTGGTCATTGGCGGTTTCAGCCTGTTTCAGCTCTGGCGCGAGACAACGGTTTCGGGAACCTATCTGGAGGCGACGCCGGAGCTCTTCGCCGCAATCCGCCGTCCGATCCTGTTTCACGGGCTCGGCTGCGATGCCACGCGCGGTGTCAGCCCGCTGGCGGTGGAGCGCAGCCGCGCCTTCCTCGACGCATTGCTGGCCATGGATCATTGCCGCTTTTCCTTGCGCAACGACGGGTCGGTGGATCTGATCCGCGACCATCTCGGCGCGGCCTATGCGGATGCGATGGCCATTGTTCCCGACGGCGGCCTGTTCGCCGAGCCGGCGACCGGGGCTGTCCCGGGACTTGCCGAAGGTAGCCGCTTCATCGCTATCAATCTCGCCGGCGACATGCCGGACAAGCGCTATGCCGGGGCAGGCGGTGAGGATCTGACAAAGGCGTTCGCCGCCGATGTTGCCGCCGGGCTGAACGCGCTGTTGACCGCCGATGAGACGCTGATTTGCGTGTTCGTGCCGCATATCTACAGCGATTTCGGCCCCATCGGCGCGGTGCTCGATGCGCTGGACGACCGCTTGCGGCGCGAGCGGGTGGTGGTCGCCGGACTGGCGCAGGGAGAGGGCGGATGGGCGCCGACCTTCGATTTGTATCGCCGGGCCGAGGCGGTGGTGGCGATGCGCTATCACGCCTGTCTTGCCTCGATGGGCTTCGGCACGCCCGTTTTCGCCGTCGCCACGCACCACAAGATCGCCGGCCAGTTCGCCGCCTATGGTCTGGGGGCGCGCTGCCATGACTGGCGCGAGGGGACTGACCTTTCGCCGCTGTTCGCCGAGCTTGCGCGCGATCTTGCCGACCCGGCGCCGGTGCGGCAGCGGCTCGGTGACATCCGTGCCAGTGAACGAGCGGTGCTGAAGCGCTATCACGCGGATCTGGCCGGCTGGCTTGCCGGCCAAGTGGAGGGGCTGTTGTGACGTCGATCATCGACTGCTGTCTGGCGCTCTACGGGGCGCGGGACTATTTCGTGCGCTATCCGGCCCGCCCGGCGGCGGAAGAATACTGGGACGGCAAGGCCGATCCGGATGGCCGGGTGCGTGACCTTGCCTCCGAGCGCGATCAGCGCAAGGCCGATCTGGCCTATATCGCCGAGGCGGTCAACGCGCGCCCTTCCGGGCGGGTGGTCGATGTCGGCTGCGGCCTTGGCGAGTTGCTGGAGCAGATCGACGACCGGCACGAGCGGATCGGCATCGACCCGTCCGAAAAGGCGGTGGAGGTGGCGGCGGCCCAGAGCGGCGCGCAAACCTTGCGCGGAGAGCTGACGGGCGAGACGTTTCCGGCCGGCAGTTGCGATGCGATCCTGGCCCATCACGTGATCGAGCATATGGATGCGCCGGTGGAGTTCGTGCGCAGCGCCGCAAAAGCACTGAAGCCGGGCGGCCTGTTTGTGGTCGGTACGCCGAACTTCGCCAGCGCGGCAGCCCGCCTGTTCGGCGATCGCTACCGCTTGCTCCATGATCCGACGCATGTCAGCCTGTTTACCGATGAATCCCTGATGCGCCTGATGCGCGACTGCGGGTTCCGTATCCTCTCCGTGGAGTATCCGTTCTTCGGCACGCGGTTCGCGACCGCGGAGGCTTGGGAGCGCATGCTGCGGCCGGAGGAGGGGGTGTCACCAGCCTTCTGGGGGTCGTTCGTGACCGTATTTGCGGAAAAAGAGCAATGATCTGTGATGCGATCGTGCTGGCGCGCGGCGGGTCGAAGGGGATTCCGGGCAAGAACATCGTTCCGGTGTGCGGCAAGCCGCTGATCGCCTGGACCATCGAGGCGGCGCGAGAGGCTGGCTTCGTGCGGAATGTGATCGTCTCCACCGACAGCGAAGAGATCGCCGAGGTGGCACGGGCCTTCGGCGCGCTTGTGCCGATGTTGCGGCCAGCGGAGTTCGCCACCGACACCTCGCCGGCGGAAGCCTCCCTGCGCCATGCGCTCGATGAGATGTGCGCCCCGGAGAAGCCGGAGGTGGTGCTGTTTCCGCAAGTCACCTCGCCGGTGCGGCGCCGGGAGACGCTGGCCGGTGCGTTTCGCCACTTTTGCGAAGACGGGCTCGACTCGCTGTTCTCCGCGCGGCTGATCCGCAATTATATCTGGCGCAACCTGCCCGAACCGCAGCCGCTTTACGATCCGCACAACAGGTTGATGCGCCAGCAGATCCCGGCCGAAGACCGCTATTATCGCGAGACCGGCAATTTCTACCTGTTCCGGCGCGAGAGCTTCGAGCGCACCGGTTGCCGGCTGACCGGGCGGATCGGCTTCTTCGAGACCAGCGATGAGGAAGTGGTGGAGATCGACGAGCCGGATGACATCGCGGTCGCCGAACTGATGCTGGAACGGCTGGCGCGCAATCTTGAGGTTCACCCCATTCAGATGTGACGGGCCATCCAGATGTGAGGGATGTGGCGAGCGCGGGTCAGCCCCGCGCTGCCAGCCAGTCGCGCAGATCCGCTTCCAGCCGGGGCACCACCGCCTCGGCAGGCTGTTCCGGATCGAGCCGCAGATAGCGGGTTGCCGGCAACCAGGGCGGGGTTTCCTGGCCGAGCAAAATGGTGCCGGTCACCGGGCCGAAGCGCCAGGTTGGCACGCCAAGCGCGCCGGACATGTCGGCCACCGAGGTGTTGGCCGAAATCACCAGATCCATGCAGGCGGTGAGGGCTGCGGCGGTTTCCAGATCGTCGAAAAGATCGAGATCGTCCCAGCGGTGCAGGGTGATCGGCGCCTTTTCCTGAAGGGCGGCGATTTCCGCGCTGCGGTCGGTGTAGTCGAGCAGCACGAATTCGGCATCGGAGATGGACAGGAGCGGCAAGAGGTCGGCAAGCGCCAGATAGGAGCGCGCGCGCTGGCCGGTGCGGTTGCCACTGGTCCAGGACAGGCCAATGAGGGGCCGTGTGCCATCAAGCGGCGCACGCCGGCGCAACTCCGCAACGCGCGCCGGATCGGCAGTCAGGGTGGCGGGGCGCTCGGGAAAGGATGCGATATCGGGGCGCAGATGCGCTGGCAGCGCACCGAAGGCACACTGGCAGTCGAAATCCTCGCTGCTGAACAGGGCATTGGCGCCCTCGTGCCGGCGCTGGCGCACCTCGATTTGCGGGAAGTTGCGGGCGAGCAGCGGCACGACCTTTGGGTGACACTCGACGATGAGCCGGTCCGCGCGCTCTGCCAGTTCCTCGAACATGGAGGCGGAGCGCAGCACATCGCCGATGCCCTGATCGTCCCAGATCATCAGCGTCTTGCCGGCAAGCGGCTCGCCCTGCCATGTCGGCCGAGTGAAGCGCCGGGTGATCAGGCCCTTGAGCCGGGCTTCCACACGCCGTTCGGCGAGCGTCCAGCCCCGGGCCAGATCCCCTTGCGACAGCAGCGCCAGACCAAGGGTCATGGCGGCGTCATGGCGCTGCGGATCGAGCGTGAGCGCCTGTTCCAGCTCCACTGCGGCCTCGGCGAACCGGCCAAGGTGGTAGAGCGCCTTGCCGCGCAAAAGCCGGGCGTCCACGCCGGTAAGCCCCAGCCGGATTGCCTCGTCCGTCTCGGCAAGCGCGGCGCGGTAGGCGCCGCAGCCCCAATGGGCATTGGCCAGGCTGAGGTGGTAGCCGGCATCTCGCCCGACGGCGAAACGGTCGGCGGTGATGCGCAGCACCTCCAGCGCCTCGGGCGCGCGGTCGAGCTGGTTCAGCGCATCGGCGAGGGAGAGAATTGCCAGCCGGTGGGTCGGCTCGGCGGAAAGGACGAAGCGCAGGACCCGTTCGGCCTCCTCGTGCTTGCCCGCCAGGATCAGGGTCTGGCCGAATTCGACCAGGATCTCCGCGTTCTCCGGTGCAGCGCGGACGGCGGCGTCATAGGCGGCAAGGGCCTCGGCGAAACGGCCGGTCTGGCGCAACAGACCGGCGCGGCGATGCAGCAGGTCCGGCGTGGGCGCGGGGAGCTCGGCCAGCGCGGTTTCGATTGCCGCGATCTGCGCGCTGTCGTCGCCGAGCCGGTCGAGCCCGTCGCAAAGGTTGATCCGGTAGCGCTCTTCCTGTGGGGCGAGCCGGATCGCCCGTTCGAACAGGGGAAGCGCCCGCTTGGCAAACCCCTGTTCCAGGAAGCACAGGCCGAGAAGGTTCGCCGCTTCGGCGTTGTCCGGCTCCTGCTTCAGGATCTTTTCGTAAATCGGACGCGCGCGCGCCGGCTTGCCGTCACGCTGCAGGAGTAGCGCCTTGCGCATCTGGGTGAGGATCGTTTGGGAAGGTGCCGGCATCCAAGGGTCCGCGCTGGAGAAAACAGGCGCGGACTATAGCCGATTCGGCTTCATGAGGGGCGCGGCCGGCGTGACGGCGCGAAAGGCTCAAAGGCTGCGGTTGAGGCCGAGACCCGTCATGTCCTTGTGGGTGGTCTCGGCGAAGGCGCGGCGCAGCCGCAGCAGGGACTCATCCGGGATCTGGCGAAGGACCTCTCCAGTTTCCGTGTCGATGGCGCGGAACACAAGGGAATCGGTGACTTCGTCCCGGTATTCTTCCCGCTTCACCGGCTCTTGCGGAGAGGACGCGGTTTCCCGGTCATTTTCCGCCGAGGGGCGCAGGGCTTCGCTCGAGCGGCTGGGGGTAACCGCCTGCTCGGGCGGAATATCGGTGGCGACCGAAGGGGCATTGACCGGCTCGATGCTGCGCATCGCCGGTGTAGTGACCGAGTAGCCCGGTGTCCTGACTGCTCCAGGTTCCATCCCGTTACTCCTGCGCCTATGGCGGCGAAAGATAAATTCTTGCGTCGCCGTAGAGGTTTTTCCCGCGAACCTTGCGGAAGTTTGCCTCAGTTATCAATTCTCAAAATCATGATCTTCGACGGCATGTGGAATACTGATCTTGCCGTCTAGGAAAATATTTTTACAAGAAAATTCTGAATACTGCGTTAACGAAATCGTCAGGTTTTGAGCTGTGTTCGATCATTCCCGATTCGTTCCTGGAAGGGAAGAAATTTCGCGCGCAGGGCCGGGCGCCGTCCCTGTGAAAGGAGGCGGCGATGGTGGGCGAGGGGCTGGACGGGCGGGTGGCATGCTGGCGCGCTTTCCCACCGCGATAGGCTCGTTGTCGAGCAGCGGGGGCGCCGGGCGGTCAGAGTGACCGATTGATGGAGATGCCGTCCGCCAGGGTTGGCGCGCGCGGGGCGGTGCCGGCCGGTCCATAGGTGGTGGGTGCGCGGGTCGCGCCGGCGCCTTCGGCGACCTTGCGCATCAGGGTGTCGGAAACCTCGCGCGCCGTGGACAGGACGGCAAGGTTGACGCGCAGGATGGGCTGGAATTCCCCGTGGCGGCGCTTGAGCGCCTCCACGGCGCCCGGTGCCAGATTGCCAAGGGCGACAGCATGATCGCGCACGAAAGTCATGCCGCGCATGTAAACGCTGACCAGATTGGCTTTCTCTGGCTGTAGTTCGCCGGCTTCGGCGAGCTTGCCGGCCCGGACCAGTTCGGTTTCCGCCTCAATGACGGTGATGAGTTGATCCATGGCCAGGCGCAAGCGATCGCAGGCCGCCTCCGCCGCTTGCCGATCGGCGATGGTGCCGGAAAAGAACTCGGGCGCCAGCTCGGCGATCGCTTGGGTGTCGAGGCTCATTGTCCGTTGGTCTCCTGAAGAGCAAGCAGTTCGCGCTGGATGCTGTCGGCAATGCCGATGCCGCCGGATTTGGCGATGGTGTCGGCGTAGGTTTCCACCAGCATGCCGCGCCAGGCGTCCGAGCCCTGGCTGTCGCCCCAGCTTCCGCCTTCTTCCAGGCCGGCGAACATCTGCTGCAGCATGGTGTTGAGGAACACCGATTCAAACTCCTCGGCATTCTGGCGCAGGCCCGCGCCGGCGGCGCCCGTGGGCCGGGCCGGGCCAGCGGACATCATCCGCCCTTGCGCGGCGCCCAGAACGGTATCGATGGCGGGGGTGGTCATCACATCACCTCGATTTCGGCCTGGAGCGCGCCAGAGGCCTTGACCGCCTGCAGGATGGAAATCATGTCGCGCGGGCCGATGCCGAGAGCGTTCAGCCCATCGACAAGCTGCTGCAGGGTCACTGTCTGCGGCAGCACCGCCAGCCGGTTGTCGCTGGCATCGTCCACCAGGATGTCGGTGCGGGGTTCCACGGCGGTCCGGCCATTGGCGAAGGGCAGGGGCTGCACCACTTCCGGGCTTTCGGCAACGGTGACAGTGAGATTGCCCTGGGCGATGGCCACGGTCGAGACCTTGACGTTCTGGCCCATGACGATGATGCCGGAGTTCTCGTCGATGACGATCCGCGCGGGCAGGTCCGGCTCGATGATGAGCTGCTCAATGTCGGTGAGAAGATCGACGATGTTGCCGTTGAACTCGCGCGGCAGGTCAATGCGCACGGTGGCTGGATCGACCGGCTCGGCGGTCGGCAGGCCAATCAGCTCGTTGACCGCCAGCGCCATGCGGCGGGCGGTGGTCAGGTCCGGATTGCGTAGGGCAAGTCGCAGGCTGGTCATCGAGGCCAGCTTGAAGTCGATTTCCCGCTCCACCAGCGCGCCATTGGCGATGCGCGCGGAGGTGGGAACGCCGCGCACCACCGAGGCGGCATCCCCTTGTACGGAAAAGCCGCCAATGGCGAGGGGCCCTTGCGCAATGGCATAGACCTCGCCGTCGGCGCCGAGCAGCGGGGTCACCAGCAAGGTGCCGCCCTGCAGGCTTTCCGCATCGCCAAGCGCGCTGACGGCAACGTCGATGCGGGTGCCCTGGGTGGCGAAGGCCGGCAGGTTGGCCGTGACCATGACGGCGGCGACATTGTCGGTGTTGAGATTGAAGCCGCGGGTGTTGACGCCGAGCCGTTCCAGCATGGCTTCCAGGCTCTGGCGGGTGAAGGGGGCGTTGCGCAGGGAATCGCCCGTGCCGTGCAGGCCGACCACAAGGCCATAGCCGATCAGCTGGTTGTCTCGCACGCCCTCGAAGCTGGCGATGTCCTTGATGCGCGAGGCCGCGCTCGCCCCGGTGGCGGCGGAAAGCGCCGTCAGAAGAAGCAGGCAACGAAGGACATGTACGAGTGTCATCGGTCAGGATCCGCCTATGGAGCGCGCGCAGGCGCCAGGTTTGCCTTTCAGTATGCGAGCGGCGTGCCAAGTTGCGGCTTCGAGGCGAAAATATATAACGATATGAAATGTAAGACTAAAATACGGGGAAGGTGGAAGAGTCGCTGGCGTCGGGCGGCGGCGGTGGGCAAAACTTGCCGGGCCGTTAACGTTTCGTTTACCAAGCGGGAAAATCCTACAGGCGGAAGATGCCCTCCTCAAAGGCCGGTTCAGATCATGAGAATCACAGGATACACCCCCACATCCGGCGTCGCGGGACGCGCGAACAAGAAGCGCGTCGGGGGAAGCGGGAGCGGCTTCGACCTTCATCAGCAGGAAGAGGCTAGCGCTGCGGCAAGTGGCGGCGCGGCGGCCGGAATCGCCGGGCTCGACGCCCTCCTCGCGCTGCAGGAGGTGGAGGACCCGTTGGTGGGACGCCGCCAGGCCTTCGCTCGCGGTCACGATCTGCTCGATACGTTGGAGGCGGTGAAGGCGGATCTGCTCGGCGGACGGATTTCATCGGAGCGTCTGCAGCGGCTCGCAGGTCTGCTGGAGCGGCGCAAGCCGAGCGGCGACGCGGCCCTCGACGCCATCGTCGAGGAGATCGAATTGCGCGCCAGGGTGGAGCTCGCAAAGCTCGGTCATTTCCCCGGTTGAAGGGGTGGTGCAGACGCCCGGGGCGGGGCCCGCTTGGCGCGAAACCGTGCAGTTTCATGATAACTACATGAAAAATATAGGCGAAAATTGACCGCATTTTCCGCAAAGGCAACATTGTCGAGCGGGCACACTCCCGCTATATTCCGCCCGGCCTGTTAGGGAGTGGGAGCCGGAGCAGATTATGTCGGTTGAGCTGGATGCCGAGTATCGTCCGACCGAGGACGAAGTGTTCATGAACGAGCGTCAGCGGGAGTATTTTCGGAACAAACTTCTGAAGTGGAAGGACGACCTGCTTCAGGAGTCGCGCGAGACGCTGGCGAACCTGCAGGAGGAGAACCAGAACCATCCGGACCTTGCGGACCGGGCGTCGTCGGAAACCGATCGCTCGATCGAGCTGCGCGCGCGTGATCGCCAGCGCAAGCTGATTGCCAAGATCGATTCCGCGTTGGACCGCATCGCCGATGGGTCGTACGGATATTGCGTCGAAACCGGAGAGCCGATTTCTCTGAAGCGGCTTGAGGCACGACCGATCGCGACCCTGTCGCTGGAAGCGCAAGAGGCGCATGAGCGGCGGGAAAAGGTCTATCGGGACGATTGAAGCCACGTGGCCGGCCCGCGTCAGCGGGCTGGCCGTGAGCCTTGCGCTTTGGCTCCTCTGCGGGACAGCCCGGGGAGCTGAGTTCGCTCGGCCCTCAAAACGGGGGATGCCTCGACGCTCCCGGACCTGCGCGCTCTTGCGTACCGGATTCCCCTGAAAAACCTGTCACAACGCACAGCCCGGCAAGTCGGGCTTTTTTTGTGCCCGGACGTCTGTTGTGCCCGGATCGGAGGGCCGTGGAGGCTTTCATGTCTGCAGGCAGGAAAACGGCGGCGCAGGTCTTCCTTCGGGACGTATGCGGTCGCGCGCGAGGGTAATCCGGACTTCGAAAAAAAGCGGTTCAGTCGATTAAACTTTTGAGAAGAGTGCTGTGCTCTTTTTTGAAGGGGAATATCACCAGTTGGTAGAGATTTTGAATCTATAAAAATTTTGATCTGGGGGTGCGATGCGGGATGTTCTTTTGATCTTCGATGCAAAGCTTGAGAAGGTCCCGGTTTTCAGGACACTCTGGTCCATGTTCAGCGTGCGATCGGTGCCCTTCGCGGAGGTCGGGCCCGAGGACCTCACGCGCGCGACATGTCTGGTCGTGCATTCTTGTCTTGGGTCCGCGGAAGAGGTGAGGCGCCTGGAGCGGCTGGCCGGGGGCGTGCGCCTGCGGGAACAGACGATCTTTCTATCGCCGGACACCGGGCGCACGGCGCAGGTCCAGGCGAACTCCATCGGCATCGAACGCATTTTCGACCCGCGTAGCCGTGAGGCCGATGTCGTGGCTGCGGTCGCGGCGGTACTGGAGCAGGAACTGGACCGGCAACTGGAGACCTGTTCCCGGCAGATTGCCTCGGCGATCAAGCAGAGTGATCTGCTGCATCGGCGGCTCTGTTCGGCGATGCGCGGGAAAAAACCACTGCCGATGGCGGCTCTGGACCAGAGCGCGGCCAGTATTTGCGATGCGGTGGAAGACGAGGGGTTTGCCCGCTGGTTGAAGGCGATTGAGCTGCATCACGGACAGACTTGCCGCCACATGATGAACGTCGCGGGCACCGCCGTCGCGTTCGGGCGCTACCTCGGTCTGCCGCGCGTGGATCTTCTGCTTCTGGCCCAGGCAGGCCTTCTTCATGATGTCGGCAAGTTGTTCATCCCGATCTCGGTTCTGGAAAAGGACGGTCCGTTGACGGAAGCGGAGCGGGCGCAGATCGCCTGTCATCCGGAACGCGGTGCGAAGGCGCTCGCGCGCGAGCAAGGCGTGGACCGGCAGGTGATCGAGGCGGCGCTCTGCCATCACGAATATCTCGACGGCAGCGGTTACCCGAATGGCATCTCAGGCGACACGATCTCGCCGCTGGTGCGGCTCCTGACCATCGTTGACATTTTCGCGGCGCTTACGGAACGGCGTGCCTACAAGGAGCCGATGACGGCGCGCATGGCAATCGGCCACCTGATGCAGATGCGGGACAAACTCGATCAGCCTTTGTTGCGGGCGTTTCGCGGGCTGGTGCTGGAGCCGGTGTTCGCGGTCTCGAAGGCGCCGGAGCCGGCGCGTTCCGTGACCGCTGAAGGATGCCTCACCTATCGGCGTCACCCGCTGGGCGAGGTTGCCTGACAGGGACAGGGGTGATCGGCGGGGGCTTGGTTGGTTCCTTGTGATGTATCTCCAGGTTGGTCTGGGGCCGGTGGAAAGCTGAAACGGGCACGGCCTGCCGGGGAGCATTGGGCCGTGCCCGCTCACCGTTCACGCCTGGGGAGCGTTGGAACGGCTGGGGAGAGAACGTCTTGCCTTCGCCGGGGAGAGGCGGGCGAGACGGGATGGCCGGGGGAGGCCGGACGTAGCCTTTTCTGTCTGGTGCTGACGTGCCCCCGCACGGGCTTTTGCCCGCGCGGAATGGTGAGGAAGCTGCGCCTAGAAGGGTAAGACGATATCGAGCACCTGGCTGCCGTAGCGCGGCTGCTGCACATCGGTGATCTGGCCGCGTCCGCCGTAGCCGATCCGTGCCTCGGCGATCTTGGCGCTTTCGATGGTGTTGTTGGCCGAAATGTCCTCTGGCCGGACAACGCCGGCGACGATCAACTCACGCACCTCGAAGTTCACCCGAATTTCCTGACGTCCCTCGATCACCAGGTTGCCGTTCGGCAGCGACTGGGTGACCACCGCGGCGACCTTGGTCTTCAGCTTTTCCTCACGGTCAACCTTGCCCTTGCCCTTGAAGGTGGACGTGCCGGAACTGGTGACGAGGTTTTCCGAAGCGGTCCCGGCGGGCAGGAACAGGGTGTTGATCGCCGCGCCCACGGCACCGCCGGTCCCGCTGGAATCGCTGCCGACCCGATTGCGCTCGGTCTCGTTGTCGAACTCGGCCTTGTCGGAGATGGTCACCAGAACGGTGAGGATATCGCCGACCCGCGCGGCGCGCTGGTCCTTGAAGAAGGCGCGAGCGCCGGACCGCCAGAGCGAATTGGAGTTGTAATGCACTGATTGCGGCGTCGGCATGGGCATCTGCACCGGACGGTAGCCGGGGGTGGTCGTCGGGTCCTGGATCGCTGACAGGGCCGGAGCCTTGCCGACCTGGGACAGCCGGTCGGCGGCGCCGCAGCCGGCGGTGACAAGTGCGAGGGTCACAGCCAGCAGCGGCTTGGTGTAGCGGGCGCTCCCGTTCATCGGATCGTCTCCTGAAGCTGTGCCATGCGGTGGCGGGCAAGGCCGACCTCGACCTGGCCGCGCGCCTTGACGGTGCCGGAAACGGTCCGGCGGGATTGAAGGTTGAGAACGTCGATCACGTCCCCATCGGTGCCGTTGGCCAGTGCCTGTCCGATGGTCGTCAGGGTCATGCCGGCGACGCGGTAGTAGAGGGTGACCTTGTCGCCGCGCCGAACCAGGGTCGGCTCTTCGAAGTCGGTCTTCATCAGCGGCCGGCCGGGGCGAATGCTGCGCCGTGCGGCCAAGCCGGCGATGGCGGCCATGTCGGCCACTTGCTGGCCGGTCAGCCGGTTGCGGGGAATGCGGTGCGGCTTCAGGTCGGCGGCGGTGACGATGGCGCCCCGGTCCAGCGGTGCGGCGGCGGCAAAGACCGTGGCCATTTCCGTCGCCGTGCCGGTGACCTGGCGGCTTTCGAGCCGGGTGCCGGTGTGGATCTGCAGCCGCGCGCTGAGGCGGCCGGAGGCGGGGTGCCAGTTGATGGCGGTGACGCGTAGCGGATCGGGGATCGAGGCATCGGCGCGGATCATCTCCGGGGTGCCGGTGAAGGTGATCTCCAGCGCCTCTGGGTCAAGCTGCGGATGGCGCTCGACCAGAGCCGCGCGGATCGCGGTTTCCAGCTCGGAGGTGCCGATGGTGACCGCGAGACGCTCCACCGTGACCTGACGCAAGCCGTCGGTGCCGGCCGCCGCATAGCCGGCGGCGCGGGCGCGCTCGGCGACCATGGCGGCGGGGACCGTCCCCCGGGTGCCGAGATCGGGGGCGCGGAACAAGGGGGTTGCGGCCAGCGGGCCGGCGTCGGGGTAAAAGTCGCCCAGGGTGACGATGGCGGCGGCCACCTGAACCTCGGAGCGCAGCGCGCCGGCGGCAACGGCTGGCAGCGTGGCCGACAGCAGCAGCGACAGGGCAAGAACTGTCCGTGTGAACGACATGGGCTTCGCCTTCCGGGTCATTCTGGCGTCAGCGCAGGTTCGAGGTGGTGGCCGACATCTCGTCGGCGGCCTTGATGATGCGCGAGTTCATCTCGTAGGCACGCTGGGCGGCGATCAGATCGGAAATCTCGCCGACCGCCTCAACGTTGGCCATTTCCAGATGCTTCTGCATCAGGTCGCCGAAGCCGGCATCGCCCGGGTTGCCGACCACGGCGGCGCCGCTGGATTCGGTTTCCAGGAACAGGTTGTCGCCGATGGCCTCAAGGCCCGACTTGTTGACGAAGCGGGCGATCTGCAACTGGCCCAGCACCTGAATGGCATTGTTGGCGTCAAGCACCTGAACCTCGCCGACGGCGCTGATGGTGATGTCGCGGGCGTCCTCGGGAATGACGATGCCCGGCTGTACCGTGTAGCCGTCGATGGTCACGAGTTGACCGTTGGCATCGCGCTCGAACGAGCCGTCGCGGGTGTAGGCGGTGCCGCCATCGGGCAGGTCGATCTGGAAGAAGCCTTCGCCGCGCACGGCGACGTCCAGTTCCTTGCCGGTCGGGGCGACGTTGCCCTGGCTCATGATGCGCGCGGTCGCGGCGGTCTTCACGCCGGAGCCGATCTGCACGCCGGTGGGCACGATGGTGCCCGAGGCGGAGGAGGTGGTGCCCATCCGGCGCAGGTTCTGGTAGAGCAGATCCTGGAAGTCGGCGCGCTGGCGCTTGTAGCCGGTGGTGCGCATGTTGGCGACGTTGTTCGAGATGACCTCGACGTTCAGTTCCTGCGCCCGCATTCCGGTCGCGGCGATGTGAAGTGCCTTCATCTGAAACTCTCCTTTTCGCCGCTCAGGCCTGAACCGAGCCGAGCCGGTCGATGGCTTTTTTCAGCAGCTCGTCGCCATCCGCCATCATCTTCGAAACGGTGGTGTAGTTGCGGGTGATCTCGATCATCCGGGTCACCTCGGTCACGCCCTGGACGTTGGAACGCTCGATCGCGCCCTGAACGACGCGAATGTCATCGGCCGGCAGCGGATCGTTGCCGGCGAACAGATTGTCGCCGATCCGGGTCAGGGTCTGCGGATTCGCAAATTGCACGACCTTGAGCCGGCCGCGCACGCCGAGCGCACTGGAGATGGTGCCATCCTCGGCGATGGTGATGTCCGCATCCTCGGTTCCGAACGTCAGCGGGCCGGCTTCGCCAAGAACCGGGCGGCCATCGGCGGTCACCAGCTGCCCCGTGGAATCGAGGTGAAAGGCGCCGTTGCGTGTGTATTTCTCACCGTCCGGCGTCTGGATCGCGAACCAGCCTTCGCTTCCCAGGGCAACGTCGAAGGTGTTTCCGGTCATGGTCGTGGCGCCTGCGTCGAAATTCGACGACGCACCGTAGTCCAGCACGTAGGAATAGTTCTGATCCTGCTCCTGGAAGCTCGTGGCTTCCGCGACAGGCATCAGATATTCCTCGAACATCAGGCGCTGGGCCTTGTATCCGGTGGTGTTCATGTTGGCGAGATTGTTCGCCACCACGTTCAATTGATTGCGTAGGGCTGTCTGACGCGACAACCCGATCAGCAAGGAATTCTCCATCGTGTCCGTTCCTATGCTCCCCAGCGAGCGCCCATCTCCCCAGATCGGACGCTCGTTAACCATGAAGCACGGACCGTGCCAGTTTCTATCTCGTTGAAAACATTGAGGATGCCCTATCCTGAATGGCAAAAAAGTGGGAAGAAATGGGCCGCAGAAGTTTCCGCCCGGCAAAACTTGCCGCGTTCTGCAATCCGTTAACCATTTGGTAACGAACGGTTAACCATTATGACTTTAGAAACTAATCTACGCGCGAGGGCGGCGCGGATGAGGGGCAGGGAATGGCAGCCGAAGCGGACGCGGTCGAAGCCGAAGGCGAGGAGCAGGAAGGCGCTGGCGGCGGTGGTCGCAAGAAGCTGATCCTTATCGCCGTGGCTGTGGTGCTGCTGCTGATCGCCGGCGGTGCCGGGGTGTATGTCCTCGACATTTTCGGTGGCGGTGCGGCGCCTCGGGCGTCTGAGGAGCCGGCGGCGCCCGCGCAGCGCCCGGTGGTGTTCTACGATCTGCCCGAGATGACGGTGAACCTGTCGACCGACGGGCGTGCGACCTACCTGAAGGTGCGGATCGCGCTGGAGGTTCAGGACCGGGATGCCATCGCTCAGATCGAGCCGTTCCTGCCGCGCATTCTCGATGCGTTTCAGGTCTATCTGAGGGAGTTGCGGCCGGCGGATCTGGAAGGGTCGTCCGGCCTGTTCCGGCTCAAGGAGGAGCTTTTGCGCCGTATCAACACGGCGGTTTACCCGGCACGCGTCGATGGCGTGCTGTTCAAGGAAATCCTGGTTCAGTAGGTGTCCGATGGCAGCCGAAGAAGACGATCTTGGCAATATCGACGAGGCCTGGGGCGAAGCGCTGGCTGAACAGCGCGACGGCGAGGACGAGGACGACGAGGATCTGGCTGCCGCCTGGGGGGCGGCGCTGGAGGAGCAGGGCGTCGCTGGCGGCGACGACATGGCTGCCCAATGGGCGGCGATGATCGATGACAGCGAGCCGGAGCTTGAAAGCGCGACGCGCGGCGCCGACCGTATCCTCAACCAGGAGGAGATCGACAATCTCCTCGGCTTCAACATCGAAGACACGATTGCGGCCGACCAGAGCGGCATTCGCGCGCTCATCAACTCGGCAATGGTCTCCTACGAGCGTCTGCCGATGCTGGAGATCGTGTTCGACCGGCTGGTGCGGCTGACCACCACCTCCTTGCGCAACTTCACCTCCGACAATGTGGAGGTGTCGCTCGATTCCATTTCTTCTGTCCGGTTCGGCGACTATTTGAACTCGATTCCGCTGCCGGCCATCCTCGGCGTGTTCAAGGCCGAGGAATGGGACGGCTTTGGCCTTTGCACGGTGGAATCGAGCCTGATCTATTCGATCATCGACGTGCTGCTCGGCGGCGGCCGTGGCATGTCGGCGGTGCGCGTCGAGGGGCGGCCCTACACGACCATCGAGACCAATCTCGTGCGGCGGATGATCGAACTGATCATGCAGGACATGGAGATGGCGTTCTCGCCCTTGTCGCCTGTGCATTTCAATCTGGAGCGCCTGGAGACCAACCCGCGTTTCGCGGCGATTTCGCGCCCGGCCAATGCGGCCATCCTCGTCGAGCTGCGCATCGACATGGAGGATCGCGGCGGCAAGATCGAAATCATGATGCCCTATGCGACGCTGGAGCCGATCCGCGATCTGCTGCTGCAGATGTTCATGGGCGAGAAGTTCGGCCGCGACCCGATCTGGGAGGGGCATCTGGCCACCGAGATCTATGCCGCGGAAATCGACATCGATGCGGTGCTGTACGAGACCCACATGCCGCTTGGCCGGGTGCTCGATCTTCAAGTCGGCGAGACCCTGCTGTTCGACATTTCCCCGAATGACCCCGTGGCCATCAAATGCGGCGGCATTCCGCTGACATCGGGCACCATGGGCAAGGATGAAGACGCGATCGCGATCCGCGTCGACAAGGGATTGCAAAAACCAAAAATGACGCTGGCCGCATTCGAACGCGCCATGCAAAAAGAAATGGACCCGTCATGAGCACGCTGCCCGTTGGACTGATCATCGAAAGCCTCGTCGCCATTCTGCTCTTGGTGACCATTGGCTATTGCGTCGTCCTCAACAACCGGCTGAAGCGGTTGCGCGCCGACGAGGAAAGCCTGCGCGCCACCATTTCCGAGTTGATCACCGCTTCGGAGATCGCCGAACGGGCGATCCTGGGTCTGAAGGCGACCGCCGGCGAGGCGGACCGGACGCTGGGCGAGCGCCTGGTGGAGGCCGAGCGTCTGTCCCGGGAGCTGTCCGATCAGATCGGCGAGGGCAACACCGTGCTGGAGCGCATCACCCAGATTGCCGAAGCGGCGAAGCCGGCGGCGCAGGCAGCCCAGCCCGCAGCCGCGCCGGCGCCGCACGAGCCGGCGCCCGCCGCCCCGATCCGGGCCAGCGACATTCGCTCTGCCGCCATCGAGGCGAGCGCCCGGCTTGAGCACTTCCGCAAGCGCGCGGCGGAGCAAGCTGCGTGACAAGCCTGCGTCTGATCCCCACGCTCGTCATTGCCGCGAGCGCGCTGTTCCTGCTCAAGCTGATCGGCTTCGCGCTGAACGACGGCCAGGACGCGCCGTCGCCGGTGTCGGTGGCCGTGGCGCAGTCCGCTTCGGCGGCGGGCGGGTCTGCGGGGGAGGGCGCAGGAACGTCTTCGGAGACCACAGCGACGGGCGCGGGCGCGCCCGGTGCCGGTGGCCCCCAGGCCGATGGCGCGGCCGCCACCGCCGCGACGCCCGGGGAGACGGCACTGCCGCCAGGGGGCGGTCTGCCGGCCGGAAGCCTGGAACTGGGCGGTTCGATTGCCGAGCGCAAGGTGCTGGAGTCCCTGAGCGGTCGCCGCCGCGAACTCGACAAGCGGGAGAAGCAGTTCGACCTGAGGCAGGAAATTCTCAAGGCGAGCGAGGCACGGTTGCAGAAGAAGGTCGAGGACCTGAAGGCGCTGGAAGCCAGCATCAAGTCGCTGCAGGAAGAGCGGGAAGAAAAGCGCAACGAGGAACTGCGCGATCTGGTTATCATGTATGAATCCATGAAGGCCAAGGACGCGGCGCGCATTTTCAACCGGCTGGACCTGGATATCCTCTTGCAGGTCGCCAAGCAGATGAAGCCGCGCAAGATGGCCGACGTGATGGCGCGCATGTCTCCGGAGGCCAGTGAGCGGTTGACCGTTGCGCTGGTCAAGGGCGGTGAAGCGGCCATGGCCACCGTGGAAACGGTTCCGGCCGAACTTCCGAAAATTCGGGGAAACTGACCGGCAAACGGGCTGTTGGCCCGGTGGGGCTTGCCCCGATGCGTGAAAGGTGGCGTTAAGTCGCCATGCGTAAACTGAGCGCTCGAATGTCGAGCGATGGGGAAGCCTGGTGACGGACAAGGGCCGGAGTGCATGGACAGTCAGGTCCGCCGCCCGTTGGGTGGTGCGGGCAGTGCTGCCGGCCCTGATCGTACTGGCCGGGGGGCTTGCTGGGGCCGCGCCGGCGCATGCCGAGCCCTTGCGCGCGGATGTCCGCGCGGCGCAGCAGGACGGGTATGGCCGTCTGGTGCTGACCTTCCAGGATCGCACGCTGCTGCCCGAATATGACGCGCTGGTCGCCAACGGAGTGTTGCGCATCCGGTTTCGCGACGAGGTGCGCACCTCCGTCGATCATGTGCCGGTCAAGCTGCCGGGGTTCATCTCCATCGCGCGCCGCGACCCGGATGGGTCGGCCCTGCGCTTCGCCCTGACCGGCGATCATCGTATCAACACGATGGAGGCAGGTGAGAAGCTGTTCATCGACCTGTTGCCGTCGAACTGGCAGGGCATGCCGCCGGGATTGCCCGACGATGTGGTTCGGGAACTGGCGCGGCGCGCCGAGGCGGCCATCCGCCGGGCGCGGGCGTTGGAGCAGGGCCGTCTGCGCGGGCAGGTCGAGCCGAGGGTGGATCTGCGCATCGGCACGCATCCCACCTTCACCCGGCTCGCCTTCGAATGGAACCTTGCCTTCGATTCCGCCTTTGTCCGGGAAGGCGATCTGGTCAAGGTGACGTTCAATCATCCGGTTGACCTGGATCTCGGGCAGTTGCGCGCGCATCTGCCGCCGGGGGTCGTCGATGCCACCGCCTTTACCGATGAGGGCAAGCTGAAGTTCCTGCTGCGGATCGAGCCGGACGTGGACATTCGCGCGTTTCGCGAGGAGGACAGTTACATCGTCGACGTGACCCCGCGCTCGATGGAGGTGGATCCGGTCAACGCGGCGATTGATGAAGCGCTGAGCGCGGACGAGGAGACACCCGCGAAGGCGCGCGAGTTGGTTCTGGCGCCGGCCGATCCGGAGGCGAAGGAAGCGGTGGCTGCGCGCGCCGAGGCCGAGCCGGCCCCGGAGGAGGAGATGCCCAAGGTGTCGCCGGCCCCGCGCGAGAGGGTGACCGGTGCACCGTTGCCGGCCGCCAGGCCAGCCGCCGCCGAGGCGACTGCCGATCCGGCACCGGCCGCGGAGACATCTGCCGCGCCCGTGCCGGACGCGGCGGAGCTGGAAGAGGCGGCTGAACCGGCCGCAGCGGCTGCGCCCCCGGCTGCAAAGGCCGAAGGTTCGGTGCCCGCACCGCAGACCCCCGCACAGACAGAGGCTACCGAGCGGCCGGAGACGAAGGCGGAAGCGCCATCCTCCCGCGGCGGGCTGGTCGAATTGCCGGAGGCGATCGACCTGACCCGGGTCACGCCGGATGCGAAAGGGATCGCCGATGCGGTTGCCCTGTCGCCGGAAGCGCCGCCCGCGGGGTATGAGGACGAGGCGCGCCGGCTGGTCACGGCCGAGGCCCGGCGCATCGGCGATATCGTCCGTGTGGTCTTTCCCTTCGCCGAGCCGGTGTCCTCCGCCGTCTTTCGCCGTCACCGCAGCCTGTGGATGGTGCTCGACACCGCAGATCCGATCGATGTGCGCGGAATGCGCTCGGTGCTGGACGATATGGTCGACGCGGTCGAGGTGACCGAGATGCCCGATTGGCAGGTCATTCGCGTCGACCTTGGCGAGAACGCGCTGGCGACTGTCGGTGTCGATGGCAGCGCCTGGGTGATGACCATCGGCAATACGATCCTGGAGCCGTCCCGGCCCTTGTCGCTGGAACGGAACGTGCGCGGCGATGGCGGGACCGTGATCCGGGTGCCGTTCCATGACCCCCGAAACCTGCGGGAGATCGAGGACCCCTTCGTCGGCGACACGGTGTCGGTGGTCACCGGCTTCGGGCCCGCGCGAGGCTTGCTGAAGCCGCAGCACTTCGCCGAGTTCGATGCGCTGATGTCGGCCCATGGGGTTGCCATCCTGCCGCGGACCGACGATCTCGACGTGAAGATCGACGGCGATGCGGTGATGGTGGAGCGCCCTCGCGGCCTGTCGATCTCCAACGGTCAGTTGAACGACGGCTCGCGCGTGTTGAAGGCGGTCGCCGATCCGGCTGTTCCGGGACAGATCGACCTCGGCAACCTGATGACCAGCACGACCGAGGACTTTCTCGACAAGATCAAGGCGCTGGAGTTTCGCAGCGCGAATACGCCTCCGGAGGACCGGCTGGGGCCGCGCATGGACCTGTCGCGCTTTTATCTGGCGCATGGGTTCGCGCACGAGGCGCTTGGCCTGATGCGGCTTGCCGCCGATGAAGATCCGGCATTGGTCCGGGACCCGAGCTTCAATCTGTTGATGGGGGCGGCGCAGTCGCTGGCGGTGCGCCCGAAGGAGGCGCAAGCCTATCTGGAGCGCCCGGGGCTGGAAAACAACGCCGACGCGGCGGTCTGGAAGACGATCAATCTGACGCGCCTTCGCGACTGGACCGGGGCGAAGGGGGCTCAGCCGCGCGGGCAGGCGGTGATCGGCAACTATCCATTGCTGGTGCAGACCGAATTCAATCTCGCCGCCGCCGAGAGCCTTGTCGAGATCAACGATTTCGGTCGGGCCGCCGCCGTGCTGGCGGAGATCGACCCGAGCCAGGTGAGCAACGCGCAGGCCGGGCGCTACGACATTCTGCGCGGCCGGATCGCCGATGCCTCGGGCCGGTCGCGCGAGGCGCTGACCGCCTTCGACATCGTTGCCCGCTCCGACGAACGACCGCTGGCGGCGGAGGCGACCTATCGCGCGCTGCGGATCCGGCACCGGGACGGAGACATCGCGACCGAGGAGGCGGCCAACCGTCTTGCCGGGTTGGCGACCTCATGGCGCGGTGACGAGATCGAGTTGAAGGCGCTGCGCTTTCTTGCTCAGCTTCGGGTTCAGGCCGGGAATTACCGTCAGGCGTTCGAGGCGATGACTTCGGCGCTGCAGGCAAACAGCGATGCGGAGACCGCACGCCTGCTACAGGACGAAATGGGGGCGGTCTTCGCCGAGCTTTTCCTGGACGGCGGCGCCGATGCGATGCCGCCGGTCAAGGCGCTGGCGCTGTTCTACGATTTCCGCGAAATGATGCCGATTGGCCGGCGCGGGGATGAGATGGTGCGGCGGCTCGCCAACCGTCTGGTGGCGATGGACCTCCTGGACCAGGCGGCGGAACTCCTGAAGCATCAGGTCGACCACCGGCTGAAGGGGGCGGCCCGGGCGCAGATCGCCGCCGATCTGGGTGTGGTCTATCTGATGGACCGCAAGCCGGAGGAAGCCCTTCGCGTTCTCAGCCAGACCCGGCAGGCCAAGCTTCCCCGGGAGTTGGAGCGCCAGCGCAACATGGTGGAGGCGCGGGCGCTGACCGAAAGCGGGCGTCCGGATCTGGCGCTGGAGATCGTGCGCAACATGCGCGGTGAGGATGTGGAGCGGCTCAGGGCGGACACCTTGTGGGCCGCCCATAGCTGGCGTGAGGCGGGCGAGCAACTGGAAGGCATCGTCGGCGGGCGCTGGTCCGATCCGATCCCGCTGGCCGACCAGGAACGGGCGGATATTCTCAAGGCGGCGATTGCCTATTCCCTTGCGGACGATGCCTTCAGCCTCAGTCGGCTGAAGTCGAAATTCGCCACCAAGATGAGCGACAGCCCGGAGGCGGATGCCTTTGACATCGTCACCCGGCAGGCCGGCGATCGCGGCGTGGAGTTCATGTCGGTGGTCGACCGGCTGGAGGCGATCGACTCCCTCGATATCTTCCTGTCGGAATATCAGCGCAAGTATCTGAGGCCGCGGAACGCCGAGGTGCCGATTGCCGGCTCAGGCGAGGTGTCGCCTTCGGCGCGCGCGGTGCGGCAAGCGGTGCCCAATGATCTGGAGCCGACACAGGTGGCGAGCAAGCCAGCAGGGTGAGCCGGCGCCTCAGGCGCCGACGAAACTTTTCACCAGGCTGCCGGCGATCAGGTTCCAGCCATCCACCAGCACGAAGAAGATCAGCTTGAACGGCAGCGAGATCACCACCGGCGGCAGCATCATCATGCCCATGGACATGAGCACCGAGGCGATCACCAGGTCGATGATCAGGAACGGCAGGTAAAGCAGAAAGCCGATTTCAAAGGCCCGGCGCAACTCGCTGATCATGAAGGCGGGCACCAGAATGCGCAGGCTGAGGTCTTCCGGCCGTTCGGGCACCGGCTGGCCCGACAGCTCCACGAACAGCATCACATCCTTCTCGCGCACATTGGCACGCATGAAGCTGTGGAAGGGAATGGCGGCGCGGTCGAACGCCTCGTTCAGCTCGATGGAGCCCTCCACCAGCGGCTGCACCCCCTCGTTATAGGCGGCTTCGAAGGTCGGGGCCATGATGAAGGCGGTGAGAAACAGCGCCAGGCTGGTCATCACCGCGTTCGGCGGTGCGGTTTGCAGGCCGATCGCCGAGCGCAGCAGCGACAGCACCACCACGATCCGGGTGAAGCTGGTCACCATGACGATGATCGACGGCGCCAGGCTGAGGATGGTCAGCAGGGCGACAAGCTGAACCGCCCGTTCGGTGAGCGTGGTGCCTTCGCCGAAGCCGATGGAAATATCCTGCGCCGCCGCCGGTGACAGGGCGGCGGTCAGGACGGTGGCGGAAAGCATGGCAACCGCGGCGGTGCGCCTTAGCGGACCGCCGCGAAAGCGTGGCGTCATTTGCCTTTCGGTCCGCTGATCTCGCTGAGCAGCTTGGCCATTTCCTCCTCGATGGCGTCGATGGTGATCGCGCCATTGTCGGATTTGGCCGGTGCGTCCGGCTTGGCCTCGGACTTGGTGTCCGCCGCCTTGGCTGGCTTGTCCGCAGCCGCGTTATCGGCTGCGGGGTTGGCCGCCGGCTTCTTCTCCGCCGTCTCGTCCACCGGCGCCTTTGCGGCGGGCTTGTCCGCCTCCGGCTCCGTGGCGGTGGCGACCGGTTTGTCGCTCGCGCTTGCGGCTGCCGGTGCCGAGGGCGCCGGTGCGGCGGGGGTCTTGCGCGTCTGGGTGAACTCGCCGAGAAGCGCGTCCTCAAGCGACAGCTCCTGCTCGGCCGCCGTGGGCGCCTCGGGGGCGGCGGTGTCCGGCTTGACCGGGCTCTCAGGCTCGACCGGCTTGACCGCTGCCGGAGCAGTCTCGGGCTTGGCCGGGCTCTCGGGTTTGGTGGGGCTTTCCGGCTTGACCGCTGCGGGGGCTGCCTCAGGCTTTGCCGGGGACACCGGCTTCACCGCAACTTCCGGGGCCGCCGGGGCGGCGGGCGCTTCAGGCTTGATCGACACCTCGGGCTTAGGCGCCGGCTCTGGCTTTGCCGGCGCTTCCGGCTTGACCGCCGGGGCAGGGGCCGCAGCGGCAGCGGTATCGCCAACCGGCGGCTTCACGCTTGCCACAGGTCCCAGGCTTGCCGCCGGGCGTGCCGGGGGCGGCTCGGGCGTGCGGTCGGTGCTGTCCTTGCGTGCGGCACGATCCTCTTCGCCGAGCTGCGGGAAGGCTGTCCGCGCGGTGGCGGCGGGCCCGGAGGACGGCGGGGTGATGGTGCGGCGAACCGGCGGCTGCGGCTCTCGCCGTGCAGGTGCCGGCTGCCGGGGCGCGGGGGCCTCGGCGCGCGTGCCTGCGGACGGAGCCGGGGCCGACGGGGCAGCCGAAGTCGAAGGCGCCTGTCCGGTGGCGCTTTTCGCCAGACCGGCAACGGCGGCACCCGCGGCGGCCACCGAGGCGCCGGCGCGGCGCAGCGGCGAGGATTGCGATGCGGCAGCGTCCACCGGAGCGGTGGGCGCGGGCTCCGGACGACGGGCGGCCGGTGCGGGCTCACCGCGCTGCGGGGCAGACGGGGCTGCCGGGCGCGGCGGTTGAGGGGCTTGCGGCGGCTGAGGTGCCTGGGGGCGCTGCTGGACAGGTGCCTGGGGCTGTGCCGGGCGGCTCTGCGGCGCGGGCCGGGGGCGAGGCTGCTCCCGGGGGGGCGCCTGGGGCTCCTGCGGGGCTGGTGCCGGTGCCGGTGCCGGCTCGGCGACCGTGGGCGGCGCGACAAGGTCGGCGCCCGCTTCGAGGCCCGCGGCCACCGGTGCGGCGACAGGCGCTGCCTGCTGGCGCGGATAGCTCTGGCTGACCGGGACGCCGCGCACGATGTTGCGCTCGACGACCACATCGCTGGGACCGCCGACCAGGAGCAGGTGCTCGACATTGTCGCGGCGGATCAGCACCAGACGGCGCCGGGTATCGAGCGAGGCGGCATCCATCACCGCAACGCGCGGCTGCCGGCTGCGTCCGCCGGCCACCCGGCCGCCGGCCACCCGGCGCAAAATCCATACGAACATGGAAATCAGGGCAAGGACGATCAGGATGGCTATGAAGAACTGAATGCCTTGCGCCCAGCCTGGCTCCATGTTGAAGGTCTCTACCAGCCAATCCCTCATGCTCTTGGGCCTTTTCTCATCGACTGTCTCGCTCTTGCGACGGTTTGCTGGTCTCGCGCTGCTTCGCGCCCGCGCGTTTGTTCCAGCGGTTGTCACACATGCAAGGGGATCGTGTAAACGTCGACATGATAATGCGATATTGCCTTATCGACCATAGCCGATCCCGAAATCGCCCCCGCATGCTTTCGGTGTGATCACCGGCCAATCGTCTATCGGCCGGTTGTGCTCCGCTTCTCCATAGCCGGTTGTCTGATTCCCTCAAAGCCGGAACGCCGAAAAGGGGTGGGTAAAAAATGCCCGCCGCGCGCATTGCCTCACGCAAACTGCAAGACCCGTTGCGGCGGAACTCCGCAGTATGGCAAGGGGAAACCTTACTGGATGGTTAACCGTTAACCTGTTGTTAACCAAATGATCGGCAGGATCTGCCTAGCAGTCAAGGAGCCGGTCATGGCGATCACCGACCTTCCCGTTTTCCAGGTTTTGAAGTCGAAGATGCAGTGGCATCAGACTCGGCAGGGCGTGTTGGCCGAAAATGTCGCCAATGCGGATACGCCCGGCTACCGGGGGCAGGACCTGAAGGCGTTTTCCTTCGAGGATGCGCTCAAGGCGCGCACCACCGGGCTGGAGACCAGCCGCACCGTCGTCGGCCACATGCACGGCAGCATGCTGCGCGAGACGAGCGCGGTGAAACGGGACCCGGAGCACGGGTTCGAGATCACGCCGGACGGCAACACCGTGGCGCTCGAAGAGCAGATGATGAAGGTCACGGCAAACCAGATGGACTACCAGACCGTCTCTTCGCTCTACAGCAAGGGGCTGGGGCTGATCCGCACGGCGCTGTCGCGCAATGGATAACGGCGCGCGCGTGCCGGCTAGGAGCTGAACCGTGGATTTCACCAAGTCAATCTTCGTCGCCGCCTCGGGGCTGAAGGCCCAGACCGGGCGCATGCGGATCATCGCGGAGAACATCGCCAACGCGGATTCCACGGGGCGCACCCCCAATGAGGATCCCTACCGGCGCAAGATCCCCACCTTCGAGGCGACCCTGAACCGGGAGATCAACGCCGAGACGGTGGAGCTCGGCCCGGTGGAGATCGACCGGACCGAGTTCAAGACCCGCTACGAGCCCGGCCATCCGGCCGCCGACGAAAAGGGCTACGTGCGGCTTCCCAACGTCAACACGCTGGTGGAAATGGTCGACATGCGCGAGGCGCAGCGGTCCTACGAAGCCAACCTCAATCTCATCCAGGCGACCCGCCGGATGCTGCAGAAGACCATCGATATCCTGCGCGCCTGAACCGGGCCGAGCCGCCTTCGCGCGGCTGGCCGCGCGCTGACTTCAATCGGAGAGAACCGCCATGTCCACCCCTTCGGTCGCCGCTGGTGCCTATCGGATGGCCTCTGCCCTTGTCGACCCGAATCAGGCTAGGGAACTTGAAAAGCCGTCGACGACGAGCCCGGATTTCGCCAACATGGTCAAATCGGCGGTCGAAAACGTGGTCGAGCAGGGGCAGAAGTCGGACCAGCAGGCGCTGGCTCTGGCCCAGGGCAAGGCGAATGTGATCGACGTGGTCACCGCCGTGGCGGAAACCGAAGTGGCGATGGAAACGCTGGTCTCGGTGCGCGATCGCGTCATCTCCGCCTATCAGGAGATCATGCGGATGCCGATCTGAGGGTGATCGGCCGGGCCGCGGGCCGCAAGAGAGGCTGAACCCAGGAATGACCGGACCAGAGGTGCTCGACATCGCCCGGCAGGGGATCTGGACGCTGATCCTCATCGCCGCGCCGCCGATGGTGGTCGGTCTCCTGGTGGGCGTGGTGATCGCGCTGTTTCAGGCGCTGACCCAGATCCAGGAAATGACCCTGGTCTTCGTGCCGAAGATCCTCGCCATCTTTCTCACCCTGCTGGTGACCCTGCCCTTCATGGGGCAGGTACTCGACGCCTATACCAACCGGCTCGCCGAGCTGATCGTCGGCGGCGGCTGAGATGAATTTCACCGTTTCCCTCCTGCCGCAGGTGGCGCTTCTGTTCATGCTGCTGTTCGCTCGGGTGGGAACCATGCTGATGCTGATGCCGGCACTCGGTGAAGGTTCGATCTCGCCGCGCGTGCGCCTGGCTCTCGCCCTGCTGCTGACCCTTGCCTTCTATCCGCTGGTGACGCCGCTCTACGCGATCGACGTTGCGGGGGCGACGCCGGCGGGTATTGCCGTTCTTCTGGCCGGCGAGTTTGCCGTCGGCTTTTTCATTGGTCTCGGTGCGCGGCTGATCACCTACACCCTGTCGATCGCCGGCATGGTGATCGCCAGCCAGTCGGGCCTTGCCTTCGCCATGGCCACCGATCCGACCATGGACGGCCAGCAAGGGGCGGTGATCGGCTCGTTCCTCAGCCTGCTCGGGGTGACGCTGGTGTTCGCCTCGGATCTGCATTTTCTCGTGATCGCCGCCATGTATGACAGCTTCGAGCTGTTTCCGCCCGGTGGGCCGCTGCCGGTCGGCGATCTGGCGCAGACGGCGACCAGCCTGATTGCGGAGGTGTTCGCCATTGCCATCCGCATGTCGGCGCCGTTTCTCGTCGTCGGGCTGGTGTTCTATTTCGGTCTCGGCCTGCTCAACAAGCTGATGCCGCAGATGCAGATCTTCTTCATCGCCATGCCGCTCAACATCGCCATTGGCGGGCTCATGCTGTTCGCGCTGCTGGTGACCATGATGATGTGGTACCTGGGGCATTTCGAGACGGCGCTCGGCCGGTTCATCGCGGGGTAGCGGGCGATGGCCGAACAGAACGACGACGCCGAGAAAACAGAAGACCCGACACAAAAGAAACTCGATGATGCGCTGAAGAAGGGCGATGTCGCCAAGAGCCAGGAGGTTTCCACCTGGTTCGCCATGCTGGGCACCGGCATGGTGGTGGCAATGCTGGCGCCCTCGACCGCCGACAGTCTCAGCACCGCCTTGCGCGGCTATCTGGTCAATGCCCATCAGATCCCGATGGATGGCACGGCGCTGCACGGGCTGTGGCAGGCGACCGGCCTGAAGGTCGCCGCCATCCTGGCACTGCCGCTTCTGTTACTCTTGGCGATGGCGCTGGTCGGCAACATGATCCAGCACAATCTGGTCTGGTCGGCCGAGCGGATGAAGCCGAAGCTCAACAAGATCTCGCCGCTGGCGGGCTTCAAGCGGCTGTTCTCCGCCGAAAGCCTCGTCAACTTCCTGAAGGGGCTGGTGAAGATCGCGGTGGTGAGCGGGCTGATGGTGGCGGTTCTCTGGCCGCAGCGCGACACCATTGACACGATGATCTTCCGTGAAACCGGGGTGCTGCTGGAAGAGGTGCACATTCTGGTGCTGCAGCTGATCGCGGCGATCCTGGCCGTGATGACCATCGTTGCCGCGGCCGATTATGTCTGGCAGCGCCAGCGCTGGCACGAAAAGCAGAAGATGACCCAGCGCGAGGTGCGCGAGGAGTACAAGCAGACCGAGGGTGATCCGCTGGTCAAGGGCAAGATCCGGCAATTGCGGATGGAGCGCTCGCGCAAGCGGATGATGGCGGCGGTGCCCGATGCCACCGTGGTGATCACCAACCCGACCCACTATGCCGTGGCCCTGAAATACGAGCAGGGGATGGGGGCGCCGGTCTGTCTTGCCAAGGGCACGGACCAGATCGCGCTGAAGATCCGCGAGGTCGCCCGTAATCACTCCATTCCGGTGGTGGAGAACCCGCCGCTGGCCCGGGCGCTGCACGCGACCATCGATATCGATCAGGAAGTTCCCGAGGAACACTACCGCGCGGTGGCGGAAGTCATCGGATTCGTTTATCGAATGCGAGAACGGGGATCCTGGCGCGGATAAGGACAGAATGTGTTCGTTTTACCGCCGCCGCAGGGTCACCCATGTTGAAATGCGCAAGGTGGCGCGAAATGCTTGAAACGCGCCGTCACGGCGAATCGGATAAGGTGAGCGGAAGGGAGCCCGGCGGCTCCGTGCCCGCAGGGTTGCAGATGAACGAGATGGACTCAAGTTCCCGATCCCCCATGGTGGATCGTCCCGAGCGTGGCGGCAATATCGGCTTGTTGATCCTGCTTACGGTGGTCCTCGTCGCGACCGCGGCGGCCTTTGCCATGATGACGCGGGACCAGGCCGAACCCTACGTGCTGGCGCTGCTGGGCATTCTGGCGGTGATCGGCGTGTTCTCTCTGTTCGCCACTGCCATGGGGCTGTTGCGCTTTTCCATGCGCGCGCCGGTCAGCCCGGTGCCGACCGCTTTTCTGGATACCTTCGACGAAGGGGTCGTGGTCACCGAGAAGGACGGGCGCATCATCTATGCGAACGCGGCCTATTCGGCGCTGGTGCGGGCGGATGCGGACAGCGAGGTGCGCAGCGTCGAACGGGTGTTTTCCGCCGATCCGAATGCCACCGACGCGATCTTCCATCTGGCCCGTGCGGCGGAGACCCAGCGCGCCGGCGAGGAGGAAATCCGGCTGTCGCACCCTTTGGGACAGAACGACGGCGATCCGTGCTGGTACCGGGTGCGGGTGCGGCCGCTGAGCCTGCCGGCCAGCGATGGGCGCGGCGCGGCGCGGGACTGCACCATCTGGCAGGTCGCCGACATCAGCGGCGAACGGACCGAGCAGGAAACGTCTTTCCAGGAATTGCAGCGGGTCATCAACTTCCTCGACCATGCGCCGGCCGGGTTCTTCTCCTGCGATGGGGCCGGGCGGCTCGTCTATCTCAATGCGACCTTGGCCGACTGGCTCGGTTATGACCTGGTGCGGTTCAAGGCCGGGTCGGTCGCCCTGTCCGATTTCATTCGCGGCGACGGGGCGGAGTTGCTCCGCTCGCTGCAGGGGCGCGCCGGCGAGGTCAAGAGCGAGACCTTCGATCTCGATCTGGTGGCCCGCAATGGTCGCAGCATTCCGGTGCGGATCCTGCACCGGGTGCCGTTCGGCGGCGACGGGGAGGCCGGCGAGAGCCGGACCATCGTGCTCAACCGTTCGCGGGGCGAGGATGCCGCCGAGGCGCTGCGTTCCTCCGAGGTCCGCTTCGCCCGGTTCTTCAACAACACGCCGATTGCCATTGCCTCGATCGATCGCGATGGCGGCATCAGCAAGACCAACGCGCCGTTCCTGCGCCTGTTCGGCGCCGGCGATGGCAGCGGTGCAACGCCGAAGCTGATCGATTTCGTCGCCGAGGGTTCGCGTCCGGCGCTCACCGAGGCGCTGGCCAGCGCCGCTGACGGCCAGAGCGAGATCCCGCCGGTCGATGTGCGGCTCGACGACCGTGAGGAGGGGCGCTCGGCGACCGTCTATGTCTCGGCGGTGCGCGATGGCGAGGACGATGGCGACGCGGCCATTGTCTACGTGCTGGAGACGACGGCGCAGCGGGTGCTGGAGGCGCAGTTCGCGCAAGGCCAGAAGATGCAGGCGATCGGCCAGCTTGCCGGCGGCGTCGCCCATGACTTCAACAACGTGCTGACGGCGATCATCGGCTTTTCCGATCTGCTACTGGCCAGCCACCGTCCGAGCGATCCCTCGTTCCAGGACATCATGAACATCAAGCAGAACGCCAACCGGGCGGCGGGGCTGGTGCGCCAGTTGCTCGCCTTCTCGCGCCGGCAGACCCTGCGGCCGAAGGAACTGGCGCTGAACGATGTGCTCGCCGACCTGTCGATTCTGCTCGACCGGCTGCTGGGCGAAAAGGTGGAACTGAGCGTGGTGCATGGCCGGGATCTGTGGCCGGTGATGGCCGATCTCAACCAGCTCGAACAGGTGATCGTCAATCTGGCGGTGAATGCGCGCGATGCCATGCCCGAGGGCGGGCGGCTGACCATCCGCACGACCAATGTCTCGGAGGAGAAATCCCGCGGCTACGACAATGCACGGGGCATGCCGGCTGGCGAGTATGTGCTGGTGGAAGTGGTCGACACCGGCCATGGCATGGCGCCGGAGGTGATGGAGAAGATCTTCGAGCCGTTCTTCTCCACCAAGGAAGTGGGCAAGGGCACCGGCCTTGGCCTGTCCACGGTCTATGGCATCGTCAAACAGACCGGCGGTTTCATCTTCTGCACCAGCGAGCCGGAGGTCGGCACCACCTTCCGCATCTTCCTGCCGCGGCATGTGCGCGAGGAAAACGATCAGGTCGAGGCCAAGCCGGCGGAACAGCAGCAGCTTGCCGATCTCACCGGCTCGGCGACGATCCTCCTTGTGGAGGACGAGGAAGCGGTGCGGGCGTTTGCCGCCCGGGCGCTGAGTTCGCGCGGTTACACGGTGCATGAGGCGGGCAGCGGCGCCGAGGCGCTTGAGGTGATGGAAGAGACCGACGGCCAGATCGATCTGGTGGTCTCGGACGTGGTGATGCCGGAAATGGACGGCCCGTCGCTCCTGCGCGAATTGCGCAAGACCCAGCCGGAACTGAAGATCATCTTCGTGTCGGGCTATGCGGAGGACGCGTTCGAGAAGAACCTGCCGGAGAACGAGAAGTTCTCGTTCCTGCCCAAGCCCTTCACGCTGAAGCAGCTGGCAACGGTGGTGAAGGACGTGCTGGCGAGCTGATCGCCGGCCGTGCCTTCACCCCAAACCGGCGTAGTAGGCCGTGTAGAAAACGATCCAGAAAGCGGCGAGCAGCACGCGCCGCGTCCATAGGGATAGGCCCGCCAGCAGTGTTGCGAAAACCAGCCAGCTTGCCAGGCAGGAGAGTGTGAAGCGCAGCAGGCGGGCGGGCAGGCTGGCGAGCAGAAAGAGCGCCAGCGGCGTTTCCGACCGTGCCGCCTCGACCGCGAAGGTCTTGTAGGGCACGCCGGTGAGCGATCCCGTGACAAGGCCCGGGAGAAGTCCGCTGTCCAGGAGGACGCTGGCGCGGGCAATCAGCTCGGGAAAAACCCCCGGGACCTTGAGCAGGAACGCATCGGCCGCGTCAGGATGGGAGAGCGCGAGCGTGTAGAGCACTGCGCCGCCGGTGCAGGCGCCAACCACGGTCCACAGGCTTGCCACAAGTGCGCGGCGGAGCGAGGTCTGGGCCAGGAAGCTCAGAAGCACATCCGGAACGGTGAACAGGACGGTCGCCTCGGCGAAGCCCCACAGGGCCGCCGCGAGAAAGGCGAGCCTATTCCCAGGGGGCGAAGGTCTTTTCACGGGACAGGGTCTCGAAGGCGGCGTTCAGTTGCGTCATGAAGTCCGGCCGGCTGCCCGGCCAGTGGATCGGGGCGCCGACGAAGATATCGCAGAAGAACGGCACCAGCAGGAAGGAGCCCTTCGGCAGCGCCTTGCCCAGTCCATGGGTGAAGACCGGGACCACCGGGACCTCGGGCGCTTTGGCCGCCAGGAAGGCCACGCCCTTTTTCAGCGTGGCCATCTCCTCCGGCTGCCCGCGCGTGCCTTCGGGAAAGAGGATCAGGATCTCGCCGCGCTCCAGCGCCTCATGGCAGGGGGCGAGCGGGTCGCGGCTGCGGGCCGCGCCGCTGCGGTCGATGGGAATGATGCCGAGAATGCGAGTGGAAAACCAGGCGAGCCAGCGGGTACGCATGAAATAGTCGGCGGCGGCGACCGGGCGCACCCGGGCAATCTTTGACAGCGGCATCAGGCACATCAGCACCAGCGTGTCGAGGTGGCTGTTGTGGTTGGCGACGATGATCGCCGGCCCGTCCTTCGGCAACAGCTCCCGCCGGCGAATGTTGAGGCCAAGCAGCAGGGTGACGGCGAGACGCACCGCCAGGAAGAAGAGGTACTGCAGACAGCGGGTCATCCGGAGGCCAGCTCAGGTGTAGAAATAGCGGGTGAAGTGGAAGAACAGCGGAGCGGTGAAGGTCAGGCTGTCGATCCGGTCCATGATGCCGCCATGGCCGGGGATCAGCGCGCCGGTGTCCTTGACGCCGAGGTCGCGCTTGACCGCCGAGACGGTGACATCGCCGATGAAGCCGGCGGCGGCGATCAGCGCACCGGCGATGGCCGCATGCAAGAGGCTGAAGGGGGTGACCAGTGGCGCCACCAGCACGGCAAGCAGGGTGGTGGTCGCCAGACCGCCGAGAAAGCCTTCCCAGGTCTTTTTCGGACTGACCACGGGAACGATCTTGTGCCGGCCGAACAGCTTGCCCCAGGTGTATTGCGCCACGTCGTTGAACTGGGTGAGGAACACCAGGAACAGCAGAAGCCCCGCGCCGCTGGCGCTGCCTTCCGCCGCGCCGGGCAGTGGCAGCACCAGGAGGAAGGCCGCGTGGCTGATGGCGAAGACGCAGAGCATCAGGCCCCAGTTGAGGGTGCCCACCGCCTTGAGAAAGCCGTCGGTCTGCTGCGACAGCAGCATGGCGAAGGGCAGGAACAGGAACATGTAGACCGGGATGAACACGGTGAACATGCCGTACCAGCCATCGGCGACCCAGTAGTATTGCAAGGGAATCGCCATATAGGCCCAGAACAGCACCCGACGGTCGGCGCGCCGGGTCGGGATCATGGAGAAATACTCCTTCAGCGCCAGGAAACTGACCAGCGCGAAGACGATGATCGACAGGGTGCGGCTGAGCAGGAAGGCGGCGGTGAAGATGGCGATCATCCCCCACCAGCTCTGGGTCCGCTGCACCAGCTCCGAATAGTCCTTGTCCGGACGGCTGCGGGCAAGCGCCCAGACCAGCAGGCTGGCGGCGATCAACAGGCCCCAGATGCCGAGCAGCGCCAGATGCAGCGGCTGAAGAGCGGTCATCATTTCGCTCATGATGTAGCCACCTCGCGCAGGGCCATGCGGGCCCGGTTGAGCACCGTCACGGCCGCAAGCACCAGGGTTAGCGCGAGAATGACGTTGAGCACCGTGGCACTGCCAAGGCCAAAGCCGATAAGAACGCCGAGGGTGCCGAAGACCACCGCACGGTCGCTCTTGCCCATCGGCCCGTCATAGCGCCGGCTGGCGCCGATCTGCACGCCGATCACCCCGGTCATCTCGCCGATCACCGCCAGCAGGCAAATACCGATCACCAGCGCGGGCGAGGCGCCGGCCAGCAGGGCGAAGGGCAGGTAGAGGCAGAGATCGGAGACCACGTCGCCCAGTTCGTTGAGCACGGCGCCGAGGGCGGAGCGCATGTCATGCTCGCGCGCCAGCATGCCGTCGATGGCGTTCAGCGCCATGCGCAGGAACAGGATCACCGGCAAGAGCAGAAACGGCCAGCCGGCCTCGGGCCACAGGGTGAGGGCACCTCCGCCGAGGGCGCTGAGGACAATGGCCGACACGGTGACCTGATTGGCGGTGATGCCGCGTCCGGCCATCCATCCGACCAGCGGGCGCAGCAGATCCTGAAAGCGGCTCTTGAGTTGATAGATCGAGGCCATCTGAAATGGGGTATCCGAAAAAGAAGCGGTCCGGCCGATGGTGGCCGAACCGCTTGTCTGGGGCAATCGGGGGAGGCGGGCGAGGTACGGCCGGCCCGCCGTGACGGGATCAGAGGCAGGTCGCGGCGCTTTCGGCCTTGGCCTTCAGCCCCACGAGGCTGTCCCGGTTGTTGTACTGCGGCTGGGTGAGGCTGAAGACCTGCTCCAGCGCGGTGCCGGCGTTGTTGATGACGAACACGTCCTGCACCACC
This sequence comes from Stappia taiwanensis, assembly GCF_014635285.1. GTDB lineage: Bacteria > Pseudomonadota > Alphaproteobacteria > Rhizobiales > Stappiaceae > Stappia > Stappia taiwanensis. The sequence goes on along the minus strand of NZ_BMCR01000002.1, from coordinate 267,206 downwards.
AGGGTCTTGCAGGCCTCGCCCTGGAAGCGCACGCGGATGCGGAACTTGCGCACACCGTTGTTGGAGGGGCCGAACTCCTTGTCCAGCGCCGGGATCGGATCGCTCACCGTACGCTCCAGCACCACCATATTGGGCTGGTTCTGGGCAATCGGCGTGCCGCGCTGGGTGGCATTGGCAACAATGGTCTGGCGCACCACATCCGGATTGGCCCGGACCGTGATGGACTGGGCACCGGCGGGCACGGTCAGCACCGCCTGTTGCGGTGTCACAGGGGCCGGAGCCCGGCGACCCGACTGGCAGGCGGCGAGGGCAAGCGCGGCGGCGAGCAGAACCATCAAGCGTAGCATATCGTCAATCCTTAACCGAAAACGCCGGTAGATCGGGGAGGGCGTCCAGGCGTTGCGGCCCTGTCCGCCAGAGGGCGTGTCATGTTGTCGGCGCGAGGTTAACAAACCTTGCGTGCGGGCGCATCCGTATCCTTGGAGCGCGCCGACGACAAGGCGCGAGGTTACAACCTGGCTGTATCGAAGCCTTCCATCCACGGCAGGTCCGTTGGCCCCGGGTCGATTCCGAGCTGCGACAACAGCGTGGTGACCTGTCCCCGGTGGTGGGTCTGGTGGTTGAACAGATGGGTGACCAGCAGCCAGCAAGGCCGTGTCCGGGAGATGCCATCAAGGCCGCTGGTCCAGGTGAGGTCCCCGGCAAGCCAGTCCCTGGTGAGCCCCTTGGCGAAGGCGAGAATATCGGCGTCCATCTCCGCCCGCGCCGCGCGCAATGCGTCGAAATCGGCGTAGAGCTCGGTGCCGATCGGCACAACCTGATAGCTGCGGCCGGTGAAACGCCCCATCCACACGCGGTCGCCGAGCAGGATGTGATCGAGCGTGGCGTGGATCGAGCCAAAGAACGCGCCCCGGTCGGCCTTGCGGGCGTCGTCGCCAAGGTCCGCGCACAGGGCGTAGAGCCGTTCGTTCATCCAGCGATTGTACAGCGCCATGGCCCGGATGCCGCGCAGATCCGTCATCATGTCGTCTCTCATTGCCGTCCTCGCAGCGTCAGAACCTGTCGCCGGTCTCAAAGCCGCCGCCACCGAAACTGTCGCCGCTGTCGAAGCCGCCACCACCGAAGCCGCCATCGGACCCGCCGCCAGGGAAAGTGCCGCCCATGGAGCCGGGCAGGCCGACGCCGCCGGGAAAGCCGATGGCGCCACCGCGCCGCCTGCGCCGCCGATGGGACTTTTCCGTGCGCGCCCAGTAGTCGGCGCCGGAAAGCACGCCTTTTGCCAGTTCATCGATCAGCACGCCGGCAAGATCGTTATTCTCGAAGGACGAATCCCAGTTGTCATAGTGTTTCTTGCGGAAGCGCTGGGCGACCTTGACCAGTTCCTCCCGGCGTCGGCCGATGTCGCGCAACTCCGCCTGGTCCGCCTCGATTTGCGGGCCGATGGCGCCGATCCGCTTATCGAGATCGCGCAAGCGGCGAACGATCGCTTCGTCCTTGGGCGAAGGGGTGGCCAGGGCTTCCTGCCACAAGGTGCTCAGCTCCTCTGAGCGCAGGGAGCGCAGGAGCGCTTCTTCCGCCGCCCGGAAATCCGCATCTTCACCGGCGATAAAGGGCTGTTCGCGGGTTGCCAATTCCGCCTGTTCCGTTTCGAGCGCCTCCAGCTCGGCAGCGGTTGCGGCCAGTTCCTGCTCGGCGCGTTCGACGGCGGCGGCGAGATCCTCGCCGGCAAGCTCGGCAGCGGCGCTGCGGGACATGGCGCCCAACTTCGCCTCTTCCGCCACGGCTTCCGCCTCGCGGTCGGCGGCATAGGCCTTCAGCCGTTCGGGAATCTCGCACAACATGGCGTAGTTCGGCCGGGCATCGTCGAAGCGCACCAGCCGGGCGACCCATCTGTCGAGCATCCGGATCAGACCGGTGGAACGGTAGTCCGGTGTGCCGAAGCCTCGTTGCCACAGGTATATGAACAGCCGGTCCGCCTCGTAGGCGGCGCCTTTTTCCTGACGGTCGGCGGCGGCCTGGGTGGCCTTGGCCTGGGCGGCCTCGGCGGTGGCGCGGGCGGCCTCGGCCGCCTCCTGCTGTGCGCGATAGGCCGGATCTTGGGCGAGCCTGTCATCCACCTGATCGAGGATCGCATCGAGCCGGTCGCCGGCCGCATCGCGCTCACGGGCGAGCCGCCGGCGCTTGTCGACCAGCGCGGCCATGTCGCTGTTCAGGGCGTTGCGCTGGGAGCGCAGGGCGGAAAGAGCGAGTTCCCGCTGTTCCAGCCGTGCCTTTGCCTGGGCCTCGTCGCTGTCGATGCGTCGCCCGAACATTCCGTCGCCGCCGCCGCGCAGGCGGAACCGGGCCAACTCGCGATAGGCATCGAGTTCCGCGCTGCGCAACTCGTTGATGTCGCGCATGGCCTGTTCGACACGGGCCTTGCGCTCCGCCTCCTCCTGCCGCACCTCGGCAAGCGAGCGTTCGATGGATCCCAGGGTCTGGCGTCCACTGATCATGCTGTTCGTCCGGCCCTATCCGTTACCATGTGGTGATCGCGCCGGCGTCGACCGGCTTCTGCCAGTCGATGTCGAGCTTGCCGCGGGCCTTGCTGCCCAGCACTGCGTCCTGGACGATGCCGTCCCGCTGCTTGTCGGCGCGCACCGCGTCGAAGGTGGCCTTCGGCACCCGCTGCCCCCAGATATCGACCCGTTCGGTCTTGCCGTCCTCTTCCGAGCGGATCTCGCGCGGCAGCGCGGTGCCGTCCGGGCCGATCGCCTCGACGATGAGGTAGTAGTTCTGAGCGCTGCGGTTCGCCTGGGGAATGCGGGTGACGCCGGTGGGCGTGCCCGGGCGCGAGACGATGCGCACGTCGAAGGTCTGCAGCAACTGGGCTTCCAGCGCCATGAGATCGGCGCGGGCCTTGCGCGCCGCCTCCGCGTTGTTGGCCGCAAGCGCGGCAAGGCCGGTCGCGGCCAGTTCCTCGGCGCGGGCGGTGGCTTCCGGCACGGTGGCGATCCCGGCGATGCGCGCCGGCAGCGCGGCGAAATCGGCCGGCAGGGTCTCGGTCAGTTCAATCCGCAGGGCCTCTGCCGCCCGTTCACGTGGCAGGACCACGAGGAAGCGCCAGGCAAGGACGGCGGCAACTGCCAGCAGCAGGAGGATGCCCAGCCATTTCGACCAGCGCGCCCGGGTGACATAGATCAGCGCCAGGGTTCGCTGGAACCCGACGGCGGGCGGGCTGTAGACGAAACGGTTTTGCCTGAGGTTCTGCACGCCCTCCCGGAGCATCCGGTCGGGGACCTCAATGCCCTGGCTCTTATAGATCTGGCGCAGGCGCTCGACCATCTGTTCGTCGCGCAGATCGTCGCCCAGCTCCTTGACGGCGATGCGTTCGTCGTGGCGCAGGGTGTCCACGACATCCATGGCCATCATCAGGTCATCGAGCGGCGGCTTTGACGCGGTGGCGTCGGCAGGCATGGGCAAGGCTCCCGTTCAATCCCGGTGCGAGAAGGGGAGGCCGGACCGGGATGGTCCGGGCCCCAAGGCGCCTCAGGCGCCGAGTGCGTTGCCTTCGGCGGCCAGCTTGGCCAGGCGTCGCTTGCCATCTTCCACGGCGTCGCGGATCTCCTCGGAGTTCTTGGTGGCCATCACGCGCATCTCGTCGATGATCTCGCGAGAGTTCATCTGGAAGGTGATGACCGAATCCACCAGCTTCTTCACGGCGGCGGCCTGCACGGTCGGGCCGTAGCCGGCCTTCAGCGCGGCTTCCTGCACCGCGTCGCCGATCTCGGCGAGGGTCTCCAGCGACTTGGACACCCCGTCCTTCATGGCGTTGAGCGTTTCGGTGGATTCATGCAGCCCCTGCAGTCCGGTGAAGGAGGCATTGAGCGCGGTGAGCACCGAATCATTGGTGGAGAAGAAACTGACCGCCTGGGAGTAGACCCGTTCCTTGGCATTGGTCGTCTGCATCAGGCGGGCCATGATCACTTCGGAGGTGTTGTAACCGATGGTCAGGTTGTCGGCGAGATCCTTGGCGATCTGGAACCGCTTTTCCTCGTCTTGCATGGCACGCATGCGCTCGTCACGCTGCAGCTCCAGCCGGGCCTTCTCCGCCGGTTCCTTGCCAGCATAGGCCTCGACCTCGCCATTGGCCGCCTCCAGCGCCGCCTTGGCGCTGTCGAGCTTGTCGGTCGCCGTGCGCAGCACCTCCAGCGCCAGCACCTCGGCCTGTTTCAGCGCGCCGCGAAAATCGCGATAGGCTTCGAGGATGCGGATCTCGCGCTCGATCTGGTCCTTGGTGTCCCGGGCGACATCCTGATAGGTGTCGCGGATCTTGCCAAATCGGTCGGACACGGTGCCCCGTGTCATGTCGCGCCATTTGTTCGACAGGTTCTCCATGAAGGAGATCTTTCCGTCGGCAAGCTGGTCGACCATGCTCTTGGCGTCGTCGCGGATCGAATTGAAGGCCTCGGTGATGGCCTCGTAGCGCTCGCCGATGGACATGGCCTGGATCTCGTTGCGCACCACCTCGTTGAAGGTCTGCGCCTGACCGAGCGTACGGGTGATGACGGCGATCTTGTCCGGCGACAGGTCGGAAATCTGCTCCAGCAGTGCGTTGATCGGCGCCTCGGCGGTGCCGTTCGGCATCAGGCCCATGTCGCGCAGGGCACCGACGGCCCTGTCCAGATACTGCATCGGGGAAAGCGCGGTGTCCGCCATTATCCGTCCTCTGTCGTTTGCGCCGCCGGGGCGGCCCTGTGTCACCCGGTGCTGTGCGGGAAAGGCTTCGCCCCGCTGCCCCGATGTGGTTATTGCCGTTCCCGGTTCCAAGCCGCATGGACATGGAACCGGCCGCCTGGCGTCGGTGCCCGGAGACCGACGAGGGAGCCTGACAGGGTACGAGTTAAGCACATATCCGCCGCCAGTTACACGGTTGAGACACGCCGAATGGTCGCGTTGCTCCGAGGGTTCAACCGGCCGTGTCGGCCACGGCAATGGCGGCAGCCAGCCGGGCGTTGTTGCGCACCAGGGCGATATTGGTTTCTAGGCTTCGCCCCTTGGTCAGGTCGAAGATCAGCGACAGCACGAAGGGCGTTACCGCCTTGCCGGTGATGCCGCGCCGCTCCGCCTGATGCAGGGCCGTCTCGATCACCGATGCCATTTCTGCAGCGGGGATTTCCGCCTCCCGCGGCACCGGGTTGGCGACCAGCACCCCGCCATGACCGTCCAGGCGCCGGCGCATGGACAACAGGCTGGCAATCTCTCCGGCGCTGTCGAGGCGCAAGGGGGCGGCAAGGCCGCTGTCGCGCGACCAGAAGGCGGGGAACACATCGGTGCCGAAGCCGATCACCGGCACGCCCCGGGTCTCCAGAACTTCCAGCGTCTTGGGCAGGTCGAGCAGCGCCTTGGCGCCGGCGGCGACGACGCAGACCGGGGTGCGGCCCAGTTCTTCGAGATCGGCGGAGACGTCGAAATTGAGCTCGGCGCCGCGATGGACCCCGCCGATGCCACCGGTGGCGAAAACGCGGATGCCGGCGGCATCGGCGGCCATCATGGTGGCCGCCACGGTGGTGGAGCCGATCCGCTTGCTCGTCAAGGCGACCGCAAGATCGGCGCGGGAGCACTTCATCGCCTCGGTGCTGCGGGCGAGCCGCTCCAGCGCGCCGTCGGAGAGACCGATATGCAACAGGCCGTCCATGGCGGCAATGGTCGCGGGGATCGCGCCGCCGGCGCGGATGTCCGCTTCCACCGCCCGGGCGGTCTCGGCGTTGCGCGGCCAGGGCATGCCATGGGTGATGATGGTCGATTCCAGTGCGACGACCGGCCGGCCCTCGGCCAGGGCATCGCGGACTTCCTCGGTCATTGCCAGCGGCGCGGCGCCCGCGCTGTGTGTCTCGCTCATCCGATCCCGTCTCCCGTCATTTCGGCCAGCGTCGTCTGGCCCGTTTCGGCGCTTATAGGTGGGGCACCGGTCCCCGTCGAGCCATCAGTCCTCGCCCGAGATCGCCCGCCAGTTCAAGCTGTCGGGGGCAGCGCCTTCCGCCGACAGGGTCAGTGCGGCGGCGGCAAGGCCCGCTCGGGCGGCCGCGTCAAGGCTCCTGTCATGGTGCAGGCCGGCAAGGGTGCCGGCGATCAGCGCGTCGCCGGCGCCGGTGACATCGCGTACCGTCACGTGCGGCACATCCAGCCGGCGAATGCCGGTGTTGTCGGCAAGGGTCAGAGGCGCGCCGCCATCGCTGACGCAGCAGGCGGCAACGCCCCTTTCCAGAAGCGCGGCGGCAAGGTCGTCGGCGGCAAGGTCGTCGGCGGAGGGACAGGTGTCCAGCGCCAGCAGCGCCGCCGCTTCCGCCCGATTGCAGAACAGAAGATCGAGCCGAGGCAGGATCGCGGCAAGGCGGGGCGCCTTGGCTTGCGACACCGCATCGGCGACAAGGCGGCGGCGCCCTCCTGCGTCCTGCGCCAACCGGGTCAGGGTCGCTGGTGGCAGGTTGGTGTCCAGGAACCAGACCGTCGCCTCGGTGAGGACCGTGGGCAGCGGCGTGAAGGCCTCCGCCGGCAGGGTCTCGGTGATCTCGCCATCCACCACGGCGGCGGCCAGCGATCCATCCGGGTCATGCAGGGCCAGGTAGCGGCCGGTCGCCCGGCCTTGAAGCCGGCGCACCGCGCTCATGTCCAGTCCTTGCGCGGCCAGCTCCGTGCAGAGCTGCGCCCCCGCCGCATCGTCGCCGACCACACCGGCAAGCGCGCAAGCGATGTCGAGCCGCGCCAGCGCCCGGGCGACATTTGTCGCAACCCCGCCGGGGCGGCTGACGAACCGGGCCGGGGTGGAGGTCTCGCGTCGGATCGGCACGGCGGCATGGGCGATGGTGTCAAGATGAATGGCGCCGATGAGGGCGATAGAGGGACGGCCGGAGCGAAAGTCGGGCATGGCGAAAAGGTCCGAAAGGAAGCGGGCAGGCGCGTGCCATAGTGCGGGAGCCTCCTTGTCGCACGGAATGGGGTAGGGGGAAATGGAGAGGCAGCGCGTACCGGCTGCAGGGCGATCTCGGGGGGGGGCGATTCCCGCGCGGACGGCCAAGGATGAAAAATTACCGCTACGTAAGATTTTTCAGGGTGGTGCGGAACATTCATTGAACAGGGTTGGAATAGTCTAATCATATCAGATGGGTGTGTCGGCTTGCCGAGATGGAACAAATGAGGTACAAAAGCGTGGTTTGAATCGCCGGCTGCGGCGTGGAATAAAAAGGGCACGTGCGATGGCGCAAAATTCTCTCCGCTTGGTCGAAGGCATTCAAATGGACAAAACAAAGGCGCTGGACGCCGCCCTTTCCCAGATCGAACGGGCCTTTGGCAAAGGCTCGATCATGAAGATGGGGCAAGGTCAGGTGGTCGAGGTGCAGACCGTACCGACCGGGTCGCTCGGGCTCGATATCGCGCTGGGCGTCGGCGGGTTGCCGCGTGGCCGGATCGTCGAGATCTACGGGCCGGAATCCTCCGGCAAGACGACACTCGCCCTGCACACGGTGGCCGAGGCCCAGAAGAAGGGCGGTATTTGCGCCTTTATCGATGCGGAGCACGCGCTTGATCCGGTCTATGCGCGCAAGCTCGGCGTCAGCATCGACGATCTTTTGATCTCCCAGCCGGATGCGGGCGAGCAGGCGCTGGAAATCGCCGACACGCTGGTGCGCTCCGGGGCCATCGACGTGCTGGTGGTCGATTCGGTGGCGGCCCTGACGCCGAAGGCCGAGCTGGATGGCGAGATGGGCGATTCGCTGCCCGGCCTGCAGGCGCGGCTGATGAGCCAGGCGCTGCGCAAACTGACCGCGTCGATCTCCCGGTCGAACTGCATGGCTCGCCGGAGACGACCACCGGCGGCAACGCGCTGAAGTTCTATGCCTCCGTGCGTCTCGATATCCGCCGCATCGGCGCGATCAAGGACCGGGACGAGGTGGTTGGCAACCAGACCCGGGTGAAGGTGGTCAAGAACAAGCTGGCGCCGCCGTTCAAGCAGGTCGAGTTCGACATCATCTACGGCGAAGGCGTGTCGAAGATGGGCGAGCTGATCGACCTTGGCGTCAAGGGCGGGATCGTCGAGAAATCCGGCGCCTGGTTCTCCTACAACAGCCAGCGGCTCGGCCAGGGGCGGGAGAACGCCAAGCAGTTCCTGCGCGACAACCCGGCGGTTGCCGAGGAGATCGAACTGGCGGTGCGGCAGAACGCCGGGCTGATCGCCGAGCGGATCACCGATCCGGCCGGCGGCGCGGGCGACGACAGCTAACCCGGCCCGACAGGGAGCCGGTTTGCATGTAGAATGGCCCGGAGCGCTGCCCGCGTTCCGGGCCATTCATGTATGAGGGGCGGCACTCGAAGCGGGACGTTGCAGGGAGACGGTAAGAGCTTGCCAGCAGAGAGGCTGGGCCGCCGCTATGCTGGACAGTTCCCCGGGGCGAAGATAAAAGCGGCGCACGATGCAATATCGCGCGCGGCGGCTGGCGTTTTCGCCCATGTGTGCCAATCGGACGCGCGCAACATGATGGGTGGCTACTTGATGAGCGGTGTAAACGAAATCCGGTCGGCGTTCCTCGACTATTTCGCCAGGAACGGGCACGAACCTGTGGCCTCCGGTCCGCTTGTGCCGCGCAACGACCCAACCTTGATGTTCACCAACGCCGGCATGGTGCCGTTCAAGAACGTCTTCACCGGTCTTGAAAAGCGCGACTATTCGCGGGCGGTTTCGGCGCAGAAATGCGTGCGGGCCGGTGGCAAGCACAATGATCTCGACAATGTGGGCTACACCGCCCGCCATCACACCTTCTTCGAGATGCTCGGCAACTTCTCGTTCGGCGACTATTTCAAGGACCGGGCGATCGAGCTGGCCTGGAACCTGATCACCAAGGAATACGGCATTCCCGCCGAGCGGCTGCTGGTCACCGTCTATGCGGATGACGACGAAGCCTTCTCCTTGTGGAAGAAGATTGCCGGACTGCCGGAGGAGCGGATCATCCGCATCGCCACCTCCGACAATTTCTGGGCGATGGGCGATACCGGCCCCTGCGGTCCCTGCTCGGAAATCTTCTACGATCACGGCGAGCACATTCCCGGCGGCCCTCCGGGCTCGCCGGATGAGGATGGCGACCGGTTCATCGAGATCTGGAATCTCGTGTTCATGCAGTACGAGCAGCTTGCCGACGAGCGGGTCGACCTGCCGCGTCCGTCGATCGACACGGGCATGGGGCTGGAGCGGATCGCCGCCGTGCTGCAGGGCGTGCATGACAACTATGACATCGACCTGTTCCGGGCGCTGATCTCGGCCTCGGAAAACGTGGTGGGCACCGGCGCCAATGGCGGGGCATCGAGCCACCGGATCATCGCCGACCATCTGCGCTCCACCAGCTTCCTGATCGCCGATGGCGTTCTGCCCTCCAACGAGGGGCGCGGCTATGTGCTGCGGCGGATCATGCGCCGGGCGATGCGCCATGCCCATCTTCTGGGGGCGCAGGAGCCACTGATGTATCGGCTGGTGCCGACCCTGGTGCGGGAGATGGGCCGGGCCTATCCGGAGCTTGCCCGGGCGGAGAGCCTGATCAGCGAGACGCTGAAGCTGGAGGAAACCCGGTTCCGGCGCACGCTGGAACGCGGCCTCAGCCTGCTCGACGAGGCGAGCGCGGGTCTGGACAGCGGCGCGGAGTTCAGCGGCGAAACCGCCTTCAAGCTCTACGACACCTATGGCTTCCCGCTGGATCTGACCCAGGACGCGCTCCGGGCCCGGGGCATCGGCGTGGACACCGACGGGTTCAAGGCGGCGATGGAACGCCAGCGGGCCGAGGCGCGCGCCGCCTGGAGCGGTTCCGGCGAGGCGGCGACCGACACGCTCTGGTTCACGCTGAAGGACCGGCTCGGCGCCACCGACTTCCTGGGCTATGACAGCGAGGCGCTGGAAGGCGTCGTCGGCGCGCTGGTGCGCGATGGTGCGGAAGTGATGGAGCTGAAGGCCGGGGACACGGGCTTCGTCGTGCTCAATCAGACGCCGTTCTATGGCGAATCCGGCGGACAGGTCGGCGACACCGGCACCATGACGGCGGATGGCGTGCGGGTGCGCGTGACCGACACCCAGAAGCGGGCCGACGGCCTGTTCGTACACGAGGTGACGGTTGACGAGGGCGCGGTGACCATCGGTCAGGCGCTGGAACTCACCGTCGATGGCGCGCGCCGCAGTGCGATCCGCGCCAATCATTCCGCGACCCATCTGGTGCATGAAGCCCTGCGCGAGGTGCTGGGCGACCATGTGGCGCAGAAGGGCTCGCTGGTGACGCCAGACCGGTTGCGATTCGACTTCTCCCATCCGATGCCGGTCTCAGTGGAGGAGCTGCGCAAGGTCGAGGACATCTCCAACGACATCGTGCTGCAGAACGCACCGGTCGAAACCCGGCTGATGGGCGTCGACGATGCCATCGAGCAGGGTGCCATGGCCCTCTTCGGTGAAAAATACGGCGAGGAAGTGCGGGTCGTGTCGATGGGCCGGGCAACGCAAGGTGCCAAGGCCGGCAAGACCTATTCGCTGGAGCTGTGCGGCGGCACCCATGTGCGCCGCACCGGTGATATTGGCTTGGTGACCCTTGTTGCGGAAGGTGCGGTCGCGGCGGGTGTTCGCCGGATCGAGGCGCTGACCGGGCGGGCAGCTCGCCAGTATCTCGCCGAACAGGACATGCGGCTGCGCGATCTCGCTGGGGTGCTCAAGGTGGCGCCGGGTGATGTGACCGAGCGGGTCTCGGGGCTTGTCGAGGAAAAGCGCCGGCTGGAACGGGAACTGGCGGAAACCCGCAAGAAGCTCGCCATGGGCGGGACGGGCGGCGGCGATGCCGGCATTCGCGAGGTCGGGTCGGTGAAGCTCCTGGCGCGGGTCGTTGAAGGGCTCAACCCGAAGGACCTGAAGGGGCTGGCCGATGAGGCCAAGGCCCAGCTCGGCTCCGGCGTGGTCGTCCTGATCAGCAAGGGCGAGGAGAACAAGGCGGCGATCGTCGTGGCAGTGACTGCGGATCTGACCGAGCGCTTCAGCGCGGTCGATCTGGTGCGGCTCGGCTCGGCGGCGCTCGGCGGGCGTGGCGGCGGCGGACGTCCCGACATGGCCCAGGCCGGCGGCTCGGATGCCTCACAGGCGGAGGCTGCCATCGAGGCGATTGCCACCAGCCTCGGCGAGGGCTGAGCCGATGGCCGCGGACCGTCCAGACCTGGATCGGATGGACCCGGCCAACGAGTGCGCCCCCAAAAAGCGCCGGCGCAGCTTTTCCCCTGATGGGACGCCAGCGATCAAGCGGCATACCTACCGCTTGTTGGAGCTTGGGGCGGCGGGCGATACGCAAGGGCGCTGGGTCAACCGTGTCCTTGCGCTCTTCATCATCGGCACGGTGGTGATGGCGGTGCTGGAGACGGTGCCGGAGGTGGATGACGAGTGGGGCGGGGTGTTCGATCTGTTGGAGATCGTCGCCGGTGTCCTGTTCCTTGCCGAATATATAGCGCGGGTATGGGTGGCGGATCTGCACCCGCCGTTTCGGCGGTTCACGCCGCTCGGCGCGCGGCTGCGCTATTGCGGCCAGATTTCCGCCATCATCGACCTGATGGCGATCCTGCCGTTTCTTCTAGCGCTGTTTCTGCCGACGATCGAGTTGAAGATCCTGATCGTCCTGCGGCTGACCCGGTTCTTCAAGCTGGCGCGGTATTCGCCGGCGCTGCGCTCTCTCGCCAGTGCGGTGGCAAGCGAACGACACGCCCTGATCGCCAGTCTGGTGATCATCTTCGGCGTGATCCTGGTTGCGGCAACCGGGCTTTATCTGGTGGAGCGCCACGTGCAGCCGGAGAAGCTCGGCACCATTCCCGGCGCCATGTGGTGGGCGCTGGCGACACTGACGACCGTGGGCTATGGCGACGTGGTGCCGGTGACGCCGCCGGGAAAGGTTCTGGGCGGCCTGGTGATGCTGATGGGCTATGGCCTGTTCGCCCTGCCGATCGGTATCGTCGCCACCGCCTTTGCCCGTGAGATCCATTCCCGCGATTTCGTGGTGACCTGGGGAATGGTGGCGGGGGTGCCGCTGTTCGAAGACCTGAAGGCGGCGGAAATCGCCGAGATCGCCAAGCTCTTGCGGGCCTTGTCCGTGGACACAGGTCAGGTCATCACCCGCAAGGGCGCGGAAGCGGACAGTATGTATTTCATTGCCCGGGGGGCGGTGGAGGTCGCGCTCGATCAAAGCCGGGTGCGGTTGGAGGAAGGGGACTTCTTTGGCGAAATGGCGATCTTGGGCGGTCGTCGCCGGGTGGCGTCGGTCTTCGCCCTGGAGGCAACCCAGCTGATGGTGCTGGAGGCGCACGATCTGCATCGGCTGATGCGCAATCAGCCGGACGTGGCGCGCAAGATCCTCGATGAGGTGCAGGAGCGCGCCCGCATGGGGTCGCTGCCGGACGATATTATCGAAGAGGAAGTCAGCCGTGCCGCCGAGGTGGTGGAAACCCTGAAAGAAGAGGGCGCGGGTGCCGGTGTGGGTCTGACCGAGCCGGAGCTTTTCGACGTGGAGCCGGGCGGCGGAGCGGAAGGCGACGGGGAGACTGATGCCGAGGTGGATGACGCCCCATCGGGCGCCCAGCCGCAGGTCCCCTCAGACACGCCGGACAAGGCCTAGCGCCGACGAGCCATCAATCAGTCAGGGATCGACGCTGCCCGCGAGGTTCGGTCCTTGGCGCCCGATTATTGCGGTACGAGCCCGGCGGGAAGCTGGGAGTAGAGCGGATCGCCGTACCAGAAGACGTCAGTGGGCCCGATCGCGTAGTCGACGATGTTCCAGCGATTGTAGGCCTTGGCCAGCAGCACATAGGTGCGCAAGCCTCCATCCATGTATTCCGCCTGTTCACGCATGAGGGTGCGGGACAGATCGATCGGGCGACCGCCGGGCCGCTGCGGCGAGACAATCGCAAAGGCCCAGGGGCCGGAGACGCGCAGGCGATTGACAACGAACTCCACCGGCGCGCCAACACGGGCCACGATCAGCGGGCGGATCGCATTCATCAGATCCTTGCGTTCCTGGGAGCCACGCGCCGGCTCATAGGCGGCCTGCGCGAAGGTCGCCATTCCCAGAAGCAGGAGCGTCGCAGTCACGATCAGGAAAAGCCGCGCAAGTGGTGAAGCGGAAACAGCGGTCATTCGATCCTCCGGTCGGTGTGGGCGCGCCGCAGTTTAGAATATCGGTCGAGCGTGGCGAGTGGTTGTGATGAAAAAAAGCAACCGGTGACGGCAGAAACGGGTCGAAAACGACGAAAGGCGCCCATGGGGCGCCTTTCGCTGATTTGACGGACAGTTGTCCGACGCGAAAAGGTTTGGCCTCAGGCGGCCATGGCCTTCTGCAGGTTCTCGTCGATCTTGTCGAGGAAGCCGTTGGTGGTCAGCCACTTCTGGTCCGGGCCGACGAGCAGGGCGAGATCCTTGGTCATGAAGCCGCTTTCGACGGTGTCGATGCAGACCTTTTCCAGGGTCTCGGCGAACTTGGCCAGCTCCGGCGTGTCGTCCAGCTTGGCGCGGTGGGCAAGACCACGGGTCCAGGCGAAGATCGAGGCGATCGGGTTGGTCGAGGTCTCCTCGCCCTTCTGGTGCATCCGGTAGTGCCGGGTGACGGTGCCGTGCGCGGCTTCCGCCTCGACGGTCTTGCCGTCCGGCGACATCAGGACCGAGGTCATCAGGCCGAGCGAACCGAAGCCCTGGGCCACGGTATCGGACTGCACGTCGCCGTCGTAGTTCTTGCAGGCCCAGACGTAGCCGCCGGACCACTTCAGCGCGGAGGCGACCATGTCGTCGATCAGGCGGTGCTCGTACCAGATCTTCTCGGCTTCGAACTTTTCCTTGAACTCGGCCTCGTAGATCTCCTGGAAGATATCCTTGAAGCGGCCGTCATAGGCCTTGAGGATCGTGTTCTTGGTCGACAGGTAGCAGGGAACCTTGCGGATCAGCGCGTAGTTCATCGAAGCGCGGGCGAAGTCGCGAATCGAATCGTCGAGGTTGTACATGGCCATGGCAACGCCGGAGGAGGGGGCGTCGAACACGTCATGTTCGATCTCGGTGCCGTCCTCGCCAACGAACTTGACCGTCAGCTTGCCCTTGCCGGGGAAGCGGAAGTCGGTGGCGCGGTACTGGTCGCCAAAGGCGTGACGGCCGACGATGATCGGCTGGGTCCAGCCCGGCACCAGACGCGGGACGTTCTGCATGATGATCGGCTCGCGGAAGATCACGCCGCCGAGGATGTTGCGAATCGTGCCGTTCGGCGAGCGGTACATGCGCTTGAGGCCGAATTCCTCAACGCGTGCCTCGTCCGGCGTGATGGTGGCGCATTTGACGCCAACGCCATACTGCTTGATCGCATTGGCCGCATCGACGGTGATCTGGTCGTCGGTTTCGTCGCGCTTCTCGATGCCGAGGTCGAAATATTTCAGATCAATATCGAGGTAGGGGTGAATTAGCTTGTCTTTGATGAACTTCCAGATGATCCGGGTCATCTCGTCGCCATCGAGCTCAACAACCGGATTGATAACCTTGATTTTCGCCATAGTGCAGATGACCTCGCGTTTTGGGTAACTCCCGCGCCTCATGCGCTCGAAACCGTCGGGCCGGGCCGGCCGCAAAACCGGGCCGACCGTCAAAGCCGCGCGGCCCCTATAGCAAAGGGGCGAGGAAACGGGAAGTCAGGCATTGGGGGAAGAAGCTCCGCCGCCCGCTCGTCGGCGCTGGTATGGGGCAAAGAGGCAGTGGGTGTCTTCCGTATGGTGCGCGGGCGATGACTGTGTTGAACTTTGGTCCTGGTCGAAACGGATTGAACATACTCCGCAGGTAGGATGTTGGGGCCGTTCAGCGGATGAACGGTCGATCAGGGTGGAGGTTTGGAAGATGCGGACGATCGTGACGGGAGGCGTGTGGCGTCGGTTTCTTGCGGTGTTTCTCATGGTTTTGGGCGTTCTGGCGTGGAGCGGTCTGCCTGCGGCTACCGCATCCGAGCCGGTGGTGCTGACGCTCCTGGAGGAAACGGCTGCGGGTGAGGGCGCGCAGGTTACCTTCACCGCGTCGCAGCTTGAGGCGCTGGGGCTGAGGCGGATCGAGACCGAAACCCCCTGGAGCAATGGTCCGGTGGTGTTCGAGGGTCCGTTGTTGCGCGATGTGCTGGCCAGGGCCGGGATGCAAGGCGCGACGCTGAAGGCCGTGGCACTCAACGACTATCAGGTGATGATCCCCGTTTCCGATGCCGCTGACTTCGATGTCATCCTGGCGATCCGCGCGGACGGCAAGGCCATTGGCGTGCGCGAGCGCGGACCGGTCCGGGTGATCTATCCCTGGTCGGAACAGGAGGCCTTACAGGCCGAACTCTATTATGCCCGGGCGATCTGGCAGTTGCGGTCGATCTCGGTGCTTGCCGGGTCGCCGCCGTGAGGCGTCCGATCCTTTCGCACGGCATTGTTCGCCTGTATGCTCGGTTGTGCCTGAGGATGGCGGCGCGGATGGTTGCGGTCCGCGCTGACCAGTTCTTTGTCGGCGGCACGCGGATCGCAAGCTGGCTCGGGATCTCTATCTGGTGGACGGGGGCGAGATGGAAACCGGGGTAAAATGGGTTCGGACCCTTTATTTCTTTCTGCTTGTCGGTCTTGCGATCATCACGGGCTCGCTGTTCGTCGTGGTGTCGACGCTCAACAAGCAATATGACGTCAACTCCGCCGAACTCCGCCAAAGCCTCATCTGGCACAGCGCGCAGCTGGTCGTGGAGTATCAGCGGCTGCTTCATTCGGTCGATACGTTGATCGTCCATGGCGGCGGGGCCAGCTACGGCCTGGAGGTCGCCTCCCGCTTCGATATCCTCTGGAGCCGCGCGTCCCGGCTGAATGAAGGGCCTGTCGGCGAGAAGCTCACCGTGGCGTCCGGGTTCGAAACCCTGACAACGCAGATGAGCGATATGGTGACTCGCGCCGAACGGCTGATTCCCGCGGTTCGCACAGGTGATGTGGAGCGCGCGCATGAGCTGCGGGATATCCTCACAGAGCTGTCGCCGGCGCTGGAGCGCTATCGCTCGGCGGTCTACAAGCTGCAACTGGATGCGGCCGCGCATCAGCGGGATGTGCTGAACGGCACCGTCGACACGGTGACCTTCCTGATCATCGGTCTTTTGGTGGCTGGCGCCTCGGTTGCGGGATTGCTCCTGCGAGATCAGAACCGGCTGATGCGCCTGCACCAGATGCTGGAGCGCCGCGTGATCGCCCGCACCGGGGAGTTGGCCCGGGCCAATGCGGAGTTGCGGGCGGCGAACGAGCGTCTCAGCCAGTTCAACAATCTCGCCTCGCATGACCTCAAGGAGCCAGTGCGCAAGATCACCGTGTTCAGCGATCTGCTGCTTCAGGGGGTGGCCGACAAGGACGAGGAGACCATCGGCTACGCGGCCAATGTGATGCGGGCCTCTGCCGGTCGGGCAAAGGCGCTGATTTCCAATCTGCTCGACTATTCGGCGGCCTCGGACCGGACCATGGACCGGGAGCGGGTGTCGCTGGGGCTGGCGGTGGAGCGGGCTTGCGAGAACCTGTCGGAGCTGATCCGTGAGCACGGTGCGCAGGTGACGGTGACCGGCGGCGAGGCGGTGGTCGAAGGCGATCCGCTGTTCATCGAGCAGCTGTTCCAGAACCTCATCGGCAATGCGGTGAAGTTCTGCCGTCCGGAGGAAACGCCCCGCGTGACTGTCGAAATCGTGCAGGACGAGGCGGGGCACGCCCGCCAGATGCATGTGCGCGACAACGGCATCGGCTTCGACATGCGCCACCAGACCCACGTGTTCGAGCCGTTTCGCCGGCTGCATGCGCGCGATCAGTTCGCCGGAACCGGAATGGGGCTGGCGATTTGCGCCGCCATTGCCCATCGCCACGGCTGGCGGATCGGCGTTTCGAGCCAGCCGGGGGAAGGCTCGGATTTCTTCATCGATCTGGCTGGTAGCGCTTCCCCGGAACCGGAGGTGGCGGAAACGTCATCGGCCGTCACCGCCACCGCTGCCGGATAGGCCTCAGGAGGCGGTGCGCTTGCCCGCCGCACGGGCGGCCAGGGCAATGGCGATGAAGCTCCAGCCGTTGAACAGCACCGAGGCGCCAGCCAGCACGCCGAGGGCCCAGACCGCCGAGGTCGGGAATTCGAACCAGATGCACAGGCCGGCGATGGCGGAGATGATGCCGGCGGCCAGCACCCAGCCCCACCCATCATGCGGCCGGATCTTCAGGGAAAGAAGAACCTGGGCGATGCCCTGGGCCAGCAGCACGGCGGCAACCACGAGCGTCAGCGCTGCGGCACCCACCACCGGATTGAAGTAGACGGCAATGCCGCCGACGAGAGCGATCGCGCCGGTGGCGATGTCCCAGATGAAGCCGCCCCAGCCGGTGACCGAGAAGGCGTGCCAGATCTGCAGGATGCCGCCGACGACGAAAACGGCGGCGATGACCAGCGTCACGGCAATGGAACTGGCGAGCGGCAGGGTGATCATCAGCATGCCGCCGATCACCAGCATAATGCCCAGGGCCAGGAACCAGCCCCATTTTTCGCGAACGGTTTGCGTGACCGAAAGATTGGGTGTGTCAGACATGGCGGGATCCTCGTCTTGAGACCGTAAGAGTTCCGGCGTACCGGCAGGGAGGACCGCCCCTCGCGCGAGCCGGTCCGATGTTTCAACGGAAAATATATAAGGCCAACTTATTTCTCTTTTGTCATCGTCTGCTTTTTTGCCGAAAGGTGCGGTCGGTGAGGAAAGGGGCCTCTGGCATTTCCGCCGGCAATGGGCTATCTGCGCGCCATGACACGCAATGCCAACATCGATCCGGCTGCCCGCAGCACCGACATCCTGCCCCCTTGCGTCATCCTGTGCGAACCGCAACTGGGCGAGAACATCGGCACGGCCGCCCGTGCCATGGCCAACTTCGGCCTCAGGGATCTGCGCATCGTGCGCCCGCGCGACGGCTGGCCGAGCGAGAAGGCGCGCGCGGCGGCGAGCCGGGCCGACCACGTCATCGACGCGGTCAAGGTGTTCGACACGGTCGAGGAGGCGGTGGCCGATCTTTCCTTCGTCTTCGCCACGACCGCGCGGATGCGCGAGGTGGCAAAGCCGGTGCGCGGTCCGGACGAGGCGGCGGAAACACTGGTGGCCCATGGTGCGCGCGGGGCTGCGACCGGCTATCTGTTCGGCCGGGAACGCTGGGGCCTCAACAATGACGAGGTGGCGCTTGCCAACGAGATCGTCACCCTGCCGGTGGACCCGGATTTCGCCTCGCTCAACATCGCCCAGGCGGTGCTTGTCTGCGCTTATGAATGGCGGACGAAGGCCAATGCCGGTGCCTTGCCCTTCCGGCTGGACGAGACGGTCAATCCCCCGGC
The DNA here is from genome assembly GCF_014635285.1 of Stappia taiwanensis. Lineage (GTDB taxonomy): Bacteria > Pseudomonadota > Alphaproteobacteria > Rhizobiales > Stappiaceae > Stappia > Stappia taiwanensis. Next base: position 248,806 of record NZ_BMCR01000002.1, on the reverse strand, counting down.
CAGCAAGGACGATCTGATTCGCCTGTTCGAGCATCTGGAAGGGGCGCTGGACGGGGTCAATTTCTTCCGCCCACCCGAGCGGCGCCCCTCGATGGTGCGCAACTTGCGCAATATCTTTCAGAAGGCATCGCTGACCGATCAGGAAGTGAAGACCTTGCGCGGGGTGATCGCCGCCCTGGAACGGCGCCCGACCCGGCCGCATGATGGGGGCGAGGCGGCAGACGCCGGCGACACTGGCGACACGGCGACGGACTGATCGGCGATATGACCGGCGCCGCGCCTGTTCTGGTGTTCGACAGCGGCGTCGGCGGCTTGAGCGTTGTCCGGCGGATCCGGGCACTTCTGCCCTCACTGCCGATTGTCTATGCGGCCGATGATGTCGCCTTTCCCTATGGCGATCTGGCCGAGCCGGTGCTGGTGGAGCGCTGCCGGTCCCTCATCGGCGATCTGGTGGCCGCGCATGACCCGCGCGCGGTGGTGATCGCCTGCAACACCGCCTCCACTCTGGTGTTGTCGCCGCTTCGGGCGGCGCTGACCATTCCGGTGGTCGGCACCGTTCCGGCGATCAAGCCGGCGGCGCAGGTGACGCGGACCGGGCTTGTCTCGGTCCTGGCGACCCCGGGGACGGTGAAACGCGACTATACCTTCGATCTCATTCGCCGGTTCGCGCCCGATACGGCAATCACTCTGGTCGGGGCGCGGCATCTGGCCGGATTGGCGGAGCGCTTTCTCGCCGGCGAGCCGCTGGACGAGGCTGCGCTCTTGCGCGAAATCGCCCCCTGTTTCGTGGAAAAGGACGGCGCCAGAACGGATGTGGTGGTGCTCGCCTGCACCCATTTTCCGTTGCTTGAAGATGCGCTGCGGCGGATCGCGCCCTGGCCGGTGACCTGGCTCGACCCCGCCCCGGCGATTGCCCGTCGGCTCGCCGAGGTACTGGGCGAAGAAGGCGCCTGCGGACCCGCGTCGGCGGATGGGACGCCGGTGGATCTGGCGCTGGCGAGCTCGGGCCGGGATCTCACCTGGCTGACGGCGCGGTTTTCGGACCGTTGACACGAGGAAGCACGGCGCCTGTCGGGTTTGACATGGTCCGGGCTTTCGGTTAGGGATGCGCTCGCTTGGCGGGCCGCTTTGGCCCGCTTCAGTGTATGTGCACACCCCCGCGAACCTTTTGCCGGCGCTGTTTGGCCGAAGGTTCTGTCGCTTCCGGGATGGCCTTGGGCCAGATTCGGAAGAGAGGAGGGCGTGTTTCCTTGATAAACAAGACACACCAAAGGAACCGCGTATGTCTAAGCGCCACGGAGTAAAGTACAAAATCGACCGCCGGATGGGCGAAAACATCTGGGGTCGTCCGAAATCTCCGGCCAACCGCCGCGAATATGGCCCGGGCCAGCATGGCCAGCGCCGCAAGGGCAAGCTGTCCGACTTCGGCATCCAGCTGCGCGCCAAGCAGAAGCTCAAGGGCTACTACGGCAACATCTCCGAGAAGCAGTTCCACAAGATCTACGTGGAAGCCGCGCGTCTCAAGGGCGACACTTCCGAGAACCTGATCGGTCTTCTGGAGCGGCGCTTGGACGCGGTCGTGTACCGTGCCAAGTTCGTGCCGACCGTCTTCGCTGCGCGTCAGTTCATCAACCACGGCCACGTCAAGGTCAACGGCCGCCGGGTGAACATCGCCAGCTACCGTTGCAAGCCGGGCGACGTGATCGAGGTCCGCGAGAAGTCCAAGCAGCTCGCCATCGTTCTGGAATCCGTCCAGCTCGCCGAGCGTGATGTGCCGGACTACGTGGTTGCCGACCACAGCAAGATGACCGCGACCTTCACGCAGGTTCCGCAGCTCGCCGATGTGCCGTACCCGGTGCAGATGGAGCCGAACCTGATCGTCGAGTTCTACTCGCGCTGATACTTTCCTGCGCAAACGCCAGGACAGACAACAAGGGGCGCGCCACTGTGGCGCGCCCTTTTTGTTTTGCTTGTTATTCGGCCCCGGCTGCGCAAGCGGCGAGCCTTGAGACCTTGTATCCGATTGCCCACTCGGTGCTTTTCATATTCTGTAATTAGAATATGATCACCTCCAAAGGGAGGAGCTCCAATCATGACGATTTCCAGACGACAGTTTCTGAAAGGTGGCGCCATGGCCACGGGCGGCGCCCGCATGGCGTTGAGCGGGGCCGCTGGCGTTGGCGCCGGTGCGATGCTGCGCCCCCATGCCGCCCGGGCGGAAGCTGCGCATGGGTTTGCTCTTGGCGAGACCAAAGTCACGGTGCTGACCGATGGCGGCTTGACGCTGCCCGCCTCGACGTTGGCCGCGAATGTGCCGGAAGCGGAGCGGACCGCGTTCCTCACCGCCCATGGGCAGGATCCGGTCACCCGGGCGAGTGCGCTGAACATCACGCTGTTGCAGCGGGGGGACGCTCTGATTCTGGTGGATACCGGCGCGGGCATGAATTTCTTTGAAGATGCGGGGTTGCTCGCCGACAGTTTCGACAGTGCCGGGATCGACCGGGAGGCGGTGACCCATGTGCTGCTCACCCATGCCCATCCCGATCACGTCTGGGGCATCATCGATGATTTCGACGAAAGCGAGCGCTTTTCCAATGCCGAGTACATCATGGGCGCGGCGGAGTGGGATTTCTGGATGAACCCGGATTTCCTGACGTCGACGCCGGAGGAGATCCACGCCTTCGGCCTGGGGGCGCAGCGCAATCTTGGTGCGGTCGCCGAAAAGGTCACCCGGGTCGGCGCGGATCACGCGGTGGTGCCGGGCGTTACCATGATTGCCACGCCCGGGCACACGCCGGGGCACATGTCCGTGCTGGTCGAAGATGGCGGTGCGCAACTGCTGGTGACCGGCGATGCGCTCACCCATCCGACGATTTCATTCGAGCGGCCGGACTGGCAGCCGAGCACCGACCAGATCCCCGAGCAGGCGGCGAAGACGCGGCGCGCGCTGCTCGACCGTGCCGCCACCGACGGGCTGATGCTGGTGGGCTACCATCTGCCCTGGCCGGGCGTCGGCCGGGTCGAGGTCAAGGATCGCACCTGGCGCTACGTCGCGGCCTGATCTAACGCGCCCCCACTGGTCAGCGGATTATCGCCGATCCGCTGGCCGTATCGACGCCGGCCCCGGCGGGGCTGGCACTGACCCCGACAGCACCGGCGGAGATCTCCGTGCCGCCCTGTGGCGCCGGGCTCAGCACCGCGCCACCGACCGATGCGGAGACGCAGGCGCCAAGGACAACGGGCGCAAGCAGCAGGAGGGCAACAGGCAGCGCGGCGCGGGCTTGGGCGACGAGGGGGCTGTTTGGCAAGGCTGGCAACTCCTCACGGGATGGCGGTGGGCGGGCAGGTGGTGCGCGGGTCGCGGGCGAAGATTGGCCGGCGAAGATGACGGAACCGTGATCTTGAGGCAAGACCGGTCCCGCACCGCCTTGCCTTGGGCGGGAAACGCGGGCATTGTGCCGCGCCATGGATCCCCAACAGAGCCTTGAACAGCCCGTCATGACCGACGCCTCGGCCACTGCCGACCGCCCCTTGCCGTCGCAGGAGAGCGACTGCCCGCCGCTTTTCCGCAACGCGCCGTCCTCCGTCGCCTTCAAGAAGCTGCGCAAGCGGCTTTTGCGCGAGGTGCGCGAGACCATCGACCGCTATGGCATGTTGCCGAAGGAGCCGCGCGCGCGGCCGCCGCGCTGGCTGGTCTGCCTGTCCGGCGGCAAGGACAGCTACACGCTTCTGGCGGTGCTGCTCGATCTGAAATGGCGGGGGCTGCTGCCGGTCGATCTCCTGGCCTGCAATCTGGACCAGGCGCAGCCGGGCTTTCCCGCCGATGTGCTGCCGGCGTTCTTCGCCGCTCATGACATTCCGCACCGGATCGTGCGCGAGGACACCTATTCCATCGTCACCGACAAGGTGCCGGCCAGTAAGACCTATTGCTCGCTGTGCTCCCGGCTGCGGCGCGGACTGCTCTACCGCACGGCGCGGGAGGAGGGCTGCGAGGCGATTGTGCTCGGCCATCACCGCGAAGATGCGCTGGAAACGATGATGATGAACCTGTTTCACGGCGGTCGTCTGGCGGCAATGCCGCCGAAGCTGCTCAACGACGAGGGCGATCTGTTCGTGCTGCGGCCGCTGATGGGCTCGGCGGAGGCCGACATCGGGCGGTTTGCCCGGGCGATGGAGTTTCCGATCATCCCGTGCGATCTGTGCGGCAGTCAGGACGGGCTGCAGCGGGCGGAGATCAAGAAGATGCTGGAAGGCTGGGAGCGGGACAACCCGGGCCGGCTCGGGGTCATGGCGCGGGCGCTGTCCCATGTGCGGCCCTCGCATCTGCATGATCCGGCGCTGTTCCCCTTCATCGAGCTTGCCACCGATGGCGCGGCGCCGGCGGGAGCTCATGAGGAGGCGGATCCTTGCGGGGCGGCCGCCGCCATGAACGCACGGATGTTCGCCGCCGACTGATCCGATCCATCCCCGATTTTGTTTCAAGAGCCGGGAAGGGAACCTTTCCCGGCTTTGTCTTTCGGGTGCCCGCTGTTGCCGGCGCCTCTTTTTTCTCGGAGCCTCCAAGATGACCACCCCCATGCCCTGCGGCATTGACTTCGGCACGTCCAATTCCACCGCCTCGGTTCTGGGCGCCGATGGGGAGAGCCGCCTGCTGCCCCTGGAGGGGGCAAGCGCGGTGCTGCCAAGCACCCTGTTCTTTTCCTTCGAGGACCCTTCCGTGCGCTTCGGCCGGGCCGCTGTCGGCGCCTATGTCGAGGGTGTCGAGGGGCGGCTGATGCGCTCGTTGAAGAGCGTTCTCGGCTCCAGCACCATGGCGGAAAAAACCACGATCAAGGCGAAGCGCTGGAGCTTCTCCGATATCATCGGCCTCTATCTGAGCCAGGTGAAGCGCCGCGCGGAAGAGGCGGCGGGGCAGCCGTTCGACAAGGTGGTGCTGGGTCGCCCGGTGCATTTCGTCGATGACAATGAAGAGGCGGACCGGCGCGCGGAAGGCGAGCTTGAAGCGATTGCCCGCGCCTCAGGGTTCGACACCGTGGCCTTTCAGTTCGAACCGATTGCCGCCGCGCTCGAATATGAGCGATCGGTACAGGGCGAGGAGCTGGCCGTGATCATCGACCTGGGCGGCGGCACCTCCGATTTCGCCATCGTGCGGGTGTCGCCGGAGCGCCGCCGCAGCCCCGACCGGCGCGAGGACATTCTCGCCAACACGGGTGTGCATATCGGCGGCACCGATTTCGATCGGTTGCTCAGCCTGAAGAAAATCATGCCGGCGCTCGGCTATGGCACGCCGACCCGCGACGGGGACCGCGACCTGCCGAACTGGGCCTATTTCGAGCTGGCCACCTGGCACCGCATCAACTTCCTCTATGCGCCGCAGGTCGATACGCGGCTGCGCGGTCTGAGGCAGGATGCGGCTCGGCCCGAGCTGGTGGACCGGCTGATGGCGGTGGTTTCCGAGCGTCAGGGACATGCATTGGCTGGCGCGGTGGAGGAAGTGAAGATCGCGTTGTCCGGCGAGGAAGCGCACCGGTTCGCCTTCCCGCTGCCGGAGGAGAATCTGGATATCGAGGTGCTGCGCACGGATTTCGTTGCGGCGATCGAGCGCGCCGTTGGCGGCATCGAGACGGCGCTTTCCGGCTGCCTGCAACAGGCCGGTGTCGGCGCGGAGGCAATCTCCTCGGTGTTCCTGACAGGTGGCTCGGCGTCCGTGCCGTTCGTGCGCGAGCGGCTGACACGCCTGTTCCCACAAGCCCGGGTGGTGCAGGGCGATGTGTTCGGCAGTGTCGGCGCCGGGCTGGCGCTCGATGCGGCGCGCAAATACGGAACGGGCTGACCCCGGTTGCCGGGGGGCTACGACCCCTTGCTGGCGTCGAGGCCGTTCGCGGCCCCAACGGGCCGGTTGCGCACGAGAATGACAAGGCCGGACTTGGCTTCTTCGGCGCCTTCGCTTGCCAGTCCACCATGGGCGCGGCAGGTATCGGCGTCGCTGACGCCGCTTTGCGGGGCAAAGACCATCAGGTCGACACAGGCGATGCGTCGAAGGCGGCTGTCATTGTCGGCGGCCATGGTGACAAGGCCCAGGCCGAGGCTGAGCGCGAAGCCGATGCTGATGAGTTTGACAATCCGCATGGGTCCGGTCCTTTCGGTGGCGGTCGTCCCAGATGTGGACTGAACAATGCCCTACCTCAGGTGTGTCTTGCCTGAAGGAAGCATTCATCCAGTGTTCAGCTTCGGCGATTCGGAAAAAATTTCATAGTCTTTAAATCTTGCAAAAAAAATGGCGGATCGACTTCGATCCGCCATGCGTTAACCATTTGTTAACGGATTTTTTCAGGCTGACTGGCCCGTCTTTATTCCCTTCTCGGCGAAATGTGCCTGAAGTTCCTGGTTCTGGAACATCTCGCGGACGATGTCGCAGCCGCCAACGAACTCGCCCTTGACGTAGAGCTGGGGAATGGTCGGCCAGTCGGAGAAGCTCTTGATGCCCTGGCGAAGGTCATCGTCTTCCAGCACGTTGATGCCCTTGTAGGGCACACCGATGTAGTCGAGGATCTGCACGACCTGGCCGGAGAACCCGCACTGCGGGAAGGCGGGCGTGCCCTTCATGAAGAGAACGACGTCATTGGTGTCGACTTCGTTCTTGATCCAGTTTTCGATGCTCATGGGTCGTCCTTTCGTTCCGCCGGGGTCAAGAGCCGGCGAGCGGGGGATGGGTTTTCTCAGTCCGGAGCGCTGGTCTGAAGCGCCAGGGCGTGCAATTCGCCGCCCATATTGCCCTTCAGCGCCTGATAGACCATCTGGTGCTGCTGCACCCGGGTCTTGCCGCGAAAGGCATCCGAGACAACGACGGCGGCGTAGTGATCGCCATCGCCGGCGAGATCGCGGATCTCGACCCGGGCGTCGGGAAGGGATGCTTTGATCAACGCCTCGATCTCACGTGCCTGCATTGCCATGTTCATGTCCTTTGTGCCGGGGCGTCGATGCGCTCCAGTGCCACGTCTGCGCCGTCAGGCGCCGCTCATGTAGTCCGGGAACCAAGTCTCGTGGCTCTCGCGGAGCTTTGCAACGGATATGGTGAGAATGTCCTCAACCGTCAAATCGGACCCGGTGACCGAGCCGATCTCCACGAGCTCGATTCCGGCGTCGAGCGCATCCTCTGTCACGGCGGCGACCTCGGCGGGGGAGACCGCGAGAACGTAGCGGCCCTGGTCCTCGCCGAACAGCGCCGCATGGGCCGGTGCCGGCACCTTGACGCGGCAGCCGCGGTCTCCGGCCATGGCCATTTCCGCCAGGGCGACGGCGAGGCCGCCGGAGGAGATGTCATGGACGCTGGTCACCCGGCGGGCGCGGATCAGCTCGCGCACGAAATCGCCGCGGCGGCGTTCGGCGGCCAGATCGACCGGCGGCGGGGCGCCGACTTCCGAGCCGACGATGTCGCGCAGATAGGTGCTCTGACCCAGATGGGTGCCATGACCGCCGATCACCAGCAGGATGTCGCCGTCATTGGCGAGGGCAAGGCTGGCGCGGGTGTCGACATCGTCGATCAGGCCAACGCCGCCCATCGCCGGGGTCGGCAGGATCGCTTCGCCATTGGTCTCGTTGTAGAGCGAGACGTTGCCGGAGACGATCGGCATGTCGAGCGCGGAACAGGCCGCGCCGATGCCCTTGATGGCACCGACGAGCTGCCCCATGATCTCCGGCTTTTCCGGATTGCCGAAATTGAGGTTGTCGGTGGCGGCCAGCGGCTCGGCGCCGACGGCGGTCAGGTTGCGCCAGCACTCGGCGACCGCCTGCTTGCCGCCCTCGAACGGATCGGCCTCCACATAGCGCGGGCAAACATCGACACTGAAGGCCAGTGCCTTGCCCTTGTCGCCAACGCGGATGATGCCGGCGTCGCCGCCGGGGGTGACGACGCTGTTGCCCTGCACCAGCGTGTCATACTGCTCGTAGACCCAGCGGCGGGAAGCGCCATTGGCATTGCCGACAAGGGTCATGAGGGCGTCGGCATAGTCGGCCGGCTCGGCCACATCCTCGGCGGCGAGCACGGCGCGCTTCGGGCTCTCGATCCAGGGGCGGTCGTATTCCGGCGCTTCGTCGCCCAGCTCCTTGATCGGCAGATCGGCGACCGTGTCGCCCTGGTGCCGGACAATGAAACGCAGGGTGTCGGTGGTGACGCCGACGATGGCGAAGTCGAGGCCCCATTTGCGGAAGATCGCTTCCGCTTCGGCTTCCTTTTCCGGCCGCAGCACCATGAGCATCCGCTCCTGGCTCTCCGACAGCATCATCTCATAGGCGGACATGCCGGTTTCGCGTACCGGCACCTGGTCGAGGTCGAGGTCGATGCCAAGGTTGCCCTTGGCGCCCATCTCCACCGCCGAACAGGTAAGGCCTGCGGCGCCCATGTCCTGGATCGCCACCACCGCGCCGGAGCCCATCAGTTCCAGGCAGGCTTCCAGCAGGCATTTTTCGGTGAAGGGGTCGCCGACCTGGACGGTCGGGCGCTTCTCGTCGATGGCGTCATCGAATTCGGCGCTGGCCATGGTGGCGCCGCCGACGCCGTCGCGTCCGGTCTTGGCGCCCAGGTAGACCACCGGCAGGCCGACGCCCTCGGCCTTGGACAGGAAGATGCCATCGGCCGGGGCGATGCCGGCGGCGAAGGCATTGACCAGGCAGTTGCCGTTGTAGCGGGCGTGGAACTCCACCTCGCCGCCAACCGTCGGCACGCCGAAGGAATTGCCATAGCCGCCGACACCGGCGACGACGCCGGAGACCAGATGGCGGGTGCGCGAATGCTCGGGCGCGCCGAAGCGCAGGGCATTCATCGCCGCCACCGGGCGCGCGCCCATGGTGAACACGTCGCGCAGGATGCCGCCGACCCCGGTGGCCGCGCCCTGATAGGGCTCGATGTAGGAGGGGTGGTTGTGGCTTTCCATCTTGAAGACCACGGTCTCACCGTCGCCGATATCGACGACGCCGGCGTTCTCGCCCGGGCCCTGCAGCACGCGCGGGCCTTCGGTCGGCAGGGTCTTCAGCCACTTCTTCGACGACTTGTAGGAACAGTGCTCGTTCCACATGGCGGAGAAGATACCGAGCTCGGTGAAGCTTGGCGTGCGCCCGATCAGCGCAAGGATGCGCTCATACTCGTCGGGCTTCAGGCCATGGGCCTCGATCAGGTCGGTGGTGATCTCGATATCGTTGGGGATCATGTTCGGTCCGGAGCTTGGCGGCGAATTGTGATGCCCGTTTAGCAAAACGGATCGGCAAAGGGAATTGCAGACATCGCCGCAGACCGGTCTAATGCGTCAATAGATGCTTGCCGGAGAGTTTTCTTGACCGCCCCCCGCCGCCTTCACCTGATTCTGCACGGCAAAGCCGCGATCCGGGAGGATGTGCGCGCGGCCATTGGCGCCCTGCGCGAGCAGGGGCACGCGGTCGATGTGTCCGTCACCTTCGAGGCTGGCGATGCAGCGCGTTTCACCCATCAGGGCATGGAGCGGGTAAGGGCCGGCGAGACCGACGTGATCGTTGCCGCTGGCGGCGATGGGACGCTCAACGAGGTGGTGGCCGCCGGGCTCTCGACCCAGGAGGGCGGGAAAGAAGGTGCCACCTTCGCGCTCTGGCCGCTGGGCACCGCCAACGACTTCGCGCAAGGGCTGGGGTTGCCTGCCGCCGATCTGCGGGCGGGCTTGCGGCTTTGCGCCGAAGGCAAGGTACGCACGATCGACGCGGGCAGTGTCAATGGCCGCTATTTCATCAATCTGGCCAGCGGCGGCACGGCCACCCGGATCACCGCCGAAACGGACCCAGCGGCCAAGCGGCTACTCGGCGGCGCCGCTTATCTGATCGCTGGCGTCAGCCGGATCGGCGACCTGACGCTGTCCCATGCATGCTTTTCCAGTGAGAGCTTTTGCTGGGAGGGGGAGTTCGTTGCCATGGCCGCCGGCAACGGTCGGCAGGCGGGCGGCGGCATCGTCCTGTGTCCGCACGCACGAATCGATGACGGCGAGTTGGATCTGACCATCGTGCCGCTGCCCGACGCGGACGGGATCCGCAATCTGGTCGGTGGGCTGCTACGCGATGGACGCAACCATCTGCCGGAATTCACCGAGACCGTCCGTTTCCGTGAGCTGTTGGTGGAAAGCGCGGCGCCGCTGTCGGTCAATCTCGATGGTGAGCCGATGTCCGCCGATCGGCTGGAGATCAAGGTGCATCCGGGGGCGGTGCGGTTCGTCACCGGCGATGGGCCGCGCTGACAGGACTGCGGCGCCCGATCAGCGCTTGGTGCCGAGCGTGGTGGGCTGTTCCAGCGCGTAGACCACCTCGGCGATTTCGTCGAAACGGGCGGAGATGGCGGCCTGGGCATCCAGCAGCCCGCGATTGTAAAAGGCACCGCCGATTTCCTCCGACAGGAAACGGAGGAAGATATCGGCATCGAGCGCGCCGATCTCCATGTCGAATTCATCGCGCAGGTGGTCGCGGATGCGCCGTGCAAGCGCAGCGCGCTCTTCCTTGCTGAACTCGATCTTTGCCACGGGCGGGCTCCTTCTGCGCCGGGACCCGCCGGGCTGGCGTGCCTGGTCAGGCGGCGGCGAAGGCGCCGGCGATGCTTTCGAACAGGCGGCGTCCGTCGGTGCCGCCCTGCAGCGCCTCCACCAGGTTCTCCGGGTGGGGCATCATGCCCAGCACATTGCCGCCCTCATTGAGGATGCCGGCGATGTCGTTGATCGAGCCGTTCGGATTGGTGTCGCGCGCATAGCGGAAGGCGACCCGGCCGGTATCTTCCAGGCGGGCAAGCGTGTCCGCATCGGCAAAGTAGTTGCCGTCATGATGGGCGATCGGGCAGCGCCAGACATCGCCCTTGGCGAAGTTACGGGTGAAGGGGCTGTCGGTGGAGACCGTTTCGAGCAGCACCTCGCGGCAGACGAAGGTCAGCCCCTCGTTGCGCATCAGGGCGCCCGGCAGCAGGCCGGCCTCGGTCAGCATCTGGAAGCCGTTGCACACGCCAAGCACCAGCCGGCCGGAGGCGGCGAACTCGGCCACCGCGCGCATGATCGGCGCGCGGGCGGCGATGGCGCCGGAGCGCAGGTAGTCGCCATAGGAAAAGCCGCCGGGCAGCACCACCAGATCCACATCGGGCAGGGTGGTGTCGGCGTGCCAGACGGAAACCGGGTCCTGGCCGGTGACCGTCTTCAGCGCGTGGGCGATATCGTGGTCGCGGTTGGAACCGGGAAAGACGATGACGGCGGATTTCATGGCGTGCGTTCCGTTCGTTCAGACCAGAAAAAACGCGGCGAGAAGGGCCAGCGTGGCGGGCAGGGCGATGAACACCGCGGCCTTGATCAACAGAAAGCGCAGGGCGCGGGCACTGTCGTCATCCATCGGCGTTGCGCCCTGTCCTTCAAAGGATCTCGATAGCGTAGTTTTCGATCACCGTGTTGGCGAGCAGCTTCTCGCACATGTCTTCAAGGCTGGCGCGGGCCGCGCCGGCATCCTGCGCGTTCAACTCGACATCGAAGACCTTGCCCTGGCGCACACTGTCGACACCGGCGAAGCCGAGCGCGGCGAGACCGCCTTCGATCGCCTTGCCCTGAGGGTCGAGGACGCCGGTCTTCAGGGTCACGGTTACACGAGCTTTCATCGGTTTCAACTCTCCAGAATGCGGTCGCTTGCGGACGGTCGCCCGTCCGTCTCGCGCCGCTTCTACCGCGCCGGCATCGCGGATGAAAGACTCTTTTGCACAAGGGGGGCGATCCGCCGCGTTCGGGCGGCATAGCGCTCCCTTTCAGTTCACCCTTGAGACGGACGAGGGGAGGTGTCGGCGCGGTTGCCGGCAGCCTCGCCGTCAGCCGGGTAGGCCGTCCATGCTCGGGACATCCTGCAGGTTCGAATCCCAGCCGGCGCGGTCCGCGCAGCAGATATGCGCGTTCGGGCGGATGTCGATGGCGCTGTCGAGGCTGCCCGCCGGGACGACCAGCAGGGCGCCGTCCATCTGGAGCCCTGGAACCGCAGACCCGCAGGTCCGGCAGAAGCTCTTTTCATGCCGCGTGTTCGGAACCTTGTAGGTGGTGATGTTGTCCTGCCCTGACGCCCAGGTGATCGTCGCCGTTGTGGAAAACAGGTTGGCCGCATGGGCGGACCCGGTGTCCTTCCGGCAGCGCGCGCAGTGGCACAGGAAAAAGCAGTCGAAGGCGCCGGAAATCTCGAAGCGGACGGTGCCGCACTGGCACGCACCGTGATGGGTGTGGGGCATCGAGGACCTCAGTTTCTTGGCATGGCCGCGCTCTGCCGGAAATGCGGTCGGCGTGGCGACGATGGTGGGTGAACGAATGCGGGTAAAACTAGAGATGACGTCTTTGACGTGCAATGGCGTGGAGGCCCAAATGTGTGGGCGATGCGCGCGGGGCAAGAAAAAACCCGGCGGGCGTGTGGCCTGCCGGGTCTTTGTACGTGTCTCGCGGGACTGTCGTGCGGCGCTGCGCCGGTTCCCGGATCGCGTCCCGCGTTACTTGACCAGCACCGGGCCGGAGCCGGCGGGCCGGTCGTTGTCGTTGAGGATGCCGAGGCGGCGGGCCACCTCCTGATAGGCTTCCAGCATTCCGCCGAGGTCGCGGCGGAAGCGGTCCTTGTCCATCTTCTCGTTCGACTGGATGTCCCAGAGGCGGCAGCTGTCGGGCGAGATTTCGTCGGCGACGACGATACGCATCATGTCGCCTTCCCACATCCGGCCGCATTCGATCTTGAAATCGACGAGACGGATGCCGACGCCGAGGAACAGGCCGGACAGGAAGTCGTTGACGCGGATCGCCAGCGCCATGATGTCGTCCATCTCCTGCGGAGCGCACCAGCCGAAGGCGGTGATATGCTCTTCGGAGACCATCGGATCGTCGAGTTCGTCGTTCTTGTAGTAGAACTCGATGATCGAACGCGGGAGCTGCGTGCCCTCTTCAAGGCCGAGCCGCTTGGACAGGGAGCCGGCGGCGACGTTGCGCACCACGACCTCCAGCGGAATCATCTCCACTTCCCGGACCAACTGCTCGCGCATGTTCATACGGCGCAGGAAGTGAGTCGGGATCCCGATCGCGTTCAGGTGGTTGAAGATGTACTCGGAGATCCGGTTGTTGAGGACCCCCTTGCCATCGATGATCTCATGCTTCTTGTTGTTGAAGGCGGTGGCATCGTCTTTGAAGTGCTGGATCAGCGTCCCCGGTTCGGGGCCTTCATAGAGGATCTTGCCCTTGCCTTCGTAAATGCGCCGGCGGCGGTTCATGGGCACGTACCGTGTTGGTGAAAGAAAATCCATGCTGGCGGAGGTTGCTCCGGTCGGTTCGCCGTCTCATCCCCAAGGTATCGGTCCCTGAAGGGTCTGAGCTCGGCTGATGCATCATCGGCCCCCCGCTAGATGGCGCGGAACCTACACGATCGCCCGGCAAAGTACAATCGAAGCGGGGCAGAGAAATTCGCAGCCCTTGCCGCCAGGTCGGGCAAGCGGGGCGCAATGCGTGTGCAGATGCCGATCTCGCGTTGATTTGGCCGATGTGCGAGGATATGCAAAGGCGTTCTTTCATCCCCATATGGGGATTATCGGGATAGATTCTTCCAGGACCCCGTCACGAGGCAGGAGAAACAAGTATGACCACGTTCGACAATCGCGAAGAGGCGTTTGCCAACAAATTCGCCCATGACGAGGAACTTCGGTTCAAGGCCACGGCCCGGCGCAACAAGCTGCTTGGACTGTGGGCCGCCGAAAAGCTCGGATACGATGCCGCTAAGGCCGAGGAATACGCCAAGGAAGTGGTGCGTTCGGACTTCGAGGAGCCGGGCGACGAAGACGTGTTCCGCAAGATCCGCAAGGATTTCGACGATGCGGGCGTTGAGCAGTCCGACCATCAGATCCGCCGGACCATGGACGAACTGATGCACACGGCCGCGGAACAGATCCGCACCGAAGGTTGATCCGCTTCGCCGGGTCGCCTGCCTGCCCGGCTTGAGGACTGCGCATGGGCCGGTCGCCCGGTCGGGCCATGCGCGGCGCGGCGTGAGAATCGCCGCCCAGCCGCCCGGATTTTCCGGGCTGGCCTCCCGTCTTTCCGTAAGGCCCGTGTTCCCGCAGCCCTCCGGCAGGCCTTTCGGACCCTCGCCGGCTCCCGAAAGGCTCCCGTCATGACGGCTTCTTCCTCTTCCCCGTCCCTTGCCGAGCGACTGCGCCACGACGAGGCCATCGTCACCGCCTGGTCGAGCCTTGCCATGCCGATGCTGGCGGAGGCCCTTGGGCGGTCCGGCTACGGGGCGGTGACGCTGGACATGCAGCACGGCCAGCATGACATCGCCTCGGTGCGCGAGGGCATTGCCGCAACCCGCCTGTCGGGCGCACACAGCGTGGTGCGTACACCGGTTGACGATTTCGCCAGTGTCAGCCGGGTGCTGGATTTCGGCGCCGAAGCGGTGATCATGCCGATGGTCAATTCGGTGGATGACGCATTGGCGCTGGTCGGGGCGGCGAAATTCCCGCCGATGGGCGCCCGGAGCTGGGGGCCGCATCGGGCCGCCATGCTGAAGGGGGAAAGCCCGGCGGCCTATCTTGCTGGCGCCAATCGCGAGACCCTGGCGCTGGCGATGATCGAAACGCCGGCGGCGCTGGCCGCGCTCGATGACATCCTCGCGGTTGACGGGCTGGATGGGGTGTTCGTCGGCCCGGGCGATCTGTCGCTGACCCTTTCCGCCGGCGCCGAGGTGGTGCCCGGCAGCGACCGCGTGCAGACCGTGGCGGCGGATATCGCCGTAAGGACGCGGGCGGCCGGAAAGATCGCTGGTATCTTCTGCAATGCCGCCGAAGACGCCCGGGGCGCACAGAAGATGGGCTTCCGCTTCATGGCCCATGGGGTCGACATGAGCCTGTTGATGGAGGCGGCCGGCGCGGCCAGCGCCGTCCTCGACTGACGGGGCGGTTTTTGCGTGTTTGCCCCTATCGGACAAACACGCTGTGACGGCGTGCCACAGCAAAATTTCGGTCTTCGCTATCTATGATAGCGCCATCGAGCGGCGTGGCCGGGGGTGGGGCCTTGAAAGGCAGTCCGGCACGCCGGAGGTTTGCCTGAGGTTTGTCCGCCATGTGGAAAGTCGCCGCCCTTCTGGCCATTGTCATCACGCCGGCGATGGCCGGCGTTTTCGCGCTCATGCCCATGACCTTCTACGGGATCAACGACTACGCCCCGTGGCTGCTGGCCGCCTTTGCCGGGGTGGGCGCGCTGCTTGGCCTGCCGGTCAGTTATCTCGTTGCGCGCCAGGTCTACCGTTTGACCGGCGGCGGGCGCGGCGCGGCTTGACGCCTTCTGGGAACGCGGCGCGGTTCCCTTGAATGCAAAACGGGCGAGGTCGTGTGCCTCGCCCGTTTTCATTGTCAGAGCGTTTTCATCAGATAGGCGAAGGAAATCAGCCCGTCCGGCCAGGGGCCGTGGCCGCTGGCGAGGTCAATGTGACCGGATTCGCCCGCGTCCTGGAAATGGGCGCCCCAATCGCTCGCCATCTCGTGGGCGGTGTCGAAGGCGCAGGACGGGTCCGTGCGGCTGGCGACCACCCTTGTGGTGAACGGCAAGGGGCCGGTCGGCCGGGGATGAAAACCGGTCGTGTCGAAATGCGGTGCCGGATCGGTCTGCCCCAGATCCGGCGGGGCGACGAGAAACGCGCCACGCACCTTGCCATGCTCGAAATGACGGGCCGCGTGGGCCACGGTGAGCACGCCGAGAGAATGAGCGACCAGCACCACCGGCCGCTGTGCGTCCGCGACTGCCTCGACCAGCCCGTCCATCCAGGCCTTGAACACCGGCGCATGCCCGCCCGGCAGCTCGACGAAACGGGCATTGGCCATCTTGTCCCGCCAACGGTTCAGCCAGTGCCCGGCCGGGACGTCGCCCAGGCCGGGAACCAGCAGAATGTCGGCGTCGGCGATCTTCATCGCGTCAGGCGCTCCCGAACACGCGGGCAAAGATCGTGTCGACCGCCTTGGTGTGATAGGCGAGGTCGAAGCGGCTGCGAATTTCCTCTTCCGACAGATGCGAGCGCACATCGGCGTCGTTCAGAAGCTCGGTGAGGAAGTCGACCCCGGCGCTGCCGGAGACCTGGTAGCTGTCCCAGACCTTCATGGCGTTGCGCTGCACGAGGCGATAGGCATCCTCGCGCGAGCAGCCGGCCTGGGTGAGGGCCAGCAGGATGCGCTGGGAGTGCACCAGGCCGCCGAGCCGGTCCATGTTGCCGATCATCCGCTCCGGGTAGACCAGCAGCTTGTCAATGACGCCGGTGAGGCGGGCAAGGGCGAAGTCGAGGGTGACGGTTGCGTCGGGGCCGATCATCCGCTCGACGGAGGAGTGGGAAATGTCGCGCTCGTGCCACAGGGCAACGTTCTCCATCGCCGGCAGGGCATAGGCGCGGACCATGCGGGCCAGGCCGGTAAGATTTTCGGTCAGCACCGGGTTGCGCTTGTGCGGCATCGCCGAGGAGCCCTTCTGGCCGGGGGAGAAATACTCCTCCGCTTCCAGCACCTCGGTGCGCTGCAGATGGCGGATTTCCGTTGCCACCCGCTCCACGGAGGAAGCGATGACGCCGAGCGTGGCGAAGAACATGGCGTGGCGGTCGCGCGGGATCACCTGGGTGGAGACCGGTTCGGCGGCAAGGCCCATGGCCTTGGCCACATGCTCTTCCACGCGCGGGTCGATGTTGGCGAAGGTGCCGACGGCGCCGGAAATCGCGCAGGTCGCCACTTCCGCGCGGGCGGCGACCAGCCGGTCGCGGCAGCGGGAGAACTCCGCATAGGCTTCGGCCATCTTCAGGCCGAAGGTCACCGGCTCGGCATGGATGCCGTGCGAGCGGCCGATGCAGACCGTGTCCTTGTGCTCCAGCGCCCGGCGCTTCAACGCGGCCAGCAGGGCGTCGAGATCGGCCAGCAGCAGGTCGGCGGCGCGGGTGAGCTGCACATTAAGGCAGGTGTCGAGCACGTCGGAGGAGGTCATGCCCTGATGGACGAAGCGGGCGTCCGGGCCGACGATCTCGGCCAGATGGGTCAGGAAGGCGATGACGTCATGCTTGGTCTCGCGCTCGATTGCATCGATCCGTTCCACGTCGAAGGTCGCCGCGCCGCCCTTGTCCCAGATCGTCTTGGCGGCGTCCTTGGGGATCACGCCGAGTTCGGCCAGCGCGTCGCAGGCATGGGCCTCGATCTCGAACCAGATGCGGAACTTCGTCTCGGGCGACCAGATGGCGACCATCTCGGGTCGCGAGTAGCGCGGAATCATGCGGTGTCCTCGTCAGCGGGGGGAATGCTGCGGGTCACTTAGCAGACGCGGCGTCTTGGCTCAATGCGCGCGAAATACCAGGAGGCGGCGAGCAGTGGCACGATGGCGAAGGGCAACAGCCGCCGGGCGCCCATGACGCCGAAGATATAGGCGGTGGTGGCACCGGTGAAGAGTTGCTCCCAGATCATGCGGTAGGAGAAGTCATGGGCATGCCAAGCCGCATAATAGGCGCGCAGTTGCAGGTAAAACAGGAAGGCCGAGAACCCGGCGGTGGTCACCGTCAGGCAGATCAGCATGGCGGCGAAGCGGGCCGAACGGTGCGGCCGGCGCAGGGTCACAAGGCGGGCAATACCCCAACTGATCAACCCGCCGGTGAAGCTGCCGGTGGCATAGACGGCGATCACGGCAAGCGAGCGGCCGGACAGCGCCTCCTCCCGGCCAAGGGTGAGGGCGGCCGCCAGGCCGGCGATGATCAGCGTCCAGACAAGCGCGAACAGAAAGGGGCGCACGGTGCGGTCGATCCTTGTTGCCAAGATAGGCTTCCGGCCAGGAGGGCTGGCGCGAAGCTAGCTGACCCTGCCGCGCCCGTCCGGTCAAGCGGGAAGCCTGCCGCGCGGCGCGCGCCGTCTTTCGCGACGCGCGCGGCTTGTCGCGGCTCAGCGTACCGCTTCGGCCGCCGTGCGGATGGCGTCGATATTGGCGCGGTAGCCCTCCACACCCTCGCCCTTGAACACGGCGGAGCCGGCAACGAGCGCATTGGCACCGGCGGCGGCCACCAGCGGGGCGGTTTCCGGGGTGACGCCGCCGTCCACCTCGATGTCGATCGGCCGGTCGCCGATCATCGCCTTGATGCGGGCGACCTTGTCGACCATGGCGGGGATGAAGGACTGGCCGCCGAAACCGGGATTGACGCTCATCACCAGCACCAGGTCGAGCCGGTCGAGCACGTATTCGATGACGCTTTCCGGCGTTGCCGGGTTGAGCGACACGCCGGCCTTCTTGCCCAGTGCCCGGATCGCCTGCAGCGAACGGTCGAGATGCGGGCCGGCCTCGGCATGCACGGTGATGATGTCCGAGCCGGCCTTGGCGAAGGCTTCCAGATAGGCATCGCACGGGGCGATCATCAGGTGGGTGTCGAACACCTTGTCGGTGTGGCGGCGCATGGCGGCGATGACATCGGGGCCGAAGCTGATGTTGGGGACGAAATGACCGTCCATCACATCGAGATGGATCCAGTCCGCGCCCGCTTCCACGACGTCGCGAACTTCCCTCCCGAAGGCGGAGAAGTCGGAGGCGAGCATGGAGGGGGCAATGGCGAGCGGGCGTGTCATGTCAGAAAGGCTCCGGGAAGCGGCGGGTCAAGGGATGAGGCGCGGCTATCATGTTGCCCGCCCGCTCACAAGTGTTTTGCGGTCCGGTGCCAGTCAGCTTGGCCGGTCTCGGGCGGTCAGAGCGCGCCGGTGATCGCCAGGAAGCGGCCGTTCGGCCCTTCGAAGCCGATGGTTTCCATCTGGATCAGAACGGCAAAGCGCGGCGTGCCCGCTTGCGGATGGTGGGTGACGACCCGTTCGATGCGATAGCGCAGCGGGCATCCTCGGCTTTTGGGCACGCGTGTGTCCTCGTTGAGCACCCGGGTGCCGGCCTGGTCGGTGAGAAGCAGGCGAAAGCCGCGGACCTCGCCGAAACCGCTCGGGCACGCGCTCTGCGCCGGAACGGCGATTTCCTCAAGGGTGAGGCGGAGCGGCGTGTCGCTGGTCGGGGCGATCATGCGCGGCAGGACCAGCATTTCATGGGGATTGGCGGAGAGTTCCGTAGGGGGATTGTGGCCGACGGTGCGCCCGTGGCCGGCGATGTCGCTGGCGGCAAGGGTCTGGCGGGCGGTGCGGGCGTTGGCGGCGCGGGTGCGGGCAAGCTCTGCATCGAAATCGACCGGAACGCTGTCGTCGATCTCGTCAAGACGGCGAAACGGGCTGCCGCGCACCCAACTGTCGCGGGCGGTGTCGATCACATAGATGTTGGAGTAGGGGAAGCCGGAGCCATCCTGGATGCCGTATTCCTCGAAGGCGAAATGATCGCCGCTCGCGGAAAAGCCGAGAACATCGACCTTCGCGAAATCGCCGGCGCTTGCCTGTGTGGCCGGCAGGAGGAGCGTCGCGGCAAGGGTGAGCGCGGATAAAATGCGAGCGGACATGATCAATCTCCATTGGCGACTTGCACCGGGAGTATAACAGCGGCACAACACAGGCGCCGTGATGCCGATCACGGTCGTGTTACTGCGAAGCGCGCAGCCGCGCCGCCAGCGGTCCGAGCAGCCACGGCAGGAGATAGATAGGCAGTTGCGCCAGACCGAAATACAGCCAGGCAAGATCCGGCAGGCTGCCACCGAGGGCGGCGACAATCAGGCCCATGTTGCGATTGCCGGCCGCATGGGCGACGACGAAGGCCTGGTCGCGCCGGCTGGCGGAAAACGCCAGCATGGTCACGCCCATTTGAAACAGGGCGACGGCGAAGGTCAGCGCGCCGATGCCGACGGTCAACAGCGGCGCGGCCTGAAACCGGGCGCTGACGCCATCCATCACCGCGACGGCGAAGACGAAGAGAATCAGAACATTCAGGCCGTCGATATGCGCCTGTGCGGTGGCAATCCTGCGCCCACCGGCCAGACGGCGGAGGGCGTAGGCCAATCCGGCCGAGGCGGCGAGCAGCAGCACGAGCCGCAGCGCCAGTGCGGGCGCGTCGATCGGCAGAGCGTCGCCGAGAATGAAGGTGCCGATCAGCGGGGCGGTCAGCGGTGTCAGCAGCATGGTGATGCAGATCAGCGCCAGCGCCAGCGCCGCGTCGAGGCCGATCAGGGCAATGAAGGCGGGCGCGGACATGATCGGCGGGGCGGCGGTGACGATGAAGGCGGCCAGCGCCAGATCGGGATAGCCCGCAAGCACGCCGCTTTCGCGCAACGCAAGGCCAAGGCCGACCGGCAGGATCACCAGCATCCACAGGCTTGCCGACATCAGGAGCCAAGGCCGGCGGATATGCGCCAGCACGGCGGCCGGTTCGACCCTCAGGAAGGCAAGCACCAGCAGCACGAAGATCGCCTCTTCGACGAAGGGGCGGAACAGCGCCGAGAGCTGCGGCAGCATCAGACCGAGCAGGGCGCTGATGGCTACGGCCCGGGTTCCCTGACGGCCGAGCCATTCAAGCGCCTGTGCGGGAAGGGTGACGGCCCGCATGGCGGCTCCCGTGGCTGGGGCGCGGGGACCGTTGAGCAGGGTTGGACCCGCCCGGCGCGCGCGGTGGTGAGAAGACCAGTATCGGCGAGCCCGGTGATTGCTGGCAAGGCGCTTGTGCGACCTGTGGACGTGGCGCATGCGTAGCGTCGATGTCATCGTGCTTGGCGCCGGTATCGCCGGGATCTCCGCTGCCCTGCATCTGCAGGCGCGGGGCCGCCAGGTTCTGCTGCTCGACCGGGGGCCGGCGGGCGAGGAAGCCTCGCGCGGCAATGCGGGCGTGATCGCCCGCGATGGCTGCATCCCGCATCGGCTCAGCGCCAGCCCGATGGTGCTGGGCGCGCAGGCGCTGGGCCTGCGCTCCGACGCTCATGTGAGCTGGTGGGGGATGCGCCATCATCTGCCGTGGCTGCGGGCGTTCCGGGACGCCTCCGCGTCGGTGGGCGTCAGCCGCTATGTGCGCGCGCTGGCGCCGGTGCAGGCGGCGGCGGTGGGCGAGCATCTGGCGCTTGCACGGGCGGCGAATGCGCTGCGGTTCTTCCGGCCGACCGGGCTGGTCAAGCTGCATGACGCGCGCGACGCAGAGGCGGCGGAGCTGGAGGCGCATTTCGCGCGGATCTACGGCACCGGCTACAGCGAGCTGTCCTCGGTGGAGCTGGCCCGGCTAGAGCCACATCTGGTGGCGCGCGGTCTGCGGGCGGTCTATTGGCCGGACGGGCAGTCCGTTTCCTCGCCAGGCGGGGTGACCAAGGCCTATGCACGGCTTTTCCGTGAGCGGGGCGGCATCATCGACACCGGCGATGCGCTGTCGCTGACCGGGGCGCATGGGGTGTGGAGCGTGCGCGCCAGCCGGGGCGCGGTCGAGGCGGGGACGGTGGTTGTGGCGCTGGGCAGTTGGTCCGCCGACCTTTTGACGCCGCTTGGCTACGCATTTCCGCTGGCGGCGCTGCGCGGCTATCACCTGCATCTGCGCGCCGCCGCCGGTGCGAGCCTGTCGCGGCCAGTGGCGGATGTTGCCCGGGGCTTCGTACTGTCGCCGATGGAGCGCGGCATTCGCCTGACCACCGGGGTGGAGCTGGCACCGCGCGATGCGCCGGCGCGACCGCGTCAGATGGCCCAGGCACTGGCCGCCGCGCGGGAGATCTTCCCGCTGGGCAGCCCCGTCGATGCGGCGCCCTGGCTCGGCGCGCGTCCCTGCCTGCCTGATAGCTTGCCGGTGATCGGTCCGGCGCCCGCCCATCCCGGTCTGTGGTTCTGCTTCGGCCATGCGGACACGGGCTTTGCCCTCGGTCCGGCCACCGGCCGTCTGCTTGCCGAAATGATCGCCGGGGAAACGCCCTTCGCCGATCCGGATCCCTTCTCCGCCCGCCGCTTCGCCGCCGGCTGGGAGATGCTACGTTTCGCGTAGGGGCAGGGCGACCGTGTGCTTCACGGTGTGAACGACGATCCGCGACTGAACGTCGGAGACCAGCGTGTTGTCCAGCAGCTTCAGCCGCAGGAAATCGTCGTATCCCTTGATGTCGTCGGCGACCACCTTGATCAGGTAGTCGACCGCGCCGGTGATGCGTTCGCAGATCACCACCTCCTGCCAGCGTTGCACCAGCTTGTCGAAGGTCTCCATGTTGTCGCGGCTCGGCACGGTCAGCTTGACGAAGGCGTAGGCGACGAAGCCAAGGCCGACGGCTTCCCGATCGACGACGGCGACGATCTGCCGGATCACGCCGCTTTCCTTCAGCTTCTTGATGCGGCGCCAGCAGGGCGTCTGGCTCATGCCGGCCTCGCGGGCGATGTCGGCGATGGACAGGGAAGCGTCACGCTGAAGAATCCGCAGGACACGAATGTCCGATGGGTCGAGAAGATTTTTTTCGCTCATCTTTGTCTATCTGGAAGGAATGTTCGCTTTTTATGGGTTTGGCGATCAGGTTAGCACAGAAATCGCCCAAAAGAAGAACCATATTAGGCAAAAGAAATTTACGCCGGGCGCCCGGCCTCCAGAGCTTGCGCCCGCGACGGAGGAGGAGGCCGTCGTATGAACGCCATCACCAAGACCATTGCGCTCGACGACAAGTATGTTGCCACCCGTGGGCGTGTCTACCTCAGCGGCATTCAGGCGCTGGTGCGCCTGCCGCTCGACCAGGCGCGGCTCGACGCCGAAGCCGGATTGCGAACGGGTGGGTTCGTGTCCGGCTATCGCGGCTCGCCGCTCGCCGGCTACGACACGGAACTGACCCGCGCCCGCCGGCATCTGGCCACTTCGCATATCCATTTCACGCCGGGGGTGAACGAAGAGCTGGGCGCAACGGCGGTCTGGGGCTCGCAGAAGCTCGGCCAGCAGGGGAAGGGCACCGATTACGACGGGGTGTTCGGCATCTGGTACGGCAAGGCGCCCGGCGTGGACCGGGCCGGCGACGTCTTGCGCCAGGCCAATGCCAGCGGCACGGCGCCGCATGGCGGTGTGCTGGCGCTTGCCGGCGATGACCATCTGGCCAAATCCTCGATCCTGCCGGCGCAGTCGGAGTTCTTCTTTGAGCATGTGGAAATGCCCGTGCTCAATCCGTCCGACATTCAGGAAGTGCTCGACTTCGGCCTGCATGGCATCGCCCTGTCGCGCTTCTCTGGCCTGTGGAGTGGCATGATCTGCCTTGCCGACACCATGGATGCCTCGGCGACGATTTCCGTCGATCCGCGTCGGCTCACCTTCATTCGGCCGGAAGACCGCGACCCGAGGCTGCATGACGACCTCAACCGGGTGCTCTTGCTGGGCAACCGGCTGGAGACCGAGCGGCTCCTGCGCGACATCCGGGTGCCGGCGGCCCGCGCCTATGTACGCGCCAACGGTCTCGACCATGTTGCCTTCGGTGCCCGCAAACCACGTCTTGGTATCGTCGCCACCGGCAAGGCTTACCGCGATCTGCGCCAGGCGCTGGACCTGATCGGCGTCGATGAGGCGCGGGCGCGGGACATCGGCCTTGCCATTTACAAGGTGGCGATGCCCTGGCCCCTGGAGCCGATCGGCCTGTCGAATTTCGCCCGCGGCATCGAGCGGCTTCTGGTGGTGGAGCACAAGCGCGCCTTTCTGGAGCCGCAGATCAAGGAACTGGCCTATGACTGGCCGGACCATGCCCGGCCGCGCATCTGGGGCAAGAAGACGCCGGAAGGGGCGCCCTTCCTGTCGGACGTGCTGGAACTGGCGGTGGCCGAGATCATCCCGGCGCTGATCGCCTTCCTGCCGAAGGACTTTATCTCCGCCGAGATGCGGGCGGTGGTGGAGCGGATGAACCGCCAGGTGATGTGGTCGCAAGGCCACGCGGAACGGGCGGCAAGGGTGCCGTATTTTTGCTCCGGCTGTCCGCACAGCACCTCCACGGTGATCCCGGAGGGCGCACGGGCGCTGCCGGGCATCGGCTGCCATGCCATGACGGAGGTGGCGGGGCGGACCACCGATGGCCAGATCGCCATGGGCGGCGAGGGCGTTCTGTGGGTCGGGCAGGTGCCCTTCTCCAAGGATACCCATGTGTTCGCCAATGTGGGCGATGGCACCTATTTCCACTCGGCCATTCTCGCCATCCGTCAGGCCGTCGCGGCGAAGGTGCCGATCACCTACAAGATCCTCTACAACGATGCGGTGGCGATGACCGGCGGCCAGCCGATCGACGGCACCCTGACCGTGCCGCAGCTTACCCGCCAGCTCGAGGCGGAGGGCGTGGAGCGGATCGTCGTCACCGCCGAGGATCCGGATGCCTATCTCGGCCGGCACGATCTGGCGCCGGGCACGCCGGTGGTGCACCGGGACGAGTTGATGTCGGTGCAGAAGGAGTTGCAGGAGTTCAAGGGCGTTTCGGTCATCATCCATGACCAGACCTGCGCGGCGGAAAAGCGGCGCCGGCGCAAGCGCGGCACCTATCCCGATCCGGACCGCCGGCTCTACATCAACGAGCGGGTGTGCGAGGGCTGCGGTGACTGTTCGGTGCAGTCCAACTGCCTGTCGGTGGAGCCGGTGACGACCGAATTCGGTGAGAAGCGGCGGATCAACCAGTCTTCCTGCAACAAGGATTATTCCTGCGTGAAGGGCTTTTGTCCCTCCTTCGCCTGGATCGAGGGGGCGGAGCTGCGCAAGGCCGACAGCGCCAGGGTGGATGTGGATGCGCTGCTGGCCGGGATCGGCGAGGCGGAGCGCGCGCCGCTGGACACCACGCTGAACCTTCTGATCGCCGGCATCGGCGGGGCCGGGGTGACCACCACGGCGGCGGTGCTGGCCATGGCCGCTCATGTGGACGGGCTTCAGGCCTCGACACTCGACATGACCGGCCTGGCGCAAAAGGGCGGGCCGGTGACCTCGCATGTGCGCTTTTCCACCCTGGACCGGGCCATCGAGGGGCCGCGCGTTCCCACCGCCAGTCTCGATGTGCTGATCGCCTCCGACATGGTGGTCGCCACCAATGCGGAACAACTGGCGCTGATCGACCGCTCGCGCACAGCCGGTTTCGCCAACACCCGGGTCGCGCCGACGGCGGAATTCGTCATGAAGCAGACCCTGTCCTTCGATGAGGTCAGGATGCGCAAGACGCTGGAGGAAGCCTGTCCGC
The DNA here is from genome assembly GCF_014635285.1 of Stappia taiwanensis. GTDB lineage: Bacteria > Pseudomonadota > Alphaproteobacteria > Rhizobiales > Stappiaceae > Stappia > Stappia taiwanensis. Next base: position 223,711 of record NZ_BMCR01000002.1, on the reverse strand, counting down.
TGTTCCATGGCTTGGACGCGGCCGGGCTTGCCGAGGTGCTGTTGGGCGATGCGATCTTCGCCAACATGCTGCTGATCGGCATGGCCTGTCAGGCCGGGCATCTGCCGCTGTCCGCCGCCGGTCTTGAGGCGGCGATCCGGCTGAACGGGGCGGCGGTGGAGGCGAATTTGCGGGCGTTCCGCGCCGGCCGGGTGCTGGCGGCGGCGCCGGACACGCTGCTGTCGCTGCTGCCGCAGGGCGAAAGCCAGAAGGAAGTGGGGGGCGAGATGGATCTCGAGACCCGCATCGCCTTCCTGTCGCGGGAGCTTGCCGCCTATCAGGACGCGGCCTATGCGCGCCGGTTCGATGCGGTGATCGAGCGCCTGCGGACGCGGGATGCGGAGCTTGGGCCGGGCACCATGCGCCTGACCCGCATTGCCGCCGACATGCTGTACAAGGTGATGGCCTACAAGGACGAGTACGAGGTGGCGCGGCTTTATTCCGACCCGGCGTTCCGGGAAGGGCTGGCCGCGCAGTTCACCGACCCGCGCAAGGTGCGGGTGATGCTGGCGCCGCCGCTGATCTCGCGCGGCCTCGATCCGAAGACCGGTCGGCCGCGCAAACTGGCCTTCGGTCCGTGGATCTTCACCGCCTTCCGCCTGCTGGCGAAGATGAAGGGGGTGCGTGGAAGCTGGGCCGATCCCTTTGGGCGCACGGCGGAACGCAAGGCCGAACGGGCGCTGATCGAGGCGTATCTGGCCGATCTGGAGACGGTCACCGGGCTTGTCGGTACTGCCAATTACGGTCTGCTGGCGGAGATCGCCCGGGTGCCGGATCTGGTGCGCGGCTTCGGTCCGGTGAAGGAGGGCAATCTGGCACGGGCTGAGGCGCGGCGGGCCCAGTTGTTCGCGCGGCTGGACAAGGAGCGCGAGGAGGGGATCATCGTCGCGGCCGCCGAGTAACGGCCGGTCGAGTAGCGGTCAGTCGCGTAACGGTCAGGCGGAAAAGCGGTCGTGCCAGGTGGGCGCGACATCGCCGGGCGCGGCGCTGGCGGCATGAACGCCTCGGGCGATCGCCCGGCTCATCACGGCAGCCGCCACCGCGCCCAGTTCCACCGTTTCGGCGAGCGGATCGCGCGGCTTGCGCTGGCCCGTCGACAGGGCGAACACCAGATCGCCGTCAAGCGCGGTATGCGCCGGCCACAGCGCCCTGGCGAAGCCGTCATGGGTCATCACTGCCAGGCGTTTCAACTCGGCCTTGGTCAGATCCAGGTCGGTGGCGATGACGGCGATGGTGGTGTTGGCGCCCTCGTTGAGGCCGTCCAGTTTTGTGCGCAGGCGCGCACCGTCCTGCGGAAAGGGCGCCGGCCAGCCAAGGCCACCGAATTCGCCGTCTTGTTCGAAGGGCGCGGCCCAGAAATGCGGCGTGTCGCCGATGGTGGCGCTGCCAAGGGCGTTGACGGCAACGAGGGCGCCGATGGTCGCGCCGCTGTCGAGCCGGGCGGAGGCCGAGCCAAGCCCGCCCTTCAGCGTGGCGGTGGTGGCTCCGGCCCCTGCGCCGGAGGTGCCAAGCTCGAAGCCGGGTGCTGCGGCCTTGACCGCTTGCCGGCCGAGATCGCGATAGGGTGTTGCTTCCCCCCAGTCCTTGTCGCCGCCGTTCAGCAGGTCAAACAGGATCGCGGTCGGGGCAATCGGCACCCGGGCGCTGCCGATGGCAAATCCGCGCCCCATGGCGGCGAGTTCCGCCTGAACCCCCGCGCCGGCATCCAGCCCGAAGGCGGAGCCGCCGGACAGCACCAGCGCATCCACCTCGTTGACGGTGAATTGCGGGTCGAGCAGGGCGACCTCGCGGGTGCCCGGCGCGCCGCCGTGAATGGCGACGGAGGCGGTGAAGGGTGCGTCGCCAAGAAGAACCGTTACCCCCGACTTCAGCCGGGGATTGTCGGCATTGCCGACCTTCAGCCCGGGAACATCGGTGATCAGGTTGCGGCGCATGGGCGGGGCTTTCCGTTGGACCGGGGGAAGGGCGGCTCGGCGGGTCAGATGCGGTGATAGGCGCGGTCGAGATAGATCAGTGCTGGCCCGCGCTGGCCGAGCGACAGGCCGACGATATGGCCGAAGACGACCGAATGGGTGCCGACTTCCGAAATCTCCGTCACTTCGCAGTCGAGCGCGACCCGGGCACCGTCCAGGATCGGCGCTCCGGTGGCGAGCCGGGTCCAGCGGGCAAGGGCGAAGCGCTCCTCCAGCGGCAGGTTGCCCTTTCCGGCGAAGGCGTTGGACAGGTTCTCCGCATGGGCGGGCAGCGTGTTGATGGCGAAAATGCCATTGCGCTTGATCGAGGCGTTGATGCGGGCCTGCCGGTTGACGCAGACCAGCACGGTGGGCGGTGTGTCGGAGACGGAGGTGACGGCGGAGACGGTGGTGCCGAACCGCCCACCAGGGCCGTCGGTGGTGGCGATATGGACGGCGGCGCCAAGCCGGCTCATGGCCTCGCGGAAGGCGGCGGCGTCGACCGGGCCCGTCGCTGCATCCGGTGCGCCTGGGCTGGTGACGGGTCCGTTGCTCATATGCGTCCTCGATTGCCTTGTCGCCCGGAAAGTCTCTGCCCGGCGAACTCCCTGGCGGGGCGTGACTTTAAAGAGTAGTCCGCGCCCGTTGCCAATTGGTTTCCCTCGGCTGCACGGGCCGGCTGCATGGGATGGTGCGCCGGCTCAGCCGGCCTTACCGAGAGAAGTAGCGGGCATGCGCCGGGAAATCCAGTCGATGAAGCGCCGCGCGGCGGGGCTGGGCGCGCGGGTCGCGATCAGCCAGTAGGCCCGTTCCCGGTTGCCGAGCGTGTCGGTGAGCGGGATCAGGTCGCCTCGGGTCAGCTCCGCCGTGATCATCGTCTCCACGCAGAGCGCCACCCCGTGGCCGGCGACGACGGCGCTGACCAGAAGGTTGAAATCGTTGAACACCGGCCCTTCCGAGGCAAGGGTGGAGCGCTGGCCATTGTCGCCGAGCCAGTCGCGCCAGTCGTCGCGCCGCTCGTCATGCAGCAGGCGGGCGCGGGCGATGTCGCGCACCGTCTCGAATGGCCCATGGGTGGCCAGATGGGCGGGGCTGCAAACCGGCCGGGTATGTCCCGACAGCAGGGGCAGGCACACCGGGTAGCGCTCCTGGGGCGGCGGCGTGTCGAACCAGTCGATGAGGATATCCGCATCCTGGGGCGTGCCATGCTGAGCATAAAGCAGGCGCAGCCGGATGGCCGGGGCGATCTCGCCGAAATCGACCAGGCGCGGGATTAGGTGTCGGGTGGCGAAGGAGGGAACGCAGGCGATCAGCAGCTCCGGGCGCCGTGCCGTTTCGGCGACCTCATGACAGACCGCGCCGATCCGCTCCAGCGCGTCGTTCACGGTGCTGGCGATCCGCTCTGCTTCCGGGGTTAGCTCGATGCGCCGTCCCTTGCGCCGGACCAGCGTGGAGCCGAACCAGTCCTCCAGGTTGCGCAGGTGGTGACTGACGGCGGCATGGGTGACGCCAAGCTCATCGGCAGCAAGGCCGACCCCGCCGGTGCGCGCCAGGGTGGCCAGGGCCCTGAGGGCATTGAGAGGGGGCAATTGTTTTGGCATTATACTTTAGTTTTTCTAACCAAAATGTCGGGAACTTTCAATTGAACCGGTGGTTCATATGTGACTTTTTTCTTCTTGGGAGATTTGGGAGGAATCATCAGATCATAGCAGCGGACCGTCTCGTTTGGCGCGGGTATTCCTTTTGGTGAATGCGCGCGACTGCGTGCCGGTAGACGTTTCTTGCGTGTGCCGCAGATTGGAACGCCGGTCCAAAACACGTGGGTTCTTGTTTGGGGTTGCGTTGCCGGTGCGTGAGCGCCCTATGGTGGCGGTCTGTTCTGCCGGCGCATGATGGCGTTCCGAACAGGAAGACTTCAGGGAAAGATTTTCTTTTCTGCGCAAGCGAAATTGAGAGGAATTGTCTCGCATTTGGGAGCTTGGTAAAGATTGCGAGTGTTGCGCCAAGGAGGAGCCAAGGCGCGGCGAGCTGAGAACGGCAAAAGCCACCAGCTTTTCAGAGGGATCACAGGGAAGATGGAATATTTTTTCCAGCAGCTGATCAATGGCGTCACGCTGGGGTCGATCTACGGCCTGATCGCCATTGGTTATACGATGGTCTACGGGATCATCGGCATGATCAACTTCGCACATGGGGACATCTTCATGGTCGGCGCCTTCATCGCGCTGATCCTGATCGTCGCACTGGGCATCACCGCGGCGACGCCGCTTTTGTTGCTTATCCTCGCCCTTGTGCTCGTGCTTGTCCTGGCCATGGCGCTGACGGCGATCTGGGGCTGGACGGTGGAGCGGGTCGCCTACCGGCCGCTGCGCGGGTCGTTCCGACTGGCGCCGCTGATCACCGCGATCGGTGCCTCGATCGCCTTGCAGAACTTTGTCCAGATCTCGCAAGGGGCGCGCAACAAGCCGTTGCAGCCGCTGATCTCGGGCGGGTTCTCGCTGAGCGACAGCGCGTCGGGCGGCGCGGGATTCGCGGTTCAGATCAGCTACATGCAGATCCTGATCATCGTCGTCACCGTGGTTCTGATGGCCGGTTTCACCCTGCTGATCAACAAGACCTCGCTTGGGCGGGCGCAGCGTGCCTGCGAGCAGGACCGCAAGATGGCCTCCCTGCTCGGCATCAACGTTGACCGCACCATTTCGCTGACCTTCGTGATGGGCGCGTCGCTGGCGGCGGTCGCCGGCCTGATGTTCCTGCTCTACTACGGCGTGATCGATTTCTACATCGGCTTCCTGGCCGGGGTGAAAGCCTTCACGGCGGCGGTTCTGGGCGGCATCGGCTCACTGCCGGGCGCCATGCTTGGCGGGTTGCTGATCGGCCTGATCGAGACCTTCTGGTCCGGCTATTTCTCGCTGGAATACAAGGATGTCGCGGCGTTCTCGATCCTGGCGATCGTACTGATCTTCATGCCTGAAGGCCTGCTGGGCCGGCCCGAAGTGGAGAAGGTCTAGGATCATGGCAGCGCAAAAAGACACCCTTCTCTCCGGCTCCGTGAAGGATGCCGGCATGGGCGGACTGGTGGCCTTCGGCCTGTTCTCCCTGATGATCGGCATGAAGACCGAAGTCGATATCGGCGGGTTGGCGATCGAGTATCGCTGGGGCGCCGTCGCGACCGCCGTCGCCGTCGTGTTCTTCGGGCGGCTCCTGCTCAATCTGTTCGTCTGGAAGAGCGAACGGCCGGTCACTGGCGTCGTCAGTGGCTTGATGCCGAAGGCGAGCGCCTTTTCCTCGGTCGCGCATCTGGTCACGCCGGTGCTGTTCGTGCTTGCCGTCACCCTGCCGTTCCTGCTGATGTACTGGCTGGGCGCGCGCGGATCGCGGCAGTATCTCGATCTGGCGATCCTGGTGACCACCTATGTCATGCTTGGCTGGGGGCTGAACATTGTCGTCGGCCTCGCCGGCCTGCTCGATCTGGGCTACGTCGCCTTTTATGCGGTGGGCGCCTATTCCTACGCGCTGCTGGCGCAGTATTTCGGGTTCTCGTTCTGGATCTGCCTGCCGCTCGCGGGCATCCTGTCGGCCTTCTGGGGGATCATTCTCGGCTTCCCGGTGCTGCGCCTGCGCGGTGATTATCTGGCGATCGTCACCCTGGCCTTTGGCGAGATCATCCGGGTGGTGCTGTTGAACTGGTACGAGTTCACCGGCGGTCCGGACGGGATTTCCGGAATTCCCCGACCGTCCTTCTTCGGCCTGGAGTTCACCCGGGGCGAGGGCGGTTTCGCCGCTTTCTTCGGCCTCGACTACAGCTCGATCCACCGGATCATCTTCCTCTATTACCTGATCCTGATCCTGGCGCTGGTCACCAACTTCGTCACCATGCGGCTGCGCAAGCTGCCGGTGGGGCGGGCCTGGGAAGCCTTGCGCGAGGACGAGATCGCCTGCCGCTCGCTCGGCATCAACACCACCAACACCAAGCTGACGGCCTTCGCGCTCGGGGCGATGTTTGGCGGGTTCGCCGGCTCGTTCTTCGCCACCCGGCAGGGCTTCATCTCGCCGGAGAGCTTCACCTTCATCGAATCGGCGGTGATCCTGGCGATCGTGGTGCTCGGCGGGCTCGGGTCGCAGATCGGCGTGGTCATCGCGGCGGTGGTGATGATCGGCGGCTTCGAGTTCTTCCGCGAGTTCGAGGAATACCGGATGCTGGTGTTCGGCCTGTTGATGGTGCTGATCATGGTCTGGAAGCCACGTGGTCTGATCTCGACCCGCACGCCATCCATTACCCTCAGTAAGGGCAAGGCCAAGGGCATTTCCGCAGATCTGGTACAGGAGGGCCACGGATGACCCGCTGGGACAACGATCCTGTGCTCACCGTCGAGCATGTCACCATGCGCTTCGGCGGCCTGGTGGCGGTGAACGATCTGTCGTTCAACGTTGGCCGGGGCGACATCACCGCGCTGATCGGCCCGAACGGGGCCGGCAAGACCACGGTGTTCAACTGCACCACCGGCTTTTACAAGCCGACGGAGGGTTGCATCACCATGCGCCGCAAGGCGGGGGCGCGCCATCTTCTGGAGCGCATGCCGGACTTCAAGATCTCGGCTACGGCCGGGGTGGCGCGGACCTTCCAGAACATCCGCCTGTTCGGCGGCATGACCTTGCTGGAAAACCTCTTGGTGGCGCAGCACAACCCGCTGATGGTGGCCTCGAACTACACCGTCGGCGGCCTGTTCGGCCTGTCCGGCTTTCGCAAGGCGGAAGGGGCGGCGGTGGAGCGGGCGCGCTACTGGTTGGCCCGTACCGACCTGCTTGCCCGCGCCGATGACGCGGCCGCCGATCTGCCCTATGGCGACCAGCGCCGGCTGGAGATCGCCCGGGCGATGTGCACCATGCCGGAGCTGTTGTGCCTGGATGAACCAGCGGCGGGCCTCAACCCGAAGGAAAGCGCGGACCTCAATGCCTTGCTGCATTACATCCGCGACAATCACGAAACCTCGGTGCTCTTGATCGAGCATGACATGTCGGTGGTGATGGAAATCTCCGACCATGTGGTCGTGCTCGACTATGGCGAGAAGATCTCCGACGGCACGCCGGAAGAGGTGAAGAACGACCCGAAGGTGATCGCCGCCTATCTCGGCGTTGCCGATGACGAGGTCGACCAGATCGAAGAGGAGGTGGGGCTGTGATGGAAAGGGAACCCCTTCTCAAGGTCCGGGGCGTGGAAACCTATTATGGCAAGATCGTTGCCCTGCGCGGCGTCGATATCGACGTGCATGAAGGGGAGATCGTCACGCTGATCGGCGCCAATGGCGCCGGCAAGTCGACGCTGATGATGACGATCTGCGGCTCGCCGCAGGCGCGCAACGGCAGCATCACTTATCTGGGCGAGGACATCACCAACCTTCCGACCCACGAGATCATGCGCAAGGACATTGCCCAGTCTCCGGAAGGGCGACGCATCTTTCCGCGCATGTCGGTGATGGAGAACCTGCAAATGGGCGCGGCGGTCGCCGACCCGGCGCATTTCCATGCCGATCTGGAGCGGGTGTTCACCCTGTTTCCCCGGCTGAAGGAACGTCAGGAGCAGCGCGGCGGCACCCTGTCCGGCGGCGAGCAGCAGATGCTGGCGATTGCCCGGGCGCTGATGGGGCGGCCACGGCTGTTGCTGCTTGACGAGCCGTCGCTGGGGCTTGCGCCCCTGATCGTCAAACAGATCTTCGATGCGATCGCCGAGTTGAACCGCACCGACGGGCTGACGGTCTTTCTGGTCGAGCAGAACGCCTATCATGCGCTGAAGCTCGCCCATCGCGGCTATGTGATGGTCAATGGCACCATCACCCTGTCGGGAACGGGCAGCGAGCTTCTGTCGCGGGAGGAGGTGAAGGCGGCCTATCTGGAAGGCGGTCGTCACTGAGGTTCGGGTTCGTGCTCCGCCCGGTGCCCGGGAGGATCCGGCATCGGGCGGGCGCGGCCCGGGAGCGCCCATGTGGGGGCGGCTCAAGCGATGTGCTGGAGCCACCCCGCGGCGGGCGAACACCACTGATCCACGGTCTGGCGACTGCCTGCGTTATCGCCGTCGCCGCGTGATCCTGGGAGGACGAAGATGGGTTTCCTCTACGATACGAGCCTTGCGGGCTTCATTATTCTCACGCTCGTGCTCGGCAGCATGGCTGCCTGGGCGACGGGCCGGGCCTGCGCAATGACCTGGCGGCCCTTGCGAACGTTGGTGTGGTTCACCTTCCTGCTGTCGCTGGCGGTGCGGTTCCTCAGCTTTGCGCTTTATGAGGGCACGCTGCTGTCCGTTCAGCACTGGCTGGTGGCCTTCGTGCTGCTGCTTGGCGTGTCTCTGACCGGCTGGCGGGTGACCCGCACGGCGCAGATGACCCGGCAGTATCGCTGGCTTTACGAGAAGACGAGCCCGTTTTCCTGGCGCCTGAAGCCGGGCGCGCGGGACGTGGGGGCCTGAGGGCCTTGTCATTTTCGCGAGGGGCGTTTCGCGTCTTTCGCGGAAAGCTGCCGAAGTGCTCGACTTTGACGGAAAAGGCGATACTCTTTCGGCACATGGCGGAAAAATCCGCCGACTTGCGGACAAACGGTCCGCGACCAGAGTGGTCCAGCAACCGGCCCGATGGGGGCCGCGAAATGCATCTGGAGCAAGGGGAGATTATTTTATGAAAAAGGTTCTTCTGGCGAGTGTCGCCGCCGTTGTCGGCATGGGTGTTTCGAGCGCCGCCTTCGCCGAGATCGTCATTGCCACCGCCGGTCCGATGACCGGTCAGTACGCCTCTTTCGGCGCACAAATGAAGGCCGGCGCCGAACAGGCGGTTGAAGACATCAACGCTGCCGGTGGCATCAACGGCGAAATGCTGGTTCTGGAAGTGGGCGATGACGCCTGCGATCCGAAGCAGGCGGTTGCCGTCGCCAACCAGATGGTGGGCAAGAACGTGGCGCTGGTCGCCGGCCATTTCTGCTCCGGGTCGTCGATCCCGGCCAGCCAGGTCTATGCGGAAGAGGGGATCATCCAGATCTCGCCGGCCTCGACCAATCCGAAGTTCACCGACGAGCGTCCCGGACCGGGCGTGTTCCGCGTTTGCGGCCGTGACGACCAGCAGGGTCAGGTCGCCGGTGCGTTCCTTGCCAAGAATTTCGCCGACAAGAACATCGCGGTGATCCACGACAAGACCGCCTATGGCAAGGGCCTTGCCGACGAAACCAAGAAGTACATGAACGAAGCCGGCAAGAAGGAGACCCTCTACGAGGCCTACACCGCCGGTGAAAAGGACTACACCGCGCTGGTGTCCAAGCTGAAGTCGGAGAACATCGGCGTTCTTTACGTGGGCGGCTATCACACCGAGGCCGGCCTCATCAAGCGCCAGATGGCCGAGCAGGGCATGGACACCATCCTCGTCTCCGGCGATGCGCTGGTGACCGACGAATACTGGTCGATCACCGGTGATGTCGGCTCCGGCACGCTGATGACCTTCTCTCCGGATCCGCGCAAGAACGAGATCGCCGCTCCGGTGGTGAAGGCGCTTGAGGCCGCCGGCCGGACCGCCGAGGGGTATTCGCTCTACACCTATGCGGCGATCCAGGCTTGGGCCGATGCGGTGCGTGCCGCCGGCTCCACCGATTATGACGCGGTGACCGAGAAGCTGAACGCCGGCGAGTTCGCCACGGTGCTCGGCAGCCTGTCCTTCGACGACAAGGGCGACGTGACCCTGCCCGGGTACGTGTTCTACGAGTGGAAGGACGGCAACTACGACTACCTGAAGTAAGACTGCCATTCGGGGCTGTCATGGCCCGGGACTGCGAAGCCCCGCCCGGTTTTCCGGGCGGGGTTTTTCGTGTTTGCCCCCCGCGGCGACGAGCTTGATAACCTTAACAAGAGATTTCACGAATCGTTTGTACTGCCCGTCTGCACTTTCCCGTAAACTCTTTGTCAAGGATAAGCGGGGTGTCGTCATGCACAAGGTTATCTGGGGCTTGGTGGCGATCTACGTGGTGATCGGTGTCATCTTGTGGACCGGCGCGGCCAGCGCTGCACCGGATCTGGTGGCCTTTCGCGATGCCCGGTTCGCGCCGGGAACCATTGTCGTTCACAACAGCGAGCGACGGCTCTATCTGGTGCAGCGCGGCGGTACGGCCCTGCGCTACCCGGTCGCGGTCGGCAGGCGCGGCAAGGTCTGGCGGGGCCGGACCTATATCAAGGGGATGCACGTGCGCCCGGCCTGGTCGCCGCCAGCGGAGGTCAAGCGCGATCTGCCGCATCTGCCCGCGGTCATCCCCGGCGGGGCGCGCAACAATCCGATGGGCGTGGCGGCGATGACGCTGGCCGGCGGGGAATACGCGATCCACGGCACCAACCGACCGGGCCTGATCGGCCGCGCGGTGTCCTATGGCTGTATCCGCATGAACAACGCCGATATCGCCGATCTGTTCCGCCGGGTTGGCGTGCGCACGCCCGTGGTGGCGATCAACTGACACAGCTTTTTGCGGGGCTCTGGCTCTTGGCTGGTCTCTGGCTGAGGGGGCTCTCCTGCCGCGCGTTGGGATGCGGCGGGTTTGCGGGTTTTTCCGGATATATAGAATTCATTTATTCGAATATTATTTAGTTATAAAAATCATAGGAGCCTGTCATGCTGTCGCTCTCCAAAAGACATTGGTCGCCTTACGTGGCGGGCATTGTGATCGGTTTGCTGCAAATCCCCGCCTTCCTCCTGGTCAATACGGCGCTTGGGGCGTCGTCTTCCTTTGTCACGGCCGGTGCCTGGGTGGCGAGCCTGTTCGATGCTGGGGCTGCCGACATCGCCTATTTCGCCAAATATATGAGCGCGGACAAATACATCTGGCAATCGGCGCTGGTGATCGGCATCGCCCTCGGGGCGCTGCTATCGGCCCGGGCGTCGGGCAGCCGGCGAGCGGCGTTTTCCCCTGCCTGGACCCGCCTTACTGGCGTGACGTCGCTGGGGTCGCGTCTGGCGCTGGGCTTTGTCGGTGGCTTCGTGCTGCTGCTGGGCGCACGGATCGCCGGAGGCTGCACCTCCGGTCACGGCATTTCCGGCATGGCGCAACTGGCGGTCGGATCGACCGTCGCGGTTGCGGCGATGTTCGCGGGCGGCATTCTCACCGCCGCCTTGATGAAGAAGATCTGAGGAGGCATCGACATGTCGACAATCTGGCTCGTGTTGCTCGGCCTCGCCATGGGGGCCATTTTCGGGGTCGCGCTTGAGAAAAGCCGGGTGATGGAACCGGGGGTTCTGGTCGGACAGTTCCAGTTTCGCAACTTCACCATGCTCAAGATGTTCCTCGCCGCGACCATCACCGGTCTGGTCGCGCTTGCGGTGCTGAACGGCGCCTTTGGCGTTGCCTTGCATCCCAAGACCTTCGCGCTCGGTCCGGTGCTGATCGGCGGGCTGATCCTTGGCGTGGGCATCGCGCTTGCCGGCGCCTGTCCGGGCACGGCACTGGCGCAGGCCGGTGCCGGGTATCGCGACGCCTATGCGGTGATTGCGGGCGGCATCGCCGGGGCGATCTTCTACGGCTACAACATCGACTGGATCGGCGCGGCCCTGTCCTTCGGCAGCTATGGCAAGATCACCTTTGCGGATCTGCTGCCGCTGCCGTTCTGGGGGCTGGCCCTGATCCTTGCGGCGATCCTTGCAGCCTTCCTCCTCGTGGTGCTGGAGCGGCTGGTACCCTGGCAGGCGGATATGGACAAGGCGGAAGCGCTTCTGGACGTGGACGCGGTTCAGGCCGGGCACGGCTACTCGGCCCCAGCGGAATAACGCCGGCGGGCTTGCTGCCTTTGCTCACCTGAGGATCCCTTTCCTCCTCCTTCATCTGAAGGGGAGGGAAGGGATTTTTCGTGTCCGGGGTCAACGGTCGTCGGGCTTGTCGCAGCGGGGGCGGGGCGTCACTCTCATGTCTGCCCTTTTTCAAACAAGCCATGTGGCGGGAGACAGCTTGATGCTTGGCGCGCTGACCGTGATCCTGTGTTGCCAGCTTGCCGGCGAAATGCTGGTGGCGGGCACCGGCCTGCCGGTGCCCGGGCCGGTGGTCGGCATGGTGCTCTTGTTTGTCGGGCTGGTGCTGCGCAGGGGCATTCCGGTGGCCCTTGCCAGGGTCGGCGATACGCTGCTCGGCCATCTGGCGCTGTTGTTCGTGCCCGCCGGCGTCGGCGTTGTCCTGCACATCGGCCTGCTGGGGCGGGAGGGGGCGGCGCTGTCGGTGTCACTGCTGATCAGCACCTTGCTGACCATCGCGGTCACCGCCGGGATCATGCGCCTGTGCCTGCGCGGCGGGGCAGGTGATGGTGGGGTGGGCAAGGGCAAGGCGCCGGAGGCCGGCCAATGACCGATCCACTCGCCGAAATCTGGGTTTATCTGTCGGCCAGCCCGCTGGCGGCACTGACGCTGACCCTCGTTGCCTATCAGGTCGGGCTGGCCCTGTCCCGTCGCCTCGGCGGCCATCCGCTGGCCAATCCGGTGCTGATCGCGGTGGCGCTGATCAGCGGGCTGCTGCTGGCGAGCGGTACCGATTACGCGATCTATTTCGATGGGGCGCAGTTCGTGCATTTCCTGCTCGGGCCAGCCACCGTGGCACTGGCGCTGCCGCTTTACCGTCAGCTTGCCACGGTGCGCCGCTCGGCGCTGGCGATTGGTGTCAGTCTCGTTGCCGGCTCGCTTTGCGCCATCCTGTCGGCGGTCGGCATTGCCTGGGCGATGGGGGCAGGCATGCAGACCCTTGCCTCGCTCGCACCGAAATCGGTGACGGCGCCGGTCGCCATGGGCATTTCCGAGGCGCTGGGCGGTCTGCCATCGTTGACCGCCGTTCTGGTGATCCTGACGGGCATTCTCGGCGCGGCGCTGGGGCCGTTGCTGCTCGATCTTCTGCGGGTGCGCGATTGGCGTGCGCGCGGTTTTGCCATCGGTGTTGCCGCCCATGGCATCGGCACGGCGCGGGCGCTTCAGGTCAACGAGACCGCCGGCGCCTTCGCCGGGCTGGCAATGGGGCTCAATGCCATCGCCACCGCAATCCTGCTGCCGCTTCTGTGGCAGCTCTTCGTGTCACTGTAGCCGGGCAAGGTCTTACCTGACCAAGCGGGTCAGGCGCGGGCGCGTTCGGCCCGGTCGGCGGCGCGCAGCCAGGCGCGGGGATCGGTGCTCTCGCCGCCGTCGCCGCTTTCCCCGCCGAGCGCCCGGCAAAGGTCGGCCACCGCATCGAGCGAATGCACCGCCCGGAATTCGTCCACATGCGGGAGCATCGCCCGCACGCCCTTGGCGCGGGCCTCGAAGCCATCGAAGCGCAACAGCGGGTTGAGCCAGATCAGCCGCCGGCAGGAGCGGTGCAGCCGGTCCATCTCCCGGGCCAGATCCTCATCCGTGTCCCGTTCCAGCCCGTCGGTGACGAGCAGCACCAGGGGGCCGCCGGAGAGCACCCGGCGCGACCAGTGCTTGTTGAAGTCGGCGAGCGCCGTGGCGATACGGGTGCCGCCGGACCAGTCCTCGACCCCTTGCGAACAGGCGATCAGCGCCTCATCCGGGTCTTTCATGCGCAGCTGCCGGGTGACATTGGTCAGCCGCGTGCCGAACAGGAAGGTGTGGACGTTGCGCCGCTCCTCGGTCAGCGCATGGAGAAAATGCAGGAGGATACGGGTGTACTGGCTCATGGAGCCGGAAATGTCGCACAGGGCGACGATCGGCGGGCGCCGGGTGTCGGGGCGCCGGTGCTTCAGCGCGATCATGGCGCCGCCGGTGCGCAAGGTGGCGCGCAGGGTGCTGCGCGGGTCGATGCGGCCACGGGCCGAGGCCACCAGCCGGCGCTGGCGGATCTTCTCGATCGGCATCACCATGCGCCGAAGCTCAGCTTGCGCGGCGCGGATCTCCTCCGCGTTCATCTGCGCGAAGTCCCTGTGCTGCAGCAGTTCCCGGCCGGAGACGGTGAAGCGGGCGTCGATCTCCAACTCTTCCTTTTCGCTCTGCGACCGCCGGTCCCGGGTGGCCTGAAACGCCTGGGCGACCCGGGTCTGGCCGGCCTTCGGCTTGTCCGGCTCGGCGCGCGGCGGCGCCACGGGCGAGAGGATCGACAAGAGCTTTTCCACCAGCCCGCGCGATTTCCAGTAGATGCGGAAGGCCTCGTCGAAGATCACCCGGTGGTCGTGCTTGCGCACGAAGACGGCATGCAGCGTCCAGTAAAGGTCCTCCCTGCTGCGAATGCCGGCCAGCTCGACGGCCCGCACCGCATCGACGACGCTGGCCGGTCCGACCGGCAGTCCGGCCTTGCGCAGGGTGCGGGCGAAATGGACGATGTTGTCGGCGATCCGCCCACCGGGAGAGGGGGCGCCGGAGGACGGGCCGCTGGGCGGGGGGCTGTCGAGCGGGGGCATCGCCGTCAATCCGCCGCCGCTTCCCGGTCGAATTCGGCGCGCAGCTCATCGATCATGCGCCGGGCGGTGGAGCCGCGCACCCTGTCGATGTCGTCCTGATACTTCAGGAGGACGCCAAGGGTGTCGGAGACCATGTCCGGATCGAGGGCGATTTCGTTGAGCTCGGTCAGGGCGGTGGCCCAATCAAGGGTTTCGGCGACCCCGGGCTGCTTGAACAGATCCTCCTCGCTGCGCAGTTTCTGCACGAAGGCGACAAGCTCGCGGCTGAGCCGTTCGGCGGCGCCCGGCACCTTGCGCCGGACAATTTCCAGCTCCCGCTCCGCATCCGGGTAGTCGACCCAGTGATAGAGGCAGCGGCGCTTCAGCGCGTCGTGGATCTCGCGGGTGCGGTTGGTGGTGATGATGACGATGGGCGGCGCCTCGGCATGGACAACGCCCAGTTCCGGAATGGTCACCTGATTGTCGGCCAGCACCTCCAGCAGGAAGGCCTCAAAGGCCTCGTCCGCCCGGTCCAGCTCATCGATGAGAAACACCGGCGGACCCTTGAGGGACGGTTGCAGCGCTTGCAGCACCGGCCGGCGGATCAGGAAGCGCTCGCTGAACACATCCTTGGACAGGGCCTCGTGATCGGCATCGCCAGCGGCTTCCGACACCCGGATCTCCACCATCTGTGCGGCGTAGTTCCATTCATAGACCGCGGTGGAGACGTCGAGCCCCTCATAGCATTGCAGGCGGATCAGGTCGCGGCCGAGCGCACTGGACAGCACCTTGGCGATCTCCGTCTTGCCAACGCCGGCCTCGCCTTCCAGGAACAAGGGGCGGTTCATCCGCAGCGCCAGATGCAGCACGGTGGCCAGGGCGCGGTCGCCCACATAACCCTGGCTGTCCAGAAGCTTCTGAGTGTCGTTGATGGAAGCGGGCAGGGGCTGCGAAGTCATCTGACCTCCCGAATGCTGGTAAGGATGAACAGGCGCCGTTGCGCGTTCTCCGGATCATAAAGGCCTTTTGCCCGAATTGGCAGGGCGGAGGCGGACAGGACGCGGCCTCAATCCTTCCCGGTCACGATCAAGTGTTCGGCAGGCTACTGCGACTGTCCTTTAACGTCTCGTTAACCATATTCTCAAGAGACTGAAACCTGGGAGCGATGAACGGTCTCGGGGGTGGGGAAACCTTAGGAGGTTCGATCATGAAGACTTCGGACTTTTCCCGTCAACTGGAGGGATACGGGCTGCTGACGGCGCAGATCCTGTACCATATGCCCGACCATCCGGATCTGTTGCAGAGCTTTCTCTGGCAGACCTTCGACAAGGCGCCCAGATTCCCCGAATTGAGCCGCTTCCTGCATTTTTGGCAGCGCGATCTCGACGGAAAGCTGCATTCGGTGATGGTGGCGCATCGGGACCTGATCGGTCCGACCGACTGGCGCCTGCTCGACGCGGAATTTCCGATCCACTGACTGAATCAGAGCGGTGCCCCAACCAGAGCGATGAATGGCTTCAGCGCGGCGGCAGGGAGAGCCCGGCGCCGTCGCGCATCACCGCGCGGGCTTCGCGGGTGAAGTCGGAGCCGGTGCCTTCGTGCAGTACGAAGCCCGGTAGCAGGCGCAAGGGGGCGCGACTGGCGCGGATCGCGCGGATCAGGATCCGGGTGGCCGCCGCCTCCGGGCGTGGGCGCAAGGGAATAACGTCGATGGCGCCGAACCGGCCCGGCAGCACCTCAAGCAATTCGCCAAGGCCATCGGCACGGAAGATGACGGTCAGGCTGCCGCCTTCCTTGAGGATGTCGGTCGCCACCCGGGCCCAGGGCTCCAGCCCTTCGGCCTCCAGCACATGAGCCCCGGCTCGGGCGCTTGCCGGCGAGGCACGGAATCGCCCGCCCGTGTAGTAGGGCGGGTTCATGATCACGTGATCGGCGAGGGAGGGCGTCAGGCCGGCGGCGTGCCGCTCTCGTCCCTTGGCGGCGATATCCGCCTCCAGCAGCGCTGTCCGTCCGGCAAAGGCCGCATTTTCAGGCAGCTCCTGCGCCTCGCGGGCAAGGGAAAGCGCCTGCCGGTCGCGGTCGACCAGCGTTACCCTGACATCGGGAAGCCGTGCGGCGAGGCAGAAGCCGGCCGTGCCCACGCCGGAGCCCAGGTCCACCACATGGCCTGTCGTCGTCGCCGGCACGGCGGCGGCAAGATAGACCGCATCGAGGCCCGCCCGGTGAAAGCCCTTGGCCGGCTGCAGGATCTGCACCTGTCCGCCGAGAAAGGCATCCTTGGTGATGTTTCGGGCGGCGAACGAGGCGGTCGCGGTCTCGCTGGTCGCGCTCATTTGCCAGGGCCGCCTGCTGTCGGGGCGGTGTCCGCGCCGAGCTCATGGCCAAGGCCGGCGTCGCGCAGGATGCGCCGGGCGCTTTCGAGGTCTTCCTCCTCGACCATCAGCCGGCGCGCAAGGATGCCAAGCGAGCCCTCGACCACGCTCATGTTGCCGTCGAGGACGAAATGGGCAATGCCGGCATCGGCAAGCAGCGCTTCGACAAAGGAGATCAGCACCATGTCATTGGTGCGAAGCAACGGGACCATGCTGTGTTACCATTGGGTGATTTGGTGATGGGAAGGATAGAGCGCCGCCGCCGGGAAGGAAACCGTTGCTCACGTGGCTCTTGCCGGACCGGTCGGGTGCGGCAATTTACTCCACCGGTTGTCTTCCGGGGTGGGTGCAGCGAAAGATGGCTTGCCCGACGTTGATGCCGGACCTATTGTCCCGGCGAACCGTCAAGCAAAAAAGGTTTTCAAGGTGGGTGTTGTCGTTCCTCTCCGCGAGACGCGGTCCGACGCGGCGAGTATTCAACGGTTGGTCGATCTGACCTCCGGAGGAATGTCCGCCGTGAACGAGCTCATCCTGTCGAAGGCCGGCTCGAATGTCGACCTGATACCGGAAATCGCGCGCCACCTGATCTCCTCCGGCGGCAAGCGGCTTCGGCCGATGCTGACGCTGGCGATGGCGGAGCTGTGCGGCTATCGCGGCGACGGGCATGTGGGGCTGGCGGCGAGTGTGGAGTTCATGCACACCGCGACGCTGCTGCATGACGATGTGGTCGATGAAAGTGACATGCGGCGCGGCAAGCTGGCGGCGCGCAAGCTCTGGGGCAACCAGGCCAGCGTTCTGGTCGGCGACTATCTGCTGGGCCAGGCCTTCAAGATGATGGTCGATGTGGGCTCGCTGGATGCGCTGCGCATCCTGTCCGGCGCTTCGGCGGTGATCGCCGAAGGCGAGGTGATGCAGCTTGGCGCGGCGCAGGATATCGGCACCACCGAAGCGCGCTACATGGATGTGATCGAGGCGAAGACGGCGGCGTTGTTCGCCGCTGCCGCCGAGGTCGGGCCGGTGATCGCCGAGGCTGATGCATCGGTGCGTGCTTCGGCGCGCAACTATGGCATGGCGCTGGGGCTGGCCTTCCAGCTTGTTGACGATGTGCTGGACTATGGCGGCTCGGCGAGCGATCTGGGCAAGGATACCGGCGACGATCTGCGCGAGGGCAAGATCACCCTTCCGGTGATTCTCGCCATTCAGCGCGGTCAGGAGGCGGATCGTGCCTTCTGGCGCCGCTGCCTGGAAGAGCGGGACGTGCGCGATGGCGATCTGGAGCAGGCGGTGGCCTTGATGCGGTCGACCGATGCGCTGGCCGATACGGTGACCCGTGCCCGTGACTTCGGCGCCGAAGCGCTGGCGGCGCTGGACGGTGTTCCGGCGGGTGCCCATCGCGATGCCCTGGCCGAAGCGGTCGATTTCTGCATCGCCCGGATCAGCTGACCGGCTGACACGCGCTTCCTGACAAAAAACGAGAGAGGCGGCGGCCTGCCGCCTTCGTCAGGTGCCGTCGGCGGTGCCTTGGCTTGAGGTGGCCGGGGCCGAGCGAATCCACCAGGTCGGGTGTTGCGCGGCGAGGCGCGTGGCGATTTCCCCCGCCTCTACCGGGTTATCCACAATCGCGAAACAGGTCGCGCCGGAGCCGGACATACGCGCCAGCCGGATCGGTTGATGCTGGCGGAGTGCCGCAAGCACCTCGCCGATCACCGGGGCGGTGTCGATCGCCGGCGGTTCGAGATCGTTGCGGGTTTCGCCGAGCCAGTCGACAAATTCCTCCAGAGAATCAAACCCGCCGCGTGGCAGATCCGGCAAGGGCGGATTGTCGCGCTGCGTCAGCGCCTTGAAGATGGTTGGCGTGGCGACGCAGGTGCCCGGATTGACCAGAAGCAGGGTGTGATCGGGCAGCGGCGGAATGGTGGTGACGGTTTCGCCGATGCCGGTGATGCGCGCCGGCCGGCCGTTGAGGCACATGGGCAGATCCGCGCCGAGGGCAAGACCGATCCGGGCGAGTTCCGCATCGGCAAGGGCCGGTGCCCAGAGATCGCGCAAGAGCTTGAGCGTGGCGGTGGCGTCGCTGGAGCCGCCACCGATGCCGGCGGCGATGGGCAGGCTCTTTTCAAGGGTCAGATGCAGCCCCTGCGGTGCGATGCCAGCATGGTGTGCCAGCGCGCGCGCGGCCTGCAGCACCAGATTCTCCGCCATGTTGCCGGCCTCTGCCAGCGTTTCGGCAAAGGGGCCGGTGACCACAAGATCGAGCCCCTCTGTGGCCGGGCGGGCAGTCACCGTATCGCCGATCGCGGGAAATCCGACGAGACTGTCGATCAGGTGATAGCCATCGGCGCGCCGGCCGGTGACATGCAGGGCGTAGTTGACTTTCGCAGGCGCAAGACGGCGGCGTTCGGCGGAGGAAGGTGCCATCGGTTGACCCTTTCCGTCAGCCGCCACTTCCCGACGGGTCCGCCTTGGTGGTCGGCAGCGGCTCCGCCTCGGCCATGCCCTTTTCGATCTTTTCCAGGATCAGTGGCAGGATGTCCTCTTCCGGGTTCAGATCGCGCGCATGGTTCCATTGGAACCGGGCTTCGAGCCGGCGGCCGACCTGCCAGTAGGCATCGCCCAGGTGATCGTTGATCACCGGGTCTTCCGGGCGCAGTTCCACCGCCTTTTCCAGCTCGCGCACCGCATCGTCGTACCGACCGAGCCGGTAATAGGCCCAGCCGAGGCTGTCGACGATATAGCCATCCTTGGGGCGCAGTTTGACGGCCTTGCGAATCATTTCCAGGGCCTCGTCGAGCTTCTTGCCCTGATCGACCAGCGAATAGCCGAGATAGTTGAGCACCAGCGGCTGGTCGGGCCAGAGGTCGAGGGAGAGGCGGAAGTCGGCTTCCGCCTCGTCCCACATCTTCAGCCGTTCCCGGCAGATGCCGCGATAATAGAACAACGTCCAGTGCTTGCCTTCCGGCTTTGCCAGGGTGGCGATGCCGGTGCTGTAGGTCTCCTCCGCCTCCTTGAACATCTTGCGGGCGCGGAACACGTTGCCGAGGGCGGACACCGCCTCAATATCGGACGGGTCGCTCTTGACCAGAGCTTCCAGATGGGCGCGGGCGTCCTCGAGCCGGTCAAGGGCGTTGTAGTTCAGGCCGATCTGGATCTCCGCATCGCGCTTCAGGGGCGAATCCTCGCGCACCCCCTCCAGCACGTCGATGGCGCGCTGCGGATTGCCGAGCCGGTCGAACAGCGCGGCCAGAGCGATGGAGGCTACATCCGCATCCTCATCGAGATACAGCGCCAGTTGCAGGAACACCGCCGCCAGTTCCTCGCCGCCGTCGCGGCCAATCGCGGCGCCAAGGCCGTAAAGCACCTCCGCCGCTCCGGCGGCCGGGGTGGCGGCCATGCGGGCGGGCGTTTCGCCGTTTTCGATCAGCTTTCGGGTCGCCGTGAGGGAAGGGTGATCGGGCACGATCTTGTCGTATTCGGCCAGCACCTCGAGCGCGGCCTGAGGCTCGCCATTGGCCGCCAGGGAGCGGGCATAGGCCTCGATCACCCGCAGCGCGCCGCGATCGGTCTCGTAGGCGTCGCGGAAATTTTCCAGCGCCGCCGCGCTTTGCCCCACCTGCTCCTGGATCAGGCCGGTGTGATAGCTCTTGAACACGGTGTACCAGCTCGGCCCTTCAAGTCGGGCGATGACATCGAGCGCGCGCGACGATTCGCCGGTCGCCGCCAGCGCCCAGGCGCGGATCAGTCCGGAGGAGAGCTCCGCCAGCGGACCGCGTGCCTCGCTGTCCAGCAGCGTGTTCGCGGTTGTATATTCGCCCGCGCGGAAGGCGTCGGTGGCCAGGAGCAGCCGGGCGATGAAATGATCGGACTGTTCGATCTGCAGCCGCTGCGCCAGTTCCAGCGCTTCCTGAATGTCGCCATTGGCCAGTTGCAGCACGAAGGCGCGGTCGAGCAGGAACGGGTTGCCCGGATCCGCGCTCAGCGCCTCGGCAAAGAAGGCGGCGGCATTGGCCAGGTCATTGGTCTGGCCCGCATAGCGGCCGGACAGATAGCTGCCGCTCAGCGTGACCGGCAGATCCTCGGCGGTCCCGGTTTGTTGCGGAGCAGCTTCCGTCCAGCCCGACGCGGGGGCGGCAAGAAGGGCAAGAGCGAGGCCGGTCGCGACGGCGCGGGCGGCCCGTGCGCGTCTGGTGACCTCACGTTTGTGAGGCGCGGGGCACACGGGGCGGCGGAAAACGGGGCATCGCATCATGATAGGGGACTTGCTGACCTTTGCTGCCGTGAGCGCGGAACCGACTCATTTGCATCAATACGAGACCTGAGGATGGCCTCATTGTGACCGCGCCGCAAGACGGCGGTCCGCCCTTGCGGAATGCCGACCTCCCTCGCTCCCGGACCGTTCCCGGTGCGGCAGAGGGAAGGGGGAGCCAAAAATGTCATAAAACCGCGACGTTCACTTCCCCTGAACCGCAACGTTCACTCCCTCTGGATATGGGCACGCGGGGGGCGGTGGCAATGTCTCGCGCCCGCCTTTTGTGCGAAAAACCTTTGTTTCCCGCAGCGCATCATTTAAGTGGGGGCCCATCCGGGGCGGGAGTGGGCCCGGGCGAAGCGGTGCGTGCGTGCCGTCAGGACAAGAGGATGCAGGCAATGACCAAGTGGGTCTACGGCTTTGGCGACGGCAAGGCCGAGGGAACCGCCGGGATGAGGAACCTTCTCGGTGGCAAGGGCGCTAATCTCGCGGAGATGAGCAATCTCGGACTGCCGGTTCCTCCCGGATTCACGATCACCACTGAAGTCTGCACCTATTACGATCAGAACGGCCAGACCTACCCGGACGGGCTCCAGGGGGAGGTTGACGCGGCGCTGGAGACGATCGGCCGGATCACCGGCAAGCGGTTCGGCGACACGCAGAACCCGCTCCTGGTGTCGGTGCGCTCCGGCGCGCGGGTGTCGATGCCCGGCATGATGGACACGGTGCTCAATCTCGGCCTGAACGATGCGACCGTGCCGGCGCTGGCGGAGGCCTCCGGCGATCCGCGCTTTGCCTATGACAGCTACCGCCGTTTCATTCAGATGTATTCCGACGTGGTGATGGGCCTCGACCACCACGCCTTCGAGGAGATCCTCGAAACCTTCAAAGGTGAAAACGGCCATTCGCTCGACACCGACCTCAGCGCCGAAGACTGGGGCCAGCTGATTACGCGCTACAAGGCGCTGGTGGAGGAAGAGCTCGGCCGGCCTTTCCCGCAGGATCCGCACGAGCAGCTCTGGGGCGCGATCAGCGCCGTGTTCGCCTCGTGGGAAAGCGCCCGGGCGATTACCTATCGCCGGCTGCACAATATTCCCAATAACTGGGGCACGGCGGTGAACGTGCAGGCCATGGTGTTCGGCAACATGGGCTCCGACTCGGCCACCGGCGTTGCCTTCACCCGCAACCCGTCCACCGGCGAAAAGGCGCTCTACGGCGAGTTCCTGATCAATGCCCAGGGCGAGGACGTGGTCGCCGGCATCCGCACCCCGCAGGATATCACCGAGGCCGCGCGGATCGCCGCCGGCTCCGACGCCCTGTCGCTGGAGCGGGCGATGCCGGAGGCCTTTGCCCAGTTCACCGAGATCTGCGAGCGCCTTGAGGCGCACTACCGCGACATGCAGGATCTGGAATTCACGATCGAGCGCGGCCGGCTGTGGATGCTGCAGACCCGGGCGGGCAAGCGCACCGCGAAGGCGGCGCTTAAAATCGCCGTGGACATGGCGGACGAGGGGCTTTTGACCCAGGCCGAGGCCGTGATGCGCGTCGATCCGGCGGCGCTCGACCAGTTGCTTCATCCGATGATCGACCCGAAGGCGGCGCGCGATATCCTCGCCAGCGGTCTGCCGGCCTCGCCCGGTGCGGCCTCCGGCGAGATCGTGTTTTCCTCCGACGACGCGGAAGAGGCGAAGGCGGCGGGTCGCGCTGTCATCCTGGTGCGGGTGGAAACCAGCCCGGAAGACATCCACGGCATGCATGCGGCGGAAGGGATCCTGACCACGCGCGGCGGTATGACCAGTCACGCGGCGGTGGTCGCGCGCGGCATGGGCAAGCCCTGCGTCTCCGGTGCGGGCATGCTGCGCATCGACTATCGCTCCGGCACGGTGATCGCCGCCGGTCGCAAGTTCTCCCAGGGCGATGTGATCACCATCGACGGCACCACCGGCCAGGTTCTGGCCGGCGAGGTGCCCATGCTGCAGCCGGAAATGTCGGGCGAGTTCGGCCGGCTGATGGAGTGGGCCGATGGGGCCCGCCGCATGGCGGTGCGCACCAATGCGGAGACGCCGGCGGATGCGCGCGCGGCGCGGGCGTTCGGCGCGGAAGGCATCGGCCTGTGCCGCACCGAGCACATGTTCTTCGATGGCGACCGGATTCTCGCCGTCCGCGAAATGATCCTGTCGGACAGCGAGGAGGGCCGGCGGGCGGCGCTTGCCCGGCTCCTGCCGATGCAGCGCGGCGATTTCTCCGAGCTGTTCGAGATCATGCAGGGGCTGCCGGTCACCATTCGCCTGCTCGATCCGCCGCTGCATGAGTTCTTGCCGCATGGCAGTGAGGAAATCGCCGAGGTGGCCGAGGCGATGGGCATCGACGCGGACCTGTTGCGGGACCGGGTCGCCAGCCTCAACGAATTCAACCCGATGCTCGGTCATCGCGGGTGCCGGCTGCTGGTGAGCTATCCGGAAATCGCCGAGATGCAGGCACGGGCGATCTTCGAGGGGGCGGTTGCCGCGGCCAAGGCCACCGGCGCGCCGGTCACCCCGGAGATCATGGTGCCGCTCGTTGGCATGAAGGCCGAGCTGGATCTGGTGCGGGCCCGCATCGACGCGATGGCCGAGGCGGTGTCGCGCGAAAGCGGCGTGACCATCGAGTATCAGGTGGGCACGATGATCGAGCTGCCGCGCGCCGCACTGCGTGCCGGACAGATCGCCGAATCCGCCGAGTTCTTCTCCTTCGGCACCAATGATCTGACCCAGACCACCTTCGGCATCTCCCGCGATGATGCCGCCTCCTTCCTCGGTGCCTATCAGCGCCTGGGGCTGGTCGAGCGCGATCCGTTCGTGTCGCTCGATCAGGAAGGGGTTGGCGAATTGGTCGAGATCGGTGCGGAGCGGGGGCGCGTGACCCGGCCCAACCTGAAGCTCGGCATTTGCGGCGAGCACGGCGGCGATCCGGATTCGATCTCCTTCTGCGAGCGGGTTGGCCTCGACTACGTGTCCTGTTCGCCTTTCCGCGTGCCGATTGCCCGGCTGGCGGCGGCGCAGGCCGCCCTTGCCCGTGGCGACGCGCAGCAGCGAGACGTATGAGCCGCCGGCCCGCCACCATCAATGCACTGCGCCAGGGCGGCAAACCCGCTCTGGCGCGGGCGCTGTCCGCGATCGAGACCGAACGCGGCTCCATGATGCTTGCCGGGTTTCTCGACGCGGCGGCGCGTGCGGCCCGGGCAACGGTGCTGGGGCTGACCGGCCCACCCGGCGTGGGCAAATCCACCCTGACCAATGCACTGATCCAGGCGTGCCGGGCGCGCGGCGAGCGCGTCGGCGTGATTGCCGTCGATCCCTCCTCACAGATTACCGGCGGGGCGCTGCTCGGCGACCGCACCCGTCTTGCCACCGATCCGGAAGACGACGGCGTGTTCGTGCGCTCGATGGCGGCGCGCGACCGGCTTGGCGGCCTGTCGGACGATGCCATCGCCGCCGTGGTGTTGATGCGCGCCGTGATGGACCG
The DNA here is from genome assembly GCF_014635285.1 of Stappia taiwanensis. Classification (GTDB taxonomy): domain Bacteria; phylum Pseudomonadota; class Alphaproteobacteria; order Rhizobiales; family Stappiaceae; genus Stappia; species Stappia taiwanensis. The sequence goes on along the minus strand of NZ_BMCR01000002.1, from coordinate 199,237 downwards.
GGTGATCGTTGAGTCGGTCGGCATCGGTCAGTCGGAAGCGGATGTGGCGCAGGTCGCCGATACTCTGGCCCTGTGCATTCAGCCCGGCTCCGGCGACAGCCTGCAATTCATGAAGGCCGGCGTGATGGAACTGCCGGACATCGTTGCCGTGACGAAAGCCGACATGGGCGCCCTGGCGACCCGCGCAAGGGCTGATGTGGCGGGCGCGCTGACCCTGACCCGGCCGGTCGGCGCAAGCGATCTGCCCGAGGTGGTGCTTGTTTCGGCGGCGAGCGGCGAGGGGATCGCTGAATTCGTCGATCACTGTGACCGGCTTGGCGCGGAGACTGTCCGCTGCGGTGCGCGCGACAGACGGCGGGCGGAACAGCAGCGTCACTGGGTGCGCGATGCGATCACCCGCCGTTTTGGATCGGTCGGGCTGTCGCTCTGTGCTGTCGACGAGATGATGGCCGAATGTCCGGGACCGTTCAGTGCCATTGGCGCGCTGGATCAGAAGATGCGTGAACGGCTCGGCCTGGTGGCGCCGATCGACTGATCCTCACGGCCCCGGGGCGCGAGTGTTCCGACGGCTCAGGCGCTGATGGTCAGGGCGGGGCCGGTGGCGGCATCCGGCTGCGCGGCTGCCAGTCGGTCCTCGACCCCACGGATCTGTTCCGGTGGTACCGGCCGGGACATGAAAAATCCTTGCAGCTTGTCGCAATTGGTGCGCTGCAGGATCGCCACCTGGTGCGCCGTTTCAATGCCTTCCGCGACCACCTTCATGCCAAGCGCCTCGCCCAGGTCGATGATTGTCGACAGGATCGAATGGGCATGGGCGCCGATTTCGAGATCGGCGATGAAGCTGCGGTCGATCTTGAGCGTGTCGAACGGAAACCGGCGCAAGTAACTGAGGCTGGAGTAACCGACGCCGAAATCGTCGAGTGCCACGCGCACGCCCATCTCCTGCACCCGGGTCAGGGTTTCCATGACCTCCGGGCTGCTGGTGGCGAAGACCGTCTCGGTCACCTCGATTTCCAGCCGCGCGGGGTCGAAGCCTGCCTGCTCCAGCGTTTCCCGCAGGTCGTCGATGAAGCGGGGATGGCGGAACTGGGTCGGGGAGACGTTGACGGCAAGGCCGAGATGCGGCCAGGCCCTTGCGTCGGTGCAGGCCTGACGCAGCACATAAAGGCCAAGGTCGTTGATCAGGCCGGTTTCCTCGGCAATCGGCACGAACACGCTGGGGCTGATCGCGCCCATGTCCGGATCGGTCCAGCGCAGCAGCGCCTCGACGGACAGCACGGTGCGCCCGTCGATGGTGGTTTGCGGCTGGTACAGCACATGCAGACTTTCGGTGTCGATGGCGCGGCGTAGCGCGTGGGCGAGGTTCTCGCGGGTGCGTACCTGCTCTTCCATGCTCTGTTCGAAGAAGGCCCAGCGGCCGCGCCCGTCCGCCTTTGCCGCGTAAAGGGCGATGTCGGCCTTGCGCAGGAGCTCACCCATCGACAGGCTGTCCTCCGGCGCGATCGCGGCGCCGGCGCTGAGGCTGATGTAAAGATGGCTTCCGCCGATGTACATCGGCACGGCGAAGCGGCTCTGCATGCGCTTCAGAACCGCCTCCAATGCCTTGCGGCCGGGGCAGCCGGGCAAGAGCAGGGCGAATTCATCGCCGCTGATACGGGCGATGGTGGCATTGTCGGGAACGAGAATGCGAAGCCGCCGCGCCGCCTCGCGAATGACCTCGTCGCCGGCGGCATGGCCCAGGGTGTCGTTGATGTCCTTGAAGTGATCGAGATCGACGTAGATCACGCCAATCGCGCCATTGGCTTTCTGCCATTCGGCCAGTTCCTCGCGAAAGCGGACGGCGAAGAAATCCCGGTTTGCGAGACCGGTCAGGCCGTCATGCATCGCCGCGTGCTGGGCGCTGGCCTCGCTGCGGGCAAGGCGGCGGGTGGTCTGGCGGATGTAGAACAGCACCAGCCCGGTGAGCGTGGCGATGGCGGCGGCGAGCAGCAACAGAACCGGGCCGACACCGGACAGGATCGCCGAACCGGGCGTTGCCGAGCGCCAGACCAGCCGGCCGGCGATCTGTCCCCGGGGATCTTTCAGTATATATGTGCCGGTCTCGTGCGGGACGGAGGGGAGTGAGGAAGCCGCCGAGGAGGCAACCTGAAGCCGGTCGATGCTCGACATGCGGGCCAGGGCTTCCAGGCGGCTTGCGTCCAGCTTCTTGATGCTGACCAGCACGGCGGGCGGGCGGCGGCTGGCGACGAAGCGTTTCACCTCCGGGGCAATGGCCGTCACGGAGACGAGGGCGGGGGCGTCATCGAGTGCGACGAAGCCCATCTCGTGGATCGAGCGGGTGAAGCCGGCGGCGGGGCGTTCCAGAACCTGCATGCCAGAGGAAAGCCGGGTGTAGCCATTGATGTAGCGGGCCCGCGTGCGGGCGATCAGCGGCCAGATCGCCTCAACGAGTTTGCCAGTGTCCGCGGGGCGCTGCCACAGGCCGTTGGCGGCGCTGTAGATCACAGACCGGTCCTCTCCAATCACCAGCGTGCGTTCATGGCCGTGGTTCTGGAACAGCCAGCGGCCGATGTTGATGTCGAGCCAGGCGCTGTCGAGGCTTTCGGGCCGGGAATGAACAAAGGTCTGATCCCAGATAGCGACCCCTTCCTGCTCCTTGGCCATCTTCTGGAGCTGCAGGCGGGTGCTGCCGCGCAAGAGGTCCCGTTCGCTGTGCATGGCAGCGATATCGGCCGATCGCGACGTGTAGATGATCAGTGTCACGGAAAACGCGATGGCGACGAACACCAGTCCCACAACCGGGAACAGGATGGTATTCGCCAGGCGCGTGCCGTCATTTGCAAACTTGGGCGTCATCCAGACCTCACCTGAGTGTCGGCAAGGTTGCATGGTAGTTTTAACAATTAGCGTGGAGGCGTGGTTAACCTCTGTTTAGGGTCCAGACTCATAAATGAGCTCGAAATGGTTTGAGGCGGATTGCTTCTGATCAAGAAGCGGAAGCGCAGGAAATGTGGTTCATTTTCAAGCCTTTCGCGACGTGAGAGCAGGCGCAATCCGGTCAAATCCTGCAGGACATGGAAATGGCTTCACCCTGCGTCGTCAGCGCGTTTGACCGGGCAACAAGCCCGCTGCGCACGCCCTTCCTCGCAATCTCTTGCCATTTCCCATGCCATGTCAGCCTCATCTATGGGTCTGGACCCTAAAAAGGCGGGTGCTTTTCCGGCGGTGCGTGGCGGGAGAAGGCCGGTCGCTTCCCTTGGGGGGAATTCGGTTTGCGCCTCGCAGGGTCTGGCATTCGCGGCCGTGAGCGATTAGTGCAACAACGAGATGAGTTTCAGCCATGTTCTCCCGCGTGGGCAGCAGGTTGCGCCTTTCCCACGAGCTTGGTCAGGTGAGGGGCGCGCCGGGCAGGTCAGCTCAGAGCAGGTCTGGCATTGCCGGGGCGGGAGCACGCAGACAGGAGAATGGTGTGTCGAGCGCCGTCGATGAAATCCTTGCCGGACGGGAACCTGGTGGCCACGAACAGCCGGCGCACCATCGGTATATCGTGACGGTGTTCGGCCTTTACGGCCGGCCCGCTGGCAAGGTCATACCGGTTGCCGCATTGGTGCGGCTTCTTTCCGAGCTCGGCTACGAGCCCGCCAGCGTGCGCTCCTCGATTTCCCGGCTGAAGACGAAAGGGGTGCTAGCAAGCCAGAAGATCGGCGGAGCCAATGGCTACATGCTCTCAAGCGATCTTGAGCCGCACATGGTGGCGGGCGACGAGCGCATCTTCTGTCCGCGCGCGGCGAGTATCGGCGATCCGTGGCTGTTGGCCTCGTTTTCGGTTCCGGAAAGCGAGCGTAGGAAACGCCACAAGATTCGTGCCGGGCTGGCGCGGATGGGCTTCGGCACGGTTGCCCCCGGTCTGTGCATTGCCCCCATCCGCCTGCGCCGGGAAGCGCTCGAATACATGCGGGAGCATGATCTGGCCGACTATGTCGAATTCTTCGTCTCCGAGCCGATCGGCTCCGGCGATTTGCGGGCCAAGGTTGCCCGGTGGTGGAATCTCGACGAACTGGCCAGCGACTACCGGGCTTTCCTCGATGCGTTTGAGCCGGAGGTGGCGCGCTGGACGTCGTTGCCGCCCGATGGCAAGGAGGCCCAGCGCGAGGCCTTCCGCCTTTATGTGCCGATGGTGACCCAATGGCGCCGCCTGCCGTTTCTCGATCCCGGCCTGCCGCCCGAGCTGTTGCCCTCCGACTGGATCGGCATAACCGCCCGCAGGGTTTTCGCCGATCTCAACCGGGTGCTGAAGCCGATGTCGGAACGCTATGTCGATGAGGTCATCGGCGCCTGATCGCGCGGCGCCTCTCCCGTGACGAAGGCAACCAGGCTGCCGATCAGCCGGCGGGAGATCGCTTCGAATCGTTCCGCATCACACCCTTGCAGCATCGGGGCATCGTCCCAGGCACATCGCCGGCCGAACTGAAACGGCAGATCGAGGCAATGGCCGCTGTGCAGGCCCGGCATGGCGCTCTCTTCCGTGAAGATCTCCAGCTGGGAGCGACGGCCCTTTTCGCGCAAGGCCGCGTGGTACTGTGCCGGAAACCGCTGGAACTGGCGCCAGGAGGAGGCGGCGACAAGCTGGCGATAGGGTGAAAGGCCGCTTGCCGCGCCGGCGTAAGCCCCATCAGGGCAAAGCGCGGCAGGCAGATCTTCAGGCGCCCAGGCCGACAGGGCTTCGTTGACCTGCGCTTGGGTCGCGTTTTTGTGGTTCGGCGATGTGAAGAGGAACATGGCGCTCTCATCCGCCGTCGTGCGCAGACTGACCGCCTCGGCATGGCACGCCTTGGCGGCCCATGCCGGGTTGAGCAACCGGTCCGGAACCGCCGCGCTGGCGACGGGCAGGAAGGCGGAAGGGGCGTGCCCGAGGGCAGGGGGCGCGGCTGTGGCGGCGAGCGCCTGAAGTCCCGCGCGCATCACCTCGTCCACGGGCGCATGGGCGATCTCCGCCGCGCCGAGGTATTTTGATGCCTTGCGGGTGACATCCGCCTGCCGTCGCGGCGACCACGGGCGCCGCGTCCCCATGCTCATCAGGCTGACGCGATGGAGCAATCCGTGCGCTTGCGGCAGAACCGAGAGCAGATGGGCGTACCAGCCACCCGCCGATTGTCCGGCCACGGTGACGCGATCCGGATCGCCGCCGAAGCTGTGAACGCGGTCCCGCAGCCAGAGCAACGCCTGTAGCAGATCGGCGGCCGGCAGCGGCAGCGCATGGGCATCGCTTCGCCCCAGGTGGCCGAGCGCGCCCAGGCGATAATTGACCGTGACAACGACAAGGCCTTTGGAAGCCAGAACCTGGCCATCGTACCAGTCCATCGCGCCGCCACCGGTCATCCAGGCACCGCCATGGACAAAGAGCAGGACCGGCAAGCCTTGCGCGTCCGAGGGCGCCCAGACATTGGCAAAGAAGGCGTCTTCGGCTTGCGGGTTGGGGCGTCCGGTCCCCATGGCCGCCGCCAGCCGGCTGGGACGCTGGGGGAAGATGGGGACCTCACTCAGCGTCTCCACCTCCAGTCGCCCCCCCGCTGGTGCGGGGGGCGCGAACCGGGCAGGCGTTTGCGCGTATCTCAGCCCGTACCACGCATCGACTTTCACGCCATCGTGTTGCAGGCGCGCGGAGGGACGTCCGGGACGGTCAGCCATTAGAGCTTCAGGGAAATGTAGTCGGTGCCGGTCTGTCCGTTGCCGTGCAACTCGTAGCCCATCGGTGCGGTGATCGAGGCGTGGCGGGTCCCGGTGTTGATGTCGCGCCACATGCGGCCAAGCAGGCTGTTCTCGGCGAAGGCGGCGGTGCCATGGAGCCAGCACAGGTCATTCACCGCGTCGACGAGCTCATGTCCGGCGTGGCCGATCCCGGCGCGGTGACGGGCGCGCACCGCAAGCGGAATGGGGTCGGTGCCGGATGCGGCGGCGTCGATCTGGGCTGCCGCCCGCTCCAGCAAGAGCCGTGCGCCATCGATCTTGATGCTGGCGGCTCCAAGGTTCTGGACGAATGCGCCGGAGTCGGTCTGCTTGGCGTAGCAGGTGTAGGTGATGCCGCGTTTGTGGGACATCTCCGTCACGTAGTCGAGGGCGGCATAGGCGGCGCCGAGCGACGGAGACTGGATTGTGGTCGACATCGCCAGATGCGGGGTCAGTCGGCGGCCGAAGGTGGCGTGCGGGTCACGCTCCGGCCCGGTGCCCATGAGATCCTCGAAGGTGATCACGCGGTTGTTGGCAACCCACAGATCCTCCGCAACCATGGTGTTGGAGCCGGTGCCGCGCATGCCGAGGGTGAACCAGGTGTCGTTGACCTCGTACTCGCCGCGCCGCATCAGGACAAAGCCGACCTGGGGCTCGCTTTCCGCATCGCGTTTGATGAAGAGAATGCCGAGCGCCCATTCGGAATGGGAGCTGTTGGAGGCGAAGGGCCATTTCCCGTTGATCCGCCATCCATCGCCGTCGGGGACGGCCGTCCCCTGGGGCTGGGCGAAGATCGAGGCGGCTCGGACCGGGCCATCGGCGAAGACCTCGTCCAGCGCCTCGTCGCTGAAACGATTGGCCAGCATGACGGAGCCGTTGGAAATCACCACGCACCAGGCTGCCGCCGGGTCGTAGTAGCCAACCGCCCTTGCCACCTCAAGAAGCATGGAGGCGCCGCCCTCTTCCCCGCCATAGCGCTTCAGGGTCGAGATGCGCCAGGCGCCGGTCGTTTCCAGCGCGTCGACGCTCTCCTGAGGCAGGACCCGATTGCGATCGGCGAGCAGCGCGTTTTCACGCAGCAGCGGGCCGATCCGATGGATGTTCTCGACAATACGGGCGGTGTCCTCAGCCGAGGGGGCGTGCCGCATGGTCACAGGGCTGAGCTGGGAAGCAAGAGCGTGAGACATTGTGTTCCTCCTGTCGCAACGTCTCCGGCGCCAAGCGCCGGGTTTGATGAAAATGGCTGGGGGCGACGGTCCTTCGCCGCGATGCGGTCCTCTCCCCGAGGCCCCCGGTCACAGTGGTTTGGAAATGTCGGTCCAGACCCTAGGGCGCCGGGGCGGTCGCGGCATCGCAGACGATGAGCCCGTCGATGTAGCGCTCCATGAAGTCCTGAATTCTTCGGTGCATCCGAGACGCCTGATAGCGCTCATGGTCCGCCGCCGTGTCGAAGCTGGACAGGATCGCCCAGTCGTATCCTGACGACCGGCGCGCCTCGTTCCTCACGAAAGCGTAGCTACGGACGAAAGGAAGCTCTTCTTTCAGCTCTGAGATGAGCGCCTCGGTCTTGCTGTGAAAATCCGCGTCCAGTCCGGACAGCTGCAGCAGGACGATATGGGTGTACATGAGATCGAACCCGTCTTTGGCGTGGGGCCTCCGTCGGGAGGACGTGCCACGACATCCTCCCAAGATGCAGCGCGCCGGAGGTCGCTCCCCCGGCGCGCTGATGTTTTCCGGAGCGATCAGATCGCCTGGGGGCGGGTGCCGGGAGGGCCGATCAGCGTGATGCCAAAGCGATCGCAGGCATCGGCAAGGCGCTTTTCCGTGGCCTCGTCCATCTTCCATCCCGCCTGCGGTGCGGCGTAGTCGGCGGGGATGGCCACCGCCCGGAAGAACTCGTCAAGGCCTCCGGGGGCGGACATGACCAACCATTTCGCTTCCGAATCCGGGTCGACCTGGAAGACGTGCGGCACGTCCTTGGGCATGAGAATGCAGTCGCCCGGCCCCAGCGTGACGGCGGCATCGGCCGACCAGAAGGAGATCTTCCCTTCCAGAAGGTAGAAGATCTCATCCTCTCCATTGTGTTCATGCAGCGGCGGTTCCGACCCGACCTTCGAGCGAGTCAGGGCGAGCTGAAAACGGCCCTCTGTCATCTGCGTCGTGATGATCGGCTGGATGAGATCGCCAAGGAACCAGAGGTTTTCTCGCTCCGCCTCGCGGATCACGAAGATTCGGTTTTCCGGCTTTGTGGGGTCGGTGGTCATGGCTTCTCCTCTCCTCCGCCGCCAATCGGCGTCCGTTTTTAATATGTCAAAAATATTGCGAACGCAAATTAAATGATATATTAGACTTAAACTATCGAACGTTCGGCTTGCCAGGCTGCTCTTGAGGAGGGGCGGGTTGCAAGGCGTTCCGTAGGCAGATCCAGGAATTCGCTTCTGCGATGCAGCTCGCGAAGATGCGGGTGCGGAGATCATCTTGCCGGGTGAGCTTTTTGGATCTGGCGTTCCAAGTCGTCCTGCGCTCCGTGGAACGGGACACGCAGGAGTGGGTTGTAGGGTTGTAAAAATCTGACGCCCGCAAAAACTTCGGAGTGAATTTTGACTGCTCGCGGGGGCGGCTTGGCGCCGGGAGCATGGGAGTTCGAGGAGGAGGAAATTCATCATGACTGTCGCGTTGGTGTCTGCCATTGGGCAGCAGAGGTTGCGGGAGGCGTTCAGCCATTTCCCGTCCGGGGTCGCGGCCCTGGCGGCGGAGATCGACCGGGAACCACAGGTCCTGGTGGCATCGAGTTTCACGGTCGGGGTTTCGCTGGACCCGCCGCTTGCCGCAGTTTTCGTTCAGAAATCGTCGTCCACGTGGTCCTTGTTGTCCCGGGCCGAGCGCATTGGCGTCTCGATCCTCGGTGCGGATCATGCGGAAACCTGCCGGCAACTGGCGGGGCGCGACAGATCGGAGCGTTTTTCCGGCGTTGAGAGAGTTGCAAGCCCGACAGGGGCGATCCGCATCCTGGGGTCTGCCGCCTATTTCGAATGCAGTGTCCATGATGTGCATGCGACGGGCGATCACGATGCCGTCCTGCTGTTCATTCACGACCTTCACGTGGCAAGAGAAACCGCGCCGCTGGTGTTTCACGGCTCCCGGTTCACGCAACTCGCCATGGAACCGGCGGGGATGACGGCGCAGTAGCGTCACGCGCGCGTGGGAGAAGGCGTGACGCGCGCCGGCGGGCGGCAAAGATCTGCCTGACAGGCATCCCGGAGTATCCGTTTCCGGGGCGGTTGCCTGACCGGCTTTGTCGTCTTTGGCACCAGCGTGCGCTGGGCGGTGCGTCGCCTGTTTTCCCACCATCACGTCAATCGGATTTCCGCGCGCCTGTGTGCCGCGCGTCACCTGCCTTTGGCGGGAGCGCTGTCGCTCGGCTGTCCGGTGCCCCGCCGCCTATCGCTTGCGGGACCGGGGAGCGCTCGTGGTCCTTTGCCTTCAGGTCATGGAGACATGCTATGACAACAGCTACTTCACGCACTCAGACCTCTGTTTCGTCCGCGCCGCCGAGCGGCCGCGAGAAGCGCAAGATCATTGTCGGCGTCGGTGTCGGCAACGCGCTCGAATGGTACGATTGGGCGGCGTATTCGATCTTCGCGCCGTATTTCGCGCGTCAGTTCTTCCGCAGTGACGATCCGCTGACGGATCTGCTGGGAACGCTGGCGATCTTCGCCGCCGGATTTTTCATGCGCCCGCTGGGCGGGGTGTTTTTCGGCTGGTTCGCCGACCGTCGCGGACGCCGTCCCGCGATGACCTTCGCCATGCTCCTGACGGCGGCGGGAAGCCTGCTCATCGGCATCTCGCCCACCTACGGCAGCATTGGTGCCACTGCGGCCGTTTTCCTTCTCCTGGGCCGTCTGCTGCAAGGGTTTGGACACGGCGGTGAGGTCGTCTCTTCCTTCACCTATGTCACCGAGATGGCGCCGGCGAACAGGCGGGGGGCGTGGTCCTCGACCGTGTTTGTCTTCGTGACCATCGGCGTCATGTCCGCCACCGCGCTCGGCGCGGGGCTGACCAGCACCGTCGGGGCGAGCGGGGTCGAGGAGTGGGCCTGGCGTATCCCGTTCGTGATCGGCGGCGTTCTCGGGGTCTATGCGCTTTACCTGCGTCGCCATCTGGATGAGACGCCCATGTTCCGCGCCAAGGCCGAGGCGGCCGAGCGGGCGGCGGCCGTACCGGGGCGCGCCGCGCGTCAAGGAGGCTGGGCCAATGTGTGGAAGTATCGCCGGGCGTGTCTGCGCATCTTCGCGCTTTCCGCCGGCGGTACGGTTCTCTACTACGTGTGGGCGGTGATGGCTCCGACCTTCGCCATCGGGGCCCTCGGCATGGATCCCGGGCCGGTGATGTGGGTCGGCGTGGCCGCCAACATCTTCTTCATTCTCTGCCTTATGGCCTGGGGCCGCATCTCGGACCGCTATGGCCGGAAGCTGAACTGGTATGTCTTCTCGATCGGGTCGATGATCGCCATCATCCCGCTGTCGCTGATCCTGTCGGGCGGCGAGGGTGAGATCTGGCGCCTTGCCGTTTACATGGGCGTCGGCATGCTGCTGATCTCGGCGCCGACCGCAATCATGCCGGCATTTTTCCCCGAGCAGTTCCCAACCCATATCCGCGCCGTGGCAATGGGGCTGCCGTTCTCGGTCGCGGGCGCCGTGACCGGCGGAACCGCGCCCTACCTGCAGGCATGGCTCTATTCCTCAGGGCAGCCCTGGCTGTTTGAAATCTATCTGATCGTGCTCTGTTTCCTGGTTCTGGTCGCCACCGTGGTGTCGCCGGAAACCAACGGCAAGGATCTGAGCGATGACAGCGTGGAGGAGGCCGATCTCTCTGGCGTCAGCCTTGCCGAGCGCCCCGCAGCCTGACGGCGGGCGGGAAACGCAACCGAACTGATGGCTCGGTGTGGGCCGGCCGGTTCTTCGGAGCCGGCCGGTCTTCCTACAGCAGTTGCAGCCCGCGGAAACTGGCGTGGCCCTCGCGTCCGACGATGATGTGGTCGTGCAGGACGATGCCGAGCGGCTTGGCGATCTCGGCGATTTGATTGGTCATCTGGATGTCGGCACGCGAGGGCGTCGGGTCGCCGGATGGATGGTTGTGGACCAGCACGATGGCGCTGGCGGACAGCTCCAGCGCCCGCTTCAGCACCTCGCGCGGATAGACCGGCGTATGGTCGACCGTGCCGCGCTGCTGCACCTCGTCGGCGATCAGCGCGTTCTTCTTGTCCAGGAACAGGATGCGGAATTCCTCGCGATCGGAAAAGGCCATGGCCGTGCGCACATAGTCCAGCACGGCGGACCAGGAGGAGAGCACCCGCTTGCCCTGGACCTTCACCCGCAGGAAACGCTCCGCCGCCGCATGGGCCAGCTTCAGGTCGTGAACCACCCGGTCGCCGACACCGCGCACCTCCTTGAGCCGGGCAGGCGGGGCGGCGAGTACCTCGGCGAAGGAGCCGAAGCGGGCGATCAGCGCCTTGGCGATCGGCTTGGTGTCCGCCCGCTTGATCGGCGCGAACAGCAAGAGCTCCAGCAGTTCGTAATCCTGCAAGGCCTCGTGCCCGCCATCGCGAAACCGCTGGCGCAGCCGGTCGCGATGGCCATGGTAATGCGGCTGACCGGCGGCTTCGGCAAATCCGCTGTCATCCTCGCTCATGGCCGGTCTCCGTGAGGCAGGGCTGGGCGGGGACATCCTTCTCGGAAGGGCCAGCCGGAGGTGATGCCCGCATCTGGATCATCATCCGCAGCGGGTCCTCAGCTTGCCGGGCGATCTACCGGATTGTCCAGCCCTGCCGGCGACAGGGTGAAAATCTGGCAGCCATCGGCGGTGATGCCGATCGAATGCTCGTATTGCGCCGTCAGCGAGCGATCACGGGTGACCGCCGTCCAGCCGTCGGACAGAACCTTCACATGCGGCCGGCCGAGATTCACCATCGGCTCGATGGTGAAGATCATGCCCGGCTTCAGCTCCACGCCCTCGCCCGGGCGCCCGTAATGCAGGATGTTCGGCATGTCGTGAAACAGCCGCCCGACCCCATGGCCGCAGAAATCGCGCACCACCGAGCAGCGCTCCGCTTCCACATAGGTCTGGATCGCCGCGCCGATGTCGCCGGTGGTGTTGCCCGGGCGGGCGGCCTCGATGCCGCGCAGGAGCGACTGGTAGGTCACGTCCATCAGCCGTTCGGCGGCGCGCTTCGGCTTGCCCACGGCATACATGCGGCTGGAATCGCCATGCCAGCCGTCGAGGATGTAGGTGACGTCGATGTTGACGATGTCACCTTCCTTCAGCGGCTTGTCGTTGGGGATGCCATGGCAGACCACATGGTTGATCGAGGTGCAGCAGGACTTGGTATAGCCGCGATAGTTCAGCGTTGCCGGGATCGCGTTGTGCTGGGCGCCGAAGTCGAAGACGAAGGCGTCGATCTGGTTGGTGGTGACGCCGGGGACGACGAAATCCACCAGCGCATCGAGGCACCTGGCCGTCAATTGTCCGGCCCGCTGCATGCCCTCGAAATCCTCCGGTCCGTAAAGCCGGATCTGCCCGGTGTTCTTCAGCGGTGCCGTCGCGGCGTCAATGTAAGTGACCATCGTGATCCCGTGTGCTGTCTGTTGCCTGGCGAGCGCTTGCGTTCCGCAAAAAGGCGTGCCGCCTTCGGTGGAACCGCGTTCCTTCACCCGGTTATCGGGCCTTCACCCGGATTTCGGGCGCGGACCTCGTGTCGCGAGGCCGCTGCGAGCGCGTTGCGGGAGCGCCAGAGTGTCCCTTCTATATAGCCATAAATCGGCGATGCGGGAGGTGCAATCGGGTTGAAGGGCGGTGCGGCCTTATTTCCTTGTCGCGGACGTGGTGCTCCTGCCTCTTGCGCGGGGGGCGTCCTGCGGGTAGGCAGGAGACGCGCGGACGTGGTGGAACCGGTAGACACAAGGGACTTAAAATCCCTCGGCCATGCGCCGTGCGGGTTCGAGTCCCGCCGTCCGCACCAGGTGCCCGCCCAGCCGGGCGGACAGTTTCAACAGCCACGCTGGTGGCAATGGCAATCGGTTCGGGCGACATGCTTCGCTTGGCGGCATGTAGACGACGAGGGACGATCCGGACGTGATTTCATTGCGCCCTGTGCTGAACGTTCTCGGCTTCCTTTATGTGGGGCTGGCGACCGCCATGCTGATTCCGGCGATTGTCGACGTCGCCGCCCGCAATGCGGACTGGCAGGCCTTCGTCATGTCGTCGCTGGTCACCGGACTGGTCGGCCTGTTGCTGTCGGTCGCGGTCGGCGGTGCGCTGGCCGAAGGCCTCAACATGCGGCAGACCTTTGTGTTGACGACCCTGGCGTGGATGTCGCTGCCGGCCTTCGGCGCGCTGCCGTTTCTCTGGCTCGGCGTCGGCTATGCGGACGCGGTGTTCGAGGCGGTGTCCGGCTTCACCACCACCGGTTCCACCGTGCTCTCCGGTCTCGACGGCTTGCCGCCCGGGCTTCTTGTCTGGCGCTCGCTGATGCAGTGGATGGGCGGGGTCGGCATCATCGTCATGGCGATCGTGCTGTTGCCGTTCCTGCGGATCGGCGGCATGCAGCTGTTCCAGACCGAGAACTCGGACCGGAGCGAGAAGATCGTCGCCCGCTCCATCGAGCTGGTGCGGCTGATCGGCGTGTCCTATCTGTTCCTGACCGTGATGTGCGCGCTGGCCTTCTGGGGCACCGGCATGAGCGTCTTCGACGCGGTCAATCATGCCTTCACCACCATCGCCACCGGCGGCTACTCGACCCATGACCTGTCCTTCGGCTATTTCGCCAATCCGGTGACGGCCTGGGTCGCCATCACCTTCATGCTGATCGGCTCGCTGCCGTTCGTGCTGATCATCCAGGCGCTACGCGGTCAGCCGATCGCCCTGTGGCGCGATCCGCAGGTGCGCGCGTTTCTCGGCTTCGTGGCACTGGTTTGCATGGTGGTGACCGTCTATCTGGGGCTGCAGCACCGGGTGCCGTTCGGCGACGCGTTGCGAATGGCCACCTTCAACATGATCTCGGTGGTGACCGGCACAGGCTACGCCTATGGCGACTACACCACCTGGGGGCCGCCGATCATCGTTCTGGCCCTGCTTTTGAAATTCGTCGGTGGCTGTACCGGATCGACCACCGGCGGCATCAAGGTGTTCCGCTTCCTGGTGTTCTTCGGCACCGTCCGGGCGCATCTGCGTCGCATGGTCCGGCCGAACCGGGTGCTGGCAGAGGAATACGGCAAGACCCGGCTGACCAGCGAACTGTCCTTCTCGGTGCTGGCTTTCCTGGTGGTCTACATGGGCACGGTCGGGGTGATCACCCTGATGCTCGCCAGCTTCGATCTGGACCTGGTGACCGCGCTGTCTGCCGCGGCGACCGCCGTCGGCAATGTCGGGCCGGGGCTGGGCCCAATCATCGGTCCGTCGGGGAATTTCGCCTCCCTACCGGACGGCGCCAAATGGATCCTGTCCTTCGCCATGCTGATGGGCCGGTTGGAGCTGTTCACGGTGCTGGTGCTGCTCGACCCGGATTTCTGGTCGCGCTGATCGTCTCCCGGAAACCTCTCCGGGGCGGCGGCGATTGCCGCATCAACCGGCCGGCAAACGCCGTAAGGTGGGCCTTGGCCGGTCGCGATTCGGCGATGTTTCCCACTGGAGGTTCCCGCACGTGCTGTTTCCCGCTCCCCTGATACCCGGGCGGCTGTTGCGCCGCTACAAGCGGTTCCTCGCCGATGTGGTGCTCGACGGGACCGGTGAGGAGGTCACCGCCCATTGCGCGAACCCGGGCGCGATGCTGGGGCTGAAGGACGAGGGCGCGCGGGTTTTTCTGTCGCAATCGGACAATCCCAAGCGCAAGCTGAAATACTCCTGGGAGATCGTCGAGGCGGATGGGGCCTTCGTCGGCATCAATACGGCCCATCCCAACCGGCTGGTGGAGGAGGCGCTCCACGCCGGGTTGATCCCCGAGCTCGCCGGTTTCGCCGGCCTGCGCCGGGAGGTGAAATACGGCCGCAATTCCCGGATCGACATCCTTTTGGAGGATGAGACGGGTGGCGTGACGTATGTGGAAGTGAAGAACGTGCACCTGATGCGCACGCCCGGCCTTGCCGAATTTCCCGATTCGGTGACGGCACGCGGGGCCAAGCATCTGGATGAGATGGCCGATATGGTCGACCAGGGCGCGCGGGCGGCGATGGTCTATCTGGTACAGCGGCCCGATTGCGAGCGGCTATCGCTGGCGCGGGACATCGACCCGGCCTATGGCGCGGCCTTCGATGCGGCGCGGCGGCGCGGGGTGGAAGCCTATGCCATCGGCTGCCGGGTCACGCCGCAGGAGATCGTCGCCGACCGGCTGGTCAGTGTCGCCGCCCTTTGACGAAACGTCTCGGGGCGGCGTTTGTCATGAACGGATGACGTCAGGCGGCGCCGCCCTGGATGACCACGATCGGCGAGTTGTTCGGCACGCGGGAGGCCAAGTCGATCACGTCCTGGTTCAGGAGCCGCACGCATCCGGAAGAGACCGCCTTGCCGATGGTCCATTCCTCCAGCGTGCCATGCACCCGGTAGATCGTGTCCTTGCCACCCTGGAAGATGTAGAGGGCGCGTGCCCCCAACGGGTTTTGCAGGCCCGGCTCCATGCCGTTGCGGTACTTCTCCAGCTCCGGCTGACGCTGGATCATGTCGGCCGGCGGGGTCCAGCGCGGCCAGGCGCGCTTGTAGGCGATCCGCGCCCGTCCGCCCCAGGAGAAGCCGGCGCGGCCGATGCCGACGCCATAGCGCAGGGCCTTGCCGTTTTCCTGAACCAGATAGAGAAACCGGTTGGGGGTATCGACCACCAGCGTGCCCGGCCGCTCGGAGGTGGCGTAGTCGACCACCTGGCGATAGTAGATTGGGTCGACGCGGCGCAGGTTGACGGCCGGCACAGGGAATTTCTCTTCCGGCATCGGCCCGTACATCGACAGGTAGTAGGGGTCCTTGGGGCTGAGGACCGGGCCGGCCGGTTCGGCCGGCAGCAGGCGGCGTTCGGTGTTGGTGCAACCGGCAACCGCAAGGCTGGCGGCGGCGCCGGTGATCAGCGCGCGGCGCGAGAGACGAGGCGTGTCGGCGTCTTCGATATGGATCATCGGATCAAAGGCTCATCAAGGTAAGGGGTAGCGACGCGCAGCCGCTGGGTGTGGCGCGGGCCGGTGATGCTGGCCAGCGGGTGATTGCCCGCCGGTCTCACCGGGGAGGTGGGGTGGCAACCGGGCGGGGCAGCGCCGGGCCCGCCCGGTCGGGCCGGGCTTCGAACACGGGGGACGGAGCCAGGAATGAGATCTGGCCGGCGTCGCTCGCCGGCAGGAACGGTGCACAGAGGCCGCCATTGCAGCGCTGTGTCGTCATGGACCGCGTAAGCATTCCTTCCGGCCGCGCCGCATTGGCCCGGTCGGTGGCGTTTTCGGTGTCGCCCTCTGGGGCGATGATGAGTCCCGGCGCAGCCGCCAGCCCGTCCGTGGACCGGGCAAGCGCATGCGTCGCCCCTGCGTTCAGCAGGGCGGTCAGCACGAGCAGCAGGGTCAGGGCGCGCCAGCGGCGGCGAAGCAAGATCATCATCGCTCAGGTATAGGCGTTGCAAATGTGCCGAAATAGGGGCGCGGTTTCACCTTTGCGCGGCCTGCGGATCACCTTTGCGCCAGCCGGGAAGCTCTGTCGCTACCCTTGCGTGCTGTGCGCGATCGGCGGCTGGAATTGCCAGCCCATGTCCCAGGGGAAGTAGATCCAGGTGTCCTGGGAGACCTCGGTGACGAAGGTGTCGACCAGCGGCCGGCCCATGGGCTTGGCGTAGACGGTCGCGAAATGGGCGTCAGGCAGCATTTCGCGGACCACCCGGGCGGTGCCGCCGGTGTCGACCAGATCGTCGATCACCAGCACGCTGGCGCCCTTGCCGCCATCCAGGTTGATGACCCGGTTGTCGACGGACTTGATGACCTGCAGTTCGCCCTGTTCCTCGTAGTCGTGATAGGAGGCGATGCAGACGGTCTCGATCATGCGGATGCCCAGCTCCCGGGCAACAATGGCGGCCGGCACCAGCCCGCCACGGGTGATGCAGACGATGGCTTCCCACTTGCCCTGACCCGACAGGCGCCATGCGAGGGCGCGGCTGTCGCGGTGGAACTGGTCCCAGGAAACGGGAAAGGCCTTGGGTTGCTGGTTTTCCATGAATTTGTCCTGTTTAGGAGGCGCTGGCGGCGGCGATGGCGGTTTCGACATCGCGCGCGGCCGCGTCGAGAAGGGCGGTATCGCGAGCGCGCACCACGACTTGCGTGGAAAAGCGCCCGTCCTTGGAGCGCGGGTAGGAGCCGATCATCACGCCGGGGTGGGCGGACTGGATTTCCCGCAGGGCGGTGGCGATCCGGCTTTCCGGCAGGTCGGCATCGAGCGCGCGCGACTGAAGGCGCGGACCGGTGGTCAGCGTCGGGCGGATCGCCTCCAGCATGGCCTGCATGATCGCCGGCACGCCGGCCATCACATGCACGTTGCCGATGCGGAACCCCGGCGCCTTGGACACGCTGTTCTCGATCAGCTCGGCGCCGTCGGGAATGCGGGTCATGCGCTTGCGCGCATCGGTCATGCCGCCTGCGGGATAGAAGGCTTCGAGAATGGCGATGGCGCGCGGGTCGAAGTCGATGCCGACGCCGAAGGCGCGGGCAATCGCATCGGCGGTGATGTCGTCATGGGTCGGGCCGATGCCGCCGGAGGTGAAGACATAGGTGTAGCGCGGCCGCAGGGCGTTGACCGCCTCGACGATCCGCTCCTCGATATCGGGAACGATCCGCACCTCGCACAGGTCGATGCCGATCTCGGTCAGGAAATCGGCGAGTGTGCCGATGTTCTTGTCCTTGGTCCGGCCGGACAGGATCTCGTCGCCGATGACGACGAAACCGGCGGTGACGATTTCCTCAGTGGCGCTGGCGGTCATGGGCACGCAGGTCTCCACGGTTGCAATGAGGGCGGATGGTGACCTTCCGACCCGTGATCTCCGGCTTTAGCGGAAGCGGGCGGCCTGCTCAAGATGTCACGGCGCATCGTCATTCCGGCGGGCGCCAGCCGTAGAGCCAGTCGAAGCGGGCGAGAAGCCGTTCCGGCGGCAGGGAGCGCATCACCGCGTCGCGGGCAAGGGCAAGCGGGCCGCCCAGGTGATAGACCCGGTCGTTGGAGCGGGCGAGCCGCAGCACCCGTTCCGCCCGGTCCTGGCGCTCTGACTGATAAGCGTGGAACGCTTTGACGGGATCTTCGGCGCGGGCGAGGTTGCGGGCGATGGCCGCGCCATCCTCGATCGACATGGCCGCGCCCTGGGCGGCGAAGGGCAGCATCGCATGGGCCGCGTCGCCGAGCAGGGCAAAGCGGCCGTTGATCCAGCTCATGCCCGGATCCATGCCGCACAGCGCCCACTTCAGCCAGCTTTCGGGCTGCTCCAGCAAGGTGCGGCAGGCCGCCGGCCAGCCTTCGAAGCGGGCCAGCAGATCGGCGCGGGCGGCCGGGGCCGACCAGGTTTCCTCGTGCCAGTCTTCCTTGACGAGGGCGACGATGTTGAACTGGCGACCGCCGGAGAGCGGGTAATGCACCACATGGGCATCGGCGCCGAGCCACAGGCCGGTGACCTTGCGCCATTCCTCGGGGATGGTGTCGATCGGGATCACCGCCCGGTAGGCGGTGCGGCCGGAAAACACCGCTTGCCGCAGGCCCATGATCCGCCGCCGGGTCACGGACCAGACCCCATCGGCGCCGATCAGCGCGGCGCCGGAGAGATGATCCTTTCCATGGGCGGTCTCGATGTCGAGGGTCACACCGTCCGGGCTTTGCCGGGCGTCACGCAGGTCCGCGCCGAGGCGCAAGGTGATGTCGGGGCAGGCGCGGGCTGCTCGCAGCAGCGTTTCCTGCAGGTTGCCCCGGTGAATGACCAGATAGGGCGCGCCGTAGCGGGCCTCGGCATGGGCTCCGAGCGGAATGCGGGCAAGGTCCTTGCCGCTGCGGGCGGAGAGGATGCGGATCGCTTCGGGCGCGACGGCGTGGCGGCGCAGCTCCTCTTCCAGTCCGAGGCCGCGCAGCACATGCATGGCATTGGGAGAAAGCTGCAGGCCGGAGCCGACCGGGGCGAGGCTCTCCGCCCGTTCCAGCACGGTGACGGCGCGGCCTTCGCGCGCAAGGCAAAGGGCTGCGGTCAGCCCGCCGATGCCGGCACCGGCGATGAACAGCCGATCGTGAGGATCTGCCGTATCGGCGTGTCGGGACGGGCTGGTTTCAGGTGCTGACATCTGGTGACGGTTCCCGGCCGCTGCGCGCAGGAGAAATCCCCCGCGCGGGAGTGTCCGGCGTCGTCAGGCCGCCTTCGGCGTCCAGACGCAATCGGCCGGCTCGGCCGCGCCCGCGTCCAGCTTCGGATTGAAGCGGTAGAGGGTCGAGCAATAGGGGCACACGATCTCGGTCTCATGACCCATGTCGAGAAAGACATGAGGATGATCGAACGGCGGGCGCGCGCCGATGCACTGAAACTCCTTGGCGCCAACCTCGATCATCTCGATGCCGCGATCGTTCTGGAAATGTGGGACGACACCGTCTGCCATCGGACCAACCCGTGTTGCTGATGTTGATTGTCTGATGGCGCGGACCATACGCAGGAAGTCGCGGTTTGAGAAGAGCCAAGCGGCGCTTTTTGCCGTGGGAAATCGGTGCCGCAGGCGCCCGGATGCCCGCAGCGCCGGCAACCGGCCACGGGAAGGGCCCCCGCAGGCGGGGCTTTCCTTGCCGGCGGGTTGGCACTATCGTATGCGACCTGTCATTTTACGTTTACGTCAAGGTCATACACGAAATGCCGTATTTCGACTCCAACGGGTTGCGTCTCGCCTATCTCGACGAGGGGGAGGGCGCGCCGATCCTGCTGATCCATGGCTTCGCCTCCAACAAGGATGTCAATTGGGTCTATCCCGGTTGGGTCGATCTGATGGTCAAGAACGGGCGCCGGGTGATCGCGATCGACAATCGCGGTCATGGCCAGAGCGAGGGCAGTCACGACCCGGACGATTACGGCGCCCCGGCGATGGCCGAGGATGCCCGCCGGTTGCTGGATCATCTCGGCATCGAACGCACCGATGTGATGGGCTATTCGATGGGCGCGCGCATCACCGCCTTCTTGACGCTGAACCACCCGCAGCGGGTGCGCAGCGCCATCTTCGGCGGGCTTGGCTACGGCATGATCACCGGCGTCGGCAATCCGGAGCCTATCGCCCTGGCGCTGGAGGCGGCGCGGCTGTCCGATGTCACCGACCGGACCGGTCGTGCCTTCCGGGCCTTTGCCGAGCAGACCAAATCCGACCGGCTGGCGCTGGCCGCCTGCATGCGCTCCTCGCGGCAGCGCATTTCCGAAGAGGAAGTGGCGCGCATCGTCCAACCGGTGCTGGTTGCGGTCGGAACCCGGGACGATATTGCCGGCTCGCCGCAGAAGCTGGCGGAGCTGATGCCCAATGCCAAGGTGCTGGAGATCCCCAATCGCGACCACATGATTGCGGTCGGCGACAAGGTGTACAAGGCGGGGGTTGTCGACTTTCTGGAGGAGAGAGCATGAGTGCGACAACGGTGGAACTGAGCGGGGCGGATGGCAATCGCCTCGTCGCCGATGTCTATGGACAGAGCGGACGGCCGGCGTTGCTGCTGCATGGCGGCGGGCAGACCCGTCATGCCTGGGATGCGGCCGGTCAGCGCCTCGCGGCCCTTGGCCTGCGGGCCTGGAGCCTCGATCAGCGTGGCCACGGCGACAGCGCCTGGGTCGAGGATGGGCGCTATGAGTTCCGCGACTATGGCCGTGACGTTGTTGCCGTTTCCGATGCGCTGGCCGCCGAGGGCGGGGAGCGCCCGGTCGGCATTGGCGCCTCGCTCGGTGGCATTGCCT
This sequence comes from Stappia taiwanensis, assembly GCF_014635285.1. GTDB lineage: Bacteria > Pseudomonadota > Alphaproteobacteria > Rhizobiales > Stappiaceae > Stappia > Stappia taiwanensis. Next base: position 178,554 of record NZ_BMCR01000002.1, on the reverse strand, counting down.
CGCTGCTGGCGGAAGGGCACTTGCGGCCCGGCACCCTGTCGGCGCTGGTGCTGGTCGATATCACGCCGAGGGTTGATCCGGGCGGGGTGAACCGTGTCATCTCGTTCATGGCCGAGCGGATGCATGAGGGCTTTGCCAATGTGGAGGAGGCGGCGGACGCGATCGCCGAATACCTGCCGCACCGGGCGCGTCCGTCCAGCCTCGATGGGCTGGCCAAGAACCTGCGCCTGCACGACGACGGTCGCTATCGCTGGCATTGGGATCCGCGTTTCCTGACCCAGCGCGATATCCGCGAGGCGGAACCCAGGCATATCGAGGAGCAGCTGATGGCGGCGGCGCGGGCGCTGGAGATCCCGGTGCTGTTGGTGCGCGGCGCCCGCTCCGAGCTCGTTGCCGACGAGCATGTGGAGGAGTTTCTGTCGCTGGTGCCCCATGCCGAATACGCGGATGTGAAGGGAGCCGGACATATGGTGGCCGGTGACCGCAATGACGCTTTCGCCGGCGCCGTGGAGACATTTCTGTCGAAGCTGAAGGCGGCCTGATCGGCTGCGTCCGCCTGCCGACAAGGGGCGAAGGTGCCCCCCCCCGGCGTCATCCCAGGCAAGCTTTGGCGTGCCCTAGGGTCGGGGAGCCGAAAGACGAACATTTGCAAGCGGTTGGAGCCGGCAGTTGGTGCGTCCTCGGTCCCGGATTGCGGCGCGGCAGTGTTCGGGAGGACGCCCCTTCCTTCTGAGGCTAAGGGGCTTTGTCATCACACTTAGGCAGCCTGACCAGTGGCCCGCTTCAGGCGTTGCATGAGTTGGCCTCGCGCGGCGCTTTAAGTGCGCGCGGAAATGCGAGTCCCGTCAGAGGGTTGCGCTGGCGTGTTGAAGTTCATGTAAAGAATGAGGGTTCCGTTCATCTGTTGGATGAACGGCTTCACGCAAAATCTGAGCGGCGGTCCGGGCGCGGGGCGCCGGGCCGGAAAAGACGCAAGGGTGAGAATCACTTGCCGCGCCGTTTCGATACCGAATCATTTCGCTCCGGTGTCGTCAAGCGTGGATGGCGGCGGCGAGCGCCGCGCCTGTGCCCCCTCAAGCAACCTGATGTTGCACGCTGAGGGTTAACAAATCGCTTTCGCAGGGCGGATCGGTTGCAGTTTCCGCCGGGGCGCGGGCGCTGCACCCCGGCTGTGACCTGCCGCCTCCCGGGCGCCGCTACCGCCCCTGGAAGACCGGATCGCGCTTTTCCATAAAGGCCGTCCGTCCTTCGGCGAAGTCGGCGCTGTCGAAACAGGCGTTGGCGAGGGCTTCGCAGCGGACCAGATCCGCCGGGGCGAGGCTTGCGGTCAGCGCGTCGATGGCGGTCTTGGAGGCCTTGATCGTCAGCGGCGCTCTGGTGGCGATTTCCCGGGCGAGGGCGGTGGTTTCCTCTTCCAGCGCGCCATCGGCGGCGAGCAGGTCGATCAGGCCGAAATCCAGAGCGGTTTCGGCGGCGATGCGGCGGGCGCTGAAGTAGAGCAGCTTGGCCCGGGAGGGGCCGATCAGCCGGGTGACGTCGGCGATGGCGCTCGGTGGGTAGCCCACGCCCAGCCGGGCGGCGGGAATGCCGAAGCGGGCGGTGCTGTCCGCGATCCGCATGTCGCAGGCGGCGGCGAGGCCGAGGCCGCCGCCGAGGCAGAAGCCGCGGATCATGGCGAGGGTCGGCAGCGGGCAGTTGCGAAGAGCGGCGAAGGCGGCGGTGTTGGAGGCCTCATAGGCGCGGGCGGAGGCGGGCTCGCGGTGGGTGGTCTCGAACTCGGAAATATCCGCACCGGCGACGAAGATGCTGTTCCCTGCGCCGCGCAGCACGATGATGCGGGTCTCAGCTTGCGCGCAGAGCTGGTCCACCGCCTTGGGAAGCGCCTTCCACATGGCCAGGCCGACAGCATTGCGACGTGCCGGATTGTCGATGGCGATCCAGCCGATCGGCCCCTCCCTCCACACGGAAATCTTGCCGGGGGCGGTCGCATTGGCGGCGGTGTCGGTCGTGGATGCGGTGGACATGGTTCCTCCAGTCATGTGGCTGCAGTGTCGGCGAAAATACACGCAATGGTGGTTTTGTCAGCCCGAAGCCGGGTTGTCCATCCGTGCCGGTGGCGCCGATGCGCGCGTCTGGCGCGGGAGAAAATCCCGAAGCGGGACGGCGCCAGTGCCTTGATACCATTTTCCGGCGGGGCGAACCTATGGTCATTTGGGGGGCAATCGCTATATCATCCGCTGAACGTTGCTGGCCCGCCGGCGGTCCCTGAGAGGGGGCACGAGGGCGGCTGCGACACATCACAGGTCGGACCGGACATGCCGTGACAGGGCGGGCCGGTCCCAGAATGCGAACGGCCCGCCGCCTGCGAAACGAGAGCGCGGGGACGGCGAACAGGAGGCCAGTATGCCGCAATCCACCCCTTTGACGGACGCGGCGACGTTGCCGCGCCATGACCCTGTTTGGGAGCGCCTGCGCGCCGAAGCCGAAGCGATGGTTCATTGCGAGCCGGCGCTTGCGTCCTTTGCCTATGAAACGGTTCTGAACCACGACCGGCTGGAGGAGGCGGTGGTCCACCGCCTTGCCGACAGGCTCGGCCACGTGGTGGTTTCACCGTCGTTGATCCGCCAGACTTACCTGGAGGCCTTGGCAGATGCGCCGGAGATCGCCGACACCTTCCGGGTCGATCTGGTTGCCGTGTATGATCGTGATCCGGCCTGCACGCGGTTTCTGGAGCCGTTGCTCTATTTCAAGGGCTTCCACGCGCTGCAGACACATCGGCTGGCCCATTGGCTGTGGCAGCGCGGGCGCAAGGATTTCGCCCTCTACCTGCAAAGCCGTTCCTCGGAGATCTTCCAGGTCGACATTCATCCGGCGGTGCCGGTCGGGCGCGGGGTGTTCATGGACCATGCGACGGGCATCGTCATCGGCGCCACGGCGCAGCTGGAAGACAATGTCTCCATCCTGCAGAACGTGACCCTGGGCGGCACCGGCAAGGAGGGGGGCGATCGCCATCCGAAGATCCGCGCGGGCGTTCTGATCGGTGCGGGTGCCAAGGTGCTGGGCAATCTGGAGATCGGTCATTGCTCCAAGGTGGCGTCCGGCTCGGTCGTGTTGAGCGACGTGCCGCCGAACTCCACCGTGGCCGGGGTGCCGGCACGGGTGGTGGGGCAGGCGGGCTGCGACGAGCCGTCACGGACCATGAACCAGTTGATCGCCGAGAACGGCGAGAGCAAGGAAAGCTGACCCGGCGCGGGAGGCTTTTGCCGCCGCGCCGTTGGTGTGGGGATAGGCAAGGCATTTGCCTTGGCAGCGCCTTTTGAATGTGTAGGGTGCGGTCACGCGCCGGGCCCTTATCCGCGAGCGCGGGCAAGGCGGCGATCCCCGTTCGGATCGCCGCTTGTCTTTGATGGCCATCAGTTGGCCGCGATCGGGACGCAAGGGTGCTTGCCCGCCCGATCTCCGGGTCCGGATCTTTTCGCGCCGTCGCCAGGCTGCGGCGGCCAGGATGCAACAGGAGGCGCATGTGAAGCCCGACGAAATCCGCAAGCTCGAAGCTTACCTGCAGAAGAAGTTCGAACTGTCGACGCTGACTGTCCGGGCGCGTCCGAAGAAGGACGATTCCGCCGAGGTCTATATCGGCGATGAGTTTATCGGTGTGATCTACCGGGATGACGAGGATGAGGACCTGAGCTGGAATTTCCAGATGGCCATTCTCGAATTCGATCTCGAAGAGGCCTGATCGGGTCTTTTCCTGCGACCAGCGCGGGTTTCGCCTTTCTCGACGAGGCGGCCCGCCGTCGCCGGCGACATTGTCGCTTTCAGGTGTCCCCCCCCACGCTCAGGCGCGGGATGTGCCGCTCAGAGCGGCGCGCCGAAGGACGTCACCAGCGCCGAAATGCGCGCGTCCAGGGCCTGCCAATCCGCCAGATGGGCCTGGCGGAACCGGTAGGTCAGCAGCAGCTCTTCTCCCAGCCGTACCGTTCTTTCGCAATTGGCTGCCAGCGCCTTGTCGCGCGGTGTGAAGCAGCGGGCCGCGTAGGCCGGACCGCTGGCGCCGGTGGTGGTATGGGCGACGAAATCGGTTCCGGCGGTGCCATCGCCGGACAGGGGCAGCAGGGACAGGCCGCCCGGTCCGGGCAGCGCCTCGCCGGCGGCGAGCGAGCGCAGGACCCGGGCGAAGCGCTCGTCCGTATCCATCGACTGATCGTCCGCCTGCAAGGTGACCAGAATCACCGGTGAGGTATCGCCGGTGTTGCTGAAGTCGCGGGCGGCCGCGGCCGAATAGCCTTCGCCGGAGGGCCAGAGCATGGCGAGGTCGAGCCGGTCGAGCCGCGCGCCGGGCTTGCGCTGCTCCGGATGGCGGATCAGGTTGGCCGGGACGTTGAGCGTGGTATTCGCCAGTTCCAGAGAAATGGTTTCGGCGCTGCCGCTCCAGCGCGAGCTGTCGCCCGTATAGGCGATCCAGCCGCCGATGATGTGAAACAGAAATGCGACCCCGGCAAGCGCAAGCGCCACGACCATCGGCGTGAAGTGCCGAGCGCGCATCCCCGTGCTTTCCGGAAGGGTCAGAGGCATCATGCGGCGCCTCCCGGGCGACGAGCGCGAACGGGAGGGCGCTTGATCCGCCCGCCTTGCCGCGTGTCCCGTCGCGGGACATCGATCCCACAACGATACGTCACGCGGGACATGTTGCTCGCCATTTATGGTTACCAGTTCGTTATCGGTCCGACCTGCCCGGCACGCAAATTGCTGGAGCCCCCGTAGCGTAATTGATCAAGCATTCCTGCTGAATGGTTAACGGGGGGTTAACGCGCGATGAGCGAATTGGCAATCGCCGCCTATATCGGGTGTGCCGGCTTTGTGGCGGCCGGCATTCTCGGCAGCTTCTATCAGCTTGTCACGGGGGAGCCGCCGAGGTTCTCGATTTCGGTGGAGACCTGGCTGAAAGGGCTGGCGACCTGCCTGATGTGCCTTTTCGCCGGGCCCTTTATCATCATGCGGCATGCGATTCGCGGCCGGCGGATCGAGCAGCGGCCGCTGGGCTGGCTGGTTGCGTCCTCCACCATCGCCGGAATGTGGAGCGTCTGCTCCGGGGTGCTGGTGATGCATCTGGCGCTCATCATTCTGCTATAACGGCGGCTGGCGGGCGGTGTGCCGGCCAGATTTCGTCAGTTTCACGGACGTGAGGAGTTGCCCGATGCCGCTTTACCGCCTCGATGACCGCCAGCCGGCGTTGCCCGAAGAGGGCGACTACTGGATCGCCCCGGATGCGGTGCTGATCGGCAATGTCATTCTGGAGGCGGAAGCCAGCGTCTGGTTCGGCGCGGTGCTGCGCGGCGACAATGAGGCGATCACCATCGGCGCGGGATCGAATGTCCAGGACGGCTGCGTTCTGCATACGGACATGGGCTATCCGCTGACGATTGGCCGCAATTGCACCGTCGGCCACAAGGCGATCCTGCATGGCTGCACGATTGGCGACAACAGCCTGGTGGGCATGGGCGCGACCGTGCTCAACGGCGCCCGGATCGGCCGCAACTGCATCATCGGCGCCAATGCGTTGGTCGCCGAAGGCAAGGAAATTCCCGACAATTCCCTGGTGGTCGGCATGCCGGGCCGCGTCGTGCGGACCCTTGACGATCCGTCGGGCGAAGGAACGGCGGCATCCGCGCGCGGCTATGTGCGCAACTGGCGGCGCTACCGGGCCGGCCTTCAGCCCGTTACCCCCTGATCGGTCGTCGCAAACCGGGACGTTGCAGGCCGTCAATCCCCAGTCAAGACAAGAGCCGGTCCCGAAGGACCGGCTCTTCAACCCGGCCCGATTGGGGTGGGGAGGGGACGTGGCCGGGTCGATATCGAAGCGGTGGCGGCCGGGCCGCCTCCGGGGTGCTTATTCGCTGATGCTCGCCACGGTGCTGACGCGCTCGTCACTGATCGCGGCCCACCGGGCCGGGTTGGTTGACGATTGGCGTTTGACGAAGCGATAGGGGGCCGAATACCAGGGAAGGACCGCTTCCATCTGGTTGTCGAGGATGATGTCGCCCTGATCGGTCCGCACGGTCAGCACCGCATGGCCCGCATTGTTGGTGTCCTTGACCACGGTGATCAGAAGAGCGCTTTCCGGCCAGCCTCGGGCCTTCAGAACCCGTTGCTTTTCAAGAACATATTCTTCGCAGTCACCGGCGCCCCGGTCCGGGTAGGTCCAGTATTCCTCGACGCCGAACAGCTCGATGTCGGTGACCGGACGAACCCGTTCGTTCACCTCGGCATTGACCGCCAGAAGTTCGTCCCAGCGCGAGCGGTCGAGCTTGACGACGACGGGCTTGTTCGTGCCGCCGCGACAGGCGCTCGGGTTTTCCGAACAGAACCCGGTGTGCCCGACCGGAGCGCGGGCACCGCCGGAAATGGTCATGAAACGGCCGGTGCTTTGGTCCGCGAGAGCGGTTCCAGCGGCCCAGAGTGTCATGGCGGCAAAAGCAAAAGTCAGTGCGAATTTCGAGTTTCTCATGTTGAAGCCCTCCCCAAGGCTGGCTTCACTATGTCTTTCTCGATTTTATCGCGATCTAAGCGGCGTCATTGCATTTAGTTCAAAGTACGCGAGAAGTAGAGATAAGTTTTATTCAAATTGAATTCTGATTTTAATAAAATTTGACTCAATTTTTTATGGCAATGGGAGGCCGCGCCGGCACGCGCCTCACAGGGTTCGTCGCGGGTTCTAAAAAATATTGTGAATCAATGGATTGCCGGATTTACGTCATGGGGCGGACGCCGCCGCGATGACATCCCGGGTCGCGGCAGGGCAGGGCCGCGCGCGGCCATCTCCCGGCGGTCAGGCGCGTGCGCGCTCTGTTTTGTGGAGCTGGAAGGCTGTGCAAATTTTCGAAAAATTGTTCCTGGCGCCGGACAATATCCGGGCAGGCGGTGCCAATTCTGCGTCAAGACGGCGGCTCTGGCGCATCGCGGTCTCAGCTGTGGCGACCGGGGATAAGCGCTGGCGGGAAACGCAGGGGAGAAACGCCTTGGCGGGCCTCAGGAGATGTGCTGCTCCAAGAGGTCCCGATTCTGGATATGTGCGAATTCCACGGCGATGCCATCCTCGAAATGGCGCACGACCCGGGCCCGCATCTTGCCGAGCTGGATCGACATGCCGATCTCCGGTTTGACCTCTGCCTTGAGCGAGGCGCCGGACAGGGAGACGTCGACGATCCGGCAGCGGTAGCTGCGGCCATCGGCCAGGACGATCTGGGTGACCGGGTTCTTCGGCGTGAACCGCTCGTGCCGGCGATCTTCCTCAAGATTGAGGCTGTCGCGGTTGGCCAGCCAGGTCAGCACATTGGCGAGCTTGTCGCGCTTGCGCAGCGGTGCGTTGATGCGCATGGCGAAGCCGCCCTGGATCTCACGCACCACCTCACCCTCGATCCGGCCGATATGGTCGAGATAGGCAACCACCCGCTCGCCGAGCTTCGCCTGGACCGGAGCGATCAGGGCCGCGCCGCCGGGCGACATGTTGATGACCTGACAGGGATACTCCCGCCGGTCTTCCAGCATGAAACGGCCGAGAACATTGACGGCGACGCGGCTGTGACGGCGTCGATCGAACCGCTTGGCGGGCGTCTCTTTGTCAGGTTGTGTTGCTGTGGCGTGTGCCATCCATGGTCAGCCTTGTTCCCGGTGCCAACGGCAGGATGCACCGCGCGGACACTGCGAGATCAAAAATACGCAAGGAGGGTTAACAGAGGGTAATATCGCCCGGCGCGCAAGGCACGCCAACCCACCACTTCGGAAGGGATAGGGGGGATTGGCCGCTTGCCGTGCCAGGGTCGGCGGACGCCTGGCCCGCTGGCTACTCCCGGTGAGGGGGCGCTACTGCTTGCCGCCGTCGATCACGGTCAGATGCTGGACCTGCCGGGCGCCGAACGTCGGGAGCATGGCGCTTGCCGCCTCGGCGGCGGTGACGGCGGGCACGACGCCGGACCGGGGCAAGTGCGACTGCGGCGCGGACGTGCTGAGGAAGGCGGGCCGCTCGTCCGGCCACAACAGGCGCACGCTCCTGATGGTCTGCGACAGGATCGGATGCATCCCGGCCCAGTAGGGCTGTTCCAAAGCGACACAGGAGCCGAGCACCCGGCTGCACCCCTCGCCGGGAATGTGCAGCGGCAGCAGCAGCATTTCCATGTCGACCGATTGACGGCGCTCGGTGTAGCCGGTCAGGCCGATGACGGCGGCGGCGGCATCCTCGCTGGTCGCGGCCAGCAGGGTGCTGAGCGCTTCATGGTCTTCCTCGGACCAACCCCGCAGAATATTGCGGTTTTTCAGCTCGCGGCAGTGCAGCGCGCACAGCCGGGTGCCGGCAAGGCGGAAGCGATAGGTGTCCTGCCCCAGCACCTCCAGAATGAAGGTGTCGCCGAGAATGTTGCGGATCCGGCTCGGCTCGATCTCGCTGCGGTCCGGGGCGGGGCGGGCACCGCGCAGACCGTCCCAATATTCATAGAGCCGTTGCGTCACTGGATGTTTCATCGTCCCTGTCCCCCGGAAGTTTCGGTCTGTTGCGCCCCGCCTGTCCCGCAACGGGACAACAAACGGGACGAAAGAGGTTCTGCCGCTCTACGAAGCAGGGGACGTGCCAGCCCGGGCGGAGAGGGGGCGTTTAACCCCTTGTTAGGGTTAACGAAGGGTGAAGATGGCCTCTTGGGCCGGTTCGCGCCGGGCCGAGGCGCTTATCTCTTTGAAGACGGCGGCAAATCCGGGGAGCCCGTCCGTTGGGCACCGTGGGCGAGGAGGCGGCCGCCGACGGGGCGGGTGAACGGCCCCGGCTTGATCGGCCCGGCGGAGTTGCGTAAGGGAGACTGTCCTCAGCTCTCAGGCAGGCCCATGACCGATCCCGTTTCCGCCGATCCGCAACCGCCCGCACCGGCTGGCCCCGACGCGCCGGAGCCGGTGTTCAATCTTCCCGGCGTGGTGACGGCGCTGGCCGTCTTGCTGATCGCGATCCATGCCATCGATGGCTGGTTGCCTATCGGTCTGTCGCGGGAGGTGCTGCTCACCTTCGCCTTCCTGCCGATCCGCTACGACCCGGCGCTGATGGGCGGGATGACGCTGCCCGGCGGCGCGGCGGGCGATGTCTGGACCTTCCTGACCTACGCCTTCCTGCATGGAAGCTGGTCGCATGTGTTCGTCAACGTACTCTGGATGACCGTCTTTGGCAGCGCGGTGGCCCGCCGGTTCGGCCCCTTGCGGTTTCTCCTGTTGTCGGCGGTCTGCGCGATTGCCGGTGCACTGGTGCATCTTCTGGCGCATTTCGGCGAGGCGGTGCCGATGATTGGCGCCTCGGCGGCGATCTCCGGCCAGATGGCGGCGGCGACGCGGTTCGTCTTTCAGATGGGCGGGCCGCTTGGCGCGATACGGCGCACGGATGCGGCCGCCTACCGGGTGCCGGCGACCGGGCTTGTCGCCTCGCTCGCCAATCCCAGCGTGATTGCCTTTCTGGGGGTGTGGTTCGCCATCAATCTTTTGTTCGGCCTGTGGTCGGTGCCGCTCGCCGGAGAAGGCGGCAGCATCGCCTGGGAAGCGCATATCGGCGGTTTTCTCGCCGGCTTCCTGCTGTTCCGGCTGTTCGACCCGGTGCGCGCCGGCCGCGGGTGAGCGACGCCCGCGTGTCGCCGGCCCGCGCGATACACATCGCCAATGCGGTCTTTGCGCATTGCGAACGCACGCAGATTTGTCATGATGGGGCATTGGAGCCCTGTTCGCATGCGGGTGTTCGCGGCAACGGGGGGGAGCAGGCGAGGAGGCGCGTATGACGGTCGCATCGATACTGAACGAGAAGGGGCGTGAGGTAACCACCGAGCAACCGGCGACACCCTTGCGGGAGATCTGCGCCATTCTTTGCACCCGGCGGATCGGTGCCATCGTGATCACGGACGACAAGGATAGGATCGTCGGCATCATCTCGGAGCGGGACGTGGTCCGGGCGGTGTCGAAGGATGGAGTCGAGGCGCTCGACAAGCCGGTGTCGGCCTATATGACGAAGAATGTGGAGACCTGCGAGGGGCAGGAGACGGTCAACTCGGTGATGGCGCGGATGACCGGCGGGCGGTTCCGCCACGTGCCGGTGGTGCAGGACGGCAGGCTTGCGGGCCTGGTGTCCATCGGCGATGTGGTCAAGCACCGGATCGCGCAGATCGAGCGTGAGGCGGAGGACATGCGCAATTATATCGCCATGACCTGACCAGGCCATGACCTGACCGGGCGTCGCGCCGGCCGGGGCAACTCCGGCCAGCGCGCGTTCTCAAGCGTTCGGAGCGGAAACGCGGTGGCTCTCCGGTCCCGGATCTTCGCTTGCGCTTACGTAAGGGAGGACGCGGAGCGTGAGGCGATGTCAGGAGCAAAACAGTCCTTGCCCCGCGCCTCGGCGTCATCCCGGCCCCGAGCCGGGATCGGAGAGCCGAGGGGCAATCGTTTTGGTGGATTGACGCCGAGCAGCCGTGCGCGCCAGATCTCGATCAGCCGGCGCCGTAAACGGTCGCCGGATCGTAGACCCGCTGCGCGCCGGTCGATTCCAGCGCGGGTTCTCCGTCCGGACCTTGCACCACCTTGCGGTAGAAGCACGAGCGATAACCCACGTGGCAGGTGGCGCCATTGCCGGCGACCCGCACCTTCATGACCAGCGCGTCCTGATCGCAATCGGTGAGGAGTTCCACCACCGACTGGACCTGCCCGGAGGTGCCGCCCTTTTTCCAGTATTCCTGGCGCGAGCGGCTCCAGTACCAGGCCTCGCCGGTGTCGATGGTCCGGCGCAGCGCTTCGGCGTTCATGTAGCCGACCATCAGCACGGTGCCGTCATCCGCATCAGTGACAACACAGGCGATCAGCCCATCGGCGTCGAACTTGGGTTGGAAGGCCGTGCCCAGTTCGATCTCGGTCTTGCTGGTACGCGGGGCGAAATGGGTGTGTTCGGTCATGGATTCGGCGGTCGTTTTCGGTCGGGTCAGGCGCGCCGGGGATCCCGAACCAGGCTCATGAAGCGCGCCTGTTCGTTCGGGTCGTCCTGGAAAACGCCGGTGAAGCGGGTGGTGATGGTGGAGACGCCGCGCTTCTGCACGCCGCGCATGGTCATGCACTGATGCTCGGCTTCCAGCATCACGGCGATGCCGCGGGGCGCAAGGTGGGTGTCCAGCGCGCCGACGATCTGCGCGGTCAGGTTTTCCTGGGTTTGCAGGCGCTTGGCGAAGATATCGACCACCCGGGCGATCTTCGACAGGCCGACCACGCCTTCGGACGGGTAATAGGCCACATGGGCCTCGCCAACGAAGGGCAGCATGTGGTGTTCGCAATGGGAGAAGAAGGGAATGCCGCGCACCAGGACGATGTCGTCATAGCCGCCGACCTCCTCGAAGGTGCGCTTCAGATGCTCGGCCGGATCCTGCGTGTAGCCGGAGAAGACTTCCTCCTGCGCCTTGACCACCCGCTTGGGCGTGTCGAGCAGCCCTTCACGGGTGGGGGATTCGCCGATCCAGGCCAGAAGTGTCCGCACGGCGGCTTCCGCTTCTTCGCGGGAAGGGCGCGCGGGCGTGGTTGCCGCAGGCTCGCCTTTTTGCGCGAGTGGCTTCAAGATGGCATCCATTGCGGGCTCTCCCGTTTTGACTTTCTGTGGCATTCTCTACGCCATCCCCGCCATTTCGGACCATTTCTATCGTGTCTGACGCGCGACCTGGCGCGAAGGCCGAGTGACATGCCAGTCTGGCTGAATTGCGGCGCCGTATCCCTTATCCCCGCGTCTTGCGAACGGCAAGTTGAGGGCAGACCGTTTCATTCCCGCATGTCTCCCTATATAAGGAAGCGGTGAGGGCTGTGAAGCCGGTTATCGGAATTCACGCGTTCTCGAAGAGGCGCATATGCTTGATGACATCTACAATTCCCGGATTCTCGAGTTGGCCGGCAACATTTCCCGCCTTGGCCGATTGGACGATCCCGACGCCACCGCCAAGGCCCACTCCAAGCTGTGCGGCTCGACGGTGGTGGTCGATCTGAAGTTGCAAGATAAAGTTGTGACGGATTTTGCGCACGAGGTCAAAGCCTGCGCACTCGGTCAGGCGGCTTCGGCGATCATGGCCAGGCATGTGATCGGTGCCACGGTGGAGGAATTGCGGGCGCTGCGTGACACCATGCGGGCCATGCTGAAGGAGGGCGGACCGCCGCCGGAGGGACGGTTTGCCGAATGCGCCTGTCTTCAGCCGGTGCGCGACTATAAGGCCCGGCACGCCTCCACCTTGCTGACCTTCGAGGCGGTGGTCGACGCCATCGACCAGATCGAGGCGAAACGGACGGCCGCTGCCTGACGGGAGCGCCTGACAGAAGCACCCGAAAAGATCGCCTCAATTGACGGTCCGAGCCTCCGGCGCACCGGGGTCCGGCTTCGGTAGAAAGCATTGCCATGTGCCCGCCGCAACAATCGCGAAACGCCGGCCGCCCCGGCCCGGTGGCGTTGATCGCCCTCGGGCTGATCCGTCTTTATCAGCTCACCTTCTCCATGTTCCTGGGACGGACCTGTCGCTACGCGCCAACCTGTTCGGAATACACCGCCGATGCGATCCGGCGGTACGGGCTGTGGCGCGGCGGCTGGGTCGGTCTTGCCCGGGTGCAGCGTTGCCGTCCGGGGGGCGGCAGCGGCTATGATCCGGCGCCGGAGGCCCTGCCGAAACAGGCGCGCTGGTATGCGCCCTGGCGCTACGGGCAGTGGAAAAGCGATCATATCGACCCGAAGACGCGGCTGGACTGAGCCGGGCGGGCCGGCGGCTTGCCCCTGGCGCGCAAATCCCCTACATGAGGGCCTTCCCACGACAGCATTGCTTACCTGCCTCGTTTGCAGGAGTGAGCCGGAGACAGACATGATTCATCTGACCTTCCCTGACAATTCCGTGCGCGATTTTGCCGCTGGCACCACCGGCGCGGAGATCGCCGCCGGCATTTCCAAGTCGCTGGCCAAGAAGGCGGTTGCCGTTGCGCTCGACGGCGCGCTCGCCGATCTGTCGGAGCCGATCACCGGAGACGCCCGGCTGGAGATCGTCACCCGCGACGATCCGCGCGCGCTGGAGCTGATCCGCCATGACGCGGCCCATGTGATGGCCGAGGCGGTGCAGGAGCTGTGGCCGGGCACCCAGGTCACCATCGGCCCGGTGATCGAGAACGGCTTTTATTACGACTTCAAGCGCGACGAGCCCTTCACCCCCGAGGATCTGCCGGTCATCGAGAAGAAGATGCGCGAGATCATCCAGCGCGGCGACGCCTTCACCAAGGAGGTCTGGTCGCGCGAGGAGGCCAAGCGGTTCTTCCTGGAGCGCGGCGAGACCTACAAGGTGGAACTGGTCGACGCGATTCCCGCCGGCGAGGATGTGAAGATCTACCGCCAGGGCGACTGGCTCGACCTGTGCCGTGGTCCGCACATGGCCTCCACCCGGCAGATCGGCGACAGCTTCAAGCTGATGAAGGTGGCCGGCGCCTATTGGCGCGGCGACAGCGACAACGAGATGCTGACCCGCATCTATGGCACCGCCTGGGCCAATGACGCGGAACTGAAGGCTTACCTCCACATGCTGGAGGAGGCGGAAAAGCGCGATCATCGCCGCCTTGGCCGGGAAATGGACCTGTTCCATTTCCAGGAAGAGGGGCCGGGCGTCGTGTTCTGGCACGCCAAGGGCTGGAGCCTGTTCCAGAGCCTGGTGTCCTACATGCGCCGCCGGCTGGCGGAGGACTACGACGAGGTCAACGCGCCGCAGATCCTCGACAGCTCCCTGTGGGAGACCTCCGGTCACTGGGGCTGGTACAAGGAGAACATGTTCTCCGTGCAGTGCGCCGACACGGAAGCGGAAGATACCCGCCTGTTCGCGCTGAAGCCGATGAACTGCCCCGGTCACGTGCAGATCTTCAAGCATGGGCTGAAGAGCTACCGCGACCTGCCGCTGCGCATGGCCGAGTTCGGCGCGGTGCACCGCTATGAGCCCTCCGGCGCCATGCACGGCCTGATGCGGGTGCGCGGCTTCACCCAGGACGATGCGCATATCTTCTGCACCGAAGAGCAGATGGCCGAGGAATGCCTGAAGATCAACGACCTGATTCTGTCGGTCTACGAGGACTTCGGCTTCCATGAGATCGTCGTCAAGCTGTCCACCCGGCCGGAAAAGCGGGTTGGTTCGGACGAGCTTTGGGATCACGCCGAAAGCGTGATGGAGAAGGTGCTGCAGCAGATCGCCGACCAGTCGGGCGGGCGGATCAAGACCGATATCCTGCCGGGCGAGGGTGCGTTCTACGGGCCGAAGTTCGAATACACCCTGCGCGATGCCATCGGCCGTGAATGGCAGTGCGGCACCACCCAGGTGGACTTCAACCTGCCGGAGCGCTTTGGCGCCTTCTATGTGGACAAGGACGGCGAGAAGAAGACCCCGGTGATGATCCACCGGGCGATCTGCGGCTCGATGGAACGTTTCCTCGGCATCCTGATCGAGAACTTCGCCGGCCATTTCCCGTTGTGGCTGGCGCCGCAGCAGGTGATCGTCACCACCATCACCTCCGAGGCGGACGAGTATGCCCGTGAGGTGCTGGCGGAGATGAAGGCGGCGGGTTTGCGGGCGGACATCGATCTGCGCAACGAGAAGATCAACTACAAGGTCCGCGAGCATTCGCTGGCCAAGGTGCCGGTGATCGTCGTCTGCGGCAAGCGCGAGGCGGAAGAGCGCACGGTCAACATTCGCCGTCTGGGCTCCAAGCACCAGACGCCGATGGCGCTGGCCGAGGCGGTGTCCTCGCTGGCCGAGGAAGCGGTGGCGCCGGACCTGCGGCCCGCCGCCGAGTGATCGGCCTCTGACGACAGGCAAGGCAGACCCCAGGCCGGCGCGAGGACAGACCTTCGCGCCGGCCGTTTTGTGTCTTCTTGCTCGCTCCAAGAGCGCTGCTGTCGTCTTCCTGTCACAAGGACGGAGGCAGGGTGCGGCCCGAAAAAACTGATGACATGCGAACGGAACCAGCGGTGCAGGACACGGAACTCAGTTATGCCAACGCGGATCATCCGCCGGTCAAGCGCTGGCTGATCTCGGCGATCGAGCGGCTGTCCGGCCGGGAGCACCTGCTCGGCTATTACCGATCCTGGCGCGACGCGCTCATCGCCGGGTCCTCCTGCATGTGGAGCGATCTTTTGGCGCTGGTCGGCATCTCCGTGGTGGTGGAAGAGGGGGTCTGGCCGCCTGCGGAGTTGCCCGAGGGGCCGCTGGTGATGATCGCCAACCATCCCTACGGTCTTGGTGACGGGCTGGCGATCCTGTCGCTGGCCGAGCGGCTGGGCCGGCCTTTTCGCATCCTGATCAACAACGAATTGATGAAGGCGCCGGAAATCCGCCCCTTTGCGCTGCCCATCGATTTCGAGGAGAGCGCGGAGGCGCTGCGCACCAACATGGCGACCCGGCGCGAGGCGCTGCGCCTCATCGGGGAGGGGGTGACGATCATCGTCTTTCCCGGCGGCGGGGTCGCGACCGCGTCGCGCCCGTTCGGCCCGGCGCGGGAACTGCCGTGGAAGACCTTCACCGCGAAGATGATCCGCGCATCGCGGGCGACCGTGTTGCCGCTTTACTTCGAAGGGCAGAACTCAGCGCTGTTCCATCTGGTCTCGCGCCTGTCGCTCACCCTGCGGCTGTCGATGTATGTGCATGAATTCCGGCGCATCATCGGCTCGGAGCTGAAGGTGCGGATCGGCGCGCCGATTCCCTATGGTGAGCTGGCCGCACTGCCGGATCAGCAGGCGGTGATTGGCCATCTGTACCGGCGCGTGATGACGCTGGCGCCGGCGCGCGCGCGGGATCAGTTGCTGAGCGGTTCCTGAGCGATCACCTCGACCTCGCCATGGCGGCCGGTCACCACGTTAAACTCCCGGGAATAGATCGCCGCGTTGTTGCGGGCAAACACCTGGTATTCGCCATTGGCCAGCACGAAGGAGGGGAAGGCACCGTTGCCTTCCGCCACCACGTCGCCGCCGGGGGTGAGAATCGACCAGGCGGTGTTGGCGATGGCTTCGCCGCCGGGCTGGTTGACCAGCTTCAGGGTCACCCGCGCGGCATTGTGGTAGACGGTCGCCTCGGTCAGCTTGCCCGGTTCGACGTGAATGTCGGCGCGAACCGTGGCGTTGACCGAGCCATAGCGGCTGACCACATGGTAGGTGTCCGCGTTCAGGCGGACGATGGCGCCCGGGGCGATGTTTCGGGCGACGATCCGGCGCTCGCCCCGGCTGTCGAATTCCCGCTCATAGATATCGAACACCACCTTGCCGGTCTTGATCGGCTGGTGGCCGGCGAATTCCGCATCCAGCTTCATGCCGCCGGCATTGAGCAGGACCGTCTGGCTGGTGGGTTGTCCACCGACGGTGATGCGGGTGGTCCTGCCGGCAAAGCCATAGCCGGTGTGTACAAGGTAGTTGCCGGGGGCGAGACGGAAATCGGCGTCGCCGCCCTTGGCGGTCGCCACCAGCTCCAGCTTGCCCTTGTCGCCGGGGCGGTCGGAGTAGACGCGCCAGGCAACGCCATCGGTCAGGGCCGGACCGCCGTCGCTCAGCCGGGCCACCAGATAGACCGGAAGGTTTTGCTGCGGGCCGGGCATGCCGGTCTCCGGCAGGGAGGAGGGGGCGTAGGGGACCGCAGCGACACCGCCATCGGGGGCCAACCCCTCAAGAAGCGGATCGAGCGCCGGTTCGGCCGGCTGGTCAGCCAGAAGGTCGGTGGCGGCGCCTTCGCCGCCGATCAACGGGCCAAGCGGATCCTCCGCCGCCGGAGCGGCAGGGGCGGCGGAGGGGATGTCGGGCTTGGCCGTCGGGACGACCGAAACCTGCGCCAATGCCGCCGGGCCGTTCAGAACAAGGCCAAGGCAACCTGCTGCCATCAGGAGCATTCCGCGCATCAAAAACTCTCCGCCATGGGTGTGCCGGTTCGCAAAGCGCGAACCATCCCCCTGCAAAGACCAAAACTGGGGCGATTTCAAGTCTCCTTGCTGTCAGCGGCCGCAAGGTGAGGCGACGCGCGGCGGGGGGCGGAGGATTGACAGCAGCGAAATTGTGATTAGGTCAGGTGTCCAGACGCTGGAGCATCCCACGGTCGCCAAACCCAGATACGGTGCTCTCCCACTCCACACCGAGATGACGATCATCAGCCCTGGCCCGGTCGGTCGCGACCCGGCGAGGCGCCGATCCGACAAGGACAGCCATGACCGCGGACCTCTCCCCGACGCTTTCTTCCGAAGCGCTTCCCTCGCCGATGCTGCAATTGCTGCTGACCCGCCGTTCCCATCTCGCCCTGACGCTGGCGGAGCCGGCCCCGTCGGACGAGACGTTGCGCCTGTTGCTCACGGCCGCCGCCCGGGTGCCTGACCATGGCAAGCTGGCGCCCTGGCGCTTCATCGTGCTGCGTGGTGCGGCGCGGCAGACCTATGGCGACCGGCTGGTGGCGCTGCTGGAGGCGCGCGAAGGGCCGCTTTCGGACGAGCGCAAGGCCCAGGAAGCCGGGCGGTTCGTGCGCGCGCCGCTGGTGGTGGCCGTGGTGAGCTGCGCCGCCGAGCATCCGAAGATCCCGCTGTGGGAACAGGAGCTTTCCGCCGGTGCCGTCTGCATGAACCTTTTGACCGCCACCCATGCGGCGGGCTTCGCCGGCCAGTGGCTCAGCGAATGGATGGCCTTCGATGATGAAGCGGCGGCGCTGCTTGGCGTTGAGGGGACCGAGCGGATCGCCGGCTTTATCCACATCGGCAGCCCGACGCACACGCCCGCCGACCGGGCGCGGCCGGACCTCGACAGCCTGATCACCGAATGGACCGGAGCATGAGCATGTATTCCTATGAGGTCGCCGACGGCCATGGCCTGAAGCACAATCCGTTCAAGGCGATCGTCTCGCCGCGCCCGATCGGCTGGATCTCCACCCGGGGGGCGGATGGCACCGTCAATCTTGCGCCCTACAGTTTCTTCAACGCCGTGTCGGACACGCCGCCGATCGTGATCTTCTCCTCCTCCGGCTACAAGGACACGGTGAGCAACGCGGAAGCCACCGGCGCCTTCGTGTTCAACCTGGCGACCGAGGATCTGAAGGACCAGATGAACCTGTCTTCCGCGCCCTATCCGCACGGGATCTCGGAGTTCGAGAAGGCCGGTCTGACCCCGGCGGCGTCGAAACTGGTGGACGTTCCTCATGTGGCGGAGGCCAAGGCGGTGATGGAATGCCGCTACCTGCAGACCGTGCGTCCGACCGGGCTCAACGGTCAGCCCGCCGACAACTGGGTGGTGTTCGGCGAAGTGGTCGCGGTGCATCTGGCCGAGGACGCGCTGGTCGATGGCCGGTTCGATGTGACGGTGGCCCGGCCGCTCTCGCGCCTTGGCTACAAGGATTACGCGGTGGTCGACAGCGTGTTCGAGCTGGACCGGCCTCGGGGCTGAGGCCCGACCGACGCGCCGTTAACCGGCCTGACGTTTTTTCCCGCTAGAAGAGATCCGCGCCGGCGGCCGCCGGTGCGGATCTTTTTTTCAGGGGGATTTCATGTCGCACGCCAGCCATGGCTCCATTCCGCGCTGGTCCTGGCTGGTGCCGGCGGCGGCTGCTCTCGTCCTTGCGCTCATCATGACAGATGTGCTGCCGGAGGACTCCGGCGCGGTGCTCGGGCTCGTCACGCTGTTGCTCGGCGGCGCGGTGTTCGCCTCCGTGCATCATGCGGAGGTGCTGGCGGCGCGGGTCGGCGAACCCTTCGGTTCGATCATTCTTGCGGTCTGCGTCACCGTGATCGAAGTGGCGCTGATCGTCTCGATCATGCTTTCGGGTGCGGAGGGCAACGAGGAGGTGGCGCGTGACACGGTGTTTTCCGCCATCATGATCGTGCTCAACGGGGTGATCGGCCTTTGCCTGGTGCTCGGCGGTCGGCGCCATCACGAGCAATCCTTCCAGCTCAATGCCGCCTCCGCCTCTCTGGCCGTTCTCGGCACCCTGGCCACGGTCTCCTTTGTGCTGCCGAATTTCGTTCTGGCCGGCGGCCAGGGGCAGTTTTCCATTTTGCAGCTTCTGGTGATCGGCGTGGTGTCGCTCGGGCTCTACGCCACCTTCGTTTTCGTGCAGACCGTGAGCCACCGCGACTATTTCATGGAAGTGGAGCGTGGGGCGCTCGTTGATCCGGAGGCGGAGCCTGAGCTTTTGCATGGGGTGGCGGATGAGGTTCCCTCGCGGGCGGTGACGCTGGTCAGCGTGGTTCTGCTGCCGGCGGCGCTGCTGATCGTGATCCTGCTCGCCAAGATCCTGTCCCACCCGCTCGACACGGCGGTCGCACATGCCGGATTGCCCCAGGCGGTGGTCGGCGTGGTGATCGCTGCCATCGTGCTCTTGCCGGAAGGCATCGCCTCGGTGCGGGCGGCCCTGCACAATCAGTTGCAGAACAGCGTCAACCTGGTGCTCGGCTCGGCGCTGGCCAGTATCGGCCTGACCATTCCGGTGGTGGCGGCGGTGTCGGTCACCATGGGCAAGCCGCTCGTTCTCGGCCTGGTGGCAGAGGACATCGTGCTGCTGGTGCTGACGCTCTTTGTCAGCACCCTGACGCTGGGCACCGGGCGCACGACCATCCTGCAAGGGGCCGTGCACCTCAGCATTTTCGCGGTCTTCCTGCTTCTCTCCGCGATTCCCTAAGGCGCGGGAGCTGCGGCCATCCGGGCGCGGGCGATCACCTTTTCCGCCCGGCGCAGATGCGGGCGGTCCAGCATCTCGCCGTCGAGACCGACAACGCCCGGGTCGCCGGCGGCGCGGAACGCCTCAATGATCCGTTCCGCCCGGGCCACCTCCTCCTCGGAGGGGGTGAAGACCGCATTGATCACCGGCACCTGCGCCGGGTGGATCGCCATCTTGGCGGTGAAGCCGTCACGCAGGGCATCGAGCGCTTCAGTGCGCAGGCCCTCCATGTCGCGGAAGCCGGTGAAGACCGAATCGATCGGCATGACGCCGGCCGCCGCCGCGCCGAACAGGCACAGGCTGCGCGCAAGGCGATAGGGATCGGTATAGGCACCGGAGGCGTCCCGGTTGGCCAGCGCGCCGATATCGGCCGAAAGGTCCTCGCCGCCCCAGGTCAGCCCCTCAAGACGCGGGCTGGCGTCCTGATAGCTGCCCAGATTGAACAGGGACGCGGCGGTTTCCGTCGCCACGACCAGGATGCGGGTGGCGCCATCGGCAAGGCCGCACTCGGCCTCGCGCACCGCCAGCTTGGCATCGAGGTGCTGTACATCGCGGCCGGAGATCGACTTGGGCAGCATGATGCCGTCCGGGGCGCCGGCCATCACCGCATCGAGATCGCCGTCGGTCAGGCCGGTGTCGAGGGCGTTGACCCGCACATAGAGCCGTGGCCGGCTGGCGGTCTTGACGTTGGCGGCGAGAAACGCGGCGGTCACCGCGCGGGCGGTGTCCTTGTTGTCGAGCGCAACGGAATCCTCAAGGTCGATCAGCAGGCAATCGGCGCCGCTGGCAAGGCCCTTGGCGAGCTTGCGCTCGCTGTCGCCGGGCACGAAGAGCAGGGACCGCATGGCTCAGGCTTCCGGCGACTTGCGGCGCATGAAGGCCTGGCGGCGGCACACGGCGACCAGATCGTTGTGCTGGTTGAAGGCCTTGTGCTCGAACTCGACGATGCCGGCATCCGGGCGGGAGCGGGACTCGCGCTTGCCGATCACCTCGGTGGTGCAATGGACGCTGTCGCCCTGAAACAGGGGCTTGGGGAATTTCACGTCGTTCATGCCGAGATTGGCGATGGTGGTGCCGACCGTGGTGTCATTCACCGAAATGCCGATCAGCAGCCCGAGGGTGAACAGGCTGTTGACCAGCGGCTGGCCCCATTCGGTTTCGGTCTCGCAGAAATGCCGGTCGATGTGCAGCGGCTGCGGATTGAGGGTCATGTTGGAAAACAGCATGTTGTCCATCTCCGTCACTGTCCGGGTGAGGCTGTGATGGAACACGTGACCGACGTCGAATTCCTCGAAATACAATCCTGGCATCTGCGCTGTCCTCCCGCGAGTCGCGCCGGGATGTGTCAATTCCGGCGCCTCCTGTCTCCGGCTTAACGCCGGAAAATGCAGTGTGCAACGGATGTTGGCAGGCGTTAACCACTCGTTAACCACTTGCACCGGATTGTTAACCAAATCCTAAGGGTCCTGTCTTCAGGGAGAGCGGAGCATGAAAGTCGGCGAACCGTTCTCGATCGCGTCCCGGATCGAGCAAGCGTTCCAATCCGCCAGCACGACCACGGGAACCTCCTTCGACTATCTGGTGCGCACCGCCCGGCGGGAATCGAATTTCGATGAGGATGCCAAGGCCGGCACGTCCAGTGCGTCCGGCCTGTTCCAGTTTATCGAAAGCACCTGGCTGGAGACGGTCAAGCAGTCGGGCCACAAGCATGGCCTTGGCCACTATGCCGACCAGATCAGCCGCACCTCCAGCGGCCGCTACAAGGTGAGCGATCCGGCCATGCGCCGGGAAATCCTGGCGCTGCGCGACAACGCGGAAGTCGCCTCGGTGATGGCCGGGGAACTGACCCGGAAGAACAGTGACTATCTCACCGCCAAGCTCGGCCGCCAGCCAAATCAGGGCGAGCTGTACATCGCCCATTTCCTCGGCGCGGGCGGGGCGAACAAGCTGATCCGGCTGGCGGAGAGCCAGCCGACCCTTGCGGCCGATCAGGTGTTTTCCCGCCAGGCGAAGGCCAACCGTCCGATCTTCTATGAGCGGGACGGGAGCCCGCGCTCGGTCGCGGCGGTCTATGCCAATCTCGTTGCCAAACATGGCGGCACCAGCGTGCCTGTCACCGGCACGACACAGGTTGCCGTGCTGCCGACCGCCAAGTCGGATGCGCTTTCGGGGCGGATGGAGGCGCGCGCCGGTGCGAGCGTCCCGGCCAATCTCGATATCCCGGCAAGCGGGCTGTCGATGGGCGATCCGACCCGCCGGGTGCTGAATGCCTGGTCGGCGACCGATGACGTTTCCTCGCCGTTTCATGCCCTGTTCCGCAACGGGGTGGAGGCGAAACGTGCCTCGATGAATGCGACCTTCCTCACCGCCTTCGCGGCGCAGGAGGCAGGGCAGCGGGACGTTGCCCGGCAAGCGTTCAGCCGCGAGGCCAACGCGGGGGAAACCGATGCCTACAGCGCACGGCGCATGCAGATCCTGGCCCAGGCCAATACGGCGCCGGTACCGGTGGCCCGCGAAAGCCGGCCGATGGACCTGACCGGCTTCCTCAGCTACCGGCCGGCGCTGCAGCAAAAGGACCTGCTGCCGCCCGCCTGATCCGCCCCGTTTTATGGTGAACGAAACATTAAGCGTTTCCCCGGCATACTTTCCCCTTGAATGCGGAAAGTGCCGTGAGTTGGGAAGTCGCACCATGATCGTTCAGCAGTTCCTGCGGTGGATGGCCGATGCGCCGGCGCCGCGCCGGGCGGAGGCCACCAGTGCGCTGGCACGGGCCTATCTTTATTCCGATCTGGACGAAAGCGAGCGCGAGGCCGCGCTGTCGGCGATGATCTTCCTGCTGGACGATCCGGCTCCCGGCGTTCGCCGCGCTATGGCCGAGGCGCTGGCGCGCAGCGAAGCGGCGCCGCGCGAGGTGGTGCTGGCGCTGATGTCGGACCTGCCGGAGGTGGCAACCATTGTGTTCAGGCATTCGCCGGTGCTGCTGGATGCGGAACTGGTGGACGCGGTGGCCGGGCTTGCCGATCCGATCCCGGTGGCGGTTGCCCGCCGGGTCGGCCTGTCGGCGCCGGTTGCTGCCGCCATCGCCGAGGTCGGCTCGTTGCCCGCCTGTCTGGCGCTCCTGGAAAACGAGCATGCGGAGATTGCCACCTTCAGCCTGACGCGGCTGGTGGAGCGGCACGGCCACGCGGCGCCCCTGCGCGAGGCCTTGCTGCGGTGGCCGCAAACGCCGATCGAGATCCGGCAGATGCTGTTGCAGGCGGTCGGCGATGTCCTGCGGGATCACCCGCTGGTGCGCCGGGGCCTTGCGGGCAATCGGGCCGAGGCGGTGGTTGCGGACGCGCGCGAGCGGGCGACCGTGGCACTGGCCCGGGCGGCGGACAATGGCGAAATGGCGGCGCTGGCCGAGCATTTGCGCCAGTCCGCGCAACTGACCCCGGCCCTGTTGCTGCGCGCGGTCTGCACGGGCAACATCCTTCTGTTCGAAGCGGCGCTGTCGCTGCTCTCCGGAATGGCGCCGCCGCGCGTCTTCACCGTGCTCGCCACGGGGCGGGCGGCCTCCGTGCGCGCCTTGCTCGCCCGGGCGAAGGTGCCCGCGCGAATGCACACCCTGTTCGTCGTTGCCGTCGAGGTGTGGCGCGAGGTGGAAGATGAGGGCGCCGATTTCACCGATCCGGCGACCGCCCGGCAGGTGATCGAGCAGGTGCTGGCGCGCTACCAGGCGGCGAACGGGGCCGAGGTGGACGACCTTCTGGTCATGCTGCGGCGGGTGTCCTCGGAGACCGCCCGCGAGGCGGCGCGGGCCTATGTCGCGCGGGCGCTGGCGGCCTGACCGGCGCGCGCTGGCAGGTCGTCGCGCCTATTTGGCATCCGACTGGCGGGTGATGAAATCATCGGTCACGTCGGCGAGCCGGTCGACCAGCGCGCGGGCGGTCGGATTGTCCTCCTGACGCGCCTTTTCCTGCACCATCGCGCGAATCGCATCCACATGCTGGGCAACGAGCGTGAGCGGCAGGGTGGGCGTGTCCACATGCTCCATCAGGTGACAGAGATTGCCGGCGACCGCGCCCACCAGCGGGTAGCCCAGCGTGCTGGCTTGACCCTTGATGTCATGGGCGGCGCGAAACAGCACCTGACTTCTGTCTTCGTCAAGGCCATCGGACTGGATGTCGGCCCAGGCCGAGGCCAGCGTGCGGACCTCGTCCTCCATCCAGTTCTCGAAATCGCCGGACAGGCGCTCAAGCGCCGCTTCGGCCGATTTGACCGGGTCGAACTGGGCCGCCTCGCGTCCGCTCAGCACCCGAACCTTCGACCGCAGGTCGCGCGGCGGCTTGACCACCTCGTTGCGGCCATCGGGATCGATTGGTTCTCTCGCCATCTTCAAACAGTTCCCTGACCTGATGTCCTGACCTGTCGCACGGCAGCGGCGCCGCGCCGTGACGGGTCGGACGCGCCGGCTCGCCCGGTGGCGACGGCCGCGTTTTCCTGACTTTGTGACAGTTCCCCGGTCTCGTCCAGTGTATATCCGTCGGCGATACCGGTGCCGCGTCGCTCGGTCCCGTTGTGCAGCGGCGCCTGGAAGCGGCGCCGGTCGGGGCCGAAGAAGGAGGGGCTACGCACGAAGTCGCGCGGGTTCAAGATACAATTGGCGATTCTGAGGTAGAGCCCTCGGGCGGAGACCGGCTTGCACATCACCTCGGTAATGCCGCTGTCGCGGGCGGAGAGGATCCGGCGCTTTTCCGTGTGGGCGGTGATGGCGATGATCGGCAGGAAGCAGGCCGGAGCAGGCATCTGGCGAATCATCCGCGTCAGCTCGGCGCCATTGACGATCGGCATCAGCCAGTCGGTCAGCACCAGGTCCGGGGCACTGCTGGCGACCAGTTCCAGCGCCTCCGCGCCGTCCTCGGCTTCGAACACGGATCGCACCCCGTAGCCGGTCAGCATCATGCGCAGGATCTGGCGCATGTACGGGTTGTCCTCGACGATGAGAACCCGAAGCTCGCTGAGATCGAGGGGGGGGAGTGGCATGGCGGGTGTCCCTGGGGCTGGTCGGGGGCAGTGAAAACAAGCGGACGCGAAGCGTCTGCCGGCGAACCGGCGGTGGAGATGTCAGTAGCGGAACATCTCCGTCAGGATTCGTTCTTCCCAGTTGTGATCCGCATCGAACAGAATGAGACTGCTCGACGTTTTGTCCTCATGGATCTCGACCTCGGTCACGTCTCGGATTTCGGTGTAGTCGGCGGCCGCGCTCACCGGCCGCTTGCCGTTTTCCAGAACGGAGATCCGCACCTTCACATGATTGGGGACCAGCGCGCCGCGCCAGCGCCGGGGGCGGAAGGCGCTGATCGGGGTGAGGGCCAGAAGCTGCGCGTCGATCGGCAGAATCGGGCCGTGAGCGGAGAGGTTATAGGCGGTGCTGCCGGCAGGTGTCGCCACCAGAACCCCGTCGCAGATCAGCTCTTCCATGCGCACCCGCTCATCGACGGAAATGCGCAGCTTGGCCGCCTGATGGGTCTGGCGCAGCAGCGACACCTCGTTGATGGCGAGGGCGGAATGAATGTGGCCGGAGGTGTCGGTGGCGTCCATCACCAGCGGGTGAATGCGGCTGACCACGGCGGTGCGGATCCGCTCGACAAGATCACCCTCGCCAAACTCGTTCATCAGAAAGCCAACCGAGCCGCGGTTGAGGCCATAGATCGGCTTTCCGGTGTTCATGTAGCGGTGCAGGGTCTGCAGCATCAAGCCGTCGCCGCCGAGGGCGACGATCACATCCGCCGTTTTCGGATCGTGGGCGCCGTAGCGGCGCTCGAACATGTCGCGCGCGTCATCCGCCTCGCAGGTCTCGCTGGAGACAAACGCCAGTTTTTCGATGTTGCCCAGTTGCAAGTCCATGCCGCCCCCTTGCTGTTGGCCTAGCACGTCCCGGGACGGCAGGCCATCCGCAGGCGAATTGTCGCCGATCATCCCGCGACTACGGCTGCTTCGGCAGCGCCGGCAAGGATTTCAGATAGGCGGCGACCGCCTCCCGGTCGCTGGCGGCAAGATTGTGCCAGTTTTCCTGGACCGCTGTCATGCTGCCGCCGACCGAATCGAACTCCGGCGTGAAGCCGCTTTCCAGGAAATAGGCGATGTCCGCCGCGCTCCAGCTGCCGATGCCGTCGCTGGAAGGGGTGATGTTCGGCACCCGGCCGTCGCCGCCTTCGGGATCGGGCGCGCCGGCCATCCAGCGGTCGTGCTTCAAACCGCCGAGCAGGCTGCGCGGGGTGTGGCATTCGGCGCAATGGCCCGGACCTTCGGCGAGATAGGCGCCAAGCGCCACGGTCTCATCGGCGCCGGCGGGCGGGGTGAACGGCTTGCCATCGAGATACAGCAGCTTCCAGAAGCCGAGGCCGCTGCGGAACGAGAAGGGGAAGGCCAGATCGTGAGCGGCGACTGCGTTGTCGGAGGCGGGCAGGGTGTCGAGGAACCCCTTCAGGTCGATGACGTCTTCCACCCGCATCCGTTGATAGGAGGCATAGGGGAAGGCGGGGTAGTAGTGCTGGCCCTCCGGCGAGGTGCCGCGCAGCATGGCGTTGATGAAATCGTCGCGGCTCCAGTCGCCGATTCCCGCTCCCTTCGCCGGAGAGATGTTGGGCACGCGAAAGACCCCGAAAGGCGTCTTCAGCTCCACGCCGCCGCTGAGAATCAGCTTGGCCTCGCCCTTGGCGCCGGGCGCGGCGTGACAGGAGGCACAGCCACCGGCCCAGAACATGCGCTCGCCGTTGGCCAGATCGGGAGTGTGGTCCGGAATGGTCTCCGGCGCCACGCGGTCGGGTGTCGTCAGGTAGAGACCGGCCGCGATCAGCAGCAGGAAGACACCAAGGGAACGGCGGATGGTCCGGCGGGACATAGAGGCCTCCAGGTCAGCATGAGGCCCGCCGGGGGCGCCGGAAGAAACCGGCGCTGGCGGGCCATTCCCTTGATAAATCAGTTTTTCTGGATGCGGTAGCCTTCGTGACAGGCCTTGCAGTTGCGCGCCACCGAGCCAAACGCGCCTTTCAGCTGGTCAAGCCCGCCGGACGCGGCCGGAATGGCGGCAAGCGCGGCCATCTCCATGTCGGCGGCGATTTTCTCGAAGCCGGCGCGGTCTTCCCAGATCTTCGGGCTGGCCTCGGTCTTGCCGCCGGTCTGCGTGCCGTCGGGAAACTGATGGACGAAGCCGGAGGGCGCGGTGAACAGCACCCGCATGGCCATGTTGGCGGCGGTCGCATCGTAGGGAATCTCGCCCTTGATCATCTTGCCGAGCGTCCCGGTGGCCGCGCCCACGGATTTCATGATGTTCTGCCGGGTTTCGATCGGGTCGGCAGCGGCGGGGCCAGCCAGCAGGGCAAGGGGGAGGGCGATCGCCAGACCGCGTGCACAAAGCTTCAGCATCAGTTTCTCCTTCGACTGCGGCGCGATGCCGCGAACTGGGGACGATCCACACTTCCCCGCGCGCACTCAAGGCAGGAATTGTCACGAATATGTGACGGGTACAGTGTCGCGCACCGAAATCGCAGGTCAAGAGGCGCGCGTTAAAACACGCATGACGGGAAATGGTGGGCGGCGCGCGACGCCGGGGCGGGCCCGTCAGGTCGCCCGGGGAGGCGAAGAGGCAGGAAGGTGAAGCGTCGGGATGGTTGCGCGCCAGCCGCTGTGCCGCGCTGGCGAAGAGCCTTCCGGCGACGTCGTCATGTGCGATGCCGCCGGAGGAGAAACGGCAGGTGCCGGGATCAGACCGAGATTCGGTCGACCCCGCCATTGGCGCCGGACCAGGCGAGCGGATCGTTGAGGAATTCCTCCACCGCGGCGAGGGTCTCGGGCGGGAAGTGGTTGCCCTCGCGCGCGGCGGCCAGCACATCGCGCCAGGTGGCGAGATAATGCAGGCGCAGGTCATGCTTGGCGAGCGCCTCGCGGGTGTCGGGGAAGATGTCGTAGAAGAAGATGACGATTGCGTCGGTGACGTTGGCGCCGGCGGTGCGCAGGGCCTCGGCGAATTTCACCTTGCTGCCGCCGTCGGTGGTCAGGTCTTCCACCAGAAGTACCCGGTCGCCCTCGCTGAGCACGCCCTCGATCTGCGCGTCGCGGCCAAAGCCCTTCGGCTTCTTGCGCACATACTGCATGGGCAGGCCCATGCGTTCGGCGATCCAGGCCGCGAAGGGAATGCCCGCGGTTTCACCGCCGGCCACCGCGTCGAGCGATTCGAAGCCGACCTGGCGCAGGATGGTCGCGGTGGCGAAATCCATCAGGGCGGCGCGCAGGCGCGGGTAGGAAATCAGCCGGCGGCAGTCGATGTAGACCGGGCTTACCAGGCCTGAGGTCAGCTTGTAGGGCTCGTCGGAGCGAAAATGCACCGCCTTGACCTCCAGCAGCATCTTCGCGGTTTGCCGGGCGATGAAATCGGGGTCCGGGAAGCTGATCGGGGTCATCTGCCTGTCCTTTGCTGCGCCATGTGCCAGTCTGGTCCGTCGGTCTGCTCCGTGGGAGCGGGTCGTCTGCCGTCTGGCCTGCCGCGGCGGGGGCCGCTGGTTGTGCGCGTTCGCGCCTTGCGGGCAGGCATGCCCGCCGGGCGGCGGCTTCAGGGGCAGTGTCCGGTGCCCATGAGTCAAAGGCGGCAACCGGCGCAACGAGGCCAATCGGGGGAACTGTGGTGCCGGCAGCAGGATTCGAACCCGCGACCCCCTGATTACAAATCAGGTGCTCTACCAGCTGAGCTATACCGGCAAACGGGGCGCTTCTAACACAGGTTCGCTGCGTGCGCATCCCTGTTTTGTCATGCAATCGGCGGTGAATTGCATGGCCTGTGGCTTATCCCGTCGGCGACAGGGCGCGGCGCACCACATAAAGCGCAAGAGCCGCCGCATTCGAGACGTTGAGCGACTGGATCGCGCCGGGCATGTCGAGCCGGGCAAGGGTATCGCAGGCCTCGCGCACGCCCGCGCGTACTCCCTTGCCTTCGGAGCCGAGCACCAGCACCACCTTGTCGCCGAAGGCGGTGGCCTCCAGGGTCTCCGGTCCGGCGCTGTCGAGGGCGACGCACTGGAAGCCGGCTTCGCGCATCTCGCCAATGAAGCGGGCCATGTTCTTCACCCGCACGTGACGAATCATGTCGAGAGCACCGGAGGCGGATTTCGCCAGCACCGGGCCTTCCTCGGGCGCGTGCCGTTCGGTGGTCACCACCGCATCGGCGGCCAGGGCCACGGCGGAGCGCAGAATCGCACCCACATTATGCGGATCGGTGACCTGATCGAGGGCAAGCACCAGCCGGGCGCGGCCCAGGTCCTCCGCGCCATAAGGGGGGAGGGGATCGGCCTCCAGCACCACACCCTGATGCACCGCATCGCGCCCGACCATGCCGTCGAGCCGGCGCGGGGTGACGCTTTCCACAGGAACATCGGGGCGCACGCCGCGCTCAGCGAGGCGGTTGAGCGCATTGTCGGTGGCGAACAGACGGTGCCGGCGGCGGTCCGGATTGGCGAAGGCCGCTTCGACGGTGTGCAGGCCATAAAGGAGAATCGGCCCGTCGCTCCCGCCCTGCGCGCCGCCGCGCCGGCGATAATCCCCAGGTCCGCGTCCGCCGTTTTTGCCGAAGCCGCCTTTGCGCGCTCGCGCGCCCGCGTTAGTCTTGAGTGCTGGTTTTGTCATGTTGCTGCGCATATCCCGGCCTTGCCGGGCGGGCAAGCGGAAAGGCAAAAGCGTGGAGAAACCGATTTTGTGTCAATGAACGGCAAATGGGCGTTGACACCCATAATCGGGTTCTGCATAAACGCGCCACGGAAGCGGCCTCGCGATTGTTTTGCGGGGCGTTTTCGTGAAGCCATCCAGAACGCTTCGGCGACGGGGACGGTGACTCGGAGGAGTGCCCGAGTGGTTAAAGGGGACGGACTGTAAATCCGTTGGCTTAGCCTACGTTGGTTCAAATCCAACCTCCTCCACCATCCCCCCGGCCGGCGGCGGGTGTAGCTCAATGGTAGAGCAGCAGCCTTCCAAGCTGACGACGAGGGTTCGATTCCCTTCACCCGCTCCACTTGTCGAGTTCAATGCCCGTAAGGCGATGGCGGCGCGAAAGCAGTGTGCTTGCCGGGCCAGAGATATCCGCCGCCCTGAGGTGGTCGGGTCTTTATCGAGTTTGATAGACTTAACCGCAAGTTGGACAGAGAGCGACGCCGATGGCGAAAGCAAAGTTTGAGCGGACGAAGCCGCACGTGAACATTGGCACGATCGGCCACGTCGATCATGGCAAGACGACGCTGACGGCTGCGATCACGAAGCAGTTCGGCGATTTCAAGGCGTATGACGAGATCGACGGCGCGCCGGAAGAGCGTGCGCGCGGCATCACGATCTCGACGGCGCACGTTGAGTACGAGACGGAGAACCGTCACTACGCTCACGTGGACTGCCCGGGTCACGCCGACTACGTGAAGAACATGATCACCGGTGCGGCGCAGATGGATGGCGCGATCCTGGTTTGCTCGGCGGCCGATGGCCCGATGCCGCAGACCCGCGAGCACATCCTGCTGGCGCGCCAGGTTGGCGTTCCGGCGCTGGTGGTGTTCCTGAACAAGGTCGACCAGGTCGACGACGAGGAGCTCCTGGAGCTGGTCGAGATGGAAGTGCGCGAGCTGCTTTCGTCCTACGAGTTCCCGGGCGACGACATTCCGATCATCGCCGGTTCGGCGCTTGCGGCTCTGGAAGGCCGTGACGATGCGATCGGTTCGGAGAAGATCGCCGAGCTGATGGCTGCGGTCGACGAGTACATCCCGACCCCGGAGCGTCCGGTTGACCAGCCGTTCCTGATGCCGATCGAGGACGTGTTCTCGATCTCCGGTCGTGGCACGGTCGTGACCGGCCGCGTGGAGCGCGGTGTCGTCAAGGTTGGCGAGGAAGTCGAGATCGTCGGCATCCGCGACACCAAGAAGACGACGGTGACCGGCGTTGAGATGTTCCGCAAGCTGCTCGACCAGGGCGAGGCTGGCGACAACATCGGCGCGCTGATCCGCGGCATCGGCCGTGAGG
Source organism: Stappia taiwanensis (assembly GCF_014635285.1). Taxonomy (GTDB): domain Bacteria; phylum Pseudomonadota; class Alphaproteobacteria; order Rhizobiales; family Stappiaceae; genus Stappia; species Stappia taiwanensis. Next base: position 147,796 of record NZ_BMCR01000002.1, on the reverse strand, counting down.
ACGTTGAGCGTGGTCAGGTGCTTTGCAAGCCGGGTTCGGTGACGCCGCACACCAAGTTCAACGCCGAGGCGTACATCCTGACGAAGGAAGAGGGTGGCCGTCACACGCCGTTCTTCACCAACTACCGTCCGCAGTTCTACTTCCGCACGACCGACGTGACGGGTGTGGTTGAGCTGCCGGAAGGCACGGAGATGGTGATGCCGGGCGACAACGTGTCGGTTGTGGTGACGCTGATCGTGCCGATCGCGATGGAAGACGGTCTGCGTTTCGCCATCCGCGAAGGTGGCCGCACCGTTGGCGCCGGCGTCGTCGCCTCGATCATCGAGTAACAAAGCGAGACCCGCGGAGCCGGATACCCGGCACCGCGGCCCGCATCGAAATTTGAACGCGCGATCGGGCGACCGGTCGCGCGTTTTTTGTGTCAGGCGTTGCGTCATGCGTCGCGGGTGGTCTGTTCTCGGTCGGCGATGCGGATCGCGGCGCATCTTGTGCGGCGCCGGGGCGGGCAGTGTCCTGGCGAGGGGGGCGCGCGAATCGGCGCTGCCGCCGGGCATATGCGCCGCCGAATCAATGGGATAGGCAGCCGGCGAATCATCCGAGAGGTCGGGAATCGGGGCCGGAGGCGTCTGCTCAGGCGAGGCGGAGTGGGGTGGTGCGGGCTGGCGGATCGGAATCCGCCGCAAGGTGTCGATGATTTTCGCGTTTTACCGCGCTTCCGCATGTCGTGACCGGCTGCGGTGTGTTCTGCGTCCTTCTAAAGCAAGGGCGCACACAGACAAATTCGGCAGGAAACCGGCAAAAAATCTCAGGCCTGTGAATTTCTTTTCATTCGGGCGACTTCGCGCTTGATGCGGGAGGGGTTTTTCTCTAAGACGTCCCCATCCAGAGAAGGTCTAGGGGTGTAGCTCAGTTGGTAGAGCATCGGTCTCCAAAACCGAGGGCCGGGGGTTCGAGTCCCTCCGCCCCTGCCACCTTTGCTCTTGATCGACGGGCCATTCGGCCTTAATTAGGACTTCCGACCAAGGCGCGTGGATACGTCCGCGCGCCCGCGCGTCGTGAAAAGACCGGCAATTGAATGGCGAAGACAAATCCTTTCACGTTCATCCAGCAGGTGCGGTCCGAAACGTCGAAGGTGACGTGGCCGACGCGCCGGGAAACCGCTGTGACCACCGTCATGGTGTTCATCATGGTGTTTCTCGCCGCCATCTTCTTTCTGCTTGCTGACTGGCTGATGGGCCAGGGAGTCGGCTTGCTCCTCGGTCTCGGCAATTGAGCCGGACCGGATCACAAACGGATTGAGAGGCTATGGCAAAGCGCTGGTACATCGTCCACGCCTATTCGAACTTCGAGAAGAAGGTCGCGGAAGCTATCCGCGAGAAGGCGGCGCAGCAGGGGCTTGAAGACCTGTTTGAGGAAATCCTCGTTCCGACCGAGAAGGTCGTCGAGGTGCGTCGCGGCCGCAAGGTCGACGCGGAGCGGAAGTTTTTCCCGGGCTATGTCCTGGTGAAGATGGAGATGACCAACGAAGGGTTTCATCTCATCAAGAATACCCCGAAGGTGACGGGTTTCCTCGGAGCGGATCAGAAACCGATCCCGATTTCCGAGGCCGAGGCGCACCGCATCCTGCATCAGGTGCAGGAAGGCGTCGAGCGCCCGAAGCCGTCCGTCAGCTTCGAGATCGGCGAGCAGGTTCGTGTGTCCGATGGGCCGTTCGCGTCCTTCTCCGGTCACGTCGAGGAAGTCGACGACGAGCGGGCCCGCCTCAAGGTGGCGGTTTCGATCTTCGGTCGGGCGACGCCGGTCGAGTTGGAATACGGTCAGGTCGAAAAGCTCTGACTTGCCGGAACCTGGTTGGCGTGTCCCTGAGGGGCGGGCGGGCCGGGTTTGAAGCGATTTCCGGCGAGTGATCGTCGGATGTCACCTCGCAAGAGGTGAAACCAGGAGCTTCGGCTCCGCTCCCGGGTGGGAGGTGAGGCGCGTATCCTTCGCCGGACGCGCCAGGCCGAACCACCTGATCTGAAAAGCCGGTTCGCCGGCAACGCCAGTTTGGAGAGATTCATGGCGAAGAAGATTGAAGGCTACATCAAGTTGCAGGTGCCGGCCGCCTCGGCGACGCCGTCGCCCCCGATCGGTCCCGCGCTCGGTCAGCGCGGCCTGAACATCATGGAGTTCTGCAAGGCGTTCAACGCGCAGACCCAGGATGTGGAAAAGGGCGCTCCGTGCCCGACCATCATTACCTACTACTCCGACCGCTCGTTCACCTTCGAGGTGAAGACGGCGCCGGTGGCTTTCTTCCTGAAGAAGGCGTCGGGCGTGAAGTCGGGCCACAAGACGCCGGGCAAGGGCGGCTTTGTCGGTAAGGTCACCCGTGACCAGGTTCGCGAGATCGCGGAAGCGAAGATGAAGGACCTGAACGCAAACGACATCGATTCGGCCATGCTGATGGTTGAAGGGTCCGCCCGGTCGATGGGTATCGAGGTCACGGAGTAAGACGATGGCGAAGGTAGGAAAGCGCATCCGGGCCGCTCGCGAGGGCCTTGACCGGAACAAGCTGTACGCACTGGATGAGGCGCTGGCTCTCGTCAAGGAGCGGGCAACCACGAAGTTCGACGAGTCCGTCGAGATCGCCCTGAACCTGGGTGTCGACCCGCGTCACGCCGACCAGATGGTCCGCGGTGTCTGCTTGCTGCCGAACGGCACCGGCAAGACGGTGCGCGTGGCGGTGTTCGCCCGTGGCGACAAGGCCGATGAAGCCAAGGCCGCCGGCGCCGATATCGTCGGTGCGGAAGAGCTGGTGGCGGAAGTCCAGGCGGGGAAGATCGATTTCGATCGCTGCATCGCCACGCCGGACATGATGCCGCTGGTTGGCCGTCTGGGTAAGGTTCTGGGTCCGCGCGGCCTGATGCCGAACCCGAAGATCGGCACGGTGACCCCGGACGTGACGACGGCTGTCAACGACGCCAAGGGCGGCGCCGTGCAGTTCCGCGTCGAGAAGGCGGGTATCGTCCACGCCGGCGTCGGCAAGGCTTCGTTCGACACGGACAAGCTGAGCGAAAACATCAAGGCGATTGTCGATGCGGTCATCAAGGCCAAGCCGACGGGCGCCAAGGGCACCTATCTGAAGCGGGTTGCGATCAGCTCGACGATGGGGCCCGGCCTGAAGATCGATCCGTCGACCGTCAGCGCCTGATTTGCTGCGGCGCCGGTTTCAGCGCCGCCCAAGAATTCCGTCCGGCCGAGCCGGGCGGATCGCCTGCCGGAAACGGCAGGTGTCCTGTCCGAGACTGCAGGTGCAGGCCGGTGGCTGGTCCATCGGTCGGTTTAAGCCTCAAGGGGCCTGCATAGACGGGTGCGAACCGATCATTGCGGCTTGCCGCACGGTTCGAACCGTTTGTCCTTGCCGCGCCGTATGGCTCGCGAGGGGGCAGGATCCTCGGTGTTGTCCGCCGGAGTTCCTGATCGTCAGGGGCGCCGACGGGCGGCAAAGACAAACCGGCGGCATTTGCCGCCAGATGGAGTAGGCAAGTGGAAAGAGCGGAAAAGCGCGAGTTCGTTGCGTCGTTCAACCAGGTGCTCGGTAGCACCGGTGTTGTCGTCGTTGCGCACTACGCTGGCCTTTCGGTGTCGGACATGACGGCCCTGCGGGCCAAGGTTCGTGAAGCCGGCGGGTCGGTGAAAGTCGCCAAGAACCGTCTTGTGAAACTTGCCCTTCAAGGCACCGAGCTCGAACACATCGCTGATCTTTTCAGCGGCCCGACCGTGATCGCCTATTCGGAGGATCCGGTTGCCGCTGCCAAGGCAACGATGGCGTTCGCCAAGACCAACGACAAGCTCGTGGTTCTGGGCGGCGCATTGGGCTCGACCAACCTGGACGCAGACGGGGTGAAGGCGCTTGCCGACATGCCGTCGCTGGACGAGCTGCGGGCAAAGCTGGTGGGCATGATCTCCACCCCCGCAACCCGTATCGCCCAGGTTGTCAACGCACCGGCCGGGCAGCTCGCCCGGGTGTTCGGCGCGTATGCCAAGAAGGACGAGGCCGCATAAGGCGGAATATCAACACACTGTCGAAACCGATTCCGGTTCGAACCAGAAGGTACTTGTAAAATGGCTGATCTCGAAAAGATCGTTGAAGAACTGTCCTCCCTCACCGTCATGGAAGCTGCTGAGCTGTCCAAGATGCTCGAGGAGAAGTGGGGCGTGTCCGCCGCAGCTCCCGTCGCCGTGGCCGCTGTCGCCGGTGGCGATGCCGGTGGCGCCGCTGCCGAAGAGAAGACCGAGTTCGACGTCGTGCTGGTGGACGCCGGTGCGAAGAAGATCAACGTCATCAAGGAAGTCCGCGGCATCACGGGTCTTGGCCTGAAGGAAGCCAAGGACCTCGTCGAGGGTGCTCCGAAGACCGTCAAGGAAGCTGTGGCCAAGGACGAAGCCGAAGAGCTGAAGAAGAAGCTCGAAGAGGCCGGCGCCAAGGTCGAGCTGAAGTAAGCGGAGCTTTGCTCCCTGCGGCTCCGGTTTTTGCCGGAGCCGCTTTCCCTGACCCCGGCGGGAGTTCCTGTCCGGGGTGTCCGTCCCTACAAGGGACGGTTCTCCGAAGGGCCGCGTCGACGGTTGTCGTCAGGCAGTTGAGCCGGTTCCGGCTTTTCGGAGAGCCGTGTTTGATCGAAACGAGGAGCGACAATGGCGCACACGTTCAACGGTCGCAAGCGGGTCCGTAAGGTCTACGGATCGATCCGCGAAGTCGCCGCGATGCCCAATCTCATCGAGGTGCAGAAGGCGTCCTATGACCAGTTCCTGCAAGTCGACCGGCCCGAGGCCGGGCGTCTTGCCGAGGGGCTTGAAGCGGTGTTCAAATCGGTGTTCCCGATTTCGGACTTCGCCGGGACCGCGCTGCTGGAGTTCGTCAGCTACGAATTCGAGGCACCGAAATACGATGTCGAGGAATGCCGCCAGCGCGGCATGACCTTCGCCGCGCCGCTGAAGGTGACGCTGCGCCTGATCGTATTCGATGTCGACGAGGACACCGGCGCCAAGTCCGTCAAGGACATCAAGGAGCAGGACGTCTACATGGGCGACATGCCCTTCATGACGGACAACGGCACCTTTGTGGTCAACGGCACCGAGCGCGTCATCGTTTCGCAGATGCACCGGTCGCCGGGCGTGTTCTTCGATCACGACAAGGGCAAGACCCATTCGAGCGGCAAGCTGCTGTTCGCCGCGCGCATCATTCCGTATCGCGGTTCCTGGCTCGATATCGAGTTCGACGCCAAGGACATCGTCCATGCGCGTATCGACCGCCGGCGCAAGATCCCGGCAACCTCGCTGCTGAAGGCGCTCGGTCTCGACGGCGAAGAGATCCTCAACACCTTCTACAATCGGATCGAGTACACCCGCGCACAAGGTGGCGGATGGCGTGTTCCGTTCGACGGCGATCGTCTGAAGGGCAGCAAGGCCTCCTTCGACCTGATCGACGCCGACAGCGGCGACGTGGTGGTCGAGGCCGGCCGCAAGATCACCGCCCGCACCGTGCGTCAGCTCGGCGAGAAGGGCGTCACCGCGCTGAAGGTCACCGACGAGGACCTGCATGGTCAGTATCTGGCCGAGGACATGGTCGATCCGGCGTCGGGCGAGATCTATGCGGAAGCCGGTGACGAGATCACCGAGAAGATGCTGATCGAGCTGGTCGATCGCGGCTATGACGAGATTGCGGTTCTCGACATCGACCACGTCACCACCGGTGCCTACATTCGCAACACGCTGGCCGTCGACAAGAACGAAAGCCGCGAGGATGCGCTGTTCGACATCTACCGGGTGATGCGCCCGGGCGAGCCGCCCACGCTGGACACGGCCGAGGCGATGTTCCAGTCGCTGTTCTTCGATTCCGAACGCTACGATCTGTCCGCGGTTGGCCGCGTGAAGATGAACATGCGCCTCGACCTTGAGTGCGAGGACACGGTGCGGACCCTGCGCCGGGAAGACATCCTGGCGGTGATCCGTCTGCTGCTCGACCTGCGCGACGGGCGCGGCGAGATCGACGACATCGACAACCTCGGCAACCGCCGGGTGCGTTCGGTCGGCGAGCTGATGGAAAACCAGTACCGGGTCGGCCTGCTGCGCATGGAGCGGGCGATCAAGGAGCGGATGTCCTCGGTCGAGATCGACACGGTGATGCCGCAGGACCTGATCAACGCCAAGCCGGCGGCCGCGGCCGTGCGCGAGTTCTTCGGATCCTCGCAGCTGTCGCAGTTCATGGATCAGACCAACCCGCTGTCGGAAGTCACCCACAAGCGGCGTCTGTCGGCGCTTGGCCCGGGCGGTCTGACCCGCGAGCGCGCCGGCTTCGAGGTGCGCGACGTGCACCCGACCCACTACGGCCGTATCTGCCCGATCGAGACGCCGGAAGGCCCGAACATCGGTCTGATCAACTCGCTGGCCACCTTCGCCCGCATCAACAAGTACGGCTTCATCGAAAGCCCGTATCGCCGGGTGAAGGACGGGGTGGTTACCGCCGACACCGTCTATCTTTCGGCGATGGAAGAGGCGAAGTACCACATCGCCCAGGCCAACGCCGAGATCGGCGAGGATGGCCGTTTCGTCAACGACCTGATCACCTGTCGCCATGCGGGCGAGAACATGCTGCTGCCGCCCGAGCGGGTGGAGTTCATGGACGTGTCGCCGAAGCAGCTGGTGTCGGTTGCCGCCGCACTGATCCCGTTCCTTGAGAACGATGACGCCAACCGCGCCCTGATGGGCTCGAACATGATGCGTCAGGCGGTGCCGCTGGTGCGTGCCGAGGCGCCGTTCGTCGGCACCGGCATGGAATCGGTGGTGGCGCGGGACTCGGGCGCGGCCATCGGCGCGCGCCGGACCGGTGTGGTCGACCAGGTGGACGCCACCCGTGTGGTCATTCGCGCGACCGAGGATCTCGATCCGTCGAAGTCCGGCGTCGACATCTATCAGCTGATGAAGTTCCAGCGGTCGAACCAGAACACCTGCATCAACCAGCGTCCGCTGGTGCGGGTCGGCGACATCGTCCAGAAGGGCGACATCATCGCCGACGGCCCGTCGACGGATCTGGGCGATCTGGCCCTGGGTCGGAACGTGCGCGTCGCGTTCATGCCGTGGAACGGCTACAACTTCGAGGATTCGATCCTGCTTTCCGAGCGGATCGTGCGCGACGACGTGTTCACGTCCATTCACATCGAGGAATTCGAGGTGATGGCCCGTGACACCAAGCTCGGCCCGGAAGAAATTACCCGGGACATTCCGAACGTGTCGGAAGAGGCGCTGAAGAACCTCGACGAGGCCGGTATCGTCTACATCGGTGCGGAGCTGCACCCGGGCGATATCCTGATCGGCAAGATCACGCCGAAGGGCGAAAGCCCGATGACGCCGGAGGAAAAGCTTCTGCGCGCCATCTTCGGCGAAAAGGCTTCGGACGTGCGCGACACCTCCCTGCGGCTGCCGCCGGGGGTTGCCGGCACGGTTGTCGAAGTGCGCGTCTTCAACCGCCACGGGGTGGAGAAGGACGAGCGCGCGATGGCGATCGAGCGCGAGGAAATCGAGCGCCTGGCCAAGGACCGCGACGACGAGCAGGCGATCCTGGACCGCAACGTCTACGGTCGTCTGGCCGAGATGCTGCTGGGCAAGGTGGCCATTGCCGGACCGAAGCAGTTCAAGAAGAACGCCGAGGTCACCGGCGATGTGCTGAACGAGTTCCCGCGGTCCCAGTGGTGGCAGATTGCCGTCGAGGACGAGAAGTTGATGAGCGAAGTGGAAGCGCTTCGCGGTCAGTATGACGAGAGCCGTCGCCGGCTTGAGCAGCGCTTCATCGACAAGGTGGAGAAGCTGCAGCGCGGCGACGAGCTGCCGCCGGGCGTGATGAAGATGGTCAAGGTCTTCGTCGCGGTGAAGCGCAAGATCCAGCCGGGCGACAAGATGGCCGGCCGGCACGGCAACAAGGGCGTGGTGTCGAAGATCAATCCGATCGAGGACATGCCGTTCCTTGAAGACGGCGAGCATGTGGACATCGTCCTCAACCCGCTCGGCGTGCCGAGCCGCATGAACGTCGGCCAGATCCTGGAGACCCATCTGGGCTGGGCCTGCGCGGGCATGGGCAAGCGCATTGGCGCGCTCTACGAGGAGTACAAGCGGTCGGGCAAGCTCGATGCGCTGAAGCAGGAGATCGTCGAGGTCTTCAGCGACACCACGAAGAGCGAGCCGGTCGCCGACTATGACGACGAGTCGATGCTGCGGCTGGCGGATCAGTTGAAGACGGGCGTGCCGATCGCGACGCCGGTGTTCGACGGTGCGCGCGAACCGGACATCGTCACGATGCTGGAGCAGGCCAGGTACAACGGATCGGGTCAGTCGACCCTGTTCGACGGCCGGACCGGCGAGGCGTTCGATCGTCAGGTGACCGTGGGCTACATCTACATGCTCAAGCTTCACCACCTGGTCGACGACAAGATCCACGCCCGGTCGATCGGACCGTACTCGCTGGTGACGCAGCAGCCGCTTGGCGGCAAGGCCCAGTTCGGTGGCCAGCGTTTCGGCGAGATGGAGGTCTGGGCGCTGGAAGCTTACGGCGCGGCCTACACGCTGCAGGAGATGCTGACGGTCAAGTCGGACGACGTGGCCGGCCGGACGAAGGTCTACGAGGCCATCGTGCGCGGCGACGACACCTTCGAGGCAGGCATTCCGGAGAGCTTCAACGTTCTTGTGAAGGAAATGCGTTCGCTCGGGCTCAATGTTGAGCTGAAGGACGAGAAGACGGACCTGCCCGACGACCAGGGCGTGCCGGCTGTCGATGCGGCGGAATGATCCGCGCTCTATGACGGTTGGCGACACCAGATGCTGCATTGCCGGAGAGGGGAGTGGGACACGATCCACACTCCCCGTCCGCGCATTCGAGGAGAGAGCCCATGAATCATGAGGTCATGAACCTGTTTAATCAGCAGGCTCCTGCGCAGACCTTTGATCACATCAAGATTTCGATCGCGAGCCCTGAGAAAATCTTGTCGTGGTCGTTTGGCGAGATCAAGAAGCCGGAAACGATCAACTATCGTACGTTCAAGCCTGAGCGCGATGGTTTGTTCTGCGCGCGCGTGTTCGGACCGATCAAGGACTATGAATGTCTTTGCGGTAAGTACAAGCGCATGAAGTACAAGGGCGTCATCTGCGAAAAATGCAGTGTCGAGGTCACCTTGTCGCGCGTGCGCCGCGAGCGCATGGGCCATATCGAGCTTGCTGCCCCGGTGGCGCATATCTGGTTCCTGAAGTCGCTGCCCTCGCGCATCGGCCTTCTGCTGGACATGACGCTGAAGGATCTGGAGCGGGTGCTCTACTTTGAGTACTACGTGGTGATCGAGCCGGGCCTTACGCCGCTGAAGCCGAACCAGCTTCTGTCGGAAGAGGACTTCATCCGCGCCCAGGATGAGTATGGCGAGGATGCCTTCACCGGCATGATCGGCGCCGAAGCCATCCGCGAATTGCTGATGGCGCTCGACCTGGAAAAGGAACGGGACCAGATCCGCAAGGAAATCGCCGAGGCGACGACCGAGCTGAAGCCGAAGAAGCTGGCCAAGCGCCTGAAGATCGTCGAGGCGTTCATCGAATCCGGCAACCGTCCGGAATGGATGATCATGACGGTGATCCCGGTGATTCCGCCGGACCTGCGCCCGCTGGTGCCGCTGGATGGCGGCCGCTTCGCCACCTCCGATCTGAACGATCTCTACCGCCGCGTCATCAACCGGAACAACCGCCTGCGGCGGCTGATGGAACTGCGCGCGCCGGACATCATCATCCGTAACGAAAAGCGGATGTTGCAGGAATCGGTCGATGCGCTGTTCGACAACGGCCGTCGCGGCCGGGTCATCACCGGTGCCAACAAGCGTCCGCTGAAGTCCCTCAGCGACATGCTGAAGGGCAAGCAGGGCCGCTTCCGTCAGAACCTTCTGGGCAAGCGCGTCGACTATTCGGGCCGTTCGGTGATCACCGTGGGTCCGGAGCTGAAGCTGCATCAGTGCGGCCTGCCGAAGAAGATGGCGCTGGAGCTGTTCAAGCCGTTCATCTATTCGCGGCTCGACGCCAAGGGCTTCTCCTCGACCGTCAAGCAGGCGAAGAAGCTGGTGGAGAAGGAGCGTCCGGAGGTCTGGGATATCCTCGATGAGGTGATCCGCGAGCATCCGGTGCTGCTCAACCGCGCGCCGACGCTGCACCGTCTCGGCATTCAGGCGTTCGAACCGACCCTGATCGAGGGCAAGGCGATCCAGCTGCATCCGCTCGTCTGCGCGGCGTTCAACGCCGACTTCGACGGTGACCAGATGGCCGTGCACGTGCCGCTGTCGCTGGAAGCGCAGCTCGAAGCGCGCACGCTGATGATGTCGACCAACAACATCCTGCACCCGGCCAACGGCTCGCCGATCATCGTGCCGTCGCAGGATATCGTTCTCGGCCTCTACTACCTGTCGCTGATCGCCGATGGCGAGCCGGGCGAGGGGATGGTGTTCGGCAACATCGGCGAGCTGCATCACGCGCTCGAAACCAAGACGGTGACGCTGCACAGCAAGATCAAGGGGCGGGTGCATTCGGTCGATGCCGAGGGCAACCCGGTCAGCCAGATCGTCGAGACGACGCCGGGCCGGATGTTGATCGGCGAACTGCTGCCGATGCACCACGAAGTGCCGTTCGACGTGTGCAACAAGCTGATGACCAAGAAGGACATCAGCCGCATGATCGATGCGGTCTACCGTGCCTGCGGGCAGAAGGAGACCGTGATCTTCTGCGACCGGATCATGGGTCTGGGCTTCGGCCATGCCTGCCGCGCCGGCATTTCGTTCGGCAAGGACGACATGGTGATTCCGGACACCAAGGCGGGCTTGGTCGACGAGACCGCCGCCCTGGTGAAGGAATATGAGCAGCAGTACAATGACGGCCTGATCACCCAGGGCGAGAAGTACAACAAGGTCGTCGACGCCTGGGCCAAGTGCACCGACCGCGTCGCCGACGAGATGATGAAGCGGATTCAGTCCGTGCAGCGGGACGAGGAAACCGGCCGGCAGAAGCAGATCAACTCGATCTACATGATGTCGCACTCCGGTGCCCGTGGTAGCCCCGCGCAGATGAAGCAGCTCGCCGGCATGCGTGGCCTGATGGCCAAGCCGTCGGGCGAGATCATCGAGACGCCGATCATCTCGAACTTCAAGGAAGGCCTGTCCGTGCTGGAGTACTTCAACTCCACCCACGGTGCGCGTAAGGGGCTGGCCGATACCGCGCTGAAGACGGCGAACTCGGGGTATCTGACCCGGCGTCTCGTCGACGTGGCGCAGGATTCGATCATCCTTGAGGAGGATTGCGGCTCGGAGAACGGCATCACCGTTCAGGCGATCGTCGATGCCGGTCAGGTCATTGCCTCGCTCGGACATCGGGTGCTGGGCCGGACCGCGGCCGAGGACATCGTCAATCATCAGACGGGCGAGGTGATCGTTCCGCGCGGCACGCTGATCGAGGAGAAAGAGGTCGAGCTCATCGAGGCGGCCAACGTCCAGATGATCAAGATCCGCTCGGTGCTGACCTGCGAGACCAAGCGCGGCGTCTGCGCGACCTGCTATGGTCGCGACCTGGCACGCGGCACGCCGGTCAATATCGGCGAGGCGGTGGGTGTCATCGCGGCGCAATCGATCGGCGAGCCGGGCACCCAGCTCACCATGCGTACCTTCCATATCGGTGGTACGGCGCAGGTGGTGGACCAGTCGTTCATCGAATCCAACTTCGATGGCAAGGTGCAGATCCGCAACCGCAACGCCGTGCGCGACTCGGAGGGCAACCTCATCGCCATGGCCCGCAACATGGCCGTCGTGATCATTGATGCCGACGACAACGAGCGGGCGGTGCATCGGATCGCCTACGGTTCGAAGCTGCATGTGGACGATGGCGACCAGATCAAGCGCGGCCAGCGGATCGCCGAGTGGGATCCCTACACCCGGCCGATCCTCACGGAGGTCGATGGTATCGTCGATGCCGAGGATCTGGTGGAGGGCGTGTCGGTTCAGGAGACCACCGACGAGGCGACCGGTATCACCAAGCGCGTGGTCATCGACTGGCGCACCTCTCAGCGCGGCAACGATCTGAAGCCGGCGATGGTGGTCAAGGACGCCTCAGGCGGAATTGCCAAGCTGCCGCGTGGCGGTGAGGCCCGGTCCCTGCTGTCGGTGGATGCGATCCTGTCGGTGCAGATCGGGGCCGAGGTCAAGGCCGGTGACGTTCTGGCGCGTATTCCGCTGGAAAGCGCCAAGACCAAGGACATCACCGGTGGTCTGCCGCGGGTGGCCGAGCTGTTCGAGGCCCGTCGTCCGAAGGACCACGCGATCATCGCCGAAATCGACGGCACGATCCGGTTCGGACGCGACTACAAGAACAAGCGTCGGATCATCATCGAGCCGCATGACGAGAGCCTGGAGCCGGTCGAGTACCTCATCCCGAAGGGCAAGCACTTCCATCTGCAGGAAGGCGATGCCATCGAGAAGGGTGAGTACATCCTCGACGGCAACCCGGCACCGCACGACATCCTGGCCATTCGCGGCGTGGAGGCTCTGGCGGCTTATCTCGTCAACGAGATCCAGGAGGTCTACCGGCTGCAGGGCGTGGTAATCAACGACAAGCACATCGAGGTGATCGTTCGCCAGATGCTGCAGAAGGTCGAGATCACCGACGCAGGCGAGACCGAGTTGCTCAACGGCGAGCAGGTCGACGGTCTGGAGCTGGACGAGATCAACGAGCGGGCGATCGACAATGCGCGCAAGCCGGCTTCCGGCGTGCCCGTGCTGCTCGGCATCACCAAGGCCAGCCTGCAGACCCGGTCCTTCATCTCCGCTGCCTCCTTCCAGGAGACCACGCGGGTGCTGACGGAAGCCGCGGTCAACGGCAAGCAGGACACGCTCGAGGGTCTGAAGGAAAACGTGATCGTCGGTCGGCTGATCCCGGCCGGTACCGGCGGCATGATGACCCGGATCCGCCAGGTGGCGCAGCACCGCGACGACCTGATCCTGGAGGCGCGCAGGGCCGCGTCGACCGCGGCTCAGGCGGACCCGATGCTGGAGGATCTGTCCGGGGTTGCCGAGTAACCCCGGTCATTACGAGTGTCGATACGGACGGGGCCGCCATTGTGCGGCCCCTTCTTTTTGAGAAGGCGGCTTGGCCCCGCAGGATGCGGCCGGTCAGCAAGGAGCGAGAAATCATGTCGAACGAGAGCATCTTCGATGAGGGCGACGCCCCGGTGGTCTACATCATTCTTGGTCAGGCCCGGGAAGAGGCGGACGGGGAGCCGGCGCCTGATGTGGCGGTCAACATCCTGTTGTGCGCGCCGGACGAGGACAGCGCGGTGCGCGCCGCGCTGGAGGCGTTGGCCGGGCAGGGGTTCGTGGAGGCGGACCTCGACCGGATCGGTGTTCTGACCGAGATGCCGGAGGATCCGACCTTCGAAAGCGCCTACAGCGACGCGCTCGACGGTGAGGTCGCGGTGATCACCTATCGGGACTAGCTCCTCTCCGGCGAATCCCGCCGCGCCGGAGAATCGAAGGGGCTCGGAATCATTGATACTTTCTGAAGATTCCCGTTCTGATGCGTTTGCTTGACGCCGGACAGGCGTAAGGTAGGAAACCGGTCGGAGGCCTGTCGGTTGATCCGGCAAGAAATCACCCGCCAGTCTTTCCGAAAATTACCAAAATCGGCGCGCTGGCCATGGATTTCTCCTGGTCGGTGTGCCCGAGGGCCGGGAGGCAGAAAATTCCACGCCGCACTTGACGGAAGGCGGGGGTATCTGTAGGTTCCGCGCATCCCGAAGGCAGGCGGTAAGTACCAGTCAGATCCGACGCGACAGGCATTGGATCCATCCGGACTTAAACGCTGCCGGGATTGCGAGGCGAAGAAACGTCGAATGGACGACCGCTGAAAAGTGGTCCTCTCGGTCTGCAGCGCCTTTCCCGCTTGATGTGCGGGAAGCGGCGCGATTTCGCATGTGGATGCGAGGTCGCTGTGTTCCAGGGGGTGGTGAAGGCTCCACTCTTGGCCGCTGCGCTTCGTCTGGCCCGGTTCTTCCGGGCAACCAAAGGTTTGCATCCGCCGAAAGGCTGGATGCGTGAAGGTTCAGGGTGGTCCTTTCGGGCTGCCGGGTTAGCGCAAAAAGGCCAGCCCCAGGTTGGTACTTTGGGAATTCAAGGTCTGAGGATCTGCCATGTCACGCCGTCACAGGGCTGAAAAGCGCGAAATCATCCCCGATCCGAAGTTCGGAGATGTTGTCGTAACGAAATTCATGAACTCCATCATGTATGATGGACGGAAGTCGGCCGCCGAAGGCATTGTCTACGGCGCGTTCGATATTATCGAGGACAAGGCCCGGCAGAATCCGGTCGAGGTCTTCCACAATGCGCTCGACAATGTCATGCCGCAGGTGGAGGTTCGCTCGCGCCGTGTTGGTGGTGCCACCTACCAGGTTCCCGTCGAGGTCCGTGCGGACCGCCGTCAGGCGCTGGCCATTCGCTGGCTGATCGCCGCCGCGCGCGGTCGGAACGAGACGACGATGGTTGATCGCCTGTCCGGCGAGCTGCTGGACGCGGCCAACAACCGTGGTTCCGCTGTCAAGAAGCGCGAAGACACGCACCGGATGGCGGAAGCCAACCGTGCCTTCTCGCACTATCGCTGGTAATCGGACCGCAAGAGGCTGGCACGATGTCACGCACGCACAAAATCGAAGACTACCGCAATTTCGGTATCATGGCCCACATCGATGCGGGCAAGACCACGACGACCGAGCGGATTCTGTTCTACACCGGTAAGAACCACAAGATTGGGGAAACCCATGACGGTGCGTCGACCATGGACTGGATGGAGCAGGAGCAGGAGCGTGGTATCACCATCACCTCCGCTGCGACGACTGCGTTCTGGCGCGAGAAGCGTCTGAACATCATTGACACTCCGGGTCACGTCGACTTCACCATTGAGGTGGAGCGCTCCCTGCGCGTGCTGGACGGTGCCGTTGCGCTTCTCGATGCCAACGCCGGTGTCGAGCCGCAGACCGAGACCGTGTGGCGTCAGGCGGACAAGTACAACGTCCCGCGCATGATCTTCGTCAACAAGATGGACAAGCTCGGCGCCGACTTCTTCCGTTGCGTCGACATGATCAAGAAGCGTCTCGGCGCTACGCCGCTGGTGCTGCAGGTGCCGGTCGGTGTCGAGAGCGACTTTGCCGGTCTGGTCGATCTTCTGAAGATGAAGGCGCTGATCTGGCGCGACGAGGCGCTCGGTGCCCAGTGGGACGAGGTCGAGATTCCGGAAGACCTGGCCGACAAGGCTCAGGAATACCGCGATCTCTTGATCGAGACCGCCGTTGAGGCCGATGAGGCCGCGATGGAGGCTTACCTGGAAGGCAACGAGCCGACCGAGGAAGAGCTCAAGGTGCTGATCCGCAAGGGGACCATTGCTGGCGATTTCGTCCCGGTGATGTGCGGTACCGCGTTCAAGAACAAGGGCGTGCAGCCGCTGCTCGACGCGGTTGTCGATTACCTGCCGAGCCCGGTCGATGTGCCGGACATCAAGGGCATCGACGCCAAGTCCGAGGAAGAGGTTACCCGTCGTTCCGACGACGATGAGCCGCTTGCTCTGCTCGCGTTCAAGATCGCCAACGATCCGTTCGTCGGCTCGCTCACTTTCTGCCGCATCTACTCCGGTGTGCTGAACAAGGGCGTGTCGCTGCTGAACACGGTCAAGGGCAAGCGCGAGCGTATCGGCCGCATGATGCAGATGCACTCCAACTCGCGTGAGGACATCGAAGTCGCCTATGCCGGTGACATCGTGGCCGTCGCCGGGCTGAAGGACACCACCACGGGCGACACGCTGTGCGACGCCAACAAGCCGGTGATCCTGGAGCGTATGGAGTTCCCGGACCCGGTGATCGAGATCGCCGTGGAGCCGAAGACCAAGAGCGACCAGGAGAAGATGGGCCTGGCTCTCAACCGTCTGGCCGCCGAGGATCCCTCCTTCCGCGTCAAGACCGACGAGGAAAGCGGTCAGACGATCATCGCCGGCATGGGCGAGCTGCATCTCGACATTCTGGTCGACCGCATGAAGCGGGAGTTCAAGGTCGAGGCCAACATCGGCGCGCCGCAGGTGGCTTACCGCGAGACGATCACCCGTCAGGCTGAAGTGGATTACACCCACAAGAAGCAGACCGGTGGCTCGGGCCAGTTCGCCCGGATCAAGATCGTCATCGAGCCGAGCGAGCCGGGCGAGGGCTTCTCCTTCGAGAGCACCATCGTCGGTGGCGCGGTGCCGAAGGAGTACATCCCGGGCGTCCAGAAGGGCATCGAGAGCGTCATGACCTCCGGTCCGCTGGCAGGCTTCCCGATGGTCGACATCAAGGCAACGCTCATCGACGGTGCCTACCATGACGTCGACTCCAGCGTGTTGGCCTTCGAGATCGCCGGCCGTGCCGGCTTCCGCGAGGCGATCGCCAAGGGGGCGCCGAAGCTTCTCGAGCCGGTCATGAAGGTCGAGGTGGTGACGCCGGAAGACTACATGGGTGACGTGATCGGCGATCTGAACTCCCGTCGTGGGCAGATCACCGGCACCGAGAACCGGGGCGTGGTGACCGTCGTCAATGCGATGGTGCCGCTGGCCAACATGTTTGGCTACGTCAACAACCTGCGCTCCATGTCGCAGGGCCGGGCACAGTACTCGATGGTGTTCGATCATTACGAACAGGTTCCGCAGGCCGTCGCGCAGGAAGTTCAGGCGAAATTCGCCTGAGTGCTGTCAACGCCACATCAATTGAAGAACGAAGGTACGGAGAAATCCGATGGCGAAAGCAAAGTTTGAGCGGACGAAGCCGCACGTGAACATTGGCACGATCGGCCACGTCGATCATGGCAAGACGACGCTGACGGCTGCGATCACGAAGCAGTTCGGCGATTTCAAGGCGTATGACGAGATCGACGGCGCGCCGGAAGAGCGTGCGCGCGGCATCACGATCTCGACGGCGCACGTTGAGTACGAGACGGAGAACCGTCATTACGCTCACGTGGACTGCCCGGGTCACGCCGACTACGTGAAGAACATGATCACCGGTGCGGCGCAGATGGATGGCGCGATCCTGGTTTGCTCGGCGGCCGATGGCCCGATGCCGCAGACCCGCGAGCACATCCTGCTGGCGCGCCAGGTTGGCGTTCCGGCGCTGGTGGTGTTCCTGAACAAGGTCGACCAGGTCGACGACGAGGAGCTCCTTGAGCTGGTCGAGATGGAAGTGCGCGAGCTGCTTTCGTCCTACGAGTTCCCGGGCGACGACATTCCGATCATCGCCGGTTCGGCGCTTGCCGCTCTGGAAGGCCGTGACGATGCGATCGGGTCGGAGAAGATCTCCGAGCTGATGGCTGCGGTCGACGACTACATCCCGACCCCGGAGCGTCCGGTTGACCAGCCGTTCCTGATGCCGATCGAGGACGTGTTCTCGATCTCCGGTCGTGGCACGGTCGTGACCGGCCGCGTGGAGCGCGGTGTGGTCAAGGTTGGCGAGGAAGTCGAGATCGTCGGCATCCGTGACACCAAGAAGACGACGGTGACCGGCGTTGAGATGTTCCGCAAGCTGCTCGACCAGGGCGAGGCTGGCGACAACATCGGCGCGCTGATCCGCGGCATCGGCCGTGAGGACGTTGAGCGTGGTCAGGTGCTTTGCAAGCCGGGTTCGGTGACGCCGCACACCAAGTTCAACGCCGAGGCGTACATCCTGACGAAGGAAGAGGGTGGCCGTCACACGCCGTTCTTCACCAACTACCGTCCGCAGTTCTACTTCCGCACGACCGACGTGACGGGTGTGGTCGAGCTGCCGGAAGGCACCGAGATGGTGATGCCGGGCGACAACGTGTCGGTTGTGGTGACGCTGATCGTGCCGATCGCGATGGAAGACGGTCTGCGTTTCGCCATCCGCGAAGGTGGCCGCACCGTTGGCGCCGGCGTCGTCGCCTCGATCATCGAGTAACAAAGCGAGACCCGCGGAGCCGGATACCCGGCACCGCGGCCCGCATGGGGACTGAGACATGAACGGTCAAAACATTCGGATCCGTCTCAAGGCGTTCGACCATCGCGTACTCGATGCGTCGACCCGCGAGATCGTCAACACGGCGAAACGGACCGGTGCACAAGTGCGCGGCCCCGTGCCGCTGCCCACGCGGATCGAGAAGTACACCGTGCTTCGCGGCCCGCATATCGACAAGAAAAGCCGTGATCAGTTCGAGATGCGCACGCATAAGCGCCTCCTCGACATCGTTGATCCGACGCCGCAGACGGTGGACGCGCTGATGAAGCTCGACCTCGCCGCTGGTGTCGACGTCGAGATCAAGCTGTAAGGCGCTCACAAGGGGACACGTCGATGCGTTCTGGAGTGATCGCACAGAAGGTGGGCATGACCCGCATTTATAATGATGCGGGAGAGCATGTGCCGGTAACGGTGCTGAAGCTCGAAAACTGTCAGGTTGTTGCTCACCGGACGGAAGAGAAAAATGGTTACACCGCGCTGCAGGTCGGCGCTGGTCTGGCCAAGGTTAAGAATACGCCGCGGGCAATGCGGGGCCACTTCGCGATCGCGAAGGTGGAGCCGAAGCGCAAGCTGGCCGAGTTCCGGGTCTCCGAGGAGAACCTGATCGAGGTGGGTGCCGAAATCACGGCCGACCACTTCGTCGAGGGACAGTTCGTGGATGTCACGGGGACCTCGATCGGTAAGGGCTTTGCCGGTGCCATGAAGCGTCACAACTTCGGTGGCCTGCGCGCCTCGCACGGTGTGTCGATTTCGCACCGTTCGCATGGTTCGACCGGTCAGTGCCAGGACCCCGGCAAGGTGTTCAAGGGCAAGAAGATGGCCGGCCACATGGGTGCCGAGCAGGTGACGACGCAGAACCTGAAGATCGTCCGCACCGACGTGGAGCGCGGCCTGATCATGATCCAGGGCGCTGTCCCGGGATCGAAGGGTGGCTGGATCGTCATTCGCGACGCCGTCAAGAAGGCGCTGCCGGAAGGCGTGCCGATGCCCGGCGGGTTTCGCGCTGCTGAAGCAGCCGTGGCGGTCGAGAAGGAGAGCGAGTGATGGAACTTGAGGTAAAGACCCTCGAAGGGGCTGCCGCCGGTTCGATCACGGTGTCGGATGAGATCTTCGGTCTCGAGCCGCGCACCGACCTGATCCACCGCGTGGTGCGCTGGCAGCTTGCCAAGCGCCAGGCGGGCACGCACAAGGCGCTGCAGCGTTCGGAAATCAGCGGCACGACGAAGAAGTTCGTCCGCCAGAAGGGTACCGGCGGCGCACGTCACGGTAACAAGAAGGCTCCGCAGTTCCGCGGCGGTGGCAAGGCGCACGGACCGGTGGTCCGCAGCCATGCCCATGATCTTCCCAAGAAGATCCGCGCGCTCGGCCTGCGTCATGCCCTCTCGGCCAAGGTGAAGTCCGAAGGCCTGATCATCGTCGACGAGGCGAAGGCGACCGAAGCCAAGACCAAGGCGCTGAGCGCCCGTCTGGACAAGCTCGGCTTCTCCAACGCGCTGGTGATCGATGGCAGCGAGATCGACGGCAACTTCCGCCTGGCGGCTCGCAACATCCCGGCATTCGACGTGCTGCCGATCGAGGGCATCAATGTCTTCGACATCCTGCGGCGCGAGAAGCTGATCCTGACCAAGGCTGCTGTGTCGGCTCTGGAGGAGCGGTTCAAATGACGACGCTGAAGCACTTCGACACGATCGTCTCGCCGGTGATCACCGAAAAGGCGACCTTCGCATCGGAACAGAACAAGGTTGTGTTCAACGTTTCCGACACCGCGACCAAGCCTGAGATCAAGGCAGCGGTCGAGGCCCTGTTCGGGGTCAAGGTGACGGCCGTGAACACGCTGGTCCGCAAGGGCAAGCAGAAGCGGTTCCGCGGGCGCCTCGGGCAGCAGTCCGACGTCAAGAAAGCGGTTGTGACGTTGCAGGACGGTCAGTCCATCGACGTCACCACGGGCCTTTAAGGGCGGGGTAAGGAAACATGGCACTCAAGACCTTTAATCCGACATCGCCCGGTCGCCGCCAGCTGGTTCTCGTCGACCGCGCGGCGCTCTACAAGGGCAAGCCGGTCAAGACGCTGACCGAAGGACTTTCCAAGTCCGGCGGTCGTAACAACACCGGTCGCACCACCTCCCCGAACCGGGGCGGTGGTCACAAGCGGCGGTACCGGGTGATCGATTTCAAGCGCACCAAGGTGGATGTCTCCGCCACGGTGGAGCGGATCGAATACGATCCCAACCGGACCGCGTTCATCGCCCTCATCAAGTATGAGGACGGCGAGTTGTCCTACATCCTGGCTCCGCAGCGGCTCGCCGTCGGGGACAAGGTTGTGGCCGGCAAGTCGGTCGACGTGAAGCCGGGCAACGCGATGCCGCTGGCGTCCATTCCGGTCGGCACCATCGTCCACAATGTGGAGATGAAGCCGGGCAAGGGCGGTCAGATCGCCCGCTCCGCCGGCGCCTACGTTCAGATCGTCGGTCGCGACCAGGGCTACACCACCATCCGGCTGATGTCGGGCGAGCAGCGCCGGGTTCTCGGCACCTGCATGGCCACCATCGGCGGCGTGTCCAACCCGGACCATGGCAACGTCAATCTGGGCAAGGCCGGTCGGTCGCGCTGGGTTGGCCGTCGCCCGCATGTTCGCGGTGTGGCCATGAACCCGGTCGATCACCCGCATGGTGGCGGTGAGGGTCGTACCTCCGGTGGTCGTCATCCGGTTACCCCGTGGGGCAAGCCGACCAAGGGCAAGCGCACACGGCGCAACAAGGCCACGGACAAGTACATCGTCCGCAGCCGCCACGCGCGCAAGAAGTAAGAGGGGCCGGTCATGGCACGTTCTGTTTGGAAAGGCCCGTTTGTCGACGGCTTTGTGCTGAAGAAGGCAGATAAGGTCCGCGCCTCCGGGCGCAACGAGGTTATCAAGATCTGGAGCCGGCGGTCGACAATTCTGCCGCAGTTCGTTGGTCTGACCTTTGGCGTCTACAACGGCCAGAAGCATATCCCGGTTCTGGTGTCCGAAGACATGATCGGTCACAAGTTCGGTGAGTTCTCGCCGTCCCGGACCTATTACGGCCACGGCGCCGACAAGAAGGCGAAGAGGAAGTAACGATGGGCAAGCCGAAGGGCGAGCGCGCGCTCGCCGACAACGAGGCAAAGGCGGTCGCCCGCATGCTGCGCGTCTCCCCGCGCAAGCTGAACCTTGTCGCGGCATCGATCCGCGGCATGAAGGTCGAAAAGGCTCTTTCCGACCTGACGTTCTCGCGCAAGCGGATTTCCGGGGATGTCAAGAAGGCGCTGATGTCTGCGGTCGCCAATGCCGAGAACAACCATGATCTCGACGTCGACAACCTGGTCGTCGCCGAGGCACATGTGGGCAAGGCATTTGTTATCAAGCGGTTCCAGGCCCGCGCCCGCGGCCGTGTCGGTCGGATCGAAAAGCCGTTTTCGAACCTGACCATCGTCGTCCGCGAAGTCGAGGAGACTGCCTGATGGGACATAAAGTCAATCCGATCGGCCTGCGTCTCGGGATCAACCGGACTTGGGATTCCCGCTGGTACGCCGACAAGGGCGAGTACGGTCAGCTGCTGCACGAGGACTTCCGCATTCGGGAGTACATCCTCAAGGCGCTGAAGCAGGCGGCGGTCTCCAAGGTCGTGGTCGAGCGTCCGCACCGCAAGTGCCGCGTCACCGTTCATTCCGGTCGTCCGGGTGTGGTGATCGGCAAGAAGGGCGCGGACATCGAGAAGCTGCGCAAGGCTCTGTCGCAGATCACCAACTCGGATGTGCACATCAACATCGTTGAAGTGCGCAAGCCGGAGGTGGACGCTCAGCTGGTGGCCGATTCGATCGCACAGCAGCTGGAACGCCGCGTGGCTTTCCGCCGGGCGATGAAGCGTTCGGTGCAGTCGGCGATGCGCATGGGTGCCCAGGGCATCCGCATCAACTGCGGCGGCCGTCTCGGCGGTGCGGAAATCGCACGGACCGAGTGGTATCGCGAGGGCCGGGTGCCGCTGCACACGTTGCGCGCCGACATCGATTATGGCACAGCAACCGCACACACGGCCTATGGCACCTGCGGCGTCAAGGTCTGGATTTTCAAGGGTGAGATCCTGGAGCACGATCCGATGGCGTCCGAGCGGCGCGCGGTCGAGGGCGATGGGTCGAACCAGGGCGGCGGACGCCGCGAGCGCGGCCGCGCAGCCTAACGGCGCCGGTCGGGTCTTGGACAAGAGAGAAGCGAGAGAAGAGCGATGCTGCAACCAAAGCGAACAAAGTTCCGCAAGCAGCACAAGGGCCGGATCCATGGCACTGCCAAGGGTGGCACCGATCTCAATTTCGGCGCCTTCGGCCTGAAGGCCGTTGAGCCGGAGCGGGTGACCGCTCGTCAGATCGAGGCGGCCCGTCGTGCCATGACCCGACACATGAAGCGTGCGGGACGTGTCTGGATCCGCATCTTCCCGGACGTGCCGGTGTCGTCGAAGCCGACCGAAGTGCGTATGGGTAAGGGTAAGGGTTCGCCGGACTATTGGGCCGCCAAGGTCAAGCCCGGTCGGATCATGTTCGAAATCGACGGAGTGCCGGAAGACACGGCACGCGAAGCGATGCGCCTGGCGGCTGCGAAACTGCCGATCAAGTGCCGTTTCGTTCAGCGGATCGCCGACTAGGCGTGACGAGGAGATAAGTGCCATGAAGGCAACGGACGTTCGGGCAAAGACCCTGGACGAGCTGGGAACCGATCTGGAAAGCCTGAAGAAGGAGCAGTTCAATCTGCGCTTCCAGCGGGCGACCGGCCAGCTTGAGAATACGGCGCGTGTGCGCCAGGTGCGGCGCGATATTGCCCGCATTCAGACGATCATGCGCGAAAAGCGCGTGGCGACTAGCGCGTAAGGAGACCGAGATGCCGAAACGCGTGCTGCAGGGCGTCGTGGTGAGCAACGCCAATGACAAGACGGTAACGGTTCGTGTGGAGCGTCGCTTCACCCACCCGTTGTTCAAGAAGACCGTTCGCCGCTCGAAGAAGTATCGGGCGCATGACGAGACCAACGCACATCAGGTCGGGGACACCGTCTCCATTCAGGAATGCGCGCCGATCTCGAAGAACAAAACCTGGACCGTTGTCGAAGGCTCGACTGCGGACTGACGTGACGTCCGGCGTCCGGTCACGGACGCGGTGAAAGAAGAACAAGGCGGCCAGTCATGATTCAGATGCAAACAAACCTCGACGTGGCGGATAATTCCGGCGCCCGTCGTGTCATGTGCATCAAAGTGCTCGGCGGCTCGAAGCGGAAATATGCCAGCGTTGGCGACATCATCGTCGTCAGCGTCAAGGAGGCAAATCCGCGCGGGCGCGTCAAGAAGGGCGACGTGATGAAAGCGGTCGTCGTGCGTACGGCGAAGGATATCCGCCGGGCCGACGGCTCAGTGATCCGATTCGACCGCAATGCGGCGGTTCTGGTCAACAACAACAAGGAACCGATCGGGACCCGTATTTTCGGGCCGGTTCCGCGGGAACTGCGTGCGAAGCAGCACATGAAAGTGATCTCGCTCGCACCGGAGGTGCTCTAATGGCCGCTAAGATCAAGAAGGGCGACAAGGTCGTCGTGCTGACCGGTCGCGACAAGGGCAAGACCGGCGAGATCGTGCAGATCCTGCCGAAGGAAGACAAGGCGCTGGTTCGTGGCGTCAATGTCGTCCAGCGGCACCAGCGCCAGACCGCTCAGGCGGAAGGCGGTATCATCAGCAAGGAACTGCCGGTTCATATCTCGAACCTGGCGCTTGCCGATCCCAAGGATGGCAAGCCGACCCGCGTCGGGTTCCGTGTCAACGACGACGGCACCAAGGTGCGCGTGGCCAAGCGCTCGGGAGATCTGATCGATGGCTGAGACCAAGACCGCGCCGCGGCTGAAGACGGAATACGTTGAGAAGATCCGTCCGCTGTTGCAGGAAAAGTTCAACTACAAGAATCCGATGCAGATTCCCGCGCTTGAGAAGATCGTTCTCAACATGGGTGTCGGCGAGGCCGTCGCGGACAGCAAGAAGGCGAAGATCGCCGCTGAGGACCTGGCGATGATCGCCGGTCAGAAGCCGGTCATCACCACCGCGCGCAAGTCGATCGCGACCTTCAAGGTGCGCGAAGGCATGCCGCTCGGCGCCAAGGTGACGCTGCGCGGCGAGCGGATGTATGAGTTCCTCGACCGGCTCATCACCATCGCCCTGCCTCGGGTGCGTGACTTCCGCGGCCTGAACCCGAAGAGCTTCGACGGGCGCGGCAACTACGCGACGGGCATCAAGGAACACATCGTTTTCCCGGAAATCAACTACGACAAGGTTGATCAAATCTGGGGTATGGACGTGGTGGTTTGCACCACTGCCGACAACGATGACGAGGCGCGCGAGCTTCTGCGCGCGTTCAACTTCCCGTTCCGCAAATAATCGAGCGGGAAAGAACGAGGACAGACGATGGCGAAGAAGAGCGCGATCGAGAAGAACAAGCGGCGCGAGCGGCTCGTTAAGAAATACGCGGACAAGCGTGCTGAGCTGAAGGCGCAGTCGAAAGACGAGACGCTGACGCTGGAAGAGCGCTATGCGGCGCGGCTGAAGCTGGCGAAGCTGCCGCGCAACTCCGCACCGATTCGTGTGCGGAACCGTTGCGAGGTGACCGGGCGTCCGCGTGGTTTCTATCGCAAGTTGAAGATGTCGCGCGTGGCGCTTCGCGAACTGGGCTCCAAGGGCTTGATCCCTGGCCTGGTCAAGTCGAGCTGGTAAGGAGACGTTAGATGGCGCTTTCCGATCCCTTGGGCGATATGCTCACCCGGATCCGCAACGCTCAGATGCGGCGCAAGAGCAAGGTCTCGACCCCCGCGTCAAAGTTGCGTGAACATGTACTCGACGTTTTGGCTGCTGAAGGGTATATCCGCGGTTACTCTACCGTGGAATACGAGGGCGGCAAGTCCGAGCTCGAGATCGAGCTGAAGTACTTCGACGGCGAGCCGGTGATCCGCAGCATCGAGCGGGTCTCGAAGCCGGGTCGGCGGGTGTATTCTTCGGTGAAGAATATTCCGCGGGTTTCGAACGGTCTCGGGGTTTCGATCCTTTCCACGCCGCGTGGCGTGATGAGCGATCACGATGCCCGGGAAAACAACGTGGGTGGCGAGGTCCTCTGCCGCATCTTCTGATGCGGCCCTAGAGGACTCGCGGAACGAAAACTGGACAGGTTGGTCATATGTCTCGAATTGGCAAGAAGCCAGTCCCCGTGCCGAGCGGGGTAACGGCAACGATCAACGGTCGGAATGTTGAGGTCAAGGGCCCGAAGGGACAGATGTCCTTCGTGCTGAACAGCCTCGTTCTGGCCGAAATGACGGATGAGGGGATCAAGGTCGATCCCAGCGTCGACAGCAAGCCGGCGCGTGCGATGTGGGGTATGTCCCGCACCATGATCGCGAACCTGATCACCGGCGTGAGCGACGGCTTCGAAAAGAAGCTGGAGATCACCGGTGTCGGTTACCGCGCTCAGGTGCAGGGCAAGAACCTGCAGCTCGCGCTTGGCTTTTCGCACGACGTCGTCTACGCGGTGCCGGAAGGCATCGAGGTGAAGTGCCCGAAGCCGACCGAAGTCATCGTGTCGGGCATGGACAAGCAGCGTGTCGGTCAGGTCGCGGCGGAAATCCGCGCCTACCGTCCGCCGGAGCCCTACAAGGGCAAAGGCATTCGCTATGCGGACGAATTCATCGTTCGCAAGGAAGGCAAGAAGAAGTAACGGACCGGATCATGGCGAAGACAAATTCAAGCTTCGAGCGCCGCCGCGACCGCGTCCGTCGTTCGATCAAGAAAGTGATGAACGGCCGCCCGCGTCTGTCGGTGTTCCGCTCTTCCAAGCAGATTTACGCGCAGATCATCGACGATGCGAAGGGGCACACGCTGGCCTCCGCCTCGACGATCGAGAAGGACGTCCGCGAGGGTCTGAAGACCGGCGCCGACTCGGCCGCTGCCGCAGCGATCGGCAAGCTGATCGCGGAGCGCGCGAAAGCCGCCGGTGTCACCCAGGTCGTGTTCGACCGCGGTGGCTACATCTATCATGGGCGTGTCAAGGCGCTGGCTGATGCCGCGCGCGAGGGCGGGCTGGAATTCTGATCGTCCCCCTGCGAGACGCTCACAGATAAACGGAAGCGAAAATTATGGCGAGACAGGACACACGGGATCGCGGCGGCGAGCGTGACAGCGAGTTTGTCGACAAGCTCGTTCACATCAACCGCGTCGCGAAGGTCGTGAAGGGTGGTCGCCGGTTCGGATTTGCCGCACTGGTCGTTGTTGGCGATCAGAAGGGCCGGGTCGGCTTCGGCCATGGCAAGGCGCGTGAAGTGCCGGAAGCGATCCGCAAGGCGACGGAAGCTGCCAAGCGGTCGATGATCCGGGTTCCGCTGCGCGAAGGCCGGACCCTGCATCACGATGTCGCCGGACGGCATGGCGCGGGCAAGGTTTTCCTGCGTGCGGCCCCGGCCGGTACCGGTATCATCGCGGGCGGCCCGATGCGCGCCGTGTTCGAGACCCTCGGGGTCCAGGACGTGGTGGCGAAGTCGATCGGCTCGGCGAACCCCTACAACATGGTGCGTGCCACCTTCGAAGCCCTGAAGAAAGAAGACAGCCCGCGCTCGGTTGCTGCGCGTCGCGGTCTCAAGGTTTCGCAGATCCAGGCCCGTCGCCGTGACATCGACGATGGGGCACAGGCCGCTGCCGAGGCTTGATCCTCGGCACGTTTGACCCCAGCTTAGAAAGGCTTGGTTTGATGGCGAACAGCGAAAAGACCGTCACGGTCGAGCAGATCGGTAGCCCGTTGCGGCGCCCGAAGGACCAGCGGGCAACGCTCGTCGGCCTCGGCCTGAACAAGATGCACCGCCGCTCGACGCTGAAGGACACGCCGGAAGTGCGTGGCATGATCCGCAAGGTTCAGCATCTCGTGCGCGTCGTCGAAGACGCGTAAGGGATCGGGAGACAGAACATGAAACTCAATGAACTCCGGGACAATCCGGGCGCGACCAAGGAACGCACGCGCGTCGGTCGCGGTATCGGTTCGGGCAAGGGCAAGACCGGTGGCCGTGGTGTCAAGGGTCAGAAGTCCCGCTCGGGCGTCGCGATCAAGGGCTTCGAGGGCGGCCAGATGCCGCTGCATCGTCGCCTGCCGAAGCGCGGCTTCACCAACATCTTCGCCAAGTCCTTCAACGCCGTGAGCGTTGGTCGGGTGCAGAAGGCGATCGATGCTGGCAAGCTCGACGCCTCGCAGACCGTGACGGTCGAAGCGCTCAAGGCCGCCGGTGTCGTCCGCCGGGTGAAGGATGGCGTCCGCCTCCTGTCGAACGGCGAGCTGACCGCCAAGGTGACCTTCGAGGTTGCCGGCGCGTCCAAGGCGGCCATTGCCGCGGTCGAAAAGGCCGGCGGCAAGGTTGCGATTATCGGATCCCAGGCTGAATAAGCCTGGGGTTCCCCCTTTTCTGCCTGCACATAGTGACCGGAGCCCGGAATGGCATCAGCGGCCGAACAGCTTGCGGCTAATCTGAATTTTTCAGCTTTCGCAAAAGCCGAGGAATTGAAGAAGCGTATCTGGTTCACACTGGGTGCGCTTCTTGTGTATCGGTTCGGCACCTATGTGCCGCTGCCCGGAATCAACCCGGAGGCCTTCGCACAGGCCTTCGGCCAGGCGCAGCAGGGCATTGTCGGGCTGTTCAACATGTTCACCGGCGGTGCCGTGGAGCGCATGGCGATCCTGGCGCTCGGCATCATGCCGTATATCTCCGCCTCGATTATCATCCAGCTTCTGACCTCGGTCGTTCCCTCGCTTGAGCAGCTCAAGAAGGAAGGGGAACAGGGCCGCAAGGTGATCAACCAGTACACCCGCTACGGTACGGTGGTTTTGGCGACCTTCCAGGCCTACGGCATTGCCGTCGGGCTTGAAGGGGCGACCAATGTGGTGGTCGACCCGGGCTGGTTCTTCCGCATTTCGGCAGTGATCTCGCTGGTTGGCGGCACCATGTTCCTGATGTGGCTGGGTGAGCAGATCACCGCGCGCGGCATCGGCAACGGCATCTCGCTGATCATCTTCGCCGGCATCGTCGCCGGTCTGCCGGCCGCCATCGTCTCGACGCTGGAGCTGGGACGGCAGGGCGCTCTGGCGACGCCGATCATCCTCGGCATCATCCTGTTGTCGGTGGCGGTGATCGCGTTGATCGTCTTCATGGAGCGGGCGCAGCGCCGGCTGCTGATCCAGTATCCGAAGCGGCAGATGGGCAACCGCATGTTCGAGGGCAACACCTCGTTCCTGCCGCTCAAGCTGAACACCGCCGGTGTGATTCCGCCGATCTTCGCCTCGTCGCTGCTGTTGGTTCCGGCCACCATTTCGGGCCTTGGCACCACCGGTGGGGAAGACAGCATGCTGACGACTGTGACGGCATTGCTCGGCCATGGCCAGCCGCTGTACATGCTGCTCTACGCGGCGCTGATCGTCTTCTTCTGCTACTTCTACACGGCGATCGTGTTCAATCCGACCGATACGGCCGACAATCTGAAGAAGCACGGCGGCTTCATTCCGGGCATCCGTCCGGGTGAGCGGACCGCGCAGTACATCGATTACGTGCTGACCCGGATCACCAGCGTTGGCGCGATCTACATCGTCCTGGTCTGTCTATTACCCGAATTCCTCATTTCCGCGACTGGCGTTCCGTTCTACTTCGGTGGCACCTCGCTGCTGATCGTCGTCAGCGTGACCATGGATACGGTTTCCCAGATCCAGGGCCATCTGCTTGCGCATCAGTATGAGGGACTGGTGAAGAAAGCGAAGCTCAGGGGGAAGCGTAGATGAGGCTGATTTTTCTTGGCCCGCCGGGGGCCGGAAAAGGGACGCAGGCCACGCGCCTGGTGAAGAAGCACGGTATTCCGCAGCTGTCGACGGGCGACATGCTCCGCGCGGCGGTGGCGGCGGAAA
Source organism: Stappia taiwanensis (assembly GCF_014635285.1). Lineage (GTDB taxonomy): Bacteria > Pseudomonadota > Alphaproteobacteria > Rhizobiales > Stappiaceae > Stappia > Stappia taiwanensis. Next base: position 118,755 of record NZ_BMCR01000002.1, on the reverse strand, counting down.
CGCCGATCGGGCTCCAGGCCAAGGCGGTGATGGAATCCGGCGGGCTGGTCTCCGACGAGATCGTGATCGGTATCGTTGCCGACCGCATCGAGGAGCCGGACGCGGCCAAGGGGTTCATCCTCGACGGGTTCCCGCGGACGGTGGCCCAGGCCGAGGCGCTGGACAAGATGCTGGCCGAGAAGGAGCTGAAGCTCGATCTCGTGCTGGAGCTGCAGGTCGACCAGACCGCGCTCGTCGACCGGATCGTCAAGCGGGCGGAAGAAGCCCGGGCAAACGGCGAACCGGTGCGCAAGGACGACGATCCGGAGATCTTCCGGCAGCGGCTCGATGCCTACAACCGGGATACGGCGATTGTCGCGCCGTACTACCGGGAGCGCGGCCAGCTTAGCGCCATTGACGGCATGCAGTCGATCGAGGCGGTGGCCGCCCAGATCGACGCCGCACTTGACGCATGTGTCGTGACCGGCTAAGGGTCGCGGCCTGCTAGACAGATTGCCGCCGTTTCCGCGTCCCCGGACGCGGGGCGGCATTTGTTGTGCATGAATTTCCTTCCCGCAGGGGCCGGGCTCCACCGGACGCGGGAGCAACCCAGGTGGCCGCCAATCGTGGCGCCACAAGACATGGAGACGGCAGTGGCCCGTATCGCAGGTGTAAACATTCCGACCAACAAGCGCGTTGTGATCGCGCTTCAGTACATTCACGGCATTGGCCCGAAGTTCGCCCAGGAGATCATCGAGAAGGTGAACATCGCTCCGGAGCGCCGGGTGAACGAGCTTTCGGACGCCGAAGTGCTGGCGATGCGCGAGACCATCGACCGCGACTATATCGTCGAGGGCGACCTGCGCCGTGAAACCGCAATGAACATCAAGCGTCTGATGGACCTTGGCTGCTACCGCGGCCTGCGCCATCGTCGCGGACTTCCGGTGCGCGGCCAGCGTACCCACACGAACGCCCGTACCCGCAAGGGTCCGGCGAAGCCGATTGCCGGCAAGAAGAAGTAATTCATCGGAAATCGGCCCGGTGGAGCCGCCGAGATACGGCGGTGACGAGATCGAGCGAAGGAAAGCAAAATGGCAAAAGATACCACGCGCGTCCGGCGTCGCGAACGGAAGAACATTTCGTCCGGCGTTGCGCATGTGAACTCCACGTTCAACAACACCATGATCACCATCACCGATGCCCAGGGCAACGCGATCTCCTGGTCGTCCGCTGGCGCGATGGGGTTCAAGGGCTCGCGCAAGTCGACGCCCTACGCGGCGCAGATTGCTGCGGAAGACGCGGCGAAGAAGGCTGCCGAGCATGGCATGCGCACCCTCGAGGTTGAGGTTCGCGGTCCGGGTTCGGGACGTGAGTCGGCTCTGCGCGCGCTGCAGGCTGCCGGGTTCATGGTCACCTCGATCCGCGACGTGACGCCGATCCCGCACAACGGTTGCCGTCCGCGCAAGCGTCGCCGCGTCTGATCGACCGGTCCATTCACCCTGATTTCCCAGGCATAGCATGGCCGGTCCGGTGGGGCTGGCGGGACAGCCGGAGGAAGACATTTGAGCATTCACAAAAACTGGCAGGAACTCATCAAGCCGACCAAGCTTGAGGTGAAGCCGGGTCATGATGCGCGCTTTCAGGGCGCGGTCGTCGCGGAGCCGCTGGAGCGTGGGTTCGGCCTGACGCTTGGCAACGCGCTGCGTCGTATTCTGCTGTCCTCGCTTCAGGGCGCGGCGGTCACGGCGGTGCAGATCGACGGTGTCCTGCACGAGTTCTCCTCGATTCCGGGCGTTCGCGAGGACGTGACCGACATCGTGCTGAACGTGAAGGAAATCGCGCTGCGGATGCAGGGCGAGGGACCCAAGCGGATGGTTCTGCGCAAGCAGGGTCCGGGCGCGGTGCTGGCCGGTGACATCCAGACGGTGGGCGATGTCGAGGTTCTGAACCCCGATCTCGTTCTTTGCACCCTCGACGAGGGCGCGGAGATCCGCATGGAATTCACCGTCAACACCGGCAAGGGCTATGTTGCGGCCGAACGCAATCGCCCGGAAGACGCCCCCATCGGGCTGATCCCGGTCGACAGCTTGTACTCGCCGGTCAAGAAGGTGTCCTACCGGGTGGAAAACACCCGCGAGGGGCAGGTTCTCGACTATGACAAGCTGACGCTGACGGTGGAAACCGACGGCTCGGTCACGCCGGAAGACGCGGTCGCTTTCGCTGCCCGCATCCTGCAGGATCAGCTTTCGATCTTCGTCAACTTCGAAGAGCCGCGCCGCGAAGTGAAGGAGGACACCGTCCCCGAGCTCGCGTTCAACCCGGCGCTTCTCAAGAAGGTCGACGAGCTGGAACTGTCGGTCCGTTCGGCCAACTGTCTCAAGAACGACAATATCGTGTATATTGGCGATCTGATTCAGAAGACCGAAGCGGAGATGCTGCGGACGCCGAATTTCGGACGCAAGTCGCTGAACGAGATCAAGGAAGTTCTCGCCCAGATGGGTCTCCATCTCGGCATGGAGGTCGCCAACTGGCCGCCGGAGAACATCGACGATCTCGCCAAGCGCTACGAGGATCACCAGTACTAGGACGCGGCCCTTCGCGTCTTCCAAAGGCAAAAGGCGGATCGGTCCGCCGTGATACGAGAAGGAGAGAGCCATGCGCCACGGCAATCGCGGCCGCAAGCTCAACCGTACATCGAGCCATCGCAAGGCGATGTTTGCGAACATGTCGGCATCGCTGATTCAGCATGAGCAGATTGTAACGACGCTTCCGAAGGCCAAGGAACTGCGGCCGATCATCGAGAAGCTGATCACCCTGGGCAAGCGCGGCGACCTGCACGCCCGCCGTCAGGCGATCGCGCAGGTTCGCGACGTCGCCATGGTCGGCAAGCTGTTCGACGCCCTGGCCGAGCGCTACAAGGACCGCAACGGCGGCTACACCCGTGTCCTCAAGGCCGGGTTCCGCTATGGCGACAACGCGCCGCTGGCCGTGATCGAATTCGTCGACCGCGACGTTTCGGCCAAGGGTGCGGCTGACCGCGCCCGCACCGAGGCGGAAGCCGAGACGGAAGCGGCTGCCTGATCCAGTCGGGCAGACGTGAAGAATTGGAAAAGGCGGCCTTCGGGTCGCCTTTTTTGTTACGTTTCTGATGGTTGAGGGATGCGCCGCGAGTCGCGGCTCAAGCGGCGCGATCATCGGCAAGGCGGGTGCGAAGGTGGAGTTGTTCATGAGAGGGTATGGTGTCGCGGGGCGGTGTTTCGCCGTTGCGGTGGCCGCGCTGGCGCTTTCGGGGCCGGTAACCGGCACTGCACGCGCCGAGGATCGGGTGGCGCCGCGCAGCGCGGCGGAGCTTCGGCTGTCCTTTGCGCCCATCGTGCGCGAGGCGGCGCCGGCGGTGGTCAATGTCTATGCCAAGCGCACGGTGTTGCAGCAGCCGGTCTCGCCCTTCTTCAACGATCCGTTCTTCCGGCGCTTCTTCGGCGCTCCGGGACAGAACTTCGGCCGGCCGCGCGAGCGGGTGGAATCCTCGCTCGGCTCCGGGGTGATCGTCTCCGCCGACGGGGTGATCATCACCAACAACCACGTGATCGAGGGGGCGGACGAGGTGCGCGTGGCGCTCGCCGACCGGCGGGAGCTGGACGCGGAGATCATCCTCAAGGACGAGCGCACCGATCTGGCGATCCTGCGGGTTCGCGATCTCGACGAACCGTTGCCCCATCTCGCTTTTGCGGACTCCGATGAGCTGCAGGTGGGTGATGTGGTGCTGGCGATCGGCAATCCGTTCGGCGTCGGCCAGACGGTGACCCAAGGGATCGTGTCGGCGCTTGCCCGGACCCGGGTCGGAGTGACCGACTACCAGTTCTTCATCCAGACGGACGCGGCGATCAACCCGGGCAACTCCGGCGGTGCGCTGGTGGACATGAAGGGGCGGCTGGTCGGCATCAATACTGCAATCTTCTCCCGCTCCGGCGGGTCCAATGGCATCGGCTTTGCGATTCCCTCCAACATGGCGCATTTCGTGGCCATGGCGGCGGAGGGAGATGGTATCATTCGCCGGCCCTGGCTGGGGGCCGGGGTGCAGGCGGTGAGCGCGGATATCGCCGAGGCGATGGGGCTGGACCGGCCGCGCGGGGTGCTTGTCACCAGCATTGCCGAGGACAGCCCGGCGGATCGGGCCGGCCTGAAGGTCGGCGACCTGATCACCCGGGTGGGGGAGGCGACCGTCGCCGATCCGGATGGCTTCGGCTATCGCTTCGCCACCCGGCCGATCGGCGGCAGCACCTCCTTCACCGTGCTGCGCCAGAGCGGCGAGGTGGAATTGACGGTGACGCTGGAGGCCGCACCGGAGACCGTGCCGCGGGATGCGCGGGTGATCGGCGGCCGGTCGCCCTTTGCCGGGGCGACGGTGGTGAACCTGTCGCCGGCGGTGGCGGAGGAGATGCGTCTCGACGCCTTTGACGAGGGTGTGGCGATCCGTGAACTGGAGCCGCGCTCGACTGCGGCGCGCGTTGGCCTGCAGGTCGGGGACATCATTGTCTCGGTCAATGGCCGCAAGGTGAAGACGACGCGGGGGCTGGAGCGGATTGCGGCCGGGGATCCGGGCGTCTGGCGCTTGGAGATCCAGCGCGGCGGGCGGATCCTGCGGATCGCGCTGCGCGGCTGACGGGAACGAACGGAACGGGAATGGTCGATCTTTTCGAAAGCGCGGGCCTGGACAAGGACGGCGTCCGGCCTCTGGCCGACCGGCTGCGTCCGGCGGCGATTGCCGACGTGGTCGGGCAGGATCACCTGCTCGGTCCGGACGGAGTGCTCGCGCGTATGCTGGAGACCCGCAGCCTCGGCTCGCTGATCTTCTGGGGGCCACCGGGCACGGGCAAGACCACGGTCGCCCGGCTTCTGGCCGATGCCACCGATCTGCATTTCGAGCAGATCTCGGCGATCTTCACCGGGGTCGGCGATCTTCGAAAGGTGTTTGAGGCGGCGCGGGCGCGGCGGATCGGCGGCCGGGGCACCTTGCTGTTCGTCGATGAGATCCACCGCTTCAACCGGGCGCAACAGGACGGGTTCCTGCCGGTGATGGAGGATGGAACGGTCACGCTGGTCGGTGCGACCACGGAAAACCCCAGCTTCGAGCTCAATGCGGCGCTGTTGTCGCGGGCACATGTGCTGACGTTCCACTCCCTCGACGATGAGGCGGTGGCGCGGCTGCTGACACGGGCGGAAGAGGAGGAGCGGCGGGCGCTGCCGCTCGACGAGACCGCCCGGGCGAGCCTGGTGCGCATGGCCGATGGCGATGGCCGCTCGGCGCTGACGCTGGCAGAGGATGTGTGGCGCGCGGCACGTGGCGGCGAGGTCTTCGATGCGGACCGGCTGCAGGCGATGATCCAGCGGCGCGCTCCGGTCTATGACAAGTCGCGGGACGGGCACTACAATCTGATCTCGGCGCTGCACAAGTCGATCCGGGGATCGGATCCCAATGCGGCGCTCTACTGGTTCTGCCGGATGCTGGACGGCGGCGAGGATCCGCTGTTCCTGGCCCGCCGGCTGATCCGCATGGCGGTGGAGGACATCGGCCTTGCCGATCCGCAGGCATTGGTTCAGGCCAATGCGGCGCGTGATGCCTATCAGATGCTCGGCTCGCCGGAGGGGGAGCTGGCGCTGGCGCAGTCGGTGGTCTATCTGGCGACCGCGCCAAAATCCAACGGCGTCTACACCGCCTACAAGGCGGCCGTGCGGTCGGCCAAGCAGAATGGCTCGCTGCCGCCGCCCAAGCATATCCTCAACGCGCCGACCAAGCTGATGAAGGCCGAAGGCTACGGCGAGGGCTACGCCTACGACCATGATGCGCCGGACGCGTTTTCCGGGCAGGATTATTTTCCGCAATCCCTTGGCCGGGAGGTCTATTATGATCCTCCCGACCGGGGGTTTGAACGGGAGATCCGCAAGCGGCTCGATTACTGGGAGCGTTTGCGGCGCAGCCGGCGGGGCGAGGGCTGAGGTCAACGAGGGACCGGCGTTTCCGGCCGGCCCCGGCAATCGCGGAACGGGAAGGGATGTTGCAAGCCGCATCGTCAGCCACAAGGACGAAACAGGTGGAGGTGCGGCTGGCGCTGGTGCTCTACGGCGGCGTGTCACTCGCCGTCTACATGCATGGTGTTTCGCGGGAATTCCTGAATATCGTGCGGGCCTCCCGGCGGCTCGAACAATCCGTCGATCTTGAGCCGGGCAGCTGCATCGAGGCCTATGCGCATGTCTTGAAACTGTTCCGGCCCGAACTCGATCTGCGCGTGGTGGTCGACGTCATTTCCGGCGCCTCGGCCGGTGGCGTCAACGGGGTGATGCTGGCGCGCGCTCTTGCCCATGACCTGTCCATCGACCGGCATCGCGAGTTGTGGCTCGACAATGCGGATGTGACCCGGCTGGCCAACGAGCCGGTCGGTCTGACGCGCTATCTGAAAAGCTCGATCGCGCCGGTGCTTGACCGGTTGGTGTCGATGGGCCTGAAATCGGAACTGACCGATCCGGAAACCCGCACCAAGCTGCGTCAGTTCATGCAGGCGCGTTGGTTCACCCCGCCCTTTTCCGGTGAACGCTATGTGGGCTGGATGCTCGATGCTGCCCGCCAGATGGAGCCGGAGGAAAAGGAGGACGTTGAGGGACGCGACTGTCCGCCAACCCTTATCCCGCAAGGCCAGTCGCTCGACCTGTTCGTCACGCTCACTGATTTTCACGGTGCCCGCCGCCGCTTCGAGATCGACGACCCGCCCGAGGTGGAGGAGACCGAGCATCGGCTGATCCTGCATTTCGCGGCCACCTGCCGGGGCGGAGGCGAGTTGCAGTCGCAGTTCACCGACCGGGAAATTCCCGATCTCGTGTTCGCCGCGCGCGCCACCTCGGCCTTTCCCGGGGCCTTCCCGCCGATGACCCTCGGCGAGATGGATCGGGTGATGGGTTTGCGGGGGGCGCCCTGGGCGGGCCGCGGCGCGTTTGTCGCGCGCGCCCTGTCGGTGCCGGGGCATAAGCCGGAAAACCGCGTCTTCGTCGATGGCAGCGTTGTCATGAACAAGCCGTTCCAGCCGGTGCTGGACGCGATCAATGGCCGGCCAGCGGCGCGGGAGGTGGTGCGCAAGGTGATCTATGTGGATCCGCTGATCCCCGAGCCGGAAGAGGACGAAGCGGCGATAGAAGCGGAAGAGGCGGAGACGCTGACGCAGGTTACCAATGGGGAACCGGGGTTCTTCCGGGTGATCCTCGCCTCGCTGGCGCATATTCCGCGCAATGAGCCGATTGGCGACGCGCTCGACCAGGTGCAGGACTACAATCGCGAAATCCGGCAATTGTCCGACGTCATCGCCGCGGCGGAGCCGGTGGTGGAGCGAGAGGTGGGGGCGATCCTGCGTCCCGTGATCGACCAGCCGATGACCCTTCGTGAACTCAGCCGATGCCGGGTGATGGCCAATGAGCGGGCGCATTCGGCGGCCGGCTACGCCTATCTTGGCTACCAACGGCTGAAGCTGGCGAGCATCGCGGAGAGCCTTGGCGGGCTGCTGGGACGTCTGCGCGGGCCGGAGCGGCAGTCGCGCCTGGCGACGCTTGCCCTGACGCGGCGGATCAATGCCCTGCACAACAGGCTGCTCGCGGGCGCGCGGGCGAATGGCGCGCAAGGGTATTATCCGGAGGTGTCGAGCGAGCCGGTGATCTCGTTCCTGCGCGGGCTCGATGTGGACTACCGGATTCGCCGGCTTCGCTTCGTTATCAGCCGGCTCAATCGGCTCTATCGCAGCGCCGCGCCGGAGGCGGATACCGAGCCGAAGGAAATGGATGAGCTGAAAAGCACGCTCTATGAGCAGATCGACCATCTGCTGATGCGCTGGTCGCCGTCATTTTACGGGGACGAAACGGTGGCGGCTCTGGAGCGGGTGCTGGCGAGCGAGCCGGCCGATCCGGCGGCCGACGATCCGGAGCTGGAGGCGCTGCTCTCCGGCCTTGCCACGCGCATGGGGCTGGGCGATCTCGACCGGCTGGCGGACGATGCCTTTTCGGTGATGGCCTATAATTACCTGCCACCGCGCCTGCGCATGTCGCTGGTCAGCGCCTATATCGGCTTTGCCTATTACGACCTGGTGACCCTGCCGGTATCGCAGCGCCAGGATGTGACCGAAATCAACGAAATCCGCGTTGACCGGATCAGCCCGAACGATACCCATATCCTGCGTCCGCACGGGGTGCGGCTGAAGGGCCGCAATCTCAACGCCTTTGGCGCGTTCTTCAACCGCCGCTGGCGCGAGCATGACTATCTGTGGGGGCGGCTTGGCGCGGCCGACCGTCTGATCACCATGACCCTGCGGGCGGCGCGGGGCATGTCGGCCCCCGATCCGGAGGCGGTGCGCGCCGCCCGGCGCAAGCTGCTTCTGGCGATCCTGCGGGAGGAGGAGCCTCATCTCCTCGCCGATCCGGAGCTGGTGCCGGACCTGATCCAGGAGGTGGAAGCCGCGCTCGACACGGTGGAGCCGGAGTAGCACCCGGCGCCCCGCTGGCAGCGGCACCCTCAGGGGCGGTCGCGCGTCAACTCGACGCTGACCTTGCCGGCGGCGATCGGCAGCGGCGCGCCCGGCTTGTACACCCGCACCCGAACCCGCTGCACCTTGGGCGCGGCAGCGAACACGGCTTCGCAAACCGCACCGGCGAGCCGTTCGATCAGCTTGAAGCGGGATGTGGTGACGACTTCCTCCACCGCGCGCACCAGGCTGGCGTAGCAGACCGTCTCGGCATAATCGTCGGAGCTGGCGGCGGCCGAGAGGTCGAGCCAGCAGCTCAGGTCGATGTGAAAACGCTGGCCGAGGCGCGCTTCTTCCTCGTGCAGCCCGTGAAACGCATAAAAGGCGAGGTCTTCAAGGTGGATGGCGTCCATCGCGGCGTTCCGTTTCTTCTGCGACAGGAAGGGGCCGCCGGTCTGCCCAGCGGGCAAAGCTCCAGCGGTATTCTGGCTCATAAAGCAGATCGGTGCAGGCGTTGAAACCGGAAAAAGCGGGCCGAATGGCCGCTATCCGCGCTGCGCGCGGGTAGGGCGCGGGACGAAACCCGGAAGGGTTGTGCAAAGGCTGGCCGCCGGCGCGTCGAAGTCCGTTTTCGCTTCCTCAATCGGGCGGCGCGACCTGAACGGTCGGGCCGAACCGCTCCTCGAAGGTGCGCTTCAGCACCAGATCGACATCGGCAAGGGTCACCGGCAGGCCGAGATCGACCAGGCTGGTCACCCCATGCTGGGTCACGCCGCAGGGCACGATCCCGGAAAAATGCTCAAGGTCCGGCTCGACGTTGAGCGACATGCCGTGAAAACTCACCCATTTGCGCATGCGAATGCCGATGGCGGCGATCTTGTCTTCCCGGTCGATCCCCTTGTCGGGACGGCGCACCCAGACGCCGACCCGGTCCTCGCGCCGCTCGCCGCGCACATGATGCTCCCACAGGGCGCCGATCAGCCAGTCTTCGAGACTGGCGACGAAGGCGCGCACGTCCGGCCGGCGCCGCTTCAGATCGAGCATGACATAGACGACCCGCTGTCCGGGGCCATGATAGGTGTACTGGCCGCCGCGCCCGGCCTTGAACACGGGGAACCGGTCGGGGGTGAGAAGGTCTTCGATCCGGGCGCTGGTGCCGGCGGTGTAAAGCGGGGGATGCTCCAGCAGCCAGACCAGCTCGGCGGCCCGGCCCTCCGAGATCGCCGCGACGCGCTCTTCCATCCTTTGCAGCGCCACGTCATAGGCGACGGGCTGGTCGCTGACCGTCCATTCCACGGGCGGAGCGCCGGCATCGGCATGAAACGCGAGGGGAAGGTCCGCGCGGTCTGTCATTTTGCAAATCCGTTAGCGGTTTGTTAACCATGCGCCCGCGATCCTTTTCACAGGATCCGGCACGGTGTGCCTTGGCGCCCGTATAGACCGGAACGTGGCGGCTTGCCATCTTCTTAACGCCGACCTTGGATGGATGCATGGGTGTTTTCGACAATATCGCCGTCGATATCTCGGTGGTTCTCGGCACGGCCGAAATGCCGATTCATCAGCTTTTGCGCATGGGGCGCGGCGCGGTCATCGAACTGACCTCTCGCGAGGACGATGACGTCAAGATCCTGGCCAACAACATTCCGATTGCCCGGGGGCAGGTGGTGTTGCAGGGCGAGCGGGTCGGTGTGTCGGTGACGGAAATCCTGATCCGTGCGCCCGAAGCCCGGCCGGTGCGGCACGACGGACCGGTGTGATCCGTCAGAAATTCTCCTCGATGAACAAAATTCTCCGTTGCCTGTGAATATCCTGATGCAAATCGCTTGCGCCGCAAAAACCGATTTGTTAGACGATGGCACCGCCGCGCTGAAGGGCGCGGAGACACGATATGCGGTCGTGGCGGAATTGGTAGACGCGCAGCGTTGAGGTCGCTGTGGGGTAAAACCCGTGGAAGTTCGAGTCTTCTCGACCGCACCATATCGAACAAGAAGCCTGGCTCTGCCGGGCTTTTTTGTTGCCTGCAGTCCGGTGATCCGCCACTGCAAGGACGTTTCGAAGCAGATGAGATTTCCGTTGTCCGCAAGGTGACGTGGCGCTAGATCTCATGCAGTGTCGTCGTTGCGGCCCAGGGGCCGCGAGAACATCCAACGAATTGAAGCCGGTTGCCTTTTCTGCGCAGAATTGGTTCTCGCCGCACCCCGGGGTCTGACCCGGCGGGCGAAGGCGGCGACGGCGCGCGGGACCGGTGTCGACTGTCGAACAGGGAGGGGATCGTGACCGAAGCCGAACGCATCGACAGCCCCGACACCGACGATCAGGTGCCCACCGTTCGCGACGAGGAAGGCCGGCTTTCCGGCGAATTCCTCACTCTGGTCGAAACGGCGATTGCCGATGGCGACGCGGCGCAGCTGAAAGAGCTGGTCGGCGATCTGCATGAGGCGGATGTCGGCGACCTGATCGAGACGCTCGATGCGGATGAGCGCGGACCCTTCGTCCAGTTGCTCGGCGAGGACTTCGATTTCGCCGCCCTGACCGAGCTGGACGAATCGGTTCGCCTGAAGCTCCTTGAGGAACTTCCCGCCGAAGCGCTTGCCGAGGGTATCGGCGAGTTGGAATCCGATGACGCGGTCTACATCCTTGAGGATCTGGACGCGGAGAATCAGGCGGCGATTCTCGACCAGCTCCCGTATTCCGACCGGGTTCAGCTGCAGCGCTCGCTCGACTATCCGGAGGAATCCGCCGGCCGGTTGATGCAGACCGACTTCATTGCGGTGCCCCCGTTCTGGAGCGTCGGCCAGACCATCGACTATATGCGCGAGGCGGAGGAACTGCCCGACACCTTCCACGAGATCTTCGTCGTGGATCCGGGGTTCCGTTTGCTGGGCTCGGTGCCGCTCGACAAGATTCTGCGCACGAAGCGGGCGACCAAGATCGCCGAGATCATGAACGAGGACGCGCAGCCGTTCGAGGCGACGGAAGACCGGGAGGAGGTCGCCCGCAGTTTCGAACGCTACAACATGGTGTCCGCCGCCGTGGTCGATGATGCCGGGCGGCTCGTGGGCATGCTGATGGTCGACGACATCGTCGACGTCATCCAGGAGGAAGCGGAGGAAGACCTGCGCGCGCTCGCCGGTCTGGGCGATGAAGAAATCTCCGACGATTTCATCGTGACCGCCCGGTCCCGGTTTACCTGGCTGGTGGTCAATCTGGGCACCGCCATTCTCGCCTCGCTGGTGATTTCCCTGTTCGAGGGCACCATCGAGGCGATGGTGGCGCTTGCGGTGCTGATGCCGATCGTCGCCTCGATGGGCGGCAATGCCGGCACCCAGACCATGACGGTGGCCGTGCGGGCGCTGGCGACCCAGGAGCTGGATGCGCGCAATCTGTGGCGGGTGCTGCGCCGTGAGGTGCTGGTCTCGCTGCTCAACGGCTTCGGTCTGGCGGTGCTGATCGGCGTCGCCTCGGCGATGTGGTTCTCGAACACGGCGCTTGGCGCGGTGATTGGCGTGGCCATCGTCATCAACATGATTTTCGCCGGCCTGTCCGGCCTGATGATTCCCGTGGTGCTGGAGAAGGTGAAGGTTGATCCGGCGATTGCCTCCAGCGTCTTCGTGACGACGGTCACCGATGTGATCGGCTTTTTCGCGTTCCTGGGGATCGCCGCCCTGTGGTTCAATCTGCCACTATAAGGCAGGCATTGACCCGGCTTGGCGGAGACGATCATGACATCAGCGCCCCCCATTGGCGGCATTCTGGAAACCGCTGTCTATGTGGACGATCTCGAGCGCGCCCATGCGTTCTACGCCGGCACCCTGGGGCTGGAACGGATGGTCGCGGGCGAGCGGCTTTACGCCTATCGGGCGGCGCCGGCGGAGACCTTGCTGGTGTTCCTGCGCGGAGCGACGGCGGAGGATGTGGCGACGCCGGGCGGGATGGTGCCGGGGCATCACAGCGCCGGACCAAGTCACTTCGCCTTCAAGATCGCAGCCGCCGACGTGGCGCGCTGGCGGGCTTACTTGCGCGCCAAAGAGGTGGCGATCATCAGCGAGGTGCGATGGCCGGCGGGCGGCACCAGTCTTTATTTCCGCGATCCGGATGGCAATGTGCTGGAGTTGGCCTGCCCCGGGCTCTGGCCGAATTTCACCTGAACCGCATCGGACCGAATTGCGGGACAGGGCAGTGCTCTTTATGAAGGAGGCATGAGCCATCTTCTGATTGTCGCCCTTGGCGGCGGGGCAGGCGCTGCCCTTCGTCACCTTGTCAATCTCGCCTCGCTGCGCTGGATCGGCCCCGGGGTGCCGGCGGGCACGCTGACGGTCAATATTCTCGGCTCCTTCCTGATGGGCGCACTGATCGGCTGGCTGGCCGCGAGAATCAGTGGCGGGTCGGAGTTGCGGCTGTTGCTGGCGACCGGGTTTCTCGGCGGCTTCACCACCTTTTCCGCCTTCTCGCTGGAGGTGGTTCTGATGTGGGAACGGGGGCAGGCGCTGCATGCACTGCTTTATGTGCTGGTGTCCGTGCTGGCCTCGGTGCTGGCACTGGTCGCCGGTCTGTGGCTGACGCGCAGCGCCTTCGCCTGATTGCATGCCTGAACGCATCCTGGCGCGCTTGCTCTTGCGGCCAAGCGGGACTAGGTAGTCAGCGCGCGCGGCGCCTCCACTCACTGGGAAAGCGAATGTCCGGAATAGAACAGATAACGGTGACCGCCGACGAGGCGGGGATGCGCCTTGACCGGTGGTTCAAGTCCCACTTCCCGGGGCTCGGCTTCGGCCACCTGCAAAAGCTCTTGCGCACCGGCCAGGTGCGGGTCGACGGCAAGCGGGTGGACGCGGCAACGCGTATCGCCACCGGCCAGGTGGTGCGAATCCCGCCGATGCAGACCGACGCCCGGGTTTCCGCCACCGACAAGGCGAATGCCCGGCCGCGCCCGCGCAAGCTGAACGACAGCGACCGGCAGGCGGTCGAGGCGATGGTGCTGTACGAGGACCGCGAGGTGATGGTGCTCAACAAGCCGGCGGGGCTTGCCGTGCAAGGGGGCTCGGGCCTCACGCGCCATCTCGACGGGATGCTGGAGGCGTTTCGCGATGCCAAGGGCGAAAAGCCCCGGCTGGTGCACCGGCTCGACCGGGAGACCTCCGGCATCCTGCTGCTGGCCAAGACGCGCAAGGCGGCCCAGAGCCTGACCAAGTCGTTTCGCGCGCGGCAGACCCGCAAGATCTACTGGGCGATGGTCGCCGGCGTGCCGAAGCCGCGCCAGGGGCGGATCTCCACCTATCTGGCCCGGGACGAGGCCAACGAGCGGATGCGCGTGGCCCGTCATGGCGAGGAGGATGCGCAGCATTCGGTCTCGCTTTACTCGGTGGTGGAAAACGCCGGGTCGAAGGTCTCCTGGGTGTCGCTTCGGCCAATCACCGGGCGGACCCATCAGCTGCGCGCCCATATGGCCCATATCGGTCACCCGATCCTGGGCGACCCGAGATATTTCAACATCGAGAACTGGGAAGCGCCGGGCGGGGTGCAGAACAAGCTGCACCTGCATGCCCGCCGCATCGTCATCCCGCATCCGTCGGGTCGGGGCTCGCTGGATGTGTCGGCGCCGTTGCCGGCGCATATGCAGCAGACCTGGAACCTGCTCGGATTCGATGCCGCCCAGTATGACCCCGAGACCAACGATCCGGAGGATTGAGCCCTGTATCTGGTGATTTTCGACTGCGACGGCACGCTGATCGACAGTCAGGAAACGATCGTCCACGGCCTCAAGGTAGGGTTCGAGACGGTCGGTCTTGAGCCTCCCGACCGGAGCCGCGCGCTGTCGATTGTCGGCTTGTCGCTGGATATCGCGTTCCAGCACCTGTTGGAGCCGCAGTACCATCATCTGGTGCCGCAGATGGCCGATGCCTATCGTCAGTCCCAGTTGGCGCGGCGGGCGGCCGGGCTCGATCACAATCCGCTCTATCCCGGCGCGGTGGCGGCGCTCGATGCGCTGGGTGCGCGTCCCGACGTGCTGCTCGGCATCGCCACCGGCAAGGCCATGCGCGGCGTCGTGCACATGCAGGAGGTGCATGGGCTGGAGGGACGCTTCGTGACGATCCAGACCGCCGACCGGGCGCCGTCGAAGCCGAACCCGGGGATGATCCTGCAGGCGATGGACGAAACCGGCGTTGCGCCGGAGCGCACGGTGATGATCGGCGACACTTCCTACGACATGGAAATGGCCAAGAACGCCGGTGTCGGTGCGATTGCCGTCACCTGGGGGTATCATGACCGGGCGCAGCTTGAGGCGGGCGGCGCCGATGTGCTGATCGACCGGTTCGACCAGCTCGAACAGGTGGTCGCGGACAGGTTTTGCTGGGACAGGGATCTGGTGTGATGCGCGAATTATTGTCGGATCTGGAAGCGGGCGGGCCGATCGACCCGGTGGAGCGGGCCAAGGTGCTCTCGCGCCGCACGCTGCCCAAGCGCTTCTACAAGGAGGTCAGCGTCGGCGGGGCGGAGGAGGGTGGCCATCTGGTGCTGCTCGATGGGCGCCCGGTCAAGACCGCAGGGCGGAAGACCCTGACCGTGCCGCAACTGGCCCTGGCCGAGGCCGTGGCCGGGGAATGGGCGGCGCAGGAAACCTCCATCGACCCGATGACCATGCCGCTGACGCGCATTGCCAATGTGGCGATCGATGCGGTGGCGCTGCGTCTTGGCGAGGTCGCCGACGATGTGGCCGCCTACGCGAGTAACGATCTTCTGTGCTATCGCGCCGACACGCCGCAGAGCCTGGTGAGCCGGCAGGAGACCGCTTGGCGGCCCGTGCTCGACTGGGCCGAAAGCCGGTTTTCCGGACGCTTCGTGCTGGCGGAGGGCATCATGCCGGTGCGCCAGGATCCGGCGTTGATCGGCCGGGTTCGCGACAGCCTTGAGGGCATGGCGGCGCTGCGTCTCGCCGCGCTGCATGTGGCGACCACACTGACCGGCTCCGGCCTGCTGGCGCTGGCGCTGGAAGATGGGCTCTTGCCCGCCGAGACCGTGTGGGCCGCGGCCCATGTGGACGAGGACTGGAACATCGAGCAATGGGGCGGCGATGCGGAGGCGGAAAAGGTCCGCGCCCTGCGCAAGCGCGACTTCGATGCGGCGGCCTTGATCCTGGCGGAAACGGCAAGGGGCTGACGCTCCGGGCGGGAGGACGCAGCCTTTAGGGGGCATCCCGGGCAAACCTCAAGCGCGACCCGGGATCGGAGAGGCACTGGTGCTTCAGATCTCGAAATCGGGGATCTCGGTGACCGCGTCGCGCAGCTTCTCCGACCAACTGCGCGACAGGTCGGCGAAATAGGGATCGTCCTCGCCGATCCGGGCCTGTCGTTCGGCGGAGAAGCTGTCGCTGTTGTACAGCAGCATGTCGATGGGCAGGCCGACGGACAGGTTCGAGCGCAGGGTGGAGTTGAAGGACAGGAGCACCAGCTTGGCCGCCTCACCGAGGCGCATGTCCGACTGGGTCACCCGGTCGAGGATCGGCTTGCCGTATTTGTGCTCGCCGATCTGCAGGAAGGGCGTGTCCTTCGAGGCCTCGATGAAGTTGCCGGCGGAATAGATCTGGAACAGGCGCGGCTCCTCGCCCTTGATCTGGCCACCCAGCAGCAAGGTGACGGCGAAACTCTCCGAATTGGCCGCCAGCGCATCGCCGTCGATGGCGCGCACATCGCGCACCGCACTGCCAACCAGACGCGCGGCCTGGAACATGGTGTCGACCGAATAGAGCGACGGGCTGCTGTTGTCGGTGGCCTCCAGCCGCTCCGACAACAGGCTGACCACCGATTGGGTCACCGCGAGATTGCCGGCGGACATCAGGCACAGCACCCGCTCGCCCGGTTTTTCCCAGACATGCAGCTTCTTGAAAGTGGCGATGTTGTCGAGCCCCGCGTTGGTGCGGGTGTCGGCGGCCATGACAAGACCGCGGTCCAGTTTCAGGCCAACGCAATAGGTCATCGGGGGCAGTGTCTCCGGCGTGGAAAGGCGCGGGCGGTCAGTGGGCCGCCTGAGGTCCCTTTTTACGGCAAACCGGCGTTCGCGGATACGGGATCTTGGCGGTGCGGGCAAGGGGGTCGGCCCCGACGCATCGTCGCGGCTATTGCTGGCTTTGCGCCGCTTCCCGGGTCACCGCCACCTCCACATCCATGCCCTCGCCGGCACCGCCCCGGCGAATGCCCCGGATCGGCGCGGCGGACCGGGAATCTAGCCCTTGCGTCAACCGTACATAGCGATCGGTCGGGCAGATGCCGTTGGAGACGTCGAAGCCGGTCCAGCCGAGCCCGGGCAGGCGTACTTCGGCCCAGGCGTGATGGGCCTCGGATTCCTGCTCGTCCTCCAGCAGCAGATAGCCGGAAATGTAGCGGGCGGGGAGCCCAGCGCTCCGCGCGGCGGCGATGAAGATATGGGCGTGGTCCTGACAGACACCTTCGCCGGCGGCCAGCGCCTCGGCACCCGAGGTGTCGACCTCGGTGACCCCGGTGCGATAGGCGACCTTGTCGCGGATCGCCTGCATCAAGGCGTGGCAGCCGGAAAGGGCGTCGTCGCCGGCGACAAGCCGGGCCAGCGTGCGGATCGCGGCGCTGGCTTCGGTGAGCGGGGTGAAGCGCAGAAACACCATGTCGGGCGCCGGGCAGGGGATGTCGCCGACAACACCGGCCCGGTCCTGGGTCTCGATGGTGCCCTCGACGGCGACCTCCAGTTCGCTGACCGGGTCGCGGTGGCTGACCACATGCACCAGATTGCCGAAGGCGTCGGTGTAATGGGCGGCCGTGTCCATGCCCGGCGCGTCGATCCGCCAGGACAGGACCGCCTGTCCGGGGAAGGTGGGCGGCGTCAGGCGCAACTGCTGGACCATATGCGCGAGCGGATGGTCGTAGCGGTAGCGGGTGAGGTGCTTCACGACGAGACGCATGGCGCGGCGGCCTCCGAAGGTTGTCTGACGCGATCTCTCAGGCGAAATGATAGTCTTCCGCAAGCTGGGTGCCGAGCGCATTGTTGCGGGTGATCATGTCGGTCAGGAACTCGTGCAAGCCTTCCTGAAAGATCTCGCCCATGGTCCCCTTGCCGAGCAGGGCGGCGGTCGCGGTCGCCATCTCGTGGCTTGGCGGGTGCTCGCCATAGCGCTGGGCGAGCGCTTCGGCGCTTTCCTCGATCCAGTCGTAGCAATAGGCGAGCGAGCGCGGCATCTCCTTGCGCAGGATCAGGAACTGGGCAACGTTGAACGGGCGGATATGGGCATCGCGGTAGGCGTGCCGGTAGCTGCGATGGGCGGAGACCGAGCGCAGGATCGTCGACCACTGGTAGCGGTCGAGGCTGCCGCCGATCATCTCGTTGTCCGGCAGCAGGATCCAGTATTTCACATCGAGGATGCGGGCGGTGTTGTCGGCCCGCTCGATGAAGGTGCCGAACTGGGAGAAGTGATAGCCCTCATTGCGCATCAATGTGCCGAGCAGGGCGCCGCGATAGAGCATGGAGCGCTGCTTGATCCAACTGAGGAAGTCCGGCAGCCGGTCATCGCTCATGTGCTGCGGGCGCACCTCCATGAACTCGATGTAGGTGGTGTTGATACTCTCCCACATCTCGCCGGTGATGGCGGTGCGCACGGAGCGGGCGTTGTTGCGCGCCGCCTCGATGCAGGAGCGCACCGAGGAGGGGTTGTCCGGGTCGAACAGCATGTGCAGCATGACCGCCCGCTTGTTGATCTCGTCATGCTTGGCAAAGAAACGGCTTTCGCAGCCGGCACTGACCAGGGTGGAGCGCCAGTCGTCGGCGGCGTCCTGGCCAAGACGCGGGGTCATGGCGATGCGGTAGCCGACCTCCAGCAGCCGCGCCATGTTCTCGGCGCGCTCGTTGTAGCGGGAGGTCCAGAAGAGAGAAGCGGCGGTGCGCCCGAGCATGGTCGTCAGTCCTCCAGTACCCAGGTGTCCTTGGTGCCGCCGCCCTGGCTCGAATTGACCACCAGCGAGCCCTTCTTCAGCGCAACGCGGGTGAGGCCGCCGGGGGTGATGCGCACCTTGTCGCCCACAAGCACATAGGGGCGCAGGTCTACATGGCGCGGGGCCAGCCCGGAGGCCACATGGGTCGGGCAGGCGGAGAGCGCGAGCGTCGGCTGGGCGATGTAGTTGCCCGGTCTTGCCTTCAGGCGCCGGGTGAATTCGGCAAGCTCGCGTTTGGAGGCGGTCGGGCCGATCAGCATGCCGTAGCCGCCCGAGCCATGCACCTCCTTGACCACCAGCTCCGGCAGGTGGGCGAGCACATGGGCGAGCTCCTCCGGCTTGGCGCAATTCCAGGTCGGTACGTTCTTCAGGATCGGCTTTTGGCCGGTGTAGAACTCGATGATGTCCGGCACATAGGCATAGATCGCCTTGTCGTCGGCAATGCCGGTTCCCGGCGCGTTGCAGATGGTGACATTGCCGGCGCGATAGGCATCGAACAGGCCCGGAACGCCCAGCATGCTGTCAGGGCGGAAGGTGAGAGGATCGAGGAAGGCATCGTCGATGCGCCGATAGATCACATGCACCTGTTCCGGCGCCCGGGTGGTGCGCATGAACACCTTACCGCCCTCCACGAACAGATCCCGCGCCTCGCACAGCTCCACTCCCATGGAATCGGCCAGGAAGGCATGTTCGAAATAGGCGGAGTTGAAGATGCCGGGGGTCAGCACGCAGACGGTCGGTTCGCTGTCGCAGTGGGGAGGGGCGACACTCTCCAGCGTTTCGCGCAGCAGCTCCGGATAATGTTCGATCGGCGCGACCCGGTTCTGCTGAAACAGCTCGGGGAACATCCGCATCATGGTTTCCCGGTTTTCCAGCATGTAGGACACGCCGGAGGGGGTGCGGGTGTTGTCCTCCAGAACGTAGAAATCCTCCTCGTTCACCCGCACCAGATCGGTGCCGATAATATGGGCATAGACCCGCCTTGGCGGGGTGAAGCCGATCATCTCCGGCAGGAAGGCCTCGTTCTGGATCACCAGATCGGCGGGAATACGCCCGGCGCGAATGATCTCCTGCCGGTGGTAGATGTCATGCAGGAAGGCATTGAGCGCGCGGACCCGCTGGTCGATGCCGGCGGACAGGCGGCGCCACTCGCTGGCGGACAGGATGCGGGGGATGATGTCGAAGGGGATCAGCCGTTCGGTCGCCTCGGCGGTGCCGTAGACCGCGAAGGTGATGCCAAGGCGGCGGAAGATGGTTTCCGCCTCCCGGCTTTTCTTGCGCATTACGCTTGGGCTTTGCGTCTCGAACCAGTCGGCAAGCTGGCGATAGGGGGCACGGGGCGTGCCATCGGCCGCGAGCATTTCGTTGAAGATATCGCTCTGCTCCATCGTCCCTCCGCGTGTTTGCCGCTCCTTTGGAGCAGGGTTCCGGCCGCTGGCGACTGGAAAACCCCGCACGGGCGGCAGGGGTCATGCTGGCAAGGCCCGGGCCGGGCACCAAGTCCGAATTTGCATCAAGGCGTGACCGTTTTCGCGCCATTCCTTTCCTGGCGTTGTTGTCCTTCGACCATAGCGGTGGTGGCGCCAAGGTCAAATTGCAGTGTGACGATCCCGCACGTCTGCCGTGCGGGCTGGCGTGTGCTCAGTCCCGCTCAAAAGGGCGGAACAGCGGCGTCTCGCACTCGTAACCGACCACGCATTGCGGCGTGTCGCGGGTGGCGGCCACCGCCGGCCGGATCGCCTCCCAGCGGTCGCACCAGCGGATGCCGGCGACGAACCGCTTGTAGGTGTAGCGCCCGGTGGTCATGACGACCGCGCCATTGCGGGCGACCATCGCTTGCGCCTGGGCGCAGGACATGCGGCGAAGATCCGGTCGGGCGGCCTCCGCCGGTGCGGTCATCTGCAAGAGCCCGAGGCCCAACGTCAGGGTGAGCAGGGGCGCATGGATCCATTTGCCTGCCCGTTTTGTTGCTCGTTGCCCGTCCATTGGCCGATCCTCCGATTGGGTTATCGTTGTCCGTTGTCAGCGTTCAGATGTAGCATTTTTGCAAGCGCCTGAGAACCAAACGCCTTTTGCCATGCGGTTGCCATTGGCGCGTCCCACGCCGGGGCTGGCTTGCAGGCAGGCACCGGCAGACGGTCCCGGCAAGGCCTGTTGCCACCGTCAAGATCGAGGGCTTCGGTTTCGGGAATTTGATATTATTAACCATATAAAATTATGAAATAATTATGGATTATCAATTATATTGACTGGAACGTAAACGTCATGCATCGTGATCTCGGAGGTGTCATGCAGACCTATTATACGATCACCCAGCTGACGCAGGAATTCGGCGTGACGACACGCACCTTGCGCTTTTACGAGGCGGAAGGGTTCCTGAAGCCGCAGCGGCGCGGACGGCAGCGGCTTTACCGGCCGGGCGACCGCACACGGCTGAAGCTGATCCTGCGTGGCAAGCGCCTCGGTTTCTCGCTGGCGGAAATCCGCGACATCATCACAATGTACGACAAGGCGCCGGGCGAGGCGGGGCAGTTGCACCTGTTGTTGCAGCGGATCGAGGCCCGCCGGGCGGAACTTTGCGAAAAGCGGCGCGACATCGAGTTGACCCTGTCCGAGCTAGACGAGGTGGAGGCGGGCTGCCGGGCGCGGTTGGCGCAGCTGGGGCCGACCGGCGATCTGTTCGCCCATGCCGAGGCGCCCGCCGAGGGCGAGGACACATGAGCCCGGCCGCGCTGCCCGTCGATCTGCGATTTCCCACTGAAACGGCTCAAACCGGCGCGGGGCGGCCGGCTTGTCGCCGCCGGTCCTTGCGTAGCCTTTGCGCTGGCCGGTCTCGACGATTGATCTGCCCCGGCATCTTTTTCACTGCCAGGAGATTTTTCGATGATTTGCGATGACCTTCCCGTTGCCACCTTCGAGCCGCACGATCCGGACTGGGCCGCGCGGGTGCGGACCGGCGTTGCCCGCCAGGCCTTCATGACGACCCTGGGGGCGGAGATCGCCGCGCTGGCGCCGGGGGCGGTTGATCTTCAGACCGGCTTTGCCGAGGGGCTGACCCAGCAGCACGGCTTTTTCCATGCCGGCGTGACCACCTCGCTGGCCGACAGCGCGGCGGGCTATGCGGCGCTGTCGCTGTTCGCGCCAGGGTTCGGCGTGCTGACCAGCGAGTTCAAGATGAACCTGCTCAACCCGGCCCGGGGGCGCCGGCTTGTCGCCAGGGGGCGGGTGATCAAGCCCGGCCGGACGCTGACGGTTGCCGCCTCCGACGTCTACGGGATCGACGACGACGGCGAGGTGCATGTCGCCACCGGTCTCTTCACCCTGATCGCAATGGAAGGCCTGGGCGATTGATCAGCCCCGGCGCTCCTCTCAACTCTCTGGAGTTCTTCGATGATCCGCAATGACCTTCCCGTCTTCAACTTCGATCTTGGCGACACCGCGGACATGCTGCGCGACAGCGTGCGTGCCTTCTCGCAGGATGCCATCGCCCCGCTCGCCGAGCGCATCGACAAGGAAGACTGGTTCCCGCGCGCCGAGCTGTGGACGGCGATGGGCGATCTGGGCCTGCACGGCATCACCGTGGAGGAGGAATGGGGCGGTGCGGGGCTCGGCTATCTGGAGCATTGCGTGGCGATGGAGGAGGTCTCCCGCGCCTCCGCCTCCGTGGGGCTGAGCTACGGCGCCCACTCCAACCTTTGCGTCAACCAGCTGCGCCGCTGGGGCAGCGATGCGCAGAAGACCCGCTATCTCGGCAAGCTGGTGTCGGGCGAGCATCTCGGCGCGCTGGCCATGTCCGAGCCCGGTGCCGGGTCGGATGTGGTGTCCATGAAGCTGAAGGCGGAGAAGCGCGGCGACCGCTATGTGCTCAACGGCACGAAGATGTGGATCACCAATGGGCCGGATGCGGACACGCTGATCATCTACGCCAAGACCGACCCGCAGGCGGGGCCGAAGGGCATCACCGCCTTCATCGTCGAAAAGACGTTCCCCGGCTTTTCCGTGGCGCAGAAGCTCGACAAGCTGGGCATGCGCGGTTCGGAAACCGGCGAACTGGTGTTCCAGGATTGCGAGGTGCCGGAGGAAAACGTTCTTGGCGAGGTCGGCAAGGGCGTCAACGTGCTGATGTCCGGCCTCGACTACGAACGCGCGGTGCTGGCTGCCGGCTCGATCGGCATCATGCAGGCGGCGATGGATGTGGTGGTCCCTTACGTGCATGAGCGCCAGCAGTTCGGCAAGGCGATCGGCACCTTCCAGCTCGTTCAGGGCAAGATCGCCGACATGTATGTGACCATGAATGCCGCCCGGGCCTATGTCTATGCGGTGGCGCGGGCCTGCGACCGGGGCGAGACCACCCGCGAGGATGCGGCCGGGGCCATCCTGTTCGCCTCGGAAAAGGCGACCCAGGTGGCGCTCGATGCGATCCAGCTTCTGGGCGGTAATGGCTACATCAATGAGTATGCCACCGGCCGGCTGCTGCGCGATGCCAAGCTCTATGAGATCGGCGCGGGTACCTCGGAGATCCGCCGCATGCTGATCGGACGGGAGCTGTTTGGCAAGACCGCCTGATTGGCCTTTCCGGCCGGAGGCGGCGGCGGGCCAGGGGTGAAACCTGTGCCGTTTGCCACCTCCGGCCTTGATCTTGGCGCTGCCGGCCCCCATTCAAGAGGGAACGAGGCAGTTCGGGATCCCTTTTCATGACACGCGTCAAGCGCCGGCTGGCGGCCATCCTGTGTGCCGACGTGGTGCAGTATTCCCGGCTGATGGAGCGGGACGAGGACGGCACGCTCGACCGGCTGCGCGGCTATCGCGCAGCCATCGGCGGGCTGGTGGCCGCGCGCGAGGGGCGGATCGTCAACACCTGGGGCGATGCGGTGATCGTCGAGTTTGCCTCGGTCGTCGAGGCGGTGCGTTGCGCCGCCGAGATCCAGGGCGAACTGGCCGAGCGCAATGCGGCGTTGCCGCCGGCCGAGCGCATGGTGTTTCGTATCGGCATCAACCTCGGCGACGTGATGGTCGAGGGCGATGACATCTATGGCGACGGGGTCAACATCGCCGCGCGGCTGCAGCAGGTCGCCGAGCCCGGCGGCATCGTCATTTCCGGTCCGGTTCACGATCAGGTCAAGTCACGGCTCGCCATGGGCTTCGATGCGCTGGGCGCGCAAACGGTGAAGAACATTTCCGATCCGGTGGCGACCTACAAGGTGCGCGTGGGCGGCGACAACGCCGGGGCGCAGCTGGTGCCGGCCCCGGTCAGCGATGGGCCATCGCCGCAAGAACCGGCGGCGCGGCGCCCGTTCGGAGTAGCCCTGCACGGGTTCGCCGCCTGGTATCGGGCGCAGCCTGGGCGGATCCGTATGGCGCTTGGCGGCATTGGCTTCTTCTTCCTTCTGAACGCCATGACCGGGCTGGGCACGCTCTGGTTCCAGTGGCCGTCCTTGCCCTTTCTGGCGATCCTCCTGTTCGGCGGATGGCGCCGGAGTGACCGATGAGGTCGCTTTTGCCGGGATATCCCCGCACGGAGTGGAAACCTTCTTGCGATAACCCCTTTGCCGCGCGGGCGCGCATCGCCTAAGTATGGGCAAAGGGCGTTGCCCGCTCGCGGCCGATTCCCGTCTTCACAAGGAGCAGATCTTGCGCATGACCAGCCAAACGACCAACGTGCCGAGCCGCCTCGACGAGGAGGACGACGACAAGACCAAGACGCAGCAGTCCATTCAGGTCGACAAGCATCTGTTCGAGGCACGCACGGTGCTCGTTACCGGCCCGATCAACCAGGAGCTGGCGCGCGATGTGTGCACCCGTCTTCTGGCGATGGCGCAGGTGTCGAACGATCCGATCACCGTGATCGTCTCCTCGCCCGGCGGCCATGTGGAATCCGGCGACATGATCCACGACACCATCCGCTTCATCGCGCCGGAAGTGCGGATCCTCGGCATGGGCTGGGTCGCCAGCGCCGGTGCCCTGATCTATGTGTCGGTGCCGAAGGAGCGGCGCTACTGCACGCCGAACACCCGCTTCCTCCTGCATCAACCGTCCGGCGGTGCCGGCGGTCAGGCCACCGATATCGAGATTCAGGCACGCGAGATCCTGAAGATGCGCGACCGGCTCAACAAGATCTTCGCCGAGGCCACCGGCCAGCCGATGGAGCGGATCGAGAAGGACACCGACCGCGACTACTGGATGGGTCCGGACGAGGCGATGAGCTACGGCCTTGTCGGCAAGATCGCGGCGTCGGTTTCCGAGCTGGACTGATCTCGGGCCGAGGGCCTGATAACACACCAAACCAAAGCGGGCGGACCCGGTCCGCCCGCTTTTTTCGTTTAAGCGCGGCATGGAGGCCGAGGCTGCAGGGTCGAGGAGGAAACCGATGAAGTATCTTTCGCTGAGTGGTGTCGAGATGCCGGCACTGGGCCTCGGGACCTGGCCGCTGTCCGGCGAGATCTGCCGCGATGTGGTCCGGGCCGCGCTGGAGGGCGGCTGGAGCCACGTGGACACGGCGGCGATGTATGACAACGAAAAGGACGTGGGGGCGGGCCTGCGCGCCGCCTCGCTGCCGCGCGACCGTTTCTTCCTCACCACGAAGGTCTGGCACGATCAGCTCGACCCGGAAAAGATGGTCCGCTCCTGCGAGGATTCCCTCGACCGGCTCGGCCTTGAGCATGTCGATCTCTTCCTGATCCACTGGCCCAACCCGGCGGTGCCGCTGAAGGAGCAGATCGAGGCGCTGCTGGAGTTGCGCGACCGCGGCTGGACCCGGGCCATCGGCGTGTCGAACTTCACCGCGGCGCTGGTGCGCGAGGCGCAGGAACTGGCCGGCGGCACGCTGGCGGTCAATCAGGTGGAATATCACCCGATGCTGTCGCAGCGCAGCGTCAAGGCGGCACTTGATGACGCTGGAATGGCCCTGACCGCCTATTCGCCGATCGGCAAGGGCAGCGTCCTGGCTCAGGAGACCCTTCGCGACATCGGCAAGCGCCATGGCAAGAGCGCGGTGCAGGTGAGCCTGCGCTGGCTGATGCAGCAGGACAATGTGGCGGCGATCCCCAAGACCGCCAATCCGGCGCGGCTGGTGGAGAACGCGGCGATTTTCGACTTCGAACTGACGGAGGCGGAAATGGCCGCGATCACCGCGCTGGGCAGTGCCGCCGGGCGCGGCATCAACCCGTCCTTCGCCCCGCATTGGGACGCAGACTGAGCCGGAAAGAGGGGGCGAGACAGGACTTTTTGCCCCACCCGGCTACACGATTTCGCGAATGCACCCTACATGACGTATCATCCGACCCAGGTAGGGGCAGAAGGAGTGTCGTGTGTGCGGCACATGGGGGCCCGGCGCGGTTTGCGTCGGCGGCGCTGCGGTGCCGGGCAGGAAGGAACAGGTCATGACCATCAGTGCTTCACTCATTGCCGCCGAGGTCATGGAGTGGCTGCATGGCGATGCCGTACGCCTGGGCGAGGCGCTGGATCTGGTGGAGGCACTGGCCGGGCGGCTGAATGCCGCCGGCGTGCCGGTCGACCGGATCACCACGGGCATTTCGATCCTGCATCCCAATGTGCGGGCGGAAAGCGTGCTGTGGTCGAGCGACGGCGGGCGCGAGATGCGCAGCTTCCGGGAGACGCCGGAGACGGAGCTTGCCTATGAGCACAGCCCGCTGAAGGTGGTCTATACCGAGAACCGCACCGTCCGCATCAATCTGCTGGCGAATGAGCCGCTGCCCGCCTATGGCGTTGTGGAAGACCTTCAGGCTGGCCGCTACACCGATTACGTGGCGCTGCCGATGCCGTTTTCCGACGGTTCGATCAAGGGCGTCACCTTTGCCACCCGCCATCCTGAGGGCTTTACCAGCGCCCAGATCTCCCTGTTCGAGGCGCTGGCCCGGCCGCTGGGGCTTCTGTGCGAGTTGCAGACCCTGAAGCGCACGGCGCAGACCCTGCTGGAGACCTATGTGGGCCGGCGCGCCGGCCGGCGGGTGCTGGAAGGCACGATCAAGCGCGGCGATGGCGAAACCATTTCGGCGGTGGTCGGCTTTACCGATCTGCGCGGTTTCACCCGCCTGTCCAACGAGTTGCCGGGCAAAAAGCTGATCGGCCTGCTCAACGCCTATTTCAACGCGGTGACCGAGGCGGTGGAGGCCCATGGCGGCGAGGTGCTGAAATTCATCGGCGACGAGGTGATGACCGTCTTTCCCTATGGCTGCGAGGAGACGGCCCGCGCCGCCGCGCGCCGGGCGCTGCTGGCCGCGCGCGATGCGGTGCAGACCATCCGGACGATCAATCGGCAATGCTGCGACGGCTCCTCGCCTGAATTGCGGGTCGGTATTGCCCTGCATGCGGGCGATGTGTTCTTCGGCAATGTGGGCGGCAAGTCCCGGCTCGATTTCACGGTGGTCGGCCCGGTGGTCAATCTGGCGGCGCGGCTGGCCGGGCTAACCCGCGATCTGAAGCAGGATATCCTCGTCTCGGAGCAGATCGCCGAGATCATGGGCTGTCGTCACGGCCTGCTGGGGTCGTATCAGCTCAAGGGCTTCGACGAGCCGGCGCTGGTGTTCACCCCGCCCTTGGCGGCGATTGGCGGTGATGGAAGCTGGTGCGCCGACGCGGCGATGGATCTGGCCTTGGAGACAAACTGACGGCGGATCAGCACGAACAGCACGAACAGGGTGGTGAGCGCAAACAGGCGCGGGTCGGCGAACCAGCCCAGATAGCCGATGGAGAAGAAGAAGGCGCGCTGTCCCCGGTTGAAATGGCGCCCGGCCAGGACGTTCATTTCGCCCGCCTCGATGGCGAAGGTGCGGATGTCCTCGTCGGACATCTCATCGCCGCGATCGGGCACCGCCCCCATCAGGATGGTCGCGTAGTTGAACAGCCGATAGGCCCAGCCGAACTTGAAGAAGGCATAGGCGTAGATCAGCGCCAGCCCGATCACCTTCAGCTCCCAGGCCGCCGGGCTGTCGGCACTGTTCACCCCCAGATCCGACAATAGATTGAACACCGCTTCGCGCGAAGTGAGCAAGGCAAAGCAGCCGCCGATCGCCAGAAGTGAGGTGGAGGCGAAGAACGCGGTTCCCTGCTGCAGGCCGCCGGCGATGCCCACATCCATGATCCGCACCGCGCGCCGGCTCATGCTGGTCATCCAGCCGCGCCGGTGGCGCTCCATCAGATGGGACAGGGTGTGATTGCGCAGCGGCGTCAGTTCCACCGCGATGTTGAAGACGATCCAGGCGGAGAGGAACCAGCCAAGGGCGAGAATGTCCATCGTGGAAAGGATCGTCATGGGGCGCCTTCTTCCGGGGCGGCCAAATGCCGCGCGGCGCGAAGCATGCCGACCTCTTCGGCGCCAATCAAGCCTGTGCGGGAGAAACTGGCGCTTTCGCTGGGGATGCGGGCGGCGCGGACGCCAGCCGTTTTCGCTGGCCGGCCCCCGGTTGCCGGGTTATGCATGACGCGCACGGCAGGTAGGGCGGAAATAGTCCTTGCCTAAGTGTTGCCAAATCGTTAAATCACCGCCCGACCGAACACGGCATGTGGCTGGGGCCTTTGCCGCCTTCCTTCGGACAAAGGATTTTCATGGACGAGAACATTCAGAAGTCCTGCTGGGGTGTCACGGCGTGGGCCGTGGTTCTGGCAGGCGGGGCCTTGGCGTTGCTCTATGTCTTCGGCAGCTCCGATGTGACCCAGACGGCAGTGGTCGCGATCCAGTAGACGCGAACGGCCTTTAGGTTTCAGCATTGGCTTCAGAAAAGGGCGTGGCGGTGGCCACGCCCTTTTTGCGTTCAGCCGCGCGCGCCTGTCCGGGCCTCGTCCCGAGGTTGTCCGCAGCAGAGCCAGCGGCCATGGTTTGTGGCTTGTCTTTGCCGGCGGCGGCGGCGACACTCTCGGCCGGTAGGACGGTCCCCAAGCAGGGACCGAGACAGGTCGAGGGGAGGCAGGAGTTTGTCCGCACAGATCCGCAAGGGGTACAAGGCGCTGGTCGACGAGGCCAATGCGGCGATCGAAACGCTCGGGGCCCGGGAGGCCATCGCGCTGACGGGGGATCCCGGCACGGTGCTCGTCGATATCCGCGACATTCGCGAGCTGGAGCGGGAAGGGCGGGTGCCCGGCGCCGTACATGCGCCGCGCGGCATGCTGGAGTTCTGGGTCGATCCGGACAGTCCCTATTTCAAGCCGGTGTTCGGTGAGGACAAGCGCTTCGTCTTTTTCTGTGCCGCCGGATGGCGTTCGGCGCTGGCCACCAAGACGGTGCAGGACATGGGACTGGCCCCGGTCGCGCATATCGACGGCGGTTTCGGCGCCTGGAAGGCGGCAGGCGGACCGGTAGAGGGCGGGAACGCCGGCTGAGCCGAGCGGCGGTCTGCTTTTTCCTGTTCCTTTTCGAGACAGATGGGGGTTTCGATGAAACTGGTGATTGGCAACAAGACCTATTCCTCCTGGTCGCTCAGGGCCTGGCTTGCGGCGCGCCTGACCGGTGCGCCCTTCGAGGAGGTTCTGGTACTGCTGGACACGCCGGAGTTCCCCGAGAAGGTGCGGGAGGCTTCGCCGGCCGGCCGGGTGCCGGTGCTCGTGGATGGCGACATCACCGTCTGGGATTCCCTTGCCATCATCGAGTATCTGGCTGAGCGCTTTCCCGAGGCCGGATTGTGGCCGGCGGACCGGGCGGCGCGTGCGCATGCTCGTTCGATCTGCGCCGAGTTCCATTCCGGCTTCTTCGATCTGCGCGGCAACTATCCGATGAACCTGCGCCGCAGCCCGGCACCGCACCCCAAGACGCCGGATGCGAGCAAGGATATCGACCGGATCCGCGAGATCTGGCGCGACTGCCGGGCGGCGCATGGCGCGGGCGGTGCCTACCTCTTCGGCGCCTTTTCCGCCGCCGATTGCTTCTACGCGCCGGTGGTGAGCCGCTTTCTCACCTATCGGCTGCCGATGGGGGAGGTGGAACGGGGCTATGCCGAGGCGGTGATGGCGCATCCGCTGATGCGCAAATGGTGCGAGGATGCGGCCGAGGAGAGCTGGGTCGTCACCGCAGATGAAGTCTGAATGTTTTTGTAACTACATGATATAATTATAGAAATAAGAATATATTGACTGGTACGTAAACGTCATTCAATGTCCCTGTCACTTGTCGGGACGGGGCCTTGAGGCCTTGGGACTTTGAATGCGATCGGGGGAAGAAGCACGTGGCGATCCTGCGCAGCAGTTTGACATCGCATGATCCGGATCAGGAGGCGAACCGCGCGGCCTGGGCGGAGTTGCGCACCGATCTGGAGGACAAGCGCCGGACCGCCGCCGCTGGCGGATCGGAGCGTGCCCGAGAGCGGCATCTGAAGCGCGGCAAGCTGTTGCCGCGTGAGCGGGTTGCCCGGCTGCTCGATCCGGGCAGTCCCTTCCTGGAGATCGGCGGGCTTGCCGCTTACGGCATGTATGACGAGGCGATCCATGGCGCCGGCCTGATCGTCGGCATCGGCCGGGTGTCGGGGCGCGACTGCATGATCGTGTGCAACGATGCGACCATCAAGGGCGGTACCTATTATCCGCTGACGGTGAAGAAGCACCTGCGGGCGCAGGAAATCGCCATGGAGAACCGGCTGCCCTGCATCTACCTGGTGGATTCGGGCGGCGCCAACCTGCCGAACCAGACCGACGTCTTTCCCGACCGGGACCATTTCGGGCGGATCTTCTTCAATCAGGCGACCATGTCGTCGATGGGCATTCCGCAGATCGCGGTGGTGATGGGCTCCTGTACGGCGGGCGGCGCCTATGTGCCGGCCATGTCGGATGAGACCATCATCGTTCGCCGCCAGGGCACGATCTTTCTGGCCGGCCCGCCGCTGGTGAAGGCGGCGACTGGTGAGGAGGTGTCGGCCGAGGACCTGGGCGGGGCCGAGGTGCATGCCAAGGTGTCCGGCGTTGCCGATCACTATGCCATCGACGACGATCAGGCGCTGGCTCAGGCCCGGCGCATCGTCGCCAATCTCAACACCGTCAAGAGCACCGACATCGCCCTTGCCGCGCCGCGCGATCCGCTGCTCGACCCGTCCGAGCTGGACCGGGTGGTGCCGGTGGACCTGCGCAAGCAGTATGACATTCGCGAGGTGATCGGCCGGCTGGTGGACGGCTCGGAGTTGGACGAGTTCAAGGCGACCTATGGCACCACGCTGGTCACCGGCTTTGCCCGCATTCAGGGCATCCCGGTCGGGGTGATTGCCAACAACGGCATCCTGTTCTCCGAATCCGCCATGAAGGGTGCGCATTTCGTCGAGCTGTGCTGCCAGCGGCGCATCCCGCTTTTGTTCCTGCAGAACATCACCGGTTTCATGGTCGGGCGTGATTACGAGGCCGGCGGCATCGCCAAGGACGGGGCCAAGCTGGTGACGGCGGTGGCCTGCGCCAAGGTGCCGAAGATCACCGTTATCGTCGGCGGCTCCTATGGCGCGGGCAACTACGGCATGTGCGGGCGGGCCTATGGGCCGCGCTTCCTGTTCATGTGGCCCAACGCGCGCATCTCGGTGATGGGCGGCGAGCAGGCGGCCAGCGTGCTGGCAACGGTGAAGCGCGACAACATCGAGGCCGATGGCGGAAGCTGGAGCGCGGAGGAGGAGGATGCCTTCAAGGCGCCGATCCGGGCGAAATACGAGGCGGAGGGCCATCCCTACCATGCTTCGGCCCGGCTCTGGGACGACGGCATCATCCTGCCGTCGGAAACCCGGCGGGTGCTCGGGCTGGCCTTTTCGGCAACCCTGAACGCGCCGATCCCGGAGACCCGCTTCGGCGTGTTCCGGATGTAATCGCTTGCGCCCGGCGGAGCCTGCCGGGTGACGGCCTTTCCTGCTCGACTGCCCATGACTTCGACCCAATACGAGGACCCTCCCATGCTCGACTCGGTGCTGATCGCCAATCGCGGGGAGATTGCCTGCCGGATCATCAAGACCGCGCGGCGTCTCGGACTGAGGACCATTGCCGTTTACTCCGATGCCGACCGTCAGGCGCTGCATGTGCGGATGGCGGACGAGGCGGTGCATATCGGTCCGGCGCCAAGCGCGGAGAGTTATCTGGTCGGCGAACGCATCCTGGCGGCGGCGAAGGTCACCGGCGCGGCGGCGATCCATCCAGGCTACGGCTTCCTGTCGGAAAACGCGGATTTCGCCGAGGCCTGCGCCAAGGCCGGGATCGTCTTCATCGGCCCTTCGGCCAATGCGATCCGGGCGATGGGGCTGAAGGACGGGGCCAAGACCCTGATGGAAGGGGCCGGGGTTCCGGTCGTGCCGGGCTATCACGGCGAGAAGCAGGATCCGGAGTTCCTCAAGCGCAAGGCCTATGAGATCGGTTATCCGGTGCTGATCAAGGCGGTGGCCGGCGGCGGCGGCAAGGGCATGCGCCGGGTCGACAAGGCAATTGACTTCGAGGCAGCGCTGGCCTCGGCCCGGCGCGAGGCGCAATCGGCGTTCGGCGATCCGCGTGTGCTGATCGAGAAATTCATCCTCAATCCGCGCCATGTAGAGATCCAGGTCTTCGGCGATGGCAAGGGCGAGGCGGTGCATCTGTTCGAGCGCGACTGCTCGGCCCAGCGGCGTCACCAGAAGGTCCTTGAGGAAGCGCCGGCCCCGGGCATGAGCGCGGAAACCCGCGCGGCGATGGGGGCGGCTGCGGTGGCGGCGGCCAAGGCGGTCAACTACGGCGGTGCCGGCACGGTCGAGTTCATCGCCGATGGGTCGGGCCCGCTGCGGCCGGACGGTTTCTGGTTCATGGAAATGAACACCCGGCTGCAGGTGGAGCATCCGGTGACGGAACTGGTCACCGGCGTCGATCTGGTGGAATGGCAATTGCGGGTCGCCTCCGGTGAAGGGTTGCCGCTGGCGCAAGAGGAGATCCGGCTGGCGGGCCACGCCATCGAGGCGCGGCTTTACGCGGAGGATCCGGACAACGGTTTCCTGCCCTCCACCGGCCGGCTGGAGCTGTTGATGCTGCCCGAGGGGGAGGGCATCCGCATCGACACCGGCGTCGAAGCCGGGGCGGAGGTGTCGCCCCATTACGATCCGATGATCGCCAAGGTCATTGCCCATGGGGCCACCCGCGAGGAGGCGCTGGAGCGTCTGTCGCGGCAGTTCGGCGTTACCTGGGTCGCCGGGCCGAAGAGCAATCTGGCTTTCCTTGCCGCGCTGGTGGACCACCCGGAGGTGCGTGCCGGCGGTTTCGACACCGGTCTTGTCGACCGGGATCTGGACGGGTTGACCGGCGGGGCGGTTTCAGAGGCGACCATTGCCGCCGCGGTGGCAACCCTGGTCGCCGGGCATACCCCGCATGAGGAGGCGGCAACGGGCTGGATCGACCCCTTCGCGGAGAACGATGCGTTCCAGTTGTCGGGTCCGCGTGTTTCTGGTCTCAAGGTGACGGTCGATGGCCAGATGCGCGATCTGCCGGTTCGCTGGCGGGACGGACAGCCGGTGCCGGATGGCCAGGAGGGGGACGGGGCCGATATTCCCGGCATTGCCGCCTGGTCAGGCGATGCGGTCTGGGCGCTGGAAGGCGGCCGGGCGGTCAAGGTGGCGCTGGTGGACCAGCTTGCGCGCACGGTGGAGGCGGAAGGCGGCAAGGCCGCGATTCCCGCGCCGATGCATGGCAAGGTAATCGCCGTTTCCGTTGCCGCGGGTGACGCCGTGGAGCGGGGTGACAGGCTCGCGGTGGTGGAGGCGATGAAGATGGAGCACGCCATCACCGCCCCGCGCGACGGGATCGTCGAGGCGGTTTTGGTGGCGGAGGGCGCGCAGGTCGATCAGGGCGCACCGGTGGTGCGCCTGCGCGAGGAGGCGGAGGAGGGCGCGTAAGACGTCTGCCACGTATCAGCCGCAAAGCGGCATCAGCGCCCGGACCAGCTCCGCCGGATCGGTGTGGTAAGGCCGCCAGCCGGTGAGCCGGGTGGCGCGCTCGGGCGAAAACGCCTGCGAGAGGGCATAGCCGGCACTGACATCCTGGCAAGGCGGCAGGTCCGCCGGTGGCTCTTCCTGCGCCAGGTCGAGCCGCAGTCCGAGGGTTTCGGAGACGAGCCGGACTAAACTTCCCACCGGCACGCCGGAAATCCCGCAGCCGATCACCTGCAGCCGGTAGCGGCGGGCTTCGACCACCTTCAGGTAGAGCGCGGCGAGGTCGCCCGCATCGACCAGCGGCCAGACTGTGTCGGGCGTGGCGCGGGTGGCGAAGGTCTGTCCGCTCTCGGCCGCATCGCGCATCTCGGCGAGCGGGCCGCCATCCCGGCCGCAAACGAGGGCCGGATGAACCACCGAGACGGCCAGATGGCGCTGGGCCAGCAGGGAACGGATCGCATTGGCCACATGAGCGAAGGCGGGGATGGGGGCGAAGGCGGCGGTTTCGGCGACGGGCGCGCCGCCGCTGTCGGGGAACAGCCAGACCCCGCCGGTGTAGACCACATGCAGCGGGCTGGCGCGCTCCGCCGGCAGCGCCGTCAAGGCGGCCACGAGCCGGCGCTCGGCGGCGACCGCGTCTTCATCGAAGGTGGCGGCGGTATGGACAAGGGTGTCGCAGTCCGCGACGGCGCCGATCCAGTTCTGGGGCGCGCGAATGTCGCCTTGCAGCACGGCGCCGCCGGCGGCACGCAGACGCTCCGCGCTCGCCGGGGAGCGCGCCAGAGCAAGGACGTCATGGCCGGCGCTGATAAGGCTCTGGAGGACCGGGGCGCCGATGGTTCCGGTTCCGCCTGTGAGAAAGATCCGCATGGACCCATCAGACGCGTTGCAACCGATTCGTGCAAGTCCGTCACGTATCTACCCGGGGCGGGGCGTTCGGGCGGCAAAAAGGTTCGGGACCGGGAGATGTGCAAAACCGGCGGCAGGGGAAGGTCAGGTTTGACCTTTGCCGCTGCCCTGCTAAGTCAGTCGGCATGACGCTGCATCTGCTCAAACTGTGCGTGGGCGCCGAGTCCATCGAGGATCTGCAGGCTTCCATCGACTTTCGCCTGTCCGAACAGCGCGCGCGCGGGCTGCCGGCCGAACCGTTCCACACGACACGGATGGTGCCGACCCGCAAGTACGAACTGCTGGATGGCGGATCGCTCTACTGGGTGATCAAGGGCGCGATCCAGGTGCGGCAAAGGCTCGTGGACATCCGTCCCTTCACCGATGGTGCCGGCGTCAAGCGCTGCCATTTGGTGCTGGAGCCGCTGTTGCACCCAACCCGCCCGCAGCCGCGCCGTCCGTTCCAGGGATGGCGCTATCTGAAGGCGGAGGATGCGCCGGCGGATCTGAAACGGCTGGGCGGCGGCTCCGATATTCCCGAGGCGATGCGGCGCGAGCTGGCGGAGCTGTGCCTGATCTGAGCCGGCGGCTGAACCGGCAAGGCCGTCAGTCCGGGCGTTCGAACGCCATGTTGTCGATCAGGCGGGTCTTCTCCAGCCAGGCGGCGACCAGCAACCGCAGGCGGCGACTGTCGTCGGTGGGCGGCGCCAGGGTTTCGGCATCGCGCAGGGAAAGATATTCGACGCGAAAACCGCCTTCGGTCAGCCGTGCGATGGACTTGCGCAACAGCGCTTCCTCCTGCCGATCCGCGCCGGCGCATTCGGAAAGCGCCTGCAAGGTGTCGCGCAGAACCTCCGG
Source organism: Stappia taiwanensis (assembly GCF_014635285.1). Lineage (GTDB taxonomy): Bacteria > Pseudomonadota > Alphaproteobacteria > Rhizobiales > Stappiaceae > Stappia > Stappia taiwanensis. Next base: position 83,727 of record NZ_BMCR01000002.1, on the reverse strand, counting down.
CAGCAGGGCGGCGCGGCGGCGGGCATCTTCGTCCAGGTAGCGGTTGCGCGAGGACATCGCCAGCCCGTCCGCTTCGCGCACGGTCGGCGCGGCGAGGATCGTCACCGGAATATTGAGATCGCGCACCAGCTGGCGAATGACGCAAAGCTGCTGGTAGTCCTTCTCGCCGAAGACGGCGATATCCGGCTGGCAGGCGAGAAGCAGCTTGGTCACCACCAGCGCCACGCCGTTGAAGAAATGCGGCCGGGAGTCGCTTTCCAGCCCGGTGGCGGGACCGCCAATGGTGATGCCGGTGGCAAATCCGGCCGGGTACATCTCCTCCTGCACGGGCAGGAAGACGCTTTCCACGCCAAGGCCGGCAAGCGCGCGAATGTCCGCCTCCGCATCCCGGGGATAGCTGGCGAAATCCTCGGTCGGGGCGAACTGGGTCGGATTGACGAAGATCGAGACGATCACATGATCGGCATTGTCCTGGGCCTTGCGCACCAGCGACAGATGCCCTTCATGCAGCGCGCCCATGGTCGGCACGAGGGCGATGCGTTGCCCCTGACCGCGGGCCGTCGCGACCGCGTCTCTGATCTCGGAAAGTGACGTGTGGCGACGTGGCAGTGTCATGATGTGCGGGCCCCTCGATCAGTTGCCATGGCTATAATATGCTTGGCGCCGGGAGAAAAGGCCTCGTCTTTTCGGCCGGGCTTTGAAAATTCGCGCCATGCCGCCATATGCGCAGGGAAAGGCGCCGCCCGGGGCGGCTGATCGGGACGCGGGAGCGAGGGACGTTGGCGGAAAAACGGGACATCGACAAACGAGGCGAGACCAGCCCGGACGCGGGAGGCGGACAGTCCTCCCGACAGGATATTTCCGCTTTTCTGACCGAGGCGCGGCAGACCCGGCCGCTGGCCGAGGCCGGGCGGCTGGTGATCGCGCTCGACGCGACCATGAGCCGGCAGCCGACCTGGGATCGGGCCTGCGCCATTCAGGGGGAGATGTTCACGGCGGCCGGTGCGGTCGGCCGGTTGACCATGCAGCTTGTCTATTTTCGCGGGTTCGGCGAATGCGCCGCCTCGAAATGGGTTGCCGATGCGCGCAGTCTGGCCGCGTTGATGACCCGGATCGATTGCCGGGGCGGGCAGACCCAGATCCGCAAGGTGTTGCGCCATACCATCGACGAGACCCGGCGCAAGAAGGTGCAGGCGCTGGTCTATATCGGCGACTGCGTGGAAGAGAGTGTCGACGATTTGTGCGCCCGCGCTGGCGAGTTGGGGCTGCTCGGCGTGCCGGCCTTCATCTTTCAGGAAGGCGGCGATGCCCACGCGCGCGTCGCGTTCCAGGAGATCGCCCGGCTGACCAAGGGCGCCTGGTTCCAGCTCTCCGATGCATCGGCGGGGGATCTTGCCGAACTGCTCAAGGCGGCGGCTGTCTATGCCGCCGGCGGGAGGCCGGAGCTGGAACGGCTGACGAAGGCAGGGGACCGGGGAGCCACCCGGCTGCTGGCGCATTTGCGCTGAAAGACGGCACAGCGCGATCCCGCGTCGCTGGGGCCGCCGCGTTCATCCATGGTTCAGCCGCTTTTCGCTACGATCCTGCCCGAAAGGCCCCGCGTCGGGCGGGGCCGTCAGCAAGAGGTGGTGGCGCGATGAAAGCCGGTCTGTTCTTTTTCTCGCTCGTCCTGCTTGGCGTCGGATGCGGCGTTGCCTTCAATCTGATCGGCTCGACCGTGGACGCCAACGGCGTTCTGCATGAGCCGTTCTTCCTGGTGCCCATCGGCTATCTGCTTGGCATTTCCGGTCTCGGCGGGTTGGCGGTTCTGGCCGCGTGGCGCGGCGGGCGGCATCTGGCCCGGCGCTAGCGGCGCGCGGCGAGGTCGCCCGCACCCGGCCCAGGTCCCCCTGGCGGGTGTGCCGCTCTGGCGCGGTGATCCGTGATCGCTATATGTGAAGGGTATCGCGCACGGCGCGCTTTGGGGGTGAGATGGGATATCTGCTGCTTGGCATCGTGTTGCTGGCGCTGCTGGTGGCGTTCGGCAATGCACTTGCAACGGCCGACACGGCGAAACTGGCGCGGCAGCTCAAGCTGGCGGGGGGCGTGGTCCTGATGCTGCTGGCGGGGGTGCTGGTGTTCGCCCGCCGCTGGGATCTCGCCATGCTGGTCGGGGCGGTGGGCCTGTCGCTGCTTGGCTGGGGCCGGGCACGGGGCTTTCGCCCGGCGGGCGGGGCAAGTGCCGGCGCCGGGCAGGTCTCGGAAGTCCGTTCGGCGTTTCTGGTCATGCGCCTTGACCACGGCACCGGGGATATGGAGGGGGAGGTGGTGGCCGGCACCTTTGCCGGGCGGGCGCTTGCGTCGTTCGCAAGCGCCGAGCTGGAGCGGCTTTACCGGGAGGTCGCTGCCGATGGCGACAGCGGGGCCTTACTGGAAGCTTATCTCGACCGCCGGCAACCCGGCTGGCGTGTAGACTTCGAGGCGAATGGCGCAGCGGGGCAGGGAGCCGCGCCGGGCCCGAGCGCCATGACCGAGGAGGAGGCCTACCAGGTTCTGGGGCTTGAGGCTGGAGCCAGCGAGGCGGAAATCCGGGCGGCGCATCGCCGGCTTATGAAACGTCTCCATCCCGATCAGGGGGGAAGCGGCTTTCTCGCCGCCAAACTCAACGAGGCGAAGGACTTGCTTGTCGGTCGTCATTGAACTCACCAATACGCATGACTTTTAGAATTTGAAGGTGCTGCTGTTCCAGCTGCCGGGGCGGGCGGGGACGCGGGCGATCCGTCCACCCCGGGGGCGATGTTTTTTTACTGATAGACGGCGTAGCAGTTGAAACGGGCCGACTTCAGCTTGCGGCAGGCGTTCCACGCCGCCGTCTTGGTTTCAAATCCGACGAAGCGTGCCCGGTAGAGGGTGGCGCCGCCCGACTGGACCGGCTCGGTGTAGGGGTCGTAGCCGCGCAGCGCCCGACCGAGCTTGCCCTTGGCCTTCTTCAGCATGGCGATGGCGCCGTCCTCGGTTTCGGCCGCGGCGATCTGCACCTGCCAGCCCGGCTCCGGATCGGCCGAGTTGTTGGCCGCCACGGTGACCGATCCGCTGGTGGTCTCCGTTTCCGCCACCGTGTTCTGGGCGGTGGCGGTGATGCCGGCGCGAATGCGTTGGGTGTTGACGCGCATCACCGGGGGCAGCGGGATCGCGGCCAGCGGCTTGGTCGCCGCCGCATAGGCCAGGGTCTTGCGGCGCAGCGCGGCGGCCAGTGCCGGCTTCTGCGGAACCGGGATGATCGAGCCGGTGAGGGTCTCCTCCTCCACGACCGGGATCGCCGGCTTGAACTGCGGCCGGGGAACGTTGCGCAGCTCCTGAACCCTGGCGACGAGTGCCGGTGCGGTACGGCGGCCACGCTTGGCCTTCGGCAGGTAGCTGGCGATCAGCTTCTTCATCTGCTTGTTGCGCGATGCACCCGTGCGGCCGCCCATGACGACGGCGACGATATGCCGGCCGTCACGCTTTACCGAGGTCACCAGGTTGAAGCCGGAAGCGCGGATGTAGCCGGTCTTGATGCCGTCGACGCCCTTGACCTTGCCCAGAAGCCGGTTGTGGTTGCCGTAGCGCCGGCCCTTGTAGGAATAGACCCGGGTTTTGAAGTATTTGTAATACTTGGGAAACCGCTCCTGAATGGCACGGCCCAGCAGCGCCATGTCGCGTGCCGTCGTCTTCTGGCGGGAGTTGGGCAGGCCCGACGGATTGCGGAAGGTGGTGTTCTTCATGCCGAGCCGGCGCGCGGTGCGGGTCATGCGCTTGGCGAAGGCCGGCACGGAGCCGGACACGTTTTCCGCCACGGTCACGGCCACGTCATTGGCCGACTTGGTCACCAACGCCAGGATCGCGTCCTTGACGCGGATGGTGCTGCCGGGACGCAGGCCGAGCTTTGAAGGCGGACGGCTGGCGGCATGCCTGGAGACCTTGAGCCGGCTGTTCAGCGACTTTCGGCCTGCTTCCAACTCCTCGAACAGGACATAGAGCGTCATGATCTTGGTCAGGGAGGCCGGATAGCGCGGCGTGTCCGCCTTGTAGCTGTAGAGCGTCTTGCCGGTCTTGGCATCGACGACGATGCCGGAATACTTGGGATTGGCGCTCGCCGCCTGCGGCGTGGCCAGGGAGACCCCGATCGCCAGACCGGCGGCGATGGCGCCGCGAACGAATCCCGTGAAAACGCGCTGCGCGCGATTGACACCTTTACTCAGCACAATGTCACCCCATTCGGGCCAGGTGTTGGTGCAGCGGCGTCGCCCCGAAGCGCACATCAACTTTGTGCATGCCGGTGGTCGAGCTACCGTGAAGCCCGCGGCCAATCTGCGCGAAACAAGGTTACAAATCTCCAAACGCGAGCGTTTGACCTACCCTGTTTCCCTGAAAATCAGCCGGTTTGCCTCTGCAATTTCGTAAGGCGAGAATCGCAAATGGCAGTTAATGCGCAGTTACCGGCATCGATCGTTTTGTGATGAATTTCCCCTGGCCAACGGTCCGTGGAGCATTTGCGCCGGAGGGATTCCAGCTTGCTGGCTCGGTCTCCTGTCTCGCCTATGGGCAAGAAGCGCGGCGAAGTTGTGGCACTCTCCGGTCGCCGCGTATTAGTCCTTAGTTCATGCTGCGCTGCGGAAGCGAAGATTGACAAAATTTGTGCAGTGCATATATTGCAATCACGCAGCGCAAAATTCGGCGCCTTCATCGTGTTCTGGCCAGAAGGTCGACCGGCGGTTGGGCGTGCGATGGTTCGTATGAAATGATAGGAGTCATCATGTTCAACAATTTTGAAGACATTCAGAAGCTCGGTAAGGACAACATGGACGTCATGATGGAGAGCTTTGGCGCCATGACCAAGGGCATGCAGGCGATTGCGTCCGAGGTTGCCGACTTCCAGAAGAAGTCCTTCGAGGAAGGCTCCTCGGCGATGGAAAAGCTCGTCTCCGCCAAGTCGCTGGACAAGGCGTTCGAGACGCACAGCGAGTACGTCAAGACCGCTTATGAGGGCTTCGTCGGTGAAGTGACCAAGCTCGGCGAGATGTACACCGAAGCGGCCAAGGACGCCTACAAGCCCTATGAGGGCGTGATGGCGAAGGTTTCCAAGTAAGTCCCTCCCAGGACAAGACCGGCTGCGACGATCCGCAGCGGTTCTCTAAGCCCGGCCTCGCGCCGGGCTTTTTTTGTTTTCCGGCCGATCTTTTTGCCAGAACCGGGCTTCCGGGCGGCTCGGGGATTGAGCCTCGGCTTGGATGACATACATAGGAAAGAGAAGAGCCGGGCGAGGAGCGGCGTTTTGGGTTGGCTGTGCCGGTGTGAGGGCCGTGCCGGCCTCTCCCATGCCTGTTCTGACCCGACCTGCCGCGCCAACCAGGGTCGTGCGGAGCACGAACAATGGGTATAGGCTTGGCCATCAAGCGCCGGGCCGGCGCGGATGGAAACCGGATGAGAGCGATCGCGCAGCCGGACAAACCGGCGCGCAGGACGAGGGCTTTGGGCGGCAATGACGAAGAAACCACAGCATGGCAATGGGGACGACACCGGAAGCCTGGTGGCCACAAAAACACGCACCGTCGTGAAAAGGCCAAATCTTTATCGTGTGCTGCTGTTGAACGATGATTACACGCCCATGGAGTTCGTGATCCACGTGGTGGAGCGTTTTTTCCAGAAAAACCGCGAAGAAGCCACCCGGATCATGTTGCATGTTCACCACCATGGCGTTGGGGAATGCGGTGTGTTCACCTATGAGGTGGCGGAAACCAAGGTTACGCAGGTCATGGACTTTGCGCGCAAACACCAGCATCCTTTGCAATGCGTAATGGAAAAAAAATAGGGGTCGCTCGTGCCGTCATTCTCTCGAAGTCTCGAAAAGGCGCTGCATCAGGCTCTTTCCTATGCGAATGAGCGGCAGCAGGAATACGCGACCCTGGAGCATCTGCTCCTGGCGCTGATCGATGATCAGGACGCGGCCGCGGTGATGCGCGCGTGCAACGTGGATCTGGATATCCTCCGGCGCAATCTGGTCGAATACATCGATACCGAACTCGACAATCTGGTGATCGAGGGCGACGACGATTCCAAGCCAACGGCGGGGTTCCAGCGGGTCATCCAGCGCGCGGTGATCCATGTGCAATCCTCGGGCCGGGAAGAGGTGACCGGCGCGAACGTGCTCGTCGCGATCTTCGCCGAACGCGAGAGCCACGCCGCCTATTTCCTGCAGGAGCAGGACATGACCCGCTACGACGCGGTCAACTACATCTCCCATGGCATCGCCAAGCGGGCCGGCATGTCGGAGACCCGCCCGGTGCACGGTGCGGATGAGGAGGCTGCGGCCGAAGAGGGTGTCGGTCCTGGCGAGAAGCCGAAGCAGAAGACCGACGCGCTGGAAGCTTATTGCGTCAACCTCAACGACAAGGCGCGGGCCGGCAAGATCGATCCGCTGATCGGCCGTGAGGCGGAGATTTCGCGGACCATTCAGATTCTCTGCCGCCGGTCGAAGAACAACCCGCTGTTCGTCGGCGATCCGGGGGTCGGCAAGACCGCGATCGCCGAGGGGCTGGCGCGGCGGATCGTCGATGGCGATGTGCCGGAAGTGTTGCAGGATGCGACGATCTTCTCGCTCGACATGGGCGCGCTGCTCGCCGGCACCCGCTATCGCGGCGACTTCGAGGAACGCCTGAAGCAGGTGGTGAAGGAGATCGAGGACTATCCCGGCGCGGTGATGTTCATCGACGAGATTCACACGGTGATCGGCGCCGGCGCCACATCGGGCGGGGCAATGGATGCCTCCAACCTGTTGAAGCCGGCGCTCGCCTCCGGCACGATCCGCTGCGTCGGTTCGACCACCTACAAGGAGTACCGTCAGTTTTTCGAAAAGGACCGGGCGCTTCTGCGCCGGTTCCAGAAGATCGACGTCAACGAGCCGACGATCCCGGATGCGGTGGAGATCCTGAAGGGGCTGAAGCCGTATTTCGAGAATTTTCACAAGGTGCGCTACACCAATGACGCCATCAAGACGGCGGTGGAGCTGTCGGCGCGCTACATTAACGATCGCAAGCTGCCGGACAAGGCCATCGATGTGATCGACGAATCCGGCGCCTCGCAGAAGCTCATTCCCGAAGGCCGCCGGCGCAAGACCATTGGCGTCAAGGAGATCGAGAACACCATTGCCACCATGGCGCGGATCCCGCCGAAGTCGGTGTCCAAGTCGGACGAGGAGGTGCTGTCGAACCTCAACGCCACCTTGAAGCGGATGGTCTATGGCCAGGATACGGCCATCGAGACGCTGGCCTCGGCCATCAAGTTGTCGCGTGCGGGCCTGCGCGAACCGGACAAGCCGATCGGCAACTACCTGTTCTCCGGTCCGACCGGCGTCGGCAAGACCGAGGTCGCGCGCCAGCTCGCCGCCTCGCTCGGGGTGGAGCTTTTGCGCTTCGACATGTCGGAGTACATGGAGCGGCACACGGTGTCGCGGCTGATTGGCGCGCCTCCGGGCTATGTCGGCTTCGACCAGGGCGGCCTGCTGACCGACGGGGTCGACCAGCATCCCCATTGCGTGCTTCTGCTCGACGAGATCGAGAAGGCCCATCCGGATCTGTTCAACATCCTGTTGCAGATCATGGATCACGGCAAGCTGACCGATCACAACGGCAAGCAGGTCGATTTCCGCAATGTGATCCTGATCATGACCACCAACGCTGGCGCCGCCGATATGGCCAAGCCGCCGATCGGCTTCAACCGCGCCAAGCGTGAGGGCGAGGATCAGGAGGCGATCAAGCGGCTGTTCACGCCGGAGTTCCGCAATCGGCTGGATGCTGTGATCGCCTTCGGCAGCCTGCCGACCGAGGTGGTGCACCGGATCGTCGAGAAGTTCGTCATGCAGCTTGAGGCGCAGCTGGCCGAGCGCGGCGTGACCTTCGAACTGACTCCGGAAGCCATCGCCTGGCTGGCGGACAAGGGCTATGACGAGCAGATGGGCGCCCGGCCGCTGGCCCGGGTGATTCAGGAGCACATCAAGCGCCCGCTTGCCGACGAGGTGCTGTTCGGCAAGCTGAAGAAGGGCGGTATGGTCAAGGTCTCGGTCAGCGAGGACGAGGCCGGGCTGCTTCTGGAAAGCATCGAGGATGCTCCGGTCAAGCCCAAGGCGACCGCCACCGACAAGCCGAAGGCGGCGCGGCCGAAGCGCAAGCGCAAGCCCGCAGCCAAGAAGGCGCAGGCATCGCCGCCGGCCCGCAAGGACGACGGCGGGCCGAAGAAGAGCCTGGTGCCGAAGGTGCCTTTGGCGGATTGAGGCTAGCGAGGGAAGAGCGGTGCTGTCGCCGTTCTTCCCGTCCGCCGTCCGGCGATTTGCTTTTCACGGATCTGCTGCTAGGTAGGGGTATCTCTTCCCTTCCGCCATCCGGGCGTCCGCCCCGGGTGTGCCGCCCACATTGCCAGACAGATCCATCATGCCCGCCGCTTCTTCCCGCTTGCCGGAGCCATCCTCTCCCGAGCAGATCCGCCCCTTGAGCTGGATGCTTCGCGGCACCCGTGCCGCAGTGTCGATCCCGGCGCTGATCCTGTCCGCCGCCTTCGTCGGCTATGCCGGGCTTGCCCGGGAAAGCGGGCTGTCCCTGTCCGAAACCCTGATGCTGACCGGGCTGGTTTGGGCCTTGCCGAGCATCGTGGTGCTGACGGGGGCGATTTCGGCGGGGATGGGCATGATCCCGGCGGCGATTGCCGTGGCGCTGGCTTCGGTGCGGCTGATGCCGATGACCATGGCCTTGATGCCGCTGTTGCGGGTGGAGGGCAAGACCCGGCGCTGGCACCTTCTGGTTTCGTCGCATTTCGTCGCCGTCACTGCATGGGTCTTTGCCATGCGCAACCTGGAAGACCTTCCACGCGAAGGGCGGTTGCCGTTCTTTTTCGGCTTTGGCGCCAGCCTGACCAGCTTCGTCTTTTGTGTCACCGGCGCGTCCTATCTGCTGGTGGAGCGGATGCCGATGATGGTGGCCGGCGCGCTGTTCATGCTGACGCCGGTCTATTTCCTCTGTTCGCTCTGGGGCGCGGCGCGGGTTGCGGCGGACAAGGCGGCGCTGCTGGCCGGCCTGGCGCTGGGGCCGGTGTTCTTTCTGTCACTTCCGGGGCTCGACCTTTTGTGGACCGGACTGGTCGGCGGGACGCTCGCCTATCTGGGGACGCGATTTGCGCGCCGGGGATTTCGCTGATGGCTGAGCAGGTGTGGTGGTGGCCCTATGCCATGATCCTGGTCGCCGGCTGGCTGGCGACGGACGTCTGGCGCTGGCTTGGGGTGCTGCTCAGCGGCCGGCTGCGCGAGGACAGCGAGCTGCTGCTCTGGGTGCGGTCGGTGGCGACCGCGCTTGTCGCCGGGGTGATCTCCAAGCTGATCCTGTTTCCCGCTGGGGCGCTGGCCGATGCGCCGGTGGCGCTGCGGCTCGCCGCCGCCGCCAGCGGCTTTGCCGCCTTCCTGGTCGGCGGGCAGCGGGTGGTGGTCGGTGTTCTGGCGGCCGAGGTGGTGCTGATCGGTGGCTGGCTGCTGGTCGGTCTCGGCTGAGGACAAAGTGCGGGACAGGACGGGTTGCTGACAGGGCGCTGTCAGCAGGGGGCTGCTACGCCACCGCCTCGATGGCGCGATAGCGCGCCGTTCGCAACGCCCCGAAGGAGAGACCCCGATGTCCGACATCAGTTCCGCCGACAAGCTGACGCTCTACTATATGCCCGGCAGCCGCGCCAGCACCGCCCGCGTGCTGCTCGATGAGCTCGGCGCGCCCTACGACCTTCACGTGCTGAACATGCGGACCGGTGAGTTGAAGTCGCCCGACTATCTGGCGATCAATCCGCTCGGCAAGGTGCCAGCGCTGACCCATGGCGACACGGTGGTGACCGAATCCGTTGCCATTGCGCTTTATGTCGGCGACCTCTTCCCGCAGGCGGGGCTGACGCCGGCCATCGGCGATCCGCGCCGGGGCGCCTATCTGCGCTGGATGACGTTCTCTGCCGCCTGCTTCGAGCCGGCCCTGATTGACAAGTCCCTCGGCCATGATCCCGGTTCGCAGTCGCCCTACGGCAGCTATGACCAGGTGATGGAGGTTTTGGCCGACCAGCTTGGCAAGGCGCCCTACCTCTTCGGTGACAGGATCACCGTCGCGGACATCCATTGGGGATCGGTGCTGTATTGGACGCTGATGCTCAAGCTGGTCCCGGACCTGCCGGTTTTCACCGACTATGCCGAGCGTATCGCCGCCCGGCCGAGCTTCCAGCGCGTCTTTAAAGATGAGGTGCGGCTCCAGGCGGAGCATGAAGCCGCCGCCGCTGCGAAGGCGAGCGGCGGCACCTGAGGTCGGCCCGGCCCGTCAGGCCAGCGCTGCGCGGATCTTCTCCGCATGGGCTGCGAGCACATCGCCATCGGCCATCTCGCCGCTGTGCGGGCGCAAGGGGACGCCATCGAAGCGCGGGATCACATGCACATGGGTGTGGAACACCATCTGCCCGCCGGCGGTTTCGGAGAACTGCTGCACGGTGCAGCCATCCGCGTCGAACACCTCGACCAGGGTGCGGGCCAGCTTCTGGACCGTTGCCATCGTCGCATTGAGGTCCGCCTGGGGAATGTCGAGGATGTTGCGCGAGGGGGCTTTCGGGATCACCAGCACATGCCCATCGCCGCGCGGCATGATGTCCATGATGGCGATGGTCTGATCGTCCTCGTAGACCTTGTGGCTCGGCAATTCGCCGCGCAGGATCTTGGCGAAGATGTTCTGGTCGTCATAGGCGGAAGGCGTGATGGGCATGGTCAGCTCGATCTCCGATAACGGGCGAGGGGCGGCAGGGCCGCTTCCCGTCGCGTAAAAGGTGCATTCGGGCACCGGGTGCATCCTTGTCCTTGGCACCACAAAGACGGCCCGGCTTCAAGTTCTGATTCAACACCTGCTTCAGAAAGTGATTCAACTACGGGAAAGGGGCGGTGGGTCGGGTGCCTCGGGAACTGATTCAAGTGGCGCGAAATTGATGAGTCGGAAGAATCGCTTGCGCGGGGATGTTCACCCTTTTCGGAAGGGAGAGTGTTCGGCGATGGCGGCGCTTTCCATGGCAACCGCCGTCCGCTCTTCCTCCAGATAATCGGCCACCGCCTGGCGGAATCCCGGGTGGGTGATGAAGTGAGCGGAGTAGGTCGGCGTGGGCAGGTAGCCGCGTGCCAGCTTGTGGGCGCCTTGCGCGCCAGCCTCGACGAGGTCGAGCCCCGTGGCGATGGCGAAATCGATGGCCTGATAGTAGCAGACCTCGAAATGCAGGAACGGCTGGTCCTCGATACAGCCCCAGTTGCGCCCGAACAGGGTGTTGGAGCCGATCAGGTTGAGGGCGCCGGCGATCATCCGTCCCTCGCGCCGGGCGATGATCAAAAGCACCCGGTCCGCCAGTCGTTCACCCAGCAGCGAAAAGAACGTCCGATTGAGATAGGGGCGGCCCCATTTGCGGCTGCCGGTGTCCATGTAGAAGGCGAAGAACGCGTCCCAATGGGCTTCGGTCAGGTCGTTGCCGGTGACCCAGTCGATGGTGATGCCCGGCGCCAGCGCGGCGCGGCGCTCCTTGCGGATCTGCTTGCGCTTGCGTGAGGAGAGATCGGCGAGGAAGGCGTCGAAATCGGCGTAGCCGCGATTGGCCCAGTGAAATTGCTGATCCATGCGCAACAGGTAGCCATCCTCACCGAGGAGTTCCCATTCACGTTTGGTCAGGAAGGTGATGTGGCCGGAGGAGGCGTCGCGCAGGCGGCAAAGCTCGCGCAGGCCCGCGCCAAGGGCGGAGATGGCCGCCTCGCGCCGGGGCGAGGTGCCGGTGAGAAAGCGCCGTCCGGTGGCCGGGGTAAAGGGGACCGAGCATTGCAGCTTGGGGTAATATTCGCCGCCGGCACGATGAAAGGCGTCGGCCCAGGCGTGATCGAACACGTACTCGCCCATGGAATGGGTCTTGAGGTAGCAGGGCAGGGCGGCGAGCGGCGCGTTGTCCGGGCCTTCCAGAAGGAGATGCTGCGGCAGCCAGCCGGTGCGGGCCTCGACGCAGCCGGCCTCTTCGAGGATTGAAAGAAAGTCGTGTGATATGAAGGGGTTGAAGGCGGTTTCCTGAGAATCTGATTCCTTTGCCTGACATGATGATTCAAGCGTGGGATTTTCGCGCAGGGCACCGCCGGAACCCAGTTGCCAGCCCGGATTGGCAAGCGCGTCCCATTGCGCGCGCGGAATGTCGCTCAGCCGGTCGATGATCCGGATGCGGAAGGTCTCGTTCGGGTCGTCGCTGGCGGTCACGGAACGGTGCCTCTCGGTTGTTGCGGGGCTCTGTCTTCCTGTGGTGCGTGGTCCGCCCCGCACTGTCATGACCTAGGGCGTGGGCAGCGAAAATGCACCCCCATGGGAGGGCGCGTCCGCCGGTCGCCGTGCCGGTTAGGTTGCCGCGCTGTCCTGCGCGTCCGGGTCGAAGCCCTCGAACACCATCTGATCGGCGAAGAGCTCGGCGCGCTTCCGGTCTTCGGGCGTGCGCACGGTCCAGGTGATCAGGGGCAGGCCGAACAGCCGGCGCAGCAGCGACGGGGCCAGGGCCGGCAGGTCCTTGACCCAATAGGAGACGAAGCTTGGCCGGGTGCGCGGCGCGTGCAGCATGTGGCGCAGGGCGAACCGCTCCACCCGGGAGGCACGGCCCCATTCCTTGAGGTCGCGAGCACCATCGCCAAGGGCGCCGCGCGGGATTTCCGGCGCGGCCTGCCGCATCAGGGCCAGCATGTCCGGATCGAACGACTTGACCGCCGCCGGGCCGTCGTAGCGCTGCAGGCTGGTGGCGATGGCGGCGATGAAGTCGCGCGATGGCGTGCGACGGAAACGCGACTTGATCTCGATGCACAGGCCGACGCGGCCGCCGACCAGCGCCAACAGGTCATCGAGCAGCCACATGGGGTCGTCGGTGCCACGCATACGCACGGCACGCAGCTCCGCCGCCGTGCGGGCAATCACCGGACCGCTGTCGAAGGTCAGCCGGTCGAGCGTGTCGTCGTGAAAGACGATCGGCTGGCCGTCCGCGCTTTCCTGCAGGTCGACCTCGATGGAGAAGCTCTTGTCGAGCGCCGCGGTCACCGCGCTTGGGGTGTTTTCAATGCAGCCGCGGGCGGCATCGTGATAGCCCCTGTGGGCGATCGGCCGGGCGGTCAACCAGGAAAGGTCGCGCATGTCGGTGGTATCTGTCCTTGAAAGGGAGCGAAGGCGTGTCAGGCGATTTCGAAGATCGCCTCGACTTCGACGGCAACGCCGAAGGGAAGCGAGGCGGCACCGACGGCGGAGCGGGCGTGCGGGCCTTTCTCCTCGCCGAGCGCGGCAACGAAGAAGTCCGAGGCGCCGTTCACCACCTTCGGCTGATCGCCGAAATCGGGCGCGCAATTGACGAAACCGACGATCTTCACCAACCGGACGATGCGGTCGAGGTCGCCAAGCGCGGCCTTGGCCTGGGCGAGCAGGTTGATCGCGCAAAGCCGCGCGGCCTGCTGGCCGTCTTCAACGCCATAGCCGTCGCCGAGCTTGCCCTGGAATTCCAGCCCGTTCGGTCCCATCGGGATCTGGCCGGAGATGAAAAGCTGATTGCTGCTGCGGGTGAAGGGCAGGTAGTTGGCGGCCGGCGCCGCCGCCTGCGGAAGGGTGACCCCGAGTTCGGCCAAGCGTGCCTCGATCTGTCCCGACATGTGCAGTCCTTTCAATCGCGTTGTGGCGGCGACCTTGGCGCAATTCGCCGGGCGCTTCAAGCGAAGCGGTGAACATTCGCCGGCGGCCTGTCCGCAAGGGCTGGATGCGGCGGGCCGGATGGGGGAGAATGGGCGAAGGTATTGGGGGTAAAGGCATTGGGGCGAGGAGTATGAAATGAATGACGTGCGAGACGGAACTCCCGGAGCCCATGCCCTGGACAGACGTGTTTTGAACAGAGCGACCGGCGGGGCGCTCCGACGGACGGGGGCGGCGATCCTGAGCCTCTGCGGTGTGGCGGCCCTGCCGCTGGGCGCGAGCGGCGGGGAAGCTCAAGCCCTTGCTGGGCTGCAGCCGCACCGGGCGGTCTATGACGTGACGCTGGCCGAGACCTCCAGCGCTGCCGGCGTGTCCGGCGTGCGCGGGCGCATGGTCTATGAGCTGACCGGCAGCGCCTGCGATGGCTACAGCGTCTCCTTCCGCTTTGTCACCCAGGTCGCCGACGACAATGGACAGGTGCGGATCACCGATCTGCAGACCAGTTCCTTCGAGGAGCCGGCGGGCAAGGCCTATCAGTTTCTGTCCAAGACTTTCATCAACCAGAAGCTCAGCGAGGAAACCCGCGGGCGGGCCCGGCATGAGAAGGCGGCAACGGAAGTCGAGTTGCAAAAGCCGGCCGAGCGCAAGGTGAACCTTCCCGCCTCGGTGCTGTTTCCCACCCAGCACATGAACCTGCTGCTGGAGAGCGCGGCGAAGGGCGAGGTGATCTTCACCGCCGATGTGTTCGACGGCTCGGAGAGCGGCGACAAGCTCTATGGCACCTCCTCGGTGATCGGTGCTCGCCGCGAGGGCGCCGGCGCGCCCGAACGCGACAATGCGGAGGCGGTGGCGAAGATCGGCAACGTGCCGCACTGGCCGGTGACCATCGCCTATTTCGATGATCAGGCGAACCAGACCGGCGAGCGCACCCCGGTCTATCAACTGGGCTTTCTGCTTTATGAAAACGGCATCAGCCGGCGGTTGTTGCTCGACTATGGTGATCTGGAGCTGCGCGGCAATCTGGTGGAGCTGACCCCGTTCGACCCAAGCGCCTGCGACCGCTGAACGCGGGGCGGGCTACTGGTCGCGTTGGCGGCGGCGGTCGCCGGCGCGGGTGAGCCCCAGCTCCACCGCCGATTTGCCGAACTTGTCCCTGAGCGCGTCGACCGCCCGTTCCGCCTTGGCGCGGCGGGCGGCCTCCGGATCGACGAGGTCATCGGGATCGGCCTGGGCCGGATCGCTGAACTCGCTGACGCCGATGCCGATCAGCCGGAAGCGGCGGCCATTGGCCTCTCCGGCCAGAAGACTGTCGCCGGCGCGGAAGATCCGGTCGGCAAGCTGGGTCGGGTCGGAGAGGGTGCGCGAGCGGGTGATCGTCCGGAAGTCGGCGGTCTTCAGCTTCAGGGACACGGTGCGTCCGGCCAGATCCGCCGCCTTCAGCCGCCGGGACACCTCCTCGCTCAGCCGGCGCAGCACCGCCCGCAGCCGTTCGGGTGAGGAAATATCCTCATTGAAGGTGGTTTCGTTGCTGACGCTCTTGGTCTCCCGGTCGGGGGAGACGCGGCGCTCGTCCTTGCCATGGGCAAGGGTGGCGAGGCGAAGGCCCATCGCCCCGTAGCGTTTGGCCAGTACCACCGGATCCTGCCCTTGCAACTGGCCGATGGTGGTCAGCCCGTCGCGGGCAAGCTTTTCCTGCAACACCTTGCCCACGCCCCAGATCATTCCGACGGGCTTGTCGGCGAGAAAACGGGCGGCCTCCGCCGCGCCGATGACGGAAAAGCCGCGCGGCTTTTCCAGATCCGAGGCGATCTTGGCGAGAAACTTGTTGGGCGCGAGACCGATGGAGACGGTGATGCCGATCTCCGCCTCGATCTCGCGGGCGAAGCGGGCAAGGGTTTCCGCCGGGCTCGCATGATGCAGCTTCCGGGTGCCGGTGAGGTCAAGAAATGCCTCGTCGATCGACAGCGGCTCCACCTGGGGCGTGAGCGCGGTCATGCGCGCGCGAATCTCGTGGCCGACCCGGGCGTATTTCGCCATATCCGGCTTGATGATCACCGCATCCGGGCAGGCCTGCCGGGCCTTGAACATCGGCATTGCGGAACGCACCCCGTGAATGCGAGCGATATAGCAACAGGTGGAGACCACGCCGCGCTGTCCGCCGCCGACGATCACCGGCCGGTCGGCCAGCCCCGGGTTGTCGCGCTTTTCCACCGAGGCGTAGAAGGCATCACAGTCGATATGAGCAATCGACAGGCTGTCGATTTCTTCATGGATCAGCAGACGCGGACTGCCGCAGGTTCGGCAGCGCGCCAGCGTCGCCGGCTGACGGGCGCCGCAGTCGCGGCACAGCGCCGGGCTCGCTTCGGTACCCGCTGTGGACGGGGCGTCAGGCTGATCGGGGGCGGGCGGCTGTGTCATGATCCTTGGGTCCCGGTCCGGGCGGCGGACCGGTGCGACGCCAAACCTTCGGCGCCCCATTCCGGCCCCGTCCCGGCGTCAAGCCTCAGCTTGCGATCCGCTGGCGAATATACGCCTCGGCACGGGACCAGTCACCGGTTTTCAGATCCGCCTCCGCCAGTTCGCCCGCCTGATCGCGAAAGCGCTGGTCGGCGATGAACTGGATCAGGATGCAGTTTTCCACCGTGGCGGCGACGGAGCGAATGTTCACCGGGCTGTCGTCGATGAAGACGAGCGGCCCGGTCCGCCCGGCGGCAAGGGTCGCGGCGGCATCGCCCTTGGGACCCGAATTGGTGACAAGTGGGAAATCCATGCCCAGCCGGCGCAGGGTCGCGACGCGGGGCTCGCGATTCTGCGCGCCCGGCAGGTTGGTCAGGAACATGACATCGGCATGGCGGGACAGGGAGGCAAGGGCGGTGGCGGCGCCGGGTACCGGCGTCTGCCTGTCGCACCAGCCATCGAAGAACCCGGCGAGCAGGGCGGGAATCGCCTCCGCGCCAAGAAGCTGACCGTCGTCATCGGCGATGTTGCCGGCCAGGCGGTACTCGTGGCTGACAAAACGCAGGCCCGAGCGGCCCATGTAATCCTCGAAATGGGGGATGAAATTGAGCACCACTTCATCCACATCGCACAGGATCAGGGCCCGGGCGCTGTGGCCGGCGGTGGGGCGGCCCGGCTCAGCCATCCTGCGGCGTGGCTCCGTCCAGAGCGAAGCGGGCGGCGGCAAAAAGGGTCGGACGAATGGCGCGCGTCTCGCAGAAAGAAAGAAGCAAGGGTTCGTGTGCCATATAAAACTCCAAAACGCCGACCAGAAAACCGGGCTCTTCGGCGGCCTCACGCAGTTCCGCCGGACCGATTCCGCTAAGAGCGAGGAAACGACCGAGATGTTCCATATCGCCGGCGAGATAGGCCAGCGCATCGGCGGCCAGCGCCTCGGCGTTTTCGGCGGTCAGGCGCGCCTCTTTTTGCGACATCATTTGTGTTTGCCTTTCCGAAACCAATTCCGTCTACGATATATGGTACCTAACGTGGGAGTGGGGCCAACGCCAGTGACGCCTTCGTGCTTGCTGATCGCGGGCATTGATCCGGCGCGAGGGAGTTGGGCCACGCGCGGGGACGAAGGCGAGAACAATGGCTAAGACCGTGCTGATTGTTGAGGATAACGAACTCAACATGAAGCTGTTTCATGATCTGCTGGAAGCGCATGGCTACCAGACGCTGCAAACCCGCACCGGCATGGAAGCGCTGGAGTTGGCGCGCGCGCATGGCCCGGACCTGATTCTGATGGACATCCAGTTGCCGGAGGTTTCCGGGCTGGAGGTCACCAAATGGATCAAGGAAGACGACGATCTCAAGACGATCCCGGTGATCGCCGTGACCGCCTTCGCAATGAAGGGGGATGAGGAGCGGATTCGTCAGGGTGGCTGCGAGGCGTATATTTCCAAGCCGATCTCCGTGGCGAAATTCCTTGAAACCGTTCGTTCGTATCTGGGCGACTGAAACCAGGTCGGGGGCATGACAGGGCGCGTTCTGGTCGTCGACGACGTCAAGGCGAATATCCGTCTTCTCGAGGCGCGGCTGGCGGTCGACTATTTCGAGGTGGAGGCGGCGACGAGCGGCGAGGAAGCGCTGGCGCTGGTCGAGGAATGGCCCTGCGACATCGTGCTGCTTGATGTGATGATGCCGGGGCTCGACGGGTTCGAGGTCTGCCGGCGGCTCAAGGCCAATCGGCGCACCGCGCATATCCCGGTCATCCTGATCACGGCCCTCGACCGCGCCGAAGACCGGATCGAGGGCTTCCGGGCCGGTGCCGACGACTTTCTGACCAAACCGGTGAACGACCTGGCGCTGATCGCCCGGGTGAAGAACCTTGTCGGCCTGAAGCGAGCCACGGACGAATTGCGGATGCGGGCGCTGACCGGATCGCAATTTGGCGGCGGCTCCGGCTTCGAAGAGCCGGAACAGGGGCGCAAGACCCTGCTTCTCGTCGATGACAACCCGCAGACACGCGAGCACCTGCTTGAGATCCTGCGACCGGAATTCCGGGTGGAGGTGGAAAGCTCCGCGCCGCAGGCCCTGATTCGTGCGGCCGAGCAAGATTTCGATACGCTGATCGTCGATCTGGCGCTGGGCGGCTACGATGCGCTGCGCCTGTGTTCGCAGCTCCGGGCGCTGGAGCGCACCCGCCTGGTGCCGATCATGCTGCTTACCGGGCCACAGGATGGGGTTCGGGTGATCCGCGCGCTTGAACTGGGCGTCAACGACCATGTCGCCCGTCCGATCGAGAAGACCGAGTTCCTTTTGCGGGTGCGGGCACAGGTGCGCCACAAGGTCGGCAATGACCGGCTCCTGAGCGATGTGGAAGAAACGATCGCCATGGCGATCACCGATCCGCTGACCGGCCTGTGCAACCGGCGCTACCTGCAGCGGCACCTGACGACCCAGATCCGGCAGGCGGAGGAACAGGGCGAGCCGCTGGCGCTGCTTCTGCTCGATATCGACCACTTCAAGGTCATCAACGATACCCATGGCCATGACGTGGGCGATGTGGTGATCCGCGAATTTGCCCACCGGCTGCGCGCGCACACCCGGGGCCTTGATCTGGCCTGCCGGTTCGGCGGCGAGGAATTCATCATCCTGCTGCCGGAGACCAATGCGGAGAATGCCGCCAACGCGGCCGAGCGGTTACGCCGGGTGATCATGGACAAGCCGTTTTCCCCGGGGACCGGGGAAGAAGGCATTGCGGTTACGGCAAGCATCGGCGTTGCCGAGTATCTGGGCGAGAAGGACGGCGGCGATGCGCTGATCCGGCGCGCGGACCAGGCGCTTTATGCCGCGAAACGCGCCGGGCGCAACCGAATCGCGCTCGACGAGGGCGCGGCGGACAAGAGAATCGGAAAGGAGGCGGTCGTGCCGCCTTTAGCGCGGAAAACCATGGGTTGAGTGTGTCTGTTTGAACACTCTCAGGTTATTTATCCATCTCGTTTACATGAAATGTAAATTATCCCTTAACAAAACGCTCGCATGAGTTGATTCGACGGTTTGATTCGCTAGTCTGCCTTCCGACGCATGCATTCTCACAGAATGCGAAGAATGGACCAGTCACTCGCCCGGCTGACGGCGGTTGTCTGGTTCATCGCGCCCTACGGAAGGTTCAGGTCCGCCGCATCTCCTGACACCGTAGGGTTTGACCGGTGTCGGCGTGGATCGGGGTGGCCTCCTCGGATGATCTGTGCTGTCACCGGTCGTCGCGTCGTCTATCGCCCCACCGATTTATTCCGGATCTTGCCCACGTGCGGCGTTTCGAGCGCGTCACGGTCTTTCCGTGCGTGCCTGCGTCGGCAAGCTGAGGCATAGCCTGAGGCCACGAAAAAAGGCCCCGGAGGGCCTTGATACGTGCCCGTCGAGGGGCAGAGCTTCGCGCCGGCCATCCGTCCGCGCGGGGCGGACGGGCCCAAGCGCTAGCTTACTTGATCTTCGCTTCGCGGAACTCGACGTGCTTCTTCGCGACCGGGTCGTACTTCCGCTTGACCATTTTCTCGGTCATGGTGCGGGAGTTCTTCTTGGTCACATAGAAAAAGCCGGTGTCGGCCGTCGACTGAAGCTTGATCTTGATGGTGGTCGCCTTGGCCATCGATTTCGTCCTTGAGCTTGTTCCGGCCGTGCGTCCAAGGCTCCGCTAACTGGGAGAAGACGTTCCACCGGGGATCTTGGGAAACTGAGGGCGCACCATACGTTTCGCGCCGTTAAAGTCAAGCGGGAAGGGTGGGGAAGGCACCGGGAAAACGCCCGTGCCGGTCCCGCCGCCGCAGGATCAGATCTCCTCGCGCACGAAGCCCTTGCCACGCCAGTGATAAAACGGCACGGGCACTGCCGGCGCCAGGTCCGGATCATCGCGCAGGCGCGCCTGCAATTCGTCGATGATGGTCAGCGTGATGGTCGGCAGCTCCAGCGACTTTGCCTCGTCGAGAGGCAGCCAGTGCACATCCTGCAATTCGCCCGAGGGGCCGGTCCCCTCCTTGAGCTGATCGGCGATGGCATCGGCGAAGACGGCGAAGAAACGGGTGTCGAAGCGCCGCGGCCGGCGCGGCGGGGTGATCGCCCGGGCAATAAGGCGCATCGGCGTCAGATCCGGAATGAGGCCGCGCTCGGAAAACGCGGCGAAATCGTCCTTGCCGGCCCAGGGTTGTTCGGCCTGGCCCGCGACGAACACGCCGGCTTCCTCATAGGTCTCGCGCACGGCCGCGACCGCGAAGGCGCGGGCACGGGCGGCGGTCTTCGGCCCCTTCATCTCATGGCGCAACTTGCGCTCCACCTCCGGATGGAACGTGCCGCGCACCGGAACGCGACTGTCGCCGGGGTCGACGCGGCCGCCGGGAAAGACGAACATGCCCGGCATGAACCGGTGCCGCTCGTGCCGCCGGCCCATCAGCACCCGGGGCACGCCGCCACCGCTGCGATCGAGGATCAGCAGGGTGGAGGCATCGCGCGGGCGCAGGTTGGGGTCGCTGGTGTTGCGTTCGGCCGCTGTCAGGCGCCGGGTCAGGTCTTCCTTTGTCGTCAAGGTCGCGGGTCTCCGCCAAAGTCGTAGGCAGGCTCGTCATCGCCAATGGCGTTGGGGTCGAACCCGTGCATGTAGTTGGCCCATTGCAGGCCGATCAGCGCGCCCTTGATCGGCGGCAGGGCAGCCAGCGTCGACAGGACGATCAGCGGCAGCCAGATCGCGAAATGCACCCACATGGGCGGGGTGAAGGCAACCTCCACGGCCAAGGCGATCGGCAGGATGACGTGGCCAACAACAAAGATGGTGAAATAGGGCGGGGCATCATCGGCCCGGTGGTGGTGCAGTTCCTCGCCGCAGGTGGCGCAGACCGGTTCGACCTTCAGATACTTGCCGAACAGACGGCCGGTTCCGCAACTGGGGCAGTGCCCCTTGGTTCCAAGCCACATGGCGCGACCGACATCGCGCTTCGGCTTGCTCTTGGCAACGACGGGCGCCTCCCCTGCTCCGGCGTAGCTGACTGTCATCTTCGTCGACCTTTCGATTTTCGGTCCCGTCCCGCTGTGCCGCTGCGCGGCTTATGTTTGCGTCGTCCGGAATGGGACCGCTCCCCACCACTCTTACGTTTGTGATAGTGGCCTTCGCTCAAAAGTTCAAACCGCAGGGATCCGGCATAGGGGGCGGCCTCGACAAGCCGGACCTCGACCCGGTCGCCCAAAGAGAAGGTTTCTCCGGTGGTTCGCCCGGACATCGAATGCGACGATTCGTCGTAGTGGTAGTAGTCGTCGCCGATGGTGGAGGCGGGCACGAACCCGTCCGCGCCGCTGTCGTCGAGCCGCACGAACAGCCCTGATTTCACAACCCCGGAGATTCGTCCGGTGAAGCGGGCGCCGACCTGGTCGGCCAGCCAGAGGGCGATCAGCCGGTCCACGGTGTCGCGTTCGGCCAGCATCGCCCGGCGCTCGGTGGCCGACACATCGGCGCCGATTGCCTCCAGCTTGCCTTCCATGCCATCGGGCAAGCCGTCGTCGCCAAGCTTCAGCGCGCGGATCAGTCCGCGATGGACGATCAGATCGGCATACCGGCGGATTGGCGAGGTGAAATGGGCATAGCGGCGCAGGTTGAGACCGAAATGGCCGATGTTCTCCGGTGCGTATTCCGCCTGGGCCTGGCTGCGCAGCACCACCTGGTTGACCAGCTCCGCGTCGGGCCGGTCCTGCACCTTGTGCAGGATGGCGTTGAACATCGCCGGCCGCAGGCCGCCGGGCGCGGACAGGCGAATGCCGATGGTGGAGAGAAACTCCTTCAGCGCTTCCAGCTTTTCCGGGCTGGAGGCATCGTGCACCCGGTAGAGCAGCGGCACGCTGGCCTTTTCCAGCGTTTCGGCGGCGGCGACATTGGCCTGGATCATGAACTCCTCGATCAGCCGATGGGCTTCGAGGCGCTCGGGCGTGTAGACATCGTCGACGGTGCCGTCGTCTTTCAGGCGGATCTTGCGCTCCGGCAAATCTAGATCGAGCGGTTCGCGCGCCTTGCGTGCCTTGCACAGGCTGTCATAGGCGGCCCAGAGCGGCTTCAGGATAGTGTCGAGCACCGCCTCGCTGACCGCCTCGACCGGCTTGCCGTCGATGGCAGCCTGGGCTTCGGAATAGGACAGCTTGACCGCCGAGCGCATGGTGATGCGGTGGAAGCGGTGGCTCTTCTTGTTGCCCTTGGCGTCGAACACCATGCGCACGGCCATCGCCGGCCGGTCTTCGCCCTCTTTCAGCGAACACAGGCCGTTGGAGAGCTGTTCGGGCAGCATGGGAATGACGCGGTCGGGGAAATACACCGAGTTGCCGCGCAGGTGTGCCTCGCGGTCGAGCGGTTCGCCCGGGCGCACGTAATAGGCGACATCGGCAATGGCGACCGTAACGATATGGCCGCCGGGATTGGCCGGATCGGGATCGGGGGCGGCGTGCACCGCATCGTCGTGATCCTTGGCGTCCTGTGGGTCGATGGTGATCAGCGGCAGGTCGCGCCAGTCGTCCCGTCCCGCCCGGGTGGCCGGCACCGCCTTTTCCGCCGCTTCGATCACCGAGGTGGGGAAGCTGTGCGGGATGCCGTGGGTGTGCAGGGCGATTTCCGAAATCGCCATTTCCGAATGCATCGCGCCGATGCGCCGGGTGATGCGCGCCCGCGAGGTGCCATAGCGCCCGCTGCGTCCGGTCAGGCTGACCGCGACGAGATCGCCGTCGCTGGCTTCCTTCAGGTCGCTGGTGTCGATGTCCAGCTCCCGCTGGCGCCGGTCGATCGGCTCCAGAAAGGTGCGCCCGCCGCCAATGCGCAGGATGCCGAGGACGGAGGCGGCCTGTCGCTCCAGCGGCTTGATGATGCGCGCGGCGTGTTTGGCCTCCGCGCCCGGTGCATCGCCGGTGATGCGCACCAGTGCGCGGTCACCCAGTCCGGTGGCGCGGCCCGGTGCCTTGTGGCGCTCCGGCAAGAGCAGGATCTTGGGCGGTGCGCCCTGTTCGTCCTCGTTCCAGTTGCCCGGCTCGGCGAGCAATTCGCCGTCGGCATCGCGGCCGACGACGGTCACCACCAGCACCGGCGGCAGATCGCCGGCGCGGATCAGGCGTTTCTGGCGCTTCTCGATCAGGCCATCCTCGGCCATCTCGCGCAGCACCTTCTTCAGATAGATGCGGGCACCGCCGGTGATGCCGAAATGCCGGGCGATCTCCCGCTTGCCCGCCATGCCGGGATTGGCCGCGACAAAGGCCATGATCTCATCCCGGCCCGGCAGATCGGCCGCCGCCTTGGCCTTGGCCTTGACCTTTGGATGTCGCGGCTTCTTCGTCGGCTTGCGGGTCAAGATCCGTCATCCGCTGCGGTGGTCGCGGCCTTTCGCGTTGCCGGTTTCTTGGCCGCCGTCTTGGAGGCCGCCGTCTTGGAGGCCGCCGTCTTGGAGGCCGCCGTCTTTGTGGTTGCAGCCTTCTTCGTCGGGGCTTTTTTCGCGGTCGTGGCCTTTTCCGTGGCGGTCTTGGTCGCGGTCTTCTTGGCGGCCGGTTTCTTGGCAGCAGTTTTCTTCGCCGCCGGCTTCTTGGCGGCGGTCTTGCCCTTGCCGCTCTTTTCCAGCTTGGCGGCAATCAGCGCCAGCGCCTGGTCCATCTCCACCGTCTGCGGGTCGGTGCCCTTGGGCAGGGTGGCATTGACCTTGGCCCATTTCACGTACGGCCCGTAGCGGCCGTCCTGAACGGTGACCGGTCCGCCATCGGGATGCTCGCCCAGCTCCTTCAGCGGCGTGGCCGTGGCCCGACCGCCGCGCTTGGCGCGCTTTTGCGCCAGGGCGTCGACCGCTCGGTTGATGCCGACCGAGAACACCTCGTCCGGGCTTTCCAGATTGGCGTAGGTGCCGTCATGCAGCACGAAGGGGCCATAGCGGCCGATGCCGGCGCTGATCATCTTGCCGTCTTCGGGGTGCGGGCCGACCTCGCGCGGCAGCGACAGGAGCTGGAGCGCCTTTTCCAGATCCATCTCGCCGACCTGCCAGCCGCGCGGCAGCGAGGCGCGCTTGGGCTTGGCTTCCTCGCCAAGCTGCACATAGGGGCCGAACCGGCCGCTGCGCAGGGTGACGTCGAGGCCAGTTTCCGGATCCTGGCCCAGGAGCTTGGGCCCATCGGCGATTTCCGCATCGCCGCCGGAGCCGTTCGCCGTGAGCTGGCGGGTATAGCCGCAATGGGGCGGGTCCTCGTTCGGCACCTTGCCGTCGAGTTTTTCCTTGTTGTAATTGGAGCAGCCGACGAAGGCGCCGAAGCGGCTGACCTTCAGCGACAGGCGGCCAATGCCGCAGGCCGGGCATTTGCGCGGATCCTCGCCATCGCCCTTGTCGGGGAAGACATGGGCGGCGAGAATCTCGTTCAACGCGTCGAGAACTTCGGAAACGCGCAGATCCTTGATCTCGTGAACGCTGTTGGAGAAATCCTTCCAGAAATCGCGCAAGACATCCTTCCAGGACAATTCGCCGGCGGAGATGCGATCGAGCTTTTCCTCCAGCGCGGCGGTGAAGTCGTATTCGACATAGCGGTCGAAGAAGCTTTCCAGGAAGGCGATGACCAGCCGGCCCTTGTCCTCCGGGATGAGCCGCTTGCCGTCGAGCTTCACATATTCCCGGTCGCGCAGGGTCTGCAGCGTCGAGGCGTAGGTGGAGGGGCGGCCAATCCCCAGCTCTTCCATCTTCTTCACCAGCGTCGCCTCGGTGAAGCGGGCGGGCGGCTCGGTGAAATGCTGGGCGGTCTCGACCGACACCCGGGTCAGGGCATCGCCACCTGCCACGGCGGGAAGACGGCGGCTTTCCTCGTCTTCCTCGTCGTCGCGGCCTTCCTGATAGAGCGACAGGAAGCCGGCGAAGCGAACCACCGAGCCGGTGGCGCGCAGACCCGCCTTGCCGGAAGCGGCCGTTGCGTCGATGTCGATGGTGGTGCGCTCCAGAACGGCGGATTCCATCTGAGAGGCGATGGTGCGCTTCCAGATCAGCTCATAGAGCTTGGCCGCGTCCGGGTCGAGGAAGCGGGCGACATCGCGGGGCAGGCGCGAGAGGTCGGTCGGACGGATCGCCTCGTGCGCCTCCTGGGCATTCTTGGCCTTGGAGGAATAGTGGCGCGGTTTTTCCGGCACGAACTCAGAGCCGAATTCGGCGCCGATCACCGTGCGCGCCTGGGCCACGGCCTCGCCGGCGATCTGCACGCCGTCGGTACGCATATAGGTAATGAGGCCGCCGGTCTCGCCGCCGGTCTCGGCACCCTCATAGAGCTTTTGCGCCACCTGCATGGTGCGGGCGGCCGAGAAGCCGTGTTTGCGCGAGGCTTCCTGCTGCAGGGTCGAAGTGGTGAAGGGGGCGGAAGGGTGGCGGCGCTGCGGCTTGGATTCCACGCTGGCAACCGAGAGGGTCGCGGCATTGAGCAGGGCGGCGATTTCCTCCGCCTCGGCCTTGGAGCCGATGTCGAGGCGGCCCAGCTTTTTGCCGTTGTAGGTGGCGATCCGCGCCTGGAAGCCGGCGCCGGCGGCGGTCTGCAGGTTGGCCAGGATCGACCAGTATTCCTGTTTGACGAAACGCTCGATCTCCGCTTCCCGGTCGCAGACCAGACGGAGCGAGACCGACTGCACCCGGCCGGCGGAGCGGGCGCCGGGGAGCTTGCGCCACAGCACCGGGGACAGGGTGAAGCCGACCAGATAATCAAGCGCGCGGCGGGCGAGATAGGCATCGACCAGCGGCACGTCGATGGCGCGCGGCGCGGCCATGGCCTCCAGCACCGCCTTCTTGGTGATGGCGTTGAACACGACCCGCTCGACCGGCTTGTCCTTCAGCACCTTCTTTTTCTGGAGCACTTCCAGAACGTGCCAGGAAATCGCCTCTCCCTCGCGATCCGGGTCAGTGGCGAGGATCAGGCGGTCGGCATCCTTGACGGCGCGGGCGATCTCGTTGAGCCGCTTCTGCGATTTGGCGTCGACATCCCAGCTCATCGCGAAGTCGTCGTCGGGCTGTACGGAACCGTCCTTGGCCGGCAGGTCGCGGACATGACCGTAGGACGCCAGGACCTGATACTCCGATCCCAGATACTTGTTGATGGTCTTGGCCTTGGCCGGCGATTCGACAATGACGATATTCATTAGACCCCAGATGGAAAACGACGTCTCAGAGCGAGAAATGGCGGCTGCACGAGAGCGGAGCCGGCATTGATGAATGTCGCGGGACGATCCTCAATTGCGCGACAGCTGTCAAATGACCTTTCGGCTGCGTCAGGTCAAGGGGAGGCGACGCAAGGGGAGTTTTGCACGGGATGAAGCGCGCCTGCGCCTTTGGCTTCTTGCACACCAACATTCGATGCGTGTAGGATGATTATAGAAAACCAAAGGTTGCATAAAACCGTATCGCCGGTTTCATCGGCCAGATCCCGGGTCACAAAATGTCGCTTGAACCCCCCAAAGACAGGTCCGAAGCCGCCCGCTACTGTGCTCAGATGTGCCGGGAGCTTCGCGATTTGGCTATGCATAACGACTTGTCTTTTCTTGCATATTTGTTCGAAATGGCTCGTGTCGAGGCGTTTGAAAGGCACTGTGAGATGGAAGCAGCTCGTGAAGGCGAGTCGGTGGAAAATATGCCGTAATTCTGGGTTGTATTTTCATATTTATGCATATGGATAACTGGATTTCCCTGGGAGATTTTAGTTCAGGTTGTATCGGGTGATTCAAACACCCTGTTTTCCCGGGCCGGATATGACCGGCGATTGGCAGCCAGCGGGAGGTCGCCGCCAGACCCTGGCCGGAGGGGGATCGCCTGACGCGGGAAAGCTGCAAGGGGGAACGTTGCCGGCGGCGCGTGGGCTGACCTTGGAACTGCGGCAAGAGGGCGCGGATCGCCGGTATCGGCGGGAGTGCCTTTCGAGGAAGTGGAGGCGGCGTCAGCCGTAGCGGCTGTCGATCAGCGAGACCGTGTTGCCGCGATGGCGTTCAAGCCGGCCGGCGAGTTCCAATTCCAGCAGTACCACGTTGACCGCCCGGGTATCGAGACCGGTGAAACGGATCACTTCATCCACGTCGACCGGCGTCGAGCCGAGGGCTGAGAGCAGCGCGGCACGGGTGCCGTCGTCGACTGTGAGCGGCTGCCGGGGCGCATCGCGGCTGGGCTCTTCAATGTCGATTGGCAGGAACGGGTCGCCATGATGGTGGGGGCCGAGGCTCTCGATCACATCGGCGCCGCTGCCGACCAGGGTGGCGCCATCGCGGATCAGCTTGTTGCCACCCTCGGAGCGCGGGTCGAGCGGCGAGCCGGGCACGACGAACACCTCCCGGTTCTGTTCGGCGGCAAAGCGGGCGGTGTGCAGCGACCCTGAGGCCCGGGCCGCCTCGATCAGCACCGTTGCCAGCGATATTCCCGAGATCAGCCGGTTGCGGCGGGGGAAGTCGCGCGCGCGGGGCTTCCAGCCGAGCGGCATTTCGCTGACGAGTGCGCCACCGGCGGCCAGCAGATCCTCCAGCAATTGCCGGTTCTGCGGCGGGTAGAGAATATCGACGCCGCCGGCCAGCACCGCCACCGTACCACCGGCAAGGGACGCCCGGTGGGCGGCGGTGTCGATGCCGCGGGCCAGGCCGGAAATGACCCGATAGCCGGCGTTGGACAGATGCGCGGCGATCTCGCCGGCGATCTTCTGGCCGGCCAGCGAGGCGTTGCGGGCGCCGACGATGGCAATGGCGGCGGGATCGGCAAGCGGCGCGTCCGCGCCGCGCACGGCGATCAGGGGCGGGGCGCCGTCCACCTGGCGCAGGAGCGGCGGATAGCCATATTCGCCCAGGGCCCGGAAATGGCCGCCAAGCCGGTGCAGCGCCTCGACTTCCGCTTCCGCCTCCTCAAGCGGGTGGATGCGGATGCGGCGCTTGCCGCCCCGGCGCGACAGTTCCGGCAGGGCATCAAGGGCGGTTTCCGCCGAGCCGGTGTGATTGACCAGTTCGCGAAAGGTGATCGGTCCGACGTTTTCCGAGCGGATGAGCCGCAGCCATGCAAGGCGCTGCCGATCCGTCAGGGCCCTGTGGCCAGGCGGGACGGCGGCGTCGGCGCTCATCCCTTGCTGCCGATCCGGCTTTCCGTGCCCGTGAGCAGGCGGCGGATGTTCTCGTGATGCTTGGCCCAGAGCAGCAGCGTCAGAAGCGCCATCATCTCCGCCATCTGCACCCGGTCGAACATCCAATAGAGCAGGGCCGGGCTGAACAGGCTGGCAACCAGAGCCGACAGCGACGAATAGCGCAGCGCGAGGGCCATCCCGATCCAGACGCCGATGAAGCAAAGGGCCGCCGGCCAGAACAGGCCGAAGAGGATGCCGAGATAGGTGGCCACCCCCTTGCCGCCGCGAAACCGCAGCCACAGCGGGAAAAGGTGGCCGAGGAAGGCGCCGAGCCCGGCGATCAGGGCGATATCCGGTCCGCCGTATCGCCCGGCGATCAGCACCGCCACCGTTCCCTTCAGCATGTCGCCGACAAGGGTCAGGGCGGCAAGGTGCTTCTTGCCGGTGCGCAGCACATTGGTGGTGCCGATATTGCCGGAGCCGATCTGGCGGATGTCGCCTTCACCGGCAAGGCGGGTGATCAACAGCCCGAATGGAATGGCGCCGAGCAGATAGCCGAAGGCCAGGGCGGTCAGGTAATAGGGCCAGTCGAACCCCCAACTGATCGGGTCGGGCAATGTGCAGCCTCCGGTTGCGCTTTGGCGGCAAGACTAGGGCGAGACCTCGCGTCCCGCAACAATGGTGTGAAGGACCTTGCCGGAAAAACGGGCGCCCTCGAACGGCGTGTTTTTCGACCGGGAATGGATCTCGCTCTTTTCCAGAATCCAGGGCCGGTCCGGGTCGAACACGACGAGATCGGCCGGCGCCCCGGCGGCAAGCCGTCCGCTGGCAAGACCAAGCCGGCGCGCCGGGTTGCAGGTCATCGCCGCCAGCAGGCGCGTCAGGGACAGATCGCCCGAGTGCACCAGCCGCAGGCCGGCGGAGAGCAGGGTTTCCAGGCCGATGGCGCCATCGGCGGCCTCGGCGAAGGGGTGCCGCTTGGTCTCCACGTCCTGCGGGTCATGATTGGAGGTGATCACGTCGATGGTGCCATCGGCAAGGCTTGAGACCATCGCCTGGCGTTCCTCCTCCGACCGCAGCGGCGGCGACATCTTGAAGAAGGTCCGGTAGGGGCCGATGTCGTTTTCGTTGAGCGTCAGGTGGTTGATGGAGATGCCGCAGGTGACGTCGAGCCCGTCGTTCTTGGCCCGGGCCATCGCCCGGGTGCTGTCGGCGCAGGAGATGAGTTGGGCGTGGTAGCGGCCACGGGTCAGCGCGGCGAGGCGCAGGTCCCGTTCCATCATGATGATCTCCGCCTCGCGCGGGCTGGCGGGCAGGCCCTTCCAGCTGGCGATCAGCCCCTCGTTCAGCACCCCGTCTCCGGCCAGATCCGGATCCTCGGTGTGATGGACGACGAGGGCGTCGAAGTCGCGCGCATAGGTCAGCAGGCGGCGCATGATGCCCGAATGGGTGACCGAGCGATGGCCATTGGCGAAGGCGACCGCCCCGGCCTCCTGCAACAGGCCCATCTCGCTCATCTCGGTGCCGTGCAGCCCCTTGGTGAGCGCGGCCATCGGGTGAACGCGCACGCAGGCGGTGTCGCGCGCCCGGCGCAGGATGAAATCGACCAGCGCCGGATCGTCGATCACCGGTTCGGTCTGCGGCGAGGTGACCATGGTGGTGACGCCGCCGGCGGCGGCCGCCTGGCTAGCGCTGGCAAGTGTTTCCCGGTGCTCGCCGCCCGGTTCGCCGACGGTGACGCCCATGTCGATCAGCCCCGGAGCGACGACCGCCCCGGCGACATCGAGGACCCTTGCGCCATCCGGCGCGCCTTGATTGATCGCCTCGGGGCCGGCGGCGCGGATGACGCCGTCTTCGACGATCACGGCGCCGGGGGCGTCCAGATCGCGGGCCGGGTCGATGACCCGGGCATTGGTGAGAACGAGCGGGGTCGCGGGTGTCGCCATATCCGGTGTCCTCATCGGGTGGGCAGATGCGCTGCGAGGGCTTCCAGGACGGCCATGCGCACGGCGACGCCCATTTCCACCTGTTCGCGAATGAGGCTTTGCGGCCCGTCGGCGATCTCCGGGTCGATCTCCACACCCCGGTTCATCGGCCCGGGGTGCATGACCAGCGCGTCCGGCTTGGCGGCGGACAGCTTTTCCCGGTCGAGACCGTAGTAGCGGAAATACTCGCGCACGGAGGGGATGAAGGCGCCGGACATGCGCTCGCGCTGCAGCCGCAGCATCATGACGATATCGGCGCCGTCGAGGCCCTGGCGCATGTCGCGGCAGACTTCCACGCCCATCTGTTCGATGCCGGAGGGAAGCAGTGTCGCAGGCGCCACGACCTTGACCCGCGCGCCGAGCGCATTGAGCAGGATGATGTTCGACCGGGCAACCCGCGAATGCAGGATGTCGCCGCAGATCGTCACGGTCAGGCGGGCGATCTTGCCCTTGTGCCGGCGGATGGTCAGCGCATCGAGCAGCGCCTGGGTCGGGTGTTCATGGGCGCCGTCACCGGCGTTGATCACCGAACAGCCAACCTTCTGCGCCAAGAGATGCACCGCGCCGGCGGCATGGTGGCGCACGACGATGATGTCCGGGTGCATCGCGTTCAGTGTCGCCGCCGTGTCGATCAGCGTCTCGCCCTTCTTCACCGAGGAAGAGGAGACGGACATGTTCATCACGTCGGCGCCAAGGCGCTTGCCGGCGATCTCGAAGGAGGATTGGGTGCGGGTCGAGGCTTCGAAGAACAGATTGATCTGGGTGCGGCCACGCAGCACCGATTTCTTCTTCTCGACCTGACGGCTGATCTCCACGGCCGCTTCGGCGCGGTCGAGAAGCATGAGGATGTCCTGCGGCTGGAGACCTTCGATCCCGAGCAGGTGACGATGCGGATAGACGTCCGCGGCGGGGGGAATGGATGCGCTCATTAAAGGCAACCCTATAGGCGGATCTTCGGCGTTTCTCAAGCACGGCGCATCAGGGGCGGCCGATTTCTCCACCGCGCTTCTTGTCCGCGCGAGGGGCGGAGGCTTCCTTCGCGTGACCGTGGGGGGGCTTTGCGTGACCCGTGCGGGGGCTCAGACCGCGAGCAACAGCACCAGCGGCATGGTGAGGGCGGCGGCGAGGGTTTGCAATGTCAGGATTTCCGCCATCAGCTTGGCGTCGCCGCCCATCTGCCGGGCGAGCAGGAAGGAACCGCCGGCGCTGGGCACGGAAAGGGCGATCAGGACGGCGATGCGGGCCGGTCCGTCCAGCCCGATGAGGCTGGCGAAGAGGACGCCGAAGGCGGGCATCACCAGGAGTTTCAGAAGCGTAGCGGTGGTGAGCGCCGGGCCGGGCCGGCGCAGGGCGTTGAGGTCGAGCCCGGCGCCGACGCAGACGATGCCGATCGGCAGGGCGGCGCTGCCGAGGATTGTCAGGGTCGACCAGGCGAAGCCAGGCAGCGGCAGGCCGCTGACATTGAGGGCAAGGCCGAGGCCGGTCGACCAGATGAACGGGTTCTTCAGAAGGTCGAGGATCAGCTTGCGCGCGCCGGGCGCGCTGCCGCTGGCGAATCGGGACAGAACCAGCACGCAGATGACGTTGAGCAGCGGCACCATGGCGACGATGGCAACCGCGAGCAGGGCCACGCCATCGGCGCCGAGCAGCTCATCGGCGATGGCCAGCGCGACGAAGGTGTTCCAGCGGATCGCCCCTTGAAAGATGGAGGTGAAGCGCGGACCGTCGATGGCGAAGGCGCGTTTCAGCAGCGGTTGCAGCGCCAGACCCAGCACCGCCATGGCCAGGATCGACAGCACCAGGGTGGCGCTCATGCCGAAGGCGGGCAGTGCCATGAAGTCGGTGCGGGCGACATTGGAAATGATGATCGCCGGAAACAGCAGGAAATAGGTGATCTTCTCGATGCCGCGCCACTGATCGCCGGTGATCAGCCCCATGCGGGCGACCACATGGCCGGCGGCGATGACCAGAAGGACCGGGATCAGGGCGTTGAGGACACCGCTCATGGCCGGTCGGTCGGCTCGGTGCTGGCGGCCCTGCGCATATGGGCGAACCGGTCGAGCAGCCCTTGCAGGATGTAGGAGGCGGCCATCTTGTCCACGAGTTCGGCCCGGCGCGCGCGCGACCGGTCCGCCTCGATCAGGGTGCGGGTGACGGCGGCGGTCGACAGCCGTTCGTCCCAGGCGGTCATCGGCAGGTCGGTGAGGGGGGCGAGGTTGCGGGCAAAGGCGCGGGTCGCCTGCACTCGTGGGCCTTCGCTGCCATCCATGTTGAGCGGCAGGCCGATCACCAGACCGCACACCTGATGCTGGGTGCAGATTTCCAGCAGCCGGGCGGCATCGACGCCGAATTTCTTGCGCCGGATGGTCTCCAGCGGCGTGGCGATGCCACGCCCCAGGTCGGACAGGGACAATCCGATGGTCTTGGTGCCAAGGTCGAGGCCGATCAGCCGGCCGGTGGCCGGCAGCAGGGCGGCGAAGTCCTCATGGGACAGGAGCGGGTCATTTGCCATTCTGGCGCTTTAGCATGGGTTTGCCCGATGGAACAGATCGCGGCATTGTCGAAGCTGGTTGCGGACTCAGAGCGTCCGCCAGTCGGACCTGTCACAGGGAGTTGCCCCACCATGAAAATCACCTTCTTCGGACACTCGGCCTTTCGCGTCGACATCAAGGATGCGTCGATCCTGATCGACCCGTTCATGACGGGGAACCCGTCCTTCCCCGCAGGGCTCGACGTGGCCACCGCCAGCGCCGGCGTCACCCATATCCTGATCACCCATGGCCACGACGATCATATCGGCGATGTGGTGGAGATCGCCCGCAGCACCGGCGCCCAGGTGACGGCGAATTTCGAGATCGTGAGCTGGGTCCAGTCGCAGGGCATCGAGGCGGTCAATCCGATGGGCTGCGGTGGCACCGTCGATGTCGGCCCGTTCCAGGTGTCGCTGACCCAGGCCCAGCACAGCTCCTCCTCTCAGGCGAACGGCTGGCCACCGGTCTATCTCGGTACCGCCAACGGCATCGTGGTTTCCGCGCCCGGCGAGCCGACGCTGCTGCATATGGGCGACACGGACATCTTCAGCGACATGGCGCTGATCCACGATCTGCATGCGCCCAAGATCGGCATCGTGCCGATCGGCGACCGCTTCACCATGGGGGCACGCTCGGCGGCGCTTGCCTGCCGGCGCTATTTCGACTTCGACACCGTCATTCCCTGTCATTTCGGAACCTTCCCGATTCTGGCGGCCTCCGCCGATGCCTTCGTGGAGGAAATGGGCGACAAGGCGGAGACGGTGCGGGTGATGACCCCGGGGGCTGCGCTGGAGGCCTGAGCGCGGGGCGCATCGATAGGAGCGGAAACGCGGTGGACAAGCGGCAAATGTTCACGTAATGTTCTTGATGTTGCCGTTGGTCTTGCGTTTCCGTTTTCACCTCGTGTTCCGCCGGAGCTCCCATGTCGCCTCCGATCCATTTCCGTTCCAGTGTCGATGCGTATCTGGTCCATCTTGCCGCAGGCGATCTTGGCGCGGCGGCGCGGGAGTTCCACGCGTCGGCCATCCGCGTCTTCGAAAACGATGTGCTGGTGGCCCGCGACGCGGAGACCTATTTCCGCAAGCTGCAACCGATCCTGCGGCGGGCGGTGATGATGCGCGGCACGATCGACCGGCTGTGCCGCGACCGGCCGGGGGAGACAGCGGCCGTTCTGTGCCGGTTCGATGGGGTCGACACCGACGGCAAGCTGGTGCGCGATGAGGTGCTTTACCAGCAGCGCTGGTCGGGCGGACAGGTGGTGGAGGAGCGGCAGTATCGCGGTGCGGCTCTGGCTCCGGCGATCTCGGCGGCGCTGGAGGCGGGGATGCTGGCGCCGGAGCCTGGCACGGTCCGGTTGATGCAAAGTGGCGGGACCGCCGCTTGTCTTGCCGGGACGAACCAGGCGCGGATCTGCGCCTGAGGTCGGGCGCCAATTTCCGGGGGCAGGGCTTAAATCGGGTATCGGGGCGCCGATCTCCGGCCTGTGGCTTGCCGCCGGGCAAAGGCAGGTGATATAGGCCGGGGACAGTTCAAGGATCGGCCGTTTGCCCGATCCCCACAGCCCGGAGAACC
The DNA here is from genome assembly GCF_014635285.1 of Stappia taiwanensis. GTDB lineage: Bacteria > Pseudomonadota > Alphaproteobacteria > Rhizobiales > Stappiaceae > Stappia > Stappia taiwanensis. The sequence continues at coordinate 49,338 of NZ_BMCR01000002.1, read as the reverse complement.
AGATGTCCGTCGATATCGACACTGTGAAACGCGTCGCGCATCTCGCGCGCATCAAGGTCACGGACGACGAGGCCGGTCAGATGACCGGAGACCTCAACAACATCCTCGCCTTCGTCGAGCAGCTTGATGAGGTCGACGTGTCCGATGTGGAGCCGATGACCTCGGTGGTCGAGCAAAGCATGAAGAAGCGCGCGGACGAGGTCACCGACGGTGATTATGCCGCCGACGTGGTCGCCAATGCGCCGGCCTCGGAAGACAATTTCTTCATGGTCCCGAAGGTGGTGGAATAATCCATGCCCGTGTCGATCGGCGTGGAAAGCCCGCTGACCGACGAGATGCGGGAGCTGATTGCCGAACTCAACGCGGCGCTTCTGGCGCTGACCCCCACTGAGCATTGCTATCACATGTCGGTGGAGGAGATGGCGGGGCCTGCGACGAGCGTTTTCGTCGCCCGCGAAGAGGGGAGGGCAATCGGCTGCGGCGCGTTGCGGCGCCATCCGGCCGGTATCGGCGAGTTGAAGCGGATGTTCACCCGCCCGGAGGCGCAGGGGCGCGGCATCGGCGGTCTGATCCTGGAGCGGGCCTTGAAGCGGATGGGGCGCTGGCGCAGCAGGAGGGCCTTCTTCGGCTGGTGCTGGAGACCGGTCACCGCCATCCGGCCGCCTGGCGCGTCTATGAGCGGGCCGGGTTCGTTCGCTGCGCTGCCGTGCTTGACTATCCCGAGACCGAATATTCGGTTTTTTACGAAAAGCCGCTGAATCCAAAGCCTGAAGAGAATAGCCCATGAGCGAGTTGACCAACCTGACCCTGGCCGAGGCGCGTGACAAGCTGTCGGCGCGCGACATCAGCGCGAGCGAGCTGACCGGCGCCTTTCTGGACGCGATTGCCGCCGGCAATCCGGCGCTGAACGCCTATGTGGCGGTGACCGGCGACGAGGCGCGGGCAATGGCGGCGCGGTCCGACGAGAAGCTGGCCAATGGCACCGGCGGGGCGCTGGAGGGCATTCCGCTCGGCATCAAGGACCTGTTCGCCACCCGGGGCGTGCATACCCAAGCGTGCAGCAACATCCTCAAGGACTTCAAGCCCCATTACGAATCGACCGTCACCGCCAACCTCTGGGCCGATGGCGCGGTGATGCTGGGCAAGCTGAACATGGACGAATTCGCCATGGGCTCCTCCAACGAGACCTCCTGCCACGGCAAGGCGATCAACCCGTGGCGGCGCAAGGACTCCGATCAGGCGCTGGTGCCTGGCGGTTCCTCCGGTGGTTCGGCGGCGGCCGTGGCGGCCGGGCTGTGCCTCGGGGCAACGGCGACCGACACCGGCGGCTCGATCCGCCAGCCGGCGGCGCTGACCGGTACCGTCGGCATGAAGCCGACCTACGGGCGCTGCTCGCGCTGGGGCGTGGTGGCCTATGCCTCCTCGCTCGATCAGGCCGGGCCGATCACCCGGACCGTGCGCGACAACGCGATCCTGTTGCGGTCGATGGCTTCGGTCGATCCCAAGGATACCACCTCGGTGGACCGGCCGGTGCCGGACTACGAGGCGGCGGTGGGCCGTTCGGTCAAGGGGCTGAAGATCGGCATTCCGGCCGAATACCGGGTCGAGGGCATGCAGGGCGCGGTCGACAGCCTGTGGCAGCAGGGCATTGCCTGGCTGAAGGACGCAGGCGCGGAGATCGTCGAGATTTCCCTGCCGCACACCAAATACGCCCTGCCGGCCTATTACATCGTCGCGCCGGCGGAAGCCTCGTCCAACCTCGCCCGCTATGACGGCGTGCGGTACGGGCTTCGCGTCGACGGCACCGACATTGCCGACATGTATGAAAACACCCGGGCCGCCGGATTCGGCACCGAGGTCAAGCGCCGGGTGCTGATCGGCACCTATGTGCTGTCGGCGGGCTATTACGATGCCTATTACCTGAAGGCGCAGAAGGTGCGCACGCTGATCAAGCGCGACTTCGATCTGGCGTTCCAGGCCGGCGTCGATGCGATCCTGGCGCCGGCGACGCCGGACGCGGCCTTCGCCCCGGGCGAGTTTTCCGATCCGGTCTCCATGTACCTCAATGACATCTTCACGGTGACGGTGAACATGGCCGGCCTGCCGAGCCTTGCCGTGCCGGCGGGGGTGAATGGCGATGGCCTGCCGCTCGGCCTGCAGTTGATTGGCCGTCCGTTCGACGAGGAAACCCTCTACAGCCTCGGCTCGACCATCGAGCAGGCTGCCGGCCGGTTCGAGCCGACCCGCTGGTGGTAGGAGCCGGTCGGCTCCCTCAGAAAATGTCTTGATGACAAGGCCGCCGCCGGAGCGATCCGGCGGCGGTTTTTGCATGTGTTTACAAGGGCGTATCCTAGCGATTGTCCGGTTCGGCGCGTACGCGATAAAGGCCGAGCCGGGTGATGCGATAGGGCCCGCCGCCGCGCGAGGCGATCAGCCTGCGCCGTTTCAGCTTCTTGAAAAGCGGCAGCGGACAGCCGTTGTGGTGCCAGCCATCGCGGGTGATGCAGGTGCTGTCGATGATGCGGCCGCGATCGTCCTTTTCGACGTCGATCCGTCCGCCCTGCGCCAACAGGTGCAGCACCCGCTGTTCGGGTTTGGAAATGTCCATGGAAGTCCGAAAATTGCGCGCACGAGACCGGTGCCGCGCCGCAGGATGTGGCGCCGGCAGGAACTGGTCTGTGGTCGTGCGTCATGTCCGTTTCGGGGTGCCCTTTAGGGAGGCCGGTCGTTGCGCAATGCGCCGCCGGCGGGCAACCTCGATGATGAAGGAACGGCAGGGTGCTCCGCTCACACCCCATGCTGGGGTGCCGGTGTGCCTTCTGTGTTCCTCGTCCGGTCCGCTTTCGGACCGGCCGTTACCGGGACTCGCGATTTCCGCGCATCAAAACTCCATTGGATCGACGGGGCAAATCTGATGCCTGGCTGGAAAAGGCGCAAGGGGCGGGGAGCGGTTTGCCGAAAACGGGCTGCCGGGTGTTGCCGCAAGGACGCAGACCCCGGGGGGCGAGGGATGGCAGGCGAGAACGGCAATGCGCCGGTCCGCTCAGGGCCATCTCATGCGTTTCAGGTGATTTCGCATTCGCGCAGGTTGATTTAGAAGAGAGGCATGACCCTAGCCGAATCTCTTCCCGTCCTGTTTGGCCTTGCCGGCCTCGTCAATCCATTCACCCTGCTGATCGGCGCCGCGCTTGGTTGGTATGCCGATGCCCGGGTGAAGCTGATTGTCGCTGGCTTTGCCGCCGCCGCGCTCTCCGTCTTGCTCGATGCCGCGCTCAACCTGAGCGGCATGTCGCCGGTGGGGGGCTATGAGGGCGGGCCGCTTGCGGTCTTCCCGTTCCGCTTCGTCGGCGGCGGGTTGGCAGCCGCGCTGACCTATGGCCTGCGCGGCAAGTCCCGTCGCCGCTGATATTGGGGTTGGTCGGCCGGTCTACTTCGCCCGTCTACTTCGCTCGCTGGCCGCTCCAGTCGGCAAACAGGTTCGCATTGGGGCAGTAGTCCGGCGCGTGATCGGCGCCGGTGTTTTGGTGCGCGTCAAGCCAGCCGGCGCATTCCTCCGGCCTGTCGCAGCCAAGGCACTTCTGTGCGGCGCTGTGGAGCGCCAGACCCAGGCCCATGTCTGCCGACATGCCTTCGTCGGCGCCGACCGTGCGCATCATCCGGCCCATCAGGGTGGCGCGCTCGTCCATCCGTTGCAAGATCCCCATGTCGCGTCTCCTTCCGCCCATCCGCTGGACGCGCCGTGCGCGTCTTCAATCGGCACAAGTATGAGATGGTTGCGTTCGCAACGAATTGATCAAGATCAATTCGGGCTGCAGCCTTCGGTTGATCCGGGGCGCGCAATCGTTCCCGAAGGGCGAATCTGCTAATCTTCTCTTCTCAGAGCCCGGTACGATCGGGAGAGGGCCAAATACGGTGGGGAGGGGATGGTCTCGCGCATTTCGACACCGGCCGGAATAGTGGCGGTCACGCCGGTGACGCGCCTGCCGCCGATCAATGTCGGCGATGTCATTGCCGTGCGCGTTGCCCGCCATCTCACCGATTCTGTCATGCGGCTTGTCGCCGGATCCCATCAATTCGATGTGGAGGGCCAAACGATGCTGCCCGTGGGCGCGCGGGCGCGGTTGCATGTGGCGCAGGGGCCGGATGGTCCGCGCTATCATGTTGAGCCTGAGACGCCCGCCCCGACGACGGCGGCGAGCCGGGAGGCGGCGGCGCTGCAGCGGATTTCTGATCTGGCCACCCGGCTTGCCACCGATCAGGACGGGCTGGCGCCGCTTTATGCCGGGGCCACGGCGACGCTGGCCGGGTTCCCGGCCTCGCTGGCGGCCAGCCTGTTGCCTCCAGCGGTACAGGCGGCCATCGTCGCCCTGTTCGGCCTGCGGCTCAGGGGCGATGGAGCGCTCGACGGGCCCAAATTACAGCAAGCGCTGTTGCGTGCCGCAGCCCCCGCCGGTGTGGTGCCCGCGGAAGGCGGGGGATCTCTGGAGGGCGCGCTTGCGACCTTGCGCGCGCTGCTGCGCGATCTTGCCGGCGGTCGGCCTCCGGTTCCCCGACAGGCGGCGCCGCCGGCTCCGCCGGGGCTTTCCCGCCATCCGCGTGGCCAGGCAGGGCTGGCGGCCAGTCCGGAGCTTGCCGCCGCTCTCAGCCGGGGCGAGGCCGGGGAGATCGCCGCCTTGCTGCTTGGCAAGGTGGAGGCGGCGCTGGCCCGGGGGCGGCTCGCGGCGCTTGCCTCGCGCGGACTTCTTGCCGATGCGGAAGGGGCACCGGAGACCGCCCTGTTCGACCGGGTGCTGGAGTTGCCGCTTGCCATTGGCCGGGAAACCGGTGTCCTTAGCCTGCAGATTGGCCGGGACGATACGGAAGGCCATGAGGGCGAAGGGGCCCACCCGGCCTGGCGGGTGCGGTTCGGCCTCGATTTGGCCTGGACGGGGGCCGTGGAAGCGGCGGTCGGCCTCGATGGCCCGCGCCTCTTTGCCACGGTCTGGGCGGAGCGGGAGGCGACCTGTCAGGCCTTGCAAGGCCGGCTCGACGCCTTGCGCGCGGACTTGTCCGCGCAGGGGCTTCAGGTGATGGAGTTGCGGGTGCTGTTTGGTCTGCCTGGCGATCCGCCGGCGCCGTCCGGGCAATATGTGGACCGGGTCTCATGAGCGATGACAGCGATTGGCCCGGCGGGCAGGCGGATGCCCCGCCTCTGGTGCCGGGGCGCAAAACCACACCGCTGGCGGTGGCTCTGCGCTACGACAGTGCCGGCACACGGCGGGTGACGGCCCGGGGGCGCGGCGAGGTGGCGGCGCAAATCCTGGAGCTTGCCGCCGCGCACGGGGTGCCGGTGGAAGAGGATGAGGCACTGGCGGAGGCACTTTCCGGCGTGGAGCTGGACCGGGAGATTCCCGCCGAGCTCTACGAGGCGGTGGCGGCGATCCTGCGCTTCATCCTGCAGGAGCCGGACGCACTAGGCTGACAGAGTGCCCTGTTTCGCCGGCGAAAACGGAACTTCGCGCGGATTGCGCGGCCTACCCTCTTGCGGGCGCGGGCAAGACCCACTACCCAACGCTTTACGACATTTTCTCGCTTTATCGTCGGACGCACCGGGTCTCCGGGCGTACGGCCAATCGGGCGCGCCGCCGATGCGGTGCCAGCCTCGCGGCAGGCTGGCCCCGGATCGTGTCCCGCGCGCAGCAACAGGACCTGATCGTTATGACGCTTGTCGACACCCGCACCCCCGATCCGAAGAAGTTCATCAAGGGCGCCACCGGCGACTGGGAAATCGTGATCGGTATGGAAGTCCATGCGCAGGTGACCTCGAACGCCAAGCTGTTCTCCGGCGCCTCGACGGCGTTCGGCAAGGATCCGAATGCCAACGTCAGCCTGGTGGATGCGGCGATGCCGGGAATGCTGCCGGTGATCAACGAGGAATGCGTGCGTCAGGCGATCCGCACCGGCCTCGGGCTCAAGGCGCAGATCAACCTGAAATCCGTGTTCGACCGCAAGAACTACTTCTATCCGGACCTGCCGCAGGGCTACCAGATTTCCCAGTTCAAGCAGCCGATCGTTGGCGAGGGGGAAATCCTGCTCGACATGCCGGGCGGCGAACAGGTCACCGTCGGGGTCGAGCGGCTGCATCTGGAGCAGGACGCGGGCAAGTCGCTGCACGACCAGCATCCGACCATGTCCTTCGTCGATCTCAACCGCTCGGGCGTGGCGCTGATGGAGATCGTCTCCAAGCCGGATATCCGCTCCGCCGACGAGGCCAAGGCCTATCTGACCAAGCTGCGCATCATCCTGCGCTATCTGGGCACCTGCGACGGCAACATGGATCAGGGCTCCATGCGCGCCGACGTCAACGTTTCGGTGCGCGCGCCGGGTGGAGCCTTCGGCACCCGCTGCGAGATCAAGAACGTCAACTCGATCCGCTTCGTCGGCCAGGCGATTGAATACGAGGCACGGCGGCAGATCGGCATTCTGGAGGATGGCGGCACCATCGATCAGGAGACCCGCCTGTTCGATCCGGTGAAGGGCGAGACCCGCTCCATGCGCTCCAAGGAAGAGGCGCATGACTATCGCTACTTCCCCGATCCGGACCTGCTGCCGCTGGAATTCGAGCAGGCCTATGTGGACGGTCTCGCCCACGACCTGCCGGAGCTTCCGGACGACAAGAAGGCGCGGTTCATCAACGACTATGGCCTGTCGGCCTATGACGCGGATATCCTCGTTGCCGAACGGGCCTCCGCCGATTTCTTCGAAGAGGTGGCCAAGGGGCGCGATGCCAAGCTCTCCGCCAACTGGGTGATCAACGAGTTCTTCGGCCGGCTCAACAAGGAAGGGCACGACCTTTCCGAAAGCCCGCTGACGGCGGCGCAGCTCGGCGGCCTGGTCGATCTGGTCAAGGACGGCACCATTTCCGGCAAGATCGCCAAGGAGCTGTTCGAGATCCTGTGGACCGAGGGCGGCGACCCGGCGGAGATCGTCGAGGCACGCGGGATGCGGCAGGTCACCGACCTGGGCGCCATCGAGGCGGAGGTCGACAAGATCATCGCCGCCAACCCGGAAAAGGCCGCGCAGGCGGTGGAAAAGCCGGGTCTGCTCGGCTGGTTCGTCGGCCAGGTGATGAAGGCCACCGGCGGCAAGGCCAACCCCAAGGCGGTCAACGACCTCTTGCGGGCGAAGATCGGCATCGAATAAGGCGCGGGAACACCCTGTCATCATCCCGTAACGGAACGGGCTTACCCGGCTCATCTTGAGACGAACGTTCTTGAGCCGGGAGATGATGGCATGACCTCTGAGCGCAACACCATGGGCAGGCGCGAACTACTCGGGCAGGCTGTGCATCGCAACAGCGCGCTTTCAGGCGAGGGCGCGCTGGAGCGGCTTTTCACCTGGGCGTTCAAGGGGCTGGTCTATCCGCAGATCTGGGAAGACCCGGAGATTGACATGGAAGCGCTCGCCATCGAGCGCGACCACCGGGTCGTCGCCATTGCCTCGGGCGGCTGCAACGTCCTCAGCTATCTGACCGCGGATCCGGAACAGATCACCGCCGTCGACCTCAACCAGGCGCATGTGGCGCTGACGCGGCTGAAGCTCACCGCCGCCCGCCGGCTACCTGGCTACGATGCCTTCTACCGCTTCTTCGGCAAGGCGGATGAAAAGGCGAATGTCGAGGCCTATACCCGCTTTCTGCGCGATGGGCTCGATGCGGACAGCCGCGCCTATTGGGAACGGCGCGGGGTGACCGGCCGGCGCCGGATCTCGCTGTTCGCCCGCGATCTCTATCACCACGGCCTGCTTGGCTATTTCATCGGTGCCGGGCACAAGGTGGCGCGGCTTTACGGCATCGATCCGAAGGACATCCTGCGCGCCCGCTCGCTCGAGGAGCAGCGCAGCTTCTTCGACAGCGCGCTGGCACCTCTGTTCGACAAGCGGATGGTGCGCTGGGCCACTTCAAAGCGGGTGTCGCTCTACGGGCTCGGCATTCCGCCGGCACAGTATGAGGCGTTGGCCTCCAGCGGCGGCAGCATGGCCGGTGTGTTGCGCCAGCGGTTGGAAAAACTCGCCTGCGATTTCCCGCTTTCGGAGAACTACTTCGCCTGGCAGGCCTTTGGCCGCTCCTATGCCAACGATGAGGCCGGACCGCTGCCGCCCTATCTGCGGCGCGAGCATTTCGAGAAGATCCGCGCCCGCGCCGACCGGGTGACGGTGGTCAACCGCTCCTTCACCGATCATCTCGCCGACCAGCCGGCGGAGAGCGTCGACCGCTACGTTCTGCTCGACGCTCAGGACTGGATGTCGGACGAGACACTGAACGAACTTTGGGCGCAGATCACCCGCACCGCCCGTCCGGGCGCGCGGGTGGCGTTCCGCACTGCCGCCGCGCCGAGCCTGTTGCCGGGCCGGGTCGATCCGGGGCTCTTGGGGCAATGGCATTATGAGGCGGAGGCTTCGGAGGATTATGGCCGCCGCGACCGGTCGTCGATCTACGGCGGGTTCCATCTTTATGTCCGGGCGGCGTGATGAGCGCGCCCGTGCCTGTGCCTGAGGCCACTCCGGGGACGTCCGGCGAGCTGATGGACCGGATCTATCGCTGGCAGCGGCATATCTATGACGCGACCCGCAAATACTATCTGTTCGGCCGGGACCGGCTGATTGCCGATCTGGCGCCGCCTGCCGGCGGTACGGTGTTGGAACTGGGCTGCGGCACCGCCCGCAATCTCATTCTGGCGGCGCGGCGCTATCCGCAGGCACGGTTCTTCGGCGTCGATATCTCGGCGGAGATGCTGGCAAGCGCCCGGGCGGCGATCACCCGGGCCGGGCTGTCGGACCGGGTCTTTGTGGCCGAGGGCGATGCCTCCGACTTTGATCCCGCGTGGCTCTTCGGGGAAGCGCGGTTCAACCGGGTGTTTCTGTCCTACAGCCTGTCGATGATCCCGCCCTGGCGTGCGGTACTGGAGGCCGGTATTGGCGTTCTCGCCCCGGACGGGCAGATGCATGTGGTCGATTTCGGCCAGATGGAGCGATATCCAGCTTTCCTGCGTGCGCCGATGCGCGCCTGGCTGGCGGCCTTTCATGTCAGCCCGAGGGCCGATCTTGCCGAGGCGCTGGGCGAGGCTGCCGCGCGGGCGGGGCGGACGGCGGAGCTTGTCCCGCTTCATGGCGGCTATGCGGTGTATGGGCGCGTCAACGGGGGTATGCTGCCGGCCTGAGACTCACCCCGCGCCGGAGAGCATGCCTCGCATGGAAAAGAAAATCGCTGCGCCCGCTTTGAAGATCCGGCTGGCGACGGAGGCGGATCTTGCCGCCGTCGTTGCGCTGATGTCGGCCAATGCCGCAGGCGTGCGGGTCGGAGCGGAGACGGCTGACCTTGCGCCCTATCGCCGGGCCTTCCGGCGGATGATGGACGGGGCGCGCGCGACGCTCTATGTCGCCCGGCTCGACGACGATCCGGCGCGCCTTGCCGGGTCCTTCGAGTTTTCCCTTCTTTACGGATTGAGCTTTCAGGGGCGACCGCGGGCGCAGGTCGAGAGCGTGCATGTGAACCCTGAGGTCCGACGCATGGGGATCGGCGCGGCGATGATGCGCTTTGCCGAGGCGCGGGCGCGGGAGGAGGGGTGTGCGCTGGTGCAGCTCACCTCAAACAAGGCGCGGCAGGTCTCACACGATTTTTACCGCGCGCTGGGCTATGAGGCGACCCATGAGGGCTACAAGCTGATGCTGTGAACCCGTCCGGCCATTGTCTTCGCGCTGAAGTGTCTTACGTGCAGGGGCATACAAGCCGTGGGGCGTCTCTCGCGGCTTTTTCCTTGAAGACCGCTTCTCGTGGAGATGCATGCATGAGCGCTGCACAGACCAAGCCGATCGAGCTGTTCTACTGGCCAACCCCAAATGGCTGGAAGATCACCATCATGCTGGAGGAACTGGGCGTTCCCTACAAGGTCACCTATGTGGACATCGGTGCCGGTGACCAGTTCAAGCCCGATTTCCTGAAGATCTCGCCCAACAACCGGATGCCGGCGATCATCGATCCAGAGGGCCCGGATGGCGCGCCGATCTCGGTGTTCGAATCCGGGGCGATCCTGCAATATCTCGGCCGCAAGTTCGGCCGGTTCTATCCGGAGGATCCACGTGCCCGGGTCGAGGTGGAAGAATGGCTGATGTGGCAGATGGGCGGCTTTGGCCCGATGCTCGGCCAGAACCATCATTTCCGCGTCTATGCGCCGGAAAAGCTGCCCTATGCGATGGACCGCTACCTCAACGAGACGCACCGGCTCTATGGTGTTCTCAACAAGCGGCTGGAAGGGCGCGACTTCGTGGCGGGCGACTATTCCATCGCCGATATGGCGCTGGTGGGCTGGGCCACCGGCTGGGAGCGACAGGGAATGGACCTTGAAAAGGACTTTCCCAATGTGGCGCGCTGGCTGGAGCGGATGAAGGCACGCCCGGCCGTTCGGCGCGGTCTTGCCGTGGGCGAGGACAGGCGTAGGCAACTCGATCTGTCCAGCGACACCAAGGCCCAGGCGGTGCTGTTCGGTCAGCGCGCAAGCTGATCGCGCGGCCCCTGTCTGGGGCCTGATACGTCCCCCGCGCGGACCTCCCATCCGCGCGGGGCGCACCGTCACAGTGGCATCAGCGCACGCGCGACCAGGTCTCGCCCTTGCAGATCAACCCGCCGAGCACGCAGCCCTCAAGCTTCAGCTTGTTGTTGCCATCCATGGTCATGAAGCCGGTATAGGTCTTGCCATCCTCGGCATTGTAGACCTTGCCCTTCCACTGACCCGCCTTGCCGCTGGGCTTCATGCCGAGCACCGTGCGGCTGCCGACCAGCGGCCGGCTGCGCTTTGCCGGGTCTGGGTTCTTCACATCCTTGCGCGGCGATTTCAGCCACACCAGGGTGCCGCAGAGCGCCCCGCCGCAGCTTGCGATCTTGATGCGTGACGACCCGCTCGGGCGGGCCCATTCGCCGCGTGCATCCGCAGCCTGGGCGGGTAGGGTCAGCATGAGGGTGAGACCGGCGGCCAGGCCGGCAACGGTGATCTTCATGAAGCGTCTCCTCCTATCGGGCGTCAATGGACACCACATTCCCTTTACGCAAACGGAAGCTACACGCTTTGGTGGAAGTTGACCAGCCGTGCCCCTAGGGCACCTGGCGGGTGGTTTCGCGGTATTTCCGGTCGGACGTAGCGGGGGATTGGGAAGGGGGCGCGGCGCACAATTGGTGCGGCCTGCTCTTTGGCGGAGTGTGCCCCGTAAAGGCCTTACGCAAGAGGTGACGTAACGATATCGGCCATCCGGCCTATGGACAAGCGCGCCAGGTCTCCTACCATCAGGGGTCGTGCGACTGTTTTGTTTTCCTCTTTTGAGAGACGCAGATGGACCGAGAGAAAACGCATTCCCCCGCCCGATCCGAATTTCAGATGCGGGAGTGGCCGTTTTTCTGGGTTCTGCGCATCAACGCCCGCTATCTCCAGGTGATGGAATCGGTGTTGAAGCCGGTCGGTCTCGATGTGCCGCGCTGGCGCGTGCTGATGGTCCTTTACGACGGCGAGCACATGAGCGTTTCGGAAATCGCCGAAATCTGCGTGATCAAGCTCAACACCACCACCAAGATCATTCAGCGCATGGTGGCCGATGGATTGGTGGTGACCCGTCCGCGCGCCTCCGATGGGCGGGTGACTGAGGTGACCCTGACCCGGGCCGGCGTGGCGTTGCGTCATCGGGGCTGGGCGGAGGCCGAGAAAGTGCGCGAGCGGGTCTATAAGGGGCTCGACGAGGCGGAGCGCAAGGAGATGACCGAGATGCTCAAGGGGATGTTCGAACGGCTCGCGGACTGACGCCTGGTTCTGATCTCGGTATCCGGCTTTCGGGCGGGGGTGGCTCCCAAAGGCATGACGCGGGTGACGGGAAGGGGGAGAGGTCCCGGCATTGCATGGGTTGGTGGTTGCGCTTTACGGTGATGATCTATTTCCTTGAGTGCTGGTGAGCGCTGGTTATCTGGAGGGGCCGGCCGAAGGGCGCGCCGCGCGGCGCAATCCCCCATTCTGAGAACTGATGAGGACAAAACTGTTCGGGTTTTGTACGAGAGTTTCTGCAAATCTCTCTTTGTTCACTGCACGTTCCTGCAAGGAATTGCAGGGGAGAGCTCCACCGGAAATCATCCACAGGGGCAAGAAAGCCCTTGAACTGCGAGGCTTTGCCGCGTAAACGAAACCGGACGGAGAGGTGGCCGAGTGGTCGAAGGCGCTCCCCTGCTAAGGGAGTATACCGGAGACGGTATCGAGGGTTCGAATCCCTTCCTCTCCGCCACTTGCCTCCGCGAAAGCGTTCTCCCGATCCGGCTGCGGCCGGATTTTTCCGTTGTTTTTGGGGGGTATGCGGGTGGGGCTGAGCACCGGCCCTCGCGCGAGGAGGCTCGGAAGCAGTCTCTCGGGGGCGATATTCTCCGGACCTCATGACTGCGTGGATTTGGTGAATAGGTTGCAAGCCTCTGAAATAAAATCGCTTTCCGGAGTTCCCGGCTAAACACTTCGACGCCAGTGGCGTGCGCAAGAAGACACTCGGATCGAACATTCAACAGGCGCATCATGCCCTGCCGGGTTGAACCAATAAGCTGCACGAGCTGACATCCTCGCCTTTTCCTGTAGGTGACGAGACCTCACGTTCGCCGAGCTCGAGCGTCTCCGTTTCGGAGAACAACCATGTCGAAAGCTGGTCGGCCGCTGCCGCGACCTTTTCCGGTTTTCGAAGGGCACACTCCCAGATCGTCGCTACGCGCCAGCCCGCCGCAAGCAGCGCGTCCCGAACGGTACTGTCTCGCGCAACGTTCGCGTCGAACTTTGCCTGCCAGAACGCTACGCGCGTCGCGGGAGTGGTAGCGTAGCGACACCCCTCATGCCGATGCCAGAAACACCCGTGCACAAAGATGACCGCTCGGTGCTTCGGAAGGACGAGGTCAGGCCTGCCGTGGACGTTCTTTGAGTGAAGCCGGTAGCGGAACCCGCGAGCGTGCAGAGCCCGCCTAAGCGCCAGTTCAGGCTTCGTGTTCTTTCCCTTGATCCCTGCCATCATGCGAGATCGGGTCTGCTGATCCACAATATCTGTCACTTGCATCCTGGTTTTCGTCCCTGAACCTGGTATACACCGCCTGACTGAAGATCGTCAGGAGCGTGATTTGCCTTCCACTTTCGGCATCGTTGATCTGTTCGCCGGCCCAGGCGGACTTGGCGAGGGATTTGCGTCCTTCGTCGCGGACGGCCACTCACCGTTCCGGATCGGCATTTCAGTCGAGAAGGAGGCCTCGGCTCACCGGACACTGACGCTGCGTGCATTCCTGCGTGAGTATCGGTCGCGGCACGGCGCCTTGCCGGTGCAATTCATTAATTTCCATGCAGGACACGCTCCCGAACCGGACTGGTCAGAAGTTGACGCCGACGCGTGGCGACTCGCTATCGAGGAAGCGCGTGCCCTCGAACTCGGAACCGAGACAGCCGCGGACGCAATTGACGCCGCCATCGACAGCCTCAAGGCTAGTTTCGACGATACGATCCTGATCGGTGGGCCGCCCTGTCAGGCCTATTCCCTCGTCGGTCGTGCGCGTTCGAGGGGCAAGGTCGGCTACGTGCCTGAGCAGGATGAGCGGCACTACCTGTTTCGCGAGTACATTCGGGTGCTTGATGAACTTCGTCCTGCCGCGTTCGTCATGGAGAACGTCAAGGGCATGCTGTCCTCGACGGTCGAAAGCCGCCTCGTGTTCGAGATGCTGATGGAAGACCTCTCCTCGCTTGGGACGGGCCACGGCCATGAGTACGAGATACGCGCCATCCTTATCCAGGATGGCAGGGCCAGCTTGCGGGAGGCCATGCGACCATCGGATTTCATCGTCCGTGCGGAAGAGTTTGGCATTCCCCAGAAACGGCATCGAGTGATCATCATCGGGATCCGTTCCGACCTCGCAGATCGGGCTGCTCGAGCCGAAGTGGACGTGCCTCGTAACGTCAGGACCGTCGGCAGTACCATCCTGACTCTACCGGCATTGCGCAGTGGAATTAGCCGCGGCGGAGACGACGTTACGGTTTGGCGACAAGAGGTGGTCCAAGCAGCCGAGTTGCTTTCAGAGCTCACGAAGGAAAAAGACGACGTTCGACTCCATGAAGCGTTTGCCTCCTTGATTGAACGGCTGGAGGCGGAGATGCCCAGTCTCCGGGATTCGTCGGCTCTACCAGACCAGTATGGTCACTCAAACGACGAACTGCTGAACTGGATTGAACGGCTCGAGCTGCGTGCAGTTGCCCAGCACGAGACTCGAGGGCACATGAAGTCAGACCTTGGCCGCTATCTTTTCGCATCGGTGTTTGGCTCAGTGCACGGTTACAGCCCCAAGGCCGCAGACTTTCCCTCAGCCATCAGCCCTGACCACCGCAACTGGCACACCGGCGTCTTCAATGACCGGTTCCGCGTCCAGGTTGCGGGGCAGCCTTCGAGCACCGTGACCAGCCACATCTCCAAGGATGGCCACTACTTCATCCACCCCGACCCGGTCCAATGTCGCAGCCTGACTGTCAGGGAAGCCGCCCGTCTTCAGACGTTTCCGGATGACTACGTCTTCCTTGGCAATCGCACTCAGCAGTATGTACAAGTCGGGAATGCCGTGCCGCCGTTCCTCGCGCGCCATATCGCGGCATTGCTACATGAGGTTCTGGTGCCAGAAATAGGGGAAGAAAACGATCTCGACGGCGATGCTTCTACTTTGAAACCGGTTCCGGATGCCTCAGAGCTTGAACTCCTCGAGCAAAACGAGGCCAAGGGTTGAAGGATCAGGCAGCCTTTTTCGCCATGTGAGCCTGTGCTCGGGAGGCACAGGTATCCATGAGTGCGTCGGCCTCGTCGTCAGAGAGAGCCTCGAACAGGATCCCTCCGCCGTCTCGATTGAGAGCGATCATGAATTCCCTGAAGGCTCTCTCGCTGGACGTGATCCATGGCTCCCGTCGCATTGCGCGGACGACGGCTCTCGCAAGCGGCTTTCGAGCGGCGGTGTTCGTGCGTTCGACAAAGTTGCTCCGAATGTCCGCGGTCTTGAGTATTAGTCGCAGCGCACCCTCGGGATCATCCGGATCTGCAATGCTCGCGATGTGCATGTTCCACCAGAGACGGGATAATGCATTGTCGTCGCGGATCGCGGTAAGTCCGGGAGCGAACATGTGGATACGGACCTGGGCGTCGAGCTGCTCGCTTTTGTTCCCTGAGAGCCACCTTTCCCGCGAATAGCCAAGGCATTCGATGTGCGTCAGTCTGGCCCAGACACGCTCTTCCCGCGCGAGAGCAGGCGTCATCCCCTGAAGGGCCTGGAACAGGATCAGGGAGTTGTCGATGTCGGCAGCTGCAGTCCTCGCTGTGCCATCGAGCTTCGCCAGCAGGTCATGATCAACCTGTACAGTGCCGGTCTCAACTGCCCAGCCGTTATCATGCTCGAGATCAAGGAAGTCTCCTGCCTCATACCGGTCGCGGTTGGCGACAATGCTCTCCTTGAGCTCGGAAAGCTTCTTTTCCGAGAGATACTTGAGCGGCGATTCCGTCATCTGTCTGCCTCCGCCACCAACTGCTCCAATCCGCTTGCCGGGCTATCGAGGAGTTTCTGAGCGCTCTCGAGGATTGAAGTATCTGTTTTTGGATCAACGCCCCGGGCGTCGCAGCGAGCCGTGAAAGGAGCATGCCAGCGATATGGCTCGTATTGGTCCGCGCCACTTTGCAGCGCATCAAGGACTTCCATTACAGCCGGAAGGTAGACGGCGTTCATGACGACCGGCTTGCCGGCCTTCTGCTCGCGCAAGAGCATGATGGTCTCGTGTGTCTTCTCTCCGGCGAGAATCGTGATGCGGTCCCGCTCCAGCTCAACCTGCAACGTTCCTTCCGGAATGTCCGGCGATCGGTCGAGTTCGAAAATGCTCTCGATGGGAGCAAGCTTCGCCTGTCCGACCGAGATGATGTGCTCCTCTCCGATTGCGATGATGTCGCCGCGGCTCAGGTCCACCGGCGGTGAAAACTCCGGGTGAATGGTCCCCGGGTCCCAAGCAGACAATTCGTCGTTCAACCAGACGATCGGTCGCAAGGATACCCTGTTCAGCAGAACTCCGGCGGCGAAGTCGGTGCGGCCTGAGGGCCAGGCCAGTGTCCGCAGTTCAGTATGATACGTGTCCGCGCAGCGGACAAAGCAGCCCACCGATGCCCTTCCGGTCTCGACGAGTTGCCGGATCCCGTCTTCCGTCAGGGTGGTTTCGTGCTGAATGGATAGTGCTCCAGTTGCGATGTCTTCGCTCAGGGTGAAGACCATGTCGAATTCACCAGTGGTGAAATCCCCTGTGTCCTGCGCCAGGACCGGATGTGGATAGCGCGTTTCTTCTGAAAACCTCATGCCGGCGTTTCCTCGACTGCCGCGCGGCTTATGGCGATCAACTCGATCGGGCCATCGTATGGTTCATCGAACGAAACGGTGACCTTGCACCGTTCGCCTTTTTTCACGTCAACAGTAAGCACACCAGAGCCGGGAGTGCCCGCGTCCGCCGCCGTTACGTTGAGGCCCTCGGGCGCATTCACACCCGTGGCCTGAACCATCAACTCGATCGGTCCCGAGGCTTCCGGCGTGAAATGCAGTTCACGGGATGTGGCTGCTCCAGAGCCGTCTGAGCGGATGAGATTGCGTACCTCGCGCAGAACAACTGGCTCTCGGTCTCCTGCACTGCCGCGGCCGCCCGTGCCGCCACCGGTTCCGGAGCCGCTACCACCTCCTTTACCGCCAGAACCCGTCCCGGTCTGGCTTCGACCGCCTCGTTCGCCTCCAGCAGGGCTGGGTGCCTTTCGAGACTTTGATTTCCGTCGCTTGGACTCGTAGGTGTACCGTTCGGGATCATGTTCTGCATTCGGATCGTCGGGCTTGTCGGTCTTGCCGGTCTCCGAGAAGAAACGACCAAGTTCGTCGAGGACGACGGAGCCCTCGTGCTTGACGCCGGTTGTGGCCTTGATGATCTCCCGGAGCTCCTTGCCGAGTTGTTTCATCGCGGTCGAGGCATCAGCGCGTTTGGCAGCATCGGGGAGCCGTTCCGCCGAGAAGCCATCATGTGCCGGATTCTCAAGCTTCTTCAACAGCACGCCAGCCTCCAGATCGGCTGGTTCCACTACGACCACGAAGTCGCGGGAGCCCCGGAATTGCTGGAGAGGGTGTCCAAAGTGTCGAAGATTATCAGTGATCAGCATTCCGTTTCGTATGAAACCGACACGGCTGGGCATTCCCTCTTCGATCAGCACTCTGACACGTAACTGCCCAAGCTTCGGGATGGTCAGAACATGCTCTTCCGCGCTGTCCGAAACGAGGCAACGATAGAGCTGCCCTGCGAAGGTAAGATCGGCTTGGTGCCCTGTACGCTCCGCTGCATCGATGATGTCCTGCCTGGAGAAAAGGCTCTCGAGCGTGTTTCGGTTGATATTGATCCTGCCATCATCGACTTCAAAAACCATCTC
Source organism: Stappia taiwanensis (assembly GCF_014635285.1). GTDB lineage: Bacteria > Pseudomonadota > Alphaproteobacteria > Rhizobiales > Stappiaceae > Stappia > Stappia taiwanensis. Next base: position 31,839 of record NZ_BMCR01000002.1, on the reverse strand, counting down.
TTCGCGATGAACAGCGCAGAAGAAATTCGAGACGAGCGAATAGGTCATCCGTTCCGCCCAGTCCTCAGCGGCCCGGAAACCCATGCAGAAGATTGAGGTTCCGGTCTCGGTGCGCTTCATCCATTCCGGCACCAAGGCAGGGTCGGTCACGGCCCGAAAGCCATCGGGGTCACCCCAATAGCCGGTTGCCCTGTGTTTGGTGCCGTCGGACGCAGTGTGAGAAACCAGCTTCACCTTTCCCTGAGCAGCAAAAGCTTCCGCGTCTCCGTCCTTGTACGTCGTCGCGTAAAAGACGGTCTGAAGATCCGATACGGCAAAGGACGCGTTCTTTCCGATCCCAAAAGAGCCGCCTGAGTCGGCGGTGTCCTTTGCTGTCACCCCCGAAGCCTTGACGAGTGAATGGAAGGGAGTGCCATCCTTGTCGGGCGGGCCAACAAGGCCAGTCGTATTGTGATCGGCTATCTCGAGCACCGGAATGAAACTTGCGCCGATTACTTTGGAAGCATTCGAAAAGAATTCCTTCTCGCGATCCTGTTCTGCCTCGGCGCTGCAAGCGGAGATCGTATCACTGAGCAGGTCGTGTGACGGAAAGCTTGAGGGATCGAGCTTCAAGACATTGAAGGACATTCGAACGGGCTCCGCGGGCAGGCCCGTCGCTGCGTCACGACTGTTCTGCCCTGCTTCCCGAGCGCAGCTGGCATAAGGCGCATCACGAAACGTCTCGATTCCGGCGTCGCCGAGGCCCTCCTTCTCGCCTGCTTCGTTGGTCAGGAATCTCAGAACAGGTTCAACCATCCTTCCACGCGCTCCTTCTATAGAATTCTCTGAAATGGCTGCGTTTACAGCTTGAAATCACCTGAACCGCTGCTTTCACCGTCGCCGAAGCGTGATCGAGCAAGCTCGAGCTCCCGCTGCAGAGCCCTGAAGATCTTCTTCACGTCTTCGTCGGAGTAGCTGTACGCAGACCGATTCGAGAGGTTGCCAATCAGCCGGATGTCCTTGAGGGCTCGGTTCACACGCCCCTCCGCCAACCTCACGAAGCTCTCTCTCTTGTCCTTCATGTCCTGTATATAGCAACAGAACGCTTATGTTGCAATATAGCGTCAACATACGTGAAATGTTGCGGCTATGTGCGAGCGGATCGGGACGACAGCGCCAGCCTCTGCGACGCCCGACGAGTTGTTCGGCCGATATCGAGCAAGAGGTTGGAGCCTTGTCGCGGCGGTACTGTCGCCGCTTCACTGCGCCTGCTTCAACGGCATCGACACCAAGATCCGGCCAAGGGTTCCGTTTTCAGCAAAGTCCGGATGGACCAAACACTCCACGCCGTTACCGGCGCGCAATGCTGAAATGTGCTTCTTGTCTGCTCCGCTCCAACGGAAACGGCTCAAGCACCTTCCTCAGCGTCAACTCCGGCCCCTGCTTCCCGTCCAGGATCGCCTCGATGATGTCAGGCGCGAGCAGCGTGAGCCGCAGGACGCGGGTCATGTAGGAGGGCGCGATGCCCTCTCGTTCGCCCAGTTCAGCGATGGTGGCGTATTCGCCCGACTCGAGCATCCGCTTCCATCGGAACGCACGGGCCAGCGCCTTGACCAGCGTGTTGTCAGTCCGCGGCGAGTGCGTGGCGCCTTCGGGCATCTGCATCTCCTTCTTTCCGCCGCGCTTCGCGATGCGGAACGGGACGTGAAGTGTCACGGTGTCGGGGATCGGTGCGCCGTGTGTCACGCTGCGGCCTCTATGCCACCGGCCAGCATCTCGCGGGCCAGACCGCCAAGGCCATCGACGCGCAAGCGCACGTTGAGCCCGTCGGTGCCGATGTCCACGCGCTCGATCAGCAGCGCCACGATGCGGGCTTGCTCTGCGGGGAACAGTTCGTCCCACAGCGGGTCAAGCTGCTGCAGGGCCGTACGGGCGTCGGCTTCGGTGAAGTCGTCGGCGTGGGCGCGCGCCGCCTTCCACGTCCCCGCCACGATCTCGGGCTGCCGGAAGACTGCGCGGAGCTGGTCGATGACGGCCGCCTCGATCTCGCCCGCGGGCACGCGGCCCACGGGGCAGGATCCGGCACCGTGTTTCAGTACCGTCTGGCTGACGTAGTAGCGGTAGAGCCTGTCGCCTTTGCGCGTATGGGTCGGCGAGAACGCGGCGCCGTCCGGTCCGAACAGCAGACCTTTCAGCAGCGCCGGCGTCTCGGCGCGGGTCCGGGCGGCGCGCTTTCGGGGGCTCTCCTGCAGGATGGCGTGGACGCGGTCCCACGTCTCGCGGTCTATGATCGCGTCATGCTCGCCGGGGTAGCTCTCGCCCTTGTGGACCGCCTCGCCGATATAGGCGCGGTTGTTCAGCATCCGGTAGAGGTATTTCTTGTCGATCCGGTTGCCGCGCGGCGTGCGGATCCCGCGCTTCGCCAGCTCCCGCGCCAGTTCCGTTCCCGAGCCGATCTCGAGGAACCGGGCAAAGATCCAGCGGACATGTTCGGCGCGCGCGTCGTCGATCACCAGCTTCCGGTTCTCGACCCGGTAGCCGTAAGGCGGCACGCCACCCATCCACATCCCCTTCTTGCGGCTGGCGGCGACCTTGTCGCGGATGCGCTCGGCCGTCACCTCCCGTTCGAACTGCGCGAAGGACAGCAGAATGTTCAGCGTCAGCCGCCCCATCGACGTGGTCGTGTTGAAGGACTGCGTGACGGAAACGAAAGTCACGTCATTGCGGTCGAACACCTCGACCAGCTTGGCGAAGTCGGCCAGCGATCGGCTGAGGCGGTCGATCTTGTAGACGACAACCACGTCGACCAGCCCGTCCTCGATGTCGACCATCAGGCGCTTCAGTCCCGGGCGTTCCAGCGTGCCGCCCGAGATGCCGCCGTCGTCATAGCGGTCGCGCACCAGCACCCAGCCTTCGGACCGCTGGCTGGCGATAAAGGATTCACACGCCTCCCGCTGGGCATGGAGCGAGTTGAACTCCTGCTCCAGCCCTTCCTCGGAGGATTTCCGGGTGTAGATGGCGCAGCGCTGTTTGCGTACGACCGGCTTCGTCACGTCCGCGCCCTCCGGTTCTTCAGCCCAAAGAAGACCCAGCCATTCCAGCGCGTGCCGGTGATCGCGCGTGCGATGGCGGACAGCGACTTGTAGGGCCGCCCCTGCCACTCGAAGCCGTCAGCGGTCACTGTGACGGCGTGCTCGACGCCCTGCCACTCGCGGATCAACCGCGTGCCGGCGATGGGCATGGTGTCGGCGCGGATGCGGCTCTTCGTCCGGTCGCCGCCGTCGAGGTCTTCGCCCAACCGCTCCAGCCGCCGGATCGTCTCCGGCTTCAGCCCACCATAGGCCAGCTCCTGGATGCGGTAGGCCAGCCGGCTCTCAAGGTAGCGCCGATTGAACGGTGGCGGCTCGCTGTCGAACAGGTCACGCCACTGCTGCTTCAACTCCGGCGTTGTCGCGGTCTTGAGTGCTGCCAGGCGCGCGGGAATGGGATCAGGTTTGTTCATGCGGTTCTCCGGTGAGTTGGAGTTGCATGACGGCATTGGTCGGCCGAAGAGTGTAGGCGAATTTCTCCAGTATCGACAGACGCTTCGTCGCGTTCGCGCAGCTTCAGACGGACCAGCCCGAGCGCCAGAAGACCGCACAGTTCGGCGCGGCGCTCGGCTGGGGTCATCATGTCGGGTGGCAAGGGATTGGGACGTTTCATGTCGGAGGCGGTCGTGAATTGCGTTGTCGTCACCGTTCAAAAGCCACCCGAAGCCCCGCGATGAGACATCGAACTCCGACGCGCGGACCCTATGGGAACAGTTGCGGAACATCGGGGCTTGCCCCTCGCGGCAATTTCACGATTATCGCCGGTTGAATCAGTCAATTGCAGGTGTTCGCAGAGGTGAGTCCATGGCGCGGAAAGCATCCCCGATCGGTCCCAACATTCACGCCCTGATCGAGGATGCGCGGATCGACCTTGCCAGAGCGGTGCTCGCCGCCAGGGAAGGAGAAAACGAGCCCGATTTCGCCCTGCCCGAGGGTGTCCCCGATTTCTCGGACGACGAGGCCATTGAAACCTTTCGACAGGAGCTTGTTCGCGTCCTCGCCGAATTCGATCAGGATGAATTGCGCCCGGCGGAGCAGCGGTCCCGCAGAATTCTTTCCCTGGCCGAAGGCAAGGGCATCGATTCGCTTTCGGCCATTGCGGACCAGCAGCTCACGGACGAGCAATCGGTCGAATTCGAGCGACAGCCGGATCCGCTTTGCAAGAGTATCTGGGCCTTCCTGAATGCCCGCCGAACATTCGAGGATGCCGAGAGTTTCCACTTCGCCCGGAAATTCAGGGATTACGGCAAGCTCTACGATGCTTTCGAGGTGGAACTCGAAAAGGCGATCGACCTGGATTCGGGCGCGGTGGACGAGAATGCGCTGGCAAGGAAGATCACCGAAGTCCTCCAGCTCAAGACCGCCTGCACCGTCAAGGCGATCGATCTGCCTGCGACCGCCGCACATCCGGCATCGATCATGCTGATCGTCCGGCACGGCGGGCCGCTGTCGAGCGTTCATGACCACCGCGACGATGGGCGCCGGGGCACGATCTATTATCGCCCGCCGAACGAAGCGACCCTCATCTACACGCCGGCGATCCGCCAGATCGAGGTCTGCGCGGACAGTCCGGTCGTGCGTCAGGGCGTGGCCGGCGCGTTTGCGGAACAGGCGCTCGGCCACGATGTCTCGCAGAAACCGCTGACCTGGAAGCGCTACAACCTGTCGCGCTTCCGCTCGTCCCTGCGGCTCGATCTGCCGCGGATCGACGGATACGAGATCACCGACGCCCGCGTGCTCGAGGCCGAGATCCGCCTCGGCAACTGGCGGCGCAAGCTGCTCCTGAAGGTCGCATCGGACGACGATATCGAGGAGGTGGCCGACTGCTACCTCAGGCCGAACAACATCTTCCGCCGCGCCGACGGTTTCAGCCGCATCGGCATCGCGGTCGCCTACAATCGCGTGGGCGACGACAGGGAGCGCACGCTCAACATCACCATCTCCGGCTCGAAAAGCTGCAACCTGCAGAGCAACAAGGATCCCGACGAGCGCACTCTCGGGTTCGCGCTGCTCGACGCATGGGGCATCCTGAGCGCCTTCAGGCAGATCGATCCGGGCGATCTGCGCGCGATGTTCCGGCAACTGGTGATACTCCACAACCGGACCGAGGACGAGGTCAGCGGCGAGCATCTGCGTGAACTGGGTCTCGATCCCGACCAGTTGATCCAGGGCGGGCTGCTCGATCGGCGCGGACGCCAGGACATCGTGCTGATCAACGAGGACGACACGGGCGGCGAGGCGGCGGTCAAGCCGTCCGGGATCGAGGGCATGTCGCGCACGGTCGACGCCTTCGGCAAGGACGGGGGCCTGCGGCCGACGGCCGATCTCGAGATGTTCGAGATCAACCGCGACTGGCTGCATGAAACCGTGGTCGGGATGCTGAAACCGCTTTTGATCAGGTCCACCGCCCATGTGATTGACCCGGATCTGTCGCTGCTGGGATCCACGCGGATCGACGGCGCCGAGGTTCCGATCTTTTTCGCCCGTCGGCTCTACGATCTGAAGACCGTCACGCGGCTGGATCAGCTCATGCGTGCCCGGAACAGCGCGGGCGTCGGCATCGTCCTGTCAGCCAGCGGCGAAGGGCCCGGCTATCTCGGTCCCAACGTGGTCCTGCCGATGCTGCGGAACCTGTCGTTGGAAGCGGAGGGCCCGGTGATCCCGCACGCCGCACTCGAGCTCGCCTACCGCACCAACCTGCCGCTGGCGCGCGGCGGCGCGACGCCGCAGGTCCTCCGCTCGGGGCCGCAATCGGCGACCGTGCACATCCCGGGCAAGGCGCCGCTTGCCCTGACGGGCGCCGACCAGATCACGATCTTCGACCGGCTCGTCGCCGCCTGGAAGTCCGGCAGCCCCGATGTGCAAGTGAAACAGCTGATGGACGGCCTCGGCTCGCGCAGCCCGCAGCAGGCGTTCCGCACAAAGACCTGGGAGAGCATTCTGAACGTCTACATCGCCAGGGGTGAAAAGCGCGGATACTGGCGCCTGGTCACCGGGGAAAGCTCCACGGAAGACGTCTTCGAGGCGCTGGTCGAAGAGCGCGTCTGACGACGGTCTAACATGCTGTGCGGGACGGTCGAACAATCCGCTGATTATTGGAAAGGCTCCACAACAGAGGAGCATTTCCATGCCGACTCCCGATCCATCGCGTCATCCGGCGGCAGGCAGCCGGACCGTCGCCGAAAAGAACACCCCCAAAGCCTCGGGCGCTGACTGGCGCTGTACGCGGTGTGACAAGCTGCTTGGCGTCCGCCGCGACGGGCAGCTTCACCTGCGTTTCGCGCGCGGCCACGAATATCTCGTGAGCCTGCCGGCCGTCGCCACCTGTCGGGGCTGCGGCACGCTGAACAAGGCATCGGCCCCCGCGCACTGACGCGGACGCCCACCCAATCCCCTGAAACCGAAGAGACGCGCGACGTCCTGACCTGGCCACGACAAGGCGCCGGACGCCTGGCCGAAAGGCAGACGTTCGATGTCCTTCAAATGGCACGAGATTCACGACAGCCTCGTGATGACCTCCACAACACTTCAGTTCCAGAAATCCTTCGAGACCATCCGGTGCAGCGATCCGGCGCTCGCCGGTTTCACGGATCCGGCGGCGCTTCTTGACGCGCTGCATGGCCGCGACGGCTGCGCCGAGCGCAAGAACCGCATCCTGATGGCGTTGATTGGCGCGGCCCACGGCGGTGGTGCCGCGTCCGACTGCGCCCTGACCCTTGTGCTTCTCGCGCTCTGGCCGGGCCTCGATGCAGTGCGCCGGCGGCTCCTCTGGCGCAAGGCCGGACGCCCGGAGGACATTTCCTCCGAGATCCTCGCGCGCGCCACCGAAACCGTCCGGGGGCTCGATCTGCGGCGCGTCAACCGGGTCGCCGCGACGGTGCTGCGCAATGTCGAGCGCGACGCCATTCGCGCGCATTGCCGCGAGGCCGCCTGGTGGACCTCCGTGGACGACGCCGACCCCGACACGATCGACGATTGCGCGACCGGCCCGATCTGCGGAGTGGAAGGGATTTTCCTGCGCCGGGACGTCGAACGGCTGGTCGGCCGCGATGGCGATCTTGTCCTGCGCGTGGCGATCGACGGCTTCACGCAAGGCGAGACCGCCCGGGCTCTCGGGTTGTCCGAGGCGGCCGCGCGCAAGCGCTACCAGCGCGCCACGCGGCGGCTGCGGGAGGCCTTCCATGAATTTGCCTGACCCGATGTCCCGTTCCGTGCCTCCGGACGGCTTTTCCCACGTGACTGGCCCGCAAAGGTCGCTGGCCGCCACGAAGGATGACCCGATGAAGGAACACGATCCGGTCTCGTCAGGCGAGATGTTCCGCATTCCCGGCCTCTACCGCCGTTGGGAACTGCCCGAGATCCTGAAGAACCACCGCACCTATCGCATCGAGAAGGCCGGCGCCCACCAAGACGGAACGCCGCTCGTGGCGATCTACGCCGACCGGAAATGCGCGCCGGGGACGTCTTCCGGAACCGATGCGTAGAGGCGGGAAATGGAGATGATCGTCATGCCCGATAGCGCCTTCGCCGCGGTCGCCCGCGCCGCGCGTCCGCTCACCGATATCGAGTTCTGCGCCTGGATCGGTCAGGCCGCGCCGGGCGACCGGCTGGACTATCACCGGGGCTTTCTCGGCATCGACGCAATGCCGGGGATCTCGAAGTTCCCGGACAAGGATCGCCAGCGGTTGGCCGGGCTCGCCGCAGCCGCCTTCCGCGCCTGCGAGTCGGGGCTTGTGCACCTCGTCCAGCAGCGCCTTGGCCCGGACCGCTTCATCTATCTCGCAATCGCCCGGCCCAAACCCAGCGCAACCCAAATACCGCTCGACCGGCTGCTGGTCGAGCAGAAGGCCGCCTGATGGCCCGCCTGACCGACCACTTCACCGAACACGGAGACCCGTTCATGCCCTATCCCGAAAACGCGCCCACGCCGGACGATCTGACCGGGCTCGACCCGGCCGAGATTGCGCAATTGCCTGTGGATCTGCTCGCGATCCTGCAGCGAGAGGTGGACGAGCGTCTGAAACAGGCAAAAGCCGCGAAGGCCCGCCTCGATGGCGCGCTGACCATCCGCTACGCAACGCGCGCGGCCGAGATGCGCGAGGCGCAGGAGAAGGATACCGGCACCGTCCGCTTCTATGACGGCGATTTCATCATCGTCGCGGACCTGCCGAAACGCGTCGAGTGGAACCAGGACCAGCTCGCCGCCATGGTCGAGCGCATCCGCACCGCCGGCGACGACCCCGCGCAATATGTCGACGTCACCTACAAGGTGGCCGAGCGCAAATACGCGGCGTGGCCGGATGCGATCCGCGCCGGTTTCGAGCCCGCCCGCACCGTACGGCCCGGCGCGCTCAAGATCGAGATCAAGCCAGAGGGAGGGGCGCAATGACCCTCCCCATCATAAGCGCCGACGAGCGTCTGGCCGAGCCGCGCGGCATCAAGGGCTGCATCTTCGGGGCCAGCGGGATCGGCAAGACCTCGCTCCTGTGGACGCTCGACGCCTCCACCACGCTCTTCTTCGATCTCGAGGCCGGCGATCTCGCCATCGAGGGCTGGTCTGGCGACACGATCCGCCCGCGCACCTGGACCGAATGCCGGGATTTCGCGGTGTTCATCGGTGGACCGAACCCTGCACTGCGCGACGACCAGCCCTACAGCCGGGCGCATTTCGAGGCGGTCTGCGAGAAATTCGGAGACCCTGCCGCGCTCGATCGCTTTGACACGATCTTCGTCGACTCGATCACCGTCGCCGGACGGCTCTGCTTCCAGTGGTGCAAGGGCCAGCCGGAGGCGCATTCGGACAAGACCGGCAAACCCGACGTTCGCGGGGCCTACGGGCTGCACGGCCGCGAGATGATCGCCTGGCTCACCCATTTGCAGCACACGCGGGCCCGGAACGTCTGGTTCGTCGGCATCCTCGACACGAAGCTCGACGACTTCAACCGCAAGGTCTTCGCACCCCAGATCGACGGCTCCAAGACCGGGCTCGAACTGCCGGGGATCGTCGACGAGGTCATCACCATGGCCGAACTCAAGGCCGACGGCGGCGAGCCGTATCGCGCCTTCGTCTGCCAGACGCTCAACCCGTGGGGCTATCCGGCCAAGGACCGCTCCGGCCGGCTCGACATGGTGGAAGAGCCCCATCTCGGCCGGCTGATGGAGAAGATTCGTGCCCCCGGCCGTCCCGCGCCCGAGCGTCTGACCTACGCCCCGCCGGCCGATCCCGCCGGCGCCGCCGCTTCCCAATCCTGAACCGAAAAGGAGAGACCCCATGGGTTCCTGGAACGATTTCAACGACGCCCAGTCCAACGCCAATCTCATCCCCAAAGGCACGCTGGCCAAGGTGCGGCTCACCATCCGCCCCGGCGGCTTCGACGACCCGTCGCAGGGCTGGACCGGGGGCTATGCCACCCGTGGCTCCACCGGCGCCGTGTATCTCAACGGGGAGTTCACGGTGCTCGAGGGGCCCTATGCCCGGCGCAAGATCTTCACGCTGATCGGGCTCCACAGCCCGAAGGGCCCGGACTGGGCCAACATGGGCCGCAGCCTCGTCCGCGGCATGCTGAACTCGGCGCGCGGGATTTCCGACAAGGACACCTCGCCCGAGGCACAGGCTGCGCGCAGGATCAACGGCCTTGCCGATCTCGACGGGCTCGAGTTCGTGGCCCGCATCGACATCGGCACCGATGCCATGGGCGAGGAGAAGAACGAGATCCGCGCCGCGGTCACGCCGGACCATCGCGATTACGCCGCGCTTATGGGGACGGTCGCGCAGCCGCCTTCCTCGGCCGCTCCGTCCGGCCAGCCCACCTCCGCCCCCGGCGTCACCGGTCGGCCGAGTTGGGCGCAGTAAGGGGGGAGACCGGCCATGCGCCTGCGCCCCCGCCAGAAGACCTTCGTCGAGCGCAGCGTGGCTGCGCTCGCTTCCCGCGGCAACACGCTGGGCGTGGCGCCCACTGGCGCCGGCAAGACCATCATGCTGTCGGCGGTCACCGGCAAGATGATCGGCGACGGCGCCAAGGCCTGCGTGCTGGCGCACCGCGACGAGCTGACGGCGCAGAACCGCGCCAAGTTCCAGCGCGTGATGCCGGGCGTCGCCACATCGGTCATCGACGCCGCGGAAAAGTCTTGGGGCGGCCAGGTCGCCTTCGCCATGGTGCCGACGCTGGCGCGGGCCTCGAACCTCGCCGACATGCCGCGCCTCGACCTGCTCGTCGTGGATGAGGCGCACCATGCCGTCGCCGACAGCTACCGCCGCATCATCGACCGGGTGCGCGCAGCCAATCCCGACGCCTGGATCTTCGGGGTCACGGCGACGCCGAACCGGGGCGACAGGAAGGGTCTGCGCGAGGTCTTCGACAATGTCGCCGATCAGATGCGGCTGGGCGAGCTGATCGCCTCGGGCCATCTGGTGCCGCCGCGCACCTTCGTCATCGACGTGGGCGTGCTGGACGAGCTGCGCTCGGTCCGCAAGACCATGTCGGATTTCGACATGGCGGAGGTCGCGGGCATCATGGACCGCGCCCCCGTCACCGATGAGGTGATCCGGCACTGGAAGGAAAAGGCGGGCGACCGGCAGACCGTGGTGTTCTGCTCTACCGTCGCGCACGCCGAGCATGTCACCGAGGCGTTCAGGGCCGCTGGCGTTTCCGCCGCGCTGATCCACGGCGATCTGGCGGCCGAAACCCGCAAGGCGATCCTCGCCGACTACGCCGCGGGCGACATCCGCGTCGTCGTCAACGTGGCAGTGCTGACCGAGGGCTGGGACTACTCGCCCACCTCCTGCGTCGTGCTGCTGCGGCCCAGCTCCTACAAGTCCACCATGATCCAGATGGTCGGGCGCGGGCTGCGCACCATCGATCCCGAAGAACATCCCGGCATCGTCAAGACCGACTGCGTGGTGCTGGATTTCGGGACGTCGAGCCTGATCCACGGCACGCTGGAGCAGGACGTCGATCTGGACGGCAAGACCGAGACCGGAGAGGCGCCGACGAAGACCTGCCCGGCCTGCGAGGCGGAGATCCCGCTCGCCGCCACCGAATGTCCGCTCTGCGGCGAGGCATTCCCGCGGGAGGACGAAGATACCGGTGAAGGCGACGGTGCCGCGCCGCTCTCGGGCTTCATGATGACCGAGATCGACCTGCTGAAGCGGTCCAGCTTCGCGTGGGTCGACCTTTACGGCACGGACGATGCGCTGATGGCCACGGGCTTCGCAGCCTGGGGCGGCATCTTCTGGCTGGACGGGGTCTGGTACGCCATCGGCGGGGCGAAGGGCGAACGCCCGCATCTGCTAGGCGTTGGTGAACGCACTGTCTGCCTCGCGCAGGCGGACGACTGGCTGAACACCCATGAGACCGACGAGAGCGCCTTCAAGACGAGGGGATGGCTGCGCCAGCCGCCGACTGAGAAGCAGCTTCAGTACCTGCCGCCTGAGTGCCGGCACGACTTCGGCCTGACGCGCTATCGCGCGTCTGCGCTGATGACCTTCGGTTTCAACAAGCGCGCCATCCGTCAGCTGATCGAGACGGCAGCCGGGCCGGAACGGAGGGCGGCGTGAACCATGTCGCGCAAATCCCATCCCCGTCAGCAGCGGCTCCGGATCGACAGGGCCGTGATCGCCTCTGGCATCCGCGCCGTTCGCCGGGAAAACGGTCCCCCGGACCGTTTTCTGGCCCGGCTCGCCACTGCGCCGTCTGCCTGCGCCCGGCGCAGGGCTTCGGCTTCTTCGACCCAAACAAACCGCGCCCGCGCAAACACCACTGGTTCTGCTCAATGTCCTGCCAGCGGTGGTTCGCGGCCCGTCACAGAAAAGGACTGACCATGATCGGAACGACCGATGAAGAGCGTCTTGCCATCACACTGGTGATGAAACGGCTGGGCCGGTTCATGGATGAAATTGGCTGGCAGAAGCGCCTCTGCGACCTATCCGAGACCGAGGTCACGGCCCTGATCGAGGAGGTGCTGGAAGGCTACGGCGCCGAGATGTCCCGCATCGCCCAAAAGGCGGAGATCCCGTTCTAATGCTGGACTACAACCACCGCCCCGGCATCGCCGAGCGCATCAATGCGGCCGTGGACGCCGCGCTTGAGGCCGAACGCGCAGAGACGCCACCTCGTGACTATCTGGGCGCATCCCGGCTGGGCCATGCCTGCGAGCGCGCGCTGCAGTTCGAGTTCGCCGGCGCGTCGAAGGACGAGGGCCAGGACTTTTCCGGCCGCTCGCTCCGGATCTTCGCGATCGGACATGAGCTGGAGGATCTCGCCATCCGCTGGCTGCGGGCGGCGGCGCTCGATCTGGTCACCCGGAAACGTGACGGCGGGCAGTTCGGCTTCTCCGTCGCTGGCGGGCGCATCCGCGGCCATGTCGACGGGATCGTCGCCGAGGCCCCCGCGGCGTTGGGGCTACGCACCCCGGCGCTCTGGGAATGCAAGACCATGAACGCGAAGAACTGGCGCGAGACGGTGGCCAAGGGCGTCACCGTCGCAAAGCCGGTCTACGCCGCCCAGATCGCGCTCTACCAAGCCTACATGGAAGCGATGGTGCCGGGCATCTCGGCCAACCCCGCGATCTTCACCGCGATCAACAAGGACACCGCCGAGCTGCACCATGAACTGGTGCCCTTCGACGCCGATCTCGCGCAGCGCATGTCCGACCGGGGCGTGCGGATCCTGCGGGCGACCGACGCGGGCGAACTGCTGCCGCGCATCGGGGCCAATCGCGACTTCTTTGAATGCCGCTTCTGCCCTTGGACCGAGCGCTGCTGGAGCCTTCCCGCATGACCGATGCCCCCCAAGACCCGCCCGAACCACCCGAGGACACCGACATGCGCGACGACAGCACGACCGACCATCCCGAGGCCAACCTCGTCCATTTCAACCCCTGGCGCGACTTCAACGACGCAGCACCGCAAATCGACCCGTTCGGCGACGAGCCGGACCCTGCGCAGATCGCCTCTTTCATGGAGGTGGTGTTCGGCTACTGCGATGGGCTGATCCCGGTGCGCAGCTTCATTGACAAGGGCCAGGGGATCGACGGGCGGCCGCACAACATCTGGATCGCGGCCGACGAGACCGCGCCCGAGAAGATGGCCACCTTCGCCAACTGGGCCGCGCGCGAGGGAGCCGCGGTCTACGTCATTCCCGGAACGGTAGCGGAAACCGGCCAGGCCAAGGCCGCGGACGTGGCGCAGATGCAGGCCGTCGTCGTCGACATCGACAGCGGCGACATCGCCGCCAAACGCGCCCATCTCGAGCGCCATCTCGGCCCGCCCACCATGGTCGTCGAAAGCGGCGGTATCACGCCCGAGGGACAGCACAAGGCCCACGTCTGGTGGAAGCTCACCGAACCCGCCGAGGGCGACGATATCCGGCGCCTCTGCCGGTTGCGCGGCGACATCGCCGGCAAGGTCGGGGGCGACATGCATTTCCGCTCGGCGCATCAGCCGATCCGGGTGGCGGGCTCGGTCTACTACAAGAATGGCCTCAAGACGCTGGTGCGGATCGTGGAGTTGAACGCTGGCCTCGAGCGCGATCTCGACGAGTTCGCCGAGGCCGTCGCCGACATGCCACCCGCGCCGGGCGTCAACCTGACGCCGGACTTCGCCACGCCCGATAAACCGGCGGTGGACGATGTCCTGGTCACCCCGGTGCGCGAGGGCGGCACCGACGACTGGTCGCGCTTCGAGGGCGCGTCCGCCGCGATCGGGTACTTCATCCGGATGGTCCACGAGGGCCGCTTGTCCAGGAGCGAGGGCTGGGAGGCGATCTGCGGCTACAACGCGGCCATGTTGCGGCCTCAGTGGCCGGTGGAGCGGCTCAAGCGTGAATCCGAACGCCTCTGGGCGCGCCATGTCGAACGCCACGGGCCGCCGCTCGTTCGGCTCGACAGCGCCGCGCCGGTGCCCGACGAGATGCCCACCTTCACGCTGGGCGCGCTGCTCGACGATACCAGCCCGATGCCCGACGATATCATCGGCCCGCGTGTGCTTACGCCGGGCGGGCTCCTCGTGCTGGGCGGCGCGCCCAAGGTGGGCAAGAGCGATCTGCTGATCGCCTGGCTCGTGCACATGGCCGCCGGGGTGCCCTTTCTCGGTTTCACCCCGCCGCGGCCCTTGCGGATCTTCTACCTGCAGGCCGAGATCCAGTATCACTACCTGCGCGAGCGGATGCAGCAGATCGGCCTGCCAGCGGACCTGATCGCCGCCGCGCGCGACAACCTCGTCGTTACCCCGAAGCTGAAGATGCTGCTCGATGCCGAGGGCAGCACGCGCGTGGCCGCCGCAATCAGAGCTGCGTTTCCGGACGCGCCCCTCGACATCCTCTGCATCGACCCGATCCGCAACCTCTTCGACGGCGGACCGGATGGCGGCGGCGAGAACGACAACGCAGCGATGATGTTCTTCCTGAAGGACCGCGTCGAGGTGCTGCGCGACCACGTCAATCCCGACTGCGGCGTGATCCTCGTCCATCACACCAAGAAGCTCTCCAAGCACCAGGTGAAGGAAGATCCATTCCTCGCACTCTCGGGCGCCAGCGCGCTCAGGGGCTTCTACACGACCGGGCTGATCCTGCACCGGCCGGAGGAGGACGCATCCGAACGCCGGCTCGAAATCGAGCTCAGGAACGGCCCGGCGCTGCCGGCGAAGCTCGTCGACAAGGTCAAGGGGGAGTGGGTCGAGGTCAACCCGATGAACGAACGGCTCGTGCGGGCCGAACAGGGCGCGAAGTTCGATGCCGAGCGCGTTCGGAAACAGGACGTGATCCTTGCCCTGTTGCTCGACGAGGCGGCCGAGGGGCGGCTCTACACGTCCACCCAGTTCGGGGCGGCCTTCGAGAACCAGAACGGGCTGGGCAGTCAATACACCATCCGCGACCGGCTGAGCGTGCTGGCGACCAAGGGCTTCGCGAAGTTCCGTCGCGACCTGGCCGAACATGGCTACCCCGCCACGCGATCACACTTCGGCTACCTCTGCGTGGAGGGCATGCGGTTCGGCCGCGATCCGGTGGTCGATGCCGAGACCGGGGAGGTCCTGGCGGAGGGCGAACCGGTCCTGCCGACCCACTTCAAATGCCCTCATTCCGGGCGTGCCAGAGAGGTCGAGAACCCCGCCGTCTGGGTCTATCCGGAGGGGCTCGATGAGTGACTTCGTCATATGACAAAGGCCTTTGTCATCCTCATGCCTTTACCATGAATCCAATGAAATCAACAACTTGGCGATGACGATGACAAAGGCCTCTGTCATGCACCTTTGTCATCGAAAACGGGAGAAAGAAACGTGAAAACAGATACTTGTCAGGATCCGATGAAGAAGAGTGGAAACCCCCATACTCCGTATGGGGGCCAACCTGAGGGTTTGGCCCCCATCCATACGGAGCAAAGCATCCGCGCGCGTGGGCTTTGACCTTCCCTGAACCCCAATCCGACGACGGCGGCCGGTACCGCCAAGCATCAACCGCCGTCGTCTTCCACCCGAGCAGCCACCAGAAAAGGAGACCACCCATGGCTGATACAACTCTGTCCGGCGACGTGCCGGGCGCAACCCTGAATCCGCCGACGGGCGCCGTCCTCGCCCTCGACCTCGGTACAACGACCGGCTGGGCGCTGCGTGGCCATGATGGGCTGATCACCACGGGAACGGTCTGCTTTAAGCCCGGCCGTTTCGATGGGGGCGGCATGCGGTATCTGCGCTTCACCAACTGGCTGTCCGAGATCGATCGGCTCTCGGGGCCGGTGGAAGCGATCTGGTTCGAGGAGGTGCGCCGCCACGCCGGGACCGACGCAGCCCATGTCTACGGCGGCCTCATGGCCACGCTGACCGCATGGGCGGAACTGCGTGGCGTGTCTTACGAGGGCGTCCCTGTCGGCACGATCAAGCGGCACGCCACAGGCAAGGGCAATGCGCCGAAACACGCCATGATCGACGCCGCCCGTGCCCGGGGCTTTAGCCCGGCCGACGACAACGAGGCCGATGCTATCGCGATCCTGATGTGGGCCATCGAGACCAAGGGAGGGCTGGCATGAGAACCATGCGCTTCACCCCGCCGGGCTATGGCGGGCGCCGCCGCGATCCCGAACAGGTCAAGCGTGACGGTTGGCACGAGCAGGGCGTTCTGGCGGTCTCGGTCAACGACGACCGGCTTAGCTGGCCGGAACGGGAACTCGTGCGGCAACTGGGGGAGAAACTCTACGGAAAGAAACAGGAGGAGCGAGATGGCTGAATGGACCACGGGAACGGTGCAGGACCGGCTGGAACTCGCCGCAGACGTGTTCGCGCAGATGCCGGCCGTGAAGCCGCAGGGCTACTTCAACGCCTGGCCTGAGTACTTCCATAGCTTCGCGGACCAAGTCGGCCAGGAGCCGCGGATGCGCCGGCCGCGCCCGAGTCCGCGTCAGATCACGCAGGCCGAGGAGGCGATGCTCTGGCTGCGGTGGCTGGAGAAGGACGACGCCCGCATCGTCTGGCTGAGGGCCAACCGCAAGCCGTGGAAGCCGATCTGCTGGGAGGTGGGGCTGAGCCGTCCCGCCGCCAACCGCCACTGGGAATACGGGATCGCGCTGATCACCTGGCGGCTCAACGGGCGGGTGCCGTCGCGCAAGCGATCGAAGCGTTTCGTGATCGAGAACGCCGACCGGCTGTCAAGAAAAATCCTCCTGTGACTGAATTTTCGGAGAGACATCGGGAAGGGTTTCACGAAGGGGCGCTCAGGGTTAGAAAACGGATATACTCGGGAGAGGCGCGCGCGGGACGGACGGCGCATGTGGACTCCCGGATCCCGCGCGGTGTCCAGCCGGTGCCCATGCCGCCAACCCATTGAAGTCAATGGTTCCTTCCTGGCGACTATGTATGCTGGCGGGCTTGGCTCGGCATTTCGCCAGCGACAGGGCCGGTTTTTTGGGAAGCCACCGGAGTCCAGCGTCCAACCGCGACGCCTGAAACCCTCGTGAACTCAAACATCTGACCGGCCGCGTGGGGTGGATACCCGGTGGATGCCGGAGTCCAGCCGGAAGCCGGTGGACACCGCTGTGCCGGAGGCCACCCTGCCAATGCCGATCGATCATCGACAGGAACCTGCATGACCCTCGCCTTCGCCCCCGAGCGGATCGAGACCTGGCCGCTTGCGCGCCTGCAGCCCTACGCGAAGAACGCGAAGGTGCACGGGGCCGACCAGGTCGCGAAGATCGCTGCCAGCATGGCTGAGTTCGGCTGGACCGTGCCGTGCCTCGTCGGCGAGGACGGCGAGCTGATCGCGGGCCATGGGCGCGTGCTCGCGGCGACGCAGCTCGGGCTGACCGAAGCGCCGGTGATCGTGCTGGGCCACCTGACCGAGGAGCAGCGCCGGGCCTACCGCATCGCGGACAACAAGCTGACCGAACTCGGCAGCTGGGACGAGGCTATGCTCTCGGCCGAGTTGCAGGACCTGCTCGTTGACGACTACGACCTCTCGCTGGTCGGCTTCTCCGACGGCGAACTGGACAAGCTGCTGGCCTTCGATCCGGACGGGGGCGGTGAAGAAGAAGGTGGCGCCGGGGGCTCCGTGCCTCCGGTGACCATCCCGGAGCCGCCGCGCAACCCGGCAACGCGGACGGGCGACCTGTGGATTCTCGGCGACCACCGGCTGCTCTGCGGGGACTCGACCAGCCACGACGACGTGCGCCGCCTGATGAACGGCGAGCGGGCGGTGCTGTTCGCGACCGACCCGCCGTATCTGGTCGATTACGACGGCTCGAACCACCCGACCCGGAACAAGGACTGGTCGGCGTCCTACGGCACGACCTGGGACGACAGTTCGCAGGGCGCGGAGCTCTACGACGGCTTCATCGCCGCGGCGGTCGCCGAGGCGATCACGGAGGACGCAGCCTGGTACTGCTGGCACGCCTCTCGCCGGCAGGCGATGCTCGAGACCTGCTGGGAGAAGGCCGGCGCCTTCGTCCATCAGCAGATCATCTGGGTGAAGGACCGCGGGGTTCTGACCCGGTCCCATTACCTCTGGAAGCACGAGCCCTGTTTCATGGGCTGGCGCCGCTCGAACCGCCCGCCGAAGGTGGCCGAGCAGACGCTGCCGTCCACTTGGGAGATGCCCAGCTTCGCTAAGGACGACCGCCCCGACCACCCGACGCCGAAGCCGCTCGACGCCTTCGGGATTCCGATGCGCCAGCACGTCGCCCGCGGCGGGCTCTGCTACGAACCCTTCTGTGGTTCCGGGTCGCAGATCATGGCAGGCGAGGCCAACGGCCGCCGCGTCTTCGCGATGGAGATCAGCCCGGCCTATGTCGACGTCGCCGTCGAGCGCTGGCAGGCCGAGACCGAGCGCGACGCGATCCTCGACGGCGACAGCCGGGCCTTCGCCGAGGTGAAGGCCGAGCGGCTGGGCGACAGGGCCGATGCCGCCTGATGGCCGTCTACTACAACGATGCCGACCCCGCGGCCTGTGCATGGCTGCGGGAACTGATCGCGGCCGGGCTGCTGCCGGCCGGCGATGTGGACGAGCGTTCCATCCTCGACGTGGAACCCGCGGACCTGCGCGGTTTCGCGCAATGCCATTTCTTCGCCGGGATCGGCGGCTGGCCCTATGCACTGGGCCTCGCTGGCGTGGCCGAGAGCCTGCCGGTTTGGACCGGCTCGCCGCCCTGCCAACCCTTCAGCCAGGCCGGGCAGCGCAAGGGACAGGACGATGACCGCCATCTCGCTCCGGCATTCCTGCGGCTCGTCGCGGCCTGCCGGCCGGAGTTCGTATTCGGCGAGCAGGTGGCCAGCGCGGCAGTGCTCGGACCGGTTGGCGGCGCGGCTCGAACAGCGGCTGAGGATCCAGCTGGCTGGGCGTGGTTCGACGCTCTGGCGGCTGACCTGGAAGCCGCATCTTACGCCGTCGCGGCGGCCGATCTGCCGGCTGCGGGCATCGGCGCGCCGCACATCCGTCAGCGCCTGTTCTTTGGCGCAGTCGCCCTCGATAGTAGCGGGCTGGGCGACGGCCTCGGCGCGGGATCACAAGGACGGATCGGAATGCCGGGCGGTGCCGATCAATGCGCTGCTCGGTCGGCAGGTCTGGCTGGCGGGCTGGCCGACGGCGATGGCAGGCTCGCCCGCGACGGCAGCGTACAACGCGGCCGGCAACACGGATGCGAGCCGCAGGACGGTGAAGCTGGTGGACTGGTCGAAGGCGCCGACCCCGCCTGGACCAATGCGACGGACGGCGTCTGGCGAGATCCGGACTGGCTCCTCTGCCGGGATGGCCGCTGGCGGCCCGTTGAACCCGGAACATTCCCGCTGGCTGATGGGATATCCGGCCGCATGGGGTTCCTGCGGGGCTACGGCAATGCAATTGTGCCGCCGCTCGCGGCGGAGTTCGTGACGGCGTTTCTGGAGAGCCTGCGATGAAGCAGAGCCGGACCATGTCGTTGGTCGAGGCCGCGGCAAACGTTGTCGTCGGCTACGTTTTGGCCATCGCCACGCAGATCGTCGTGTTCCCATGGTTCGGGATAGAAACGGGTCTCGCGGAGCATCTGAGCATCGGCCTCGCCTTCGTCGGCGTCTCGCTGGCGCGTGGCTACTTGCTAAGGCGGCTGTTCGAGGCGATCCGGATGCGGAGCGTGGAATGAAGGACCGCCGCCCAGCGTTGGGCAGCGGCATCGGGAGTGTGGTGTTGCGCCGTTAGTCCTCTGCGATCATGTAGGCCCGGTCACGCCCCTCGACCTTCTCGGAGGTGATCGTCAGGCCCAGCTTCTTCTTCAGCGCGCCTGACATGGCACCTCTGACGGTGTGCGGCTGCCATCCCGTTTCCGCGACGATCTCGTCGATGGTCGCGCCACCCTCGGCGCGGAGCATGTCGATCAGCTTGGCCTGCTTGGTGCCCGTGCGCGTTGTGCGCGCCTTGGGCGCGGGGTCGGCCGCGGCCGGAGCGTTCTGCGGAGGCTTCGCATTCGGAGCATCGTCGGCGCCCTTGGGCGCGGGATCGGGGCTCTCCGGCTCGACGCCGATGGCGGCGAGGCCCGCGTCGGTGATATGCAGGAGTATAGCGTTGCCGTCTTCGTCGTTTCGCCAGATGCGGTTGAGGGCGGCGTCGGCCTTGGCCCGGCTGTCGGTCGCGGTCTCGGCGATCAGCCCGCGCTTCAGCAGCGCGCCGACAACCTTGGCGGCGGCGCCACCGCGGAGCGAGCCGGGGAGCGGCAGGACGTTGCGGTCCTCGCGCTGAGCAGCCGCGCTGAGGATCACGAGCTGGGTGTCGGAAAGCTTGGTCATCTGGGGTATCCGTGTTCGAGGCCCGCGTCATGCGGCGCCTTCTACGACCCCGAGCCGCGCAGGGCGCGGCAGGAGTTCCGGCAGTGCCGGAGATCAGCGGGCGTGTTCGCCCTCGCCGAAGGCGCTGTCGGTGATGCGCTTCAGCAGGCTGGCGTAGTGTTCGAGGGTGCCGACATGGCCCCAGTTCACTTCGTCGGGGTGGGTGTTGAAGTGGTCGTCGCTGAGCGCCTGCAGCCGGGCGAGCATCTCGTCGATCTCGGCCTTCTTGCCGATGAAGGCGCCGAGTGCGGCTTCCTTGTTCCGGCGCGCCTTCTCGGCGCGGGCCTCAAAGCGCGGGGTGGTGATCGGGTTGAGGCGCGTGGTCATCGTGGTGGCTCCATGGTGAGTTGCATCGTCCTTGTGATCGGACGTTCGCTCTGTCCGCGAGGCTTATCAACTCGATAAGCAGCTGACTTTGAATGATAATCGGGGCTGGCAATGCAGGGCATGAGCGAGCGCCAGTACGCCGCCCATGTCGGGCTGTCGCGCGGCGCGATCCAGAAGGCGAAGGCCGCCGGCCGGCTCGTCCTGCACGAGGATGGCAGCATAGACGCCGCGGCGTCCGACAAGCGGCGAGCCGAGACGACGGATCCGTCGAAGACCAGGAAGCCGGCGTCGCCGAAGCTGAAACCCGTGCCCGAGGCGGCCGTCTCGGCGGTCGGCGACACGCTCAAGGAACAGGGTCTCGCAGCTCCGGCTACTGGCGGCGGCACGACCTTCCTGCAGGCGAAGACGGCGCATGAGGTGCTGAAGGCGCAGGAGCGGCGCATCCGGCTCGCCAAGCTGAAGGGCGAGCTCGTCGATCGCGACCGCGCCACGGCGCTGGTCTTCCGGCTCGCGCGCGAGGAACGCGACGCGTGGGTGAACTGGCCGGCGCGGGTGGCTGCGCTGATGGCGGCGGAGTTGGGAACGGAGACGGCGGCCATGCAGAAGGTTCTGGAGGCCCATGTCCGCGCCCATCTCGAGGAACTCGCCCAGCCCCGGATTGCTCTCTGACGAGGTCACGCAGTTCGACGGCGCGGAGGCGCTGCTCCGGGCCTGGGGCCGCGGCCTCACGCCCGATCCCTGGCTGACCGTCTCGGAATGGTCGGACACGCATCGCTGGCTGAGCTCGCGCGCGAGCGCCGAGCCCGGCCGCTACCGAACAGAGCGCACGCCCTACATGCGCGCGATCATGGACGCGCTCTCGCCCGGCGATCCGACGCAGCGGGTCGTGTTCATGAAGGCCGCGCAGGTCGGCGCGACGGAGGCCGGCAACAACTGGATCGGCTTCGTGATCCATCACGCACCGGGCCCGATGCTCGCGGTCCAGCCGACGGTGGAACTGGCCAAGCGGAACTCGCGCCAGCGGATCGACCCGCTGATCGAGGAGAGCCCGGCGCTGAAGGAACGCGTCCGCCCGGCGCGGGCGCGCGACAGCGGCAACACGCAGCTGTCGAAGGATTTCCCGGGTGGCGTGCTGGTGATGACCGGCGCGAACTCGGCGGTGGGCCTGCGCTCGATGCCTGCCCGCTACGTCTTCCTCGACGAGGTCGACGCCTATCCCGCCTCGGCCGACGAGGAAGGCGACCCGGTGGGCCTCGCCGAGGCGCGGTCGCTAACCTTCGCGCACCGGCGCAAGGTGTTCCTGGTCTCGACGCCGACGATCCGCGGCGTGAGCCGGATCGAGCGGGAATACGAGGCGAGCGATCAGCGGCGCTTCTTCGTGCCGTGCCCGCATTGCGGCGCGATGCAGTGGTTGCGCTTCGAGCGGCTGCGCTGGGAAAAGGGCAAACCGGAGACGGCGGCGTATCACTGCGATGCCTGCGACGAGCCCATCGAAGAACACGACAAGCCGGCGATGCTGGCCGCTGGCGAATGGCGGGCGACCGCCGAGGCCCGCGATGCGCGGACGGTGGGGTTTCATCTCTCGGCGCTCTATTCGCCGCCGGGGTGGAAGAGCTGGGCCGACATCGCGCGCGACAAGGAAACGGCGGCGGGCTCGGACGAGGCCGAGCGGGTGTTTCGCAACACGGTGCTCGGCGAGACCTGGATCGAGACCGGCGATGCGCCCGACTGGCAGCGGATCGCGGAGCGGCGCGAGGACTGGCACGCCGGCACGGTCCCGGACAAGGGTCTGTTCCTGACCGCCGGCGCCGATGTGCAGAAGGATCGGATCGAAGTCGATGTCTGGGCCTGGGGCCGCGGGCTGGAAAGCTGGCTCGTCGATCACGTGGTGATCGAAGGCGGCCCTGCGCATCCCGAGTGCTGGGACGCGTTGACGGATCTGCTGGGCCGCAGCTGGCGGCATGCCGGCGGTGCGGAACTCGGCCTCGCGCGGCTGGCCATCGACACGGGCTACGAGACGGCCGCGGTCTATGGCTGGGCGCGCTCGGTCGGCTTTGCGCAGGTAGCGCCGGTGAAGGGCCTCGAAGGCTTCAACCGGGCGAGCCCGGTCTCGGGGCCGACCTTCGTCGACGCGACCGCGGGCGGCAAACGCCTGCGGCGCGGCGCGCGGCTCTGGACCGTGGCGACCTCGACCTTCAAGGCCGAGACCTACCGCTTCCTGCGGCTGGCGCGACCGACGCCCGAGGAACTGGAAGCCGGCGCGGAGTTCCCGCCTGGCACGGTGCATCTGCCGGGCTGGGCCGACACCGAGTGGATCCGGCAGCTGACGGCGGAGCAGCTGGTGACCGTCCGCAACCGCCGCGGCTTCGCGAAGCTCGAATGGCAGAAGATCCGCGAACGCAACGAGGCGCTGGACTGCCGGGTCTACGCCCGCGCCGCCGCCTGGATCGCGGGCGCGGATCGCTGGCCCGAAGCGACGTGGGCCGATCTTGAGGCGCAGCTCGGTGTCCCGAGCGGCATGGACAGCCCCGCCGGCATGATCGGGCGGCCTGATGTAAGCCCGCAGGGCAAGCGCCGCTCCGACTGGCTCGGGCGGCGGGAAGGATGGTTCTGACATGGCCGACTGGACGGAAGCGGAGCTCGCAGCGCTCCGGCGCGCCTATGCGAGCGGGACGTCGCGGGTGAGCTATGACGGCAAGACCGTGGACTACGGCTCGGCCGAGGACCTGCTCGGGCGCATCCGCACCATCGAGCGCCAGATCGCCGGGACCAAGGCGCGGCCCACAGCGGGCTTCGCCGGCTTCTCGCGCGGGGATCGCTGATGGTCTCCTGGCTCGACAGGGCCATCGCGAGCGTCGCCCCGCGCACGGCCACGCGCCGCGTGCTGGCGCGGCAGGCCTTCGAGGGGCTCGCCCGCTCCTACGAGGGCGCGGCGCGGGGACGGCGCACGGATGGCTGGCACGCGCCGGGCTCCTCCGCCGACGCCGAGATCGGCCGGGCCGGTGCGCTGCTGCGCGACCGGATGCGAGACCTGGTCCGGAACAACCCGCATGCGGCCAAGGCCGTGTCTGTGTTGGTGAACAACATCGTCGGCGCGGGCATCATGCCCCGCGCCGCGAGTGGCGACGCCGCCCTCGACCGCGAGGTGGACCGTCTCTTCGAGATCTGGGCGCGTGGCTGCGACGCCGACGGCCAGCTCGACTTCTACGGGCTGCAGACGCTCGCCTGCCGCGAGATGGTCGAGGCCGGCGAGGTGCTGGTGCGCCGCCGCCCCCGACGCCCCGGCGACGGCGTCATGCCGCCCGTCCAGCTGCAACTGCTCGAGGCCGACTTCCTCGACGCCACCCGCAACGGCGCGCTCGGCGCGGGCCAGGCAGTGCAGGGCATCGAGTTCGACGCGCTCGGGCGGCGGCGGGCCTACTGGCTCTTCGGCGCGCATCCGGGCGACGCGACGCTCAGTCTGACCGGCGGTCTCACCAGCCGGGCGGTGCCGGCGACAGAGATCGCCCATGTCTACGAAAAGCAGCGCACGCAGGCGCGCGGCGTGCCCTGGGGCGCGCCGGTGATCCGGGCCCTGCGCGATCTCGACGACTACGAGGTGGCCGAGATCGTCCGCAAGAAGACCGAGGCCTGCGTCACCGCCATCGTCTTCGGCGACGAGGAAGCGCAGCAGGGCATCGCGCCCGCGGTGGTCGACGCTGACGGCAACCGGGTCGAGCAGTTCGAGCCGGGCCTCATCGCCTATGCCCGCGGCGGCAAGGACATCCGGTTCAACCAGCCCGCCGCCACCGGCGGCTATGGCGAATACAAGCGCGCGAGCCTGCACACGATCTCGGCCGGGTTCCGGGTGCCCTACGAGCTGCTGACGGGGGACCTCAGCCAGGTGAACTACTCCTCGATCCGCGCGGGGCTCGTCGAGTTCCGGCGCATGATCGATGCGGTGCAATGGCAGCTGTTCATCCCGATGTTCTGCGCGCCGGTCTGGCGCTGGTTCACGGAGGCCGCATGGGCGGCGGGGCGCATCCCGACGCCGGACGTGCCGGTGGAATGGTCACCGCCGAAGTTCGAGGCGGTCGATCCGCAGAAGGACGCGATGGCCGACCTGCTCGCCATCCGTTCCGGCACCATGACGCTCGCCGAGGCCATCGCCCGGCAAGGCCGCAACCCAAACGCTGTGCTGGCCGAGATCGCGGCCACGAATGCCAAGCTCGATGAGCTGGGCCTCGTGCTCGACAGCGACCCGCGCCGGGTCACCAAGACCGGCAGTGCGCAAGCAAATGCGCCGGCCGACCCCGCGACCGATCCGGACGATCCGGAAACGGACGCGGTCTGACGAGGATCCATTCATGGAGCAGACGATCGAACTGCCGGCGTTCCGCCGGGCGGCGGAGCTTGCGCCGAACAGCATCGACCCCGAGACCCGCAGCGTCGAGGTGATCTGGTCGACCGGCGCCCGGGTGCGGCGCGCCGCGCTCTTCGGCGAGCCGCATGACGAGGAACTCAGCATGGCGCCCGAGCATGTGCGGCTCGAGCGGCTGAACGCGGGCGCGCCGTTCCTGAAGGTGCACGAGGCGCACGATCTCGATGCGGTGATCGGCTCGGTCGTGCCGGGCTCGGCACGGATCGAAAACGGTCAGGGCATCGCCCGCATTCGGCTCTCCGAGCGCGACGCGGTGGGCGACATCTGGCGCGACATCGAGGCCGGGCACATCCGCGCGGTCTCCATCGGCTACCAGGTCCACCGCTTCGAGATCTCGAAACCTGACGGCCAGCGAGAGCTCTGGCGGGCGGTCGACTGGACGCCGTTCGAGATCTCCGCCGTGCCCGTGGGCGCCGATCCCGCCGCCGGCTTCCGCGCCAAGGGCGAACATCACGACTGCGTCCTCCACCGCCGGGACGCCACCACCGAGCAAGGAGCATCCCCGATGACCGACAGGACCGAGACTACGGCCGAGACGGCCGAGCAGAGCAAAACCACGGCAGCGCCCGAGGAGACCACCATGACCGACAACACGATCGGCGCTGCCGAAACGCAGACCCGCGCAGCCGACACCAAGCCCACGGCCACGAAACCCGCGTCCGAGCCGACACCCGAGGACCGCAGCCGCGGCGTCGACACCGATGCGCTGGTCAGCGAGGCCCGCGCGCAGGAACGCGAGCGCGTCTCCACGATCCATGGTCTCGCCGACAAACTCCAGCTCGAGCGAGGCTTCGCGGACGACCTCATCAAGCGCGGCGTCTCCATCGACGAGGCGCGCCGGCTGATCCTCGACCAGGTCGCGGCCAAGGCCGACGAGACCCGGACCTTCCCGCATGTCTCGATCCCGCTCGGCGGGCGCGACGCCACGGTCACCCGGCGCGAGGCGATCTCGAACGCGCTCCTGCACCGCTACAGCCCGACGCTGTTCCCGCTGGAGGAATCCGCCCGGGAGTACCGCGGCATGACGCTGATGGAACTCGCCCGCGAAAGCCTCGAAACGGCAGGCGCCAGCACGCGCGGCCTGTCGCGCGACGAGGTGGCGACGCGCGCGCTGCACTCGACCTCGGACTTCCCCGAGATCCTCGCCGCCGTCACCAACAAGACGCTGCGGCAGGCCTACGAGGCCTATCCGCGGACCTTCCCGCTCTTCTGCCGGCAGGTGCTGGCGACCGACTTCAAGGCGATGCACCGCGTCCAGCTGGGCGAGGCGCCGCAGCTCCTGAAGGTCGGCGAAAGCGGCGAGTTCAAGCGCGGCACGCTCGGCGAGAGCAAGGAGAGCTACCGCATCGAGACCTACGGCCGCGTCGTCGCGATCACCCGACAGGTGCTGATCAACGACGACCTCGACGCCTTCACGCGCATCCCGGCGATGTACGGCAACTCCATCGCCCAGCTGGAGTCGGACGTGGTCTGGGACATCGTGACGTCGAACCCCGCGATGGCCGACGGCACGGCGCTGTTCCACGCGACCCACAAGAACCTCGCCGGCAGCGGCGCGGCGCTCGGTGTGGACAGCGTCGGCTTGGCACGCGCGGCGATGCGCAAGCAGACCGGCCTCGACAAGAAGACCGTGCTGAACATCCGCCCCGCCTTCCTGATCGTGCCGGCGGCGCTGGAGCTCAAGGCCGAGCAGTTGGTCGCCCAGAACCTCGTGCCCGCCCAGAGCGGCAACGTCGTCCCGCAGTCGATCCGCACGCTCTCACCCATCGCCGAGCCCCGGCTCGATGCGGCGAGCGAGACG
This sequence comes from Stappia taiwanensis, assembly GCF_014635285.1. Lineage (GTDB taxonomy): Bacteria > Pseudomonadota > Alphaproteobacteria > Rhizobiales > Stappiaceae > Stappia > Stappia taiwanensis. The sequence continues at coordinate 4,948 of NZ_BMCR01000002.1, read as the reverse complement.
GCCTGGTACCTGGCGGCGAGCCCGAACCAGATCGACACCATCGAGTACGCCTATCTCGAGGGCCAGCAGGGCGCCTATATCGAGACGCGCAACGGCTTCGACGTCGACGGCGTCGAGATCAAGTGCCGCCTCGACTTCGGCGCCAAGGCCATCGACTGGCGCGGCCTCTACAAGAACCCCGGCGCGTAATCCGGGCCATCCCCTGAACCCTGATCCCTGACGCACGGGCGGCCTTCGCGCCGCCCGTCGTCGTATCCAAGAGGACCCCGCGATGAAGAACTACGTCCAGCCCGGCAACACGCTCACCCTGACCGCACCCTACGCCGTGACCTCCGGCGACGGCCTGCTCGTCGGCGCCATCTTCGGCGTGGCCGCCGGCGATGCCGCCAGCGGCGCCACGGTCGAGGCCGCGCTCACCGGCGTCTTCGACCTCACCAAGATCGGCTCGCAGGCCTGGACCGTCGGCGCGAGGGTCTATTGGGACGACAGCAACAAGCGCTGCACCACGGTCGCGACCGACAACACCCTCATCGGCGTGGCCGTAGAGGCGGTGGCGGGCGGGGCGGGCGACACCATCGGCCGAGTGCGCCTGAACGGCAGCTTCTGATGACCGCCTTCGCCGCCGCCCTCGACGCGCTCTTCGCGGACGCGCATCTGGCGCGCGATGTGGTCTACACCGCCGACGGCGGTGCGCCATCGCTGGTTCGCGCGATCCTGCGCCGGCCGGACGACATCAGCAGCTTCGGCGAGGCGCGCATCTGGTCGGAAACCACCCGGCTGGATCTGCGCCTCGCCGAGGTGGCGAACCCGCGGCCCGGCGATCGCATCGAGATCGACGGCGAGGCCTTTCTCATCCAGGGCGAGCCTGTCCGCGACCGCGAACGGCTGGTCTGGACCGTGGACCTGCGCCCGGCATGAAGCTGAAGCTCGACATCACGCCCGACCTCGTCGCCGCCATGGCCGCCGAGGTGAAGGCGGGCGAGAAGGCGGTCTCCGCCGCCATGCGCGAGGCCGGGACAGGGCTCAAGACCGCCTGGCGCGGCCAGATCACCGGCGCGGGCTCGGCCGGCGGCTCGCCAACTCGATCCGGAGCCAGACCTACCCGAAGGCGGGAGAGAGCCTGAACGCGGCGGCGCTGGTATGGTCGAAGGCGCCGGTCATCGTCGGCGCCCATGACACCGGCCCGCTGATCCGCTCGAAGGACGGATTCTGGCTCGCAATACCGACCGAGGCGGCCGGTCGTGGTCTCCGAGGCGCCAAGCTCACCCCTGGCGAATGGGAACGCCGCCGCGGGCTGCGCCTGCGCTTCGTTTATCGCCGGAGAGGTCCGAGCCTGCTTGTCGCCGACCGCGCCCGGATCAACACGCGCGGCCAGGCGGTGGCATCGCGTGCGAAGACCGGCCGCAACCAGGTCACCGCACCGATCTTCCTGCTGGTGCCACAGGTGAAGCTGCCGAAGCGGCTGAACCTCGCCCGGGATGCCGAGCGGGCGCAAGACAGTGTGTCCGGGCTGATCGTGGCGAATTGGGTGGAGGGGCGGTTGGGATAAAGCCAGCGAAAATGGGCCGAATCCTTGCTCGTTGCGTTCGCCAACTTTCGTGGCTTTTTCTTCACGCTCGTCGAAGTCTACATTTATGGCTTGCAACACCAGATCAACTGAAAGACCATCCCAGGAACACAAGATGCTGATTTGAGGGATGATATGGGTAGCACTGGCTCTGGAAGCTTCTCGGACTACCCTGGCTCGCGTCCGAAAGACGGTGGTGAGGGAGCCGGGGGTGGCGGCGCAAGTGGGGAAGATCGCTGCGCCCGGGCATTCTCCTGTGCCCTCGAAGAGGTTGAACAGTGTGACTACTTCACCGCGAGCGGCGGCGTTCCTCCGGCCAACACTGCGCTAACCATCGAGCAGCGTGGCCGGTTGTTCGCCGTCGACCCGAGCGGCCAGACCGTGGGGGCGCTGCCAACCAGCTTCAACTATCTCGCGGACTGCATGGCCGCGGGCTTCACCTATGAGGGGCGCGTCAACTCCTCGGCATCGACTCCAGTTGCATCGGTCAACGTGGACTTTGCGCCGCGCACGCCATGAACCCTAGGCAAGACCTTCTGCTGGTCGGCGAGGTATACGTAGATTTCACCCTGCCAAAGGCAGCCGCTGAAAGTAAGCTACGGCTCGGCGGCATCGTTCACGCGGCCCGGGGGCTGTGGGCAATAGACGCGAACTTTTCCGTGGCCGCGGTATGCCCCGGCTATCTGGTCGATCAGGCGCGAACTTACCTCGAACGCTTGGGATGCAGCGAATTCATCTGGCTGGCAGAGGTCAAGGGCGCGCCCAACGTCATGGCGATTGGCGATCCGACCGAACTCGCAGACCAAGCCTATCAAGACATCCTGAGGGACGAAAAGTCTGTCGAATACCGCGGTGAAGTTGAGGCACTAAAGACCTTCAAAACATGTCTGATTTTCCCTGGAAAGTACGATCTCACGGTCCTGAGATCCCTACTTGCCGAGGATGTTCAGGCAAGCTTCGATATCGCTTATGATCTCCCGGACCTTCAATCGCTCTCATCGTTCAAGGGAAACACTGCCGCCGTAGTGACTTCCACATCCTCTCCAATGTTCCTGGAGAAAGCGTCGGAGGATATGTCCAGCCTGCTGGCTGATCTGCGCGATCTGTCGCCGCAAGCCATTCTTCTGAAGGAGAATCGCGGCGGCAGCCGTGTGTTTGATCTGCGAGGTGACCAATTCGACGAGATTCCGGCGCTCCTCGGCGAAACCGTCAACTCGGTCGGTGTCGGTGACGTGTATTCAGCGGTTTTCGTGTCCATGCTGGATGGCGCCGTCTTTGATGCCGGATGGAGGGCAGCGCGCGCTGCAACATGCTATTCCCAGACGACCTACCCGGACGACTTCAAAAGAGATGTCCAGCGCAGCCTTGCGCTCTCCGTCGAGCAAATGCGCGGCTTGGGCGGAACATTTCTGCCTTGGCATGCACGGCCGGACTTTCAGATCTACTTCGCCGCTCCCGATTTTTCCTACGTCGACCGCACGCACCTCGAAGAAGCACTTCGGGCGCTCACCTATCATAATTTTCGGGTTCGCCGCCCGGTACAAGAGAACGGAGAGCTAACACCGCAAAGCTCGATGCATGAAATGCGAGCCGCATATCTGGGTGATTTGGGCCTTCTCGAGGAGTGTGATCTTGTTTTTGCACTGCCGCTGGAGCGCGATCCAGGCACACTCGTTGAAATTGGCCTGGCTCTTGCCCTGAAGAAGCCCGTGATCACCTTCGATCCGCTCAAAGAGAATACCAACACCATGGTGATGGCGGGTAGCGCGGTCTATTCGGACAAGCTCGATAGCTGCCTAAACGGCCTCTTCGAAGTTATTTCGAGACTAAGGGCGACGCGTTCATGAAGAAGGCTGTCGTCATGGTCTCTGGCGGACTCGATTCGACAACGGTCTGCTATCTGCTGGTCAACGAAGGGACAGAAGTTCATCCCATCTTCTTCGATTACGGCCAACACTGTGTTGAGACAGAATGGGCGAAAGTGCAGGAAGTCCTCCCGCAGGAGGCGATGCCGCCAGAACGGCTGAATATCTCGGACGTCTTCAAGGGCTCGCCATCACGGATGATCGTGGAAGCGGACCTCTGGAAAGAAGCCGTCTCAGATGATGACCTGTACCTCCCGTACCGGACGATGCTGTTCGTCGCTGTGGCCGCAGCTCGCGCCCAGACGCTTCGGATCCTCGACGTGTATTCGGGCTTCATCAACAGCAATCATGCCAAGGAAATAGACTGCAGCACCGAGTTCATGAACGGCCTCGAAGAGCTCTCACGTGGTGTCGGCGCCGTACGCTTCCATGCGCCCTTCCGCGAGAAAGCCAAGGTCGACGTCGTCCGACAAGCGCTGGACCTCGGGGTCCCTATCGGCCGCACCTTCTCTTGTCAGGCGTCAAGTTCCTTTCCTTGCGGGGCCTGCGCCAACTGCGTAGAGAGGCTGAATGCCTTGGTGGAAGCTGGCATTGCGTAGATGGAAAGAATAGAAGTGGCGGAAAACCGGAACAGTTCAGACGCTCTGCATGCCGCCCGGCGCGTTGCCGACCATGCTGTTCGGACCGGTGTTCTGGGACCGCGCGTCTCTTGCAGGCCGGTCTATCAGCACATGGGCGCGGTACTTGCTGACTCGGTCCTACAAGCCGGGCTGAACTACGCGAAAGTTGTGAAGCCCCGCATTGCCACTATTCTTAGAACCTTCCCGAACGCCACAACCATGAGCAACTTGGTCCCGGTGATCGAGCAAGAGGGAAGCCCAAAGTTCCTGCAATGGGAGCATCGGGAGAAGGTGTCACGCTTTGACAATCTGGTCGGCTTCATGGCCGAGGCGGAAATTGACAGTACATCCGAGCTGAGCAGAGCGCTACGCGACAAGAGCTTTCGGATGGACATCCGGCGAGTCAGAGGTGTCGGCCCAAAAACCGTTGACTACATGGCCTGCCTGGTGGGGGTGGATTGCATCGCTGTAGATCGCCACATCCGGGGCTTTGCCGAACTCGCGGGATTGGAAGACGACAGCTACGATTATCTCCGCGAAGTGTTTAGCTTTGCGGCAGACTTGTTATCCGTCTCTCGACGTGAATTCGATGCGAGTATCTGGCGCTATCAGTCAGAACAAACCGCTCGACAACTATCACTTGAGTTCATGCAGTAACGCATGGTGTCTGCGCCTAGCTAAGCGTGTTGTTGGGTCAAGCCGCCCCTCAACCTCCGGAATTCCAATTGCCCACCCCTCGTGAAACCATCCTCGCCGCGCTGCACGCGCGGCTCTCGGCGCTGCCCGCCACCGCGCTGCGCGGCGACATGCTGCCCGAGCGTGTGCCGGCCGATGGCCTGTGACCTGCTCCCCTGAATGTACCCGTTCATAGGCTAGCGCCGTTCACGTTGTGGTCC
>NZ_BMCR01000001.1 GCF_014635285.1 Stappia taiwanensis | reverse complement strand
CGGGAAGGTGGTGCCATCGCCCTTTTGAGACGATGGCGACCCGTGGAGTGCTTTCCAGCGGGAGGGACAGCCGGGCAGGGCGCCGTCCCGCGTGACGTTTTTGTTTTGTTTATCGATTGATCTATGGAGGGAATGCCGATGAACCTTATGAATGGAGTCTTGGGCCGCTGGGGCCTGCTCGTCCTCGCCGGCGGCAGTATCATGGGGTTGTCGCTCGGCATCCGTCAGTCGCAGGGGCTGTTCATGCTGCCCGTGACCATGAGCATGGATTGGTCGATCGAGGATGTCGGCTTTGCCTTTGCGCTGCAGAATCTGGTCTGGGGCTTGACGCAGCCGGTGACGGGCATGGCCGCGGACCGGTTCGGCCCGGCGAAGGTGATCGTCTTCGGCGTGCTGATCTATGCGGCCGGTCTCCTTGCGATGGCCTATGCGCCCGACTTCCTGATCTTCAGCTTCAATGCCGGCGTTCTCGTCGGGATCGGCCTTGCCGGCACGGCCTTCGGTGTCATCTACGGTGCGGTGAGCAAGATCGTCCCCCCCGGAGATCGTGCCTGGGCGATCGGCGCGGTGGGCGCGATCGGCGGCCTGGTCCAGTTCCTCATCGTGCCCTTCGTTCATCAGCTGTTGAATTCGCAGAACTGGGATGGGACGTTCCTCGTTCTCGCGGTCCTTTTCGCCGCGCTATGCCCGCTGGCCTGGTTTTTGCGGGCGAAAGGCTCGGATGAAGTTGCCGGCCATGGCGAGCTTTCCATGTGGGCGGCGATCTCCGAAGCGTTTCGGCACAGCGGCTTCTGGTTCCTCAACCTTGGCTTCATGGCCTGCGGCTTCCAGCTTGCGTTCCTGGCCGGGCATATCCCGCCGTATCTTGTCGATCAGGGCTTGCCGCTTTCCGTTGGCGGCACCGCGATTGCCCTGATTTCGCTGACCAATGTCGCCGGAACCTTCGTGTTCGGCTATGTCGGCGGCTCGATCTTCCGGCGCAAATACACGCTGACCTTCCTCTATGTCTGCCGCGTGGTTGCGATGATTGCTTTCATCACGCTGCCGCTGACGCCGATCAGCACCTATCTGTTCGCGGCGGTGATGGGCTTCCTGTGGCTGGGAACCGTGCCGCTGACCAGCGGGCTGGTCGGGCAGATCTTCGGCACCCGATATCTCACGACCCTCTTCGGCTTCGTCTTCTTCGGCCATCAGCTCGGGGCCTTCTTCGGCATCTGGATGGCAGGCTATGTCTTCGATACCACCGGCTCCTACAGCTACATCTGGTGGTTCTCGATCGGGATTGGCGTTCTGGCGGCTGTGCTGCACATGCCCATCAATGATCGGGAAGTGGCAAGGCCGAAGGCTGCCGAGGCGGTGCCGGCATGAGCAAGGACCGCTCAGTATCCTCCTTTGCCGTGAAGGCGCTGCTGGTTGCGGCACTGCTGGCGGTGTCGATCTACGGCTTCCTCACCTATCTCGATCCCGTGTTCGTCTACACCTACGCCACCTTCATGCGGCTTTGCGGCTGAGGCAGGATGTGGCGAGCTTTGAGAAAGCCCCGGGAAATTGCCGGGGCTTTCCGGTTTTTTGGCACTGTGGATCGGCGTTCCGTGGGGGGCGCTCGGCTGCTCGCCGTCAGGCCTCGGCGACCGGGCGGACGTGCTGCCCGGCGTCCTGCACCAGCGGGTCGAAGCGCTCCTTCTCCCGCGCCAGAAGTTCAAAGAACTGGCGGCGCATGCGCGGTTCCCAGAAATTGCTGATGTGCTCGGCAATGCTGGAGACGGCTTCCTCGCGGGGCGCATGCCGGAAGAAGGTGGCGATCTGGTTCGCCATATAGGCGAGCTTGTCAGGCGACATGGGGAAGGGCTCCTCCGATAATCCGTTCCGGATGCGTGTAAATCTCGAAACCGGCCTCGCGCACGGATGCGACCAGGGTGATCCGTGCGTGATCCGCTGTTTCCACGGCAAGGGCCGTTGGCGCCGACATGGCGATCAGGACACCGCAGCCGGCGATGGCTGCCTTCTGGATCAGCTCCACCGACAGGCGGCTGGTCAGCACCAGCGCCCCGCCGGCAAAGGCCGCCTGCTGCCCGGTGGCGGTGAGGGCGCCGATCAGCTTGTCGAGCGCATTGTGGCGGCCGACATCCTCACGCAGCGCGACCAGGCCGCTGCGCGGGCTGAAGCAGCCGGCCGCATGCACCGACCGGGTGCGCCGGTGCAGCGCCTGGGCCTCGGTAATGGCCTCCACCGCGCTGGCGACATCGGCGGCGGAAAAACGCGTCTCGGCCGTCACCTGCGGTGTTGCCCGCATGGCCTCCTCAAGGCTTTCGATGCCGCACAGCCCGCAGCCAACCGGACCAGCCATTGACCGGCGGCGGGCCGCCAGCCGGCTGGCGGCGTTCCCCGCCAACCAGAGCTGCAGGTCGAGACCGCGTCCGCAATCGACCGTCTCGATGCGCTCGATCTCGTCGGCCGCGGCAATGATGCCCTCGGTCAGGGAGAAGCCGATGGCAAGATCGGCAAGATCAGAGGGGGTCGCCATCAGCACCGCCTGGGAGGTGCCGTTGTAGCTGATGGCCACGGCGACCTCATTGGCCAGCGCCCGCGCCGAGGCGGTGAACCGTCCTCCGGCATGGGAGATCGCCGAAAGCTCGCGATGCGGCTTCATGGCTACTCCGCCGCCTCGATCCGCCGGGAGCGGGCCGACAGGCGCTCATACTCTTCCTGCCAGTCCGTCGGGCCATTCGAGCGCGACACCTGCACCGCCGTGACCTTGTATTCCGGGCAGTTGGTCGCCCAGTCGGAATAGTCGGTGGTGATGACATTGGCCTGTGTTCCCGGGTGGTGGAAGGTGGTGTAGACGACGCCCGGCGACACCCGGTCGGTGATCCGCGCCCGGAGTGAGGTTTCGCCGGAACGGCTGGCGAGCTTCACCCAGTCGCCGTCCTTGACGCCGCGCAACTCCGCGTCATGAGGATTGATCTCCAGCACATCCTCGCTGTGCCAGACCACGTTGTCGGTGCGTCGGGTCTGCGCACCGACATTGTACTGGCTGAGGATCCGGCCGGTGGTCAGGAGCAGGGGGAAGCGCGGGCCGGCCCGCTCGTCGGTCGCCACGTAGTCGGTGCGGATGAAGCGGCCGCGACCGCGCACGAAGCCGTCCACATGCATCACCGGCGCGCCTTCGGGATTGGCGTCGTTGCAGGGCCACTGCACCGAGCCCATCTCCTCCAGCAGCTTGTAGGTGACATTGGCGAAGCTCGGCGTCGTCGCCGCGATTTCGGCCATGATCTCGCGCGGGTGGGTGTAATTCCAGTTCGCGCCCATGGCATTGGCCAGCAACTGGGTGACCTCCCAGTCCGCATAGCCATTGCGCGGCGCCATCACCTTGCGCACCCGGTTGATCCGCCGTTCGGCATTGGTGAAGGTGCCGTCCTTTTCCAGGAAGGTCGAGCCCGGCAGGAAGACATGGGCGTAGTTGGCGGTCTCGTTCAGGAAGAGATCATGGACGATGACGCAGTCCATCGCCGCCAGCCCGGCGGAGACGTGCTTGGTGTCCGGGTCGGACTGAAGGATATCCTCGCCCTGGACATAGAGACCCCGGAAGGTTCCATCGACGGCCGCGTCCAGCATGTTGGGGATGCGCAGGCCCGGCTCGGGCGAGATCTCGACACCCCAGGTGGCCTCGTAGATCGCCCGCACATCGGCGTTCTTCACATGGCGGTAGCCGGGCAGCTCGTGCGGGAAGGAGCCCATGTCGCAGGACCCTTGCACGTTGTTCTGGCCGCGCAGCGGGTTCACGCCGACACCGGGCCGGCCGATGTTGCCGGTCAGCATGGCGAGGTTGGCGATGCCGATCACCGTGGTCGAGCCCTGGCTGTGTTCGGTGACACCGAGCCCGTAATAGATGGCGCCGTTGCCGCCCTGGGCGTAAAGCCGGGCGGCGGCGCGCATCTCCGCCGCCGGAACGCCGGTCAGCGCCTCGACCGCTTCCGGGCTGTGCGCCGGGTCGGCGACGAATTCGGCGTAGTCCTGGAATTCCTCCCAGTCGCAGCGCTCGCGGATGAAGGTCTCGTCGTGCAGCCCCTCGGTGACGATCACATGGGCGAGCGCCGTCACCACCGCCACATTGGTGCCCGGGCGCAGGGCGAGATGATGGGCGGCGGCAATATGCGGCGACTTGACGAGGTCGATGCGGCGCGGGTCGATGACGATCAGCCGGGCGCCCTGGCGCAGGCGCTTCTTCAGCCGCGAGCCGAACACCGGATGGCCGTCGGTCGGATTGGCGCCGATCACCACCACCACATCCGCCCGTTCGACGCTCTCGAAATCCTGGGTTCCGGCGGAGGTGCCAAAGGTCTGGCCCAGGCCGTAGCCGGTCGGCGAATGGCAGACGCGGGCGCAGGTGTCGGTGTTGTTGTTGCCGAACACCGCGCGGGCCAGCTTCTGCACCAGGAAGGTTTCCTCGTTGGTGCAGCGGGAGGAGGTGATGACGCCGATGGCCTCCTTGCCATGGGCCTCCTGAATGCCGCGCAGACGTGATGCGGCGAACCCCAGCGCCTCGTCCCAGGACACTTCGCGCCAGGGCTGGTCGATGCTGTCGCGGATCATCGGATTGAGGATCCGGTCCCGGTGGCTGGCGTAGCCATAGGCAAAGCGGCCCTTGACGCAGGAATGGCCGGCATTCGCCTTTCCGTCCTTGTAGGGCACCATGCGCACCAGCTCATCGCCGCGCATTTCCGCCTTGAAGGAGCAACCGACGCCGCAATAGGCGCAAGTGGTGACCACCGAATGCTCCGGCTGACCGATCTCGATCACCGACTTTTCCTGCAAGGTCGCCGTCGGGCAGGCCTGGACGCAGGCGCCGCAGGACACGCATTCGGAGGCGAGGAAGCTTTCCGACATGCCCGGGGAGACGCGGGACTCGAAACCGCGCCCTTCGATGGTCAGCGCGAAGGTCCCTTGCACCTCCTCGCAGGCCCGCACGCAGCGCGAGCAGACGATGCACTTGGACGGATCGTACGTGAAGTAGGGGTTGGTCTCGTCCTTGGGCATGTAGCGGGGATTGTCCTCGCCATTCTGCCGGGCGGTGACGTGGCCGGCGCCCTCGTAGCCGTAGCGGACATCGCGCAGGCCGACCGCCCCGGCCATGTCCTGCAATTCGCAGTCGCCATTGGCCGCGCAGGTCAGGCAGTCCAGCGGGTGGTCGGAGATGTAAAGCTCCATCACGCCCCGGCGCAGGTCCTTCAGGCGGCCGGTCTGGGTGCGCACCACCATGCCGTCTTCCACCGGCGTGGTGCAGGAGGCGGGCGTGCCGCGCCGGCCTTCGATCTCCACCAGGCACAGGCGGCAGGAGCCGAAGGCGTCGACCATGTCGGTGGCGCACAGCTTGGGGATCTGGATGCCCGCTTCCATCGAGGCGCGCATGACGGAGGTGCCCGCCGGGACGGTGACGTCAAAGCCATCGACGGTCAGGGTCACGGTCTCCTGCGACCGGGAGGTCGGCGTGCCGTAGTCGGTTTCCTTGATCAGGGACATGGCTGTTACTCCGCCGCCTGGAGAAAGGGATTCTTGTCGAAATCGTCCGGGAAATGGGTAAGGGCGCTTTCCACCGGATAGGGCGCGAAGCCGCCGAGCGCGCAGAGTGAGCCGAGCTTCATGGTGTTGCAGAGGTCTTCCAGCAGCGCGATATTCGCCTCCGGGCTCTCGCCCTTCGCGATCTTGTCCAGTACCTCGGTGCCGCGCACCGCGCCGATGCGGCAGGGGGTGCACTTGCCGCAGCTTTCGACGGCGCAGAACTCCATGGCGAAGCGGGCCTGCTTCAGCATGTCGGCGGTGTCGTCGAAGACGACGATGCCCGCATGGCCGATCAGCCCGCCGCGTGCGGCGAAGGCCTCGTAGTCGAACACGGTGTCGAACAGTGCCGGCGGGAAATAGGCGCCGAGCGGTCCGCCGACCTGCACCGCCTTGACCGGACGGCCGCTGGCGGTGCCGCCACCGATGTCATGGATCAATTCGCCAAGGGTCAGGCCGAAGGCGGTCTCGTAGAGCCCGCCATGCTTGATGTTGCCGGCAAGCTGGATCGGGATGGTGCCATGGGACCGGCCGACGCCAAAGTCGCGGTAGAAGGCCGCGCCCCGGTCGAGGATCACCGGCACGGAGGCGAGCGACATCACGTTGTTGACCACGGTCGGGCAGCCGAACAGGCCTTCGAGCGCCGGCAGCGGCGGCTTGGCGCGCACCACGCCGCGCTTTCCTTCCAGGCTGTTGAGCAGCGAGGTTTCCTCGCCGCAGACATAGGCGCCGGCGCCGACCCGCACCTCCATGTCGAAGGCATGGGCCGAGCCGAGCACGGAAGGCCCGAGGATCCCGGCGCGGCGGGCGATCTCGATCGCCCTGCGCATGATGGCGACCGCATGCGGGTATTCGGAGCGGGTGTAGATGTAGCCCTTGGTCGCGCCGGTGGCGATGCCGGCAATCGCCATGCCCTCGATCAGGACAAAGGGGTCGCCCTCCATGATCATCCGGTCGGCGAAGGTGCCGCTGTCGCCTTCATCCGCATTGCAGACGATGTATTTCTGCGCGCCGGGCGCGCCCAGCACGGTGTTCCACTTGATGCCGGTGGGGAATCCGGCGCCGCCGCGTCCGCGCAGCCCGCTGTCGGTGACCTCGCGCACGATGTCGGCCGGGGGCATGGTCACCGCCTTCTCCAGCCCCTTCAGGCCCTGGTAGTGGCGATAGTCCTCCAGCGACAGCGGATCGGTGACGCCGCAGCGGGCGAAGGTCAGGCGGGTCTGGCCCTTGAGAAAGGGCATGTCCTTCGTTCGCCCGTGGCGCAGCGGATGGTCGCCGCCGGAAAGGAACCCGGCATCGAAAAGACCGGGGACATCGGCGGGGCGGACCGGCCCATAGGCGATCCGGCCATGGTCCGTGCGCACCTCAATGAGCGGTTCCAGCCAATGAAGCCCGCGCGAGCCGTTGCGGACGATGGTGGCATTCAGTCCGCGCGCGGAAAGCTCGGCGGTGATGGCGGCGGCGACCTTGTCGGCGCCCACGGCAAGGGCGGCGGCGTCGCAGGGAACAAAGATGGTCGGGGTCATCGGCTTGCCTCCGCGACGATGTCCTTGACGGAGGCGGCATCGAGCCGGCCGTGAAGCGTGTCATCCATCATGGCGGCGGGCGCGCAGGAACACAGACCGAGGCAATAGACCGGCTCCAGGGTGATCCGGCCATCGGGCGTGGTTTCGTGCCAATTGATGCCAAGCGCTTGCATCACATCCTCGGCGAGGCGGTCGCCGCCCACGGACTGACAGGCCTCGGCGCGGCAGAGCTTGAGGGTATGCCGGCCGGCCGGAGACTTGCGGAAGTCGTGATAGAAGCTGACGACGCCGTGAACCTCGGCGCGGCTGAGGTTCAGCCCATCGGCAATCGGCTGGATCGCGGCGTCCGGCACGCAGCCAAACGCATGATGAACGTCATGGAGGATGGGCAGCAGCGGCCCTTCAAGCTGCGCATTCCTGGAGACGATTTCCGCCGTGCGCTCCGTTATATCCTGCGCAGAATCCTGCAAATCCATGCGTTTTCTCCCTCACTCGCGCATATCGGGAGAAAATGCATGGTACCCATCGGCAAGATCAATATCGCAGTTCCGTTGTGCGATAGCACATTTCTATCGACGGTCCGGCCGGCCTATTGCGGCCTGGGGTCGGCGCCGGCGATCCGCCGGGTCAGCCGCAACAGGGCGGTGATCAACGGTGCATGCGGCTCGCGGTGGGTGGTGACCAGCCCGACGAGGGGGCCGGCATCCGGCTCGGTGATCGGGATGACCTTCAGCGCGTCTGAGGAAAAGGCCGCCGCGAGGCTTTCGGGCACGATGCTCGCCCAGCAGCCGGTGCGCACATGGGCGAACAGCGAGACGACGGAATCGGTTTCCAGCGTCGGGTCGGCGGTCATGCCGACGCCGGCGAGAATGCTGTCGACGATCCGGCGGTTCTGCATGTCGGGGGTCAGAAGGCACAGCGGAACCGTGCTGACATCGCACCAGGTGACGTGGCTGCGATCCGAAAGGGGGGCGCCGGCGGCGGTGACGAGGCAGTAGCGCTCCCGATAGAGCGGCACCTGCAGGACGCGCCGCACCGGCTCGTTGTCGAGGTAGGTGATGCCGGCGTCCACCTCCAGGTTCTCCAGCAGCGACAGGATTTCCACCGAGGACCGCGACAGGATCGAGAAGGTCACACCCGCGTGTTCCTTGCTGAAGGGCATGGTCAGCTCCGGCAGATAGGCGAGCGCCGTCGGAATGACCGCAAGGCGCAGGTGGCCGGACAGGGCGTGGCGGCCGCTCCTGATCTCCTGCTGCATGGTCCGGGCATCGGCGACCAGCCGCCGTGCCCATTCCAGCACCCGCTGGCCCTCGGGCGTCAGCCCCTGAAAGCGGGAGCCGCGCAGCACCAGGAGCGCGCCCAGTTGCTCTTCAAGCTGCTTGATCGCCGCCGACAGGGTCGGCTGGGTCACGCCGCATTCCTCCGCCGCGCGTCCGAAATGCTGTTCCCGCGCCAGGGCGATGAACATTTCCAGCTTGTCGATCATTGATGGTCCGTTTCGGGTGCCGGTGAACCGGGAAGGGAGCGAGAAAGGCGCCCGGAAACGGCTGTTCCCGGGCGCCGGTCAGATGGGTCAGGCGCGTGCCGGCTCGGCGCCTTCACCTGCCTCCATGTGATGCTTTTCATGCACCGGGCGAACCAACGCATTGCAGATCAGCGCGATGACGAGCAAGCCGGCCATCGCATACATGGTGGTGTTGTAAAGGCTTGAGGTCGGATCGACCGTACCCGCCGGAGCGATCTCCATCAACTGGGCGATCGTCACCGTCTTCGCCGCGACGAGCTGATCGAGCTGATCGAGCCCGGCACCGAACTTCTCGGTGAAGGCCGCCGGATCGACCTTTGAGGCCAGATCCTTGATCGAGCTGTTCAGCGACAGGTTGCGCAACTGGGTGATCGCCAAGGGGCCCAGCACGCCCGCGGTGCTCCACGCGGTCAACAGCCGGCCATGGATGCCGCCGACATACTTTGTGCCGAAGATATCCGCCAGATAGGCCGGGATGGTGGCGAAGCCACCGCCGTACATGGTGAAGATCACCATGGTTGCCGCATAGAACATCACCAGCCAGGTCACCGCTGGATTGACGCTCACCTGTGCCGCCGCGAAGGGGATCGACAGGTAGAGGGCGATACCGATGATGAAGAAGCAGTAATAGGTGTTCTTGCGCCCGATGTAGTCCGAGGCGGAGGCCCAGAAGAACCGGCCGACCATGTTGAACACCGAGATCATGAACACATAGGTCGCGGCGAAGGCGGAGTTGACGATCAGCGGCAGGGTCGTGCCGAAGATCTCCGTCATCATGGTCTTGGCGACGCCGATCACGCCGATGCCGGCGGTCACGTTGAAGCACAGGACGATCCACAACAGGTAGAACTGCGGCGTGCGCAGGGCCTGGTCGATGTGAACGTTGTTGTGGGTGATCATCTTGCGCGAGGCCGCATCGGCGGTCGGCGGCGTCCAGCCCTTGGGCAGCCAGCCTTCGCGCGGCACCCGATAGGAGAAGGAGGCGATCATCATCACCACGAAATAGGCAATCCCGAGGGTGAAGAAGGTGCCGGCCGCGCCGGTGTGGCCCGTGCCGACCACATAGACGCCTTCCTCCAGCGGAACCGGAGCGGCGGCCACCTGCTTGGCGCCGGCGATCACCACCTCGACGAGCTGGCCGTTGACCTCGGCCATGCGCTTGCCGGCCTCCGTCACCATCTCCACCGCCGCCTGGGGGCCGAGATACTCCGGCGCCTTGTAGAACAGGCCGAGCAGGTATTCCTTGATCGGCGTTGCGATCATCGCGCCGCCGCCAAAGCCCATGATGGCCATGCCGGTCGCCATGCCGCGCCGGTCCGGGAACCAGCGGATCAGCGTCGAGACCGGCGAGACATAGCCAAGGCCGAGGCCGCAGCCGCCGATGACGCCATAGCCCAGATACACCAGCCAGAGCTGGTGGGTCATGATGCCCAGCCCGCCAATGAGGAAGCCGCCGCCCCAGCACAGCCCGGCGACGACGCCGACCATGCGCGGGCCGACTTCCTCCAGCCACTTGCCGCCGAAGGCCGCCGCAAGGCCCAGGAAGACAATGGCGACGGAGAAGATCCAGACGACGGAGGACAGGCTCCAGTCACCGGAAGAGGCGGCCACCACGCCGAACTGCTTGGTCAGCGGCGGGTTGAAGATGCTCCAGGCGTAGACGGAGCCGATACAAAGGTGAATGGCGATGGATGCTGGCGGAACTTTCCAGCGGTTGAAATCGTCGTCGGCGACGATGTGTTCCTTTTTCAGCCGGTCAAACATGCACTTACTTTCCTCCCATGCGCTGTTTGGCTGGCATTCCGTCCGGTCTTTTTCCCGGTTCGGCTCGAAGGTGAGCCGGAATGCCGTGCCGCCGGCGGGGGAGGGCAGGGCGCGGGGCATGTCTCCTGCCTGCGCGCACGCGTGCTGGCGGGCCGTTGCCGCAACCCGTCCTCCCCCGGGCAGCGGGGTCAGTGAAGCAAGTTCGGCGCCAGATTGAATTCATCAGGATTTTCAATCGGGTAATTCTTATAGCCAATCGGGAGATGGACATTTCGTCCAGACCGCCCCACGTGCCGGCGCCGCGAGGTGGACATTTTGTCTAGATGGGCGCTGTCGCCCGCGCTGGGCGCTACATTGCCTGCGGCAGCCACACCCTGAACTGCGTGCCGGTGTCCGGATCGGTCTGGAAGTCGATGGTGCCGCCATGACGGGTCACCAGCGTGCGGGTGATCGACAGGCCGAGGCCAGTGCCTTCGCGGGATTTGGTGGTGTAGAACGGATCGAAGATGCGCGCGGCGACGGCTGCGGGAATGCCGGGGCCGGTGTCGGCGACCTCGACCGCAACGCCCGGCCGGCCATCGCTTTCCGCATCGCGGGAGCGCAGGGTCAGCGTTCCCCCCTGCGGCATGGCATGAATGGCGTTGACCAAAAGGTTGACCAGCACCTGTTGCAGCTCGGTCCGGTTCATCAGAACCTGCCGGGTGGCGCTGTTGTCGCGGATGACCTCGATATCCCCCTGGCGTAGCAGATGGCGCACCAGCGGCAGGCAGTCCGAGATCACGTCCGCCGGCGCGTGCCGGTCGGCCTGGCCGGCGTATTCGTCCGGCTTGGCGAATTGCAGCAGCTTCATGACGATCTGGTTGATGCGGTCGACCTGCTCGTCGATCAGCCGGATTTCCGTGCTCGCCAGCTCCGCATGACGGCCGAGCAGCATCCGCAGCACCTCCATGTTGCCCTGTATGACGGCAATCGGATTGTTGATCTCATGGGCGACGCCGGCGGTGATCTCGCCGATGGCGGCGAGCTTTTCCGACAGGATCAGTTGCTTGGTGGCGTCCTCCAGCCGGCGGTTGGCCATCTTCAGGTCGCGGGTGCGCGCCTCCACCCGGCTGTTGAGCTCCTCGTTCCAGCGCCTGAGCTGCCGGTCGCGCTCCTGTACCTGTTCCAGAAGGTCGTCGAGTTGGCGGGCTACCCGGGCGATTTCGTCGCTGGCGCTGTCCGCGCCCGTGCCCGTGCGCGCGCCCAGATCTCCCCGTTCGACCCGGGCGATGGTCTGGTTCATCCGCTCCAGCGGCTTGAAGACGCCGCGCGCCCATCGCAGGAACAGCGGCACGCTGCCGGCGGTGACGACCAGAAAGCCAAGGCCGAGCGCCAGGAGGGTGGCCAGTTTCGCTTGGTAGAAGGGGGCTTCGAGAAAGCCGACATAGAGCATGCCGACATTCCGGCCCCGGCTGTCGGTGATCGGCTCATAGGCGGAGATGTACCAGTCGTTGACGACAAAGGCGCTGTCGAGCCAGGTCCGCCCCTCATCAAGCACCCGTTCCCGCACCACTGCCGACACCCGCGTGCCGAGCGCCCGGCGGCCTTCGAACAGACGGACATTGGTGCTGATGCGCACATCGTCCAGAAACAAGGTGGCGGTGCCCTGACTGCCCTCCGGCAGGCTGGCCTCCCGGTAGACGAGATCGTTGATGGTATCGATGAAGACGAGATTCTGATTGAGCAACAGTCCGCCGACCAGAGCGGAGGCGGGCTGTCCGGGCAAGGAGACCGGGCTGGCCGAATGCACCATCATGCCGCGATCTTCCACCTTTCGCGGGCTTGGCAGCGCATTGGCTGTGGGCACCAGCTCCAGTTTCGCCCGTTCGGCAAGGTCGGGGGAGATCGCCGCCAGATCCGCGTGCTCGAAGATGTCGATGCCGGTTGCCGGTGTGCCGGCCAGGGCCTTCCTGATCACCGGCCAGTCCGGGGAGAGGCGCGGGCGGGCGGTGGCGGGCGAGGCCGCGAGTACCGTTCCCGCGCCGCTGGCCAGATAGAGAAAATCGAGGCCCAACTTCTGGCGTTGCCTCTCCAAGAGGGCGGCGAGCGCCGCCGGGTCGCGGCTGTCGATCACATCGCGGAAGGCGGCGGAGGAGCCAAGGGCGTCGATCTTCTCGCCGCTGTTTTCCAGGATCCGAGCGACATACTGATGAGCGATGGTCAGGTCGCCATTGACCTTGCTCTTCAGCAGTGCATCGAACTTGGCGTTCCAGCGCACCATGGCGACGCCGAGAAAGATCGGCAGCACCACCAGCGTCGGCAGCAGGGCAAGCGCCAGCAGCCGCACGCGGACGGACAGGCGCCGCCGGCGCGGCCCTTGTGCGGGCGTGGTCTCAGGCATTCCAGTCGGCGAGCTTTCGGTCGATGGTTTTTCGGGCGATGCCCAGCCGGCGGGCGGCCTCGGCGCGGTTGCCGCCGGCCTGATCGAGCACGGTCAGGATATGGCGGCGTTCGACCGCCTCCAGCGTGTCGTCCGGCTTCGGAGCCGAGGCTCCCCGGCGGTGAAACTCCTCCGGGAAGCGGCCGAGAATGAGCGAGCGTTCGACGAGATTGCGCAGCTCCCGCACGTTCCCCGGCCAGTCATAGGCCAGAAGCCCGGCGATGACCTCATCGTCCATCGGCACTGGCGGCATACCGAGCTGCCGCGCCAGCTTCTGCATGAACAGGTCGGCCAGTTCCTGAATGTCGGTGCCGCGCTCGCGCAAGGGCGGCATCTCGATCTGCATCACATTGATCCGGTAGAAGAGATCGGCCCGGAACCGTCCGGCAGCGATTTCGTCTTCAAGATTGGCGTTGGTGGCGAAGACGAAGCGCAGGTCGACCCGCACCTCCCGTTCCGAGCCGACCGGGCGGATGCGCCGGTCCTCGAGCGCCCGCAGGAGCTTGCTTTGCAGCGCCAGCGGCAATTCGCCAATCTCATCGAGAAACAGCGTGCCGCCCTGGGCGTGCATGAACAGCCCGTCACGATCCGTGCCGGCGCCGGTGAAGGCGCCCTTCAGATGGCCGAACAGCTCCGCCTCGATCATGTCGCCGGGGATCGCTGCGCAGTTGATCGGCACAAAGGGCTTGTCGCGGCGATCCGACAGGTCATGGACCGAGCGGGCGACCACTTCCTTGCCGGTCCCGGATTCGCCGGTGATCAGGATCGAGGTGGGCAGCGGCGCGACCCGGGCGATGGTCTGGCGCACCTCGCCGATCTGGGGCGAATGGCCGATCAGTTTGTCGCGCAAAAGCAGATGGTCGGAGGTGGCATGCAGCTGATGCCGCAGGAGCTGGTTTTCCCGCGCCAGGGTCGACCGGTCGAGACAGCGGGCGACGGCGTTGAGCAGCTGGTTGGAGCGGAAGGGTTTCAGAATGAAGTCGACCGCGCCCGCCCGCAAGGCCTGAATGGCGGTTTCCAGATCCGCATAGGCGGTCATCAGAATGGCATCGGCGAAGAAGCCGATGCCGCGCTGTTCCGCCAGCCACTCCACGCCGGTCTTGCCGGGCATGATGTTGTCCATGATGACCACATCATATTGCTGGGCATCGAGCCGCTCGGAGGCTTCGACCGTATCGGCGGCCTCATCGATGCGGGCACAGTGGGGCTGGAGAATCCGGACAAGGAAATTGCGCATGCCCGGTTCGTCATCGACGACAAGGATGGAGGCTTGCCCCAGCCTGGGGCCGAACTCAGGATCGTTTTGCGTATCAGTCGCTTCAGCCATGGACTGCGAGCCCATTCTGCCCCTCCCCAGAAGCGCGCCATTTCCGGCATGATTTGGCGGCATTTGAGGAAATTTCACAGGATTTCGCAACAGATTTCCCGGAAAGCGGCAAAACGCGCGCCATTTGGGCCAAGCTGGAAGGCCGAGGCGCGGCAGTTTTCTATCGGTTGCGGTTGAGTTGGGGTCTCTCGTCTCCGAAATAAATGTTGGATATTTCCGGGGCATCGTCGAATATTAATCAGGATTGTGAGAGCCGGGTTCAGGAAACACACAGGATAGCCATGCGCAGGTCAGCCAACACCCTTTTTATTCTTGGACTGAGCTGCGGTCCGGTTCTTGCCGCCGATATTTCGTCGGCGCCGCCTCCGCCGGAGCAACCCGCTCCCCGGGAAGAGGGTGCTTGGACATTCGTCATCGCGCCATATCTGCTGGCGCCGACCATCTCGGGAACGTCGAGGATCGGTCGCTTGCCGACGACTGACCTGAACGTTTCGCCGGGAACAATCTTCGAGAACCTGCAGTTCGGCGCCATGGGCCATCTTGAGGTGCTTTACGACAACCGCTTCGGGGCCTTGCTTGATGTGGCCTATATGGATCTGGGCAGCGGCCGGACCTTCCCCGCCGCCGGCGGAACCGTTGATG
This sequence comes from Stappia taiwanensis, assembly GCF_014635285.1. Classification (GTDB taxonomy): domain Bacteria; phylum Pseudomonadota; class Alphaproteobacteria; order Rhizobiales; family Stappiaceae; genus Stappia; species Stappia taiwanensis. The sequence continues at coordinate 822,436 of NZ_BMCR01000001.1, read as the reverse complement.
CCAGCGTCAAGCAGTTGGTGACGGAAGGTTTCTTTGGCTACCGGTTCTGGTCCGAGGACCGAAACTGGGCGGAGGCCTATGCGGGCGGGCGCTGGTGGTACAATCAGCTCAGCGTGAATGCGTCCGTGCCGGGCAATAGCTTCTCCCGCACGATCACCGAGCAATGGGTGGACCCGGTCATCGGCGTGCGCGGCCAGTATTTTCTGTCTGACACGTGGTCCCTTTACGGCAGCGGCAACATCGGCGGCTTCGGCCTTGTTTCCGAGTTCACCTGGGGGGCACAGGCCGGGGTTGGCTATCACTTCAACGAAAGCTGGGCTCTGCATCTGCAGTACAAGGCCATTGGCGTGAACTACGACAATGGCAAGAGCGGCAGGTCCGCCTTCTCCTACGATACCATCACCCATGGGCCGTTGTTGGGTGTGGCCTTCAGTTTCTAGGCGCGGCACGTTATTTTTCGGGGCCCGGGTGAGGGACTGTCAGGTGAGGAATTCGCGGATTTCTTAAGATAAACAAGGAATTGCGCCTTGAAGAAATTGGTCGGTTTCCTTGTTTCGCTGTTGTCCCTGGCGCTTGGGCCGGGCGCGAGCGCAGCCCGCGCGGAGGGCGGCGACCCCGCCGCCGGCTCCACTCCTCATCCTGTCTATGTCGGCTCCACCGTTTGCGCCGGTTGTCACGACGCCGAGGCCAAGGCGTGGCGGTCGTCCCATCATGCCCGCGCCTGGATGGCGCCGAGCGAAGACACGGTCGACGGCGATTTCAGCGGTGTGGCGTTCGAGAAGGACGGGCGGACCACCCGGTTCTTCAGAGAAGGCGGTGATTTCGTCATCGAAACCGAGGATTTCGCGGGCGGGCGAAGAGCCTTCAAGGTTGAGGGCGTCGGTGGCGTCGCGCCCTTGCAACAGTATCTCCTTGAGACCGAGCCGGGCCGGTTGCAGTCGTTCGATGTTGTCTGGGACCAGCAGAAGAAGCGCTGGTATCACCTTTATCCCGATCAAAAGCTGACGCCCAAGGACGGGCTTCACTGGTCCGGACCGTACAAGACCTGGAATGCCCGCTGCGCGGAGTGTCACGCGACCGGGTTTTCGAAGGCTTACGATCTTCGGACCAGACGCTATTCCAGCAGCCAGGCGGAAATCGGCGTCGGCTGCGAAGCTTGCCACGGCCCCGGCGCCGCGCATGTCGTCTGGGCGCGGGCCGGCAAGGGCGGTCAGGGCAGCCTGTTTCCCGGCACGGGGGACGCCGGTTTGCCGGTCCGCTTTGCCAAGGGCCTTCCGGAGGTGGAGATTCAGCAATGCGCCGGGTGTCATTCACGCCGGGAGCCGTTCGCGGATGGCAATCCGCTGCCCGGCGCGCCCTTTCACGACAGCTATCGGCTGGCGCTCTTGACCCCGGGGCTCTACCACCCGGATGGGCAGATCCTGGACGAAGTCTATGTCTATGGCTCGTTCCTTCAGTCGAAAATGTACGACAAGGGCGTGCGCTGCTCGAACTGCCATGAACCACATGGCGGGGACTTGCGGGCCGAAGGCAACGCGGTCTGCACCCAATGCCATTCGCCCACCGGCAATGCTGAGTTCCCGTCGCTGACGGCGCGGCGCTATGACGATCCCTCCCATCATTTTCATAAGCCGGGCACTGCCGGCGCCCAATGCGTTTCCTGTCACATGATCGAGCGGATCTACATGGGGATCGATGGACGCCGGGACCATTCCTTTCGCGTGCCGCGACCCGATCTGACCGAGACGCTCGGCACGCCCAATGCCTGTAGCGATTGCCATGCCGACAAGCCGGCAAGCTGGGCGGCGGCGGTGTTGAAAAAGCGCTTTCCGGAAAGCGCCCATCGCGGTCCGCATTACGGGGAGGTGCTGGCGGGCGCGCAGCGGAACCCGAGCGGTTTCGATGCGGAATTGCTTGAGCTTGCCGGGCACGACGGGTTACCGGGCATCGTGCGTGCCACCGCGCTCGACCTGTTGGCGGAGCGGGCGACACCGCAGATGGCCGCGCGCGCGGCACCGCTGATCCACGATGCCGACCCGCTGGTTCGCGCCGCTGCCGTCTCCGTGCAGCGGGCGGCTCAGCCTCCTGACCGATTGCGCCGGATCGCCGGGGCGTTGGAAGATCCGGTCAGGGCGGTGCGGATCGCCGCCGCGCGGGAAATGCTCGGTCTGCCGGTCGCCCACCTGCCGCCGAGGATCGACCGGGCGGCGCGCTCCGCGTCGAAGGAATGGCAGGCGGCCAATGCCGCCAAGCTCGATTTCCCGGAGACCCATCTGGTCCTTGGCGGCACGGCGCTGGCGATGCGCAATCCGAAGGCCGCCGTTGCCGCGTTCCGGGAAGTGACCCGGCTCGATCCGCAGATGGTCAATGCCTGGATCATGCAGGTTCGGATCCTGCTTGCGGTCAGGGATATGCCGGCTGCCCAATTCGCCCTACAGAAGGGGCTTGCCGCCAATCCGGGCGATCCGAACCTGATGGCGCTCAAACCCTATTTCGCACAGTAGAGCGTCTGTCGGGGTGAATGGGGCAGAGTGCTCAGCGTTTGGCGCTGTTGCTGTCAGCTTCGCCCGTTCGGGCGCCCAGTTCTTTGGCGAGAACCTTCAGCACCAGCCGGATGCGCGGGCTGGCCTGCAAGGCGTCATGGGTCACCAGCCAGATCGGCACCGGGGTTGTCGCCAGGTCCGGCAGCAGCCGCACCACCCCGGGTGTGCGCTTAGCGATGTCGCACAGCATCGGCGCCACGCCCAGCCCGCGTTTGACCATCTCCCAGACGGTGACCGAGGAACTGGAGATCAGCCGGAAATCGTCCGCCTCCATGGGAATGCCGGTCCCGCGCAGATAGGCGGAAAAGCGGTCCGTGTCGTCGAAGCCAAGCAGGTCGTCCCCGGCGAGCTCGGCGAGCGTTGCCGGCATTCCGTTGCGGGCGATCCAGTCTTCGGAGGCATAGAAGCCGGCCTCCGTGTCGCGCAGGTGCTGTCCCGTCAGGCCGGGGCGGTCCGGGCTCTGGTGCCGGATCGCGATATCCGCTTCCATCCGGTGCAGGTCGCTGAGTTCGTTCGCGGCGAGGATCTCGATGGTGAGCCGGGGCGCCTTATCCCGCAGGTGCAGGGCGATCCCGGGCAGAAGATAGGCCGCCACGCTGTCGCTTGCGGAAATGCGTACCCGGCCGCGCAGCTCCTGCATCTCGCCGCTGGCGGTCAGGGCCGCGGCCTGCGCCGCATCCGCCATGGTGCCGATATGTTTGAGCATCTCGTGCCCCGTCGGCGTCAGCACCAGCTTGCGTCCCGGCCGTTCGAACAGCGCGACGCCCAGTTGCTCTTCCAGAGACTGGACCTGACGCGACAAGGTGGGTTGCGTCAGGCCAAGCTGACGGGCCGCGCCCGACAGCGAGCCGGTTGTCGCGGTGGCGTGAAAGGCGCGAAGGTGGTTCCAGTCGAGGCTTCTCATGCGTTTACGTATATCAATCATGGGAATTTCGGCAATTTACCTGAAGTCTGCATATGATATTTCCCGGCCGCGAGGCGTGAAGGAGGCGAGATCATGAGCACGGGACGCGACGCGGGGTTTTGGGATCGGATGGCCGGGAAATATGCGGCCCGGGCAATCTCCGATGAGGCCGGGTATGCCCACACGCTGGAGCGTTGCCGCGCCTTGCTGCGGCCGGAGGATCGGGTTGTTGAACTGGGCTGCGGCACCGGCTCCACGGCGCTGGTGCTCGCCGGGGCGGTGGACGACTATCTGGCGACGGATTTCTCCGCCGAGATGATCGCGCTGGCGCGGGACAAACAGGCTGCCGCCCCGGTTGACGGGCTTTCCTTCCAGGTGGCGACGGCCGAGGAACTGGCAGGGCAGGCGAGCCGGGTGAATGCCGTTCTTTGCTTCAACTATCTCCACCTCTTGCGCGATCTGCCCGGCACCTTGCGCAGCATTCACGGCATGCTCGCGGAAGAGGGGCTGTTCATCTCCAAGACCCCGTGCCTCAGGGACATGACCCCGTTGATCCGCTGGCTGGTGCTGCCTGTGATGCGCGCTGTCGGCATGGCGCCTTATGTGCGGTCGCTGGGGGCGGAGGAGCTCAGCCAGCACATCGCCGATGCGGGGTTCGAGATCCTGGCGGTGGAGGCTCACGCCAGCCGTGGCAAGGACGGCCGCCCCTTCATCGTCGCGCGTCGGAAATGACGGCGTGGGCGCATGAAATCGCCGGATTCGCGGGAGCGTTCCGCTGCGATGCGGTGCGGCCATCCCCAGGCTATGGCAACAATATGTTGACATGGGTGCGGGTGTGGCTACGAAATGCGGTGGTCGTGGTTCTTTCGATTCCTCACCGATCGGAAGCTAAGAGGGAAGCCGGTGCGCGAAACGCAAGTCCGGCGCTGCCCCCGCAACTGTTAGCAGTGAGCTGCTGTCGCATTGTGTCACTGGCGCCGAGCGGGCGCCGGGAAGGCCAGACAGCCGCTATGACCTGCGAGCCAGGAGACCTGCCGCGATGAAATGAACGTCCACGGGCGGGGTGTCCCGGTGGTGCGCGTGTTGCCACCGGTCCTTCCCCGTGGTGCCGCCTGCCTCCGTGCCGTCCTGCCGTCAGACCGCCACGGGGATCATCATGCCGGCGACCGCAGATTTACAGACCACCGGGGCCACCAAGGCCCCTTATCTGACCGACACGCACAGCTCCACAACGCCTGAGCCGGAGTATCGCGTCATCCGCCGCAACGGCGCGGTGACGCCGTTCGATCCGCGCAAGATCGCGGTCGCGCTCACCAAGGCCTTTCTGGCGGTGGAGGGCGCTTCCGCGGCCGGGTCGCGCCGGGTTCACGATTGTGTCGAGGAACTGACCGGCAACGTCGTGTCCGCATTGACCCGGCGTGTCGACAGCGGCCGCACCTTCCATATCGAGGACATTCAGGACCAGGTGGAACTGGCGATGATGCGCGGCGAGCATCACCGCGTCGCCCGCGCCTACGTGCTCTATCGGGAAGAGCGGGCCCGCGAGCGCGCGGCGGCGGAGGGCGTCCCGGAGGACAAGGCAACCTCGGTGCTGCGGATGACCCTTGAGGATGGCCGGCAGGTGCCGCTCGATGAGGCACGGCTCGTCGCGGTTGTCGCGGAAGCCTGCGCCGGGCTGGAGGCGGTGTCGCCGGACCCGATCCTGACCGAGACCCGCCGCAATCTCTATGACGGAATTCTCCAGGATGAGCTGTCGCTGGCGCCGATTTTGGCGGCGCGCACGCTTGTGGAGCAGGAGCCCAACTATGCCTTCGTGTCCGCGCGGCTGTTGCTCGACCGGCTGCGCCGCGAGGCGCTGAGCTTCGTCACCGGCCGGGCGGAAGAGGCCACCCAGGCGGAGATGGCAGGACGCTACCCCGGCTACTTTCGCCAGTTCATCGAGGCGGGCATCAATGCGGAGCTGATCGACCTGGAGCTTGGCCGCTTCGATCTGGACAGGCTCGGCGCCGCCTTGAGGCCCGAGCGGGATCTGAACTTCCAGTATCTGGGGCTGCAGACGCTCTACGACCGCTATTTCCTGCATGTGGGCGGGAAGCGTTTCGAGCTGCCGCAGGCGTTCTTCATGCGGGTCGCCATGGGGCTTGCCGTGCGCGAGATCGACCGCGAGGCCCGCGCCATCGAATTCTACGACCTTTTGTCCTCCTTCGACTTCATGGCCTCGACGCCGACCCTGTTCAACTCCGGCACGCTGCGGCCGCAGCTCTCCTCCTGCTTCCTGACCACGGTTTCCGATGATCTGGAAGGCATTTTCAAGGCGGTGAAGGACAATGCCCTGCTGGCCAAGTACTCCGGCGGTCTGGGCAACGACTGGACGCCGGTGCGCGGGCTGGGCGCGCATATCAAGGGCACCAACGGCGAAAGCCAGGGGGTGGTTCCCTTCCTGAAAGTGGCCAATGACACGGCGATTGCCGTCAATCAGGGGGGCAAGCGAAAAGGGGCGGTCTGCGCCTATCTGGAGACCTGGCATATCGACATCGAGGAGTTCCTCGATCTGCGCAAGAACACCGGTGACGACCGCCGCCGCACCCATGACATGAACACCGCCAACTGGGTGCCGGATCTGTTCATGGAACGGGTCGAGGCGGATGGTGCGTGGACGCTGTTCTCGCCCGACGAGACGCCGGATCTGCACGACCTTTACGGCGCGGCGTTCAAGACGGCCTATGAGGCCCATGAAGCCCGGGCGGCGGCGGGCGATGTGCGCGTCTTCAAGACGGTGCGCGCGGTCGATCTGTGGCGGCGGATGCTGACCATGCTGTTCGAGACCGGGCATCCCTGGATTACCTTCAAGGACCCGTGCAACATCCGCTCGCCGCAAGGGCATGTGGGCGTGGTGCATTCGTCCAACCTGTGCACGGAAATCACCCTCAACACGGCGAAGGACGAGGTGGCCGTCTGCAATCTCGGCTCGGTCAATCTCGCCAATCACATTGCCGAGGGCCGGCTTGACAGCGAGCGGCTCGCGCGAACCGTCGGCACCGCCATGCGCATGCTCGACAATGTCGTTGACATCAACTTCTACACCATCCCCGAAGCGCGCCGGTCCAACCTTCGGCACCGGCCCGTCGGGCTTGGCCTGATGGGGTTTCAGGACGCCTTGCAGAAGCTGCGCATCGCCTATGCCTCGGAGGAGGCGGCGGAGTTCGCCGACCGGAGCATGGAGGCGATCAGCTACCATGCGATTTCCGCCTCGGTGGATCTGAGCGCGGAGCGCGGCCGCTACGCCAGCTTCGACGGTTCGCTGTGGTCCAAAGGCGTGCTGCCCATCGACAGCATCGACCTCTTGCAGGAGGCCCGTCCCGGGGTGGAGATGGACCGGTCGGAAACGCTGGATTGGGAGGCCTTGCGCCAGCGGGTGAGGACCACCGGCATGCGCAATTCCAACGTGATGGCGATTGCCCCGACGGCGACGATCTCAAACATCTGCGGCGTGTCGCAGTCGATCGAGCCCAGCTACCAGAACCTTTTCGTCAAATCGAACATGTCGGGCGATTTCACGGTGGTGAATGCCCGGCTCGTCCATGACCTGAAGGCGCGGGGGCTCTGGGACGAGGTGATGATGTCGGACCTGAAGTATTTCGACGGGTCGCTTGGGCAGATCGACCGGGTGCCGGAGGATCTCAAGGCGCTCTATGCCACGGCCTTCGAAATCGATTCCGACTGGCTGATTGAAGCGGCATCGCGCCGTCAGAAGTGGATCGACCAGGCCCAGTCGCTCAATCTCTATATCGCCAATCCGAGCGGGCGGAAGCTCGATGCGCTCTACCGGCTGGCCTGGAAGAAGGGCCTGAAGACCACCTACTACCTGCGTTCGCGCTCCGCCACCCATGTTGAGAAGTCAACGCTGAAGGGCACGGATGGCAAGCTGAATGCGGTCTCTTCGGCAACGGGCGCGGCCGAGCCGGGGAGCGCCTGGGGCGGGGCCTGCGCCATTGACGATCCGGACTGCGAGGCGTGTCAGTAAGACGCGCAGAGCGACGACGCCAAAGACGCCGGCGCGCGGGAGCGTGCGCCGGATCCCCAGACCGTTTTCAAGGAAATCCCGATGCTCGATTGGTCCGATCTCTCATCCGTCCCCACCCCCAGGCGGGCGTCCGCCGATGACGCTGCCCCCGCCGATGCCACTGGTCTTGGCGAAATCGAACGCGGCGGCGCGCGCGTGTCGGTGGATGACAAGCGCATGATCAATGCCCGCGCCGACGTCAACCAGCTCCTGCCGCTCAAGTACCGCTGGGCCTGGGAGAAATACCTCTCCGGTTGCAACAATCACTGGATGCCGACGGAAGTGTCGATGCAGGCGGATATCGCGCTGTGGAAGTCGCGCGATGGCCTGACCGACGACGAACGGCGGATGCTGAAGCGCAATCTCGGCTTCTTCGCCGCCTCGGAAAGTCTGGTCGCCAACAACATCGTTCTGGCGATCTACCGGCATCTCACCAATCCCGAGTGCCGCCAGTATCTGCTGCGTCAGGCCTTCGAGGAGGCCATCCACACCCATACCTTCCAGTACATTGTGGAGAGCCTGGCGCTCGATGAGGGTGAGTTGTTCAACATGTACCGCGAGGTGCCCTCGATCACCGACAAGGCGGCCTGGGCGCTGAAACACACGCAGAATCTGGACGACCCGGAGTTCAGGACGGGAACGCCGGAGGCCGATCAGGCGTTCCTGCGCGATCTGGTGGCGTTCTATGTCATCTTCGAAGGCATGTGGTTCTACACCGGCTTCGCGCAGATCCTGTCGCTGGGACGGCGCAACAAGATGGTCGGGATCGCCGAGCAGTACCAGTACATCCTGCGGGATGAATCGATCCATCTGAACTTCGGCATCGACGTCATCAACCAGATCAAGCTGGAAAACCCGCATCTGTGGAGCGCGGCGTTCCAGGAGGAGGTGCGGGGGATGATCGCCGAGGCGGCGGAGCTGGAGGCCGCCTATGGGCGCGATACCATTCCGCGCGGCTTCCTCGGGCTCAATGCGGCGCTCTGCGAGCAATACATGCATGTCATCGCCAACCGGCGCTGCGCGCAGCTCGGCCTTCAGCCGGTCTATGCGGAGACGGAAAACCCGTTCCCGTGGATGAGCGAGGCCATGGACCTGAAGAAGGAGAAGAACTTCTTCGAGACCCGCGTGATCGAATACCAGAACGGCGGTGCGCTGAGCTGGGACTGAAAGGCGGTGGCCCCCCGCGGGCCGGTCGGCGATTGCGGGGAGGGTAGACGAACTCTCTCCAGCCTGCGGTGACATTTGCACGCAAATAAAATCATGAATTTCAGAGATTGAAAAATCAAAATCCCACATCCATGATGTATATATGATTTGTAAAATTCGTCTCACCTTGGGGTGGGGGGTTAGTAAATTTTTTCTTTCCTTGCGGAAATCGATGCCCGAAATGGGAGGTCAACCTATGGAGCGTATTGGGAAATTCTTCTTCCATGGTGCCTTCTCAGGGGCGTTGCTCATGTTGTTGGCATTGCCCGCCATGTCGACGGAGCTCTTGCCGTCCTGGGGCGAAGGGGAGGCAAAGGCGGCGATTGTCGACTTCGTCACGGCGGTGACGACCGAGGGAAGCTCTGACTATGTGCCTCCTGCGGACCGCGTTGCCACATTCGACAATGACGGCACCTTGTGGAGCGAGCAGCCGCTCTATGTGCAACTGGCCTTTGCCCTCGACCGGATACGGGATCTGGCCGGCGATCATCCGGAGTGGCGGGACACCGAACCATTCAAGTCGGTGCTTGCCGGAGACATGGCGGGCGTCATTGCGACGGGGAAGCACGGGTTGGCGCAGATCCTCGCGGCCAGCCATACGGGCATGTCCAGCGAAGAGTTTTCCCGGATTGCCGCGGACTGGATCGCCACGGCGCGGCACCCGAAATCGGGCAAGCTCTATACGTCCATGATCTACCAGCCGATGCTGGAGCTGCTCGATTACCTGCGGAAGAACGGGTTCGAGATCTACATCGTTTCCGGTGGTGGCATCGAGTTCATGCGCCCATGGGCCGAGAAGGTCTACGGTATTCCGCCCGAGAACGTGATCGGCAGCTCCATTCGCACTCGCTACGAACTGCGCGACGGCCAGCCGGTGCTCATGCGCCTGCCGGAAATCGATCATATCGACGACAAGGAGGGCAAGCCGGTCGGCATCAACAAGTTCATCGGCAAACGCCCGATCGCCGCCTTCGGCAATTCGGATGGCGACTTTCAGATGCTGGAGTGGACGACCTCCGGCGAAGGGCGCCGGCTGGGCCTGCTCATTCACCATGATGATGCGGAGCGGGAGGTTGCCTATGACCGGACCTCCGCAATCGGCAAGCTGGATCGCGGACTTGACGAGGCGCCTGAGCGCGGCTGGGTGATCGTCAGCATGAAGACCGACTGGACGCGGATCTTCCCCAAGTAGCGGGACGGGCGGCAAGCGGTCCCGCTCCGCGCCGTGCAGGCGAAGCTTCAGTGCTTTCCGCGTGTCCGGGCGGGTGCGGTGGTTTGATTCCTTTTTTGTTTCAGTGCGTTGGAAAAGGGAGAGGAAAATGCTTGGTATAGGAAGGCATACTGAATTTCCGAAATTCCTGAGAGCGTCCGCGGTGGTCCTGGGGGCAGGCGTTCTTGCCTGCGGGATCGCCGCGCTGACGGTCGTCTCCACCGCTCAGGCGCAGGAGGACGCCAAGCCGAACATCCTGGTGATCTGGGGGGACGATATCGGCACCTGGAACATCAGCTTCAACAACCGGGGCATGATGGGCTACGAGACGCCGAACATCGACCGGATCGCCCGGGAAGGTCTCAGCTTTACCGACTACTATGCGCAGCAGAGCTGCACCGCTGGGCGTGCGGCGTTCATCGGCGGCAATGTGCCGGTGCGCACCGGCATGACCAAGGTGGGATTGCCCGGCGCCGAACAGGGCTGGCAGAAAACCGATGTGACCATGGCGACGGTGCTGAAGTCGGAGGGCTATGCCACCGGTCAGTTCGGCAAGAACCATCAGGGCGACCGGGACGAGCACCTGCCGACCATGCATGGCTTCGATGAGTTCCTGGGCAACCTCTATCACCTGAACGCCGAGGAAGAGCCGGAAAACCGCGACTACCCGGGCGACATGGTGCTGGTCAATGGCAAGACCTTCCGCGAGCAGTTCGGTCCGCGCGGGGTCATTCACTCCTGGGCCAACGAGGACGGCACCCAGCGCGTGGAGGATACGGGGCCGCTCACCCGGAAGCGCATGGAGACGGTGGACGAGGAGACGGTCGCCGCCGCCATGGATTTCATCAAGCGCCAGCATGAAGCGGGCAAGCCGTTTTTCGTGTGGTGGAATGCCACCCGGATGCATTTCCGCACCCATGTGAAGGAGGAGCACAAGGGGATCTCCGGCGCCAGCGGCAACAACTATCACGACGGCATGGTCGAGCATGACATGCTGGTGGGCGAGTTGCTGAAGCAGCTCGACGATCTGGGCATCGCCGACAACACGGTGGTGATGTACGGGACCGATAACGGTCCCCACTACAACACCTGGCCCGATGCGGGCACCACTCCGTTCCGCAGCGAGAAGAACTCGAACTGGGAAGGCGCCTATCGGGTGCCGGCCTTCGTGCGCTGGCCGGGGCGTTTCCCGGCGGGAAAGACCTTGAACGGCATCGTCGCCCATGAGGACTGGTTGCCAACCTTCGCAGCCATCGCCGGCAATCCCGATATCAAGGCGCAGCTGCGCGAAGGGGTCGAGCTGAACGGGCGCAGCTATCGCAACTACATCGATGGCTACAACCAGCTTGCCTATCTTGAGGGTAAGGGCGAGGCACCGCGCCATGAGTTCTGGTACGTCAATGACGATGGCAACGTGGTTGCCGCGCGCTACGACGACTGGAAGGTGGTGTTCCTGGAGAATCGCGGTCAGGCGTTCGGTGTCTGGCGGGAGCCGTTTGTCGAACTGAGAACGCCGCTGCTGTTCAACCTGCGCCGCGATCCGTTCGAGCGGGCCCAGCACAATTCGAACACCTACAATGACTGGTTCCTGGACCGGGCGTTCATTCTGGTGCCGATCCAGTCGCTGGCCGCGCAGTTCCTCAAGACCATGACGGAGTATCCGCCGAGCCAGACGCCCGGCTCGTTCAACCTCAGCAGCATTGAGAAAAAGCTGAGCGAAGGCCTGGCGAACTGACGAGGGACCACCTGTCACCATCGACCAGGTGGCGGGTGGTTCGCACTCCGCCGGGTGGCCCTTCGTGAGCTGCCCGGCGGGTATGGCTCGCCTCCTGCGGCCTGACGTTGTACCATGCGTGGGCTGAAACCGGCTGGAGGTGTCATTGCCCGTGCCTGCGACCGGGCTCCAGCGTGGAGCGGAGGTCATGCCCCGTGCCACCTGCATGCATGAACAGGAAACGAACCGGCACAGTGCGCGCCGCCGTTCGAGGGAGGAGGGTTCAATGCTGCGACATCATGCGCTGGTTGCGCTGACGTCCGTGGGGCTTCTGATCACGGGTACGGCCTTGCCCCCCGGCGCTGCCGTGCGCGCGCAGGCGCAGCAACAGATCCCCGTACCGCAACCGTCGCCGGCCTCCGCCTCCGCCTCCGCCGAGAGTTCGGCCGCCGATGCGGCGTCAGACCTGCTCAGCGAGGATGAGCTTGAGGTTCTGGTGGCGCGGATTGCCCTTTATCCGGACGAACTGGTGGCGCTGATCTCCGCCGCTTCGCTCTACCCGTTGCAGATCGTCGAGGCGTCGCGGTTTCTCGACGAGCGGGCGAAGAACGACAAGCTGGAGCCGAAGAGCAGTTGGGACGGCAGCGTCATTTCGCTGCTGAACTATCCGCAGATCGTCAAGATGATGAGCGACGATCTCGACTGGACCCAGTCGCTGGCAGCGGCGCTGGGCGCGCAGCAAAAGGACGTGCTGGTCGCCATCCAGCAGTTGCGGGCCGAGGCGCAGGCCGCCGGCATCATCAAGTCCGATGACAAGATCCAGGTGGTGGAGGAACAGGACAGCATCGTCATCAAGCCGACCAAGCCGGATGTGGTCTATATTCCGCAATACGAGCCGGAGATGCTGTATGTGCCGGACTATCAGCCCGTGCCGATCAGCTACTATCCCGATCCCTATCCGGTCTATTACTCCCCCGGCGCGACCTTCTTCGCCGGCGTGGTGACCGGCGTGATCTGGGGCGCGGTGATCGACTGGAACCGGTGGGGCGTCTGGGGCGGGCGCTGGAATGGCGGCAATGTCAACATCAACTGCAACCGGTGCCTCAACAACGTCGACTTCAACGGCAAGATCAATATCGGCGATGTTGACTGGCGCAACGTCGACCGGTCGAAGATCTCGTTCGACAAATCGCAGCTCGGCAAGATCGACCGCACCAACTTGCGCAACAACATCGAGGCCAACAAGGGCAACAACATCGGCAATCGGGCGTCGTCGTTGGCCAGGGACAAGCGGCCGGGCGCGGGCGGCGGCAACCGCACGGGCCGGGATGTGCGCAAATCGACGCTGGAGGGGCTGAAGGCCAAGCCGGGCACCGGGACCGCACGAACCCGGCCGGCAGCGAAACCGGCTCAGGGAAACGTCGCCCGCAAGGGCGGGCAGGGCGCGCGCTCCAAGGCGGCGAACACCAAGGCGCGGAGCAAGGCCAAGCACAGGGCGCCGGGGAAGGCGCGTCCGGCAGGGCGCGTCGACCGGCGGCCGAAAAACCCATCCGGGCTGGGGCAGGTACGCAGTGGGCGCAGCGCCCGGGTGCATTCCAACCGGGGGCGGCAGTCGATGGGCGGCGGCCAGCGCGGCGGCAACCGGGCACACAGGACAGTCCATCGCGGCGGCGGGCGCCGGCGGTGAACCGAGGCCGGGCAACTTGCCGATGGACCGTGTCTGGCCGCGTGCAGTCCAGTCTTTACTGGAAGGAGCGATCATGAAAACGGGCGTGTTTCGGCTGCTGATCCTGTTTGCCCTGGGGGGCGGGGTCTTTCTGGCGCCTCCTGGCCCGAGCGCGGGCGATGCGCGGGCGCAGGAGCAAGGACAGAAGCAAGAGCAGGCGAAGGCGCAGCCGCCTGCCGGCATTGCCGCCTTCGTGTCCGAGGAGGAACCGCCCACCTTCGCTTCGTCCGAGGAAGCGGTTCAGGCGTTCAAGGACCGTCTCGCCGCGGGAGACCTCGCCGCGACGGTGGAGCTTCTCGGCCTCGATCCGGATGCGGTGAAGGGCTCGGAGGCAACGCTGGAGACCTTCGCCGCGATCCGCGAGGGCGCGGCGCGGCGGGTCAGCGTCAGCGATCTGGGTGACCGGGTGCTGATCCGGATCGGACGGATCCTCTGGCCTCTGCCGTTTCCGGTGGTCAAGGGAGAGGATGGCCGGTGGTCCTTCGATACCTATGCAGGGCTCCAGGAGATCGTGAACCGGCGCATCGGCGAGAACGAGCTGGAGGCCATCGCCACCGCGCGGGCCTATGTGGAGGCGCAGGAAAGCTACGCCGCCGGCGATTGGGATGATGATGGCGTGCTGGAATTTGCCCAGAAACTCGTCAGCTCCGATGGCGCGCAGGACGGGCTCTACTGGCCGGAAACCGATGGGGCCGAGCCGAGCCCGGCCGGCGCCTTCACCGATCAGGCCGCACTCGACCGGGCGGTCGAGGGGGAGGGCTATTTCGGCTATCGCTTCCGGGTGCTGACCGGGCAGGGCGAGAACATTGCCGGCGGGCATTATGACTACATCATCAATGGCAACATGATCGCTGGTTTTGCCCTTGTCGCCTGGCCGGTGCGCTATGGCGAGACCGGGGTTTATACCTTCGCGATCAGCCATCACGGCACGCTGTATCAGGCGGATCTGGGGCCGGAGACGGACAAGATCGCGCGCGCGATGGAGCGCTTCAACCCGGATGACAGCTGGGAGGTGGTGCGCGACTAACCCTCTGATTTCGCTTCCCGGAAAACGGCTCGCCGTCAGCCCAATTCGCGTGCATCGGCTTTCGTTCTCCGTGTCCATGTGGCATGTGCAGACAGGGGAAAGCTGGGAGCGTGCGGGAGCAGAGCCATGGATCTGGTGGTTGGGGCCGTGGTCGGCAGTGGCATTGCCGCGCATGCGGCGGAACTCGGCGGGGCCGATTTCCTGCTGGCGATCAATGCCGGACGCCTGCGCAACATGGGGGCGCCATCGATTGCCTCCACTCTTCCCACCCATGACGCGGACACGATCTCCATCGACGTGGCGATGCGGGAGATCCTGCCGCGCGCTCAGGTGCCGGTTTTCCTCGGGGTCAATTGCTGGGGGCAGGCGGGGGATCCAGCGGCGCCGGGGCGCCGGGCCCGGGAGCTGGGGTTCGCCGGCGTGGTCAACTTCCCGCCGGTGATGCTGCTCTCCGCGAGCCTGCGAGAGGTGCTGGCCACTGTCGGGATCGGTGCCGAGACGGAAATCGCAATTCTCCGGGCGGCGCAGGATTTGGGGCTGCAGAGCCTTTACTACTGCGGCTCGGCGGAGGAGGCGCGGCGGGCGGCCGAGGCGGGCCTGCGCAACATTCTCTACAATTTCGGCTGGAACGTCGGCGGGCGGCTGGGGCATGAGGCCCGCATGTCGCTGGAAGAGGCCGGGGCGATTGCCCATAGCATCGGCCGATTGATCAAGCGGGTCGACCCGAGCATTCGTTTCTTTCTCGAAGGCGGGCCGATCGATACCTCCGATGATCTCGCCCATGTGGCGCTGCATGCGCCCATCGATGGCTATGTTGGCGGCTCCACCCTCGACCGGCTGCCCTTCGAAGCGTCGGTGGCCAACCGGATCGCCGGGTACAAGCAGGCGGGCGAGGCGCGCCGGCAGATCGTAGCGGGCGATCAGGAGGTGCTGGACTGGTCGCGGCCGTTCGGCTTCGTCGGGCGGGCTCCCTGCCTGATCGCCTTTCTCAAGACCTTGCGGAAGATGTGCGCCAGCGCTCATCCGCTCAGGGTTGTCTGCGAAAGCGGGCTCGATGACGGCCCGGTGATCGGCGCTCTGTCGAAGGGGGCGGGGGAGGCGGTGCGGATCGTCGATGCGGCGCAGGAAAGCCTTGCCTCCCATGCGGTTCGGCGCTTGCTCGGGCACCAGCGCGGCGATCTGACGACACTGGGGCTTCTCACCGACCCGACCACCCGGGTCGTTGTCTTGCGCAATGCCCATCTGATCCCTAAGGGCGGGCAGCGGCGGCTTGCCATGCGGCTCAGGCGGGAAACTGTGGCGCATCCGAAGACCCGGGCGTCGCTGAAGCTCACCGCACGGTTGGTGGTGATCGACGAGGGCGGGGGAGATGCGGCGGCACTGGTGCCGGAGCTGTCCGCCCTGTTGGAGGGCTGGACGGTGACCTATCCGCCGGTGCGCGCGCGCTCCGCAGATATCGTCGAGCTGATCGAGGCGCGGATGGCCGGGGTCGGGCGGCCCCCTCGACAGGTCCCCCGGTTTTCGGCGGCGGCGGTGCAGGTGCTGCGCGGCCATCTGTGGGCCGCCAACGATCTGGAGATCGACCGGGTGGTCGGGGTGATGACCTCCCTGGGCCATGACGGCGAGTTGAGCCCTGAGGATGTGCGCGGGATTATTGGCAATGCTGCGGGTGCGTTGGCCGGGGCCACTGTTCTGGATGCGAAGACGCGCCTGATCGACGCGCTGTGGCGCAACGGCTTCCACCGGGGCAAGACCGCCGCAGCACTGGGGATCTCGCGCAAGACGCTCTACAATCGGATGCGCCGGTACGGCGTTACCGGCTAGGTGTGCCTCAGGGGGAACGCGAAAAAAAGCCCCTTGAAGATCTCTCCTCAAGGGGCCTTGCGAGAAAGGGCGGCGGGGCGCCGCCTGTCTCAAGTTGGGGCGCGGTCACGCGCTCGGCGTTTGTTAAGGTAGGACAGGGTTGCCGGCAGCACCACGGCGAGCACGGCAAGGCCGTAGAGTGCCAGGCTCTTCCAGCTCTCCACCAGGATCCCCCAGTCGCCGGCCGAGATCGACAGGGCACGGCGCAGGTTGTCCTCGAACAGCCCACCGAGCACGAAGCCGAGAATGACCGGTGCGAGCGGGAATTCCATCTTGCGCAGCAGCCAGCCGAACATGCCCAGCAGGATGATCAGGAACAGATCAAACGGATTGCCGACAATCGAATACACCCCGATGAAGGCCAGGATGGCGATCAGCGGTGTCAGGTAATGCTGCGGGATGGTCAGCATCCGGGCGAACAGGCCCACCAGCGGCAGGTTGATGATCAGGAGCGCCACGTTGCCCACATACATGGAGGCGATCAGACCCCAGGCGATCTCCGGATGCTGGGTGAACAGCAGCGGGCCGGGCTGGACGTTGAACAACATCAGGGCGCCCAGCAGGATGGCGGTGGTGCCCGAGCCGGGGATGCCGAGCGTCAGCATCGGCACCATCGCACCGCTGGCCGCTGCGTTGTTGGCGGCTTCCGGGGCGGCGAGGCCGCGCACATCGCCCTTGCCGAATTCGCTCGTGTCCGCGCCGGCGGCGCGCTTTTCCGCGCCATAGGCGACGGCCGAGGCCACCGAGGCGCCGGTTCCCGGCAGGATGCCGATGAAGAAGCCGATGATCGAGGCGCGCAGGATCGTCCATTTCGTCCGGGCCAGATCGGCCATGCGCACGAAGGAGCTGTCGACCGGCAGGGTCTGGAGCTTGCCGGTCACCTGCTGCTCGACCAGGTGGAACAGCTCGGCCATGCCAAACAGACCGATCACCACGATCAGGAAGTCGATGCCGGCGAGAAGGTCGGGCACACCGAAGGTGAAGCGCGGCACGCCGGTGTTGCCGTCGATGCCCATGGTGGCGAGCATCAGGCCGATCAAGGCGCCCATCAAGGTCTTCCACGGGTTCTTGCCGACCAGCGAGGCCAGCGAGGCGAAGGCGAAGACCATCAGCGCCACATAATCGGACGGCGAGAAGGTAACCGCGAAGCGGGCGAGCGCCGGCCCGAACATAGACATCAGGATGACGGCGAAGGTGCCGCCGACGAACGAGGCGATGGCCGACAGCGACAGGGCGCGGCCCGCTTCGCCGCGCTTGGCCATCGGGTTGCCGTCGAGCGTGGTCATCACCGCGCCGGCGTCCCCCGGCACGTTGAGCAGGATGGAGGAAATCCGGCCGCCGTATTCGGCGCCGTAATAGATGCCGGCGAGCAGGATCAGGGCGCTTTCGGGCGGCAGCCCCAGCCCGTAGGCGATGGGCAGGAGAATGGCGACGCCGTTGATCGGACCGATACCGGGAAGGGCGCCGATGAGCGTGCCGGCGAAGCAGCCGATCAGCACCAGCATGATGTTGAACGGCGCCAGCGCGACGCCGAAGCCTGTGCCCAGGCTGGCGAAAACTTCTTGCATCTCTTGGCGTCCTTAAATCTTGGGCAGCGGCCCGGCGGGAAGGTTGAGGCCCATCAGGCCGGCGCAGACGAGATATCCGGCAACGCCGATGGTGATGCCGAACGCCGCCGAGCGCCCCCAGGCCGCGCCCAGAAGGCGCGCCATCAGCGTGGCGAACAGGGCTGTGGCGATGATGAAGCCGAGCGGCTCGTAAAGCTCCGCATAGGCGAACAACATCGCCGAGGCGCAGGCGAGCTTGATCCAGGTCGGCCGGCTGGTGTCGAGGCTGTCCACGTCCGGCCGGATCATTAGCATGATCAGGCAGATCACCGCGACAATGGCGAGGATCTGCGGCCAGCCTTCCGGGCCGATCGGGTCGTACTGGAACGGCGCCTTGATGAGCGTGAAGGCGATGAAGCCATAGGCCAGGGTGATCAGGAGCAATGTGCCGGCGAAAATGCGGTCGATCATGTGTCCGTCCACGGGGTCGTGAGAGCGAAAAAAAGCCCGGCAGATTGCGCATCTGCCGGGCTTGACGGTTACTTGATCAGACCGGCGTCGCGGGCGATCTGGCGCAGCTCGCCGATGCGCTGCTTGACCTTGGTGTCAAGCTCGGCGCCGGAGAGGTTCAGCGGCAGCAGGCCCTTTTCTTCGCGGATCTTGCGGAACTCCTCGGTCTCGTAGGCCTTGGCGAAGGCGTCCGCCCAGGTCTGGTAGTCCGCATCCGGCACGTTGTTGCCCATGTAGAAGCCGCGCATGATCGTCCACTCGACGTCATAGCCCTGCTCGATCGCCGTGGGGATCTGGTCGAACGGCGCGTCGAGCCGCTCGGGGGAGAGCACGGCCAGCACGCGGATGTTGCCGGCTTCCAGATGGGTGATCACCTCGCCCACATCGGCTGTGACCATGTCGATGGAGCCGCCCAAAAGGGCCGCCAGGGCCTCGCCGCCGCCTTCAAAGGACACGTAGCGCATGTCGCGCGGGCTGCTTTCCACGGACTTGAGCAGCAGGGCGCCCTTCATCCAGTCCTGCGAGCCGACGGAGCCGCCGGCACCGACGACCACCTCGGCCGGGTTCTCCTTGAAGACCGCCATCAGGTCATCGAGGGTTTCGAAGTTGCTGTCCGCCCGCACGACGACGGCGCCGAAATCCGCACCGACGGTGGCCAGGAAGCGGACGTCGTTCTCGGTGAATTCACCGAACTTGCCGGTGGCGATGTTGAGCAGCGAGCCGGACGAGAAGGCGACAATCGCGTTCGGGTCGTCGGTGCGGGTGGTGTTGAACTGGCTGAACGCCACGGCGCCGATGCCGCCTGGCATGAAGGTCACCTGGATCGGCTTGTCGAACTGCGCGGCAAGGCCGGTCTGGGCCACGCGGCAGGTCAGGTCGAAGCCACCGCCGGGCTTCGCCGGAGCGATGCACTCCGGAGCGGTGACATCCGCAAGGGCTGCCGAGGAGGCCAGGAGCAGGCCGGCGACACAATATTTCAGAGCTGCGATTTTCATGAGATTTCTCAGGTTCCTCCCATCCACGATCTGTCGTGAAACTGCAATATTGTAAGACAAAATAGCAAAGATCGGGTTCTGTCAAGACACATGAATGCCAGTTCGATTCCTTGACAAATCCGCAAATAATGGGCTTTTTGATACAAGATTGAGGCCGGCGGAGAGTAGGCGAAGGAACGTCATGGCTGCAGAATTGTTTACAAAAGACGAGAGCCCGGCAGGGCTGGCGGCGCAGCGAATCCATGACTGCCTGTGCGAGGAAATCCTGGCCGGGGAGCTCGCGCCCGGAACCCGCCTGGGTGAGGTGGCTCTGGCCAAGCGCTTCGATGTCAGCCGTGGTCCGATTCGCGCGGCACTGAAGATGCTCGCCGAGACCGGGGTGGTGACCGTGGTGCCGCACAGCGGCGCCCGTGTCCGCGAAATGAGCTATGACGATGCTCGCGCGCTCTACCAGGTGCGCGAGGCGCTGGAGGCGCAGGCCGCGTCCCTTGCCGCCGCATCCGCCTCTGCGGAAGCGGTGGCGCAGTTGCGCGCGGTGCTGGCGGGTCACTCCCGGGACGTCGCCGCCCATCCGACCGGCGCCTATCTGCAAGGGGGCTCCGACCGCGACTTTCACAACATCGTCGCCCGCATGGCCGGCAACGCGATCATCCAGCGCTATCTGACCAAGGAACTCTATCCGCAGCTGGCGCTGCTCCGGGTCCGGCATACCCATGTGACCGGGCGGGGCGTTTCCGCCCTGAGGGAGCATGAGCGGATCGTGGAAGCGATTGCCGCTGGCGACAGCGAAGTGGCGGGCCTGCTGATGCGCCGCCACATCCAGAACAGCTGGGCCTCTCTTGAGGCGCAGCTCAAATCCGACGACGCCTGACCCGCGCCGCCCCCATCACCATCAGAAAGAAAAGAGAGATCGTTCGTGCTCAATCATGAAATCAGCAAGTCCTTCAAGCAGCGTCTTGCGCAAGGCGGCGCCATGCTGCTGCCCGGAGCCCCGAACGCGCTGGCGGCGCGGGTGATCGCGGATCTGGGCTTTGAAGGGGTCTATCTGACGGGCGCGGGGCTGACCAACACCTATCTCGGCATGCCGGACATGGGCTTCATCAACCTGTCGGAAATTGCCCAGCACACCTCGGCGATCCGGGGCGTGACCGATCTGCCCATCGTGGTGGATGCGGACAACGGGTTCGGCAACGCGCTGAACGTGGCGCATACGGTGCGGGTGCTGGAGCGGGCCGGCGCCAGCGCCATCCAGCTTGAGGACCAGGTGACGCCGAAGCGCTGCGGCCATTTTGCCGGCAAGGACGTGGTGCCGCTCGCCGAGGCGCGCTCGCGCATCCGCGCCGCCGTCGATGCGCGTCAGGATGAAAACACGCTGATCGTCGCCCGCACCGATGCCCGCGCCACCGAGGGCTATCAGGCGGCGCTGGACCGGGCCGCCACCTTCATCGAGGACGGGGCGGACATTACCTTCGTCGAGGCGCCGAAGACGCTGGACGAGGTGCAAGGCATCCCGCAGGCGCTGAAGGGCACCCCGCAGCTTGTCAATCTCGTGGTCGGCGGACACACCCCGATCATGGACCTGAAGACGCTGGACGAGATGGGCTTTTCGCTGGTGCTCTACGCCAATGTCGCCTTGCAGAGCGCGCTGCACGGCATGCAGGTTGCCCTTGGCCAGCTGAAGGAAAACACGATGCTGGATGAAGACGGTCCGGTGGCCAGCTTCGCCGAGCGGCAGCGCATGGTGAACAAGGCGCATTTCGACGAAATGGAAAAGCGCTACGCGCTCTGACGGCGCTTCCGGGGGCTTCCGGCCCCGAGACTGAGAAAACCGGCGGCGGGATGCGTGCATGGTGCGTCCCGCCGTTTGCATGTGCGGCTCTTTGAGCGCGAACGCGCGGATCATCCGGCAGCAGTCTCTTGCGCTCCCCAGGTGCCCGGCCATGGATAGGGCGGGCACAGGCAGGGGCCGGCTTCGTCCTTCACTGCGGCGCCTTCCTCCGGGTTGCCATAGGGGAGAAACAGCCCCTTCCATCCCTTTGCGGCGAGGGCGGCGCGCAACTCCGCTTCCGCCGCCCGGCGCTGCGAGAGTGCGGGGCGGCCGGTGCGGAAGGCGGCAAGCCCCGGCACATGGGCAATCGCCTCCGGGTCGAGGCGGGCCCACCGGGGGGCCGCTTCCGCTTCGCTGACCGCGACCAGAAGGCGGAAGCCGCGCGTGCGGAAGGCGTCACACACGGCCAGCTCCCGGTCCACGCCCATGTTCACCTGCGAAAGGACATGCTGAAAAGCGCGGTCGTGCTGGCCGACGGTCGGCAGGTTGCAGACCCACTCGATGCCGGCGGCGCGCAGGATCTCTGCCGTGCGCTCCACATGCAGGAAACAATCGGCCATGAAAAGTCCGGCCGCCTTGTCTTTGATCGCCGTGGTGCGCGGGTGCCCCGCCGGCTGCGTGAGCGCGTCGAGCAGCACCTTATTTCCCGCAGCGGTTGGCAAATGCAGGGCGACCTCTGGCGGGAGCCCCAGATCGGCGCCGCCCGGCGCAAAGGTCAGGATGCCAGAGGGGACCGGCGCTGATGCACGGGGGCGCCAGATCTGCCAATGCAGCAACGCGGGGTTTGTGTCTGATGGCGTCATTTCTTACCCCAATTTACCCAAGTGTGGTGCCGCGACCGGTTGAGCCTGTCAAGTCGATGGCGGACCATCGCTTGCGGTTCAGCCCTGTGGCCCGCGCCGCAGGGAGCGCGTGAAGGCCAGCTTGCAACAACAACAGATGGGGGTGGGGCGCCGCGCGTGTGACCTGACGCCACTGCCCATGGAGGAATGAAAGATGACCGCCAGACCCGTGCTTGTCGCCGGAACCTTCGACACCAAATCCGCCGAGCTGACCTATCTGGCCGACCGGCTGAAGGCGGCAGGGGTCGCCTGCAAGACCGTCGATCTGTCGACCACGGGCGGGGACGCAGGGACCGACATCACAGCGGGCGAGATTGCCGCCGCCCATCCGCGCGGGCCCAAGGCGGTCTTCACCGGCGATCGCGGCACCGCCGTTTCGGCCATGTCGCAGGCCTTCGAGGCCTGGGTCGCGGCTAGTCTGGACCAGATCGGCGGGCTGATTTCGGCGGCGGGCTCGGGCGGCACGGCGCTGGCCACCCCGGCCATGCGCGTTCTGCCCGTCGGGGTGCCCAAGGTGATGATCTCCACCGTCGCGTCTGGTGATGTCGCGCCCTATGTCGGCCCTTGCGACATGATGATGATGTATTCGGTGACGGATGTGCAGGGCCTCAACGCGATCTCGCGGCAGGTGCTGGGCAATGGCGCCGCCGCCATGGCGGGCATGATCCAGCATCCGCCGGTTGACGCGCCGTCCGAGGCCGAAAAGCCGGGCCTGGCGCTGACCATGTTCGGCGTCACCACCGCAGCCGTGCAGGCGGTCGCCGCCGGGCTGGAGGATGCTTACGAGCCCTTCGTCTTCCATGCCACCGGCGTTGGCGGGCGCTCGATGGAAAAGCTGGTCGACAGCGGCTACATGCGCGCGGTGGTCGACCTCACCACCACCGAGATCTGCGACATGATGATGGGCGGGGTGATGGCCGCCGATGAGGACCGGTTCGGCGCGATCATCCGCCACCGGGTTCCCTATGTCGGCTCCTGCGGCGCGCTCGACATGGTGAATTTCGGTGGTCCGGCCACCGTCCCGGCCCATTACAAGGGGCGGAATTTCTACGAGCACAATCCGCAGGTGACCTTGATGCGCACCACGGCGGAGGAAAACACCCGCATGGGCGACTGGATCGCCGGCCGGCTCAACCAGATGGAAGGCCCGGTGCGGTTCCTGCTTCCCGAAGGCGGCGTGTCGGCTCTCGATGCGCCCGATCTGCCGTTCTGGGATCCGGAGGCGGACGCGGCGCTGTTTACCGCCATCACCGCCCGCTTCATCCCCTCGGCGACACGCAAGCTGATCCGCGTGCCGCATCACATCAATTCGCCCGAGTTTGCGGCTGCGGCCATTGCGGCGCTGCGTGACATCGACTGAGAAGGACAGGACCATGCCGAGATTCGACCGCAAGGCACTGCTTGCGAAATTCCAGGACATGAAGGCCCGGGGCGTGCCGATCGTCGGCGGCGGCGCCGGCACGGGCCTGTCGGCCAAATGCGAGGAAGCGGGCGGGATCGACCTGATCGTGATCTACAATTCCGGGCGCTATCGCATGGCCGGGCGCGGCTCGCTCTCCGGGCTTCTGGCCTATGGCAACGCCAACGAGATCGTCAAGGACATGGCCTCCGAGGTCATTCCGGTGACCCAATCGACGCCGGTTCTGGCCGGGGTGAACGGCACCGATCCGTTCTGCAACTTCGACATGTTCCTTGATGACCTGAAGCGGCTGGGGTTCTCCGGCGTGCAGAACTTCCCGACCGTGGGTCTGATCGACGGGGTGTTCCGGCAGAACCTGGAAGAAACCGGCATGTCCTACGCGCTTGAGGTGGAGATGATCCGCCTTGCCGCGGAAAAGGACATGCTGACGACGCCCTATGTGTTCAGCGAGGCCGATGCGGAGGCAATGGCCAGGGCCGGCGCGGATATCATCGTCTGCCATCTGGGTCTGACCACCGGCGGCAGCATCGGCGCCGATACCGCCGTGACGCTGGAGGCCTGCCCGCCGTTGATCGACGCATGGGCGGAAGCGGCGCTTGCCGTCAATCCGGACCTCATCGTCCTGTGCCACGGTGGGCCGATCTCCATGCCCTCGGATGCGGAATACGTCTTGGCCAACACTCGCCATTGTCACGGGTTCTATGGGGCCTCGTCGATGGAGCGGCTGCCGACCGAGGTGGCGATGACCGAGCAGACCCGGGCGTTCAAGGCCATCACGATGACGAAGGCCGGGTAACCGGGCGCTTGCGAAGCGAAGGTCAGGGGCCGTCCCGCCTGTCGAAAAGGCGGGGCGGCCCTTTTGCTGTCTGCCGCTCGATCGCCTAGCTCACAAGCGCCTGGGGCACGGCCCGCCAGCCGGCGGTCAGCTTGCGATGCGGCGCTGCCGGCGCCTCGACCAGATCGAGCATCGCCACCGCGAAATCCGCATAGGAAATCTGCGACTGGCCTTGTGCGTCGGTGACCAGCGTGTCGCTGCCGAGGGCATAGTTTCCCGTGCGCGGCCCGTGCAGCAGCATCGCCGGCGGGCGCAGGCAGGTCCAGTTGGCCGTCTTGACGCGATCCAGCAGCGCGTCCTGGGCGGCGCAGGCCTCGGCAATGGGGCGCACCGCATCGGGCAGGAAATCCGGCGCGCTCAGCACCGTGTGGCCGCTGCCGTCGGCAAGCTTCAGCGTGGCCGCGCCGCCGGTGATGAAGAGGGGGACGCCGGTCTTCTCACCCGCCACAAGCAGCGCTTCGGTCAGCCGGACCAGATCCGGTTCATGTCCGGCCGGCGGGCGCAGGGCGCCGATCACCGCATCCTGTCCGCTGACAAGGGTAGCGGCGGTGCCGCCATCCGCCAGAAGGTCGGCTGTGACGCGGGTGAGGGGCCCGGGCAACGCCTCCAGCGCTTTCAGGGATCTGGCAATGGCGGTGACCGTGTGGCCCCGGTCGAGGGCTTCACGCACCGTTTGACGTCCGACGTCGCCGGTGGCTCCGAAGATCGTGATTTTCATGCTGTCTTTCCTTCTGTGAGGGAGGGGGAACGGGGCAGGCGTCCGGCCTGTTGGCCGAACCAGACGCTGGCGAGGACGATCACCGCGCCGAGTGCCTGGGTGGTGGAAAGGCTCTGGTCCAGCAGCAGCCAACCGAGCAGGATGGCGCTCAACGGGCTGAGAAAACCGAAGGCGGTGGCGCTGGCCGGGCCGAGCCGGGCAATGCCGCGAAACCAGAAGAAGTAGGTCAGCGCCGCGCCGATCAGGCCGAGCCAGAGAAACCCGGCCATGTTGGTGGCCGTCGGCAGGGGAAAGCCCGGTTCGGCCAGCAGCGCGACCGGCAGGAGCAGCAGCCCGCCCGCCGTCAGTTGCCAGGCGGTGAAGGTGAGCGGCGAGACCGGCGGTTGCCATTTGCGGGTCAGCACGGTGCCCGCCGCCATGGAGAGCGCGCCGCCGAGGGCTGCGGCGATGCCGAGCGCATCCAGCTCGCTGGCAGGCGTCAGAATCAACAGGCCAACGCCGAGAATCCCTGAAAGCGCGGCGAGAACGCCGGCCGGCCGGACGGGCTGGCCCAGGGCGGCGCGGGCCAGCAGCAGGACCAGCAGCGGCTGGGTCGCCCCGAGCGTGGCGGCGACCCCGCCGGGCAGCCGGTAGGCGGCGACAAAGAGCAGCGACCAGAACACGGCGAAATTCGCCGCGCCGAGGATCGCGAGCCGCCCGAGCCAGTCGACGGGCGGCAATTGGCGCACCAAGAGCAGCAGCAGGAGGCCGGCGGGCAGGGCGCGCAACAGGCTGACCGTCAGCGGGAAACCGTCGGGCAGCAGGGTGGTGGTGACGATGTAGGTGCTGCCCCAGATCGTCGGGGCGGCGGCGGTGGTGATGAGATCGGCGGTGCGGGACATGGCGTTCCTCATTTATCTTGATGTCAAAATAAGTCGAGAAAGCTTGACGTCAAGATAAAATCTTCAGATGGTGTCGCCATGGACCAGGTAGACAGAATTCTCGCTCAGTGGCGGGCCGAGCGTCCCGATCTCGATGTGGCGGACATGGGCACCATCGGCCGGCTCAAGCGCTTGCAGGCGCAGTTGGGCAAGGGCATGGACCGGGTGTTCGAGGCCCATGGGCTCAATGCGGCGAGCTTCGATGTGCTGGCGACCCTGCGCCGGGCGGGGCCGCCTTACGCGCTCAGCCCGTCCGATCTGGTGGCCTGGACCATGGTCACCTCAGGCACGATGACCAACCGCATCGACCGGCTGGAAAAGGCCGGCCTGGTGCGGCGCGACCGCAATCCGGAGGATGGGCGCGGCTTTGTCGTCGCCCTGACCGAGGCCGGATTCGCGCTGATCGATGCGGCGGTGAGTGCCCATGTGGACAATCAGCACCGGATGATGGCGCCGCTTACGCCCGAGGAGCGGCGGACGCTCGATCGGCTGCTGGCGAAATGGCTTGCGGGATTCGAGCCGCCCGAAGGCTAATTGGCAAGATCAGCGGCGGCGAGCTGCTCGGTCAGCCAGGCGCGGAAGGCGACCACCGGCGACTTGTTCTTTCGCTCCGGCGCGGCCAGAAGATAGTAGCTGCCGATGGTGATGTCGGTGTTCAGAACCTCCACCAGATTGCCATCGGCAATCTCCCGGGCGACGCTGAGCTGGGTGGCCAGGGCGATGCCCTGATCGGCGGCGGCGGCATCGAGCCCGAGACTTGCCGTCCACAACCTGGGACCGGAGAGCGGGCCGCGCGGTTCCACCCCGGCAGCGGCCAGCCAGCGACGCCACTGGCCATGGTCGCGCTCGTGAATCAGCGATTGTTCGGCCAGGGCGGCAAGGGAGGCGGGCACCCCATTGCGGGCGATCCATCCCGGGCTGGCAACGGGGAACATGCGCGGTGTCACCAGCACCTGCGCTGCCTGCGGGATCACCGCATCGGGCGCGAAGCCGATGAACAGATCCGCTTCATGGGCGCTGAAATCGGGCAGGGTCTCCGTGGCCCGGATCGCCACCTCCAGATTGGGCAGCAGCCGTTCGATCTCCGCAAGGCGCGGGCCGAGCCAGCGCCCGGCAAATCCGGGCATGGCCCAGATGCGCAGGCTGGCCGCGTCCCGCTGCGGCATCAGCTTTTCCAAGGAGGCCTCCAGCGCGGCGAAGGCATGGTCGGCGGCCTCGAACAGTGCTCGTCCTTGCGGCGTCAGGGTCGCGCCGAGCGGGCCGCGCGCAAGCAGCTTCGTCCCCACCCAGGCTTCGAGATTGCGCAGGTGCCGACTGACCACCGTGTGCGAGAGCCCGAGCGCTGTCGCCCCGCGCCGAATGCTGCCGGTGCGGCCGACCGCATGCAGGGCGCGGATCAGGTGGAGCGGGGGGAGGTTGGGCAGGGGCATGATGGCATGGGTCCGAAATGGGGTGGAAACCCTAGTGCACCGGGGAGGGGGAAACAATCTCTGCTTTCCGCACCGGCAGAAACTGCTAGATCGTGTCGCCGCGCAAGGTGCATGACCTTGTCGGGAGCAGCGGTGGCTTCGCGACAGTGCCAGCGGGCGCGATTCGCTTCGCGGATCGCCGGCGGTGCGTACACGGTCCGCTTCTCCTTGCGCTAACCCATTGCAACGACGTCCTGACCGGAGGCCCCAAGTGCTGATGTCGAACAAGCCCGTAATTGCCGTGATCGCCTGCAGTCGCGAGGTGGAAGGCGAGCCCGCGAGCATCGTCAAGCAGCGCTATCTCGATGCGGTGTCGCGCTATGCCGATGCGCTGCCGATTATCGTTCCGCCGACCGCCAGCCCGGCGGAAGCGGAGGCGTTGCTTGCCCGGGTCGACGCGGTGCTCCTGACCGGATCCAATTCCAACATCGAGCCCTCCCGCTATGGGGGTGGTGCGGCTGGTGCGCCACCGTTCGATCCGCCGCGCGATGAAACGGCCCTGCATTTGATCGCCGGGGCCATCGCGGCGAAAAAGCCGCTGTTCGGCATCTGCCGCGGCCTGCAGGAGCTCAACGTGGCCTTCGGCGGCACGCTGGCGGACGAGCGCGCCATCGATGGGGTGGAGGTCTCGCACCATGCGCCGGCGGAGGCGGATCTGCAGGAAATGTTCACCTATGGCCATCGGGCGCGGGCCGAGGCTGGCGGCGTGCTGGCCGATCTGGTCGGCACCGGGCCGATTGCCATCAATAGCGTGCATTTCCAGCGGGTTGACACGGTGGGCCAGGGGTTGACGGTCGAGGCGCGCGCCGAGGACGGGGTCATCGAGGCGCTGTCGGCCACGCAAGGAGAGGCGCCGGTGCTGGCGGTGCAATGGCACCCGGAATGGCAGCCGGAAGGGCGACATCACGACCTTGCATTCTGGCGATATGTCGGTACGCAGGCACGCAAGGCAATGACCCTACGTCCGGATGCTTCGTGATAAAAAAAATCTATCGGCAGAATTCCGCATTCGAATTGGACAGAATGCCGCGGATGCCTTGAAATGCCTGTATCTTACAGCGGTGAAGGTACCATGACAGACAAGAAGCTCTATCTGAAATTTATCGAATCCGGCGTCCAGGGCATCATTTCCCTTTATTGGGAAAACGCTCCGGAGACCTGCAAGGCCCTGTGGGGCGCGCTGGAAACGCCGATCCAGGTTCCCGCCAGTCATGCGATTTTCTCCGGTCCGGAAATCATGATGGGGCTGCCGGAGAGCGCACGCAATTTCGACCCGACCGCCCTGCCGCCGGAAAACCAGACCGTGCTGCCTGAGCCCGGCGATATGCTGTGGTTCTACCAGCCGAAGAACTTCTTCAAGATCGACCCGGACGAGTTCTGGGAGATCGGCATGTTCTACGGCGTGGGCGGGCGTACCTTCGGGCCGACCGGCTGGATTCCTTGCACCTATTTCGCCCGGATGACCGAAGGCCTCGATGCCATCGCCGAGCAGTGCCGGTTGATCCGCAAGGAAGGCGTCAAGACCATTGAGCTTGGTCGCCTCGGATGATCTTCAGGGTGCGGTCGGGCTTCGGCCGCACCCTTTGTTAGCTGCGATAATCAAGGAGAGGAGCACTGTGATGAAGAAGGTAATTTCGACGATTGCCGTTTCCGGCCTGGCAACCCTGATGGCCTCCACCGCCTTCGCGGCGGGTGAGACCATCACCATCAATTCCTTTGGCGGCGCGTATGAAAAAGCGCACCGGGCCTGCGTGATCACCCCGTTCGAGGAGGCCACCGGCGCCAAAGTTCAGGTTGTCACCGCCTATTCGGCGGACGCCTTCGCCCAGTTGCGGGCCCAGGCCGAAGCGCCCCAGTTCGACGTCATCCACTTCTCCGGCGGCCAGGAAATCGTTGGCGCGAAAGAAGGGCTGCTGTCCCCCATCGACCCGGCCAGCCTGTCGAATGCGGCCGACCTTTACGACTTCGCCAAGGCAAACCTTGCCGCCGGCGAAGGCCCGGCCTACTCGATCGCGGCGATTGGGCTCGTCTACAACAGCGTGACGGTGCCGAAGGAGCCCGCCTCCTGGTCCGACCTGCTCGACAAGGCCTATGCCGATCACATCGTGCTGACCGACATCTCCAACGGCTACGGCATGCTCGGCTTCCTGATGCTCAACAAGGTGAAGGGCGGCAGCCTGGACAACATCCAGCCGGGTCTCGACGCGGTCACCGAGCTTCTGGACAACGGTGCCATCGTGGTGTCGACCTCGCCGGAGATCCAGCAGGAGTTCGCCCAGAACGACGCATGGGTCGCGCCTTACGCCTCCGACTATGCCTACACCCTGCGCAAGGCCGGTCTGCCGGCGGCGTTCGTCCAGGGCAAGGAAGGCACGCCGGCGAGCTTCATTACCGCCAATCTGGTCGCGGGCCGCGACAATCAGGAGCTGGCGCTGAAGTTCATCGACATGTCGATCTCGGCCAAGGCCCAGGCCTGCTTCGCCGAGCAGCTGCGCTATTCGCCGACCAACGCCAAGGTGGTGCTGGACGGTGAGGTCGCCGCCGACGTCGCCTATGGCGAGGAGGCCGTTGCCGGTCTGATCCGCTTCGACCCGACCGTCATCGAGGCCAAGCGCTCCGAGTGGGTCGACGCCTGGAACCGCACCATCGCGCGCTGATCGATACCCAACCTGCCACCGCGCGGCCGCTCGGGCCGCGCGGTGGTTTTTTAAATGAGACCGAGCAAGGAGTACGGGACCCCGATGAGCGATCGCGCGGAAAATACGCTGCTGGTCTTACCAGGCCTATTGTTGCTCGCCCTGGCCTTTTTCGTGCCGATCACCCAGATGCTGGTGCTGTCGGTGTCCGGGGAGAATGGGCCGACGCTGGACCATTTCACTCGCTTTCTGGGCGACCCTTACTATCTCAACGTGCTCTGGCGGACCGTGCGTCTGTCGCTGATCATCACCGTGATCTGCGCGGCGGTCGGCTTTCCGCTTGCCTATATCATGGCGCGGGTCGGCCCGCGCCTGCGGCTCTGGCTGATCGTTCTCGTCATCCTGCCCTTGATGACCAGCGTGGTGGTGCGCACCTTCGGCTGGATGGTGCTTCTCAGCCGCTCCGGGCTGGTGCCGCAGGTGTTGCGTGACCTTGGCCTTGCCGAGCGCAATTTCTCGATCATGCAGACCGAGTTGGCCATCGTCATCGGCATGGTGCAGGTGCTGTTGCCGTTCATGACCTTGTCGATCCTGGGTGTGGTGACCCGCATCGACCGGCGCCTTGAGGAAGCCGCGCGCACCATGGGCTGCACCTTCATGCAGACCCTGCGCACCGTGGTGTTTCCGCTGGCCGTGCCGGGGATCGTCGCCGGGTCGCTCTTGGTCTTCACCCTGTCCGCCAGTTCCTTCGTGACGCCCAACCTGCTTGGCGGGTCGCGCATCCAGGTTCTGGCCGCCTCGATCTACCGGTCGGTGACCCAGACGCTGGACTGGCCCTTCGCCGCGGCGCAGGCCGTCATCCTGTTCGCCGGCATCCTGCTCATTCTCGTGCCCTATGCACGTCTGGCCGGAGGACGCTCCAATGGTTAAGGCCATTTCGACCCCGCTGCGCATTGCCGTGGTGATCTTCGTGGTGCTGACCGCGATCTTCCTTCTGGCCCCGCTGGTGGTGGTGGTGGGCGTCTCGCTCTCCGAAAGCCAGTTTATCGCCTTTCCGCCGTCGAGCCTGTCGCTGCGCTGGTATGAGCAGGTCCTGTCCTCGGACAGCTATGTCAGCGCCGCCTGGATCAGCTTGCGGGTGGCGATCCTGGTCACGCTCACCGCGACGCTGGTCGGCGGGGCGGCGGCCATTGCGATCCATCGGCGCAAGCTGCCGTTCTCCGGATCGCTGGCCACCTTCTTCCTGTCGCCGCTGGTGCTGCCGACCATCATCTATGCCATCGGCATGCTGATGCTGTGGAGCGCGGTGTTCGGGCCGGTCTCCATCGTCACCCTTTGGCTCAGCCATACGGTCATCACCATTCCCTATGTGGTGCGCACCACGCTGGCGGTACTGTCCGAATCCAATCCGTTTCTTGAGGAAGCGGCGCAGACTATGGGCGCCAACCGGCTGCAGCGGCTGTGGCTGGTGGTGGTGCCCCAGTGCCGGCCGGGCCTGGTGGCCGGGGCGTTCTTCGCCTTCAACATCTCCTTCGATGAGGCGGTGCTGGCTCTCTTCCTGCGCAAGCCCGGGCTGACCACCCTGCCGGTCCAGATCTATGGCCAGCTTGAGTTCAGTCCCGACCCGTCGGTCGCCGCCGTCTCGACCATCATGATTGGTCTGACCATCGCCCTGATCCTGATCATCGACCGCCTGCTCGGCGTGCAGAAATTCGCGAGTTCCTAACCCATGGCTGATGTCCGTCTCACACAGATCAAGAAGGCTTTCGGCAAGGTCGAGGTGCTGCATGGCATCACCCTCGACATTCCGTCCGGCGAGTTCATCAGCCTGCTTGGCGCCTCGGGCTGCGGCAAGACCACCTTGCTGCGCATCGTCGCCGGCCTCGAAGGGGTGACCAGCGGCACGGTGGAACTGGCCGGGCGCGACGTCACCGCGCTGCCGCCGGAAAAGCGCGACATCGCGATGATGTTCCAGTCCTACGCGCTCTTGCCCCATCTGTCGGTGTCCGAAAACGTTCGCTTCCCCTTGCGCATGCGCCGCATCGGCAGCCGCGAGGAGCAGGCCGAGAAGGTGCGCGACGCGCTGGAGACGGTGCAGCTCGGGCATCTCGCCGACCGCAAGCCGACCCAGCTTTCCGGCGGCCAGCAGCAGCGCGTGGCGCTGGCGCGGGCCATTGTCTCCCGGCCGAGCGTGCTGCTTCTCGACGAGCCGCTGTCCAACCTCGACGCACGGCTGCGCGAGGACATGCAGGTGGAGCTGATCGAGATCCACAAACGGCTTGGCCTGACGACGATCTTCGTCACCCACGATCAGGAAGAGGCGCTGAGCCTGTCCGACCGTATCGTCTTGCTCAATGGCGGCAATGTGGAGCAG
Organism: Stappia taiwanensis; assembly: GCF_014635285.1. Taxonomy (GTDB): domain Bacteria; phylum Pseudomonadota; class Alphaproteobacteria; order Rhizobiales; family Stappiaceae; genus Stappia; species Stappia taiwanensis. The sequence continues at coordinate 790,086 of NZ_BMCR01000001.1, read as the reverse complement.
CAGGGCGCGCCCAGCGAGATCTACACCAACCCGGCGAGCGGCTATGTCTCCAACTTCCTCGGCGCGGCCAATCTGCTGCCGGCGGTGATTTCGGAGACCGGCGATACGCTGTCCGCGCGGCTGGAGGACGGCCAGTCGCTGCCGCTTTCCTCCGACGAGAGCCGGCGCGGCGCGGCGACGCTCGCCCTGCGCCAGGAGGACGTCATCCTGTGTCCGGAAGGCGAGGGGCAGATCGTCGGCGAGATCGGCACCCGCATCTATCTGGGCGCGCGCAACCGCTATGTGGTGCATGTCGCCGGGACCGAGATCCGCGTGCTCGCCGGCACCGAGACCGTCTTTGAGGATGGCAGCCGCGTTGGCCTCACGGTCGACCCGGCCCGGATCCGGGCGCTGCCGCAGTCGTGATTTTCGCCTGTCGCCGCCCGGCGCTGACCGGGGCGGGCAGGCTGCTGACATTGAACGGAGACATGGATTATGAGCGAGTTTGAGACCCGTCTGTTCATCGGCGGAGCCTTTGTCGCGGGCGAAGGCCCGTCGGAGCCGGCGCACGATCCGGCACGCGGCACGGTGCTGGCTGAGGTGCCGTCGGCCAGCGCCGAGCAGGTGGACCTTGCGGTGCGCACCGCCCATGAGGCCTTTGCCGAGTGGCGGCGGACGACGCCGAAGGAGCGCAGCCGGATGCTGTGGGCCATCGCCGATGCGGTCGAGGCCAATGCGGATGCGCTGGCGCGGGTGGAATCGCTCAATGCGGGCAAGCCCTTGCGGTTCGTCGTTGCTGGCGAGCTTGCCAATGTCGCCGACGTCTTCCGCTATTTCGCGACCGCTGTGCGCAACATTCCCGGCGTCGCCGCGAACGGCTATCGCTCCGACCGTATGACCTCGATGCTGCGCCGCGATCCGCTCGGGGTGATCGCCTCGATTGCGCCGTGGAACTATCCGCTGCTGATGGCCGCGTGGAAGCTGGCGCCGGCGCTGGCGGCCGGCAACACCGTGGTGATCAAGCCTTCGGAGAACACGCCGCTCAGCCTTCTGGCCTTCGCCAAGATCCTCGACACGGTGCTGCCGCGCGGTGTGGTCAACGTGGTGTGCGGCAACGGGCCGGATGTGGGCCAGCCGCTGATCTCCCATCCCTTGGTGCGGATGATTTCGCTCACCGGCGATGTGCGCACCGGCCGGGCCATTCTCAAGGCGGCGGCGGGCGAGCACATCAAGCGCACCCATCTGGAGCTGGGCGGCAAGGCGCCGGTGATCGTGCTGAAGGATGCCGATCTCGATGCGGTGGTGGAAACCCTGCGCGAGGCCAGCTTCTACAACGCCGGGCAGGACTGCACCGCCGCGTGCCGGGTGTTCGCCGAGCGGAGCATCGCCGAGACCCTGACCCGCCGTCTCGGCGACATGGTCGAAAGCCTCGTCTATGGCGAGCCGGAGCGCGATGATGTCGAGTTCGGTCCGCTGATCAGCGCCAGTCAGCAGGCCCGGGTCGCCGGCTTCGTTGACCGCGCGCGTGCGGATGGGGCGGAGATCGTCGCCGGCGGTGCCCAGCCTGATGGCGCCGGGTTCTTCTACCAGCCGACGCTGGTGCGCGCCGATCTGCAAAGCGAGATCGTGCAGAAGGAGATCTTCGGGCCGGTGGTGACGCTGACCCCGTTCGACACGCCGGAGGAGGCGACCGCCTTCGCCAATGCGTCCGAATACGGGCTCGCCTCCTCGGTCTGGTCGCGGGATGCCTCGGCGGCGATGCGGGTGGCCAATGCGCTGGAATATGGCGTCACCTGGGTCAACACCCATGGCGTCTTTGCCACCGAAATGCCGCATGGCGGCATGAAGAACTCCGGCTACGGCTCTGATCTGTCTATGCAATCCCTGCTGGAGTACACCCAGGCCCGCCATGTGATGATCGCCTCCTGACGGCGGCTGCCGGCCCGGTTTTCGGGCCGGCCCTTCACGAAAAGCCTGGGGCCAGCCGGTGCGATCTGCTAGGGAATGCGGGCAACTGCCATGGATCTCCTGATGCGCCTGCTGGACATGAAAACCTATGTCGCGCTCGCCCGGAACCGCCATTTCGGGCGGACGGCGGAGGAGCTCAACACGACCCAGCCGGCGATTTCCAGCCGGTTGGCCTCGATCGAGCGCGAGCTGGGCTGCAAGCTGGTGATCCGCGGCGAGGGGCGCTTCGCGCTGACCTCCGACGGGGAGAACGTTCTCCAGCATTTCGAATCCGTGCTGGCGGGGATGGATTCTCTCAAGGACTCCTTGTCCGGCGCCGATCACAACAGCCATGAACCCTTGCGGATCGGGGCGATCGACTCGGTTTCCTCCACCTGGATGCCGCAGCTGATCGAGGCGCTGCACCGGGAGTTTCCGGGGCTGAAAATCGAACTGACCGTCGATGGCACCAAGCCGCTGGTGGCCGGGATGCGCAAGGGCGAGTTCGACCTGGTCTTCTGCCTGCATCCGGTGCTCGATGAGGGATTTCGCAGCTACACGGCCTGCGTCTTCCAGATGAGCTGGGCCGGTTCGCCCAAGCTGATCGACCCGGAACGGGTCTATTCGGTGGCGGCGCTGGCGGATCTGCCGATCATCTCCTTCCCGAAGAATTCGCCGCCATATCAGATGGTTGCGCCCTATTTTCACGACGAGCAGGCGCTCGCCTCGAAGCTGACGAGCTGCAATTCGCTGTTCGCCATCATCAACCTTCTGATCGACGGCTTCGGCGTCGGCGCGGTGCCGACGGTGACCATCGCACGTGAATTGCAGATGGGCCTGTTGCATCCTATCCGGGTGACCAAGCGCTTTCCGCCGATGCCGATCATTGCCTCCTATCAGGCGAGCCTGCGCCAGGAGTTCATCCGCCAAATCGTGCGTCAGGCCAAGCGCTGCACCGCCGACTATTGCGCCAGCGCCAATCCGGAGATGGTCTGGATCGACTGACCGGCCCCGCGATTTTTCGCGGGCGGAGTGCGGATGCTTGCGTGCGTTCGGAGACTCGCGCTAGGCTTGCGAATATCGACAATTTCTCGTGCAACTCCGGCACTCTTTTTCGTCTTTTTGTGCTTTTCTTGAGGTTTTTCAGCGCGTGCAATTCGCCCATTCCACGCCGGATCCAGACCGGCAAAACTGGCAGCCGCTTTCCGATCATCTGACCGCCGTCGCCGCTCTGGCACGAGCCTTCGCCGCGTCCTTCGGCGGCGGGCACGCGGCCGAGCTGGCCGGGCTGTTGCATGACCTTGGCAAATACTCCGCCGCGTTTCAGGCCTACCTGGAAGGGTGGGGCGGGAGCGTCGATCACTCCACCGCCGGGGCGCAGTGCGTGCGGGGATTGCCGTTTCAGAAGATGGACCGGCTGATGGCCGATCTCTTGAGCTTCGTTATCGCCGGGCATCACGCCGGGCTGGCGGACTGGCTCGGGGCAAGTGGCGGCTTGCGCAGCCGGCTGGACAAGAGAACCGAGCCGCTGGACGAGATCTGGCGCCAGGAGATATCCCCGGGTGACGGGCCGCTGGTGCCGGCGGGCTTTGACTGGAGCCGGGACAAGGAGCGGAGCGCCTTTCAACTCGCCTTCCTCGGGCGGATGCTGTTCTCCTGTCTGGTCGATGCGGATTTCCTCGATACCGAAGCGTTCTACGCATCCGTCGACGGGGTTGAGGTCGACCGGTCCTGGCCCCGGCTGGAGGATGAACTCGGTGGCCTGATCGCCCGCTTCGACGGGTTCATGGCGGCCAAGCAGGCTGGCGCGCCGACCTCGCCGGTCAATCGGCTCAGGGCCGATATCCTCGCCCATGCGCGGGCGCAGGCAGAGCTTTCGCCGGGCCTGTTCACGCTCAACGTGCCGACCGGCGGCGGCAAGACGCTGGCCTCGCTCGGCTTTGCGCTCGATCACGCCCGCCGGCACGGGCTGGAGCGGATCGTCTACGCCATTCCCTTCACCTCGGTGATCGACCAGACGGCGGCGGTGTTCCGCGAGGTGTTGGGCGATGAGGTGATCCTGGAGCACCATTCGGCGATCGAGGAGGAGGTGCCGTCCCGCGATGAGCAGCGCTGGGGGCGGGACAAGCTGCGGCTGGCAATGGAGAACTGGGCGGCGCCCCTCGTTCTGACCACCAATGTGCAGCTGTTCGAAAGCCTTTTTGCCGCGCGCACCTCGCGCTGTCGCAAGCTGCACAATCTGGCGCGGAGCGTCATCATTCTCGATGAGGCACAGACCATTCCGCTGCATGTGCTGCGCCCTTGTGTCGCCGCGCTCGATGAGCTGGCGCGCAACTACGGCGCGACCATCGTCTTGTGCACCGCGACCCAGCCGGCGCTGGCCGCGCCGCGCTTTGCCGGTGGGCTGGCGCTCGATCTGGCGCGTGAACTGGCGCCCGATCCGGCGGACCTGCACGCCAGGCTGAAGCGGGTGCGGCTGGAGGTGGTGCCGGAGGAGATGACCGATACCGATCTGGTCGGCGCGCTCGGCGAGGTCTCTCAGGGGCTGGTGATCGTCAACAGCCGCGCCCATGCGCTGATGCTTTATCGGGAGGCGGTGGCCGCCGGGCTTGAGGGGGTGGTGCATCTCACCACCCGGCAGACGGCGGCGGACCGGCGGCGGATCCTGGCGGATATTCGCGGCCGGCTTGTTTCCGACCGGCCCCAGCCCTGCCGGGTGATCGCCACGTCGCTGGTGGAAGCCGGTGTCGATCTGGATTTTCCCCGGGTGTGGCGGGCCGAGGCGGGGCTCGATCAGATCATGCAGGCGGCCGGACGCTGCAACCGGGAAGGGCGGCGGCCGGTGGAAGACAGCGTGGTGACGGTGTTCCGCCCGGCTGAGATGAAGCCTCCGCGCGAGATTGCTGGCTTTGCCGCCGCCACCGGACGGGTGCTCGCCAGCGGCAAGACGCTCGACGATCCAGCGGCGATCCAGCGCTATTTCGAGGAGGTCTACTGGCAGAAGGGGCCCGGCCTCGACAGAGAGGAAATCCTCACCAAGGCCTTCGGTGTGAGCCGGGGAACCCTCGACTTTTCCTACCGCTCGGCGGCGGAGAAGTTCCGCATGATCGAAAGCGGCATGGCGGCGGTGATCATTCGGCACGACAAGGCGGCCCAGTCTGTCCTTGCGGCGCTGGCGAAAGGGCTGTCTCCGGCTGCCGCCGCTCGCAAGCTGCAGCCTCATGTGGTGCAGGTGCCGCCGCAGCAGCGGAAGGAACTGCTGGACAATGGTCATGCCTGTTTTGTCGAGGGCTTCGGCGATCAGTTCGCGGTGCTGGAGAGCGATCGCCTCTACACCATGGAAACCGGCCTTGCCTGGGAGCAGGCCGGGGAACTGGGGGTCGAGAACGGGATCTTGTGACCGTGAAAAGGGCCGCAAGCTGAAGGGAATAGGCCCCGGGCGGCATTGCGGCTGATGGAGCGTGAAGCGCTCGCGAAGGATTGTGATCGGAGCCGGTGATGCGGAGCCGGCAGGAAACAAGTGGAGGGGGTATGCCCTACGGCATCCAGTTGCGTGTTTCGGGCGATTTCGCCTGTTTTACCCGCCCGGAGATGAAGGTGGAGCGGGTTTCCTATGATGTCATGACGCCCTCGGCGGCGCGGGGCATTCTGGAAGCCATTCACTGGAAACCGGCGATCCGCTGGGTCATTGACGAAATCCGGGTGCTGGAGCCCATCCGCTTCCAGTCGATCCGGCGCAACGAGGTTGGCGCCAAGGCGCCCGCCGCCAAGGTCCGCTCGGCGATGAAATCCGGCCGGGTCGGCGATCTGGTGCTGGTGGCCGATGACAACCGGCAGCAGCGGGCGGCGACCGTGTTGCGCGATGTGGACTATGTGATCAGCGCGCATTTCACCCTGACCGAGCGGGCGGGCGCGGAGGACAGCGAGGGCAAGCATCTCGATATCTTCAACCGCCGCGCCCGCAAGGGGCAGTGCTTTCACCAGCCCTGCCTCGGCACGCGGGAGTTTCCGGCAAGGTTCGAACTGGTCGAGCCGGGCGCGTCGGTGCCGGAGGCCATTGGCGAAAGCCGCGATCTCGGTTTCATGCTGTGGGACATCGACCATGGCCGGGGCGGGGCGCCGCTGTTCTTTCGGGCAGGCCTCGACCAGGGCGTGGTGCGGGTGCCCCGGCCCGGGGCGCCGGAGATCCGGCGATGAGCCCGCTGGCGGCGCTGGCGCGCGCCTATGACCGGCTGGCCGAGGCGGGCGAGGTGCCGGCCCAGGGCTACAGCCAGCAGAAGATCGCCTATCTGATCCCCCTCCTGGCCGACGGCCAGCCCGCCGGTCCGCCGGTGGATTTGCGCGAACAGGAGGGCCGCAAGACCCGGCCCCGGCTGATCGCCGTGCCGCAGCCGACCAAGCGCACCTCGGGCATCGCCCCCAACTTCCTGTGGGACAAGACCGCCTATGTGCTGGGGGTGACGGCGGGCGAGGGCAAGCGCACGGCGAAGGAGCACGCGGCCTTCATCGCCAGGCATGAGGAGTGGCTGGCCGGGACGCAGGATGAGGGGCTGACGGCGCTGCTCCGGTTCCTCGCCTGGTGGCGGCCGGAACGCTTCGCCGAGCTTGGCTGGCCGGAGGAGATGGTGGACCAGAACCTCGTCTTCGCGCTGGAAAGCGAGCGTCTGGATGGTGTTCATCTGCATGACCGGCCCGCCGCGCGGGCGCTCTGGACGGACCTGTCGAGCGGGGCGGAAGGCGGCGAGGCGGTTTGCCTCGTCACCGGCGAGCCGGGGGCGGTGGCGCGGCTGCATCCGGCGATCAAGGGCGTGTGGGGCGGGCAGTCGTCCGGCGGTTCGATCGTCTCCTTCAATCTGGATGCCTTCACGTCCTATGGCCATGAGCAGGGCGCCAATGCGCCGGTGTCGGAAGCGGCGGCCTTTGCCTATACCGCCGCGCTCAACCACTTTCTGGAAACCGGCAGCACGCACCGCATCCAGATCGGCGATGCCTCGACCGTGTTCTGGGCCGAGGGACCAGAGGCCGGCGAGGCGGAGGATGTGTTCTCCAGCTTCATGGGGGTCGATGAGAAGGCCGAGGCGCGCAAGGTGGGCGACATCCTGGCGCGGATCCGCGAGGGCCGGCCGCTCGGCGAGGTGCTGGGGGACCTGCAAGGGGTCCGGTTCTACGTGCTTGGGCTGGCGCCCAATGCATCGCGGCTGTCGGTGCGGTTCTATCTGGAAGACGATTTCGGTGTGATCGCCGCGCGCTATCTGCGGCACCTGCAGCGGATGCGGATCGAACCGCCGCCGAAGGACGAGGCGCCGTCCATGTGGCGGATGCTGATCGAAACCGCCACCTTGCGCAAGAGCGAAAACATCCAGCCCAACCTTGCCGGTGAGTGGATGCGGGCGATCCTGTCGGACACCCCCTATCCGCTGACGCTGCTGGCCAGCCTGATCATGCGGCTGCGGGCCGACGGCGATGTCAACGCGCTGCGGGTGGCCATTCTCAAATCCGTTCTGATCCGAAATTTTGGCAAGACCTTCAAAGGAGAGGTGCCCGTGGCGCTCGATACCGAATTTCAGGAAACCGGCTATCTGCTGGGGCGGTTGTTCGCCGTTTATGAGCATATCCAGACGGCGGCGCTTGGCCGCAATCTCAATGCGACCATCAAGGACAAGTTCTACGGCTCCGCCTCGGCGCAGCCGCGCAAGGTGTTTCGCCATCTGGATGCCGGCGCCGCGCCGCATCTGTCGAAGATCGGCAAGCAGCGGCCGGGGCAGAGGATCGCCCTGGAAAAGCAGCTCGGCGGCATCATGGACCTGATGGAGCCGGGGGGCGACCCATTCCCGGCGCATCTGCCGGACCGGCAGCAGGGGCTGTTCGCGCTCGGCTATTACCACCAGCGCAATGATTTTTTTCGCAAACACACTTCATCTGAGACCGGGCATGAGGCCGGAGAGGACACCCAATGACCGTACTTTCCAATCGCTATGACATTGTTTTTCTGTTCGATGTGGTCAATGGCAACCCCAATGGCGACCCGGATGCGGGCAACCTGCCGCGCATGGACCCGGAAACCAACATGGGGCTCGTGTCCGATGTCTGCCTGAAGCGCAAGATCCGCAACTACACCGAACTGGCCAGGGGCGAGGAGCCCGGCTGGCGGATCTATGTGCAGGAAGGCTCGGTCCTCAACGAAAGGCACCGCGAAGCCTACACGGCGGTGCGCGGCGAGGATGACAAACTTGCCAAGGCGGCCAAGCTGAACCCGCAAGGGGAGGACGAGGCGCGCAAGATCACCGGCTTCATGTGCGACAATTTCTTCGATGTGCGCGCCTTTGGCGCGGTGATGAGCACGGGGATCAACGCCGGGCAGGTGCGCGGTCCGGTGCAAGTCGCCTTCGCCCGCTCACAGGAGGCGATCCTGCCGCTGGAAATCTCCATCACCCGCATGGCGGCCACCACCGCCAAGGAAAAGGAGGACCGGGACAAGGGCGATGGCGAGGAGCGCACGGAAAACCGCACCATGGGGCGCAAGCACATCGTGCCCTACGGGCTTTACCGGGCGCATGTGTTTGTCAATGCCAAGCTGGCGGAAAAGACCGGCTTCACCGAGGCGGACCTCGACCATCTGTTCGAGGCGCTGAAGATGATGTTCGAGCATGACCGCTCCGCCGCGCGCGGCGAGATGGCGGCCCGGCGGGTGATCGCTTTCAAGCACGCGTCCCCGCTCGGCAACGCGCCGGCTCATACCCTGTTCGACCGGGTCGAGGTGCGGCGCCGCTCCAATGGCGATTGCTATCCGCTCGGTGATCCGCGCCTCGACAACCAGCCGCCGGCCCGGCGCTTCGAGGACTACGAGGTGCTGCTTCACCGCGAGGCCCTGCCGGAGGGGGTGGAGCTGATCGAGGTGCTGTAGCTCTTGTCTTTGCTGCAAAGTTGCGTGGCGGCGCCCCCGATCCGGAGGGCGCCGCCGTGCCGTTGGGGGAGCGGGGAAGCGTCGCTCGCCCCGCGCGAACCGCAAGCGTGCCGGAAAACCCCGGGAGGTTCGCGCTCCTTCTAGGTTATTGAAATCGCTGATCTTTTTTCTACGGGCGGGGCCGCCCGACCCTGCGCTGCGCGTCAAGCGAGGCAGGTTCGCGCAACGCGCCCGATTTTGTTTGGTCCCTCAATATGATAGCAAGGGGACGTCGCCCCCTCACGGGGGCGTGGATTGAAACGATGACGCAGAACGGCCTGATGACCCGGAACGAGTCGCCCCCTCACGGGGGCGTGGATTGAAACGCCATGATCATCGGCAGATCCTGCGGCTTGGCGGTCGCCCCCTCACGGGGGCGTGGATTGAAACCGCTAGCGATAGGGACAGCGATCTATTGCGAGATAGTCGCCCCCTCACGGGGGCGTGGATTGAAACGCGCTTCGCAAGAGGTCTGGATTTCAAAATCGGGCGCGTCGCCCCCTCACGGGGGCGTGGATTGAAACGCGCTGGCATGGATCAGCACTGGGCCAAGGCGCGGTCGCCCCCTCACGGGGGCGTGGATTGAAACAGACAATCCAATACATGAAAGATACAGCGTTGATGTCGCCCCCTCACGGGGGCGTGGATTGAAACCTCAGCGCCGTAGCGGCGATGGAGGACGCGGATCGTCGCCCCCTCACGGGGGCGTGGATTGAAACCACCGTTACGGGGGACGTGACGCGCGGCAACTTGTCGCCCCCTCACGGGGGCGTGGATTGAAACACCGCGCTCACGCTCACATGGGTGCTCGATGAGACGTCGCCCCCTCACGGGGGCGTGGATTGAAACTTCGGCGATTTGCCGTGCGCGCTCGGTAAGGACGTGTCGCCCCCTCACGGGGGCGTGGATTGAAACGTCGGAGCGGGAAAGGTCCTTGAAATCTCCGACGGTCGCCCCCTCACGGGGGCGTGGATTGAAACCAGTAGACGTAGTGCCCGGCGGTCAGCACCTCGCGTCGCCCCCTCACGGGGGCGTGGATTGAAACTCGATCTGGTACGCGCCAAGATCAACATCATCCGGTCGCCCCCTCACGGGGGCGTGGATTGAAACATCCCCCAAGCGATCGCATCGACCGCGGATCGCGTCGCCCCCTCACGGGGGCGTGGATTGAAACCGGCGTTGAGGCGGCCGAGCCGCAGCCGCCGGCGGTCGCCCCCTCACGGGGGCGTGGATTGAAACATCTCGGCGATCCGCTCATTGAGCGCCTGGATCGTCGCCCCCTCACGGGGGCGTGGATTGAAACACGGCGGCTTACGCAAGACCGCGAGAATACAAGGGTCGCCCCCTCACGGGGGCGTGGATTGAAACCGCGTCTGGGGTTTCCTCTGCAATGACACGAGCCGTCGCCCCCTCACGGGGGCGTGGATTGAAACTCGATTTCTGAAAAGGCCACCGGCCGCCACCCCAGTCGCCCCCTCACGGGGGCGTGGATTGAAACTGGACTCCTACGGCACGCCGCTTGCCCTAGCCGGTCGCCCCCTCACGGGGGCGTGGATTGAAACCACCAGCACCAGCGCGCCCGACTGAATCTCCAGGTCGCCCCCTCACGGGGGCGTGGATTGAAACTGTTCAAGCGCGAAGGAGGCCTGACGGCCGTTGACGGTCGCCCCCTCACGGGGGCGTGGATTGAAACATGGACGGCCGCAAGGCTCTGTTCGCACGGATCCGTCGCCCCCTGATTGGGGGGGGCGGGGTCAGGCCGGGGCGGGCAGGGCGCGGGCCTCGCGGAAGGAGACCAGCCGCCGGGCCTGTTCGTCCCACAGGACGAGCTTGATGCAGCCAAGGCTCTGGCGGAAGGTGATGCGGCCGATGTCCCGCAGTTGCGGGTGGTCGCGCAAGACCTGCGGCAGGCGGTAAAACGGCACCTTGCTGGACAGGTGATGCACGTGGTGGATGCCGATGTTGCCGGTGATCCACTGCAGCACCGCCGGCAGGTCGTAATGGGAACTGCCATGCAAGGCGGCATGCTGGAAGGTCCAGTCGTCGCCCTCCGACCAGTGGGTCTCCTCGAACTGATGCTGGATGTAGAACAGCCAGACACCGCCGGTGGCGGCCATCAGCGTGATCGGCAATTGCACCATCAGGAACGGGCCGAGGCCCATCAGCCAGATCAGCCCGGCGACCGGCAGGGCGATGCCCAGATTGGTGGCGAGCGTCGAGGCCCAGGGCTGCACCCCGGCGCGCATCAAACCGACCGGCAGGCGGTACTGGCAGATGAACAGCCAGGCGGGCCCCAGTCCGAACATCACCACCGGGTTCCGGTACAGCCGGTAGCGCAGGCGGCCCCAGCGCGACAGCGCCCGGTATTCGGCGACCGTCAGGGTATCGACGTCGCCGATGCCGCGCTTGTCCAGATTGCCCGCGGTGGCGTGATGGATGGCGTGGGTGCGGCGCCAGTAGTCGTAAGGGGTGAGGGTGAGAACGCCGATCATGCGCCCGGTCCAGTCATTGGCATTGCGCCGGGTGAACAGCGCGCCATGGCCGCAGTCATGCTGGAGAATGAACATGCGGATGAGAAAGCCGGCGGCGGGGATCGTCAGCAGCAGGCCCCACCAGATGCCATGAACAGCGCAATAGCTGGCCAGCGCCCACAGGCTGGCGAAAGGAAGCACGGTGACGACGACCTCGAAGATGCTGCGGGCCGTGCTCGGATGGCGGTAATTCGCCAGAACGGCACTCCAGGAGCGGGCATCGCGCACGGGGGCGGTGTGCGCGGCGGCATCATTTTTCACAAGACCTCCAGGCTGGGACATGCGCCCAGTCAAAACGGGTTTTTCGCCGGCATGCGGCGTGGGCGCGGGGATCCGGTCACAAGGCGGGCGCCCCCAAAACAAAAAAGGCCGGGCGTGAGCCCGACCTCTTCTTCATCTCGACAATCCGTGCCAGCACAAGAGCGGTCATGGATTGAATAAGACGTAATTACACAGACTGAAGGTTTTCAGCAGCGTTCTTGCCCGAACGGTTGTCCTTGACAACGTCGAACGAAACCTTCTGGCCTTCGACCAGCGTATGCATGCCGGAGCGCTCCACAGCGGAGATGTGAACGAACACGTCCGCACCGCCCTCATCCGGCTGAATGAAGCCGAAGCCCTTGGTGGTGTTGAAGAATTTTACGGTTCCAATGCTCATGACGATTTCCTTTCAATCGCTCAGAGAAAAATGCCCACCCCAGATGTTCCAGGATGAACGGATGGCGTCGACATTGATAGGGAAGATCGTCAGAGCGCCATCGGCGCGGAACAAAATTCGTCAGCCAAGATCGATGATCCCTATATAGGCACGTTCTCCGGCCAGCACAAGATGAGAAACGAACAACACCTGCGCTGACCGGGGTGGGGCGCGGAAACCCGCCAAACCGATGGTCAGAGGGCGACCTGCCGCCAGCCGGCCTCACCGGCAAGGGCGGCGTTGCAGGGCGGGCCGGGCAGGTCCATCGCGGTCAGCCGCGCTTCCGTTTCCGCTTCCGATGCCGTGCCGTCCAAGAGATCGCGATAGGCGCGGGCAACCTCGACCATATCCACCGTATGCGGCGACAGGCGCAGGCGGGAGACGCCGTTCTCCATCAGCCGTTCCGGACCAAGAGTCACCACCTGACAACTGTCGGACAGGGTCTGGATGCCGTTGACCGCGAGGAAGCGGGCCTTGTCCAGCGTCGCCACGTTCATGCCGTCCGGGTCCTTTTCGCAGACGAACTGGCAGGAATCCTTGGACAATCCGTGGGCGCGGGCATGGTAGCAGCGGCCGGAGAGCGCCAGCGGCAGCCGGCCGAAGGCAAACAGCTCCACCGTCACCTGCGGGTGAGCCCGGGCAACGGCGGCGATCGAGGCAAGCGGCACCTCCACCGGCGGGCACCAGTCGCTGGCGCCATGGCGAACGAGGGCGCCAAGCGCTGCCTCGTTGTAGACATTGAGGAACGGTCCGGCGACGAAGGGACCGGGCGCGGTGGTTGCCAGCATGGACATGTCGTTGAATTCCAGCGGCAGTCCGGCCTCGGCGAGCCCGATCATGGCCTTGCGCTCGCGCACGGTGGCCGGCAGTGCCAGCGACGACAGCACCACGGTCTTGCCGGCGCGCTGCAGTCGCTCGATCACTTGGGGCCACACCGGATCGGAAAACGGCATGCGCTTGCCGCAGACCACCTCACCCAGGTAGACCCGCTCCACCGGCGCCTCGTCGGCGATGCGGGCGTAGAAATCGGTGAGATGCTCCGGCGACCAGTTGAAGAGGCAGGGGCCGATGGCCAGTTCGATTGCGGTCATGGCGATTGGTCCTCAGCGCCAGGTTTTGCGGTAGGCGCCGGTGGTCTGCCGGCCCCCTTCGGCAAGGGCGGCCAGTTCGCCGGCCAGATCGGTTTCCGGCTCGCCGCGCGCCAGCGCATCCACCGCCCGGCGGAAGGCGCGCACGACGCTGCTCACATAGGCCTTGCCACGCTGGCGTCCTTCGATCTTCAGCGCGGTGACGCCCGCATCGCGCAGGGCCGGCAGCAGGGCGGCGGCATTGAGGCTCACCGGATCCTCAAACAGATAGCCGGTCTTGCCCATGGCGCTGAACTGGCCCTTGCACAGGGTCGGGTAGCCCGCCGGCTCCCCTGCGGCGAAACGGTCGATGGTGAAGCCGCCGAGCCGCGCCAGCAGAGTGCCATCGGCGTTTTCCTCATAGGCCACATGATCCGGCGGCGAGCAGACGCCGGTGAGGTTCGGCGACTTGCCGGTGGCGTGGGAGGAGAGGGCGCAGCGCCCCTCGGTCATCACGCAAAGACCGCCGAAGACGAACACCTCGGTTTCCACCGCGATTTCGCGATTGAGCCGGGCGATCTCCTCCACCGACAGGACCCGGGGCAGCACCACCCGCTTGACCCCGAAGGTCTCGGCATAAAAGCGGATCGCCTCGGGCGTGTTGGCGGCGGCCTGGACGGAGAGGTGCAACCTTGTGCCGGGCTGGTGCCGGGCGGCGTGTTCCAGCACGGCGAGATCGGCGGCGATCAGCGCATCGGCGCCGGCCTCGGCAGCCGCATCCACCGCGCGCTGCCAGATCTCCACGGAGCCGGCCCGGGCGAAGGTGTTGATGGCGACCAGCACCTTGGCGCCATGGCGATGGGCATAGTCGACGCCCTTGGCCATCTCGGCCTCGGAGAAGTTCAGGCCGGGAAAGTTGCGGGCGTTGGTTTCGTTGTTGAAGCCGCAGTAGATCGCGTGGGCGCCGGCGTCCACGGCGGCGCGCAGGGCCGCGGGCGTTCCGGCTGGGCAGACCAGTTCGAACGGCGCGGCGGTTTCAGCTTGACAGCTCATCGGCCATGCTCCGGAGTTCCATGGGTGTCGGCGGCGGGCGCGCCGAGCATACGGCGGGCAAGGCCGAGCGCCTCGCCCGTGCGGCGGTTGACGATCTCGGCGAGATTGCCGCTGAGGCCGGCGAATTCGGCCGGGGTGAGGTCGGCTTCCTCCAGCGTGTTGCGCAGGGCCAGCACGTGCTGGGTCGCGCCCTCGATGGCGATATCGCGGGCGAAGAAGGCCGCATCGCCGTCATAGCTGCCATCGAACAGGCCGAGCAGAATCAATAGCGGCCCCTCGATCCGCGCCGCCGCGCGCGTTGCCTGATCGCTGGCGACCACGTCGATGCGCGAGCGCGGCCCGTCCAGGTTGACGATGAAGGCATGGGGCAGGTCGGTGGGAACGACGGCGATGGGCACCTGGGCGGTGGGGCCGAGCCGTTCGATCAGCTCCGGGCGCCGCTCCACGAACTGGCGCACCAGGCGGGTGAGGATCAGTTCCAGCGGACGGCGGGGAAGCGGTTTGGTCAGAAGGGCGACAACGGGCGGGAGTTCTCCGCAGTCTCGATGGCGTGTCATGGGGGCCTCTTTGCTCGCGTGCCGGACTGTACCGCTCGCTCCGAGGCGCGCCCCTTGATCAAGGTCAAGGCGGAGTGTCGATTTTGTCGCATCCTCGCGTGCCACGCTCGGGCCCGGGCGCGCGCTATGCGATCCGCCGGCCCGGCTGTCCTCGATGAAGTCTCCGCCCATGCACCTGCGTTCCCTGCCGCCCTTTGCCGATCTTTCCGCGTTTTTGAACCATTTCGAGAGCGGGGGAGAGCTGACCCGGATCGCCGCACCGGTGGCGGTGGAGCTGGAGGCAACCGAAATCCACCGCCGGGTGATCGCCGCCGGCGGGCCGGTGCTACGTTTCGACACACCCTGCAATAGCGCGGGGAAACCCTTCACACGCCCGCTGGTGACCAACCTTTTCGGCACGCGGGAACGGGTTGCCGCCGGGCTCGGGCTGGATGCGGCTGACTTGCGGAGATTCGGCCAGTTCCTCGCTGCCTTGCGCGCCCCGTCTCCGCCCAAGGGGCTGGGCGCCTGGCGCGAGTTGTTGCCAGTGGTCCGGGCCGGGCTCGCGGCCCGGCCGAAGCTGGTGTCCTGGCCGAAGGCGCTGGAGCCGCAGCAGGTGGATCTGACGGCGTTGCCGGTGCAGACCTGCTGGCCGGGCGATGCCGGCCCGCTGATCACCTGGGGCATGGTGATCACCCGGCCGCCGGGGGTGGACGATCCGCGTTCCTACAATCTCGGCATCTACAGGATGCAGGTGCTGGGGCCGGATCGGGCGATCCTGCGCTGGCTGCCGATGCGCGGTGGGGCAAAGCATTACCGCATGTGGGAGGATCTGGGTGAGCCGATGCCGGTGGCGGTGGTGATCGGCTGCGACCCGGCGACGCTGCTTTCCGCCGTACTGCCGGCGCCCGAAGGGGTGGGCGAACTGGCGCTGGCCGGGGCGATCAATGGCCGGCGCACCTGTCTTGCCCCGTGCCGCGGCATCGAGATGCATGTGCCGGTAAGTGCGGAGATCGTACTGGAAGGCACGGTACAGCCGGGCGACAGCGCGCTGGAAGGGCCGTTCGGCGACCACACCGGCTATTACAACGATGCGGAGTGCTATCCGGTGCTGCAGCTTTCCGCGCTGCATGCGCGCGCGGACGCACCGTATCTGTCGACCTTCACCGGCCGGGCGCCGGACGAGCCGGCGGTGATCGGCGCGGCGATGAGCGATGTGTTCGCGCCGCTTCTGACCCAGGCGGTGCCGGATATCCTCGATGTGCATTTGCCGCCGGAAACCTGCTCCTACCGGATGGCGGTGCTTTCCGTCGACAAGCGCTATCCGGGACAGGCGCGGCGGGCGATGATGGCCTTCTGGTCGCTCTTGCCGCAATTCACCATGACCAAATACGTGATCGCGGTGGACCGGGACATCGACATTCGCAACTGGTCCGATGTGATGTGGGCGGTGGCGACCCGTGCCGATCCGCAGCGCGATCTGATGGTTCTGGAGCGTACGCCGGTGGATCAGCTCGACTTCGCCAGTCCGGAAGTCGGGCTCGGTGGCAAGCTGGGGATCGACGCCACCATCAAGATCGGCGCGGAAACCAACCGCCCCTTCGCCGACAGGCTGACCATGCCCGAGGATTTGGTCTCGCGGGTCGATGGGCGCTGGGAGGAGCTGTTCGGCGGCACCTGACGGCGGGTATCGACAGAATCTGTCTCGCCGCCGTTTCCAGAAAGCCTTGTCATGACGCGAAAAGGCGGAGGATCGCTCCTCCGCCCTTTGTTCGTGGGTCTGCCAAAGGGGCAGGGCGTCAGCCTTCCGCCCTTCAGCCCTCGGCCTTGAGCCAGCGCGCCGTGCCGTCGGCGGCGACGAGGCGGGCCCGGGTGCCGGGGAAGGCCTGCAGTGCCTCGGCGAAGGTTGCTTCGCCGGCGACCAATGCTGCGGTGGACAGACCATCGGCGAGCGCGGCATTGCCGGCAACGACGCTGGCGCCGGTGATGCTGCTCTTGGTCGGCGCGCCAGTGCGCGGATCAAGGATGTGCCCGGCGAGGCCGTCCTTGTCGAAGGTGGTGCCGCGCGCGTGGGAGCTGGCGACCGCCCGGTCGACAAGCTGCAGCCGTTCGGCCGCCGAGCCGGCGCTGTGATCGGGGTCGAGCCGCACTGGCCAACCGCCGGTACCGCCGTTGGTGCCATTGGCGCGGATCTCGCCCATGTCGACCACAAGATCGGTCATGCCGCCGGCACGCAGAAGCGCGCTGATCCGGTCAGTGATGAAGCCTTGGGCGATGCCGTTGAGGGTCAGGGCCATGCCGGTCTGGCCGAAGCGGATCCCGTCACTGTCGATGCCGACCTTGTCGAAGCCGACCAGGCGATGCGCCTTGGCAATGGCTTCGGCGCTCGGAGCCTTGCCGGTGGCGGCGTGGCTTTCGGCGTGCAGCGCCCAGAGCGGCTGAATGCTCGGGTCGAAGGCACCGTCGGTGGCGCCGTGCAGGCGGGCGGAGAGCGCGAGCAGTTCCACCATCTCCAGCGGCGGGCCATCGAGCCGGCCGTCCCGGTTGAGGCGGGCCAGGGCGCTGCTTGCGTCATGAAGGCTGAAGATCGCCTCCAGCCGGCGGATCTCCCGTTCCGTCGCCGCCAGCAGGGCGTCCGCCTGTGCGGTGTCGGTGGTCATCAACCGGATTTCGGCGGCCGCGCCCAAGGCAATGCCGCGCCAGCGCACCTGCTGCACGCCGGCCTGTGCCGGCAGGGCAAGTGCCGCGCCGGCCGCGCCGGCTACGCCGACCGCTGCGGCGGAAATCATCAGGAAGCGGCGCCGTGAAAGAGGGGAAGTGGTCATCGCTCGTTCTCCGAGACCCGGATTGGAAGTTGGGGAGGGGTCATGCCTGCGGCGGATCCTTCGGAGGCAACCGGGGCAAGCACGTAATCTGTCGGGATGGCATCGAACCGCATGATCGCGCCGCCGTTCTCTGCGGCAAAAGCATCGGCGTCCGCCTCCGTCCCGAACGGGATGGCTTCGGGGGCGCCCATGCCGCCACGGGTGCGGCTACCGATGACGAACCAGGCGTCGTCGGCATCGATCCAGTTGCCCTCGCCGGGATTTTCCCAGGTTTCGGCCTTGGCCATGTCGTTGACGTAGATCGCCACATAGTCCTTCGGCTCTTCGGGCAGGCGGGTAAAGGCCACCGCGTCGCGCACCTGGGTGAACCAGAGCGGGAACGGGTTCCCGGCCAGATGGATTTGCGCCTTCGGACCGCCATGCTCCAGAACGGTCATCTGGCAATAATGACCAGCGGCCTCCGTGGTGAGGGCGACGGGCTGCGGCTTCTCGGCCACCGTCTCCTCCTGGCAGCCGGCAAGGCCGAGGCCAAGGGCGGCGATCAGGGCGGCGAGCAGCGGCGCTGTGCGGGTCATGGTGCGATCCTCCGGACAAGGACGATGGCAAGGGACAGGGCCAGAACCGCGAAGGCGACAATCGAGCCAAGCGCGGCCGCTGGCGGGAAGGGCAAGCTTTCGCCGACACCGGCCATGCCACCGACCAGATCGCTGGCGTTGAGCGCGGCGAGGTTGAACAGGCGGAAGGCATCGGCCGGATTGGCGAGAATGGCGAAGGGGAAGACCTTGGCGGCGAAGGTGCCGCTGCTGTCGGCAACAAGGGCGCCGAGCAGGGCGAGGTCATAAAGGACCACCAGCACCAGCCAGACACCGATCGACAGGGCGGCGGCGGTGCTCGACTGCCGGGTCAGCGCGCTCAAGGTGTAGCCGACCGCCAGGAAGGCGAAGCCAAGCAGCACGGATGAGCCGATCAGCCGGGCGAAGTCCACCAGACCGGCGACGGTGCCCGTGCCGGACACGATCAGCAGGCCGGCGGTGACGCCGTAGCCGAACAGAAGCGCCAGCGCGAGCACGCAGACATGCCCCAGCGCCTTGCCGAGCAGGAATTCGGCGCGGGAGATCGGGCAGGAGAACACCAGCAGCAGGGTGCCCCGGTCGATCTCGCCGGCGACGGCATCGAAGGCCAGCAACAGGGCGATCAGCGGCACCAGATAGACCGAAAGGGTCGCCAGCGAGGCAATGGTGATCGTCATCCGGTCGACGCCAAGGGTGCCGGCCGGGGCCGAGCCGAGCAAGGCAAGGGCGAGGGAAAACGCCGCCAGGATCAGCGCGGCCAGCATGATCCAGCGATTGCGCAGGCCAATGCGGAATTCCTGGATCGCGACGGTGAGGATACGGGTAAACATGGCTCAACCTTCCTTGGCGGTTTCGCCGGAGAAATGCCGGTAGATATCATCGAGGCTGGGCAGGCTGACATCCACATCGGCAATCAGGGGCCCAAGTGCGGTGATCGCGGCCAGTTGCGACACCTTGTCGGACGGGGTGCACAGAAGCTCGACCGAACGGCAGTTGATGCGCTCGCCGCCAAGGCGCGAGGCGATCTCGTCGGCGCTGTCTTCCGCGCCCTGAACCTTGAGGCGGATCGGCAGGCCGGCCGCTTCCCGCAGGCTCAAAAGGGTGTCGTTGGCGACGAGCTTGCCCTTCGACAGGATGAGGATGCGGTCGGTCTTGGCCTCCACCTCGGTCAGGGCGTGGGAGGACAGAAGCACGGTCGCGCCCCGGGCGGCGACTTCATCGATGATTTCGTAGAAGTTCTGCCGGGAAATCGGGTCGAGGCCGCTGGTGGGCTCGTCGAGCAAGACGAGCCGCGGGCTGCCGATCAGCGCCTGGGCGAGGCCGAGGCGCTGGCGCATACCCTTGGAGTAGCCGCCGACCCGGCGCCGGCCCGCTTCGCCAAGGCCGACCCGGTCGAGCAGCTTGACGGCCGCGACCGGATCCTCGCTCTTCAGCCGGGCGTAGAAGCGCAGGACTTCCTCGCCGGTCAGAGATTTGTGAAAGGCGACCGCCTCGGGCAGGTAGGCGATGGCGTTACGGGCCGCGGCGGAGCCGGGCTCGGCGCCAAAGATGCGGATATCGCCGGCGTCGGGGTGCAAAAACCCCAGGATCATCTTGAACAGGGTGGTCTTGCCCGCGCCATTGTGGCCGAGCAGGGCGATACGCTCGCCGGCCTCAAGGGTGAAGCCGACGCCATCGACCGCCGGACGTTTGTCGAAGGTCTTGGTGATGCCGTCGAGGGTAAGGGCGGCAGGGGTCATCCCTTTGCTCCCGCATTCGGTGTGGTGAAGGTGGGCGCGTGCATCAGCGGTGCGGTGTCGACCACGCCGCCGGGCAAGAGCGCCGGAAACTGCGATTGCGTCCAGCGAAGCAACTGCACGGCCGGACTGCCGAGCAGGAGTTTCGCGGCCGGCTGGGTCCAGAGGATCTGGTCCACCATGTCGTTGGGCCGGTAGACGGTGTCGGCAATGCCATCGCCATCGGCATCGAAGGCGGCGTGGTCGCTCCAGAAGTTGCCGCGCCCGTCCTTGCTCCAGTCGTGGTGCTTGCTGCCGACGTATTTTACCTGGGTCTTGTTGCCGATGAAGGCATTTTCGCTGAAGGCGTTGTTCTCCGACCCGGCGGTGAAGTGAATGCCGATCGGACAGCCCTCGAAGCGGTTGCCCGCGACCGAGCCCTTGTTGGAATTGTACATGAACAGGCATTTCTCGCCGCCATCGCGCACGAGATTGCCGGAAATTTTCGCCCAATTTGCGTAGTTCAGCATCAATCCGTGATCACGGTCGCCCTCGGAGAGATTGTTCTCGATGGTCAGCCGGTCGGAGAACATCAGCGCATAGCCGATGTCATTGCCGATGGAGACGTTGCCGCTGATCACGCCGTCGTTGCCATGCATGTAGTGGATGGCGAAGCGCACCTCCTCGAAGAGGTTGTTGCGGAAGGTGTCCTTGTGACTGGTGTTGACGAAGATGCCGTCGCGGCCATAGCGAATGGTGTTGAACTCGGCGACAAGCTCCGGGGCGTTCCAGACATAGATGCCGTTGCCGCGCTCATTCTTGCGCATGTCGCGGCGCCCCTCGATCACATTGCGGGCGACAAGGGCCTGCTTTGGCCCATGCACATCGACGCCAATGAGATTGTTGAGAACGCGGTTGTTCAGCACCCGGGCGCGTGTGGCCTTCTTGGTGAGCTTGATGCCGGAATCGATGGTTTCCTGCGACAGGCCGGAGCCGGTCACGGTGATGGCGATCACAGCGCTGTCGGGCGCATCGACGGTGATGACGCTGCCGGTGCCGTTGCCCCGGATCTCCGCCTTGCCATCGCCCTTGAGGGTGAGGGGGCGGTCGAGGACGACCGGTCCGTTGTGAATGCCGGGCTCAAGCCGGAGAATGTCTCCGGCTTGAGCGTTTTCAATGGCCTTGATCAATGCGTCCGACCCGCTTGGCACGGCGATTTCAGCCGCCATCGCGCCGGGGAAGCCTGCGAACAGGCCCGCGGCAAGGGCAAGGATGCAAAGAGGTCGGACGCAAGTCATGATCAGGCTTCCCGCGGTTCGACGAGCATGCGGCCGCGCATTTCCATGTGCAGCGCGTGGCAGAACCAGTTGCAGTAGTACCAGTGCACGCCCGGCCGTTCGGCGATGAAGGTCACCGAAGCGGTCGCCTGCGGCGCCAGCTCCATGGCAATGCCATAGTTGGAGATGGAGAAGCCATGCGTCAAATCGTCGATGTCGTCGATGTTGGTGACATAGATGGTCACCTCGTCGCCCTGCTTGACGGTGAACTTCTCCAGGCTGAACGTCGGAGCTGCCGAGTACATGTAGACCCGGACCTTGTTGCCGTCACGGATGACATCCGCACAGTCTTCCAGGTCAATGCCGTCGGCCTTGGCCTGTGCAACCGCGTCGGCGAACATCGGATCGTCACGCTTCCAGACCGTCAGCGGGTTCACCTTGGACCGATGGACGATGATGGCGTCATGCGGCTCGGCGAAGGTCGGACCGTCATGCACCAGCGTCATGTTGTCATCGGAGATGTCGATGAGCTGCTCGTTCTCCGGCTTCAGCGGGCCGACGTTGAGGAACCGGTCCTTGGAGAACTTGTTCATCGACAGCAGCCACTTGCCATCGGCTTCCGCGGTCTCGCCCATGGAGGTCGAGTTGTGACCCGGCTGGTAGTGCACGTCGATCTTGGAGATGATCGGGTCGATGTCCTCACCGGCATAGGCGCGAACGGCCTTGTCGATGTTCCACTTCACCACCTGGCTGTCGATGAACAGGGTGGTGAAGGCGTTGCCCTTGCCGTCGAAGGCGGTGTGCAACGGCCCAAGGCCCAGCTGCGGCTCGGCGACGATGGCCGAACGCGGGTCGGCATCGCTGTCGAACACGGCGTCGAGCTTGGTCACGTCGATCACCGAGCAGGTCGGCGACAGCTTGCCGTTGATGACGACGTGGCGCTTGTCCGGCGCGGTGTTGCAGCCATGCGGGCTGTTCGGGATCGGAATGTAGCGGGTGTACTTCTTGTTCTTGCCCTTGCGGCCGTCGATCACCTTGACGCCATTGAGCTCCTGATAGTCGCCCTCGGCAATGCCCTTCTCGATCTCCTTGATGTTGAAGACCACGACGTGATCCATCTCGTTCGCGGTCATCTCGGCAAGGTTCATACCCATTTCCGAGTTGTAGCTGGTCGAGAAGGCGTACTTGCCCTGGTAGTCGCAGTCGAGGTTGTCGAGGTTGCCGGTGACCATCACCTGCCAGGCGACCTGCATCTCGTCGCCGTCGACGGCGGTGAAGATGTTCACGTACTGGGAGGGATCGTCGAGGATCTTGCCGTCGTTGACCAGCGGCGCCTCATGCTCGCCATTGGCGAAGATGTAGCCGGTGCGCGGGTACTTCTGCGGCCGCATGCCATGAATGTCATGGGCATTCGGGATCTCGAGGATCTTGTCGCACTTCATCACGTCGCAACGGATACGGGCAACGCGCGTATTCGCCTTGTCCTGCATGAACAGGTAGCGCCCGTCATAGGTGCCGTCGGTGAACGACATATGCGGGTGATGCAGGTCGCCGTTGTCGTACATCTCCTTGCCCTGGGCGGCGAGGAACGCACGGGTCTCCGGCAGCATGTTTTCCATGATGATCTTGCGGGACTCGTTGGTCTGGCCCCAGCCCGTCGCCGAGCAGCGGTTGAAGACCGGGATGCGCATGAACTCACGCATGGACGGCACGCCGAGGATGCGCAGCTCACCCGTCTGACCGGACGACCAGAAGCCGTAGTACTCATCAAGCTCACCGGGGGCGAGGGCGTATTTCGCACCGGCAGCGGCCTCGGCCTGCTCCGGCGAGAGGGTCGCCACCGCTCCGGCACCGGTTGCCGCGCCGACGCCAGCCACGAGAGCTGTCTTGGCGGTTCCACCCAGCAGGTCGCGACGCGACACACCGGCCTGTTCAGTTTTCTCCGTCATGGCACTCTTCCTTTGTTGAGGGGTCGGAGTCATTCAGCCGGATCCAGCACGGCCGCTGGCTTTGCAGTATCCGGTTTGGTTATGCCGATCTGCGTCTCGAAGCGTTTGCGCTTGGCAGCCTTCTTGATGCAGACGGGGCATTTCTGGTCGTGCTGATACAGCACCTGGCAATGCAGGCAGTTCAGGCACTCGTTGGGGTTGATGTTGCCTTCCGGGTGGATGGCCTGAACCATGCACTCGTTGGCGCAGCGCTTGCAGGGGTTGCCGCACTCGCGGTACCGCTTCAGCCAGTCGAACATCCGCATGCGCGCCGGGATGGCGAGCGCCGCGCCCAGCGGGCACAGGTAGCGGCAGTAGAAGCGTTCCACGAACAGGCCGATGATCAAGAGCACGATGGCGAAGGCGACGAAGGGCCAGGCGCGCTGGAACTTCAGGATAATCGCCGTCTTGAACGGTTCAACCTCGGCATAGTGCTCGGCGACATCGAGCGAGTAGAGCGACAGGCCGAACAGCGCGAGGAAGATCATGTACTTGATCGGCCAGAGCCGCTCATGCAGGCCCCAGGGCACCTCGAACTGCGGAATGCGGCACACCTTGGCGATCCGGTTGGTCAGCTCCTGCAGCGCGCCGAAGGGGCAGAGCCAGCCGCAGTAGGCACCGCGTCCCCAGAACAGAAGGGCGGCGGCAACGGAGAACCACAGCAGGAACACCAGCGGGTCCATCAGGAACGCATCCCAGCTGAAATGGGTCGTCAGCGAGGAGAAGAACGCCAGCACGTTGACCACCGACAGCTGCGCATTCTGGGTCCAGCCCAGCCAGAACAGAGTGAAGGTGAGGAACGCGATGCGGAACCAGAAGGTGAAGCGCTCACTGCGCGTGATCTGCATCTGGAAGAAGAAGACGCCGGTCAGGACCGCAAGCGCGGTGCCGAGAATGATGACGTCGACCTTGCGGTTCTGCCAGATCCGCACCCACAGCTTCGGCTCGCCGGCATCGTCGGTGATGGCCGCCGTGGTCACGGAGGAGGCCGGTGCCTGCGGGGCAGCGGTGGTGTCGGCAACGGCGGCGGCCGGTGCTTCGCTCTTCAGGTAGCTGTCGGGCAGCCGATACCCCAGATCGAAGGTCAGGAACACCTTGTCGATGGCGCCGATCGCCCGCTGGGCAAGCAGCTGAATCCGGAATTCCTTGGCCGGATCGAAACCGACATCGGCGGGAATGATGAAGATGTCCATTTCGGTGAAGGCAGGGGCGCCCTCGGCGGTGATTTCGCCGATCCGGACATGCTGCTTGTCACGGAAGCGGACGGAGACATCATCCTGGATCAGCTGGATGCGATCAAAGATGCCGCCGCGCACGTAGCCCGAGCCCTTGAAGGAGTAGCGCCCACGTCCGAGCATCAGGACAGCGTGTTCACCTTCCTTCAAACGAGCCTTCAGGTTGTTGTATTCAGCGGTCCCGAGCAGCGACAGGCCAATGCTGGGGGCGTCGGCAAGCGCGGCATACATGTCGATGTAGGTGTCGGTTTCCGGGCCGGGTTCGGGACGGGCAATCGCCTTGGCATCGCCCTGGGCGACGAAGGCGGCGTTCACCTGACCGACATCGAGCGACATGCGGCGGACCGATCCGTCGCCGGTCAACTCGTTCCAGTCGCGGATATCCTGTTTGTCCGGATCGATGATCTTCTTCGGACCCGTGGCCACCGCATCGGGTGCGAGGCCGCCAAGGCCGATGGCGCGCGCCACCTTCAGGCCCGAGCGAATGATCGAATCGTCGATGACCATGATCGTGACGGTGGCACCGGAGATGATGTCGAGCTCATGGGCGGAGCCGCCGGCGGCTTCTTCGACCTTGAGGTCAAGACCGGTGTAGTTTTCGGTCACCGCCTTGATCTCGGAATCGGGAATACCGATCAACACGATCGGCTCGGAGTGCTTGACCAGGTTCACGCCGGTAATGACCGCGTCGTCGTTCAGCCCGACCAGCGTGTGGATCGGTTTTCCCGAGTAGCCGGTGGTGGACACGAAATCGGAAGTCAGGAACACCCAGCCGAGGGTCTTGCCATCGGCCATGGCCGGTACCACCGGCACGTCTTCGCGCGGCGCGCCATAGGACGTCGCGCCGGGAACGATCTCGCCGGCCGGGACCTTGGCGAGAAAGGTGGGAAGTTCGCCCGTCGCGGCCATCGTGGTCGCTGGGGCAAGCGCGAAGAGGACCGCCGCGACGACCCCCATAATGCGATATAGAATTCTTGAGGACACTGTTTCGAACTCCAGGGTCGATCCCTCGATGTTAGGAGGGATTACCAAGGGATGCCAGATTCTCACATTGATGAAAGTCAATATTCCGAGACAATATAAATTCGAATTCATGAATGTATGAAACAAAATACTTGTGATTGAAACTTTTGAGTAATTAAAATTTCAATGTTCTTTTTAGCTGGCGTTCCGGATTTTCTGGCACAGGGCTTTTTCGTTCCCCGGCGAAGGCGCTGAAGACGTAGCGTAAGTCGTTTCGGCGCCGGAGCCGGCCGGCCTGGCCTGATGGTCTGCAGAGCAGCATTTCGTGACAGCGGTTGCCGGTCACCGCATTGCTGTCGGCTGCCAGATCATCGTCAGGTTGTGTTTTCCGCTGCGAAATAAATTCGATGATAAGCGGGAATTTTCGAATCCAATTCCTTGTCCGTGCCTCGGAATGGGGGAATCGGGCTTCAGGGATTCTTTTCCGCCTCGTCGATCAGATGACGCACCCAGCGGGCGGCGGCCCAGGTGGCCGGGATGCCGAGGACGACGGAGAGGGCCAGGGCGGCTTCCGGCGACAGGGCGCTGAGACCGATGGCCTGTCCCATCAGGGCCAGCATGAACAGGTTGATGGCCACCGCCGCCGCCGTGAACGGGTAGAGGAGGAGGGCCAGCTTCCACAGCGGCCAGCGGCCATTGTCGGCGGGCGTGGAGGTGGGGTCGATGGCAGTCATTGGGGAACCTCTTGCAGGGTTTTGGTGAGGGTGGCGGCGATCAGGCCCGGCACGTCGCCATGAGTCCCGATCGGCGGCAGAACCGGCCCGTCAAAACCGGCGGCGGCCAATGCGTCGGGAATGTCTTCAAGAACGTGTCCGGCCCGCAGGCTGAAGAACGGCAGGCACAGGGCCGGGCCGACGCGCCGGGTGACATCGGCGAGAAAGGGCGGCTGCTCGATGAAGCCGGTAACCACCTGGCGGAAATGACCGCAGGCACTGAGGGCGCGGGCGGCCTGCCATGCGGTGACATCGGAGCTGCCATGACGGCCCGAACCATGGGCGGCGAGAACGAGCGTGGTGTTGGCGGGTGAAAGGCCAGCGGCGCGCGCGGTATCGAGCGCGGTGCGCGCCAAAAGGTCGATGAGCGCGGGATCGGCGCCGAATGGGGCAAGGCAACGCGCGCCATTCTGCCCGGCGGCGGCCAGTCGGCGCGGCAACTGCTTGCGGGTGAACCAGCCATCGGCCATGAAGAATGGGTAGACCAGCGGGGCGTTGAGCCCGTCGAGCGCGGCTTCCAGTGCGCCCTCGGCGGCCAGGGTCGCGCCGCGCACGGTCAGGCTCGGGACACGGGTCGCGACCCGCTCCGCCAGCGCCGTCAGGGCGCGTTCCTGCGGCTGCGGGTTCTTCGGCGATCCATGGGCGACGATCACCGCCGCCCGGCGGGGGTCAGTGGCTTGTGCCATCGGAAAAGCTGATCTTGTTCCAGACATTGTACTTGCCCGACGGTTTGCGCATGGGCAGGCGGCGAACCTCTTCCAGCGTCCTGGCGTCGAAGACGATCACGGCGCCGTCATCCTCCCAGACCGAGACCAGCGCGTAGCGGCCGTCGCGGGTGAACTCGGTATGGGCGACGGTGGCGCCCTTCTGCGGACGCAGGGTCTTGACGATTTCCAGGCTTTCCTTGTCGATGATGTGCATCGCGTCCTTGTTGGGACCGAAGAACACATCCGCCCAGACATAGGGCGAGTTCTCGTGGCTGCGCAGGAAGAAACCCGGCCCTTCGGTCTTGATGCTCTTCACCGTCTCCCAATTGTCGATGTCGATGACGGAGAGCTTGCCCTCCTTCAGATGCGGGGTGGCCATTACCCGGCGTCCGCCCGACATCCAGGTGATGCCCGAGCCCAGATGCGGCATGCCCGGCAGCGCCAGTTCGGCGATCTCGCGGCCGACGATCAGGTTGACCACCACGCCGCGGTCCCCCTCGCGGCTGGCGCCGATCAGGTTGGTGTAGTCGGGGGTGAAGAAGAAATCGTCGAGCGGTTCGGAGATGGCGATGCGGCGGCGGGCGAACAGCCCTTCCTCGGCGCCCAATGCCTCCTTCATGCCGGCCTCGTGGCTGTGCACGAAACCATCGTAATAGGGGCCGGCACCCGGGTCGGTGGCGATTTCCCAGATCTCCGGGGCATCCTTCAGGGCGAGGATGAAGCTCTTGCGCTGCGGCGCCTGATACACCGCCGAGACCCGGGAGGCGGTGCCGTCGCGGGCAACCACGTCGATCACCTTGGCAACGGAGAGATCCGCCGTGGACAGGATCGTCACGGTCATCGGCAGGTAGTTGGCCACCGCCAGCCATTTGCCGTCATGGCTCATGGCGATGTTGCGGCTGTTGAGACCGGCGCGCACCCGGCCCACCTCCTGCAGCGACCAGACGTCGTATTTCTGCACGAAGCCGTCGCGCGACATGATGAACACGTAGCGCCCGTCGGGGGTGAACTTCGGGCCGCCATGAACGGCGAACGGGGTGGCGAAGCGGTCCAGCACCTCGAAGGTGTCGCCGTCGAGCACGCTGACATGATGGTCGCCGGTTTCCACCACCAGCGTTACGTTCATGGGGTCGGCGGTGAAGACCGGGGCCGGGGCGGGCGTGTAGTCCTCCACCATCTCGCGGCTGGCGGCGATGTCCTCCGCGCTCCAGCTCGGAACCTCGGCGAGCGGCGTGCGCAGATAGGCGGCCAGCGCGGCGATCTCGCCCGTGTCGAGCGTGTCGGCGAAGGCGGGCATCTGGGTGGCGGGACGGCCATTGGCGATCACCGTTTCCAGCACCGGGCCGCGCATGCGTCCAAGGGTCTGCGGGATCAGGGCCGGACCGGTGCCCCCAAGCCGGCTGGCGGCATGGCAGGTGGCGCAATGCTCGGCAAACAGGGCGACTGCATCCGGTTCGGCCGAAGCAAGGGACACGGGCGCCAGCAGACCGGCGGCCACAGTGGCAAGGGCGAGGCGGCTAAACGAAGCGATGGGCCGGATCATGGCTCTTTCCCCGGAATGGCGTGACCGTCAGGCGGCCGGTGTCGGTGTCCGCCTTGAGGCCGATTTCGTCGGCGGAGAGGTAGCAGGCGGGATCTTCCGCCCACGGGTCGCCGGTCAGTTGCAGGGCGCGGATGCGGGTGTTGCCGCCGCACACGCTCTTGTAGGCGCAGGCGCCGCAGCGTCCCTGCAGCGGCCGGGGGCGCTGGCGCAAGGTCGCCAGCATCGGGTCGTCGCCGGTCCAGATCTTGGAAAAGGGTTGCTCGCGCACGGAGCCGACCGTGTAGTCGGACCAGTAGGTGTCCGGATGAACCTTGCCCTGGGTGTCGATGTTGGCGACCCCCAGTCCGGAAGAGTTGCCACCCCAGGCTTCCAGATGGTCGCGCACATGGGCGGTCTGTTCGGCGCTGAAATTGGCCGCGACCCATTTCAGGAAATAGACCGCGTCGGCGTCGTTGTTGCCGGTGACGATCTCCAGCGGCCGGCCGGCGGAGAGCGCCGACCAGGCACGCTCGATCAGAATGTCCATCGCCCGGCGGGTGTGGTCGTGGCCGGTGTCCTCGCCCCGGTGCTTGTCGCCGCGCCCGGCATAGACAAGGTGGGAGAGGTAGAACTTGTCGACGCCCTCGGCCTCGCACAGGTCAAGCATGGCCGGAAGCTGGTCGGAATTGGCGTCGGTGACGGTGAAACGCAGGCCCACCTTGACGCCGCGCGCCTTGCAGGCCCGCACACCGGCAAGCGCCTCGGCGAAGGCACCCTCGACACCCCGGAACCAGTCGTTGGTCGCGCCGATGCCATCAAGGGAAATGCCGACATAGTCGAAGCCGAGATCGGCCACCTTGTCGGCGGTCTCGCCGGTCAGGCGGGTGCCGTTGGTGGACAGGGCCAGATACTTGAACCGCAGCGCCCGCGCCCGTTCCGCCAGTTCGAAGAAATCGAAGCGTGACAGCGGTTCGCCGCCGGACAGGATCAGCGCCGGCACGTTGAAGCCGGCCAGATCGTCCAGCACCCCGAGCGCTTCCTCATGTGTGAGTTCGCCGGGAAAGGCCACATCGGCGGAGGTGGTGTAGCAATGGCGGCAACGCAGGTTGCAGCGCCGTGTGAGGTTCCAGATCACCACCGGCTTGACCGGGCCGCTGCCGCGCCGCCCGCGCACCGGCGTCGGGTCGATCAGCTGATGCATGTATTGGCTCAGGCGAAACATGGCTTATCCCTTCCTGTCCTTGAGGCGCAGGCCGGTCTTCTTCAGGATGCGCGTGGAATAGAGAATGTCATGTGCCCGGCAATCCGGGCCGAGCAGTTCGGCGATGCGCTTGCGCTTTTCCTCCACCTCCTCACGGCTGGTGCCGTGGATCATGGCGAAGAGATTGTAGGGCCAGTCGGGCAGGGCGCGCGGCCGCTGGTAGCAATGGCTGACGAAATCGAGGGCGCCGATCTTCGGGCCGAGGGTGCCGATGCGCTCGTCGGATACATCCCAGACGCTCATGCCATTGGCGGTCATGCCGAGGGCGTAGTGATTGGGGGCGAGCGCGATGCGCCGGACGATGCCGCGCTTTTGCAGGGCTTTGAGGCGGGCAATCACCTCCTCCTCGCTGAGCCCCAGCCAGCCGGCCACCTCCGCATAGGGCGCCTGGGTCAGCGGCAGCCCCGCCTGTGTGGCGGCGATCAGACGGCGGTCGGTGGCATCAACGCTCATAGAGGCACCCGAAATCCGATGTAATACTCTTCGAGCTTGGGAAACCTTAGCACGGTAAGGCCGGTTTCCCGCTCAATTGCCGTCGCGGTGCGTTCGATGTCGCCGATGGCCTCGGCCGCGAGCACGAACCACATGTTCAGGCGGTGACTGCGCTCATAATTATGCGCCACCTCCGGATGCGCATTGACCAAAGCCAAGACGTCGTCGAACCGTTCCTTCGGCACCTCCATGGCGCACAGGCACAGCTCTCCGCCCATGGCGGCGGCGTCGAAGAACGGGCCGAACCGGGTGATGGCGCCGATCTCGCGCAGGCGGACGATCCGGTCGATCAGGTCCTGTTCGCCAAGGTCCAGGTGCTTGCCGGCCTCGGCAAAGGGGCGGGAGGACAGGGGAAAGCCATCCTGCAGCGCGGTGAGAATGGCACGGTCGGCCTCATCGAGGCTCTCGGCGGGGAGCGGTGCGCGTCTCATGTGGAAGCTCCTGCCTGAAGCAACGCCCCGGTCTGTTTGAAACAGCGCACGGAGAACAGCGCTTCATGGTGGACGCCCGCCAGTTCCGGCAGGTCGGCCGCGGCGCGCAGCACCTTTCCGGCCTCCGCGCGGCTGCGGGCGTGGATCATCGAAAACAGCGGGAAGGACCAGACGCCGGGCACGGTGCGGCGCTGGTAGCACAGGGTGATGCCGGGCAGGGCGGCGAGCGCGGTGCCGGCCGCCTCGATCCGCTCTTCCGGCACCTGCCAGACCACCATGGCGTTGGAGAGCCAGCCGAGCGCCCGGTGGCGGACGATGACGCCGGCCCGGGTCAGGAGCCGGGCCTGCAACAGCCGGTCGATCCGCTCCAGAATGTCTTCTTCGCTGCGGCCAAGCTTTTCGGCCAGTTCGGCGAAGGGCCGGGGGACGAGGGGAAGCCCGGCGGCCAGCGCCTGCATGATCGGCCGGTCGTCGGGGCGCAGGGCGTCGAGATCGACCGCCCCAGCATCCGGCAGGGCATGGCGCGGGCCGGAAAGACGGAAGCCCAGGTCGATGTTGAACGGGCGCACCAGGGGCAGGTCGAGAACCCGGTAGCCGGTGTTTCGTTCGATCCGCGCAAGGCTCGCCGCCAGTTCGTCGGCACTGGGGGCGGTGGCAACGAACCAGAGGTTCCAGTCGTGTTCGCGTAAGTAAGAGTGATTGACACCGGGCTCGGCCCCGACCACGGCGGCCACCGCGTCGATATCCGCATCCGTGGGGATGGACAGGGCCGCCAGCGTCGAGGCGCCGGCGGTGTTGGGGCGGCAGGTGGCGCCAACCCGGGCGATGACGCCGAGCGCCTTCAGGGCGGCAAGGCGTTCGATGACCTCGGCCTCCGCAACGCCGAGCCGGTCGGCGATGGCGGCGAAGGGGCGGGAGACCAGCGGCAGGTCCCGCTGGAAGTCGTCGAGCAAGCGCTGGTCGAGCGGATCGCGGCGGTTTTCCATGGCGTCAGAGTCCCATCCGGTGCGCGCGGGCGGTGAAGAAGATGCCCGAGGGGCTTTTCGCGGCGATTTCGCCGATTTTTTCGAAGGTGGCAGCGTCGTAGATATCCACCCGGTCGGCATCGCGGACCGACACCCAGACCTCGGTGCCGCGCGCGGTGAACTCCATGTGCAGCACCGCCGGTCCCGGGGTCAGCTCGTGGATCACCTCATGGCTGCGGGTGTCGATCACCTGAATGGTGTCGTTGAGCGGGTGGGCGAAATTGACCCAGACCTGACGGCCGCCGGGCCGGGACATGGCGAACACCGGCTGCCCGTGGGTCTTGGTGCGGGCGGTTTCGGTCAGATCGCGGGCATCGACCCACAGCACCTCATGCTGGCCGACGGCGGGCAGAACGAACTCTTCTCCGGCCAGTGCCCAGCCCTCCAGATGCGGCATCTTGTAGACGGGAAGCCCCTCGCGGCCCTTGCCATAGCCGGGCAGGATCCGGCGCGGCTCGGGCGTCTCGTCCCAAAGGTCGAGGGCGGTCAGCCCGTCCTCGCCGAACAGGCCGGCGATATAGGTCCGCCCGTCCGCGGCGATCAGCGCGTCATAGGGGTTCTTGCCGATCCCCGGCACCTTGGTGATCTTCGGCGCATCGCCGCTGAAATCGGCGATCCAGGTCTCGCCCGCGTCCCAAAGAGTAAAGACGAAGCGCCGGTCCGGAGCATCGACAAGGCCGATGGTCTTGGAGCCGGTGGGAATGTCGGCGACCATCTCCAGGGTGCCGGCGTCGAAGACCCGCACGCCGCCGGGTTCGTAATTGGCCACCGCAATAAGCGTGCCGTCATCGGAAATCGCGCCGCCGATGGAATTGCCGGCCTGCATCACCCGGCCGGTGATCTTCTGGGTCAGAATGTCGACCTTGGTGAGACCGCCGTCGCGTCCGAAGACGAAGGCGAAACGCTCGTCCGGGGAATAGACCAGGCTGGCGTGGGACAGATCGCCGAGCCCTTCGATCCGGCCGATGGCCGCCCGCTCCGACTGGTCGACCACCAGCAGGGAGCCGCTGGCCCGCTCGACGATCAGGCCCAGATCGCCAGTGGCGCAGCAGGGCGCCTCTTGCGAGCCCGCATGGGCTGCGGGGGCGAGCAGGGCGGCGCAGAGCGCCAGGGCAGCGAAGCGGATCATTTGCCTTCGTCCTTCAACAGGTAATACGCAATCCAGAGGGCTTCATCCTCGCTCATCAGCGGGCGCCAGGGCGGCATGGCGGTGCCGGGCACGCCGTCGAGAATGATGCCGGCAATGCCTTCCGGCTCGATATGGCTGAGTGCTTCGGCGGTCAGCGGGCTGCCGAGCCCGCCCTTGCGGGTCAGCCCGTGGCAGGAGCCGCAGTCCTGCTCCACCAGATGGGCGAGCTTCTGCGCCTGTTCTGGCGCAAGGGCCGGTGCGCCGGGCAAGGCCGGCGCGGCGTTCTCCGCGAGCGCGGAGGCAAGGGCGAAGGCAGGGGCTGCGGCGGCAAGCAGCAGCAGGAGCGGCAGGCTACGCATGAGCCGCCATCCGCACCTCGTCGAGCAACTGGCCGGCCGGGAGACAGGCGGGCAGCTCGCGGTAAAGCGTGACCACATGGCCGATGATGAACAGCACCGGCGCTTCGAAGCCGGCGGTTTCCAACTCACCGGCGATCTGGTCGAGCTGGGAGATCAGCCGGCGCTCGCGCGGGGTGGTGGCGTTGGCCACGGCCATCACCGGCAGGCTTTCGGGCATGCCATGGCCGATCAGACAGGTGGAAATCTCGGCGATGTTGGCAACGCCCATGTAGACCACCAGCGTCGTTTCCTCGCTGGCAAGGCTGGCCCAGTCGAGGTCGAGCGGCGCGTCGGCGGCCTTGTGACCGGTGACGTAGCGCACGCCGGTGGCAAGGCCGCGATGGGTGAGCGGGATGCCGGTGGAACTGGCGGCCCCTTGCGCGGCGGTGATGCCGGGCACGTAGTCGACGGGGATGCCGGCATCGCCGAGAACGGCGGCTTCCTCGCTGCCGCGTCCGAAGATCAGCGGATCGCCGCCCTTCAGCCGGGCCACGACCAGTCCTTCCCGGGCGAGCGCGACCAGCAGGGCGTTGATGCGGTCCTGCGGGACCGAATGACAGTTGGGAGACTTGCCGACGCTGATGCGGCGGGTGGCGGGGGGAACGAGGCGCAGGATCTCGGGCGACACCAGCCGGTCGAAGACCACCACGTCGGCCCGTTCGATGATCTTGAGCGCGCGGAGCGTCAGAAGCTCCGGATCGCCGGGTCCCGCGCCGATGAGGAAGACTTTTCCGGTCATGGAAGCCTCTCTTGTCCGATAAGGGAAAAAGAGGGGGAGGGCCGGCGCGGCCCTCCCCGAAGGCGAAACCGTCAGTAGACGTCGCCGCGCGTGTTGAAGACGTTGAACTTGCCCGTCGGGGTAATCAGGCGCGGGTCCTTGATCACCTTCTTGAGCTCAAGCGTCTTGTCGTCGACGACAACGATGGCCGATTCCTTGTCCTTGGCGTTCCACACCGAGAACCAGATTTCGGTGCCCTCGCGGTTGAACTCCGGCTGGACGACGCGGGGCTGACCCTCGGCGATGCCGGCCCACTCGCCGATCGGCAGGGTGGTGTACTCCGGCTCCGCATCCGCCTTCATCTCGTCGATCTTGAACACCGCGACCGAGGCGGAAGTTTCCGCATCCGGGTTCAGCGTCGCATCGACATAAAGGTGGTTCGACTTCGGATGGGTCTTGATGAACAGCGAGCCGCCGCCCAGGGCCTCGAAGCTGTCGACGATCTTCCAGGCGTTGTCCGGATGTCCTTCCGGATCGGTGCCGATCAGCGCCACGCTTTCATCGCCCAGGTGCGAGGTCGCCCAGACCGGACCGAACTCCGGATGGGTGAAGTTCGCACCACGACCCGGATGCGGGGTCGCGCCGCCGGTGTCGGTGATGGCCACCAGCTTGCTTTCCTTGGTGTCGATCACCACCAGCTTGTTGCGCGCGTTCGCCGCCGTGATGAAGTAGCGGTGCGTGCTGTCCAGACCGCCGTCATGCAGGAACCGTTCGGCCTCGATTTCCGTGGTCTTCAGGTTCTTCAGGTCGGTGTAGTCGACCATGACGATCTTGCCGGTTTCCTTCACGTTGACGATGAATTCCGGCTTGTAGTGAGAGGCCAGGATCGCCGCGACGCGAGGCTCGGGATGGTAGGTCTGCTCGTCATAGATGTTGCCACGGGTGGAGACGATCTTCTTCGGCTCCAGCGTGTCGCCATCCATGATGACGTATTGCGGCGGCCAGTAGGCGCCGGCGATGGCGTATTTGTCCTCGTAGCCCTCGAACTTGGAGGTCTCGACGGAGCGCGCCTCGGTGCCGATCTTGATCTCGGCAACGGCCGCCGGGGTTTCCATCCACAGGTCGATCATCACGATCTTGGCATCGCGGCCGATGACGAAGAGGTAGCGGCCGGAGGCGGAAATGCGCGAAATATGCACCGCATAGCCGGTGTCGATGATCGCGTGGATGTCGTAGGTCTTGCCGTCGATCAGGGCGATCTGGCCGGCATCACGCAAGGTGACGGAGAACAGGTTGTCGATGTCGATGTCGTTCAGCTTCTCCTTCGGCCGGTCTTCCGGCGCAACGATCAGCTTCCAGGTCTCCTTCATTTCCGGCATGCCGAATTCAGGAGGTGCCGGCGGCTCCATCAGGATGTACCGTGCCATCAGGTCCACATCGGCCTCGGTCAGCTCTCCGGAGGTGCCCCAGTTGGGCATGCCGGCGGGCGAACCATAGGTGATGAAGTTCTGGAGGTAGTCGTAGCCGAGCGCCCGGGTGACGTCCGGGGTCAACGGCTTGCCGGTGGCGCCCTTGCGAAGAACTCCGTGGCAGCCGGCGCAGCGCTCGAAGTAAATCTTGGCACCGCGCTGGAATTCCTCGTCCGTGATGACGGGGTCGTCCGCCTTGCGGCCGGGAATCTCAACCTGGATCTCGCCCAGCGTCGTCATGCTCGGTTCATAGGCGGCCGCAGGTGTGTCACCATGGTCGGCGGGCTTGTCCTGCGCGAAGGCAGGACCCGCAGCGAGCACAAGCGCCAGCGCAGCGCTGGAGAACAGCGAGCGCCTGGCGGTAGTTGACTTGCTTTTCATAACGGAGTCTCCGTTCGGGTAGTGAGGCGTGTGCGACCATGCGCCCGAGGGGGATCGCTCTCCTTGACTTTCGTTAAGGCTGGGGCGCCATCCGCGCCGCAGAGTTGTGCAATGGAGGTCCGGAATTCGACATGCATTCACTCCTCTTCATCTTCGGCCTACTGGCGACGCTCAGCCTTGCACTTATTTCTTCTCCAGTCCATGCCGTAGAACCTCACGTTGCATCGGTGGAGAGGGCGGCGCCGGACGCGGAACTGGCGGCGGCGCTGTTCAACACCGACGGGCCGCTCAGCGTGATCCGGCAGGAAGCCGGCGTGCCGGGCTGGACCGTCAGTGCCGGCGGCAAGGTGATCGGCCATATCGGCTCCACCTGGGACATCGCCAATTCCGTCGGCTATTCGGGGCGGCCGCTCGATGTGCTGGTCGGCGTCGGCCTCGATGCAAAGATCGCCGGCGCCCGCCTCGTCCAGCACAATGAACCGGTGCTGACGCTTGGCATCTCCGATGAGGACATTGCCGCCTATGTGAACGGTTTCGCCGGTGTCGCTCTCGATGCGCCGCGGGCGGAAATCCTCACTCCGCAGGCGGACCTTCCCGATGTGATTTCCCGTGCCACCGTCTCCACCGGCGTCATTCGCGACGGGATTCTCAGAACCGCGCGCACGCTGGCGATGTCGCGCGGGGTGCTGCCCGGCGGCGACGGGATCGACCGGCTGTCCTACGCTCCGGCCACCTGGGACGAGCTCACGAGCATGGGCGCGTTGACGCGCCGGCGGGTGACGATGGACGAGGCGGGCGAGGCGCTGGCTGAGGCCAAGGTGCCGCTGCCGCCCGGCGATGCGGCGTTCCTCGACCTTTACGTCGGGTTGATCGATCCGCCGACCGTGGGCCGCAATCTGCTGGGCCAGCAGGTCTATACCCGGGCAGTGGCCGCGCTCGGGCCGGGGGAGGCGGCGCTGGCCGTCCTGTCCGGCGGCTTGCACTCCCATCGGGGCACCGCCTGGAAACGCACGGGGCTGTTCGACCGGATCGAGATCCGCCAGGGCGACCGGCTGGTTCGGCCCACCGCCGGCGACTACGTTTTCGTGAAGCGGCTTGCGATCGAGGGCGCACCGGCGCTGAAGGAACTCAGCGTGTTCCGGCTGGGGGAGGGGATCGACCCGACTCAGCCTTTCCAGGTCGAGGTCACGGCGCGGCGTCCGACCACCTCCGGCGGGACGGCGGTCCTGACCGTGACCGCCGACTATGCCCTCCCCGAGGCGCTGCGCGCGACCCCGCCGCCAGCGGCCGAACCGTTGTGGCGGGAGATCTGGATGGCCAAGCGCCCGGCGACGGTGGCGACCGGCGCCATGCTTGGGGTGCTGACGCTGATCCTGTTCTTCCAGGAAAGCATCGTGCGCCGGCCAAAGCTCTGGCGCTGGGGGCGCATCGGCTTCCTGTCGGTGACGCTGGTCGTGCTCGGCTGGGGGCTGAACGGCCAGCTGTCCGTGGTGCAGGTTGTCGCCTTCATCCACTCGCTGCTGACCGGCTTTCGCTGGGAAACCTTCCTGATCGAGCCGGTGATCTTCCTGCTCTGGTCCTTCGTCGCGCTTGGGCTTTTGTTCTGGGGGCGCGGGGTCTATTGCGGCTGGCTGTGTCCGTTCGGTGCCTTGCAGGAGCTGCTCAATACGGCGGCGCAACGGCTCGGCATTCAGCAAATCGCGGTGCCGCAGGCGCTGCACGAGCGGCTCTGGGTGATCAAATACACCCTGTTCGTCGCCATTCTGGCGCTGTCGTTCTACTCCATGCACGATGCCTTGGTGCTGGCCGAGGCGGAGCCGTTCAAGACGGCGATCTCCATGCGCATGATGCGCGCCTGGCCGTTCCTCGCCTTCGTCGGTGTGCTGCTCGTTGCGGGGCTGTTCATCGAGCGATTCTACTGCCGCTATCTTTGTCCGCTCGGCGCGGCACTGGCGATTCCCGCCAAGCTGAAGATTTTCGACTGGCTGCGGCGCCGGCCGCAATGCGGACGCGAATGCCGGCTGTGCGAGACCAAATGCACCGTCGGGGCGATCGATCCGCTGGGGCGCATCAATCCCAATGAATGCGTTTTGTGCCTGCGCTGTCAGGTGATCTATCACGACCCGGCCACCTGTACGGTGCTGAAGCGCCGGGTGCGTCCGGCCCCAGGGGTGAGCGCGCCGCCTTCGCCGCCCGCAGGCGCCAAGTCCTGATCCGCATGGTGCGGGAGTTCATCGTGCTGTTCGCGGCCCGCCCACCAATGACGCAGCTCTGCAAGAGGACAGTTTCAAGTAGAAGACAACGTCGTTTCGTTGCAGCATGATGAGGTGCGGATAAATCCTGGCAGTTGACTTTCGTTAAGGAGTTGCGCCGGCACTCCGACGAATGTGCCAGCACCATCAACCGCTCCGCGAAGGAGGGCGCAATGCGCGAAGTCATGACCAAGAGCATGGCCCGTAACATATTTTATGGCGGGTCACTGTTCTTCATCGTCATTTTCATCGGATTATCAATACACAGCCACTACTACATCGTCACGACTTCGACGGATCGTGCCGGTTTGACGGACAATGTCGCGGCCGGGAAGCACCTGTGGGAAAAGCACGGCTGCGTTAACTGTCACACCATTCTGGGCGAAGGGGCGTATTTCGCGCCCGAGCTTGCCAATGTCATGACCCGCTGGGGGGTGAACGACGATCCGGAAGGCGCCTATGAGGCGCTCAAGTCCTGGATGCAGGCGATGCCGACCGGCATCGAGGGGCGTCGCCAGATGCCCAGCTTCAAGCTCACCGATGAAGAATATCGCCAACTTGCCGACTTCCTGCTGTGGACCAACAGGATCCGCGCGCAGGACTGGCCGCCGAACGACGCGGGCTGAGGAGAGACCCATGAAGTACCAAACACAAAAGATCGCGTATGCGTATTTCGCGGTCGCGATGGCGTTGTTCGCCGTTCAGGTGACCATGGGGCTCGTGCTTGGCTATATCTATGTCCAGCCGAACTTCCTTGCTGAAATCCTGCCGTTCAACATCGGCCGCATGCTGCACACCAACAGCCTGGTGGTCTGGCTGCTGACCGGCTTCTTCGGCGCCGCCTATTTCCTCATTCCCGAGGAATCGGAGCGCGAAATTCACTCGCCGAAGCTGGCCTATCTCCAGCTCGCGATCCTGGTGATCGGCACCGCCGGCGTGGTGGTGACCTATCTGTTCAACCTGTTCGAGGGCAACTTCCTCCTCGGCAAGGAGGGGCGCGAGTTCCTGGAGCAGCCGCGCTGGGTCAAGGTCGGCATCGTCGTTGCCGCGCTGATCTTCCTCTACAACGTCACCATGACGGTGCTGAAGGGCAAGAAGACGGCGATCTCCAACATCCTGCTTATCGGCCTGTGGGGACTGGCGCTGCTGTTCCTGTTCGCCTTCTACAACCCGTCCAACCTGGCGCTCGACAAGCAGTACTGGTGGTATGTCATCCATCTGTGGGTCGAAGGCGTCTGGGAACTGATCATGGCCTCGATCCTCGCCTATCTGATGCTCAAGCTGACGGGCGTCGACCGCGAGGTGGTGGAAAAGTGGCTCTATGTGATCGTCGCCACCGCCCTGTTCTCCGGCATTCTGGGCACCGGCCACCACTACTACTGGATCGGCACGCCGGGATACTGGCAGTGGATCGGCTCGATCTTCTCCTCGCTGGAGGTCATTCCCTTCTTCGCGATGATGGCCTTTGCCTTCGTCATGGTCTGGAAAGGGCGGCGTGACCACCCGAACAAGGCGGCGCTGCTGTGGAGCCTGGGCTGTGCGACGCTGGCCTTCTTCGGCGCGGGCGTCTGGGGCTTCCTGCACACGCTGCACGGGGTGAACTACTACACCCACGGCACGCAGATCACCGCGGCCCATGGTCACCTGGCCTTCTTTGGTGCCTATGTGTGCCTCAACCTGGCGATCTTCACCTACGCCATGCCGATCCTGAAGGGGCGCGATCCCTACAACCAGGTGCTCAACATGGCCTCCTTCT
The DNA here is from genome assembly GCF_014635285.1 of Stappia taiwanensis. Taxonomy (GTDB): domain Bacteria; phylum Pseudomonadota; class Alphaproteobacteria; order Rhizobiales; family Stappiaceae; genus Stappia; species Stappia taiwanensis. The sequence goes on along the minus strand of NZ_BMCR01000001.1, from coordinate 750,444 downwards.
GGCTGATGTCGGGCGGCATGGTGTTCATGACCTTCACCCTGACCTTCGCCGGCACCGTGCAGACCCACATGCAGCGGGTCGTGGGCGAGGCCTTCATGGATGTGCAGGACCAGATCGCCATCTTCTTCTGGATGCGGCTTGGCTCGGGCGTGGCCGTGGTGATCGGGGTGTTCCTGTTTCTCTACGCGATTTGGGTGCCGGGTCGTGAAGTCATCGAGCCGGGCCCGACGGTCCGTGCCGCGGCGGAGTGAAGCGCATGAACGCTCATGTCAACTTGCAGGAGGGGGCGGAGGCCCCCTTCTATCTGCCGCAGGGCGACGAATGCGAGGTGTTTGCCGCCGCCCATGCCAACCGGTTGCCGGCGCTTCTGAAGGGGCCGACCGGCTGCGGCAAGACCCGGTTCGTCACCCATATGGCGGCCCGTCTCGGCCGGCCGCTCTACACGGTCGCCTGTCATGACGATCTGTCGGCCGCCGACCTGATCGGCCGCTATCTGCTCAAGGGCGGGGAGACCGTCTGGGTCGATGGCCCCTTGACGCGCGCGGTGCGGGAAGGGGCGATCTGCTATCTCGATGAGGTGGTGGAAGCGCGCAAGGACGTGACCGTGGTCCTGCATCCGCTGACCGACGACCGCCGCATCCTGCCGATCGACCGGACCGGCGAGGAACTGGCCGCGGCGCCCGGCTTCATGCTGGTTGCCTCCTACAACCCGGGTTACCAGAACATCCTGAAGACCCTGAAGCCGTCGACCCGGCAGCGGTTCGTCGGGCTTGAGTTCGACTTCCCGACCCCGGCCAACGAGATTCCGGTGGTGGCGCGCGAAAGCGGGTTGTCCGAGGAGCAGGTCAAGCCGCTGGTCCGGCTGGCCGGCAAGCTGCGGGCGCTGAAGGGGCAGGATCTGGAAGAGGGGGTTTCGACCCGTCTTGTTGTTTACGCCGCGACCCTGATTGCCCAGGGGATGCCGGTGGAGCGCGCGATTCTGGCGGCGATGATCGAGCCGCTCAGCGACGATGAGGATGTGAAACGCGGGCTCCTCGATCTCGTCACGGCCATTTACGGGTGAGGCAGGCCGTGTCCGGGATCGAAATCGAGCCATGGGAGCCCGAGGAAACCGTCGGGAAACTGTGGCACGCCCTCGCCAGCCGTCTTGATGCGCCGGAAGCGCATGAGGGAGCCCGTGTCGACCTTTCCGAGGTCGGCGGACGGCTGGCGGTACTTTTTCGCGGCCTTGGCGGCAATCCGTCCGTCGAGCTGAAGCCGGTGGCCGAGGAGGAAAGCCGGCATCGGCTCTCCTTCCTGCGCCGGCTGGGGACAGCGGCCGAACGGGCGCCGCGCGCCAGCTTCGACGGGGCGGCGGTCCGTCTGCCGGAGAGCCTTGCCGTCTATCCAGCGCGGGAGGCGAATGCCGCCCTCTACCTCTGGCTTGCCGCCGTTCTGTCGCAGGCTGGTGCCGGGCAGGCGGAAAGCGATCCGCTGCGCACGGATCTCAGCCACCTTGCCAGCGCGCTGCGCATGACCACGGCGACCCTTGCCGAGGCGCCGGGCTTTGCCCAGCTCTACGACGACCTGTGCGCCGCCTATCTCAGCTTGCGGCCGGAGCTCACCCTGCCGCCGGTGGAGGCGGCGGTGGAGGCGGTCGCGCGCCATCTGCTCGGCGATCCGGCGGCCCTGTCCGATCGGGCGCAGGCGATGCTGGCGGCGGTGCGGGCGGACGATCTGGAGGGCTTTCGCGCGCCGCGTGGCTATCGCCCCTTGCGCCCGGTGCCGATCTGGCCGGACCTGCGCGAGACCGGCAGCTCCGCGCCATCGGAGGTGGAAACCCGCGAGACCGAGGGGCCACCGGAGGAAGGCGAGGGCGGCACCCGCCGGGCGCGGCGGCGCAAATCCGAACAGGCGGAGCGCAACGACAGTTTCATCCTGCACAAGTTCGAGGCGATCCTGAGCTGGGCGGAGTTCATCAATCTCAACCGGCGGGTGGAGGATGACGATGTCGATTCGGCGAAAAAGGCGGCGGATGACCAGGACGAGATCGGTCTCGGCCAGATCTCCAAGGCGCCGGCGACCCGGCTGAAGCTGCATCTCGATCTGGCGCCGGAGGATGTCGACCGGGAGAGCCTGTCGGGCGTTCACGTCTATCCCGAATGGGACGTGCGCACGAAGGCCTATCTGCCGGCCCATGCGCGGGTTCTGGCCAGCACGGTGGAGCCGGGCGACGAAACGCCGGCGTTTCGCAACGATCCGCAGGCGCTGCGGCGGATCAAGGCGGTGAAGCGCCAGTTCGAGGCGCTGCGTCCGGGGCGGGTGACCACCCCCGGTCATCTCGATGGCGACGATCTCGACATGGAGGCCGCCGTGCGCGCCCGGGCCGATTTCCTGGCGACGGGCGAGACCCGGGACCGGATCTGGCGGCAGACCCGGCCGCAGGCGCGCAATCTGGCGGTATCGATCCTGCTCGACGTCTCGCGCTCGACCGAAAGCGCGGTGACCGGCCGCGCGGTGATCGACATCGAACGGGAAGCGTTGACGGCGATGGCCTGGGGGCTGGACGCCTGCGGCGACGATTTCGCCATTCACGGCTTTTCCTCGCTGCGGCGGGATCGGGTTTATCTGTTCGGCTGCAAGGAGTTCGGCGAGCCGATGAGCACGGTGGTCGAGGACCGGATCGCGGGGCTGAAACCGGGATTCTACACCCGGCTCGGGGCGGCGATCCGCCATGCCTCGGCGGAGCTTTCCGGCCAGGCGAAGAAGCGGCGGCTCCTGCTGGTCATCACCGATGGCAAGCCGAACGATCTGGACCATTACGAGGGGCGGCACGGCATTGAGGACAGCGCCATGGCGGTGCGCGAGGCGCGCCGGGCGGGGCATGCGGTGTTCGGCATCACGGTCGACCGGGACGGCAAATCCTGGTTCCCGCGCATGTTCGGACGCGGCGGCTACGCTCTGGTGCCGCATCCGGACCGGTTGCCGAGCGCCCTGCCCGACATCTACCGGCATTTGGTGGGAGCATGAGCGAAACCGTCGAGACACCGCATCCGCTTGAGCAATTGCCGGGCGATCTGATGATGTGGGTGCTGATCGTGTCCGAGCTTCTGGTGTTCGGCGCGGGGCTGGCGGCGTTTCTCGCCGTGCGGATCGGCGATCCGGCGGGCTTCGCGGCGGCGCAGGATCACCTGCACCGGGCGGCGGCGGGCCTCAACACGGTGGTGCTGGTCACCTCCGGTCTTCTGGCCGCGCTGGCGGTGCGGGCGCGCGAGGCGGACAAGCGCCTGCGCACCCGCTGCCTGCTGGCGGGGGCATCGGTGCTGGGGCTGGTGTTCCTCGTCATCAAGGGGATGGAATACGCGGACAAGGCGGCGGCGGGGATCGGCGTCGAAACCCATCCGTTCTTCACCTTCTACTACCTGCTCACCGGGTTCCACGCCGCGCATGTGCTCGCCGGGGTGATCATTCTCGGCCTTGTCGGCTGGAAGGACAGTCCGCGCAGCGTCGAGGTGGGGGCGGCCTTCTGGCACATGGTCGATCTGGTCTGGGTGCTGCTGTTCCCCGTCATCTATCTGTTGAGGTAGGTCATGCTTCGCAATCCGCTCCTGCGCGCCTGGGGTCTTCTGATCGGCCTGTGCCTTGCCTCCACGCTCGTTGCGCTGGCCGTTGAGCGGACCAGCTTCGCCGGTCTTGCCGCGACCGGGGCGGGCGCCACCATCCTGCTGCTGGCCTGGCTGAAAGCGCGCATCATTCTGTCAGAGTATCTGGGGCTTGCCGCCGCGCCCTTCTGGCGGCGCGGCTTTGAGATCGTGCTGGCGCTCTACGCCCTCTTGCTGCTCGGGCTCTACACCATTCCGGTGCTTTAGGCGGTACACTTTCAGGAGATTGGCGCGCCTGTGCAGGAAGCAATCTTGCATGGTGGCTTTCGCGTGTCTTCTGTGCTGGAGTGCATGTGCCGCTGTGCAAAGACACGCCATGCGCGCAGGACCTTCCTGGCTATCTGCCTGATCAAATTGACTGGAATGGAACCGTGATTTTCAAAAAACGCTCTTATGCCGCTGCTTTTACCGCCATGCTTCTGGCGACCAGCACGCTTGTTTCCTCTGTGGCGGATGCCTGTACCCGCTTCGTCTATCATGGCGCCGGCGATGAGGTGATCACCGCGCGCTCCATGGACTGGAAGGTGGACGTCGGGACCAATCTCTGGGTGTTCCCGCGGGGCATGGCCCGCTCCGGCGAGGCGGGGCCGAACTCGCTCCAGTGGACATCGAAATATGGAAGCGTGATCGCGTCGGGCTACGATATCTCGACCACCGATGGCATGAACGAGGCGGGACTTGTCGCCAATGTGCTGTGGCTGGTGGAATCCTCCTATCCGCAGGAGCGCGGCGAAAAGCCGGGCCTGACGATCGCGGCATGGGCGCAGTATGTGCTCGACAATTTCGCGACGGTTCAGGAGGCGGTCGATGCGCTGGCCTCGGAGCCCTTCACCATCGTGACGGACAAGGTTCCGGGCGAGGAGCGGCTGGCGACCTTGCATCTGTCCCTGTCCGACGCCACTGGCGACAGTGCCATCATCGAATATATCGACGGCAAGCAGGTGATCCATCACAGCCGCGACTATGATGTGATGACCAATTCTCCTGCTTTCGAGAAGCAGCTTGTCTTGAGCGAATACTGGACGCAGATCGGCGGCACGGTGATGCTGCCGGGGACAAATCGCGCGTCCGACCGCTTTGCCCGCGCCACCTTCTATGTGAATGCGATCCCCAAGAGCGAAGACCCGGTCGAGGCGATCGCAAGCGCCTTCAGCGTGATCCGCAATGTCTCGGTGCCCTATGGCATTTCCACGCCCGACCAGCCGAATATCTCGTCGACGCGCTGGCGCACCGTGTCGGATCAGAAGCGCAAGCTCTATTTCTTCGAGTCCGCGCTCACGCCCAATACCTTCTGGGTCGATCTGAAGACGCTGGATTTCTCGGCAGAGGCCGGCAAGGTGATGAAGCTCGACCTTGGCCCCAATCAGGCCAAGATCTATTCCGGCGTTGCCAATGATCAGTTCAAGGAAGCAAAGCCTTTCAAGTTCCTTGGAACAGGCGGTGTGACCGGGGAGTGATCCCAGTCAGTAGCGGATGTGGCGTCGCCCGAAGCGGCGGCCACGTCTGCCGCTAGAGCGTTTCCGCCTCCGGGCGGAAGGCCGCGGCGAAGGGCTCCGGCAGGTCAAATTCCGCCAGCACCCGCGCCCGGCCCTCGTCGGACATCTTGCGCGCGGTGCGGGTGACGATCCGCAGGAGCTCCTCCGGGTCGCGCCCGTCGGCGAAGGGGGAGAAGTACCAGCGCAGGAAGACGAAGCAGATCACGTCTTCAAGCTGCTGCACTTCCGGGTCGCGCTTGATGCCTTCCTTGCGCAGCATCCGGCCGCTGCGGGCAATCTCCTCCTCGCCATAACCGGCATCGGCCATGATGCCGGCGACCCGTTCGGCATGGCGCCGTCCCTGTTCCTTGCGCCAGGCGAGGTAGCCGGGCCGGCCTTGCGGATAGCTGTCACGGGAAAGGGTCCAGCGCTCCACATGCTGGCCCCGGGCGGCGATGCGCAGCACTTCCGAGGCTTGCGGAAACAGCCGCTCCAGCTCCGCGCTCATGCGCTCGCCATAGACAAGGGCGGCCGGGCGGCCGTCTTCCAGCGTCGGGTCGGCGGCATTGGCCGCGTCGATGGCGGCAAGGGCGGCGTCAAGGCGGGTGGGATCTTGCGTCATTGTCCACGGTTCCAGGCCAGAGCGGTGTCTTCCTCAGCATAGTCGCGCAAGGCGGCGACATCGGCGATCTCGGCATAATACTGGCGGATGGTGACGCCATGGTCGCGCAGCTTGGCGAAGGCGCGCGACAGGCTCTCCGGCTTCAGCCCCAGGCGCCCGGCGATCAGCGCCTTGTCGTAGGGCAGAAGCACGGTGCAGGAGCCATCGTCGCGGTCGCACAGTTCCAGCAGGAACTCGGCGACCCGCTGGGCGCCGGTCTGGGCCTTGAGCTGTTCCACCTGGCCGACCAGGCTGTGCAGATGGACGAAGGTTGCCGACAGGATCGAGACGGCCACTTCGGGAGACTCGGTGATCATCCGCAGGAAGGCATCCGCCTCGATCCGCAGCAAGGTGCAATCGGTGACCGCTTCCGCGCCGACCGGATAGACATCGTGGCGGAAGGCGACGGCCTCGCCGAAGCTGCGGCCCTTGGTGAACACGCCGACCACCGCCTCGGTGCCGTTGGGGGCGATGCGGAACAGCTTCACCCAGCCCTCGACGACGATGTAGATCGCGTTGGCGCGTTCCCCTTGCAGGAAGATGGTGGCACCCCGTTCGAACACGCGGGTATGGGCGCCGGCCAGCAACGCTTCCTGGGCCTGAGCGGGCGCGCTTGCCAGCAGGAGGGATTGGCGGGCAGTCTCTGCGTGTTCGGGTTTCATGCCTGGGTCTCTGGATGCCTGCGTTTTTTAGCTGACACCTTGTGCCACAGACCGGAGGGGCCGCACAGGGGCAACGTGCATTGCGGGGGCAATTGCCTTGCACGGATGCAGAGCAGAGAAGCGGGCAGCGAAATGGAGGCGGCCGGGCGCGGCGCGCATGCGGGGGGATGGCGCCGCGTCCGGCCGGGGTCACTGGCCCATCAGTGGCCGATCATCCATTTGTGCCGGGTCGGGGTCGGCTTCTGCGGTCCGACCTTGCACAGCGCGCAGCCGCAGCCGGCAAGGTGGCTTCTCTTGACCACCTTGGGTTCGCTGCCGCTCTTTTCCGAGCGGGTATGTGCCCGGCGCAAGGTGGTGTTCATCAGGTTGAGGCGCGGCGCCGCCACGTCCCGGGCGCTGGGTTCGCTGCAGGCGGGGCAGGCGCAGGCGTTCGCGGCATTGCTCATCGATTCCCAACTATCGAAGGGGCCGCATTCTTCGCAGATGTAGTTGTAAAGAGGCATGTTTGTCTTCTCGTCCTTCCGTTCGGGGGGCGGTTCGGGGTGAGGGCGGCGGAGCGCGGCCGCCGCCCGGTCCGGTCAGCTCACAACACTCCGTCCAGGAGCAGGTATCCGGGCATCCAGCCGGTGACGATGCCGGCGACCAGCGTCAGAAGCGCCGTTGGCCGCAACACCGGTTTTTGCAGGCCCAGCAGCAGGAAATACATGAACCAGAGCACGGCCCAGATCGCCCAGTTGAGCCCCAGCCAGACATCGGTGAAGGACTGGGCGGAACTCAGCCCCTGGATGGCGACCGGGGCAACGGTGATGGCCACGAACAGGCTGAACCAGCCAAGACCACGCCCGTCGACGGCCACGACCCGGTTGTAGGCAACCCAAAGGTAGGTGGTGGTGAACAAGAGGGTGAGGGCGCCGGCCTTGACCGACGCGGCGTCCGCTCCGCCGCCGAACAGCGAGCTGAAGGCAACGGCGAGGGTGGCGACCCCCGAGACGACATTGATGACGACGATCTCGCGATCCTCGATCTTGCCGAGCAGCCAGAGCCCGTTGAGAAACAAAACGGCGCCGACATATAAAAGTGCAAACCCGAGCAGCATGGGCGGTTCCCCCCAAGTGGCGGGCTCGACCGGGGTTCGCCCCCCGGCCGGCTCGCTTGTTGTTCTGGGTATTTGAGACGAAGCGTCAGCTCGTCTTGGCGACATCCGCGCCGATGTCCTGCCGTGTCGGGCCGGTCGAGTTCGGATTGATGTCGAAGTCGAAGATCCCTGTCGGGATCGCCAGGGTGGCGCAGACATTTGGAATATCGACAATGCCGGCGATGCGCCCCTCCACTGGCGCGGTGCCGAGGATCATGTAGGCCTGCTCGCCCGAGTAGCCGAATTTCATCAGATATTCGATGGCGTTGAGACAGGCGCGCCGGTAGGCGACATGGGCGTCGAGATAGTACTGCTCGCCCGTATGCTCATCGACCGAGATGCCTTCGAAAATCAGATAGTCGTCGAAATGCGGGTCGATCGGGCTCGGCTTGAAGATCGGATTGACGACGCCGTATTTGGCCATGCCGCCCTTGATGACATCGACGCTGATGTCGATCCAGCCGGCCATCTCGATGGCGCCGCAGAAGGTGATCTCGCCATCGCCCTGGGAGAAGTGGATGTCGCCCATGGAAAGGCCGCCGCCCTTCACATAGACCGGGAAATAGACCTTGGAGCCGCGCGACAGGTTCTTGATGTCGCAGTTGCCGCCATGTTCGCGCGGCGGCACGGTGCGCCAGGCTTCCTCGGCCGCCTTACGGGCCGCATCGCCGGTGAGCTGGCCCATCAGCGCGGTGTCGGCATAGGGCAGGGCGGCGAGCGGCGGCACCCGGTTGGGGTCGGTGGCGACCAGTTCCGCCTCGCGCCGGTTGGCCTCGGCCAGGAGGTTGTGATCGGGCAGGCAGCCGATCAGGCCGGGGTGGATGATGCCCGGATAGCGAACGCCGGGAATGTGGCGGGAGGTGGTGTAGATGCCCTGGAAGTCCCAGCAGGACTTGCTGGCGTTGGGATAATGCTCGGTCAGGAAGCCGCCGCCGTTTTCCTTGGCGAACAGGCCGTTGAAGCCCCATTCGGAATCCGGCTTGGCGCCAAGGTCGAGAATGTCCACGACGAGCAGATCGCCCGGCTCCGCGCCTTCGAACCCGAACGGTCCGCTGAGGTAATGCACCCGCGTCAGGTCGACGTCGCGCACGTCATTGGCGCTGTCGTTGTTGCCGATCTGGCCACCGGTCCAGTCGTGACATTCAACGCGGATCACTTCGTTCCGCTTGAAGGTTTCCACGAGGGGGATGTCCGGATGCCATCGGTTGTGCGTCTTGATGTCGTGATCTTCCGGCGCCTTGTTCAGGTCGACCGAAAATACTGTCTTGGGCATGGAAGCTCCTCCTCCGGTTAGTCTCGAAAACGGGAGGAGCCTGCCGCAGCCGTTCCCCCCCAGGATCGCCATCCGCATTCCGTCTTTGTGCGGGATTGCGAACCGTGCGGGGCAAGGTTAGGCAGCTTGTGTAATTTCACTGTGGGCGGTGATCGGCCGGATTGTAATTTTTTGTAATCGGGCCAAGGCGTTAGGGGTGTGCTTAAGCAGCCTTTTAGACCCCTGTTTCCCCTTTTCGATCAATCATTTGTATTATTTTTCCAGGGTGGTGCCTGCGCCATGGTGCGGCAATTGGCTCTCCCTCCCAATAGTTGCGGGGAGCTCGCGACAAATACCGATGCTGAAGCGCTCGACCGGCGGCGGGAAATGCGCTTATCGTATCGCCATGCAGAGCGAAGAAACACGATCCCGCATACTCGTCGTCGATGATGACCGGCTGTTGTGCAATTTCCTGCAGAAGTTCCTGTCGGGCGAGGGCTACGGCGTCACTTGCGCCAATGAAGGGCGGGAGATGCGGCGGGCGCTGGCCGACCAGCCGTTCGATCTGGTGATTCTCGACCTGACCTTTTCCTCCGGCGACGATGGCATCACGCTGGCACGCGGTCTGCGGGCGCAATACGATTTCCCGGTGATCGTTCTGTCGGGCAAGAGCACCACCATCGACAAGGTGGTGTGCCTGGAACTGGGCGCGGATGACTACATTACCAAGCCGTTCGAGCCGCGCGAGTTGCTGGCGCGGGTGCGCTCGGTGCTGCGCCGGGCGGTGCGGCGGATCGAGCCGGCGGCAAACGGGGAGGCGGAGGTCGCGCCGATGTGTTTCGCCGGCTGGCGGCTCGACCCCACCTGCTACCAGTTGAAGTCGCCCGAGGGTGAGGCGGTCCGGCTGACCAGTCAGGAGTTTCAGGTTCTGACAGCACTGGTGCAGCGGCGCGGCCGCATCCTGTCGCGCGAGCAGATCCTGGAGATCGTCGCCAACCGCAACTGGACCCCCTATGACCGCAGCATCGATGTGCTGATCGGCAAGATCCGCCGCAAGCTCAACGACAGTGCCCGCGAGATGCAGTTCATCAAGACCATTCGCGGCATCGGCTACATGTTCGCGCCGCCCGAAGGCCACTGAACCGCGCGTGGCAGATAGAGGCTGATGCGGGTGCCGCGCCCCGGGGCGCTGTCGATGGCAAGGCGCCCGCCCGAGCCGCGCACGAAATTGTCCACCATCGGCAGCCCAAGGCCGCAGCCTTCGCCCGGCGGCTTTGTGGTGAAGAGCGGATCAAGCGCGCGGGCGCGCACCGCCGGGCTCATGCCTTCGCCGCTGTCGGCGACCGAGATCACCACATAGTCGCCCGGGACCAGATCGGTCGGGCCCTGATGCCCGTCGAGGCCGAGGCGGACGTTGCGCGCCTCGAAATCGAGGGTGCCGCCGGCGGGCATGGCATCGCGCGCGTTGAGCGCCAGGTTGAGCAGGCTCGTTTCCAGCCGTCCGGGCAGGAGTTCGACCGGGGAAAGCCCATCCTCCATGCGCAGGCGGATGACGAGCGTATCCCCCAGGGTGCGTTCGAGCATGCGGATGAGGGCGGGAAGCTCTTCGTCCAGCCGGACCAGACCGATGTTTTCCGATGGCGCGGCGCCGAAGCCGAGAAGCCGGGTCGTCAGGTCGGAGCCGGACCGGGTGGCAGCGAGCGCGTCGGCGACCAGTTCCGCCAACTCCGGCTGGTGCCGCACGCGCTCTTCCAGCAGGCGCAGATTGCTGAGCTGAACGGCGAGGATGTTGTTGAAGTCATGGGCAATGCCGCTGGTCAGTTGCCCCATCGCCTCCATGCGCTGCTTCTGGCTCAGCCGGGCGGCGGCCAGCGCCTTGTCCTTGAGAAGCTGGATGCGCTCGAAGCACCGGTTCAAGGTGGCAAGCAGATCCTCGCAGTGGAACGGCTTCATCAGGTAGTCGTAGGCGCCCGCCTGCAGCGCCTCGACCGCCGTTTCGACCGAGGCATAGGCGGTGATCATCACGCAGACGAGGTCCGGATCCTTTTTGCGCAAGGCCCGCACCACCTCGATGCCATCGCCGGTGCCAAGCCGCACGTCGACAAGGGCGACGGAGACCGATTGCCGGTCGATCAGCCCAAGGGCGGTCTCGCCGTCATGGGCCTGAAACACCCGGTAGTCCTCGAGCCGCAGCAGGCCGGCGAGGCTTGCGGCGAAATCCGTGTCGTCATCGACGATCAGCAGCGCCCGCCCGCCGGCGCCCTGTCTCGTCAAGCGGTTGTCCTCCTGTGCTGTCATGTTGCCATCCTCCGGTTGGCTCATGCTCCCATCCCCGGCAACACAAGGGTGACGGTGCTGCCTTCGCCCTCGATACTGTCGATGCGGATTTCGCCGCCATGGGCCTCAATGATGCGCTTGACCAGCGGCATGCCGAGGCCGACGCCGAACGCCTTGGTGCTGTAAAGCGGCTCGAAGGCGCGCCGGCGCGCCTCCATCGACATGCCGCCGCCGTTGTCGGCGATGGACAGACACACCCGGTCGCCCTCGCGCCGGGTGGCGACACGGATCGCGGTATCGCGATCCTGCACCGCCTCGCAGGCTTGCAGCGCGTTGGTCAGCACATTGGAGAAGGCCTGGTGCAGCCGTTCGCCGTCGGCCATCAACTCGCAATCGGCGGCAAGGTCGAGGTGGATCAGGGGGCGGGTCCGGTCGTCGAGTTCATTGACCTGATTTTCCGCCCAGCGGTCGATCGCCAGCGGGGCGGGGGCGAAGCGATGCTTGCGCGAGAAGTCGAGCAGGTCCTCGATGATGCGCACGCAGCGCCAGGCATTGCGCTGCATCCGTTCCAGCTCGCCGGACACCGGTTCGCCGGCGTTCTTGAGCGAGCGGCGCAGGATATCGGAGGAGGTGACCAGCGTGCCGAGCGGGTTGCGCAATTCATGGCTGACGGTGGCGGTGACCTTGCCGATGGCGGCCAGCCGCTCGTTGCTGGCCAGATCCTGTTGTGCCTGACGCAGCTTCTCCATGGAGGCCATCAGGTCGCGTTCGGCCAGTTCCCGGCTTTCATGGGACAGGACGATCCACCAGGCGCCGATGCACAGAAGGGGCAAGAGCGCCAGAAACACCCCGAGCAGCAGCGAGCCGCTGTCTAGACGCGGCTGACCGGCGGCGGGTTCGATCAGGCGATAGGCGAGGAGGATCGCCGCCGCCGTGACGATGGCCAGGGCAAACAGGATGCCGCCGACCTTGAACAGTCGCTGCTGCATGTGCGGGGCGATCTTGTTGCGCAGGCCCCGCCCCAGGTAGCTGGCGCGCGATTCCTCCAGCACCCCGCCGGGCGATTTGCAGACATCGTGGCAATGGGAATCGAGGCTGCAACACAGCGAGCAGATCGGCCGCTCGTAGAAGGTGCAATGCACCATGTCCGGACGCTCGTAATCGAGGCCGCAAAGCTCGCAGCGCAGGATGCGGCGCTTCGGATCGGCGAAGGGGGTGACCGGGCGGGCGCGGTAGTATTTGCCCTTGGTGAGAACGCCGATGGCGACCGCGCTGGCAAGGGCGGTGAGGAAGGCGATGGGCGCGGCATAGGCCTGGGCCATGGTGCCCAGCGTGCCGGTGAAGCAGATCACCGCCACCAATGCGCCGAGCGCCATCGAGCCGCAGCCGACCGGGTTGAAATCGGGCAGGTAGGCGCGCCGGAATTCCGGATAGGCGGGGCTGACGCCAAGGGGCTTGAGGATGGCGAGATCGGCGAAGATCGACCCGATCCAGGCGGCGGCGATGACCGAATAGACCGCCAGCACCAGTTCCAGCGTCTGGAAGATGCCGAGCAGCATCAACAAGAGCGAGATCAGGATGTTGAACACCAGCCAGACCACCCGGCCCGGGTGATAATGGGTGACCCGGGCAAAGAAGTTCGACCAGGCGAGCGAGCCGGCATAGGCGTTGGTCACGTTGATTTTCACCTGCGAGACCAGCACGAAGATCGCCGCCGCCGCCAGCACCACCACCTGATCGGAGCTGACGTAGCCATAGGCCTGAATGTACATATGGATCGGCTCCAGCGCGGTTTCGCTGGAAAGGCCCGAGGTGATGGCGATGGCGGCGAGAAAGCTGCCGCACAGGATCTTGAAGCCGCCGATGACGATCCAGCCCGGCCCGGCGGAAATGACGGCGGCCCACCAGCGCAGGCGGTTCTCCGGTGTCTTGTCGGGCAGGAAGCGCAGATAGTCGACCTGCTCGCCGATCTGGATCGACAGGGCGAACAGGATGCCCAGCGCCGCGCCGAAGGAGAGCATGTTGAAACCGCCGCCGCCCTTCTCGCTGCCGGCGAAGGCGACCCAGTCGCGCGCGGTCTCCGGATGACCGATGGCGATGGCGATGAACGGCAGCAACAGCATCATGATCCACAGCGGCTGGGTGATCAGTTGCAGCCGGCTGATCATGGTGACGCCCATGAAGGTGATCGGGATGATGATCAGCGAGGAGATGATGTAGCCGAGCACCAGCGGCACATCGGCGAACAGCTTCAGGGCCTGGGCCATGATCGCGCCTTCCAGCGCGAAGAAGATGAAGGTGAAGGTGGCGTAGATCAGCGAGGTGATGGTGGAACCGATGTAGCCGAAGCCCGCGCCCCGGGTCAGCAGATCCATGTCGATGTTGTGGCGGCTGGAATAATAGGCAATCGGCAGGCTGGTGATGAAGACGAACAGGCAGGTCACCAGCACGGCGGGAAAGGCGTTGGCAAAGCCGTAGCTGAGGGTGATGGCGCCGCCGATGGCCTCTAGCGCGAGAAAGGAAATGCCGCCCAGCGCGGTGTTGGCGATGACGAAGGGCGACCAGCGCCGGAACGACCGCGCCGCGTAGCGCAGCGAGTAATCCTCCAACGTCTCGTTGGCGATCCAGGAGTGATAGGACCGCAGCGCGGGCAGGTGCGGAAGGTCCATCAGCCGCCTGCGGGCTCAGCGCCGCGCCGCCACCGGCGCATCCCATGCGGCGCCGACCGAATGCCTGGCATCATCCGACTGTTCCCCCCCCCAATGATCTGCACGTGTTGGGGCTCTTTCGACCCTTTGTCACCGAACATAGCAGGTTTGCCGGCCGCGTCTCCAGTCGGGTGATGGGGCGGTCGCTCGCTCCTATGAGGAGCCGGCGCCAGGAAAACCTCGCATTCGGGCGCGGCGTCCGTGTATTCTTTCCGCAAGGTCCGTGGCGCGGAAGTCCCGCGGCCCGGAAGCGAACGCGAGACCCTGACCTGACCAGATGAATCTTCGCCATATCGAGGTTTTCCACGCAATCCGGCTGGCCGGTTCGATCAATGCCGCCGCCGACCGGCTGAACGTGTCCCAACCGGCGCTCAGCCGGACCCTGAAGCACGCCGAATCCCTGCTCGGGTTCAAGCTGTTCGACCGGGTGAAACAGCGGCTGGTGCCGACCAAGGAAGCCGAACTGCTGTTTGCCGAAGCCAAGGACGTGCAGGTCGCGCTGGAGCGCTTCCGCACGCTGGCGCGCAACCTGGGGCGCAATCCGGACAATGTGCTGCGGGTCGGCTTTCTGCCCAGCCTCGGGGTGGGGTTGGCGCCGAAGGTGGTGTCCAAGCTGCCGCAGCACTGGGAGGGCTTCAAGCTGGAGCTTTTCACCCATCACTACGATGTGCTGGTGAAACGGCTCTTGGCGCTCGACCTGGATCTGGCGGTGGGGTTTTCCATCGTCGAGACGCCCGGCATCAACAGCACCACCGTCGGCACCATGAGCCTGACCTATCTGGAAACGGACGGTCCGGGGGCGGTGGTCGATCCTTCGCCGATGGATCTGCGCGAGATCGACATGAACAGCTTCGTTGGGCTGGAAGGGGAATCGCCGGTCGGGGTGTTCCTCAAGGATGCGTTCGAGCGGGTGGGCGTTGCCTATGAGCCGCGCATCTCGGTGCACACCTATTCGGTGGCCGCCGCCTGTGTCAGCCAGGGGGTAGGCTGCGCCATCGTCGATGAGTTTTCCGCCCGGTTCACGCGCGGGGTGCGGCTGCGTCCGCTGACGCCGCCGCTTCAGTTCACCATCACCGCGCTCACGGCGGAAAACCGGCCGATCTCGAACGCGGAAGACATGTTCATCAAGATCCTGAAATCCGCCTGCACGGAGCTGCACCAGGAAAGCTGATTGGAGGAAGGCGCGCCGGTCCGCAAACCGTCGCTTCCTTGCGCTCAGACGGCGCCGCGCGCCAGGAAGCGGCCGCCGCGCGTTCCCGTCACCCGGCCATCGGTGAGAACCGGTCGGCCATTGACGAACACATGCTCGATGCCGGTCGAGGGACGGTCCGGCGTGTCATAGTCCGCAAGGTCCAGCACGGTCTCGGCGTTGAAGGCGACAAGGTCGGCGCTGAAGCCGGTCTGCAGCCGGCCGCGGCGGGCCATGCCGAACACCTGCGCGGGCAGGGAGGTCATCTTGCGAATGGCTTCTTCCAGCGGTAGCACGCCATCCTCGCGCACGTAGCGTCCGAGCACGCGGGGGAAGGTGCCCCAGAGGCGCGGATGGGATTGCGGGCCGGGAATGCCATCGGAGCCGATCATGGTGCGCGGGTGGCTCATGATGCGGCGGATGTCCTCCGGCGACATCTGGAAATAGACCCCCATGGCGGGGCTGAGCCGGCGGGCGGCTTCCTCGTCATCGCAGCCCATCTGCTCGGCAACGCGGGAGAGCTCCATGCCGTTGAATTCCGGATGGGGCCGGGAGTTGATCACCAGAATGCGTTCCGCGTGCCGGGTCAGCTCCGGCAGAAGCACGGTGGAACTGGCCTCATAAGGGTAGACATCCATGGCGATGTCCTGATGGCGCAGGGCCTTGTCGATCATCGACAGGGTCCGGACCGAGCGGCCATAGTTCTGCTTGCCGATGCATTTGTGGTGGGAGATCACCACGGGAACGCCTGCCTGCCGGCCGATGCCGATGGTCTCGCCGACCGCCTCTTCCACCCCGTCGCGCTCGTCGCGCATATGGGTGACGTAGAGCGCACCGGGGAAGGCGGCCAGCTCCTGCGACAGGGCGACGATTTCCTCGGTCGGTGCGGCCTTGGCGACCGGATAGGCAAGGCCGGTGCTGAGACCGAGCACGCCGGCGGTGAGCGCTTCGTTGAGATGTCCGCGCATGGCGTCGACTTCCGCCCGGCTGGCCGGACGGTCCGTGTCGGCGAGCACCATGGCCCGCAACGTGCCGTGACCGGCGAGCGCGGCCACATTGACCGCAACGCCGGCATCGTCGACCGCTCGCCGATAGGCGGCGAAGGAGCCGAAGCGGTAGTCGTCGGCATCGCCGAGCAGGCCCAGCGGCGGCACCAGCTTTGGCGGATGCTTGTAGGGCGCGAGGCTGATGCCGCAATTGCCGACGATCACGGTGGTCACCCCTTGGGTGATCTTCGGCTCCATGGCGCTGTCGTTGAGAACGGCGAGGTCGTCATGGGTGTGCACGTCGATGAAGCCGGGGGCGAGGCAGAGCCCGTCCAGATCGCGGGTGTCCGGCGCCGACCAGTCGGAGACATCGCCGATGGCGAGCAGTTGCCCGCCGCCAATCGCCACGCCGCCGGTCACCGGAGGACCGCCGAGACCGTCGAACAGCTCGGCGTTGATCAGCAGTGTGTCGCACTGTTTCCGTGTCATCGGTGGGTCCTTCGGTTGGTGGGCGTGGCGCTGGGCGGCGGTGGTTATGCGGAAAGGCCTGCCGGGGTGCGCCGATCCGGCGACAGGCGGGGCTCAAGGGCGGCACCAAGGGCCAGAAGGCTGTCCTCGCCAAAGGCGCGGCCCATCAATTGCACGGAAAGCGGCAAGCCGGCGTCGCTGAACCCGGCCGGCAGCGCCAGCGCACAGGCGCCGACGTAGTTGGCCGGCCGGCCATAAAGCGCCAGCGGGACGGTGGTTTCATCCACCTCGGCCACCGGCACCGCCGGGAAGGGGATGGCCGGCGTCAGGAAGGCATCGAACGGCCGCATGAAGTCGGCATAGACCTCCTTCATGTGGCGGTGATGCGCCAGGGTGTCGATGTAATCGTCGGCGCTGACCCCGGCCCCGGCGAGAATGCGCTGGCGGACGTAAGGGCCGAAGGCGCGGGCGTCGTCGGCGATGTAGTCGCGGTGCACCGCATAGGCTTCGGCGGCGATGATGCGGCCGTTCCGCGCCGTCAGCTCGTCGAAGCTGAAGGGCAGGCTGACCGGCACCAGCTTCACGCCAAGGGAGCGCAGGGCCTCTTTCGCCCGTTCGAAAGCGGCCTGCATGGGCGGATCGAGCGGGGCGGGGAAATCCTCCTCGCGCATCACCGCCACATGCATGCCGTCCGCCGAAAGCTGGCGCCAGGCGCTAGCGATACGCGCGGGGGCGGCAAGGGTCGCCGGGTCGGCGGGGTCGGCGCCGGCAAGCGCCTCAAACAACAGCGCCGCGTCCTCGACGGTGCGGGTCATCGGCCCGACGGAATCGAGGGTCGAGGAGAGGGGGAAGCAGCCGCTCAGGCTGATGCGTCCGTAGGTCGGCTTGAGACCGGCAAGGCCGTTGAGCGCCGCCGGGATGCGGACCGAGCCGCCGGTGTCGCTGCCAAGAGCTGCCGGGGCCAGGCCGGCGGCGACAGCAACGCCGGACCCGCTGGAGGAGCCGCCGGGAATGCGATGGGTGTCAAGGTCCCACGGATTGTGCGGGGTGCCGCAGATCGGGTTGGTGCCCCAGCCGCCGAAGGCGAACTCGACCATGGCGGTGCGGCCGATGGGGATCATGCCGGCGGCCAGCAGGCGCCGCATTACGGTGGCATCGCTCACCGAGCGACGATCCGACCATGCGGCACTGCCCACGGTGCAGATGTCGTCCTGCCAGTCCACCAGATCCTTGATGGCGATCGGCAGGCCGTGCAGCGGGCCGTAAACGACACCTGAGGCGCGCAGCCTGTCATGGCCCTCGGCCATGGCCATCGCCTTGTCGGCATCGACATGGACGAATGCACCCAGCTTCGTGTCATGCGCGGCGATCCGGTCGAGGAAATGCCGGGTGATATCGGTTGCGGTTAGAGCCCCCTCATCGAGGGCTTTCGACAGATCCGCAAGGGAGGCAAATGACAGGTCCATGTCTTCTTTCTTTTCACAGGAGATACGTCCGGCCCGGGGTGCGCCCCCGGGCCGAGCGCGATTGATCAGTTCCGCTGGTCCCAGGCGGGGATCGGGTACACCGGCTTGGCGACGGCGACCTCTTCCGGCCAGACGGTGACCAGGCCCTTTTCCGGCTGAAGCTGGACGACCGGGAACGGCATCTTCAGCTGCTTGCCGGTCTCGTCGACCGCATAGGGGCCGGCCAGAACCGTGAGGTTGTCGCTGAGGTCGAGGGCGGCCTGCTTCAGCTTGTCGGCTTCGAAGCTGTCGGCCTTCTCGATGATCTCGCCGGCGATGACGGCGGCGCCATAGGCGAGCACCGTCTGGAAGTCCGGCTCATAGGAGACGTTCGGGAACATCGTCTCGTAGGCGCTGATGAAGCCCGCGCGGTCGAGGCCGGCGTTCACTTCCCAGTTGATGGTGGGATGGAAGTTGGTGTGGCTGTAGATGTACTGGGCATCGTCGCCGATCTCGATGAACTGAGGCGTCGAGGCGTAGACCATGAACGAGAACGGGAAGTTGACGTTCATCTGGCGCATCTGCCGCACCATGGAGATGAGGTCGCCCTCGTAGCTGGTGGGAAAGAACACGTCCGCGCCGGCGGCCCGCGCCTTCTGCAGCAACAGGCTGAAGTCCTTGGTGCCCTTCGGGTAGTCTTCCTTCAGAACCACTTCCATGCCGAGCTTCTCGGCAATGGCCTCGGCACCGTCGGCAAGGCCGGCGGGGAAGGGCTCGTCGACATTGACGATGGCGACCTTCTTGCCGCCGAGGGCATGGGCTGCCTCAAGGCCGGCGGAGGGCATGCGCGAGACCGGCATCTGGGTGGCGGAGACGATGTTCTTGAAGCCCTGGTCGTAAAGGGCATCGGAGGCCGCCGACCAGATCACCATGAACTTGCCGAGCCGCTCGGTCACCGTGGCCGCCGCCGCCGTCAGGGTCGAGCCGAAGGGGGCGAGCAGAATGTCCACGTCTTCGTTGACGATGAGGTCTTCGTACACCCGGGCGACCATCTGCTTGTCGCTGCGGTCATCACGCTTGACCAGTTCGACGAGGCGCTTCTCGCCGCCGAACTCAAGGCCGCCCTGCTTGTTGATCTCGTCGACCCAGATCTCCACGCCGCGCACGCCCGACTGGGAGGCGAGGGCGAAGTTGCCCGATGACGACACGGTCATGCCGATGCGGATCTTCTCCGCCGCCTCTGCCACGGTCAGCGGCAGGCTCATGCACGCCAGCAGCGTGCCGGCCAGAAAACTACGCTTGGTAATGGTCCACATAGGTATCCTCCCTCTTGGGTCCGGTTGGTTGCGTCCCGACGCCGTCAGACGTCGATCCTGTAGTTCATCCATTCGGCGACCATCTCCTTGAGCTGGCCGTCGGTGGCGAAATCCTCCTTGGTGCCCTCCGCCTTGTTCCGGCCCAGCTCCAGGATGTGGAGCCGGTCGGAAATGGCGGCGCATTGGCGCACGTTCTGGTCGACCAGGATGATGGTCGCCCCCTGGTCCGCCAGCGAACGGGTCAGGGCGTAGATGTCCTTGGAAATCTTCGGCGCGATCATTGCCGTCGGCTCGTCGAGCAGAATGACCTTCGGGTCGGTGACCAGCGCCCGGGCGATCTCGAGGAACCGCTGCTGGCCACCGCTGAGCGCGCTGGCCGGGCTGGCGGAACGTTCCTTGAGCACCGGGAACTTGTCGAAGGTCGCGGCGATGGCGCGGGTGATCCGGGCCTTGTCCTTGCGGAACGGCCAGCAACCGAGCAGCAGGTTGTCGTAGACCGAAAGGCCCGGAAACACGCTGCGGTTCTGCGGCACGAAGGCGATGCCTTCCAGCGCCCGCTGAAACGCCTTCAGGCCGGTGATGTCGCGCCCGCCCATGTGGATCGCGCCGGTGCGGGTGGTCAGCAGGCCGAAGATGGTCTTCAGCACCGTCGATTTGCCGGCTCCGTTCGGGCCGATGATGCCGGTCACCTCGCCCGGCTGGGCGCGCAGTGCCACGCCCTGCAACACCGTGATGTCCCCGTTGTAGGCGACACTGATGTTTTCCATGCTGAGTTCAACGCCATCCATGATCAGGCTCCCAGGTAAGCTTCGATGACGTCGGGGTTCTTCTGGATGGCCTCGGCGTTGCCTTCGGCAAGCACATGACCTTCATGCATGACCAGAATGTTGTCAGACAGCTCGTAGACGGAGGTCAGGTCGTGGCTCACCAGCATGACCGAGCAGCCGACCTCTTGCGGCATCTCGCGGATGATGCCGATCAGGAGCAGGGCAAGGCTTGGGTTGACGCCGGCAAAGGGCTCGTCGAGCAGCACCAGCTTGGGATTGGCGACCATGATGCGGGCCAGCTCCAGGAGCTTCTGCTGTCCGCCGGACAGCTCCTCCGCGTAGTTGTGGCGCAGCCGGTAGAGCTCCACCTTGTTGAGCCAGTGGGCGCTGATCTCCGCCACTTGCGCGTTGCTCAGCCCCTTGTTGAGCAGCGCGACGGCAAGGTTTTCCAGAAGAGACATCTGGGGGAAGATCCGCGGCACCTGGAAGGTGCGGCCGACGCCCTCGGAGAACACCGCATGCGGGGCCTTGCCGATGAGGCTGACGCCATCGAGGCTGATTTCCCCGGCGGTGGCTTCGTAGATGCCGTTGATGCAGTTCAGCATCGTGGTCTTGCCGGAGCCGTTCATGCCGAGAACGCCGAGGATCGAGCGGTCCGGGACGGTGAGGCTGATGCCGGCAAGCGCCGTCATGCCACCGAAGGTTTTTACGAGTTGATCGACTTTCAACATGGCGTCACCGAAGGTTCTGGACGCCGAACAGGCCGGCAGGACGGATGAGAATGACGGCGATCAGCAGGACGAAGCCCAGCAGCATCGCCACGGTTCCGCTGAAGAACACCATGGCGGTCTGTTCGGCGAGACCGAACAGGATGCCGCCGGCGACCGCGCCGATGGGATGGCCGAGGCCGCCCAGGACGATGACGATGAAGCCGATCAGCGTGTAATCCTGGCCGATGAAGGGCGAGAAGGAGGGGAAGATCATCGACACGATGATGCCGGTGATGCCCGCCAGCCCGAGGCCGAGGCCGAAGGTCAGCGCCGACAGGTGGTTGAGGTCGACGCCAACGATCTGGATGGCATCGCGGTTCATGATGATCGCCCGCAGCGCCTTGCCCGGCATGGTCCGGTAGAGGAAGTAGGCAAGGCAGCCGGTGATGACGACGCTGACGCCGAGACCGAGCAGCTTGGTGGTCGGCAGGATGACGTTGCCGAACATCAGGAACGGCGGCTCCAGCGAGAAGTTCAGCGAGCGGCTGTCGGCTTCGAACGCCAGCAGCATCAACGCGCCGAGCACCAGCGACAGGCCGAACATGACCAGGAGCGAGGCGTGTTCGGGATCGTTGGAGCGGCTGAGCCGCTGCACCAGCAGGAAGTAGAGCCCGTAGCCGATCAGGCCGAACACGAGAAAGACCAGCGGCATGGCCAAGAGCGGCGACAGGCCGAGAAGCTGCTGGGCGAAATAGGCGCCATAGGCACCGAGCACGATGAATTCGCCATGGGCGAAGTTGACGACCCGGAGCACGCCGAAGATCACATTCAGGCTGACGCCGATCAGCGCGTAGATCAGACCGACGACGATGCCGTTGACCAGGCCTTGAAGCAGAAGTTCGTTCATCTTTGTTTCAACCCTGTGCGACTACGGAATGAAGCGGCGGAAGCGCGAGAAACGCTGCGCGAAGGCCCCGACGATGCCGCGCGGCAGCAGCAGCATCAGCGCGATGATGACCACGCCGAGGATCAGCAGGTTCAGGGTCGGGAAATGCCGCCAGATCAACTGGTCGATGCCATAGAGCGCGGAGGCACCGACGATCGGGCCGACCAGGAAGCCGAGCCCGCCGGCCATCGCGTAGACGATGCTCTTGGCGGTCACCAGCAGGTTGAACGAGGATTCCAGGTCGATGGCGTTGGTGTACCAGGCCTCGACGCCGCCGACGAGCGAGGGGAACATGGTTGCCATCACCCAGGCCTTGAGGCGGGTGCGGACCACGTTGACGCCGACCACTTCCGCCGCTTCCCGATCGTCACGGATGGCCCTGAGGGCGATGCCGAGCCGCGACATGGAAAGCCAGGTGCCGGCGGCGAGCGCGCCGAGCAGGACGATGAACATGGCATAGTAGGCCATGGTCGGATCGTTGGCGCCGGACAGGATCAGGCCGAGGCTGCCGCCGGTGATCTTGGCAGGCATCAGGGAGATGATCAGCTTCATGGCCATGGCCAGCGCGAGGCTGACGATGCCGAAGTAAACGCCCTTGAGGCGCAGGGTCGGGGCCAGCAGCAGGCCGATGGCGACGCCGGCGGCGGCGGCGCCGGCGAGGGCGATGGGGATTGGCAGACCGAAGGTCTTGTAAAGAACGCCGGTGGCATAGGCGCCGATGCCGTAAAATGCCACATAACCAAAAGGCATATACCCGGCCATGCCGGCGACGAAGTTGAACGACGTCGCCATGGTCAGCCACAACATCATGTAGAACATGAAGGACAGGTTTGTGGTGAACAGGGGAACCGGCAGGAAGGCGAGAATGATCAGTGTGACCACTCCTCCCCAAATCAAGCTTTTGATATGGCTCGTTTTCTCTGGATTCTTCTGAGAAGCGGAAAGAGGATTCTGCGCCTCTATCCGCGTCTCTCGTGTTTCATCTGACACTGTGAGACCTCAATCGGGAACATTTCGCCTCAGCGTATCCCGGCGTCCCGATGATGTCCTATCGCAATAGCAGATGTACTTATAACCAAATGACATAAATTCGTCACATGGCGGTCAGGCGGCCTCTTCGCTGCGGCGCCAGAGCGGGAATGGATCCGAAAGATCGCGGAATTCCGCCGGATCGAAGCGGGTGTCCTCGCCGGCCAGCGCGCCGTCGAGCGCGGCGGTGATGGCCGCCTTGTCCATGCCCGCGCCGATGAACACCAGTTCCTGCCGCCGGTCGCCGAACACCGGATGCCACACGCGCTTCAGGTGGTCCCGGGCCTCCGGGCCGCCGGGCCAGCGCTCGCGCGGGACGGAGGCCCACCAGCGGCCCAGCGGCTGAACCGAGGACAGGGCGCCGGCGAGGGAGTATTCGGCGACCCAGTCGGGGCGGGTGGCGAGCCAGAAGTGCCCCTTGGCACGGATCACCCCCGGCAGTGCGCCGCCGAGCACTGCGTGAAGCCGCGCCGGATCGAAGGGGCGACGGGCGCGGTAGACGAAGGAGGAGACGCCGTATTCCTCGGTCTCGGGCACATGATCGGCGAAGCCGTAAAGCTCCTTGGCCCAGAGCGGATGCTGGTGCGCGGTCTCGAAGTCGAACAGGCCGGTGTCGAAGATGCTGTCCACCGGCACCCGGCCGAAGTCGGTCTCGATCAGCCGGGCGTCCGGATTGAGGCTGCGGATGATCTTGCGGGCGGCATCCAGCCGGTCGGGGCTGGCATCGCTGACCTTGTTCAGCACCACCACATCGGCGAATTCGATCTGATCGACCAGCAGATCGACGAGGTTGCGGTCATCGCCCTCGCCGGCGGTCTCCCCGCGATCGCGCAGGAAGTCGCGGCTGGCGTAGTCCTGGAGCAGATTGACCGCGTCGACCACCGTCACCATCGTGTCGAGCCGGGCTACATCGGCGAGGCTCACGCCGTCTTCGTCGCGGAACTCGAAGGTGGTGGCGATGGGCAGGGGCTCGGAGACGCCGGTCGATTCGATCAAGAGGTAGTCGAAACGCCCATCGGCGGCGAGGCGGGCCACTTCCTTCAGAAGATCGTCGCGCAGGGTGCAGCAGATGCAGCCGTTGGTCATCTCCACCAGCTTTTCGTCGGTCTGGCTGAGATCGGCGGCGCCATGGCGAATGAGGTCGGCGTCGATGTTCACCTCGGACATGTCGTTGACGATCACCGCGACCTTGCGGCCCTGACGGTTGCCGAGGATCTCATTGAGGAGGGTGGTCTTGCCAGCACCGAGGAAGCCGGAGAGGACGGTCACGGGCAGGCGACTGAAGGAGGAAGACATGGGTCCCTTTCGCTGAAACGGATACGTTATAAAATAACATTACGAAGCGAGGAGAGGGATGGCAAGCACCTTTGTCGCGGGGAAACACCGGTGGCGGCGTTTGTGGTGGTGGCGTTCGGGGCGGCGGTGGCGACGGCGGAAAGGGCGCGGACGCCAACGGTTGGCGGGGGCAGGGACGCGCGGATGCCGTCCGAGAGACGACGGGCTTTTCCGCGCGGTGATGCGCGGTGCCCGCCGTGTGGCCGCCGCGCGGGGTGCCCCGGAGGAGCTTGGCGGCGGCCACGCAGTGAGGTCTGTGCAAAGGGGCGGGGTCAGCCCTTGCGCGCGTCGGCGATGGCGGAAAGCAGCGCCTTCTTGTCCATCACCCCATTGTAGATCCGGGTGCCGACGATATAGGACGGCGTGCCGCCGAAGCGGAAGGCTTCGGCCTGGGCATCGTTGCGCCGCAGAATGCCGTTGATCCAGTCCGGCTTCTTGTCATGCGCGGCCTGCAGGGCGGCGGGGTCGAGGCCGGCGCCGCGCAGCGCCGTGTTGATTTCCTCCAGGCTGAGCCGCCCGTCGGTGGCCATCAGCGCGGCGACGGCGGCCGGATAGGCGCCGCTCTTCTGCGCGGCCAGCGCCATGGTCGCGGCGTGGAACGAGGGGGCGCCGAAGATCGGCCAGTCCTTCATGACCAGGCGAATGTTGCCATCGGCCTTCACCACCTCCATCAGGTCGGGATGGGCCTTCTTGCAATAGGGGCACTGGTAGTCGAAGAACTCGGCGATGGTGACATCGCCCTTCGGGTTGCCGAGCACCGGAATTTCCGGATCGAACAGCACTTCCTTGACCGTGGGCATGCCTTGCGCCTGCAGCGCAGCCGGCAGCAGGGTGAAGCCGGCGGCACTGGCGGCGATGCCGGCGGCCGAGCCGGCGAGCAGGTTGCGTCTGGTGATCATGGTCAGATTTCCTCTTCCTTCGGCGTGTTGACCTCGTCCGGCTTGTCGAGCACGACCACGCGCGCGCCCTTGGGAACACGTTTGTGCAGGTCAATGATGTCCTGGTTGAACAGGCGGATGCAGCCGGAGGACACGGACTTACCGATCGACCACGGGTTGTTGGTGCCGTGGATGCGGTAGAGCGTGTCGCGGCCGTTCTTGTAGAGATAGAGGGCGCGGGCGCCGAGCGGGTTGTCGATGCCGCCCTTCATGCCGCCGGCCCATTTCTTGTAGCGCTCCGGCTCGCGCTTGATCATGTTCGGCGTCGGGGTCCAGCCCGGCCAGGAGGCCTTGCGGGCGATATCCGCATCGCCCTGATACTCCAGGCCGGATTTCGCCACGCCGACGCCATAGCGCATGGCCTTGCCGTTCTCCATCACCAGATAGAGAAACCGCGCATGGGGATCGACGACGATGGTGCCGACCCGCTCATTGGTCTTGTAGTCGACGATCTGGCGCAGGTTGCGCTTGTCGACCTTGCGGACATCAATGGCCTTGATGACCGTGCCATTGTCGTCGACCTCGCCATACATCTGCGCATAGGACGAAAGGCTTGAGGTTTGCGGATCCTGGCCGGTCGTCTGGCAGGCGGCCAGAGCGAGGGGGGCGCAGAGCGCAAGCAGCAGCCGGAAGGCGCGATACGGCGCACGGGTCCGGTGGCTGGAAACCTGGGTCAAGGAAACTCTCCTCATTGGGCTGCGGTCAGCCGCTGGATGTTGGATTGAAAGATCTCGCGCGAGATTTCGCCGAGATGGGTGTCGCGAACCTTGCCATCGGCGCCGATGAACAAAGTGGCCGGCAGCCCGGGGGCGCCGTAGTGGCGCGACAGGTCGGAGAACCCGTCGATCAGAACGGTGCGCAAGGTGAGGCCCTCGCCGGCGAGATAGGCGTTGACCGTGCCGCCATCCTCGCCCTGGTTGGCGAAGATGAAATCGACGCCCTCCACCTCTCCGGCGACCTCGGCCATCATCGGCATTTCGCGCCGGCAGGGCGGGCACCAGCTTGCCCACAGATTGATGACCATCGGCCGGCCGGTGGGCTGGGCAAAGTCGTGAACGGGACCGGCGAGGGTCTTGAAGGCGCCCTCCGGCAATGGAGTTGCGGGCGTTGCGCCGGTCAGTTGCCAGGCGATGTTCGCCGTCATCAGCGCTGCGGCGAGCGGGGCGGTGGCCCACAGGCGCAAGGGCGTGGTCTTGAGGCCGAACAGCATCATCAGGATGACCGCGGCCGCCGCCGGCGGCCAGAAGAACCCGCCTTCCCACAGGGCGAACACCCTTAAGGGCTCGGCGGAGAAGTTCTGCCAGTAGAGCGCCACATGGCCGAGGCGCCCGGCAATGAGCGCGGCGACAAACGTGCGCCAGGACCAGGTGTTGAAGCGCGGATCGACCTTGCGGGCGAGGATCGAGGCGGCGATGAAGAACACGGCAAGGCCGAGGATCGCCGCGAAACGGTCGGCGGAGAACACCAGCGGTCCGAGAGAAACGGCACCCATGTCAGCGCTCCATCGCCAGGCCGGCGGAGGCGGTAAGGGTCTGCCGGTTTATGTCGCCGACGAGCCGCGCGCCAGCGGTTTCCTTGCCGTCCTTGTCGAAGAAGATCATGGTCGGCGGTCCAGCGACCTTCAGCCGGGCCATCAGCTCGGTGTTGGCCGGGTCGACATCGGAGACATCCGCCTTGACGAGCTGGAACCCGCCAAGCGCCTGCTTGACGTCGGGCGCGGGCAGCACCGAGCGCTCGATGGTGTAGCAGGTCACGCACCAGTCGGCGGTGAAGTAGATCATCGTCGGCCGGTCGCCGCGTGCCCCGGCAAGCTGTGCCTTGAACGTTTCGGTCGAACCGGTCGGGGCGAAGACCAGCGGCGGGGCCGAGGTGCCGGCCGCCCCCCCGCCGGCGAAGACGGCGAGCGGCTTCAGCGGATCGTTGGAGCCGGCGGCCGCACCGACGGTCAGCACCGCGCCATAAAGGAGGGCAAGCAGGCTTGCGGTGCGCGCGAGCACAACGCCCGGGCGCTCCGCCGGCCAGTGCACGAAGGCATAGGTGCCGAAGCCGATCAGCAGCGCGGCCCATAAGAAGAGCTCGAGCCCTGCCGGCAGGAGCGGCGCGGCCATCCAGATCGCCGTGGCGAGGAAGCCGAAGCCGAACACCTGCTTGACCGTGTCCATCCAGGCGCCGGCCCGGGGCAGAACGCCGCCGCCGAGGGTGCTGAAGACAATGAGCGGAATGCCCTTGCCGATGCCGAGGCCGAAAAGGGCGGCGGCGCCAAGGGTGACATCGGCGGTCTGGGCGATGTAGAGCAGTGCGCCGGCGAGCGGGGCGGTGACGCAGGGGCCGACAATCAGCGCGGAGGAAAAGCCCAGGACCACGGCGGCGCGCTTGGAACCCGAACCCTGGCCCGTGCCACGGGAGAGCGCATTGGTCCAGCGTGCCGGAAGCTGGAGTTCGTAAAGCCCGAACATCGACAGGGCCAGCACCGCGAACAGCAGCGCGAGCACCCCGGCCATCCATGGCGATTGCAGCACCATCTGCAGGTTCTGGCCCGACCAGCCGGCGGCGGCGCCCAAGAGGGCGAAGGCGCTGGCAAGGCCGAGCACGTAAAGGCTCGACAAGACGAAGCCGCGCCGGGGCGTCAGCCGTTCGCCTTCACGGGCAAGGGCGCCGGCCATGATCGGATACATGGGAAAGACGCAAGGGGTGAAGGCCAGCAGCAGGCCGAACAGCGGGAAGGCGGCGAGAACGAGTATCACCCCGCCGCGCGCCATCAGCGAGGGGATCAGCCCCGGGTCCTCGGCAAGCTCGAAGGCGGGGGCGGCCGCGGTGCTCTCCGGGGCGCGGTCGGTCGCTGGGTCGGCGGTCGTGGCCGTCGGCGACGGCGTCCAGAGCGAAAGCTTCGGCGCGACAAGGCCGCCTTGCGCGGTGACGGCAAGGGTCAGCGGATCGATGACGCGCGTTTCCGGCCGGTAGCAGATGCCGTCTTCCTGACAGCCCTGATAGGTGAGGGCGATGGGCGCATCGCCGGGCGCGGCCAGGGTGGCCTCGGCGCTGGCATAGTAGATCTCGGTTGTGCCGAAATTGGGGTCGTCCTTGGCAATGCCGGCACCGGTCTCAAGGGGCAGCGGCGCGCCGCCATCGGCGGTTTTCGCCTCGATATGCTCCCGGTAGAGATAATAGCCCGGCGCGATCTTCCACTGGAAGGCAAGGCCGCCGTCCGGGGCCTCACTGACATGCAGCGCGAAGGCTTCGTCCACGGGCAGCGGCGCGGCGCCGGCCGGCAGGGTCCAGACGAAAAGACAGAGTAAAAGCGATGCCAGACGTCTCACGATGGTCCTCAAGGCGGTGTTTTCAGTGTGTGAATCGCGGATCATGTCCGCCTGATCGCCAGCCAGTCTTAAGGCAGCCTTAAGCTGGACTTGTGCGATTGACGTGACAGGCGGTCCGGTAGACCGGAGCCGGTGTGGCCGAAGGCCGGTAGAGCCAAGGAATGAAGCGAAAATGCGGATACTGATTGTCGAGGACGACCCGATGATGCTCGACGGTCTCACGGTCGGGCTCGGGCTTGCCGGTTTTACCTGCGATGCGGTGTCGAGCTGCGCCGATGCAGGCAGCGCCCTGCGGGCGCAGGGCTATGATGCGGTGGTGCTCGATCTGATGCTGCCGGACGGCTCCGGCCTCGATGTGCTGGCGGAGCTCAGGGCGCGCAAATCGGACACGCCGGTGCTGCTCCTGACCGCGCGCGATCAGATCCCGGACCGGATTCGCGGGCTCGATGCCGGCGCGGATGACTATGTCGGCAAGCCGTTCGATCTCGATGAACTGGCCGCCCGGGTGCGGGCGATTGCCCGGCGCGGCAAGGGGCGGGCCTCGGCGCGGCTGGAGTGGCGTAGCCTGTCACTGGAGCCGGGCAGCCTGTCGGCGACGAAGGACGGTGCGCCGCTGAAACTCACCCGGCGCGAGTTTTCCATCCTCAGCCTGCTGATGGAACGGCCGGGGGTGATCGTCACCCGGGCGATGCTGGAAGAGGCGCTCTACGGCTGGCAGGAAGAGGTGGAGAGCAACGCGGTGGAGGTGCATATCCACCACCTGCGCGCCAAGCTCGGCCCCGGCGTGATCGAGACCGTGCGCGGTGTCGGCTACCGGCTGGCGGAGGAGGGGGCATGACCTCGCTGCGCGCCCGGCTGCTGCTCATCCTGATTACCGGCACCGCCGCCGTCTGGCTGTCCGCCATGGCCTGGATCTTCCTCAGCACCCGGGCGGAGGTGGAGGAGGTGCTGGATGCGCGGCTGATGGAGGCGGCGCGCATGGTCAATTCCTTGATCAGCGAACGGCGGCAGGAGCCGGGCGGCGGTCTGCCGCCCACGGACACCCTGTTCGGTGAGTTCGAGCGGCAACCCCGGGCCTATGAGCGCCAGCTTTCCTGCCAGATCTGGTCGCTGGACGGGGCGCTGGTCGGCCGCTCGGAAAGCGCGCCGCAGATGCGCCTCAGCACGGCGGAGGCCGGCTTCTCCCTGTCTGACATCGACGGCGAGACCTGGCGTGTCTTCACCGTGGCGAACCCGGAGCTCGGCGTTCGGGTGATGGTCGGCGACAACCTGCGCATTCGCGATGGGCTCGTCGGCGATGTCATCAAGGGGATGCTGCTGCCGACGGTGCTGGTGCTGCCGGTGATGATCGGCCTGATCTGGCTGAGTGTGCGGCAGGGGTTGTCGCCTCTGAACACGGTCGCGGCCCATCTGGCGAGCCGGCGGGCGCGTGATCTGCGGCCGGTGCCGGACGGGAAATTGCCGCGCGAGGTGGCGCCGCTGGTCGGGGCGCTGAACGGGCTGTTCAAACGGGTGGAGGATGCCCGCGAGCGCGAGCGCAGCTTCACCGCCTTTGCCGCGCATGAGCTGAAAACGCCGCTGGCGGGGCTGAAGACCCAGGCGCAGATCGCCCTGGCGAGCGACGACCGGCAGGTGCACGCCAATGCGCTGCGGCAGATTTCCTCCGGCGTCGACCGCACCGCTCGGCTGGTGAAGCAGCTTCTCGACCTGGCCGCGCTGGAGGCCAATGATGCGGCGCCAAAGCTGGTCGAGGCCGATCCGGTGCCGGTCGTCCGGTCCGTAATCAGTGCACTGGAGCCGCTGGCGCGCAGCCGTGAGGTGTCGCTCTCCGTCACCGTGCCGGATGAGCCGTTGCGCGTGACGATGGAGCCGCATTTCCTGGAACTGGCCCTGCGCAATCTGGTCGAAAACGCCGTGCTGCATGCGCCATCGGGCGGGGAAGCCTCCTGCGAGCTGCGGCGCGCCCCGGATGGCCGGGTGTCCCTTCATGTGCGGGATGACGGGCCGGGGATCGCCGAGGCGGAACTGCCCCTTGCCACCGAGCGGTTCTTTCGCGGCAGCAATCGCAGCGCCCTGGGAAGCGGCCTTGGGCTGGCAATCGTCGAGCTGGCGATGGAGCGCATGGGCGGGGCGTTGCGGCTCGTCAACCGAACGCCGCATGGGCTGGACGCCAGCCTGACCTTCGCGAATCGCGGCGAAGACACCGCGCGCTGACGTGCTCTGATGCGACGCGAAACAGCTTGAGGCGCGGGCGGTTGTGAAGGTCCGCGCTGCAAAGCTGTTGCAGGTTTTGATTCAGAGACTTTTTCCAAGCAATTCATTTTGAACAGGAAAACCCCTCCTGAAGCGCTGCGTGAGCGCAGGTGCGGCTTTCCTCTGCTGTGCGGATCCATGCCGATCTTGCCCGGGAAAACCCGTATGTGACCGGTTGACAGAAAAAACATATAAGCTACCGTTTAAAAAACGAAACGAATGTTTCATGGGGTGGATATGCGAATTGGTGTGGGGCGGCTCTGGCACGAGGCCAATTCCTTTTCGGTTTCAGCGACGGATCTGGCTGAATTCGAGGCGCGTGAGTGGGTGCGCGGCGAGGCGGCGCGTGGCCTTTACGAGGGCACGGCGACCGAGCCGGGCGGCGCACTGGCCTGGGCGAAGGCGCGCGGCGACGTGGAGCTGGTGTTCTCTCGCTGCGCCTCGGCGGCGCCGGCCGGCCCGGTGGTGCAGGCGGTGCTCGACCGGGTGGTTGCCGAGATCGCCGGCGAACCGGCGTTTGATCGGCTCGACGGGCTCTACCTGTCGCTGCATGGCGCCTCAATCGGTACCGAAGACCTTGATCCGGAGGCGACCTTGCTTCAGGCGCTGCGGCGTCGGTTCCCGGATCTGCCGATCGTCGCTTCCTTCGACATGCATGCCTGCATCTCCGAAGAGCTGGTCGCCTGCCTGAACGGCGCCACCGTCTACCGGACCTATCCGCATGTGGACATGGACAAGGCAGCGGCAAGCGCGCTGGAGATGCTGGCGCGGATGATCGAGACCGGCTGCCGCCCGCGCGTTCTCCTGCGCACCATCGACCGGGTGCTGCCGAGCTTCAACATGCGCACGGATTCTCCCGGCCCGATGCGGGAGATCGAGGATCTGGCCCGGGCGGCCTCACAGGAAGAGCCGGGCGCGCCGCTGCTGGCCGCTTATCCTTTCGCCAGCTTCGGCTATGCGGATGTGCCGGCGACCAATGCCGGCGTTCTGGTCACCTGCGAGGATGATGAGGCGGGTGCGCGCCTTGCCGATCAGGTGGCGGCGGAAATGCTGGCCCGGCAGGCGGCGTTCCGGCCCGACCTGCCGCCAGCGCGGGCGCTGATCGCCGGGCGCCCGTGGGCAAATGGCCGGCGGATCGCGCTGCTGGAGCCTTCCGACAATCCCCTCTCGGGCGGGATCGGCGACACGCCCGGTCTTTTTGCCGCCGGGCTGGACGGGGCGGTGCCTGAGGGCACGGTGTTCGCCTTCTTCTGCGACCCTGATCTTGTGGTTCGGGCCCATGCGGCCGGCACCGACGCCGCGCTCGACGTGACGCTCGGCGGGCGGCTCGATGAGCGTTTCGGCGCAGCCGTGCCGTGCAAGGCGGTGGTGCGGGCGGTGACCGACGGGCAATTCCGGAATGTCGGGCCGATGGAACGCGGCATGACCGTCAATCTCGGTCCGACGGCGCTGCTTGAGGTCGGGCCGATGCGGGTGATCGTCACCACCGGCTGCCAGTCGCCGAACGATCATGGCTATTTCCACCTGCATGGCATCGACCTTGCCGAGGTGCCGCTGCTGCTGGCCAAGGCGAAGAACCACTTCATGGCCGCCTTCGCCGACGCGTTCGATGACATCCACCATTGCGAGACGCCCGGTCCGGCTATGGCCGACGTCTCACAACTGCCGTTCCGGCACGTTCCGCGGGATCGGCTCACCCTGAAAGAAGACCAGAGGGAATCATGAAAAAAACGCTCCCCATCGCCCTTGCCGGGCTGGCCACGTTGACGACCGGTGCAATGGCTACGGAACTGACCA
Organism: Stappia taiwanensis; assembly: GCF_014635285.1. Classification (GTDB taxonomy): domain Bacteria; phylum Pseudomonadota; class Alphaproteobacteria; order Rhizobiales; family Stappiaceae; genus Stappia; species Stappia taiwanensis. Next base: position 718,137 of record NZ_BMCR01000001.1, on the reverse strand, counting down.
TCAGCTCCTGGGTCGCCCCGTCGCATCCGACGATTTTCGCCGGTTACGAGACCTACTTCCCCGCCGTCGAAGAGGCGACCAAGGGCGAGGTGTCCTTCAAGCTCGTCTCCGGTGGCGCGCTGCTCGGCGGCAAGGAAACCCTCACGGGTCTTGGCGACGGCGTTGCCGACGGGTCGGTGCTGGCGCTGACCTACAATCCGGCGCAGCTTCCGACCAGCCAGCTCGTGGCCGAGCTGGCCATGCTCAGCGGCAATTCCCTGGCCGTGGCGGCGGCGGTGACCGAGTTCACCCTGCTCAACTGCCAGCCCTGCATCACCGAGTTCTCGGCGCAGAATGTCGTTTACACCGGCAGCTATGCCACCGCCCCTTACGCGCTGATCTCCAAGGGCGACATCACCTCGCTGGCCGACATCGCCGGCAAGCGGGTCCGCTCGCCGGGCGGTGCCTGGGATCGCTGGATCACGGAAAGCGGCGCGACCGTGGTGCACACCTCCAGCTCGGAAATGTACGAGGCGCTGGACAAGGGCATGATCGACGTGGCCATGCAGCCCGCTGCCGCGCTGAAGTCCCATTCGCTGTGGGATGTCGCCAACTCGATCACCCTCGGCAGCTTCGGTGTCTACAACTCCGGCCCGCTGCTGTCGTTCAACAAGGACGCTTGGGGCGAGCTCACCCCGGAGAACCGCCGGGTGATGCTCGACAAGATGGCGCTGGCAATCGTCGCCACCACCGAGGCCTACCTGACGCAGAACGCCGCCGCCAAGGCCGAGGCACCAGAGCACGGCGTGACGCTGGTGGAAAAGCCCGCCAAGCTGGAAGAAGAGATCGCCGCCTTCAACGGACAGGACATCTCGGCGGTGATCGAAAAGGCCGAAAACGTCTACGGGGTGAAGGACGCCAAGAGCCTGATCGAGAGCTACACCCAGCTTCTGGCCAAGTGGCAGGGCATCACCTCCGAGGTCGCCTCGCGCGAGGAGCTGGTTGCCCGCATGAAGGCGGACATCTTCGACAAGCTGTCGGAGACCGATTACGGCCTCTAAGGCTCTCCCCGGAAATCCGGCCTTTCGGGTTTCCGGGCGGATTTGCAATGATGACAAGAGGTTGCGGCGCGTTCTTCGCAAGATGAATCCGGTCAATGAGACTCCGGGCGAGATGCGCCCGGGCCGCCACCTTTCTTGTCCGCCGGAGCGGCGCCCTTCCGCTCCGGCCCCGGTTTCCGCCGATCCGGCGGGGCGTTTGCCGGTCTGAAGAGGACCGGTCGCCGCTGCCGCCGCCTTGCCCTGTCAAGCTGGGGACCCCATGCAAACACTCGATAATTTCCTTGGCCGGCTCGGCCGCTGGCTGGCCTGGGCGGCCGTGGCCTGCCTGGTGCTGATGATGGTGGAAGTCTGTCTGGACGTCGCCGGACGGTTCCTGTTGTCCATGCCGATGCCCTCGACCCTTGAGATCGTCTCCGAGTGGTGGATGCCGGCTCTCATCTTCCTGCCGCTGCTCAATGTGGAATGGCGCGACGAGAACATCGCCGTCGACATCCTGCACCAGCGGCTCAACCCGCGCTGGCGCGCGGCCTGCGATGCCTTCGCGCTGTTGTGCTTCGGCCTCTTTCTCTGGCTGATCGCCTATGCCGGGTTCGAACAGGCGATGCGGGCCGCCCGTCAGGGCGAGTTCATCGTCGGCATGATCCCGGTGATCACCTGGCCGCCGCGCTTCTTCCTGCCCGTTGCCGGATGTCTGACCGGCCTCCTGTGCCTCGTGCGCGCCCTTGGCGCGGTGCGGGTCGCGGTGACCGGCCGGGGCGGATATCTGCCGAACACGCTCGATTCGAAGGGGTCGCACCTTGGATAGCATCACTCTCGTTTACTGGGCTCTCGGTGCGCTGCTGGTCCTTTTGGCCCTGCGCGTGCCGGTGGCCGCGGCCCTCGGCCTGGTGGCCATCGTCGGCATCTATATCCTGATGGGCGAGCGGGCGACCTGGGGCGTGTTGCGCTCGGTGCCGCATGCCTTCGCCGCCCACTGGAGCCTCAGCGCCATCCCCATGTTCCTGTTCATGGGCTACATCTGCTTCTCCGCCGGGCTGACCGACGGGCTGTTCCGGGTGGCGCGCGCCTGGCTGACCTTTCTGCCGGGTGGGCTGGCGATCTCCTCCGTTGGCGGCGCGGCGCTGTTTTCCTCGGTCACCGGATCTTCGGTCGCCTGCGCCGCGGCGATGGGCAAGATCGCCGTGCCGGCCATGCTGGAGCGGGGATACGATCCCAAGCTGGCGGTCGGCACCATTGCCGCCGCCGGCACCATGGGTTCGCTGATCCCGCCGAGCACCATCCTGCTGCTCTACGCTGTCTTCGCCGAGGTGCCGGTTAGCGAACTCTTCATCGGCGCGGTGATCCCGGGGCTGCTGACGGCGGTGATGTACAGCGCCATGATCCTGTTGCGGGTGCGGTACAACCCGGCGCTGGCGCCGCGCGAGACCGCCGTCGACTGGCGCGAGCGGTTCGTTTCGCTGGGTCAGACCTGGCCGCTGTTCCTGCTGATCGTCACCGTGTTCGGTGGCATCTTCGGCGGGCTGTTCTCGGCCACCGAGGCCGGGGCGATTGGCGCGCTGGTGTCGATCCTGATCGGCTTTGCCAAGAAGACCCTGAGCTGGAAGGCCTTGGTGCAGGCGGCGCTGGAGACCATCCGCTCCACCTCGGCGATCTTCCTGATCGCGGTGGCCGCCGCGCTACTGACCCGGCTGTTCGCCTTCGCCGGTTTCCCCGACTACGTGCAAGGCCTGATCGGCGATGACCTGTCGCCGCTGACCATCATCCTGGCCGTGTCGCTGATCTACCTGCTGCTCGGCATGTTCCTCGATCCGATCGGGGTCATGCTGCTGACCCTGCCGGTGCTGCTGCCGATCTTCGACAACGCGGGCATCAGCCTGATCTACGCCGGTGTGATCATCACCAAGTATCTGGAGATCGGCCTGATCACCCCGCCGGTCGGGCTCAACGTGTTCGTCATCAAGAACGTGGTGTCCGGCAAGGTATCCACCAGCGACGTGTTCCGCGGGGTCGGCTGGTTCCTGCTTGCCGACGTGGTGACGGTCGCCATACTGATCGCGTTCCCGGCGACGGTGCTGTGGCTGCCGGAACTGATACGGGGGTAGGGCCATGAGCGAACCGGCGTCCACACCAACGACCCTCGATGCGCTGACCGCGCGCATGATCGCGGAGATGGACGCGCTGCCGCGCCGGCTGGCCGATGGGGCACGCTACCTGATCGATCATCCCGATGATGTGGTGATCAGCTCCATGCGCGAGATCGCGGCGCGGGCCGGCGTCGCACCGGCCACGCTGGTGCGGCTTGCCCGCAGCTTCGGCTTCGCCGACTGGTCGCAGATGCGCGCGCTTTACACCGAGCATCTGCGCACCGTTCCGGCGCGCTATGCGGACAAGGCGCGGGCGGCGGTGGAAAGCGACAAGGCCGGCGGGCTGATGGCGGAGACCTTCCGGGCGCAGGAGGCAAGCCTTGCCTTTGCCGCCCAGGTCAATCCACCGGAAGCCTTCACCGAGGCGGCCCGCACCCTGGCCCATGCCAAGCGGGTCTATGTGGCCGCCTTCATGAGCTGCCGGGGGCCGGGGCTGACCTTCACCTATCTGTGCAAGATGCTGCGGCCGAATGTGGAACTGCTCGGCGGCGAAGGCTCGTCCCTTGTTGCCGATCTGTCCATGCTGGAGCCGGGCGATGCGGTGCTGTCGATCAACTTCCAGCCCTATGGGCGGGAGATCGCGCAGGTTGCCGAGGCGGTGCAGCGTTCGGGCGCGGATCTGATCAGCCTTAGTGACAGCCGCGCCACGCCGCTTCAGGCCCAGGCGCGGACCGTGTTGCTCTACTCCGCCGAAAGCCCGTCCTTCTTCCCGTCCATCGTCTCCGCCGTTGCGCTGGTGGAGAGCCTGGCCGGAGCAATTCTCGCCGAACTGCGCGACACGGCGACGGATCGTATCAACCGGATCGAGGAGCAGCTTTACGCCTCCGGATCCTATCAGCATTCGCGCCGCAGCAAGTCATAAAGAAGAACTGCCATGAGCTACGTTTTCCATCGCACCGCACTTGGCGGCTTGCCGGTTGCCGCCTCGGGCCAGGGCGCCGAAATCATCGACACCGAGGGGCGCCGCTATATCGACGCTTGCGGCGGGGCCGCCGTCTCCTGTCTGGGCCATGGCGAGCCGCGCGTTCTGGAGGCGATCCAGCGCCAGCTTTCCACCCTCGATTATGCCCATTCGAGCTTCTTTACCACGGAAGGGGCGGAGGAACTGGCCGAGCACCTGTGCGCGGCGACGCCGCTGCCGCTGGAGAAGGTCTATTACGTGTGCAGCGGCTCGGAGGCGGTGGAGACCGCCGTGAAGATGGCCCGCCAGTATCATGTCGAACGGGGCGAGCCGCAGCGCCGGGTGTTGATCTCCCGGCACCAGAGCTACCACGGCAACACGCTTGGTGCCCTGTCCTTCGGCGGCAATCCAGGGCGGCAGAAGCCCTATGCGCCGCTGCTTCTGGAACAGCGCAAGATCGAGCCCTGCTTCGACTATCGCTACCGGCAGGCGGAGGAAACGCCCGAGGAGTATGGTCAGCGTGCCGCCAATCTGCTGGAGGCGGAAATCCTCGCCGCCGGGCCGGACACGGTGATGGCATTCCTGGCCGAAACCGTGGTCGGGGCCACCTCCGGGGCGGTGGAGGCCGCGCCGGGCTACTTCCGGCGCATCCGCGAAATCTGCGACAAATACGGTGTTCTGCTGATCCTCGATGAGGTGATGTGTGGCGCCGGTCGAACCGGCCGCTTCCTCGCTTGCGAGGAAGAGGGCGTTGCTCCGGACCTCGTGACGCTGGCCAAGGGGCTGGGCGGCGGCTTTCAGCCGGTGGCCGCGGTGATGTGCACCAGCGCCATTCATGAGACCTTCGCCAAGGGCAGCGGCAGCTTCGTGCACGGGCACACCTATTCGGCCCATCCGGTGGCCTGTGCGGCGGCGCTGGCGGTGCAGAAGGTGATCCGCGACGACCGGTTGATGGACAATGTCACCGCCCGTGGCGCCGATCTTGCGGCGCGGCTCGGGGCCCGGTTCGGCAATCATGCCCATGTGGGCGATATTCGCGGGCGCGGCCTGTTACAGGCCATCGAACTGGTGGAAGACCGGGCGGGCAAGACCCCGTTCGACCCGTCGCTGCGGATTGGCGCGCGGATCAAGCGCGAGGCGATGGACCTGGGTCTTCTGGTCTATCCGGGAGCGGGAACCGTGGATGGCACCTGCGGCGATCACATCCTGCTGGCGCCGCCCTATAACATCGACGCGCAGATGGTCGGGGAGATCGTTGATCGTCTCGGCGATGCGGTCGACCGCGCGATCGCCGCGCTCTGACCCTTGCGGATCTTCGGTCTCGCGCCCTTAACCGGGGGCGGGACCCTCGAACTGGACGCCGAGGTCGGTGCCCGTGCGCCAGCGCACCACGGCGATGACGCGAATGTCGTCATTTACCACGCGCAGCTCGAACCGGTCCGGGATCGACACCGTTGAGGGAAGCTTCAGAAGAGCCCCGTTCTCCGACAGGTTCCGAACCCGGCAATCGAAGACCGAACTCTGGCCATTGATGACGATCTTGCCGCTCTTGAGCGTGCGATGTCGGGGAGAGCTGCGTCGTTCCGGACCGGTCATGGCGTGTGTCGACCTCGAAGTTCCACGTCAACGTGTATATAGCACAGAATCCCTGCCGCTGGTCGGCCGGGGGAATACCTTGCTTGTGAATAAGCGGGCGGGCGACCTGCCGCAAGGGACCCGTGGACTGTGGGAAACGCGTAGACGTGAAAGCCCGGGCGCGGGCCATCATGCTTGACCCTGCACGCTGCGTCATGCAATCCACAGCCAGCAATTGCTCTTCCGGTTGAGAGGGATGGACCAAGGACATGAGCATCTTGATTTCAGGACTGATCCTGTTTTTCGCAGCGCATGTCGTGCCGATGCGTCCGGCCTTGCGCGCCGGCTTGCGCACCAAGCTGGGTGAGATGGGCTACAAGGCGGCGTTTTCGCTGGTCTCGCTGACCGGATTCGCGCTGATCGTCTATGGCTATGGCGAAGCGCGCATGGCCGGCTCTCCGCTGCTCTATGACCCGCCCGTGTGGCTGCGGCATGTGACCATGCTGGTGATGGTGCCGGTGTTTGTGCTGCTGGTCGCGGCCTATGCGCCGGGCGGGCGGATCAAGGCCGGCGTCAAGCATCCGATGGTGCTGGCGGTGAAGATCTGGGCCGTGGCCCATCTGCTGGCCAATGGCGACCAGGCCTCGGTGCTGCTGTTCGGTGCGTTTCTCGTCTGGGGCATCGTCGACCGGATCTCCCTGAAGCGGCGCGGCGACATTGGCGGGGCGGCGATTGCCGTGCCATCGAAAAGCGGTGATGCGATCGCCATTCTCGCCGGTCTTGCCCTCTATGCCGCCTTCATCGTCGTGCTGCATGAGTGGCTGATCGGCGTGCCGGTGGTCTGATAACCGCTGGTTGGCGGGCGCCCTTGCCTCACTTGCGCCATGAAGAGGCGCGAGGAGGGCGCGAACGGCGTTTGCCAGTGGGATGGCAAATGGATAAGGTGGCGCCGCGCGGGCGCCGCTCGCATCACTTTCTCTTCTTTTCGTCAGGAAATCGCTGCGTATGTCGGACATTTTTCGTGAGGTCGACGAGGAAATCAGGCACGAGCGCTACAAGCGCCTGTGGGATCGCTTCGGGCCCTGGTTGATCGCCCTCGCACTTGTCGTGGTCGTCGGCACGGCTGCCTATCGGGGCTGGCTGTACTGGCTCGAAACCGAGGCGCAGAAATCGGGCGATGTGTTCATCAAGGCCTCCGAACTGGCCGAGGACGGCAAGCTGGCCGAGGCACAGGAGCTGCTCGCCAGCCTGACCGATGCCCAGGGCGGATATCCCGCCCTCGCGACCCTGCGGGCCGCCGGCGTTCAGGCCGAGGCCGGCGACAAGGCCGAAGCCATGGCCGCCTTCGATGCCTTTGCCGCCAGCTCCGGCGAGGATGCGCTGCTGCGCAACGTGGCCCGGCTGCGGGCCGGTTATCTGGCGCTGGAGTTGGGCGACTTCACCGGCGCGGCGGATCGTCTGGAGCCGCTCACCGGTCCGGACAGCGCTTGGCGGTTCCTGGCCGGCGAAGCGCTGGCACTCGCCGCTTGGAAGAATGGCAACAGCGCCGAGGCACGCCGCCGGATCGAGGAAATCACCGAGAGCGCGGAGGCCCCCAGCGATGTGGTGGCGCGCGTCGGTACCGTTCTCGATCTCCTGAACGCGGCGGAAGGGACCCCCGACAAGAAGGCCGAATCGCAATGACCCGTGGTTTCATGATCCGCGCCGCGCTGCTGTGCGGTGCGCTGGCGCTCGCGGGATGCGAGACCGTTTCCGATCTCAACCCGTTCTCCAAGGATGACGAGATCCTGCCGGGCGAGCGCGAGGCGCTGTTCGCAGGGGCGGATCCGCTCGCCGAGACCACCGGCAAGACCGCGCGGGTCGGCAAGGCAACCTCGGCCGGGTCCTGGACCCATGGCGGCGGCAATGCCGCCAACAACCCGGGCAATGTCGCCACCAACATTTCCGGCGGACGCGCCTGGCGCGCCTCGATCGGTGGCAGCGGCGGCGGCCTGTTCTCCGGCGCCGTGCGGATCGCCGCACGCCCGGTGGCTGCTGGCGGCCGGATCTTCGTTTATGCCCAGAATGGCGACGTGGTGGCCCTGTCGACCAACGGCGGGCGCGCCTGGCGCCGCTCGCTGCGTCCGGAAGGCGAGAATGACGTGGCCTCCGGCGGCGGTGTCGTCGTCGATGGCGGCCGGGTCTTCGCCGCCACCGGCTATGGCCAGCTCGCCGCGCTGGATGCCGGCTCGGGCCGGGTGCTGTGGACCAAGGACATCGGCGCTCCGGCGCGTCAGGCCCCGGCCGCGGCCAATGGCACGGTGTTCGCCGTCACCCAGACCGGCGAAGTGCATGCGCTCGCCCAGGAGGATGGCGCGGAGCGCTGGACCTATTCCGGCATTGCCGAGAGCAGCGGTCTGCTTGCCTTCGCCAATCCGGCGATCTCTGGCGGTCTCGTGATCGTTCCCTTCACCTCCGGTGAGGTGATGGCCGTCGATATCAAGAGTGGCGAGCCGAAGTGGATCGAGGGCGTAACGCGCTCCTTCCGGACCCGCGCCGTTTCCGGCTTTTCCGACGTGTCCGCCAGCCCGGTGGTCGCCGATGGGGTGGTCTACGCCTCTGGCGTGTCCGGACGGCTGGTCGCATCGAAGCTGAGGACCGGCGAGCGCCTGTGGGAGCAGAATGTCGGCTCGGTACACACGCCGGTCGTCTCTGGCGGAGCGGTGTTCCTGGTCGACATCGAGGACCGGATGGTGGCGATCGACCGCAAGAGCGGCGAGCCGCTGTGGCGGACTGCGCTGCCGAGCCTTGAGAAGAAGAAGCGCATCAACTGGGCCGGACCGGTGCTTGCCAACGGGGTTCTCGTGGCGGTATCGAGCGACGGGCGCCTCGTGCGTGTCGACGCGACCTCCGGCCGGATCCTGGCGACCACATCGACCTCGGAGGACATCTACGTCACTCCGATCATCGCTGGTGGGCGCATGATCACGATCACCAGCAAGGGCGACGTCGTCGCCTTCAATTGACCCAGGACCGTTCGTCCTGCTCGCGCCCGCCGCGCCGCTTGTCGGCGGGCGACCATGAAGTGGTAATACCGTGCCTGCGACCATCGCGATTATCGGCCGACCGAATGTCGGCAAGTCCACGCTGTTCAACCGTCTCGTCGGCAAACGCCTGGCGCTTGTCGACGATACGCCCGGCGTCACCCGGGACCGGCGCGCAGGCGATGCGCGCCTCGGCGATCTGAAATTCACCATCATCGACACCGCCGGACTGGAAGAAGCCGATCAGCGCTCGCTGGAAGGGCGGATGCGGGCGCAGACCGAGGAGGCGATTGCCGATGCGGATGCGGTGCTGTTCGTCATCGACGCGCGCGCCGGGGTGACACCCAGTGACGCCCATTTCGCCAATCTTCTGCGCCGCACCGATACGCCGATCATTCTTCTGGCCAACAAGGCCGAGGGGCGGGCCGGCGAGAGCGGGCTCTACGAGGCTTTCGGGCTCGGCTTCGGCGATCCGATCGCCATGTCGGCTGAACACGGCGAAGGGCTGGCGGATCTTTACGACGCGCTGCTGCCGATCATCGATGGGGTCGAGGCCGCCGAGGATACCGGCGCCGAGGCCAAGACCGATGTGGATGTGGAGGACGCCGAGGACGAGGCGCCCGCCGGTAGTCGGGAACGGCCCTTGCGGGTGACCATCGTCGGCCGGCCGAACGCGGGCAAGTCCACCTTGATCAACCGGATTCTCGGTGAGGACCGGCTGCTGACCGGTCCGGAAGCGGGCATCACGCGGGATTCCATCTCCGTCGACTGGGTCTGGAACGACCGGCATGTGAAGCTGTTCGATACCGCCGGCATTCGCCGCAAGGCGCGGGTGCAGGAAAAGCTGGAGAAGCTGTCCGTCGCCGATGCGCTGCGGGCGATCAAGTTCGCCGAGGTGGTGATCGTCACGCTCGATGCCACCATCCCGTTCGAGAAGCAGGACCTGCAGATCATCGATCTGGTCGCCCGCGAGGGGCGGGCGCTGGTGATCGCCATCAACAAGTGGGATCTGGTCGAGGATCGCGCGGCGGCGATGCAGGTGATCAGTGACGCCTCCGAACGCTATCTCAACCAGATTCGCGGCGTGCGCATCGTCACCATGTCCGGTCTGCACGGGCGGGGCATCGACAAGCTGATGGAGGCCGCCTTCAGCGCCTATGAGGTCTGGAACCGGCGTGTGTCGACCGGCCGGCTGAACCGCTGGCTGGATGGCGTGCTGATCCATCATCCGCCCCCGGCGGTCGCCGGGCGTCGGGTCAAGCTGCGCTATCTGACCCAGCCGAAGACCCGGCCGCCGCATTTCGTGGTGTTTTGTTCGCGGCCCGAAACCCTGCCGGAGAGCTATACCCGCTATCTGGTGAATGGCCTGCGCGAGACTTTCGACATGCCGGGCACGCCGATCCGGCTGAGCTACCGCAAGGGCGACAACCCCTACGCGGCCAAGGCGCAAAAGCGCAAGATCCAATAGCCGGACGCGCTGTCCCGCAGGAACCATCAAAAAGCCCGCCGCTGCCATTTGGCAGGGCGGGCTTTTTCGTGATGGTCGGTGAGCTTGGGAAACGCTCCGGGGTGCCGCGAGAGTGCGTCTGGCGGAGCGTTTTCCTTATGAGGAGACTTGCACGAAGTCCCGCAACTCCTTCGACGGGAAGTCGAAAAGCTGGCCGTTCGCCGTGTTCTCCGGCGCCACGAGGTCGAGCAGATGCGGTACCAGCTCGGAGGGGTGCGGCAGGGTCTCCGGATCCTCTCCGGGCATTGCCTGCGCCCGCATGGCGGTGCGCATCGGGCCGGGATTGACCAGCATGCCGGTGATCGGCGTGGTCAGGGTCTCGGCGACATAGGTGCGCACCAAGGCTTCCAGGGCCGCCTTCGACACGGAGTAGGGGCCCCAGTAGGCCTTGCACTTGTGAGCTGCTCCGGAGGACAGGAACAGGGCACGCCCGGCATCGGACTGGCGCAGCAGCGGGTCAAGCGAGCGGATCAGCCGCCAGTTGGCGGTGACGTTGATCGCCATCACCTTGTCCCAGGTCTTGGGATCGACATGGCCGAGCGGCGACAGGCCGCCGAGGATGCCGGCGTTGCCGATGAGGATGTCGAGCTTCTTCCAGCGTTCGTAGAGTGCGGCACCGAGCCGGTCGAGCGCCTCGTAGTCGGTCAGATCGACCGGCACCAGCGTTGCCTGGCCACCGTCGGCGCGGATCTCGTCGTCGAGCTCCTCCAACCCGCCGACCGTGCGCGCGACCGCCACCACATGGGCGCCTTCCGCCGCGAGCGCGCGGGCCGTGAAATAGCCGATACCGCGCGAGGCGCCGGTGACGACGGCGACCCGTCCTTCAAACCGTTTCGTCATTCGTGATTTATCCTACTTCGACCAGACGCGGGAGGTGGGTGACATCGCCTTCCTCGGCCATGTCCGTGAGCGGCGTCGGGTAGTCGCCGGTGAAGCAGTGATCGGTGAACTGCGGAGCGTCGTTGTCGCGCCCTTCGTAGCCAATGGCCTTGTAGATGCCGTCGACCGACAGGAAGGCCAGGGAATCGGCGCCGATGTAATTGCGCATTTCCTCAAGGCTGTACTTGGCGGCCAGCAGCTTCTCGCGCACCGGCGTGTCGATGCCGTAATAGTCGGAGAAGCGGATCGGCGGCGAGGCCAGCCGGAAATGCACCTCGCGCGCGCCGGCGTCGCGGATCATCTGCACGATCTTCACCGAGGTGGTGCCGCGCACCAGGCTGTCATCGACCAGAACCACCCGCTTGCCCTCGATCTGGGCGCGGTTGGCGGAGTGCTTCAGCCGCACGCCGAGGGTGCGGATCTGCTGGGTCGGCTCGATGAAGGTCCGGCCGACATAGTGGTTGCGGATGATGCCGAGCTCGAAGGGAATGCCGGAGGCATCGGCGTAGCCGAGCGCGGCGGGAACACCGGAATCGGGCACCGGCACCACCACATCGGCCTCGACCGGGGTTTCCTGCGCGAGCTGACGACCGAACTCCTTGCGCACATTGTAGACGCTGCGCCCGCCCAGGATGGAATCGGGCCGCGAGAAGTAGATGTATTCGAAGATGCAAGGGCGGGCCGGCCGGCGGCCGAAGGGGAAGTAGCTTTCGATGCCGCTGGGGCTGCAGACCACCACTTCGCCGTTTTCCACCTCACGGATGAAGGTGGCGCCGATGATGTCGAGGGCGCAGGTCTCCGAGGCGAAGATCGGCGCGCCATTGAGATCGCCGAGCACCAGCGGGCGGATGCCGAAGGGATCGCGGGCGCCGATCAGCTTCTTGCGGGTCAGCGCTACCAGCGAATAGGCGCCTTCCATCTGCGTGATGGCGTCGATGAACCGGTCGACGATCTTGTCCTTGCGGCTGCGCGCCACAAGCTGGAGCACCACTTCCGAATCGGAGGTCGACTGGCAGATGGCGCCTTCCTTGATCAGCTTGCGCCGCAAGGTCATGGCATTGGTGAAATGGCCGTTGTGGCAGACGGCGATGCCACCGCCATCCAGTTCGGCGAACAGCGGCTGCACATTGCGCAGGATCGTCTCGCCGGAGGTGGAGTAGCGCACATGGCCGATGGCGTAGGGGCCGTTCAGGCGGCTGATCGTCTCCGCATTGGAGAAGTGATCGCCGACGAGGCCGAGATGGCGCTCGGAGCGGAACTGGCTGCCGTCGAAGGTGACGATGCCGGCCGCTTCCTGCCCGCGGTGCTGCAGGGCATGAAGGCCGAGCGCCGTGATGGCGGCCGCGTCGTCATGGCCGAGAACGCCGAACACCCCACATTCTTCGTGCAGGGTATCGCCGTCCAAATCATCCTGTGAAAGCTCCAGCGTGGTGTCGCTGATCATCGCTTTGCTCCTGGGCAGATGTCGCATCAAGGATGCCGGAAGCCGGTCCGGCGCGCCGTTCAGTTGTTGGTCGAACCGGGCGCGGTCAACTGTTCGAGACCGCGACGTTCAGAATCCGAATAGGCCGGCTCTTCCGCCGGAACCGCGCCACCTTGCGCAGGCGACGGGGCCTGGCCGGTGCGATTGCGGATCCGGTCAAGGATCTCCTTTTCCGGATTTTCCGGCAGCGTGGCGACCAGCTTGTCGCCGATCGTGTCCAGCATCGGCTTCGACTTGGCGCCGGCCACCCAGCCGGGCTGTTCCGTGGCCGGGACGAACCAGTTGAAGAACAGCATCGCGACCACCACCAAGAGCAGTCCGCGCAGCGCGCCGAAGACAAAGCCGAGGGTGCGGTCCAGCGCGCCGATCCGGCTGTCGAGCACGAAATCCGAAATCCGCATTGTAATATAGCTGACGATGATCAGCGTGACGAGGAAAACACCGGCCACGGAGACGCCGAGCGCCACCTGCTCATGGCCGATATACTGCTTGGCGAAGGGCAGGACCTGGCCATAAAGGAAATAGGCGGCCACAGCCGCCGCGACCCATGAGGCGATCGACAGGACCTCGCGGACGAAGCCGCGGATCATGGCGAGGACCGCCGACATGAGCATGATGACGAGGAGGATTCCGTCGAGAAGCGTGATCGGCATTGCTCCGCACAGTCCCTGATCGCTGCCATTACGGCGTGGTCGGCCCATAAATCCGCGTGAGCCGGGCGCGGTTCGATCCTATGACGCGGGATCTCCGGCAGAGCCGGCTGCGATACGGCTTACGAGTTCGGCCAATTCCGAAAGCCCGGTAACCGCCGCTTCATCGACCTTGCCGTCACTGATGTTTGCCTCCGGCACGACCGCCGTCGAGAACCCGAGCTTGCGTGCTTCCTTCAACCGGCTTTGCCCTTGCGAGACCGGTCGTACCGCCCCGGAAAGGCTGACCTCGCCGAAATAGACGCAATCGGCTGGAAGGGCAACCCCGCTGAGCGAGGAGATCAGCGCCGCGGCCACCGCAAGATCGGCGCCGGTCTCGGTAATCCGCAAGCCGCCGGCGACGTTGAGGTAGACGTCGTTCTGGGAAAAGCGGACGCCGCAGCGCGCTTCCAGCACGGCCAGAATCATCGACAGGCGGGCGCTGTCCCATCCCAGCACCGAGCGGCGCGGGGTGCCGAGGGGCGAGGGGGCGACCAGCGCCTGGATCTCGATCAACAGCGGCCGGGTGCCCTCAAGGCCGGCGAACACCGCCGCGCCCGGGGATCGCCCGCTGCGTTCGCCGAGGAACATTGCCGACGGGTTGGCGACCTCGCGCAGGCCTGCGTCGGACATCTCGAAGACGCCGATTTCGTCGGTGGCGCCGAAGCGGTTCTTCACCGAGCGCAGGATGCGATACTGATGCGCGCCGTCACCCTCGAAATAGAGCACCGCATCGACCATGTGTTCGACCACCCGGGGGCCGGCGATTTGCCCGTCCTTGGTGACATGGCCGACGATGATCACCGTGGCGCCGCTCGATTTGGCGTAGCGCACCAGCGCCTGGGCCGAGGCGCGGACCTGGGAAACCGTACCGGGGGTGGAATCGATGGTCTCGGTCCAGAGAGTCTGGATCGAATCGATGATCACCAGCGCCGGGGGCGGCCCGGCGGTCAGGGTGGCGAGGATATCCTCCACGCTGGTTTCCGCCGCCAGCCCCACCGGTGCATCGGCAAGACCAAGGCGGGCGGCGCGCAGCCGCACCTGGCCGATGGCCTCCTCGCCGGAAATGTAGACCGCCTTGTGCCCCAGCCGGGCGACCCGGGCGGCCGCCTGGATCAAAAGGGTCGATTTGCCGATTCCCGGATCGCCGCCGACCAGGAGCGCGGAGCCGCGCACGAAGCCGCCGCCGGTCACCCGGTCGAGTTCACCGACCTTGGTGGCGATGCGCGGGGCTTCTTCCGTGTCGCCGGTCAGGCCGACGAGCGGGACGATCCGGCCCTTGCGCCCGGCCACCGGGTTGGGCGTGCCGCCGACGCCGCCGCCGGTGCGTTCCTCAACCAAGCTGTTCCATTCGCCGCAGGCATCGCAGCGGCCCGCCCATTTGCCGGTGGTGGCACCGCAGGACTGGCAGACGAAGGACGTGCCGCGCTTGGCCATCAGTTGGCCGCGTCCGAAAGGGGGGCGGTACCGGCGGCGGTGTCCGGCAGGTACCGCCGGGCGAACCGTGCGCCCAGCGAGGTGAGAAACTCATAGCCGATGGTGCCGGCGCAGGCGGCGGTCTCATCGACGGAGACATGCGGGCCGAACAGCTCGACCAGAGCGCCGGGGACGGCCTTGTCCATCGGGACGTTGGTGACGTCGAAAGCGGTCATGTCCATGGAGACCCGGCCAAGCACCGGCAGATAATGACCGGCGAGCCAGGCGCGGGCACCAGGCTGTCCGCTGGCGGAGCCGGCGCGCCGCATGTAGCCATCCGCGTAGCCGGCGGCCACCATGGCCACCTGCATGTCCCGCTCGGCGGCGAAAGCCGCGCCATAGCCGATGGTGTCGCCCTTTTTCAGCGGGTGCACCTGAAGAATGCGCGCTTCCAGCGTGACGACGGTCTTGAGGAGGCTTTCCTCGTTCGCCGAGGCCTGCGAGCCGTAAAGGGCGATGCCGGGGCGGGCGAGGTCGAAATGATACTCCGGCCCAAGGAAGATGCCGGCGGAATTGGCCAGTGACTTGCGCGCATCCGGGAACAGCCCGGCCAGTTCGCGAAAGCGGCCGAGCTGGCGGTCGTTCATCGGGTTTCCCGGCATGTCGGCGCAGGCCAGATGCGAGATCACCAGCGCGGGGCAAAAGCCGGAGGCGGCAACCGCCCGCGCCTCGTCCGGGGAGAGGCCAAGCCGGCTGATGCCGGTGTCCACATGCAGGGCGGCGGGGCAGGGGGCGTCGGTGCGGCGGGCATGATCGGCCCATTCCGCCACATCGGCGGGGCTGGCGAGAACCGGCCGCAGCCCGTGGCGGCTGTAGGCGGGGGCAGCGCCCGAGTAGAGGCCGTTCAGCACGTAGATTTCCGCCTCGGTTGCCTCGGGGCCGACGAGAGCCAGGTCCTCGCGCAGCCTTGCCCCTTCCTGCGGGGTGGCGACAAAGAAGCTGCGGCAGCCGGCGCGCCACAGGGTACGGGTCGCTTCACCCGCGCCAAGGCCGTAGCCGTCGGCCTTGACGGCGGCACCGCAGCGGGCACCGCCCGAAAGCTGTGCGGCCAGCGTGCGCCAATTGTCGGCCAGTGCGCCGAGGTCGACCGTAATCCGACCGTTTTCCGGGAACTCCGCCCCGTCCCGGTCGCCCGTTCCTTGCGAGACCTTCACATCCTGATCCATCAGTTCGTTTGTCGCCGTGGGCGCGGCTGCGCCCTCTAACGTCCCGGCTTCGCGCGCCAGAATCGGATGGCGCGTTGGTAACCTACTCGTGAGGTTCGGGGAAACGGTCGCTTTCGGCAAGGTCGGAGAAGCGGGTGAACTCGCCCTGGAAGTGCAGGTTGGCGGTGCCGGTTGGGCCGTGACGCTGCTTGGCGACGATGACTTCCGCCCGGTTCCGCACCCGTTCCAGCTTTTCCATATCCTCGGGCGTTGCCTCGTTGCCGATGGCCTTGGCCAGATAATATTCCTCACGGAACACGAACATCACCACGTCCGCGTCCTGCTCGATGGAGCCCGATTCGCGCAAGTCCGACAAGATCGGCCGCTTGTCGTCGCGCGCCTCGACCTGACGGGAGAGCTGGGACAGGGCGATGATCGGGACGTTCAACTCCTTCGCCAGCGCCTTGAGCCCGGTGGTGATCTCGGTGATCTCCTGGACGCGGTTGCCCTGGTTCTTCTGCGAGCCGGACAGAAGCTGGATGTAGTCGACGATCAAGAGATCGAGACCGCGCTGGCGCTTCAGGCGCCGGGCGCGGGCGACGAGCTGGGCGATGGAGATGCCACCGGTCTGGTCCACATGAAGGGGAACGACCTGCATGGTTTGGGCGGCGGCGGCGAGTTTTTCGAAGTCATGCTCGCTGATGTCGCCACGGCGGATCTTCGAGGAGGAGATTTCCGTCTGCTCGGAAATGATACGGGTGGCGAGCTGTTCGGCCGACATTTCCAGCGAGAAAAAGCCGACCACACCGCCATTGGTGGTCTTGAGCGAGCCGTCCGGCTGTTCTTCCGCCCGGTAGGCCTCGGCGACGTTGTAGGCGATGTTGGTGGCGAGCGAGGTCTTGCCCATGGCCGGACGTCCGGCCAGGACGATAAGGTCGGAGGGCTGCAAGCCGCCCATCAGCGCATCGAGATCCTTCAGCCCGCTGGAAATGCCCGACAGGGCGCCCTCGCGCTGGTAGGCGGCGGCGGCCATTTCGATGGTGGCCGACAGGGCATCGCCGAAGGAGACGAAGCCCGCGTCGCTGCGCCCCTTTTCCGCCAGTTCGAACAGGCGCCGTTCCGCATCGTCGATCTGCGCTTCCGGCGGCATTTCGATCGGCGCGTCATAGGCGATGTTGACCATGTCCTCGCCGATGCGAATCAGATTGCGGCGAATGGCAAGGTCATAGATCGCCTGGCCGTAATCCTCGGCGTTTATGATCGAAGCGGCATCGGCGGTCAGGCGCAGGATGTATTGCGCCGCAGGCAGGTCGGCGATCCGCGCGTCATGCGGGAAGAAGGTCTTCAGCGTGATCGGCGAGGCGATCTTGCCGGCGCGGATGAGCTGCCCGGCCTTCTCGTAGATCTCGCGATGGGGTTGGATATAGAAGTGGCCCGGTTCGAGGAAATCCGAGACCCGGTAGTAGGTTTCGTTGTTGACGATGATCGCGCCCAGAAGCTGCCGTTCGGCTTCCGCGTTATGGGGCGCCACGCGCATCACGGTTGCATCGTTCTTGTCGGGCGCTGGTGCCGGACCGTTCATCTCGTTTCCTCGCTGCTGCCTCTCTCGTAGCGGAGGCGGGCGGGCGAGGGAAGGGTGTGGCGCGGGATTCCCTGCAAGCGTGAAGCGCCCGTGAATCACCGGGATAACCTGTGAATCAAGGTTGACGTTGACCACGCAAAGAGTTTGGCCGGCTCAGGATTGCCCCGCCGCCGAAACGGCGGGGCATCCGGTCGGCGCGTCCGGGGGCGTCAGCCGCCGATCTTGCCGCCATCCTTGCGGGTGACCACGACCACCGAGGGGCGCGGCGGCATGCCCTCGACAAAATCCGGCCAGCGGGTGGCCGGATCCTCGAAGGTCGAGTTCCGCTCAAAGCCCTTGAAGTTCTTGGTTCCGTCCGTGCCCGGATGCTGGACGGCGAGGAACAGGGCGCTCTGGTCCGGCGTGAAGTAGGGGCCGCACAGCTCGCCGCCGACGGGGCAGCGGAAGAACAGCTTCGAGGAGCCGCGCAGCGCGCCCTCGGTCTCGACCGCATAAAGCCCGTCCGACTTGCCGGTCTTGCCCCAGTTGGAGCCCTGGTCGGTGGAGACCCAGAGCCGGCCGGCGGCGTCGATCGCGCAGTTGTCGGGGGAGGCGAACCAGCCGTGCTCGGAGGTTTCCGGCCCCCACTGGGCGCCGACCTCGGCAATGCGCGGATCGCCGCACTTGACCAGGATGCTCCAGGTGAATTCCCGGGCTGCGTGGTCTTCCTGTGGGGCGACCATCTCGACGATATGGCCGAAGGCGTTGTCGGCGCGCGGGTTGGCCGCATCCTCCTGGCCTTCCTTGCGGCGGGTGTTGTTGGTCAGCATCATGTAGACGCGGCCCTTCTCCCCCGGCTGGACGTCTTCCGGCCGGTCCATCGGCGTGGCGCCGAGGGCATCGGCGGCAAGGCGGGTGTCGATCAAGACGTCGGCCTGGCTGGCAAAGCCGTTTTCCGCCGTCAGCGGGCCTTCGCCATGGATCAGCGGCAGCCATTCGAGTCGGCCATCTTCATGGAACCGGCCGACATACAGCGTGCCCTCGGACAGGAGCTTCTTGTTGGCCTCGCGGTCGTCCGACACCGTGCCGCTGGAGACGAACTTGTAGACATAGTCGAAGCGGGCATCGTCGCCGCTGTAGATCACGACCCGGCCATCGCCATTGACGATCGCCTCGGCGCCTTCATGACGGAAACGTCCGAGGGCGGTGTGCTTGACCGGCGTGGAGGCCGGATCCAGCGGGTCGACCTCGACGATCCAGCCGAAGCGATTCACCTCGTTCGGCTCCTTGTCGAGATTGAACCGGTCGTGATGCTGGCCCCAGTTGTACCAGCGCCCCGGCGCGCCGTAGCGCTTCAGGCTGGCCGCCTGCGGCCCTTCGATCACCGGCTTGCCGTCGGCGTTCAGCTTGTCGGTCCAGAAGTAGCCGTGGAAGTTCTCTTCGGCCATCAGGTAGGTGCCCCAGGGGGTCATGCCGCCGGCGCAGTTGTTCAAGGTGCCGATCACCCGGGTGCCTTCCGGATCGGCGGCGGTCTTCAGGCGCGCATGCCCGGCGGCGGGGCCGTCGACGGTCATTTCCGTGTCGAGCATGCTGATGCGGCGATTGTACCTGGAGCCGGCGACCACCGACCATTTGCCGGCGTCGTCCCGGGCGATCTCGAAGACCGAACCGCCATGGGCCGCCATCTCGATGTCCACCAGCGCCCGGGTCATGTCGGCGAAGTCCTTGTTGTCCTGCCGGCCAATGCCGGGGAACATGACTTCCTCGTTGGTGTATTCGTGATTGACGCAAAGCAGGCCGCGTTTGCCGTCTTCCGACAGGGGCAGGAAGCCGACATAGTCGTTGTTATAACCAAAGCGGCGGAGCTGATCCGCCGCACTCTGGTTCTGCGGGTCGAACGGCCCGACGTCATCGAACAGCGGATCGCCCCAGCGGATCAGCACATCGGCATCATAGCCCTCGGCGACATGGTGGCGCTCGTCATTGCCGCTTTCCAGCTCGGCAAAGGCAAAGCTGCCGTTGGCCGCGCGGGCGGTGCCGGGTGCTGCGGTCAGCGCGGTGGTGCCGAAGAGGGCAGTGACGGCGCTCACCCCCAGAACGCCGCGCAGCACGTCGCGGCGGCCGTAGCGGGCATTGACGATGTCGCCGAAGGTTTTCGCTTCGGCCGGGCTCAACACCGTGTTGTCGGCCTCTTCGAAAGCCTCGGCCTTGTTTCCGAAATCATCCGTCTGGCGCAGTCGGGTCATTGCCATTCTCCCTCAAGGACACGCTTCAGGTTGCGTGGATAACTGGCGGGCTCACATGCCGCTCGGGAAATTGATGCGGTGGGTTCGTGACAGTTTCATGAAATATTCCATCGATTTAATCGATATATCACGCTGCTTCTCCGCCAGAATATCCGCGAATGCGCCTGCATTCACCGGTTGTGATGCCGCCGGGCGGGAAGGAGAGGTGTGGGTGTTGCCGTTCCGGGGTTGCGAACGTCATGGAACTGTCGCTTAATGTTCATGTGAGCGACATTTCGCGTTCATATGAAAACAATACGAAATGCGGGCGTTTTCGTTCGACATGATCCGGGCCTTCCGGTCATGGGTCTCAGTTCAACCGCATGTCGGGTCGTTTCCCGAGCCTTGGGAGTTAAACAAACATGGCACATCGCAAGACACTCGCCGGTCTCGTCGCAGCGACGATCCTGGCTGGCAGCACCGGCGTTTCCTACGCCGCGACCGAAATCCAGTGGTGGCATGCCTTCTCCGGCCGTCTAGCCGAATTGCTCACCGAGCAGGTCGAGAAGTTCAACGCCTCGCAGAGCGACTATGTGGTCGTGGCTTCGCACAAGGGCAATTATTCCGAGACCCTGAATGCGGGCATCGCTGCCTTCCGCGCCGGTGAGCAGCCGCATATCCTGCAGGTGTTCGAGGTCGGTACCGCGACGATGATGTCGGCCAAGGGCGCCATCAAGCCGGTGTTCGAGGTGATGGAAGAGACCGGCAAGCCGTTCGATCCGGAGACGTATCTGGCCGCCGTCAAGGGCTACTACACCACCACCGATGGCAAGATGCTGTCGCTGCCGTACAACTCCTCCACCCCGGTGCTCTACGTCAACCGCGATGCACTGACCAAGGCCGGCCTCGATCCGGACATGGATCTGTCGACCTGGGACAAGGTCAACGAGGCGATGGATGCGGTGAAGGCCTCCGGGTCGAGCTGCCCGCTGACCACCGCGTGGCAGAGCTGGGTGCATCTTGAGAACCTCTCCGCCTATCACAACGTGCCCTTTGCGACGAAGGAAAACGGCTTTGCCGGCCTCGACACCGAGCTGTCGTTCAACGGTCCGGTTCAGGTGAAGCACATCGAGGCCATGGGCCAGTGGGCGAAGGACGGCAAGTTCATCTATGCCGGCCGCCGCAATGAGGGCGGCGCCCGCTTCCGCGCTGGCGAATGCGCCTTCTTCACCGAATCCTCCGCCGGCTACGCGGGCGTGAAGGCGGAAGCCGACTTTGCCTTCGACATTCGTCCGCTGCCGTACTGGGCGGGCACCGAGGGTGCACCGCAGAACACCATCATTGGCGGTGCGTCGCTGTGGGTGATGGCCGGTCACAAGGATGAGGAATACGCCGGCGTCGCCGAGTTCCTCAACTTCCTGTCGAGCGCCGACATCCAGGCCTCCTGGCACCAGAACACCGGCTACCTGCCGATCACCATGGCTGCCTACGAGCAGACCAAGGACGCCGGTTTCTACAAGGAGAACCCGGGCACCGACATCGCCATTCTGCAGATGACCGGCAAGGCGCCGACGGCCAACTCCAAGGGCCTGCGTCTCGGCAGCTTCGACCAGATCCGCGGCATCATCGACGAGGAACTGGAGGCTGTGTGGTCCGGCGACAAGACGGCCCAGGCCGCCCTCGACAACGCGGTCGCCCGTGGCAACCAGCTGCTGCGCCGCTTCGAGCAGGCCAACCGCTGAGGCGGGACGCGGGATCGCCGTTGACGGTGGCCGGTCTCCGGCCGGCCTGACGCCAGCGGCCCCGAGAACAGCGCGCGCGGCCCGGGGGCTTCCCGGGGCGCGCGTCTTCCCATTTTCCGGCGCGGCCCGCTCAGGCGCGCCGCGACCGCTTCCGGTGATCGGGACATGCAAAAACGCGTCGTATTCAACAATCGCCTGTTGCCCTATGCCCTGCTGGCGCCACAGATCCTGGTCACGGCGGTGTTCTTCTTCTGGCCGGCCGGGCAGGCGATCTACCAGTCAGCCTTCATTCCTGATCCGTTCGGGCTGAAGTCGCAGTTCGTCGGCTTCGGAAATTTCGAATTCCTGTTCTCCGATCCCTATTATCTGGCCTCCTTCCAGACCACGGCGGTGTTTTCCGCCGCCGTCACCCTCCTGTCGATGGGGGCGGCGTTGTGGCTGGCGGTGATGGCCGACCGGATTATCAAGGGCTCGGGCGCCTATCGCACGCTCCTGATCTGGCCCTATGCGGTCGCCCCGGCGATTGCCGGCGTGTTGTGGCTGTTCATGTTCAACCCCAACGTGGGGCTTGTCGCCTGGTACCTCAACGCCATCGGCTATGACTGGAACCACGTGCTGAACGATGGCGAGGCCATGGGGCTGGTGGTCGTTGCCTCGGCCTGGCGGCAGATCAGCTACAACTTCCTGTTCTTCCTCGCCGGCCTGCAGGCGATCCCGCGCAGCGTCATCGAAGCGGCGGCGATCGACGGGGCAAGCTTCTGGAAGCGGTTCTGGACCATTGTCTTTCCGCTCTTGTCGCCGACCACTTTCTTCCTCCTGGTGGTGAACATCGTCTACGCCTTCTTCGAGACCTTCGGCGTGATCCACACCATCACCGGCGGCGGGCCGCAGCAGGCGACGACGATCCTTGTCTACAAGGTCTACGCGGATGGGTTCGTCGGCCAGGATCTCGGCTCCTCCGCCGCCCAGTCGGTGGTTCTGCTCGTCGTCGTCGGCCTGTTGACGGTGGTTCAGTTCCGCTACGTCGAACGCAAGGTGCATTACTGATGAGCGGCATGGTCGAAAAACGCGGGATCGGCACCTGGCTGACCCATCTGAGCCTGATCGCCGGCATCGCGGCGATCTGTTTCCCGATCTATGTGGCCTTCGTCGCCTCGACGGTGACCCAGCCGGAAATCGCCCGGCCGCCGATGCCCCTGCTTCCGGGATCGCATTTCCTGGAAAATTACGGCACGGCGCTGTCCCAGGGCATCAACTCGCCAGTGTGGCTGATGCTGATGAATTCCAGCATCATGGCGCTCGGCATCGCCATCGGCAAGATCGCCATCTCGATCCTGTCCGCCTATGCGATCGTCTATTTCCGCTTCCCCTTCCGGATGGTGTTCTTCTGGCTGATCTTCCTCACTCTGATGTTGCCGGTGGAGGTGCGGATCGTGCCGACATACGAGGTCGCCGCCGGATTCGGGATGCTCAACTCCTACTCCGGTCTGATCCTGCCGCTGATCGCCTCGGCGACGGCGACCTTCCTGTTCCGCCAGTTCTTCCTGACGGTGCCCGATGAGTTGATCGAGGCGGCGCGGGTCGACGGGGCGGGGCCGATCCGCTTCTTCATCGATATCCTGTTGCCGATGTCGCGCACGAACATCGCGGCGCTGTTCGTCATTCTGTTCATCTACGGCTGGAACCAGTACCTGTGGCCGCTGCTGATCACCACCAAGCCGGAAATGAACACCATCGTCATGGGCATCAAGCAGATGTTCCCATCCGGCGACGATGTGGCCGAATGGCCGGTCATCATGGCAACCGCACTGATGGCGATGCTGCCGCCGGTCGCCGTTGTCGTCTTCATGCAGGGGCTTTTCGTCAAGGGCCTCGTGGATACTGAGAAATAGGGTTCCGATGGCGCAAATCGCATTTTCCAACCTGCGCAAGTCCTACGGCAAGACCGAGGTCATCCACGGGGTCGACACCCATATCAACGATGGCGAGCTGATCGTCATCGTCGGCCCGTCCGGCTGCGGCAAGTCGACCCTGCTGCGCATGGTCGCGGGGCTGGAGACCGTGACCTCCGGCGAGATCCGCATCGATGGCCGGGTGGTCAACGATCTGGAGCCGCGCGAGCGGGACATCGCCATGGTGTTCCAGAACTACGCGCTCTATCCGCATATGAGCGTCTTCGACAACATGGCTTACGGGCTGAAGATCGCCAAGGTGCCGCAGGCGGAGATCCGCGAGCGGGTGGCTGTGGCGGCGAAGATGCTGGAGCTGGAGCCCTTCCTGGAGCGCAAGCCGCGCCAGCTTTCCGGCGGCCAGCGTCAGCGCGTGGCCATGGGCCGGGCAATCGTGCGCAAGCCGGCGGTGTTCCTGTTCGACGAGCCGCTGTCGAACCTCGATGCCAAGCTGCGGGTGCAGATGCGGGTGGAGATCAAGACCCTGCAACGGCGCCTTGGCGTGACCTCGCTCTACGTGACCCACGATCAGGTCGAGGCCATGACCCTGGCCGACCGGATCATCGTCATGAACGGCGGTGTGGCGGAGCAGATCGGCACGCCGCTCGCCGTTTACGAAAAGCCGGCGACCACCTTCGTGGGCGGCTTCATCGGTTCGCCGCCGATGAATTTCCTGTCGGTGGAGCGCTTGCAGGGCAGCGGTCTTGCCGCCTCCTTCGGCGAGGCGGCGCCGACCTTGGCAAAGACGGTCGGCGTGCGGCCGGAGCATCTGAGCTTCTGCGGCGAGGGGCAGGCGGCCTGGAGCGGCGAGTTGGTGATCGTCGAGGCGCTGGGGGCGGAAACGCTGGCCCATGTGCGGCTCGACGATGGCGAGGTGATCATCGTCCGGCTGGATGGTGGCCGGACCGCGCCGGTGGGCGAGAGCCGGGTGCATGTCACTTGCGAGGCCGACAAGCTGCATTTCTTCGGCACCGACGAAAAGCGCATCGACTGAGGTCGCCCAAAAAACGGCGGCCGCGTTGTGTCGCGGCCGCCGGAATGGCGTCAGTCGAGCGTTTCGACCAGCCGGCGCATGAGCTGCATCCGCGGCAGCAGCGACGAGATGTAGATGTGCTCGTTGAGCGTATGCACATGGTCGCCGTCGGGCCCAAGCCCGTCGAGGGTGGGCACGTTGGCGGCGATGAAGTTGGCGTCTGAGCCGCCGCCGGTGGTCTCGTCGATCAGCTCGAAACCGATCTCGGCGGCAAGCCCCGCCGCATGGTCGAACAGGGCGGTGATGGCCGGCGTCTTCTCGAACGGCGGACGGTTCATGCCACCAGTCACCGTGACGGTCACATCCGGGGTCTTCGGCGTCAGGCCGGTGATACGGGCGACCATTTCCTCCGCCGCCGCAACGGTCGGCACGCGCAGGTCGACTTCCGCGCTGGCATGCTGCGGCACTACGTTGGTTCCACTGCCGCCGGTGATCTGGCCGACATTGATGGTGATATCCCGGTCATAGTCGGTCATCGCTTCCAGGGCGATGATCTGATGGGCCAGTTCGGTGACCGCGCTGCGTCCCTGCCAATGACGGGCGCCGGCATGGGCCGGGCGGCCTTCGGCGCGCAGGGTGAAGCGGCCGACGCCTTTGCGGGCGGTGACGATATGGCCGCCATTGCGCGCCGGCTCGGTGACGAGCGCGTATTTCGCGGTTTTCGCCTGCTCTTCGATCAGGCCCCGGGAGGTCGGGCTGCCGACTTCCTCGTCGGAGGTGAAGAGAATGCGCATCGGCAGGGCCGGGGCCTGGGCGCCGCCGGCAATTGCCGCCGTGATGGTGCGCATGGCCGCAAGCCCGTTGTAGGCGCCGCCCTTCATGTCGCAGATGCCGGGTCCATAGCAGGCATCGCCGTCGATGCGGATCGGCAGATCCTTGTCGATGGTGCCCTTGGGGTGCACCGTGTCCAGATGGCTCAGGAACAGGATGCCGGGCTGGCTGTGATCGCCCCAGGGCGAGCGGACCAGCAGATGGTCGCCATAGCCGGTGGCGCCGGGAAACCGCTCACAGGTGGCGCCGAAGGCCTCGGCCTCCTGGGTCACCAGATCCATCAGGCTGTTGATGCCGGCCACATCCGGTGTGTGCGTCTCGATACGAACCCATCTCAGCAATCCAGTCAGCAAGTCATCGGTCGACGGGTCCATGCCAGTCCTCTTCGCTCGTTCTGTGTTTTGAAAAAGGGTGTCAGGTGAGGGGCGCACAATAGCCCGGCGCGGGCGGCGGAGCGAGCGCGAACAGCACGAGGGCGACCTCGAAATCGGCCGATGCCACGAAGAGCCCGAAACGAGACCGCCGGCGCCATTGGGCGCCGGCGGTTCAGGTTTGCCGAAAAGGTCGCGCTGATCCGATCAGGCGGCGCGCACATCTTGCAGGAAGCGCTCCACCTCGGTTTTCAGGGCGGAGGCATCGCGGCTGACGGCGGTCGCCGCGTTGGTGACATCATTTGCCGCCGCCCGGGTCTCGTTGGCGGCATCGGAGACGCCGAGGATGTTGCCGGTCACGTCCTGGGTGCCGCGCGCGGCCTCTTCCACGTTGCGGGCGATCTCGCCGGTCGCCGCGCCCTGTTCCTCAACCGCTGCGGCAATGGCCGAGGCAATGGCGTTCATTTCCTCGACGGTCTTGCCGATCGACTGCACCGCGCCGACGGCGGTTTCCGTCTCCCGCTGGATCGAGCCGATCTGCGCGGTGATTTCCTCCGTGGCATTCGAGGTCTGGCTGGCGAGCTCCTTCACCTCGGCGGCAACCACGGCGAAGCCGCGCCCCGCATCGCCGGCGCGGGCGGCCTCGATGGTGGCGTTGAGCGCCAGAAGGTTGGTCTGCTCGGCAATGGCGGCGATCATGTTCACGACCTGGCCGATCTTCTCCGCCGCCTCGGCGAGGCCGTGGATCTGATGGTTGGTGCGCTCGGCCTCGGAAACGGCCTGCGAGGCGATCTCGGAGGATTTGGAGACCTGAGACCCGATTTCCAGAATCGAGGAGCTGAGTTCCTCCGTCGCGGATGCCACGGTCTGCACATTGGCGGCCGCCTGCTGGGCGGCGGAGGCGACGGTGGTCGCCCGGGCGTTGGTGTCGTCGGCGGTATCGGACATGTTGCGCGCGTTGCGCTCCATGTCGTCGGCGGAGGCGGTCACCGTCCGCAGCAGGGCAGCGGCGCTTTCATCGAAGCTCTGGGTCAGGGACTGGATGCGCAGGGCGCGGGCATCGCGGGACTTCTGCTCATCGGCCTGGGCGGCGGACAGTTCCTGCGCGCGGATCATGTTGTCGCGGAAGACACCGGTCGCCGAGGCCATGTGGCCAATCTCGTCGTTGCGGCCTTCACCCGGGATTTCGATGTTCATCTGTCCATCGGCGAGCTGACGCATGGCATCGGTGATCGCCGCCAGCGGACGGGTGATGCTGTTCGACAGGAAAAGCCCGGCGGCGATGATCAGCGCCAGCATCGGCACCACCCACATGGCGGTGCGGGTCATCTCCGCCGCGAATGCCTGGTTCACATCATCGACGTAAAGGGCCGAGGTGATGGTCCACTGCCAGGGGGCGAAATTCAGCGAGTAGCTCACCTTCGGCGCGGGTTCGGTCTCGCCAAGCCGGGGGAAGACGAACTCCGTATAGCCGCCGCCCTTTCGGGCCGCCTCAAGCTGGCCGACGACGAGTTCCACGCCATTGGCGTCCTTCATGCTCAAGAGGCTCTTGCCCTCGACGCTGGGGCTGGGATGCATCACGACGAAGCCTTCCCGCTCGGGGCTGGAGTCGATGACCAGGAAGTAGTCTGTCTCGTTGTAGCGCAGCACACGCAGCGTTTCGCGCGCGGCCTCCTGTGCCTCTTCCAGGGTCATCTTGCCGGCCTTTGCGTCCTCCGCCAGCTTGGTGACCAGAGAATGGGCGGTCTCGACCTGGGAGCGCACCATGTCGCGGCGGCCTTCCATCATGGATCCGTAAAACGTGTAGGTCTGGACGCCGAGCACCAGAAGGAGCGCGGCAAGCGAGCCGGCAACCAGCACCAGCATTTTCTGTTTGATGGACATGGAAATGCGACCTCTTGAAACGAGCTATGTCGCCAGAGAACCGGTTTCTTCTAAATCTTTGGTAAAATTTCAGAATGATGAATTTTGTAACTACTTCGGGTCTCTCCGGAAATTTCCCTACGCAAGCTGTTTTTCCGCGCTCTTCATGGTGGGAGCGCCTGCGGCATGTCTTTTCGCTTTCAATTCCCAAAATGATTTTTATCAGTTGATAAATTGCGGTTAAGAAATGGTTTCTATAGCCGTGTTGCAGGGGAGATTTGTTTTGGCGGACGTTCGGAGCGCGGCAGGGCGGGGCGGGGCAGGGCCTTGAAAACCTGCTTGGCGCAATCTGCCTCTGCGTAAGGGTGCGTCTTTGCCTGGTGTGTTGCGTAAGGCGATGGATCTGGTTCGCGGATTTCGCGCTGCCGGGCGGGTTCAAAGGAGCCGATTTGCGACCCGGCGACCATCCGCGCGGATGGTCTGGACCCAAGGTTTGCTTGCCGGAAACAGGCGCGTGTTTCCTGGAGATCGCGTTCGGCATGCCCTTGCGGGGAGGCGGCTGCGCCGCTATACGCATGCGGCAACCGGCCGCTGGCCGTTCGCCGTGGCTTCGCGCCCGGCGGCGCGGCCCGCCGGATCTGGAATTCACGGATACCCGCGCCGGACCGCCGGTCCGGGCGCAACAGACCACAGGACAGCAGATTATGGCGATTGAACGCACCTTTTCGATGATCAAGCCGGATGCCACCAAGCGCAACCTGACGGGCGCCATCACGGCCAAGCTGGAAGAGGCCGGCCTGCGCGTCGTCGCTTCCAAGCGCGTGTGGATGTCCCGCCGCGAGGCCGAGGGCTTCTATGCGGTGCACAAGGATCGTCCGTTCTTCGGCGAACTGGTCGAGTTCATGTCCTCCGCGCCGACCGTCGTGCAGGTGCTGGAAGGCGAGAACGCCGTTGCCAAGAACCGCGAAGTGATGGGCGCGACCAACCCGGCCGATGCCGCCGAGGGCACGATCCGCAAGACCTTCGCCCTGTCGATCGGTGAGAACTCGGTACATGGTTCCGACGCTCCGGAGACCGCTGCCGAGGAGATTTCCTACTGGTTCTCCGAGACCGAGATCGTCGGCTGAGGCCACTCGTCTTCTCCGGCGGTTTGCCGCCGGACCTATCTGATATGCACAAGGCCGGCCCGCAAGCCGGCCTTGTTGCGTTTCAGGGGGCGGGCGCACCGCGGGGCGCCGGGGCTTGACAGGGCGGGGTGTGCCGATGACCTTGCCGATCCCCGCATTCCGTTTACGCAAGGTGGCTTGATGACCGCGCCCGTCCTGAAATCCTCCGCTTGCCCGCATGATTGCCCTTCCACTTGCGCGCTCGATGTGGAGCTTCTGGCCGACGGCCGGGTCGGGCGACTGCGGGGCGCGCGCGGCAATGCCTATACCGCCGGCGTGATCTGCGCCAAGGTGGCGCGCTATGCGGACCGGCTCTATCATCCGGATCGGCTGCTGACGCCGCTGCGGCGGGTTGGCGCCAAGGGGGAAGGACGGTTCGAGCCGATCTCCTGGGACGAGGCGCTGGATACGGTCGCCGAGCGCTTTCTCGCCGCCGAAGCCCGGCATGGGGCGGAGACGGTCTGGCCCTATCACTATGCGGGGACCATGGGGTTGGTGCAGCGCGATTCCATTCACCGATTGCGGCACGCCAAGGGCTATTCGCGGCAATTCGACACCATTTGCACCAATCCGGCCTGGACCGGGTTCATTGCCGGCACGGGCCGGCTTGCCGGCCCCGATCCGCGCGAGATGGCGCTGTCCGACCAGATCGTCATCTGGGGCACCAACCCGGTTTCAACCCAGGTCAATGTGATGACCCATGCGATGACCGCGCGCAAGAAACGCGGCGCGAAGATCATTGCCGTGGATGTCTATCGCACGCAAACGGTGAAGCAGGCGGACCTCGGACTTGTGCTCAAGCCGGGAACCGATGCGGCGCTTGCCTGCGCGGTGATGCATGTTCTCTTCCGTGATGATCTGGCCGACCGGGCGTATCTCGCCGCGCATACGGATTGCCCGCAGGAGCTGGAGGCGCATCTGGCGACCCGCACCCCGGAATGGGCGGCGGGGATCACCGGGCTTTCCACCGACGAGATCGAACAGTTCGCGGCCATGGTCGGCCGGACCAAGCGGACCTATTTCCGGCTTGGCTACGGCTTCACCCGGTCGCGCAACGGGGCGGTGTCCATGCATGCGGCCTCCTCGATCGCGGCCGTGACCGGCGCCTGGGCCGTGGAAGGCGGCGGGGCGTTCCACAACAACGGCGCGATCTATGAGCTGGACAAGAGCCGGGTGGAGGCGCCGGAGCTGTGCGACGGGCGCACGCGCCAGCTCGATCAGAGCCAGATCGGACGGATCTTGACCGGCGATGCGGCGGCCCTGCAGGGCGGACCGCCGGTGACGGCGATGCTGATCCAGAACACCAATCCGGTCTCCGTCGCCCCGGAGCAGGAGTTGGTGAAGCAGGGCTTTGCCCGGGACGATCTCTTCGTCTGCGTCCATGAGCAGTTCATGACCGAAACGGCGAAGATGGCCGATATCGTGTTGCCGGCGACCCAGTTCCTTGAGCACGACGACATCTACAAGGGCGGTGGGCACCAGTATCTGATCCTCGGACCGAAACTGACCGACGGCCCCGGCGAGACCCGGGAGAATCTCGTCGTTCTCAACGAGCTCGCCCGCCGGGTCGGTGCCGCCGAGCATCCCGGCTTCGAGATGGACGCCCGCGCCCATATCGACTGGATGCTGCAAGCCTCCGGTCTGGGCACGCTGGAGCGGATCGAGGCGGACCGCTGGATCGATTGCCAGCCGGATTTCGAGACCGCGCATTACCTCAAGGGCTTTGCCTGGCCGGATGGGCGGTTCCGGTTCAAGCCCGACTGGCCGAGCATTCCGGCGCCCAATGACGGGCCGATGGGCCCCTGGGCCGACCTTCCGGCCTTGCCCGATTTCTGGCCGGTGATCGAAGAGGCCGACGACGCTCATCCGTTCCGGCTGGTCACGGCGCCGGCACGGTCTTTCCTCAACACAACCTTCAACAACACGGCCGAATCCCTTGCCAAAGAAGGGAAACCGTCACTGATGATGCGGCCTGATGAGGCCGGACGGCTCGGTATCACGGACGGCGCGGCGATCCTGGTCGGCAACCGGCGCGGCGCCGTTCGGCTGCAGGCCCGGCTGTTCGACGGGTTGAAGCCGGGGGTGGTGATCGCCGAAGGCATCTGGCCGAACGAGGCCTATCCGGACGGTCGGGGCATCAACACGTTGACCGGCGGCGATGCCGTCGCGCCCTATGGCGGGGCCGCCTTTCACGACACCGCGGTGTGGGTGCGGTTGGCCTAAGCGCCCGCGCCTTTCGCCCGCCCGCGAATGTCAGGTGGTGTCCCGGGTCTGCCAGGCGCTGGGGCTCATGCCGGTGACGCGGGCGAACTCGCGGTTGAAGTTGGATTTCGTGTTGAAGCCGCTGGCCAGCATGGCGGCGGTGACGCTGTCGCCGGCCCGCAGGCGCTCACAGGCATGGGCGATGCGGAAGCCGTTCACATAGCGTGAGACGTTGTCGCCAGTGGCGCGGTTGATGGTGGCGGAAAGCTGCTTGGCCGGCACCTGCAGCCGGCGGGCAAGGCGCGCGAGAGTCAGGCCGGGGTCGAGATAAAGCGCGCTGTCGCGCAGCAGCGTATCAAGCCGGGCCATCAAGTCCTTTTCGGCGGCCGGGTCGCCCGTATCCGGACGCGGGGCTTGCGGGGCCGTGCGCTCTTCCGGTGCGCCGACGACGCTTTGTGACAGGCTGAGCAGGCCGATGCTGAAGAGGGCGGCGGAAGACAAGAGGCTGACGATCCAGGGCTGAAGCCAGCCCCGGCCGGTGGCGAGGGCAACGGCGATGAGCCCATCGCTGACCGCTGACAGGATCAGCGCGAGCGCAATGGCACTCCAGACGAGGCCGGGGAGAGGGCCGGTTTCAAGGCGCATCAAGGGCAGCCCGTCCGGCCCCTGCCGGAGCCGCAGCAGGATCGCCCCGCCATAGACCAGGAAGACCGCCGGGACGACCACATCCAGCGTGTCCGGTGCGAAGGCCATGCAGAAGGCGGTGAACACCGGCACGGCGAGATGGACGGCATCGCGCGCGAGATCGAAGCGGCGAATGGCGGTTGCCTGAAAGGCGACCCAGGCAAGCGGCGGGATCACCGTCGCCGTGATCGGCTGAACCGCCAACAGGGCGGCAATCCCGTAATGCTGATGCAGCGACACCACCACACCTTGCAGGGCGCAGATGGCGAGCAGCGCGCAAAAGAGGTACGGGCGGTCGCCGCTTAGCACGGCGCGTATAAACAGAAAGCCCAGAACGAGGGCAACGATCATTGGGATCGGCAGGGCAAGCATGGGCGGCCTTCGGTTGTTTCCGCTTGAATAGTCCGAAATCCGGTTTCGGGCGACCTGATACCGGTTTGAGGACGCCAAAATGATGGGATGGGGTTCTTTCGCTGGAGTTTTTTCAGTCGAAAGGATGTCCCGATGAAACGTCTTCTGCTTGCTGTCTCCCTTGCCTGCGGGTTCGCCCTGCCGTCCGCCGCCGCCGAGCCGACGATGGCGCCGATTGCCGGATACGACCGGCTGGAGATCGACGCGCCGCACCGGGCCCGGCCGCTCGACGCCTCCCTCTGGTATCCGGCGGGCCGGCGCACCTATCGCGGGCTGATCGGCGACAATGCAGTGTTCAAGGGGACGTCCGGGCTGGTCGGCGCGGCCATTGCCGAGGGGCGGTTTCCGCTCGTGGTGCTGTCGCATGGGTCCGGCGGCAACATGGATGCAATCTCCTG
Organism: Stappia taiwanensis; assembly: GCF_014635285.1. GTDB lineage: Bacteria > Pseudomonadota > Alphaproteobacteria > Rhizobiales > Stappiaceae > Stappia > Stappia taiwanensis. Next base: position 685,899 of record NZ_BMCR01000001.1, on the reverse strand, counting down.
GATCTCGTCGGGGCTGGCGCTGCGCGGTGCCATGGTGCTTGCGGTCAATCACCCGGGCAGCACCTCCGGCGATTCCTCGCCGCGCCGCTCCTTGCGGCTTGATGAGCGTGCGGCGGATCTGACCGCCGCGCTGGATCACCTTCTGGCCGAGCCGGACTTCGCGGCCCATGTGGATGCCGCCCGCATCGCATCGCTGGGGTTTTCGCTCGGCGGAGCGACGGCGCTCAATCTGGCCGGCGCCCGGTGGGACCGGGAGGCCTATCGGGCCTATTGCGCGCGCATGGGCGATCTGGCCGAGGATTGCGCCTTCTTCGCCAAGGGGGGCGTGGATGTGGCGGCCCTGCCGGAAGGGTTTGCGGCGGACATGCGCGATCCGCGTATCAGCGCGGCCATCGCCGTGGATCCGGGCATGAGCTACGCGATCACCGAGGCGAGCGCTGCGGATCTCTCCATGCCGGTGCTGCTGATCAGCCTCGGGGAAAAGAACCTCTGGAAGGCGGCGGATGTCGGGCCGGCGGGAAGCAATCTCGCCGGACGTCTTGCAAATGCCCATCGCGTGGTGGTCAAGCCGGCGCATCACTTCACCTTCCTGGCCGAGTGCAAGCCGGAAGGAGCGGCGGTGCTGGCGGCGGAACAGGACGATCCGGTGTGCGACGATCCGGAAGGCACGGACCGCGCCCGGGTTCATGCCGAGATCATCGACCAGATCGCCGACTTCATGGGGCTGTAAACGCAAAGAGGCCGGGCGCGCATCGCCGCGCCCGGCCTCGCTTTGTCGGCGGCAGTAACTCAGGCGGCTTCCGGCAGCATGGCCGCTGCTCCGAATACCGTTTCCTCCACCCGGCGGACATAGGCGCCGAAGGCGGGGATCGCGGCGGCGTGCCGCTGCAACGGTGAGCGTAGTTCCGGACAGAGGATGTTGATCAGCAGCCCGGCCAGCGTTGCGTCAATGGTCGTCGGCCGGTCCGCGAGAAAGAATGGTTTGTCGTCCAGAACGGCGGCAATGGCATCGAGATCGCGGCAGCCGAACGCGTAGATCGCCTCAGGGGTGTGCCGGCCCAGGCCCTGATGATAGAGCGCCTGGCCCACGGTTTCACGCACCTGGGCGAGAACACCCGCCCGTGCCGGCTCGGGCAGGAAGCCCAGCACCTTGTCGCGCATCACAACTTCGTTCGCCGGTTCGATCCAGCGGCTGTAGACGAGGCTCCAGCGCAGGTGTTCCTCGGCCATGCGCCGGAAGGCCTCGGCGGTGGCCATTTCATAGGCGGTCAAGTCCCGGTCCGCATCGAGCCCGTGGTGCTGTTCCAGATGCTGCTGGATCAGCGAGCTGTCGGGAATGAGCCTGTCGCCATTCTTCAAGACAGGCACCTTGCCATGGGGCAGAAGGGCTTCTTCCGGCGCCACTTTGGTGTAGTCCAGCCCGGCAAGGGCGAGCAACGTTTCAGCCTTGTAGCCAAAGGGAGACAGGCTGCGCAGGCCGAAGGTGGAGGGAAAATCGATCAGGACAAGCATGGGGCGGCTCCCGGTGTGACGTTGCGATGGGCTTGTGATAGAGCAAGGCAACTGACAGCATGGTGTCAGCATGGGCCGGAGCGCCATGACGAAGCGGCAGGGAGATGGGAATGCGCCGGGCGGACAGGTTGTTGCAGATCATCCAGATCCTGCGTCGGTCACGGGGACCGGTCAGCGGCGGGGCGATGGCGCGCGAGCTGGAAGTGTCCTTGCGCACGCTCTATCGCGACATGGTGGCACTGGAGGCCTCCGGCGTGCCGGTGCGCGGCGAAGCGGGCATCGGCTATGTGCTGGAGGATGGCTACGACCTGCCGCCGCTGATGTTCACCGCCGAGGAGCTGGAAACGGTGATGCTGGGCCTGCGCATGGCCGAGGCCAAGGGCGATGCGGCGCTTGGCCGGGCCGCGCGCGATGCGGTGGCGAAGATTGCCGCCGTGCTGCCGGAGGGGCTGCGCGCCTCGTTCATCGATGCGCCGCTTTATGCGCCCTCGCCGGCGCCTGTGCCCGCCGACATCATTGATCCGTCGCTGCTGCGCGCGGCGCTGCGCAGCGAGCAGAAGGTCGAGATTCTCTATCAGGTGCCGGAGCGAGCCCCTGAGCGGCGGGTGGTGTGGCCCATCGTGCTGGCGTTTTTCGAACGGGCGCGGGTGATGGCAGCTTATTGCGAGCTGCGCCAGGATTTCCGCAATTTCCGCACCGACCGGATGCTGGAGCTGAAGGTGCTCGACAGCCGTTCGCCCCGGTCACGCAAGCGGCTTTACGCGGACTGGTGGCGTCAGGTCCGCGCCGGCGGGGAAGGGGGATCGAATGGGACCAAGAGCCCGGACCGGTCACCTCAGGTGTGACGGATCCGGGCCGGGAAGCAAAAAACGCGGAGGCTTCAGCTGTTGCTGGCGGGCGGGCTGATAAGTCGGTGGCTGGCCGCGTCGGAGGCCGTTTCGGCGGTCATCACCCGGTTGCCCTCGATCCGGGTCCGGTCGGAGGCAACGAGCGCCAGTGCGTGCGGGTAGATCTCATGCTCCACCGTCAGCACCCGGGCGGCGAGGGTCTCTTCCGTATCGTCATCCAGAACGGCCACGGCGCCCTGGACGACGATGGGCCCCGCATCCATTTCGCTGCGGACGAAATGGACGGTGGCGCCATGCAGCTTGCAGCCATCGGCCAGCGCCCTGGCGTGGGTGTCGAGCCCCTTGAAAGCGGGCAGCAGGGCCGGATGAATGTTGAGCAGCCGGTCGCGCCAGCGGTCGACGAACCAGGGGGTGAGCAAGCGCATGAAGCCGGCAAGGCACACGAGCTCGATCCGCGCCTCGCGCAGCACCGCGTCGAGCCGTTCCTCGAAGGCCTGGCGTCCGGAGAAGGCGCGGTGGGCGACGGTCTCGGTGGCGATCCCCGCAGCCTCTGCCCGCTCCAGCGCCGGTGCGCCCGGCACATTGGCGACCACCAGCACGATTTCCGCCGGATAGGCAGGATCGGCGGCAGCGGCGAGCAGCGATACCATGTTGCTGCCGCGCCCGGAGACGAGCACTGCCGTGCGTTTGCGAGCGGAAGAGGTCACAGGGCCAGCGCGCCGTCGAACACGACCGCGTCCTCATCCCCGTCAGAGGCTCCGGTCGCGCGCGCTTCCAGCGCACCGAGGCGCACGACGGTCTCGCCGGCTCCCTCAAGGGTGGCGGTGACCGCGTCGACAGCGTCGGCGGCGACCGCGACGACCATGCCGATACCGCAGTTGAAGGTGCGCAGCATCTCCGCTTCGGCCACGCCGCCAGTGCGGGCCAGCCACTGGAAGACTGGCGGTACGGAAATCGCGGCAAGGTCGATGCGTGCGGCAAGCCCCTCGGGCAGCACCCGGGGCAGGTTTTCCGGCAGGCCGCCGCCGGTGATATGCGCCAGCGCCTTGATGCCGGGACCGGCGGCGAGCGCTTCCAGCAGCGACTTGACGTAGATTCGGGTCGGTGTCATCAACGCCGCGCCGAGCGTGGTGTCGCCGGCGAAGGGGGCGGGGTCGGCCCAGCCGAGGCCGCTGCGCTCGACGATGCGGCGCACCAGCGAGAAGCCGTTGGAGTGAACGCCGGTGGAGGCGAGGCCGAGCAGCACGTCGCCCTCGGCAAGATCGCCGCGCGGCAGCAGGCGGCCACGTTCGGCCGCGCCGACGGCAAAGCCGGCCAGATCGTAGTCGCCGCTGGCATACATGCCCGGCATTTCCGCCGTCTCACCGCCGATCAGCGCGCAGCCGGCGAGGCGGCAACCATCGGCGATGCCCTTGACCACCGCCGTCGCCGTCTCCAGCTCGAGGGCGCCGCAGGCGTAATAGTCGAGAAAGAAAAGGGGTTCCGCGCCTTGAACGACGAGATCGTTGACGCACATGGCGACAAGGTCGATGCCGACCGTGGCATGCTGACCGCTGTCGATGGCAATCTTCAGCTTGGTACCAACCCCGTCATTGGCGGCGACCAGTACCGGATCGGAGAACCCTGCCGCCTTCAGGTCGAACAGGCCGCCGAAGCCGCCGATGTCGCTGTCCGCGCCGGGCCGGGCCGTCGCCTTGACATGCGGCTTGATGCGCTTGACGAGCGTATTGCCCGCATCAATATCCACTCCGGCGTCGGCATAGGTCATCCCGTTGCCGCCGGTTGTTGGCGCCTGGCTCATGATGTCGTCTCCAAGTCCCGATTTGGGCGGGCATACAAACACAGAAAGACCGGAATGCAAGAAAAACCGGGCGTCCTGTTCACAACCTTCGACCGTGTGACGCCGTGACCCTGCCAAACCTGATTACCCTGGTTCGGTTGGCCCTGGTGCCGCTGATCGTCTGGTTGATCGCTGAGGACCGGTTCGGACCCGCGTTCTGGCTGTTCGTTCTGTCCGGAATTTCGGACGGTGTCGATGGCTATATCGCGCGCCGCTTCGCGATGCAAAGCGCCTTGGGCGCCTTTCTCGATCCGCTGGCCGACAAGGCGCTGCTGCTGTCGGTGTTCGCAGCGCTCTATCTGTCTGGTCTGCTGCCGTTGTGGCTGCTGGTGGCGGTGGTGCTGCGCGATCTTCTGATCATGGGTGCCATCGGCCTGTCGGAGGTGATCGGTCGGCGGGTGACGATCAAGCCGCTCTTGATCGGCAAGGCAACCACGGTGATGCAGATCGGGTTGGCGGCAACCTTGCTCGCAAAGGCAGCGTTTACCATCGAGCTTCCCGCATTTGAAAACTGCCTGATGCTGGGGACCGGCGGCTTGACGCTCCTGTCCGGGGCTGCCTATCTGCTGAGTTGGATCCGGCATTTGCGAATGGCGGAGCGAAAGACCGGCTAACTTTGAGAACCGCCGGGCGCGCGCTGACGCCGGCACCGGCCATCGGAAAACTTGCGGGGACAGGCATCGTGTCGTTGAAACGGCAAATCTATTTCTGGCTGGGGTCGTTGGCGCTGTTCGCCGGCTTCATCTATCTGTTCAGCCCGATCCTGTTGCCGTTCATCGCCGGCATGGCGCTGGCCTATCTGCTCGATCCCATTGCCGATCGGCTGGAGCGCCTGGGCATGGGGCGGTTGCTGGCCACCGTGACCATCCTCCTGCTGTTCGTTGTCGCCTTCGCGCTGGTGCTGCTCCTGCTCCTGCCGGTGCTGGGCGGCCAGCTCGCCGGGTTCCTGGAGGCCATTCCCGGCCTTGTCGGGGCCTTGCAGACGCTGGTGATGGAAAACTTCGGCGATCAGTTGCGGGCCATCTCCGGCATTGGCGGCGAGGAGCTGAAATCGAGCGTCGGCACGCTGCTTGGCGAGGGCGCGGGCTGGATCGGCGGGCTCGTGAAATCGGTCTGGAGCGGCGGTCAGGCGCTGTTGTCGCTGGCCGCGCTGTTCGTGGTGACGCCGGTGGTGGCGTTCTATCTGCTGCTCGACTGGGACCGGATGGTCGCCCGGATCGACGGCTGGTTGCCGTTGCACCATAGGGAAGTCATTCGCGCGCTGGCCCGGGACATGGACAGGGCGGTGGCCGGCTTCGTGCGCGGGCAGGTAAGTGTCTGCGTTCTGCTCGGTCTGTTCTATGCCATTGGCCTTGCCGTCGTCGGGCTTAACTTCGGCCTTTTGATCGGCATCGGCGCCGGGCTGGTCAGCTTCATTCCCTATGTCGGCGCGACCCTTGGCCTGGTGGTCTCGCTCGGGGTGGCGCTGGTGCAGTTCTGGCCGGACTGGATGTCGATCGGGTTGGTGATGCTGGTGTTCGGCGCCGGGCAGTTTCTGGAAGGCAATGTGCTGCAGCCCAAGCTGGTCGGCGGCAATGTGGGCCTCCATCCGGTGTGGCTGATGTTCGCGCTGTTCGCCTTCGGCTATCTGTTTGGCTTCGTCGGCATGCTGATCGCGGTTCCGGCGGCGGCGGTGATCGGGGTGCTGACCCGGTTCGCCCTGGCGCAATACATGGCAAGTTCCCTCTACTATGGCCCGGGTGGCCGGCCGCTCGTGGAGGGCGATGAGGAGGGATCCGATGTCTGAGCGGGCCAATGGACCCCGGCAATTGCCGCTGGTGCTGCCGCATGAAGCGGCCCGGGGGCGGGAAGACTTCCTGCATGGCGCCTCCAACGAGGCGGCCTTTCGCTTCATCGATTCCTGGCCGAACTGGGCGGCGCCGGTCGCCATTCTCGCCGGTCCGGTGGGCGTGGGAAAAACCCATCTGGTGAATGTCTGGCACGAGGCCAGCGGCTGCGCGGTGATCGCCGCGTCCGATCTGACCGGCGACAAGGTGTCGGAACTGGTCGAGGCGGGAGCCGTCGCGGTCGAGGATGCCCATGAGGGGCTTGATGAGAACGCCCTGTTCCATCTGCTCAACGCAGCGCGCGAGCGCGGGGCGCTGGTGCTTGTGACCGCGCGCACCTGGCCGCGAAGCTGGGGGCTGAAGCTGCCGGATCTCGCGTCGCGCCTGCGCGCGGCAACGCCGATCGAAATGGCCGAGCCCGATGACGATCTGCTCCGCCGGGTGCTGGTCAAGCTGTTCGCCGACCGCCAGGTGTTCGTCGATCCGGCGGTGATCGAGTTCCTCGCCGTGCGCATGGAGCGCTCCATTGCCGCCGCGCAGGTGCTGGTGGATGCGCTTGATCGGGCGGCCCTGTCGGTGGGGCGCCGGATCACCCGGCCGTTGGCCGCCGAGGTGCTGGAAGCAATGGAGGGCGAGTCGCGGCAAGGCTAGGTGGCGGAGGCTGTGCATCGCACGCCGATCCGCCCCTCGGTCTTTTCGAATGAACGTCGAAAGAGGCGCGAATGCACAAATTTGCGTTCACATGAGCGCTGTTTTCCCGGAAACGACCGGAGCGATGCAAATCCGTCAAACCCGTCCTATAAGGTGATGGCCGAGCGGCGTTTTGAGGCGCCCGGCACGACGGCTGACAGGAGACAGGCATGAACGAGATTGACGCGCACGCACCGACCCCGGCGGAGAACGGCGAGACGGATGCGCATGAGGCCGTCTCGGATGCCGCCGAGGCGTTGTCGGGTCACCCCAGCCGGTTCATCAATCGCGAGTTGTCCTGGCTGCAGTTCAATCGCCGGGTGCTGGAAGAAGCGGAAAACATCTCGCATCCGGCGTTGGAGCGACTGCGCTTCCTGTCGATTTCGGCCAACAATCTCGATGAATTCTTCATGGTCCGCGTCGCCGGTCTGCGCGCCCAGCAGCGCGAGGGGGTGACCAACCGTTCCGACGATGGCCTGACGCCGACCGAGCAGCTTGAAAAGATCTCCGCCGCCGTGCTGGCGCTGCAAAGCGAACAGCAGGCGGTCTGGCTGGAAATGCGCAAGGTTCTGGCCAGCGAAGGGGTGGTCATCGTCGATGGGCCGGACCTGTCGGACAGCGACCGGCAATGGCTGCAGGAATATTTCCTGTCGCACATCTTTCCGGTGCTGACGCCGTTGGCCATCGACCCGGCGCATCCGTTTCCGTTCATCGCCAATCTCGGCTTCTCGCTGGTGCTGGAGCTGGTCGCGGAGAAGGGCGGGCGCGGCATGACCGCGCTGTTGCGCATTCCCAGCCAGGTGGAACGCTTCGTTCGGCTGCCGGCGAACGAGGCGGGCGAGGCCAGCCGTTTCATTCCCATCGAGACCGCCGTCGGTCTGTTCATCACCCGGCTGTTCCCCGGTTACGAGATTCGCGGCAAGGGGGCCTTCCGGGTCATTCGCGATTCCGATCTGGAAATCGAGGAAGAGGCGGAGGATCTGGTCCGGCTGTTCGAAAGCGCGCTCAAGCGGCGCCGTCGCGGCTCGGTGATCCGGCTGGAGATCGAGGCGACCACGCCGGCCTCCTTGCGCGAGTTCGTGGCCGAGGCGCTGGACGTCACCGCCGACGAGACCTTCCTGGTGAACGGGCTGCTGGCGCTCAACAACCTGTCGCAGCTCGTCTCCATCGACCGGGACGATCTGAAGTTCGAGCCCTATACACCGCGGTTCCCGGAGCGAATCCGCGAGCATGGCGGCGATTGCTTCGCCGCGATCCAGCAGAAGGATCTGATCGTCCATCACCCTTACGAATCCTTCGACGTGGTGGTGCAGTATCTGCGTCAGGCGGCGCAGGATCCGGATGTGGTGGCGATCAAGCAGACGCTCTACCGCACCTCCAACAACTCGCCGATCGTCAAGGCGCTGGCGGAAGCGGCCGAAAGCGGCAAGTCGGTGACGGCGCTGGTGGAGCTGAAGGCCAGGTTCGACGAGGAGGCCAACATTCGCTGGGCGCGGGATCTGGAGCGGGCCGGCGTGCAGGTGGTGTTCGGCTTCCTGGAGCTGAAGACCCACGCCAAGCTTTCCATGGTTGTGCGGCGCGAGCATGGCGAATTGCGCACCTACTGCCATATCGGCACCGGCAACTATCACCCCATCACCGCCCGCATCTACACGGATCTGTCCTATTTCACCGCCGATCCGCAGATTGGCCGGGAGGCGGCGAAGATCTTCAACTACATCACCGGCTATGCCGAGCCGGTGAAGCTGGAGAAGATGATGGTGTCGCCGGTCGCCCTGCGCCATGACATCACCGAGATGATCGCGGCGGAGGCGGACCATGCCCGGGCCGGGCGGCCAGCGCAGATCTGGATGAAGATGAACTCGCTGGTCGATCCGCAGATCATCGACGCGCTCTATGCCGCCAGCCAGGCCGGTGTGCAGGTGGATCTGGTCATTCGCGGCATCTGCTGCCTGCGTCCGGGCATTCCGGGCCTGTCGGAGAACATCCGCGCCAAGTCGATCGTCGGCCGTTTTCTGGAGCACAGCCGGATTTTCTGTTTCGGCAACGGTCACGGGCTTCCCTCGCCGAAGGCGGTCGTTTATATCGGCTCGGCGGATCTGATGCCGCGCAACATCGATCGTCGGGTCGAGGCGCTGGCTCCGTTGTTGACCGCAACGGTGCATGAACAGGTGCTCGATCAGATCATGGTGGCGAACCTGAAGGACAACCAGCAGAGCTGGCGTCTGCTTGCGGATGGAGGACATGAGCGGGTGAAGCTGTCGCGCGGCGAGAAGCGCTTCAACGCTCATCAGTACTTCATGACAAATCCCTCACTCTCCGGCCGGGGCAAATCCTTGCGCAACCATTCACCGAAATCTTTTGTGGAGCCCAGGAAGCGTGGCTGACAACACGCCCGGACGTGTCATCCGTGGCCGGCTGAACGGCAGCGGTCCCATCGCGGTTATCGACATCGGGTCGAACTCGATCCGCCTGGTCGTCTATGAGCGGCAAGCCCGCACGCCGACGGTCCTTTTCAATGAAAAGGTGCTCGCCGGGCTCGGTCGCGGTCTTGCCGCCAGCGGGCGCCTGTCCGATACCGCCGTGGAGATGGCGCACAAGGCGCTGGTGCGGTTTCGCCGGCTGTGCGATCAGCTCGGGGTCGACAATCTCAACATCCTGGCGACGGCGGCGACCCGCGACGCGGAAAACGGCGCGGAGTTCATCGACGGCGTGCAGGAGATCTGCCGGACGCCGGTGCGCCTGCTGTCGGGCAGGGACGAGGCGCGGCTTGCCGCGCTTGGCATTGTCTGCGGCATGTGGCGGCCCGATGGCATCGTTGGCGACCTTGGCGGCGGCAGCCTGGAGCTGGTTGAGCTGAGCGGAAGCACCATTGGTCGGGGCCAGACGCTGCCGCTCGGCGGTATCCGTCTGCAGGAAGAAGCGGGCGGCAAGCTGGCGCGGGCGCAAAAGCTCACCGATCAGGCGCTCTCGGGGGTGGAATGGCTGCCGGTCGGGTCCGGCAAGCCGTTTTATGCGGTTGGCGGCACCTGGCGTTCGCTGGCTCGTCTGCACCTGTTCCAGAACGGCTATCCGCTCAATGTCATGCATGACTATGCGATTGACGCGGAAGAGGCGATCGAGTTCTGCCAGATCGTCGCCCGGCGCAATCCGGACAGTCTCGACATGATCGACGTCGTCTCCCGCGCCCGCCGGCCGCTCCTGGCCTATGGCGCGACGGTGATGGAAAACGTGCTGCGGCGGAGCGGGGCGGACCGGGTGGTGATGTCCGCCCTTGGCCTGCGCGAAGGGCTGCTCTACGACCTTCTCAGCGAGGAGATCCGGGCGCAGGATCCGCTGGTGGAAGCGGCGCGGGAACTCTCGCTGCTCCGCTCGCGTTCGCCCGATTACGCTGAAGAGTTGGTGGTGTGGACCGACCGGCTGTTTCCCACCGTGGGGATCGATGAGACCGAGTATGAACGGCGGCTGCGAACCGCCGGCTGTCTGTTGTCGGACATCGGCTGGCGCGCCCATCCCGACTATCGCGGCGAGCAGAGCCTGAACATCATTTCCAACGCGGGCTTTGTCGGTATCGACCACGCGGGTCGGGCCTATCTGGCCCTGTCCGTCTTCTATCGCCATCAGGGGCTGATCGACGACAGTCTCAGCCCGCGCATTCGCGAGTTGGCGCATTCCCGGCTGAAGGAGCGCGCGCGGCTTCTGGGTGGCGCCCTGCGCCTCGCCTCGGTGCTGAGCGCCTCGGTCGATGGCATCCTGCCGCAGATCGGCATGGCGGTGGAGGAGGGCGAACTCGTCCTGCGTCTGCCGGGCGAGCTGGCCGCGCTGGAAGGCGAGCGCCTGAGCAAGCGGGCCAATCAGTTCAGCCGACTGCTCGGACTGCGCAGCCGCATCGAGGCGGTCATCTGACTGCCTTGCAAATCCGGCAGCCCCGCAAAACGGATGCGGCCGGCGTTTCCGCTGGCCGTATCTGAGGCAACACTTGCTGGTCGAGGCCTTCGAGAAGCGCCCTACTGGGCGGACGACCGCTGGCGACTGCGCCGCTTGCCGCGCGCCTTGGCGGGCTGCTCGCTGACGACCGGTTCGCCCTGTTCGACGGCGACGATCCGCCGGCCATTGAAGGCAAGCGCCATCTCGCCGCGCTTCAGCTTGAGCGCAACCTCGCCGAACAGCTCCCGGCGCCAGCCCTTCAGCGCCCCCACATCCGCCTCGTCGTCGGCGGCGATCTTTTCCAGATCCTCGACCGTGGCGATCACCTTGGCGGCCACCCCATGGGCTTCGCTGACGAGTTTCAGCAGCACCTTCAGAAGGTCGACCGCAGCGGCCGAGCCATCCGGCGCGGACCGGCCCTTGGGCACTTCCGGAAGCTGATCCTTCGGCAGATCGAGCGCCCGCTTGACGGCGGCAAGGATATCCTCCGCCGTGCGTGAGCGCTCAAAGCCGCGCGGAATGGTGCGCAGGGCGCCCAGGGCGCTGACCGTCGTCGGCTGTTGGGCAGCGATCTCGTAGATCGCGTCGTCCTTGATGATGCGGTTGCGCGGCACATTGCGCGAATGGGCCTCGCGCTCCCGCCAGGCGGCGACCTCCTGCAGCACGGCGAACTCGATCGGCTTGCGCACCCGGAGCTTGAGACGGCGCCAGGCGTTTTCCGGCTCGCTGCGGTAGGTGTCCTCGGAGGTCAGCACCTCCATCTCGTCACCGACCCAATGGGAGCGGCCCTGCTCGGCGAGATTCGCCTTCAGGAAGCTGTAGACCTCGCGCAGATGGGTCACATCGGCGAGCGCGTAGTCGAGCTGCTTGGTGGTCAGTGGCCGGCGCGCCCAATCGGTGAAGCGGGACGACTTGTCGATCCGCTTGTCGGTGATGCGCTGCACGAGCTGGTCGTAGGAGATCGAATCGCCGAAGCCGCAGACCATTGCCGCGACCTGGGTATCGAACACGGGGTGAGGGATGAAACCGCCGAGGTGATAGACGATTTCGATGTCCTGCCGGGCCGCGTGGAACACCTTGATGACGCTTTCATCGCGCATCAGGTCGAAGAACGGGGCAAGGTCAAGACCTTCTGCCAGCGCGTCGACGATCACCGCTTCTTCCGGGCTGGCCATCTGGACGACGCAGAGCTTCGGCCAGAAGGTGGTTTCGCGCAGGAATTCGGTATCGACCGTGACGAAGTCATGGCGGGCAAGACGTTGGCAAACGTCGGCGAGGTCGGAGGTGCTGGTTACGATCTGCATGTTGATCGCGACGTATATCCCAGCTTTTTCATCTTGTCGCCACGAAACCGCCATGAGCCTGCGGTCAGGCGGCAATTTCTTCTCAGCTGTGTCCTGGCTGCCAGACCGGGCAAGCGGTGTCCAAGTGGATCGACCGTGCCGTATCCTTGACTTTGCGGCGCTCCCGTGGCTTGTGCACCCGGCGCAGGAATGCGCCGGTCACCCGTTTTTCCAAGTCAGGCCATCGAGGAAATAATGCATCGCTATCGCAGCCACACGTGCGGGGAACTGCGCGAAGACCATGTCGGTGAAACCGCGCGCCTGTCCGGCTGGGTTCATCGTGTGCGCGACCATGGCGGCTTGCTGTTCATCGATCTGCGCGATCACTACGGCATTACCCAATGCGTGGTCGATCCCGATTCGCCGGCCTTTGCCAAGGCCGAGGCGGTTCGCGCCGAATGGTGCGTGCGCATCGATGGCGAGGTCAAGCGGCGCGACGCTGAGGTGATCAACGAGAATCTGCCGACCGGGCATATCGAGCTCTTCATTCGCGACATGGAAGTGCTGGGCGATGCGCGCGAATTGCCGCTGCCGGTGTTCGCCGAGCCGGAATACCCGGAAGACATCCGTCTGACCTACCGGTTCCTGGACCTGCGCCGCGAGACGCTGCACCAGAACATCATGACCCGGTCGAAGATCATCGCCTCCCTGCGTCGCCGCATGGAAGGGGTGGGCTTTGCCGAGTTCCAGACGCCGATCCTGACGGCCTCCTCGCCGGAAGGCGCACGCGACTTCCTCGTGCCCTCGCGCCTGCATCCGGGCAAGTTCTACGCGCTGCCGCAGGCGCCGCAGCAGTTCAAGCAGCTGCTGATGGTGTCGGGCTTCGACCGCTATTTCCAGATCGCGCCGTGTTTCCGCGACGAGGATCCGCGCGCCGACCGTCTGCCGGGCGAGTTCTACCAGCTTGACGTGGAGATGAGCTTCGTCGAGCAGGAAGACGTGTTCACGGCGATGGAGCCGGTCATTCGCGGTGTCTTCGAGGAGTTTGCCGAGGGCAAGCCGGTGAGCGCGACCTTCGCCCGCATTCCTTATGCAGAGGCGATCCGCAAATACGGCAGCGACAAGCCGGACCTGCGCAACCCCATCGAGATGCAGGACGTGGGCGAGCATTTCGCCGGCTCCGGCTTCAAGATCTTCGCGCGGATGCTGGAAGATCCGAAGAACGCGGTCTGGGCGATCCCGGCCAAGACCGGCGGCAGCCGGGCCTTCTGCGACCGGATGAACTCCTGGGCGCAGGGCGAGGGCCAGCCGGGCCTTGGCTATATCTTCTGGCGCGAAGAGGACGGTGCTATCGCCGGTGCCGGTCCGCTGGCCAAGAACATCGGTCCGGAGCGCACCGAGGCGATCCGCCAGCAGCTCGGTCTGGAAGCAGGCGATGCGGCGTTCTTCGTCGCTGGCGATCCGAAGAAGTTCGCCGATTTCGCCGGCAAGGCCCGGACCCGCGCCGGCGAGGAGCTGAACCTGGTCGACCGCGACCGGTTCGAGCTGGCCTGGATCGTCGACTTCCCGATGTACGAATGGGACGAGGACGAGAAGAAGGTCGATTTCTCGCACAACCCGTTCTCCATGCCCCAGGGCGGCCTGGAAGGGCTCGAGACCACCGATCCGCTGGAGCTGAACGCCTGGCAGTACGACATCGTCTGCAACGGCTACGAGATCGCCTCCGGCGCGATCCGGAACCACAAGCCGGAGATCATGAAGCGTGCCTTCGAGATCGCCGGCTACGATGAGACGGTGCTGGAAGAGCGCTTCGGTGGTATGTACCGGGCCTTCCAGTATGGCGCTCCGCCGCATGGTGGCATGGCCGCCGGCATCGACCGGATCGTCATGCTGCTGGTCGGCGCGAAGAACCTGCGCGAAGTCACGTTGTTCCCGATGAACCAGCAGGCGCAGGATCTCCTGATGGGCGCGCCGTCCGACGTGTTCCCGAGCCAGTTGCGCGATCTGCATATCCGGCTCAACCTGCCGGAAAACGGCTGACCCGGATGACCGGTTCACGGCACGCCGGCCGATTGGGGCCGGCCTGCCGCTGGCCGGTCGCGACCGGATTCATTGCGCAACGAGGCATGGTCACGTGTTGAAGCGGATCGAACGCCTGCTGTTTGGCGACACGGAAGGGGCGCTCTTCCTGATCCGCCGTCTGGTGATGGAAAACGCCAGGGCCTTCGCCTGGCAGTATGCGCTTGCCTTTGTCTTCATGGGCGTGATCGCGGCGACCACCGCCGCCAGCGCCTGGATCATGCGGGACATCATCAATCAGGTGTTTCTGGAGCGGAACGCGACGATGGTGCTGGCAATCGCCGGCGTCGTCCTGGTGATCTTTTCCCTCAAGGGCGCGGCCACTTATGGCCAGATGGTGGTGCTCGGGCGGATCGGCAATGCGATTGTCGCCGCCACCCAGCGCCGGTTGTTCGAGACGATCACCCGGCAGGACGTTGCCTTTTTCGAAAGCTCCGGTCTCGGTGATCTGGCCACCCGCCTTTCACACAATGCCTCTGCGGCGCGAGCCGCGCTCGATATGGTGGTGACCGCGGTCGGCCGCGATCTGCTGACCGTCATTGCCCTTGTCGCGGTGATGGTGGCGCAGGATCCGGTGATGAGCCTCATCGCGCTGGTGATCGCGCCGCCGGCGATCCTGCTCGTCGCCGGGCTGGTCCGCCGGGTGCGCCGGGTCGCCAAGTCTCAGTTCGTCTCGCTCTCGCGGATCCTGTCGGTGGCGCAGGAGACGGTGACCGGCATCCGGACGGTCAAGGCGTTCGGCGCTGAGGAGCGGATGCGGGCCGACATGAATGCGGCTGTCGCCGAGGTGGAACGACAATCCAACAAGATCGTCCGCCTGACGGCGCGCACCTCGCCGGTGATGGAAACCCTCGGCGGTGTGGCGATTGCGCTTGTCATTCTCTATGGCGGCTATGCGGTGATCGAACTGGGCAGCGATCCGGGAGCGTTCTTCGCCTTCATCACCGCGCTGCTTCTGGCCTATGACCCGGCCCGCCGACTGGCCCGGCTGAACGTCAACCTGTCGAACAATCTGGTCGGCGTGCGGTTGATGTACGAGGTGCTCGACCGTGCGGTCGGAGAAACCGAGACGGCGGGCTCCGCGCCGCTCGCCGTGCCGGAAGGGCGCGTCACGTTCGAGGATGTCCGCTTCCACTACGGCGAGACGCCGGCCCTCGACGGCCTGTCCTTCGAGGCGCGACCGGGTGAGATCACCGCGCTGGTCGGTCCGTCGGGGGCGGGCAAGTCGACGGTCTTCGGTCTGCTGGAGCGGTTCTACACGCCCAACGCGGGAGCGATCCGGATCGACGGGCAGGATATCCGCGCCGCCGACACCGCTTCCGTACGGGCGGCGCTGGCCTTCGTGTCGCAGGATACCTTCCTGTTCAACACCACCGTGCGCGAGAATATCGCCATGGGACGGCCCGGCGCGGATGAGGCGGCCATTCGTCAGGCGGCCATCGAGGCCAATGCCCATGAGTTCATCATGGGGCTGGACCAGGGCTACGACAGCGAAGTAGGTGAGGGCGGCGGGCGCTTGTCCGGCGGCCAGCGCCAGCGGATCGCCATTGCCCGGGCCTTGCTGCGCGATGCGCCGATCCTGTTGCTCGACGAGGCAACCTCGGCGCTCGATTCAGAATCGGAAGCCAAGGTTCAGGCGGCGCTCGCCAATCTGATGCGCGGCCGCACCACCCTCGTCATTGCCCATAGGCTGGCGACCGTGCGCGAGGCGGCGCAGATCGTTGTCATGGACCGGGGACGAGTGGTGGAGCGCGGCTCCCATGGGGAGCTTCATGCGCGCGATGGCCTCTACCGGCGCCTGTGCGATCTCCAGTTCAACGGCTCTGGCGCCGCCTCCTGAGCAAGCACTCTTGCACGGCTGATCCGTTCCCCTCTGGTATCTCTGCCTTGCGTGCCGAAGCGCCGGCACGGGCGCGGGCGCCCGCATGTTGTCTGGCCCCATGCATAAAAAAACGCCGCCGGTGTGAGCCCGGCGGCGTTTGCGTAGGCGGTGTTTCCGGACGCAGGGCGCGTCCGGAAATCCGGTCTCTGCGTCAGGGGGCTGCGGAGACCGAAGCGTTGAGCAGCCCGGGCAGCATTTGCGGCGAGGTGGCGAGCATCCCGAGGATCTGCGTCGCCGGCACCGGAGCGTTCGGTTCGACATGCAGCTCGAACCGGCCCGGCGAGACCAGGAAGGTCTTGATCGCCGCATGCAGGTTCTGGCCGAAGGACGTGTCCTTGACCGGGCCGAGGTTGGTCATGGCCTCGTCCGCGAGCATCTGCGCGAACTCTTCAGAGGTCGCGGTCAGGTCCTCGGGCGTGTCGCCCTTGTTGCCATTGACGCTGTCGAGGATCGACGTGACCAGACGTGCATCGGTAATCGCGAGCCGCAGCCGGTTGACGGTGGCCGTTGCCATCGCCGCCTGTGCCTGCTCGGGATCCTCGAAGACGATGCGGGGAATGCCGCCGAGTTCGAACGCCAGTTCGACAGTGCCACCGCCGTCGATCGCGATCTTCATCGGATCGAGCCGCAGGGTCTGGTCGTCCTCGTTCCAGGCCAGCTTGATCTCATCGGAGTAGCGCAGGCTGGCAAGGCCGAGCCGGCCAAAGATGCGGCGGGCGTCCTTGTTGTCGAGCGCCCTGACGGGGATTTCCAGGCCCTTGGTTTCGCCATCGATCCGGGTCGGGAACGGGGCGATGAAGTCGCTCATGGCAAAGCGGTAGTGGGTGAGCGAGATCGGCGTGGGCAGCTTGTTGGAAGCAACCTTCAGGCCCTGGATGTCGATCAGGCCGAGGGTCGGCACCATTGAGAGATACTCCGTCAGGGACGGTTCCTTCTCGTCCGCAAGCACCATAAAGCCGAGATAGGAGGCAAGCGGGCTGAGGGCGAGATCCGACATCTGGAAGCGCGCAAGCGCGAAATCGGTGTCGTTCTCGCGGATCTTGAAGGCGGTTCCCTCGATGGTGAGGTCGCCGAGGTTGCGATAGGACGCATTCTTCACGGCAATCTTGTCGATGCCGCCGCTGACCTCTTCGGATTTGATCGCCAGAGCGTCCAGCTCCAGATTGGCGACCGACAGGCCCTCAAGGGTCCTCAGTGCGTTGCGGCCGAGCTCCAGAACTGCCGCCCTATCCTCCGGCACGGTGCCGAGCACCGCCTGGTCCGCCAGCTCGCCAATCGGAAACACCGGCGTCTGCGGCGCGATATGGGCGTTGTCGGCGGCGGCCTTCTTCAGGCTGAAGGAGCCGACCGGGGTGGAGACGGTCAGATCATTCAGTTCCGTCCGTTCCATGACGGTGTCGCGCACCTTGGTATCGGCGGGCAGGATACCGACCAGCCGCAGCACCGGCTTCAGGTCCTGGCCGAGCACCAGGTAGACGCCGCTTTCCTGACGCATGGTCATGGGTTTATCGGTGTCGTCGTCCGGTGTCAGGTCGAGCGTGCTTTCGGACACCATGCGCTCGATGCGCTGCTCGGCGATCCGTCCGTCGTGCATGCCCTTGATCGAGAGGCCTTCGTAGCGGTCGGTCTGGATGGAGCCGTCGGCGAGGCGCGTCTCGGCCTCAACCAGCCGCGCGGACGAAGCCTCGATCCGCGTGTCGAGGGCGGTGCGCAGCAGCGGGAAGAAGCGCGATACCGGCTGTTCCGGCGCCTCGGCGATCACCGGCAAGGTCGGCTGGAAGTAACCGGTGGTGACCGCGTCATGCTGGCGTCCGGTCAGCGCGAACAGGGTCTTTTCCTCGCCCTCGTCCGCCGCCTTTTCCGCGGCGTTCACGCGGAACTCGAACACGCCCGGCTGTTCGATCTTCTGGAAGAACACCCCGTCGTCGCTTTTCTTCGCACCGAAGAAGCGGGTTTCGGGGGCGTTCATGGCCAGGTCGACGGTCAGTTCGTCGCCGCCGAACTTGAAGGAGAAGGACCAGGCGAGCTTGGCGTCCCGCAGGATCGCGTCTTCCGGGGCGGTCTCGATGAGGCTGCCGTATTCGGCGGTCACCGCGCCGGTTTCCTTGGCCCAGGCAAAGAAGCGTTCGACGGAGTCGGTGGCCGGATTGGCCAGTGCCGGCGTCAGGCCGACAAAGCCCAGCGACACGGTCAGCGCGCCGCTCATGAGGTAGGTTCTGATCTTGTGCGTCATGATCCTGCTATGCGTTCAATATGGCCTCGCCAGCGGTGGAGGAAGGAGCCGCGCGAGGCCGACAGTCGGTCAATGGATATGGTCGTGCAAAGAGAAGAGGGCCCATAGGGCCCTCTTGCGTTTTCGTCAGTCTTCGTTGGCGGAGATGCTGACACCGAGGATATCGGGCAGGGACTGCGGCGCCATCATGGCGGTTCCGAGAATCTGCGCGAAGGGCACCGGTGCCGGCGGCGCCGCCTTGGCGGTGAGCGACTTCGGATCCTTCAGGAATGCCGTAGCGGCGCTCGCCACTTTCTTCTGGAAATCGGCGTTGTTGATGACCGAAAGCATCAGGGGAAGAGCGCCGGTCAACTGGCCGACGAATTCCTCGCGCGAGGAGCCCGCTTCCTTCGCCTGCTTGTCGAGAACGCGGTCAACCAGCGAATCGTTGTCGATCCGGATGGAGATTTGGTCGACCAGCAGATTCTGCATCAGGCCCATTGCCTGCTCCGGGTTGTCCTGCGCCTTCTCCAGCTCCGCCATCACTTCGCGGGTCACGCCGCTCATTCGCAGGGATGCAATCAGCGTTGCCGCTTCCTCACCGGAAACCTTGAGGGTGTTGAGCGACAGGACGCCGCCATCCGGATCCCAGTTGGCCTGCATTTCCAGGCTGAGGGTGATCGACTCGTAACCGAGGTCGGTCATCGCCTTCTTGCCGTCGTCATCCAGCGATGCTGCGGCGATGGTAATGCCTTCGGCCTGAACGGAGCCGGCGGTCGGCAGGTCGCCGTCCATGGAGTCGATCTGCATCAGTACACGAGCGACCGGGACCTGACCTTCCTCGCCAGCGTCGATCAGCATGTCGACCAGCTCGGCGCGCGAGTAGGACGGGGCGACGGCGTCGGCGCTGCCTTCCGCTTCCACTTCCTCGGGGGAGGGCAGAACCGCATCGGCGACGTTGATGGTCTTGACGGTGATGCGCACATCATCGTCGTCGTCATCCTCGATGCTCACGCCCTTCAGGGTCATGGTGACGACCGACAGCCGGCCGTTTTCAAGGATCTTGGCGCCGGACAGCAGCGTTTCGTTGATTGTCAGCCGCGCTTCGTCATCATCCTCCAAGGTGGCCTCAAGGCCGGTGATGGTGACGGTGTCGTTGGCACTTTCGACGCTCTTGTACCCGGTCACGACAGCGTCGCCGGCCTCGACCGTCTCAAGGAACCGCTGGGCAATGGCGTTGTCGGACGCCTCGAAGGCGAAGCCTGCGGAGGGCAGGAGCAGCGGACAGGCGAGCACGAGGGCCATGGCCGTTCGTGAAGGGTAGTGCAACATGAAAGATGTCTCCAAACTCGGTTGGGTTGGTTTCCGCTCCCTGCCAGCGGACCGTTACGATGCGCCAAGATGCAGGGCAGGACAACCCGTAGCGGCAGGCAGGGGGCGTGCATGCACGGGGAAATCGTGAAAAATGTGATGGGGGCGACATAAATCCGTCGCCCGCGCAAGCGGGAGCAGGGCGTCCCGGCGGTCCGCTCAGCCTTGCGCTGGGGACAAGGGGCGTTCAGGCAGGCTCGCCATCGCCGCGCAGACATCGTTGAGAGCGGGCAGGCTTGCTTCGTTGCCCAGATGCTGGATGGCATGGGCGGAGGCGGCCCGGGCAAAGGTGAAGTGCTTCGACCACGGGGCATCCGGAGAGGTCAGGAACGCGTTGATATAGGCGCCGTGAAAGACGTCGCCGGCGCCGTTGGTGTCGATCACCTTTTCGGAGGGCACATCGAGCGCCGGCAGATGCCGCATCGGCGAGGTGTCCTCATACCAGTACATTCCCTCCTCACCGAGGGTAACGCCGCCAACCCGGCATCCCTTTTCGCGCAAGTAGGCGAGGGTGTCCGGAACGCTCAGGTTCAGTTGCTCGCAAAAGCGGGCGGAAACGATCGCCACGTCGACGAACCTCAGCAGCTCCTCGGTGTCCTCGCGCACCGCGCCGCCGTCCAGCGAGGTGAGGATGCCCGCTTCCCGGCAGGCGCGCGCATAATAAAGGGCGGCGTCGGGCATATGCCCATCCAGATGCAGGGCGCGGCAGCCGGAAAGGTTCAGCTTCTGAAAAGGGTGCAGGAAGTCGTTGTCCCGACAGCGGACGATCGCCCGCTTCCCGCCCTTGGGCATGATGAAGGACAGGGAGGATTCATGCACCTTGCGGCCATGGACCGTCACCCCGTACTGCGCCGCCATGTCGAGGAACATGCGGGCCAGCCAGTCATCGGCCTGGGAACACATCAGATCCGGCTGGACGCCGAGCCGGGCGCAGGTGAAGGCGGCGTTCACCGCGTTGCCGCCGAAACTGACGGCGTAGTCGCGGGCAATGGCCTTTTCGTCGCCCGTCGGCAGGGTGTCGGTGAGAAAGGTAATGTCGATATATGCCTGGCCGATAAATAAAGCCTGCATGAGTTTGGAACTCCTCGCGGCGGGACTGTGAAAAACCACCTTCAACAGGTAGCCGGTCTTTGCGTTTTTTTCAAAGACTTGTCATGTCTTCAGGGGTCATTTACCAAGCTGGTGCATGATGAGTGCAGGCTGAAATTCCGGAACCTCGTGTGTCGCATCGATATGCCCTTTTCTTCAGGACACTGCTGATCGCGCTTGTTCTCGCGGTCGCGCCCCTGATTGCGGCCAACTATATCCTCGATAACTATGCTGTGACCCAGGCGCGGGCCGAGATGAAGGCCGTCGCCGAACGCTATGTGATGCGCGCGGAAAAGGCGATCAACGATGCGGTCACGGCGCTGCAGGCCTTGCACAAGGACGGCAATGTCACCTGTGCTGCCATCGACCGGGCGGCGTTTCACGCCGGTCTGATCGCCGCGCCCTATGTGCAGATGATCGGCGTTGTCGACGCCAACGGCGTCTTGATGTGCAACGTGCCGGACCAGATCACCAGCGGCGAGCCGGTGTTGCCGGCGTTGAAGGTGGATTCGCCGCTCGTGGGTATCGGCATGCGCGACAGATCCTACGAGGGAACGCGCATCGCGCTGGTGAGTTGGCGGATCGGCAATGGCAACCGGCTCCTGGCGGAAATCTCGCCGGTGGCGATCTCGATCGACCCCGGTCCGGAGTATCTGCGAGCCTACCGTCAGGCGGAGTTGCGGCTGGGGGATGGTGTTGTCTGGCTGAAATCCGGTGAGCCGGCGCCGAGCGACCGCTTCGGCGAGGATCCGGAGCTGATGGTGGAGGTCAGTTCGGAAAAGTATCCGATGGTGGCGCAGGTTACGGCACCGGCATCGGCCGCCGACAATCTGGTGCGGGATCTGAAGGTGGTGGCGGCGATTGCCTGCGTTGGCTTCGCGATCCTGTTCGTCGCGGTCGGCGTCTGGATTTCCTGGCGACCGGAAAGCGAGGCGGAGGACGATTTCGTCCAGGCGATCCGCAACGGCGAATTCGTGCCCTACTACCAGCCGGTGATGGATATCGAGACCGGTCGTCTGCGCGGCTGCGAGGTGCTGATGCGGTGGGCCCGGCCGGACGGATCGGTGATCTCGCCCGGCGCCTTCATGACCTTTGCCGAGACACACGGGCACATCTTCGAGATGACCCGGCAGATCATGCGCAAGACCCGGGACGAGGTGGCCGACCTCTACCACGAGAACCCGGAGTTCAAGCTGTCGGTCAACCTGTTCGCCGGCCATTTCGAGGACCGGCAGGTGATCGAGGACATCAAGCAGATCTATGGCGGCTCGAAGATCGCCTATCAGCAGATCGTGCTGGAGGTCACCGAGCGCCAGCCCCTGTCGGACATGGAAACGGCCCGCAAGATCATCGCCGAGTTGCAGGCCTTTGGGGTGCGTGTCGCGCTGGACGACGTGGGCACCGGTCATGGCGGATTTGCCTATCTGCAGAAGCTGGGGATCGACATCATCAAGATCGACAAGATGTTCATCGACAGCCTGGGGACCGACGACAATTCCACCACCATCGTCGATACGATGGTGGAACTGGCGGACAATCTGGGCATGGGCATCATCGCCGAAGGCGTCGAGACGATGGAGCAGATCGAGCGGCTGCGCGAGTTGGGCGTCTCCGCCGCTCAAGGGTATATTTTCTCGCCGCCGCTGCCCGCGCCGCTGTTCATCGAGCTGGCGCAGGCGCTGTCCTCCGGCGAGGCGGACATGGGCGAAAATGAGGCCGAAGCCGAGGTTGCCTGACGGGAAAAGGCCTCATGCCCGGATTGCACCGGAAAATTCATCGTAACGCTGCGGCATGGTTTCGCCGTGAACAGCGTTTCTATATGGTCCGGCGCGGCGCGGGGGCGTGACGGATGATGGAGATCTGGGTGTGACGCATGAGGGCATGACTGGGCAGGGCCTGAGGTGGCTGCGGTGCGGGATCGCGGCGCTGGCCATTGCCGCGCTCGCAGGGTGTCAGACCGCGCCTTCGGGAAGCGCCGGCCGGATGGCGTCGCCCGTCGCGGCCGGAGCGGTTCAGACCGGCCAAACTTCGGATGCTCTTCCAGATGGGGGGGCGGCTCCCGAAAACGCCATGCTGGCTGCCTCGGCGGTGGGCACTGCGCCGCGGGCGCCCGGGCCCGCCTCGCTGGCACTGGCCCCGTCCGGCGGCGCCGTGGCGCGGGCGCATTCGGCGATCGTCATCGATGCGCGCAGCGGCAAGGTGCTGCACGAGGAAGATGCGGACGGTCTGCGCAACCCGGCCTCGCTCTCCAAGATGATGACGCTCTATCTGCTGTTCGATGCGCTCGATGCCGGGATTGTCACTCTCGACAGCCCGCTGACGGTGTCGCGGAAGGCCGCCTCCCAGCCTCCGGCGCGCATTGGCGTGAAGGCCGGCACCACCATCACGGTGGATCAGGCCATTCGGGCGCTGGCGGTCAAGTCGGCCAATGACGTTGCCGTGGTGGTGGCGGAGAACATCGGCGGCACGGAGACCGCCTTCGCCCATCGGATGACCCGCAAGGCGCGCAGCCTGGGGATGCGGCGCACCAATTTCGTCAATGCCTCCGGGCTGGAAGACCCGGGCCAGGTAACGACGGCGCGGGACATGGCGACCCTTGCCCGGGCGCTGAAGCGGAACCATGCAAGGCGGGCGCGCAATTTCACCGCGCGCAGCTTTACCTACAACGGTCGGACCTACAAGACCACCAACAACCTGCTTGGCCGCGTCGCCGGGGTAGATGGCATCAAGACCGGCTACATCAGCAAGGCCGGATACAATCTGGCAGCCTCCGCGCGGCGCGGCGGTAAGAGCATTATTGCCGTGGTGATCGGTGGCAAGACCGAGGCAAAGCGCGACCGCGAGGTCACCAATTTGCTGGAGCGTTATCTGTAAGGCGGCGGATGGCGCTGCCGGCCGCCGCTACAGCAGCTTGTAGAACTTCTCGAACACCAGATAGGTGGACTGGATGTGCTGGCGGGCGGCGGTTTCGGCGGCGCCCGGGTCGCGTGCCTCCAGCGCCCGGCCGATCTCCTCGTGCTGATCCTGGAACAGCGCCGATTCCTCTGGCGTCACAAGCTGGGCGAAGCGGTGGGCGAAATAATACTGCGTGTTCTTTTTGATAAGATCGACAAGCCGCTCGTTGCCGGAGGCGGCGTAGATGCGGTTGTGCAGGTCGCGGTTTGACGTGAGCCGTTCCGACAGATCCGCATGGGTGAGGCGGGAGCGGGCGTTGGTCGCCTCGAGAATCGCCGCCAGTTCCGCTTCGGTGGCGCGAATCGCCGCCTGCGCCGTGGCGAAGCTCTCCAGCGACATGCGCACCTCGTAGGATTCGCGAATCTGGGTGATGTCGAGCTTCTTGACCTCCCAGCCCCGCTTGCGCCGCGACAGCAGTCCATCGGCGGAAAGGCGCTGCATCGCCTCGCGGACCGGTGTCCGGCTGACGCTGAGCGACTCGCCGATTTCCGCTTCGATCAATGGTGTGCCGGTCGGCAGCGCGCCGGTGCGAATCGCCAGGCGCAGCACCTCGTAGACCAGTTCGACAAAGGCAACGGGTGTTTCGAAACGCGTGCCGGCGGGGGCGTCGTCAGCGGCGATCTGGCGGAAGTCATGCGCGACCTGCCAGAAATCGGCGCCAGCGATCACCTGGTTTTCCAGATCACCCAGCCACTCGGGTGTGCCGCTTCCTGCCGGGGGAATGCGGGGCAGGCGCGGTGGGCCGGCGATCACCCAGTTCTCGTCTCCAGGGCGCAGGCCAATGGAATTTTTCATGCGGCTTTCCGGGTCTCTCGGTGTCTGTCCGTTGTTTCTGCGGCCGTTGTGCAGCCCGCGTCGTCACAATCTCTCATATATGTCGCCAATCCAATCGCCAAAAGGGATGTCTTGACGCATCCATATCAGCATGCTTGTTTGCATGCAAAGTTTGTAACCAAATTGCGAGCGTGGCGAGACGATGCAAGTGCCGGGACTAGACGAGACACACGATCCGAAACTGGAAAGCTGGGTAGCGTCGGCGAATGCGCCTGGTTGCTCCTTCCCGATTCAGAACCTGCCGTTCGGCGTGGCGGAGACAGGCGAGGGCGCGGCACGGCATATCGTCGTTGCCATTGGCGATCAGGCGCTGGACCTGACTGCCTGCGTGGACCTTGGTGTGTTCGATGATCTGATGGGAGGCGCGGCGCGTGTCGTGCTTACCGCAGGGACTCTGAATGGGCTGATGGCGCGGCCGCCGGCCGACTGGCAGGCCCTTCGCCTCTGGCTCAGCCAAGCGCTGCGGAAAGGCTCCGCGCTTCAGGGGCAGTTGGAGGCTTGTCTTCTGCCGCAGGACGGCTTGCGCATGGTGGTGCCGGCGAAGATCGGCGATTACACGGATTTCTACTGCTCGGTGGAGCACGCCACCAACATCGGCAAGATCTTCCGGCCGGACAATCCGCTGTTTCCGAACTTCAAAAGCTTGCCGATCGGCTACCACGGACGGGCCTCGTCGATTGTCGTTTCGGGAACCGATGTGCACCGGCCGAGCGGGCAGTTGCGCCAGCAAGATGGCGTGGTGTTTGCGCCGTGCCGCATGCTCGATTTCGAGCTGGAGCTTGGCGCCTTCATTGGCGGCCCGACCAACAAGGGCGGTCCGATGCCGCTTGCTGCAGCGCGTGAGCGCCTGTTCGGCTTCTGTCTCGTCAACGACTGGAGCGCGCGGGACATCCAGGCCTGGGAATACCAGCCGCTCGGGCCGTTCCTGGCCAAGAGCTTCGCCACCAGCATTTCGCCCTGGGTGGTGACCCGCGCGGCGTTGGCGCCATTCCAGGTCCCGGCGCGGGCGCGTGAGGCTGGCGATCCGGCGCTGCTTGACTACCTCGCCGACAGCGACGACGCGGCCGCCGGCGCGCTGGATATCCGCTTGCAGGTCGGGCTGCGCGGCAAGGCCATGGAGGCGGGCGAGGGAGCGCCACACGTGATCGCCGAGACCAATTCCGCCGGGCTCTACTGGACCTTCGCCCAGATGGTGACGCACCACATGTCGAACGGTTGTCCGCTGGTCGCCGGCGACATGATCGCCAGCGGCACGATTTCCGGCGAGGCGGAGGGATCGCAAGGCTCGATGATGGAGCTGACCCGCCGCGGTGCCGAGCCGCTCGCCCTCGGCGAGGGGGAAACGCGGGGCTTCCTGCACGACTACGACGAGGTTGTTTTCGCCGGCCAATGCGAGCGCGACGGGTTCCGCTCGATTGGTTTCGGGGAATGCCGGGGCATGGTGCTGCCGGCCGTGCAGGAGTGATCTTGCACATGAGAACGCATGAATAATCATGCTGTTAGGGAGGACTACATGACGAAAGATCGCATGACGGTGATGGAGAGGGTGGCCGGCTGGGTTGGCGGCAACCTGCGGCGCACGGGAATTGCCGCCGCCGCGCTCCTGATGGGCGGGAGCCTGGCAACGGCCGAGGAGCTGAAGCCGGTGACCATCGTGCTGCCGGGCTCCTCGGCAATGGCCTGGTATCCGATGATTGTGGCCCAGCAGCAGGGCTTCTTCGCCGAGGAAGGGCTTGAGGTCACGATCAAGAGCCTCGACGGGTCGGGCGCCGTGTTGCAGGCGATGGCCGCTGGCCGGGCCGAGTTCGGCGCGCCCGGACCGGGCCCGGCGCTGAACGCGGTGGCGCGCGGCGCCGATGTGAAGTTCTTCTACAACCTGTTCTCGCGCGGGCTGTTCATGCTCGCCGGTGACCGCAACGACGGCATCACCTCCGCCGAGGGCTTGCGCGGCAAGCAGATCGGTGTCTCCACCGCCGACGGCGCCGAAGTCTCCTTCGCCCGCAGCGCGCTTGGCTCCGTTGGCGTGCAGCCGGACGAGTACAAGTTCGTCACCATCGGTCAGGAAGGCATGGCCGTGACCGCGTTCCAGCGCGACACGATCCACGCCTTTGCCGCCTCCTTCACCGGCATTGCCGTTCTCAAGGATCGCGGCGTCGACGTGTTCGATCTGACGCCGGAAGGGCTCGACCTGTTCGGCAACGGCCTGGCGGTGCGCGGCGATATCTACCGCGACTCCCCGGAAATGGTCGCCGGCTTTGCCAAGGCGGTGCACAAGGCGACGCTCTGGGGCATGAAGAACCCGGATGGCGTGCTGAAGGATGGCGAGACCTACAATCCGCAGGAAGTGGAGCGTGCCGCCTATGCCCGGGCGCTGCTTGAGACCGTCAATCAGCAGTACATGCCGGTCGGTGCCAACAAACTCGGCTACCTGCCAGAGAGCGGTTGGGACGCCTGGCACAAGAGCCTTCTGAGCACCGGTGAGCTGGATGCGCCGATCGAGGATCTGTCGGTGGTCTACACCAACGAGTTCGTCGAGAACCTTGGAGACGAATGATGCATGCACCGCGGCCTGACGGAGCACCCATTCTCCGTCTCACCAATGTGAACAAGCATTACCGCCGCGCGAGACAGGGTCAAAGCGACATCATTCATGCTGCGAAGGATGTGTCGTTCGATCTGGAGAGGGGCCAACTGGCCTCTCTCGTCGGCGCGAGCGGTTGCGGCAAGTCCACGGTCCTGAAGATGATTGCCGGGCTGATCCCGGCGACCGGCGGCGAGATCCAGCTCAAGGGCGACAAGCTGACCGGTCCGAACGAGCAGATCGGCATCATGTTCCAGCAGCCGACGCTGTTGCCCTGGCGCAGCGTGCTGGAAAACGTGCTGTTGCCGATCGAGATCCGCGAGGGGCGCGGAGCGGCCAAGGCCGCCCGGGACCGGGCCATGCAGCTTCTGCAGATGGCCGGCCTTGCGGAGTTTGCCCACGCGGTGCCGGGCGAATTGTCCGGCGGCATGGCCCAGCGGGCGGCGATCTGCCGGATGCTGGTCACCCAGCCGGAGCTTCTGCTTCTCGATGAGCCGTTCGGCGCGCTGGACGAGTTCACCCGCGAGCAGATGAACGTGGAGTTCGAACGCATCTGCCGCTCGCGTGAGGCAACGGCGATCATCGTCACCCACTCGATCCAGGAAGCGGTGTTCCTCGCCGATGCGGTGTTCGTGATGTCGCCGCGCCCGGGGCGGATCGTCAAGCGCATCGAGATCGACCTGCCGCGCCCGCGCACCTCGGACATGATCACCAGCACCCGGTTCAACGAGTACGTGCGTGAGATTCACGACCTGTTGTTCGGCGGCGAAAAGGAAGCGGCGCATGTCTGAGACCCAGTCTGTCGATCCCGAAACCCTCATTGCCCTGGCCGAGAACGAGCGCAAGACGCTGGTCGAGCGCACGCCGCAATGGCTGCTCGTGCTCCTGTTTGGCGCGGCGATTGTTGGCGTCTGGCAAGGCGCGGTCAGCTACAGCGGTATTTCCGAACTGGTGCTGCCGGGGCCCTATCAGGTGCTGCAGGACCTGATCTTCACGCTGAAGAACCTGTTCAGCGGCGGCTATGTGGCCCATGCCACCTGGATCACCCTGGTGGAGGTGGTGTTCGGCTTCGCCCTTGCCTCGGCCATCGGCCTGACGCTCGGGATGATTATCGGCGCCACCGCCTTCGGCCGCAAGGCGATCATGCCCTATGTGGTGGCGATCAACACCATGCCGAAGGTCGCCTTCGCGCCGCTGTTCGTGGCCTGGTTCGGCTTCGGCATCGAATCCAAGATCATGATGGCGGCGTTCATTTCCTTCTTCCCCGTCACCATCAACACGGCGGCGGGACTTGCTGCGACCGACAGCAGCATGGCCATGCTGTTCCGGTCGCTTGAGGCCAACCGTTGGCAGACCCTGATCAAGCTGCAGATGCCGTTCGCCACGCCCTATATCTTCGCCGGGCTGAAGCTGGCGGCGGTGTGGAGCGTCATCGGCGTGGTCGTTGGCGAGTACATGGGCGGCGGCGAGGGTCTTGGCGAGCTGGTCCGCGTGGCCGCCAGTCAGCTGCGCGTCGGTCGCGTCTTCGCGCAGATCCTGCTGCTCAGCCTGATGGGCCTGTCGGTGTTCGGCTTCGTGACCATGCTCGAACGCTACTTCGTGCGCTGGAAGAAGTAACCAGCCGTACAGGCGGCACTCCCTTTTTTCAGGGAGTGCGACGGGCGAATGACAAAACGACCCGGCCGGGGCTGCCCCGCGCCGGGTCGTTTCGTGTTCGATGCCTCGGCCGGATGGGCGCGCGGGCATCTCGTCATGCGTCCTGCCGGTCGTCACCTGCGAAGAACGCGAGAAGCGCATCGGCTGTCTCCTTTGGTGCTTCCTCGGGCAGGAAGTGTCCGCCGGGAAGCCCCATGCCGGAGACCTGGCGCGCGCGCTCGCGCCAGAGCTTTTCGACATCGAAATGCTGGCCGACAAAGCCTTTCGCTCCCCACAAGGCCAGGAGCGGGGCTTCGATCCGCCGGTTCGCGTCGTCCGCGTCGTGCCGCAGGTCAATGGTGGCTGCCGCGCGATAATCCTCGCAACTCGCGCTGATACAGGCCGGATCGCGAAAGCTCGTCAGATACTCTTCGACAGCCTCATCGGCGAAAACATCCGCAGCGCTGCGCCCCCAGGCCATCAGCTTGCTGCGCAGGAAAAAGTCCGGGTCGGCGGCAATCAGGCGTTCGGGCAAGGGGGCGGGCTGGATCAGGAAGAACCAGTGATAGTAGCCGGTGGCGAATGCTCTGTCTGTCCGGGCGTACATGGCGGCCGTGGGCGCAATGTCGAGTACCGCTACTTTTCGGACCGCATCGGGATGGTCGAGCGCGAGGCGATGGGCAACCCGTCCGCCCCGGTCGTGTCCGGCGAGGAAGAACCGGTCATGCCCCAACCGGCGCATCACTTCGACCTGATCGGCGGCCATTGCGCGTTTGGAGTAGGTCGCGTGATGGCTCCGCGACGCCGGTTTGTCGGAGGCGCCATAGCCTCGCAAATCCGTGGCAACCACGCTGAACCCCGCTGCGACCAACAGCGGTGCCACCTTGTGCCAGCAGGCCGAGCTTTGCGGATAGCCATGCAGCAGCAACACGGGCGGGCCGTCGCCGCCAATGCGCGCCTGTATGGTCAGACCATTGGCCAAGGAAATCCGCTCAGTGCGAAAGCCGTCGAACATATCATCTCCCGGTTTTGGTGCCGGCGGAGGTTGCATTGCTCCTGTTGATATGTGAAATTAATTTATGGGGTCAGATTAAGTGGAATTGGCAATGAATAAGCTGGCGCTATACGATCTGCATCTGTTGCGCAGCTTTGAGGCCGTTGCCACCTGTGGCAGCTTTACCGCTGCGGCGGAGCAACTGCATCTGACCCAATCGACCGTTAGCCAGCAGGTGCGGCGGCTTGAGGTCCGCATTGGCAAGCCTTTGTTTTCCCGAAGCACCCGCACCGTGGCGCTGACGAAAGAGGGGGAGGTCTTGCGCGGCTATGCGAGCTCTCTGCTGCAACTGGCGGAGGAGGGAGCCGCCCGGCTGGCGGCTCCGGAACTGCAGGGCGATCTGTCACTGGGAGTTTCGGACGATCTTGCGCAATACCTTCTTCCCGACGTGCTGCGGCAGTTCAAGCGGTCGCACCGCGCGGTCAGGCTGGATGTGCAGGTGGGGCTGACCGCAACACTGTGCGAGCGGATGATGGCCGGAGGGCTGGACCTGGTGGTTGGCAAGGCCGTCCCCGGGAGCGCAACCGGTGAGGTCATCGGCGGTGACCGTCTGGTCTGGGCGGGCGATACCCGGTTGGCGGAAGATCCGGAACGCCCTGTTCCGCTTGCGCTCTTTCCCGAAGCCTGTGTCTACCGGCGTGCGGCGCTTGAGGCGCTTGCCAGGGCCGGACGCTGCTGGGAGGTCGTCTGCACCAGCCCAAGCCTTTCCGGCATTCAGGCCGCGGTCAAGGCGGGGCTGGCGGTGTCGCCGCTCGCCGCCTGTTTCACCAGGGACCTTCCGGTTCTGGAGGCAAGGACGTCGGGCCTTCCCGCTTTGCCGCCGGTGGATTTTGCGGTTTTCTGGTCCGCGCGCTCGAAGTCCCAACCGGCTGCACGGCAATTGGTCGCAGCGTTGGAACACGCGATGAGACCGGCGCCCGCATCCTTGCCGACATTGACAGAGGCGAGGGGCAGGCGGTAGGTCTCCGGCCACCGGTAAGAAGGAGATCTATGCGCGGAAGAGATCAGTCACGCCCTTGAGAGGGTGAATCCGAAACGGCTTGTTAGCCGTTGATTTTCTGTGCGTATTTCATTTTCTGGAAAAATCATGACAGATGACCATCTTGCGATCCGCGCCTTTCGCGCGGCCGACACCGCCTGCCTATCCGAGATCTGGTACCGGGCATCCATCAAAGCCCATTCCTTCCTTGGGAGGGAGCTGCTTCAGGACCAACGCCGGCAGATCGAAGAGATTTATTTGCCGCAAGCCGAGACCTGGGCCGCCACGATTTCGCAGCGCCCCGTCGGCTTCATCGGCTTGCTCGACAGCTTCATCGGTGGGCTGTTCGTCGACCCGGCGGTGCAGGGATGCGGCATTGGTCGCGCTCTGGTGGCCCATGGCCTGCAGCTCAAGCAAGAGCTGACGCTTGAGGTCTATGCGCAGAACAGCCAGGCGGTTGCGTTCTATCGGCATCTCGGTTTCAGGGAAAACGGTCGGCGCCCCCGCGACGACAACGGCTTGCCGTTTGAGAACATCCGCATGCATCTGGCGGCATGACGCTTGGCCGGGCAGGGACGGGGCGCAAAGCCCGCCCCGCCCGCTCATCCGCAAGTGCGGCAGTGTGGTCGCTGTCAGTGCAGGGCGGGGCTGCGGGCGCGCCGACTGAGCTCAACGGCAAGCACGAGGGCCGCGCCCAGCGGGACCAGCGCGCCGAGCGCCAGCAGGCCGAGCAGGCCATGCGGGCCATAGGCGTCGATCAGCATCGCCCCAAGGAGCGGGGCCAGGGCCGAGGCGATCAGTGCCGGGCGGGCCAGCCGCCCCATGATCCGGGCGTAGTCCTCCGGAGCGAAGACGGCGAGCGGCAAGGCTCCGCGTGCGATCGACCACAGCCCATTGCCCGCCCCATAGGCCACAAGAGCCGCACCCGCCGGAAACTCCCACTGAAGCCCGACGAATCCGATCAGCACCAGTGAGGTCGACACGAGCATGGTCCAGATCGGATGATGGCGGCCACGCCCCAGCATCTCCAGAACCCGGGCGCCGACCTGTGCCGGACCGATCAGCGTGCCCAGCCCGACGGCGGCGGCAAGCGCGTAGCCCTTGGCGGTCAGGATGGTGATCAGGTGCACCGACCACAGCGAGGCGAGCATCGCCAGCGCGGACCCGGCGCAGGCAATGCACCAGAAGCGAAGGTCGAAACGGCCAGGCGAGCGGTCAGGGGCGACCGTCGCCGAAACGGACGGCGCAGGAACGGGCGGCGCGCCTGCCGGCAGGGCGTACCAGCACAGCGGCAGGGTGACAGTGAGGTGAAGTGCGGCATAGGCGAAGCAGGTGCCGCGCCACCCGACGTTTTCGACCAGAAATGCCGAGATCGGCCAGCAGACGGTACTGGCAAAGCCGCCCCACAGGGTCAGGGCGGTGATGGCCGAACGTGCCTCTCGCCCGTAGAGCCGGCCAAGGGTCGAAAACGCGGCATCATAGAGCGCCGCCGCCATGCCAAGCCCGAGAATGCCCCAGGCGATCAGATAGACCGTCAGGGAGTGCGCCAGCCCGAGAAGAGCAAGCCCGGCGGCGATCAGCAGCGTACCGGCTGCGAGTACCCGCCGGCCGCCCTCCAGCTGGATGAGGCTGCCGATCCGGCTGGCCGCAAGGCCGGACACCAGCAGCCCCAGTGAGATGCCAAGTGTCACTTCTCCCGCGCTCCAGCCGGTCTCGTCCTGGATCGGACCGGACAGGACCGCCAGCAGGTAGAAGGTGCTGCCCCAGGTGAGGATCATCACCAGGCCGAGGGCGGAGATCACCCGTGTGCGTTCAGAGATCATGATTGCGCCGCCCAGGCTTCCAGTCGGGCGGTATCGCCGCCACCAGTCTTGTGTCTTTCCATCCGCACAGCATCAGGCGTCACCCCGGTTGCGGCCTTCCTCGGCACAGCACTCGTCGGCACAACATTCGTCAGTCAGAAAGCCCAGAAGAGCATCCATCGCCGGATATTCCGCGTGGCAGATCAGGCTGGTTCCGGCCCGCTCCTGGCGAACCAGACCGGCTGCGACCAGTCGCTTGAGGTGATGGGACAAGGTCGAGGCCGGCATGTCGAGCCGCTCCTGCACATGGCCCACCGGCAAGCCACCGCGACCTGCGCGGACAAGGGTCCGGTAAAGGGTCAGCCGGGTCGGGTTGCCAAGAGCTTCAAGCTGGCGGGAGGCTATTTCGATGTTCATGGAAATAGCCTGCGCGCCTGCGCGCGGGCCGTCAAGTGATCATTCCATGACTGTCGAAATATGGTCGGGAGGGGCGCGTCAGGCGATCCGGCCTGCCGGGGGCAGACAAGACAAGCCCCGCCAAGCCGTCTCTGGCGGGCGAGGCAATGTCTTGGCGAAAGGGCGCAATCTCTGGCGTTTTGGCTTTTCAGCCCAACGCAATCACGCCAGCTCGGGTGTGACGCCCAGTGGCCGGGTGACGGCCTGGTCACTGTCGAAATCGGCGGCAAAGCGCATTTCGCGCAGCGGCTTCACTGTCTCGGTCGAAAGCTGGTAGTCCGGATGTTGCTGGAAGGCGGCGAGATCGGCCTCGGTCTCGAATTCACCGTAGACGATGAAGTCGACCTCATTGCCCCACTGGTCGCGTTTCAGGTTTTCGCCGATTTCCAGCTTGGTCGCGTGGGAAATGCCGGTCAGGCGCGACAGGCCGGCCCGGACGGCCTCGCGGTTCTCTTCCCTTGCGGTAAAGAACACAATATGTCGAATCATCTCATACCTCTGAAGCGCGTCATTCAATCAAAACGTGATGCCCTTCGCCCCACCGAAGCCTTAGGGTCTGGACTCATAAATGAGGCTGATATGGTTTGAGACGGATTGCTCCTGGTCAAGAAGCGAAAGCACAGGAAATGTGGTTCATTTTCAAGCCTTTCGCGACGTGAGAGCAGGCGCAATCCGGTCAAATCCTTCAGGACATGGAAATGGCTTCACCCTGCGTCGTCAGCGCGTTTGACCGGGCAACCAGCCCGCTCCGCACGCCCTTCCTCGCAGTCTCTTGCCATTTCCCATGCCATGTCAGCCTCATTTATGAGTCCAGACCCTAGGTCGTCGGGGCGGGAGCCTGCCAGCTACCAGCCGCATCGGGACGTGGGGATACGCCGGTTCGAGGGCTTCGGTGGGCGTGGGGTGCTCGGGGGCAGCCGTTGCACGGCCCATCCTTCACGCCGTCTGGAGAAGGGGTGTCACAAACGCCGCCAAGCTTCAATCGGGACGAACATCTTTCCCCGTTCTGATACCGAACTCGCGGCCGGGGCGTCGACAGATAAACTGCTGCCCGCAGGCTCAGGCCGCCTGCTCGGCGACCTTGGAAACCGGTTCAAGGAGTTGGCTCGGGCCTTGATCCTTCGCTGCCGGCCGAAGCGGCCTGTCTCAGGCCGTCGGCTGCGCGAGACGCCAGGCGGACCTGAAAATTTGCCGCCTAGAAGCGGATTCGAAACGCGCCGCTCAGGGTCTGCGAGTGAGCCGCGCCGTCGAACTGCCCCTGATAGTTCACCTCGAGTCGCGCCTGAGACGTCAGTGCAAGATCAAGCCCGGCGTCCAAAACGGCACGGTTGCGAGCAAGCGGGGTGCCGGCGATCAGAAACCCCGCTCCGCCGGGGAAGGCGTGGCTGGAAACCGGTGCCGTGTCACCGAACGCATATTGCCAGGCGATGCCGGCGCGCGCCGTTGCTTGCAGGTTTTCGAGCGGCAGAGCGGTCTCGATACGCATACCCAATGTGGTGAAGGTGCTATCCATTGTCTCCGCCGAGACGTTGAGGGCGGCGGGGCCGCCATCTTCGGCGAAGCTATCCCTGCGATTGCTGACATGCGCCAGCCCTGCGAAGGGCTCGACACGACCGAAACCGGTTTCCACCTGATAGCCGAGTTCCCCGAACGCCTGTGCGGTGTGTGCGTTGTATTTGGCCCTCAGCGTGTCGGAAAAACCGGTGGCGGCGGCGTCGCGTGTGCTGTCGAGCCGATGCCAGGTGAAACCGGCGCCGGCGCGCAGCGAGACGGCGCCGAAGACCGAGCCTGCGTAAAGACCGGCATGCACGTCGGTCGCATCGGTGGAAGAGGAGCGGGCTCGAACGTCGATGCCGGTCTGGCCGTAGCCCACCAGTGCCCCCACGCGCCAGCCGGAGATCCAGGTGTCTGCGCCAACGAACAGCCCTCCGCTCGACCGGTCCGCGCTGGCCGCATTGCCGTCGCTGTCGCGCCGTCCCCAACTGCCATAGCCGTCTGCCCACAGGGTGGTGCCTTGGGACGGGGCGGCGGTGTCAAAGGCAGAGCGGATGCGCCGCTCGACCGCGCGGCGCAGGTGGCGGC
Organism: Stappia taiwanensis; assembly: GCF_014635285.1. Taxonomy (GTDB): domain Bacteria; phylum Pseudomonadota; class Alphaproteobacteria; order Rhizobiales; family Stappiaceae; genus Stappia; species Stappia taiwanensis. The sequence continues at coordinate 650,962 of NZ_BMCR01000001.1, read as the reverse complement.
TGTCGGCGATAAGCGCAGCTTGGGCCGAAGCGTGGATTTCGCCGGAGAGGCTGTCGAAACCGGCACGGGCAGCTGCCTCTGATGGCGACAGGGCGATGGCGCGCCAGAGAGCGCTGGTGTTGCCTTGGGCTTCGATGGCGCCGGCGGTGGCTTTCTGGTTGCGAGTGCGTGCGGCATCGACGAAGGCCATGTCGTTGCGTACGAGTTCCATGGTCAGGTCGTTTCCGTCCCCTCCCGCGTAGTTGAGCCAGGTGTCGAGGAAGAGAAGGTTGGAGGCGATGGAGGCAAAACGGCCGGTGATCTGGCCGGCGCTCTGTTTGTCGATCAGCGTGTGGGGGCCATTGAACGGGTCCCAACTCGATGCGGTTGCCGGCGACAGCACAAGATCGAGCGTCGCGCCTGAAATATCGACGGTGCCTCCAACGACGAGCTTGTCGGAGGCCGTTGGAGTGGCTTCGATTTGCAATGTGCCAGAGTTGACATAATTGCCCGAAATGGTCTGCGTCCCGATGGAGTTGCCCGGTGCGTGCACGCCGCTACCTCCAACGGTCACATCGCCGAAAATCCTCCCCGATCCGCCAAGAACTCCGCCGCTGACCTGTACGTGCCCGCCCAAGGTGCCGTTTCCGGAACTGTCGCCGATGTGGAGACGGCCTTCGACAAGGTGGGTGGTGCCGGAGAAAACGGAGCCGTCGCCGGCAAGCGTCAGCGTACCCGAACCGCTCTTTGTCAACATCCCGCCGCCAGTGAGGGCGCCCAGATAGCTGGTGTCGATATCCTGGTCTATCGTCAGTCCGGTGGTGCTGGGGCTGCCTCCGGGGCCGATATCGATGGTTCCGCCGCTACCTGAAAGAGCCGAGGTCGTGACCGCGTGATCGTTGAGGTCGAGTGTGCCACCGTTGATTGTGAGAGCGCCGCCGCCCGACAGTGCATCCGCCGCACCAAGTCGCAAGGTGCCCGCATTGACGGTTGTGCCGCCGGTGTGGGTATTGACGCCCGTGAGCGTGACCGTGCCGCTGCCGTTCTTGGCCAGGTTTCCGGTGCCGGTGATGTTGCCGGCATGCGTGCCGTCGATCGACTGGGAAAAGACGACCTGCGCGGCGGTGCCGGTCAGTTCCAGATCGCCCTGGAGACTGTCGGTGGTGCCGATCACGGTTCCTTTGGCGATCACCCAGTCCTGATCGCCCGTGCCGGTGAGTGTCCAGGTCGAGGCCCCTTCCTTCTGGAAGGACTCGAACCCGCGAAATTGAGCCGATGTTCCAATGGCTGAGACATCAAAGCTGGCGTTTGCGCTGCCGCCTGCTAGCGGTCCGGCGAGAATGAGCGTGTCATGGCTCGCGGTTGCGGTGCCGTCGACGGCGCCTTGAATACCGGACTGGTCCGAGCCAAGGCGCAGCACATTCGTTCCGCCGGTAAAGGCGATGGCGAACCCATCGCTGCCATTCTGGCCGGTGAGCGGGTCGTTTCCTCCGGAACCGCCGGAGATCTGGCCGGAATTGTTGATCACGAGGTTGCGGCCGCGAATGGCGTCACCACCGTCGCCATCCCGGCCGTTGCCACCGTTTCCTCCGGCAATCAGACCGGAATTGTCAATCGTCAGGCCGTTGCCCTTGATACCATGGCCACCAAACCCACCGAAGCCGCCGATGGATTTCCCGGTGTCGTTGTAATCACCGCCATCTCCGCCCGTGCCGCCGGTGATTGTGCCGGCATTTTTGATGGTCAGATCGCTGCCGGTTATGCCGTTGCCGCCATTCCAGCCGTCGCCGCTGAGGGCGGCGGGCGTGAGGCCGCCGCTGCCGCCATCGCCGCCGCGCATACGCCCGTTGTTGACGAGCGTATGGCCGCCGCTGCCCGAGAGCGCGTCGCCGCCGTCTCCGCCGCTGCCGATCTGGTTGCCGCCATCACCACCGTTGCCTCCGAGGATCTGCCCCGTATCGGTGATGTCAAGGTCTCCGCCGAGCCGGGCGCCTTCGCCGCCGCCTCCGCCACCGCCGCCATCGCCCCAGTCTTCGTCGCCTCCGGCCCCTCCTGCGCCGCCGCCATTCACACCCGCGCCGCCGGGTTGGCCGGCTGTCGGACCCCCGAAGCCGTCCCCGCCGTCGCCGCCGTCCCCGCCGCGGATCAGGTTGCCGACGGTTCCAGACACCACGCTGCCAGCCAGACCGTCCTGACCGTCGTATCCGAAGGAGGAGGTGTTGCCTGCACCGGGACCGGCCAGCGCCGCCCCCGTGCCGCCCGCGAGAAGCGACAGGATGGAGACCGTGGCTATGAGGGGTCGGCGAGCGGCTTTGTGGGAGGTGTTCAAGAAAAAGGCATGGGGGATCGAAAGCTGCGCGACGGCGGCCGAAACACGAGATGGCATGAAAGGGACCTGAACGGCTGGCTGAACAAGAGCTGAGGTGGCCGGACCATAGAGCCGGGAATGGTTCTAAGCCACCAAAAAGGCTTATCAATTTTTGCAGTTTTATCCGCGTGAGAACGCCCTTGTCGGGATGTGTCGGGTGCAACTAGAAAGGGGCATTTTCAATCGCATGGTGAGGTGAGCGTGGGTCAGGGTGGACGCGGCAGTGGCGGTGAAGCGCCCCTTTACCCCTTCGACCTGAAGGGCGGAAAGCTGTTTGCAGTGCCGGGAGCGCATGGCCGCTTCACGACGATGCGCTTCGGAGAGGGGCTTCTTCTCTATCTGGGAGAGTTTCAGGCGCTGGAGAGCTGTACGCTGGCAGTCAACCCGACACTTGACGAACCCTGGGTGGGCGGCAGTCTTCATCTTGTCGGCAGCACCGTCATGGAACTTCCCGACGGTCGAAAGATCGCGCGGCGGGGGCAGCAAACTCTTCTCAGCCGGATCGACAGGCCCGGCACCTGCTTCCATCTGACGGAGGGTGAGCTGGTGCGTCACGTTTCCGTCGTCGCCACCTTGCCCTGGTTGCGGGCGCGTCTGGAGGCGGAGGTATGTGGGCGGATGGGAGGCTACTTCGATGAGACGCGGGAGGTTTGCGCCGTGAACACCATCGCGACCACGAGCCGGATACGTGGTCTGGCCACCAGCCTGTTCTCTCCGCGCACGATGGGAGTCGCACGGGGTATGCGGTTGGAGGGGGCGGCCGCGTTGTTTCTGTCGGATGTAATTGAAAGTGCGTGTGAGGACGGCCGACTGTCGCCCACTGATGCGGCAGATTGGCAAGGCGTTGCCGTACAGGCGGTGATCGAACGCATTCGCGCGAATCTGTCCGCGCCTAACACGGTGGAGTTTCTGGCGGCTCAAGTGGGCATCAGCGCGAACCGGCTCAACCGGTTGTTCGTCGAGGCAACGGGCCTCAATTGCGCGGCGTTTCTCCGTGCTGAACGCCTGACTGCTGCGCAAGAGTTGTTGGCAGGCGGTGAGTACAGCGTGAAAGAGGTAGCTGTGGCAGTTGGATACGCTCACGTGGGAAATTTCTCACGAGCCTATCGTGCTCAGTTCGGAGAACCGCCGTCTCGCGTGGGTGCACACAGCCGATCTTCGCCAAAATCGGCATGATTGCCAATCTGCGGCTCTCATGCTGACGTTCACCGTCCGAAACCATGCGAACGGCGTGTTCGCGAACTTCGGGAGGAGACGTGCTCGCTGCCGTGTTCAGAATGAGCTCTCCTCGAAATTTGGACACTGGCATAAGCCACGAATTGCAGTCTGCTGATCTTCGACGAGTGGCGGCTCAATCCTTTCATGGATAGGTCGAAAAGCTGATGTCGGAATCGATAGCGTGATTAAGGGGGCGCTCCACTTGCTTGCGCATAGGCACTGCCATATGCGGACAAAGTTCATGCAGCACTGGTTGCTGTCGCGGAAACAGCTTTCACGGGGCACAAATTCTTTTCTCCGGCGGATAGCCCCGGAATTCTCTGAGTAGATTATAGGAAAACCCGCCCGATCGTCTCCGATGGGCGGGTTCTTTTATTTCAGGGTCGTTTGAGCCGCTTATTGGCTCAAATTGGCCATCCTATGCGACTCGGGACAACAACAAGCGCGGCCGGCGGCTTAGCTGCAGCCGCTGGTGGAGCCGCAGGTGTCGCATTTCAGGCAGGTGCCGTTGCGCACCATGGTGAAATTGCCGCATTCGGCGCAGCTTTCCCCCTCGTAGCCCTTCATCCGGGCCTGGGCGATCTGCTGCGCCTGATTGGCAGGGGCAGGGGCGGCGGTGCCGACCTCGGCCTCAGGCGCTGCTTCCACCGCCACGTCCCGCTTGAAGGCGGTGGCAAGGCCGCCCGCGCGTCCCTGGGCCGGCGTGCCGGCCTGGGCCGTGCCGCCGCTGGTGCCCGCGGTCTGTGCGCCACCAAGCGCGCCGGCCGGCTCGTCCGGGTTGCTGACCAGGCGGAAGCGCTCGGTCTGACCGCGCACCAGACCCTTGGAGACGACGCCGTCATGGGCCCCATCGCTGCTGCGGGTCTCGTTCTGGCCGGAGCTGATCACCGTGCTGCCGATCGCCTCCGGCGGCACGTGCGCAAGATCATGACGGTCGAGATAGGAGACCGCCAACTCGCGGAAGATGTAGTCGAGGATCGAGGTTGCGTTCTTGATCGCCTCGTTGCCCTGCACCATGCCCGCCGGCTCGAACCGGGTGAAGGTGAAGGCGTCGACATATTCCTCCAGCGGCACGCCGTATTGCAGGCCGAGCGAGATGGCGATGGCGAAGTTGTTCATCAAGGAGCGGAAGGCGGCGCCTTCCTTGTGCATGTCGATGAAGATCTCGCCCAGCCGGCCATCGCGGTATTCGCCGGTGGTGAGATACACCTTGTGGCCGCCAACACGCGCCTTCTGGGTGTAGCCCTTGCGCCGGTCCGGCATCTTCTCGCGCTCGCGCACCGGCCGTTCCACCACCCGTTCGACGATCCGCTCGACGATCTTCTCGGCGACCTTTTCCGCGCGGGCCGCATGCGGCTGGGCCATCAGCGTCTCGACCGCATCCTCCTCGTCGTCCGCATCATCGGCCAGAAGCTGCGCGTTCAGCGGCTGCGACAGCTTGGAGCCATCGCGGTAGAGCGCATTGGCCTTCAGCGCCAGGCGCCAGGACAGCATGTAGGCTTCGGTGCAATCGGCCACCGTCGCGTCATTCGGCATGTTGATCGTCTTGGAGATCGCGCCGGAAATGAACGGCTGGGCCGCCGCCATCATGCGGATGTGGCTTTCCACCGACAGGAAGCGCTTGCCGATGCGTCCGCACGGGTTGGCGCAGTCGAATACCGGATAATGCTCTTCCTTCAGGAAGGGGGCGCCCTCCAGCGTCATCGCGCCGCAGACATGGGTGTTCGCCGCCTCGATATCGGCCTTGGAATAGCCGAGGAACGACAGCAGGTCGAAATCCACATCGTCGAGCTTGTCCGCCGGGACGTTCAACGCACCGGTCAGGAACGCCTCGCCGAGGGTCCAGCGGTTGAAGACGAACTTGATATCGAAGGCCGACTTCAGTGCCCCCTTGACCTTCTCAAGCGCCTCATCGTCAAAGCCCTTGGCCCGCAGGGTGCTCGGGTTGATCGCCGGCGCCTGGTCGAGGGTGCCGTGACCGACCGCATAGGCCTCGATCTCGGCGATCTCGCTTTCCGAATAGCCAAGCGCGGACAGCGCCTCGGGAACCGCGCGGTTGATGATCTTGAAGTAGCCGCCGCCGGCCAGCTTTTTGAACTTCACCAGCGCGAAATCGGGCTCGATGCCGGTAGTGTCGCAATCCATCACCAGGCCGATCGTGCCGGTCGGTGCGATCACCGTTGCCTGGGCGTTGCGGTAGCCGTGCTTTTCGCCCAGCTCCAGCGCCCGGTCCCAGGCCGCCTGTGCCCGCTCCACCAGGGCGGCATCGGGGCAGGAGGCATGATCGAGCGGTACCGGGGTGGTGCTCAGCGCCTCGTAGCCTTCTGTCTCGCCATAGGCGGCACGGCGATGGTTGCGCATCACCCGCAGCATGTGCTCGGCATTGTCGGTATAGCCGGGGAAGGCGCCCAACTCACCGGCCATTTCAGCGCTGGTGGCGTAGGACACGCCGGTCATGATCGCCGAGAGTGCACCGCAGATGGCGCGGCCCTCGGGCGAATCGTAGGGAATGCCGGAGGTCATCAGCAGGCCGCCGATGTTGGCATAGCCAAGGCCGAGGGTGCGGTAGCGGTAGGATCGCTCGGCAATCTCCTTCGACGGGAACTGAGCCATCAGCACGGACACTTCCAGCACGATGGTCCACAGCCGCACGGCGTGCTCGTAGCTGTCGATGTCGACCGACCGGTCCTCCCGGCGGAACTGCAGCAGGTTCAGCGACGCCAGGTTGCAGGCCGTGTCATCAAGGAACATGTATTCCGAGCACGGGTTGGAGGCGCGGATCTCGCCGGAGGCCGGGCAGGTGTGCCAGTCGTTGATGGTGGTGTGGTACTGGATTCCCGGATCGGCGGAGGCCCAGGCGGCATAGCCGATCTGCTCCCACAGTTCGCGCGCCTGCAGCGTCTTGGTGACGCGACCGTCCTTGCGGGCGGTCAGGTCCCATTCGCCATCCTCCAGCACGGCGGTGAGGAAGCCGTCGGTGACCCGCACCGAGTTGTTTGAGTTCTGGCCGGAAACGGTGAGATAGGCTTCGGAGTCCCAGTCGGTGTTGTAGGTCGGGAACTCGATCTTGGTGAAGCCCTGGCGTGCGAATTGGATGACGCGCTGGATGTAGTTCTCCGGCACCATCATCTTCTTGGCGGCGCGGATCTCGCGCTTCAGCGCCGGGTTTTTCGCCGGGTCGAAGCAATCGCCGTCGGTGCCTTCGCAATTGACGCAAGCGCGCATGATCGCGGTGAGGTGCTTCTGGCAGATCTTCGAGCCCGTGACGAGGGCCGCGACCTTTTGTTCCTCACGCACCTTCCAGTTGACGTAATCCTCGACGTCCGGATGGTCGATGTCGACCACCACCATCTTGGCGGCACGGCGGGTGGTGCCGCCGGACTTGATGGCGCCGGCGGCGCGGTCGCCGATCTTCAGGAAGCTCATCAGGCCGGAGGACTTGCCGCCGCCGGAGAGCTTCTCGCCTTCGCCGCGCACGCGGGAGAAGTTGGAGCCGGTGCCGGAGCCGTATTTGAACAGCCGCGCCTCGCGCACCCACAGGTCCATGATGCCATTGTCGTTGACGAGGTCATCCTCGACCGACTGGATGAAGCAGGCATGGGGCTGGGGGTGCTCATAGGCGGTGGCCGAGCGGGTCAGCTCGCCGGTCTGGAAGTCGACGTAGAAATGCCCCTGGCTCGGGCCGTCGATGCCATAGGCCCAGTGCAGGCCGGTGTTGAACCACTGTGGGCTGTTCGGCGCGACCTTCTGGGTCGCCAGCATGTAGCGCAGCTCGTCGTAAAACGCCTGGGCATCGGCTTCGCTGTCGAAATAGCCACCCTTCCAGCCCCAGTAGGTCCAGGTGCCGGCCAGACGGTCGAACACCTGGCGGGCATCCATCTCGGAGCTGTAGCGCTCGTCCTCGGGCAGGGCCTCAAGCGCGTCAAGATCGGCCTCGTGCCGCCACAGCCAGGAGGGAACCGTGTTCTCCTCAACCGGCTTCAGCTTCGCCGGAACGCCGGCCTTGCGGAAATACTTCTGTGCCAGAATGTCCGAAGCGACCTGCGAGAATTGCGCCGGAACCTCGATGTTCTCCAGACGGAAGACGATGGAGCCATCCGGATTGCGGATTTCGCTCGTCGCGTTGCGAAACGCGATCTCGGCGTAGGGCGACTGCCCATCCTTGGTGTAACGCCGTTCGATCTTCATCCTGGAGCCCCTTTACGTGCATCTGACCCGCCCGGCCAGTCGTGAACGATCGCGGTGAACCCGCATGTCGGCAGTGACGGCCAAGCCGTACGCTCCCGCTCGCGCCGCTGGCACGAGAGGGTCGCTGCTCACTACCCTGTTGTTTGTCTTCGCGCCGGTCGCGCGACTTCCGTCTATGTGGATGAGCACTAAATATAGTGCATCGCGTGATTTCTGTCACGATATATCGATGCATCGAGACGCGAAAACGCCATCGCCGCGAACGAATTCGTTCGTGACGGGCACACAGATCCGGCTTCCCGATGAAGAGGACGCGGGGCGGCTGCCCCAACCTTGTTACGATGTTCCTGACGCTTCGAAGGTAGGGTGAATCGTTCGCCAGCGTCAAGCGCCCAAAGCTAGCTATTGGGGGGTCTTTGAGAATGATCCACAATGTCTAGTGGGTGCAGGGGGTATGCGTGTGGATAACGAGGATTGGCCGAAAAAACCGGTGCCTCGAGCCGCACGCCCGCTGTCATTGCCCGGCTTGGCGCTGGCGCATCCGCCGCTCCCTCAGTAGCGCCGATGGCGAGGGGTTTCCAGCTCTTCGAGACGGCCAGAATCATATCCGCCGCCCTATGGTACCATCGGGCCACATCAATTTTTAAGAAAACTCGCGGAGAATTGCGTGCTGCGGGGCAAGTGAATTGCAGGGCGTGTATGTTTTCATGACGCTTGCGCAGGTTGTGCGCGGAATGATGCGGTGGCGCGGATGACACGGCACTATGCCTATGGGCTCGATATCACCGATCTCGATGTGGTCGTCGTTGACGATTCCAAGCCGATGCAGACTATTCTTCGGTCGATTCTCCTGAGTTTTCGCGTGCGCCGGGTGCGGACGTTCGATTCGGCGCAAGCGGCGCTGGAGGTCATGCGGATCGATCCACCGAACCTGGTCATCACCGACTGGCGCATGAAGCCGATGTCGGGGCTTGGTCTGTTGCGGCTGATGCGCCAGCGCCGGTTGGCGCCTCTGTGCTTTCTGCCAATCATCTTTGTTACCGCCCATGGGACCCGCACGCTGATCGACAGGGTGCTGCGTGCCGGTGCGCAGAACATCCTGGTTAAGCCGTTGTCGCCGGCCTCCTTGTATGAGCGGCTGATCTGGACCCTGCATGACCCGCGGCCGCTGGTGTTTGCCGAAGACGGCCGATACGTCATTGACGGAGTGGCGGCCAGCCTGGATGCCAAGGCGCAGAAATGGCGACGGATGGGCGCGGGCAGGGTTGTGGACCTGGGCAAGGACCGGTCGTCTGCCGTGGGGGCGCGTGATGGGGCGCCATCACGGGCTCAGCAATTGCCGGCGCCGGAGCCGTTGGCGGCACTGGTGGATGCGCGCAGTGGTCTTGCCCTCGATGTGGCGACGTCTGGCTCCCCGTCGCCCCGCGGTACGCGTGGCGATGGGCAGTGAGGCGCGGGCCGGGGACGAGCTGGGCGGATCGGTCGCAACCCGGTCGGGGACTGTCACGATCGGATGGCTGGACATCGGGCGGTCCTCGGGGCATAGTCGCGCCGAATTTCGGCCTGCGCGCGCCTGACGGGCGCCCGGTCCGGAAAATGGCATTCCCGGCGCGGCGAACCGGCGCGTCATCAAACCGGAACCCTCGATCAGATGAAAACCCTGCTTCTTCAGTTCTTCACCTGGTGGAACAGCGCCACCTGGGGCACCCGTTTCTTCACGTGGCGCAAGGGTGAATTCGTCGGTCAGGACGAGTTCGGCAACAGCTACTACCGCGAGCGCGGCGGCAAGAAGCGCTGGGTGATCTACAAGGATCTGGCTGAAGCCTCGATGATTCCTCCGGGCTGGCACGGGTGGATGCACCACCGGGTCGATACGCCGCCGTCCGAGGAAAGCTACACCGCACGCGAGTGGCAGGCGCCGCATCAGGGCAACCAGACGGGAACGGCTGCGGCCTACCGGCCGAAGGGGTCGATCCTGACGGCGAGCAAGCGCCCCAAGGTGACCGGCGACTACGAAGCCTGGACGCCGGGCAACTGAGGCGCCTTGATCTTTTCAGGGCGGGAGAGTTTCCTGCTCCATGAGAATTGCATGTAAGGCCCGCCACAAGCGGGCCTTTCTTTTTGTGCCGCGTGGTTTGGCGAACGAGGCGGCTGGTGCGCGGGGCGGATATGAAAAAGGCCCGAACAAGCGGGCCTTTCTACGCGTTCGGTGATGAGGCCTCTGTCGGGCCAGGCCTGATCGATCAGGCGACTTCCGTCGTCACGCCGAGCCTGCGGTCCAGATAGGAGCCGCATTCCTCCATCAAGGTGTCCATGTGGTTCTCGAAGAAGTGGTTGGCGCCGGGGATCGTCTTCTGATCGATGACGATTCCCTTCTGCGTCTTCAGCTTGTCGACGAGGTTCTGGACATCCTTGGGGGGCACGACCTTGTCCGCATCGCCATGAATGATCAGCCCGGAAGACGGGCAGGGGGCGAGGAAGGAGAAATCGTGCAGGTTCGCTGGCGGCGCGGCGGAGATGAAGCCCTCGACCTCCGGACGGCGCATCAAGAGCTGCATGCCGATCCAGGCGCCGAAGGAGAAGCCGGCGATCCAGCAGGCGCGTGCATCCGGGTGCACGCTCTGCACCCAGTCGAGCGCGGCGGCAGCATCCGACAATTCACCCTGGCCGTGATCGAATGTGCCCTGACTGCGGCCGACGCCCCGGAAGTTGAAGCGCAGCACCGCGAAGCCGCGCTTCGCGAACATGTAGTAGAGCTGATAGACGATCTGGTTGTTCATCGTCCCGCCGAACTGCGGATGCAGATGCAGGATCAGGGCGATGGGCGCCGTTCGCGATTTCGCCGGCTGAAATCGGCCTTCGATCCGGCCGGCCGGACCATTGAAAATCACTTCAGGCATGGACCACCTCGTACATGGGGGTTAGCTTCCTTCTTATTCTCCGGCCCACCTTGCGAAGGGCCGACATCGTATCCACGAAAACCACTGTTGGAACCAAGCGTTAAGGCGAGGCCTTCATCTCTTGGCTGAGCGGGGAGTGTCGTGACGGGCCCATGCGTTGGGATCTGCGCATAAGCAGTTTCGCGTAGGCTTGCCTTGACTCGTCCGCGCCCAGTTCATAGAACCTTCTTTAGAATCGTTCGAAACTTGGCGGCGCGATGCATTTGCTCGTCCCGTAAGGTTCCGTGGATCGCCCCATAAGAATGGGTCTTCGTGATATATAGGGACGTCTTATCCCGATCTCCACGAAGAATTGCAAGGATTGCATGGCGGAAAGGTGAAGCCGGGCCGCCTCGATCATCGGAATTGATGGTAGATAAGGACGGGCAGGGGACGGAACAGGTGATGGCGGCGAAGACGGCGATCTATCTCGACTATAATGCAAGCGCGCCAATGCGTGCGTGCGTGGTCGATGCCGTTCGCGGGTTGCTTGCCGAGCCGGGAAACGCTTCCTCCGTGCATGGCCCCGGGCGGGCCGCCCGAGCGCGCATTGAGAGCGCCCGCGCGGCGGTTGGCCGGCTGGCCGGCATCCCTGCGCAACACGTTACTTTTACCTCCGGCGCCACCGAGGCAAACGTCACCGCATTGTCTCCTGACTGGAAGGTGAGCGGTGTGGAGCGCTGGTTCACCCGGCTTTTGGTCGGGGCGACCGAGCATCCGTCGGTCACGTCGGGCGGTCGGTTTCCGGCAGAGGCGGTCGAGACGATCCCGGTCGATGCGTCCGGGCTTGTGGACGTCGACGCCTTGGCCCGGCGGGTCGCCTATCTTCAGGAAGACGGCGAATTGCCGCTGGTCAGCGTCATGGCCGCTAATAACGAAACCGGGGTGTTGCAGCCGCTGGAGCGGATTGGTGAGGCGCTGGCGGGCAGCGACTGTCTCTTGCATGTGGATGCGGTGCAGGCCGCCGGGCGGATTCCGCTCGACATGACGGCCTGGGGCGCGGCGTCGATGGCGCTGTCGGCGCACAAGATCGGCGGGCCGCAGGGTGCGGGGGCGCTGGTGCTGCGCGATGAGCAGACCGGTCCGCGCCCGCTCCTGCGCGGCGGCGGGCAGGAAGGCTGGCGCCGGGCGGGCACCGAAAACACCCTTGCCATCGCCGGATTTGGCGTTGCGGCGCACGCCGCTCTTGGCGAACTCGGCGCTTGCGACGAAATTACGCGCCTTCGGGATGGTCTGGAGCAGGGTCTTTGCCATATATGGAACGACACGATCCGGTTTGGCACGGATGCGCAGCGGCTGCCGAACACCTGTTGCTTCGCCGTGCCGGGCGTTGCCGCTGAAACGGCACTGATCGCCCTCGACATGGAGGGGATTGCGGTCTCGTCCGGGTCCGCCTGTTCCAGCGGCAAGGTGTCGGCATCGCCGGTGCTGCTGGCGATGGGGGTGCCCCGGGACCTGGCGCGCTGCGCGATCCGCATCAGCCTGGGGCCAGAGACCACGGCGGCGGAGATTGAAACGTTTCTCGCTGCCTGGCAGCGGATTTCCCGGCGGATTCGGGAGGCGAGCGCTGGTCGCGCCGCCTGATGGAGCCGCCACTTTCAATGGACGGGGCACCGACGGGCGCCCCGGACAAGGTGTGACACCCGCGGTCCTTGACACCGCAGTGGATGGAGACACGAATGCCTGCAGTTCAGGAGACGATCGACCGCGTCCGGTCGATCGACGTTGACCAGTACAAGTACGGTTTCTTCACCGACATTGAGTCCGACAAGGCGCCGAAAGGGCTGAACGAGGACATCATCCGCTTCATTTCGGCCAAGAAGGAAGAGCCGGAATGGATGCTGGAATGGCGGCTCGATGCCTATCGGCGCTGGCTGACCATGACCGAGCCGACCTGGGCCCGGGTCGAGTATCCGCCCATCGACTTCAACGACATCTATTACTATTCGGCGCCGAAGACGGCCGCCGGGCCAAAGAGCCTCGACGAGGTCGATCCGGAGCTGCTGGCGACCTACGAGAAGCTGGGCATTCCGCTGCGCGAGCAGGAAATCCTCGCTGGCGTCGAGCCGAAGAATCGGGTCGCGGTCGATGCGGTGTTCGACAGCGTGTCGGTGGTCACCACCTTCAAGGAAGAGCTGAAGAAGGCCGGGGTCATCTTCTGTTCGATCTCCGAAGCGATGCGCGAGCATCCCGAGCTGGTGCGCAAGTATCTGGGCACGGTGGTTCCGGTTACGGATAATTTCTACGCGACGCTGAACTCGGCGGTCTTCACCGACGGCTCCTTCGTCTACGTGCCGGAGGGCGTGCGCTGCCCGATGGAGCTGTCCACCTATTTCCGTATCAACGAGCAGAACACCGGCCAGTTCGAGCGCACGCTGATCATCGCCGACAAGGGCGCCTATGTGTCCTATCTGGAGGGCTGCACCGCGCCGCAGCGCGATGAGAACCAGCTCCATGCGGCCGTGGTCGAGCTGATCGCGCTGGATGACGCGGAGATCAAGTATTCGACGGTGCAGAACTGGTACCCGGGCGATTCGGAAGGCAAGGGCGGCATCTACAATTTCGTCACCAAGCGTGGCGATTGCCGGGGCAAGAACTCCAAGATCTCCTGGACCCAGGTGGAAACCGGGTCGGCGATCACCTGGAAGTATCCCTCCTGCATCCTGCGCGGCGACAATTCGCGCGGCGAGTTCTACTCGATCGCCGTGTCGAACGGCTGCCAGCAGATCGACAGCGGCACCAAGATGATGCATCTGGGCAAGAACACCTCCAGCCGCATCATCTCCAAGGGCATTTCCGCCGGGCGTTCGCAGAACACCTATCGCGGGCTGGTGTCGGCCCATCGCAAGGCGTCGAACGCGCGCAACTTCACCCAGTGCGACAGCCTGCTGATCGGGCAGGACTGCGGCGCGCATACGGTGCCCTACATCGAATCGAAGAACGCGACAGCGGTGTTCGAGCACGAGGCGACCACCTCGAAGATCTCCGACGATCAGATGTTCTATTGCCAGCAGCGCGGTCTGTCCGGCGAGGAAGCGGTTGCCCTGATCGTCAACGGCTTCGTCAAGGATGTGATCCAGCAGTTGCCGATGGAATTCGCCGTCGAGGCCCAGAAGCTGATCTCGATCTCGCTCGAGGGGTCGGTGGGCTAAGCCCGCCGTACCGCCTGTTCGACACCCAAATCACGGAACTGACCCAATGCTTGAAATCAAGAACCTGCACGCCCGCATTGCCGAAGACGGTACCGAAATCCTGCGCGGCGTCGACCTGACCGTGAAGCCGGGCGAGGTCCATGCGATCATGGGCCCGAACGGCTCCGGCAAATCGACCCTTTCCTACATCCTTGCCGGCAAGGAAGACTATGAGGTGACCGAGGGCGACATCCTGTTCAACGGCGAGAGCATCCTTGAGATGGCGCCGGAAGAGCGGGCCAGCGCCGGCGTGTTCCTGGCCTTCCAGTATCCGATCGAGATCCCGGGGGTCGCCACCATGACCTTCCTGAAGTCGGCGATGAACGCACAGCGCAAGGCGCGCGGCGAGGAAGAGCTGTCGACGCCGGAATTCATGCGCCGCGTGAAGGACAAGGCCGGCGAGTTGCAGGTCACCATGGACATGCTGAAGCGCCCGCTCAACGTCGGCTTCTCCGGTGGTGAGAAGAAGCGTGCGGAAATTCTGCAGATGGCGCTGCTGGAGCCGTCCCTTTGCGTGCTCGACGAGACCGATTCCGGCCTCGACATCGACGCGCTGCGGGTGGTCGCCGAGGGCGTCAACAAGCTGCGCAGCCCGGAGCGCTCCACCGTGGTCATCACCCACTACCAGCGGCTGCTCGATCATATCGTGCCGGATGTGGTGCATGTCCTGTCCAAGGGCCGCATCGTCAAGACCGGCGGCAAGGAGCTGGCGCTTGAGCTGGAGAAGAACGGCTATGCCGAGTTCGTCGGCGCCGCGGCGTGACAGCGGGGAATGATGCGATGAACATGGAACCGCGCGGCATGGAGAGCCATGCCGAAACCGAAATCGCCGAGTTGTTCGACAAGCTGCGCCAGGATCTTCCCGGTGCCGCCGAGGTGGCGCGCTCCCGCGAGGCGGCCTTTGCCGCCTTCCGCCAGAACGGGCTGCCGCATCGCCGGGTCGAGGACTGGAAATACTCCGACCTGCGCAACCGGCTGAAGTCTGTCCCTGCCTTTGCCGCACCGCGCGACGACGCGGCGGCTGGCGCCATTGTTGCGGCTGCCGGGGATGTCTACGCCGCCGTCGACCGGTACCGGTTGGTGCTTGTCGATGGCCGGTTTCACGCTGGCCTGTCTGATGTGGCAGCGCTCGCCAGCGAGGGGGTGGTCGTCCGTCCGCTCGCCGAGGCGCTGGCTGAGGACGGCGCCGACCTTTTCGAGGTGCCGGAGATTGCCGCGGACAATGCGGCCATCGGCCTCAACGCGATCTTCTGCGGTGATGGTCTGGTGCTGACGATTGCCGACAACACCCGCCTGTCGAAGCCGGTGGAAATTGTCCACGCGCTGTCGGCAGACGCAGCCGTGAGCACGGCGGAACGGGTGGTGGTCAAGGCCGGCGCCGGTAGCGAGGTCACCTTGCTGGAGACCTTCGTCGGCGGAACCGAGGGCAGCTTTGCCAACTCGGTGAGCGATTTCCGGGTGGCGACCGGGGCGAAACTGGTGGCGGCGCGGCTGCAGACCGAAGCGGCCGGCACGACCCATGTGGGCACGGCGCTGGTAACCCAGGACGCCGACAGCGCGGTCAAGCTGATCGGTGCCGGGATCGGAGCCGGATTTGCCCGGCATCAGTCCTTCGTCCGTTTCAACGGTGAAAATTCGCGGGCCGATCTTCTGGGCATCACCATGGTGCGCGGCGGTCAGCATGTGGATCAGACGCTGGTCGTCGATCACGCAGTGCCCCATTGCGACAGCCGCGAGCTGTTCAAGACCGTGGTTGATGACGATGCCAAGGGGATATTCCAGGGCAAGATCATCGTGCGTCCGCATGCGCAGAAGACCGACGGCCAGATGATGACCCAGTCGCTGCTCCTGTCCGAACATGCGGACATGGCGCTGAAGCCGGAGTTGGAGATCTTCGCCGACGACGTGCAATGTGCCCATGGCGCGACGAGCGGCCAGATCGACGAGGACCTTCTGTTCTACCTGCGCGCGCGCGGCATTCCGGAAGCAGAAGCCCGGACCCTGCTGGTGCTTGCCTTCCTGTCGGAAGCGGTGGAGGAAATCGGCGACGAGGTGGTCGTTGAGGCATTCGAGGAGCGGATTCGCAGCTGGCTGTCCGCAAAGGAGTAAAGCATGGCGATCATCGCGAATTCCGGCCAGGGGACGGATACGGCCTATGACGTGATGGCGGTGCGGCGGGATTTCCCGATCCTGTCGCGCGAGGTCTACGGCAAGCCGCTCGTCTATCTCGACAATGGCGCCTCCGCCCAGAAGCCGCAGGCGGTGATCGACGCCGTGTCGAATGCCTATTCGAACGAATACTCCAACGTTCATCGCGGGTTGCACTATCTGTCCAACCTGGCGACGGAGAAGTTCGAGGCGGCGCGCGAGACCGTGCGCCGCTTCCTGAACGCGCCGTCAATCGATGAGGTGATCTTCACCCGCTCGACCACGGAAGCGATCAATCTGGTTGCCGACAGCTTCGGCGCGGACAACATCGGCGAGGGCGACGAGATCGTCCTGTCGATCATGGAGCATCACTCCAATATCGTGCCTTGGCATTTCCTGCGGGAGCGCAAGGGCGCGAAGCTGCGCTGGGTCTATGTGCGCGAGGATGGCTCTTTCGATCTCGACGCGTTTTCAGAAGCGCTGACCGACCGCACCAAGCTGGTCGCCATCACCCAGATGTCCAACGTGCTGGGCACGGTGGTGCCGATCAAGGAAGTCTGTGCGTTGGCGCACGAGCGCGGCATCCCCGTTCTGGTGGATGGCAGCCAGTCGGCGGTGCACATGCCCGTCGATGTGCAGGATCTTGGCTGCGACTTCTTCGTCTTCACCGGCCACAAGGTGTATGGCCCGACCGGCATCGGCGCGCTCTGGGGGCGCAAGGAGCTGCTTGAGCGCATGCGCCCGTTCAATGGCGGCGGCGAGATGATCGAGGACGTGACCGAGGATCGGGTGACCTACAACCACCCGCCGCACCGCTTCGAGGCCGGCACCCCGCCCATCGTCCAGGCCATCGGCCTGGCGGCGGCGCTCGACTATATGGACGGCATCGGCCGCGACCGCATCGCCGCGCATGAGGCGTGGCTGAGCGCCTATGCCCATGAGCGGCTGAAGCAGATCAATTCGATCCGCATCTTTGGCGAGGCGCCGGGCAAGGGGGCTATCGTCTCCTTCGAAATGCGCGGCGTTCATGCCCATGACGTGTCGATGGTGATCGACCGGGAAGGCGTCGCCGTGCGGGCGGGCACCCATTGCGCCCAACCGTTGTTGGCCCGCTATGGCGTGACCTCCACCTGCCGGGCGAGCTTCGGCCTCTATAACACCGTGGAGGAAATCGACCGGCTGGTCGAGGCTCTGCAAAAGGCACATGATTTCTTCGCGTGAGGGCAGAATGAGCGACAACATGACGGCTGGCGCGGACAGCGACCGGCAGGCGGAAATCGCGGCAAAGGGAAGTGCGTTTTCCGCCGAGGAGTTGCAGCAGATCACCGAGGACATCGTCGGCGCGCTGAAGACGGTCTACGATCCGGAGATCCCTTGCGACATCTACGAGTTGGGCCTGATCTACAAGGTCGACATCGAGGATGACCGCTCGGTGGCGATCGACATGACGCTGACCGCGCCGGGCTGTCCGGTGGCCGGTGAAATGCCGGGCTGGGTTGCGGATGCGGTGGGCGCGGTCGCTGGCGTCGGACCGGTCAATGTGACGATGGTGTTCGACCCGCCCTGGACGCCGGAGCGGATGTCGGAAGAGGCCAAGGTCGCGCTCAACTGGTACTGACCGGCGCCTCATCCTATATTCTAAAGTGACGCGGAGCCGCCACGTGTCTCCGCTTGTCAACTTCGGCGCGGGACCGCGCGGCGTCTCCGACCCATCAAATGCGGGAATTCAGAGCCATGGCTTCCAGGTTTCAGGTGCTGACATTGACCGATGCTGCCGCGGAGCGGGTGCGCGAAATTGTCGAGAATGCCGACAAGCTGGCGCTCGGGTTGCGGGTCGGCATCAAGAAGGGCGGCTGCGCCGGCATGGAATACGACATGAGCCTGGTGGAAGAAGCGCGCCCCGGCGATGACGTGATCGAGGACAAGGGCGTCAAGATTTTCGTCGACCCCTCGGCTGTTCTGTTCCTGCTGGGTACGGAGATGGATCACGAGGTGACGAAGTTCCGCTCCGGCTTTGTGTTCCGCAATCCCAACGAGGTCTCCGCCTGTGGCTGCGGCGAATCCGTTTCGCTGAAAGCGGCCAGCGCCGACGAACTGGCCGATGTGAGCTCCCAGCAAGGGTAGGCGAGCGGCGCCTACTGCAACCGGTCACGCGCGCTGGCGGCAGCGACGCATGACTTCTGAAATGATTGCAACCGGGGCCAGCTCTCTCCGGCGCCTTTCAGGCTACCTGCATGTCTCCGACCACGTCAGGGTCGGCTTCGCTGCGCACCAGATTGCGGCCAGCGGCCTTTGCCGCGTAAAGCGCGGTATCGGCGCGGGAAATAATCGTCTGCGAGGTGTCCTTGGCGCGGAAGGACGAAACGCCGATGGAAATGGTGATCCGGCCGAGGTTCTCGCCGGTGGACCGTTTGACCAGCTCCTTGGAGAGCACGGCACGGCGGATGTGTTCGGCGACGGTCACCGCCTGGCGCAGGGAGGTATGCGGCAGCAGGATTGCGAATTCCTCGCCGCCATAGCGGCACGCGATGTCGTGTCCCTTGACGTTCTGCTTGACCGCCAGGGCAACAAGACGCAACACCTGATCGCCGGTCTGATGACCATAGGTGTCGTTGAATTTCTTGAAATGATCGATATCGGTCAATAGCAGCGAAAGCGGCTCTCGCGATGTTTCCGCATCCTTAACCATGCGTTCGATGGTGTGGTCGAAATGCTTGCGATTGCTGAGGGTGGTCAACTCATCCGTCAGCGACTCATACCGGATGGCTTCAAGGCTTTCCTGAAGGTCCTCGATCTGTTTGTGTGACTCCACCAGTTGCGAGTGCAGCGTCTTGTTGGACTGTGCTGTATCCCGGGTCGCTTGCAGCAGATGCGCGATGAGTTTCTTCAGTTGCTCCGGACCAGGCAGGGCTTCGAGCTGCGCCTGGGCCCCTGTGAGCGACTCGCCATAAGTGTCGATCTTGGCCGTGCTCTGGGCCAGAAGATCAACCATGTCGCGAATCTCGTCGGAAATCTTCTCTCCGACTTCATCGATCCGGTCGCCGAGCTTGTTTGGCGACAAGAAGCTGTTGTAGATGTTCTGAAGCTTGTCACTCGTAATCCCGTCGCTCGATCCAGCTAGTTCGTTGACGGCGCGATTAAGTGAATGGTTGAAGCCGGCGGCATACGTGTACCAAAGCTCATAGAAGCGCGGGTATGCAGGAAGGGTGTTCTTGCGGATGTACTTTAGCGCAGATTCACCATAGACGATCGTCCGCTTGTGGTCGTCTTCCTGGGCCATAGAGGTTCCTACGCGTCATATCGGGAAAAGAATAATAAACCCGAATCTGATCAACATCCTATGCCGATCATGACTAGCAAGGTTTAAGGCCGCGTTAAAGTTGTTTTGAAATGTTCGGCCGCGTTTTCTGGAAGAATCACCCAAGGGGAGGAGGGGGCTTTCGGCGGATTGTCGAGGCGGGCACAAGAACCTGGCCCGCCTTCATGTCCGGACGGTCTTTTCAGCCGGCTTTCTTCGGGCGCGGATCGCGCAACAGGAATGCGGGAACGTGATCGCCAAGGCCGATCACCCGCTCTTCGCCTTTTTGCGAGCCGCCGCGTTTGCGCTTGCTCGCGCCTGCGGTCTTGCTCTGGGCTTGCGGCTGGTCGGATTTTGCCTCACGGCGCGGCCGAGCCGGGCGGGAAGCGGTTTCTTCCTTCTTGGCGGCCCGGTCCTTGGCGTTGCTGCGTCCGCGCGTTGCCGACTTTTCGCCGCCTTGCTCCGCATCGGCAGATTTATCGCTGGCACCGCGCCCTGCGCCACCCCGCCGCCGACTCTTGCTCTCGACCGCGGCTGCTTCGAAGTCGATCGGTTCTCCGATCCAGGGAAGGGAGCGGTCGATCAGCTTTTCGATGGCGGTCAGGTATTTGGCATCATTCCCCGTGACGATCGAGACGGCGGATCCGGTGCGTCCAGCACGACCGGTCCGGCCAATGCGGTGCACATAGTCTTCCGCATGGGTCGGCACATCGTAGTTGAACACATGGCTGACGTCAGGGATGTCGAGGCCGCGCGCGGCCACATCGCTGGCAATCAGCAGGGCCAGATCGCCGTTACGGAACTGGTCGAGCGTAGCCATGCGCGAACGCTGATCCATGTCGCCATGCAGGGCGCCGACGGAATATTCGTGCCGCTGCAGGGAGCGGAACACGGTCTGCACATCGCGCTTGCGGTTGCAGAAAACGATCGCGTTTTTCAGGTCTTCCGCCTGGTCGATCAGCTTGCGCAGTGTGGCGCGCTTGTCAAAATCCTTGCTGCCGGACCCGATCACATGTTGAGACACCGTATCAGCGGTCGAGGAGGTCCGCGCCACCTCGATGCGGGCGGGATTGTGCAGGAACGTATCGACGAGCCGCTGGATCTCCGGCGGCATGGTCGCAGAGAAGAACAGGGTCTGGCGGGTCATCGGGATCAGTTTGCAGATCCGCTCGATGTCCGGAATGAAGCCCATGTCGAGCATGCGATCGGCTTCGTCGATCACGAGAATGTCGACACCCTGCAGCAGCAGCTTGCCGCGCTCGGTGTGGTCCAGCAGACGGCCCGGCGTGGCGATCAGCACATCGACGCCGCGATCCAGCTTGCGGTCCTGATCTCCGAAGGACGTTCCGCCGATCAGAAGTGCGACGTTCAGCTTGTGATTGACGCCGTACTTGTTGAAATTCTCTTCAACCTGGGCTGCGAGCTCGCGTGTCGGCTCCAGGATGAGGGTGCGCGGCATTCGGGCGCGGGCGCGGCCCTTTTCCAGAAGCGTCAGCATTGGCAGCGTGAAGGACGCGGTCTTGCCGGTCCCCGTTTGCGCCAACCCGAGAACATCCCGCCGTTCGAGCACGTGAGGGATCGCTCCCGCCTGAATGGCAGTGGGTTCGGTGTAGCCGGCGGCTTCCACGGCGGCGAGCACTTTTTCGCTCAGTCCAAGTGAGGAAAAGGACATATGACCTTGATGTTATGACAGAAATCCTTGCCGTGATCCGATCTGTCTCTCAGATCCCGGCCACTGAGCGCGCACACTACAGTTCAAATAGAAAATGTCAATGATTCATGGGCGCGCATGATAAACGCGCAAGACATTCCCTCGATGAGGAGGCGCTGGCGCTCGATAAGGCGTCGCCGGGAGCCGGTCAGTTACTTGCCGGCTGAAACAAGTACGCTGCCGGATCCTCCTTCTCGAGGAATAGCTCATATGTGGTTTCCTCATGGCCGGCGGTCACAACGTCGACGAAAGCGACGACGCCGTGGGCGTCCGCTTCGCTGCGCAGGTCGGCGACCCGGCCATCCAGTGCCGAAACCTCGGCGATTTCAATGATAACGGGCGTGGAGCTTCCCGTGGCGTGGCGGACGAACAGGCGGTCGCGCGCGCCCTCGCGGATCAGGATGAAACCGGTGCCGCTGTCTGCCGGACCGTCAAGGCGCCTCAGCGCCTGCACCTGGGCGGGCAGGTTGCGCGCCAGTACCGCGACCGGATCGTTGTCGGCGAGCGCCGGGCCGGAGGTCCCGCCCCCGGCCAGCCAGGGCGCTGCGCAAAGGGCGGCTGCGGCGATGCGGGTGAGCCTGGGTGTCATGGGCCGGTCTCCTCTTTCCGTGTCTGGGTCACGATGCCGGCAAGGCCCCATCAGGGCAAGGGCGCAGTCGCCCGCCGGCTGGTGGGTCAGCTCTGCGCATAAAGGAGCTGATAGTCCCGGCGATAGCGTTTGCGCACCGCATCGCGCACAGCCGGAGCGGTCTCCAAGAGCAACCTGCGGACCTCCGCTTCGTTGGGGTCCTCGCGCGCGGGCAGGGGGCCGATATCTATGCCGCGGACCTGGCGGGCCTCCGCGCGCAAGGCCTGCCAGTCCGGCTCCGGGCTCTCAAAGCGGATGAAGCGGTGGGGCAGCAAGGCGCGGTTGTGACTGAGGATGGCGGTCTGGCTGCGGTAGGCGTTGGCGCTTTTCCGGTCGTTGATGGCGCAGACATGCAGCGCGAACTGGGCAAAGCTCATTCCGGGCTGGAAGCCGAGGAAGCTGCTTGAAACCGGCGGCGTGCGACCGGCGCCATACTGGCGGAGGTAGCAGGCGGCCAGGCGGGCCAGCGGATCGCGTATGGCACTGAAGATCAGGGCGTCGGGATGTTGGCGGGTCAGGTCCCTGGCGGAGAGCAGTGTCATGCCTTCGACCCAGGAGGACAGCGTGCCGGTGGCATAACCGGTCTGCGGGGTCTGAAAGGCCGGTTGCTTTGCCTCGGCATCGGAAGTGTCGTCCCCGTAGGCTCGGGCCAGGGTGGCCATGGCTTGGCGAATGCCGTCGCTTGCCGCGTTCGGGCAGCGTCCATAGGCGAGGCCGAGTGCGGGGAGCACAAGGTAGTGGTGATCGCGGAGCGGCCGCCGTCGGCGATCGACTGTGCGGTAGAGCGTCGTCAGCATGGCTGGGCCTCTCGCGTCAGGGGAAGGCGTGCTTGGGCGGTCTGCAAGGGCCTCTGTCCTCCGGCGGCGAGGGGCGTGAAGATGCGTCCCGCGCTAGATGTCCAATCCTTCGGCGAATTCGGCGTTTTCCTGAATGAAGGAGAACCGGGCCTCGGGCTTGTTGCCCATCAGCCGCTCGACGGTGGTGCGGGTCAGGCTGTCTTCCGCAAGTTCGATGTCGACCCGCAGCAGGCTGCGCTTGTTCGGGTCCATCGTCGTTTCCTTGAGCTGGGCCGGCAGCATCTCGCCAAGACCCTTGAAGCGCCCGATATCGACCTTGGCGTTGGCCTTGAATTCGCTCGCCAGCAAAGCATCCTTATGCGCGTCGTCCCGCGCATAGACGGTCTTTCCGCCCTGGGTCAGGCGGTAAAGCGGCGGCGCGGCAAGGAACAAGTGCCCGTTGCGGATCAACTCCGGCATTTCCCGATAGAAGAAGGTGATCAGCAGCGAGGCGATATGGGCACCGTCCACGTCGGCGTCGGTCATGATGATGATGCGCTCATAGCGCAGGTCGCTGTCGCGGTAGGCGCTGCGGGTGCCGCAGCCCAGCGCCTGGATGAGGTCGGCAAGCTGCTGGTTGGCGACGAGCTTGTCCCGACCGGCGCTGGCCACGTTGAGGATCTTGCCGCGCAAGGGAAGGATCGCCTGGTTGGCGCGGTTGCGCGCCTGCTTGGCCGAGCCGCCGGCGGAATCGCCCTCGACGATGAACAGTTCGGACCCGGCCGCCTGGTTGGAGGAGCAGTCGGCCAGCTTGCCGGGCAGGCGCAGCTTGCGCACCGCGGTCTTGCGCGCCACGTCCTTTTCCTGGCGGCGGCGCAGCCGCTCGTCGGCGCGCTCGATCACCCATTCCAGCAGTTTGTTGGCCTGGTTGGGCGAAGCGGTGAGCCAATGGTCGAACGCATCGCGCACCGCGTTCTCGACGATTCGGGTGGCCTCGGTGGTCGAAAGCTTGTCCTTGGTCTGGCCGACGAACTCCGGCTCGCGGATGAAGACCGACAGCATGGCCCCGGCGGAGGTGAGGATGTCGTCACCGGTGATAATCGACGCTTTCTTGTTGCCCGACAGCTCGCCATAGGCCTTCAGCCCGCGCAGGAGCGCGTAGCGAAGGCCAGTCTCGTGGGTGCCGCCCTCCGGGGTTGGCACGGTGTTGCAGTAGGAGTTGACGAAACCGTCGCCGGCGAACCAGGTGACGGCCCATTCGACGGCGCCATGGCGACCGGTTTCGGCGGTGCGGCCGGCGAAGGTGTCGTCGATGACCCTGCGTTCCTTGCCCAGCGCGTCGCCGAGGTAGTCGCGCAAGCCCCCGGGGAAATGGAACACCGCTTCGGCGGTCACCTCATCCTTGCCGGTGACCAGTTCCGGTGCGCAGCGCCAGCGGATCTCCACGCCGGAGAACAGATAGGCCTTGGAGCGGGCCATCTTGAACAGCCAGTCGGCCTTGAAGGTGGCGCCCTTGCCGAAGATTTCCGGATCGGGACGGAAGCGCACGAGGGTGCCGCGCCTGTTCTGTACATCGCCAACACATTCGAGCGCGCCATCGGGCTGGCCGCGGCGGAAGGTCTGGCGATAGAGCTTGCGCGCCCGGGCGACCTCAACGACGAGTTCCTCCGACAGGGCGTTGACCACCGAGACGCCGACGCCATGCAGGCCGCCGGAGGTTTCGTAGACCTTGCTGTCGAATTTGCCGCCGGCGTGCAGCGTCGTCATGATCACCTCAAGCGCCGACTTGTCGCGATGTTTGGGATGCGGGTCGATGGGAATGCCGCGCCCGTTGTCGGCCACGGACAGAAAACCGTCGGCGGACAGGTTGACTTCGATCCAGCTCGCGTGGCCGGCAACCGCCTCGTCCATCGAGTTGTCGATGACTTCGGCGAAGAGGTGATGCAGGGCGCGCTCGTCGGTGCCGCCGATATACATGCCCGGACGGCGCCGGACCGGCTCCAGCCCTTCCAGAACCTCGATGTGTTCGGCGGTGTATTCCGTATCGGCGGAAAAGCCTTGCGCGGGCTGACGGCGGCGCCGGGCGGGCGCGGCAGGGGTGGCGGTCTCCGTCTCCGGCCGGTTCGGGGCACTGGGCGCGGATGCGCTGCCGCCATTGGCATCAAACAGGTCGTCATTCACCGTCATCATGTGTCCCGTCAAGAAGGGTGCGCATCGCAGCATAGCCCCGAATCATACCCGATTCTGCCAAGAGCGCGGCATTTCGGCAAAACCGTGCCGATGGGGCCGGCTGCGGGAACCGTTTTCAATCGGCTCGGGCCGATCGTCGAAGGCAAGGGGAAGCCGGCCAGCGCGTCGGTGCGCGTGGGCGGGAGGGCCCATGAAGCGATTTTCGCCAAGATTTCTACCGCGTGAAGCGGATCTTTTCATGGCCGGGGTTCTGGTTGTCAATGCCTTGCTGCTGGTGATCTCCGGATAGGGAGAACGTCCGATTGTGCGGAGACCGTGGCAGAACGCCGTCAACGAACTCGGGGGCGGGGCGTCTGCGCCCCTGTGGGGGGCTTTGCGCAATGCCAAGCCATCGCCAGAGCGGCGCAGGGCCGGTGTTGTGTCGAACGGGTCACACCATGTTGCTTCTCTATCGGCTATGATCGTCCGCAAGGGGCTGGCGCCGCGTTTCGGCCATTTTTGGATCGTCTCCGTTGGGGCGAGGCGCAGCACCGTCATCCGCATCGCTCGGGGGATGTGGCGGCGGTGTGGCGGTAAGGCCGGGAGAGCTGCGCCTGTCCCGCGAGGCGTCGCCTCGCGATGGATGAAAGTACTGATATCGCAAGAGGTTGGATCTTGCATGATGAAGGACGGAAAAGGCCAAACTGTTGCCAAGTTGACGGGGTACAACTGAAGCTAGGTAAAACGAGGCGGCCGGTTCATTGGGGGTGAACGAACGGCAATGCCGGACAGACTGTCCTGGGCGGAGAGTTCCAGGGCACAGGCTGGCAAAAAAGAAGAAGGATCGCGTTTCATTCGAGCGAAGCGGCATGTGCCGAAGGAGGTTGAATGAACGCGCGAGGCGGTCAGGGAATGCGGATCACTAGTTCAGGTATAGTGGCTTCTCTTCTGCTCGGTCTGGCTTGCTCCGGCCCGGTGGCGGCGCTCGATGGGCGTCCTGCGGAGAATGGAGCAACGGCGGTGCTGGAGACGGTGCCGAAGGGGGATGTCTCCCCTTTGGAGGCACTGCGCGCGGGCACGCGATTCTACTATGCGGGCGAGAAGGAGCGGGCGCTCGATTCCTTGCGCTTCGCCGCGGAGAAGGGGCATCCGCTGGCAGCCTGGAAGCTCGGGCGCATGTATGCCAAGGGCGACGGGGTCCAGGAAGACGACATCAAGGCCTTCGAGTATTTCCGTCAGATTGCCTCGAACTATGCCGACGACAGCCCGTCGTCGCCGCGCGCGCCCTTTATCGCCAGCGCCTTCGTCGAGTTGGGGTCCTATTACCTCACCGGCATCAATGACAGCGCGATCCGTCCGAATGTCGGCCGCGCGCGGGAAATCTTCACCTATGCTGCGTCCTATTTCGGCGATGCCGACGCCCAGTATCATCTGGGTATCCTGTATCTCGATGAAAGCGACCGCGATCCGCGCATGGCAGCCCGTTGGCTGAAGCTTGCGGCGCGCAAGGGCCATGTGACGGCGCAGGCCCGGCTTGGTGAATTGCTGTTCAATTCCGACTTCCGGGGAACGGACGCCCAGACCTCCGGGCTGATGTGGCTGACGATCGCACGCAAGCGCGCGGTCGGCCCGAAGGCGGACTGGATCGCCGAGACCCAGGAGCGCTGCTTCGGATTGGCTTCCGAACCGGTGCGCCGCCGGGCGACGATGCTTGCCGAAAACTGGATCGCCAGCAATCACGTCTCGGTGGCCGACGGCCGCTAGAGTGCAGGCCTTTTACCCGGCCTTCCGCTCTCCAATCCGGGGGGCGTCAGGTGCTGCGGGATGCGATGCAGGAGAGGGCGGCGTTACCGCGCTCAAGGGGCATTGGCGGTCGAGCGGCTGCCAGGAGGTGTTGTTCAGATTCATGGCGCATCGGGCAAGCCGCAGGCCATTGGGCCCGCGCAGGCATACCGTCTCGCCGAGCTTGTAGGACTGACCGAAGTAGCGGCAACTGCACTCAGCCGCCATCGCCGTGCCGCTTTCCAACAGAAACAGCAGCAGCGTCCATGCGGTCAGCACGCAATAGGGTCGCCATCGTTTCGCCATGCGTCACGATAGCATGTTTCTGCCGCTGCGTCAGTTTGCGCGGCGGGGAGGCTTTCAGGGGTAGGGTTCCCAGCCGTTGATCCGTTGCCAGTCGTCGGTGCCGCCATCGGCGGTCAGCACCGTGTAGCGATCATAGGCGGCGGCGGTCATGCAGGCGTGGTTCGGCAGGACCCGCAACCGGCTGCCGATGGGAAAATCGGCGAAGGGGAGCGGGGTACCATCCCGGGTGGTGACATAACCATGTTCCTGGCTGACCCCCGTGACATGGAGATTTTCGATCCACCGGCCATCTTCGTCGGTGAAGAAGCCGTAGCCGCAATCGTTGTCCTGGCTGGCGCAGGAGCGATCCTTGGACAGGGCGAGGCCGCCGGCATCGATGATCAGCCGGTTGAGATGCGGCGCGGCGCTGACCACCGTCGTCAGCACACTGGCGGCGATGTCGTCGAGCGTACAGACGCCCAGATTGGCCTGGAAGACATCCTGAAACATGTAGACGCCTGCTCGCAGTTCGCCGACGCCCTCGCGGGACCTGCTGAAACAGGCGGTCGGCGTCGAGCCGATACTCACCAGGGGGCAGGCGATGGCTTCGGCCCGCAGGGCTTCGGCGGCGGCGACGGCGATGGAGCGTTCCTGCTCTGCCATGGCCTCGATGTCGGCGCGTGAGCGCGAGGCGTAGCTTTCGCCGCCATGGGCCATCACACCGGCCAGCGACAGGCGCGGGGCGGCGGCGATGCGCTCCGCGGTTTCGATCAACCGGGTTTCGCCCGGCCGCAATCCGGTGCGGTGGCTGTCCACGTCGATTTCGAGGAACACCCGTAGCGGTGGCCCGTCGAGCGCCATGGCGGCGATGGCGGCGGCCCCTTCCGGGGTGTCGAGGCAGACGGCGACATCGGCGCCGGTCCGGTTGAGCGCCATCACCCGCTCCAGCTTCGCCTGCACGATCGACAGGGTGTAGAGCATGTCGCTGAGACCATGCGCGGCGAAATATTCCGCCTCGCGCAAGGTGGAGACTGTCCAGCGGTCGGCGCCGAGGTCGGCGGCGAGCCGGGCAACGTCGATGGATTTGGCCGTTTTCAGATGCGGCCGCAAGGGGATGCCATCGGCCGCAGCCCGTTTCGCCATCTTCGTCAGGTTCTGGACGAGGCGTGGTTCATCGAGCAGCAGGGCGGGAGTGTCGAGACTGGCGAGCCGCGCCCGCTGCTCCGGGCTCATGCCGCCAGCTCCACCCAGACGGGCACATGATCGGAGGGCTTTTCCCAGCCGCGCACATGGGCGTCGATGCCAACGCCTTCCAGCCGGTCGCAGGCTTCGGGCGAGAGCAGGACGTGGTCGATGCGAATGCCGTTGTTTTTCTGCCAGGCGCCGGCCTGATAGTCCCAGAAGGTGTAGACATCATCGGCCTGATTGGCCGCGCGCACCGCGTCGGTCAGGCCAAGGGCACACAGCGCGCGGAACGACTGGCGGCTTTCGGGACGGAACAGAGCATCGTCAACCCAGGCGTCGGGATTGCGGGCATCGCGCGGCTCGGGAATGACGTTGTAGTCGCCAAGCAGCACGAACGGTTCTTCCAGTGTCAGTCGCTGCGCCACATGACGCCGCAGCCGGTCCATCCAGCGCAGCTTGTAGGGGAACTTTTCCGTGTCGACCGGATTGCCGTTCGGCAGATAGAGGCAGCCGACGCGGACCACCCCTTGCGCGGTGCCGGTGACCGCCTCGATGTAACGGGCCTGAACGTCCTCATCTTCGCCCGGAAGGCCCCGGGTGATGTCCTCAAGGGGAGACTTGCTGAGAAGCGCAACCCCATTGAAGCCCTTCTGGCCATGGGTCACCACATTGTAGCCAAGCTCTTCGAAGGCGGCGGCGGGAAACGCCTCGTCGACGGATTTGATCTCCTGAAGGCAGGCGATATCGGGCGCTGCCTCCTTCAGCCAGGCCAGAGCCGTGTCGTGTCGCGCCTTGACGCCGTTGATGTTCCAGGTCGCGATTTTCACGGCGGTCCTCTTTCGCGTGGTTGGGGGAGGCGTCAGATCGAGAAGCTGGTGCCGCAACCGCAGCCGGCGGCCGCGAGCGGGTTCTGGATCTGAAACGACTGGCCCATGATGTCATCGACATAGTCGACGACCGATCCGGCCATGTATTGCACCGAAATCGGGTCGATGAGAACGGTGGCGCCGTCCTTTTCCAGCACCAGGTCGTCGGCCTCGCGCTCGCGCACCAGATCGTATTTGTACTGGAAGCCGGAACATCCGCCGCCTTCCACGCTGATGCGCAGGCAGGTGCCGTCCGGTTCGGCTGAGAGAATCTTGGCAATGCGCCGTGCGGCGCTGTCGCTCAGCGACACGCCCTCCTGGCTGGTTTCCGTCACTTGGCTGGTCATGGCTTTCGCTCGTGTCCGTGTTGGCGGGCGGTCCGGTGCCTGGGCATCGCCGGCTGGCGGCGGTGCTGCCTGCAAGAAATCCGGCACCCGGCCCGAAGCTGGTCTGTGCAAGACGTTATCAGATAGGTATGAACACAGCGAGCAAGCGTCAACACTTGCACCGCGTGTCCGGTGCAACGGGACACCGCATCGGAGAGGCTTGATGACCGCACCGCTTGGATATGGCGCACAGCCGCGCGCGCCCTTTGCCACAAATCCGGACAAGAGCCACGGACGCCTTTTTCCCGAACCGGAAAGCCCCACCCGCACGCCGTTCCAGCGCGACCGGGACCGGATCATTCATTCCACCGCCTTTCGCCGGCTCAAGCACAAGACCCAGGTCTTCGTCTATCATGAGGGCGATCACTTCCGCACGCGGCTCACTCATACCATCGAGGTGTCGCAGATCGCCCGCTCGCTCGCCCGGGCGCTGCGCCTCGACGAGGATCTCGCCGAATGCCTGGCGCTCGCCCATGACCTAGGCCACACGCCGTTCGGGCATGAGG
Organism: Stappia taiwanensis; assembly: GCF_014635285.1. Taxonomy (GTDB): domain Bacteria; phylum Pseudomonadota; class Alphaproteobacteria; order Rhizobiales; family Stappiaceae; genus Stappia; species Stappia taiwanensis. Next base: position 621,339 of record NZ_BMCR01000001.1, on the reverse strand, counting down.
GTGAGGATGTGATGGACGCCTGCATGGCGCCCTATGGCGGGTTCGACCATAATGCCCAGTCACTGCGGGTGGTCACCAGTCTGGAGCGGCGCTACGCCGAGTTCGACGGGCTCAATCTCAGCTGGGAAACCCTGGAGGGGCTGGTCAAGCACAACGGTCCGCTGGTGGGGCCGGATGGGGCGCCGCTTGGCAAGTTCGCCGGCAGTGAGCTGCCGTTCGCCATCCGCGCCCATTCGCAGCGTCAAGACCTGAGGCTCGACACCTGGCCGAGCGCGGAGGCGCAGGCAGCGGCAATCGCCGACGATATCGCCTATGATGCCCATGACCTTGACGATGGCTTGCGGGCGGGGCTGCTCCGTATCGAGCAGATCCGCGAGGTGCCTTTCTTTGCCAGCATTCTGGATGAGGTCGACGCGCGGTATCCGAATCTGGAGGAGCCGCGCCGCATCCATGAGATCGTGCGCCGGTCGATCACCCGCATGGTGGAGGATGTGATCCGCGAAGCGGTGACGCGGATTGCGGCGGCCGCGCCGGCCTCCGTGGAGGATGTGCGCGCCGCTCCCGGGGCGCTGGTGGCGTTCTCCGCCGAAATGGCCCGGGCGGAAGGGGAGGTGAAGGCCTTCCTGTTCGCCAATCTCTACCGGCATCCGGATGTTCTGGCGGTGCGGCGAAAGGTGTCGCAGGTCACCCGCGAGCTGTTCGAGGCCTATTTCGCGGATCCGGCCCTGATGCCCGAGGAATGGCGCCGGGGCCTGGAAGATGCCGCCACCGACCGGCGCGCCCGCCGGGTCTGCGACTTCATCGCCGGCATGACCGACCGGTTCGCGATGGACGAGCACCGGCGCCTGTTTGACCACACTCCGGATTTGGGCTAGTCCGCCAGTCCGATTTCTCCACCGATTTCCAGGGACTGCCCGCGTGCCCCACGCCGAGGTGTCCGCCCGGGAATGTCGAAAGAAGCCAGCGATGAACATCTTCAGCGAATTCACCGGCCGTGTCCGTGCCGCCGTCCTTGACCTTTACCCGAATGGCGAAGTGGCGCCGGAGGCGCTTGAGCGCATCGTGGTCGAGCCGCCGCGAGACCCGGCGCACGGGGACCTGGCGACCAACGCGGCGATGGTTCTGGCCAAGCCGCTGAAGACCAACCCACGCGCTTTGGCCGAAGGGCTGGTGGAGCTGCTGTTGCGCGACACTGATGTCGCCGAGGCGTCCGTCGCCGGGCCCGGTTTCATCAACATGCGTCTGGTCCCGGAGGTCTGGACGAAGGTGATGCGCGCGGTGCTGGAAACGGGGCGGGATTTCGGCCGTTCCGACCTTGGCGGCGGGCTGAAGGTGAATGTGGAATACGTCTCGGCGAATCCCACCGGGCCGATGCATGTGGGCCATTGCCGGGGCGCGGTGGTGGGCGATGCGCTGGCCTCGCTGCTGGACTTCGCCGGCTATGACGTGACCCGCGAGTATTACATCAACGACGCCGGGGCCCAGGTGGATGTGCTGGCCCGTTCGGCCTTCCTGCGCTACCGCGAGGCGCTCGGCGAGGACATCGGCGAGATCCCGGAGGGGCTTTATCCGGGCGACTATCTGGTGCCGGTGGGCAAGGCGCTGGCCGCCGAATACGGCGAGCGGCTGAAGGACATGGCCGAGGAGGCATGGCTGCCGCTGGTCAAGAATGCGACGATCGCGGCGATGCTCGATCTGATCCGCGCGGACCTTGCCTTGCTCAACGTGCATCACGAGGAGTTCTTCTCCGAGCGCACGCTGCATGAAGGCGCCGACGGCAAGCCGTCTCAGATCGAGGAGATGATCGAGGAGCTGCGGGCGCGCGATCTGGTCTATGAGGGCACCTTGCCGCCGCCGAAGGGCCAGTTGCCGGAGGATTGGGAAGACCGGGAGCAGACCCTGTTCCGCGCCACCGCCTATGGCGACGACATCGACCGGCCGCTGCTGAAGTCAGACGGCTCCTACACCTATTTCGCGGCGGACGTCGCCTATTTCCGCTCGAAGTTCCGTCGTGGCTTCAAGGAGATGATCTTCATTCTCGGCGCCGACCATGGTGGCTACGTCAAGCGGCTGGAAGCGGTCGGTCGGGCGATTTCCAATGACGATGCCAAGGTGATTGTCCGCCTGTGCCAGCTCGTGAAGCTGTTCCGTGGCGGTGAGCCGGTGCGCATGTCGAAGCGGTCCGGCGATTTCGTCACCCTGCGCGATGTGGTCGAGGAGGTCGGGCGCGATCCGGTGCGGTTCATGATGGTGTATCGCAAGAATGACGCACCGCTGGACTTCGACTTCAAGAAAGTCACCGAGCAGTCCAAGGATAATCCGGTTTTCTACGTTCAGTACGGTCACGCCCGGTGCCGGTCGGTGCTTCGTCAGGCGGCTCAGGAATTGACCGATATGGATCAGTCGGTTGCCGCGCTGCGTGAAGCCGATTTCGGTCTTCTGGACGATTCGGGCGAGCGCGAGATCATTGCCCGTCTGGCGGCATGGCCCCGTCTGGTGGACAGCGCGGCGGAAGCACATGAGCCGCACCGGGTCGCCTTCTACCTGCACGAACTGGCCAGTGCCCTGCATTCCCACTGGAATAGAGGCAAGGATTTGCCGCAATTACGCTTTATTAACATTGAAGATCGACAAACAACATTGGCCCGTCTTGGATTGGTACAGGCGGTCTCCGAGGTTCTCGCGTCTGGCTTGTCCATCCTGGGCGTCGACGCGCCCGAGGAGATGCGGTAACGGCGGGCGGTTTTCGCGCAGATGCCGTTGGCGCGTGCGGGAGGCCGGTACAGACAAGCGGGAAAGCCATCAGCATCATGCCCAATCGTTCGAACTTTTCGGTCAATGACGGGGACAATCGCGACGGACGACAGCGCGCGGATGACGATTTCGCACCTTTCGAGGAAGATCCGCTCGTTGAGTTGGCGCGGATCGTCAGTGAGGGAAATGCGCAATTTCAGTCGGTGACGCCGCCGCAGGCCGGCGAGCCGGTCGTGGAAGAGCCGTATCCGCTGTCAGACGAGGCGTCCCGCGATCCCTATGCCGTCGAGCAGGAACCCTACGCACCGGTAGAGGCCGGCGGCGCCTATCATGAGGCGCCGGTCGGCGATGGCTGGGCGGAGGAGGAGCTTCCCGCCGCCCAGGAGGATCCCTACGCTCCGCAGCCGTATGCGGAGCACGGCTATGTCGATGAGCCGCAGGGCTATGCCGCCGTGCCGCAAGCCTATGCGGAAGGGCCTTATGCCGAGGAGGCGCCTCAGCAGGTCGACCCGTACCAGGTTGATCCTTATGCGGCGGCGGATCCTCATGCGGACGCCGCGTTGCGTCATCAGGAGGCCCTGACGCCGGAGACCTACGAGGATCCGATGGCGCTGGCCGGAGAATCCAGCGCTCAGCAGCCAGATGCCCATTGGAGCGGCGATGCGATCTGGGAGGCTGAAGCCCATCTGGGTGATCAGCTCCAGGCGCCGGTGAGTGAGCCTGAGGTTGCTGCCGATCCGGTTCGGCAGGAGGCCAGTCTTTCCGACGATCTTTCGGCGTCGCTTGAAGATGGGTTGATGAGCGCGCTCTACGTGAATACGGGGCAGCGCGCGGTGGAGTCGGCGCCCGAGCCCGAGCCTGTTCCCGTTCCTGAGGATCGGTTCGACGATATCTTTCTCGAAGAGCCTGTGCTCCCTGGCGATCACCCGGACCAGAGTGGAGCCGAGGCTGCCGAGTGGGGGGCTGGGGCCGCCGTTGGTGTTGCCGGTGTTGCCGCTGCGACCCAAGGGCAGGCGCCCGCGCCGCGTGCCTTCGATCACCTGCGGGCTGCCGAGCCTGCACCGCGCGAGCCGGCGTATTTCGATCCGGAGGGCGAGGCGCCGCCTCCGCCGGAAGGATATGACCTTGATGCGGTGGCTCAGGCCATGCGTGAGGGCGATCCGCAGCTTGGCGGTCATGGCGTTCTGCCGCCTCATTCGGAAAGCGAACAGGCGGCGGTGCCGGAGAAGAGTTCCCGGCGCGGCCTTTATGCGGCTGCCGCTGTGCTTGGAGTGGTCGTGGTTGGCGGCGGTGCCTTCACCTTGCTGAACATCGGTGGCGATGATGCGCTCTCCGGCCCTCCGCCGGTGATTGCCGCGCAGACCGGGCCGATGAAAACCTTCCCCGAACCGGAAGAGCCGTCCGCCGCCGGTCAGAGCAAACTGATCTACGATCGGGTTGGCGGCGTCGAAACCCCGCGCGGTGAACAGTTGCTGGAGACGGACGAAACGCCGGTTGCCTCCCTTCCGCCGGCGCCGACCAACACCGGGTCGCAGTCTAGCGGTGTCGAGGTGCCTTCGGGACCGCGCCGCGTGCGTACCGTGGTGGTGCGTCCGGACGGAACGATCATTTCGGCTGATGAGCCGACCTCCAGCGCGCCCACTGCAACGCCGGTTACCGCAGGCGGCAATGTGGATACGCCGACCCGGGTGGCGACCCGTCCGGTCACGGTGCCTGGTGCCGGGACGTCCGCCCCAGCATCTGGCGTGGCCTCTGGTTCCGCCGGAACCGCGACGCCGGCTTCAACACCGGCGACAACCACGACACCGCCGACGACCGCCGCCGCCGGGGGCGCCACGCAGCCGGCGCCAGGGAATGTGCCGCGCGGCAAGCCGATCGATATCGAGCGGATCGCAGCAGCGGCGACGCCGCCGCCGGCGACACGCCAGGTTGCTGCAGCGCCGAGCACGTCCGGAACCGCGCCGATGGATCTGACCAGAAATGGGGGCGCGGCGCGCCCGGCCGCTCCGGCGGCTGCCGCCAGCGGTTCGATTCCCGCCGGGGCCTATGTTGTGCAGGTGTCCTCACAGCGCTCGCAGGCCCAGGCACAGACGGCATTCGATGACCTGCAGCGGCGCTATGGATCGGTGCTTGGCGGCGTGACGCCGGTCATCCAGAAGGCGGATCTCGGCGACCGTGGCACCTTCTACCGGGTGCGGATCCCGGCCGGATCGCGTGACAACGCCATCTCGCTTTGCGAGCGGCTGAAGGCGGCGGGCGGCGATTGCTTCGTGCGCCGGAACTGAGCCGCGAATGTCGAAGGCCTTCATTACCGGCTGCGCCGGTTCGCAGTTGACCCCTGACGAGCGTTCCTTCTTTGCGGAGGAGCGCCCTTGGGGGCTCATTCTGTTCGGGCGCAATTGTGAAAGCCCGCAGCAGATCCGCGATCTGGTCGCCGACTTCCGGGCGTGCGTCGGTGCGGAGGACGCGCCGGTGTTGATCGATCAGGAAGGTGGCCGGGTGCGCCGGCTGCGGCCGCCACACTGGCCGGACTATCCCGCTGGTGCCGTTTTCGGCGCGCTTTTCGACGCGGACCGGCCGGCCGGCTGCCGGGCGGCCTGGCTCGGTGGCCGGTTGATGGGTGCCGACCTTGCCGAACTCGGTATCACCGTCGATTGCCTGCCGATTGTCGATCTGCCCACGCCGGAAACCAGCGATGCCATCGGCGACCGTGCCTATGGGCGGACGGTGGAAGCCATCACGGAGATCGGGCGAGGCCTCTCGGATGGATTGGCGGCGGCAGGCGTCTTGCCTGTCCTGAAGCACATTCCCGGGCATGGACGGGCGCGGGTCGACAGCCATCTGGAGCTTCCGGTGGTGGATGCCTCTGCCGAGGATCTCTCGACCCTGGACTTCGCGCCCTTTCGCCGGCTTCGCGATCTGCCGATGGCCATGACAGCGCATGTGGTTTATTCCGCGCTCGATGCGGAGCGCTGCGCCACACGGTCGCCGATCATCATCGACAGGATCATTCGCCGGGACATCGGCTTTGACGGGCTGTTGATGAGCGATGATGTGTCGATGAAGGCACTCGGCGGGGACATGAGCGGGCGCATTCGCGATCTGTTTGCCGCTGGCTGCGACATGGCCCTGCACTGCAATGGCGATTTCGCGGAGATGCGGGCCGTTGCCGCCAACAGTCCGGAGCTCGCCGGCCGGGCGGCGGAGCGGGCGGAGGCGGCGCTTGCCGCGCGCCGCGCACCGGAAGCGCCGGTCGATCTTGTGGCGCTGCGGGCCGAGTTCGACGCCATGCTGGCGCGTGCGGGAGCGCTGCTGCAAGGGGCCTGAGCCACAGACTGCCGGGGCGGTTTATGCGATTCCGGTTTTTCGCATGATGATCTAGGATGGGCTGGCATGGGTCTGGTACTCGAAACGTGCCGGACAGGGGAGGTGCCAGTGCAGGACTCCTTTCTCGATGGCATGACGCCGGCGGAGGTCCGGGACGACCGGGCCAGCACCGATCCCGCGCTTGTCGTCGATGTGGAAGGCTTTGAAGGGCCGCTCGACCTTCTGTTGACGCTCGCGCGCAAGCAGAAGGTGGACCTTGCGCGGATCTCGATCCTGGCCCTTGTCGAACAGTATCTGGAGTTCGTGGCCGAGGCGCGGCGCCTGCGACTGGAGCTGGCTGCCGACTATCTGGTGATGGCGGCATGGCTTGCCTATCTGAAATCCCGGCTCTTGATTCCCGAGCAGAAGGACGAGGATGCGCTGAGCGGCGAGGAAATGGCCGCCGCGCTGGCCTTTCGCCTGCGCCGACTGGAAGCAATGCGGGATGCGGCCGCGAAGCTGATGAGCCGCAGCCGGCTCGGCCGCGACGTGTTTGCCCGGGGGCGGCCGGAAACCGTTTCCATCGAGCGGCAAAGCCGCTGGAGCGCATCGCTCTACGACCTTCTCACTGGCTATGCGGCGCAGCGTCAGCGTAGCTCGGTCACATCGGTGCATGTGCGCCGGCGCACGGTCTGGTCCCTGCAGGAGGCCCGCGACCTCTTGACCCGCCTGTTGGGATCAACGGTGGACTGGGCGCCGCTCGATGCTTATCTGATGCGCTACATTCAGCGGGACCGGGAGCAGGCCAGCACGGTGCTGGCCAGCACCTTTTCCGCCAGTCTGGAACTGGTGCGCGAAGGGGAGATCGAATTGCGCCAGAGCGAACCGTTCGCTCCGCTCTATCTGCGGCGCCGTCCGCAGGACCTGAAGCCCATCACCGGGCCCGAACAAGACGAGGTTTGACGTGGAAGGGGCGTCCCAGCCGACAAACGACGAGGCAAGCACGCCGGATCTCGGTGCCGACCGGCGCGGGACCTTGCGGATGATCGAGGCGCTGTTGTTCGCCTCCAGCGAACTCTTGAGCCTGGACGAGATTCGCGCCCGGCTGCCGCGCGGGATCAATGTGCGCGCGCTGGTGAAGGAGCTGCAGGGGATCTATGCCACGCGCGGGGTCAATGTGGTGGAGGTCGATGGCCGCTGGGGGTTCCGCACCGCAGAGGATCTGGCCTATCTGCTACACCGGGAACAGGTGGAGGAGCGCAAGCTGTCGCGCGCGGCGCTGGAAACCCTCGCCATCATCGCCTATCACCAACCGGTGACCCGGGCGGAGATCGAGGAAATTCGCGGCGTGTCCACTTCCAAGGGGACGCTGGACGTCCTGCTGGAGACCGGATGGATCCGCATGCGCGGCCGCCGCCGTACCCCGGGGCGGCCGGTGACCTATGGCACGACCGCAGAATTTCTGGAGCATTTCATGCTCACTTCGGTCGGCGACCTGCCGGGGCTTGAAGAGTTGAAGGGGACCGGATTGCTCGACAGTGCCATTCCGGCCGGGTTCCAGGTGCCGTCCCCGGATGATTCGGCGGATCTTCGCGAGGAAGAGGATCCGATCGACGATGAGCATATGTACGAACTTCCTCTTGAGGGCGATGGACCGCTAGATGACCGTGATGACCAAACCGGATGATCGCACTCTCGTGCCGGCAAAGCGCTGGGGCGTGCGGGGAACCGCCGCCGCGACGATTGCCGCGCGGCTGACCTTCGAGCATGTCAGTCACGACTATGCCGGGCTGGCGGCGGTGCGCGACGTCACGCTGGCTGTGGAGCCGGGCGAGGTTCTGTGCCTGCTCGGTCATTCCGGCTGCGGCAAGACGACGTTGCTGCGGATTGCCGCCGGCGTGGAACGGCAGAGCACAGGACGGGTGCTGATCAACGAGCGCGAGGTGGCCGGTCCGAACGCCTTCTTGCCGCCGGAAAAGCGCGGCGTGGGGCTGATGTTCCAGGACTATGCGCTGTTTCCGCATCTGACCATCGCCGATAACGTTGCCTTCGGCCTCACCCATCTGGCGAAGAGCGAGGCCCGGCACGAAGCCGTGGTGGCGTTGACCCGGGTCGGGCTCGCCGATTACGCGGACGACTATCCTCATGCCTTGTCAGGCGGCGAGCAGCAGCGCGTGGCGCTCGCCCGGGCCATTGCGCCGCGCCCGGGCGTTCTGCTGATGGACGAGCCGTTCTCCGGCCTCGACCGGCGCCTGCGCGATGCGGTGCGCGATGAAACCCTGTCGGTGCTGCGCGAAACCCGGGCAACCTGCGTGCTGGTCACGCATGATCCCGAAGAGGCGATGCGCATGGGCGACCGGATTGCCCTGATGCGAAAGGGGCGGCTGGTGCAGCTCGGCGGCGCGGACGATCTTTACAATCATCCGGCGGATATGTTCGTCGCCCGGTTCTTTTCCGAGCTCAACGAGATCGATGCGGTCGCCGGCACCGGCGAGGTGGAGACCGCCTTCGGCCGGTACGCCGCGCCGGGAATCTCTCCCGGCGATGCGCTGGACGTGTGCGTGCGGCCGCAAGGTGTTATTCTTGGGGAGCCGGGCGAGGGGCGCGCGGGCCGGGTCCTGCGTCGGCGCTTCATTGGCGAGGTGGATCTGGTCGATGTCGCGGTCGAAGGGCTCGACCTGCCGATCAAGGCGCGGATTCGCGATGGTGGCCGCTTTGCCGTGGGCATGGATGTCGGTGTGCGACTGGACGAGCGGGACGTGCTCGCCTTTGCCCGACAGGATGACGATAGCTGACAGTCGGTGAGTATCGCAGTTTGACGCCGAAGAAGCGCAAGGCTTCTGTTGCGATTGCTTGCGCTTTGTTGCAATAGTGCCGCGCCGGAGCGCGGGCACCGGACAGACCGAGGAGTTGGGCGTATGGGTATCAGTGTTTGGCAGATCCTGATCATTGCGGTGATCGTTGTTCTGCTGTTCGGGCGCGGCAAGATCTCCGAGTTGATGGGAGACGTGGCCAAGGGAATCAAGAGCTTCAAGAAGGGGCTCAATGAAGATGACGATGCGCCGGCCGAGACGGCGAAGACCATCGATCACAAGGCGGACGACACGGTCACGATGACCAAGTCCGAGGACAAGACGAAGGCCGGCTGAACAGCTCGGGCTGACTCATCCGGCGTGACCGGTTTCGCGCGCGCGGGCGATGCCCCTCGCTGCGATCCGGAGTGACCACGCTTCGCCTTCACGACCTTCTTACCGCGGAAAACGGACGCTCATGTTCGATATCGGCTGGACGGAACTGCTTGTTGTCGCCGTCGTCATGGTTCTGGTCGTCGGACCCAAGGACCTGCCTCGCATGTTGCGCACCTTTGGCCAGACCCTGGGCAAGGTTCGGCGTATGGCGAACGAGTTTCAGTCGACCTTCAACGATGCCCTTCGGGAGGCAGAGCAACAGGCCGATATCGCGGATATGAAGGCGGAGGTGGAGAAGGTGGGCAACCTCGATCCGCTCGGCGATCTGAAGCGCACGATCGAGGAGGACACCAAGAGGAAAGCCGCCAGGAAGGCCAAGGCGGAGGCTGCTGCCAACTCGTCCGTGCCGGCGTCGGACACTGCGGCGGAGGTGCCGCCGGCACCCGCCACCCCAAGCGACACGGCGGCGGTCCAGAGCGAGCCGGCAGGCGAGCAACCGAAGGCGGCGGGTGATTCCAAGGCATGACACAGGACGACATCGAATCCTCCAAGGCGCCGTTGATCGAGCACCTGATCGAGCTGCGCCAGCGGCTGTTGCGCACGGTGATCGCGATCCTGATCGCCTTCGTCGCCTGTTTCTACTTCGCGCAAGACATCTACAACATCCTCGTCATTCCGTATGAGCGTGCCGCCGGGCATCCGGTGGAGATGATCTATACCGCGCCGCAGGAATGGTTCTTCACCCAGTTAAAACTGGCGTTTTTCGGCGCCCTGTTCATTGCCTTCCCGGTGATCGCCTCGCAGATCTACATGTTCGTTGCGCCGGGGCTCTACAAGCATGAGCGTGGCGCCTTCCTGCCGTTCCTGGTGGCAACACCGATCCTGTTCGTCATCGGCGCTTGTCTGGTGTTCTTTCTGGTCATGCCGATGGCCATGGGCTTCTTCCTGTCCATGGAGCAGGATGGCGTCGACGGACAGACCAAGGTGCAGTTGATCGCCCGGGTCAGCGAGTATCTTGGCCTGATCATGACGCTGATCTTTGCCTTTGGCCTGGTGTTTCAGTTGCCGGTGCTGCTGACCCTTTTGGGCCGGGTCGGGCTCGTCACGTCGGATGGTCTGCGGGCAAAACGGAAATACGCGATCGTCATCGGTTTCGTCATGGCGGCGATCCTGACGCCGCCCGATCCGATCAGCCAGATCGGTCTTGCACTCCCCACCCTGCTTCTCTACGAAGTGTCCATCATTTGCGTCAGGCTGGTGGAAAAGAAGCGCGCCGAACGGGAAACCGCCGAAGCGGAAGACTGATTGGCTCCGGCTATCGGCTGGACACGCGTTTCCATCTCCGCTGGTGAGATCTGTGCGCTGCCGGTCCCGGGTTTCGGGCCGGGGCGCATCATGGCCGTCATGGCCAATCCCGGGGTTGTTGCATGTTTGATATCAAGTGGATCCGCGACAATGATGCGGCGTTTGACCGCGCGATGGCACGGCGGGGGCTGGAGCCGCAGGCGGCACGGCTGATCGCGCTGGACGACCGGCGGCGGGAGCATATCGCCTCGCTGCAGCAGGCGCAGGAACGGCGCAACGCCGCCTCCAAGGATATCGGCAAGGCCAAGGCGTCCGGCGACGAGGAGCGGGCTCGTGCGCTGATCGAGGAAGTCGCCAAGCTCAAGTCGGCTCTGCACGAGGGTGAGGAGGCGGAGCGCGAGCTGACCGCCGAACTGACCCGCGCCCTGAGCGAGTTGCCGAACATGCCGCATGACGACGTGCCCGAAGGGCTCGACGAAAGCGCCAATGTGGAGCTGCGTCGCTTCGGCACGCCGACCGAATTCGCATTCGAGGCGAAGGAGCATTTCGATGTTGCCGCCGGCGCTGAGGGCATGGCCTTCGAGACCGCGGCGGCCATGTCCGGGTCGCGCTTCGTGCTCCTGAAGGGGCAGATTGCCCGGCTGGAGCGGGCGCTCGGTCAGTTCATGATGGATCTGCAGACCGGCGAGCACGGCTATACGGAAGTCTCGCCGCCGCTGCTGGTGCGTGACGAAGCGCTCTATGGCACCTCCCAGCTGCCGAAGTTTTCCGAGGACCTGTTCCGCACCACTGATGATCGCTGGTTGATCCCGACCGCCGAGGTGCCGTTGACCAACATGGTCGCCGGGGCGAGCCTCGATGAAACTGCGCTGCCTATCCGGGTGACGGCGCTGACCCCCTGTTTCCGGTCGGAGGCCGGTTCGGCCGGGCGCGACGTGCGTGGCATGCTGCGCCAGCATCAGTTCTGGAAGTGCGAGTTGGTGTCGATCACCACGCCGGACGCATCGCTCGGTGAGCTTGAGCGGATGGTGGGCTGCGCCGAGACGGTGCTGCAGCGGCTCGAGTTGCCCTATCGGGTGATGACCCTGTCGGCAGGCGACATGGGCTTTGCCGCGCGCAAGACCTATGACATCGAGGTCTGGCTGCCGGGTCAGAATGCCTATCGGGAAATTTCGAGCTGTTCGGTCTGCGGCGATTTCCAGGCACGGCGCATGAACGCCCGCTATCGCAGCGAGGGCGAGAAGGGGCTGAAGTTCGTGCATACGCTGAACGGCTCCGGTATTGCCGTCGGCCGGGCGCTGATCGCCGTGCTTGAAAACTACCAGTGCGAGGATGGCGGTGTGATCGTCCCGGACGTGCTGCGCCCCTATATGGGCGGACTGGAAAAGATCGGGGGCGCGTGATGCGTATTCTGTTGACCAACGACGACGGGATCGAGGCGGATGGCCTCGTCGCCCTGGAGAAGATTGCGCGCGAGCTGTCCGACGATGTGTGGATCGTGGCGCCGGAAACGGACCAGAGCGGCGTTGCCCATTCGCTGACGCTGCATGACCCGTTGCGCTTCCGTAAGCTGGGCGACCGGCGTTTTTCGGTGCGCGGCACGCCGACCGATTGCGTTATCATGGGCGTGCGCGAGGTGATGCCGGAGCGGCCGGACCTGATCCTGTCCGGGGTTAACCGGGGGCAGAACGCGGCCGATGACGTGACCTATTCGGGCACCATCGCCGGGGCGATGGAAGGCACCTTGATGGGCATTCGCTCCATGGCTCTGTCCCAGGCCTACAACTGGGCGCCGGGCGAGCGGCCGAACTACCATACGGCGGAGGCCCATGCTCCGGCGCTGATCGACCGGCTGCTGAATTTCTCCTTCCCGCCCGACACCTTGCTTAACCTGAACTTCCCGGCCTGCGAGCCGGACGCGGTGGGCGAGGTGGCTGTGACCCGTCAGGGCAAGCGCAAGGTCAGTGAGTTGGCGCTGGATGCGCGCAAGGACGGGCGCGGTGTTCCCTATTTCTGGCTTGGCTTCCGCAGCGGCGAAGAGACCCCACCGGAGGATACGGACCTGGCGGCGCTGGCACGCGGCAACATTTCCGTGACGCCGCTGAAGCTCGATCTGACGGCGCATGACGTGCTCGCCGATCTTTCGGCCCTGGTCGGCTGAACAGCGCACCGGCCGCGCGGCTCGCGCTCCTTCAGGAGAGGCCGCGCGATCAGGGAGGATATCACGTGGGCGATTTCGACAAGGACAATGCCGGCGAAGAACCGGCGGCGATCTCTTCCCCGCAAGAGGACGCGGACCGGGAGGCGATTGCGGCCCTGACGCTGCGGCTGCGCTCGGGCGGCATTCGCGACAATCGTGTGCTTTCGGCCATCGAGCGGGTGCCTCGGCGCCTGTTCCTGTCTGCCGCTCTGCAGAAACACGCTCACACGGATACGGCCCTGCCGATCGAATGTGGCCAGACCATTTCCCAGCCGACCGTGGTGGCGTGGATGACCGCCGCGCTCGAGATCGCGCCTGAACACAAGGTGCTGGAGGTGGGAACCGGGTCGGGCTACCAGGCAGCCGTGCTGGGGCATCTGAGCCGGGAGGTGCACAGCATCGAGCGCTACCGGACCCTTGCCGATCTTGCCCGCGAGCGGCTTTCGACCCTCAAGATCTCCTCGGTGACGGTTCATCATGGCGATGGCCTCGAAGGCCTGCCGGAGAAAGCGCCGTTCGACCGGATCATCGTGACGGCGGCGGGACCGGAAATTCCGCCCGCGCTGTTGGCGCAGCTTGCCGATGGCGGAAAACTGATCATGCCGGTGGGCCCGAAAGGGGGCGTCCAGGTGCTGACGCTGGCGGAGAAGAAGGGGGCGACCATCGTCACCCGGGCCTTGCAGGAGGTGCGGTTCGTGCCTTTGGTCGAAGGCGTCGCCTCGCGTCTCTAGCGCTGTTCCTGCTGCCGACTCGGCGTGAGCAGAAAACTTTCCCGCGATCAAGATGCGCTTCGGCCCTGGGTCCGGCGTTTACCATGACGGCGGCGTCGGCGTGGTGCTGATGGCCGTGTTGTGCACCGCCTGAGCTTGCGGAAAACGGCCGGGCTGAGGCAGGGCATTCGCACGGTCAATGCTGGCCGCATGACCGCCGCGAACCTTGGGGCAGATGGCGCTTTTCCCCAGACTTAAACCTTTGTCAACCTTACCGAGCTTTAATCGGGATAAGAGACTTCAGGTGTTTGGGTCCGAGTAGCGCCATGTCAAATCAGGTTTCCAGAATTTCTTCGCGATTGCTGTCCAGGACGGCGCTGGTGTTGGTATTTGCCGCTCTGGCGGCAGGGTGCAGCGGCGGTGTCGAGCGCTTTGAGGAGCCGATCTTCACCGGCAATACCGACAACCAGCGCGCTCTTTTGATGAGCGGGTCGGTGAGCCAGCCCAGTTTCGATGATGTGGTGGCCGGGCCTGCGAAGACGCAGCCGGTGACGCGGGCGGCTCTGCCGCCGGCCACGTCATCCAATCGTGACATGGCAACGGGCTCGGTCCCGTCGGCGTCGTCCTCCAGCGGCTCCTATCAGCAGGCGCGCGTGGCGCCAAAGCCGGTCCCGCGTGCCAGTACCGGACCGGCGGCAGCATCCCGTCCTGTTGCGACGGCTCCGGCGCTGACGGCAACTGCTGCAACTGCATCTCCGCGAACCGTCCGTGGCTGGACCACGGCGGGTGCGACGCAGGTGAGTGCCCGTTCCGGCGATTCGGTGTCGTCGATGGCCCGGCGCTACGGCGTTCCGCAGTATGTTCTGGCGGAGATCAACAATGTGCCGCCCAACGGTCGTTTCTCGGCCGGGCAACAGGTGGTGATTCCGACGTATGTCTATGGTGCTCGGTCCGCGGGCGTGACGCGCCCGGCAGCGACGGCGACAGCGCCCATGCGCCTGCCTCCGGCAGGGGCGGCGCCGAGTGTGACCGGCTCCATTCCGGGAAGCGCCCCGTCCGGCGGCGCGCTTGCGGCGGTGCCGCGACCCAGTGCCAAGCCGGCGGGAACGGTGCAGGTGGCCTCCACCGCCCAGACCGTCCCGGTGGTAACGCTCCAGGCGTTCCCCAAGAGCAAGCCTGCCAAGCGCGCCACGAGCGGCACACGCACGGCTGCGGTGACGCCGACCAAGGTCGCTGCGGTCAAGCCATCGAAGCCGTCGACGTCGGCCGAGGCCGCGCCGACCAAGCCGATCAAGGTGTCGCGGCCCGAGGCTGACGATAGCGTGCGCCGGTTCCGCTGGCCTGTGCGCGGTCGAATCATTTCCGAGTTCGGCTCCAAGCCGGGCGGTACGCGCAATGACGGAATCAATCTTGCGGTTCCCGAGGGTGCGGATATCAAGGCGGTCGACGATGGCACCGTGATCTATGCCGGCAATGAGCTGAAGGGCTATGGCAACCTGGTGCTGATCCGTCACGATGATGGTTGGGTGTCCGCCTATGCGCATAACAGCGCGTTGCTGGTGAAGCGCGGCGATTCCATCCGTCGGGGGGCGGTTGTCGCCAAGGCTGGGTCGACCGGCTCCGTGACGCAGCCGCAGCTGCATTTCGAGTTGCGGCGCGGGAATAAGCCCGTCGATCCGATGCAGTATCTGGCGCGCCTGTAAGGGGTGTCAGAGCTCGCCGTGATGCGGGCGGCTAGCGAATAGTGGAACGGACCGCCAGGGCTCTGGCGGTCCGTTTTTTCGTTTCTGGCGAGGGAGGAGAGGGGAGAGCGAATCTTGCCTTGGTCCCAGCGGGCGAGGGTGGTTGTTTTCCACAGACGCATGCGGCAAGATCGATGGTTCGCGGGGCGAGAAACTGCCAATTGCCACAGAAACGTCATGAGGGGCGGTTTGAAGCGCTTGACTTGTTCGGCCCGTCGCCGTACATCACCGCCACTCCCGGCGGCCAATTGGTCGCCCCGAGGTGAGCGGGTGTAGCTCAGTTGGTTAGAGTGCCGGCCTGTCACGCCGGAGGTCGCGGGTTCGAGCCCCGTCACTCGCGCCACTCACCTGGAGAAGGAGACCGGTCCGCCAATGGCGGATGAGGCGAGCGGGTGTAGCTCAGTTGGTTAGAGTGCCGGCCTGTCACGCCGGAGGTCGCGGGTTCGAGCCCCGTCACTCGCGCCACTCGCCGAACGGTCTCAAGACCACTATCCTTACAGTTCGATGCGAACAGGATGGCCCGCAAGGGCCCTTTCCTGTTTCGCGTGCGTGGTGCTCCGCCGTATGCGCGCGGCGATCCTGCTGCAGTGCACGCGCTTATGGGCGTTGCGTGGCCGTGGTGGCGCGCGCCGAAGCCGGGCCGCGCGGCAACTTGTTTTCGCAGTTGCGATATCGCGCGCGGGATTAGCACCTTGTTGGGCTTGCGTTGCCGGGAAGCGTGGGCTAAGCGTGCCCCCATGAGTTCGGCTGAGGCGCCATAGTGACGCTCGCGCCGAATGATCGCCTGAAACAGGCTGGGCCGCGAGACGCGGGACGAACGGTCGCCGCGCGGCGGTTCGGGGCTTGGCGCAAGGACAAGATGGACCATGGAAGAGCTGCTGAGAGAGTATGTGCCGATCCTCGTTTTCCTCGGGGTGTCGCTGGTCATCGGCCTTGCACTCCTGATCTCGCCGTTCATTCTCGCCTACAAGAATCCCGATTCGGAAAAGCTGTCCGCCTATGAGTGCGGGTTCAACGCCTTCGATGATGCGCGCATGAAGTTCGACATCCGCTTCTATCTGGTGTCGCTGCTGTTCATCATCTTCGATCTCGAAGTGGCCTTCCTGTTTCCCTGGGCGGTCGCGTTCGGCGATCTCGGCTGGTACGGATTCTGGTCGATGATGGCGTTTCTCGGTGTGTTGACGATCGGCTTTATCTACGAATGGAAGAAGGGGGCGCTGGAATGGGACTGACATCGGGCGAGCCGCTCGTAGCCCAGGCTCCAAAGGGAATCATCGATCCGAACACCGGCAAGCCGGTCGGGGCGAACGATCCGTTCTTTCTCGAAATCAACGACGAACTGGCCGATAAGGGCTTCGTCGTTACCGCGACCGACAATCTGATCCAGTGGGCCCGTACCGGCTCGCTGATGTGGATGACCTTCGGTCTGGCCTGCTGCGCCGTGGAAATGATGCAGATGTCGATGCCGCGCTATGACGCGGAGCGGTTCGGTTTTGCCCCGCGTGCCTCACCGCGTCAGTCCGATGTGATGATCGTTGCCGGCACGCTGACCAACAAGATGGCCCCGGCGCTGCGCAAGGTCTATGACCAGATGCCAGAGCCGCGCTATGTCATCTCGATGGGCTCCTGCGCCAATGGTGGCGGATACTATCACTATTCCTACTCGGTCGTGCGTGGCTGCGATCGGGTGGTGCCCGTGGACATCTACGTTCCGGGTTGCCCGCCGACGGCTGAGGCGCTGCTTTACGGCGTGCTGCTGTTGCAGAAGAAGATACGCAGAACCGGTACGATCGAGCGCTGATCGGCCGGCTTTCACGGAACGATCGCTGGACACCCTCCCGGCATACGGATCACGGCTATGGACGAAACGCTCGCTGAACTTGGCGATCACATTCAAGCAGCCCTCGGAGACGCCATCGATGGCTACACGGTGGCCTATGGGGAACTGAACGTGGAGGCGCGTGCCTCCGAGATCGTCTCCGTGGTCCGGTTCCTGCGCGACGACGCAAGCTGCCAGTTCGTCAACCTGACGGATCTGTGCGGCGTGGACTACCCGGCGCGCGAGAAGCGCTTCGAGGTGGTCTATCACTTCATGTCGCCGAAGCAGAACCTGCGGATCCGCGTGAAGGTGCGCACGGATGAGGACACGCCGGTGCCCTCGATCGTCGATGTCTTCGCCGGGGCGGAGTGGTTCGAGCGCGAAACCTACGACATGTACGGCGTGCTGTTCTCCGGTCACCCCGATCTTCGGCGGATCCTGACCGACTACGGTTTCGACGGGTTCCCGCTGCGCAAGGATTTCCCGCTCACAGGCTATGTCGAAGTGCGCTACGACGACGAGAAGAAGCGGGTTGTCTATCAGCCGGTTCGCCTCAGTCAGGAATTCCGCGATTTCGATTTCATGTCGCCCTGGGAAGGTACGGACTACGTGCTGCCGGGCGACGAGAAGGCGAGCTGAGGGGGCGAGGCTATGGCTGACGAGAGGCTTCAAGGCGGTTGTCTGTGCGGTGCGGTTCGCTTTGCAGCGGAGCCGACAGCCCGCGAGATGGCTGTGTGCCACTGTTCGATGTGCCGGCGCTGGAGCGGCGGTGCCTTCATGGCGGTGGAGTGCCACGGCGTGGACTTCGAAGATCCGGCGGCGCTCGGTGTCTACGGCTCCTCGGAGTACGGTGAGCGCGTGTTCTGCAAGAGCTGCGGTTCGTCGCTGATGTGGCGCATGCGCGATGGGTCGCACATTACCGTCGCGGCCCCGGCGTTCGACGATCCCTCGTCCTTCGCGTTCACGACCGAGATCTTCATCGACGAAAAGCCAGACGCCTATTCGTTTGCCAATTCGACCCAGAAACTGACTGGCGCAGAGGTGTTCGCTCTCTTCGCGCCCAACCAGGATCCTCAACATGGCTGAGGCTCAGGTCCGTAACTTCAATATCAACTTTGGCCCGCAACATCCTGCGGCGCATGGCGTTTTGCGTCTCGTGCTGGAGCTTGACGGCGAGGTCGTGACCCGTGTCGATCCGCATATCGGTCTGTTGCATCGCGGCACCGAAAAGCTGATCGAGCACAAGACCTACCTGCAGGCGGTGCCTTATTTCGACCGGCTCGACTATGTCGCGCCGATGAATCAGGAGCATGCCTTCGCGCTGGCGGTCGAGAAGCTGATCGGCGTCGAGGTGCCCAAGCGCGGGCAGTTGATCCGGGTGCTTTATTCCGAGATCGGCCGGCTTCTGTCGCATCTGCTCAACGTGACCACCCAGGCGCTTGACGTCGGTGCGCTGACGCCGCCGCTCTGGGGCTTTGAGCCGCGCGAAGAGCTGATGGTGTTCTACGAGCGGGCCTGCGGCGCGCGCATGCATGCGGCCTTCGTGCGTCCGGGCGGCGTGCATCAGGACCTTCCGAATGACCTTCTCGACGACATCTGGGACTTTTGCGATCCGTTCCTGAAGACCCTGGACGATATCGAGGGGCTCTTGACCGGCAACCGCATCTTCCAGCAGCGCAATGTCGATATCGGGGTTGTTTCGCTGGAAGACGCCTGGGCGCGCGGGTTCTCCGGCGTGATGGTGCGCGGCTCCGGCGCGCCGTGGGATCTGCGTAAGTCGCAGCCCTATGAGTGCTATTCGGAGCTGGATTTCGACATTCCGATCGGCAAGAACGGCGATTGCTACGACCGCTACCTGATCCGCATGGAAGAGATGCGGCAGTCGGTGCGGCTGATGAAGCAGTGCCTGGAGAAGCTGACGGTTGAGAAGGGGCCCGTCTCCTCGATGGACGGCAAGATCGTCCCGCCGAAGCGCGGCGAGATGAAGCGGTCGATGGAAGCGCTGATCCATCACTTCAAGCTTTACACCGAAGGCTACCGGGTTCCGGAGGGCGAGGTGTATGCCGCCGTCGAGGCGCCCAAGGGCGAGTTCGGCGTCTATCTCGTTTCCGACGGAAGCAACAAGCCCTATCGCTGCAAGATCAAGGCGCCCGGATACGCGCATCTCGCAGCGATGGATTTCCTGTGCCGCGGGCATATGCTGGCCGATGTGTCGGCGGTCCTCGGTTCCCTCGATATCGTCTTTGGAGAGGTTGACCGGTAATGGCCGTTCGTCGCCTTCACCCCGAGCAGCCCGAAAGCTTCGCCTTCACGGCGGACAATCTGGACTGGGCACAGAAAGTGATCTCCCGCTACCCGGAAGGCCGCCAGGCCTCCGCGGTGATTCCGTTGCTTTGGCGGGCGCAGGAGCAGCACGAGGGATGGTTGCCGGAGCCGGCGATCCGCTATGTGGCGGACATGCTGTCGATGCCGCACATCCGCGTGCTGGAGGTCGCGACCTTCTACACCATGTTCCAGCTCGCCCCGGTGGGCAAGAAGGCGCATATCCAGGTCTGTGGAACCACGCCCTGCCAGCTGCGCGGCGCGGAAGATCTGATCAAGGTCTGCAAGAGCAAGATCGCGGCCCATGCGCATGAGCTGTCCGAAGACGGCGATTTCTCCTGGGAAGAGGTCGAGTGCCTTGGTGCCTGTGTCAACGCGCCGATGATCCAGATCTTCAAGGATACCTATGAGGATTTGACGCCGGAAAGCCTCGAAGCGCTGATCGACGATATCGCCGCCGGGCGCGAGGTGACGCCGGGTCCGCAGAACGGGCGGCGGTTCTCCGCCCCCGAAGGTGGCGTGACGTCGCTTGAGGACATCAAGGACGACACCAAGGGCGGGGATCCCTGTCCGCATGTGGTGGCTGGCTCCGAGCCCGCGTCCCATGTCTTCGCCGGGCCGTCGATCAATCACGGCGGCCATGATTACAACGGCGTTCCGGGTGTCTCGACGGCGAAGGCGGCGGCCCCTGCAGCGGCGAAGCCGGCTGCGCAGGCAAGTCTGGACCTGTCGCCCGCCGGTGACCAGCCCGAGCGCGAGCCGGAGCTTCTGGCCGCGCCGCGCAGCGAGGGCGCCGATGATCTGAAGCGGATCAAGGGCGTCGGGCCGAAGATCGAGGAGCTCCTCAACGAGCTTGGCGTCTATCACTTCGAGCAGATCGCCAGCTGGGACGCGGAAAACAAGGCCTGGGTCGACACGCGGCTGAGCTTCAAGGGCCGGATCGACCGCGAAGAGTGGGTCGAGCAGGCAAAGCTTCTTGCCAGCGGCGGCGAGACCGAATTCTCCAGGCGCGTCGACACGGGCGACGTGCCCTCGAGCAAGAGCTAAGGGGAGGTCGAGGGATGCTGACGGACCAGGACCGGATCTTTACCAACATCTACGGCCTGCACGATTGGGGCCTTGAGGGCGCGCTGAAGCGCGGCCAGTGGGATGGCACCAAGGCGCTGCTCGAAAAGGGCCGCGACTGGATCATCGACGAAATGAAGACCTCTGGCCTACGCGGCCGTGGCGGAGCGGGCTTTCCGACCGGCCTGAAATGGTCCTTCATGCCCAAGGAATCGGACGGTCGTCCGGCCTACCTGGTGGTGAACGCCGACGAATCCGAGCCGGGCACCTGCAAGGATCGCGAGATTCTGCGCCACGATCCGCACACGCTGGTGGAAGGCTGTCTCGTCGCCGGTTTCGCGATGGGCGCGATTGCCGCCTACATCTATGTGCGCGGCGAATTCATCCGCGAGCGCGAGCGCCTGCAGGCGGCGATCGACCAGGCCTATGAGGCCGGGCTGATCGGCAAGAACAACAAGCACGGCTATGATTTCGACATCTATGTCCATCATGGCGCTGGTGCCTACATCTGCGGTGAGGAAACCGCGCTGCTGGAAAGCCTTGAGGGCAAGAAGGGTCAGCCGCGTCTGAAGCCGCCGTTCCCGGCGAATGTCGGCCTTTATGGCTGCCCGACCACGGTCAACAACGTGGAGTCCATTGCCGTTGCGCCGACGATCCTGCGTCGCGGCGGAGCCTGGTTCGCCGGGCTGGGCAAGCCTGGCAACACCGGAACCAAGCTGTTCTGCGTGTCCGGCCATGTGAACACGCCCTGCACGGTGGAAGAGGAGATGGGCATCTCCTTCCGTGAGCTGATCGACAAGCATTGCGGCGGCATTCGCGGTGGCTGGGACAACCTTTTGGCGGTGATCCCGGGCGGATCTTCCGTGCCTTGCGTGAGCGCCGAGAACATCATCGATTGCGGCATGGACTTTGACAGTCTGAAGGCGCAAGGCTCCGGCCTTGGCACTGCGGCGGTGATCGTCATGGATCGCTCCACGGACATCATCAAGGCCATCGCGCGGCTGTCCTACTTCTACAAGCACGAGAGCTGCGGCCAGTGCACGCCGTGCCGCGAGGGCACCGGCTGGATGTGGCGGGTGATGGAACGCATGGTCGAGGGCAATGCCTCCCGTGAGGAAATCGACATGCTTTTCGATGTCACCAAGCAGGTGGAAGGACATACGATCTGCGCGCTTGGAGATGCGGCCGCTTGGCCGATCCAAGGCCTGATCAAGAACTTCCGGCCGGTGATCGAGGCGCGTATCGACGAGTTCACTGCCAAGGGCCGCGCGCCGGCTGCGTCCATGGCGGCGGAGTAGGGGCATGACGGGCAACCGGATCGCAATGACGGAATTTCCCGGCGCCGGACGGGAACGGAATTCAAGCCGCGAGGGCAGCAACGCATGACAAGGGTCATCTTCGTCGACGGTAAGGAAGTCGAGGTCCCGCCGGAGTACACGCTGTTGCAGGCGTGTGAGGCGGCTGGCGCCGAGGTGCCGCGTTTCTGTTTCCATGACCGGCTGTCGATCGCCGGCAACTGCCGCATGTGCCTGGTGGAAGTGAAGGGCGGGCCGCCGAAGCCGACCGCCTCCTGCGCCATGAACGTGCGCGACCTGCGTCCGGGCCCCAATGGCGAGGCGCCGGAAATCTTCACCAAGACGCCGATGGTCAAGAAGGCCCGCGAAGGCGTCATGGAGTTCCTGCTGATCAACCATCCGCTGGATTGCCCGATCTGCGATCAGGGTGGCGAGTGCGATCTGCAGGACCAGGCCATGGCCTATGGCGTCGATGCCTCGCGCTACGGTGAGAACAAGCGCGCCGTCGAGGACAAGTACATCGGGCCGCTGGTCAAGACGATCATGACCCGCTGCATTCACTGCACCCGCTGTGTGCGGTTCACGACCGAGGTGTGCGGCGTCGCCGATCTCGGCCTGATCGGTCGTGGTGAGGATGCGGAAATCACCTCCTATCTGGAAAACGCGCTGTCCTCGGAGATGCAGGGCAATGTGGTGGACCTGTGCCCGGTGGGTGCGCTGACCCACAAGCCCTACGCCTTCAAGGCGCGTCCCTGGGAGCTGAAGAAGACCGAGACCATCGACGTGATGGATGCGCTCGGCTCGGCGATCCGCGTCGACACCCGTGGCCGCGAGGTGATGCGCGTTCTGCCCCGGCTGAACGAGGCGGTGAACGAAGAGTGGATCTCCGACAAGACCCGCTACATCTGGGACGGTCTCAAGACCCAGCGGCTCGACCGGCCGTATGCCCGCGTTGACGGCAAGCTGACGCCGGTGAGCTGGGGCGAGGCGTTCGCACGGATCGCGGAGAAGGTGAAGGCAACCAAGCCGGAACGCATCGGTGCGCTGGTCGGTCAGCTGACCAGCGTTGAAGAAATCTTCGCGCTCAAGCAGCTGATGGACGGCCTCGGGGTCAAGAACACCGACTGCCGCTATCCGAATTCACCGCTCGATCCGGCGCTCGGCCGGGCCAGCTACCTGTTCAACTCCACGGTCGCCGGGATCGAGGAGGCGGATGCGATCCTCTTGATCGGCACCAATCCGCGCAAGGAAGCGCCGGTGCTGAACGCCCGGATCCGCAAGCGCTATGCGATGGGCGGTGTGCATATCGGCGTGATCGGCGAAGAGGCCGATCTGACCTATCCTTATGCCTATCTCGGGGCGGGGCCTGACAGCCTGGCCAAGCTTGCCGATCATATGCCGGCCAAGGCCGAGCGGCCGATGGTGATCGTCGGCCAGGGCGCGTTGAACCGGGCCGATGGCGCCGCGGTGCTGGCGCTGGCGGCCAAGGTGGCACAGGCGGTCGGCGCGGTGCGCGAGGACTGGAACGGCTTCAATATTCTGCACACGGAAGCGGCGCAGGTCGGCGCGCTCGATGTCGGCTTCGTGCCGGGCGAGGGCGGTCTTTCGACCGGTGCGATGCTGGAGCCGGGGGCGCTTGACGTCATGTTCCTGCTCGGCGTCGATGAGGTCAATGTGCCGGACGGGGCCTTCGTGGTCTACCAGGGTACCCATGGCGATCGCGGGGCGCACCGCGCCGACGTGATCCTGCCCGGCGCGACCTACACGGAAAAGTCCGGTACCTGGGTCAACACCGAGGGTCGGGTCCAGCTTGGCGAACGGGCCGGCTTCCCGCCGGGCGAGGCGCGCGAGGACTGGGCGATCCTGCGGGCGCTGTCGGCGCAGCTGGACGCGCAGCTTGGCTACGATTCACTGGGTGAGCTGCGGGCAGCGCTTTATGCGGCCTATCCCGCGATGGCGGAGATCGACGGCATTCCGGCGGCCGGCCGTGAGGGTGTTGGCAATGCGGCGGCGCTTGGCGGGACGGTCGACGATGCCGCGTTCCGTAATGCGGTGGCCGATTTCTATCTGACCAATCCGATCGCGCGGGCCTCCGCGACGATGGCCGAATGTTCGGCCCTCGCCAAGGCTCGCACGGCAGAAGCCGCGGAGTAAACGGGGACAATCATGGCGGACCTCTGGGCGGATTATCTTTTCCCCTTCGTCATCATGCTGGCACAGAGCGTTCTTCTGCTCGTCGTGCTTCTGGTGATCGTGGCTTATATCCTTTACGCAGATCGCAAGGTCTGGGCGGCGGTGCAGATCCGGCGCGGCCCGAACGTGGTCGGGCCATGGGGGCTGCTGCAGTCCTTTGCCGACCTCTTGAAGTTCGTGCTGAAGGAGCCGGTGATTCCGGCCGGGTCGAACAAGGCGCTGTTCTTGCTGGCGCCGCTGGTGACCGTGACGCTGGCCCTGGCCGGCTGGGCGGTGATCCCGGTGGCGGATGGTTGGGTGATCGCCGACATCAACGTCGGCATCCTGTTCATCCTGGCGATTTCCTCGCTCGGCGTTTACGGCATCATCATTGGCGGTTGGGCGTCCAACTCCAAGTACCCGTTCCTGTCGGCGCTGCGGTCGGCGGCGCAGATGGTCTCCTATGAGGTGTCCATCGGCTTCGTCATCGTCACGGTGCTGCTGTGTGCCGGTTCGCTCAATCTCAGCGAGATCGTGCGGGCTCAGGAGACCGGGCTGGCCTCGGCCATCGGCCTGCCGTTCCTGACCTTCCTGAACTGGTACTGGCTGCCGTTGTTCCCGATGTTCGTGATCTTCTTCATTTCGGCGCTGGCGGAAACCAACCGTCCTCCGTTCGATCTGGCGGAAGCGGAATCGGAGCTGGTCGCCGGCTTCATGGTCGAATACGGCTCGACCCCGTACATGATGTTCATGCTGGGTGAGTATGTGTCGATTGCGCTGATGTGCTCGCTGACCACCATCCTGTTCATGGGCGGCTGGCTGCCGCCGGTGGATGTGGCGCCGTTCACCTGGGTCCCGGGCATCGTCTGGTTCCTGCTGAAGTCGCTTCTGGTGTTCTTCATGTTCGCGATGGTCAAGGCGATGGTCCCGCGCTACCGCTACGACCAGTTGATGCGGCTCGGGTGGAAGGTGTTTCTGCCGCTGTCGCTGGCGATGGTGTTCGTCGTCGCCGCAGTGCTGATGGCGACCGGCTGGGCGCCCTGAGGCAAGCGGAGACGCAGGAGAAAACATGTCGATTTCGATCGCCGGACTGATCGGCGCGGCCCTCGGGCTCTATATCGGGTGGATCGACTACAAGATCATGGTGGGCGTCCTCCGGGGGGCCGCCGAGAAAAACAGCCAGGGGGCGGGCCGCAAGGGATGGCTCGCCCGGTATGAAGCGCCCTTGCGGTGGCTTCTGCTGGCACTCACGCTCATCGGGTTTCCGGTGATTGGTTATCTTGCGGCCCACTCGCTTGTGGGCTGAGGGGACACGAAAGAACGAGGCTTGATGATATGGCACTGCAACAGGCTGCCAAATCGCTCTTTCTGAAGGAGTTCGTCTCCGCCTTCTTCTTGGCGATGCGGTACTTCTTCAAGCCGAAGCCGACGATCAACTACCCCTTCGAAAAGGGGCCGGTGTCGCCACGCTTCCGGGGCGAGCATGCGCTGCGGCGGTATCCGAACGGTGAGGAACGCTGCATCGCCTGCAAACTGTGCGAGGCGATCTGCCCGGCGCAGGCCATCACCATCGAAGCGGGCCCGCGTCGCAATGACGGAACGCGGCGCACGACCCGTTACGACATTGACATGGTCAAGTGCATCTACTGCGGCTTCTGTCAGGAAGCCTGTCCGGTGGATGCCATCGTCGAAGGGCCGAACTTCGAATTCGCGACGGAAACGCGCGAAGAACTCTACTACGACAAGGAAAAGCTGCTCGCCAACGGAGACCGTTGGGAGCGGGAAATCGCAAACAATATCGCCATGGACGCGCCTTATCGCTAAGGCGCTGGGAGTGGACGTCGTATCGCCGCTGGTCTAAGACACAAGCGATCCTGCTGGCGGCACGGCGCCACTCAACACGGTGACGGGGGCAATCCGAGACATGGTTCTGCAAGCCGTCTTTTTCTACCTCTTCGCGGCGATTGCCGTGGCATCCGCCTTCATGGTGATCGCCGCGCGCAATCCGGTGCATTCGGTGCTGTTTCTGATCCTCGCGTTCTTCAACGCGGCGGGACTGTTCATCCTGATTGGCGCGGAGTTCCTCGCCATGCTGCTCGTCGTCGTCTACGTCGGCGCGGTGATGGTGCTGTTCCTGTTCGTCGTGATGATGCTGGATGTGGATTTCGTCGAGTTGCGGCAGGGGTTCCTCCAGTATCTGCCGGTCGGCGCGCTGGTCGGCATCGTGCTTCTGGTGGAGCTGCTGCTCGGTCTCGGCGCCTGGGTGATTTCGCCCGATCTCGCCGGAACCTTGCCCGCGCCGGCGCCGGCTGCTGCGGATGTGTCGAATATCCGCGCGCTCGGCGAGCTGATCTACACCCGCTACATCCTGTTCTTCCAGATGGCCGGCTTGGTGCTTCTGGTGGCGATGATCGGGTCGATCGTGCTGACGCTCCGGCACAAGCCCGGGGTGAAGCGCCAGAATATCGCGACGCAGGTCGGCCGGACCCGCGAGGCGGCGGTCGAGGTGCGCAAGGTCGAAACGGGCAAGGGGATCTAACGGGTCCCGCCTGAGGTTACCGTACCGGCGCCGGCCTTTCGGCGGTGCCGGTATGTTGAGGATCATCAAGGGTCATCGGTCGCCGTCTGCCGGCAGGCCGGGACCTTCGTCGAGTTTGAAAGCAGTCGTCCGTTCGGGGCCCAGCCGGGCCGATCGAACGGGGCTGGTCATGTTGGGGAGCATTGCGAGGCGCCCATGGAAATCGGTCTGTCACACTACCTGTCGGTCGCCGCGATTTTGTTCACGATCGGAATTTTCGGGATCTTCCTGAACCGGAAGAACGTGATCATCATCCTGATGTCGGTCGAGCTGTTGATGCTGGCGGTGAACATCAACCTGGTGGCCTTCTCCTCCTTCCTCGGCGATCTGGTCGGCCAGGTGTTCGCACTGCTGGTTCTCACCGTGGCGGCTGCCGAAGCGGCGATCGGACTTGCCATTCTGGTCGTGTTCTACCGCAACCGTGGTTCGATCGCGGTTGAAGACGTCAACATGATGAAGGGCTGAGGGCACGATGTACCAGGCTATCGTCTTTCTTCCGCTGATCGGCTTTCTGATCGCGGGACTGTTTGGCCGGGCCATCGGCGCCAAGGCCAGCGAATATGTCACTTCCGGGTTCCTGATCATCGCCGCGGTGCTGTCTTGGGTGGCCTTCTTCACCATCGGCTACGGCGATGGTGCCGTGGTCCGCGAGACCGTGTTCCGCTGGATGGAATCCGGACCGCTGAGCGTCGACTGGACCATTCGGGTCGACACGCTCACGGCGGTGATGCTGGTGGTGGTCAACACTGTCTCGGCGCTGGTGCATGTCTATTCCATCGGCTACATGCATCACGATCCGCACCGGCCGCGGTTCTTCGCCTATCTGTCGCTGTTCACCTTCGCCATGCTGATGCTGGTGACGTCGGACAACCTGCTGCAGATGTTCTTTGGCTGGGAAGGCGTGGGCCTTGCCTCCTACCTGCTGATCGGCTTTTGGTACAAGAAGCCCTCCGCCAATGCGGCGGCGATGAAGGCCTTCGTCGTCAACCGTGTCGGTGACTTCGGCTTCCTGCTCGGCATCTTTGGCATCTTCTACCTGTTCACGTCCACCGATTACGACACGATCTTCGCCAACGCGAAGGGCTTCGTGGAAGCCGAGCCGGCTGTGGTGCTGAACTTCCTCGGCTACGAGCTGACCCAGCAGGGTGCGCTCACCGCCGTTTGCCTGCTGCTGTTCATGGGAGCCATGGGCAAGTCGGCTCAGTTCCTGCTGCACACCTGGCTGCCGGATGCGATGGAAGGCCCGACGCCGGTCTCCGCGCTGATCCACGCGGCGACGATGGTCACCGCCGGCGTGTTCATGGTGGCGCGCATGTCGCCGCTGTTCGAGCTGTCGCCGGATGCGCTGACCGTCGTCACCTTCTTCGGTGCAACCACGGCGTTCTTCGCCGCGACCGTCGGCCTGGTGCAGAACGACATCAAGCGGGTGATCGCCTATTCCACGTGCTCGCAGCTCGGCTACATGTTCGTGGCACTCGGTGTCGGGGCCTACTCGATCGCCGTCTTCCACCTGTTCACCCACGCCTTCTTCAAGGCGCTGTTGTTCCTTGGTGCCGGCTCCGTGATCCACGCGGTGTCCGATGAGCAGGACATGCGCAAGATGGGTGGGCTCCGGAAGCATATTCCGATCACTTACTGGATGATGGTTATCGGCACGCTGGCGCTGACCGGCTTCCCGCTGACCGCCGGGTTCTTTTCCAAGGACGGCATCATCGAGGCCGCCTATGTGGGCCACAACGCCTTTGCCCATTATGGCTTCTGGCTGACGGTCGCAGCCGCCGCGCTGACCTCCTTCTACTCCTGGCGTCTGGCGTTCATGACCTTCCATGGCAAGCCGCGCGCCTCGGTGGACGTGATGAAGCACGTGCATGAAAGCCCGCTGGTGATGACCGTGCCGCTGATGATCCTGGCCGCTGGCGCTCTGTTCGCCGGTCTGATCTTCGCCGGGGTGTTCATGGGCGAAGGGTATGAGGCCTTCTGGAAGGGCGCGCTGTTCACCTCCGCTGAGAACCACATCCTGCACGACATTCATGAAGTGCCGCTGTGGGTGAAGGCCTCGCCGTTCGTGATGATGCTTGGCGGCTTCATCGTGGCCTGGATCTTCTACATCCGCTCGCCGGACATTCCGCGGCGGCTGGCGGAGCGCCATGACGGGCTCTACCAGTTCCTGCTCAACAAGTGGTACTTCGACGAGCTGTATGACGCGATCTTCGTGCGGCCCGCCATGTGGATCGGCCGGCAGCTGTGGAAGAAGGGCGATGGCGCGATCATCGACGGCATGGGGCCGGACGGCGTTGCCGCCCGCGTGCAGAATGTCACCAGCTGGGTTGTCCGGCTTCAGACCGGCTACCTTTATCACTATGCCTTTGCCATGCTGATCGGCGTTGCCGCGCTGGTCACCTGGTCCATGTTCTCCGTCGGGGGCGCTCACTGATGAGCAACTGGCCGCTTCTTTCCATCACCACCTTCCTGCCTCTGGTCGGTGTCTTCTTCATCCTGCTGGTTCGCGGCGATGACGATGGCGCCAAGGACAACATGCGGCGGGTGGCCCTGATCACCACCGTCTTCACCTTCGTGATCTCGCTATTCATCTGGGGCGGGTTCGACCCGCAGAACCCGGGCTTCCAGTTCGAGGAAAGCGAAGCGTGGCTCGGCGGCAGCATCGGCTACCGCATGGGTGTCGACGGCATTTCAATGCTGTTCGTCATTCTTACCACCTTCCTGATGCCCTTCTGCATCCTGGCCAGCTGGAACAGCATCCAGAACCGGGTGAAGGAGTACATGATCGCCTTCCTCGTGCTGGAAACGCTGATGATCGGCGTGTTCTGCGCGCTCGATCTGGTGATGTTCTACGTGTTCTTCGAGGCGGGCCTCATTCCGATGTTCCTGATCATCGGTGTGTGGGGCGGCAAACGGCGGGTGTATGCCAGCTACAAGTTCTTCCTGTACACGCTGCTCGGCTCGGTGCTGATGCTGATCGCTCTGATGGCGATGTACTGGGACGCTGGCACCACCGACATTCCGACGCTGATGGCGCATGACTTCCCGGCCGGGATGCAGACCTGGCTGTGGCTGGCTTTCTTTGCCAGCTTCGCGGTCAAGATGCCGATGTGGCCGGTGCATACCTGGCTGCCGGATGCGCACGTGGAGGCCCCGACCGCAGGTTCGGTGATCCTGGCGGCGATCCTGCTGAAGATGGGCGGGTACGGCTTCCTGCGCTTTTCGCTGCCGATGTTCCCGCTGGCCAGCGAAATGTTCGCGCCCTTTGTCTTCACCCTTTCGGTGGTGGCCATCGTCTACACCTCGCTGGTGGCGCTGGCCCAGGAAGACATCAAGAAGCTGATCGCCTATTCCTCGGTCGCCCATATGGGCTACGTGACGATGGGCATCTTCACGATGACCGAGCAGGGCGTGCAGGGTGCGCTGTTCCAGATGCTGTCGCACGGCATCGTCTCGGGCGCGCTGTTCCTGTGCGTCGGCGTGATCTACGACCGGATGCACACCCGCGACATCTCCGCTTATGGCGGCCTTGTGAACCGGATGCCGTTCTACGCAGTCGCGTTCATGATCTTCACCATGGCGAACGTCGGTCTGCCGGGCACCAGCGGCTTCGTCGGCGAGTTCCTGACGCTGATGGGCGCGTTCCAGGTCAACACCTGGGTGGCGCTGATGGCCACGCTCGGGGTGATCTTCTCCGCCGCCTATGCGCTGTACCTGTACAAGCGGGTGGTGTTCGGCGCGCTGGACAAGGAGAGCCTGAAGTCGATCATGGATCTCAGCGTCCGTGAGCGGGTGATCCTGGTGCCCTTGATCATTCTCACCATCTTCTTCGGCTTCTACCCCGCGCCCGTGTTTGACGTCACGGCCGCATCGGTGGATGCCCTTCTCGCCAATTACCACGCCGCGCTCGAGGCGGCGCAACAGACCGCCATGTTGGCGCACTGACGCTGCCGAGGACGAGAAAAGACGCCATGCAAGCTTACACTCAACTCCCGGACCTGATGCCGGCACTGCCGGAGCTGCTTCTGGCGGCAGGTGCGCTGTTTCTCCTGATGCTCGGCGTGTTCGGCGAGCGGCGGATCACGCCCTATGTCACCGCGCTGGCGGTGGCGGTTCTTGCGGTGGCGGCGTTGCCGCTGCTGCTACCGGTTGAATTCGGCATCGTTAATGAAACGACCTTCGACGGTGCCTTCGTGCTGGACGGGTTCGCCCGCTACCTGAAGGTGCTGACGCTGATCGGGTCCGGCTTTGCCATCGCCATGTCGGTGGCCTATGCCCGGAACGCCAACTTCGAGCGCTTCGAGTATCCGGTGCTGATCCTGCTGGCGACGCTCGGCATGCTGATGATGCTGTCGGCGAACGACATGATCACGCTGTATCTCGGGCTCGAACTGCAGTCGCTCGCCCTCTACGTGATTGCCGCGTTCAATCGGGACAGCACGCGCTCGACCGAGGCGGGCCTCAAGTATTTCGTGCTCGGTGCGGTGTCCTCCGGCATGCTGCTCTATGGCATGTCGCTGGTCTATGGCTTCACCGGTCAGACCGGATTCGGCCCGATTGCCACCGCGCTCACCCAAGAAGGCGGCGCTTCCATTGGTCTCGTGTTCGGCCTGGTGTTCATCCTTGCCGGTATCGCCTTCAAGATTTCCGCCGTGCCGTTCCACATGTGGGCGCCGGATGTCTATGAGGGCGCGCCGACGCCGGTGACCGCGTTCTTCGCGGCCGCGCCGAAGATCGCTGCCATGGGCATGCTGGTGCGGATCGTGTTCGACGCCTTCGAACCGGTGACCCGTGACTGGCAGCAGATCATCGTCTTCATCTCCATTGCCTCGATGGCGCTCGGTGCCTTCGCCGCGATCGGTCAGCGCAACATCAAGCGGCTGATGGCCTATTCCTCCATCGGTCACATGGGCTTTGCGCTGGTGGGTCTGGCCGCCGGGTCGCAGCAGGGTGTCGAAGGGGTCATGATCTACATGACCGCCTATCTGGCGATGACCCTTGGCGCGTTTGCCTGCATCCTGTCGATGCGGCGCAAGGAAGGCATGGTCGAGGACATCTCCGATCTGGCCGGCCTGTCGCGGACCAACCTGCCGATGGCCGTGCTCCTGGCGGTGATCATGTTCTCGCTGGCCGGTATCCCGCCGTTCGTCGGCTTCTTCGCCAAGTTCTACGTGTTCCTGGCGGCGGTCGAGGCCGGGCTTTACCCGCTGGCTGTGATCGGCGTGCTGACCTCGGTGGTGGGTGCCTATTATTACCTGCGGATCGTCAAGGTGATGTTCTTCGACGAGCCGGCACCGGCCTTCCTGCCAATGCCGGCGGAGCTGAAGTTCACCCTTGGGCTTTCGACGGCGTTCGTGCTGCTGTTCATCGTCTTCGCCGGGCCGGTGGTTGAACTGGCCGGCGCGGCGGCCGGGACGCTGTTCTGAGCGCCCTGGTTTTCGACGGGCGCACGCATCCGGAGGCGGGCGGCTTTCGGGTCGCCGCCTTTTCGGATGTCTCCTCGACCAACGCGGTGGCGCTTGAAGCTGCCGCGAATGGGGACGAGGGCAATCTCTGGATTGTTGCCCGGCGGCAAACCGCCGGGCGGGGACGCCGGGCGCGGGCCTGGGTGTCCGAACCGGGCAATCTTTATGCATCGCTGCTGCTGATTGATCCGGCGACGCCGGAGCGGCTGGCGCAATTGCCGATTGTCGCCGCGCTTGCGCTTGCGCATGCGGTGGACCATATGTGTTCCGCCTATCATCTCGCTCAGCTCAAATGGCCGAATGATTTGCTCATCGGCGGGCGGAAGATTTCCGGTATCCTGATCGAGGCGTCGACCGGGCCTGATGGGCGCCGGGCGGTGGTTTGCGGTTTCGGGCTCAACCTCGCCCATCATCCGGACCTGCCCGGTTACCCAACGGCGGATCTCGCCGGGCTTGGCTATCCGGTGCAGCCCGAGGCAGCCTACCGGGCGCTGAACCAAGCGATGGCGACACAGCTTGATCGGTGGCGGCGCGAGCCGTTTTCCGCCGTTCTGGATGACTGGCGCGGCCGGGCGACCGGCATCGGCCGTCCGATCCGGGTGCGGCTTGCCGACCGGGAGCTTGAGGGGGTGTTCGTCGGACTTGACGACGAGGGCCGGCTGCTGCTGCGCGGCGAAGATGGGGCGAACCGAGTTATTTCCGCGGGAGACGTGTTTTTCCCGCATGTTGAATCAGAGACGGGCCGCTCCGGCGGCCAGACAGGAGTTTCTTTATGACGAGCGAGAACGAGCTCGTGTTCGTCGCACTTGGCGGGCTTGGCGAGATCGGTATGAACATGGCCCTTTACGGCTATGGTCCCGAACATGATCGCCGCTGGCTGATGGTCGACTGCGGCGTGACCTTCGCCGGGTCCGATTTGCCCGGTGTCGATGTGGTCGTGCCGGATACCAGCTTCATCGAAGAGCAGCGCGGGCGGCTGGAAGGTATCGTCATCACCCATGCCCATGAAGACCACTATGGGGCCCTGGTGCATCTGTGGCCGAAACTTCAGGCGCCGCTGTACATGACGCCGTTCACCGCAGGGTTGCTGGCGGCCAAGCGCGAGAGCGAGCCGGGGGCGCCGGAGATGCCGGTGCATGTGGTGGAACAGGGCGGGCGCATCGCGCTCGGACCCTTCGAGGTGGAAATGGTGGCAATGTCCCATTCCATTCCCGAACCTTGCGCCCTCGCGATTCGTACGCCCGCCGGCACCGTGGTGCATTCCGGCGATTGGAAAATCGACCCGACGCCGGGCGTCGGCAAGCCGATTGACATCGACCGGCTGGCGGAGATCGGCCGGGAAGGGGTCACAGCGCTGATCTGCGATTCCACCAATGCGGTGCGCGATGGCGTTAGCCCCAGCGAGGCGGATGTCGCTGCTGAACTGGCCAATGTCATTCGCGGCGCCAAGCGCCGGGTGGCAATTGCCACCTTTGCCTCGAATGTGGCGCGGATCCGCTCCATCGCTCTGGCGGCAAAAGCGTGCGAGCGCGATGTGGTGGTGATGGGCCGGTCGATGCATCGGGTGATCGATGTGGCCGGCGAACTCGGCTATCTGGACGATCTCCCGGCCTTCCTGTCGGAAGATGCCTATGGTTACCTGCCGCCGGAGAAGGTGGTGTTGCTGGTCACTGGCAGCCAGGGCGAGGAACGGGCGGCGCTGGCGCGGATCGCAGCTGGCGATCATCGCAATGTCGCCCTGTCGCGCGGCGATATGGTGGTGTTTTCCTCACGCACGATTCCCGGCAACGAAAAGGCGGTGAATGCGATCATCAACAAGCTGGCGGAAGCTCGCGTGGAGATCGTAACCGACCGGGATGCGCTGGTGCATGTGTCCGGGCATCCGCGGCGCGGTGAGTTGACCCGGCTTTACGATCTGCTTCAACCGCAGGCGCTGATCCCGGCGCATGGCGAAGCGATGCATCTGCGGGCGCAGCGCGATTTGGCGCGCGATCATGGTATCTCCGAT
The DNA here is from genome assembly GCF_014635285.1 of Stappia taiwanensis. Lineage (GTDB taxonomy): Bacteria > Pseudomonadota > Alphaproteobacteria > Rhizobiales > Stappiaceae > Stappia > Stappia taiwanensis. The sequence goes on along the minus strand of NZ_BMCR01000001.1, from coordinate 587,410 downwards.
ACGCTGATCGCCCGCAATGGGGACATTGTGCGGCTGGCTCCGGGCAAGCTGAAGCGGCTCGATGAGATCGCCTGCGGCATCCTGGTCAAGGATGGCCTGATGCTGGGCGACCCGGAGGAAACCGGTGTCAATGAACGCCGGAAGCTGTCCTTTGCCGGATCGGTGGTGGTGTCAGTCGTGGTCGACGCCAAGGGTGCGCTGATTGGCGAGCCCCAGGTGGCGCTGTTCGGCCTGCCCGAGGTGGACGAGGAGGGCGATGACATGGAAGATATTGTCATCGATGAGGTGATCGACGCACTCGAGAGCATTCCGAAGAACCGGCGCAAAGACGATGGGCTTGTCGCCGAGGCGGCACGTCGCGCGGCCCGGGCGGCTGTTCGTGAGTGCTGGGGCAAGAAGCCGCTGACGCAGGCTCTGGTGATGCGGGTTTAGCACATGCCGGGGGGGAGCCGCCGGAGTTCCGGTTGCACGGCCCCGGTGGGACGTTTCGTTTGGCTGAAGCGGGTTCCCGAAGCCTTGCGCGGATTTCGGACAAGAACCCGATTATGAATCAAAGAGGTGGAGCCTTTTCTTGCGAGATGACTTTCGCTGGAAGCGCTCTGGTAGCGGGAGACCTTGACGATGATCGGACGCTTGAACCACGTTGCCATCGCTGTGCCGGACCTGACGGTGGCCAGCGATATGTATCGCGATACCCTAGGCGCCCAGGTGTCGCCGCCCCAGCGCGAGCCCGATCACGGCGTGACCGTGGTGTTCGTCGAGTTGCCCAACACCAAGATCGAGTTGTTGGAGCCGCTGGACGAAACCTCGCCGATCGCCGCTTTCCTGGAGCGCAATCCCGCCGGTGGTATCCATCATATCTGCTATGAGGTGGAGGATATCTACGCCGCCCGCGATCAACTGAAGGCAAAAGGGGCGCGTGTGCTCGGCACTGGCGAGCCGAAGATCGGCGCTCATGGCAAGCCGATCCTGTTCCTGCATCCGAAGGACTTCAACGGCACCCTTGTGGAGCTCGAACAGGTTTGAGTACCTCAAGGGTGGACTTGCCGTAACCGAGCAGACAGAAAGAGCGTTTCGCCCGTGTCCATGATCTCGTCGATTGCGATCTTTTTTATTCTCTGGTGGGTGATCCTCTTTACCATCCTGCCCATTGGGGTGGTGACGCAGGAAGAGGATGGGGCGGTGGTGCCCGGCTCTGATCCGAGTGCGCCCAGCCGCCCACATCTGCTGAAGAAGGCGCTGTTGACGACGGTTCTCGCAAGCGTCGTGTTCGCAGGGGTTTACTGGCTGTTAGTGCACTCCGGCCTGACGCTCGACGACTTTCCGTTTCGCCCGCCCAGCGGTTGATTTCGGGCAGGCGCTTCACCGAGACCCGGGCGGCCGGGGCAACCGCTATTCGGTTGCCGCCAACTGTGTGGCAGCGGTCGGCGCGTCCGCAATGCCATTGATGCCAAGGGCTGCTGCTCCCAGTTCCGCTTGTACCTTGCGCACAATCGGGTCGGCCGACGAAAACAGGCGACTGCCGGCGATGTAGAGTGCGTGCGCGCGGATCTGTCGCCGGGCGGCGCTGTCGGCATAAGGGGCGAGCGTCGCGGCGAGATGAACAGGATAGGTATAGCAGACGCCGGCATAGTGGTCGGCATCTGGCTCAGGCCTCACACCCTTGCGTCTCCAGATCTCGAACAGGGCCGTACGGCTGAGGACAAGCGGGCCTTTTGCGAGACCCGCGCGTGAACCGAGGATTGGTGAATAGGTCATCCGAAGCCCCAAAGACAGTGGTGAAGATTCCGGCAAGACGAATTTCGACCGATGGTGCGGACTCAGCGGAATACTTGCCGTTTTGTCCGGTCTTGGACAAAGGGAGTACGGATCCGCTCTGATTGCAAGTTGTCAATTTTTGTCGTTTTGATTGTGATTGTTGCAACGCTAGGATAGTCGGTTGAGTCGCTTTGGCTCCACTTGGAGGAAGGATTCTGTGTTCTGGTTTTCTGTATACTTCAAAATTTTTGTCTCATTTTTCTCCTGTTTTGTATTTCCTTCCTCATTCAAGGTGTACATTCTTTAAATTTTAAGCATGTCTGTTTCTGCACCGTAATTTGTGGGGTAGATCATGCGAAAAGAACGAAATCCGATTGCTGATTTTCGCGCCTTTGCTCGACTTGAGAGCTCCCTGAACAGTGTGGGGGTGCAGCCGGTACTTGGTCGTGATTTCAGGGAGCTGAATGCGAGGCTGATCGAGCAGAAACGACGCGCGCCGCAGCAGTCCAAGGGGCCCCTTCTGGAGCATTTTTCGCCAGCTCTGAACACGTACTCCCCAAAGGAGGCGTTCTGGCTGACGGTTGACACGGCGGCCAACGAGATTGTCGGTATTGTCGCCGTGCGGCTGAATGATCTTGGCAGTCAGAGCCTTACGCAACATCTGGAGGAATACTGGGGGCGATGCTTTCGGGGCGTTGACGGTGGGCCGGTGCGGGTCAAGCCGCAGGAGGATCTGTTTTCCGACGAGATCTCCGGTCGGATCGCCTATATGGGGGAGTTGTTCATTTCAACCGGCTGGCGCGGCAAGCATCTGTCGACGACTTTGTGCCGCATGGGCCAAGTTCTGGCGTTCAATCTGTTCGATCCGGATTATCTCTATAGCTGGATGCGTCCGCGGCACATTGAGGCCGGATTGCATTCCCGCTGGGGGTTCAGTGAGGAGCACCGCCGCGCGATCCTATGGGAAAGCGGGCCCGTCGCGATTGATAATGATCTGGCCATAGTCGGTAATTCAGCACGTGCCGGAAGCAGGATGATCCGTCTTCTTTCAGAAGGATTTCTATAGGCGAGGTGCGGCAGACCAGTTGCCGGACACCGGTGCTGGTTCGCCAGGGCAAAAGCAGGCGCTCGTAGCGGACCAGGATGGTTTGTCCCTGGGGTAGGGGCAGGTCGCCCGATATCAGTTCGTACTGCGGTTCCCGGTCTTGGATCACCGCATGATATCCATCGGAAACCAGTGCCCGGAACTCCGCATTGATGCTGCCGCGCATATCCTCTTCACCGGTGGCCCAGTCGCTGCCGTAGACGTTGGTGGCAAGGGTATGGCTGCCGGAAAACAGAATCTGCGGGCTGTCGCCCACGGCGGCCCGACTGGATAAAAGGAGGAGGTGCGATGATAAACCTAGCAACCCTCGATTGAATTTCCCCTTGTTGTTCAGCCACATACGGTAAAGAGAGACCGTAACGTCGTCGCTGTGGCCACGTTCGAGTTGGGCCAGCGAGTAGGGCTGCACAAATCCATTCAAGCGGAGTCATTCTCCTGCAGACTGGCCTCGACGATGGCCTTCTGGCACCCGTCGATCAGAACCTGTTTCTGACTCTCGGTCAAGTTCTCAAGGCTTGGATCGCCGAACTGCTGCTGGGCCACCATCTGAGCGAATATCATCAGATCGAAACGTCTGAGCTTTTGCATCAATTGGTCGAAGCGCCAATCGACGGACCAGCCCAAATCGGACTGCTGGCCTTCATGCGGATCACCGAAAATCATCCAATATCCTCCTGCCGATGCGGCAATGGCCATGCTCCTGTTCGTGGTTGTCACCAGAAGGCTGGAATGGGGCATGAGCGGATAAATCAAGAAATACAAATCAATTGTTTAATCTAGCGCAATGCGCGTGATTTGATCGTTATACCTCTTCAAGGTGGTGATCTGGGGGGTGGTGACTGATCGGGCAGTCGAACTTCTCTTGAACGACTTTCGGGATCTTCGTTGGGGAGGCATTCTGGCCCTCCGGGCCAACGCAAATGGGGTGAGCCATTGGTCGGGCCTCCGGTCTGGCGTGGGAGGCATTGGGCGCTGAATGGTCACTGGGATGTCGAAGATTGCCGCCGGACATGCGACAGCGCTTGTCAGCGGTGGCTGACATGGGTAAGGAACCCCAAGCGACACACCAGCAAAACGAAGAGGCACGCAATGGGCGACTTCGATCAGGCCCGCATTCATATGGTGGACAATCAGCTGCGGACCAATGATGTCACGGACCTGCGGGTGCTCGATGCGATGGGGGCAATCCCGCGCGAGCGGTTCGTGCCTGCGTCAAAGCGCTGCATTGCCTATAGCGATCAGGATATCGCCGTTTCTGGCGACGGCGCGACGCGCTACCTGATGAAGCCGCATGTCTTTGCCAAGATGGTTCAACTGGCTGACATATCCGAGAACGACGTTGTGCTAAGCGTAGGCTGCGCCACTGGCTACAGCGTGGCCGTCCTCTCCCGTCTCGCCGGCTCCGTGGTTGGGTTGGAAGAGGATGCGGCGACGGCGGAGGCTGCTTCGGCGCTGCTGGTCGAGCTGGGGATCGAAAACGCGGCGATCCTGGATGGGGCGCTTGCCACCGGTGGGGCGGCCGAGGGTCCCTATGATGTGATCCTTGTCGATGGTGCGGTGGAAGAGTTGCCCGAGGCGCTGACCGCTCAGTTGAAGGACGGCGGGCGACTCGTCGTGATCGAGGGGCAGGGCGGCGCTGCCGTCGCCAAGCTCTACACCCGCTCGGGCGATGTGGTCTCGGGGCGGTTCGCGTTCAATGCCACCGCCCACCTGCTTCCCGGCTTCGCGCGGCCGAAGGCTTTCGTTTTCTAGCCAGGGCCCGCACCGGTTTTGCATTTCTCCTGTTGGAGGCGGTGTGACTGAACTCTTCGGAGCCCGGCGAACGACGCAATGACCTCCATTGCCGCGCGCCGGGCGTTTTTCTTTGCGGGAACGATACTTCAAGTGTTGCCTGAAGGACGCAGCTGCCCATCAATGTGACCGAAATGCGCCACTCTCCGGTTGTTTCGCTGCGACTTCACGGTCACAGTACCGCAAGTGGAATTGTGTCCGAAGTGGGATTCTCACGTCTGCGGCGCGTCTTTAGCGTGGCAGGCGGCCGGGCTCGCTAGTGGACCCATTTGTTGTCATGCCTGTTTCCGGGGACCGTTCTCCGTGGAGTCGGGTAGGCGAAGACGGTCGGTCGAGGCGCTCGCCGGACCTGCCGGGCGCGGAAGGATTTCGCGTCGGACAAAAATTGAACAGAGGTGCGCAACGTGAAGCTGTGTCATTCCTTGCTCGTCGGGGTCGCGCTGACGGCCGCCGCCCTTGCCCCCTCCGGGGCTGGTGCGCAATCGGTCGGGGAGGCGCTTGCGCAGGCTTACTCCGACAATCCGACGATCAACGCCGCGCGTGCCGCCCTGCGATCGGTAGACGAAGCGGTGCCGCAAGCCTTGTCCGGCTGGCGTCCGCAGATCTTCGGCCGCTTCGATGTCGGTGCGCAGTACAATCGGAATTCTCCCGGACGGGATTCGTATCGGAACACGGCGATTGCCGGCATTTCGGTTACGCAAGCATTGTTTCGCGGATTTCGCACGGTCAATACGACCCGTCAGGCCGAAGCGGTGGTGCGGGCCGAGCGAGAAAGCCTGAGGGCGACCGAGCAGGCGGTGCTGTTCGACGCTGCAACCGCCTACATGGATGTGATCGGCAATTCCGCGATCGTCTCCTTGCGGCGCAGCAACCTCAGCTTCCTGGCCGAGCAGGTGCGGGCGGCGAACGATCGCTTCGAGGTCGGCGAGGGAACACGCACCGACGTTTCCCAGGCGCGCGCCCGTTATTCTGAGGCCCAGTCGGATCTGAACCTGGCTCTGGCCAACGTCAATACCAGCCGGGCGGTTTACCGGCAGGTCATCGGCAGCGATCCGAAGAAGCTGTCGGCCCGGACCAATGTCTATGGCATGCTGCCCAAGTCGCTGGACAAGGCGATGGCCATGGGTGCGGCGCAGCATCCGTCGATCCTTTCGGCGCAGCATCTGGTGGATGCCGCGGTTTTTGCCGTGAAGACCGCCGAGGGCGAGCTTCTGCCAACGGTCACCCTGGAGGGTAACCTGCAGCGGCAGTGGAGCCCGCCTACCTCCTCGACCCTCGATACGGTCGATTCGGCCAGCATCTTTGGCCGGGTGTCCATTCCGCTCTACCAGGGCGGCGCGGTGTCCTCGCAGGTGCGGCAGGCGAAGGAAGACCTTGGCCAGACGCGGATCCAGGTGGATGTGGCGCGGGATCAAGTGCGTGCCAGCATTGTCTCCGCCTGGGGGCAGTATCAGGCGGCAGTGGCCTCGATCGCTGCGGCGCGGGACGCGGTTGCGGCCAACCAGCTCGCCCTGGAAGGGGTGATCGAAGAACAGCGGGTCGGTCAGCGGACCACGCTTGACGTGCTGAATGCCCAGTTCGAGCTGGTCAACAGCCGCGTCAGCCTGGTGACGGCGCAGCGAAACCGCGCGGTGGCCGCCTTTGGATTGCTGTCGACCGTCGGGGCGTTGACGTCCGATCGCCTCGGGCTCGCCGTTGCCCAGTATGATTCGACCGCGCATTACAAAAAGGTGCGCAACAGCTGGTACGGGCTGACGACGCCAGACGGTCGGTAACCCTGATTTGGCGGTCGAACGGATGGAAATTCAATCGGCCGGCGGTGCCTAAGGGGCGCCGCCGGTCGTTTTGTGAGATTTCCTGCCCTTGACAGCTTCGAATGGCGGGATTCGGTAGGGGCGCCGCTTTCCGCTGCGTGCAGGAACGCGCTATATTGCTAGAAAGTGAGTCGGACCGTCGGTCCATGGGATCTTCCGGTTAGTGCGAAACCGGAAGGGGCGGATTCGAACGGTCGCCTCGTGATCTGGCGAAACGCCGGCATCGCGCTGCCGATGGATGTAACGTTAAGGACTTGGGGATCGTCATGGCCAATGCCAATCAGGCGCAGGAGCCTTCAATGGAAGAGATTCTGGCCTCTATTCGCCGGATCATCTCCGATGAAGAAACGACGCCGGAAGGCGAGGCAGCTGCGGGCGAGGATGACATGGCGGCAGCGATGGCCGGGGACAGCACGGAAATGTCCCAGGACGATCTCGACAAGCTGTTCGATTCCGACGGGGATGCGGATATCGATGAGCCGGTCGCTGTGGCGGCGGAGGATGACGCGGAAGACGATGTCCTCGAACTGACCGAAGATCTTGCCGTCGAAGAGAGCGAGCAGGTCGACGACTTCGATATGGTCGACGGCCTCGATGTGGAGGGCGACACGGTTGGCGATGTCGCCTTTGTCGACGAGCCGGACGAGGTGGCTGCGGCCGCGGCGCCTGCGCCCAAAGCCGAACCTGCGAAGGCTGAGGCTCCGCAGATGAGCGGGGCGGCAGAGGAGTTGCTGTCGCCGGCAACCAACGAGGCGGTTCATAACGCGTTCAACAATCTCGCCGGAACCATCCTGACCAACAACGCCCGCACGCTTGAAGACCTGGTGAAGGACATGCTTCGTCCGATGCTGAAGTCCTGGCTTGACGACAATCTGCCGTCGCTGGTCGAGCGTCTCGTACGCCAGGAAATCGAGCGCGTATCCAGGGGGCGTTGACCGGGCGGCCATCCCTTTCAGACCTACCGTGCGCCGCCTTCCCGGGCGGCGTTTTGCGTTTCAGGGTCGGCGTGCACCGCGGACGAGAATGCTGGTCGCGGTTGACTTGGCGTCGCCCCTCCGATTACCACCCTTGAGACACACACATCCTGAGAAAAATCCATGCTCGACAAGACATATGACGCTGCCGCGGTTGAGCCGCGGATTTCCGAAGCCTGGGACGCGGCCGATGCCTTCAAGGCGGGGGCGGGCGCGGAGCCGGGGGCTGCGTCCTATTCGATCGTCATTCCGCCGCCCAATGTGACCGGCTCGCTGCATATGGGGCATGCCCTGAACAATACGCTTCAGGACATTCTGGTGCGGTTCGAGCGGATGCGCGGGCGCGATGTGCTATGGCAGCCGGGCATGGACCATGCCGGCATCGCCACGCAGATGGTGGTCGAGCGGCAGCTTGCGGAGCGAAAGGAACCGGGACGGCGCGACATGGGGCGCGAGGCCTTCGTCAAGCGTGTCTGGGACTGGAAGGGCGAATCCGGCGGGATGATCCTCAACCAGTTGAAGCGGCTGGGGGCGTCCTGCGATTGGTCGCGTGAGCGCTTCACCATGGATGAAGGCCTGTCGCGGGCGGTTCTCGAGGTGTTCGTCTCACTGTATCGCGAAGGTCTCATCTACAAGGACAAGCGCCTTGTGAACTGGGACCCGAAGCTCTTGACGGCGATTTCCGATCTGGAGGTCGAGCAGGTCGAGATCAAGGGCAATCTATGGCATTTCCGCTATCCGCTGGACGGCGGCGAGACCTTCGAGGCGCCGATCGCCTGGGATGAAGACGGCAAGCCAACGGAGTTCGAAACCCGCGATTACATCACGGTTGCGACGACCCGCCCGGAGACCATGCTTGGTGACACCGCGGTTGCGGTGAACCCGGAAGATCCGCGTTATCGCGGTCTGATCGGCAAGCATGTCATCCTGCCGCTGGTCGGCCGGCGCATTCCCATCGTTGCCGATGACTATGCGGATCCGGAGGCCGGCTCGGGCGCGGTGAAGATCACCCCGGCCCATGATTTCAATGACTTCGAGGTTGGTCGCCGGCATGACCTGCCGATGATCTCCGTGCTGGATCGGGAAGCGCGGGTGGTTCTGGCGGAGAACGAAGTATTCCTCGCCGATGTTCCGCAGAGCGAGGAGCTGCGCGCGACCATCGCCGCCTTCGATGGCTGCGACCGGTTCGATGTGCGCAAGCGTCTGGTTGCGATGATGGAAGAGGCGGGCCGGCTCGATCGCATCGAGGATCATCTGCACATGGTGCCGCATGGCGATCGCGGCGGCGTGCCGATCGAGCCGCTGCTGACCGATCAGTGGTACGTGGATGCCAAGACGCTGGCGCAACCGGCGATTGCCAGCGTGCGCGAGGGTCGTACCAATTTCGTGCCGCCGAGCTGGGACAAGACCTATTACGAGTGGATGGAGAACATCCAGCCCTGGTGCGTCTCGCGCCAGCTCTGGTGGGGTCATCGCATTCCCGCCTGGTACGGGCCGGACGGCAAGATCTTTGTCGAAAAGACCGAGGAAGAGGCCGTGGCAGCGGCCACCGGCCACTATGGCAAGCCGGTCGAGGTGGTCGAGATGGAAGCAGCGCTTGGCCGCTGGGAGGCCGCCGGCGCCGACGGTGAGGCCACCATCGCCCTTTACCGGGACGAGGACGTGCTCGACACCTGGTTCTCTTCCGCGCTGTGGCCGTTCTCCACGCTTGGCTGGCCGGACAAGACGCCGGAGCTTGCCAATTACTATCCGACCAGCGTGCTGGTCACCGGCTTTGACATCATCTTCTTCTGGGTTGCCCGGATGATGATGATGGGCAACCACTACATGAAGACCGAGCCCTTCAACACGGTTTACATCCATGCCCTCGTCCGGGACGAGAAAGGGCAGAAGATGTCCAAGTCCAAGGGCAATGTGATCGATCCCTTGGCACTGGTCGACGAGTACGGCGCGGATGCGTTGCGCTTCACTCTGGCGGCAATGGCGGCCCAGGGGCGGGATATCAAGCTGGCGACGGGCCGGGTCGCGGGCTACCGCAACTTCGTCACCAAGCTGTGGAACGCCGCGCGCTTCGTGGAGATGAACGGCGGGGCGCGGCCGCAAGGCTTCGATCCGGCGACGGTGCGCGAGACCGTCAACCGCTGGATCGTGACGGAGACTGGCCGGTGCATCACCGCTGTGACCGAGGCGCTGGAAGGCTACCGCTTCAACGATGCGGCGGGCGCGGCTTACCGGTTCGTCTGGAACACCTATTGCGACTGGTATCTCGAATTCGCCAAGCCGATCTTCACCGATGGCGATGCGGAAGCACAGGCGGAGACGCGGGCAACCGCGGCCTGGGTTCTGGATGAAATCCTCAAGCTGCTGCATCCGTTCATGCCCTTCATGACTGAGGAGCTGTGGGCACGCACGGTCGAAGGGGAGCCGGAGGCGGCCCGGGCGGCGTTGTTGGTGCACACCCGCTGGCCTGTGTCGTTTGGCGGCGATGCCAAGGCGGCGGCGGAGATCAACTGGCTGGTCGATCTGATTTCGTCGATCCGCTCGATCCGGGCGGAGATGAATGTTCCGGCCGGCGCCAAGGTGCCGCTGGTGATCACCGGGGCGAACGAGAACACGCGGGCTCAGGTGCAGGCGCATGAAGCGCTGATCCTGCGGCTGGCGCGAGCGGAAAACGTGACCTTCGCCGATGCGGCGCCGCGCGGTGCGGTGCAGCTGGTCAGTGGCGAGGCGACCGTGTGTCTGCCGCTTGCCGGGGTCATCGACCTGGAGGCGGAGGCCGCGCGGTTGACCAAGGAGCGCTCGCGTCTCGAAACGGAAATCGCCCGGATCGATAAGAAACTGGGCAATGCCGGTTTCCTTGCCAAGGCGCCGGAAGAAATCGTCGAGGCGGAGAAGGAAAAGCGCTCGGAGTATCTGGTGCTGCGCGAGCGGGTCGAGGATGCACGCCGGCGTCTGGAAGATCTGGCCTGATTTCCTGAAAGCGCCGTTTTTCCGGTATTCAATCAAGACCTTCCGGCCAGAATCATCTGGCCGGAAGGTGAACGGGACAAGGAAATGATGCGAATGCCGCGACCGCTTGTGAAGCGATCCCGCACGCCCCGGTTTCTGATTGCCGGACTCTCGGTGCTGGCTGCCGTTGCGTTGCCTGTGCAGAATGCACGGGCGGAAAGGATCGAGAACCCGGTTGCGGTGTTCTCCGGCCTCGACAAGATCACCGGACGAATCATCACGTTTGACGTCTATGTGGGCGAAACCGTGCAGTTCGGCGCGTTGCAGGTCACGCCGCGCCAATGCAACACCCGCCCGCAGACGGAGACGCCGCAGACGACCGCCTTCGTCGAGGTCGACGAGATCACCCTGAGCAACGAGGTGCGGCGGATTTTCACCGGTTGGATGTTCGCAGCCAGCCCGGGGCTCCATGCGGTCGAGCACGCGGTCTATGACGTGTGGCTCACCGACTGCAAGCAGACCTCCAATGTGGCACCGCCGGAAGGTTACAGCGGTCCGCCGATTCAGGCCGGTGGCGATGCCAACGATCCGCTGGCCGGCACCGCCAAGCCGCTTGGCGACGGCGCGGTGACGCCGCGGCGCAAACCGCCGCAATAAGCGTTCTGTGGATAGGGGCTGGAGGTGACGCGCCCGATGAACGGAGCGTCACCATGCCTTGGTGTCAGCCGAGCCGGCGCTCCAGCCGGCCGGCCAGGTCCTGAATGAACTGGAAGGCGACACGACCGGACCGGCTGCCGCGCGTGGTGGCCCATTCCAGCGCCTCTGCCCGCAAGGTCTCCTCATCCACGCCCAGATCGAAGTGCGCGGCATAGGCCGTCACCATCGCCAGATAGTCATCCTGGCTGCATTTGTGGAAACCGAGCCACAGGCCGAAGCGGTCAGAGAGCGAGACCTTCTCCTCGACCGCCTCGCCGGGATTGATGGCGGTGGAGCGCTCGTTCTCGATCATGTCGCGCGGCAGAAGGTGGCGCCGGTTGGAGGTTGCGTAGAACAGGACGCTCTCCGGCCGACCTTCGATGCCGCCTTCCAGCGCCGCCTTCAGCGATTTGTAGGAGGCATCGTCGCCGTCGAAGCTGAGATCATCGCAGAAGATGATGGCCCGGTGCGGCGCGGCCTTCAGGTGCTTCATCAGCGCCGGCAGGCTTTCGATGTCCTCCCGGTGGATCTCGATCAGCTTCAGCCGCTCCTCGGAGCCACGCGCGGCGAATTGCGCGTTGACGGTGGCATGGGCGGCCTTGACCAGTGAGGACTTGCCCATGCCGCGCGCGCCCCACAGAAGCACGTTGTTGGCGGCGAATCCCTCGGCGAAACGCCGGGTGTTTTCAAGCAGGAGGTCGCGGGCCCGGTCGACACCCTGAAGCAGGTCGATCTCGACCCGGTTGACCCGCTCCACCGGTTCCAGCTCTTCCGGTGAGGGATGCCAGACGAAGGCATCGGCCCTGGTGAAGTCCGGCGTGCGTGGGGCGGGGGGCACTGCGCGCCCGACAAGGTCGAGCAGCATGTCGAGGCGGGCGACGAGGTGCTTGAGTTCAGATGCCTGTTGCTGTGCGCTGTCCATGATGCCGTCGCGATGTTGCCATGTGGAAGGGAAAGACTGAGCAAGGGCCGAGCCCGCGCTCCCGTGTCCTGTAGCACGTTCGCCGGCACACTCGAAAGATGGCGCGGTTCGCCAGTGCGGATCGTCTCCGGTTCGTCTTGCAAACCCGTGTATGGCTTGTATAGTCCGCGCCACTTGAGGTTCAGTTGCCGTGCCGGGGTCTGAGCGCGCGTCGCCGTGCGAATCCATCCCGCTGGCCGAGGAGAATTGAAGATGCTGATTTCGCCTGCCTATGCGCAAGGTGTCGGTGGTGCCGGCACGCAGGAAATGCTGATGTCGATCCTGCCGTTCGTCCTGATTTTCGTGATCATGTACTTTCTGATCATCCGCCCGCAGCGTCAGCGCATGAAGCAGCACCAGGAAATGGTCGCCAATCTGCGCCGCGGCGATACGGTTGTGACGGCCGGCGGCCTGATCGGCAAGATCTCCAAGGTGGTCGACGAGACGGAAGTGCAGATCGAGGTCGCCGAGGGCATGAAGGTGCGCACCGTGCGCAGCATGATCCAGGAAGTCCGCTCCAAGACGGAGCCGGTCAAGGACAACGGCTGACACGCCGCCAAGGATAGACGCTCCCCGCCGCACGCCGCCACTCCGGGCGGCGCGGGGAAACCAGAAACGGCCACGCCATGCTCTACTTTGCACGCTGGAAGATCAGCCTGATCGTCCTCGTCGTCCTCGCCGGGTTGGTAACGACCCTGCCGAACTTTTTCTCCTCGGACACGCTGAAGGCCTGGCCGGACTGGCTGCCCAAGCGCCAGGTCGTGCTTGGCCTCGATCTGCAGGGCGGGGCCTATCTGCTTTATGAGATCGATCGCAAGGACTATGTCGCCAAGCGGCTGAAGACGCTGGTCGGCGATATTCGGCAGACGCTGCGCGATGATCCGCGCATCGGCTATACTGGTCTCGGCGTGCAGGGGAATGGCGCGCAGGTGCGCATTCGCGACCTGGAGCGTTTGGCCGAAGCGGAAAAGCGGCTGGCCGAGTTGAAGAACCCGCTGGTCGCCAATCTCTTCGGCGGGCAGGCGGTCGATGAATTCGACATGACCGTGTCGGAAGACGGGCTGATCCGTTTCGCCTATTCCGAGCAGGGGCTGTCGCAGCGCATCAGTTCGATCGTCCAGCAGTCTATCGAGGTGATCCGTCTGCGTCTTGACGAATTCGGCACCACGGAGCCGAGCATTCAGCGTCAGGGCGAGGACCGCATCCTGGTGGAGGCGCCGGGTGAGGGCGATCCGCAGCGGCTGAAGGAGCTGGTGGGCCAGACCGCGCAGTTGACCTTCCATATGGTCGATCAGTCGATGAGCCCGGAACAGGCGATGCAGTCGCGTCCGCCAGTGGGCTCCGTCGTGACGTATTCCGCCGACGATCCGCCGATTCCCTACCTGCTGGAAGAAGCACCGCTTCTGTCCGGTGAGGACCTCGTCGATGCGCAGGTCTCCTTCGATCAGCGCACCAACGAGCCGGTGGTGAACTTCCGCTTCAACACCTCTGGCGCCCGGACCTTCTCCGTGGTGACCCAGCGCAATGTTGGACGCCCGTTTGCCATCGTGCTCGACAACGAGGTGATTTCCGCTCCGGTGATCCGCGAGCCGATCACCGGCGGTTCGGGGCAGATCTCCGGCAGCTTCACGGTTGAAAGTGCCAATGATTTGGCGGTGCTGCTGCGTGCGGGCGCGTTGCCGGCCAAGCTGACGGTGGTCGAGGAACGCTCCATCGGTCCGGGGCTCGGACAGGATTCGGTCGATGCGGGCCGTATCGCCTCGTTGATCGGCGCGGCGCTGGTGATTGTCTTCATGATCCTGGCTTACGGCCGCTTTGGTGTGATCGCCGATCTGGCGCTGATCGCCAATATCCTGATGATCTTTGGTGCCTTGACCACGCTTCAGGCAACGCTGACCTTGCCGGGCATTGCCGGCATCGTCCTGACCATCGGCATGGCGGTGGACGCCAACGTGCTGATCTTCGAGCGTATTCGCGAGGAAGCGCGCGCCGGTCGGTCGGCCATCAGCGCGATCGACGCCGGGTATTCGCGGGCATTGGGCACCATCCTGGATGCCAATATCACCACGCTGATCGCGGCCCTGATCCTGTTCCAGCTTGGTTCGGGACCGATCCGCGGCTTTGCGGTGACGCTGGCAATCGGTATCTTCACCACCGTGTTTTCCGCCTTTACCTTCTCGCGGCTTCTTGTCGCCCTTTGGGTGCGCTGGCAGCGCCCAAGCCGCTTGCCGATCTGACCGCCGGGGACCCAGGACATGCTACTCAGACTCATCCCGGACAACACCCAGATCCGCTTCATGCGGCTCAGGACCATCTCCTATCCGCTCACCATCGTGCTCATTCTGGCATCGATCGGTCTGTTCTTTTCCGTCGGGCTGAATTTCGGCATCGACTTCAAGGGCGGCACGGTCTTCGAGATGAAGACGATGGAATCGCCGGCGGATATCTCCGGCATCCGCACCCAGCTCGGCACGCTCGATCTGGGCGATGTGCAGGTACAGCAGTTCGGTGCGCCGGATGAAGTGCTGGTGCGGGTGCAGCAGCCCGAAGGCGGGGAGCTGGCACAGCAATCAGTGGTATCGCTGGTTCGCGAGACCTTTGGCGAAAGCGTCGAATTCCGGCGGGTCGAGGTTGTCGGCCCGCGTGTGTCCGGCGAGCTGGCCCAGGCTGGCACCATTGCCGTGGTTGCCTCGCTGCTGGTGATCCTGTTCTACATCTGGTTCCGCTTCGAGTGGCACTTCGCCATCGGCGCGATCGTCACCACGGTGAACGACATCATCATCACTGTCGGCCTGTTCGTGGTGCTGCAGCTGGAGTTTTCCTTGTCGAGTATCGCGGCGGTGTTGACCATCATCGGTTATTCGTTGAACGATACCGTTGTGGTTTATGATCGGATCCGCGAGAACCTTCGGCGCTACAAGAAGATGCCGCTGCCGGAGTTGCTCGACCGCTCGATCAACGAGATGCTGTCGCGCACCGTGATGACTTCGGTCACCACTTTGCTGGCGCTGCTGGCGCTTTACACCTTTGGCGGCGAGGTGATTCGCTCCTTCACGCTGGCGATGATCTTCGGCGTGGTGATCGGCACCTATTCCTCGATCTTCCTGGCCGCGCCGATGCTGATCATACTCAAGCTGCGCCCGTCCGCCGTGACGGGACCGGACAGCGACGCCAGCGATGCATCGGGCGAAGACAACAAGGCTGCCTCGACCTGAGGGCGGCGCGCCGTCGGCGAGGCGACGCCAGGAGACGAATATGGCAAAGCGCGGCGAAGGCATCGTGATCCGCGATGCCCATTTCCCGGGACGGGTTCCGATCGACGCCTATGGTGAAGGCGGGTTCCGTTTCGCGGAAATGTCGCACCGCGGTTCGATCCTCTGCGTTCCAAGTGGGATCTACGGCTGGGATGCGCGGGCGGTCGCCGATATCGATGCCGCCGCGCTGGATCGGGTGTTCCAGGAAGCTGGGGATATCGAGGTGC
This sequence comes from Stappia taiwanensis, assembly GCF_014635285.1. Classification (GTDB taxonomy): domain Bacteria; phylum Pseudomonadota; class Alphaproteobacteria; order Rhizobiales; family Stappiaceae; genus Stappia; species Stappia taiwanensis. The sequence goes on along the minus strand of NZ_BMCR01000001.1, from coordinate 571,881 downwards.
TGTTGGTCGGCACGGGCGAGACGCTGGTGCCGATCCCGGCGGATCTCAAGGCTGCCCTGCGGGAGGCCGGCATTCGCTCCGATCCGATGTCCACCGGTGCGGCGGTGCGCACTTACAATGTTCTTCTGTCGGAGGACCGTGCCGTTGCCACGGTCCTGCTGGCCGTGGACTGAGGCGCGTGGAGCCCTAGGTGTCGTCCCATGAGCGCTGACCAGACTTCCGGCGACGAGCACTGTCTGGCGCTCGTCCGCCAGCATGATTTTGACCGATACCTGTCGCTGCTGTTCGCTCCCGAGGCCGAGCGAGGTGGGTTGGCGGCGCTTTACGCCTTCAACATGGAGATTGCTCGGGCGCGGGAGATCGTGTCCGATCCGATGCCCGGGGAGATCCGGCTGCAATGGTGGCGCGATGCCTTGCAGGCCTCCGCAGGCGGGGATGTGGATCAGCATCCGGTGGCCGGAGCCATTCGCCGCACCATCGAGACCTATCACCTGCCGCTCGACGCTTTTCTCAATCTGATCGATGCGCGGATCTTCGATCTTTATGACGATCCGATGCCGTGTCTTGGCGATCTGGAAGGCTATGCCGGCGAGACGTCGTCGGCGCTGATCCAGCTTGCCGCGATTGTTCTTTCCAGGGGCGCCGACCCTGATACCGCCGAGATCGCCGGCCACGCGGGGGTTGCCTACGCGCTGACCGGTCTGATGCGGGCCTTACCCTGGCATTCCGCGCGGCGCCAGCTCTATCTGCCTGCCGATCTTCTCGATGCCCATGGGGTCGACCGGGAAACGGTGTTTCGGGGAGAGTGCACCCCGGCGCTGAAGTCCGCCTTGCGGGAGCTCGCCGGAATTGCCCATTCGCACCTTGCCAGAACCCGCGCGCGGATCGATGGGTTGCCTACGGCGGTGGTGCCGGCTTTCCTTCCAGTCTGCCTTGTCGAGCCATTGCTGGAGCGGATGGCGCGCGCGGATTTCGACCTGTTTGCCAATCCGCCGGAGCTGTCGCGCCTGCGTCGGCAGTGGATCTTGTGGCGGTCCTGGCGGCGTGCGGGCAAGCGCGTCTGAGCCTTCACAAGCTCGCACGCAGAACATGCGGCCGGTGTAACCCGCTCTTCAACATTCTGCGCTATTGATCGCTTTACAAATTCGGTTGGAGATTTTTCGGGTGGTGGAAATGAGGAAGCAGGGGCGATCGCTGGCGGCATCATTTGGCGGGATGCTGGCCGCCGGTTGGCTGGCGCTTGGGGCAATTGTCATGCCCAGCCCCCTCGTGCCGGTAGCAAGCGCCGAACAACTGGGGGAAGAGGTCGTTCCGCCGCCTGTGCATGTGGTTGGAACGGCCGATGACTCGTCTCTGGAAGCGGCGGAGCCGGCTGGCACGGTTACCAAGATCGACATCCAAAGCTATTTGCGCGACTATCCGATCGTTCCGCCGGACACCTCGAGCCCGCGCGCTTCACTCGGCAGTTTCCTAGCCATCATGCGCGAGGCCTCAACCATCTGGATGCGGGTGGCCAAGGACTTTCAGGAAAGCAAACAGCCTCGGCTTTCCGAGGAGCAGGAGCGGGATCTCGCGCTTGTCCGGCTACTGATCGCCAAGGCTGCCGGGATCTTCGACCTTGGCGATATTGCCGAGACCGCGCGCGAGAGCGCCAGCATTGAGATCGTTCTGCAGTTTCAGGAAATTCTCGACCGAATTCACCTGCCCAAGCTAAGTACGGTGCCTGGCGAAAGCGCTGGATCGTTCGACTATCACATGAACCGCGACAGCCTTCCGGACCGCTGGACCATTCCCGGAACGGATATCGAATTTGCCGCGACGGAGGGGAAAGGGAGCTACCTCGTTACACGGGAGGCCGTGGAGCGTATCCCCGACGACTATGAACTGATCAAGCAGTTTCCCGCCCGTTCGGACAAGGGGATCGACCTCTACAAATATTATATCTACACCCCCGGCAATCTTGTAGCGCCACGCTGGTACGATGTGATCCTTGCCGGTCCGCCTTGGTTGCGAACGGAGTTCATGTCGCAGACCTACTGGCAGTGGATTGCACTTGCGGCTTTGATTGTGATCTCGGTCACGCTGTTGATGCTGGTCCATCGGTGGAATCGGTGGCGCGCCGTTCCAACCTCAGACTTCCGCCGTCAGGTGCGCCGGCTTCAGTTCCCGCTTCTGTTCATGGCGACGCTTGCCTCGTTCCGCTATTTGGTCGAACAGGAAGTCAACATCACTGGGGATCCGATGGTTGTGATCAGCACCGTAACCACGGTTCTGATGTGGACCACCATGGCATGGCTCCTCTACCAGACTATCGAATTGATCGCGAGCTGGGTGATGAAGAACCCGGCGATGTCCGCCGAAAGCCTGGATTCCAGTCTGTTGCGCACGGCGTTCCGTGCCTTCGGCTTCACGCTGTCAGTGGTCGTCATGGGCTACGGGGCAACGCGGATCGGCATTCCGATCTACGGTGTTATCGCCGGTCTCGGTGTCGGTGGTCTGGCGGTCGCCCTTGCCGCCCAGCCGACCCTGGAGAACCTGATCGGCGGCATCATCCTTTACGCCGACCGCATGGTCCGGGTTGGTGAGTACTGCGAATTCGAGGGGATGTCCGGCACGGTTGAGGCCATCGGCATTCGCTCGACCCGGATCCGCGCGCTCGACCGCTCGCTGATCACGGTGTCGAATTCTGATCTGGCGAAGTTCAAGATCGTCAACATGAGCCGCCGCGACAGGTCTCTGTTCATGCACACGATTGGCCTGCGCTACGAGACCAGCCCGGAGGCACTGGAGCGGATCATCGAGCAGATCCGGGCCTATATGGCGGAGCATCCCAAGGTGCTGGATCAGGTGGTGCTGCGTGTCACCTTCGTGGCCTATGGCAACTATTCTCTGGATGTGAGCATCTACACCCTCATCGGAACCTCTGACCGCAACCAGTTCATGGAAATCCAGCAGGAACTCCTGTTCGAGGTTGGCCGCATTGTCCAGGCCAACGGTTCGGACTTTGCCTTCCCTTCCAATGTGACCTATCTGGGGCGCGATGGCGGGTTGCCGGAGGTCAAGGCCGAAGATCAGCCGCGGCCGGCGGGGGGAGACCTGCCATCGCAGCCGAAGGAGGCCGCCGCCTCGGTGGCCTGATGTCCGGCCGTTTGGGGGGGGGGGCGAAGAACAAAACCCGCCGCGACAGGGGATCGCGGCGGGTTTTTTACGCCGTGCGAGAATGAATGCGGCGTTTATTCCGCCGTGGCGGGCGGCACATGCGCTGTCATCCAGTCGGCGAAATCGGCACGGCCACGCCGGGTCAGCGCGGCTTTCTTGGCCTTGGACTTTTCCTTGCCCTTGTAGCGCCGGCCCTCGGCGTCGGCCTTCGGTGTCTCGATGGGCGGGAACAGGCCGAAGTTGACGTTCATCGGCTGGAAGGATCCGGGGCCGGGTTCGTCGCGCAGGATATGCCCGCCGGTGATGTGACCGAGCAGAGCCCCCATCGCGCTGGTCGGCGGCGGCGGCGGCAGGGTGCGGCCGAGCCGTTCGCTGGCGGCGAACAGGCCGGTGAGGCAGCCGATACTGGCCGATTCCACATAGCCTTCGCAGCCCGTGATCTGGCCGGCAAAGCGCAGGGCGGGACGGGCCTTCAGGCGCAAGGTGCCGTCGAGCAGCTTCGGCGAGTTGAGGAAGGTGTTGCGGTGAAGGCCGCCAAGGCGGGCGAATACCGCGTCTTCAAGGCCGGGGATCATGCGGAAGATCTCAAGCTGCGCCCCGTGCTTCAGCTTGGTCTGGAAGCCGACCATGTTGTAGAGCGTGCCAAGGGCGTTGTCCTGCCGGAGCTGGACCACCGCATAAGGCTTTTCGTCAGGCTTGTGGGCATTGGTCAGGCCCATCGGCTTCATCGGGCCATGACGAAGGGTTTCGCGACCGCGTTCGGCCATCACCTCGATGGGCAGGCAGCCATCGAAATAGGGGGTGTTGGTCTCCCACTCCTTGAAATCGGCCTTGGGGCCTTCGATCAGCGCATCGATGAAGGCATCGTATTGCGCCTTGTCCATCGGGCAGTTGATGTAGTCCTTGCCGGTCCCGCCTGGGCCGACCTTGTCGTAGCGCGACTGGAACCAGGCGGTGTCGAAGTCGATGGAATCGAAATGGATGATCGGCGCGATGGCGTCGAAGAAGGCCAGGGCATCTTCGCCGGTTGCCTGCAATACCGCCTCCGAAAGCGCCGGGGAGGTCAGCGGGCCGGTGGCGATGATGACGCTGTCCCAGTCCTCCGGCGGCAGCGCGGTGATCTCCTCGCGTTCGATGGTGATCAGCGGGTGGGCGGCAAGGGCGGCGCTGACGGCTGCGGCAAAGCCGTCCCGGTCGACTGCGAGCGCACCGCCGGCGGGCACCTGATGGTCGTCGGCGCAGGACATGATCAGCGATCCGGACCGGCGCAACTCGTCGTGCAGCAGCCCCACCGCGTTGTGGTCGGCATCGTCGGACCGGAAGGAATTGGAGCAGACCAGCTCCGCCAGATCCTCGGTCTTGTGCGCGGCCGTGCCCCTTACGGGGCGCATTTCGTGCAGCACCACCGGAATGCCGCGCCGGGCGATTTGCCAGGCAGCTTCCGAACCGGCGAGGCCGCCGCCGATAACATGAACAGGCTGCATCGTCATGAGATCCTTCGCTTTGCGTGGATGAGGGAAGGGGCCATCGCGGCGGGGGAGCGCGGTCGTGATCTGCGCTCCGCCCTGGCGCGTGGCGGTTCTGCGAGGGATGTAGCGCGTCGGCTGGTCAGAGGCAACGAAACAGGAGATAACACCTGAGGAATGATCGAGAGGAAGAATGAGACATCAAGGACGGTCTAGGGCAATGCCGGCGCTGGCGCTGAGCCTGCTTTTCGCCGCCGGGTGCAGCGGCCAGGTGAACGGGCACGCGGGCAGCTGGTACGCAGCGCATGATGGGGTGATGCCGCGCGGCGAAAACCGGATCTATGTGTGCCATGCGTTCGGTTGCGCCCGGAAGACGCCGGTTCAGTTCACGGAAAAGGATCTGCGGACCTTGCGTACCATCTTGGCCAAGGGCAAGACATCGGCACGGGAAGAGCGCAAGGCCATCGCACGGGCGATTGCCTGGTCGGAAAAGCGGATCGGCGCGGAGGTCGGATCAAGCGCCGATATTGGCGGCTATGATTTGCACAACGCCGGGGTGCCCGGGCAAATGGATTGTATCGACGAGGCCACCAACACCACCAGCGTCTTGCTCGTGGCCGCCCGCAATGGCTATCTGCGCCATCATGAGGTGCGCGTGCCGGTGGCGCGCGGTTTCTTCCTCGATGGGCGCTATCCGCATGCCACGGCGGTCGTTGCGGAGCGTCCCGGCGGGGTTGCCTATGCGGTGGATTCCTGGCCAAAAGCCAATGGTGTGCCGCCGGTGATCATGCCTCTGGAGGCGTGGTTCGCGGCCCGAAGCTGACCTCTCCCTGCCCAAGCGGAACACGTTTGTCGCGAAGGCAGATCCCAGTGCCGCCTATTGAAAGAGGCAGGGAGAGGGTGGGAAAGATGTTCGGACGGTTTCGTCGATCATCTTTTCTGTTTTTCGGTCTGAAAAGAAAAAAAGCAAGGCCAGAGGCCTTGCTTTTCAGGTTTCGCGTATCAAACCTTCAAACGTGCAGAGCAGATTTTAATCTGTTACACGGGCTGCTGTCATAACGACGCGCCTGAAGGCGCTTCCTCCCAAGACTCAGACCGCGATGTCCGATTATTTTGGCAAGGGAAGCCTTGCAGCTTTCTTGCTCTCTTATGGGACGGCACATTAGCGCATCGTCGTGCTTTTGTCACCATTTTGTGCAGGTCGCGCTCATTTTTTTTGCGTGCTCCGCCAGGGTGTCAATCCTCCGCACCGGAGCTAATTGACGCACTGTCCATGCCCCTGTTGAAACAGTCATTTTTGGCCACCATTGACCTTCCTGCGGCTGGAAGCCCTACATTGCACGCATCGTGATAGACGGAGCCTGGCGATGGCGCATGAAGGTCAGGGCAAGGGGGATGGGGTGCGCGATCCGGTCTGCGGCATGGTGGTCATGCCAGGACCGGAGGCACCGAGTCTCGATCACGGCGGCGAGCGCCACTACTTCTGCAGTACGTCCTGCCGCGACATGTTCGCGGCCGCTCCCGATGAATACACGGGTGGAGACGGGCAGAAGGCGCCGGCGCCTGCGGGGACCAAATACACCTGTCCGATGCATCCGCAGATCATACGCGATGCGCCCGGCGCTTGCCCCATTTGCGGCATGGCGCTGGAGCCGATGGGTGTTCCCGCAGCGGAGGAAGGGCCAAGCCCGGAGTTGATCGACTTCACCCGGCGGTTCTGGATCAGCGCGGCCTGTGCCTTGCCCCTCCTGGTGTTGGCAATGGCGCCGATGTTCGGCCTGCCGCTCAGGGCATGGATTGGTGAGGGCGTCAGCCTGTGGGTGGAGTTCGCGCTGGCAACGCCGGTGGTTCTCTGGGCCGCCGCGCCGTTCTTCGTCCGGGCGGTGCAGTCGGTGGTCAATCGCAGCCCGAATATGTGGACGCTGATTGGCCTCGGGGTCGGGGCTGCCTATGGCTATAGCGTGGTGGCGATGCTGTTTCCCTTCGCCTTTCCGCCGTCCTTCCGGCTCGAAGGGGGGCATGTGCCGGTCTATTTCGAGGCGGCGGCGGTGATTGTCGCGCTGGTGTTCCTTGGCCAGGTGATGGAGCTGCGCGCCCGCGAGCGCACCGGATCGGCGATCCGCGCGCTGCTCGATCTGGCTCCCAAGACCGCGCGCCGCCTCGGGTCGGACGATCTGGAGGAGGAGGTCCCCCTTGATCTGGTGATTGCCGGCGACCGCTTGCGCGTTCGGCCAGGGGAGGCAATCCCGGTCGATGGCGTGGTGCTGGACGGGCGCTCGTCCGTCGATGAATCCATGCTGACCGGCGAGCCGGTGCCGGTGGAGAAAAGCGCGGGCGACGGGCTCACCGGCGGCACCTTGAACAAGAACGGAACCCTGGTGATGCGGGCCGAGCGGGTCGGGGCGGAGACCATGCTGTCGCGGATTGTCGGCATGGTGGCGAAGGCCCAGCGTTCGCGCGCGCCCATTCAGGGAATGGTCGATCGGGTTTCCGCGTGGTTCGTGCCGGCTGTGGTGCTGGTCGCGGTGATTGCCTTTGCCGTCTGGGCGCTGGTCGGTCCGGATCCGGCGATGATCTTCGCCATCGTCTCGGCAGTGTCGGTCTTGATCATCGCCTGTCCTTGCGCGCTGGGGTTGGCAACGCCCATGTCGATCATGACGGCAACGGGGCGCGGGGCACAGGCCGGCATCCTGATCAAGGATGCCGAAGCGCTGGAGCGCTTCTCCCGGGTGGACACGCTGATTGTCGACAAGACCGGGACCCTGACGGAAGGCAAGCCAAGGCTGACCGATGTCGTTGCCATCGCCGGCGGCAGGGGCGGAGGTGGGGAGGGGCGCGGCGCCGAGAATGACCTTCTGGCTCTCGCCGCGAGCCTCGAACGCGGGTCGGAACATCCTCTGGCCGATGCCATTGTCGACGGCGCACGCGCGCGGGACTTGCAGCTTCAGGCTGTGAGTGAGTTCGACGCGGTGACCGGCAAGGGCGTGACCGGTGTGGTGGCGGGGCGGGTGGCTGCGCTCGGCAATCCGGCCCTGATGACGCAGCTCGGCCTGTCCACCTCAAGTCTGGAGACGGTTGCCGATGACCTGCGCGATGTCGGCAAGACGGCAATGTTCGTTGCCGCCGACGGCCAATTGCTCGGTCTTGTGGCGGTGGCCGATCCGATCAAGGAAACAACGGCGGAAGCGATCGGCAAGCTGCATGCGCTTGGCCTTTTCATCATCATGGCAACCGGCGACAACGAGCGCACGGCCCGCGCGGTCGCGGGCCGGCTTGAGATCAACGATGTGCGTGCTGGCATTCTGCCAGAGGGCAAACAGGCACTGGTGGAGGAGCTGCGGGCAGCGGGGCGCTCCGTTGCCATGGCCGGGGACGGGGTCAATGACGCCCCGGCATTGGCCGGTGCCGATGTGGGGATCGCGATGGGCACCGGCGCTGATGTCGCGGTGGAAAGTGCCGGCCTGACCCTCGTCAAGGGCGATCTCAATGGCATTGTCCGTGCCCGCAAGCTGGCCCGCGCGACGCTCCGCAACATCAGGCAGAATCTCTTTTTTGCGTTTGTCTACAACTCACTGGGCGTCCCGGTTGCTGCCGGTGTTCTCTATCCGCTGTTTGGAACCCTGTTGTCGCCGATGATCGCCGCCGCAGCCATGAGCCTCTCCTCGGTGTCGGTGATCGCCAATGCGTTGCGGTTGCGCAATATCCGGTTGTGATTTTGCGGTGGGCCGTGGTGAAAATCGGGGGCGCAAGGAGGCCGCGATGAAAGCGACTTTTGGAAGTATTGGCGTTTTGCTGGCTTCAGCCGGTTCGGCCCCGGCTCAGGCCGCTGGCAGTCTTTGGGGGGCTGGTGGTCACATGTGGGGCGATGGCCCGGGAATAGGAGGATGGAGAATGGGCCTCATGATGTTGTTTTGGATCCTTTTGATCGGGGTCGCCATCCTTGGGGGGATCTGGCTCGCCCGGCGCGGAATCGGAGAGCGAACGCGTAGCGATGCGCAGGAGATCCTGCGCGAACGGCTTGCGCGCGGCGAGATCGATGTCGCCGAGTATGAAGAGCGACGCAAGACGCTGGAGAAATAGGCCGAATGCTCCAAGGGGCTTGACCTTCCTCCTGCTGGAAGCCTCACCTTGCTGCCTCGGCGCTGGGGGACACGGTGAGGGTGCCGCGCATGGCGGCCAATGGCAGGTTTGAACGAATGATGATTGGCAGGCGCCAGTTTCTCTCCCAGAGCGCGGCTATGGTCGCCGCAACCTCACTCGCGACCTGGCACGGTGCCTTCGCCGCCGATGGCGTTCTGGAGCTGCGGGCGCGCCGGGCCGAGCAGAAGCTGCTGGGGCAGCGCGGCGCCGTCTCCCCGTTGTGGACCTACAATGGCCGCGCGCCGGGACCGGAAATCCGGCTGCGCAAGGGCGAGCGCGTGCAGGCCCGGCTGATCAATGAGCTTGAGGAGGCGACCTCCATTCACTGGCACGGCATCCGCATTGTCAATGCGATGGATGGCGTCGCCGGATTGACCCAGCAAGCGGTGCCGCCGGGCGGCACCTTCGATTACGATTTTGTCGTGCCCGATGCCGGAACTTATTGGTATCACGCCCATAACCGGAGCTGGAACCAGGTGGCGCGCGGGCTCTACGGGGCGCTGATCGTCGACGAGGAGGGGCCGGTGTTTCCCCCCGAGCAGGATCATGTCCTGCTCTTGGACGATTGGCGGGTCGATGGCAGCGGCGCGCTTGAGACGGCAAGTTTCGGCGCGTTGATGGATTGGAGCCATGGCGGACGGCTTGGCAATCTGCTCACCGTCAACGGCGCCATTCGCCCGGTGCTGTCCTTGTCCGCAAACCGGCCGCATCGCTTGCGGCTGATCAACGCCGCGAACGCGCGGGTGTTGCAACTCGATCCGGCCAGCTTCGGCGCCAGGGTGCTCGCCTATGACGGGCAGGCTCTGCCAGAGCCGGCGACGCTCGACTACGCACCGTTCCTTCTGGGGCCGGCCCAGCGCGTCGATCTTCTGGTCACGCCCGAGGCCGGTCAGGATTTTTCGTTGGACGAGCTGTCGCAGGGGCAGCCCTATCCGCTCGCCGATTTCCGGGTGACCGGGACCGCGGGCCAGAGCGCGCCGGCGCCCGTGCTTTCGGTCAACGACCTGCCAGAGCCGGACATGGGCGCCGCCCGCACTGTCACCCTCGACATGACCGGCGGGATGATGGGGCGGCTCGATGACATCGTCTATCGCGGCCGACAACTGGAAGGGGAGGATCTTCGCCGCACCGGCCAGATGTGGGCGCTCAACGGTGTGGCCAATCTGGCGGACGAACCGCTGTTCCGGGCACGGCGTGGCGAGACCATTCTTCTGGAGACGATCAACAACACCGCCTTCGTCCACGCCATGCATGTGCATGGGCACCACTTCCGGATCACCGAGCGGGTCGGCAGCACGGTTGACGAAGGGCGCCCGTGGCGGGACACTTTCCTGATCGGCCCGGGGCAAACGACACGGGTTGCCTTTATCTGCGACAATCCGGGCAAGTGGCTGTTGCATTGTCATATGCTTGAACATGCGGCGGCTGGCATGAATACGTGGTTCGACGTTGCCTGACCTTCTTTCCCAACCCCGCTGGACCCGGTCCATGAGAACCTTTTTGGTGCTGCTGCTGAGTGCGGTTCTGCTGCTGGGCCATGCCCTGCCGGCGGCGGGTCCGCTCGCGGCATCAGAAGTGGTCACCGGAATGGCGGCCAAGATGTCGGGGCCGGATAGGGCGGAAGGCATCTCCGCCGGGCATCGTGGCATGAGCACGGCTGCGACAATGGGGTGCTGTGCGCTGGCGGAGCTTGCCGACAATATGGCGGCGGGGCATTGCCAGGCCGATTGCCTCTTTATCCTGCCGCTGTCTGTGCTGAACCTGGAGCGCCAGCGGGTGCGTGACAGCTCCTTGGTCTTGCGCGAGGGCACTGCCTTCGCGCCGCCGCTGACCTTGCGACCTCCGATCTCCTGAACCGAAACGGGGTCCGCCTTAAACAGGGCGGATGGTTCCGTTCAAGGGGATTGGAGACCCAATGCGTCTTCCGTCTGTCTCTCTCGATACTGCCCGCCTTCGGCTGCGCGCTGGTGCCTCTGACGATGCATCGCGTCAGGGGCGGCGCTTGCCACACTCCCAAGACCCGAAAGGTCATCTGTCATGAAACTTTCCCTGCACCTCTCTGGGCCGCTGCTGGCTCTTCTTGTCTCCGCTCCGCTTGTCGCGCTTGCCGCGCCAGCCACTCATGCCGATGAAGGGGCGGCGATGACCGTCTACAAGACCCCTTGGTGCGGCTGCTGCGAGGTCTGGACCGACGCCATGCGCGCCGCCGGCTACCAGGTTACCGTCAAGGATATGGAGGACCTGACGCCGATCAAGAAACAGGCGGGTGTCTCCGCCGATCTTGAAGGCTGCCACACGGCGGTGATGGGGTCTTACGTGCTTGAGGGGCATGTGCCGCTTGAGGCGATCGACAAGCTCCGCGCGGAGAAACCCGATGTACGGGGCATCGCCGTGCCGGGAATGCCGGCGGGCTCGCTCGGCATGGGGCAAGATCCGTCCGCACGCTACACGGTCTATGCCTTCGGCGGTGCGGCAGACAAGCCGGCAGCCTTCTATCAGGCTGGAGAGTAACGCACGAGGTTGGACAGGCGGATCCGGTGTGCGGCTCCCGCCTGTCCAAGGAGGAAGGAAGGCGCGCGCGAGCCGAGTACCCCCCGCGCGCTCCAAGTCTTGAGCGGTGCGTTACAGCAGTGAGGAGGTGACGCAGGCGATCCGATCGGCAGGGGGCTGCGGCGCGTTGACATCATAGGGAAAGTCATCCGAGGAGCACAGGGGGCGCTGATAGATCTCGTAGCCCTTGCGCCGCAGGCAGCGTCGGATCTCGCGCTCCCTGAGGTCCTGATTGACGTCGAAACTGTAGCTCTGAGGGGGTGTGTAGCCGCCGCCGAACGTGTTGCAGCTCACTCCGAACCCTGTGTCATAGCAATTGGTCGTCCCGGGGATGTAACTACCGCCAACCGTCTCGGTGCCGATGATCTGGGGGATCTTGTTGATGCTCGCAATGCGGCACTGATCGACCGCATCCTGACGCTGCTCATGTATCGAGCCGGTCTTGTGGACCATGTCCACGGGACCGGAGATGGTCTGGCAGGCGCTGAGAAGAAGCGCCAGGGCAATCGGATAGATGGAACGCATTGAGGGATCTCCGGAAAAGGCCCGGCAATCGACCACATCTGCGCGCTGAAAATCAAGGGGTGCGTCTTCCAGTCATTGCCGGTTTCAGCAGGTTTTCTCGCGCAACCTCAGCGGTTTCTCTATGATTTATAGCAACTTGACAGTGACCGTCTGCTCTGGGAGAGAAGAGGACTCTCAGATAAAAACCGGCGGCAACGTGAGCAAACAGGAAATAGAAAAAGGCGTTTTGCTGCGCCAGGCACAGCAGCTCGAGGCAAGCGTGGCGCATTTTCGTGCGCTGATGGCGCAAGATCCCGAGAATGTCCGGGGCCGGCTGCAGCTTGCCGCTTCGCTGTGCCTTGTCGGTGCGTATGAGGAAAGCCTGACCTTGCTCGACGCTGTCCTTGAGGGGGCCCCCGAAAATCGGGCGGCGTTGGTGGGCAAGGTCGACACTCTGGCGCACCGGCAGAGGTTTGCTGAGGCCTTGGCTTCGCTGGATGCCGTGCGGGGGCTCTATCCGGATCAGCTCGATCTTGAGATCAAGCGGGGCGTTCTGCTGCGCCAGGCACGGCAGCTGGATGCAAGCGTGGGGCATTTGCGGGCGCTTGTTGCGCGGTATCCGAAGCACGGCGCTGCCCAGGTGCAGCTTGCCGTCTCGCTGCGTCTCATTGGTATGCATGATGAAAGCCTTGCGGTGTTGGATTCTGTCCTTGCCGCAGAGCCTGGCCATCGGGCGGCGCTGAACGCCAGGGTCGATACTTTGGCGTACCGGCAGCAGTTCGCGAAGGCCTTGGCTGCGCTGGATGTCGCACGGGGGCTCTATCCGGATCAGCTTGATCTTGAGATCAAGCGCGGCGTCCTGCTGCGGCAGGCACTGCGGCTTGATGCGAGCGTGGCGCATTTGCGGGACCTTGTCGCGCAGCATCCGGAGCGTGTCGACGCCCGGTTGCAGCTCGCAGTCTCTTTAAGCCTCGCCGGTGCCTGTGACGAAAGCGCGGCGCTGCTCGACGCCGTACTTGAGATTGAGCCCCGGCAACGGGCGACACTGGTCGCCAAGGTCGATACGCTTGCGCACCGGCAGCAGTTTGCCGAGGCGCTGGACGCATTGGGCGTGGTACAGGCGCTTTTCCCCGATCATCTCGACCTGAAGGTCAAGCAAGGAATCTTGCTGCGTCAAGCGCAGCGGTTGGATGAGAGCGTGGCGCATTTGCGGGAATTTGCCGCACAACATCCGGAGTACGTCGAAGCCCGGCTGCAGCTCGCAATCTCCCTGCGCCTCGCTGGTGCGCATGAGGAAAGCAGGTCGCTGCTCGACGCTGTGTTGGCCACGGAGCCCCGCAACCGGGTGGCGTTGATACAACTCGCGGGACACTGCCTATCCTGTGGCGATGTCGAGGAGGCACTCGCAACGAATTCCCGAGCGTTGAGTATCTTTTCCGATGATACCCAGCTGCTCAATCAGAGAGCGGACATCCTCGCCCAAACAAGCGACCGGGAAGGTACGGTCGAGCAACTGCAGGCCCTATTCCGGCAAGTCCCTCAGTCCTCTGTCGTCGCCCAAAGGCTGATCGATGCTCTGGTGCAAAACTGGTGCTACGACAGCGCTATTGGGGTTTTTCGACGCTTCATCGGCACACCGGTTCTCGATAACAACGGCCGTAGGCAGCAAGTTCTCCTCTGCTTGCAGTATGGGGAGATTTCAAAGGCTATCGACCTTTCCAGAAGCTGGGTTGACGACTTTCCGGACAGCCTCGATGCCAAGCTGTCATTCTATTTGGCTTGCTGCGAACTCCCCGCAGCCCCGGTTGATCTTTCGACGCTTGAAAGCGATCTTCTGGGGGGCCTTAAAGGATCGAGCGCGTTCGCGATCGCACGCGCCAGAAGACGGCAATTCAACCTGGATTTCGGCGGCGTAGCTGTCATTCTCGTGGGATTCTTGCGGGAAAACCCGAACTCGGTCGAGGTCCTCGGCTATCTTTTCCAGTTTCTTCTCCGGATCAACAAGCTCGATCGTTGCCTTGATCTGGTGCGGGGCTTCCCCGAGCTTCGGGCGCCCCATCTTTTCGACTTGGCAGGCAAGCTTGTCATGGACGGTCGGCGCACCGAGGCCGACGCATTGCTGCCAAGGCTTGAGGAGGCGATCGTCACGGCGCCGGCGCTTCACGTAAAGGAGCAATTCCTGAGACGCATGTGTGTATTGCAGATGCTGCGCAATGACGGGCCTGCTCTCGCCAGAACCGTGGATGCGGCATTGTCTCTCAAGAATTTAACAGCTGCGAACAGGCATTATTTTGTCTCCATCCAACATGGGTTTCTTAAACAAAACGACGTCGAAGATATCCCAGAGAACATCTCTTCGGCAGCAGGAGGGCCTTCTCTGAAAGCGATCCTGCGAGGGGATGGCCTCCGGCCCATGCGTCTCCATCCCGAAGACGTTGCGATTGCACGACGGATTTCATCTCCACCCGATGGCGCCTACGAACATTGGTTGAAGCAGATCCTCAAGGGAATGACTGTCCGACAGGCCGTCTCTCATTGCTATACGGAGTACCCGGAGAAACTGGATGAACTTGCTGACCTGATTGATTTTCCCGACATAGGCGTTCTGGAAAAACACGAGCGACGGTCGGGACCGTTTCTGGTGGCTGGCACACATCAGGGGCCCAACGCAGTCGTATGGCGGCTTCTGCAATCGTTCCCGAAGCTTCGTGTGGCGTCTGCTCACGCGCAGTTGCGACGCGATCATCTGGTCACGAGGGCTGCATTGCGGTTGGGGGCTGATATGGCTTCGACGCGCGAATTGCTCCGCGCAGTTCGCGCGGGCTCTCCGGTTGCAGCCACTCTGGATCAGGTGCTACCGGGAGCTGCCAGCATGGACGAAAAAGCCCTGGCAGCCAATACCACAGAGCTTCAGGTCTTTGATTTCGCGCCGCTACGCGTGCCAAGTTTTCTTCCCAAGCTTGCCTGGAAGATGAACCTTCCGAGCTACTGGGTGCAATCCTATCTTGCCGACGGCCGAATCCGGATCGAACTGGTCCGTCTGCCGGATGCCGACTACTCCCTTGATCGCGAGGCGTGGATCAAACAGTGGATCGGGGCCTATGGCAAGCTCGTGGAAGCGACCTTGCAATCCAGCCCGGAAAATCTTTGCCTTGGAGCCGGGCTCCTCGAAGAGTTGTTCCGCGGTTGCGGGACGAGGCAAGCGGCGGATCGCCGCTGAGTCGGTTTCTTGTTGATGGGGCGATTATTGATATTTTTAACAGTGGAAGAGGTGTGGTAATCGTCACGCCCTCTGCTGCTCATCTGTCGTATTGGTTTGGATGCGCGCTCTGCGCCACACGATCATGCGTCCGGTCCTTCAGGTTTCGTGCACCGTAACCTCGGCGCTAGCCCCGCCAACCTGTCGCTTTGACCCCTGATCCATGTCACGCCGTTACCAATGTTGCTGAGATCAATCTAATGAATGCACGTGACATCAGTACACGTATAAGTATAAGATGTGGTGACTGGATGAGCGAACGCTCCTATGTGTCTGGGTACGTCGGTCGACGATACACACTCTTTGGGATCATCCATAAGTGACCCACGAACAGCCAGACGACACACGCCGCAAGCGTGATGCTCTCGGGACGCCGCGCAAGGTTGCGGATCGCACCCGCCGCGCCGCGAGCGTGGATACGACAGCGGCTCAGGCGCGCTATATCCAGGGGCGGATCCGGGAGATTGTCCGCGACTATCCGGGGTTGGAACAGCGCTATGGGGACGCCCGGCGGATTATTCGCGCATTCCGACGTCCGAGTTTTTATGAGGTCAGCCAGAAGTGCAATCTCTGGTGCGAGGGCTGCTATTATTTCGAGGATGCCGCCCGCAAGTCCGCGAGCGCGGAGATGAGTGAGACGGCGTGGAGCACGTTCTTCGCGGGCGAACGCGAACGCGGCGTGTCGATGGCCTATCTCGTCGGCGCCGAGCCGGCGCTCTATCCCGAGCGGCTGAAAGCAGCATCGCGCAACATCCGCTTCGGAAAGATAGGTACGAACGGAACGATCCGTATCCCGGATGAGGTCCGGTTTCGTATTGGCGTTTCCGTCTGGGGTAACGAAACCGACGATGCGGTGCTGCGCGGTGGATCGGTTTTGCGCAAGGCAATGCGGAACTATGCAGGCGATCCGCGTGCCATCATGCTGTTCACCCTGTCTCCGTGGAACTTGGACGACATCAATGATGTGGTGCAGGCAAGTGAAGACCATGGCCTGAAGGTCACCTTCTCGATGTTCTCGCCGACGAAGACGTATCTGGAGAAGCTCGACAAGGGGGCTCCGGCGGATTCGAGTTATTTTCGTCTCGGGCCAACTCGGACGCGGCCGGTATTTTCCGATGACGACCTGAAGAAGGCATCAGAGTCTATTCGCAGCGCGATGCAACGGTTTCCCGGAACGGTGCTGTTTGCGGAAGAATATTGCGACCTGATCACCAAGCCGGGGCCGCTTTATGAAATGGACCCGGAAAGCGGTCTTGCGGAAAACTGCGGTTCACGCATTCGCGAGCCCTTGCGGTATTTCGATGCCTCCGGCACGGCCAGGCAGGTGAAATGCTGCACCCCTGATGTGGATTGCACCCATTGCCGCCTCTACAGCGGCGGGTGGTCAACGCTCTTCCGGCCGACGGAAAAACATCTGGCAGGCGCGTCCTCCTTTGAAGGCTGGTTGCGCATGATCGAGACCGTTGGCCAGATCTTCCTCTTTCCCTACCCATTCGAGGCCAGTTGATGATCCATGTGCCGAAGCTCGCGCTGAACGGAACCAAGGCGAGCCTTGGGTCGCCGATCAGGGCATGTCGGTCTCCGGAGACGAATTGGCCGGCGGAAATTCTGGACGAGCCCCTTTGCATCGGCGAGAAGGCGGGCAAGACCGTGGCGTTGCTGGCGGCGCCGGAGGAAATCAAGCGGGTGATCGTCGAAAGGGAAGCGGAGTTTCCCAAGTGGCTGCCGATCTATCGTCATTCCGCCGCCCGTGAAACGGGCACGGGAACGATCTTCGCCGCCAATGATCAGGACTGGTTGCCAATCCGCCGGGCGATCAATCCCCTGTTCCATAGCAGCCGGTGGGCGCTGCTGGTCGAGGTTGCGCGGCATGTGACCTTGCAGGCCTGCGCCAGCTCTCCGGTCGACGGTATCGAGCGCTTCTTCACGGCGATTTCCGTCGATGTCGTCTACCGCACCCTGGTCGGCGATGGGGCGGAGGGGGAGACCCCGTACGATCTGCCGGGAATGGCGGAGGGGTTGGTGCGGATGCAGCACGCTGGCGATCTGCGCGGAGCAATGCGGCATATCCACGATCTGGCGGTCGCTTGTGAAGCCCGAGGCCCGGGCCCGGAGGCCATCGCCGGGGTGGATCTGGCCGGCGCGACCCCACCGCGACCGCGACCGCTGGAGGAGCCTTACCTGCACGACAACCGGCTTGCCCTGCTTTATGCCGGACAGGAAACCACGGCGCTGACCATGAGCTGGTGTTTCTGGATCCTGGG
The DNA here is from genome assembly GCF_014635285.1 of Stappia taiwanensis. Taxonomy (GTDB): domain Bacteria; phylum Pseudomonadota; class Alphaproteobacteria; order Rhizobiales; family Stappiaceae; genus Stappia; species Stappia taiwanensis. The sequence continues at coordinate 554,539 of NZ_BMCR01000001.1, read as the reverse complement.
GCAGGATCCGGAGCTGCAATCCCGTCTCCGGCATGAAGTCCGCGAGGCGGTGGCCGAGGCGGGAAGCCTTTCGACGGATGCCATCACGACAATGAAGACGTTGTTCGCGGTGTTCCGGGAGACGATGCGGCTGTTGTCGCCGTCTGCGGCCACCGTTCGTACAGCAGCGCAGGAGACGGAACTGTGCGGCCGGAAGGTTCCGCAAGGCAGCGTGATTGTCATTCCGATCTACGCGGTCCATCGCCATCGGAGCTTGTGGGACGATCCGGACAGTTTCGATGCTGGACGGTTCCTGCGGCCCTTGAAGCATCCCATGGCGTTCCTGCCTTTTGCCGCCGGGCGCCATACCTGTGTGGCGGCGCGCAGTGTCATGTACGAGATGGCAACGGTTCTGGCGGTGCTGCTCGACCGGTTCGCCTGGACAACCTCAGAGGCGGACCGCATGGGGCTGACCAGCAAGCTGGTGCTCTCGCCCACGGCCGATATGAAGGTCGAGTTAAGCGCGTTGACACCCCGGTTCAGTCAGGTGGCCGGCGCTACAGGATAAGCTCCCAGGGCAGGAACTCTGTTCTTGCCAGGCGGCGGGAATGGCGGCGCAGGCGCTCCGCATCGGCCTTGTCGCGGATGTCGAGCGCTTGGAATGCGGGGAGGAACCTGTGCATGGCCAGAGCCGTCCGGTCGAGGCCGTGCGGGTTCTCTTCGCATTCCAGGCGGTCGTCCTGCGAGGCATCGTGGCGGAACAGCGCCGCGTGCCGTCGTTCGGGGAGGGGGCTTGCATCCTCCATCCCATCCGCTGGCACTTCATGGCGCCGGCCATCAACATAGACTATGCGAACACCCCGGCGCCGGGCAAAGGCAAGGGCTTCGTCCTGCGTGTTGATGATGGGTTCCCCCCTGTCGTTGAGCGAGGTGTTGCACACCATCGGCACGCCGGTCCGCTGATGAAACGCGGTGAGCACGCCGTAGAGCCTCGGCGCCTCGTCGCGCGCCAGTGTCTGGATGCGCGCGGACCGGTCGAGATGAGAGATCGCCGGGACCTGTGCGGCGCGTTCGGGGCGAAGGGTGAAGGTGCGTAGCATGTAGGGAGAGTGATCTGCCCTCTCGAACCATGCATCGACATGCTCTTCGAGAATGACCGGCGCCACCGGTCGCCACCATTGGCGCCGCTTGATCTGGTTCAGCCGGTCCTTCACCGCCGGATTTCGCGGATCTCCCAGCAGGCTCCGGTGGCCAAGGGCGCGGGGGCCCATTTCGGCGCCGCCCTCGATCCAGACCACCGGGCCGGCCATCAGATCATCCAGGATCCTATCGAGGTCGGGTGGATCGTTCTGGGGGAGGGCGGTCGCAAGCGCCCCCATGCCTGCCGGTCCGCCCCTGAAGTGGAAGCGCTGCATCTTCCGGAGGAAATAAAGCAATCCGTAGCCCAGCGAGATACCGCTGTCGTTAACCGCCGGTGGCGCCTGAAAGCGGGCGAAACCGAAATGCTGCATGACCTGGGAATTGGCGCGGCAATTGAGCGCAAACCCGCCGCTTATGGCGAGGGTGGTGGCGGCAGGATCCAGCCCCTCGGTGTGGATGATCTTCTTCAGCGTGTCGCAGACCTGCTGGATGGATCGGGCCTGGACGATCTTGGCCAGAATGGAAATCCGGTTCTCCGCTTCGCTGAAGCGCGGATCGAAGCCTGTATGGCGTGTCTCGCGGTCATCTGCGGTCAGGGCGGAAACCTCTTCGTGGAGCTGTCGCACCCAGTCGAATGCCGCCTTGAAGTCCCTCATTGTCATGACGAGGGGCGGAGGCGAGGGAGGAGCGACAAGCTCAACGGTTGCGGCGCTGCCCAACGCCATCAGCGATCCTTCTTCCATCCCGGTCACCGTCCGCATCGCCGACCAGAAAGGACCGGGCGAGGGGACCGGAAACAGCTTCGTCTTGCCTTGGCGGACAACCGCTCCGGCATAGATCGGGTCTCCCATCCCGGGCCGGGTCAGAACCGCGTCCGGGCCGCCGTCCATCGCCAGGCCGATCATGTCGCCGCGGAAATAGCGTTCTGTATCAAACAACAGCGCGCCGAAAAGATGCGCGGCCGTATGGGGATTGAAGCCCTCCTGGCATAACAGGCGGTCGTCTTGCGTGGACAGGCCCGGGGTGCCGATGATGGCCATGAGCTGATCCCGCCGAACGCCGGCCTCAAGCAGAAGGGTATCAACGAGGGCAAGTGCCTGCGCCCGGTCGACGAAAGAGGCTGAATGGTGCTTCTGTCCCGAGTAGCGTTCAAACTCCCAGTATCTAAGGAGCTCTACATGTGCCCCCGTCTTCCGCCAGAGGGCCATGTTCTGATCGTGGCGGACAGGGATGTTCCGGGTGCGGCAGAGCCGGTCGACATGCGCATAAACGGAAAGATAGAGGCCGTCTTCGCAATCCATGACAGCCTTGCTCCGGGACCAGTCGGCGCGTGTGGGCTTTGTGGTGACATACGCGCGGATAATTCGCTTTTGTGTGGTTGATGGTGGTGGTTGTCAATATGAGGGACAACGCGGGAGGTGTGAGCCAGGCCACCAGAACCGCAGGCGGACAGTGCAAAAATGGCGGAAGAGGTGGGATTCGAACCCACGAGACGGTTACCCGCCTGCCGGTTTTCAAGACCGGTGCCTTCAACCACTCGGCCACTCTTCCGCGAAGGTCTCTCGTTTCGGCGGAATGGGTCTTTTTGTCAAGGCGCTTGCACGGGAAACTCGTGCGTCGCCGGCGCCCTCGCTCGCCGAAGGTGACGTTTTCCTTGAAGATACGCTGTCGGGCCCGCGAACAAAAAAACCGCCGATCCGGAAGGTCGAGGCAGGGACGACCGGATCGGCGGTTTGCGCCGGTTGGTCCGGCGTTGGGGCGCGGGGGCTCGCGCCACGTCCTGTGTTGTAGAGGGTGGGGCGGTCTCGGGATGTGATCGGCGTCACAGTGTGGCGTATCGCTCGCAACGGTTGGGGGAGGCGCTGCACACCGCTTTCGGCCCTCGATGGCGAGAAAACTGAGGCAATTTTGCATCACCCTGTGGAAAAACGGCAATCCAGACGTGCGCGGCACCTCGACGCCGGCTTCACCCTAAAGTAATACCTGTAGCCGTATTTTATCTTGCGATGCGCCATTGGGGGGGCGGCATCGATGGGTCGAATGCAGGAGTCCAACCGGTTGGTTTTCCCGCGGTTTCGCGCGCCTGAGTGTGTGCGTTGCGTTGGCAAGCGAGAGATGTGCCGAAAAGGCGCGTGGCCGGTTCAGGTATCGAGTAGGGCAGCATGATCAAGAGCGGCAAGACCGGGATGCCCGTTGGCAACACCAACGGCGTCACCTTCCCCCAAAATCACCGGAGCACCGTTGCTGTGCTGGCGGTGTCGGCGCTGTGTCTGGCGCTGGCGGGCTGCGGGACGACCTCCTCAAGCGACAAGAAAGTCAAGTTCAGCGAGAAGAAGTACGGTGTTCCGGCCAGCCCCAAGGTGGTGGCCGATGGCAAGGCCGTGCCCAAGGGTGGTGGCCGCTACATGGTCGGCAAGCCCTACAAGGTGGCCGGTAAGTGGTATAAGCCGAAGGCCAATCCGAACTACAAGGCCGTCGGTCTGGCATCCTGGTATGGGCCGACCTTTCATGGCCGGATGACCGCCAACGGCGAGATCTTCGACCGTAATGCGCTGACCGCTGCGCACACCACCATGCCCTTACCGTCTTATGCGCGGGTGACCAATCTGAAGAACGGGCGCTCGCTGATCGTTCGCGTCAATGATCGCGGTCCGTTCCACGGTAATCGCAAGATCGACCTGTCCGAGCGGGCGGCGACCATGCTTGACTACAAGTCGAATGGCGTTGCCAAGGTGAAGATCGAATATCTGGGCAAGGCCCGGATGGATGGCCGCGATCACGAGTATCTGATGGCCTCCTATCAGGGTCCGGGTGCCAGCCAGCCGGGTGGTACGATGCCGGGCACCATGTTGGCGATGGCCGAGCCGAAGGCCGCGCCGGCCTTGCCGGCGGCGCTTGTCGGTCCGGCTCCGGTGCCGCGTGTGCGGCCCTATGAAGCAGTGCTTGCCGCAAGGGTCGCCTTTGGGCGCACGGTCACCGCTGCCTTCGATCCAGCCGTGGCCTACGAGACGACCAGTCAGAGCGTGACGGTGGCGTCCGCTGGCGATCTGGCCATTCCCAATGCCGGCACGTTGGCGCCGGCTGGGGCTGGGCATGCTTTGCCGGAGGTTGCGCCGCGCACGTTCGTGGCGGGCTCTGCGGTGTCGTCGTTCCGCGCCGCGCCGCGCATCGCCGGTGCTTATGAGGCGGTCATGAGTGTCGGTGGCGGTGCTCCCTTGAAGCTGGTTGCGCTTCAGGATCGCTAAGCGCCTCCTTTGATTCGGTGAACTCCCAAGCATCTCGTATGCGAAAGCCCTTGCGGTTTTCGCATTCGGCCATTTGTGGTTTGCTTTTCGAGCTCGGATCATGTCTGAGATCGCCGGTGGTGCCCGAGCGAGGGCCCGGCTATTGTCGCACGACAAGGCTCGCCTGCGGATCTGGCATTCGTGACACTTGCGAGCGTGCGATCCGGTAGGAGAGGTTGAATGCTGCCGCGCATCTTGAAGTCCGCGATGGCGTTGTCGCTTGCCATGCCGCTTGTGTGTGCTCCACTCCTGCCCGGCGTCATCCCGTCCGGCAAGGCATTCGCGGCCGATCAGGTGACGTCTTCCTATCTGGTCGATGCCAGCACCGGCACGCTGCTTTCCAGCGAGGCACCGGAGGCGCCCTTTGCGCCTGGCGACAGTGCGAAACTGATGACCGCGGCCGTGGTCTTCGAGGCGCTTTCCCGCGGTGAGGTGACGCCGGAGACGACCCTTAAAATCAGCGAACATGCCTGGCGCGATGGCGGCGCGCCGGCGCGCGGGCCGACCATGTTTGCCCGGCTGGGCAGCGAGGTGCCGGTTGCCGACCTCCTGCGCGGCCTCATCATCCAGAATGCCAATGACGCCGCCATCGCCCTGGCCGAGGGGCTGGCCGGCGACGAGACGCAATTTGCCGGACGCATGAATGCGCTGGCCAAGGAGATCGGCATGACGCGAACGCGGTTCGCCAATCCGGCGGGGTTCGACGCGCCCGAGGCGGTAACCACCAGTCGCGACCTTGCCCTTCTGGCCGGGTACATCCTTGGCCGGCATGCGGACTGGTATCCGCTCTATGGCGCGGAAGAGTTCACCTGGAATGGCATCTACCAGCGCAACCGGAATCCGCTGATCGGCGAAATCCGGGGGCTTGACGGGTTCACCGCCGGCACGTCCGAACGCTCGGGCTACAATGGGGTTGGGTCGGCGCTGCGTGGCGAGGGCCGGTTCATCGGCGTGGTGGCAGGTCATTCTTCGGCCGAAGCGCGCACAAAAGCGCTTGCTCGGCTTTTCGAGAGCGTGGACAAGGACTTCGAAACGGTTGATCTCTATGCGGCCGGCGATACCGTCGCCGAGGCTCGGGTGTTCGGCGGCACGGCTTCGGCGGTGGCGCTGAAAACGGTCGAGCCGGTTCGGGTGCTGCTGCCGCGCGGCGACCGGCGCGCCTTTCGGCTGCGCGTGGTCTACAAAGGGCCGCTGAAGGCGCCTGTCCGTGAGGGGCATAGCATTGGCGAGCTACGCCTTCTGCACGAGGGAGAGGTGCGCTTCCGCGCACCGCTCGTCACCGCCGGCAATGTTGCGCAAGGCAGTGTCAGCGACCGGGCCATGGATGCGATACGGGAAACCCTCTTTGGCTGGTGGCTCGACAAGGGATGATGCGATGACTGCGGGAAACGTGCCGGCCGAAGGACGTTTCATCACCTTCGAAGGCGGGGAGGGTGCGGGCAAGTCCACCCAGATCGCGCGCCTGGCTGCTTTTCTGCAGGAGGCGGGCATCCCGGTCGAGGTGACCCGGGAGCCCGGCGGCTCGCCGGCTGCGGAGACGATCCGGCGTCTGTTGCTCTCCGGCAAGATCCGCGCGCTCGGTCCGCAGATGGAAGCGGCGATGTTCGCCGCCGCCCGCGCCGACCATATGGATGAGCGGATACTGCCTGCGCTTGCCGCGGGCAAATGGGTGTTGTGCGACAGGTTCTCCGATTCAACCCGGGTCTACCAGGGAGAAGCGGGGGTGGACCCGGCGTTCCTCGATCAGTTGGAAACCCTGGCGATCATGGGGCGCCGTCCGGATCTGACGGTGCTGATCGATGTGCCGCCGGAAGTGGGACTGGCGCGGGTGCGCTCACGCCAGACAGCGGAACAGACCGGCGATCCGGACCGGTTCGAGGCGGAGGAAACCGCCGTTCACGCCCGGCGCCGGGCGTTGTTTCTCGAACTCGCCAAGGCGCAGCATGACCGGTTCATCGTCGTCGATGGGGCGCTTCCCGCCGAGGCGGTGGCGCGCGAAATTCGCGAGGGGGTCGAGCATCGCTTCGCCGATGATCTCCGGCGGCGAGCGCATGGCGCTACCGCAGGGGCGCCGGCACAGAAACAGGATTAATTCCATGGCCTTGGCCCCAATTCTTGATGCGCATGAGACGGAGCCAGACGCAATCGACGGCGTGCCGCTGCCGCGCGAATCCTCGTTCCTGGTGGGGCAGCGCCACGCGGAGGCGGCGCTGCTGGAGGCCTATCGCTCCGAGCGGATGCACCATGCCTGGATTCTTGCCGGCCCGAAGGGAATCGGCAAGGCGACGCTGGCGTTCCGTTTCGCCAAATTCGTCTTCGCCAATCCCGACCGGCATGCGGCGGAGGCGTTGGCCGCCACGGATCTTGCGCTGTCGTCAGATCATCCGGACGCGCGCAAGGTGGTGGCCGGGGCGCATCCGGGACTGCTGCATCTGCGCCGCCCGTACGATGCCAAACGCAAAGCCAAGGACAAGTTCAAACAGGACCTGACCGTGGATGAGATACGCCGGACGGTGCCGTTCTTTGGCGGGACGGCGTCTGGTGGTGCCTGGCGGATCTGTATTGTCGATGCCGCCGATGACATGAACGCCAATGCGGCGAACGCCTTGCTGAAGGTGCTGGAGGAGCCGCCGCGCCAATCTCTGTTCCTGGTTCTGGCGCATGCGCCGGGCCGGTTGCTTCCGACCATTCGCTCCCGCTGTCGGACCTTGAATCTGCGCCCCTTGAGCGAGCCGCAAATCGCCGAAGGGCTGCAGCGGCTTGGCGTGAGCGGCGCCGATGGCGACGAGACGCGGCGTGCGGCGGCCCTGGCGGAAGGGAGCCTGCGCAAGGCAATCCAGCTCGCTGGCAGCGGCGCGCTCGATCTGGCCGACCGGTTCCGCCAACTGGCGCAGGCCTTGCCCCGGCCCGATATTGCCCGGTTGCATGGCTTCGCCGATGCGGTTGCCGCCAATGGCGCGGAGGATGCCTGGCAGTTGTTCCGCTCGCTGGTCGATGAGCACTTGCACCAGTCCATGCACGGCGGGGCCGACGTGCCGCTGGACCGCCTTGTCAGGGTGAGCGAGGTATGGGAAAAAGCCTCCCGCGCCGCGCGCGAGGCCGACGCCTTCAATCTCGACCGCAAGCAGGTTGTCTTGAATGTTTTTCGCGATCTGGCGGAAATCCATTAGGTTGCGACCGGAACCGGATTTGCCGCAAGGCCATGTGGAGACAAACGTTTCGGCGACGATTGCCGTTGCCGACAGGACATGACAGATGATTTCCCGCCGGATCGCTTGGCATCCGGCCATTCCTTCCGAAGCGCGGATGAACACAGTCGTTCTTCGCGCCACCCAATGACAGCGAACCGCCGGACCCGAACCTTGGCCATGACCGACCGCCCGCCCTTTTTCATCACGACCGCGATTTCCTACCCGAACGGCGTGCCGCACATCGGCCATGCCTATGAGGCGATTGCGACCGATGCCATCGCCCGGTTTCACCGGCTCGATGGGCGTGATGTGTTCTTCCTGACCGGAACGGACGAGCACGGCCAGAAGATGCTTCAGACCGCACGGGCGGCGGATATGCCGGTGGAGGAACTGGCGGAGCGAAACGCCGGGCGGTTCCGCGACATGGTCGCGGCCCTGGGTTGTTCCAACAACGATTTCATTCGCACCAGCGAACCGCGCCATCATGCTTCCTGCCAGGAGATTTGGCGGCGGATGGATGCCAATGGCGACATCTACAAGGACAGCTACTCCGGCTGGTACTCGGTGCGGGACGAGGCCTACTACCAGGAAAGCGAAACGGAGCTGCGCGCCGATGGGGTGCGCTACGGCCCGCAAGGCAGCCCGGTGGAGTGGGTCGAGGAGGAAAGCTATTTCTTCCGCCTGTCCGCTTATCAGGACCGGCTGGTGGAGCTCTACGAGAACTGCCCGGAGTTCATCGGTCCGGACGAGCGGCGCAACGAGGTGATGAGCTTCGTCAAGGGCGGGCTCAAGGATCTGTCGATATCGCGCACCACCTTTGACTGGGGCGTACGGGTGCCGGGCGATGAGCGGCATGTGATGTATGTGTGGGTCGATGCGCTGACCAACTACATTACCGCGCTCGGCTTCCCCGATGAGAACGCCGAGAACTGGCGCTACTGGCCGGCCAACCTTCATGTGATCGGCAAGGACATCGTCCGCTTCCATGCGGTCTACTGGCCCGCGTTCCTGATGTCCGCCGGCATCGAGCTGCCAAAGCGGGTGTTCGCCCATGGCTTCCTGTTCAACCGCGGCGAGAAGATGTCGAAGTCGGTCGGCAATGTGATCGATCCGTTCGCGCTGGTGTCGCACTATGGCCTTGATCAGGTGCGCTATTTCTTCCTGCGCGAGGTGCCGTTCGGCCAGGATGGCAACTACAGCCATGAGGCGATCGTCAACCGGATCAACGCGGATCTGGCCAACGATCTGGGCAATCTGGCGCAGCGTTCGCTGTCGATGATCGGCAAGAATTGTCAGGGCACGCTGCCGACGCCCGGGGCCTTCAGCGAGGCGGATACGGAAATCCTGGCTCAGGCGGATGCGATGCTGGAGGCCTGCCGCACGGCGATGGAGCGTCAGGCGATCCATCAGGCCCTGTCGACCGTCTGGGCGGTTGTCGCCGACGCCAACCGCTATTTCGCCGGACAGGAACCCTGGGCGCTGAAAAAGACTGATCCGGAGCGGATGGGAACGGTGCTCTATGTCACGGCGGAAATCATCCGCCAGGTGGCGATCCTCGCCCAGCCGGTGATGCCGGAGAGCGCCGGCCGTCTGCTGGATCTTCTGAGCGTGCCGGCGGAAGCGCGGACGTTTGACCGGCTCGGCCCGGCGGGGCGGCTGGCCGGCGGTACCGAACTGCCCAAGCCGGCGGGCGTCTTCCCCCGCTATGTCGAGGCGGAAGCGGAAACCGATGGTGGAAAAGCGTGATGCTGGTCGACAGTCATTGCCATCTCGACTTCGCCGATTTCGACGCGGAGCGTGACGAGATCGTCGCTCGGGCAAATGCCGCCGGGGTCGGCGTCATGGTGACGATTTCCACCCGGGTGGCCAAGTTCGATCAGGTGAAGGCCATCGCCGACCGTTACCCTTGCGTCTACTGCTCGGTGGGCACCCATCCGCACAGCGCCGGCGAGGAAATGGACGTGACCACGGCCGATCTCGTCCGCCTTGCCGCCGATGACAAGGTGGTCGCCATCGGCGAAGCCGGGCTCGACTATTTCTACGACAAGGCGCCGCGCGAGGCGCAGGCGATGGGGCTTCGTCGGCACATCGCCGCCGCCCGCGAGACCGGCCTGCCGCTGGTGATCCATTCGCGCGATGCGGACGAGGACATGGCGGCAATCCTGCGCGAGGAAATGGGGAAGGGGGCCTTCCCGGCCCTGCTGCATTGCTTCTCCTCCGGGCGGGATCTGGCGCTGACGGGGATCGAGCTGGGGCTTTACGTCTCCTTCTCCGGGATCCTTACCTTCAAGCGCTCGGAAGACTTGCGGGCCATCGCCGCCGAACTGCCGGCGGATCGCCTGCTGGTCGAAACCGATGCGCCGTATCTTGCGCCGCAGCCCTGGCGCGGAAAGCGCAACGAGCCGGCCTATGTGGCGCATACCAACAAGGTGTTGGCGGAGGCGCGTGGCGTCGACGAGGCAGAGATGGCGCGTCAGACCACCGAGAATTTCTTCCGGTTGTTTTCCAAGGTGCCGAAGGTGGAGCTGGCATGACGACAGGCAATCCCACCGGCGAGACCCTGCATTTCACCATTCTGGGCTGCGGCTCGTCGGCGGGCGTGCCGCGTGTCGGCAACATCTGGGGCGCCTGCGATCCGAACGAGCCGCGCAACCGGCGCAAGCGCTGCGCGCTGCTGGTGCGGCGCATCGGCCCGGAAGGGGAAACCACCGTCCTGGTCGATGCCGGACCGGACCTGCGTCAGCAGCTTCTCGATGCGGCGGTGACCGATCTTGACGCGGTGCTTCTGACCCATGCCCATGCGGACCACCTGCATGGCATCGACGATGTGCGGCCGCTGGCGATCACCCATCGCAAGCGCATTCCGGTCTATATGGATGCGCTGACCTCCGAGCGGGCGAACGCGCTTTTCGGCTACGGTTTTCACACGCCGAAAGGCTCCAGCTATCCGCCGATCCTGAGCGAGCACCGGATTGTTGCCGGGTGCGAACAGGTCATCGATGGGGCGGGCGGCCCAATCCGTTTCACCCCGTTCGAGGTGGACCACGGCGATATTCCCGCGCTCGGGTTTCGCTTTGAGAACGTCGCATATCTGCCTGATGTAAAAGATATTCCGCCTTCTTCAATCGACGGCGTCTCCGGCCTCGACGTCTGGATTATCGATGCCTTGCGGCGCAGTTCGCATCCGAGCCATTTCTCGCTCGACGATGCGCTGGGGTGGATTGCGCAGATGGGACCAAAGCGGGCAATTCTCACCAACATGCATGTGGATCTGGACTACCGCACGCTGGAGCGTGAACTGCCGCCAGGTGTGGAGCCCGGCTATGACGGGATGCGGTTCGAAGTGCCGGCGATGGCGCGGGCGACCACCGGCTGATGGCGCGCAAACCGGTCCCGCCGAGCGAGGATCGGCTGATGCGTTCGGCGCTGTCGTATCTGGATCGCTACGGCTCCAGCGAAGCCAATCTGCGCCAGGTGCTGGCACGCAAGCTGCGCCGTCTGGCCATGCAGCTTGGAACCGATCCGTCCGATTATCTGCCGTTGATCGACCCGGTGGTGGCGCGTTGCGTTCGTGCCGGGCTGATCGACGACAAGGCCTATGCCGAGGCGCGGATCGCCAGTGAGCGCCGTAAGGGCCGGTCCGCGCGGCGGATCGGCATGGGGCTCGCGGCTAAGGGTGTCGATGCGGATCTGATCGAGCGGCTGATGCACGATGCGCGATCTGGTGACGATCTCTCGGCGGCCTGTATCGCGGCGCGCAAGAAGCGCATCGGACCGTGGCGCCGGAGCGATGCGGATTTCGCCATCCGGCAGAAGGAAATTGCCGCGCTGTGCCGTGCCGGATTTTCCGTGGGCCTGTCGCGCCGTGTCATCGAGGCGCCGAGCATTGCATCGCTGATGGAAGACGTGGAGGACGCGGGCAACGTCGGTGCCGGCTTTGGTGGGTGGATGGCGGCCGATGATGATCGCTTCGGCGATGAGACCTGAGCGGTCACCCGAATTCTCTGACTGGCAACCATCTGAACTCTCTGACGGGCTACCATTTCAAACCGCGGGCGGGCAACCGTCTGAAACCACTGATCATTCGCCGTTTTCGCGTCCATCCAAAAATATTCCATAATATATCTTATGCGAATTAAGTTTGTCGCGGATGGATGTGGGGAAATGGGGGCGGTCTGAGCCCCGCCTGTCGAGGTTTCCGGACTGACTACCATGTGTTTGGGAGCGAGCTGAAAGCGACTTACGAGACGGCACCGCTCTCAGGTCCGTTTGAGAACATTGCGCCGCTCCCAACGGCAGCAATGCCGGTGATCTGATTGTTGCGATCTAGCCATCGTGCAATCAGGAAACGGCGGAGGCCGAACAGCGCGATAATGGGCAAGGCAACCCCCGTGATGACACTCTCGTGGTGAGTGATTGCCCAGGCCGTTGCGGCCAATGTCGCGATGAGTAATTTTGCTGAATGGCTCTGCGCTGCCGTGGGTGAAAGCTCGCCAGCGCCGATGAAGCCGTCACGAGACAATAGAGTTAGCGCTATACCGACAAGAAGGATGGTGACAAGGACGGCGCTTTGTGAATAGCGGGTCAGTGTCGCTCCGACCTCAGGAAATCCGAATTGGTACACTGACACGATGAGTGGCGTAACGATGAAGAGATGAATATTGATACCGAGTAAGATCGGGTTAAAACGCACGCGGGACGCTAAAAAGCCAAATAACACCATGGCGGAAAGTCCGGTCCCGATCCATCCAGCCAATTCCAAATCGTGTCCAGATCTCAATATTGCAAAGAACACAACAGAAGGTGCGGTTTCGAGAAGGTCCGTGAGCCATTCACGCTGAAAAGAAGATGACACTGCCCTGCCCCTTTATTGATGTTCTCTAGATTTCCCTAGGGTCTATACCTTCGGCTCCCGGAACTCGGCTTCAGTCTTGAGTGTTGGGAACATCGACACAGATTGGCGCCAGTGGAATGGACGGGACCCAGACATAGCCATTCCATCACGAGACCGCCGCCGGTCGGGACAAGATCGCCCTGCCGGCCAGGGGGAACGGGGACGCTTCGGGTTGGTGAACGGTCACGCCGTTGCGGCCGCCATGCTTGGTTTCATAAAGAGCGAGGTCGGCGCGATGCAGCGCGTCGCGAATGTCGTCGCCGGTCTCGGGCCACCAGGTGCTGAGGCCGAGGCTGAGCGACAGCGGGATCAGGTGACCGTGCCAGGCGAAGGGGTTGGAGGCGACCGCCTCCCGCAGCCGATCCGCCACCCGCGCGGCCTTGGCGATGTCCGTGTCCGGCAGCAGGAGGCAGAATTCATCGCCGCTCAATCGGGCGAGCAAGTCGCCCGGGCGCTCGATGCTTTGCGCAAGCCGTGCCACATGCACAAGGCAGGCATCGCCGGCCGCATGGCCGTAGCGGTCGTTGACGGACTTGAAATTGTCGAGGTCGATCATCATCACGGCAGCCCCCAGACGCCGCCGCCGCCCCTCCTGTTCGCACAGGCGCACCATCTCGCGGAAGCCGCGACGGTTTGGAAGGCCCGTCAGGTCGTCCCGGGTTGCGAGATGGGCCAGATCGGCCTTCAGCCGATCGATCGCCATGAGCAGAAAACCGAGGTTCCAGAGGCTGCATCCGATCACGACGGCGACAAGGAACCAGGCTGCGAAATCATAATAGGTATCGTCATGCATGAAACCGATGAGCCGGGCAATGTTGCTCCCCGCCTCGCCTGCGTGTCCGGCGAAGGCGATGATAGCGGCGCCGGCGGCCACCAGGGCGCCGAGCTTCCTGGGGCGCAAGGTCACAAGCGCCATCACCACGAGGAATATCGGTATCATCTGGACGCCGGCGAACACCACATTTTGCTGAGCGCGGTGCTGGCTGGACAGGACCAAGGCGAGGGCCAGAGCGCTTCCCAGAACGATCAGCGCGAGCAAGCCCCATCGCGGCCTTCGACCATAAAAGACACGAACTCCCTGCCACATCACACCAAAGCCGGCACCGATCAGACTAATGCCAAAGCCGGTGATGCCGGTTGCCGTCGGCGCATCGTCCAGCGCCAGAAACGCACCGCCCATACTCGTCATCACCAGCGATGCCAGCCAGTAGCGCGCGGCCAGAAACGGCTTGTTGACCCAGACAATCGCTGCCCAGACAACGATCAGGCTCAGCGAATTCAGGATGATGACAACATATAGGGTCTGAAAATCGAGGTGCATGATCCAGGACGTATCGCAAGCACCGTTAGCCCGCTGTTACAAGCAGGCCAATGGTGCAGGTTCTGAAGGCGAGGCGACTATGGATGGACGACCTTAAGGTCGTTTTTCGCCAATCCGTAAAATACCATATATCGAAAAGGTTGCAGAGGTGTTGCTCGCGATCCCCTCGCCTCTGCCACGCGTGGACGGGCGAGGCACACGGCGTCAGGTGCGCAGAAGATCGCCCAAGGTCGCCGCAACGACGACGGTGGCGGCTCTGAGATCGGAAAGAACCACATGTTCATCGGCGCCATGGGCGTTGGCTGCCGTCAGTGAGGTCGGGCCGCTGCCATAGAGGATCGTCGGAATGCCGGCGGCGGCGTAGTGACGGGCGTCGGAAAAGATCGGTGATCCACTGGTGCGGGTGTCCGCGTCGGGGAAGACCTCGCGAATGTGCCGGTGCGCGGCGCTTGCCAGTTCGCCGACGCCGGTGACGGGACGCAGTGGCTCGGCCAGAAGGATGCGGCGGCACTCGACCTCAAGCCCCTCTTGCTCGCCGGCGGCATTCTGGATCAGGGTGCCCAGAGCCCGCTCGACGGTTTCCCCGTCTTCCTCCGGCAGCAGCCGGCGATCCAGACGGATCAGCACCCGATCCGGCACCACATTGGTGTTCACCCCGCCCTGGATCAGGCCGATGGTGAGCGACGCGGCAATGTCCGGATCCAGCGTGCTGCGGCAGGCGGCGAGCCGGTCGCGCTCGCGGTAAAGGGCATGCAGAATGCGCGAGGCTGCCTCCAGTGCATCGACACCGGCCCCCGGCTCGGCCGCATGGGCGGCGCGCCCGCGGACGATGATTTCCTGATGCAGGCAGCCGCTGTGGGCCGTGGTGACGAAGCGGCTGAATCCGGACGCGATGACGAAATCCGGCTTGCTCAGTTCCTGCCCGAGGATCCAGCTCGGGCCGACATAGCCGCCGGCTTCCTCATCGAAGGTGATATGCAGCTCGACCGTGCCGGAGAGTTTCGCGCCTCCGGGCGCCGCGTCTTCAGCGCGCGCTTCTTCCTCAAGAGCCAGCAGCGCGAAGGCATAGGCGGCGATGTCCGATTTTCCGAAGGCGGTACCGCGCCCGAACAGGAGACCGTTCACTTCCGAGGCCCCATAGGGCGCATGACGCCACCCCTCCCCCGGCGGAACCACATCGGCGTGGCTACACAGGGCAACCACCGGGCCGTGACCATCGGCGAACCGACGCCGAACAATCAGGTTGGTGACGCTGCGCATGCCGGTCTGGCGGACAAAAGGCTCGGGCACCGGGTGGCGCTCCACCTCGAGACCGAGAGCCTGCAGCGCATCGGCAATGTCGCCGGCAAAAGGCTCCATGTCCCCGGGGGGGATCTCGCTTGGCATCCGAACCAGGGTCTTCAGAAACGCGAGTTGTTCCGCCCATCTGGTGTCGATCGCTGAACCGAGGCTGGGCAAGAGCGGAGTGGCGGAGGCGGCGTTCGGCTGTCGGTCCGGAGAACTGCCGGCCTGATCGTCTGTCTGGTCGTCTGAGTGGTTTTCCGGAGACATCAGATCAGCGCCCCATTCGCGTGATGACGCGCGCCTGTTGGGCTGGCTGCGCACCCTCTCGGCAGTGCGGTCCTGCCGGGAAAGCGAAACAAGTGGTGAGATTTGAGCAGCTAGCTGAAATGCTGGATGAAAGCAATGCTGCGTCAAGGGGGCGACCGGGGCGACGTCGGGTGCGGTGCCCTGCCCTGTTCCGACGTTGACGTTGCATGTCCCCCGTCCCTGCTGTTTGGCCGAAGGTCCTGTCCGCGGCTCGTGTCAAAGCGCGGGACGGGACGGGCCGAATTCAGCGGCGCCGATTTCAAGGCCGCAGATCTTGCGGCATCGGGAGCGTTTCCCGATGCCGCGCTTCGGTAAAAAGGCGCTGTCGCTTACTGCGGCAGCTGGTCGTCGATGCCCTTGACGTACCAGTTCATGCCCAGCATGGCCTGATCGTCAAGCAGAATGCCGTCGGCCACGGCGAGTTCGCCGTTCTGCTTGTAGATCGGGCCGGTGAAGGGATGCAGCTTGCCGGAACGGATCTTCTCCACCGTCTCCTTGGCGGCATTGGCGACATCTTCCGGCATGTTGGTGAAGGGCGCCATCAGCACCATCTCGGCATCCAGACCGCCCCAAGTGTCGGTGCTTTCCCAGGTGCCGTCCAGCACGGCCTTGGTGCGGTTGACGTAGTAGACGCTCCAGTCGTCGACGATCGCTGTCAGCTGGCCTTTCGGCGCGAACTTGATCATGTCCGAAGCCTGGCCGAAGCCGATTGCACCCCGTTCCTCGGCGACCTGTAGCGGCGCCGGGCTGTCGGTGTGCTGCGCGAGGACGTCGACACCCTGGTCGAGCAGTGCCTTGGCGGCGTCAGCCTCCTTGCCCGGATCGTACCAGCTGTTGGCCCAGACGATCTTGACCTTGAAGTCCGGGTCGACCGACTGCGCGCCGAGCATGAAGGCGTTGATGCCGCGGATCACTTCCGGGATCGGAAAGGAGCCGATGTAGCCGGCGGTGCCGGTCTTCGACATGCGCGCGGCGATCTGGCCAATCACATAGCGGCCTTCGTAGAAGCGGGCCGAATAGGTCGAGACATTGGCCGCCCGCTTATAGCCGGTGGCATGCTCGAACTTCACGTTCGGGAACTTCTTGGCCACCTTCAGGGTCGGGTTCATGAAGCCGAAGGAGGTGCTGTAGATCAGGCCGGCGCCGTCACGGGCGAGGCGCTCGATGGCGCGTTCCGCATCCGGTCCCTCGGACACGTTTTCGATGTAGACCGTTTCGACCTTGTCACCGAGGGCGGCTTCAATGGCCAGCCGGCCCTGGTTGTGCTGGTAGGACCAGCCATAGTCGCCGATCGGGCCGACATAGATGAAACCGACCTTGAGCTTGTCGGCGGCTTCGGCGCCGACAACCCCGAAGCTCAGAACCGCCGCGGCGGCCATGCTGAGAAGTTTACGCATCTGTGAACTCCACATCCCCGTTGAGCATCCGTTTTGTTTTCAAGCAAAAAGAAGCGGCGGATGGCATGTCCCGCTTCATCTTGTGGTGTCGTGCGGGTCTACCGGTCGGGAACGAAGGGCTGGCCGAGACAGGCCGGCGTGTTGATCCGGGTCAGCACACGATTCCGGGAAATGATGACAAGAACCACAATGGTTGCAAGATAAGGCAAGGCGGTCAGGAATTGCGAGGGAATCGCCACCCCGCCCGCCTGGGCGTGAAACTGGAGAATGCCGACGGCGCCGAACAGATAGGCCCCGGCGAGAAGCCGCAGTGGCCGCCAGGTGGAGAACACCACCAGCGCCAGCGCGATCCAGCCCCGGCCGGCGGTCATGCCCTCGACCCACTGCGGCGTATAGGCCAGCGACAGGTAGCCGCCGGCAAGACCGGCGCAGGCGCCGCCGAACAGCACCGCGAAATAGCGCACCCGGATCACCGAGACGCCAAGGGCATGGGCGGAGCCATGATTGTCGCCAACAGCGCGGATGATCAGCCCGGCGCGGGTGCGGAACAGCACGAAGGACACGCCGGCGACAAGTGCCAGGGAGAGATAGACCAGCAGATCCTGACCGAACAGCACCGGGCCGATGAACGGCAGCGTGCTGAGGCCAGGGATGTGCAGCCGCTCAAGCCGGATGCCCGGCTGGCCGACGAAGGCCTCGCCGATCATGCCGGCCAGGCCGAGGCCGAGCAGGGTCAGGGCAAGACCGGTGGCCACCTGATTGGCCACCAGGTGCAAGGTCAGGAACCCGAACAGCAGTGCCAGCCCCATGCCCGCGCCAAGGGCGCAGAGTGCGCCGATATAGGCCGAACCGGTGGCCTGGGCGCCGGCGAAGCCGAGGACGGCACCGACGATCATCATGCCTTCGACGCCGAGGTTGAGCACCCCGGATCGCTCCACGACCAGCTCGCCGATGGCGGCCAGCAGCAAGGGCGTTGCCGCCGTGATGACCGTGAGGATGATGGATTCATACCCGCCCATCTCAGGCTTCCTTTCCCGACGGTGCGTAGGCCCTGGTCAGGCGAATGCGGTAGAGGATCAGCGTGTCGCAGGCGAGCACGTAAAACAGCAGCATGCCCTGGAACACGCGGGTGGTCTTGTCGGACAGGCCGAGCGAGACCTGCGCCGCCTCCCCGCCCAGATAGGACAGGGCCAGCAGGAAGCCGGCGATGAAGATGCCGATGGGATTGAGCCGGCCGAGAAAGGCGACGATGATCGCGGTGAAACCGTAGCCGGGCGAAATCACCGGTGTGAGCTGGTTGATCGAGCCGGACACCTCGCTGATGCCGGCAAGGCCGGCCAGCCCGCCCGACAGCAGGAAGGCGAACAGCACCATCTTGTTGCGGGAAAAGCCGGCGAACTGTCCGGCGCGCGGCGCCTGCCCGAGCACGCGCACCTCGAAGCCCTTGAGGGTCTTCATCAGGATCACGCTCATGGCGATGACGGCAAGCAGCGCGAACAGCGCGCCCACATGCATCCGGCCATCGGCGAGCGGCTGCAGGATCGCCGCATCGGAGAACAGACGGCTTTCAGGGAAGTTGAAGCCTTCCGGATCGCGCCAGGGACCGCGCACCAGCCAGTCGAGAAAGAGCTGGGCCACATAGACCAGCATCAGGCTGGTCAGGATCTCATTGGCGCCGAAACGGATTTTCAGAAAGGCGGGAATGGCGCCCCAGAGCATGCCGCCGGCGATGCCCATGAGCAGCATCAGGGGCAGGGTGAGCGGCGATTCAAATCCGGGAAACACGATCGGCAGCAGCGAGCCGGCAATCGCGCCGAAGGTGAATTGCCCTTCCGCGCCGATGTTCCAGGTGTTCGACAGGTAGCAGACAGCCAGACCAACGGCGATCAGGATCAGCGGTGCCGCCTTGACCACCAGCTCCTGCAGCGACCAGGAGGCGGTCAGGGGCTCGATAAAGAAGGTATAGAGCGCGCGCACCGGGTCCTGACCGAGCAGAGCGAACATGATCGCGCCGCTGATCAGCGTCAGAACGAGGGCAAGCAGCGGTGAGAGCACCGCCATGGTCCGTGAATGCTCGGCGCGCTTTTCCAGCTCAAGCCGCATGACCTGCCTTCCCCTGCCCCTCTTCCAGCCCGCCCATCAGCAGGCCGATCCGCTCCCGCGTCAGCTGCGCGGCGGGTTCCGCCGGCGACAAGTGCCCGCGGGAAATCACGGCAATCCGGTCGGCGACCTCGAAGATCTCGTCGAGATCCTGGCTGATGACCAGAACAGCTGATCCCTGCCGCGACAGGTCGATCAGTTCCTGGCGGATCAGCGCGGCGGCGCCGGCATCGACGCCCCAGGTCGGTTGATTGACCACCAGAACGCCGGGCGTCCGGTCCAGCTCACGGCCAATGACGAATTTCTGGAGGTTGCCGCCGGAAAGCGCCCGCGCCTCCGGGTCGTCATGCGACATGCGTACATCGAAATTGGACTTGATCCGCTGTTCCATGCGCCGGGCCAGCCCCATGTCGAGCATGCCGCCGCGCACCAGCCCATCGCCGGTGCCGTGCCGGGTCAGAACGATGTTCTCCGACAGTCTGAGGCCGGGCACCGCCCCATGGCCGAGCCGCTCTTCGGGCACGAAGCCGCAGCCCTGCCGGCGCCGGAGGGTGATGCCGAGATGACCGCTGGCGGTGCCGTCGATGACAATGGCGCCGCTGTCTTGCGCGCGCCGCTCGCCGGAGAGAAGATCGAACAGCTCCCCCTGCCCGTTTCCGGCGATACCGGCGATGGCCACGACCTCGCCGCCCGTCACCGACAGGTTGATGTCCTGCAAGGCCACGGAAAACGGCCCGTCCGGCGGGGCGGACAGCCCCCGAAGCTCAAGACGCGGCCCGCCCTCGGCGGCCTGCGCACCGCGCTTCAGGTCGTGAACGGCGGAGCCGACCATCAGTCGGGCGAGCGAGCCGGCGGTTTCCTGGGCGGGATCGCATTCCATCACCACCTTGCCGTGCCGCATGATGGTCGCGTGATGGCAGATCCGCTTCACCTCTTCCAGCCGGTGGGAAATGTAGAGGATGGCGCAGCCTTCCGCCGTCAGCCGTTCCAGGGTCAGGAACAGCTGGTCGGCCTCCTGCGGCGTCAGCACCGAGGTCGGCTCATCCATGATGATCAGTTTCGGTTCCTGCAGAAGGCAGCGCACGATCTCGATGCGCTGGCGGATGCCAACCGGCAGATCGGCAACGATGGCGTCCGGGTCGAGGGCAAGACCATAGTCCTGCGAGACACTGCGGATCCGCTTGGAAAGGTCGCGCAACGGGGTGCCGCCCGGCAGGGCAAGGGCGATGTTTTCCGCGACGGTCAGCGCCTCGAACAGCGAGAAATGCTGGAACACCATGCCGATGCCGAGGGCGCGCGCTTCCGCCGGGCTGGAGATGCGCACCGGCGCGCCGCGCCAGTGGAGCGTGCCCGCATTGGGCTCCAGCGCGCCGTACAGGATCTTGACCAGGGTCGACTTGCCGGCGCCGTTCTCGCCGAGCAAGGCATGGATTTCTCCGGCGCGCAGGACCAATGACACGTCGTCATTGGCGCGCACGTCACCGAACTGCTTCGTGATGCCGCGCGCCTCCAGAAGAACCTCGCCACTGCGGCGTGTTCCTGCGCCGGGCGGCGGATTCGTCTCATGGTCTTGCGTCATAGCGTCCCCCACCCCCTTATCATCCGGCTCGCATCCTGTGGGCAAGCGTCTTGCCGTCATAATTGTGGACAGTGGTGTCAACGACGGACGACAGCACCTCGCGCCGCATCAAGAGATCGGCGGTCACCGAGGCGGCGATCACCGCCGGCTCCTTCGAGGAAATGCCGGCAATGCCGATGGGGCAGACGAAGTGGGCGAGCGCCGCCTCCCCATGCCCGGCCGCGCGCAGGCGGGAGCGCATTCGTGCCGCCTTGGTGGCGCTGCCGATCATCCCCACATGGCGGATGGCTGCCAGGTGCAGGGCCGCATCGGCGATGGCCAGATCCTGCGCGTGGCTGTGGGTCATGATCAAGACCAGAGTGCCGGGGGCGGCCATGCCGACAAGCTCTTCCGGTCGCTCCGCCGTTCGGCAGGTAACATTGCGCGGAACCGCGGCCGGAAAGACATCGGCGCGGCTGTCGATCCACTCCACCTTGAACGGCAGCATGGCCAGCGCAAGCACCAGCGTCTTGCCCACATGGCCGGCGCCGAACAGCATCACGGGCGTCGGAGTGTCGCCGAAGCGTTCCACGAGTTCACCGGCATGAAGGCCAAAGGTGCGCTCGGCAGGGTCATCAAGGAGGTGCCGTGCGCCGACGTTCCCCGCCGGATCGACTGAAAGGACGGTGGCAAACGGTCCCTCCCCGAGTTCCGCCATCCGGGTTGCTTCCGCCAGCCGGTTCCGGGTGAAGGTCTCAATCGCGATGCTCACCCGCCCGCCGCAGCATTGGCCGAGGTCCGGGCCGAGAGAGAAACGCTGCACCGCGAACCGGTCCTGGCCGGCAGCGGCCGCCTCGGCGGCGTTGTGGATCACCTGATATTCCAGCGTGCCGCCGCCGATCGTTCCGGAAAACGTCAGATCCGGCGCGACCACCATGCGCGCGCCGGGCTCGCGCGGCGCCGACCCGGCCACGTCAAGCACCGTCACCATGGCGCAGGTGCCATGGGTCCGAAGGGCCGTGACGATGGCGGGCCAGGGGGTCATCTCGTTGCCTTTGTCCGCTTGATCCGGGCGACCGCCTTGAGGATTTCCTCCGGCGTCGCCGGGGCGTCGAGCTCAGGCACGACGCCCGGGTTGATACTGGATATAGCGTCGGTGATCGCGCTGAACACCGAGATGGCGAGCATCAGCGGCGGTTCGCCCACCGCCTTGGAGCGATGGATGGTCGGAGACGGGTTGCCGGACGAGGCGTAGAGCGCGACGCGCAAATCCTCCGGCACATCCGAGGCGGTCGGGATCTTGTAGGTGGAGGGCGCATGGGTACGCAGGCGCCCGCTGTCGTCCCACACCAGTTCCTCGGTGGTGAGCCACCCCATGCCTTGCACGAAACCACCCTCGATCTGGCCAAGATCGATGGCCGGATTGAGGGAATGGCCGACGTCATGCAGGATATCGACCCGGTCGACCCGCATTTCGCCGGTCATGGTGTCGATGGTCACTTCCGAACAGGCCGCGCCGAAGGCGAAATAGTGGAACGGGCGCCCGCTGGCGCTCTGTCGGTCCCAGGTGATGTCCGGCGTCTTGTAAAAGCCGGTGGAGGAGAGCTGCACCCGTGCCAGATGCGCCTCCTTCGCCAGCGTGCCGAGCGAAAGCGAGCGGTTGCCGATCAGAACCTGATTGTCGCGGAACGAGATTGTGTCCGCATTGGCGTCGAAATGCTCCACGGCGAAAGCAATGAGCCGGTCGCGGATGGTCTCGGCGGCGATCTTCGCGGCCATGGCGTTAAGGTCGGTGCCGGAGGAGGCGGCCGTCGGGCCGGTGTTCGGCACCTTGCCCGTGTGGGTGGCGGTGATGCGGATGCGGTCGAGCGAGACGCCGAACACCTCGGCCACCACCTGCGCCACCTTCTGGAACAGCCCCTGCCCCATCTCGGTGCCGCCGTGATTGAGGTGGATCGAGCCGTCGGTGTAAAGGTGCACCAGCGCGCCGGCCTGGTTGAGATGCTTCAGGGTGAAGGCGATGCCGAATTTCACCGGGGTCAGCGCCAGCCCGCGCTTGAGGATATGGCTGGTGGCATTGGCCTCGGTGATCTCGGCGCGGCGGGCGCGGTAATCGGCGCTTTCCTCAAGCTGCGCGACCAGTGCATGCAGCGTGTCATGTTCCTCGACATGCATCCCGTATGGGGTGGTGTCGCGGCCTGCGCCGTAGAAATTCTCCTTGCGCAGATCGAGCGGATCGCGCCCGAGGGTGATCGCCAGCGCGTCCATCATTCGCTCCGCCGCCAGCATGCCCTGCGGCCCGCCAAAACCGCGAAAGGCGGTGTTGGAACAGGTGTGGGTCTTCAGCCGGCGGGAGCGGATCAGCGCGTCCGGGTAGAAATAGGAGGAATCGGCGTGAAACATCGACCGGTCGACCACGCCCAGCGACAGATCCGCCGAATAGCCGCAACGGGCATGGATGCGCTGGTCCACCACACGGATTCGCCCTTGCGCGTCATGACCGACGGTCCAGTCGACACGCATGTCGTGGCGTTTGCCGGTCATGATCATGTCGTCATCACGGTCGAGCCGCAGCTTGCAGGGGCGGCCCGTGACCCGGGCGGCGGTGGCGGCGATGGACGCCCAGTGATTGGCCTGGGTTTCCTTGCCGCCGAAGCCGCCGCCCATGCGCCGGACCTCGACCGTCACGGCGGCATCGGGCACGCCGAGCACGCGGGCGACTACATGCTGGGTCTCGCTCGGATGCTGGGAGGAGGTATGGACGAACATGTCCCCCTCCTCGCCCGGTACGGCCAGCGACACCTGACCTTCCAGATAGAAATGTTCCTGCCCGCCGATCCGTAAGGATCCGGTCAGGGTGCGTTCGGCCGTTGCCAGTCCGGTCTCCGGTGAGCCCTTGCGGAACTGGTAGTCGGGCAGCACCGTTTCGTTCGCCTCCAGCGCGTCCTCAATGGTCAGCAGCGGCGGCAGCGCATCGGTGACGATCCGCGCCAGCCGCGCGGCGTGGCGGGCCGCCTCCCGGGTTTCGGCGACGACGGCGAACACGGGCTGGCCCCAGAAGGAGATTTCGTCTGTGGCGAACATCGGTTCATCGCCGAGCGCGGGCGACACATCATTGGCGCCGGAGACGTCGGCGGCGGTCAACACGGAAACGACACCGGGCGCGGCGCGGACCGCCGTCAGGTCGATCTCGGCGATGGTGCCGCGAACCGCGTCATCTGCCCAACCTGGCACCACATGCAAGGTGCCCGACGGCTCGCGGATGTCATCCACGTAAACCGCCTCGCCCGTGACATGCCGGACGGCACTGTCATGGGGGCGCGGCTGGCGGATTTCCGAGAAATCCGGCTGCATCTCCTCATGCCGCATGGGGCGCCTCCGAAACTCTAGGGCCAGTCACCCGCGTTTTGTCCTCCGGTGTGCCGCCGATTTCCACCAGGGCTTTCGCTAGCAAGGCGCGTGCCACTTCCCGGCGGTAGCCTTCGCTGGCGCGCATGTCGCTGATCGGCGAGAAGTCATCGGCAAGGGCGCGCAGGGCCCCGCCCCAGCTCGCCGGCTCGGCCGGGCGGGCGCCGATCAGGGCGGTTTCTGTCAGCTCGGCGCGGGCCGGGGTCGCGGCCATGCCGCCGAAGGCGATGCGCGCCTCGGTGATGGTGCCATTGGCCAGGGTCAGGCGCAGGGCGCACAGCACCGAGGAAATGTCCTGATCGAAGCGCTTGGAGATCTTGTAGCAGCGAAACACCTGATTGGGATCGAGCCGGGGCACGTAAAGCCCGGTGACGATCTCGCCCGGCTCCCGGTCCTGCTTGCCATAGTCAATGAAGAAGTCTTCCAGCGGCAGGGTGCGGGCGATCTCTCCCTTGCGCAGCTCAAGGGTGGCGCCGAGGGCGATCAGCGCCGGGGGGCTGTCGCCGATGGGCGAGCCATTGGCGATGTTGCCGCAGACCGTGCCGGAGGCGCGCACCTGTTTGGAGCCGATCCGCCGCCACAGCGCGCCAAGATCCGGGTCGATCCGCTCCATCAGCGGTTCGGCATCGGCGAAGGTGGCGCCCGCGCCCATCAAGACGCCGCCGGCGGTTTCCTCCGCCCGGTCGAAATCCTCCACCCGGCCGATCCAGATCACCTTCGGCAGATCGCGCAGTTGTTTGGTGACCCAGAGCCCGACATCGGTGGCGCCGGCCACCAGAGTTGCATCCGGATGGCGGGCGTAGAGCTCGGCCAGCGCGTCGAGGGTGCGCGGCGCGGCGAAGAACCGCTCCGCGTCGCCAATCCACACATCCTCGCCATCGGCAAGCGCCCGCAAGGCGCTCACCGTTTCGGCGGCGCGGCGGGAAAAGGCGTCGTCGATCTCGTTGAAACAACTGCGCAAGGCCGCCTCGACAATCGGCCGGTAGCCGGTGCAGCGGCACAGGTTGCCCGCCAGCCAGTCGGTGACGGTCTTGCGCGTCGGCGGCACATCGTCGGCGTGATAGAGGGTAAAGAGGCTCATCACGAATCCGGGGGTACAGAAGCCGCATTGCGAACCGTGACAGGCGACCAGCGCCTGTTGCACCGGATGCAACCGCCCATCCTCGGCCAGATCCTCCACGGTCACCAGTTCGGTGCCGTCGAGCATGGCCAGGAACTGGATGCAGGCGTTGATCGGCTGGTAGACCAGCCGGCCTTCCATCAGCCGGCCGACGGCCACGGTGCAGGCGCCGCAATCGCCCTCGCCGCATCCTTCCTTGGTGCCGGGCAATCCGGCGCGCAGACGCAGATAGTCGAGCACCGTCTCGGTCGGGCCGACCTCCGACAGGTCGACGACCTTTCCGCGATGCAGGAAGCGGATGGAATGGCGCATGGCGGTCAGCTCCCCCGATAGGTGGAATAGCCGTAAGGCGACAGCAGCAACGGCACATGATAATGCGCCTGCGGCTCGGCGATGCCGAAGCGCAGCGGGATGACATCGAGGAATAACGGATCCGGCAAGGCGCCCGCCGTGCCGTGGCGGGCGCGCAAATAGGCGCCGGCTTCAAAGCGGAGCTCGTAGATCCCCGGTTTGAAGGCATCGCCCTCCAGCAGCGGCGCATCGACCCGCCCGTCGGCGTTGGTCACAGCGCTGCAGATCTGCTCGAAGTCTCCGTCGCCCGCTTGTCCCCTCGCCCGCCAGAGCGTGAGAGCCAGACCGTCGGCCGGCCGGCCAAGCGCCGTATCGAGAACGTGGGTGGTCAGTCGTCCCATTGTCGGCTCCGCGCCTTCTGAAACTCCCTCGGCGCCCCCCTTGGCCCCGGAAAGAGATCCTGCCTCTTGAGTGTCGAGCATGCTCCTGTTCGAGAACCTGAAATTCGGTCCGGAACATGCTCCAGTGTGAATGACAAACCCGGCCGGGTGAAGGTCCGCCCCCTGCCCCTTCGTCTCCAGCCCGTCCAGTCTCGGGGGGCAGTACGCCCCGGCGTCCGACCTCCGGTTGCGACCCGGTGCCCCGTAAACCTGAAGAGTGCAACAGGACGCAGATCGGCACCAGAACAGATTCGCGTTCCCTATGATGCCGGATCGGCATCGATTAGGGAAAGCCGATCACGCAATGCGGCCACGGAATGATCGAAAAAGGCCTGTGCCGCCCGGCTGAGCGCCCGGTGGGCGGTGGCAAGAATGGTGAACCGGTCCCGCTGCAAGGGCGCATCGGTGAGCGTGCGAAACAGGAGCGAGCCTTCGGCGATCTCCCGCTCCAGCCCCAGGATCGTCTGAAAGGCAATGGTATCACCGCTGCGGGCGATTGCTTTCATCAGTTTCAGGGAGTTGGCTTCCACATGGGCGCGCTCCCGGATCGGCGTTTCGGACAGCACCACGTCGATACGCTTGCGCAAGGAGAGCCCCCTTGCGGGAAGGCACACCGGATAGGCAAGGCACTGGCCGAAGGACAGCGGGGCCTCGGCGGCCAGCGGATGGCGGGGATGCATCACCGCGCCGATGGCCAGGTCCTGATAAAAGGCGATGGCGAGGCGATTGTCCTCCGGCGGCTCGAAGGTGAAGCCGACATCGGCCTCGCCGGCAATGATGGCGGCGGCCACCTTGTCGGAACTGGCCAGGCGTACCGACACATGAACGCCGGGGAACTTGTCGCGAAAGGCGGCGATGACCCCCGGCAGCAGGCTTTCGGCAACGCTTTCGACCGTGGCGATCTCGACCGTGCCCCGACGCATGGCGGTCAGCGCATCGAGCTCCCCGGCAGTGGCCTCGAAGTCGGACAGGGTGCGCAGCACATGGGCGCGCAGCACCTCGCCGGCCTCGGTCAGCCGCACGCCCCGGCCGAGCCGGTCGAACAGCTCATGGCCGAGCGTGCGTTCCAGCCAGAGGATCTGCCGGTTGACCGCCGAGGAGGCGACATGCAACTCCCGCGCGGCGGCGCGGATCGAGCCGGCTTCGGCCACGGCGGCGAAGTAGCGCAGGGCCGGACCATGCAGATGGCGGACGCGGTCCATGGACGAAAACAGGCCTCCGGTGACGGGTGGGAGGTCGCGGGCGTGACCAATTTCTGGCCACGCCCGTCTCCCGAGCCGTTGTCAGGGCAGCAAGACGCTGGCGCCAGTGGTCTTGCGCCCCTGAAGGTCCTCATGGGCGCGTTTGGCGTCCTTCAGCGGATAGTCCTGGTTGACCGCAATGGTCACCGCGCCGGACCCGACCACATCGAACAGGTCATTTGCGGTTTCCTCCAGATCGGCGCGTTCCGCGATGTAGCTGAACAGCGTCGGCCGGGTGGCGAACAGCGATCCCTTGGCGGACAGCATCGCGAGGTTGAAATCCTCGATCGGCCCGGAGGACTGTCCGAAGGACACCCACAGGCCGCGCGGCTTGAGGCAGTCGAGCGAGCCGGGATAGGTGTCCTTGCCAACGGAATCGTAGACCACGTCGCAGAGCTTGCCGCCGGTGATCTCCTTCACCCGCTCGACGAAATTCTCGGTGCGATAGTTGATCACATGGGCGTAGCCGTTGGCGCGCGCCAGCTCGGCCTTCTCATCCGACCCGACGGTACCAATGGCGGTGGCGCCGAGCGTTGCCGCCCATTGGCCGGCGATGAGCCCGACGCCGCCGGCGGCGGCATGGAACAGCAGGACAGTCTCGCTGGTGACCTTGTAGGTCTGGCGCAGCAGATAGCGGGCGGTCATGCCCTTCAGCATCATCGCCGCGGCGGTGCGGTCGTCGATGCCTTCGGGAATGCGCACCAGCCGGTCGGCGGCGATCAGCCGTTCCTCCGAATAGGCGCCGAGCGGGCCGGCATAGGCCACCCGGTCGCCGGCGGAAAGATGGGTCACCCCCTCGCCGACCGCCTCGACCACGCCGGCGCCCTCGTTGCCCGGAATGAACGGCAGACCGGCCGGTGCGGGATAGAGCCCGGAGCGGAAATAGGTGTCGATGTAGTTGAGGCCGACGGCCGTATGGCGCAGGCGCACCTCGCCCGGCCCCGGTGCGCCGACGGACACCTCTTCCCAGCGAAGAACGTCGGGACCGCCCGT
The DNA here is from genome assembly GCF_014635285.1 of Stappia taiwanensis. Classification (GTDB taxonomy): domain Bacteria; phylum Pseudomonadota; class Alphaproteobacteria; order Rhizobiales; family Stappiaceae; genus Stappia; species Stappia taiwanensis. The sequence goes on along the minus strand of NZ_BMCR01000001.1, from coordinate 526,592 downwards.
CTCATGCACCGTGATCGCGTGAACCATGTTTTGCTCCAGATGATTGAACTCGTGTTCGTATCCGGATCATGGAGCCGCGCGCCGCTGGCGGCAAGCCCCTCGCCTATCCCGCCTTGCGGCGGGCCGAGGCGAGAATGTTGATGATCTCGACACCGGCGGAAAACGCCATGGCGAAGTAGATGTAGCCGCGCGGAATGTGGAAGCCGAGGCCGTCCGCCACCAGGGCAACGCCGATCAGCAGCAGGAAGGCCAGCGCCAGCATCTTGGTGGTCGGGTGGCGCTGCACGAAGGCGGAAATCGGTCCGGAGGCGATATACATGGCGATCATCGCAATCACCACGGCGGCCACCATCACCTCGACGTGCTGGGCCATGCCGATGGCGGTGACGATGGAATCGACCGAGAACACCATGTCGATGACGATGATCTGAGCGATCACCGCGCCAAAGCCCACCGCTGCCGCGCCGGACTGCTCCGTATGGCCGCCTTCGATGCCCTGATGGATCTCGTGGGTGCCCTTGACGATCAGGAACAACCCGCCGGCCAGCAGGATCAGATCGCGCCAGGAGAAGGCTTCGCCGAACAGGGAGAACACCGGCTCGGTCAGGCCGATCAGCACGGTCAGGATCGACAACAGGGCAATCCGGAAGATCAGCGCCAGCGCCAGGCCGATTTGCCGGGCGCGTTTGGCGGCCTTTTCTTCCAGCCGGCTGACAATGACGGAGATGAAGATGATGTTGTCGATACCGAGAACGATTTCCATCACCGTCAGGGTGAAGAGGCTTGCCCAAACCGCCGGGTTGCCGAGAAGGTCCATCATTGCCGTGCCTGCTGGTCCGTCAGATCGCGCGGAGCGTCAGCGCAACTGCTCCAGGAGCTGGTGTACGGCCGAAACCAGCAACAGGTAGAGGCTCGACAGGGACAGCGCCCATTTCACCAGGCCCTCGGCCGACATGCCGTTGGCGACGGCGAAGCCGGCGGCGATGAACCAGATCAGGGTGATCGTCAGGGTGAGGCCACGCCAGCGGGCAACCCGCACCGGGTGAACAAAGCGGATCGGCGCGAAGGTCAAAACGCACAGGGCCAGGACGAACAGCACGGTGAAGACCTGCGAGGAGGACAGCACCATCAGCCCGAACACCACCATGTTCCAGCCGGCGGGAAAGCCCTTGAACGAGCCGTCCGGCTGTTTCATCGCGTTGTCAGCGAAGTAGAGCGCGCCGGTGAACACCACCAGACCGCCGCAGATCCAGTTCCACGGCCCGTCCAGCATGCCACTTCCGGCAAGGGCGAAGGCGGGCAGAAACACATAGGTGGCATAGTCGATGACGAAATCGAGCGAGGCGCCGGACCATTGCGGCATCCGCCGGGCGATATCGAAGCGGCGGGCCAGCGGGCCGTCGACCCCGTCCACCACAAGGGCGATGCCAAGCCAGACGAACAGCATGGGCCAGTTGCCCTGGGCGCCGGCCAAAAGCGCCAGAAGTGCGATCGGCGCACCCAGTGCGGTCAGCACATGGATCAGGAACAAGGGGTGGGCGCTGGGAACCCGTGCCACCGCGCCCGTCTGGTCAATATTTGCCATCTTGCCTTTTCCCACGGGCTCTGCCTCGTACTAAAAATCGTTGCCGAGCGCGCGCAAAAAAAGACAGCGGCGCATCTGTTCAATCTTCCGTATGCCCGCACAAGGGCGTTTCCGCAACTGCAACAACACCCCAATTGCAAGGGAAATGTTCCAAAAAGCTACCTTTCACCCGAACAGGATCTTCTGTCCGGCATCGGAAAGGGCGAGAACGAACAGGCCCCAGACGATCAGGAACACACCGATGGCACGCGGGATCCAGAACCGGAACACGGTCTTCTCGACGGTCATCAACAGGCCAAGCACGGCGATCCACAACACATTCATCACACCCACCGCGAACATCACCGTCATCAACGCCCAGCAGCAACCGAGACACAAAAGCCCCTGGATGAGGCCGAGCCGGTAGACCCCGAACAGCGACGTCGGTCGGCGTTCCATGAAAAACGGGATCGGCCGCTGGCAGCGGATGAGACAGGCCATCTTCGCCGGGGTGAACTGATAGATGCCAGCGGCCAGCAATGTTGTTCCCGCCAGAACCATGGTGGCTGGGGACATCATCGGCGACATCATCCGCGCTGCCGTCAGCACCCCTTGGGCCACCGTGGCAACAAGGCCGTAGCCGCCCCAGATCGACAGATAACCGGCGGCAAGCATCATGACTGGGACGACACGGCCCGGCCGATCCACCATCGGCTGCGGCAGTTCGGCGAAGCGGGCGATCATCGGCGCGGCGCTGGGAAGCATCATCGCCAGCGCCATCATCACCCACATCAGGAACACAAGCCCCGCGTCGGCAATGTTCCAGATCTGCGAGGCAGGCATGCCGAAGGTGCTCGCCCCTTCCGGCAGGCAGATGGCGGCGAGCGCCGCGCGCGCCTCCGCTGGCAGACCGGCGAAGATGTTGAAGGCGTTGAACATGGCCATGCCGGGGCCGAGCTCGCCCATGTCCATCATCGGCACCATGGCCGCGACCATAGCTCCCAGATAGGCCCAGCCCGCCAGCGCGGCGAGCGCAACGGCGGCAAAGACCACGATCCTGGGGCTGCGGGACCATAGCCCCGGGGATGTGCCTTGTTTGCCGGACTCTCCGTAGATCTGGGTCATGGTGGGCAGAAAATCCTTCGCAACTCTGTAAACCGGTTCGCCGCCATCGCAGCACGGATGCACGAATTCGTATTGCGGCGTCGTACCGCTTCTAGGCCATTGTGCCCGGCTTTTTTGAGCCGTAACCCTCCCAATGCGACCATATGCCCGATGGGGGGACTTGCAAATCCGTCGCCGCGCGCCATTCTCCGGCAGAATCTAACACATCGACCGACGGAGCCGGCACATGGGAAGCGCGACACAAAAGGACACGGCGGCGGTCCGGGTGGATGTCGCCGTCATCGGCGCGGGGCCGTCCGGCCTGACCATGGCGATCCTTCTGGCGCGCCACGGGTTCACCACCGCGCTGGTGGCTCCGGCCGATCCGCCTGAGGACGACCGCACCACCGCGCTGCTGGACTCTTCCGTGGCGCTGTTGCGTGCCCTTGATCTCTGGCAGGAGATCGAACCGCACACCGCGCCGCTGGCGCATATGCGCATCGTTGACGATACCGGACGGTTGATTCGCGCGCCCGAGACCGTGTTCGATGCCGCCGAACTTGACCTGCCCGCCTTCGGCTACAACATTCGCAACCGCGATCTCAACGGAGCGCTGGGCGCCACTGCGGCGGAAACGCCGGGCCTGGTGCGGGTCATCGGCCGGGTCGAGGCGATCCGCTCGGATGCCACGGGCGCCTCGGTGACCGTCGACAGCGGCGAAACGGTGACGGCGGCGCTGGTCGTCGGCGCCGACGGGCGCCGCTCGATGGTGCGCGAAGCCGCCGGCATCGACACCCGCGACTGGCGCTATCCGCAGGCGGCGCTGATCGTCAATCTGGAACATGACGTTCCCCATCACGATCATTCGACCGAGTTCCACACGCCCACCGGGCCGTTCACGCTGGTGCCGCTGAAGGGCAACCGCTCCTCACTGGTCTGTGTGGTCGAACCGGAAGAGGCCGAACGGCTCAAGGCGCTGCCGGACGATGCGCTGGCGGCGGAGCTGGAACGGCGCGCGCATTCGGTTCTGGGCGCCATGCGGATCGCCGGGGCGCGGCATATCTACCCGCTCGGCGGGCTCAGCGCCAACAGGCTCGGCGCGGCGCGCTGTGCCCTGATCGGCGAAGCGGCCCATGTGTTTCCGCCCATCGGCGCGCAGGGGCTCAACCTCGGCTTGCGCGATGTGGCGGCCCTTGGCGAAATCCTGGTGGCGGCCAAGACACGCGGCGAGGATATCGGCGGTGCGGCCACGCTGGAGCGCTATGAGCGCGCGCGGCGGCCGGATATCGCTTCGCGCGTTGCCGCCGTCGATCTGCTCAACCGCTCGCTTCTGTCGGACCTTTTGCCGGTTCAGGCACTGCGCGGTCTCGGGCTTTACGCCATTGGCCGGATCGGGCCGTTGCGCCGGATGATGATGCGCGAGGGCATCGCCCCGTCGCTGGGCCGTCCCCGGCTGATGCGGGGCCTCTCCATCGGCGGCAACGGGGGCTGATCCCGCTCGCCGCCCCGTTCCCCGCAAAGGCGGTCTACCGCTCGTCCAGCGGCGCCATCGCCTTGACGATGGGGGACGCTGCCCGATGCGCGCCGCGAAACCTTGGGGCGATCGGCAGCGGAATGGCGGGGATCTCCCCCTCCCCGGTTTCCACCTGAAAATCGAACAGGCCGCGCTCGCGGAAATGCGGATCGGCGAAGGCCTCAGCAAGGCTCGCCAGCGGTGTGGCGCAGCAGTCGGCTTGGTGCAGCGCATCGGCCCAGTCGGCGCCGGAACGGGCGGCGAAACACGTGGCAACGCCCCTGATCGTTGCCGCCGGATCCTTTCGGTCATCGCGCAAGGGCTCTGGCAGGCCGATCACCTCGCACAGCGCCTCCCAGAATTTCTGTTCCAGCGCACCGACGGCAATCGGCGCACCATCACCGGCGGCATAGATCCGGTAGCGCGGCGAGGCGCCGGTCAGAAGGTCGGCGCCATTGTCCGGCGCGCGGCCCGTGACTGCGAGACGTGCCTGGGCGAACAGGGCGAAGGTGAACATGGCGTCGGTCATGGCGATGTCGAGATGGCATCCGCTGCCGCCGCGCTCGCGCCTGAGCAGCGCCAGCAGGATGTTCATCACCGCCGGAAAGCTGCCGCCACCGATATCGGCGATCTGCGCAGGGGGCAGAACGGCCGCCTCCGCCGGGCCATGGGAAAGCGCAAGCAGGCCGCTGAGCGCCAGATAATTGATGTCGTGGCCGGCCTGCGGCGCGCGCGGTCCCGACTGCCCGAAGCCGGTGATCGAGCAATAGATCAGACGGGGATGGCGGGCCCGCAACGCTTCGGCGCCAAGACCGAGGCGGTCCATCACCCCGGGGCGGAACTGCTCGATGACGATATCGACGGAGGGCAGAAGCGCATGGATGCGCTCGATGGCATCCTTCGCCTTCAGGTCGATCTCCAGCGTCGTCTTGCCCCGGTTGAGCATGGCGTAGAGCGCGCTTGCCGGGCCGTGTTTCGGCGGAAAGCCGCGCATCGCCTCCCCGCCTGGCGGTTCGACCTTGATGACCTCGGCGCCAGCCTCGGCCAGCATCAGGCTGGCGAGCGGCCCGGGCAGCAGCGTTGTGAAGTCAAGCACCCGGATCCCGGACAGCGGCTGGTCATGCATGAAATCCATCCCGTCACTCTGTGGTCTGGGGCATGATCCTTCCCGGTCGGGCGGTTCAGCGCAAGGGCAGGATTCCTTCGGTAATGGCATAAATGAACAGAGATACGGTCATGGTGGAGGCAATGGTGCCGATCAGGATGGCGCTCGACGCCCGCTGTACATAGACGTTGTACTGCTGGGCGATGACGAAGACATTCGCCGCCGGCGGCAGGCAGGCCATCAGCACCGCCGTGGCCACCCAGGCCGGGTCGAAGCCGCCGACCCAGTTCAAAAGGCCGAGCACGATCAGCGGATGCACCACCAGCTTGACCGCCAGCACCACCGGCATTTCCAGTGGCACCCGCCCGAGCGGTTGCAGGGCCACCGTCACCCCCATGGCGAACAGGGCGCAAGGGGCGGCGGCGTTCGAAAGATAGGTCAGCAGCGTGTCGATGGCCTGCGGCGGCTGAAATCCGACGGCGGCGGCCAGCACCCCGGCGATGGTGGCGAGGATGAACGGGTGGGTGAAGATCCGCCGCAGCACGGTCAGGACGGTGACCAGCGGCGGATGGTTTTCCGTTCCCCCGAGCGCCATCATCAGCGGCGCCAGGGTGAACAGCAGGATGTTATCGAAGCAGAACACCAGTGCCGTCGGCACGGCGGCGGCGGGTCCGAGCACCGCCAGCGTTAGCCCCGGCCCCATGTAGCCAATGTTGGAATAGGACCCGGCGAGCGCCTGGATCGTCGCCTCGGAGATATTGCCGCGCGAGGCGAACACGCCGACGCAGAACGCCAGGGCGAAGGCGCAATAGGTGGCGAAGGTCGTTGCCGCCACATAGGCGACGTTGGTCAGTTCCTCGATCGGCGTTTGCGCTAGCAGCCGGAAGAACAGGGCCGGCAGGGCGAGGTAGATGACGAAGAACTGCATCCAGGCAAGACCCTCGGCGGGTATCTTGCGAAACTTGCCGGCGGCGATGCCAAGGAAGATCAGCCCGAAGAACGGAAGTGCCAAGGAAATCACACTGTTCATCGAAATCTCCGAACCGGATCGCCCCGAAGCTGGCGCGGCAGGTTGCCTTCCTTCCGGTGCTTGGGTAAGCACCACGAGGCCTATCGGGTTCGCGGGGGGCGGTCAACGCCGCACCTTACCGCACCGCAACGGGACGCAAAGGGACCGGGCGCACAGGATGACGGCGATGGATCGCGCACGTGGCTCCGCCCCCCGGCATGGGGTGTTGCGGCGGCTTCGCTATTGGCTGGAGTGGGCCTTGCTGCGCTCGGGCGTTGCCCTGGTGCGGCTGATGCCGCCGACCATGGCCGCCCGGGCGATCGGCAAGGGCTGGCGCTGGGTGGCTCCGTTCAACCGGCGGCATCAGCGGGCGCTGGAGAACATCCGCCATGCCTTTCCCGACATGCCCGTAGACCAGCGCGAGGCGCTGGCCCGCGATGCATGGGAAAACCTCGGTCAGGTGATGGCCGAAACCCTGCAGCTGGACCGGATCGTCGCCGACCGGTCCCGTTTCGAGTTCGACGTGGATGGGGTGCGCGAGACGGTTGGCGAGGGCGGTGCGGTGATCGTCTCCATGCATGCCGGAAATTGGGAGGTGACCGCGCTTGGCGGGCATGCCGCCGGATGGCAAACCGCCGGGGTCTATCAGGCGCTGAAGAACCCGCTCACCGAAACCCTGCTGCATGACCTGCGGGCGCCGGTCTATCCCGCCGGTCTTTTCGCCAAGGGACATGACACCGCGCGGCGCCTTCTCAGCCTTGCCCGCTCCGGCGGCCGGGTGGCGATGCTGGCGGATCTGCGCGATCTGCGCGGTGTGGTCGTGCCGTTTTTCGGCCGGGAGGCTTATGCCACCCCCTATCCGGCCACCATCGCGCTCGCAGCCCGGGTGCCGCTGATCGCCTGCCGGGTAATCCGCCTGCCCGGCAGCCGATTCCGCATTGAGGCCGAGGTGGTGCCCATGCCGCAGAGCGGCGACCGCAAGGCCGATGCGCTGGAGGCGACCCGCCGCTACCACGCCCGGTTCGAGACATGGATTCGCGAATACCCGGAACAGTGGATGTGGATCATGCGCAAATGGATCGACGGTCCAGCCCGCTGAGCCGTTCCACTTCCCTGCCCTTTCGGCCGATGCGGCCCAGCCATCCGGCATGAGTTTGTTTGCACCGCAGCAAAAGCGGTATAGACAGGGAGCATCTGCGATCTGATCCCTCCGGCCATTTTCTCAAGAGGTGGTGGCGGGAGGCTGGCTTTTTGTTGGGAGGACCCCTTGAAGACACCCCGCGCATTTTACCAACCGCTGGCGATCGGTGCACCCGCGCCGCTTCGCGACCTGCCCGTGCAACTGGAGCGGATGATTCATTTCGTGCCGCCGCATGTGGAGAAGATGCGGGCGAAGGTGCCCGATCTGATTTCCCGGGTCGATGTGGTGCTGGGCAATCTGGAGGACGCGATTCCCGCCGATCAGAAGACGGCGGCGCGGCGCGGCTTCATCGAGATGGCACGGGAAAATGATTTCGGTTCCACCGGTCTGTGGACACGGATCAATTGCCTGAACAGCCCCTGGGTGCTCGATGATCTGATGGAGATCGTCACCGAGGTCGGCGACAAGCTGGATGTGATCATGCTGCCCAAGGTCGAGGGCGCCTGGGACATTCACTATCTCGATCAGTTGCTGGCGCAGCTCGAAGCCCGCGCCGGGATCTCCCGCCCGATCATGATCCACGCCATTTTGGAAACAGCCGAAGGCGTGAAGAACGTGGAGAGCATCGCCACGGCCAGCCCGCGCATGCATGGCATGAGCCTTGGCCCGGCCGATCTTGCCGCCTCGCGCGGCATGAAGACGACGCGGGTCGGCGGCGGACATCCCGATTACATGGTGCTGGCCGACGGCACGGCCGAGGGCGCGCCGCGCGCCGGTTTCCAGCAGGATCTGTGGCACTACACGGTCGCCAAGATGGTGGATGCCTGCATGGCCGCCGGCATCAAGGCATTTTACGGCCCGTTCGGCGACTTCTCGGATGCAGCCGCCTGCGAGGCGCAGTTCCGCAATGCCTTCCTGATGGGCTGTGTCGGGGCTTGGTCGCTGCATCCGAGCCAGATCGATATCGCCAAGAAGGTGTTCAGCCCGGAGCCGGGCGAGGTCGCCTTTGCCCGCAAGATCATCAAGGCCATGCCCGATGGCACCGGCGCGGTGATGATCGACGGCAAGATGCAGGATGACGCCACCTGGAAGCAGGCCAAGGTGATCGACGATCTGGCCCGGCTGGTGACGGAAAAAGACCCGGATTTTGCTCGGGTCTACGCCGCGGAATGAGATAAAATGCCCTTGCGGGAGGTGGCTTGACGCCTCTTCCCGCCAGGGCTTGACAATGGCAAGCGGGCGTGACTTGTAGAGCGCCCGTTGAACCACCGCGCCTTCGGGCGCGGAAAGGGTCGAAGAGTAAGATGCGCATTGCGAAATACATGATCGGTCAGGTTGTCCGCCACAGGGTCTATCCCTTCCGCGGCATCATCTTTGACGTCGATCCGACCTTCGGCAACACGGAGGAATGGTGGGAGGCGATCCCCGACGATGTGCGTCCGGACCGCGACCAGCCCTTCTATCATCTGCTCGCGGAAAACGCCGAAACCGAATACGTCGCCTATGTTTCGGAGCAGAACCTCGTCCCGGACGAGAGCGGCGAACCGGTGCGCCATCCGCAGGTGGACGAGATTTTCGAGCAACAGGCCGACGGCTCCTATCTGCCCCGAGACGTAGAGCTGCATTAGCAACAGCTTCGAACCCGCTGCCAGCGTCTCATTGAGCGCCTGAGCGGTTCGGTGGACGACCCGGACGGCAAGGCGCCTCCGGGCCGCGTCATTCATTTGCGCGTTTTTACTGAATGCTGCGCTGTTCCGGCCTTTCCGCAACCGGCACCATGATGTGGACGTAAGGAGTGTCCTTCCACATCACATAGGGGCCATCGGTGTCCGGCGTGGTCGGCAACCCGGCATAGGCCGCTGGGTCGGGCGAGATGATCATGATATGCGGTCCCTCGACGACCCACTGATTGTCGGCGGTCGGGGTGTCGGCTGCCGGATCGATGTTGCTCGCGCCGCCGCCGGGCATGTCACCGGCCAGCATGTAGGCGATGGCCACCCGTTCGGCCGTGAATGGCTCCTTTCCCATCCATGCCTTCATCCAGCGGCGCCATTCGGCGTCCATGCACATGGGGCCTGCGACGGTGGGTGGGGCGGGATAACAGGTGTACTCGCTGTTTCCTTCACGCAGGATATTGCCTTCCAGGTCCGAAACCGTGGCGGTTTTGGCAATGCTTGGCGGCGCGGCCCGCAAGGCATCGGCGATCATCGCCTTCGCATCGGGAGCTTCCTGCGCGAAGGCGGGAGCGGCCAGAAGAAGACAGGCGCCGAGGGCAGACAGCGCCGCGCCTCCGGAAAGAGTTTTGGGGTGGGGTGAGGTATCACGTGAATGCATGGCGTAGCTCCTTGGAAACAGGACGGCCGCATATTCAGGATAACAACTGCGGGCCTTCCCCAATGGTTCCGCAGGTGCTGGCGCAGGAGGCCCATGCACTGGGCCAATCTCCCCTCTTGCACTGGTCAATCTAGCACCCTTTCCATGCGCCCAAAAGGAGGGTGCCTTACTGTCAGGGGATCGAGCCCCTTTTTCCGCTTTCCTGTCCTTGTTTGGCAATGGATGCCAGTCAAGGGACGCGCTTGCACAAGGCCGGCCAACAAAAAAGCGCCGCAGTCGAACTGCGGCGCTTTCGGGTCTTCAAATCTGGCTGGCCGGTCAGTTGGCGCCGGTCGCCTCGTTCTGCTTGTCGATCAGCTTCTGACGGGCCTCCTCGGCCCGCTTCTGCAGCTCCGACTGCAACTGCTGCTGCTTCTGCTGAAGTGCGGCAGCGTCGATCGGCGCGCCGTCGTAGACCTTGGTGAAGCCGGTGAGCGTGAGCTGGAACGGGACCTGCTTGGCCTGCTGGTTCAGCGTGGTCAGGATCAGCGCATTGCCCTTCTTCATCGAAGTGATGAACTCGTCGTTGATGACCAGCTCGGAATAGCAGGCGTTCGGATAGCAGATGCCATACTTGGCTTCGTTCTGCTTGCCGGCGTCGACCTGAACGCGCAGGCCCGGCTGGATCAGCATTCCCGGCGGCACGGCGATCAGCAGCGTCTTGCGGGCTTCGCCGCCAATTTCACGGACGGCGACGGAAGCAAGGAACTGACCGGTGTCGGTGCGCAGCTCCTGCGTGACGACACAGACTTCCTTCTTGGACTGCGGGTCGGTGTTGCAGACCTTGACCCACGGCGAGTCCGCGGCCGGCTCAACGGTCTGGGCAAGGGCGCCCGGTGCCGCGGCGAATACGGCAGCGGCAATCGACAGCCCCGCCAGTTGCGTCTTGAAACTCATAACCATCAAATGCGTCCCTACGTCCGTGGTGTCGCTGCGGCGCGGTTGGATGCGACGCGCCGTTGCCTCGCACTGAAACCGAAGTGGCTTCTAGATCCGTCGCGCCGTGATAACTCGCGTTCGCCCTTCATGTGCGTGGCGATTGCGGCGAGACATTGACCTGTCTGCTCCGCGCGCATCTTTACAGCCTTGCTACTCAAATATCCAGAATGACCGGCGAAATCTGCCGCACCACATCCCACGCGAGGACAAAAAACTCGGCACCTGTGCGAATTTGCATCACCTTCACCCCGGATTGACTGGCCGCGCCGGGCCCTCAATCCCTTGGCTGGGGTGGGGCTCCACACCAGATTGGGATTTTGACATTGTGTTAACCATAACAAAGTGATTGAGCCGCTACGGTCTGACCATGATGAAACGCTTTCGCTTCCTGATTCTGTCCTCCGCGCGGGTCCTGGTAGCCGGTGCCCTGGGGGTGTGCGCATCGAGCGCCGTCCTGGCCGCCGACGAGATGCCGGCACCCGCCCATGGTATCGCCATGCACGGGGCGCCTGCCCTGCCGGCGGATTTTTCGCATCTTCCCTATGCGAACCCGGATGCTCCCAAGGGCGGGGCGGTCACCTATGGGGTGCAGGGAAGCTTCGACAGTCTCAATCAGTTCATCGTGCAAGGGGGCACGACCACCGCGCGCGGCATCCGGGATTCCGACTATGGCGCGCTGGTGATCGAAAGCCTGCTCGATCGCAACATGGACGAGCCCTTTTCGCTCTATGGCCTGCTCGCCGAGGCGGTGCGGATGCCGGAGGCGCGCGACTGGATTGAGTTCACGCTGAACGAAAAGGCGCGGTTTTCCGATGGGACGCCCGTCACCGTCGAGGATGTGATCTTTTCCTTCGAGATCCTGCGAGACAAGGGGCGTCCGCATTTCCGTGCCCGCTATAACCGCATCACGGCGATGGAAAAGACCGGCCCGCGCAGTGTGCGCTTCACCTTCGAGGACGGATCCGACCGGGAACTACCGCTCCTGGTCGGATTGTCGCCGATCTTCGCCCGCCATGCGATTGACCCGCAGACCTTCGACAAGAGCACGCTGGTGCCGCCCCTCGGCTCCGGTCCCTACATCATCGACGAGGTCGAGCCGGGCAATCACATCACCTATCGGCGCAATCCGGACTACTGGGCGAAGGATCTGCCAATTCGGCGCGGCCTTTACAACTACGACACGGTGCGCATCGAGTATTACCGCGACGAGAACACCCTGCTGGAATCCTTCAAGAAGGGCCTTGTCTCGCTGTTGCCGGTGGCCGACCCGGCGCGCTGGATGACCGGCTTCGACTTCCCGGCGGTGGCCGAGGGCAAGGTGATCAAGGACAGCTTCACGCTGGGGACCCCGGCGGGCATGTATGGCTTTGTCTTCAACACCCGCCGGCCGGTGTTCTCTGACCCGCGCGTACGGCAGGCGCTGGCTATGCTGTTCGACTTCGAATGGGTCAATCGCAACCTTTATCATGGGCTCTACCAGCGCACCGGTGGCTATTTCGATAACTCCATCCTGTCCTCGCGCGGCCGTCCGGCCGATGCGCGCGAACGGGCGCTGCTTGAGCCGTACATGGAAGAGATCGCGCCAGATGTGCTGGAAGGACGCTGGGGCCCGACCGAGGCCGATGGGTCCGGGCGCGATCGCAAGGTTCTGCGCGCGGCGGTCGGTCTGCTGCGAGAGGCCGGCTACACCATCGACGGGCGTGAGATGAAGGGGCCGGACGGTGCTCCCCTCACCTTCGAGATGCTGGTTGCGGCGAAGGATCAGGAACGGCTTGCGCTCGCCTATCAGCGGGTGCTGGCGCTGGTCGGGATAAAGGCAACGGTGCGCAGCGCCGACAGCGCCCAGTATCAGCGTCGCCGTCAGAGCTTCGATTACGACATGGTGCTGAACACCTGGCTTGCGTCGCTGTCGCCCGGCAATGAACAGCGCTACCGCTGGGGCAGTGCCGCCGCCGGGCAGCAGGGCTCCTTCAACTATGCCGGGGTGCAGAGCGCCGCCGTGGATGCGATGATCACCGCGATGCTGGCCGCGCGCAGCGCCGGCGATTTCGTCTCGGCGGTGCGGGCGTTCGACCGGGCGCTGATTTCGGGCCACTATGTGGTTCCGCTGTTTCACCTGCCGGAAAAGTGGGTGGCCCGTTGGGACAAGATCAGCCGGCCCGGGAAACATGCCGTTTCCGGGCCTCGTTTCGAAACCTGGTGGGCCACTGAGGCCGGGCAATAGGCGCTGGAAGACCTGCGATGATCCTGACACCGCTGAAGACCATTGAAGCGCATCAGAAGAGCGGCATCTGGGGCCGCGTCACCCTCGACGCGCTGTTCCGCAAGACCGCGATGGCCCATCCGGACCGGCTCGCCCTATGCGACCCGGCGGATCGCGCGGGCTGGATTCCCGGTGCCGCACGCCAGTTGACCTATGGCCAGGCGGATGAGGAAATCACCCAGCTTGCCAGCTTCTTCGGTGCGGTGGGGCTTCAGCCGGATCACGTGATCGGCCTGCAGACGCCGAACACGGTGGATGGTGTCATCGCCCTGCTCGCCGCCTTGCGGGCCGGACTGGTGGTGGCCCCGCTGCCGCTCTACTGGCGCCAGAAGAACGTTCTGGAAGCCCTGTCCCGCGCCGGGGCCAAGGCGCTGATCGCTGGCGAAAGCTTCGGCGGGCGGAGCCTCGGGCTGGAAGCGCGGGACGCGGCGGCGGAAATGTTCTCCCTGCGGTTCGTGTTCGGCTTGGGCCGGGATGTCCCCGATGGGGTGATGGAGCTTGGCGAAGTGCTCGGGGCCAGTGCGGACAGCATGGGCGATCTGTCGGGCAACCTGCCGCGCAGGGGAACGGATGCCGCCGATCATGTGGCGACGCTGACCTGGACCCAGAGCACCAGCGGCGAGCCGCTGCCGATCGCCCGCAGCCACAATCAGTGGATTGCCGCAGGCTTGATGCCCTATCTGGAGCTTTCCCTGCCGGAGGCGCCGAAATTCGTACTGCCCTATGCGGTGACCGGCATGGCCGGGATCGGCGCCGGGCTGATGCCCTGGCTGCTCTCCGGCGGCACCTTGCATCTGCACCAGCCCCGGTCCCTGCGGCGGCTGGCCGCGCATGTGGATGCCGTCGGTGCCGATTGCGTCCTTTGCCCCGGCAGCCTCGTCGGCAGTCTGGAGAAGCGTCTGGACAACATGGAATGCAGGGTTGTCGCGGTGTGGAGCGCTCATTCGGCCGCCCCCGTTCCGCGCGCCACCAATCGGGACCTCGTCGATCTGCATGTGATCGACGAGTTCGCGATGATCGCCCGCCGCCGGGAGGGCAGCGCCCTGCCCCGTCCATTCCGCAGCGGTCGGATCGGTTCGCCGTCAAGTGCCGCCAATGGCCCCGCGCTCCTGGAAATCGAGGTCGATACCGAGATGGAGGGCGGCAGCGGGCCGAACACCTTGAAGGTGCGCGGTGCCATGGTCGCCGATTCCGCCTGGCCGTCCTCGCGGGTGCGGATCCCCACCGACAAGGCGGGGTTCGTCGATACGCTTCTGCCCGTCAGGATGTCCGAACATGGGGTTTCGGGCGTTGGCATTCCCGGCAACTCCGCGCCGGGCGTGTTCTCCCTGCCCGCACTGGATGCGCTCTATGGTGCCTTCCCCGGCATGAAGGAGGCGGCCGCGTTTCTGGTCGATGACGGCATTCTCGGCGCCCGGGTCTATGCTGCCCTGGTGCCGCAAAACGGCTTCCATCTCGATATTGAAGGGTTCTTCGCCTATCTCGATGCGGAGCGGGCCGGCCTGGCGGAAATTCCGCACCGGATCCTGTCGCTGACTGCCCTGCCGCGCAAGGAGAACGGTGCGGTCGACCGGTCGGCCCTGTCGGACCGGGTGAGCTTGCGCCATGCTGCGGTTGCGTGAAACGAGGGTGACAGCGGTGGCCGTGCGGACTGAAGCCTCTCTCCACTCCAGCGGGAGGCGATGCCGTGCCCGCTAAACTGGGGCCGTTGCCGCGCAGCGGCGCCGGCGTTGCGCCATCGGTTGCCATCGAAATCGAAGTCGATGCGGAGATGCCTCAGGCACGGCCCTGGCTGACTGACGGGCTGGTCGGCTGGTTCGAGCTAACGTCGAAGGAAGCCCTCCAGTTGGCACGGGAGCATAGTCGGTTTCCCGATGCCGTCGTCCACTTTCGGGGCCATGCCCCCGCGCCGATCCGCAACAGCCCGCTGGCGGAACTGGTGCACCTCGCCCGGGCTCGCGGGTTGGAACTTCCTGTCTTCGTCATCGGCGGGCGCGCCGGACAGCATGACGGGACCGTGCGCCCTGCCGCCTATGCGGACACAAGCCTTTCGGCCCCGCTGTTCGCGGACCGGTTGGGCGACATGATCCGCGAGGTCGGCCGTCTCAGTGAAATCCGGCTGCGGCGGCAGGTGTTCGGCCCCTTGCCGGGCGAATGGCCGGCCGGTGCGCCAGAGCATTCGACCATTGGCCTTCTGGCCCTCGGTCTCAGCCATCGGTTCGGCGCGGTGTTCGGCGTGGGCGCGGGACGGTTCGAAATCGTCGGCGCCTTTACGTTCGACATGGCGACGCAATTTCTGGAAAGCCGGCGGTTCGATGCGGTTCTGATCGATTGTCCGCCGGAGATGGCGGTCGACTATGTGACCCGCCTGCGCTTCGACCCCAGGTATATCAACCTTCCCGTGATCGCCTGTGCGCGCAATGGTGCGGACGCGGCCCGGTTGCACGCGGCGGGCGCGAGCGATGTGCTGGCCCATGGGCTGAACCCAGCCGAACTTTCGGAGCGGGTGCGGATCGCCATCCGAGCCGGGGCGCGGCGCCATCTGGCCGGCGCGTTGCTGCGCCGCTTTCGCCACCGGCATCTGGGCGAGCGTGGTCGGCTGCCGCGTGCCGGCTATGATCGCTACCTTTCTGAACTCACCAGGCTTCTGGCCCTGCAAGGCCGCGAGCCGCTGGCCGTGCCGCTTGCCTCGTTTCATCCCGATCCGCTGTGGCGGAGCGCGGCGAATGACGAAGCGTTTCTTCCCGCAGGCGACAATCCCTTGCGGTCGGCGGCGTTGGCTGCCTCGCGCGAGGAAGATTTTGTTGCTACGGTCGAAGGGCTGGGCGACATGGTCGTCCTGCGCGACGCGTCCGCCGTCGGCCGGCTGGCCCGTCGCCTGTCATCGATCGTGAGCGCGACCAGCTTCCTCTGAGGCGGCTCGCGCGCGGATCCGGAACAGACGCCCGCCCGCACTCCTCGGGTGCCGTCAACGCTGAAGGACTGTTTGATGGAAGAAGGCGATCCCCTGCGTATCGATATCGTGTCCGATGTGATGTGCCCGTGGTGCTATATCGGTAAGCGCCGGCTGGAAAAGGCCCTGGCCGAAGTGCCCGATATCGCGGTGTCCTTGCGCTGGATGCCGTTTCAGCTCGATGAGACGCTCCCGCCGGAAGGCAAGGACCGGGCGCAATATCTCAATGAGAAATTCGGCGGCGCGGAGCGGGCCGAGGCTGCCTATGAGCCCGTGCGGGCGGCGGGTGCTGCGGAAGACATTCCCTTCGCCTTCGACCGCATTCGCAAATCGCCCAACACCCTCGATTGCCACCGGCTGATCCTGTGGTCCCGCGCGGAAAACGCCCAGAGCGAAATGGCGGAGCGGCTGTTCCAGCTCTATTTCGTGGAAGGGGCCGATCTGACCGACCCGGAAACCCTGATTCAGGCGGCCGATGATGTGGGCATGATGTCGGATCTGGTGGCGGAGCTGCTGCCGACCGATTCCGACAAGGACAAGGTGCAGCGGGATCTCGACAATGCCCGCGCCATCGGGGTCAGCGGCGTTCCCTGCTTCATCATCGATGAGCGCTTCATGGTGATGGGGGCGGAAGCGCCGGAAACCTTGGCGGCGGCCATCCGCCACGCTCATGAGACCCGGCCTGGAAGCGACACCTGATTCCACCGGTTCAGAGCCTGAAACGCAAAACGGCGGCCCATCATTCCATGGGCCGCCGTTTTTTGTCTGCTATTGGGCTACCGGCTTAGCGGCGCAGGATGCCCTTGCCGGCGTAGCGGGCCTGCTGGCCGAGCTCTTCCTCGATGCGGATGAGCTGGTTGTATTTGGCGAGCCGGTCGGAGCGCGCCAGCGAGCCGGTCTTGATCTGTCCGCAGTTGGTGGCAACGGCAAGATCGGCAATGGTCGCGTCCTCGGTCTCGCCCGAGCGATGCGACATCACGGCGGTGTAGCCGGCCTTGTGGGCGGTCTCGACCGCGTCCAGGGTCTCCGTCAACGTACCGATCTGGTTGACCTTGACCAGGATGGAGTTGGCCACGCCCTTCTCAATGCCTTCGCGCAGGCGTGCGGAGTTGGTGACGAACAGGTCATCGCCGACAAGCTGGCAGCGGTCACCGGTCATCTCGGTCAGCGCCTTCCAGCCGGCCCAGTCATCCTCGGCCATGCCGTCCTCGATGGAGATGATCGGGTAGCGCTTCACGAAATCGGCGAGATAAGCGGCCATCTCGTCCGGGCCGAGCACCTTGCCTTCGCCGGCCAGGTGATACTTGCCGTCCTTGAAGAACTCGGTCGACGCCGCGTCGAGCGCAAGGCAGATGTCCTCGCCCGGGCGGTAGCCGGCCGTCTCGATCGCCTTCATGACGAAACCGATCGCCTCGTCGGTGGAGCCGATGTTGGGAGCAAAGCCGCCCTCATCGCCCACATTGGTGTTGTGGCCGGCATCCTTCAGGGCCTTGCGCAGGGTGTGGAACACCTCCGCGCCCATGCGCACGGCGTCGCGCAGGGAGGGTGCGCCAACCGGCATGATCATGAATTCCTGTACGTCGATCGGGTTGTCCGCATGGGCGCCGCCGTTGATGATGTTCATCATCGGCGCCGGCAGCACGCGCGCGCCGCTGCCGCCGACATAGCGGTAGAGCGGCAGGCCGCTGGCATCGGCGGCCGCCTTGGCGACGGCAAGGGACACGCCGAGGATCGCATTGGCGCCGAGGCGGGCCTTGTTCTCGGTGCCGTCGAGGGCGATCATCGCCTCGTCGATCTTGATCTGGTCTTCCGCGTCGAGGCCGCCGACCGTGTCGAAGATCTCGCCATTGACCGCATCGACCGCCGCGGTGACGCCCTTTCCGAGATAGCGGGAGCCGCCATCGCGCAGCTCAACCGCCTCATGGGCGCCGGTGGAGGCGCCGGACGGCACGGCGGCGCGGCCGAAGGAGCCGTCCTCCAGGTAAACGTCGACTTCCACGGTCGGATTGCCACGGCTGTCGAGAATTTCGCGGCCAATGATGTCCACGATAGCGGTCATAGTCATCTCCCTGAAGATGTCGGTCCGGCTGGGTGATTGTGGGCCGGAGGTCGGAGGGGATTGCTTCGCGGCGGCTGGCCGGAAGCGGGATGAAAGGGGGCAAGCCCGCCGCCGGTCGGCGGCGGAGGGTCAGGCGGTGGCGCGGTACTTCTTGGACACCGCGTCGATCTCCATCAACTCCTGAAGAAGTCCCTTCAGGTCCTTGAGCGCAATCATGTTTGGCCCGTCGGAGGAGATGGTATTGTCCGGATCCGGATGGGTTTCGATGAACAGGCCCGCAACGCCGACGGCAACAGCCGCGCGTGCCAGCACCGCGACCATGTCGCGTTCGCCGCCCGAGGAGCTTCCCTTGCCGCCGGGCTGCTGCACCGAGTGGGTGGCGTCGAAGATGACCGGGGCGCCCGTGGCGGCCATCACCGGCAGCGCGCGCATGTCGGACACCAGCGTGTTGTAGCCGAAGGACGCGCCGCGCTCGGTCAGGAGCACGTTGGGATTGCCGCTCTCAAGAACCTTGGTCAGCACGTTTTTCATGTCCCAAGGGGCGAGGAACTGGCCCTTCTTGACGTTGACCACCGCTCCGGTCTTGGCGGCGGCAACGAGAATATCGGTCTGGCGGCACAGGAAGGCCGGGATCTGCAGCGCGTCCACGACTTCCGCCACCGGCGCACACTGGTCGGCCGAGTGGATGTCGGTCAAAACCGGCATGCCATAGGTTTCACGGATCTCTGCAAAGACCGGCAGCGCCTCGTCAAGGCCAACGCCCCGGCTTGCGGAAATCGAGGTGCGGTTCGCCTTGTCGAAGGAGGCCTTGAACACGACGCCGATGCCGAGCGCACCTGCGATTTCCTTCACCGCGGCGGCGCACTCCAGCACATGCGCCCGGCTTTCCATCTGGCAAGGGCCGGCAATCAGGGCAATCGGTGCCGAATTGTCGAAAGCGACCGCGCCCGCGCGCACGGTCTTGTTGCAATTAACCGTCATTTCGGAATCAGCTCCTACATTGCCCCCGTGGCCGGCAGTTCCCGGGTTGATTAAACGCATCCCCCCCCGTTCGCAAGCACCGGCGGGCTTGGCGAGGCCGGCAAAGGCCGGGAATGGGGGGGGGATCGTTACCGGCAGGCCGCTTCGACTTGGTTCCTGGCACGAGCCGGGATACAAACGCATTTGCCGTTTCAGGCTCAGCATATTTGAGAAGGCACGTTCATGGCTCCCACGAAAATTCGCAAGGCTGTTCTTCCGGTCGCCGGTCTCGGCACCCGTTTCCTGCCCGCGACCAAGGCAGTGCCGAAGGAAATGCTGACCATCGTTGACCGCCCAATCATTCAATATGTGGTCGACGAGGCGCGCAGCGCCGGCATCGAGCACATTGTCTTCGTCACCGGCCGCAACAAGCAGGTGATCGAGGATCACTTCGACATCGCTTATGAGCTGGAACACACGCTGATGGAGCGGGACAAGAAATCGGCGATGGCGCTGCTCGACGCGATCCGCCCCGCACCCGGCACCACCAGCTTTACCCGGCAGCAGGCGCCGCTCGGTCTGGGTCATGCCATCTGGTGCGCCCGCGATCTCGTCGGCAACGAGCCCTTTGCCGTCATGCTGCCGGACGTTCTGGTCAAGGCCGAGGTCGGCTGTCTGGCGCAGATGGTGCATACCTACGAGGAGCGCGGCGGCAATGTGGTCGCCGTGGACGAGGTTGCGCCGGATCAGACCCACAATTACGGCATCGTCGATCCGCAGGACTGGGATGGCGGCCGCGAGATTTCCATCAAGGGCATGGTGGAAAAGCCGGCACCGGGAACCGCCCCGTCCAACCTCAGCCTGACCGGCCGCTACATTCTCCAGCCGGAGATCTTCGACCTGTTGCAGACCCAGGAAACCGGCGCGGGCGGAGAGATCCAGCTCACCGATGCGATGATCGCCCTGATGCAGACGCAAAGCTTCAGCGCGGTCGCCTATGAGGGGCGCAGCTTCGACTGCGGCTCCAAGCCGGGTTTCCTGGCGGCGAATATCGCCTACGCGCTGGACAATGAGGAATTGGCCGGCCAGATTCGCCCCCTGCTTGCCGAGATCCTCAACTCGTGACAGGCCTTTTCTGACGGGAGGCCCCTCGCCGCTCCCGCCGTCTTACCACCGGATCATGATGCGCACTGTTCTTGTCACCGGCTCCGCCGGCTTCATCGGGTTTCACGTCTGCCAGCGGCTCTTGGCCGATGGCTGGCGGGTTGTCGGTCTCGACAGCGTCAGCCCCTATTACGATCCGGAGCTGAAGGAGGCGCGGGTGGCGATCCTGCGCGGCTCCAACCGGTTTCAGGAAGCGCGGATGTCGCTGGAGGATCGCGAGGCGGTGCTGGCGCTGGTGGAGCGCGAAGCGCCGTCGCGGATCATTCATCTCGCCGCCCAGCCGGGGGTGCGCTACTCGCTGACCGAGCCGCAGGCCTATGTGGACGCCAATGTCACTGGCTTCCTGACGGTGCTGGAGGCGGCGCGTGCCTTTCCGGTGGAGCATCTCGTCTATGCGTCCACCTCCTCGGTCTACGGGCTCGACGGGGCGATGCCGCTGTCACCCCATCGCGGCGGCAATCATCCGATCTCGCTCTATGCGGCGACGAAGAAAGCGAACGAGGCGATGGCGCACAGCTATTCGCATCTGTTCAAGATCCCGGTCACGGGTTTGCGCTTCTTCACCGTCTACGGCCCCTGGGCGCGGCCGGACATGGCGCTTTACCGTTTTACCCGGGCGATCCTCGCCGGCGAGCCGATTGACATCTACAACAACGGTCAGATGGTGCGCGACTTCACCTATGTGGACGATATCGTTGAAGGCATCGTTCGCATCGCCGACCGGCCGGCGGCGGAGGATCCCGACTGGCAGCCGCTTGATCCGGACCCGGCGAGCAGCGGCGGCGCACCCTACCGGCTCTACAACATCGGCAATTCGCAGCCGGTGGAGCTGATGAGCTACGTGGAGGCCATTGAGGAAGCCTGCGGGCGCAAGGCGATCCGCAACTACATGCCGCTGCAGCCGGGCGATGTGCTGTCGACCTGGGCGGATGTGGAAGACCTGATCGAGGTCACCGGGTTTCGGCCGCAAACCAGCGTGCGTGATGGCGTCAAGGCCTTCGTTGACTGGTACCGCGCCCATTACAACGTGTGACGAAGGCTGCGTGGGGCAGCGATCCGGGACCGGAGGGCCACGGCCTCTCGGTTCCAGCCCATTGGAGATGCTTCTCTTCTCGCTCCCCGATCCCAGGGTGCATTGACCCTTGTTCGGGCGTCACTTTCCCTGCTTCGCGGCCTTTTCCGCCTTGGCGGCGGCGAAGCGGGTGCGCAGTTCTTCCGCCTTGCCCGGCTTCACCGTCTGGCGGGCGCGGCCAAGCGCCAGCGCTTCGGCCGGCACCTCCTCGGTGACGACGCTGCCGGCGGCGAGATAGGCGCCATCGCCGATGCGCACCGGCGCGACCAGGGTGGAGTTGGAGCCGACGAAGCAGTTGGCGCCGATCTCCGTCAGGTGCTTTCCGAAGCCATCGTAATTGCAGGTGATGGTGCCCGCGCCGATGTTCGCCTTGGCGCCGACGGTGGCATCGCCGATGTAGCTGAGATGGTTGACCTTCGCGCCCTCATCGACCCGCGCATTCTTGATCTCGACGAAATTGCCGATATGCGCACCTGCACCGATCCGCGCCCCCGGACGCAGACGGGCATAGGGCCCGGCGGTGACGCGGGCGCCCACGTCAGCCCCCTCCAGGTGGGAAAAGGCACGGATGCGGGTGCCATCGGCGACCGACACGCCGGGGCCGAACACCACATTCGGCTCGATCACCACATCGCGCCCGAGCTTTGTGTCATGGGAAAAGAACACGGTGTCCGGCGCGATCAGGGTGGCACCGCCGAGCATCGCGGCCTGGCGGCAGCGGGACTGGAACTCCGCTTCCACCGCCGCGAGCTGAACGCGGGTGTTGATCCCCTGGACCTCGGCTTCCGGCGCGGTTTCGGCGGCGACGTTGAGCCCTTGCGCCCGCGCGATCTCGACCGCATCGGTCAGGTAGAATTCATTCTGGGCATTGGCGTTGCCGATGGCCTCCAGCACGCCTGCGAAGTGCGCGCCGCGAAAGCCCATAATCCCGGAATTGCAGAAGGTGACCGCCCGCTCCGCCGCGCTGGCGTCCTTTTCCTCGCGAATCGCCGTCAGGCTGTCGCCCTCCGTCAAAAGCCGGCCGTAGCCGGTCGGGTCGGCGGCCTCGAATCCGAGGACGACCACATCGGCGCCGGCGGTCAGGCGCTGACGCACCCGGGCAATCGTTTCCGGCGTGACGAGCGGGGTATCGCCGAACAGGACGAGGATGTGATCGGCGGGCTCGGCATAGGCCGGTGCGGCGCTACGGGCGGCATGGGCCGTGCCGAGCCGTTCCACCTGCTCATGGATTGAGGCGGCGGGATCCAGCGCCGCGATATGGCCCGCAAGCTCCGGCATCTCGGCCCCGATGACCACCGCCACCTGGTCGCATTGCGCAGCGCGCACGCTTCCGAGCACATGCCCGACAAGCGACAGCCCCCCGACCTCGTGCAGCACTTTCGGGAGCTGCGATTTCATGCGGGTGCCAAGGCCGGCGGCCAGGATGATCGCGAGACAGGACTGAGTGCGCATCGGCATCCTCAAGATGGGGTCAGGGATGAGGGTCAGTCACCACGGCGCGCGCGCGCTCGTCAAGTCATGGCATGCGCGATTGGGAAAACTGTTCGGTGAAACATATTCACCTGAGACGATCTGTGCCCTGTTGCCGCAGGCGAAGCTGTGCAAGTAAGGGCGACGGCGCGGCGCGGCGCAACGCGGCCCGTGTGACTGGCAGACAGAGGATGGCAATGACGGACGGGGTGGTCGAACGGATGGAAAGCGAAGCCGAGGAACCGAGGCTGATGCATTTCCCGGTGACGTTTTTCGCGGCGGTGATGGGGCTGGCCGGGTTCGGCCTTGCCACCCGGCAGATCGAGCTGGCGCTTGACCTTCCCTTCACCGCCAGCCGGTTGGTGATCGGCGCAACGGCGCTGGTCTTCCTCGCCATTGCGGTCTTCTTCATCGCCAAGGGCCTGCGCTATCCGGCGGCCCTGCGCGCGGAATGGAACCATCCGGTGCGCATCGCCTTCTTCCCGGCAATCACCATCGGCGTGCTTCTGATCTCCGCCGGCCTGCTGCCTGTGTCGGAGCCGCTGGCGCATGGGCTGTGGTGCGCGGCGACCGTCGCCCATCTTGCGGTGACCCTTGGCGTCGTTTCTGCCTGGATCAGCCACCGGCCGTTCGAACAGGCGCATCTGACCCCGGCCTGGTTCATTCCCGCCGTCGGCAATGTGCTGGTGCCGGTCGCCGGCGTGCGCCTTGGCTATGTGGAAGTGTCCTGGTTCTTCTTCTCCGTCGGCATCCTGTTCTGGCTGGTGTTCCTGACACTGGTGTTCAACCGGCTGATCTTTCACAACCCGCTGCCGGAACGGCTGCTGCCGACCCTGGTGATTCTGATCGCCCCGCCCTCCGCCGGCTTCATCGCCTGGCAGGAAATCAACGGCGGCGTGCTCGATCCGCTGGCCCGGGTGCTCTATTATGTCGCGCTGATGTTCGTGCTGATCCTGCTGACCCAGGTGCACCGGCTGTTCCGCCTGCCCTTCACCATGTCCTGGTGGGCCTATTCCTTCCCGCTTGCCGCCTTCACCATCGCCTCGGCCCATTTCGGCACCCGCACCGGGTCGGAGTTTCACATGGCGGCGATGTACGCGACCTATGCGGTGCTGGCGGTGGTGATCGCGCTGCTGCTCGTCAAGACCGGCAGGGGCATTCTGCGCGGTGAGATCTGCCGCCCGGAATGAGGCTCTGGCGGCGCGGGCTTTCCCCTCGCCCGCCCCTTGCGGGGCCTTTGCGTTACCAGAGGGTCTTCCGCGCCCGTTCCGGCCACGCCCGGTCATACTCCGCACCGCCGACTGTGTCCTTGCTCAGCCGCGCCAGAATGCTGCCCGGGGTCGGAAGGCTATCTGGGGCCACCTGCCGTTCCGGATCCCAGAGCGCGGAGCGGACGATGGCCCGGGCGCATTGGAAGAACACGGTGGTGATGGTGACCACGATCACGCTGCGCGGGGCCTTGCCGTCGACGGCGAAGGAGGCCAGCAGCTCCGGATCTACCGACAGATGGGCGGTGCCGTTCACCCGCAAGGTGGTGCCGCTGCCGGGGATCAGGAACAATAGGCCGACGCGCGGGTCGGCGATGATGTTGCGCAAGGAATCGACCCGGTTGTTGCCCCGCCGGTCGGGAATCATCAGCGTCTTTTCATCGGCAATGCGAACAAACCCCGGCCGGTCGCCGCGAGGTGAACAGTCGGGCCCCTTCGGTCCGGAGGTCGCCAGCGTCAGGAAGGGCGAAGCGGCGATGAAGGCCGCGTAGTCCTCCGACACGTAGTCGATTTCCTTCACCGTCGAGGCGGCGCCTGGCACCCCGTAAAGGGCCTCCAGCTGGGCAATGCTGTCGATGCGGGACATGGGGGCGGCTCCGTTGGGCGGGTCGCGGCGAAAGTAGCACCTTCGCCGTCCCGGTCAACGCGGCCTATTCGGCGGCCTCCGCCCTGGGGCTGATCACCGGCTCCATCCCCTCCAGCTCCGAGGGCTGGAGGTGGCACAGGATCCGGTGGTCCTGACCGAAGGTGCGGTTCGGCGGCAGCTCCACATCGCAAGTGCCGGGGATCATGTAGGGGCAGCGGGTGGAGAACGGGCAGCCCTTCGGCGGATTGGACGGCGACGGGATTTCGCCCTTCAGCACGATATGCCGTTTCTTGACCCGCGTGTCGGCGATTGGCACGGCGGCCAGAAGTGCCTCGGTGTAGGGATGATAGGGCGGCGAGAACACCTCCTCGGTGGTCCCCTGCTCCATGATCCGGCCGAGATACATGACGACGATCCGGTCGGCGAGATAGCGCACCACTGAAAGGTCATGGCTGATGAACAGCATGGTGGTGCGGTTTTCACGCTGGATGTCCATCAACAACTCGGTGACGGCGGCCTGCACCGAGACATCGAGGGCGGAGACCGGCTCGTCGGCGATCACCACGCTGGGGTTGCCGGCAAAGGCGCGGGCGATGCCAACGCGCTGCTTCTGGCCACCGGAGAGCTGGCGTGGCTTGCGCTTGGCGAAGTCGCGCGGCAGCTTCACCGTGTCGAGCAGCCGGTAGACGATCTCGTTGACCTCCTCCTCGCTCCGGGCAACGCCGAACTTGCGGATCACCCGGCCGATCTGCGCGCCGATGGTGTGCGAGGGGTTGAGGGTGTCGAACGGGTTCTGGAACACCATCTGCAAATTGGCGATGGTGTCCTTGCTCCGCTTCTGCACGGGCAGATCACCAAGCTCGGTGTCGCCGAGCAGCACCTGACCGTCGGTCGCGTCCTCCAGCCCCATCAGCACCTTGGCGAAGGTCGACTTGCCGCAGCCGCTTTCGCCGACGATGGCCACCGTCTCCGCTTCGCGGGCGGAAAAGGTCAGCTTCTCGTTCGCCTTCACCGTGCGGGTCGCCCCGCCCATGGCCAGAAGGCCGCCGGTCTCGATGGCGTAATGCTTGGTCATGTCCCTGACCGACAGGACCACCGGACCGGCCTTGATCGGCGGTTTGGCCTCGCCCTTGGGCAGGTCCCGGTCCCAGTCGATCTCGGCAAAGCGCTCGCAGCGCACCCGGTGATCGTCGTCGCCCGGCACGGGATGCATCGGCAATGCGCGGGCATCGCACAGCCCGCCCTTGAAGAAGCTGCAGCGCGGACCGAAGTTGCACCCCGGCGGGCGCTCGTGCGGCAATGGCAATTGGCCGGGGATCGCCATCAGCGGATGGGCGTTCTTGTCCGCACCGGGCAGCGGGATCGAGCCGAACAGGCCGCGCGTATAGGGATGGCGCATCTCGTCGAACACATCCTCGATGTCGCCGACCTCCACCGCCTCGCCGGAATACATCACCGTCAGCCGGTGACAGGTCTCCAGGATCAGGCCGAGATTGTGCGAGATGTAGATCATCGAGGTGCCGAACTCGGCGGAAATCTCGTTGATCAGCTCGACGATACCCGCTTCCACGGTGACATCGAGGGCGGTGGTCGGCTCATCGAGCAGCAACAGGCGCGGGTTCGACAGCAGCGCCATGGCGATCACCACCCGCTGTTGCTGCCCGCCGGAGATCTGGTGCGGATAGGAGCGCAGGATGCGGCGCGGATCCGGCAGGCGGACCTTGGCGAGCATCTCCTCCGCCCGTGCTAGCGCTTCGCTCTCGGACAGGCCGTCATGATAGATCGGCACTTCAGCGAGCTGATCGCCGATGGTCATGGCCGGGTTCAGCGAGGCCATCGGCTCCTGATAGACCATGGCGATCTTCGAGCCGCGGATTTGTCGGAGCTCCTCCTCGGACATGGTGCGCATATCGCGCCCCTCGAACAGGATCTCGCCGCCGACGATGGCGCCGTTCCGGCCCATGTACTGCATGATCGCCAGCGCCACGGTGGACTTGCCGCAGCCGCTCTCACCGACGATGCCATGGGCCTCGCCGGGCATGAGCTTTAAATTGAAGTCGACGACGGCGGGGATTTCGCCGGCCCGGGTGTAATAGGAGATGCAGAGGTTGCGGCACTCCAGCACCGGTGTCTGTTCGGTCATCATGTGGCTCCTCAGTCCCGCAGGCTCATTTCCCGAAGGCCGTCGGCCATCAGGTTGAAGCCGAGGATCAGGCTGGAGACGGCCAGCGCCGGCACCAGCAGCATGTAGGAGAATTTCCAGAGCATCGCCGTCTTGGCGCTCTCGCGGATCATCAGTCCCCAGTCCGGGTCGGGCGGCTGCAGACCGAGGCCAAGGAAGGTCAGGGTGGTGATCGCAACGGTGGTGTAGCCAAGGCGCAGGCAGGCATCGACGATGATCGGTCCGCGCACGTTTGGCAGCAATTCGACGATCATGATGTAGAGCGGATGCTCGCCGCGCGTCTGCGCCGCGAACACATAGTCGCGGGTCTTGATATCGAGGGTCAGCCCGCGAACGATGCGCATGATCGCCGGCGCCGAGGCGAAGGTCACCGCCACCACGATGTTGAAGCCGGAGGGCCCGAGATAGTTGAGGATGACGATGAACAGCACCATCACTGGGAAGGACAGGAGCACGTTGGCGACAAAGGAGATGATCTCATCCCACCAGCCGCTGAGATAGCCGGAAATCAGGCCGAACAGCGCGCCGACCACATAAGCGACGAAGGTGGCCGACACGCCCCAGACGATCACCCGCTGGCAACCCCAGATCATCCGCGACAGCATGTCCCGGCCCTTGAAATCGGTGCCGAGCCAGAAGAACACGTCGCGTTTTTCGCTGAGCGGGGTGACGAAGGGCGCGATCGGCTTGTTCGGGTCGAGCAGCGGCAGATAGGGCGCCGCGACGGCGGCAAGTAGCCAGAAGAAGACGAGGGTCAACCCGATCACCGCGACCCGGCTTTCGCGAAAGGCGCGCACGCCCAGCACATAGAGCAGCAGCGTTGCCGGAATGGCCGGCAACAGGATGTAGTCGGCGGCGGGCCCAAGCGCGGTGCCGCCCATGACATAGCTCATCAGCGGCAGCCACATCAGCAGCCCCAGGGCGATCAGGGCCCGTGGGTGCGACAGGCGCTCCAGCGCCGAAGGTCCCGCCTCGATTTCGGTAACAGCCATTGAGGGTCTCTCCCGTCCTTCAGGCGAAGCGGATGCGCGGATTGAGGAAGGTGTAGCCGATGTCGGAAATGATCTGCGACAGCACGGCCACGGCCACGGCGACCAGGGTGCAGGCCTGCACCACCTCCACATCGGGGAACAGGGCGGCCTCCAGCAACAGCTTGCCGAAGCCGTCGTATTCGAAGAACACCTCGACCACGACCACGCCGGAGAGCAGCCAGTTGAGCTGCAGCACGATCAGCGTGAAGGGCGCGATCAGCGCGTTGCGCAGGGCGTGTTTCATCACCACCCGCCGGTAGGGCAGCCCCTTGAGCACGGCGGTGCGGATGTATTGCGAGGTCATCACCTCGGCCATGGAGGCCCGGGTCATGCGGGCGACATAGCCAAAGTCGTAGATCACCAGCGTCAGCACCGGCAGCAGCAGCTCACGGAAGCTGAAGCCGTTGATCATCGCCGATTTCGCCGGCAGCCAGCCAAGGCCGAGCGACAGCACCACCGTCAGCAGGATCGCCGTGGCGATTTCCGGGATACTGGTGGTGAAGACCGACAGGAAGGAGATCGTTCGGTCCTGAGCTGATCCCTCCTTCATTCCGGCGAGAATGCCCAGCACCAGCGACAGCGGGATCATCAGCGCGAAGACGAAGAAGGCAAGAATGCCCGTGTTCGCCAGTCGGTCGAGCAGCAAGGGACCCACGGGGCGGTTCTTTTCATAGGAAAAGCCCATGTCGCCTTGCAGGATGTCACCGACCCAGTTCAGGTAGCGGGTGTGGAAGGGCACATCCAGCCCCTTCTCCGCCAGCCAAGCGTTGTAGCTCTCCTCCGTCAGCGCGGAGACGGCAAAGCCGCCCAGTTCCTGAACCGCGAGACGCTTCTTGAACTCCGGCGTGTCGAAGATCGCGAACAAGAGCAGCGACGCGACGGCCATGATCAACAGCATCTGGAGAAGCCGTCGCAGGATCAGTTTCAGCATATTGGGTCACCATGTCTGGAGCCCGGTGCCGGGCCGCCCTGGAGAGGCGGCGCGGCGCAGGGCTGCCGGGCGGGAGGTTGTCCCCCGCCCGGCCGGATTGTCATCGGCGTCAGGACGCCTTCCAGACCTTGTTGAACTGGTGATACTGGGTCGGGTGCGCCGGGTAGCCATGCACCGCCTTGCTGGCGATGGTGTAGACCGGGCGGCAGATCGGCTGCACCATCACCGCATCGTCCTGAAGCACCTTCTCGATGTTCTCCATCAAGGCGCGGCGCTTTTCCACGTCGAGCGTTGCTTCGGCCTCGTCCAGGGCCTTGTCCCATTCCGGGTTGGAGTACTTCGTCTCGTTCCAGGGAACACCGGTCCGGTAGCCGAGCGACAGCACCATGGTGCCGAGCGGGCGGTGGGTCCAGGCGGTGGCACCGAACGGCGTCTTGTCCCAGATCTCCCAGTATTTCGAGGCGGGCATCACATTGACGTTGAGGGTGATGCCTGCGTCCTTCAACTGGTCGCGCATGGCCTCGGCCACGGTCTGGTGCCACGGGCCATCGGTGTTGCCGACGTCAATGGTCAGCTCCAGCCCGTCCGGATAGCCCGCTTCGGCGAGCAGTGCCTTGGCGGCGTCAACGTCCCGTACCAGCGGCGGAAGCTTGAAATACTCCGGATGGATCGGCGCCACGTGCTGGTTCTCGCCAACGTCGCCGCCCTCCGGATAGACCAGCTCCTTGATCAGCGCGTTGTCGACGGCCTTGACGATCGCCTGGCGCACGCGCTTGTCGTCGAACGGCTTTTCCGTCACCTGGAAGCGGCAGCACAGGGTCTGCGCGGTCCGCGCGGCGATGATGTTGCCATCCAGCGCCTTGGCCAGTTCCATCTGCTCGACGCCGAACTCGTAGATCGCATCCACGTCCCCGCCGGCGAAGGTGGTGAGCTGGTTGTCCTCGTCGAAATTGTAGTAGTGGATCTCGTCGAGATAGACCTTGCCGCCCCAGTACTCGATGCCTTCGACCCGCTTCAGGATGCAGCGGTCACCGACGGTGTTCTCAACCAGCGTGAACGGGCCGGTGCCGATGGCATTGTCGGAGAACGGCGGCTTGAAGCTGCGGTGCACGAGCGCCGTGGGGTAGTTGTACATGTCCTCGGGGAAGGACAGCACCGCCTTCGACAGATGGAAGCGGATGGTGTGGTCGTCGATTACCTCGATGGCACCGTCGCGCATCACCTTCTTGCCGTCCTTTTCCTCCATCAGCGCGGCGATGGACGACAGGCCGACATTCGACGAGCCGAGATCCGGGTTCATCCAGCGCTCGAAGTTGAACTTCACGTCCTCGGTGGTGAAGTCGTCGCCATTGTTCCACTTCACGCCCTTGCGCAGGTAGAACGTCCAGGTCTTGAGATCGTCCGAGGCCTCCCAGCGCTCGGCCAGCATCGGCCGGGTGACGTTGTCCGGACCGGTCATCGTCAGGTGTTCCAGGATGTGCCGGGTCTGGTTGGACATCTCCACCCAGGAGTAGGTCGCCGGATCCTCCATCTTCTGCACCTGCATGGCGACCTTCAGCACGCCGCCGGACTGGGCATTGGGATCATCGGGCGGGAACGGCATGTTGGCCTGGTCATCGGCGAAGGCGGGGCTCGGCAGGCCGGCCATCGAATAGGCGGCGCCGGCGCCAACGCCGAGAAGCGCGGCGAAGCGAACGAACTCGCGGCGGCTCAGCGCGCCATCCTTCATCTGCTTCCGCAATTGCGGAACCTTCGAATGCAATTCCGTAGAAGAATTGTTGGTCGACATTTGCCCTGTCTACCTCCTCATTTCCAGTTTGTCCGGTGTCGAACTGTCGGGGTGCGAAGACCGCGCGGAGGCGGTGTCGCGTGTTCGGCAGGCGGCGAAAGGCCGAGGTCTCTCGGTGAGTTTCACCCTCCCCGATCGGGGAGCATGGCTGATGCTTGTTGATCTCATTCGGTTACATCGCCGAGCCTGTCTCTTGGCTATGATCTTAATTTAGCACACGATCAGGTCAATTTCGCAAAGCCTCAAATTTGATTTTTTTGCTTTGCGGCAGAAATGGTGCCGTTCGCGGCTGGCTATTGCCGTCCGTCTTGTCGCCTCTGAATTTGTGGGAAAATTAATTAATCTCACGCGTTTTTGAGGCGAACAGGAAATATACCTGAAACTTCATCACCCGCCTGCGCACGAAATTCATGAGAATTTGCGCTTGTTATTTCGTCTTCTTGCGCTGCGACAAATGGTAGGCAACCGCCCCTCGCCGGAGCGGCGCGGCCCGCGCCCCTCGGCCACACGTCGCGCGGGTAGGTAAACCGTGTATTCCGGGACGATTGCAGTCAGCTTGTTCGAGCCGCTGCCTAACCTTGCCGAAAACTTGCTGCCCCACAGCCGTACCCACACGCGGCGCACGGCTTTTCGCACCTGCAAAAAGATGGGAAAAGCGGTTTCGGGACGGAGTTGATGCCTTGCTCAGACGAAAAAAACAACGTCTCGCGATTCGAGCAGCGGCAGGATTGGGCGTGGTTCGCGCAGGCCAGGGCCGGATCGTCGTCCATGGTGGGAATTCAAGAAAAATCAGAATAGTGGTTTTTATTCAGATGGTTGAGAGTGATTTCTCACTTCATGCATTACAGGTCGCCGATCGAGAAGGCGGCGGTCCTTGTTTTGTTTGTGAGGGTATTCGAATAATTATCTGTTATTTCAATCTTTTTTCGAGATATCCGCCTCATCGTCATCGCCAACCTGTCCATGCATCATTTCGCCGAAACAGGCGATGACATGGTTGGCAAAGGCGTCGGTCGCCTTTCCGGTCTTGCCTGCTTCCTTGAGGATCAGATGATAGGTGCCGATCTCCGGAAGCCCGTGCCGCCGGCCGAACCGTTGCAAGGGCGGCTCGACAACGCTTGCCGGGAATGGGGCGATGGCGAGGTCCGCCAGCAGAGCGGCTTCCTGCCCGGCACTGTGGAAGCTCTGATAAGCGATGCGATAAGGGTGCGCGGCCTTGTCGAGCGCGGCACGTGCCGCCTTGCGCCAGGGGCAGCCGGAGACCGAAAGCGCCAGCGGAACCGGGTCGCGGCTATAGGCAACGCCCCCCTCAAGGCCGGCCCAGACCAGCGGTTCCGTGTAGACGATCTCACCGCCGCGCGCGAGCTCGCTGTCGGGGCGCGCGGTGTAAAGGATCAGGTCGAGTTGCCGGTCCTTCAGCTTCTGCAAGAGCGGCGGGCTGCCGTCCAGGTGCACATCCACATTGACCGCCGGGTGCGAGCGGGCAAAGCGGGTGAGAATGTTCGGCAGGAAACGGGTGCCGAAATCGGAAGGCGCGCCGAAGCGAACCTCGCCTTCCACCGCCGGCGCCCGGAACAGGGACACCGCCTCGTCATTCAGCATCAGGATGCGCCGCGCGTAGCCGAGCAGCGCCTCCCCTTCCGCCGTCAAGCGCACCGAGCGCCCTTCCCGGGCAAAGACCGAGACGCCCAGCAGCCCCTCCAGCTTCTTGATTTGCATGGAAACGGCCGACGGGGTCCGCCCCACCGCCTCCGCCGCCTTGGTGAATCCCCCCGTCTCGGCGATGGCGAGAAACGTACGGTAAAGGTCCATTTCGACCAGCGGCGCGCCCTTGCCCGGCAGGTTGTCCATCTCAGCCTCGATCGTTCAAATTATTTGATCCCATACTTAAGTTCTTTTCGTTTGATTGACAGGTCAAATGCGCACATATCCCGGCCAATGGCGCTGACGCTTGGCGCAGCGCGTGTCCCCATGTCGATCTCGCAAGAGGAGAACATCATGTCCTATCTGACCAGGGTTCTCGGCCAGACCCTCGGTGTCGCATCCCGCGTTCACACCTTGCAGGTGGCGGATCGCGACGCGCGCAGCCTGTCCGATATTGGCGTTGCCGATAGCGAAGCCGCGCGCGCCCGGTTCAAGTCCCTTCGCTTCGGTGAGCCGGTGTCCTCGTTTGCCGCTCGCCTCGGCATCAACGGCCGCTGAGACACGCGGCCACCGCCTCGCGCGCTGAAATTTCAAGCTCACAAAGCCCTCGCCGATCCCCTCGGCGGGGGCTTTTTCGTTTGGCGATCCGGCGACCTTACAAAATGCCCCGCGCGGAAAACCGGTTCCCCTTTGGCTGTGCCTGATCTAAGTCACGGGACAGACCAGCCTCACGGCACAGGCCAACGTCATTTCGGGGAGACTGCCATGCAGCCGGCACGTGACATTCAGCGACTGATCGAGATCATGGCGGCGTTGCGCACGCCCGGAACCGGTTGCCCCTGGGATCTGGAGCAGGACTTCGGCACCATTGCTCCTTACACGATCGAGGAAGCCTACGAGGTCGCCGACGCGATCGCGCGCGGCGACATGACGGATCTGCGTGAGGAGCTGGGCGATTTGCTCCTTCAGGTGGTCTATCACGCGCGGATCGCCGAGGAGGATCAGGCGTTCGTCTTCGCCGATGTGGTGGAGGGCATCACCGCCAAGATGATCCGCCGGCATCCGCATGTGTTCGGCGATGAGGATGCGCGCAGCGCCGGCATGGCCAAGGGCGCCTGGGAGCGGATCAAGCAGGAGGAAAAGCGTCTGCGGGCGGAGGCACGCGCCGCCGAGGGGCTGGGCGAGGAGGCACCGCGCTTTCTCGACGCCGTACCACCGGTATTCCCGGCGCTGACGGAGGCGGAAAAGCTGCAGCGCAAGGCATCCCGCGTCGGGTTCGACTGGGGCGCGGCCGGTCCGGTGCTCGACAAGATCCGCGAAGAGGTCGAGGAACTGGCCGATGAGGTCGATGCGGAGCAGCGGGACCGGGAGCGGATCGCCGATGAGATCGGCGACATGATCTTCGCCCTGGCCAATCTCGCCCGCCATCTCGATATCGACCCGGAGGAAGCCCTGAAGCGAACCAACCGGAAATTCCGCCGCCGCTTTGCTGCCATCGAGGACACCGCTGCAGCACAAGGGGTGACGCTCGACGCCATGACCCTTGAGGAAATGGAGGCGGCGTGGCAGGCGGCCAAGCGCCTGCCCGAAGAGACCTCCACCGGCACGGCGCCGGCCGTCCCTGCCTCTGAGGCCGCCGCTTCGGAGTCAGTCGGTTCCTGATCCCGAGGCAGGATCGTAGCCCGTTGATTTTTTGGGGGGGGCCTCGTTGCTCGGGTCGTCATCCGCTGAGGGCAACGGGTCAGGCGTTGCGAGGTAACCGCGGCACCGGGCAAGAAACCCGCCCCGGTGGCGCTCGCTCACCCTTGCGCTGATCCGCACACCGTCTTCGCTGTCCTGCCGGGCCATCACTTCCGTGTTGCGATAGAGCCAGGCGAGGGTTTCGCCGTCATCGACCGGCAGGCGCAGCTCATAGGTGATGCTTCGGCTGGAAAGCTCCGCCTCGATCCGCGCCAGCAGGGCGTCGACCCCCTCCCCGGTTTGCGCCGACAGGCCGATCGCCCCGTTCGGGCGCCGGGCGTTTTCGGCCAGGATCGCCCGTTTGCGGTCTTCCGCCAGCAGGTCGATCTTGTTCCACACCTCGATGATGGTCGCGTCCTGGTCGCCCTCAAGGCCGAGCAGCGCCAGCGTGTCGGCGACATCGGCGGCCTGGGCCTCGCTGTCCTCATGAGAGATGTCGCGGACATGCAGGATCAGATCGGCTTCGGTGACCTCCTCCAGCGTCGCCCGGAAAGCGGCGACCAGATGGGTTGGCAGATCGGAGATGAAACCGACCGTGTCCGACAGGATCACCTCGCCGCCATGGGGCAGCGCGATCCGGCGCAAGGTCGGGTCGAGGGTCGCGAACAGCAGATCCTTGGCAAACACCTCGGATTGGGTCAGCCGGTTAAACAGGGTCGATTTTCCGGCATTGGTGTAGCCCACCAGCGCGATCACCGGCTGCGGCACCTTGCGCCGCTTGGACCGGTGCAGCTCGCGGGTGCGGCTGACCTGCTTCAGGTCCTTCTCCAGCCGGGTGATCCGCTCCTGAATCAGCCGCCGGTCGGCCTCGATCTGGGTTTCGCCGGGACCGCCGATGAAGCCGAGGCCGCCGCGCTGCCGTTCCAGGTGGGTCCAGGAGCGCACGAGGCGGCTCTTCTGCCACTTGAGATGGGCCAGTTCGACCTGAAGCGTGCCTTCCGCCGTGCTCGCGCGGGCGCCGAAGATCTCCAGGATCAGACCGGTGCGGTCGAGCACCTTGCACTCCAGCGCCTTTTCCAGGTTGCGTTGCTGGATCGGCGTTAGCGGGTGGTCGACGATGACGAGTTCGACCTCCTCGGCCCGGACGATGGCGCCGAGATCCTCCACCTTGCCGCTGCCAAGCAAGGTCGCGGGACGCGGCGCGCTCACGCTAACGATGGCGCTGGAGATCACATCCAGTTCGATCGCAGCGGCAAGGCCGACGGCCTCTTCAAGCCGGGCTTCGGGCGACCGGCGCGGCGCCTCCGGACCGGTGTCCGGGCGACGGCGAGGATCGAGGACGGGAACGATCACGACAGCCCGCGCTCCGGTCGAGGAACGCGGGCCGTCGCTGGCATGATCCGGACCGCCCCCGCCAGGGGTGCCGGAGGTCTGACGTGACTGTTTTTTCAATCAGCCTGCGGCTTTCTCGCCCGCTTCATCGGACGGATCGAACAGTTGCACCGGCGCGTTCGGCATCACGGTGGAGATCGCATGTTTGTAGACGAGCTGCGAATGGCCGTCACGGCGGAGCAAAACGCAGAAATTGTCGAACCACGTCACGACGCCCTGCAGCTTGACGCCATTGATCAGAAAGATCGTTAGCGGTGTCTTCTGCTTGCGAACGTGATTGAGAAAAGTGTCCTGAAGGTTTTGAGCGCGGTCAGCCA
Organism: Stappia taiwanensis; assembly: GCF_014635285.1. Lineage (GTDB taxonomy): Bacteria > Pseudomonadota > Alphaproteobacteria > Rhizobiales > Stappiaceae > Stappia > Stappia taiwanensis. The sequence continues at coordinate 491,083 of NZ_BMCR01000001.1, read as the reverse complement.
TGTTTTATTTTTTCCTGATTCTGCCTTTGCATTATAGGTGCGCCCGCACCGACGTTTCGCATGCCCGGCCAGCCGGCGCAATCGCGCACGGCGGGCCCGAAGTCACGTGCCCTGGAGGAAGGCGCATGACAACGCGGCGGACAGTCTATCGCATCCTTATGGGGAATTCTGCCCGTTTTTACAAAACGTCAAGCGCGGCATTCAAACTGGTTCCAATTCACTAACCTCATGGAATTTTGAACGAAGTTCGCTTGCGAACGAACCGGGGTGCCCATTCCCGATCACGGTATCGTCGACCTTCACCACCGGCATGACGAGGGTCGTCGCGGCGGTGATGAATGCCTCCTTCGCATTCTTCGCTTCTTCCACGGTAAAGGGGCGTTCGTCAAACGATAAACCCTCACGTTCAATCATATCGAGAACAACCCGTCGGGTAATCCCTGCCAGAATGCCATGTTCGGCCGGGCGTGTGACAAGGGTGTTGTCAGTGGTGATGATCCAGGCGTTGGTCGAGCCGCCTTCGGTGACGAACCCGTCCGCGTCGACGAACCAGGCTTCCTTGGCGCCGGCCTCCTTGGCCTTCTGCTTCACCAAAACGTTCGGCAGCAGGCCGACCGACTTGATGTCCACCCGCTCCCAGCGGTTTTCCGGCACGGTGATGACGCCGACGCCGGCCTCGGCGGCCTTGTCGCCGACCTCCGGACGAACGGCGCGGGAGGTGATCACCAGCGCCGGCTTGGTGCCGGCCGGCGGGAACACATGATCGCGCCGGGCCACACCCCGGGTCACCTGGAGATAGACAATGCCCGACTGCACACGGTTGCGGCGGATCACCTCGCGCATCACCTGCGCCAGTGCGGCGCGCGACATCGGCATGGCGATCGACAGCTCGCGCAAGGACCGTTCCAGCCGATCCAGATGCCGCCGCTCATCGACGACCTTGCCGCGCCAGATCTCGCAAACCTCGTAGACGCCATCGGCGAATTGGTAGCCCCGGTCCTCGATATGCACCGCCGCCTCGGCATGGCGAACATAGCGACCGTTCACATATGCAATACGACTCATCATTCCTCCGAATGTCTCGCGCGGTGTCTTTCGCATCCCCGGGCATACTGCGCGCAAACGCTTGGATGCCCCATTCGATCCCACACCTATCAGAAAAATTCCAGACTGACGCGGAACATCTGCTCCACCTGGCGCACGCGCTCTGCGATCGCGAACAGCACTGCCCGGTCATGGGCCCGGATGATGGTGCTGCCGTCAGGTGTGATCACCTCGCCATCGCGGAAGATCGCACCGACCCGAATGCCGTCCGGCAGGTCGATGTCGCGCAACGGGCGGCCGACCAGCGGCGACGTTTCCAGCGCCTCGGCCTCGATCACCTCGGCGGCGCCGTTCTGCAGGGCATGCACCCCGCGGATGCGGCCCCGGCGCACGTGTTGCAGGATCTTGGAAATCGTTACCTGGCGCGGATTGACGAAGGCATCGATGCCAAGCGCATGGGCGAAGGCCGGGTAGCTGGGGTTGTTGAGCAGCGACAGGTTGCGCTTGCATCCGAGCTTCTTGGCCATGACACAGGACAGGATGTTCACCTCGTCCTCGTTGGTCAGGGCGATCAGCGTATCGGCGTCCTGAACATCGGCCTCCAGCAGCAGCTTCTGATCCAGCGCGCTGCCGTGCAGGATCACCGCCCGCTTCAGCGTGTCGGCGACACTCACCGCACGTTCGCGCGAGTGCTCGATGATCTTCACTTTGGCGGCCGATTGCCGCTGTTCCAGTGTACGCGCGACATAAAGGCCGATGTTGCCGCCACCGGCGATCACCACCCGGTTCGCCTCCGGCTCTTCGTGGCCGAAGATCGCCAGGGTGCGCCGCACCCGGTCGCGGCGGGCGGTGACATAGACCAGATCGCCCACCAGCAGGGAATCGGAGCTCTTGGGCACGAACAGGTGATTGCCGCGAAAGACGCCGGTGACCACCGCGCCAAGGTCGGGGAACAGTTCGGTGAGCTGGCGCAGCGGTGTGTTGACGACCGGGCAATCCTCACGGCAGATCACGCCGACGACGACGACCTGATCGTCGGCGAAGCGGATGGTCTCCACCGCACCGGGCAAGGCCAGTCGGCGCATGACCATTTCGCCCACCTCGATTTCCGGCGAGATGATCACGTCGATTGGCATGTTGTCGCGGGAGAACAGGTCACTCCACTGCGGTGTCAGATAGCTCTGGGCGCGCACGCGGGCGACCTTGGTCGGCACCTTGAACAGCGAATGGGCCACCTGGCAGGCGACCATGTTGACCTCGTCGTAAAGGGTGACGGCGATCAGCATGTCGGCCTGGTCGGCGCCTGCCTGGGCCAGAACGTCTGGATGGGCGCCATGACCGACGAAGCCGCGCACATCGAGGGTGTCGCGAATGGCGTTGATCAGCCGCGGCGACGAATCGATGACCGAGACGTCGTTCTGCTCCGAGGCGAGTTTTTCCGCTATGCCGTAGCCAACCTGGCCGGCTCCACAAATCACCACTCTCATGGGTCAGCGCGTCCTCTTAGTGTGCCATTCGGCGCGTTTTGTATCACGAAAGGCCGAGGGACTTGAGCTTGCGATGCAGGGCGGAGCGCTCCATGCCGACGAATTCGGCGGTGCGGGAGATGTTGCCGCCGAACCGCTTGATCTGCGCCTGAAGATAGTCCCGCTCGAACATCTCGCGCGCATCGCGCAAGGGCAAGGCCATCAGATGCTCGCCGCCGCCATTGGTCGGCAGGTTCGGGGCGTCGGCGCCGATTTCGCTCGGCAGAAGGTCTGCGGTGATCACCGCCTCCGGATCGGCCCTCGTGAGGATCATCAGCCGTTCCACGTTGTTGCGCAGCTGGCGCACGTTGCCGGGCCAGTCATGGGCCTGAAGCACGGCCATGGCATCGGCGCCGATGCGGCGGATCGGCAGGCCCGAGGCCACGGAAATCTGCTCCATGAAGAATTCCACCAGGCCGGGAATATCCTCGCGCCGCTCGGCCAGCGCCGGCACGTGCATCGGCACCACGCCCAGACGGTGGAACAGGTCCTCGCGCATGCGCCCCTCGGCGATCTCCTGCTCCAGATTGCGGGCGCTGGAAGACAGGATGCGGATGTCGACGCTGACCCGGCCGGCGCCGCCGACCCGGGTAAAGGTCTGGTCGACGAGCACGCGCAGGATCTTGCCCTGGGTCTCATAGGGCATGTCGGCGACTTCGTCGATGTAGAGCGTGCCGCCGTGGGCTTCCTCCATCGCACCGATCTTGCGGATGCGGCCGTCCGAATCCTCGATGCCGAACAGTTCTTCCTCCATCCTGTCGGGCGTGATGGTGGCGGCGTTGATCACCACGAAGGGATTGCGCGCCCGCTGCGACAGGGCATGGATGCTGCGGGCCGTGAGCTCCTTGCCTGAGCCGGACGGGCCGGTGATCAGCACCCGGCTGTTGGTCGGTGCGACCCGTTCGATGGTGTTGCGCAGCTGGTTCATCGGACCGCTGTTGCCCAGGAGGTCGAGCGCGTCGGCGCTGCGCTGCTTCAGCTCGCGTATCTCGCGCTTCAGCGAGGAGGCTTCCAGCGCCCGCTCGGTGATCAGCACCAGCCGGTCGGCCTTGAACGGTTTTTCGATATAGTCGTAGGCGCCGCGCTTGATGGCCGAGACGGCGGTCTCGATGTTGCCATGGCCGGAAATGATCACCACCGGCAGGTCCGGATCCTGCTCCTTGATCACGTCGAGCAGGCCGAGACCGTCGAGCCGGCTACCCTGAAGCCAGATATCCAGCACCACCAGCGAGGGCCGCCGCTCCTGGATCGCGGCCAGCGCCGTATCGCTGTCACTGGCCGTGCGGGTATCGAAGCCGTCGTCTTCAAGGATACCGGCAATCAGGTCCCTGATATCCGCTTCGTCATCGACAATCAAAATATCATAGGCCATCTGTCGCAACCGTTCCCGAGGTAAGGTGTTCGTCCGTGGCGTCCGTCGCGGTGTCCTGACGCTCAGTGGCCATGGTCAGCCGCACCATTGCGCCGCGTCCGCCGCCGGAGCCGTCCGCATTCGCCGGCGCATCCAGCAACTCGATGCCGCCGCCGTGTTCTTCCATGATCTTCTTGACGATGGCGAGGCCAAGGCCGGTGCCTTTCTCGCGGGTCGTCATGTAGGGTTCGAGCAGCCGCTGCCGGTTCTCCACCGGCAGGCCGATGCCGTTGTCGACCACCTCGATCGCCAGCAGGTCGCCCTGGTTGCGCAGGGTGACGGTGATGCGGCCATGCTCAAGCTGCTCCGGCGGCAGGGCCGACACCGATTCCGCAGCGTTCTTGATCACATTGGTCAGCGCCTGGCCGACAAGCCGCGCATCGAAGCAGGCGCGGGCGGGCTCTTCCGGAAGCTGCGTGGAAATCGAAATGTCCGGGTTGGCGACCGTTTGCAGGAACGCCGCCTCGCGCACGGTGTTGCGCAGATCGGCGCTGCTCTTTGTCGGCTTCGGCATCCGGGCGAAGGAGGAGAATTCATCGACCATCCGACCGATATCGCCGACCTGGCGAATGATCGTGTCAACGCATTGATCGAACACGGTGCGGTCGTCGGTGATCTTCTTGCCGTAGCGCCGCCGGATCCGCTCCGCCGAGAGCTGGATCGGGGTGAGCGGGTTCTTGATCTCATGGGCGATGCGCCGGGCGACATCAGCCCAGGCGGAGGTGCGCTGCGCCGAGACCAGATCGGTGATGTCGTCGAGGGTGACGACGAAACCGTGCTCGCTGCGCGTGGACTGCTCGCTGGTGACCCGCACGTTGATGGTGCGCTCCCGGCCCTGACGGTGAAGCGAAATCTGCTCCTCGCGCATCCGGTCGTCTTCCCGAGCCAGCACCTCGCCGAGCATCTCGGCAAGTTCCGGCACGGCGGTGCCTACGGGTTGATCGAGCAGGTCGTCTTCCTCGACATCGAGCAGGGCCAGCGCCGAGCGGTTGACCAGGGTAATCCGGCCGCCGTCGTCAACGCCGATCACCCCCGCCGTGACGCCGGACAGCACCGCTTCGGTAAAGCGGCGGCGGCGGTCGATCTGATCGTTGGCGGCCAAGAGGGCCTCGCGCTGGCCGCGAAGCTGGGCGGTCATGTTGTTGAAGGTCGCGCCGAGATTGGCGAGGTCACCGGCGGATTTGTCGGTCTCGACCTGGACGTAGAGATTGCCCTTGGAGACCTGATCGGCGGCGCCGATCAACCGGCGGATCGGCGAGACCAGCATGTTGGCGAAGCCGAAGCCGATCCAGACAGAGGAGAGCAGCAGCACCAGGGTGACGCCGGTGTAGACCAGCGCGAAGGCGACCTGTACGCCGAAGCGGCTTTGTTCCATCACCGTGTACTGGCTGGCCCCCTCCTGCGCCAGCCGCATGTAGTCGACCACCCGCTTGTCCATGGCCCGGGCGACATAAAGATACATGTCGTCATAGGCGGAAAGCTTCATCACCCCGCCGACCAGATTGGAAATGCCCGGGGCGATCAACACCGGCTCGCCGCCATCGGCCTGACCGAACGCCTCCGGCGGCGGCGGCAGAACTTCGACGTCCGGATTGACGATCACCCGGGTGATAACGGTGCCGTCCGAGCGCATCAGGAAGGCGCCAAGCAAGGAGCGCAGCGAGGTCTGCGTTTGGAAGAAACTGTCGAAGCGGGTCGGCTCGAAATCGTAGACGGTCTTGGCCCGGTCCACATCGTTGGCCATGGCGATCAACTCGCCGCGCAGCACCCTTGCATGTTCCTGCAGATAGGCCTGGGCCACGGTCAGCGCGTTGTCGATAATCAGGCGGGTACGGTCCTCGAACCAGCGGTCGAGCCCCCGGTCGAGGGTGATGGTGGCAAGGATCGCCACCAGCACCGCAGGCACGGCGGCGACGACGCTGAACAGGGTCACGATCCGGCCATGCAGTCGCGCGGCGGCCCGGCCGCGCCGGCGGGCCTGCAGCAGGCTGATGAACTCGAGCGCGATCAGCACGAGCAGCCCGGCGACCAGGATGCCATTGATGATCATGGCAACCGTTGTGGCCATGCCATCGGGGGCGATTGGCGTCACCCCCATCAGCACGAAGAAGGTGGCGGTGATCGAAATCAGCGCGGCGATCACGAACACCAGACCAAGCTTGCGGATACGCCGGTTGCGCCCGCCGCGCTCCATCTGGAGATCGTCACTCATGGATTTGTCCGCAATCACGGTCTGGCAACCACCTTGAAGAATCGAAACGGGCGGAACGGTCCACCGAATGCGGCACCGTTACCACACAATGTTGCCAAAATACGACAGGGATAACGAGATGTGAATGCCCCCGTTGCCGGCGCGGCCCGTCACGCGACGGACCGTGCTCTCGGATCAGGCGCTACCGATGGGCGCGGATCACCTGAACGTCGAGATCGCGGATCTTCTTGCGCAGGGTGTTGCGGTTCACCCCGAGCAGTTCGGCCGCTTTGATCTGGTTGCCGCGGGTGGCGGCGAGCGCGGCGCCAATCAACGGATATTCCACTTCCCGCAGGATGCGATGATAAAGCCCCGGCGGCGGCAGGGCGTCACCAAAGGTCTGGAAGTAAGTGTTGAGGTAACGCTCCACGGAAGCCGACAGGTCGATCGGCGCGCCCTCCTCCGCCTCCTCCTCGGCGACGCCGTTCACCGGCTGGCTCAATTCCTGATCGACCAGGGCCGCGGAAATCACATCCTGCGGATAGAGCGCGGACAGCCGGCGCACGAGGTTTTCAAGCTCGCGCACGTTGCCGGGCCAGCGATAGCGGCGCAGCCGGTCGACGGCCGCCGTCTCGATCTGCTTGGGCGGCAGGCCCTCCTTCTCGGCGAGCGAAAAGAAGTGGCGCACAAGGTCGGGAATGTCCTCGGTGCGCTCGCGCAGCGGCGGCAGCCGGATCGGCACCACGTTCAGTCGATAGTAGAGGTCTTCCCGGAACAGGCCCTGGTTGATCAGCTGGCGCAGGTCCTTGTTGGTGGCGGCGACGATGCGCACATCGGTCTTGATCGGCACCCGGCCGCCAACGGTGGTGTATTCCCCCTGCTGCAGCACCCGCAGGAGCCGGGTCTGGGCCTCCATCGGCATGTCGCCGATCTCGTCAAGGAACAAGGTGCCGCCATCGGCCTGTTCGAAACGGCCGACCGAGCGTTGCTGGGCACCGGTGAAGGCCCCCTTTTCATGACCGAACAGTTCCGCCTCGATCAGGTCGCGCGGGATCGCCGCCATGTTGATGGCAACGAACGGGCCATTGCGGCGCTTGCCGTAGTCATGCAGGGCGCGGGCGACCAGCTCCTTGCCGGTGCCGGATTCGCCGTTGATCATCACCGACAGGTCGGTTTGCATCAGCCGTGCCAGCACCCGGTAGATTTCCTGCATGGCGGGGGAGCGGCCGATCAGAGGGATGTTCTCGCCCCCCTCCTCCAGGGTCTCGGTGCGGCTGCGCTTGGGCTCGGCCAGCGCCCGCCCGACGATGCCGATCAGTTCCTTCAGGTCGAACGGCTTGGGCAGGTATTCGTAGGCGCCCTTCTCCGAGGCGCGGATCGCCGTCATGAAGGTGTTCTGGGCGCTCATGACGATCACCGGCAGGTCCGGCCGCATCTTCTTGATGCGCGGCAGTACGTCGAAGGCGTTTTCATCCGGCATCATCACATCGGTGATCACCAGATCGCCGTCGCCGGAGCTGACCCAGCGCCACAGGGTGGCCGCATTAGAGGTAAGACGCACCGTGTAGCCGGCCCGGGACAGGGCCTGGTTCAGCACGGTGCGGATGGCGGTGTCGTCGTCGGCGACAAGGATCGTGCCGTTTGCCATGATGTCGAAATCCTGTCCTTAGCGCTCGTCGCCCGGCACATGGGCCGGCATGAGAATGCGAAACACCGTGCGTCCGGGCTGGCTGTCGCATTCGATCACCCCGCCGTGGTCGCCGATGATCTTGGCGACCAGCGCCAGACCGAGGCCGGAGCCATTGGCCTTGGTGGTGACGAAGGGGTCGAAAAGGTGGGGCAGAAGCTCTTCCGGCACGCCGTCGATGCCATTGTCGCGCACGCAGAACTCCAGCGGCAGGCTGACCTTCTCCCGGGAGCCGGGCACGGCAAGGCGAATGCCGGGGCGATAGGCCGTCGTCAGGGTGATTTCCCCGTGCTCCTGACCGGACAGCGCCTCCGAGGCGTTCTTCACCAGATTGAGAAACACCTGCACGAGCTGGTCGCGATTGGCGAGCACCTGCGGCAGCGAGGGATCGTAGTCGACGTTGATGGTCTGGTTGCGGGCAAAGCCGGAGGTGGCCAGCCGCTGCACCCGGTCGAGGACCACGTGGATGTTCAGCGGCTCGCGCTCGATCGGGCGTTCGTCGGAAAACACCTCCATCCGGTCGACCAGCTTCACGATCCGGTCGGTCTCGTCCATGATCAGCCGGGTCAGCGGGCGGTCGTCCTCATCGGCGGAGGCTTCCAGCAATTGCGCCGCGCCGCGAATGCCTGAGAGCGGGTTCTTGATCTCATGCGCCAGCATGGTGGCGAGCCCCGAGACGGTGCGAGCCGCGCCGCGCGAGGTCAGTTGCCGGTCGATCTTTTCCGCCATCCCCCGTTCCTGCAGCATCAGAACCACGAAGCCAGGGCGGTCGGCCACCGGGGCGGCCATGATGTCGACGACCTTTTCCGCGCCGATGCGCGGCGAGCCGATGTCGACCTTGTATTCATTGACCGGGGTGCCACGCTCACGCACCTGGGTCAGCAGCAGCAGGAGCGGGCTGCCGAAGGGCACGAAATGGGCAATCGGGTGCCGGCGCAGCACCTGGGCACTGGCGCGGAAGAAGTTCTCCGCCGCCGTGTTGGCCTCCTCGATCTCCCCTTGCGGGCCGACCAGCACCAGCGGATGCGGCAGGGCATCGAGGATTTGCACCTGCGATCCTCCGCCGGGCATCAGGGCACCAGAGGTCATGTCAGCGCCGCCACTCATGCCGCCACTCCCATTTGCGTCGAGGAGAACCAGCTTCGCAGCATGGCCAGCACCTGGGCGGGCACGGTCGCGGTCAGCAGCTCCCGGCGCTGCTCCGCCGGCATCGGCGTTTCCGCCCCATCGAGGTACCAGGCGATGTGCTTGCGGGCATTGCGCACGCCCTTTTCGGTTCCGTAGTGGGAGAAAATCCCTTCCGCGTGCTCGCAGATGAGGTCCGCCAGATCCGGACCGGCCGGCACTCGCGGCGCCGGTGTGCCGTCGAGCGCCGCGCCGATGGTACCCGGCAGCCAGGGGCGCCCGAAGGAGGCGCGTCCGATCATCACCGCATCGGCGCCGGAGCGAGCGAGCATCTGACGCGCATCTTCGGCAGACTGGCAATCGCCATTGGCCACCAGCGGCACGGAAATCCGCTCGCGCACGAGGCGGATCGCATCCCAGTTGGCCGAGCCCTTGTAGAACTGGCAGCGGGTGCGACCGTGCACGGTGATCATGGCAACGCCCGCCGCCTCGGCCCGGGCGGCCAGCTCTGGCGCGTTGATGCTGTCATCGTCCCAGCCAAGCCGCATCTTCAGGGTGACCGGCACCTTGACCGCGGCCACCGTCGCCTCGATCAGCGTCAGCGCGTGATCCGGATCGCGCATCAAGGCCGAACCGGAGTAACCGGAGGTGACCTTCTTCGCCGGGCAGCCCATGTTGATGTCGATGATTGCCGCACCAGCGCCTTCGGCCATGCGCGCGCCCTCGGCCATCCAGCGGGCCTCGCGTCCGGCGAGCTGCACCACATGTGGATCGACGCCGGCGCTTTCGCTGCGCAGGCGCGTGTCCGCATTGCCGTCGGCCAGTTGCTCGCCCGCCACCATTTCCGACACCACCAGACCGGCGCCGAAGCGATGGGCCAGCCGGCGAAACACAACATCGGTCACGCCGGCCATTGGCGCGAGAAAGGCGCGGTTGGGAACGGGAATATCGGCAATCCGCATCGGCGCCTCCGTCGGAGACTGGCTATTTATGCTCATATGATGTGCACTTTTCATTGTGCCTACAGAATAGTCATTCACGACTGGCCCGCAAGCCTCATTTTTTCGCACTGCACATAAGGCTTGAGGGCCCGCGCGGAAACCGCCAAAACCGTAGCAACTCGATTTTCCAAAAATGGGGTCGGAATTGACCATGCCTGAAATTGCATCCGCCACGAAGGTGGCGGTTCTTGTCGTTGCCGCCGGACGCGGCACCCGGGCCGGCGGCGGCGAGACGCCGAAGCAGTATCGCCGGATCGGCGGTGTTGCCGTCCTGCGCCGCACCGTCGAGGCCTTTGCCGGGGTCGATCGGGTCGACTCGATTCAGGTGGTGATTCACGCCGATGATCGCGCGATGTACGATGCGGCGCTGGCGGGCAGTTCCGCTCATGCAAAACTGCGTCCACCGGTTGGCGGCGGCGACAGCCGGCAGGCATCGGTTCTGAACGGCCTGGAGGCCCTGCGCGCAGAAGCGCCGGATCTGGTGCTCATTCACGATGCCGCCCGCCCCTTCGTCACCGGTGATGTCGTCCTTAGCACTCTCGATGCCCTTGCGGGTGGCGCCCGGGCGGTGGTCGCCGCCGTGCCGGTGGCCGATACGCTGAAGCGCGGCGAGGTGACGGCGCCGGAAAGCAGCGTTCAGGTACGCGGCACGGTGGAACGCGCAGGGCTCTGGGCGGCGCAGACCCCGCAAGGCTTCGTCTTCGCCGATATCCTCGAGGCTCACCGGCGGGCGGCGGCGGCGGGGGTCGAAGGGCTGACCGACGATGCCGCCGTTGCCGAATGGCAGGGGCTGGCGGTCGCAATCAGCCCGGGCGATGCGGCGAACAGCAAAATCACCACCATGGAGGACCTGATGCAGGCGGACCGGATCATCCAGTTGGAGGAGCTCGCCCGGTGCAGCGATGTGCGGGTGGCGACCGCCTATGACGTTCATGCGTTCGAGCCGGGGGACGAGGTCATTCTCGGCGGTATCGCCATTCCTCATGACCGGGCGCTGAAGGGGCACTCGGATGCGGATGTGGTGCTGCACGCTCTGACCGATGCCATTCTCGGGGCCCTGTGCGACGGCGACATCGGCCACCATTTCCCGCCGAGCGATCCGCAGTGGCGCGGCGCGCCCTCCGATCAGTTCCTGCGCTTCGCCGCCGAGCGGGTGCGCCGCGCCGGCGGGGCGATTTCCCTGCTCGACGCCACGGTGGTGTGCGAACGTCCGAAGGTCGGCCCACATCGCGAGGCCATGCGGGCGCGGATCGCGGAAATCTGTGACCTGCCGGTGGGGCGGGTCGCGGTCAAGGCCACCACCTCCGAGCGGCTCGGCTTCACCGGGCGGGAGGAAGGCATTGCAACGCTTGCCACGGCCACTTTGCGGCTGCCATTCGACTACCTGCCGGAGGACGCGTCATGCTGACCGACCTTGCCCCCCTCCTGCCCGCCGCCGAGACCCTGGTGCGGCTATGTACGGAACGCGGGCTGATGCTCGCCACCGCGGAATCCTGCACCGGCGGGCTGATTGCCGGGCTGATCACCGAAATCGCCGGCTCCTCCGCCGTGCTCGATCGCGGCTTCGTCACCTACTCCAACGAGGCCAAGACCGGGATGATCGGCGTGCCGGCCGAGCTGATCGGCCGGGTGGGCGCGGTCAGCCGGGAGGTCGCGGAGGCGATGGCGCAAGGGGCGCTGGCGGCTTCGCGCGCCGATATCGCCGTGTCGGTCACCGGGATCGCCGGCCCGGGCGGCGGATCGGCGGAAAAGCCGGTCGGCCTGGTGCATTTCGGCTTTGCCGCGCGCGGCGCGCCGGTGCGCCACGTGGTGCGCCGGTTCGAGGACCGGGGCCGGGCTGCCATTCGCGGCGATGCGATCGCTCAGGCGCTGGAAGGTCTGCTGGATCTGGAGGTACTTAAAATTTGACCGGCTAAAGAAGCGCTTTATTGCCAGGGGCGATCGTATACGCTGCCCATGAGTTGCTTGCGCGGATTTTTGTATGCAATTTCAAGGCTCGAAGGGGAAACCTCCATGTGGTCCATCCGGTCCATGCGGTATGCATCAATGGCGCTTGTGCTTTTCGCCGCGCCTGCCACGGCTGGCGAGTTCTACATGATCTCGCGCCAGGCGGACGGGGCCTTTTTCGCCAGTCACCGGGTGTTTGAAAAGGCCGGCGAGAACCTGTACCGGATCACGCTTTGCGGCCGGGAGTATTACGCCCGGGCGGCAACCGTCGGCTGGCTCAACTATGAGGCCTCGGAAGGGCGCGACGTCGGTCTGGAGTACAACGAAGGGCAGGGCTGGTTCCGGGTCTGCGAAGAGCCGGACAAGCAGGTCTCGCTGAAGGATATTGGCGTTCCCGGCACCAATGCGGACGTCATGCGCTCCAGCGATGGCGCCGTTTCCCGCCGCCAGCGGTTCAAGGACATCAGCAAGGCATTTTCCGACTACAAGAACTCCGGCGAGAAGACAAAGTCCTATCACCTCTGGTAGGTGGGGAGCCTCCCCCTGCCCGCAAGCTCAGGCCGTCGGATAGACGAGGTCGGCGCGCGCCTCGAAGGCGGCGGAGAATTTGCGGAACGCCCGGTCGAACATGGTCGACATCAGCGTGCCCAGGGTCCGGCTCTTGAACTCGTAGGTGATGTAGAAGCCGATCTCGCTTCGGCCCTCCCCTGTCGGGCGGAAGGTCCAACGGTTTTCCAGATGCTTGAACGGGCCGTCGAGATACTCCACCAGGATCTCCCGCGTGTCGGGCGACAGGGTCACCCGGCTGGTGAAGGTTTCCCGGAACATCTTGTAGGCGACGGTCATGTCAGCAACCAGCAGGCTGCGCCCGTCCTCCAGATCCTTGCGCCCGCGCACCCGCAAGGCAGAACACAGCGGGACGAACTCGGGGTATTTCTCCACATCGGCGACAAGGGCGAACATGTCGTCCGCTGAATGCGCGACCGGATGCAGGTTCTCAAAGGATGGCATGGGAGGCAGTGCTCGTGATCGGGTCTGTCTATCTTGTTTTCGGTGCTGGCCCAAGTGCTGCCGCCGGCGCGGTTCGCGCCGGCATGGGAAAGGCACAGCTCACAGTCAAGGCCGATAGCCGGGGCGGCTGATCCGCCCCCGCGGCCCCGCTTAGTTGGCGGCGTCCGCCGAGGTTCCGATCCGCGCGGCGCGGGCCTTGCGCAGATCCGCGAAGTCTTCGCCCGCGTGATGGGAGGAGCGGGTCAAGGGGCTCGCCGAGACCTTGAGGAAGCCCTTGGCATAGGCGATCTTCTCGAAAGCCTTGAATTCTTCCGGCGTGACGAAACGCTCCACCGCGTGATGCTTGGAGCTGGGCTGCAGATACTGGCCGATGGTCAGGAAATCGACATCCGCCGTGCGCAGGTCGTCCATCAACTGCAACACCTCGTTGCGCTCCTCGCCAAGCCCGACCATGATCCCCGACTTGGTGAACATCGCCGGATCCAGTTCCTTCACCCGCTGCAGCAGACGAATGGAGTGGAAGTAGCGGGCGCCGGGGCGCACCTTCAGGTATTTCGACGGCACGGTTTCCAGATTGTGGTTGAACACATCCGGACGGGCGGTGACCACCGTTTCCAGGGCGCCGGGCTTGCGCAGGAAATCCGGGGTCAGCACCTCGATGGTGGTCGAGGGTGAGCGGCCGCGAATAGCCTGGATCACATCAGCGAAGTGGCCGGCGCCGCCATCGTCGAGATCGTCGCGGTCGACCGAGGTGATGACCACATGCTCCAGCCCCATCGCCGCGACGGCCTCGGCGATGCCGGAGGGTTCGTTCGGATCGACCGGACCGGGCATGCCGGTGCGCACGTTGCAGAACGCGCAGGCGCGGGTGCAAGTATCGCCGAGGATCATGAAGCTGGCGTGCTTCTTCGACCAGCATTCGCCGATGTTCGGGCAGCCCGCTTCCTCGCAGACCGTCACCAGATTGTTGCCGCGCACCACTTGCTGGGTTTCGCGATAGACCGGCGAGGTCGGCGCCTTGACCCGGATCCAGGCAGGCTTGCGCTTGATCGGATTGTCCGGCCGATGCGCTTTTTCCGGATGGCGGGGACGCGCGTCGTCCTTCGCCGGTGTCGAGACGGTGTCGAGGATCGTAACCATGCGCCTCAAATGTCCTTCTTCGCCGTGCGCGTCAAGCGCCGCAATGGTCGCAGCCGTCGCCGGCCATCAGTTTCCGCGTATTTTTCGCCAGACAAACAGCAAAAGGATGGCGCCGATTGTCGAGATGACCAACTGGTCGATGAATCCGCCGGTCACGCTCAACCTGAGGATTTCCGCCAGCTTTCCGCCAAGCAGGGCGCCGATCAGCCCGACGACGAGGCTGCCGAGAAAGCCGCCCCGACTATCGAACACCCGGTGCGCCACCGCGCCGGCAATCAGCCCGATGGCGATCCAGAAAATGAAGTTCATGCCAGCACCCGGGCAATCAGCACGACGACAATTGCACCAACGGCGGCGACCACCACCTGATTGACGTAAGCATTGCCCAGATTGATGTTGATGCCGGCAAAGCTGAACAGGAAGCCGCCGACGAAGGCACCGATGATGCCGGTCAGAAGGTAGCGGATCAAACCGCCGCCGCCGATGACGAGGCTGGCGAGCCAGCCGGCGATGATGCCGATGACGCACCAGATGACGATGTTCTTGATGTCCATGTCCTTATCCCCCGTTCACGTGTCTCCGCGTCCGGGGCGATCCCGGCGCCTTCCAAGGGTACCCCTTCCCCGCGACAACTCAAGAGCGCCCCGAAGGGCGGCGCATTGGCCGTCTGCCGGGAAAGAGTCCGGGGCTGCCCGCCACCTCAGGCGTTCAGCACCCGGCCATAGGCGTCGAGCACGCTTTCCTTCATCATTTCCGACAGGGTCGGGTGCGGGAAGATCGTGTGCATCAGCTCTTCCTCGGTCGTCTCCAGATTCATGGCGACGACGAAGCCCTGGATCAGTTCGGTCACTTCCGCGCCCACCATATGCGCGCCGAGCAGTTCGCCGGTCTTCTTGTCGAAGATCGTCTTGATCATGCCTTGATCCTCGCCAAGGGCGATGGCTTTGCCGTTGGCGCCGAAGCTGTAGCGGCCGACACGGATCTCGCGGCCCGCTTCCTTCGCCTTTGCCTCGGTCAGGCCGACGGACGCCACCTGCGGATTGCAATAGGTGCAGCCCGGGATCTTGCCCTTGTCCATCGGGTGGACGTTCGGCAGCCCGGCGATCTTCTCGATACAGACGACGCCTTCATGCTCCGCCTTGTGGGCGAGCATCGGCGGGCCGGCCACATCGCCGATGGCATAAAGGCCCGGCACGTTGGTCTTGCCGTAGCCGTCGATGACGATGCAGCCCCGGTCGGTCTTCACATTGAGGGCCTCAAGGCCCAACCCTTCGATGTTGCCCTGCACGCCAACGGCCGAGATCAGCCGGTCGGCGGTGATGGTCTGCACCTTGCCGTCCCGGGTCTCCACATGGGCGGTGATCGAATCGGCGCCCTTCTCCACCTTGGTGACCTTGGCTTCGGTCAGGATCTTCATACCGCGCTTTTCAAGCTGCTTGCGGGCCAGGGCGGAGATTTCCGCATCTTCCACCGGCATCACCTGCGGCATCACTTCGACCACCGTCACGTCCGCGCCCATGGACCGGTAGAAGGAGGCGAATTCGATGCCGATGGCGCCCGAGCCCATCACCACCAGCGATTTCGGCATGACATCGGGCTTCATCGCCTCGAAATAGGTCCAGATCAGCTTGCCGTCCGGCTCGATGCCCGGCAGCGCACGCGGACGGGCGCCGGTGGCGACGATGATGTGCTTTGCCGTGTAGGTGCCCTCGCCCTTCACGCCCTTGGGAACCGGGTTCTGCGGCTCGACCACGGGCTTGGACGATTTCCCGACAGTGATCTCGCCGGGCCTGGTCAGCTTGGCCTCGCCCCAGATCACGTCGATCTTGTTCTTCTTCATCAGGAAGGCGACGCCGCCATTGAGCCGCGCCGACACGCCGCGCGAGCGTTTGACCACATCCTTGACGTCGGCGGTCATCTTGCCTTCGAGCGTCAGGCCGTAGCTCTTGGCGTGGTTGGCATGATCGAGGATTTCGGCGGAGCGCAGCAGCGCCTTGGTCGGGATGCAGCCCCAGTTGAGGCAGATGCCGCCCAGATGTTCACGTTCGACGATCGCGGTCTTCAGGCCCAGCTGCGCGGCGCGGATTGCCGTCACATAGCCGCCCGGCCCCGAGCCGATGATGATCACGTCATATGACGTTGCGCTCATGAAAATTCCTCCAGCTCGGACGGCTAAATCGGACAGAAGCGCATTGCCTTACGTCCGAGAATTTCGAAATCCCGTAGACAGCGGTAGCTAGGCACACCTAGCTACCGCGTGCACTTAGATCAGCGAAGAAAACGCACCGAAATAACCAAGTTGCGTCACTTCTTCTTTAGCCCTGCATCAGACATTATTTTATTGAATTTTTTCCAATCAGCAAAAAAATGATCGTGTTGACCTTTGGGTTTCCATCGAACGCCGCCTTTGCTGACAACTAATTCACCTATTTTTGCGCCATCATTAGCATGAATTTCAAATTCAACACCATTTTCCTCTCGGCTAAGAGGGTGACTCTTCATCCCTAAACTTACTTTTGCCACGTATAAATCCTTTCAGTATACTTTATACCAGCATCGACATCGGGTTTTCGATGTAGCTCCTGAAGGCGGCGAGAAGCTCCGCCCCGAGCGCACCATCGACTGCACGGTGGTCGGTGGAAAGCGTCACGGACATCACCGTGGCGATGGCCAGCGCGTCGTCCTTCACCACCGGGCGCTTTTCGCCGGCGCCGACGGCCAGGATCGTCGCATGGGGCGGATTGACCACCGCCGCGAAGTCCTTCACCCCCATCATCCCCATGTTGGAGACCGCCGTGGTGCCACCCTGGTACTCCTCGGGCTTGAGCTTGCGCTCCCTGGCGCGCGTGCCCATGTCCTTCATCTCGTTGGAGATGACCGACAACGGCTTCATCTCGGCGCTGCGCACGATCGGGGTGATCAGGCCGCCGGGGATCGACACGGCAACACCGACATCGACGTGCTTGTGCTTGACCATGGCGTCATCCGTCCAGGAGACGTTGGCTTCCGGCACATCGCGAAGGGCCAGCGCCATGGCCTTGATCACCATGTCGTTGACCGACAGCTTGTAGGCGGGCTTGCCGTCCTTGCTCGTCGGTGCAGCGGCGTTGAGCTGGGCGCGCAGGGCCAGCAGGGCGTCCAGTTCGCAATCCACGGTGACGTAGAAATGCGGGATGGTCTGCTTGGATTCCTGCAAGCGGCGGGCGATCGTCTTGCGCATGCCGTCATGGGGCACCAGCTCGTAGGAGCCTTCCTCGAACAGCTTGAGCACCTGATCGCTGGACGGGCCGGCTGCCATGGCCGGCGCAGGCGCCGCAGCAGCAGGTTTCGGCGCTTCCGCGGCCGGCGCGGCCACGGCCTTGCCGGTGCCTTCGCTGACGGCCTTGTCGATGTCGCGCTTGACGATCCGGCCATGCGGGCCGGAGCCGGTCAGGGCCTTGAGGTCAAGTTCGTTCTGGGCAGCGAGCCGGCGGGCCAGCGGCGAGGCGAAGATGCGCTCGCCGGAAGCGGCAACAGGCGCTGCGGGCGCGGCCGGTGTCGGCGCTTCTGCAGCTGGTGCAACCGCTGCCGCTGGGGCCGGTGCGGGCGTTTCCACCGGGGCGGCCTTCGGGCCGCCATTGTCGCCGCCGACGCCACTTGCGGCGCCTTCCAGCGCCGAAGCATCCTCGCCATCTTCCAGCAGAAGGGCGATCACCTCGTTGACCTTCACACCCTCGGTGCCCTCGGCCACCAGGATCTTGCCCATGGTGCCCTCGTCGACCGCTTCCACTTCCATGGTCGCCTTGTCGGTCTCGATCTCGGCAATGACGTCACCGGCGGAGATGGTCTCTCCTTCCTTGATCAGCCACTTGGCAAGATTGCCCTCTTCCATGGTCGGCGAGAGGGCCGGCATCAGAATCTTGATCGGCATCTGTGTCTCCCCCTCAGGCCGTGTAGGTCACGGCTTTCACCGCGTCGATGACTTCCCCGACCGTCGGCAGCGCCAGCTTTTCCAGGTTGGCGGCGTAGGGCATCGGCACGTCCTTGCCGGTAACCCGCAGGATCGGCGCGTCGAGCCAGTCGAACGCCTTTTCCTGCACCTGATAGCCGATCTCGGCGGAGACCGAGCACATCGGATAGGCCTCTTCGACCGTCACGAGCCGCCCGGTCTTCTTGACCGAGGCGATGACCGTGTCGATGTCGAGCGGGCGGATGGTGCGCAGGTTGACCACCTCGGCGGAGATGCCGGCAGCTTCCAGTTCCGCCGCTGCCTTCATGGCGTAGGTCATGCCGATGCCCCAGGAGACGATGGTAACATCGCTGCCGGCGCGCTCGATCTTCGCCTTGCCGATCGGCAGCACGAAGTCCTCTACATCCGGCAGATCGAAGGACTGGCCGTAGAGGATCTCGTTTTCCAGGAACACGACCGGGTTCGGGTCGCGGATGGCGGCCTTGAGGAGCCCCTTGGCATCCGCCGCCGAATAGGGTTGAACCACCTTCAGGCCCGGCACATGGGCATACCAGGCGGCATAGTCCTGGCTGTGCTGGGCGGCGACGCGCGCCGCCGCGCCGTTGGCGCCACGGAAGACGATCGGCGCGCCCATCTGACCACCGGACATGTAAAGCGTCTTGGCGGCGGAGTTGATGATGTGATCGATGGCCTGCATGGCGAAGTTGAAGGTCATGAACTCGACGATCGGCTTCAGCCCGGCCATCGCCGCGCCAACGCCGAGACCAGTGAAGCCATGCTCGGTGATTGGCGTGTCGATCACCCGGCGAGCGCCGAATTCCTCAAGCAGCCCTTGCGAGATCTTGTAGGCGCCCTGGTATTCGGCGACCTCCTCACCCATCAGGAACACATCGCCGTCCCGGCGCATTTCCTCGGCCATGGCATCGCGCAGCGCTTCGCGCACGGTGGAGCTGACCATCTTCGTGCCTTCCGGCACATCCGGCTCACTTGCAGCCTGAGGCGCGGCGACCGGCGCTGCGGCAACGGGCGCGGGCGCCTGCGGTGCGGGGGCGGCCTCAGCGGCGGCCGGCGCCGGTGCGGGAGCCGCGTCCATGGCGGAGGCGTCCTCGCCGTCGGAGAGCAGCACGGCAATCGGCGTGTTCACCTTGACGTTCTCGGTGCCCTCGGCCACCAGGATCTTGCCGATGGTGCCCTCATCGACCGCCTCGACCTCCATGGTCGCCTTGTCGGTCTCGATTTCCGCGATCACGTCGCCGGACGACACCTGGTCGCCCTCTTTCTTCACCCATTTCGCCAGGGTGCCCTCTTCCATGGTCGGCGAGAGGGCCGGCATCAAGATATCAATCGGCATCGTAGGTCCCCGCCCTCAGAGAAGAATGTCGGTGTAGAGCTCGGAGGCATCCGGCTCCGGGTCGGTCTGGGCGAATTCGGCCGCCTCGGCGACGATCTCGCGAACCTCCTTGTCGATGGCCTTCAGCTCATCCTCGGTGGCCCAGCCCTTTTCCAGAAGACGGGCCCGAACCTGCTCGATCGGGTCGTGCTCGGTCCGCATCTTCTGCACCTCCTCCTTGGAGCGGTACTTGGCCGGATCGGACATGGAATGACCGCGATAGCGGTAGGTGATCATCTCCAGGATGTAGGGGCCCTTGCCGGCGCGGCAGTGCTCCAGCGCCTTTTCGCTGGCGGCCATCACCGCGCGCACATCCATGCCATCGACCTGCTCGCCGGGAATGCCGAAGGAGGCGCCGCGATGGGAAAGGTCGGTGGTGGCGGAGGCGCGCTCGATGCTGGTGCCCATGCCGTATTTGTTGTTCTCGATGACGTAGATCACCGGCAGCTTCCACAGCTCGGCCATGTTGAAGCTCTCGTAGACCTGGCCCTGGTTGGCGGCGCCATCGCCGAAGTAGGTCATCGCGACCGCACCGTTTTCGCGGTACTTGTTGGCAAAGCCCAGACCGGTGCCGAGCGACACCTGCGCGCCGACGATGCCGTGGCCGCCGTAGAAGTTCTTTTCCTTGGAGAACATGTGCATGGAGCCGCCCTTCCCCTTGGAATAGCCGCCCCGGCGCCCGGTCAACTCGGCCATGACGCCCTTGGCGTCCATGTCCATGGCGAGCATGTGGCCGTGATCCCGGTATCCGGTGATCATCTGGTCGCCTTCGCTCGACGCCATGCGCATGCCGACGACGACCGCTTCCTGACCGATGTAGAGGTGACAGAACCCGCCGATCAGCCCCATGCCGTAGAGCTGGCCGGCCTTTTCCTCGAACCGGCGGATCAGCAGCATGTGCCGATAGGCATCGAACTCCTGTTCCTTGGTGAAATCCGCGACCGCGGGCGCTGCTTTCGCCGCCCCTCCCCTGGACCGCCCGGCGCTTCCCGCGCGCGATGCGGCTGCTTTCTTCGACGTTGCTGCCATGTCCCTCGTCTCAATGATTTAAGTCCCTTGCGGGACGGCGCTTCCCCTAGAAAATCCTAGCGGACGGTACCTGATGGCGAATGTCAATAAAAGGCCACGTACGGCGAGAACCGTACAGCGTTTAGCATATGAATTATATGACAGATTCAGATATTAATCGAAATTCAGTTGAAACGACCAATTCAACTGAATTTCGATTAAATTCCCGCTCTTGCGGAAGGGCGCAGAATGGCCAGTTCGTCCGGGTGCACGAGATTGAGGCTGGCGCGGGCGCGCTCGTCGATCATGTCCGGATCAAGGCTTTCCGGGCGCATCAGGGCAACCCGGCTTTCCAGCTCCTCGCGCTGGCTGCGCAGCTCGGCAAGCTCGGTTTCCAGTGCCGCGAAGCGGTGCTCGAGGCGTGCCTTGCCGACAAGCCCCAGCTCGCCATTGAGCGCATGGAAGCCGAAATAGCCCAGCAAGGCGACCGCCACGAACGGGGCGATGAGGCGCTGCCAAAGGGTCTTGCGACGATATCGGGTGGTTTTGAATGACACGGGGACGAGACCTGACAGGAACACACTGCTCGACGGCCCTCACTATGTGCCATCAGGCTTAATGCTTCGTTGCCAGCGCCCGCCGAAATGCATTTTCCCGCGCATGTCACCTTCTCGCGCCCTCACCTGCCGATGAGGAGACGACGACGCGCCCCTGGTCGCCTTGCGAGGCGGAAACGGCCGCTCAGGCCGCCTTGCTTTCCGCCTCCGCCAGCCGCACCAGCTTTAGCAGCACGGCAGCCGTGCCCTTCAACCGCTGCTCCGCCGTATCCCAGTCGCGCGACAGCACGACCTTCTGGTCGGGGCGGATCTTGGCCAGGACACCCTGTTCGGCGATATAGGCAACGAGGCCCGCCGGATTGGCGAACTCGTTGCCCCGGAAGGCGATGACGACGCCCTTGGGGCCGGCGTCGATCTTCTCCACATGGGCGCGGCGGCACAGGCCCTTGATGAAGACGATCTTCAGAAGATGCTCCACCTCCTCCGGCAGCGGCCCGAAGCGGTCGATCAGCTCCGCACCGAAGGCGTCGATCTCCTCCGGTTCGGCCAGCTCCGACAGGCGGCGGTAGAGTGACAGGCGCAGTTGCAGATCCGGGACGTAAGGCTCGGGAATCAGCACTGGCGTGCCGACCTGGATCTGGGGCGACCAGGCCTCCTCGCCAAGGCTGTCATCGCCGGCCTTGAGCTGGGCCACCGCTTCTTCCAGCATCTGCTGGTAAAGCTCGAAGCCGACTTCCTTGATGTGGCCGGACTGTTCCTCGCCCAGAAGATTGCCAGCGCCGCGAATGTCGAGATCGTGGCTGGCGAGCTGGAAGCCGGCGCCCAGGCTGTCGAGCGATTGCAGCACCTTCAGCCGCCGGTCGGCGGTGGCGGTCAGCGTCTTGTTGGCCGGCACGGTGAACAGCGCATAGGCGCGGGTCTTGGACCGGCCAACGCGGCCACGCAGCTGATAGAGCTGGGACAGACCGAACATGTCCGCCCGGTGCACGATCAGCGTGTTCGCCGTGGGCACATCCAGGCCCGATTCGACGATGGTGGTGGAGAGCAGCACATCGTACTTGCCCTCGTAGAAGGCGTTCATCACGTCTTCCAGCTCGCCCGGCGGCATCTGGCCATGGGCGACGGCCACCTTCACCTCCGGCACGGTTTCATCGAGGAACGCCTTGGTGTCGGCGAGGTCCGACACGCGCGGGCAGACATAGAAGCTCTGGCCGCCACGATAGCGCTCGCGCAGAAGCGCCTCGCGCACGACGATCGGATCGAACGGCGAAATGAAGGTGCGCACCGCCAACCGGTCCACCGGCGGGGTGGCGATCAGCGACAGCTCGCGCACACCGGTCAGCGCCAGTTGCAAGGTGCGCGGGATCGGCGTTGCCGACAGGGTCAGGACGTGGACCTCGGATTTCAGCTCCTTCAGCCGCTCCTTGTGCTTCACGCCGAAATGCTGCTCCTCGTCGATGATCAACAGGCCCAGATCGCGGAAGCTCATCCCCTTGCCGAGCAGCGCATGGGTGCCGACGACAATATCGACGGACCCGTCCGCCAACCCCTTCTTGGTGGCCGACAGCTCCTTGGGCGGCACCAGCCGGGAGGCGTGGCAGACGGTGATCGGCAGGCCCTGGAAGCGTTCGGAGAAGGTCTTGAAATGCTGCCGCGCCAGAAGGGTGGTCGGCACCACCAGCGCCACCTGGCGCCCGGTCATGGCGGTGATGAAGGCGGCCCGCAGCGCCACCTCGGTCTTGCCGAAACCGACGTCGCCGCAGATCAGCCGGTCCATCGGCCGGCCGGAGGTCAGATCGGCGAAGACCGCGTCGATGGCATTGAGCTGGTCGTCGGTCTCGTCATAGGGGAAGCGGGCGGCGAATTCGTCATAGACGCCTTCCGGCGGATCGATGGGCGGCGCGGTGCGCAGCGCCCGGGCGGCGGCGGTCTTGATCAGGCCATCGGCGATCTCAAGGATGCGCTTCTTCATGCGCGCCTTGCGCGCCTGCCAGGCGCCGCCGCCGAGCTTGTCGAGCTGGGCTTCGGTATCTTCCGAGCCGTAGCGGGTCAGAAGCTCGATGTTCTCCACCGGCAGGAACAGCTTGTCGCCGCCGGCATATTGCAGCTCCAGACAGTCATGCGGCGCGCCCACCGCCTCGATGGTCTTCAGGCCGATGAAGCGGCCGATACCATGGTCGACATGCACCACCAGATCGTTCTGCGACAGGCTGGCCGCCTCGGTCAGCACGTTGGCGCCCTTGGCGCGGCGGCGGCTCTGACGCACCAGCCGGTCGCCGAGAATGTCCTGTTCGCTGACGAGGGTCAGGTCGTCGATCTCGAAGCCGGCTTCCACGCCGAGAATCGCCAGCGCCGTCATGCCCTGCGGCAGCGCCCGCGCATCGGCGTCGGAGGCGACCGGCGCGGCCCGGTCAAGGCCATGATCGGCGAGCACATGGGACAGACGCTCGCGCGAGCCCTCGCTCCAGCAGGCGATGACGATGCGGCTGCCCTGCTTGCGCCGGGCGGAGGCATGGGCGGTCAGCGCGTCGAAGATGTTGATGTCGCCGGCAGCCCGCTCGGCGGCGAAGCTGCGGCCCTTGCGGCCATCAAGCGCCACCGTTTGCCGGCCGCTGCCATCCGCCGGCAGGTCAAAGGGCGAAAGGCGCACCGAGGTGCCATCGGCAAGCGCCGCGTTCCAGCCGCTCTGGTCGAGATAGAGCGCATCCGGCGGTAGCGGCCGGTAGGGCACGGCGCCGCTGGCCTTGCCGGCTCCCATCGCCTCTTGCCGGGCGGCGTAGTGTTCGCCCACCTGATCGAGCCGTTCGCGCACCACGTCGTCGATGGCCGCTGACAGCACCACCGGCGCGCCCTCGGCGTAGTCGAAGACGGTTTCCATCCGCTCATGGAACAGCGGCAGCCAATGCTCCATGCCGGCGTAGCGGCGCCCCTCGCTGATCGACTGGTAGAGAATGTCGTCCCGGTCGGTGGCGCCGAACTGGGCCACATAGCCCTTGCGAAAGCGGGAAATCACCTCCTCCGACAGGGTGGTCTCGCTCATCGCCAGCAATTCGATGCGCTTGAGTTGGCGGGTGGTGCGCTGACTGTCGGCGTCGAATTCGCGGATCGATTCCAGCGTGTCGCCGAAGAAGTCGAGCCGCACCGGCGCGGCCATGCCGGGGGCGAAAATGTCGATGATGCCGCCGCGCACCGCGTACTCGCCGGTGTCCTGCACCGTGGGCGAGCGGGAAAAGCCGTTGGTCTCCAGCCAGGTCACGAGCGCCTGGATGTCGACGCTGTTGCCCGGCAGCGCGTGCCAGTTCTGCGCCCGCGCCCAGTCGCGCGTCGGCAACCGCTGCAGCGCCGCGTTGACGGTGGTGATCAGCACGGTCTGACGGTCATCCGCAAGGCCGCCGGCAAGGCGCCCCATCGTCGCCAGTCGCCGGGACACCACCGCGGCGTTGGGGGAAACCCGGTCATAGGGCAGGCAGTCCCAGGCCGGCAGGTCGATCACCTCCACCTCGGGAGCGAAATAGCCGAGCGCATCCTGCACCGAGCGGGCGTGCGGCGCGTCACGCGCAATGAACAGGCAGGAAAGCCCCTTGGCGCCCCCGGCCAGCAGCCGGGCCAGCACATAGGCCTCCGCGCCATCGGGCACGCCGGTGACGACGGTGTTGCTCTGCTGCTGGAATAGGGTCTCAAGCACCGTTTCGTTCCTTGCGCTTCACGCTTTGCCATTCACCGGCGGGCAGCGCGCGCCGCCCGGCGTCCGTGGATCGACCGCTTCAGATCTTGCCGCGCAATGCGACGATTTCGCGATAGATCGGGGTGTCGAACGCCTCCGGAACCGGCACCCGGCCGATCATCCAGCTGAAGAGGTCCTGATCCGGCACATCCATCAGGGTTTCGAGGATGTCCAGTTCCTCCGGCTTCAGCTCGGCCAGACGATGCTGGGCGAAGCCGCCAAGCAGGATATCCATTTCCTTCATGCCGCGATGCTGGCAGCGATAGAGGATCCGTTTGCGGCGCGGCGCGTTCGGGTCCGCGTCGTCGGTCGATGGCGTCTGCAACTGCTCGCCCATGCTCTGGTTCCTTCGCCCCGGGGGTGATCGTCGCCGGCGCGGGCCATCATCCACCGCTTGCTTTGCGTTTCGAAGCAGCGGCCTTGACAGACGGCAACCGGTTCGCGGGTTATAACGGCCTCGGCGGGAAACTCAATCCGTCGCTGTTTCGCCACCTCAGCCGGCAAGAGGACCATGCGGCCCACCCAACTCGATCCCCTGTTCGCGCCCGTTTCCTCGCTTCCCGGCATCGGACCGCGCACCGCGCGCCAGCTCGCCGTGCTTCTGGGCACCGGCGTGGAGCGCGAGCCGCATGTCATCGACCTCCTGCTGCACCTGCCCACCTCGGTGATCGACCGGCGCGCAAGGCCGGGCATCGCCGTCGCGCCAGAGGGGGAAATCGTCACGCTGGAGGTGCGGGTCGATGGCCATCAGGCACCGCCCCGGTCCAGCCGCGCGCCCTACCGGATCCGGGTGCATGACGACAGCGGCGAGTTGACACTGGTCTTCTTCCGGGCGCACACGGCGTGGCTGGAGAAAACCCTGCCCGTCGGCGCCGATCTGGTGGTCTCCGGCCGCATCGAATGGTTCAACGGCCAGCCGCAAATGGTGCATCCCGATCACATCGTCGCGGCGGAGGACGCGGACGATCTGCCGCTGGTCGAGCCGGTTTATCCGCTGACCCAAGGACTGTCCGGCAAGACCTTGCAAAAGGCGATGACAGCAGCGCTCGACCTCGTTCCCGATCTCGACGAATGGCTCGATCCGGCCTTGCGCCAGCAGCATGGTTGGCCATCATTCCGGCAAGCGCTGCTTGCCCTGCACCACCCGGATCCGGAACGGCCGTGGAGCGCGGTGACACCGGAGCTGGAGCGGTTGGCCTTCGATGAGTTCCTTGCCAGCCAGTTGGCACTTGCGCTGGTGCGGCGCAAGCTGCGCCAGACCAAGGGCATTGCCCGGGTATTTTCCGGCGGCTTGAAGGCCAAGATCCTCGCCGCCCTGCCCTATGCGCTGACCGCCGGGCAGGCCGCCGCCGTTGCCGAGATCGAAGCCGATCTTTCCGAACCGGTGCGGATGCTGCGCCTGCTTCAGGGCGATGTGGGCGCCGGCAAGACCATTGTCGCGCTTCTGGCGGTGGCCGCCGCCGTGGAAGCCGGGACGCAGGCGGTGATGATGGCACCGACCGAGATCCTCGCCCGCCAGCATCATGCTTCGCTGGCACCCTTGTGCGAGGCTGCCGGCATCCGCGCGGCGGTGCTGACCGGCAAGGACGGCGCACGCTATCGCCGCGAGACCCGGGAGGCGCTGGCCGCCGGCGAGCTGGATCTGGTCATCGGCACCCATGCGCTGTTTCAGGGGGATGTGGCGTTTCACAACCTCGGCCTTGCCGTGGTCGATGAACAACACCGGTTCGGTGTGCACCAGCGCCTGTCGCTCTCGGCCAAGGGCGATGGGGTCGACATGCTGGTGATGACGGCAACGCCGATCCCGCGCACGCTGGTTCTCACCTATTTCGGCGACATGGACGTCTCGCGTCTGACCGAAAAGCCTGCCGGGCGTCAGGAGATCACCACTGTCACCGTGCCGTCCGAGCGCATGGACGAGGTGGTGGACCGGCTGCACCGGGCGCTCGATGAGGGCCGCAAGGCCTATTGGGTCTGCCCGCTGGTGGAGGAATCGGAAAAATCGGATCTGGCTGCCGCCGAGGAGCGGTTCGAGGCGCTGCGGCAGGTGTTCGGCGACCGGGTCGCGCTGGTGCATGGCCGGCTTTCCAGCGAGGAAAAGAGCGCGGCGATGACCGCCTTCAAGGATGGCGAGAAGCGCCTTCTGGTGGCGACCACGGTGATCGAGGTGGGGGTCGATGTGCCCGATGCGACCATCATGGTGATCGAACATGCGGAACGGTTCGGCCTGTCGCAATTGCATCAGTTGCGCGGCCGGGTCGGACGCGGCGCCGAGGCGTCCACCTGCCTTCTGCTTTACAAATCGCCGATCGGCGAGGTGGCGCGGGCCCGGCTGGCGATCATGCGCGAGACCAACGACGGTTTCCGCATTGCCGAGGAAGATCTGCGGCTGCGCGGCGAGGGCGAGATCCTTGGCACCCGCCAGTCCGGGACGCCGGGGTTCAAGATCGCCCGGGCGGACGAGCACGCGAGCCTTCTGGACATGGCGCGCGACGATGCCAAGCTGGTGCTGGAGACCGATGGCGATCTGACCGGCAAGCGCGGCCCGGCGCTGCGGTCCCTGCTCTATCTGTTTTCCCGCGACGAGGCGATCCGGCTGCTGCGGGCGGGATAGACACCCGCCCCCAACGTCAGTCCACCGACTCCGGCGTCTGGATGGTGTCGGTGTCCGCGTCGGATTTGGCCCCTTTGCGCGGCAGGGTCTTGTCGTAATCCGGATTGACCAGGCCGGCGGAGATCACCAGCTTCGCCGCCGCCTCCACCGTCATGTCCAGCTCGATAATCTCGTTGCGCGGCACGAACAGCAGGAAGCCGGAGGTCGGGTTCGGTGTCGTTGGCAGGAACACCGCCGTCACCTCCGTTCCGGCGTGCAGCTTGTCCGCCACCTCCCCCTTGGCTTCGGTGGCGATGAAGACGATCGCCCACAATCCGCGCCGGGGATACTCAATGATGGCGGCCTTCTTGAAGGAGTTGGAGCGCTCGGCCAGCACCGTTTCGAAGATCTGCTTCAGCCCGCTGTAGAGATTGCGCACCACGGGCATCCGGCCGAGCAGCAACTCCCCATAGGAGACCAGCGTGCGCCCGGCGATATTGGCGGTGAAGAAGCCGATCAGCACCAGGCCGACGAACGCGACGATCAGTCCGATACCGGGGACCGGAAAAGGCACGTATGTATCGGGGTTGTAAACGGAGGGGATCAGCGGCTTGATCCAGCCGTCGATCCATTGAACGATGGACCACGTAAGGTAGGCGGTGATGCCGAGCGGGCCGGCAATGACCAGACCGGTCAGAAAGTAATTGCGCAAACGAGTCATGCCGCTCGAATGTGCATGTTTCGGCGCTGCATCGTCGTGATCGTCCGCCTCGGAACTGCCGGTCATTGCGTGCTCAACCTTGTTTGTGCCGACCTTGATCTTGTGTCGAAGTCGGCCGGATCGTTCTTGCCAGCCATCATGCCCGGGTTTCCGTGACAATGATGACACCTACATAGGCCACTCCCGGTCAAAGGGGAATTGATACACAGGCGGCAACGGGGAATATGCGCCAGCTTTCCGAGCTTATCCGACATCAACGCACCAGAAGTGCGTTTTTCATGACGCTTGGTGCCTTCTCGGTGGCCATTGGCGTGATTGGCGCCTTTTTGCCGTTGTTGCCGTCGACCATCTTCTTCATTGCCGCCGCCGGCTGCTTCGCCAAGTCTTCGCCGCGGCTGGAAGAGTGGATCGTCTCCCATCCGCAATTCGGCCCCGGGGTGCGTGCCTGGCGCGAAAATGGCGCGATTGCGCCGCGCGCGAAGATGCTGGCGGTCGGCGGCATGGGATTCGGTTTCTACATGTTCTATCTCGGCGCCGAGCCGGACTGGCCGCTTGCGCTGGCCGTCGCCCTCACCCTCGCCTGCTGTGCGGCCTATGTGCTGTCGCGCCCGACGCCGGAAACCTGACGCGGGCCTGAAGTTTTCCGCGCAGTTCGTTTACCAAAAATCACGCTCTTGTGAGACGCTGTGACGCGGGTCACGGCACGATGGCTGACAATCGTCAGGATGGAAGCCTCGGCGCGATGACCATCAGGAACGTGCGTTGGAGTCATGCAAAGCAGGTAAGCGAGAGGTGAGAAGAATGTTCATCAGAGGCCCAGACACCCCCGGATCGGCGCCGGACCGACACCGAGAGCGGATCGCCCCCCGAGCCGGATGGCTTCTGTGCGCATGCCTTGCCTTGCTCGCGTCCCTGCTTGCCATTGGCTCCGCACAGGCCCAGGTGCCGGATTTCCGCCCGAACCTTCCCGATATCCGGCCGGATCTGCGGCCCGCCGTCTGTGTTCCGCCGCGTGTCATGCGCAATGGCCGTTGTGTGATGCCTCAGCGTCCGCCGGTGGTCTGCGCTCCGCCGCGTGTCATGCGCAACGGTCGCTGTGTGAGGCCCCAGCGTCCGCCGGTGGTCTGTGCTCCGCCGCGCGTCTTGCGTAACGGTCGCTGTGTGAGGCCCCAGCGTCCGCCGGCGGTCTGCGCTCCGCCGCGTGTCATGCGCAACGGTCGCTGTGTGAGGCCCCAGCGTCCGCCGGTGGTCTGTGCCCCGCCACGCGTCTTGCGCAACGGCCGCTGCGTGATGCCGCGCCCGCCGGTGGTCTGTGCCCCGCCGCGCGTCTTGCGCAACGGCCGCTGCGTGATGCCGCGCCCGCCGGTGGTCTGTGCCCCGCCGCGCGTCTTGCGCAATGGCCGCTGCGTGAGGCCGCGTCCGCCGGTGGTTTGCCGGCTGCCTTATGTCTATTCGGCACGCCAGCGTCGGTGCATTCTGCCCGTCCCGATTCCGCCGATCGCGCCCCCGCCGGCGTGTATTGCTCCATGGCAGTATTCCCCCTCCGCCGGCGGCTGCATCTGTCCGTCCGGATACGTGGTCGAGGGTGGTGAATGCGTCCGGCGTGACAGCCGGGCCTGCAGCTTCCCCTTCGTCTATTCGGCGAACCAGGGGCGCTGTGTCTGCGCTGAAGGGTACCGGCCTTATGGCGCCGGTTGTGCCCCCGAGCGGCCCCGCCCGACCCCGCAGGACAACATCACCTGGATCCAGTCCTGCCTGAACGCCGCCGGCTACAACGCCGGAACGGTCGACGGCCTGGCCGGCCGGCGCACCCGCTCCGCCTGGGAGGAGTTCCGCTCCGCTGCCGGTCTCGGCGACGCGAGGGTCCCCTACACCGATCCGGAAACCCTGGCGGCCCTGTTCAAGGCTTGTCAGCCGGAGGATGCAGGCGCGCCGCCTGCCGATGATGGGGCCGATGGCAGCAAGCCGGATGACAGCGAGGGAAGCACGCCTGCGGATGACGCCGGCAACGCCTCGACGCCGGCCCCTGCCCCTGTCCCGGCTGATCCCTCTGCACTGGGAGAGTTCGCACCGGACCGTGCACAATGCGCGACGGGCAAGCTTTACACGCTGCTGACCGCGCAAGGGGCATCGGTGGAGCCGTGCGGGCGTGCTTGCATCCCGCCGCCCGAGGGGCTCGACGATGCCCAGTTGCAGGAACGGGCGGAGGCCCAGGGCATCACCTGGTGCCAGTCCTGCATCAGCGTCGGGTCGCTCGGCCTGCTGTGCCCGGAGCCTGAGGACACATCCGCAGGCGAAGCCGGTTCCGGTGAGGCTCCCGCCGCGCAGTAACGACCAGGAGCGTAAAAAAGAAGCCGCCCGGACCTGTGCCGGGCGGTTTTCTTCTTGCTGACGACGGTTATTCGACCGTGACGGACTTTGCCAGATTGCGCGGCTGGTCTCCCCGCGTGAATGTCATCGCTGGCGGCGATCCGATCGCTCTATCAGGCCACTTCAAGCTCATAGGGCGCGATCAGAAGATTGGCGGGCATCTTCCACTTGGTGTTGATCTTGAAGATATGCTCTTTGGTGAGGCTGCGTTTGCGGTTCAGAATTTCCGAGGCACGCGAGGCCGAACCGATAAGCTCTGCAAGATCAGATTGCGTGCGTCCGGTCGCTTCCATGTGCGCCTTCAGAAGGCTGACAGGATCAGCATCGATTGCGACCGAATTCCGGGTCTCGTAATCCTCGACAATCAGCATCAGAAGCTCAAGCATATCGCCGTCGGAGGTATTCGCCTCAGCACCCCAAAGACGCTCAATTTCAGCCGTCGCAGCCTCATACTCGGCCTTTGTCTTGATGATTTTAGGCTTCATCGATATCTCCATCAGTATTGTGCGATGGCGCGAGCGTCGACCTTATCGTACTCTTCGTGAGTTCCAATAAACTTGATAAAAACCGCTCGCCTCTTGAAGTCGAATGCCGCTATCAATCGATAGTTCCCACCTGCAAGCTCAAATCGAACACGGTCAGAGCCAAGCGTTTTGGCTTTGCTGAATGCTGCCTGCACCTCTTGCGGTGTCCGCCAGTTCGCAGCTTTGACCGTTGCAATCCAGTGCAAAATGGCGGCGGCGACCTCCGGGTGCTTCTGAGCATAGTGTTGCAAGTGAAGGGTCTTGATGATCCTCATTCGCCAGTTTCCCAAATTGGGAACTACGCCAATCAGCTCTTCTTGTCAAGATTTTTCCCAAAACGGGAAGGGACGATGCAGAGCGACTGGATTTCCCTATTGCCTACTGAAAGGTTTATGGATCGCTGATCCGCAAACTCGAGAAGTTTGAAAATCCAATAAGATCATATGGATGCATAGATTGGCGATAACATTCATTGCTTTGTCAGAACCAAAGCCGCGACCGCCCGGACCAGCGCCGGGCGGTTTTTTTCTTGCTGGAAGCGGTTATTCGACCGTGACGGATTTCGCCAGATTGCGCGGCTGGTCCACGTCCGTGCCCATGAAGACCGCCGTATGATAGGCGAGCAACTGCACGGGCAGCGCGTGGATGATTGGCGCGACGAACTCCGGCACGTCCGGAAGTGCGATGGTCTTCCAGGCGAGCGCCGCGCTTGCCTCCGCGCCCTTTTCATCGGTGATAAGGATGATCTTGCCGCCACGGGCGGCCACTTCCTGCATGTTCGAAACGGTCTTTTCGAAGATCGGATCATGCGGGGCGATGACGATCACCGGCATGTCCTCGTCGATCAGCGCGATCGGGCCGTGCTTCAACTCCCCCGCCGCATAACCTTCGGCGTGGATGTAGGAGATTTCCTTGAGCTTCAGCGCCCCTTCCATCGCCAGCGGGAAGCTGGTGCCCCGGCCGAGATAAAGCACATCCGAGGCCCGCGACAGCGGCTGCGCCAGCGCCTCGATTTCGCTTTCCAGCGCAAGCGCCCTGTTGACGTAGCCCGGGGTTTCGCCAAGCGCGCGCACCAGCTCCGCCGCGCCCTTGTCATCCAGATGCCCGCGCTGATAGCCCGCATGAACCGCAAGCGCGGCCAGCACCGAGAGCTGGCAGGTGAAGGCCTTGGTCGAGGCAACGCCGATCTCCGGACCGGCAACCGTGGGGAACACCACATCGGCTTCGCGGGCAATGGTCGATTCCGGCACATTGACCACGGCGGCGATGGTCATGCCCTCGCCCTTGCAATAGCGCAGGCCCGCCAGGGTATCCGCCGTTTCGCCGGACTGGGAAATGAACAGCGCCAGATCGCCCGCCTTCACCGGCATTTCCCGATAGCGGAACTCGGAAGCGATATCGATATCGACGGGCAGGCGGGCGACCTTCTCGAACCAGTACTTGGCGACCAGCCCGGCGTAATAGGCGGTCCCGCAAGCCGAAATAATCAATCGGTCAAGCTTGGAAAAATCAATCTTTTCCGCACCTTCAAGCACGGTCTTCATGTTAGCCAGATCGAGATAACGCGACAGGGTATGGCCGATCACTTCGGGCTGCTGATGGATTTCCTTGGCCATGAAGTGGCGGAAGTTGCCCTTGTCGATCATCTGCGCCATCGCGCGCGAGGTCTGCACCGGCCGCGTCACGGGGGCGTTCTGCTCATCGAAGATCTCACAGCCGGCGCGGGTCAGGACCGCCCAATCCCCTTCTTCCAGATAGGTGATCCGGTCGGTGAAGGGCGACAGGGCGATGGCGTCGGAGCCCAGGTACATCTCGCCATCGCCGTGGCCGATGGCCAGCGGCGAGCCGCGCCGGGCTCCGATCAAGAGATCCTCTTCACCCTCGAACAGGAAGGCAAGAGCGAAGGCCCCCTTGAGGCGCGGCAGCACCCGGGCAACCGCAGTACGTGCGTCGGCGCCGCCGGCCAGTTCCCGCGACACGAGATGGGCCACCGTTTCGGTGTCGGTGTCACTGGAAAGGCGCGCGCCCTGCCCTTCCAGCTCCATGCGCAGTTCGAGGAAATTCTCGATGATGCCGTTGTGGACGACGGAGACCCCGGGCGCTGCGTGCGGGTGGGCGTTGTGCTCGGTGGCCGCGCCGTGGGTGGCCCAACGGGTGTGGCCGATGCCGATGTTACCGGCCAGCGGCGCCCGCTCCAGCTTCTCCTGAAGGTTGCGCAGCTTGCCCTCGGCCCGACGCCGGACGATCTGGCTGCCATCCAGGGTGGCGATGCCGGCCGAATCATATCCGCGATATTCAAGGCGCTTCAGCGCGTCGACCAACTGAGCGGCAACCGCCTGGCTTCCAAGAATTCCGACAATACCGCACATCGATTGCTGTCTCCTGATTCACGCAGTCTGGCATCGGACTGGCCCGATGGCGCTCACTCATAGAGAGGCGAGAGCCCATCCGCACAATCAAAACCTGTTTCACTTCGTGACAAACGCCGCCGGGGCCCGGGAAAAGCCGGTTGAAAAGGCGCATTTCCGCCGCGTTCCCCCTGACCTTAACCGGTGATTTTATCGGTTGTTAACCATATTTGGAGTTCTCTACAAAGGAGCGAGCGAGAATCCGGGACCCGTGGCGTGAAACCACTCAAAACCAGCAGAGGGAAGGCGCCACGACGGTCCGTGTCTCAGGACATGGGCTGGGTGCTCCTGTGGGGTGGTGCCGCGATTCTGTTCGGCGTGGTCGGTATTTCCTCGCTGTTCATCAACCAGACAATGGGCTTCACGGTGCGCAGCTTCGCTCAGGTCACCTTGCCGCCGTCCGGGGATGTCTCCTCCACCGCCTCGATCAAGGGCGTGTCGCCGCTGGATGTTGGCCTTTACCCCTCCGCCGGGGGAAGCGACGCCGCCGACGAGCACCGGCGCATCTGGCTGGATATCACCGCCCTGAAACGGGAGGTCGGGACGCTGAAACATGCACTCGCCTCGCTGAGGGACGACTTGCAGCTGCGCCCCGTGTCCCAGGCCAGCAAAACGCTCCCCGCCGCACCGACGGCGAAAGAGCGCACATCCGCGCCGGACGCGCGGGCCACAACACCGAAGACCCCGGCGACCACCGGAAGTGTCCCCACGGAACCTGCGGTCGCCGCCCTGCCCGCGCCCGTGGCGAGGTTTGGCGATCGCATTCTGGCCGCGGTGGAGCGGCTTGTCGGCCCGGCGGGCAAGGTCGCGACCCTGCCGGCTCCGGCCCTGCCCCAAAAGCCGGAGGGCAAACCGGCTGAAGCCCCCTCCGTCGCAGCCTCTGTCGCCGCAGCCTCCGTCGCAGCGCCGGCGGCGAAGGTCATCCCAGTCCCTCCTCCTGCACCGGTGCGGATCGTCCTTCCGCCGCAGGACAGCACTCCTCCATCCTCAACCGCCTCGATTGGTCCCAGCGCGAGCGAGACCGACGACACGCCGCAGCGCTACGCCCTGCCGGTGACGCGGGCCGCCGGGCGGGTGGCCTCGATCAGCGGCGAGCGGATCAGCCGCACCGATTTCGCCGTGGATCTTGGCGCCTACGGATCGCTGGCGGCCGCCGAAGCGGCCTGGAGCGGCCTGACAGGAAAATACCCGAAGCTGCTTTCCGGCGTTCGCCGCCGGATTCTCGACGAAGCTGCCGACACGGGTGGTACCCGGCTGACCGCCGGCCCTTTCCCCAACGCGGCCGATGCCGCCGGTGCCTGTGTCTTCCTGACGGCAGAGGAATTCCCCTGCAAGCCGACGGTTTTTGTGAAATAACGCTCCCGGCTCATAAATTGATGTTTCCCGGCGGATGCCCCGCGCCCGCTTCCAATGGTTCTTTTCCCTTCGACGCGACGGTTTGCCCTCATGTTTGACCTGTCCTCCCCCCGGCATCGGGCGTTCGCGCTGCTGTTTGTCATGCCGCTGTTCTTCTCCTCCAACATGGTGATCGGGCGGGCGGCGGTGGAAACGGTCGAGCCGTGGACGCTGGCCTTCCTGCGCTGGACGCTGGCGTTCCTGATCCTGTTGCCGTTCGCCCATCGCGGTCTTGTCCGCCATCGGGGCACGCTGCTGCGCCATTGGGACCTTCTGGGCATCATGGGGCTGCTCGGCATGTGGTTCTGCGGTGCTGGCGTCTATTTCGCCCTGCGCTTCACCACCGCCACCAATGGCACGCTGATCTACACCTCCTCGCCGGTGCTGATCCTGTTGCTGGAGTGGCTGTTTCGCGGACGCTCCATCTCGGCGCGCGAGGCGGTGGGCATCGTCCTCGCCATTCTCGGGGTGATCACCATCGTGGTCGAAGGCTCGCTGTCGGCCCTGCTCAGCCTGAGCTTCAACGGCGGCGACGTGATCTTCGCCCTCGCCGCCCTCAGTTGGGCGGTCTATTCCGTGCTGCTGAAGCGGGGGGAATTCACCTCTGTGCCGACCTTGTCGCTGTTCGCCGCGCTGGCCCTGGCCGGCGCCGTGACCCTCTTTCCCTTCGCGATCTGGGAGATCGCCGAGACCGAACGGTTCCCGGTCACCTCCGATGCGTGGGTGTCGATCTTCGGCGTTGCCGTGGTCTCCTCGGTGCTGGCGTTTTCCTGCTTCCAGTATGGCATCAAGGTGGTGGGCCCGGCGGTGACCGGTGTCTTCATGTATCTCCTGCCGCCCTATGGCGTGCTGATGGCGGTGGTGTTCCTGGGCGAGGCGTTGCATGCCTATCATTTCGCCGGGTTCCTGCTGGTGATGAGCGGTCTGGTGCTGGCGACCGCGCCGCCGGCGCTGGTGCAGCGGCTCTCGCTGCGGCTGCTTGCCCGGCTGAAGCCGCAGGCGCGCTAGAGGCGAGCAGCGCCCATGAAAAAGGCCCGACCACCTGTGCGGCCGGGCCCTTCATCTCAAGGCAATACGTTCGCCGCGATCAGTCGACGGCCATGCCGCTGACTTCGCCGTCGTCCTCCGGCGTCACGTCGATGATGCGCGCCCGCTTGGTGATCTTCACCTCGGCCTTGCATTCGCTCATGCAAGGGGGGGCTTCGCTCGCCAGCGGCGTATCCGGGCGGCCATCGTCGATGAAGCCGTCTTCATTCGGCAGGCGGATGGAGGCGAAATTCTCCTTCGACAGTTCGAATTCCTCATCGTCGACGATGTCGTTCAGATAGAGCAGATAAGCGACCACCGCGTAGGTCTCGTCGGCGGAAAGGCTCTGGGCGTTGCCATAGGGCATGGCCCGGTGGATGTAGTCGTAGACGGTCGACAGATACGGCCAGTAGGAGCCGATGGTCTTGACCGGCGCTTCGCTGGTCAGGGTGTCCTGACCACCGGCCAACACCGGCCAGCGCCCGGCGCCCTCACCGAAATCGCCATGGCAGACGGCGCATTGCTCGGAAAAGATCGCCTCGCCTTCCGCCACCGTGCCGCGCCCCTCCGGCAGGCCGGCACCGTCCGGGCGCACGTCGATGTCCCAACCGGCGATTTCCTCCGGCGTGGCCGGCGTTCCAAGACCGAGGGAGCCGGCCTGGAGCGGCTGCGACAGCGCCAGCGCCGCGCCGACCGACAGGGCCGCAACCTTAAGAAATCTCGACATTTTCCACTCCCCCGTCGGCCTTCACGTACCAGGTCTGGATCCCGTTGTTGTGGTAGATGGAATTGGTGCCGCGAACCGCGCGCAAGGCGTCCTTGGTCGGCTGCACGTATCCGGTTTCGTCATGGGCCCGCGATTGCAGCAAGAGTTCTGAACCATCCCAGTCGAACTCGAAATAGAACCGGTGCAGCGCCTTCGGCAGGCTCGGCCCGTCAATCCGCGCCTCATGCCAGTTCTTGCCGCCGTCGAGGGTGACATCGACCCGGGTGATGCGGCCATTGCCGGACCAGGCAAGCCCGGTCAGCACGGTCGCGCCCTTCGCATGCAGGATCGGCGCCTGCGGGCTGGGGCTGGTGATCACCGACTTGGCGTCCATCACCCAGGTGAAGCGGCGGGCCTTGCCGCCTTCCAGAAGGTCGGTGTATTTCGAGGTTTCCTCGCGGGCGTGCCAGGGCATGTCCCCGACCTCAATGCGGCGCAGCCACTTCACCCACATGTTGCCTTCCCAACCCGGCACCACCAGACGGGCGGGGTAGCCCTGCTCCGGACGCAGCGCCTCGCCGTTCATCTTGAAGGCGACGATGCAGTCGTCGAGGGCCTTTTCGATCGGTACGGAACGGTTCATGCCGGCGGCATCGCCCCCCTCGGGCATGATCCACTTGGCATTGGTCTTCAGCCCGGCCTCTTCCAGCAGGTACTTCAGCGGCACGCCGGTATACATCACGCAATGGACCATGCCGTGGGTGAACTGGCAGCCGTTGAGCTGGGCGCCGCGCCACTCCATGCCGGAGTTGGCCGCGCATTCCAGGAAGTACAGCCGGTTGACGCGCGGAAAGCGCTTCAGATCCTCCAGCGTGAAGATCAGCGGCTTGTCGACGAGACCGTTGATCATCAGCCGGTAATCGGTCGGGTTCATCTCGGCGACACCGCCATGGTGGCGCTCGAAGCACAGGCCGTTCGGCGTGATGATGCCATCCAGCTCATGCAGCGGCGTGAAGTTGATCGAGCTTTCCCGCGAAGCGGTCAGCCATTCCACGCTGCGGCGCACCACCTGCGCCTCATGCTCCGACGGCATGCCATAGGGCGCCGCATCGACGCCCGGCCCCAGATAGCGGCTCCAGTCGGCCACATTGGGCGGCAGGTTGGCGGGGTCCCCGCCCGCGGCCCGGGCCAGCCCCGCGCCAGCCACGAGACCGGCGCCGGCAATTCCAGCCTTCAGGAGGCCGCGCCGCGATGGGTTGGCGGGCCCGTCGTGAGACTTCGAAGATCTCGACATTCTGTTACTCCGGGTTCAAACCTTCAAATTCCTACATTCAGATACGTGAAGTCATGAGAGCCGCCGCAGGCGGCAGGCGCGCCCGATCAGGCGCCCACCACCTTGACCGCGCGGTTCGGCTCCAGTGTCACCGACTTGCGATCCTTCAGGTGCTCCTCGACCACATCCCAGATCGCGGGGCCTTCGGTTCCCTCATTGACGCTGGCCCAACCGGCGACGACATAGTTGCGCGCCGGGTCGATCGGCGACCCGTCCTTCAGAAGCGTCATGTTGGAGATGCGGTTGCCGATGGTGGCCGAGGGGTCGATGGTGTAGGCCATACCGCCGACGCGCACCATGTCGCCGCCCTGCTGGTAATAGGGGTCGGTGTTGAACAGGTTGTCGCCGACGTCCTCCAGGATCTCCTTGATCAGCGCGCCGGACATCTCCGAGCGGTAGGCCTCCGGGTAGGTCATCGAGGTGGCGTTGTGCAGGTCCTCCACCGTGATCGGCTGGCCGGCGGGCACGCTCGTCCCCCAGCGGAAGCCCGGCGACATGGCGATTTCCGCATCGCGCTTGTCGATCAGCGCCTCGCAGATCAGATCGTCGAAGGTGCCGTTGAAGTTGCCGCGCCGGTACAGCAGGGAGTCCGTGGTTGCCAATTCGCGGGAAAGTTCATCGGCATAGGGCGCCCGCAGCTCGGTCACCAGCTTGGTCATCTCCGCATCGGGGGTGATCACGTCGGAGAAGATCGGGATCAGGCGATAGCGGAAGTCCTTGACCTCGCCGTCCCGCACATCGAGATCGAGCCGCGACAGGAACTTGCCGTTCGAGCCGGTGGCGATCAGCAGCGTCTTGCCGACCTTGACCGGCTCGGGCAGCGCGTCATGGGTATGACCGGTCAGCACCACGTCGATGCCCTTGACCCGCTCGGCCAGCTTGCGGTCGACATCGAAGCCGTTGTGCGACAACAGCACGACCACGTCGGCGCCCTTGGCCCGGACCGCGTCGACATTGGCCTGCACCTCCTCCTCGCGAATGCCGAAGGACCAGGTGGGGAACATCCAGCGCGGATTGGCCACCGGGGTATAGGGGAAGGCCTGACCGATCACGCCGATGCGCACGCCGCCGCGTTCGAAGATCTTGTAGGGCTCGAACACCGGCTCGTCCCATTCGGTGTCGCGAATATTGCCGCCCAGGAAGGAGAACGGCAGGCTTTCGACGATTTCCGACACCCGGTCGGAACCATAGGTAAACTCCCAGTGGCCGGTCATGGCGTCCGGCTTCAGGGCGTTCATCGCCGCGATCATGTCGTTGCCGCCGGTCTTCAGCGAGGTGTAGCTGCCCTGCCAGGTGTCGCCGCCATCAAGGAACAGGGTGTTGGCGTCGCGGTCCGCCCGGATCGACTTCAGCACCGTGGCGATGCGGTCGATGCCGCCCATGCGGCCATAGGCGCGCGACAGCCCCTCAAAGTCGACGGAGGTCAGCGCATAGGCTTCCGGCGAGCCCGGCTCCAGATTGTACATCTTGAGGAAATCGGCGCCGGTCACATGGGGCGGTAGCCCCTTCACCGCGCCGACCCCGAGATTGACCGAAGGCTCGCGGAAATAGACCGGCATGAGCTGGGCGTGAATGTCGGTCAGATGCACCAGCGTGACATTGCCAAGCGGCCGGAAGGCGAGAAGGTCCTCCTCGCGCAGCGCTTGCTGCGCGGCGAGCCGGCCAAGCCCGCCGAAACCGGTGCCGCTGGTCATTGCGGCCGTCGCGACCGCCGCCATCAGGAATTCACGCCGAGAAATCATGTGCCCGTTCCATCCTCGTTCCGCCGCCTTGCGGCAGGCAATAGGGTGCCGTCGCGCGCCTTGCGGCCGCCACGCAGTTTCTGTTCTGGATGTGCCCGGCGCCCCCAGCCCCACCCGTGTGCGGGCGGAGGCCTGGGCAGTCCGGACGCCCCTTCCGCCCTCTTTCGCCGGACCCGGCAGCGTTCTTGCGTCGGGTCCGGGGGCGGCGGGGCGCTGGCGTCAGTTGCGGACCGCAGGTGTCTCCACCGAAAGCCCCTGCCCGCGCCAGGCAAGATAGGCTTCCAGCGCGACAAACTCATCGGAGCCGCGCTTGAACGCCTTGGCCCGGATGTTGTCCATGCACCCCTTGAAGCGCCGGTGCAGCGAGCCCATCTTCTGCCACTTCAACCGATAGGTCGGGAACCCGTTCGACTGACCCTGGCTCAGAAGGTCCGCGCGGATGTAGTTGCCGTAGTTGCTCTCGTGGCAGTTGGCGCAGGCCATGTCGAGCTGGCCGAAGCGGGTGTAGTAGAGCTCCTTGCCCTTCTCCCACCACGTGCGCATCTCGCCGCTTTCCATGTCCACCTTGACCGGCATGCCGCGCGACTGCAGGCCGATGTAGGCGGTCATGCCGAGCATGGCATCGGACTCCCACTTCCACGCGTCGGCGCCCATCTGCTCGGTACGGCAGGCGTTGATCTGGTTTTCCAGCGTGAAGGGACGACCGGCGGCCTCATTCCACTTCGGCATGGCGGCGCGCACGCCCCGCATGCTCTCGGAGGCATCACCATGGCAGGATTCGCAGGACTTGCCGGCGGTGCCCTCGACCGTCGACCAGGCCTCCTCGCCCAGCTCGACCATCAGAAAGCCGGGGTTGTTGAAGTCATCGAGCTCCAGCGCCTGGGTTTCCTTGGTCCGGAATTCGAAACCGGAGATGATTTCCGTCAGCGGGTGCCCTTCCGGTGCCTCCGCCCGCGTTTGCAGGGTGACACCGTCGATGCTGGGCAAATTGGTCTCGTCGGCACTTGCTCCGCCCGCGGCGGTCATCGCCGCCGCGACAACTCCGCCGGCAAGCAGACCCGGGAGTTTCCTCATGTGGCTTTCCCTCCTGCGCGAACCGCTGCGGTTCGTCTTGTTCTCGTTTTCGTAAAGAGGCTGGTTCAGGCAATGCGGAACCGGCGACCGGGCGGCCGCCGGTCCATCGGATCAGTTCACCTTGATCTTGGATTCCTTGGAATAGACGGAGCCGTCGTCATCCACCCAGGTGAAGGTGAAGACGCCGCTCTCCGGCACCCTGGCGCTGAACTCCAGATACGGATTGGCGGAGATCGCCGGCTCCAGATCGCAGGAGAACACCGGCTTGCCGTTGAACTCGCAAGTGAACTTGTTGATGATCTGGCGCGGGATCGGGTTGCCTTCCTTGTCCTTGCGCTGGCCGGATTCCATCTTGTGCGAAATCAGGGTCTTGATCGTGATTACTTCGTCCTTGTCGGCGCTCTTGGGCACCTTGACGCGGGGCTTGGATTTGGCCATCGGGCACTCCTGAATAAAAGAGACGTGTCGGGGATCACTCGTGGGGCAGGCAGCGCTTAGCCGCCGCAGCCGCCGATGGTGACCTTCACCGTCTTGCGATCCATGTAGACCTTGCCGGTCGAGGTCTTGGCGACCGCGATCACGTCCTGGGTCTTGGCCAGGCGCATACGGGTGGTGGCCTCGGCGCTGCCCGACATCGGCGTGAAGTGGAAGGTCGCAACGCCCGGCGCCGGGTTGCCGGCGGCCAGGATCGTCACGTCGGTCACGTAATCGTCGTCGGTCATTGGGCTGTCGATGGCCACGGTGATCGGCACGGTGTTGCCATTCTCGGCGATTTCCGGCGCGGTCAGCGTCACATTGGCAACCTCCGGCGTGGCGCCGCCGGCCACGGCGTCGATCGCTGCCTTGACCGCGTCGGTGTCGGCGAGCGAGAGCCGCGGCAATGCGGTCATGGTGACGACGGCGGCCCCGGCGCCCAGAGCAAGCGCCTGGCGTCGTGTGATGTTCATGTTCGTTTCCTCTTTAAGTTGTCGTATTGAGCGGGCCTCTTCGCAGGCCTCATTCCTTCAGCGTTTTCAGATAGGCGACCACATCCTCGACCTGCTGAGCGGTCAGGATCGGCTTTCCGGCAAAGGAGTCCATCACCCGGTTCAAGCCGGCTTCGCGATGAAAGGCGGGCATCACCGTGCCCTCGTAGATCATCTTCGCGTTGACCACGAGCATGCGCAGGGACGCCTCGTCCCAGCGGTCGGCGACCCCATCGAGCGAGGGCCCCACTTCACCGTGAAACGGCTCGTCGCCAAGGTCCGTGGCCGTGTGGCAGGCGAGGCAATTGCCGAGCTTGCGATTGACCAGCGCGGCGCGCCCAGCCTCCGGATCCCCCGGTTTTCCGGTCAGGGACGCCGGAATGGCACCATCCACGATTTCATAGGCGACGAGTCCCTCGGCCGATGCCGTCGCGGCCCCGAGGAGAAGCGCGTAGCCGGCAATCGAGCTCCGGAGAATGGCATTCATGGGCAATGTTCCTTCCCTCTGCCGGCTGTCCCGGCCTTTATTTTTTCACGTGGTTCTTTTGTCACGCGGCCACGATTCCGCAGCACCGGCAGAAGCGTAACAGCTCCCTCGCCAGCGTTCAATTCACATATTCATATTTTAGGATACGTCTTTCGGACCGATCCGCCGCCAGCGCGTGCGCCCGCTCGGGAAGGGAAAGCGGGCGGCTCGCCTCAGCCGATCACGGCGAAGGCTGGGAAGGTCTCCAGCAACCAGAACGAGAGCGCTGCCATCTGGCCGGTCATGAAGGCAATACCGGTGATGATCAGGAACAGGCCCATCAGCCGCTCCACCGTCACCATGTGCTTGCGGAAGCGCGACATGAACCGCATGAACGGTCCGGCGAACAGGCCGGCGGTGAGAAACGGCACGCCGATCCCCAGCGCATAGGCGGAGAGCAGGAAGGCGCCCTGCGACACGGACTCTTCAGACCCGGCAACGAACAGGATCGCGGCCAGGATCGGACCAACACACGGCGTCCAGCCAAAGGCGAAGGCAAGGCCGATGACATAGGCGCCGATCAGCCCGGCGGGCTTGCGCTCCACCTGCACCCGCGCCTCCCGGTACAAAAGCCCGATCCGGAACACGCCGAGGAAGTGAAGACCCATGACGATGATCGCCGCACCGGCCACATAGCTCAGCACCTGAAGATGCTCGGTGACGACCTGGCCGATGAAAGAGGCGCTGGCGCCAAGGGCGACGAACACGGTGGAAAAGCCCAGAACAAAGGCGAGCGAGGCGAAGAACACCCGCCGGCTGTCGGCCTTCTCCTCCCCCTCACCAGTCAACTCATCCAGCGACACGCCGGCGAGAAAGCCGAGATAAGGCGGAACCAGGGGAAGGACGCAAGGGGAGACAAAAGACAGAAGACCCGCCAGGAAGGCGCCATAGATCGTGACATCCTGAAACATGTGTTCGTTCAACTCCTGGCTTTTCGCCTGTTGCTTGCCTCGCGCGGGTGCGTCAATGCCTGCGCGCCTGATGGCCGATCGCGGCAACGGACCGCAATCTCACTTCCGCGCACCCTTTCATGTTGCGGACCACACGGCAATGTGACCGTTTGCACCATTTACGCATTCCATTTCTTGCATATGATCAAGCTATTCCGGTATAGGCAACCTGTAGCTGTCTGTCTTCTCACCATTCCGCGAGCCCTTGATGACCGTTTTGCCAGAGATCTCCAGTTGGATGAAGTGCCACGCCGCGGCGCTGTCCCTCGCTTTCGGTCTCGTTCTGGGGCTGGCCGCACCGTCCGCGCGGGCGGCGGAGCTGGTGATGTTCGAACAGGCCGGGTGTCATTGGTGCGAAATCTGGGACGAACAGATCGCACCGATCTATCCCAAGACGGAGGAAGGCGCGCTGGCGCCACTGCGCCGGGTCGATATTCACAAGCCCATGCCGGAGGATCTTTCGTGGATGCGCGGCGAGCGGTTCACGCCGAGCTTTGCCCTGGTGCATGAGGGCAAGGAATACGGGCGCATCCGGGGATATCCGGGCGAGGATTTTTTCTGGGGCCTGCTGGCGCAGATGGTCGTGAAACTTCGCAGCGCCGTCTCGGGGCTTGCGGCGCCGGTGGACGGGCGCCCGGCTCCCGCAGGTTGAGGCGGGCGGCTTGACGAAAGCCAAGTCGCTGTTGGCGCCCCGCCCTATATGTTAGAGGCTGGCCACCCTTGGACTGAAACTTGTGCTTCCTGCGACAATTTCAGTTCCAAAATTTACGAAAAAAGGACCGGGTTTTGTCTCTTCCGCGCGTAGAAGATCTCGAGTGCTCCTCGGATCTTGAGAAAATCATCGACCGTGCCAAAATTGCGAGCGACTTTCTGAAGGCGCTCGCCCATGAAAGCCGCCTTCTGATTCTGTGTATCCTGGCGGAGGGAGAGAAATCTGTCACCGAGCTTGAGGCGCTGCTGTCGCTGCGCCAGCCGACGGTCTCGCAGCAGCTTGCGCGACTCAGGATGGACAAACTGGTGATCACCCGCCGGGAAGGAAAAACCGTCTACTACCGGCTGGCAAATGACGACGCCCGGCGGATCATCGAGGCCGTCTACGACGTCTTCTGCCGAGACTGAGCGGCGACGGACACAAGGAGCCAACGGCTCCAACGAAAGCGGAAAAACCGCCGTCCCGCCGTAACAATGACCGAACGTGAGGGAGGCGCGGTCATGGAGTTCACGACGCCACAACTGGTGGCGCTTTTCGGCTTCGCCGGCGGCG
The DNA here is from genome assembly GCF_014635285.1 of Stappia taiwanensis. Lineage (GTDB taxonomy): Bacteria > Pseudomonadota > Alphaproteobacteria > Rhizobiales > Stappiaceae > Stappia > Stappia taiwanensis. The sequence goes on along the minus strand of NZ_BMCR01000001.1, from coordinate 446,775 downwards.
CCATCCTCGGCTTGGCCGCGCGGGTCGGCCGTTTCTGCACCATGGGCGCGCTGGAGGATGCCTTTATCGGCAATGACTTGCGCCGGCTGCGCAGCTGGGCGCTGGCGATTGCCGTCGCCCTCGCACTGACCCAGACCCTGGCGTTTTTCGGCGTCATCGACCTCTCCCGATCGATCTATCTCGCCACGGACTTCCAGTGGCTGGGTGCGATTGTCGGCGGCTTGATGTTCGGGGTCGGCATGGCCCTCGTGGGCACCTGCGGCTACGGCACGCTGGCCCGAATCGGCGGCGGCGACCTGCGCGCGGTCGTGACCTTCCTCGTGATGGCCGTCTGCGCCTACATGGCCATGCGCGGGGTCACCGGGCTCGCGCGCCAGAGCCTGATCGCCCCTTGGGTTCTGTCCTTCGAGTTCAGCAATGGCATGGGGTTTGATGCGGTGGTCGACACTGTCATCGGCCGGGACACCGGCCCCGCCCTTGGTCTTCTCATCGCGGTTGCCCTGGCGATCTGGGCCTTGCGGGACGCCGCCTTCCGCGGCGAGCCGCGCCTTGTGATCAGCGGCGTTGCCGTCGGTCTCGCGGTCACCGGAGGATGGCTTGCCACCGGTCTCGTCGGCAGCGATCCCTTCGCGCCGCAGCGGCTGGAAAGTTTCAGTTTCGTGCGGCCGCTCGGCGACGCGCTGGTCTATCTGATGACCTTCAGCGGTGCGACCATCAGCTTTGGCATCGGCTCGGTCTTCGGCGTCGTCGCCGGTGCCTTGGCCGGCGCCCTCTTCAAGCGCGAGTTCCGCTGGGAGGCTTGCGACGACGTGCGCGAATTGCGCCGGCACATGGTCGGCGCCTTCCTGATGGGAACCGGCGGGGTGATGGCCTTCGGCTGCACCATCGGCCAGGGCATCTCGGCGTTTTCCACCCTGTCGGTTTCCGCGCCGGTGGTGCTCCTGTCGATCGTGGCGGGCAGCCGCCTCGGCCTCGCCTGGCTGCTGGAAGGCAGTCTCGCGGGCCTCATCGGCGGTTATGTCCGATCATCCGGCGACGGCTAGGCAGGGGGCCTCAGGCCCCTCTGACCGGTGCCTGCCGGCGCTTTCATGCGCCCCTCAGGAGCGGACGACCAGCACCGAGGTTGTTGCGTGGCGCACCACCCGCGCCGCATTGGGTCCAAGCAGATAGTCCTTCAGTTCCGGCCGGTGCGACCCGATGACGATGAGATCCGCCGACACCTTCTCGGCGGCGGCGATGATCTCCTCGTAGATGTTGCCATGGCCGATCACCGCCTGCACCCGCGTCCCCTTGGGGACCTGGGTGTCCATGAAGGCATGCAGGGCCCGGCGGGCTTTCTCGATCGCCTCTTCCTCGAAATTGTCGGGAAAGAATGAGCCGACGATGCTGCGGCCGAAATCCGGCACCACGGTGAACACATGCAGCGTGTCCCCTTCGGTGACCGTTTCCATCGCCGCCGTGATCACCTGGCGGGAGGTCGGCAGATCGCCGAGATCGACACAGGCCATGACGTGCTTGAAGAAGTTGCTCATGGGGTTCCTCCCGCCACGGACTTTTGCGCCGCAGCCCCCGCCGCCGTCCGGCGGCGGCGCTGCAGGGCGTAGATACCGGCAAGCAGCAGCAGCGCCGGAATGTAGAGCAACTCGCGCATGGGCTGATCGATTGGCGTTTCCAGTGTAGCAATCGTCTGGTCGAAGTCGAAACCAGCGGCCTGCGCCTTGGAATCATACAGCGCATTGTCAACGATCAGCTTGCCGTCCTGCTCCAGCACCGCAAGACCGAAGGCCTCCAGCCGCTCCTCACCCGTGGGCTCGTCACCCACCGGGATCATCATGGTGAGCGTCACCGGATCGCCGACCTCGTCGAGCCCATCGACGGTGGCCCGCAGCTCGGACCCGGGCTTGGCCTCACCGATCACCTGGGTAATGGCGACCGGATCGACCTGCTGGTAGGGCGGCGAGATCATGTCCATCCAGAAACCGGGACGAAACAGGGTGAAGGCGATCAGAATCAGCGCCGCCGATTCCCAACGGCGGGAGCGGACAATGAAGAATCCTTGCGCGCCGGCTGTGAACACCAGGATCGCCGCGGTCGCCACCACGAAGACAATCGCGCCTTCCACCAGCGTCACATCGATCAGCAGCAGATCCGTGTTGAAGATGAACAGGAACGGCAGCAACGCGGTGCGCAGCGAGTAGAAGAAGGCAACGAACCCGGTACGGATCGGATCGCCTCCGGACACCGCCGCAGCGGCGAATGAGGCAAGTCCCACCGGCGGCGTCACATCCGCCATGATGCCAAAATAGAAGACGAAGAGATGCACCGCCACCAGCGGCACGATCAGCCCGTTCTGCTGGCCCAGGGCGACAATGACCGGTGCGAGCAGCGACGAGACGACGATGTAGTTCGCCGTTGTCGGCAGCCCCATGCCGAGGATCAGGCTGAGCACCGCTGTCAGGATCAGAATGAGCAGGATCTGCCCCTGGCTGAGGAACTCCACCAGCGCGGCCAGCACCGAGCCGACACCGGTCTGCGACACTGCGCCGACAATAATGCCGGCGGCAGCGGTGGCAATGCCGATGCCGATCATGTTGCGCGCGCCCATGATCATGCCGTCGATCAGTTCCGACCAGCCCTGTTGCACCGTGCCGGTCTTGTCCTCCCCGCGGAACAGGGCGAACAACGGCCGCTGGGTCAGCAGAATGAAGATCATCAGCGCCGTCGCCCAGAAGGCCGACAGCGAGGGCGACAGCCGCTCAACCATCAGGCACCAGATGAGAACACCGACCGGCAGCAGGAAATGCAGGCCGGATTTCACGGTCGGGCCGGGTTCGGGCAGGTGCACCACCGGTTCGTTCGGGTCGTCCATTTCCAGATCGGGGAAGCTGGCGCAGTAGCGCACGATCGCCAGGTAGACGAGGCCGATCAGCGCGGCGACCGCCCAGATGGTCGCGTTGCCGGCGGCGGCCTGCAGCAGGTCCATGAACAGGAACAGGCCAAAGGCGCAAACAACCGTCAGCCCGATGACCATCGCACCAGTCGACATGGTCTTCATGCGGGTGTCCGCGCTGGTCAGCGACCGGATCAACCGACTGATGAGAAACACCACCGCGAGCACGATCAACACGGCCAGCAACTGACCGCCGGTGCTGCCGAGCGCCTGGAAGGCGAGGAAGAGATAGTAGATGCCGCTGGCGACCGCCAGCAGAACGGCCATGGTGACGCCGAAGGAAAGCAGCGCCCATTTCACCGGCTTGACCGTGCCGGAGCGCGGCAAACCTTCCATGCCCTGCCGCATCGCCTCAAGGTGCACGATGTAGACCAGGGCGATGTACGAGATGACCGCCGGCAGGAAGGCGTGCTTGACCACCTCGAAATAGGAAATGCCGATGTATTCCACCATCAGGAAGGCGGCGGCGCCCATGACCGGCGGCATGATCTGGCCATTGACCGAGGACGCGACCTCGACCGCCCCCGCCTTCTCCCGCGAGAAACCGACCCGGCGCATCATCGGGATGGTGAAAGTGCCGGTGGTGACCACATTGGCGATGGAGGAGCCGGAGATCAGCCCGGTCATGCCGGAGGCGACGACGGCTGCCTTGGCTGGGCCACCGCTGAAATGGCCCATCAGCGAAAAGGCCACCTTGATGAAGTAGTTGCCCGCACCGGCCTTGTCGAGCAGGGCGCCGAACAGCACGAACAGGAACACAAGATCGGTCGACACGCCGAGGGCAATGCCGAACACCCCTTCCGTCGACAACCACTGGTGATAGGCGACCGCGTTGAAGCTGGCACCCTTCCAGGCGAGGATGCCTGGAGCGTAGGGGCCGAGGAAGGTGTAGCCGAGGAAGACGATGGCCACCACCATCAACGGGGGACCGAGCGAGCGGCGGGTCGCTTCCAGCAGGAACAAGATGCCGGCGACGGCGACGACCACGTCAAGCCCGTTCGGGTTGTTCGGCCGGTCGGCGAGCTGGGTGCCAGTCAGCGCCTTGATCAGGGCCGTGTCGAAGACGAACAGATAAAGCGCGCTGGCGGTGGCGCCAATCGCCAGCAGCCAATCGGCCCAGGGCACGGTGCGGCGCGGCGACCCACGGAACGCGGGAAACACCAGATAGGCAAGAAACAGGGCGAACCCCAGATGGATCGGCCGCGCCTCACGGCTGGAGAAGACGCCGATGCCCAAGGTGTAGGGCAGCGGCGAGGCGATCCAGATCTGAAAGATGGACCAGGCCAGCGCCACGCCGGCGATCAGAAGAGCGACCTGCCGGTTGCTCGGATTGCGCCCGCCGGTATCGACCGAGGCGACAAGATCATCGAGCTCCGAGGCGCTGTAGGTTTCCGGTTTCGAGTCCGTGCTCATTGCGCCCCCCACGCATGCAAAACAAAACACTCCAGCACATCGGATTCGCGGGTGAAGCCGCGCAGATGTCCCTCAAAAAGCAGTTTTCCGCCGGGCTTTTTCCTCAAGGGAGCCGTTCCGGCGCAAGGGGCCTCGCGAAGCCCCCAAGACAAGGACGGCGCGGAAATTTTCCGCGCCGTCCTGATGCCGCCGGTTACATCCAGCCGCGTTCCTTATAGTACTTGACCGCGCCATCATGCAGCGGTGCCGACAGATTGTTCGTGATCATGTCGGCTTCCTTGAGATTGGCGAAAGCCGGGTGCATCTGCTTGAACCGGTCGAAGTTCTCGAACACCGCCTTGGTGATCTCGTAGACCACTTCCGGCGAGGTCTTGCTCGAGGAAACGAAGGTGGCGCCAACGCCAAAGGTCGTCGTGTCCTCGTCCGTGCCGGTGTAGGTGCCGCCCGGGATCGTTGCCATCGCATAGAAGGCGTTGTCGTCCACCAGTTTGCGGATCACGTCATTGTCGACGTTGATCAGCTTGGATTCGCACGACGTGGTCGCTTCCTTGATGGTGCCGGCCGGGTGACCGACGGTAAAGACGATCGCATCGATCTTGTTGTCGCAAAGCGCGGCCGCCTGCTCCGCCGACTTCAACTCGGCAGCGAGCGCGAAATCGTCGGCGGTCCAGCCCATCTTTTCCATGACGACCTCAAAGGTCGCGCGGGCGCCGGAACCGGGGTTGCCGAGGTTGACGCGCTTGCCCTTCAGATCCTCGAAGGTCTTGATGCCGGAATCGGCGCGGGCCACCACGGTGAACGGCTCCGGATGGACCGAGAACACGGCCCGGAGCTCTTCGAACTTGCCCTCGGGGAACTTCTCCGGTGCGGTGCCGTTATAGGCATGATACTGCCAGTCCGACTGGGCCACGCCCATGTCCAGATCACCGGCGCGAATGCCGTTGATGTTGGCGACGGAGCCACCCGTGGTGTGGGTGCACTTGATGTCGTGATCCTTGGTGCCCCGGTTGACCAGACGGCAGATCGCGCCGCCAACCTGATAGTAGACGCCGGTCTGACCGCCCGTGCCGATGGTGACGAAGGTCTCCGCCTGGGCGGCACCTGTCAGCATCATCGCGCCGGTCATGGCCGCACCGATCACGGTGGATTTGAAAAACTTCACTGGAACACCTCCTGTTCAATGACTGCGGGCAGCCCACGACCGCGCGGCGAAATAGCCGCCAGCCTCCTCCTGCCGGCATCCGGACACATCCATGCCCGCCTCCGACCGGTGAGGGCTCCCACCGAAAACCGTCTCCCCGGCCTGGCATTCGCCTTCCCGGACAAGCGGTCTTTCGAACCACGTTCGCGAAACGGCAAGCGCCAACCGCGAACCCGCGCAAGTGCGGATAACCAGAGGTTAGACCGAAAAGCTACGGTATTCCAAGCCCATTCGACCATGACCGAACATTCGGCCACAGCCGGCTTGCAAGCGTATGTGCAGGCGCGGCCCATCCTGCCAACGCACCCAAGGGGATCAGTCGGCCGAGCAAACGGGAAGCCGGACCGGCGAGACAATGCGGGGGGTGGGAAAGTCGGCGGTTTCCGCGAACTGGAGGCTCCGTCAGTCGGAGGAGCGACCGCCGGTAATCACTTCGAGGAACTGGCGGCGGAGCTGGGCTTCGTCGACGCCATCCCGCAGCCCCTGGCGCCACTGGTCGATGACCAGACGCAAGGCGATGGTCTCCCGAGTATGCGGCAGATGGCTGAGATAGTCGGTAAAAAAGTCATCAAGCGCATCCCGGTTGATCGCATTTTGCGCAATCAGCCCGTGAATGAGCGCCATGGTCGCGGCGATATGCCCCTTGAGAAAGGCGAACTCCGCCGAGCCGCTCGAATATCCTGTTGGTGTGTCAGACATGACCACCTCCATTGTCAGGGCCGCAGAGTATGGCCGCCGCCTCCTGACCGGTCAACCGCTCCGCCTCTATCACCTTAACCCGGGTCGCCGGCCCCGACAGGGCCCGCTCACCGACGAACAGAACAATGACAGCTTTCCGCGCAAAGTGGAATCCGTGTTTTTTCACAAGCTTTCCCTTAGGGAACGCCCTGAACGGGGACATTTTTCGCAAGGCAGAGGCGCCTTCCGCTCATGAAGGCCCATGCTCCCTCCCCCGTCCCGCCGCTCTGTGCGTGGCAATTGCAAGGAAGAAAGAAACATGGGAAAACCGGTGAGCCTGATCGGCATGGCGACATTTCTCCCTTGCCTCAGCCCGGTGGAGTGATTACACAAACCGCAAATGTGAGCCTGTAGCTCAGTTGGTAGAGCAACTGACTTTTAATCAGTAGGTCCAGGGTTCGAGCCCCTGCGGGCTCACCATTTTAAGTAATTGAAAAAATTAAACAATTCAGTTCTCTGCCGAAAGCGGCGACCATGAACGAAGATAGAACATGTGACAATTTGTGACTTTCTCTTTCGGTCACACGTCACACGGGTTCCGAGAACGTTCCTCACAGGCCGATCTCCGTTTCGCCCTCAGCGTCATACCAAGCGATCATTTTCGCGATGGCCGATGAAGCCATTTCCGGATGTTGCGCCAGGTAGTGCTTGAGGATCTGCGTGCAGCTTTCGTGAGAGTGGCCGGTGACGGCGGCAATCTCCGGGATCGTCGCACCAGCGAGCGCAAGCCAGGTGACGGCCGTATCGCGGAAGTCCATCTCCCAAAAACTGGCAAGCGTCGGACATGGTGCTACGACGGGCGGGCCTTCGATTCGACCGTTCTCGACGGGCAGATGCTTGAACCGCTCCTTCGACGGGCACAGAAGGCGCGATCCGCCCTCGCCTGTCGTCTCGCGCCACAAGCCATGCACACCGATGCGCCGGATCTCCGCATAGATCTTGCGATAGTGATCGGGCTTGAACGGCTGCCAAGTCTTTTCGAACAAAAGCACATGCCTGTCGACGATCCCGGCGGCACGGCGACGCGCGGCCGCACCATCGAGCCGGCGCGTCAGCTCCGGTGACGCCGGCAGTTGCACGATCGCTCCGGTCTTTTGCTGCCGAAGCACGATCCGGTCGCGGATCTCGCCGCGCATCGTCAGCTCCAGCCGGTCGCCCTGTCGCTGTCCGGACCACACGGCGAGCACGAAGCTGTCGCCCATCTCCGGCCGGCCGACCGCATCGGCAACGTCGATCTGCGTTTGCAGCTCGGTTCGTGTGGCAAAGCGCACGCGCGGCGCCGGGGTCTTCATGCCGAGCCGCATTGCCGGATTGGCTTTCAGGAGGCGGAATTTGCCGCGACGCAAGCCCCAGGAGATCGCGGCCGATATCACGCGCACCACGCCGTTCGCTGTCGACAAGCCACGCTGCATGCGCAGGTCTTCATACAGGCCAAAAAGAATGGTCTGGTCGAGCACGTCCACGTCGGCGCCCCAAATGTCCGGTGCGGCCTGCTCGATGACGCGGGATTTCGCGCGATAGTCATAGCGCGTCTTCTCCGCCAGATCCTCGGTGACGGCCGGCGACGCGAGCCAGTCGTCGATCAGCTTCTGGACGGAATAGCGCACACGCGGCGCTGCCGCGCGCGGCCGGCCCGGGGATTTTTTCGGCGCGGCGGCTTGCGCTTCAAGCCGCTTCGAAAACGCGACCGACCAGTCCGTCGCCTCACCGGCGGAGAACCAGGCGCCTTCGTTCTTCATGCCCGGCAATAGCGTGGACGGATCAATGCGACCGGCTGTGGGATGGCGAAGATCCGTCGGCGCATGGCCGGCGTCGCGCATCTTCGGACCCGGCGCGAAGCGCGGGCGCCCTTCGCGCCAAGAGACATAAGGGATTTTCAGTTGCCGCTTGCGCATGTCACTCCCTCCCGCTGTCCATGCCAAGCGCATGCTTGTAGAGATCGAGGATCGATTCTTCTTCCTCGCGCTCATGCGGCTTCTTCTTCCGCAACATAACAACCTTTCGAAGGATCTTCGCATCGAAGCCGTTGCCCTTGGCCTCGGCATAGACATCCTTGATATCGTCGGCGAGAACCTTCTTTTCTTCCTCAAGGCGCTCGATCCGCTCCACGAAGGCGCGAAGCTGATCGGAGGCAATGCCGCCGGTGTCAGTCATTGGGAAACTCCTGATTGGTGGTGGGGCCGGATCCGGCGGGGTCTTGCGCCCCGTCCGGACCGGTATCGCACGTGGTTCGATGGGGAGTGCGATCTGGTGAGCCTGGTCCGCGCCAGCTTCCGGGCGAAGCCTCCAGCAAGCGCATGATTTCATCGTGATATCTTTGCAGTCGGACACTCTGCGCCCAGATGATCAGGCCAAGGGCCATCAGCCCAAGGATCAAGAGCCCGCCGAGCACGGCCAAGACTGTCGTGATGCTGAACGTCATGTCCCCTCCAAAAAAGCGGGCGGCTACTCAGCACACAGGCCGCCCAGTCAGGGAGGTCGTCAGGTCCGCCGCCGTGCGGGCCTGACCTTCGTGCCTGGCCGTGCAGCACGCGCCAATGCGCGCGCATTCCAGAGAAGCACCACGCCGAGGCAGAAGATGATAAAGGTCAGGAATGCGACCACGGCCTTGGCCTCGGTCATCGGGCATAAGGGCGAGATCACGCCGCCAGCTCCTTCGCCTTCAGCGCGGCGATCAGATGCTCGGTGCGCTCAATATGCCGACGCACCAGGTCGAGCTCATACTCCGCGCGCTCGATAAGGACTTCGGTCGACACCTTGTCCTGAAGATTGCGAATGCGCTCGTCGTAGGTCATCGCGCCCTCCTTCGCCGCAGCGCGAGCCGTTCGGCCTCTTTTGCGCCATCCGCGGTAAGCCGGAGGCGCGCCGCGCCATGGCCCGCTTCTTCCACGGCCAGATGGCGCGTGATCAAGCCTTCGCCCACCACCCTCTGAACCGGGACCGGATCGCCCTGGAAGCGCCAACCGCGTGCGCCTTTGAAAGCCATGCGCTTGTCGCGCAGGCGCATCAGCAGCAGTGCCTGGGCCTTCGTGAGGGGCGAGCGGGTTGCGGTGGCCGCGCTCATGACCGCCCTCCATACCGCGCATGCAAGGCCGCGCGCTGCGCATCGACCATTGCCTGATGCGCGCCGAGCGATGGCGTCTCATCATTGTCGTTCCCGCCGACGTCGATCCGAATGCCGGCCTGACCGGTCAACCAGGCGACCGTCAGCGCTCGCGGCCAGACCCAACCGGCCGAATGCTTGCGCGGCATCCCCTTGCGCCGGTGCAGCTCCGGCCAGACACGCTTGAGTTTCGCAGGTGTGGTGCCGAGCTCACGGGCCAGCTCGTCAATGCCGATCATGACCGTCGGCCAGAAGGTAGTGTCGGGGGATTGTGATTTATGACAGGGCATAATGCCAATCTCCATCTGTGTGGTGACAGGGGGATATTGGCAATCTGCCATATTTCTTGTCAATCAAAAACTATGGCAAAACGCCATATTTTGAAACGCCACGCAAATAAAGAGAGATTCCAGTTCGTGGCGGTCGGCGCAAAACAGTGGCGAGTTGGGCCGAAAACGAGATCCCATTTTTCAAGTGTCACACGCACACGGAGGCTGTGCTTGGCGGCGAGATGGGATCTCGTTTTTCAAGTGCGGGAATATGTGAAACGGGACCCCGTTTCTCAAGTGCGGATCAGAAGGGGCGGATCAGCCCCTCAACCACACCCAAGATCGAGACGCGCACCTCGTCCACTTGCTCCGGGCGGACCGGGCCAAGCCTGGCGGAGTGCGCGATAACGTAGGGTGGCTGGAATAGCCGGAACACGGTTTCGGCAGCGCCGCTCGTATAATCGGTAACCCGGGCGCAAACGATGTCGCCCGGCGCGGGGCGCCTGTTGATGTCGACCATCAGGATGTCACCAGGCAGTATACCTTCGAGATCCAGCGCGTGCCCGCGCATGATCCACGGAGCGACGCCACTCCGGCCCTTGCGCGCTTCCTCGACAGCAGCCTTACACCAAGCCTTCAGGGACCCGCCATTCTCGTCCGCGGGGACGGCATCAGGCCATATGACGGCGCCAGCTGCAGGGCCGCCAGGCATGCGGCGACGCGACAACCCGAAGCGTCGCTCGATCCGGGAAAGGGTCCTGTCGGTAATCGTCCGACCGCTGGCAGGTTGGTTGACATAACGGGTGAGCGTCGATGGGGACAGGCCGGCACCGGTGGCAATCTCCGACAACGTCAGGCCCGTGCACTCCACAACGGCGCGAAGCCAAGCCCGTGTATCGAAATCACTATTGCTCAACACACTCACCAGGGAAGCGCTATGCGGCGTCCGGAGATGCCAGCGCGTCAAGTATGCGAAGCGCCTTGCGCTTCATCTCGAAAGGCATTTGCAGGAACCGAGCATCGGTAGCCGAGGCCTCGTCATCCGGCCGCAAGAACAACTGATAGGGCTTCAAGCCGAGCGCCCGAGCAATTCCAAAAATATGATCTAGGTTGAGGCGACGCTTGCCGCTCTCGAGCTTGGACAGCGTGCCCTGGTCGATGCCCGCATCCTCTGCGAGCTTCGAGACAGTCACATCCAGATGCCGCCTCCATTCATAGACGAAGACGTCGTACTGGGCATTCTGTTGAGCCGTATCTGCCATAGCGAGGGACAGCATACAAATCCTCGCAACACCAATCTTCTGGCGGAATGCCATATTTTGATGTTGACGACGATATGGCATATTGCCCTAATCTGCAAGAAGCACGAATCACTCAATCGGGAGCCTTGCGGCATGCACCCACTGACCAAGTGGCGATCCGAGCGCAATCTGACGCGCGCGGAGGCGGCAAAAATCATCGGATGCAAAGCCGGCACCATTGCCGATTGGGAGTACCGGCGGCGCTTCCCCTCGCCGGGAAGCATCACCCGCATCGTGAAGGCGACCGATGGCGATGTAACGGCCAACGATCTGCATACGGGCTATCGCCTTCCGGACGAGGCTGCCGAATGACACTCTCCGTTCGCGATATCGAGGCGCGGCGACAGTCTCAAGGCTGGACGCTGCTACAGCTCTGCTCCGCGTCGGGGGTGAGTTTGGCTCACTATGGTCGCCTGCGCGGGGGCGAGCACGCACCCCGCCCCGCAACGCTATCGAGCCTGGCAATCGGGTTGCGGCGGCTGTGCAACGGCTCCGCGAACGATGCTGGCCAGGCCTTTCAACTTTACCGGTTGGCGGTGGTCCTGGTGGCGCAGGAGGCGCAGGCCGATCCGATGCAAGTGTTGGCGCATGATCCGTCGCGGCGCGCGACCAGTGATCCTGAATGGATGACAGCGGCGCAAGTGCGTCGGCGAGCGCTCTATATCGCGCATGTCTGCTGCGGTGTCAGCCAGGCCGATCTGGCCCGCGTCTCGGGCATGACGGCGGCGGCGGTCAGCCTGGCCGTCAATGCGATCGAGGACACGCGCGAAAGCGATGACGACGGATCCGTGATCAGCGCCATCGAGCGGGTGATGCAGGTCGAAACATGAGATTTCCGCTGCCACCGGTCAGGCACAACAGGAGAAACGCATGAGCCGACGGCCCAAAGGTTATGTCTCCCTCAAGCGCTGGACACCCAAGAGCGCGGCCGCCGCAGCGCGGCGCCGGGTGAGCAAGATAGAAGTGCTGCTCGATGAGATCGGCGGCCTCTATGGCGATGTGGATCAGACGGTTGTCGACCAGTGCGACGACATGAAGCGCTGCCTCCGTGGGGAAGACAGTCTCGATGAGGCAATACAGGTTGCCCTCGATGAGGGGAGGAGCCTGTGACCGACCTTCTCCCCTGCCCGTTCTGCGGTGGTCCGGCGGAGCGCCACGAGATCGATGAGCCCGGCGACAACTTCGGCGGGACCTGCATCGTCTGCCAGCGCTGCGGCGCCTGTGGGCCGGTCCACTTCGACCGCAAGGAAAACCTCGTGTCGAGCTGGAACGACCGGCCGCCCCTGCCCTCGCGCGCGGCCCGTGACGTGCTCGACGAGCGCGCCCGGCAGGCGATCGAGGAAGGGTTCACGGCGGAACATGACGACCAGCACCGGCGAGGCGAGCTGACATTCGCAGCTATCGCCTACCTCATGGCCCTGGTGAACCCGAACGGCGCGCGCACCTGGTGGCCGGGCTGGTCGTGGTCCTGGGCTTGGTTCAAGCCGCAAGGTCCACGCCGAGACCTGGTGAAAGCCGGCGCGTTGATCCTCGCCGAAATCGAGCGGCTGGACCGCGCTGGGAGGGGTGGGTGATGAAGCTCCCCGAGCTGGCTCTTTCTATCCGTCAACCGTGGGCATGGTCGATCATCCACGCTGGCAAGGACATCGAAAACCGCTCATGGCAGGCCGTGAATCATGGGCTCCGTCGTCGCGGCCCGGTCTGCATCCATGCAGCCAAAGGGATGACCCGCAGCGAGTACGAGGAAGCGGCCGATTTCATGGCGTCGGTCGGTGTCGAATGCCCGCCTCCGGCCGCGCTCCTGCGTGGCGGCATCATCGGTGTCGCAACTGTCGTTGATGTCGTGAAGGAGCATTCAAGCCGCTGGTTCTTTGGTCCACGTGGCCTTGTTCTGGCGGATGCGCGGGCGGTTCCGTTCATCCCTGCTGTCGGCGCACTCGGGTATTTCCGCTGGTCACCCGCCGACACCTCAATTGTTCCAGCTCCCGCTAAGTGGATGCTCCCTGTCACACGCGATCAAGCGCAAGGCGCTCTGCTATGACCGCCACTGTGCGCTCCTCCCTTGCCGTGATGAACCGGCGGCATTCTCCGCCGGCGGGGCTCGACTTCTTTCCGACCCCACCCTGGGCCACGCGAGCGCTGCTGGTGCATTGCCTGCCGCAGCTGGTGAAGAGCATGGGCGCGTTGAGAAAACGCGGCGCATGGGATCCGTGCTGCGGCGCGGGACACATGAGCAAGGTGCTGGGTGGTTTCTTCTGGAGCGTGCTCGAAAGCGACGTTCACCCCTACGGCCAGCGGATGGTTGAAGACTTCTTGATCACATGCCCGGGGCCCAACCCGAGACCACAAACCATTGTCATGAACCCGCCGTTCAACAAGGCGGCCACGTTCGTCAAACACGCCCTGTCCTACCGGCCGGCGATCGTCGCGGCGCTGGTGCGGTCCAACTGGCTGGAAGGCCAGACGCGCCATGCCGACCTTTTTCTGAAAAACCCGCCGACGGCTGTGTTCCAGTTTGTCGAGCGGGTGCCGATGGTCGCCGGTCGGTGGGCCGTCAATGCCAAGACGGCGACCAGCTACGCCTGGATCGTCTGGCAGCGCGACCCGGCGCCGTCGATCGCGGCGGCGGCGCCACTGTTTCGATGGATCCCGCCGTGCCGGCGCGAACTTTCGCGTGACTACGACATTTTGCGGTTCGGGGGATGCTCGGACCTACCAAGAAACCACCCGATCATTCGCGCTTTGGAGAAAGCAGCATGAGCGAAAGCGACGACCTGTTCATAGTGATTAACCGGGTTTGTACCGGCCGGGCTCCTCGCTCGGTTCTGGAGGCGCTGGCCGATCAGATGGCTCAAGTGCTCGCCAGTTGCGCACCCGACCATGCTGAGGCCAAGGCGGCCGCCGCCGAGCTGTTCAGGCAGATCCTCGCCCATGTGGACGCAGTGGAAGACCAGTTCGGTATCCCGTTCCGCGCGGATCGCAGGGATGAAGGGCACTGACTATGTCCGACCGTCGCCGCGAAGTGGAGGCCGTCAAGCAGGGCCTGAAGGATCGGATCGAGGATCTGTGCCGGCGCCTGTTGCCCCATGGCCGGCGCATCGGCCGGCTGTGGGTGTCGAACAATCCGATCACGGCCGACCACCGCAAGACCCCGGAGCTCAAGGTTGCCCTGACCGGAGACAAAGGGGCGTGGAAAGACTGGCGTTCGGGAGACAAGGGCGATGTCGTCGGGCTCGTGCAATACCTGCATCAGACCGACTTTCGCGGGGCGCTGCAATGGTCGCGCGATTTCCTCGGTTTTGCCCAGATGACCGCCGACCAGCGCCGAAGCTTCGCGGAGGCGGCGCGTGTCCGCGCGGCCGAAGACGATGAGAAGGCCCGCCGCCGGGCGGAATGGGAAAGACGGCAGGCGGAAAAGCTGTTCGATCAGGCAATGATGGACGGCGCCGGATCTGCGGCCGAGGCTCATGCCCGCGCCTATCTTCGCGCGCGCGCGATCGACCTGGACAAGATTCGCAATCGTGACCGCACATCGCTGCGCTACGCGGCACAGGTGGAGTACTGGACGCTTGCCGAGTGGAGCCGCGATGAGCGCGGCCGTGCGATCAAGACGCGGCCCGGGCCCTTGCTGCCGGGCATTCTCGCCGCCATGCGCTCGCCGCTCGGCCAGATCCGTGCATGTCATGTGACCTTTCTTGACCCTGTGAAGCCGGAAAAGGCTGTGCTGGGGCCAAAGAACAGCCCGCGGCTGATGAAAGCGCCGACCAAAGGCGCGGCCGTCTGGATCAGCCACGGTCCGGAAGGTGTCCCGCCATGGCAGGCCACCCAGCCGCATCCGCTGGTGCTGTCTGAGGGCATCGAGACCGGCGAGCGCATCGCGATGGACATTCCCGAGGCGCGGGTTGCCGCCGGTGGCTCGATCACCGGGATTGGCAATGTGCCAGTGAATTTCGATTTCATTTCGGCGGTGATCGTGGCCGGCGAGAACGATTGGGACAAGCCGCAAGCACAGCGCCAGCTCGACCGTGCGCTTGCACAGCTTGAGGCGAGCGGCAAGCCGGTGGAGCTGATGCGGCCGCACGCCGGCAGCGATTTTAACGACCTAGGCAAAGGAGATGTGGAATGAACTTCAGCGATGCGTTGAACGCGATCAAGGAAGGAAAGCGGCTCGCGCGGGCCGGCTGGAACGGCAAGGGAATGTTCGTGTTCCTCGTCGCCGGCTCCAACTTCCGGGTGAGCCGGGAGCCGCTGCCCTCCATCCTCGGAGAGGGGACGGAAGTCACCTACCGGCCGCACATCGACATGCGCGCGGCGGACGGGAGCATTGTTCCCTGGCTCGCCTCACAGACCGACATCATGGCCGACGACTGGAACGTCGTTGGGATCACGGAGACCGCCGCATGAGCAAGCAACAGGCAAAGAAAGCGCAACCGGAACCGGCGTCGACGGCTGTGGTGAGCGCTGAACCCGCCCCTCCCCTGTTCGGCGGTGACCTGGCCGCGTGGGCGGCCTTCCGCGCCACGCGGGCGGCCGTGCGCGGCTGGATCGGTGAGGATGCAGACCCGGCCGAGCCGTGCCGTCTCGCTGACCAGGCCGTGTGCATGGCCGAGTACCTTCGCCGCGCGCCCGGCGCCAGCGACGAGGCGGTGGTGACGCATCTGTCCATGCGCGGCCAGGCGCGCGGCGGTGACGAGTTGCTGCGGTTCAAGGTTCGTGTGTTCCGTGCAGTCCTGGCGATCGCCGATCAACAGGTAGCGACCGAGGCCGACCCGCTGCCGACCGATGCGGATCGCGCGGCGGATGCCCCGCCATCGGATCCCCGACACCTGGCGCTGAAGGTCGTTCGCGAGCCGCTGGGGCTGACGGATACCGCAAAGGGGCGCTGAGCGGTCGCAACGGGATTACCGCCGCCTGCGATCCTTGCATGATCGCTGGCGGCTTTTTTTTCGAATGGGAATGGCTGAACATGGCGAAGCGCAGGACACAGGTCGGGACACAGGCAACCCGCGCGCATTGGCTGGAGGCGCAACGCCGTCTGGAGGAACGGGCGGATATCGAGGATCCGGACCCGAACCTTGCGCGCGATGGTATCCTCCCCGGAAAGTGGATCGGCGCGCCCTGGGACCGCATGCCGCCAAACTGCCCGGTAGAAGTCTTGGGTCACAATGGCACGGTGACCTATTGCCGGTCAGCCACCGGTCAGCTCCACGCGGTGGAGCGCTGGGATATGCACATCCTGACCAGTCTGTTCGCGCCGAAGATCAACTACCTCTACTGGGGGTGGCCGGCGATGAAGAAGGTCGGCACCAATGAAGATGGTGAGCCGATCTACAAGATCGATCGCGTCGAGCGTGACAAGGCGATGATCTGCCTGGTGTCGGAGGGCAAGCGGCGCGGGCTGTTCGATCCGGAAAAGCGCGTGCGCGGGCGCGGTGGCTGGATGGTTGATTCCGGCGCATTCATCTGGAACTCAGGCGAATTCCTGTGGTCGGTCGATGACAGGGGCAAGCTTATCACCGCCCGCCCGGCCGAACATGACGGATATCTCTATCTGCGATCGCCCGACATCGACCGGCCGTGGGAAACCGCGATCGCCCGCGAGGAGAGCCCTGCCCTCTCGATCCTTGAGGATCTGCGTACATGGAACTGGGACCGTCCATATCTGGATCCGGTGCTGTTTCTGGGTTGGATTGCCTGCGCGTTCATGGGGGGGGCGCTCGACTGGCGGCCGATCGTCTTCACCACCGGCGGCGCCGGTGTCGGCAAGTCGACACTGCACAGCCTGACGCAGGCGATCCTGGGCGATAGCCTGATCGCCCTGGTCGACACGACCGCCGCCGGCATCTACCAGCACGTCAAGCAGGACAGCCTGCCCGTGACGGTCGATGAACTGGAGGCGAAGCGCGGCAGCTCCAAGGCGACCAGCATTATCGAGCTGGCGCGTCTGGCATCGAGCGGCGGCAAGATGGCGCGCGGCGGCGCCAATCACGAGGGCACCACGTTCCAGGCGCGATCCAGCTTTATGTTCTCTGCGATTTTGCCGCCGCCGATGGGCGTCCAGGACAAGACGCGGATGGCAACCCTCAACCTCAAGCGCCTCGACAAGGCCCACGGCCGCGAACCTGTCGTGCGGGACACGGACGGCCGCATGATCCTGCGGCAGATCATGGACGGCTGGCAGGAATTTCGCACGCGCCTCCTGCCCGACTGGAAGCAAACGCTGCACAAAGCCGGTTTCGACGCGCGCGCGATGGATACCTACGGCACGTTGCTCGCGGCCGCCGAATTGCTGGTCGGCCCTGAGGCGCTGGAAGCGCTCGGGCTGGAAATCTCCGATCAGGAGCGGCTGGCGGAAATCATCCGCGCCGCCACCGAGGCCGAACGCGCGGAGCAAACGGAAAAATGGCAGGAGTGCCTTGAGCACCTGTTGGCGGCCACGATCGACGCGCATCGCAGCGGCGACCGGCTGACGGTCGGCGGCGTGCTGCTGGAATATGAGCGCGGTGCATCGCTGGAGCTGCAATATGCGCGCGAGCGGCTGGCGCTTGCCGGCCTCGGCCTGCGCAAGGCCGGTGAAATCGGCATCGGTCCGTTCTTGGCGGTGCCGGCGAAACACCCGGCGCTGTTCAAGATCTTCCAGGAGACGGACTTTTTTGAAGGGGGCTGGTGGTTGGCCCTGAAACAGGCGCCGGAACACATCGTGTTGCGCGGCCTTGAACAGCGCTATCACACGATCAAGATCAACCGGACGGCGAAACACTGCCTGCTGGTGGATCTCGGCGCCTATGATGCCGCGATGCCGAAGGCGGAGGATTAGGCGGGCGGCTAAGCTCGCCCCATGTGGGACGTTCTTCTTCAGGGGCTGGCGGCCGTCGCGGGAATCGCGTTTCTACCGCTCTTCGCCTTTCTCGCCTTCGCGTGGAGCCAGGAGCCCGGCCGCGCGCAGGCCGCCATCTTCATCCTGCTGTGGATCGTGGTGATTCAGGCGGCCGCGCTGTTCGATATGTGGTGATCACTCAGCGTCAATTCGTTTCGCAGCCTGGCCCGGTCGGCTGTACTCCGGCCAGTCGGCCGGGCGGTAGCCATCCAGATAGGCGCGCAAGAGGCGCACCGTCGTCGGCCGCGCCCGGCGGTGCATCTCGATATCCGGATCGCTTTCCAGTCGGCGCTGGTGCAAATCCGAATGACCGAGCATCCGCGCCATGTCAGCAACCGAAAGCCCGAGCTGCACCCGGGCTTTCTGAATATCTGTCGGTGACATGGTCTCAGGCATGGCTAAAAAAGGTCCATCTGTGCAGGGGGAGCGCTCGCACCCACCTTTTCGCATCCGGGAAGGACGTATTGCAAGCCGGATCGTGTCGGCTCAACAACCAGCCGCGCGGCGACTGCCGGTGCATCCACGACAACCAGCAGCGCGGAAACGCCGGTTCCGCTCTCGGCAAACGATCCGGCAGGCAGCAATTCGGCTTTACCGTTCTTGCTCTCAAACCACGCGCGAAACTCGTCCCACCTACGCCCAGACCTCTCCAAAGCATTGCCGGACATGATAGCAACCAGGCGACCGCCGGGCATCAGCCATTCGAATGCGCGGCGGACATGTGCGAGATCCTGGCCATTCTCAAATGGCGGGTTCATGATCACGCGATCATACACTTGGCGCGGCGTGACCTCCATGAAGTCGCTGCCTGCAAGCGCTGCCCCATGCCCCTTCATTTCCAAAATCGCTCGCAAGCGCGGCGCAATTTCATAGGCGGTTACCGGTGCGCTTGGGGCCTCGCTCACCACCGCATCCACCAGTGCGCCGGAGCCGGCCGACGGCTCCAGAACACAGTCTCGCGGCCCGATCTCAGCCACCTGCACGACTGTCGCCGCAAGATTGGCCGGTGTCGGAAAATAGCCGGGGATCCGCGCGAGACGGGCGTCATCGAGTGCGCGCCTGATGCGTTCTTTCTCCAGGCGCTCCCTCTGCCGATCTGCCAGCGCATGCCAGAGCACCCGCGCGGCCTCGCTCTCGCTGGCAGGCTCTCCGGTCTCGACGCCGGCATCGTAGTATCCGCCGGAACGCACAATTCTCGCTCGCGTCAACTCATGCACCGCCTTTTTGCTCCGGAGACCCGCAAGGCATGAAGGGAGCGTATTGGCCTCCGTGGCGTCTGCCAACCAGCGAAGCGCGCTTTGCGTCCGCTCCAGGTGGAGTCCATCCAGAACGGCCGCTGCGGCCTGACGCTGCCGGCGAGGCGTGTTCGAAAGCCGATCCGAAAACTTGTCATCGATCTGGTGCTGGAGTTTGTCGGCCATCGTGCGCATGCGGTTGGGTGTCATCTGTCGTCTCCTTTCGGCGCGCCTCAATGGCGCTTTCTCGGCCTGTTGCCGGGGATGCGGTCGCCGGTATGGCGGCCGCACTGCCAAGCATCAGGCCGCCAGGCTGTCCACGCCTTTCATCTCCGCCATGCGCTGCGAGAGGATCCAAAGGGCCTTGTTCAGCTTCACGTCCTGGTCGATTCCGTTCACAGCGCGGGTCGAGACGCGCCGGCGCCGGCCGTTGGCATTGCGGGTGACACCGCGCAGCCCGCCGCGAATGACGTTTTCCTGCGCGACGTTGAACGTGGTCCAGAGGTCGGCCGCGCGATCATCGCGGCGGCGGGGTTGCAAGAGCTGGTCAGGCGTAATCGGCGTGTCGACGTTGCCTTCCGCGTCGCCGAAGCGGAGCACATGAGCGGCTTCGGCGAAGGCCATGCGCTCGTCACGAGATAGCGCCAGGCCGGACCATTCCGCCGGCGCGACAAGCGCCTTTTGCGCCTCTTCCATGACGCGATAGGTGCCCTCGATCACCTTCCCTTGCACGTCGCCGGAATGGCGAACCTTCACGCTGTCGATTGTGCCCGTTTGCGCGACCAGCGAGTTGAGGCAGCGGATGCGGAACAGACCGGCCATCAGGTCGTAGGCGCTGGAGCCGTCGTTCGCGTTCTTCAACAGGATCTCGCAGACCGTATCGCCAACACGAAGACTACTATCCTCGTCGATGCGACGCAGCCGCAGCATGTGCTTTGTGAAGTGAACCTTGCTTGCGTCGCGGCTGCGAGACTGTTTCGCGCCGACCGGCATAAACCCTTCGGCCATCAGGCCGCGCAGGATCTCGATTGTCGGGATCGGTTGGAACCGGTCGGAACGGCTTTCGTGGGCGGATGTGGCGAAGACCGACGGCGCCAGGCGGCGCAACTCATCCTCACCGAGAACCTTAGCGCCATCGAAACGAGCGGTGTTTGCGTAAATCGACATTGTCATTTTCCCTTGTTGGCGCGCCTCAATGGCGCTTCTGACGGTCATAATATAACCAATGGTATCATTTTACGTCAAGAGAGAATATAACCATTGGCTATGCTTTTAGTCGACACGACGCCCGCGCCCCCCTGTTCCGAGCCTAAAAACCGTCGCTGCACTTGATATCCATTCCCCCCCGCCCCGCTGGGCTCTAAACGGAGCCCGCGCCGGTCCTCATCTGCCCGCCTCCGCCGCGCTTTCGCGCGCCTGCGGCATTCGCACTTGGCTAGCTCAAGGCCGGCGCGGGCACTTGATGAGGGCGCGCGTGTGCGAGGTTGGATTTCCGCTGCCGGCGGGCGCGGGGGTTAGCGTCGGTTAGACGTGGTTAGGCGCTACCTAACCGGCTTTTTCTAACAAAATCAGGATGTTGACGGAATGGTTAGGCGGATGGCGCGGTTAGGGAGAGTTTCACGCGCGCGCGTGTGCGGATACGCGGGACCTTCCTAACCTCATAACCTCTAACCGAGAGAAATATATTCCTGATTTCATTACGGTTTCGCGGTTAGGTTGCGGTTAGGAACACCGTTCCGTGGCCAGCGGATTAAACAAATGGGGATCAATCCGATGGGCGATGACCAGGACCCGAAGGAGACGCTGGCGGGGGCACACACACCGGCGGATCCGGCCGACCAGGCGCGGCCGGTCGAGCCGGACGCCGAGCGCGCCGCGAAGGTCGGCGACATGGCCGCGACCGCCGAGGCCGCGCTGGATGACTTGGCGGCGCTGATCGATCTGCAGGACGAGGCCGACCAGGCGTCCTTGCTCGATGATGAACCCTGCCTATTCGCCGGCCCGGTCCGCCATGTGGCGAAAACTCTGGAGCGAGCTGGCGGGCGCGGGAGGCCGAAAGGCTCCAAAAACAAGCGCAATCAGCTCTTTCGCGATTACCTGCTGAAACAAGGCTACCGCCACCCCGGCCAGAACCTCGCAGACCTGGCGAACGCCAGCCCGGCCGCGCTCGCGGTGGAACTGGGATGCAAACCGAAGGAGGCGGCGGACCTGATCGTCAAGGCAAACGCTGAGTTGCTGCCCTATTTCGAGAGCAAGCGACCGACCGAGACCGTGCACCGCGAGGAGCGCCTTGGCCTGATGGTGTTCCAGCAGGTCGAGAGCGGCGGGCAGCGTCCGCCGGATGGGGTTATCAGCCTGACCGGCGAAATTTCGGAAAGCGATGACGGATCAAGCACTTAGCTTTCGCGGCGATGTGCGACGGGCTGACACGCCGTCTCACGATCAACCCAAGGTATTGATTTAATTGACATTATGTCGACAGTCCAAGTGATTGAAAATCAGTAGGTCTACGCTGGGCAGTTTCGACCTGGAGCCGTCAACCCCTCGCGGCCGGTTGGCGTATCGCCGATCTGTGGGGGTGCCCCTCGGCGCGGCGGCCGATGGCCGGCCGCCGGCTTCGAAAACCGGCGCGGGCACCCCTGGGCGGGGTATGCCGCCTCACACACACGACCTGTTCCGCTTGCCTGTCCTGCCCCGCACTGAAGGGGTGGCCCACGAAAATACTCTCGTTCACCGGGAGCGGGCGCGGGCGCGCGCCGGGAGCGGGGTCAGGGTCTTGGGAATCGACGTTCAGCGCTACAAACCACCGGGGCCGGTTGGTGAGCGGTTTCTGCACTCGAAAGGGCCGATCGACCTGATCATGGGGCCAGCGGGCTCGGGCAAGACCGTGGTCAGCGTCGTCAAGGGGCCGGCGCTGGCGGCCGCATATGCGCCCGTCTGCCGCGATGGCGTGGTGCGGGTCAAGGCAGCCTGTATCCGCGATACCTATCGCGACTTCGCGCGCACCGCGCTTGCGTCCTGGTACGAGACCTTCCCGATCAATCACCCCTGGACCGTGAGCCATGAAGGTGGGCAGGACCGGCCGGTGCGCCATCGCCTGAAATGGCGGGCCCGGCGACCAGGTATCGGCGAAGTGGTCATCGACTACGAGATGCAGACCGGCGCCATCGGCGATGCGAATGTGGAGCAATACATCAAGGGCTACGAGATCACCTACGGCTGGATCAACGAGTGCGACATGCTCGACGAGCGCGTGCCTGGTCTGCTGTTCCAGCGCACGGGCCGCTACCCGAGGGTGAGCGATATCGCGCCAAGCGAGCTTGAGCGTGTGTCGCGTGATGGCCGCAAGTCGTTCGATCTGATGGGGCTGAGCTACGATGAGAATGAAATCATCCTGCCGCGCATGGTGTGGGGTGACCTCAATCCACCGGACATCGACAACTGGGTCTATCGCTTCTGCATCAAGGAAAAGATCGCCGGTTTCAATCTGTTCCGGCAGCCGTCCGGCCTGTCGCCCAACGCGGAAAATCGCGTCGGCAAGCCACGATCCAGCTACGAGCTGGAGGCGGCGACCCAGCCAGAACACATCGTGCGGCGCATGGTGCACGGCGAGTTCGGCTATGCGCTCGACGGCAAGCCCGTCTATCCGGAGTTCGCGCTTGCCCGCCACGCGGCAGACGCGGCAATCACACCGGCAAAGGGCGTCCCGCTCGGCATCGGTCTTGACGCCGGCGGATCGCCAGCCGCGGTGATCGTTCAGTTCATGCCGAACGGCCAGTTGAGGATCCTCGCGGAGATCTGCGCGATGCCCGGAACCGGCCCCTCCCGCTTTGCGGAAATGATCATGGAGGTGTTGCTTTCACGCTTCTCCGGCTTCGCGATCAGCGAGGCATATGGCGATCCGTCGGCGTTTTGGGGAGCGGACAAGCAAGCCGGTGAACTTGCGTTCATGGAAACGGTGGCGCGAGCTCTCAACATCAACATCCTGCCGGCACCGTCGAACGAACCCGCGATCCGCCAAGAGGCGGTGCGCTGGTATCTCGGCCGACCGATCGATGGAAACACCGAACGCATGCAGGTCGACCCGGTGTGCGAGATGATCGTGGGCGGCTTCGCCGCGCACTACAAGCTGACCAAGCAAGCGTCCGTCGGCGCAACGGATGTCCTGGCGGTGCAGAAGAACCAGTATTCGCACCCACACGACGCCTTGCAGTACATCTGCCTCGGCCATCGCGGCCGGTTCGGTGTGATCG
Organism: Stappia taiwanensis; assembly: GCF_014635285.1. Taxonomy (GTDB): domain Bacteria; phylum Pseudomonadota; class Alphaproteobacteria; order Rhizobiales; family Stappiaceae; genus Stappia; species Stappia taiwanensis. The sequence continues at coordinate 423,435 of NZ_BMCR01000001.1, read as the reverse complement.
ATGGCGCCTCGCAGCTCGGCCGGCCAGACAACGTGGTCGGCATGCGCCATCAGCGCACCGCGCGCGCCAAAGCCAACCGCAACCGCCTTCAGGACATCAAACTATGGTGACCCTGACCACACGGTCGCCGGCGCTCCGCGACGACTGTCTGGCCTGCGCGAGCCCAACCCGGTGGATGCGCAAGGCCGTGCTCCACATGCGGCGCGGGGGTGACAGTGTTTCAATCCACGACGACGACGCATTGCTTGCCGTGGCCTATCTCTGGCCGCTCGGCGATGGCTGGACCGAATTCTGTCTTGCCATTCGCCCGGACGCGCGCACCCGCATGCGCGCTCTGATCCGGCTTGCGCAGTTAAGACTTCAGGCCATCGCCCAGACTGGCATGCGGGTGAAGACCCATGTTCGGCCTGGCCACCTGCCGGGCGAGCGCATGGCGCGCCTCACCGGCTTCGTGCCGGATCCGGAAACACCGGGATGTTGGGTTCACGTCTGGAGGCTCTGACGATGGGAAAAGTGATCCAGTCGCTGTTCGGCGGCGGCGGCGACAATGGCGCGCGCGAGGCGGCGGAACGATCCGCGCAGACGCAACGTGTCGCCAATGACCGCCAGTTGGCCGAGGCCAACCGCGCCGACAAGAAAAGCGGCGTTTCGCGACGGATGGCACGTGGCAAGCGGTTGTTCGAGGATGGCGGCAAGGCAGCGCTTCCCAGCAAACTTGGCAATGGTGGCGGATGATGAGCTTCGTGGCCACCAAGAAGAAGGCGCAAGAGGCATGGTCAAACCGTGCGCCGTGGGATGCGATCTATCAGGAGGCATACGACTATGCCATTCCGCAACGTCAGCCCGGCGGTCGCAGCCGGTCCAAGCGTACCGGCGATTTTCTGTTCGACATGACGGCGCCCGCCAGTGCGATGCACTTCGCCGGCAACCTTCAGCGCGACCTTTTCCCGGCGGGCCAACCAACATTCACCATGGAGACCGGGCCGATCGCAGCGGCGGCCATCGGCGAGCGCGGCGTTGAGAAGTTCGACCGCGTGTTGGCGGGTACCTCAAAGTTGATCCACCCGTTTTTTCTGTCCGGAGATTGGGACTCGGCCGTGCACGAAATGTGCATCGATCTGGCCATTGGCACCGGGGCTCTGATCGTGATCAAAGGAACACCGGACGATCCGGTCAGATTCGGATCCATTCCTATTGATCAAATCGCCGTCAAGACCGATGCCTATGGCCACGTGGTGTTCATCTCGTGGCGACAGACCTTCACACGCGAACAGATCATCGCAGCGTTTCCGGATGGCAAGTATCCCGATGGCTTTCGTGAGGCCAACCGAACGCGCGGCAACGACGAAATCGAACTCTACCAGGACTTTTATCAGCGCGGTCCCGGCCCTCGCTCGGGCTGGCAATTCGTCGCCTATGTCTCGCAATCGACTGAACCCATCACACAAGAACGCTACCGGAGGCAGCCCATAGCGGTGCCGCGCTACTACCGCGTGCCTGGCGAGCCCTATGGTCGGGGCGTGGTGCTGACCGCCCTCCCCTCGATCAAGACGGTCAACAAAGCCCAGGAGATCGCGCTTAAAGCGGCCGCTATCCAGATGCTCGGTATCTGGGGGTATCGCGCCGGCGGGACGTTCAACCCCGATACGGTTCGCGTGGGGCCCGGTGAATTTTGGGGCATGCAATCAACCGGCGGCATCCTCGGTCCGGACGTGCAGCGGATCGATCCGGCCGGCGGCCGTATGGATGTCGCGCGGATGCTGATCGGCAACCTGCAAGATCAGATCCGCGATGCGATGTTCGACACCCGTCTGCCAGAATATCAGGGGACGCCAAAAGCCGCGAGCGAGATCGCGGCTCGGCTGCAACAGAAGGCCAATGTGCACATCGGCGCTTTCGGCCGGCTCGTCCGTGAGATCATGCCTGTCGTGGTGCCGCGCGTTGCGGAGATCCTGCATGATTTCGGGATTCTCGCGCAAATGCCGATGCCGATCGACCATTTGCTTGTCGCGATCCGAGTCCAGTCGCCGATGGCGGCCGCATTGAATGCGGATCGTCTCGCCTCCATTGCAAATTATCTTGAATTCGTCGGCTCGATCGCCGGCCCGGAGAAGGTTCCGCTTTACGCCAATCTCGACCGGATCATGGAGCGGGTCGGAGACGGCCTTCAGATCGACAAGGATCTGATCCCAGACGAAGCTGAACGCGAAAAGATCGAGAAGGATATGGCGGCGGCGCAACAGTCGCAGATCGTGGAGCTGTTCGGCGCGGAAATGGCGAAGCAAGCCCCCGGGATGCTCGCCAACGCGGCGATGAAGGAGGCCGCATGAGCGGCCCCATCTTCGGCGGTCGTCAGGCGCAACCGCTTGACGACATGGTGAGCCGTGCCGGTGGCGACGGATGGGAGGGACTGGAGGAGCTGTTCAAGCCGCATCTGGCAACAGCCCCGCTGCAACCAAGCGATCTGGTCGCAAAGAACCTGGCGATGCTGGCCCAGCACTCTGGAAGCCGCGAGGTCATCGAATGGTTGATGGATATCACCCTGCGCCAACCCTTCCGGCCGACGGGCAAGACACTTGAGGAAACCGCTCTGCGCGCGGCGACGCGGCAGGGCATCAACGGTGTCGGCGAAGCGGTGCTCGCCGCCATCGAGCATGGTCAGAAACTGCTGGAGAAATAGCAATGCCCAACTGGCTTATTGAGAAGCTGCGGCTGCACAACATGATCTTGCGGGCGCCGGAAGACGGCGGCGGCGCGGCCGATAGCGGTAATGATGCGCCGCCGCCCGGCGATGCTGAAGGCGGGAGCGCGAATGACAGCGCTCCGCCCAGCGATCTGCCGCCGCAGGGGCGGAACGAAATCTACCGACCCGATGGCCTGCCTGACCATATGCTTGGTCAATCCGACCGCGAAACCATCGACAAGATGGCGAAAGCGCTGAGTGGTTACCGGCAGAAGGACACGGATCGCGGGGTGCCGGCCGATCCCGCCGCGTACAGTACCTTCGGCGACGACGTTCCCGAAGCCCTGGCGCCGCATATCAAGGGGCTTTCGGATGATACGGCTTTCCAGCGTGTCGCCAAGATCGCCCATGAGCGCGGCATCCCGGTCGGTGACTTCCAGTCACTGACAACGGAGCTTTATGCCGTTGCCCAGGAAATGGGGGTGCTGGAGCCGTTCCTGGACGTGGACGCCGAGCGCGAGGCGCTGACGCCCGAAAACGCTCGCGATTTGTCACCGGCCGAACAACAGCAGGCGCGCGAGCGTCGCATGCAGGAGAACGAGTCGTTTCTCGATCAGCTTGCAAGCCGTGAAGCGGGGCGCGAAGGCGGCGTATCGAAGGAGGTTTTCGACTATGTGAAAACCGAGCTCGGTGACAGTGCCAAGGGTCACATGTTCATCGAGTATGTGCGCCGGCTTGCCGGCGGCGATACGAGCACGGGTCCTTTTGGCGGGGGCGCGAATGGCGGTGGAGCCGACCCGCGCGCCGAACTGGCGCGGAAAGCCGCCCTGCCCGAGAACACGCCGGGAAATCCGAAATTCGACCGGGCAAGCTATGACCAGCTCCAGAAGGAGTACGAGCGCGTCGTCGGCAATTGAAGCATTGCATTTAAGCCCGGTGGACAGGCCGCACACTCCAAAGCTGTTCACCGGGCGGAAGCGACCCGGACTGTGCAGTAGCCATCCTTCACCGGACCCGCTGCCCGTTCCGGCCAATCGAGCCCCAGGTGGTTTCCATGCAAATCACATGAGGTCCGAACAAAATGACCACTCAGGCACCCAACTGGTATCGGGAAAAAATCCGTGACCAGGTCCGCGCGCGCTATCAGGCGATGGGCGGCTATCTCGACGGCACGATGGTGCAGGGCGATGGCGGCGCGGGTGAAATCAAGTTTCCTGTCGTTGGCCGCGTGGAAGCGTATGAGCTTTCCGGATCGATTCAGAAGATCACAAACACCAATCCGTCGCTCGACCTGATCAAGGTGTCGATGCGTGACTTCGAGGCGTCCGCCTGGATGCGTGTGCAGGACGCGCGCCGCCAGGGACCGAACGAGCAGGCGGCGATTGGCCGTATGCTGACGGGGGCCATTCGCCGCAAGCGCGACACGCTGAAGCTCGATGCGCTCAACACCTTCGTGAATGGCGTTTCGGCGCTTCAGGATGCCCCGCAGAGTTGCTTGCAGATTGGCGATGGTAGCGCGCGGATCGACATCGTCGACATGATGGAGGCGATCGATCATGTCGCCGGCGCCGGCAATGACGACGACGACAACATGATGACCTGGGTGATCCCCCACGCCTGGATGAGCCAGCTCGAAATGTACGAGGAAATCAAAAACTCGCAGTACTCCGGTCCCGACAACCTGCCCTTCGCCAAGGCGACCAAGGTCAAGAAGCGCACGGTTCGGGGCTGTCACCTGCTCGCCCTGCCGAACGAGTATTTCACCTATGGCACCGGTAAGTTTGGCACGGGCGCCGGATCGCGTGCCTTCAATGATACCGGCTACCTCGACACCTTCATGTGGGCGAAGGATGCGGTCGGTGCGGAAGCAGAGTGGGACAAGGAGGACATGAGCCTGACCACCCATGCAGACCACGAAGGGACGCCGATGCTCGGCAAGGTCGGGCTGTCCGGCAACGCGGTCGGGATCCTCCCGGAAGGCGTCGTGCGCCTTCGGTTCAAGGCGATCAACCGGGCTGAACGCCCGGCATAACAGCATGTGGCGGCCGCCCTGGCCGCCATCGTCCCTATTGCCCGGAGGCAAAAAAATGGCACATTCGAAAAAGGCGCTCTCGCGCTTCATGACGGCCGACATGGGCCGCACCAACCAGACCGACTTCTACGTCTATTCGAGCAACCACACTCTGGCCGAGGTGATTTCGGCCGGTTTTTTCAACGACAGCCGCACTACGATCGGCGCGGGCGATGTTGTCCTGGCGATGATCGACAAGGACGGCAGCCCCGCGTTCGTGGTCCTCACCTTTGCCAGCGTCCCGGACACTGGCGACGTGACGGTGAAGCTCGAAAGTCCCGTGCTTGGACAGGCCAATGTGGCGGATCTGGCGCTGACGCCGGTCACCGGCGTTGATGGTGCCGGCAGCAATGCGGCGTCCGCGGCCGATGTCGACGCGCGGTTTGCGAGCGTGCAGGCCACGGTCAACGCACTCATTGCCAACCTGGAAACGGCAGGCGTGAACGCACCTGCATGATGATGAGCGGGAGGCGCTTCTGGCGCCTCCTCTCTTTTGCGGTTCGAAGGGGGGCACATGACCGGGGTTATCGACAAGGTGGTGATCATCAACTGGGCACTGACCGATATCGGAGCCTTCGCGACCTTCAGCGTCGACGGCGACGACGATTTGTCCGGTCAGATCCAGCGGACCTGGCAACGTTGTGTCGACCATTGCTTTGGCCTTGCTGATTGGAAGTTCTGTAAGCAGACCTTCAAGCTGACCCGTACGGGCCGCCAACCGGTCAATGGCTGGCCGCATGAATTCGCACTCCCTGGCGGCCGGATCGGCGATCCGCTGAAGGTGATGACCGATCCCCGCAGCCGGCAGCCCTGCCGAAACTTCGATCTGGAGGGGGATTTCCTCTACGCGGAGGCCATGGATATCTGGGTCACCATCAAGGTCGAGCGGGATCCAGAGCATTGGGACCCGGCGTTTCGAACCGCCTTCACGGCCGCGCTTGCCGGATATCTCGCGGTCCCCGTAACCCAAAACACAAACCTGCGAGATGAGCAGTTCAAGCTAGCCTTTGGCACGCCGTCCAAGGAAGGCACGGGCGGCATGTTCGGCCGTCTGATGGCACAGAACAAGGCTGCCGCCCCGATCGGCCAGCCGTTGAGCGACCAAAACCCGCTCACGTTGGCGGGGTCGGGCCCCTGGCACGGAAGGTTCTAGTGCATGGTGACACAATCCGGACCGCAGAAGTCATCCTGCAATGCGGGTGAATTCAGCGAAGACCTGTATGGCAAGGTCGGCATGCGCCAGTACTATTCGGCGGGAAAGCGCTTCAAGAATGTCGAGCCTGTTCCTCAATCGGGTTTCCGGCTTATGCCAGGCACCGCCCACGTGGCGGTTGCCAGATCCGCTTCGGTCCGGCATTTCACGCTGCCCGTGAGTGCGCGCGTCTCGTATACGCTGATCTTCAGTGCTGGCTGGTGCGACATTTTCAGAAACGACCGGCAGGCTGTCGCAAGCATTGCGCTGCCGGAAATCACCGCTGCGCTTCTGCCTGAGCTGGAATTCTACGGCGAAGCGGCGACGGTCGGCATCTTCCATGAGGACCTGGAGACGATCCGGCTGTTGCGCGACAGCGCGGACGATACCGTCTGGACCAAGGACCTTTGGCCCTATGACCGGATACCCAAGGTTGATCTTGGCGACGTATACCCGAAAACCGACGATGTTTGGGATATCGCGTTGCGGTGGGCGGGTAGCACCGCGAGCTTTGTCTTGTCGGTCAGTGTGAACGGTGAAGAGACGAAGGGGCTCCCACTGGTCGATGCGATGGGAGACCCGATTGCTCCGGACGCCTCGACCGCCGCGCATTACGATCTGTTGGCCACCGCGCTGCAGGCCGAGCTGCGCAGCCTGCCGTCGCTTTCCGATGGCGTGACCGTTGCCCAGGATGAAACACAGGCAGCGTCACGCTATCGCGTCCTGCGTATCACCTTTGGTGCGGACCTGGCTGGCGCCGAATACCAAGTCGATGCACGTATCGTGAACACGGCGGAAGCCTCCGCTCTATCGTTTCATCGGGAGATCGGCGAGACCGACGGAGAACCGATTGTCAGCGACGAACGCGGATGGTTCGCCGGTATGGGGCTGTACCAGGATCGCGCAATATATCTCACCCCGAAGGCCCGGCAGGCGGCTCTCGCGATGTCTGAAGTGGGGGAGTATTTCCGGCTCAACATCGAAGCTTCAGGGGACAACGCCGCCCGGTTGGAAGCCCTGCGCACGCAGACATCACAACGGATCCTTGCGATCTTCGAGGACAAGTATCTTCTCGTTTTCACGGATCAGGGGGAGTGGTTCGCGTCCAACCGCACCATCAAACAAGGCGAACCGCTGAACTGGGTGCGCACCTCGTCAAACGGGATCCAGCCGCATGTGCCGCCGGTCGAAATGGAGGGGCGCGTCTTCTATGTGTCGGGCAACGATCGACCCGATGGCGACCGAAGTCAGGGTCAGGTGCTCTACTCCGCGAATTATGACGACGTTTCGACGCGCTACAGCTCGAAACCGGAAAGCCTCTTGGCCTCGCATCTTGTCAATGAACTGGACATGGACGCGCTGCAAAAGAAGGTCCGGAAAAATGATGCCGCACGCTGGTGGCTGAAGTCATCGACCGGTCGCCTCATCTGCGCGCTGGTGGTGCTCGACCAGGAAATTCTGGCTCTTGTCGAGTGGGTGGCGGCCGATGCAGGCAAGGTTACTGGGTTGTCAGTGGATGGGCAAAACCGGGTCTGGCTCACGGTCGATCGCGGCGGCACCGTCACGCATGAAATCATGGAAGAACAGGAAACCAACCTGTTCCAGGGCGCGATCACCGGCACCACGGATCTCGCGGGCAAGATGTCCGGCCTTGATCTGTGGGAAGGGCGCACGGTTTGGGCTGAGGCCGACGGTTATATCCTCGGCCCGTTCGTTGTCACCGCTGGCGCGATCGATCTTGAAAGCCCATTCGCCGAGGTTCGCGCCGGCTTGTGGCAACCGCCGGTCCATGAATCGATGGGCTACCACAAGCTGTTGCCGAACGATGAAATCCTGTTGCGCCCGGGCCGCATTCATTCAGTGACCATCAACATCATCGACACAGACAGTCTCGCCGTCGGCGCCAATGGCGGTGCGCCAAAGCCGGTCGATCTTCTGACGACGGCCGATCCTGCAGGCGCGCCACCACCGGCGAAAACGAAACCCGTGCGTGTGACCGGCATGCCGGGCATGACGGTCGCTCCGACACTGGTGATCACGCAAAACCGTCCCGGCCGCTTGCGGGTCCGCGACTATACGGTGGAGGCCGCGCTGTAATGGAAATCGCCATCGGGCTTCTGACATCCGGCTTTCAAGCGTTGACGGGGACCGCCGCGACCAGCACGGCCGCTGCAACGGCGGGGGCGGCGGCTACGTCTGGAGCGGCAGCGGCTGGCAGTGGATTTTCCCTTGCATCGCTGCTGGAGGGAACCGCGACGGTGCTCGGGGCCGTCTCGGCGATCGGCGCCGGTTACGCGGATGCGGAGATGATGGAGCTTCAGGCGGAGGATGCCGAACGGCAAATTCCGCTTGAGACGCTGCAGGGAATCTCCCGTCGCGCGTCGATCAAGCGGGAACTGGCCGAGGCGATCGGCGATCAGGACACCGCCTATGCGGCAAGCGGCGTCGATCTCAGCTTTGGCACGCCCAGGGTCGCGAAGAAACAGGCGTTTCGCGAGGCTGATTATGCGCTGACCTCGGATGCGGGAACGCAGGAAACCCGGACCGCGCGGCTGTCGGAACGCGCCTCGGTCTTTCGTGGTCGCGCGCGGCGGGCGCGGCGCGGCGGCTTCATGGACGCGCTCGGTCTCGCCTTTTCGTACGGTGCCGACCGGTTGGAGCGGGGGTAGCAATGACCAACAAGAGGCGCACTCCCGTTCAGTATCGCAAGTTCGAGGCGCGGCCGTTGCTTGCGGAAGGTCTGTTGCCGGTCGCTCGCGAAGGCGGCGACCTTGAGCGCCGCGTGGCCGCCGGCATGAGCCGGCTTGCTGGAAAGTTCAGCGCGATCGCCGACCGAGAAGCCATTCTTGACGGCGGGCGGCGCGGCGAAGCAGACGCACTGGCTGGCCGGCCGATGTCGATCGACGGTAGTGCTGGCGCGACGGCCTCGGACCGCCCTTCCCGCGCGCAGGTGCAGGCTCCCGGTGCCATCCGCCAGATGATTTCGGCTGCGGCGCAGCGTCACGGCATCGACCCTGCCGCGCTTCTGAAAATCGCCGAACTGGAAAGTTCCTTCAATCCAGCGGCGAAAAACCCGGCCACCTCCGCCGGTGGCCTGTTTCAGTTCATTGATGGCACCGCCGCGCAATATGGCCTTGCCGATCGTTTCGACCCAGCGCAAGCCTCAGATGCGGCCGCGCGCTTCGCTCGTGATAACGCAGCGACCTTGCGCAAGGCTCTCGGCCGTGAGCCGACCGCTGGAGAGTTGTATCTGGCACACCAGCAAGGGGCCGGCGGCGCAACCAAACTCTTGGCCAATCCGGGCCGCCGCGCCGCAGATCTCGTCGGCGCTGAGGCGATTGCGCTGAATGGCGGCCGGTCGGATATGACCGCTCGCGAGTTTGCCAACCTGTGGATTTCGAAAGCCGGCGGCGCCACATCGATTGCTGCTGGCCGGTCGGCGGCCTGGCAGCCGACCGGGTCCGCCACATTGCGTGGCAGGGCCTATGACCAGGCGGGCAGCCGCACCTATTTGCAGATGCTCGACACTGCGATGCGGGATGACATCAGCTCTGTCTATGAGACCTACAAGGACGATCCGGCAAAGCTGGAAACTGCGCTCGGCCAATTGAAGGCGGCACATCTCAACGAGCATGTGTTCGAGGAAATCGCAGCCGACTACACCGTTGCGTTCGACAGGCAGGCCAATTCCGCCGTCGGCCGCGCGAAGGCCGAGGCGGCACAGCGCGCCGAGGAAGCCGACCGCGCGGCCTTTAACGACCGGCTCGGCATCGCTGAAGAAGACAAGTCTCGCCTGATGGCCGGTCTGGATGTCACGGAAGATGGTGCGCTTGAACAACTTCTGTCCGCACAGGCCACGATTGACGATCATTACGACAGCGCGGCCGAGCGCGGCATCATGTCCGCCGATGCAGCCCGACAGGCGAAAGAACGCTCGCGCCGCGACACCATGACGGGATTCTATGTCAGCCAGGGCATGAAGCTGCCGGCCGATGATATCGCTGCCCTGCGCGACCAGATCCGCAGCGACTATGCGGCCGGTGACTTGCCCGGCGTCGACCGCCACGCCTTCGCCGATATCGACGCGAAACTAGCCAAGCTGGAGCGCGACCGGCGGACGAAGGACAAGCAGATTTCGAAGCGCCTGCGGCGGGAGGGAGATGACCTCGCCAAACGGCATGCGGTGGGCGAAACCACCGGGGCGGATGAACTGGCCGCCTTCCAGTTCGAACTGGCCCAGGCGCCGGACGGCTCCGAAATCGGGCGGTCGGCCCTGCGCAGGCTTCAGGTGGCAGAGGCTATCCGCACCATGCCGCTGTCGGATGCTGAACGCGCGCTTCCCGAGCTGGTGCGTGACGAAAGCGGTCGGGCCAATCCGACGGATCTGGCCTTCGGCCGCGATCTGATCGACAGGCACAAGAAAGAGCTTGCGACCGATCCGCTCGGCGTCGCCGAACGGTTCGGGGCTATCGATCCAGTCGAACCGCTTCCGTTCGATGCGCCGACGCCGGCCGATGCTGCTGCCGCTTTCGAAAAGCGCCTGGATGCAGCGGAGACGGCGGCAGAGCGGTTCGGCGTGCCGGCACTGTATTTCCGCGCTGGCGAGGCAAAACTGTTGCGCGGCCTGATCGACAACGATCCGGAAGCGGCGATGGCGCTGGCGGCCGGCATGGTCAGCGCCGGCGGTGACGCCTTGCCGTCTATGCTGCGCGAACTCGGTAAGGATGCCGAGCCGCTGTCGCACGCGGGCGCGATCATCGCCGCCGGCGGCGATCCGGAGGCCGCGCGCCTGGTCCTGGAAGGCACGCGACCTGGACAGGACGGACGAATGCGGCCGCAGGTGCCGCGCGACCGTCAGCGTGAAGTTTCGTCGGAGGTGATCGGCACGGCCTTTTCGCTGCATCCCGCCGAGGGTGCGCGCATTCGCGCTGCGGCCGGGTCCATCGCCCGCGCGCGGCTCGATGCGGCCGGCATCGATCCCAAGTCCGACGACGCGCGCCCGGTCTATGAACGCGCGCTCAACGAAGCGGCCGGCGCGACCTACATCGGCGACGTGCAGTATGGCGGCTTCGCCGATCACGATCCGGGCCTGTGGTGGTCCTCGCGCAAGGTGCTCGTTCCGACCGGCATCCGCGCCGACGCCTTCGGCCAGGTGCTCGATGCTGTCACCGAAACCGACCTTCGCGCCCTTCCCGTTCCACCGGTCGACGCGGAGGGTCGCCCCTATCCGGCGGCCCAGATCAAGGGCGCCTTTCCGGTCGCCACGGCTGGCGGCTATCGCTTCGCCACCGGAGATCCAGAGAGCGACACGCCAATGTGGGTACGCGGCGCCGACGGGCGGCCCTTCGTGCTGTCCTTCGAGGCGATTCCGGCCCTGCGCGACCGCCTGCCCGCCGGAGTGTGGCGGCCATGAGCATCTTCCTGACGCCCGCGGCCGATGCGCGCGACGCCAGCCTTGCGGAGGCCGCGCCGCGAAACTGGTCGGAAGCCGGCCAGCGTGACGCGGCACGTCGCGATCGGGATTTCGCGGGCTTTGCAGAAGCCTTTCGCGCCAACGACGAAGCGCAGACCTACACCCAGAACGCCATGAACCTCCTGGCCCGCCGGGAACGGGCCTATGACGAGCGCATCGCGGCCGTGAAGGAGGCGACGGGGGTGCAGCTTGAAAACCCTCTCAGGCTGGCCCGCATGCCCACCATGGACGAACTGCGGCGGCGGCATCCGAACGAAAACATCGTCGCCACCCGCAAACGCCTGTTCGCCGATCGCCTGCACCAGCTCCAACAACAGTACCCGGACAAGGCTGACCGGATCCGCGCCGGCCTGTCGATCGATGACCAGGCGCGCGAGATTGGCCGCGCGGCGGAGGCCCGCGCCGAGGCAGTCAACGCGGACCCGAACGCGCCAGATGGTTCGTGGCTCGCCGGCTTTGCCGGCACGATGCGCGGCTACCTGCGCGATCCTTTGCAGGTCGGAACCCTTTTCGTCGGCGGCCCCGAAGGCGGCGCCGCCGCGAATGTCGCGTTGCGGATCCTATCTTCGGTCGGACGGAACGCGGCGATCAATGCAGGAGTGGAAACCGTGTTGCAGGTGCCCGCCCAGATGGGCCGGGCCGAAGCCGGGCTCGAAGCGGGCGTTGGCGAGGCTGCCGGCAATGTCGCGATTGCGGCCGGCCTCGGTGGCGTTCTCGGCGGCGCCATGACCGGCGTCAGCGAAATGATCCGCGCTGGCCGCGCGGCGCCGGCCGAGGTTCGGGCGGCGCGTGAAAAGCTCGATCCGGACGTGCAAGCTGAGTTCGACGCGGCCCTCGAAGTCGGCCGCGACGAAGCCGCCGCCTTCGCCGATCCACCGAAGGGCGTGACGCCGGAGGAAAGCGGCCGCATGGCTACCGAGGCCGTTGACCAGATCGCGGATGATGGCCCGCCGGTGTCCGGCGCGGTCGAAAAGCCGACGCGGGCACCCGACGTCGCTCAGGTCCTGGACGAGGCCGCCGAAGCGCCGTCCGGCCGCATCGATGTGCAGGGCAAGCCGGCGGTCTTCTCCCGGTTCGATCCCGGCACGCTGGAGACGGACGCAGCCGCATACCAGTACAAGGGCGGCGGCGATGCCGCCGGCGTCACCGACCGGCTCGCCGGGGTGGAGAAATGGGACCCGACCGCCAGCGGGAAGATCTTCGTGCATGAGCGGGGCGGTGGCGCCCGCTATGTCGCCGACGGCCATCAACGCCTGGGGCTCGCGAAGCGGCTCCAGCAAGACGGCGCCGAGGGCGTCGTGCTGGACGGCTTTGTGTTTCGCGAGGCGGATGGCTGGACGACTGCCGACGTTCGTGCACTCGCGGCCAAGAAGAACATGCAGGAGGGCAGCGGAACGCCGCTCGACGCCGCGCGGATCCTGCGCGACAGCCCCGAGCTGCTTGACGACAGCCTGCCGGTGTCCGGCCCGATGATGCGCAAGGCGGTGGGCCTTTCACGTCTGTCGGACGATGCCTTCGGAATGACGCTCAACGGCCTGGTGCCGGAGAACCACGCGGCGCTTGTCGGTGAAATGGTCGCCGATCCCGCGCTTCATTCCGGTGTGCTCCAGGATCTTGCACACTTCGCGCCGGAAACCGATCGCCAGGCACGGCTGTTGATCGGCGAAAGCCTATCCTCTGGCCGCCAGGTCGAGGTGCAGAACGACATGTTCGGCTCGTTCCGCATCGAACGGACGCTGATGGGCGAGCGCGTGAAGGTGCTGGATGCGGCGATCAAGGCGCTGCGTTCGGACAAGCGCCTGTTCGCCACGCTCGCCGACAACGCCGATGTGATCGAGGCCGCAGGCAACCGGCTCGATACGGGCGGCAATGAAAGCCGCGCGGCGACCGCCGAGATGATCGGCGAGCTGCTGGATCGGATGGCGCGCACACGCGGCCCGGTCTCCGATGCGTTGTCGGCCGCCGCGCGCCAGGTTGCGGAAGGGGCGAAGCCCGGACCAGCGGCGCGCGCATTCGTGGCGGATGTGAAGACCATGATCGACGAAGGCGGACTTGGCCGCCTGCTCTCGCCTGCCGAGCCGGAGCTGAAGCCGGCCGCGACAGTCGAACCAGGCTCGCCAGATGCGGCAAGATCGGCTGACGAGCTGGTACCACAGCCCGCCACGGCTGCGGAGCTGGAAGAGGCCGGTCAGGGCTCGATGTGGGATATGCTGCCCGATGGCGTTGACGGCGATGGCAATCAGCGATTCACTACCGGTGATGAGGCTGTGGCGCGGGCCACACGCGACGATGACCTTTCAGCCATCGTCGACAGTTGCAAGGATTGATCAATGGACTTCTTCGTGACCCTGTTCGGTGCATTCCTTGGAGGCGGTGCTGTTACAGGAGTATTTCAATGGATGGCCAAGAGACGTGAACACAACATCAAAATGGTGGAGATTGGTCTTGCCATCCTTAGAGAACCGCCGAGGAAGGACGGAATTTCTGCCGCACGAGATTGGGGGATCAAGCTTGTGGAAAAGTACTCAGGCGTGCCGTTTTCAAAGAAGGCGAAAGAAGAGCTTCTAAGGCACAGCCTCGATATAAAGCGAAGTCTCTGGAAGGGGCAATTCGCAACGAAAGATGATGCTATGCTGAAAATCATTGACCACCTTATAACAGATCGCCCCAATACGAAAAAATATGATGATCTTCTAAGAGAGAATAACTTACGCAAGCGCGCAGGTGATGCAGAAAAGGACTGATCATGTCGTTCAGCGATTGCCTGATCTCTGCCGTCGAACAGGGCGCGCTCTCACGCGAGGAAGCGCAGGCGCTCAACGATGATTTCGACGCCCGCTTTGCCGAAGCGCGCATGTCGCTGGGCGATGAGGAGGCGGCGCGGCTCGCCCGCGAGCGGCTTTCCAGCGAACTGAAGATGCAAGCGATCGAGAAGCGCCGCCGCGCCGCCCTGATGGAGCGGGCGCGGCAGCGGCTCAAGGGCGAGTTGATTGGCTATCGCGACGAGAAGGGACGCCCGGACGTGTTCGAGGCGGCCATGGGCGTGCTGTCGCACTATGGCTATCGGGGCTATTCCTCGATCCGTGGTCGATCCGAAGCCATCATCATGCTGGCCCAGGGCCGGCTCAACGAAGCCATGTGGCATTGGCGACGAGGCGCGGTCACGGGCATGCGTCATAACCTCGCCGACATCGAGGACCTGGTGAAGGATCTTCACGGTGAGCCGTCCGGCAATGAGACGGCCGCCGCCCTGGCGCAGTCGATTTCCGAGGTGTTTGAAGATCTGCGCCAGCGCTTCAATGCCGCCGGCGGCGCGATTGCCAAGCTGAAGGATTTCGGCCTTCCGCATACGCATGACGGGTTGAAGATGCGCAAGGCCGGCGGCGCGGAAACGATCGTCAAGGCCAAGGCCAACTGGATCGCGAAAGCCAAGGAAGCCTTCGATTTCGACCGGTCGGTGAACCCGCTCACCGGTGAGCCGATCGGCGATGCCGGTGCGGATCGGTTCCTTGACCGCATGTTCGACCAGGTCACAACCGAAGGCTGGGCGCATATGGAGCCATCCTTGCGCGGGACCGGCAAGGGCGCATTGGCGAGCCAGCGGCAGGACGCCCGAATTCTCGTGGCCAAATCGCCGGCGCACTGGCAGAGCTACAACGCGGAATTCGGCACCGGCGACGTGATCGAGACGATCTTCAACCACATAAATTCGATGGCGAAGGACATCGCCGCGATGGAAACGCTCGGGCCGAACCCGGATGCGATGCTTGAATGGATGATCCAGAACGTCCGGCGCGAGGTTGCCGTCTCGACCACGGGCGCCCCTTCGCTCGCGCGCGAGACCGGTCAGACGGCCCGCTGGGCAACCGGAACCCAACCCGGCAGTCACGCTGAATGGCGCCTGCGCGGCCTCTATGCCCATCTGCGCGGCCGGCCGGTCGCGGCTGCCGGGGTCGCCACGCTGACGGCCAATGTCAAGAACGTGATGAACTCCGCCCTGCTCGGCTCCGCCTCGATCGTCGCGGCCGCGACGGATCCATTCGTGGAGGCTATGTCGAAGAAGCTCGCTGGCCTCCCGGTCATGCGCGACGTTGGCGGTTTGCTGAAAACACTCTCGGCCAAGACCCGCAAGGAGGTCCTGCGCGACGGGGCCATCTGGGACGAATACCTTCAGGTGATGGAAGCCGAGGCGCGTTTTGCCGGGCTCGTTCTCGGCTCCAACTGGTCGAAATACATGGTCGACCGTTCGATGATGGCCTTCGGCCTCAAGCCGATCACCAGTGGTCGGCGGATCGCACATGCCCGAAGCTGGCATGCCGCGCTGGCGGACATGGCGGGCAATCGCCTGGAGGCACTGCCGGAGCGTCTGCGCGCGGCGCTGGAGGGGTTCGGCATCACCGCAGACGACTGGGACATCATGCGCGACTCGGTCGATGATCACGGCTTCATCACCCCATCCTCGATCATGGCAAGCGAGGGGCGCTTGTCGGATCTTGCGGAGCAAGACCGCATTCCGCACCGGCTGGTCGCCGAGAAATATGCCGAGCTGATCGCGAGCTGGACCGAACGGGCGGTACCAAGCGGCACGCCGAACGCCCGGAGCTGGGTGACCGGCAGTGTGGAGCGCGGCACGCCTTTGGGCGAATTCGCCGATTTCGGCCTCCAGTTCAAGAGTTTTGGGCTGTCGCTGACCACATTGCAGATCGAGGCGATGACGCGGATCGGAGCGCTCGACAGTGCCGGCCGGTTCGCGGCCCCGGCCTATTTTGCGCAGCTCGCCATCGGCCTGACGATCGGCGGCGCCATCGCCATACAGATCAAGAACCTGGCCGACGGCAAGGACCTTGAGGAGATGGATCCGCGCAACAGCCAGTTCTGGGTGCGTGCGGCCTTTCAGGGTGGCGGCTTCGGCCTGCTCGGAGATTTCGCCTCGGCCAGCTCCAACCGCTTCGGTGGCGGCGTCGCCTCGTCGTTTGTTGGTCCGGGATTGAACTTCGGCTCCGACCTGTTCGGCCTGACCGTGGGCAATGCGCTGGAAGGCGCGCGCGGTGAGAAGACAAACGCCGGTCGCGAAGCGGTGAATTTCGCCGGGCGCTACACGCCGGTGCTCTCCAGTTGGTGGGCCACGCGCGCCGCCTATCGGCGAATGGTGCTCGATCAGCTTCAGTGGATGGTCGACCCGGGCGCGGCAAAGAGCTTCAAGGCCCGTCAGCAGAACCTCAAGCGCCGCACCGGTCAGGAATACTGGTGGGAGCCCGGCGATGCCTCGCCCGACCGGGCACCTGGCGTTGCTGCTCGTCCTTGACATCCCGACCTGCCAGCACCCCACTTAACTCTTCCGTCACGCCTGCATCATCGTGTGAACGATGGAGGCTAAAGTGGCGCAACCCTATCCCCTGCCCCGAGAAACCCGCTCGTCGGGTGTGCTGGTGTGCGACGGCACCAGCGCAACCTATGGACCGTTCGATTTTCATATCTTCGACATCGAGGATGTGGTGGTCGATGTCCGTCACTCTGACGATGCCGGGTTCTCCCGCGACGCAAGCGTCACGGTCACCAAGACCAGCGGGTCAACGTACGACACGTTCTCGATCACCTTTGATCACGTCCATCCGATCACAACCTCGTTCGTCGTCTACAGCGCCCGCACGCCGGAGCGGTCCGTCGCACTTTTCATGGGTGGTGGCCTGAAGCCGTCCGAGTTGGAAAAGGAGCTGAGCAAAACAGCCACCACGTTGCAAGAGCTGCGGCGCGATCTCGGCCGCGCAATGATTGTGCAGCACGACCGCACGCCGCCGGTGCTTAACATACCGGCGAATGCCGGTCGTTTCCTGGTCACAGATGAGGCCGGCAATCTCGTTGACGGCGGCAGCGCGGACGACATTGCGACCGCTGCTGAAAATGCCGTGATGGCAGCGGCCGCCGCAGATGCAGCTCAAATGGCTGCTGCGGATGCGGCTGCGACGGCTGCACAGATCGCCACCGCGAGATTCGACACTTGTAGCGACGTCCAGAATGCCAGGATCTCCGCGCGTGTGTCAGCTATCTATGTCGCCGGATATTACCTGCCAGGAGACGGCGGCGGCGGGCTCTACACGCGCTTTGCGAGTGAACCGGTTAATGCTGGTTGGTTGAAATCAGCCGACGGAGCTTTCTGGCGATTATCTGTCAGGCAGCCAACACCACGCATGTATGGCGCTCGGTTCGATGCCGTTTTTGGTCGCGCTGGAAGCGTTTCAGCATCTGCCACGACATTCAACAGCGCATTGGCAATTTTCAAGCCGGAAGACGTTGGCAAGATTATCGGAGTAGAGGGAGCTGGCGCCGGAGGGACTGAACTCATCACGGTGATCGCCAGCGTCAACTCATCTACAAGCGTAGAATTATCAGACGCTGCGAGCACGAGCGTTTTTGACGCAGAGTACTGCTATGGAAGTGATGACACCGCTGCGTTGCAGGCATGGCTCGACGCTATACCTGAAGGAGGCGGTGCTCGCATCGACCCTGGCACGGCGCTTTTCACTGCAACGCTTACGAAGCACACATCGTCCTATGCGATTCAAACCGCAGGGGCGGGCTCGGTCAGGCTGGTCTATGCCGGGCCGAGCGCAGTCGTGGACTTGTTTGAACTCGGCGACGGTGTCGCCACGGTGCATAATGTCCATATCCAATCAATTACTGTTGACAGCATACGCAAAATGACTTCGGGGACGGCCGTCCACCTCAGAAAATTCGTGAACAGCGAGCTCTCTATCGACGCCATGTCGCAGGAGCGGTGGAACGCTGTCGGCCAGAAGCTCAATCATGGCGTATGGTTTGATGCTGTCGATAATACAATCTTTGATCCCCATAATATTTGGGGCTGTGCCGGCACCGCGGTCATCGTGAATGGCGCACTCTCCGGCCCAAAGGCAGGCCTCTTTTTTAGGGCGCCCTACAAGATCGCGCGCAACGGCATTGCAGTTCACCTAGCAGGCGGCTTTGGCGGCCTCTATCTCGGCGATGGCGACTACATCAAGAACGATAGTCACCTGCTTGTAGATCAATCAATTGTTGCCGAGCGCAATCGCGAGCTCTTTCTATTGGGAGGGGCATACGATGTCACCAATTACGGGCCATGTATCGACATCAACGATCCTGGTAACCTTCTCATTCAAATGAGCCGCACTTGGATTGCATCAAGCGCAACGCACGGGCTTCACGTCAGGCGGCTCAGTGGACGAATGGAAATTTCTGGAGGATGCAGGTTCTTCAACTGCGGCGCGGATGGAATACGTGTTGATGATGCACTAGCCCGCATTAATATTGGCGACAGTGCGATTCATGACAATAGTGGCTACGGAATTAATACAAACGTCTCCGATCATGGAGTTACCTACTCAAGCGTTAGATTCTCGAATAATACCAGCGGCGAAATAAATTCCGAACACCCATGCACAGAAGTCTTGCAGGGCTCCGACATCATCCGCGTCTCTTCCACTTGGGACATACCATCCACAGCGGCTGACGCGCACCAGAACACAACGGTTGTCGTGCCTGGCGCGCGCCTTGGTGACACGGTAATCGTCAACCACACAGCAGTCGTGAACAGCAACATGCAACTGTCCGGATGCGTATCCAGCCCAGGCGTTATCTCTGTGCGGTTTCATAACCGCACTCCGTCAACGCAAGATCTCGTGACCGGAGCACTCAAGATTACCTTGATACGGCACGCCTAGATTTTTTCGGCAACGACAATCCAATCGACAGGATGTGGATCCTTACTAAGGCGCGTCACATGGAAACCTGACCTTTCTATGCATTCGCGAATAAACTTAGGGCTCCACCCACTTTCGAACCATCCATGCTTGCGCATGACGTAGACTGACCTCGCATCGAGTCTCAGCCCCCAATTGGGCCAATCATTATTAATCGGCTCTCCGGCGAGAAGGAGTTTACCACCAGGCTTTAGTAGTTTTTGAACCTGATTCAGCGCAACCCAAGGCCTAACAGCATGATGAAGACATTCATAAAACAACACCGCATCAAATTTTCCCTCTGTCGGTATTTCTTCGAAAGATCCGACCAAGGCTTTAATCGGGAGACCTGACTTCTCACGCCTTCTATTTATGAGTTCAACAAATCGTGGATTTATATCTACTGCCGTTACGTCCATTCCAGCGAAAGCAAACAGTTCGCTGGTCATCCCCCAACCGCATCCCATATCGAGCAGTCTCGTGCCCCGCGCCAAACCTGAGCGGAACATAACATTCGCGAGTTGACTGATGTGATAACCAATATTCTCGACGCTTCGCCGGCCATAAGGGTTCGGGGCGCAAATATGACGATCCATATCAAAAGGTGTCTGTTCGTTCTCGTGCTGATTTAGATGCCGGTTAGAGATTTCTTCATGAAGAGAAATTTGCTGTTTCACATACGCATCTGAGTACGGATCGAGGCTACTATCTACTGAAACCGATGATATATAACGGAACTTTCGGTACAACTCCTTCGTTTTGGGCGCCTCTGGCCCTCCGTTATTATCAACCTCCATAACAAAACGGTCCAGATCGGACGCACCCCAAAAAACCTTTTCTTTCTTTTCTTTGTACTCTGGGGAATTTAGCAATATAGACCTAAGTTCTTCCAATGAGGAATGGCGGCGATGCCTTTCAATCGCTTCCTGCGACTCTGGATCACGATCCAATATTATCCTGTAAGCCCAAATAACCTGATCCTCAGATAGGAAGGTTCTATAGCAACGTTCTTTTTCGATAGTATTCAGCATCAGGTCCGCCAATAAAGAATTTGGAATTCATGCGATTGCGCGACGCAACCATATTTTGCATTTCAAATTTTCGCAATCTTATTTTGCCGGCCTTTGTGCTGTCGCCGACATGATCGAGGACCGCAATTGATCTCATCAGACCCACTTTATTCTGAGATCTAAAGCAATGGAGGGCTCCCTATGGCCATCGGCAATTTCAGCGCATGCCTGACTTGGGTTCTCGCGCACGAGGGTGGGTACTCGGATCACCCGAACGATCCTGGCGGAGCCACGAACAAGGGAGTGACCCAGCAGGTCTATACCGCCTGGCGCCGGCGGCAGAAGCTGCCCACCCGGTCGGTGCGTCAGATCGAAGACGATGAAGTGCGGTCGATCTATCGTCGGCAGTACTGGGATGCGGTGCAGGGCGACAGCCTGCCCGCCGGTCTGGACTACGCGGTCTTTGACTATGCGGTCAATTCGGGGCCCGGCCGCGGCATCCGCCACCTGCAGGAGGTGTTGCGTGTCCGCGTCGACGGTCACCTGGGCGAGAAGACGCTGGAGGCTGCCAGGTCCGCACGGATCATCGACGCGATCAAAGCGCTGTGCGAGCGGCGCATGGTCTTCTTGCGCGGCTTGCGCACCTGGTCGACGTTCGGTCGCGGCTGGACTGCACGTGTCATGGGCCGAACGGCCGGCGCGCAGGATGATGACATTGGGGTGATCGACCGCGCGACGTTGCTCGCCACCATGCGACCAACCGCAGTCCCCGCGCCCAAACCGGCCCGAGAGCCCTCTGGCAAGGCGCTGGACGAGGATACTAGCGCGATCGCCATCGCCAAGAAGGCCGCGAAGGAACCGAGCTTGTGGGGGCTCATCACCGGCCTGGCCGGCACGGTGGCGACCATAGCCACCAGCTCCGGGCCGGTCGCCTGGGCCATCGCCGGACTGCTGGTGGCCGGTGGGGTCTATGCGGTCTATCGGCTGGAGCGTGCGCGGGCAGTGGCAGCGTGATCTCGCGCGCCACGATTCGCAAGGCGTTTGGATCACGGCTGGTCTGGGCACTGGCTCTGGTCATCCTTGCTGTCGGCCTGCATCTGTGGCGCGTCGGCTTGGCGCGGGATGAGGGCTATCAGGCACGGGTGACGGACGAGCTCCGCGACGATCTCGATGCCTACCGGAAAAGGAGCGAGGACGATGCCCATGCACGCTCTCTGTCTGACTACGATCTCTGTCATGAGTACCTTGGCGCTGGCGGCCTGCCAGACGACGAGTGCGACCGGCTGCGGCGGCCGAACCCTCAATGACCTCTCACCGGCCGGATATGTCGCACTGATCCGGGTCGACCGGCCGGCGGCGGAACGGGTCAAAAACAATGACGCGAACTATCGCTTGAGGTGCATGTGATGGGAGAAGGTACGGCCTGGCCGGTGATCGGCATGGCGATCTCCGCCGTCGGTCTGGTGCTGGCGTTGTTGGCGCGCGATCGCCAGATGTGGCGCCACCTGCAATCCGCGCTCGATCAGCTCCACGAACGGATCAACCGCACCCGTGACGAATATGTGCGCCGGTCGGATCTCGACAACCACATTCAGCGGCTCGACAAGTCGGTGGATGACATGCGCGGGGATATCCGCGACATGCGGCGCGAGTTCGTCGAGCGGCTGGACAAAGTGATTGCGCTTCATTCGCGAAACGGCGGCGGCCCGTAGTCGTTGGCGCGTCGCCGGACACCTATTGGCATCCGGCATATCTCGTGAGATTTTGCCGCGCGAATCTCATAAGCCATTGTTTTCAATGAAATTATTCATAACTTTTAATCAGTAGGTCCAGGGTTCGAGCCCCTGCGGGCTCACCATTTTTCCCAAAATCGATTTGGATACCCAGCGACGCTGCCGGCCACGAAATTTGAACAGGCTGGCCGGGCGGCGTAGATCTGATCATTCGCCGCTGCACGGCTGGGCAGCCGCGCCGCCGCCCCGCCTGAAATACCTTATTTTCCCTCGGCCAACGACGTCTGGAACGTTCCCTTGATCGGAAGGCACTTTGCGAGGTCCGCTTCGGCAGAGAAGCTCTCCTTCGCGCAGACTTCCGCCTCAAACGTTCCCGAAGCATTTGGAGACGCATCAAGAACGAACGTTTCGAGCGTTACCCTTGCCGTCCCGCCCTCATCACCGGCAACGAAAAACTCCCCATTCATTCCCTCAGGCCACCAGGACACGCTCGCATTCGTGACGGTCGCGGCAGCCCCTTTGCCCATAACGGAAAATTCGATGTTCAGAATATTCTGGGTCTTGTTTTCGTTGGCCTTGGCATGGGCCTGGATGGAAATCTGATTTACGGGTCCAAAGGAGCGAAAGGTTGCCGTAGCGCTCTGATCGTCGGACACGAGGAGCGTCTCGCCTTCGTAAGACGCCTCGTCGATGGTCGCCGTCACACTGCCAATCGCTTTCACGTCGAAGGCCTCGGCGCCAAAGGACAGGAGGGTGGCTAACCCACCCGCCATCGCCACGGGGGCAAGTCTTTTGATGTCGGTTTGAAACACGTCAAGCTCCTTACATGCCTAACAAAGTGACTGTCGTCGACAGTCCGCCCATTATGGGAAGGACCAACCTTCATGCTCGATGCGGAAGATGCGGATGGGAGCCCCCGGCTGGTCCGGGTCCGCGCGCAGCCGATAGACGGCCCGCTGGGCACGTCCGAAGTTCACGCAATCAACGTTGACGGTGATCATGCCGCGCAGCATCGGGGTTTGCGGATCCCGCCTTGGCGCCTGACAGCTCCCATCGAAATCCTGCCCGCCATAGACCGGGTCCGCCCCGGCGCGCCCGGACAGGAAATCGGCGGCCACATCGGCAAAGAAGTATCGCCTCGCGCCGCGAGAGCGCCGGAGATCGGTCTTGCCGCCAGCATCCTCGATCCTGCGTGCCTCATAAAGCGCGCGTACCACGTCTTCGGCTTCGCGTATCTGCGCATCGCCATTTTCTGCAGGCGCCCTCGCCTCCCCGCCACCATGATCGGGCACCAGATAGGTGGCGCGGACCCAACCGGCCCTGGTCAGGTCG
This sequence comes from Stappia taiwanensis, assembly GCF_014635285.1. Lineage (GTDB taxonomy): Bacteria > Pseudomonadota > Alphaproteobacteria > Rhizobiales > Stappiaceae > Stappia > Stappia taiwanensis. Next base: position 400,205 of record NZ_BMCR01000001.1, on the reverse strand, counting down.
CGGCTACGCATCAGGCACCAGCGCGGCGGAAGAGACGCCCGCTCTGCCTCAGAAAGGGCCATGTAGCGCGCGGCAGGCACATACGGGACGCAGGTCACCTGTTGCAGCCCGCGCTCGTGAGCGCGAAACGCCCCGAGCACACCGTAGTGGGTACCTGGCCCCATGCGCATGTTGAGCACATCGTTCGCTGCCACGCCTCGAACGCGCCAGGCGTCCGGTCCATGTCCATCGATCTCAGCCTGCCCCTGCCCCGACCAAAGCGCCGAGGCGAGGAGTAGAGCAGCAAGGAGCTGCGTCCGGCCGGTCCATGAGGTCATTCCATCACCTCCACAATCGCACGCCCCAGAATCTTCCGGCCGCCGAGATCGAGGAAGCGGATCTCAGAGTGACCGGGTTTGTCGGGCATAGTCAGTTTCATCAGGCTTTCATCTCCGACGGCAGCCGCAGAAGGCCACGAGAAATCGGGAGCTTTCACCCGCGCGGCACCACCTCATCGACGGCATCGCGAAAGGCTGCCCGGTCGACCGGATCGAGCATCACCTTGACCTCGATGTCGGAGCAATCCCCATCGCGACGATGGCCATACGCGATCAACCCGAGATTGGTTACTTGCGGCCAGGTCGCGATCAGATCCCCCATGACCTCCCGCGCAATCTCGATCTTGGGAATGCCATCGATCTGCCCCCACATGGAGACCGTCGGAGACGATCATCACATCGTCGGCCGCCAGAGCGGGCGTACCTGTCAGACCAAGAGCCAGGGCCACTGCGGAAACAGACTTCATCTTCATGGTCATATCCGTGGAGCCCTTGCTGGCGGCATCAGACGGCCGGCCTTGGCGGGATGGAGGAGATACGCGCGCGCAAAATACAGGATCACGCATCGCACACTCCCTCTCTACCTCGGCATACCACCCATGCGGGAAGCTAGCGCGGGAGACGGAGGGCTTCCCCCTGTGTTTGCAGGGGGGTGACGGGGAGAATGGCGGACGCGAAGGTTTCAAGGGCACATGCCTGAACCGAAAGAGCTGCCTCACCAAGGACGACGCGGGTCCTTTGCCCGCCAGGACAAGGCCCGATGCGTCTGCGGTCGGCGCTGCCGACCGGGCCCATGGCAATAAGGCCCGGTCGCGCGCCTCGACCCGATCAGGTCAGCTGTTGGGGCGGATTCTGGCGCCGGTCTTGTTGGCGAAGGCCTCAAGCCGCTCGCGGGCGGCGGGCTGCGTGTTGACCATGCCGGCCACCACCGATTCCGCATAAGCGGCGTCCATGGCCGACATGTTTTGCATATGGCTGACCGCCGAGCAGATCGCGAAATTGGTCAGCGGCAGATTCGCCGCCGCCTTGTCCGCCAGCTCCAGCGCCATGTCGAAGCTCGATCCCTCGGTGATGTATTGCGCGAGCCCCAGATCGACAGCCTCCTGCCCCTGGTAGACGCGCCCCGTCAGGATCATGTCGATCATCCGGGCCTTGCCGACCAGGTCGCTGACCCGGATCGTGGCGCCGCCGCCGGTAAAGATGCCGCGCTGCCCTTCGGGAAGAGCGAAATAGGTGGTCTGATCCATCACCCGTATATGCGCGGCGGAGGCAAGCTCCAGCCCGCCGCCGACCACCGCGCCCTTGAGCGCGGCGATCACCGGGACCCCGCCGTATTCCATCTTGTTGAACGCCTCATGCCAGCGCAGGCAGACATGCATGAACTCGTCCGGGGTCCGATCGGCCTTCCAGTGTTCGATGAGATCGAGGCCGGCGCAGAAGTGGTCGCCCTCCCCTCGCAAGACCACGGCGCGCACGCCGTCACGATGAGCCGAACCGAAGAAGCTCACCAACTCGTCAATGGTCGCCATGTCGAGCGCGTTGCGCTTGGCCGCGCGGTTCAGGGACACGATGGCAACGCCGTTGTCGCGCAGTTCGATCGAAAGGTTGGTATAGCCGTCGAAACGGGCATCCAGGGGCATCGTAAACTCCTTGAGGCGGGCGCGGTGCGCCCATGCAGGTCAGGTCTAAAGGGTGGCGTCCCGCAGGCTGGGCGCGCCTTCGGTGATGCGGGCGCGGTCGGCCGCGCATTGCACGAGGATGTTGTGGGCATAAAAGGATGCGGTGGCGCATTTGTTCGCCATGAACTCGGGGGTCTCGTCGCGCGCCAGCGCGGCCTTGGCCGCCAGCATGGCGCGGCCCAATTGCCACCCGGCGGCGAGGTTGCCGGACAGCATCAGGAAGGGAACGCTGCCCGCATAGGCCGCGTTGACATCCCCCCCGAGCGCGGCAAGCAGGTGATTGAGGCTCGCTTCGAACTGCGCACGGGCCAGGTCAAGCTGGGCCGCCACCGACTGGGACTGTGCGTCTCCCATGGAAAGGGCACGGGCGGTGTCGACGACCATACCGGCGAAGCACCGCGCGGCGGCGCCACCGTCGCGCTGGACCTTGCGCCCCAACAGATCGTTGGCCTGGATCGCCGTGGTACCTTCGTAGATCGGCAAGATGCGCGCGTCGCGGTAGAGCCTCGCCACCCCGGTTTCCTCGATGAACCCCATGCCGCCATGCACCTGCACCGCCATTGAGGCGACATCGACCGCGCTCTCGGTGCAGTATCCCTTGACCAGCGGCACCAGAAACTCCGCCATTGCCCTGGCGTCGTTCCGGCTGGTCTCGTCGCCATTCTCGGCGATGTCGAGCCAGCCAGCAGTGGCGATGGCAAGCGCCCGGCAGCCCTCCACCGTGGCGCGCATCCGCATGAGGGTGCGACGCGTTTCCGGGTGCTCGATGATCGGCACGCTGTCGGCGGAGCTGCCGTCGACCGGACGGCCCTGCACCCGCTCACGGGCATAGGCGAATGCCTGCTGGGCGGCGCGCTCGGCGATGGCAACGCCCTGTATCCCCACCGCGAAACGGGCGGAGGTCATCATCACGAACATGTATTCCAGCCCGCGATTTTCCTCGCCGATGAGGAAACCGGTCGCTTCCTCGTAGTTCAGAACCGCCGTTGGGCTGGCGCGAACGCCGAGTTTGTGTTCGAGACTGCCGCAAGCGACCGCATTGCGCGCGCCGGGAGACCCATCGGGTTCCGGCAGGAATTTCGGCACCACGAACAGGCTCAATCCGCGCGCGCCCACCGGTGCGCCGGGGGTACGGGCCAGAACCAGGTGAACGATGTTCTCGCTCAGATCATGCTCGCCGTAAGTGATGAAGATCTTGCTCCCGGACACCGCGTAGGTGCCATCCTCCCGACGGGTGGCCATGGTGCGGATGCGCGCCAGATCGCTTCCCGCCTGCGGCTCGGTCAGGTTCATGGTGCCGGTCCAGCGCCCGGAGATCAGCTTTTCAAGGTAGAGCGCCTGCTGTTCCGGTGAACCGTTGACCGACAGCGCGTCGATGGCCCCATCCGTCAGCAGCGGACAGAGGCCGAAGCTCATATCCGCGGCATTGACGATTTCGGTCGCCGCCGCGCCGGCCGCGCGGGGCATCCCCATACCGCCGAACTCGGCCGGATGGGACAGGCTCTGCCAGCCGGTCTCCACGAACTTCCGGTAGGCCTCCCCGTACCCGTCGGGCATGACCACCCGCCCCTCGCTGAGACGTGCCCCGGCCACGTCTCCCGCCTGTGCCAATGGGGCGACCACGCCACTACAGAACCGGCCAAAGGCATCAAGTGCCGTCCGGATGTCGCCATGGTCAATGCCGTCATAGCGCGGCAGGGCGCTGACCTCAGGCCACTGCGACAAGTTCAGGACATTGAACATGATGTCATCTATCGGCGCCTGGAAGGTCATCCTTGGCCTCTCCCTGCTCTGTTGTTATGTGACATCTATTCCGCTTAAGATGCCGTCTCAACGTCATAGAATGACATTTTTATTTCCAAAAGTGACAAAGACAGCGCCCCGATTGCCATGATCGCCATCACGGACCCCGTCAGCCCCACAACCGTCTCCCGCCACCTGATCGAGGACTGGCTGGAGGCGTTGCGCCGCTGCTGTTCCACTGCGCAGATGCGCGCGCTGCTGCAAGGCTCGGGGTTGGAGGACATACCCACCCATGCCGACACCCGGGTGACGCTCGACCAGATCGTCTTGCTCTATCAGATCGCCGCCGTGGAGAGCGGCGACGAGATGATGGGATTGTGGAGCCGCCCCATCCGGGCGCGCGCGCTGCAGCACCTTCTCACCACTGTGCGGGAGGCCGATACCCTCCCCTCGGCCCTGTTTCGGTTCTCGACTTTCTGGAATCTCCTGCTCGACGATTTCCGCTTCGAGTTGACGCAGGACACGGACCGGATTGCCTTGTCGCTGATGCCGATGGGCGAGCAGCCGGTACAGCGTTTCGGTCATCTGCTGATCCTGAAGCTGGCGCATGGGCTGATGTCCTGGCTCGCCGGGTACGAGGTCCCGGTCCGCACCATTCGCTTTGCCTTTGCCCAGCCCGATTTCGCGGAGGATTACGCCGTGATCTTTCCCGCGCGGGTGGATTTCGATGCTCCGTACTCGGAGATTTCCTTCGACCGCGCCGCCCTTGGTCCTCCCCTGGCGCGCAGCAAATCCGAGCTGGTCGAATTCGTGACCCGCGCGCCGCGAGACTGGATCTTCACCCGCTACCGCGAACATGCGCAGTCGCTGCGCGTGCGCGAGTTTCTCTATCGCTCAGACTGGGAGGACTGCCGGCTGGCCGATGCCGCCGCGTTGTTCGGCATGACACCGCGGACCCTGATGCGGCGCCTCGACCGCGAGAACACGTCCTTTCAGGCGATCAAGGACAGCCTGCGTCGCGACATTGCCATGCGGGAGCTTCTGAACGCGGAAAAGAGCGTCGAGCAGGTTGCCGAGGATCTCGGGTTTTCCTCTTCCGCCAATTTTCACAAGGCATTCCGTCGGTGGACCGGAGAGAGCCCGGGCGTGTTCCGGCGAACCAAATCCCGCTGTTCCGTGTCAGGCTGACCCGTCGTCAGAAGCGCTCAGGCGCGCCGGTTGTCGGTTGTCGGGCGCCCCTTTTGCAATTGAACAGGCGGACCGCATTCTCCATGATCCGGCAAGAGGAGGCCCCGCCCCCTTCGGACGGAGGGCGGAGCGAAGCCGCCGATCCTGTATCGTGGCGGTGCAAACGCCGATCATACGGCCAGCGGCTTGCAGGCTGGAACGGGAGACGATGCCTTCAATGAGACGATATGCCTTCTGCCTCTTGCTCATGCTCGCACAACCGATCGCGGCGGAAGCACCAGGCATGCCCTCGGCAGGCGCGTCCCTGGCTGCTCCCACCGGCACGGTGATCCTTGAAGTGGAGGGAAACATCGCGAACGGAAATGGCGGCACCGGGATCGCGCGTTTCGACGAGGCAATGCTGGCCGCCCTGCCGTCCCACCGTCTGGAGACATCGACGGTCGTCACGGACGGCACGCAGGTCTTCGAGGGTTTTCTCATGCGCGACCTGCTGGCGCTTCTCGGCGCCCGAGGCTCGATGGTCGCGGCCACGGCGCTCAATGACTATTCGGTCGAGATTCCCGTCAGCGACTTCAGCCGTTACGACGTGATCGTCGCCATCACACGGAACGGAAAGCGCCTTGAGAAAAGCGGCAAGGGCCCGCTCTGGATCGTCTATCCCCGTGACGATCATGAGGAGTTGCAGGACATTCGCTACGATTATCGCTGGGTCTGGCAGCTCTATCGCCTGGATATCAAATGAACCGCCTGCCAAGGACCCTCCTCGGCCTGTTTCTGCCCCTTGCCCTGATCGCCGTCTTTGCCGCTCTCCTGCTCTACTCCCTGTCCCGTCTTGCGGAGATCGAGCAGGACATGCGCATCAAGGCCACGCAAAACATGCTGTGGACGATGTATCAGGCGCATTCGTCCGCTCTCCAACTGGAGAATGTCCTGCTGAAGGCAGACTCCGGAGCGGTCTCGCCGGCGGAGATCGAAAGACGCTACAATGTGCTGTTGAGCCGCATCGCCCTCCTGAACGAGGGACCGCAACGGCGGCAGGTGGAGGCACTGGGGTATTCCGACGAGTTGGACCGGTTGACGACGGCGGCCCGCTCCGTAGCCCCCATGGTCAAGGATCCGACCCGCGCCAACATTCAGGAAATCCGGGACGCGCTGCACCCCTTCAATCCGGTTCTGGGGCGCGCCGGCAATGCGGCGATGATTTCCGAATGGAACCAACTGGGCAGTCGCCTCGACACCCATCGCCAGAAGCTCTGGCAGATCATCTGGCTTCTCTTCGGCCTGATGGCGGCCGGTGCGGTTCTCTCGGCCTATCTGATCTTCACCCTCAGGCAATCGCGGCACCGCACGAGCCTGTTGCGAAGGGAACGCCGGTTCTCGGAACTGCTCGTCGCCTCCAGCGGCGATGGCGTTCTCGCCGCCGACGCGGACGGCCGCTGCACCGTCTGGAACGATGCCATGCACGCGCTGTTCGACGTTTCCCCGAACCAGGCGCGGGGTGCGTCGCTGGAAGACATTTCCGGCTTCTTTGCCACCGAGCGGGTCCGCGAGGGCTTGCAACGGGCGCTGGCGGGCGATCCGTTCGACCTGCCGTTCCTTCCGTTCTTCCGTTCGGGCGAGGAGTTGCCCCACTATGTCGACCTGCGCCTGTTCCCGCTGCGCGACCGGGATCAGACCATCGGCATCATCGGTCTTGTGCGGGACGTCACCGACAAGCACGCCGCGCAAGAGGCGATTGCGCGGCACAACGAACGGCTTGAGGAACTGATCGCGGACCGGACCCGGGAGCTGAACGAAGCACTCCAGCAGCAGCGTTCGGCCGCGGATCTTTACCGCAATTTCGCGGCCATGGTCTCGCATGAGTTCCGGACGCCGCTCGCCATCATCGATTCCGCCCTGCAACGCCTGGTGCGACGGGCCGACCGGGTCTCGTCGCTTGAGATAACCGAGCGGGCGACGAAGGCCCGCGATGCCATCCGGCGCCTGACCTCGCTGGTCGCAACGACCCTGGACACCGCACGACTGGATGCCGGTCAAGTCGAGGTAACCTGCGAGCGATGCGACATCGCGGATCTGGCAGCGACCATCTGCGACCGCCAGCGGGAAGCCTCTCCGGGCTGCAGGATCCACCTGGAGACGACAGGGCCCGCGCCCGCGCAGTTCGACCCGACCCACGCGGAACATGTTCTGTCGAACCTCATCTCCAATGCGGTGAAATACGCCCCCGAAGGCTCTCCCATTTCCGTGAGGGTTACTCTCGAAAGCGATCTGGTCACCTGCTCGGTGCGCAATGAAACCGCGAAACCGCTGACCGACGACGACCGCGCAAAACTGTTCGACAGATACTACCGTGGCAGCAATGCCATGGGCCTTCCCGGCACCGGGATCGGTCTTTACATGGCGCGCGCGCTGGCGCGCATGCAAAATGGCGACATAGAGCTTTCAGTCCAGGAGCATGAAGGGAAAGTCGAATTCCGCTTTCTCCTGCCGCGCATCGGCGCCGGCCCCGCGACACCTTCCCTTTATGCCGCCCCCGTTCACATCAGGAGAGACCTTCCAGTTCCATGACCGAGCGAAAGGACCAAACGCCCGCAGACGCCCCGCTCATTCTGTGCGTGGAGGACGAGGCGGAGCTTCTCAACGATCTTGAGGAAGAACTGGCGGAGGCTGGATACCGCACCCTTTCCACGCTGGATGGGGCGTCCGCCCTGGCCGCGCTCGATGAGGCAACGCCGGACCTGATCCTGTGCGACATCAGCATGCCCGGCCTCACCGGCTACGATGTGCTGCGCGCGGTGCGCGGCGGCCGGCCGGAGCTGGCCGACACGCCCTTCGTCTTCCTGACGGCCCTTGCGGACCGGCGCGAGATCGTCGAAGGCAAGAAGGCCGGCGCGGACGACTACCTGGTCAAACCGATCGATTTCGACCTGATGCTGGCGACCATCGAGGCGCGGTTGCGCGAGGTGGAGCGCATACGCGAGAACCGTGCGGCGCAGGGGCCAGACGGCCTCCACAGCGCCTTCGTGCAAGCCTTCGACCTCCTCGGGTTTGGAACGGTCCTGATCGGTGACCGGTGCGAAATCATCTTCGCCAACCGCGCGGCCCGGCAGATTGCCGACCAGAAGGACGGGATACGCATCGACCGCCGGATCCAGGCGGAGGATGGGCTGGATGATCGCAAGGTTCGCGAGATGCTTGGCGACCTTCAGAAGGCGGCGGCCCCCGCCCCCTCGACAGCCTCGCTGTCGCTGCCCCGGCCCTCGGGCAAGCACGACTATCTCCTGGTTGCCAGCAAGGTGACGAGTGCCCAAGGCGCCCCGGTCACGGCGCTGTTCATCATCGACCCGGACCAGCCGCTCGGCATTCCCCACGCGATCCTGGCGGAGCTTTTCAAACTGACGCCGACGGAAACGGAGGTCGCCCTTGCCCTGGCAAAAGGCATGCGCACCTCGGAGATCGCGGCAGAGCTGAGCATTGCCCCGACCACGGTTTCATTTCATCTGAAAAATCTGTTTGAAAAAACCGGCACCAACCGTCAGGCGGATCTGATTGCCCTGATCCTGTCGTGCCCCATCTCCACGGGGCGCGCCGAGCTGCTGCTCTGATCGAAAGCGGCCGGTTGGCGATGGACCTGCCACCGCCAACCGACGTTTCTGAAGGACTACGGACGCGGGTCAGACCCGCCCGGCCAGGAACATCGGCCCGCCCTTGTGCCGGGGGAAGCCGTAGCCGAGGATCATCGTCACATCGATGTCGGTGGGTCCCTCGGCAATGCCCTCATCGAGCACGGCCTGGGCCTCCGCCTGCATCAGCGACATGATGCGCGCGATGATATCGGCCTCGCTGAAGTCGCGCCGGGCAATGCCGAGACGTTCGCTCTCCTCAAGGATGATCCCCTCGACCAGCGGATCGGGCACCGGCTTGCCATCCTCGTAGCTGTACCAACCGGCGCCGGTCTTGCGCCCAAAGCGGCCCATCTCGCACAGGCGATCGGCGATGCGCGAATAGCGCTCGTCCGCCGGACGGGTCGCCGCGCGGCGCTTGCGCATGGCCCAGGCGACATCGAGCCCGGCCATGTCCTGCACCGCGTAGATGCCCATGGCGAAGCCGAAGTCGCGCATGGCCGCGTCGATCTGCCAGGGCAGCGCGCCCTCTTCCAGCATGAAGTCGCATTCGCGGCGATAGGCGCTCATGATGCGGTTGCCGATGAAGCCATCGCAGACCCCGGCGACCACCGGCGTCTTGCGCAGACGCTTGGCCAGCGCACCCGCCGTCGCCAGCGCCCGGTCCGACACCACATCGGTGCGCACCACCTCCAAGAGCTTCATCACATGGGCCGGCGAGAAGAAATGCAACCCGATCACCCGCTCCGGACGGGCGGTGCGGGCCGCCAGCGCATTGACGTCGAGATAGGACGTGTTGCTGGCAAGGATCGCGTCCGGCGCCATGATCGCATCGAGACGGGCGAAGACCTCGGTCTTGACGTCCATGTCCTCAAACACCGCCTCGATCACCAGTTCGCACGGCGTAAGAGCGGCATAATCGCTGCCCGTTTCCAGCCGCGCGGTGGCATCGGCCAGACCGGCATCGTCGAGCAGTCCGCGCTTGTGGCTTCCTTCCAGAATCCCGGTGATGCGCCCTGCCGCGGCGGCGCAACTTGCCTCATCCCGCTCGATCAGGCTGACGCGCGATCCCGACAGCAGAAGAGCTGCGGCAATGCCCGCTCCCATGGTGCCGCCCCCGATGACGCCCACATGGCCAAGATCGGCCGGCGCGGCCTCGGCCGCCTTCAGGCTGGCACCGGCGCGGCGCTCGGAGAAGAAGACATGCCGCAGCGCGGCCGCCTCTTCGCTGCCCGACAAACGAAGGAAGCGGGCGCGCTCCCTGGTCAGAGCCTCGCGCGCCGGAAGGTTCGCGGAATCGCGCAGGGCGGCCAGGGCCTCCAGCGGAGAGGCCTGCCCGCGCGCCTTCTTGCGCAGACGGTCGGCGGCCGCGTCCCAGTCCGCATCAGCCAACGGTGCGACCGGATCCCGATCGAGCAGCGCCACCGGACGTCCCTCAGCGGCGAGCGCACCGGCACGGGCCGTCGCCGCCTCCAGCAGGTCGTCCTCGGCCACCGCATCGACGAGGCCAGTAGTCAGGGCCTTTTCGGCACTGACCGGCTTGCCCGTGGTGATCATGTCCAGCGCATCGGCGCCTGCGATCAGGCGCGGCAGGCGCACCGTCCCGCCAGCACCCGGGACGATCCCCAGCGTGACCTCGGGCAAGCCGAGCTTGGCGCCCCGCGCGGCAACGCGCCCATGGCAGCCAAGGGCGATTTCCAGCCCGCCGCCAAGGGCCGCGCCCTTGATCGCGGCGACCCACGGCACCCGGCTCGCTTCGATGGCGGCGATCACATCGGGCAGATGCGGCTCGCGCGGGGGCTTGCCCAGCTCGGTGATGTCGGCACCGGCGACGAAGGTCCGCCCGGCGCAGGCGAGGACAACGGCGGCAACCTCCGGCATCGCCTCGATCCGCTTCACCGCCTCAAGCAGCCCGGCGCGGACGGCTTGCGAGGTGGCGTTGACCGGCGGATTGTCGATGGTGACGATCGCCAGATCGCCCTTTTGGGAAATGGTGACGGGATCGCTCAGCTTCATCACACGCGCTCCATCAGAAGGGCGATGCCCTGGCCGACGCCGATGCACATGGTGCAAAGGGCGAGCCGTGCATCGCAATATTGCAGTTCCTGCGAGGCCGTCAGCGCCAGCCGCGCGCCCGACATGCCGAGCGGATGACCAAGGGCGATGGCGCCGCCATTGGGGTTCACATGCTCCGCGTCGTCGGGAAGGCCGAGATGACGGGTCACGGCCAGGGCCTGTGCGGCGAAGGCCTCGTTCAGCTCGATCAGGTCGATATCGCCGATCTTGTAGCCGGTGCGCGCCAGAAGTCGCTCGGTGGCCGGAGCCGGACCGAAGCCCATGATGCGCGGGGCAACGCCAGCGCTGGCCGCGCCGAGAATGCGGGCACGCGGCGTGAGGCCGTATTTCTTCACCGCCTCGGCGGAGGCAATGATCAGCGCGGCCGCGCCATCGTTGACACCGGAGGCATTGCCCGCCGTCACCGATCCGCCGGCGCGGAAGGGCGTGCGCAGGGCGGCCAGTTTCTCAAGGCTGGTTTCGCGGGGATGCTCGTCATGCTCGACGATCACCGGATCGCCCTTGCGCTGCGGCACGGACACCGGCGCGATCTCCTGAGCGAAACGACCGGCGCTGCGCGCCGCCACGGCCCGCTGCTGCGAGCGCAGGGCGAAGGCGTCCTGATCCTCGCGGGAGATGCCGAAATCCTCGGCCACGTTTTCGGCGGTCTCCGGCATGGAATCGACGCCGTACCGCTCCTTCATCAGCTTGTTGACAAAGCGCCAGCCGATGGTGGTGTCATGCACCTCGGCGGCGCGGCTGAAGGCGCTGGTGGCCTTGGGCATGACGAAAGGCGCGCGGCTCATGCTTTCCACACCGCCGGCAATCATCAGCTCGGCTTCGCCGGCCTTGATGGCGCGGGCGGCGGTTGCCACCGCATCGAGCCCGGAGCCGCACAGCCGGTTCATGGTGGTGCCCGAAACGCTTTCCGGCAAGCCGGCCAGCAGCGCGGACATGCGCGCCACGTTGCGGTTGTCCTCGCCGGCCTGGTTGGCGCAGCCCATGATGACATCGTCGATGGCATCCGGAGCCAGCCCCGGCGCCTTTTCCATCAACGCACGCAGAACGCCAGCGAGAAGATCGTCGGGTCGCACCGAGGACAGCGCGCCGCCGTACCGGCCGATCGGGGTTCTCAAACCTTCGCAGAGAAAGGCATCCGTCATTTTTCGTGCTCCGCTTCGTCATGCGCCCCGGCAAAGCAAGGCTTGCGTTTTTCCAGGAAGGCGAGAACGCCTTCGGCGTAATCCGGGCTCCGGCCTGCCTGGCCCTGAAAGCCGCGCTCCAGCTCAAGCTGATCGTCGAGCGGCTGATCGGCGGCGGCGCGGATCGCGTTTCGGGTCAGGCGCAGCGCCTGCGCCGGCCCGCGCGCCAGTTGCGCGGTCATGATTTCAGCCTCAGTGGCCAGATCCTCGTTCGGGACAGCCCGCCAGATCAGACCCCAGTCGGCGGCCTCGCGCCCGCTCAACCGGCCGCCGGTGAGTGCCAACCCCATGGCCCGCGCCTCGCCCAGGCGGCGGGTCAGCGTCCAGCTCGTGCCGGCATCCGGCACCAGACCAATGCGGGAAAAGCCGATGGCCAGAGGGGCTTCCTCACTGGCCAGGGTGATGTCGCAGGCAAGCGCGATGCCGATCCCGGCACCGGCTGCCACGCCATTGACAGCGCAGATCACCGGCTTGTCGAACTCGCGAATGCGCCGCACCAGGGTGTTGTAGTAGCGCCCGACGGAGTCGGAGAGGTCGGGCGGGCCGTCCATCTTGCGCGGATCGCGGTCGCGCAGGTCCTGGCCGGCGCAAAAGCCCCGCCCCGCTCCGGTGATCAGCACCGCGCGGCAAGCGGGATCCGCCTCGGCCCGGGCCAGTCCCTCCATCAGCCCGGCATGCATGTCCGGGGTGAAGGCATTGAGCGTCTCGGAGCGGTTCAGCGTCAGCTTGGCATAGCCATCGCCCGTGTCGTAAACGACCGATGGCTCCGTCTGGTCAGTCATGGGTGTGCAGTCCTTCTGCCGGAGGGAGGGTCCGGCGTTTCACGGCAATGCGAAAGGGTGCGGGGCCGGCGCAGCCGCATGCGGGCCGCGCCGACGGAAGGGCTCAGCCGGCGAGATGGGCGAGCAAGGCGCTCAGCTTGCGATCCCGTTCCCGCTGCAGGGTGTTAAGATCCCTGCCCCCGGCCTCTTCCTCGACACCGCGCACCAGCGTGTCGGTCATCGCGGCGAGGTCCGGCGTGCGAAATTCGTTCCAGCGCTTCTGGATCCCGGGGCCGAGCTGCTCCACGAAATGGCGCAGACCGCCCTTGCCGCCGCCGAGGTGAAAGGCCATGTGCGGCCCCACCACCGACCAGCGCGGGCCAAGGCAGTTGACCACCGCCTTGTCGACCTGTTCGACCGAGGCAATGCCATCCTCGACACAGGCCACCGCCTCCCGCCACAGGGCCGCCTGAAGGCGATTGACCAGATGGCCGGGCGCCTCCTTTTGCAAGGTCACCGCCACATGCCCGACCCGCTCATAAAAGCGGGCGGCGGCGTCCGCCGCCTCGGGCGCGGTGCGCGGTCCCGGCACCACTTCCACCAGCGGCATCAGGTAGACCGGGTGAAACGGGTGACCAACCACGGTCCGCTCCGGCGCGGAAAGCGCCTCCTGGAACTGACCGAGCATCAGGCCGGAGGTGCTGGTGGAAATGATCACATCGACGGGGGCGGCCCGGTCCAGTCGGCCCAGCACATCGGCCTTGATCGCCTGCCGCTCCGGCACGTTTTCCTGGATGAAATCCGCGCCGGAAACTGCCTCTTCAAGCGTGTCATGCAGGCTGAGCCGCAGGGCCTCGGCGGCTTCGCCATGCCCGCCATCACGCAGGACCTGCCGGATCGCCTCCGGCAAGGCCTCGCGCTGCGCAGCGTCCGGGTCGAAAGCCCGCACCGCCAATCCGGCGGCGGCGAACCGGGCGACCCAGCCGGTGCCGATGGTCCCGAGGCCGATCACGGCCACGGTTTCGATCATCGCGGGGTCACGCATTGCGCGCCCCTCCTCCGGCCGGCTCCGCCTCGACGCGCTCCGGGAAGATCCAGGCAAGGCCGATGGCCACAACCGCCGCGACCACGGCGATCACCAGGACGAGCTCCGTCGACACCCCGCCAACGCCGCCCGGATAGAGCAGGCACAGGCCGGACACGAGCATCAGGATCTGCGCCACCAGCCCGGCGACACCACGGCCCAGGGAGCCGAAGCCGACCAGATAGCGCTGAGTGCCGGCGGAGATGAAGAACACACCGACGACGGCCGTTCCCAGAATGTACGCGATCTCCAGCGGCGTTCCCTTCAGGATCAGCGCCGGATTGAGCACGAAGAAGAACGGCACGAAGTAGATGATGCTGCCGAGCCGCATGGAGGTCAGGCCGGTCCGCATCGGGCTGGCACCGGCGATGCTGGCCGCGGTGAAGGACCCAAGCGCAACCGGCGGAGTGATGAAGGACAGCATGCCCCAGTAGAGGATGAACAGGTGTACCGCCAGCGGATCGAGACCGGCGGAGACGAGGCCCGGCGCCAGAATGATCGCGAGGAACACATAGGCGGCGGTCACCGTCATGCCCATGCCGAGGAGGAAGCTGGTCACCGCCCCCATCAACAGCATCAGCAGGGCACTGCCACCGGCCAGCACGATCAGATCGGTCGCCAAGGTTCCGGCGAGGCCGGTCACGACCAGCGCACCGATGATCAGGCCGATACCGGTCAGGATCGCGGTCAGCTCCACCAGCGTGCGGCCGATGTCATAGACCAGGTTGGTGGCGGCGGACCAGTTCAGCCGCTTGCCGAAGATCTGGTTGACCACCAGCAGGACCACGGTGGCGTAGAACGGCGCGGCGGCCTCCTGCTTCAGGAACAGGAGCATCCACATCAACAGCGCGAAGGCGAAGATATGGTGCCAGCCCTCCTTCAGGGCATCGCGCACCCGGGGCAGATCCGCACGCGGAATACCCTTCAGCTTGCGACGGGCCGAATAGGCGTCGATCTGCAGAAACAGCGCCAGATAGTAGAGCACCGAGGGGATGACAGCGGCGATCACCACGTCGGAATAGGGAATTTGCAGGAACGAGGCCATGATGAAGGCCGTCGCACCCATGACCGGCGGCATCAGGACCGCACCGGTCGAGGCACAGGCCTCCACGGCGGCGGCGTGTTCCTTGTCGAAGCCGGTCTTGCGCATCGCCGGGATCGACATGGCGCCGGTGGTCAGCACGTTGGTGATGACACTGCCGCTCATCGACCCCAGAAGGCCACTGGAAAAGATCGAGACCTTGGCCGCGCCACCGCGCACGGTGCCGAGGATCGCGAAGGACAGATCCATGAACACCTTGCCGGCACCGGTCGCCTGCAAGGCCGCGCCGAAGATGATGAAACCGACGACAAGTCCGCCGAAGGCCTGCATCGGAATACCGAAGGCGCTTTCGCTGGAAAAGGCATAGAAGCTGGCCGCCGTCTCCGGTTCCTGCGGGAAGCCCTGAATGGGTCCGGGAACCTGGTCCGCGACGAGCGGATACAGCGAGAAGATCGCGACGATGATGCCGAGCGCCGTGCCACCGGCGCGGCGGCTGGCCTCCACGAGAAGCAGCCAGAACAGCGCGGCGACGATCTGGGCCGAGACGGGAGCCACATACTCCCAGCCGGCCATGACGATGGTTTCGCTGTTGAGGTTGAAGAACAGCAGAATACCGGCCGCCACCAGCGCCAGCACCACATCGTAAAGCGGCACCCTGTCACGCGGCGCGGAAGCGCTCGCCGGGGCGACGATAAAGATGAAGGGCAGGATAAACAGCGCAAGCAAATAGAGGAACGACGAGCCAACCAGCGTGTGCCCAACCATAAACTGGAGATTGAACAACTGATTGATAACAACCCCCACCGCAGCGATCGTGGCGAGGACCAGAACGACGCGCCAAGTTCCGGTCAGAGTCCGGTAGCGGAGAGTCTCCGCTACCGTATCGTTCCGTTCCTCGGTCGAGGGCGCATCGACCCCCGTCGTTGTCATTTAAAGACAGGCTCCATGCCGGCTTCGGTCAGGGCTGCCGCACGGGCTTCGAGCCAGGCCTTTTCGAACGCATCGCCGGAAAGGTCGGCGCCAGCGCCTGCCTTGAAGTCGGTCCAGGCTGCGGCCAGAACGTCCTGACGCTTGATCAGCCCGTCGTTATGGGCCTGCATCTCGTCGGTCCACACGCCCTTTTCCTTGAACAGGCGGATCGCGCCATCATGGTAGGGAACCGCCCACTTGAAGTTCTGCCGCTCCAGAGCCCAACCGGAGGCACCCGGGGCACCGTCCTTGTAGCTCGGGTAGAGGTCGACCATCGCCTTGGTCATGGCATAGACCAGATCGTCGTCCTGGTTGGCGTAGACCATCAGCTGCGGCATCGGGTAGAGCGCGCCATGATGCGGCTTCTCCGGGCTGACGCCCGCGCCTTCGGTGCCGACGCTGTAGACGAAATACGGCGCCTTGGCCTTGAGCGCGGCCCAGGCCTTGGTGTCGCTTTCCGGCACTTCCGGCCAGATCAGGCCACGCGGCGAAGCTTCGAGCTGATAAGCCCGGCCAGTCGCCATCAGGGCGAAGGCAGCGTCCACCTTGCCCGAGATGATGCCGTCCCAGGAATCGCCGAAGCCGGAGAACTCGACCACTTCAACGTCGTCCCAGGTCAGGCCGGCGGAGGCCAGCAGCGCCTCGGTGTTGTAGTTCAGCGCCGCGGCGGCCTTGATGCGGGCAACGCGCTTGCCCTTGAGGTCGGCCAGGGTCTTGACGCCAATGTCATTGGCCACGCCCAGCCCAAGGTTGGTGTCGCCGATGGAGGTCATGACGATGCGGATCGGCTGCGGGCCCCAGTCGGAACCGGAGAAGTCGAACACGCCTTCCTGGGCGAAGTAGCTGGCAACACCGCCGGCAATCGCATGCACCTTGCCGGCACGGGCCGGAATGGTGCGGGCAATGTCGTTCTTGCCCGGCAGGATGCGCAGGTTCACACCCAGCTCTTCCTTCATCGCCTTGCCGATGGCAACGGCCTGATTGTAGCTGGCGCCGCCAACGCCGTAGGACGACCAGGCGATGGTCTTCGGCAGTTCCTGTGCGGAAAGCGATGCCGTTCCCAGAATGGTCGTGGCAAGAGCGGCCGCGGCGAATGCGGTTTTCGAGTAGCGCTTCAAGTCTTTCTCCTCTCGGCTGACAAATTACCCGTCGAAGGGTGGATTCGCCCCTCCTATAGGCAGCTTGCACAAAATCGCAACTTGGGAAAGCACAAAATGGCACACTGTTCCATATTGCGGAACAGTTGAGGTTGTGGCACAGCTAGCGCGCCATGGTGCCGCGCAGTCTCATGCGCCGTGCCGGGCCGATTCAGGTTTTTTGGAACTTCCGGAGACGAACGCGTATGGCCGACAAAGTCATTATCACCTGTGCGATCACGGGATCCTTCGACACCCCCAGCAAGAGCGACGCGGTCCCAGTGACGCCGAAGCAGATCGCCGATTCGGCCATCGGCGCGGCCAAGGCCGGCGCGGCTGTGGCGCATATCCATGTGCGCGATCCCGAGACGGCCGCTCCGTCGATGGACATCGCCCTTTACCGGGAAGTGGTTGAACGCGTCCGCGACGCCGATGTCGACATCGTCCTCAACCTCACCACCGGTGCCGGCGCGCGCTATGTCCCTTCCGCGGAGAACATGCAGGTCGGCGGTCCGGGCACGACGCTTTGCTCGCCCGAAGAGCGCGTCTCCCATGTTCTGGAGCTGAAGCCGGAGCTGTGCACGCTCGACATCGGCACCATGAACTTCGGCGAGCATGCCTTCCTCAACCTCCCCTCCCATCTGCGCACCATGGCGCGGCTGGTCGAGGAAGCCGGCACCAAGCCGGAGCTGGAGGTCTTCGACATTGGCCACATCGTGCTCGCCAAGAAGCTGATTGCCGAGGGCGCCCTCACCGGCACCCCGCTGTTCCAGATCTGCCTCGGCATCCCCTACGGCGCGGATGCCACGCCGCAGTCCCACCTGTTCCTGCAGTCGCAGCTGCCGCAGAACGCCAACTGGGCGGCCTTCGGCATCGGCCGGCAGGAGTTCGACATCGTGGCTCTGTCGGCGGTCTGCGGCGGCCATGTGCGCGTCGGCCTGGAAGACAATCTCTACCTGTCGCGCGGCGTCCTGGCGCCGGACAACGCCTCGCTGGTGCGGCGCGCCGTCCAGATCCTTGAAGGTCTCGGCAAGGAAACCGCGAACGCCGCCGAAGCCCGCGAAATCCTGGAGCTTCGCTGATCCGATGCAGATTTCCGCGCAAACCCGGGTCCTGGTGACCGGCGGCTCCTCGGGCATCGGCCTTGCCACCGTGGAGGCCTATCTGGCCGCAGGGGCACGCGTTGCGATCAACCACCTGCCGGGGGATGAAAATGTCCCGGCGCTGATCGCCCGTCTCACTGAGGAACACGGCCAGGGCCGCGTTCTCTCCGCCCCCGGTGACGTCTCCGTCCGCACCGATGCGGAGACCATGGTCAAGACCGCGATCGCCGACCTCGGCGGGCTCGACGTTCTGGTGAACAATGCCGGCACGTCGGGGACGCTGGAGCCGATCCCCCTGTCGGACCTCGACCGGCTTGACGATGCGTTCTGGGACAAGATCCTGAACACCAACCTGATGGGGCCGTTCTGGTGTGCCCGGGCGGCAGCCCCGCATCTGCGCGACGGCGGCGCCATCGTCAACACCGCCAGCATCGCGGGCCTTGGCGGCGGAGCAAGCTCCATGGCCTATGCCGCCAGCAAGGCGGCGCTGGTCAACATGACCATCAATCTGGCCAAGGGACTGGGGCCGAAGGTCCGCGTCAATGCGGTCGCCCCGGGCCTCACGCGCACGCCCTGGACCGAAACCTGGCCGGAGAGCCGCACCGAAAGCTCGCTCGCGGCGACCACCCTGAAGCGCTGGGTGGAAGCCTCTGATGTGGCGGAAGCGATCGTGTTTCTCTCCTGCAACGAAGCGATGACCGGACAAACGATCACGCTGGATTGCGGGCGCTTCTGATCACCGGCCCCATCGACCGTTGATCCGCTCTGTAGCCGGGCTGTCATCACCAGATGGCAGCCCGGTTTTCGTTTGACCGAAGCGACGCGCCGAGACGTCAGATCTGGCGGCCGGCCTCGACCTCGGCCACCAGCGCGCGCGGCGGCAGCGCAGAGATGTGGGAGGCGAGCGCCTCGATTGCCGGACCAAGTTCCGCGACAAGGCGCTCCTTCGGCAACAGGGTCGCGACGCCGCCGCAATTGACCGCCATGCGCGTCTTGGTATCCAGATCCAGCACCGGCGCGGCGATGGCATGAATGCCCGGCAGCCAGGTGTCCATCGACAGGCAGAACCCCTGCTCGGCGATCTGCCGCCGCGCTTCGGTGACCTTGTCGCCGAGGGTGGCTGCGGCCTGCGGATCACTCTCCGCCAGCAGCTCGGCGATCTCGGCGATCTCCGCCGCATCGCAGGCCGCCAGATAGGCTTGGCCGATGGCGGAGACGACAATCGGCAACCGGTCGCCGACCGTCAGCCGGGTGGTGACGGCCGCCGCCCCGCGCGCCTGCTCGATATACAGCATGTGCACGCCCTGGCGGATGGCCAGGGACACCGAAACCGAGGCCCGATCCGCCAGTTCCTGCATCGGCCGGCGGGCACGCTGGCGAATGTTCATGCTCGCCAGCGCCGAATAGCCCAGTCGCAGCGCGCCGGCACCGATTCGGAAACCGCCGGTCTCGAGCGCGGGGCTGAGGTATCCCATTTCGCACAGCACGCCAGTCAGACGCGAAACGGTCGATTTCGGCATGCCGGTGCGTGCCGAGATCTCTGCATTGCTCAGACTGTCCTCGCCAACGCCGAAGGTTTCAAGGATCAGGAAGCCGCGTCGCAGGCTGTTCAGGGAAGTTTCC
The DNA here is from genome assembly GCF_014635285.1 of Stappia taiwanensis. GTDB lineage: Bacteria > Pseudomonadota > Alphaproteobacteria > Rhizobiales > Stappiaceae > Stappia > Stappia taiwanensis. The sequence continues at coordinate 380,680 of NZ_BMCR01000001.1, read as the reverse complement.
TTCTTCAAGGAGTGTCCTCGGCCATTCTCATGTTTCAGGAGAGCGGTCATAGCAGATTATCAAGTGGTAATCAGCATTTATAGGCCACTACTCAACCAGAAGATGCCACAGCTCGCACGCCCGCCGGCCGGTTCGACGGCGCCGGAATGCAAAAAAACCCGCCGACATTAAAGAGCCGGCGGGTTTTGATCGTCTCGATAGCAGCAAGGCGATCAGCCGGCCTGCGGCGCGGGCTCCTTGCCCGGAAGAGGCGCTTCCGGTTCGCGCTCGGTGTTGGCGCCGCGATATTGCCCCTTCAGCCGCTCCCGAATGATCTGCATCACCACATAGAGGACCGGAATGACGATGACGCCGAACAGGGTCGCGAACAGCATGCCGCCGAAGACCGCGTAGCCAATCGCCTGCTGGCTGGCGGCACCGGCACCGGAGGCCGCCAGAAGCGGCACGACGCCGAGCAGGAACGACAGCGCCGTCATCATCACAGCCCGGAACCGAAGGCCCGCCGCTTTACGCGCGGCAGCGATGATCGACCGGCCCGCAGCCCGCTCCTCCATGGCGAATTCCACGATCAGAATCGCGTTCTTCGCCCCCATGCCCACCAGCATGATCATGCCGATCTGGGTATAGAGGTTGACGTCTCGCCCGGTGACCAGAACGGCGACGAAGGCACCGAGCAGGGCGATGGTGACCGACATCAGGATGGCGATCGGCATCGACCAACTTTCATACTGGGCAACGAGGAAGAGATAAGCGAACAGGATCGACAGCAGCAGGATGTAGATGACGATGGCGCCCGCCCCTTGCTGCTGCAGGGCCGTTCCGGTCCATTCAAAGGTATAGCCGGCCGGCAAGGCCTCGGCCGCCGCCTTTTCCATGTCCGTCATCACCGTGCCGGTCGATGCGCCCTGCCGAGGCGAGGCGTTGACCGACGCCGACCGGAACATGTTGTAGCGGTTGAGGATCTGCGGACCGAGAATGTTCTCGATGTTGACCAGAGAGCGCAGCGGCACCATGTCGCCATCCGCGGAGCGGACGTAGAGCCGGTCGATATCCTCCACCTGGTTGCGGAACGCGCCCTCCGCCTGGATCATCACCTTGTAGACCCGGCCGAAGAGATTGAAGTCATTCACGTAGTATGAGCCGAGATAGGCCTGTAGCGTCAGGAAGACATCCGAGATCTTGATGCCCAGAAGCTTGGCCTTCTCCCGATCAAGATCGACAAACACCTGTGGCACGTTGGCCCGGAAGGTGGAATAGGCTTGGCCGATCGACTTCGCCTGATTGGCGGAATAGACCATCGAGCCGATGCCTGCGGCCAGATCCTGCGGCGTGCCGCCGCCGGTCTGCTGGACCTTCATCTCCACGCCGCCGGTGGTGCCGAGACCCGGAATCGGCGGCGCATTGAAGGCGATGATGTTGGCGCCGGCGATGGTGGAGAAATCCTGCCACATGGTGGCCAGGATTCCGTCCGCCTTCAGTGCCGGCGTCTGACGCTCGTCCCATGGATCGAGCGTGACGATCACCATCGCCGCATTCGGCGACAATCCGGCGTTCAGGATCGAGTAGCCGTTGACGATCACCACATTGGCGATGCCATCGATCTTCTCCAGCCGGGTTTCCATCTCCTCGGTGATCTTGTCGGTACGCGGAAGGGCCGCGCCATCGGGCAACTGCACATCGACCATCAGGTAGCCCTGATCTTCCAGCGGAAGAAAGCCCTGTGGCAGCCGGCCGCCGAGCAGCACGATGAGGGCAACCGCCAGGCCCACCGCCCCCAGACCGATGAAGGAGCGGGGCAAGAGCCGAGAAACAATCCCAACGTAGCCCTTGCGCATCCGGTCGATAATCGCCTCGAATACCGCGAAGATACCGGTCCGCGGACCGCTGCGCAGCTTCAGCACCAGGCCGCACAGCGCCGGCGAAAGGGTCAGGGCGTTGATCGAGGAAATCACCACCGCGACGGAGATCGTCACGGCAAACTGCGAGTAGAGCCGACCGGTGATGCCCGGCATGAAGATGGTGGGCACGAACACCGCGAGCAGCACCAGCGTGGTGGCGATCACCGGAGTGGTGATCTGCTCCATCGCCTTGGCGGTGGCCTCCTTCGGCGGAAGCCCTTCTTCCTCCATGATCCGTTCGACGTTCTCCACCACGATGATGGCATCGTCGACGACGATACCGATCGCCAGCACCAGCGCGAACAGGCTGATGGTGTTGAGCGACATGCCCGCCGCCAGGAGAACGGCGAAGGTGCCGATCAGCGACACCGGAATGGCAACCGTCGGAATGACCGTCGCCCGCCAGTTTCCAAGGAAGATAAACACCACGGAAACGACAAGCGTGAAGGTCAGGAACAGGGTGAAGACCACGTCGCTCAGCGACTGCTTGACGAAGTCCGTCGTGTTGAACGGAACCTCATAGGCCATGTCGTCGGGGAAGGCCTTCGACAGTTCCTCAAGCCGCTTGAGCACGCCTTCGGAGACCGCCAGAGCATTGGCTCCCGGTGCCTGATAGACCGCCAGAACCGTCGCCGGACGTCCGTTGAAGCGACCATTGGCCGAATAGATCTGCGAGCCCAACTCCACCCGGGCAACATCGCCAATGCGCACGACCGCGCCATCAGAGCCGGTGCGCAGCACGATCTTCTCGAACTGCTCGACGCTGGTCAGGCGTCCCTGCGCCTTGATGGTGTACTGGAACTGCTGCCCGTCCGGCACCGGCGGGGCGCCAATCTGGCCGGCGGCGACCTGAAGGTTCTGGTCCTGGATCGCGGTGATGAAATCCGAGGGCGTCATGCCCATGCTCGTCAGCCGGTCCGGATCCAGCCAGATGCGCATGCCATAGGCGAAATCGGTCAGCACATCCGCCTTGCCGACGCCGGGAACACGCGCAAGCGCATCCTTCAGGTTGATCGAGGCATAGTTGGCGAGAAAGACCTCATCATAGGTCTTGTTCGGCGAATACAGCGTGGTGACCAGCAGCATGTTGGTGCTGGCTTTCTGCACCGTCACGCCGTTCTTGGTCACATCGGACGGCAACTGGCTGGTCGCCTGGCTCACCCGATTTTGCACGTTCACCGTGGCGATATCCGGATCGGTCCCGACCGCGAAGGTGACGTTCAGCGAATAGTTGCCGTTGTCGGTGCTGTTCGACGACATGTAGATCATGTTGTCGACACCATTCACCTGCGCCTCGATGGGCGCGGCGACGGTTTCCTCAAGCACCTCGGCATTGGCACCGGTGTAGGTGGCCGAAACATTGACCACCGGCGGCGTGATGTTGGGGAACTGCTCGACCGGGAGGGCCATGTAGCCCAGGGCACCGGCAATCGAAATCACCAGTGAAATCACCAGAGCGAATTTCGGTCGGTAAATGAAGATCCGTGACAGCATCTGGCTTACTCCACCGGCGTGCCGGCAAGCACAGCGTTGACGGGAACGCCGGGACGAACCTTCTGAAGGCCCTCGGTGATGACACGATCACCTTCCTGGAGGCCCTTCTTCACCACAAAGTCGGTCTCGACCTGTTCGCCCAGTTCGACGTAACGCTGTTCGACCATCTCCTGCTTGCCGATGGCGAGCACGAAGGCGCCGCGCTGATCGCGTTGGATCGCCGCCTGCGGGATCAGCAGCTCATTCGAGCTTTCGCCGGCTTCGATCACCACGGTGACAAAGGTGCCGGCTACCAGGAGCGTATCCTTGTTGGCGAACTGACCACGCACGGAGATGGTGCCGGTCTTCGGATCGACCGTGTTGTCGATGAAGACGATCTCACCATCCTCGCCGTAGCGCTTTCCGTTCGGCAGAATAAGATGGATCTGGATCTTGGCATCACCGGTCCTGACGTCCTCCGGCGACTTGCCCGACCCGCGCACCGCGTCGAGATAATCCTTCTCGCTGATGGCGAAGTTGACATAGACCGGCGCCAAGCGCACGAGCCGGGCAAGGGGCTGCGACGTCGGCCCCACCACATCGCCAACGCTGTAGGTGGTCTTGCCGATCTTGCCCGGGAACGGCGCGTAGATATCGGTATAGCCGAGATTAAGTTCGGCCTGCTTGACCTGCGCATGGGCAGCTTCCACCGCCGCGTCGGCCTGCTCCTTGGTGGCCAGCGTCGCCTGGAACTTGGCCTTGGAGACATGCCCCTTTTCGTACAGGTCCGTATCCCGCTCCAGGTCGGCGGCCTTCAGTGCGGCATCGGCCTCGGCTTTCTCGGCATCGGCCTTTGCCGAAGCAAGCGTGGCCTCATAGGATGCCTTTTCGATGGTGAAAAGGATCTGATCCTTTTCTACTGATGCGCCGTCCTTGACCTGCTTGGTTTCGAGGAAGCCGGACACCCGGGCGAGCAGGTTCACATCGTCCACCGCCTCGATCTGGCCAACGAAACTGGCCGACTGGCGAATCTCTTTCTTGAAGGCCGCCGCGACCTGGACAGAGGGCGGCGGAGCGGCGGACGCCTTTTCTTCCTGCGGTTTGCACGCAGCAACGCCAACGGCGACAAGAACGAGCGCAATGCCGCCAGTGTTCCGCATATACCGACCGACCGCAGAAATCATTCGCCCTAGCTCCTTGCGTATTCCGAGGATTCGCCGTCTCCGGCTCTCTTAACGTCTGTCAGCGATCCGTGGATCACCTTGCGTTCTGGTCCGCGCCCGGCATCGCTGCGCCGGGCGCCTCATTTACATTGTCTACTATCGTCACGTGACGTTACAGCCAAGTCAGGCAAAAACAAGCGACAAACCGTGCTCGGCCGTCTCCGGCACCACCAGACCTTCTGGCGCAAGCACGTAATCCATGCCTGCTTTTTCAAGCCGCGCGACAAGTGCCGCCCGATCCGCCCCGCGCAGCACAAGCGCGGCAATGACCGGCGCGCCCGCCGGATCGCGGGGGGCTGCCTGCGCGAACAAACCGGCAAAAGCGCCGGGGGTAAAGAGCCGAACGGCCCCGCGCGGGGTGTCGATGGTGATACCGAGACTGCTGGCGCGCATGTCGCGCACGCCGGTAAACGCCGAATAGAAAATATGATGGCTGGCCGGCTCATCGCAGACGACGATCACCGCCTCCAGCTCCCGCGCACCATTGTCATGCTGCTGATAGTCCGCCGACCAGAAGTTTTCCGGGTAGCGATTGTGGCAGGTGAAGAAGCCGTTGCGAGCATCGTCCCGGTCGCGGGTGAAGGTCAGGTCGAACCCGACCTTGCGCACACCGCCATCGGCCAGGGTTTGCTCCCTCTCAAACGCAAACGGCGCGAACACCGGAAGTCCGGCCTGTTCGAAGGCGCGCCGGTCGGCGGCCGGATCCTGGCTTTCGGCGACCAGCATCGACGCGCCCTCGCCCGTTTCCAGGAAATCGCGGTTGAACGCCCCGAAGGAGAACGTCGCATTCGATGCGGGCGGGATATGCGCCGCCTCGCCGACCGTCAGCAATTCAATGAAGAAACCGTCCAGTTGGACACACCGGTTCTCGGTGCCCCAGGGGTGACGGGCGCGCGGCGTGACGGTGAAACCGAGGCGCTGAAGGCAGTCCGCGGCCGCGTCGAGATCGCGCACCGCCCACACAAGATGATCCAGTCCGCGCGCGTGCATGCCCTGCTATCCCCCCCTCGCGCCCCTCCTCCTGTCCGGCGCATCCTCATGCGCCGGAACGGGGCAAGTCTTCCATTGTCTTCGGATCCTGACCCGCGTCAGACCAGCCGGCTTTGCTCCATCGCTGCCGCGACGAAGGACGCAAACAGCGGATGCGGCTGGAATGGCCGCGACTTCAGCTCCGGATGGTACTGAACGCCGATGTACCAGGGGTGATCGCGAATCTCGACCGTCTCGGGCAGTTCGCCATCGGGAGACGTGCCGGCGAAGCAGAGCCCTGCGTCCTCCAGCCGCGCACGATAGGCGATGTTGACCTCGTACCGGTGCCGGTGACGCTCGGAAATCTCCTCCGCGCCGTAGATCTCGGCAATGCGCGAACCGGCGGCCAAATGCGCCGGATAGGCGCCGAGCCGCATGGTCCCGCCAAGCTCGCCATCCTCACGGCGCACCTCAAGCGTGTTGCCACGGCTCCATTCGGTCATCAGACCGACGACCGGCTCGCTGGTGCTGCCGAATTCGGTGGAACTGGCTTCGGGAATGCCGGCGAGGTTGCGGGCCGCCTCGATCACCGCCATCTGCATGCCGAAGCAGATGCCGAAATAGGGGATCTTGTGGGTCCGGGCGAAACGGGCCGCGGCGATCTTGCCTTCCGCGCCGCGCTCGCCGAAGCCGCCGGGCACCAGAATGCCGTGCACGTTCTCCAGCCAGGGGGACGGATCTTCCTTCTCGAAGATCTCCGATTCGATCCATTCCAGCTTGACCCGCACGTTGTTGGCGATGCCACCATGCACAAGCGCCTCGATCAGCGACTTGTAGGCATCCTTCAGCACCGTGTACTTGCCGATAATGGCAATCGTCACTTCGCCTTCCGGGTTGGCGAGGTTCTCCGAGATCCCCTCCCAGCGGGACAGATCGAGCGGCGGCGCACCAATGATGCCGAAGGCTGCGAGGACTTCCTCGTCAAGACCTTCCTCGTGATAGGCGATCGGCACGTTGTAGATCGATGCCACATCATAGGCCGGAATAACGGCGCCCTCGCGCACGTTGCAGAACAGCGACAGCTTGCGCCGCTCGCTTTCCGGGATTTTCCGGTCGCAGCGCACCATCAGGATATCCGGCTGGATGCCGATGGAGCGCAGCTCCTTGACCGAATGCTGGGTCGGCTTGGTCTTCAGCTCACCAGCGGCCGGGATGAACGGCATCAGGGTCAGGTGGATATAGATCGCATGGCCGCGCGGCAAATCGTTGCCGAGCTGACGGATCGCCTCGAAGAACGGCAACCCCTCGATGTCGCCGACCGTGCCGCCGATCTCGCACAGCACGAAATCATAGTCGTCGTTTCCGTCCAGAACGAACGCCTTGATGGCATCGGTTACATGCGGAATCACCTGCACGGTGCCGCCCAGATAATCGCCGCGCCGTTCCTTGGCGATGATGTCCTGATAGATACGCCCGGTGGTGATGTTGTCCTGGCGATTGGCCGGACGACCGGTGAAGCGCTCGTAATGGCCCAGATCCAGGTCGGTCTCGGCGCCGTCGTCGGTGACGAAGCACTCACCGTGCTGATAGGGGCTCATCGTCCCCGGATCGACATTGAGATACGGGTCGAGCTTACGCAGCCGCACTCTGTACCCACGCGCCTGAAGAAGAGCGCCAAGAGCGGCTGAGGCCAGCCCCTTGCCGAGTGAAGACACCACGCCGCCGGTGATGAAGATGTATCGCGCCATGGACCAATACCATATCGCCGCGAGCATTGATTCCAACGCTCGACACGGGATTAAACACAAGAAAATGCCCCGCGACGTCAATCGCGGGGCTTCGAAGAGGGAACGCGCCGCGCCTTACTGCGCGGCCGGAACCTGCGGCCCTGACGGCGCCGCCGGCTGCTCTTGCGGCTTCAACTGATCCAGGATGCCGTTGCCGGAGCCCTCGGTCTGGCCGAGCGGTGCCGTCTGGGTACCGGGCGCCGCATCGAGAATCGACGCCGGACGGTCGCCGGTACGCGCCAGAATGGCAAGGGTCAGCGAGGTCGCGAAAAACGCAGCGCCGAGAATGGCGGTCGCACGGGTCAGCACATTGGCGCTGCCCCGGCTGGACATCAGACCGCCGCCGCCACCGCCGCCACCCATTCCGAGCGCGCCACCTTCGGAGCGCTGCAACAGAACGACGAGCACGAGCGCGAGCACGACCATCAGATGAATGACGATGATAACGGTTTCCATCGGACACCAGATTGGATCAACCGGCCGGACTACCGAAAGCCCAAAGGCCGGCGCGTTGATCGGGGTCAGAGTTCCCAAGACATGATTCACGCCCCATCAAGGGGCGGAATCTGCCTCGGTGTTACGAATTTGGCGTGGGTTCTACACCAATGCGGCGGTGCTTTCCACCCTTGTCGTCAGGCCTTTTGCGTCACCGCCGCCGTGGCGGCCGCAATCGCAAGGAAGTCAGCGGCCTTGAGGCTCGCGCCGCCCACCAGCGCGCCGTTGACATTGGCCACCGACATCAACTCCTCGGCATTGCCCGGCTTCACCGAACCGCCATAGAGAAGCCGGATCCCCTCACCGGCCGCGCCGAAGCGCTCCACCAGACCGGCCCGCAGCGAGGCATGCATTTCCGCCACATCCTCGGCGGTGGGCGTCAGCCCCGTGCCGATGGCCCAGACCGGCTCATAGGCTACGATCAGCCGCTCCGCGTCCGCCCGGTCGGGCACCGAGCCGGCAAGCTGCTTGCCGACCACCTCAAGCGCCGTGCCCGCCTTGCGCTCCGCCTCGGTTTCGCCAACGCACAGGATCGCCACCAGGCCGGCCCGCCAGGCGGCCTCCGCCTTGGCGCGCACGCAGGCATCGTCCTCACCATGATCGGCGCGGCGCTCGGAATGGCCGACGATCACCATGTTCGCGCCGGCATCGGCGAGCATTTCGGCGGAAATATCGCCTGTGTGCGCGCCGCTGGCCGCCGTGTGGCAGTCCTGGCCGCCGGTGGCAATGCCCGATCCGCGCAAGGCATCCGCCGCCGTCGCCACCAGGGTCGCCGGCGGGCATACCGCCATGTCGACCCGCCCGGCGGTCGCCTCGGCGACGCCGCGCGCCAGCGCGTCCAGCTCCGCCCGGGAGGCGCTCAATCCGTTCATCTTCCAGTTTCCGGCAATGAGCGGTTTCACGGTCTGGGTCATTCGGGCCTCCGGCTGATGGGACATGTTTCGCGTTCCTGCTAACAGAAATCGTGAAGGGATCAAGCGGTCAGGACAACCAATGCCCTCGCGGCGCCTTGCTCCGGACAGTTCGCGTCTCTATGCTCCGCTCGCTTTGGTCCGGTCGGAACGTCTCCGCACCGGTTGTGTGCGTTCGAACAACGGAAACCGCAATGCTCGACACTCTGCGCAGCGGCGCAAAGTCCTGGATCTCAAAACTCCTCATCGGTCTGCTCGTGATCAGCTTTGCGATCTGGGGGATCTCCGGCGACTTGCTCAATACAAGCGGCGACCAGGTCGCGACCGTCGGCTCGCAGAAGGTGGCGACCGCCGACTTCGACGCCGCCTACCGGCGCCAGCTCCGCCAGCTCGGGCAACGCATCGGCCGTCCGCTGTCGACCACCGAGGGCGCGGCGCTCGGACTGCCCGGCCAGGTGCTGGGCGGCATGATCGCCGAAGCAGCGCTGAACCAGGCGGCCAGCGACCTCAACCTGGGCATCTCCGACGAGCAGCTCGTGCGCCAGATCCAGTCCTCCCCGGCCTTTCAGGGGCCGTCCGGCGGCTATGATCGCAACCGGCTCGCCCAGGTGCTGCAGGCCAATGGCCTGAGCGAGGATGACTTCGTTGCCGATCAGCGCAAGCTGGAAGAGCGGCTGCAGATCGCAGCGGCGATCTCCGGCGGGCTGACCACCCCGGCGCCGATGCTGGAGGTGTTCAACCTCCACGCCAACGAGGAACGCACCCTCCGCTACATCGTTCTGAAGGCCCAACCGGCCGAGGCAATCGCCGCGCCGAGCGAGGATGCGCTTGCCGCCTATTTCGAGGCCAACAAGGCCGCCTTCCGGGCACCCGAGTACCGCACCATCGATTTCATCTCCATGACCCCGGAGAGCGTCGCTCGCCCCGAGGAGGTCAGCGACGCGGATATCCAGCAGAGCTATGAAGCCGCCGGCGAACGGTTCGGCGAGCCGGAACGGCGCGAGATCCTGCAGATCACCTTCGCCTCCAAGGATGCGGCGGACGCGGCGCGCGCAGCGCTGGCCGAGGGCAAGAGCTTTGAAGAGATTGTCACGGACAATGACAAGACCATCGAGGACGTGACACTCGGCGCTCTGGCGAAGAGCGACATGCTCGACCCGGCAATTGCCGAGGTGGCCTTCACCCTGGAGGAAGGCGCCACCTCCGATATCGTCGAGGGCCGCTTCGCCCCGGTGCTTCTGAAGGTCGCCAAGATCGCCCCGGCGCACAAGACGCCGCTGACCGAGGTCGCCGACACCCTGCGCAAGGAACTGGCCGAGCAGGCCGCCGAGCGGGAAATTCTCGATCTTTACGACGAGATCGAGGATGCGCGCGCCGGCGGCGCCCTGCTGGCCGAGGTTGCCGAGCGCTTCAACCTGAAGCTTGAGACCTCCAAGCCCTTCGACAGCGCGGGCAAGGCCGAGGACGGCACCGCCGCCGACCTTCCGGATGTGGCGCCCCTGATCAGCGAAGCCTTTGAAAGCGATGTTGGCGTGGAAGCCGATCCGCTGCAGCTTGGCCGCACCGGCTTCCTGTGGTTCGAGGTCAAAGCCGTGACCCCGGCCCGCGACCGGGAGCTGGACGAGGTGCGTGCCGACGTGGTCGCGGCCTGGACCGAGGCGGAGCGGACCAAGGAACTGCAAGCGCGCGCCGAAGCTGCTCTGGCCGCCATCAAGAGTGGCAAGTCGCTGGACGAGGTGGCCGCTGAGAGCGAGTTGACCGTTGCGACGGCAACCGGCGTGAAGCGGAACAGCGCCCATGACACCCTGCCTGCCGAGGCGGTGTCCAGCGCCTTCACTGGGCCGGCGGGCACCGCCGGTGAGGCCGCCGGCCAGGACGGCACTCGCGTCGTCTTCGTGGTCGAGGCGGTCAACAGCCCTGCCTTCTTCCGCGAAGCGGGCGAGATCGCCGCGCTCGACAAACGCCTGTCCGAGGCATTGCGCGATTCGGTAATCGGTCAATATGCTGGCGAGCTTCAGGACAAGCTCGGGGTGACCGTCAATCAGACCAATATCGGCCGGGTGATCGGTCAGGGTGGATAAGCCCACCGCGCGTTCGCCCGGAGGTCCGGGGCGCGCGCGGTCCTTCATTTTCGGAGTTAGACAGCGTGAGCAACCTCAAGGCATTGATCGCGAAAGTCGCCGACGGCACCGCCCTGACGCGGCCCGAAGCCCAGACCGCGTTCGATATCATCATGTCCGGCGCCGCCACCCCGGCCCAGATCGGCGGCTTCCTGATGGCCCTGCGCGTGCGCGGCGAAACCGTCGATGAAATCGCTGGCGCGGTGAGCACCATGCGGGAAAAGATGCTGCCGGTGGAGGCGCCGGAGGATGCGGTCGATGTGGTCGGCACCGGTGGCGACGCCTCCGGCAGCTACAACATCTCCACCTGCTCGGCCTTTGTCGTGTCCGGCTGCGGCGTGCCGGTCGCCAAGCATGGCAACCGGTCGCTGTCGTCGAAATCCGGCGCGGCGGACGTGCTGATGGCGCTCGGCGTCAACATCGACATTCCGGCCGAACACATCGGCCGCTGCATCCGTGAGGTCGGTCTCGGATTCATGTTCGCTCCGAATCATCATTCGGCAATGAAGCATGTGGGACCGGCCCGGGTGGAGCTGGGCACGCGGACCATCTTCAACCTGCTTGGCCCCCTGTCCAATCCGGCCGGGGTTCAGCGGCAGATGGTCGGCGTGTTTGCCGAGCGCTGGGTCGAGCCGATTGCCGAGGTGCTGGCCGCGCTCGGATCGAAGGCAGTGTGGGTCGTGCATGGATCCGATGGGCTTGACGAAATCACCACTACCGGCCCGACCAAGGTTGCCGCGCTGGAGGAGGAGCGAATCCGCACCTTCGAAGTCACGCCGCAGGAGGTCGGGCTGTCGCTCTGGCAGCCGGAGGACCTGCGCGGCGGCGAAGCGCCGGTCAATGCGGCGGCACTGAAGGCGGTGCTGGAGGGCGAGAAGAACGCCTATCGCGATACGGTGCTGATGAACGCCGGGGCGACGCTGGTGATTGCCGGAAAGGCGAAGGATCTTGCCGAGGGCGTTGCCCTGTCGGCCCAGTCGATCGACAGCGGCGCAGCGCTTGCCCGCCTGACGCATCTTGTTTCCGTCTCCAACGGGTAAGCCGCATGAGCGATATCCTCAGCAAGATCGAAGCCTACAAGCGGGTGGAGATCGTCGCCGCAAAGGCAACCGTTGGCGAAGACGAGATCCGGCGACGCGCCGAGGCCGCCGATGCACCGCGTGGCTTCTTCAACGCGCTGGCCGACCGCCACGCCATCGGCGCCTATGGCCTGATTGCCGAGATCAAGAAGGCCAGCCCGTCGAAGGGGCTGATCCGGGAGGATTTCGACCCGCCGGTTCTGGCCAAAGCCTATGAAGAGGGCGGCGCCGCCTGCCTGTCGGTGCTGACCGACACGCCGTCCTTTCAGGGGCACCCGGATTTCCTCAAGACCGCGCGGGCGGCCTGTACGCTGCCGGTGCTGCGCAAGGATTTCCTCTACGACACCTACCAGGTGTTCGAGGCGCGCGCCTGGGGCGCGGACTGCATCCTGATCATTCTCGCCGCCGTCGATGACGAGACGGCGGATGCGCTGGAGCGCACCGCCTTCAGTCTCGGCATGGATGTGCTGATCGAGGTGCATGACGGCGCCGAGCTTGATCGGGCCTTGCGGATGCGCTCGCCGCTGATCGGCATCAACAACCGCAATCTGAAGACCTTCGAGACCCGACTTGAGGTTAGCGAGGAGCTGGCGCCGCGTATTCCGGATGACCGGATCGTCGTCGGCGAATCCGGGCTCTTCACCCCGGCGGACCTTGCCCGCATGGGCGCGGTTGGCATCACCACCTTCCTGATCGGCGAGAGCCTGATGCGGCAGGCGGACGTGGCCGCCGCCACCCGGGCGCTGCTCTCCCGCGAAGGCGGAGCGGCAATGGCCGGTTAGGTTGCACACCCGGAGTCCATTCCAACAGAGAAGGCCATGACGTCCTCCAAGAGCCTGACACATCTCGATGCCTCCGGCAGCGCCAATATGGTCGATGTCTCGGCCAAGGACGACACCACCCGCGAGGCGCGGGCGGAAGGGTTCGTGCGGATGAAGCCGGAAACCCTGGCCATGATCCGGGACGGCAACGCCAAGAAGGGCGATGTTCTGGCGACCGCGCGGATCGCCGGCATCATGGCCGCCAAGCGCACCCACGAGCTCATTCCGCTCTGCCATCCGCTCGTCCTGTCGAAGGTCGCCGTCGATATCGAGATCGATGAGACGCTGCCCGGTCTTCGGGTGGAAAGCTATGCCAAGCTCTCAGGCAAGACCGGGGTCGAGATGGAGGCGCTCACCGCCTGTTCGGTCGCCTGCCTGACGATCTACGACATGGCCAAGGCCGCCGATCGCGGCATGACCATCTCCGGCATTCGCGTTCTGGCGAAATCCGGCGGCAAGTCCGGCGACTGGTCGGTCGATCCACGCGAAACGGCGGAGTGACCCATGGCGTTGATTTCCGTCGACGAGGCACTTGAACGGCTGTTGCAGGGCACGGTGGCGCTGCCCGCCGAAGGGGTCGACCTGACCGAGGCCAACGGCCGGGTGCTTGCCAGCGACCTTGCCGCGACCCGCACCCAGCCCCCCTTCCCCGCCTCGGCGATGGATGGTTATGCGGTGCGCGCCGCCGATCTCGCCCATCCGCCGGCCACGCTCACCGTCATTGGCGAGGCGCCGGCCGGGCACGGGTATTCCGGCAAGGTCTTGACGGGAGAAGCGGTCCGCATCTTCACCGGCGCGCCGGTGCCCGATGGCACCGATGCGATCCTGATCCAGGAAAACGCGCAGCGCGACGGCGACACGGTGACCGCGCTGGAGACGGTTTCCAAGGGCCAGTTCGTCCGCCCCGCAGGTCTCGATTTTCACGCAGGCGAGGTGTTGCTGCGCGCCGGAACCCGGATCGGCTTTCGCGAGTTGGCGCTGGCCGCCGCCATGAACCATGCCCGGTTGCCGGTGCACCGGCGGCCACGTGTTGCCATTCTCGCCACCGGCGATGAGCTGGTGCCGCCGGGAACGGAACCGGGGCCGAATCAGATCATCGCCTCCAACCACGCGGGCGTTGCCGCGCTGGTTGAAGATTGCGGCGGCACGCCGATCCACCTTGGCATCGCGCCGGACCGGCCGGAGGCGCTGAACGAGCGGATCGCGGCGGCGCGCGAGGCCAATGCCGATGTGCTCGTCACCCTGGGAGGCGCGTCCGTCGGCGACCATGACCTGGTGCAGGACGCGCTTGGCGGCGCCGGCATGGCGCTGGCCTTCTGGCGCATCGCCATGCGCCCGGGCAAGCCGCTGATGGCAGGGCATATCGACGACATGCGCGTCCTGGGTTTGCCGGGCAACCCGGTCTCCAGCCTCGTCTGTTCACTCTTGTTCCTGCGCCCGCTGATGGATGCGCTGCTGGGGCGGCCACCCGCGCCAAGGGTCGGCGAAACCCTGCCTTTGGCGGTGGGTGTCGGCGCAAATGACCAGCGCGAGGATTATCTGCGCGCCGCCCTGACCCACGACGCGGAGGGCGTGGAGCAGGTGACCCCCTTCCCGCGCCAGGACAGCTCCATGCTGGCGACGCTGGCGCAGGCCGATGCCCTGGTCATTCGCCCGCCGCACGCCCCACCACTGGCCGCAGGCGCCCGGGTGCCGATCCTGCGCCTGCCCCGCTCCCGGGGCTGATCCGGCGATGCGCCGCCGCTTACGGCCGACAAACATCGCGGCAAGACTTGTGGAACAGGTCGGGAACGGTTAGATTGTGTTCATGTTTTGTACATAGAGTGAATCGATCGATACCGAGGAGCCCAGTCCATGTTGACCCGCAAGCAGCACGAGTTGCTCCTGTTCATTCACGAAAGACTGAAGGAAACCGGGGTTCCGCCGTCTTTCGATGAAATGAAGGATGCGCTCGATCTGCGGTCAAAGTCAGGGATTCATCGGCTGATCACGGCGCTGGAGGAACGCGGGTTCATTCGCCGGCTGCCGAATCGGGCGCGGGCGCTGGAGATCATCAAGCTGCCGGAATCGGTCGCCCCGGGGCTGGCGACGCAGCGGGCGCAAGGGTTCTCGCCGGCGGTGATCGAGGGATCGCTTGGCAAGGCGCGCCCGGTCGAAAGCCCTCGAGACGACACGCCACCGGCCGCCGATACCGTCGCCATTCCGGTGATGGGCCGGATCGCCGCAGGTGTGCCGATCGAGGCAATCCAGTCCCATTCGCACACCGTGTCCATGCCGGCGGATTTGCTGGGCGGCGGTGAGCATTTCGCGCTTGAGGTGCGCGGCGATTCGATGATCGAAGCGGGCATTCTCGACGGCGATACGGTGGTGATCCGCCGCTCGGATTCCGCCGACAGCGGCGATATCGTCGTGGCCCTGATCGATGATGAGGAAGCAACCTTGAAACGCCTGCGCAAAAAAGGCGCCTCGGTCGCACTGGAGGCCGCCAATCCGGCCTATGAAACGCGCATCTTCGGTCCCGGCCGGGTTCGGATTCAGGGACGGCTGGTGTCGCTGTTCCGCCGGTACTGACGCCGCTATCGAGCAAAGGCGCGCCCCTTTCGGTTCGCCCGCATGTCTGGAGTTGTGTTCGCAGCCTGTCCGGGAGGGACTAGCGTGCCTCTCCCGGCTCCGTAGTCCGGGTCCAGGGGCGCTGCCAGCGGTAGCTCGGGGTCAGATTCAGGCGTGTTTCGCCGGCAGCATCCGCCGTCAGGCGAATGGCAATGGTTCCACTGGGGCGCAGCCGGTCGGCGTCGAACACCTGCCGGGCGGCGCAGTCCTCAGGCGCCTGCAGCCGAGTGACGATGATATCGGCGCGCTGGCAGTCGTCGGCAAAGGCGTCGGGCCGGCGCACCAACGCGACAATGAGTGGGGGCGCGTGGCTCTGTGCGGCAGAGGCCGGTGTCCGCGCGTCGCCTGGCTGAGGTTCGGGCGCCGGTGGTCCATGCGCCATCCGATCTCGCGACGCGGCCGTTCGCGGGGTCCCCGGCAGCGCGTCTGGCGGCGCGGCAGGTGCGGCCTGTCCCGCTCTTGCTCTTGCCCCTACCTCTACCCCTTCCCCATCTGGACCGTACGCCAGCAGGATGCAGCTTTGCGGATCGCAGGACATGGCCGACTTCGGCACGCGGCGCCGTCGTCGCTCCGCCTCCGGTATTCCCTCCGCCCGCAGCCAGACCTCGCCGAGAAAGCCGGTGGGCCGCATGGTGACATACAGATCACCGCTGCGATCCCGCAGGGCCAGCGACTTTCCATCGTCGGAAATCAAGAGATCGGGCGGTTGGTGCTGCAGGTGTAGAACGAGCGCGCCGGCGAGTGGAAGAAGGCACGCGCGCCGGTAGCCCTTCGGCGCGAGACAGGCCACCAATCCAGCGAGCACGATCAACAGCGTGGCCGCTGCGGAGGGCGCGCCGACGGTGCCTTCGCCCGGCGTGTTCTCTTGCGCCCAAAGGGCAAGGGCCACCACCTGATCGATGGCCGCGCCCATGATGGTGAGCGGCACCACCTCCAGCCCGAGCGGCAGCAGCGCCAGCGCCAGCACCGCCATCGGCATCACCAGTGCCGTGACGATCGGCATGGCCAACAGGTTGATCAACGGCCCGAGCGGCGCGATCCGGTGAAAATGATGCACGCCAATGGCGCCGGTGGCGATGCCGGCGATCAGCGATGTCAGGAAGATCGCCCCGAGCCATTTCACTGCCCAGACAAGCGCCTGCCGAATGCCGCTCCCTTGCGGTTCCTCGTGACGCTCGCGCTGCCGGGCGAGCCGGCGGCGGGTGAGCTCCTCATAGGCGGTGATCAGCGCGACCACGGCGGCGAAGGACATCTGGAAACCGGGCTCCAGCAGCGCCTCCGGCGTCATCAGCAGGATCGCGAAGGCAGCGATGGCAACGCTGCGCAGGGTCAGCGAGCGGCGCCCGAGCAGGCGTCCGGCCAGCACCAGAACGATCATCACATAGGCGCGCTGTGTAGCGACCGAGGCGCCGGACAGCACCAGATAGAAGCTGGCGGCGAAGAGCGCCCCCCACGCGGACCAGATGTCGATGGGGCGCGACTGCGACAGGCGCATGGACAGCGCCAGCCCCGCGCGAATGACGAAGAACACCGAGCCGGCGAACAGCGCCATGTGCAGACCGGAGATGGCGAGGATATGGGCAAGACCTGCGGTGCGCAGGGCATCGGTGACCGGCTCGGGAATGCCGGAGCGGTCGCCGACGATCAGCGCCGCCGCCAGACCGCTGGCGGTCCCCGGCCCAAGAGCCTCGACAATCCGCTGGGTCACCGCAGCGCGCAGGCTGGCAATGGCGCTACGCAGGCGCAGATCCGTCGGAACCGCGCCAAGATCTGCGGGGCGGGCGGCACCAAAGACAAATCCGGTCGCGCCGATGCCGTCGAAAAAGGCGCGGAAGGAGAAATCATAGCCGCCGGGCATGGTGGCCCGGGGCGGCGGCATCAGCCGCGCCCGCATCCGCACCGCTGCGCCCACGACTGGCGCCTTCGCCTCCCCGCGCAACGAGACCCGGACGCGGGCGGGACGCGCCGCCGCGTCGAGACGGCCGGCGGAGACGACACGAAGCACCAGGCGATGCCCGCGCGCGGTCCTGTCGACGTGTTCAACGAAGCCGGCCAGCTCGACGGTGCGCGGCCGGTCAAGCCGCGGCGCCTCCACTGCGCGGGTGCGCACACCGGCCGCCGTCATGCCGGCGAGCAGCAGCGCGGCGACGATCAACCCGGCCGGCGCCTGCCCGGCCCGGCGCAGCCAGAGAGAAAACCCGGTGAGCAGCCCAGCAAGCAGGCCGAGAACGACCACCGAAGGTTCGGCCGGCAGATGGAAGTAAAGGGCGATGCCGAGCCCGAACGGCAGCACCGCCCAGACCAGCCCCTGCCCCCGGTCGAGCGCCTCCGATACGGCCTGAGAAAAACGGTGGGATACTGCGGCGCGGCTCCAGCGGGCGGGCGATGGGCGCGGGCGCGAGCGGGCTGCCCGGAACCGCGCAAGCCCCACGCCCCTCCGCTCGCCAAGGCGCGCGGCCGCAGCCACCGCCTCCGGCGCGGCGTCCTCCGCATCCTCTCCGATGGCAGGTGGCCCCCCGGAACGCCCCGACACCTTGTCCCCCTCCCGGCGCCGGCCTTGCCAGCACCGCATATTTGTGGCTATGGCCACACCGGCGCCTATGCTACACGGGCGCCGACCTCGCGCCACGCCCAAACGTGCAGCCGGCACGCGGTACGCGGCATGAGGGAGTTCCCAGTTTGCCCGCTGCCAGTCGTCTGTCGCCTGCCGCCTGTCGTCTGTCGCGATTTGAAATTCACACCCGATCACAAGGCCCATCGTTCATGAGCGCAGCCGTCATCACACGTTTCGCCCCCTCCCCAACCGGCTTCCTGCATATCGGCGGAGCCCGGACGGCGCTGTTCAACTGGCTCTATGCCAAGCGCCATGGCGGCAAGATGCTGCTGCGGATCGAAGACACGGACCGGGAGCGCAGCACCGAGCCGGCGGTTGCGGCGATCCTCGACGGGCTGACCTGGCTGGGGCTTGACTGGGAAGGCGAGCCGATCTCGCAGTTCGCCCGGGCGGAGCGACACCGGGAAGTGGCAGAGCAGCTCATTGCCGCGGGCCGCGCCTACTACTGCTATGCCAGCCAGGAAGAGCTGACGGAAATGCGCGAGAAGGCCCGGGCCGAGGGCCGGCCGCCGCGCTACGACGGCCGCTGGCGCGACCGCGACCCTTCGGAAGCCCCGGAGGGCGTGAAGCCGGTGGTGCGGCTGAAGGCACCGACCGAGGGCGAGACCATCGTCGATGACCAGGTGCAGGGGCGGGTGAGCTTCCCCAACAAGGATCTCGATGATCTGGTGCTGCTGCGCTCGGATGGCACGCCGACCTACATGCTGGCGGTGGTGGTCGATGATCACGACATGGGTATCACGCATATCGTGCGCGGCGACGATCACCTGACCAATGCCGCCCGCCAGACCCTGATCTATCAGGCGGTGGACTGGGACGTGCCGGTGATGGCGCATATTCCGCTGATCCACGGGCCTGACGGCGCCAAGCTGTCCAAGCGCCACGGGGCCCTCGGCGCGGAGGCCTACCGGGCGATGGGCTACCTGCCCGCCGCCATGCGCAACTATCTGGCGCGGCTCGGCTGGAGCCACGGCGACGACGAGATCTTCTCCACCGAGGAGATGATCGGCTGGTTCGATCTCGACGCCATCGGCAAATCGCCCTCGCGGTTCGACTTCCAGAAGCTGCAGAACCTCAACGGCCACTACATGCGCGCGGCGGATACGGATTCGCTAATGGCCGACCTGATGGCCTTCCTGCCGCATGTGGAAAATGGTCAGCCGATTCTGGACTGGCTCGCCGATCCGGCTCACGAGGCGATGCTACGCATGGCCCTTCCTGGCCTCAAGGATCGCGCGAAGACCCTTGTCGAACTCGTTGATAGCGCAGGATATCTCTGGGCCACCCGCCCGCTCGACATCGACGAGAAGGCGGCCAAGCTGCTCGGCGCCGAGGGGGCACGCGACATCATCGCCGCCCTGCACGCGCGGCTGGCGGCACTGCCTGAGTGGAGTGCGGAGAGCACCGAAGCGGCGGTGCGCGCCTATGCCGAAGAGGTCGAATTGAAGCTCGGCAAGGCGGCGCAGCCCCTGCGCGCGGCGCTGACCGGCCGGGGCACCTCGCCCGGTATTTTCGACGTTCTGGCGGTTCTCGGCCGTGAGGAATCACTCGCCCGCCTGCTCGATCAGGCCCAGGGCTGAATTCAAGAGAGTCTGAAACAAGGAGTGAGAATCCCGGATTCCCCTCGGGAAGATCTGGCGTTTTCACTCCTTTTCGCCCCCCCTGTGACGAAAGCGTCATGGGCGCGCGCTTGCGGGGGGGCGGCAAATGGGATAGGCAACGGGCACCATTCCTCCCGCCGTGCCACCGGTCCGGTCCCCCGCAAACGGGGCCACTTCCGGCTGTGCAACCGCGCCTTACTCAAATGGGGGTAGCCTGAATGAGCGACAAGACTGCCAAGTTGACGATCGGTGACCAGTCCTGGGATCTCGGGGTCCGTTCCGGATCCGTTGGACCGGACGTCATCGATATCGCGTCCCTTTACGGACAGACCGGTTGCTTCACCTACGACCCAGGGTTCACATCCACGGCTTCGTGTGAATCCCAGATCACCTACATTGACGGCAATGCCGGAACGCTGCTGTATCGCGGCTATCCGATCGAACAGCTGGCCGAGCATGGCGATTTCCTGGAGAGCTGCTACCTGCTGCTCTACGGCGAACTGCCGACGAAGGCCCAGAAGGACGATTTCGTGAATCGTGTGACCTATCACACGATGATCCACGAGCAGATGAGCCGCTTCTTCACCGGCTTCCGCCGGGATGCCCACCCGATGGCCATCATGGTCGGCACGGTCGGCGCGCTGTCCGCCTTCTACCATGACTCCACCGACATCTCCGATCCGCATCAGCGCATGGTTGCCTCGCTGCGCATGATCGCCAAGATGCCGACGCTGGCGGCCATGGCCTACAAGTACCATGTGGGTCAGCCGTTCGTGTACCCGCGCAACGACCTCGACTATGCGTCGAACTTCCTGCACATGTGCTTTGCCGTGCCTTGCGAGGAGTACAAGGTCAATCCGGTGCTGGCGCGGGCGATGGACCGCATCTTCATCCTGCATGCGGACCACGAGCAGAACGCGTCGACCTCGACCGTGCGTCTTGCCGGCTCCTCGGGTGCCAACCCGTTCGCCTGCATCGCCGCCGGCATCGCCTGCCTCTGGGGTCCGGCCCATGGCGGCGCCAACGAAGCCGCGCTCAACATGCTGGCCGAGATCGGCTCCGTCGACAACATCCCCGAGTACATCGCCCGGGCCAAGGACAAGAACGATCCGTTCCGTCTGATGGGCTTCGGTCACCGGGTCTACAAGAACTATGACCCGCGTGCGCGGATCATGCAGAAGACCACCCACGAGGTGCTCGCCGAGCTGGGCCATCGCGACGACCCGCTGCTGGAAGTGGCAATGGAGCTGGAGCGCATCGCGCTCAGCGACGAGTATTTCGTCGAGAAGAAGCTCTACCCGAACATCGACTTCTACTCGGGCATCACGCTGCGTGCGCTCGGCTTCCCGACCACCATGTTCACCGTGCTGTTCGCCCTGGCGCGGACCGTGGGCTGGATCGCCCAGTGGAAGGAAATGGTCGAGGATCCGTCGCAGAAGATCGGCCGGCCGCGTCAGCTCTACACGGGCGCCGGGCCGCGTGACTACATGCCGATCAACCAGCGTCGCTGACGTCTGGAGCCATTCGGCCACATTTGAAGGGCGCCCCTCGGGGCGCCCTTCTTGCGTTTTGCAGGTGTCTTGCGATCATTTGTCTCGCAAGCCCACCGATGCGACAGAAAAGCTGTTGAAACCGCGCTCGATGCAGTCCCACCAGAACGAATGGCTGCTGAATTTGCAGCGATGACGTTACACTGACGCGGCGTCGCTCCGTGTGACCTGGGCACCCCGCCCTTCTCGCGACGGAGCACCCATCAGTTCCCCTGCGCGCCCCGCAGGAAATTTCACTCACTCCTGCTTCCGCCTTCCATGGAGATGCTGTTTCATGTCGACCCGCTCGTTCGTCCTCACCCTGTCCTGTGATGACAAGCCCGGCATCGTTGCCGCGGTGACGACGGAACTGGCCAGCCTTGGCGCCAACATCGCCGAGAGCAACCAGTTCTGGGATCGCCAGACCGGCCGCTTTTTCATGCGCATTGCCTTTACCGCCGGCGAGGACGTCAGCCGGGAGACGGTCGAGCGCAGCCTGAAACCGGCGGTCGACCGCTTCGACATGCGCATCAACATCCTTGACGGCGACTACCGCCCCAAGATCATCATCATGGTGTCGCGGTTCGATCATGCCATGCTGCATCTGCTCTATCAGATCCGGGTCGGCTGGCTGAACGCGGAAGTGGTCGCCATCGTCTCCAACCACGAGGGCAGCCGCCGCACCGCCGAGATCGAAGGCATCCCGTTCCATCACTGGCCGGTGACCAAGGCGAACAAGGCCGAACAGGAAGAGAAGTTGCTGGCGCTGGTGAAGGAGACCGGAACCGATCTGGTGGTGCTCGCCCGCTACATGCAGGTGCTGTCCGACACCCTGTCAAAGCGGCTTTACGGCAAGGTGATCAACATCCACCATTCGTTCTTGCCGAGCTTCAAGGGTGCCCGCCCCTATCATCAGGCGCATGAGCGGGGCATCAAGCTGATCGGCGCCACGGCCCATTACGTGACGCCGGACCTCGACGAGGGGCCGATCATCGAGCAGGAAACCGGCCGCGTGACCCATGCGATGGGTCCGGAGGACCTGGTTGCCACGGGCCGCGACATCGAAAGCCGGGTGCTGGCCGCCGCGGTCAAGATGCATCTGGAAGGACGGGTGATGCTGAACGGACACAAGACCGTGGTTTTCAGCTAACGCCAAAAAAACGGCGCGCACCTGGGAAAGGGCGCGCGCCGGAGTTCGTTTTCGAGGCGGGACTATCCGCCCAGAAGCCCCGGGGCCGATCCCGCCCCCGGGGCAGCAATGATCAGCCGTCGAGAGCAGCGACCGCCAGAACCTCGATCAGGTAATGGGGCTTCGCCATCGGCGCCTCGACGCAGACGCGCACCGGCTTGGCGCGTCCTTCCAGCCAGCGATCCCACGCAGCGTTCATGCCATCGTAGTCACTCATGTCGCGGAGCCAGATCTGCGCCGACAGCAGGCTGTCGCGGCTGCAACCGGCCTCGGCCAGCATCGCGTCGATCTTGGCGAACACATCCTCGCTCTGGGCGGTGATGTCGCCATCGACGAGCTGCGACACCTGGCCGGCGAGATACACCGTGTTGCCATGGACGACGATGCTGGAAAAGCGGGTCTGCGCGCCGAAGCGCTTGACGGTTGAAGTCATGTCGAAATCCCTGGATGGAGGAAGGGCCGCACATGCGGCAGGAAACGGCGGCCCCGACCAGGGAGGCTGGCCGGGACCGTCCGGGTGAAGAGAGAATGGGTGAAATGGAGCTCGCCGCCGTGGCGTATCCGGAAGCGATCAGGCCCGCAGACTTGCGGTGACCTCAAGCAGCACCGGCGCATTGCGCGGCAGGCAGGACACGCCGATAACGGAGCGCGGGTGACGGCCGCGCTCGCCGAGCACCTCCGCGAAGATCCCGGAGGCCGCATCCGCGACCTGCGAAATCTCACCGAACCCGTCGGCAACCGCCACATAGACGCTGATCCGCAGGATCCGATCGATCCGCTCCAGAGATCCGGTTTCCCGCTCCAGCCACGCCAGTGCCTGCCGGGCTGCGATCCGGGCGCTTTCGCGCGCATCGTCCAGCGAGACCTCACTGCCGACGCGGCCGGCGATGTGGATGGTCTCCGGCCCCGTCTTGGGGATCTGGCCGGCAAGACACAGGATCCGGCCATCGGTGGCGGAGGGAATGTAGTCGAAGACGGTCTCGAATGCTTCGCCAAGGGCCATGATCACACTCCTTCCTTGAGCGCATCGCCGCGCGTTCGCGCCTCGCCCTTCGCCCGCCAACGCTGCACCACGTAGATCGCGGCGGCCAGCGCCAGCCCGGCGAGCGTCGTCGTCAGATCCGGATGGATCATCAACGCCGCCACCGCGAGAAGCAGAACCCGGCCGACAACCGGCAGGCGGGTGCCGCCAATCCAGCCGACGATCATGATCGACAGCGCGCCGATGGCGACGAGACTGCGCAGCACCGTGGCGAGGAATTCCGGCGTCATCTGCGGCGCCAGCAACTCGGTGTTGGCGACGAACAGGAACGGAATGATGTAGACCGGAATGCCGAGGGCAAAGGCGCTCCAGCCAACCCGGGACGGGGTTTCCTTGGCGATCGGCGCGGCCGCATAGGCGGCGACGGCGAGCGGCGGCGTCACCTGTCCCAGCACGGCGTAGTAGAAGACGAAGAAATGCGCCGCCAGCGGATCGGCGCCCAGCTTGATCAGCACCGGCGCGACCAGGGTTGCCTGGACGATGTAGGCCGGCGTCGTCGGCATGCCCATGCCGAAGATGAAGGAAGCGATCATCGCCAGGAACAGCGCCGCATCGAGGTTGTTGCCGGCGATATCGGTCACCAGCGCGCTGAAGCGGAACCCGAGGCCGGAAATCTGCACGATGCCGACGATGATGCCGGCGGAGGCACAGGCGGCGGCAACGATCACCGCCCCCTGCACACCGAGCTTTATGCCGGTGACAAGACGGGGAAAGGTGATGAAGGTGGAGCGGCGCAGGAACGGCACCGCAAGCGTCGCCAGCACGCCGAAGAAGGCGCTGAAGCTGGCGGTGTAGCCCTTCAGCATCATGCCAATGATGACGGCCACCGGAATGATGAAAGTCCAGCCGGCCTTGAAGGTGTTCCAGGTGGAGCCGCGCTCGCCTTCCTCAAGCGGTGCAAGATCGCTCTTCAGCGCTGTGAAGTGCACCGCAATCAGCAGCGCGGCGAAGAACAGCAGCGCCGGAATGAGCGCCGCCGAGGCGATTTCCAGATAGTCTCGACCGAGGATCGCCGCCATCAGGAAGGCCGCAGCGCCCATGATCGGCGGGGTGATCTGCCCGCCGGTGGAGGCAATGGCTTCCACCGCACCGGCGAAACGCGCCGGATAGCCGAGCTTCTTCATCATCGGGATGGTCAGCGAGCCGGTGGTTGCCACATTGGCGACCGAGCTGCCGGACATCATGCCCATCAGGCCGCTGGCGATGACCGCCATCTTGGCCGGTCCGCCCCGGCTCGCGCCGGTGGCCGCACGGGTCAGATTGATGAAGAAGTCACCGCCGCCGGCCACCTGCAACACCGCGCCGAACATAACGAACAGGAAGATGTATTCCGCCGAAACGCCAAGCGCGGTGCCGAAGATGCCTTCGAAGCTGAAGTACATCTGGTCGACGAACTCGTTGATGCCGACGCCGCGATGGGCGAGCGGCCGGAGCCAGTCGACGAAGCGCAGATAGGGGCCGACAAACGCATAGGCGATGAAGGCCAGGCACAGACCGGTAATGGTCATGCCAAGGCTGCGCCGTGTGACCTCAAGAACGACGACGATCGCACCCAGCGCCACGAACAGCTCGAAGGGCGAGGCCTCAAGCGTCCAGGGCGGGCGAACCGAGATGGCCTGATGCTCAACCACCGCATAGCCGATACACAGGATACCGAGCGCCATCAGCGCGCCATCCACCCAGCGGGGGAAGAAGCGCGTGCGCGCGGGGAACATCAGGATGCCGATGATTACCGCGAACAACAGATGGACGCCCCGAAGCACCAGGTTCGGCGCGATCCAGAACGGCGATGCGGCGGCGAGGTGAAAGAGGGTCATCATCACCGCAAGCACGGAGATGATGACCACACGCCGGTCATTCATGGGCCACACGGGCGTCAACCCTTGTCTTGCACAAGCGTGGAGGGGGAAACCGGGATGCCCTGTTCCTTGTAGAAGGCCAGCGCGCCCGGATGGATCGGCACACCCATGCCACGCCCGACACTCTCTTCGGAGACGCCGGCCAGCAGAGCGTGAATGCTCTTGAAGTCCTCGCGGCGGGCCCAGATCGCCTCGACCACGGCGCGCGCCAGATCGTCGGGCATGTCCTCGGAGGCGAACAGGAAGGTCGAGGTGCCGACGGTGTGGGCCTCCTCGGCCTGACCGCCATAAAGCCCCTTCGGCAGGGTCAGCTTCTCATAGCCGCCGCCAGTCAGTTCCAGGAAGCGGTCGATGGTAGCCGCGTCGAGGGACAGGGTGCGGATCGGCCGCGCGGTCTCGGTCTCGCGTACGCTCGGATGCGGGAAGAGCGACAGCCACATCACCGCATCGAGCTGGCCGTTGCGCAGGGCATTGTGGGACTCTGCCCAGCTCAACTCGCGGATCGCGCCGCCATCGGCCTCGATATCGGCCATGGACATGCCGGCGGCCTCAAGCAGGGTCTTGAAGGCGTTCCAGGAGGTCTGGCCCGGCTGACCGGCGCTGACCTGCTTGCCGCGAAGATCGGCGAGCGAGTGAATGTCGGAGGTGGCGTCGACCCAGATCTGAATGCCGCTCTGCATCAGCGACATGAGGCCACGGGTCTTGCGCACCGGCGCTTCCGGCGTCGCCGGGTCCTTGCCGTTCCACGCATCCCAGGCGTTGCTGGCGGAGGTCAGGCCGAGATCCGCCTGGCCGGACTGGACACGCAGAAGGTTCGGCCCGGAGCCGCCCGGCTGCACGTCGATGATCGTGTCCGGGTAGACACCGCGCAGGATGTCGGCAATGCCGGTGGCGACGATGTTGAACACGCCGCCCGAGGGGCCAGCGCCAATCGCCAGGAAGTCCGGAGCGGCGGCAAGCGCCCGGCCGCCGGACAGCGGCAGCGCGGCGGCAAGAGCGCCGACGCCGGTGTACTTGAGGAATGTGCGTCTGTTCAGTGCTTCAACCATCATGGTTCCTCCCTGAAGGCAACGGATCGCGCAAGCGACGCTGCGTCGTATTGGTCCGATGCTCTACGGGTGACGCGTGGCCGCCTTTCCATCAAGCTTAAATTTCTGATGCAAACTTCAGCTTTCCTGAAGTTTCAACCTGAGATCGCGCAACTCCTCCAGGAACGCCAGAACTGCCGGGCTTGGAACCGCGCGGGCCGCACGCAGGATCCCGACCCGCCGCCGCGCGTTTTCATCAGCCAGCGGCAGGAACCGCAGGTCGGACACACCGCGCATGGTCAGTTCCGGCAGGAGCGTCACACCAACCCCCGCCCGGACCAGCGAGAACAGCGAGGTGTTGTTGCGCACCATCATGCGGGAGCCGTCGAGGATCGGCTTGAACTCCGGAACCGTGATCTGGAAGCAGGTGCCGTTGGCGAGGAAGTCGAGCCCTTGCAGATCGCTCCAGTCGACGGGCGCTCCCCGTTCGGCCAGCGGATGATCCGGCGGACAAACCAGCCCGAATGGATCTGACAGGAACGGCTCAACAAGCAGCTCGCCGCTATCGTTGGCAAAGCTCGCCAGGCCGATATCGACGCGGCCGCGGGTCAACTCACGGGTCACCGCAAGCGAATCCATGTCCCGCAGGTCGATGAAGACCCGAGGTCGGGCGCGGGCGAAGGTCTTGATCACCTCCGGCAGGATGCTGGCCGCGACCGAGGGCACGGCGGCGATCCGAACGGAGCCGGATTCGGAGCGGGCATAGCTCAGCATCTCATCGACCGTGCCGTCGAAATGGTTCACCGTCTGCAACGCCTGTTCGAAGATATGCTGGCCGAGGCCGGTCAGCTTGCTCTTGCGCTCAGTCTCGAACAAGGGCGCGCCAAGGTGCTCCTCGAACTGCTTGAGCATCATCGACACCGCCGAGGGGGTGCGGCCAAGATGGTCCGCAGCCTCGGACAGATTGCCCCGCTGCGCCACCGCCGCGAAGCAGCGCAACATCTCCAGCTTGATTGCCATTTCAGGTTTTCTCAAGTTCGTTTCAGATATTTGATTTTGACTGAAATCTGTCTCCGGGTCGAGAGTGCGGCAACAGTCGCACCGCCGTTTCGGGCGGCGCTTTCTTTTCGAGGAGCACGACCCCGCCCATGGCAAGCCCGGCCTTTCGCATCGACAATCTGCAATACGCCAACTGGTCGCGTAAGATCTTTGAACAGATGCGCGCCGGCGGGCTCGACGCGGTGCATGTGACCATCGCCTATCACGAGACCTTCCGCGAAACCGTCGCCAATATCGAGAAGTGGAATCGCTGGTTCGAGCAGCACGGCGACCTGATCATGCCCGGGCGCTGGGCCAGCGACGTGCGCCGGGCACGCGAGACCGGCCGTACGGCGATCTTCTTCGGCTTCCAGAACCCCTCGCCCATCGAGGATGATATCGGCCTCGTCGAGGTGCTTCATGACCTCGGCGCCCGCTTCATGCAGCTCAGCTACAACAACCAGTCGCTGCTCGCCACCGGCTGCTACGAGGCGGAAGACCCCGGCATCACCCGCATGGGCAAAGAGGTGATCCGCGAAATGAACCGTGTCGGGCTCGTCATCGACATGAGCCATTCGGCGGACCGCTCCACCTTCGAAGCGATGGAGATTTCCACCCGGCCGATCGCCATCACCCACGCCAATCCGAAGGCCTGGGCCCCTGCCCTGCGCAACAAGAGCGATGACATCCTGCGGGCGCTGGCCCAGTCGGGCGGCATGCTCGGGTTCTCGCTCTACCCCCATCACCTGAAGGACAAGTCCGACTGCACGCTGGCCAGCTTCTGCGAGATGGCGGCGCGCACGGCGGAGATCATGGGGCCAGCCGCCATCGGCATCGGCTCGGACCTGTGCCAGGACCAGCCGGACAGCGTGGTGGAATGGATGCGGGTCGGCCGCTGGTCGAAGTCGATCGACTATGGCGAGGGCTCGGCGGACAATCCGGGCTTCCCGCCGATGCCGGAGTGGTACCGGGACAACCGGGACTTCGGAAACTTGCGCGACGGTTTGCTGGCGGTCGGTTTCTCGGAGGCCGAGACCGACGGCATTCTCGGCGAGAACTGGCTGCGTTTTTACGAGACCAACTTCGTTCCGGCAAAGGCCCTTGCCGGCGAACTGGCGAAAGCGGTCTGAGCGCCTTCCTCCCAGGGCAGCTCCCAAGCGAAACCGGCCGGATCCTTGAACGGATCCGGCCGGTTTCCGGTTTTCGCCGTGACTTTGCGGCGCGGCGGGCGGCTACCCCGCCCGCCCCTGCACTTGTTCCAGTGTCCGGGTGATGGCATCGCGGGCCTTTTCCATGTCCGCCCGCGAGCCCGACATGAAGATGCGGCCGGTGGCGCCCATCATCTGCACATCGTTGAGGGTGGCTTCGGGCGCGGCCCGCTCCGCCTCGTTGGCGGCGACACAGGCAAACAGCGCCGGCGCCATCTCGTAGATCAGCAAGGACACGCCGGGCACCAGGATCGACGCATCGCGTGACCGGTTGAGGATGATCGCGTGCTGGTCCGACAGGTCGTCGATGATGTCCTGAAACAGGATCTTCGGCGCCAATTGGTCGCTGTCCTTGGCGCCGATCCCCTTCAGGATCGCCTGTCCGGCCTTCTGCAATTCCTCCGGATCGTCGGAATGCAGCTCCAGGAGGCCGAACTGGCGCTCGGTGAAGAGAATGCCGGGCTCCATGTCCGGCGATTCCTTCAAGGCCAGATCGGCGATCCGGTGAATGGCAAGCGCGGGGGCCACCTCGATGATCAGGCTGTTCTGACCCTCGAAGGGCGGATAGCCCCGCGCCCGCAGCGGCGTTGCAAGATAGGCCGCAAACTGTGGCTGCAGATCCTGGATCGGCAGATAGACCCTGAGTTCTGTCATGGTTCCGGCCTTCTCCTGATCGATGCCTTACTTGACGTTCGCGGCTTCGAAGTGCTTGCCGAGATCGGGATGCGGACGCGGGATCACATGCACCGACACCACTTCGCCGATCTGGTTGGCGGCTTCCGCGCCGGCCTCGGTCGCGGCCTTGACCGCACCGACGTCGCCCTTGACGACCACCGAGACAAGCCCGCCGCCGACCTCGTTGCGGGCGACGATCTCCACATTGGCCGCCTTGACCATCGCGTCGGCAGCGGTCAGCGCCGGCACATAGCCACGGGTCTCGATCATTCCAATTGCCTGACTAGCCATGATGCTTCTCCTCTTTCAGGTCTTGTCCAGAACGGGCGGGGCCGCCCGTCAGTTCTCGTCGATCGAGCCGATGATCAGCGCATCGACCGGAGCCTTGATCTTGGTGAAATATCCAGCGGCAACAGAGCCCTGGGTGATCAGCACGTCCTCACCCTCGGCGCAGCCGAGCGGGTCGAAGGCGATGATGGTGGTGCCGGCGACATCGACCTCCAGCAGGGAGCCGACCGGCAGGGTGTCGATGCGTTTGGTGGCCCAGACCCGGCCTGTCACTTTTCCACGGATCATGACGCTGTCCTTTCAAGTCGGATGCCCCGACGCCGCAACTCGTCGCGGGCCAGAGGGGTGAGCCGCACGGATTTATCCGCAAGAACCGATGTGGTCCCGTCCGGCAGGCCGGCGATGTCCCGTTCCGAGATCATCCCCCGCTCGAACCGCACCTGACGGGGCGCGGCCTGTGGCGGCGGGGCCGCCGGCTGATGCGCCTCGATCCGCACCGGCGCGCCGTCCTCGGCAAGGCGGAAACGGTGGCGCCCGGCGAGAATGTCGGCCCGGCGCGCGCCGTCCTGGGCCATCTCCAGCACCCTGAGGGCGAAGGCGTTGAGATCGGCGCTGGAGCGGATCGCCACCGCTTCCTGCGTGACCTGCGGCGCGGCGGCGGGCGCCAGATCCGCCCGCACCCGGCCCAGTTCCTCGCGCAACAGCTCGCGAAGGACTTGGCGAAGGTCGTCCACTAGACCGCTCCCGCCGACCGCAGTGCGGCTTCCGCTGCGTTGCGCGCATTGCGCACCTCCGCCTCGTCACCGGCGAGATAAAGCCGCCCGTTCGGGCCGATCATGCGGTAGTCGATCAGCTTGATGTTCGCTTCCTTCTCCGCCTCGTTGCAGGCCAGCATGGCGTAGGAGGCCGACTGGCATTCCAGGAGGTAGAGGCTGTCGCCGCCGAGGATCATCGAGCCCATGCGGTTGCGGTTCATCAGGAAGGCGTGCTGGTGATCCACCCGCGTGACGATCTTCGAAGCGAGGATCTTCGGCGGCGCCGCATCCTCGCGCCGCGCGCCAAGCGCGTGAAGCACCGCGTCGGCACCGGCCTGCACCTCGGCGGTGGAGCGGGAATGGAACTCCAGCGTGCCGAACTGGCGCTCGACCACCAGAAGGCCGGCCTTTACGTCGGCGCTTTTCAGCGCCACGTCGGTCAGGGCCTCGATGTCGAGCCCGGGGGCGATCTCGATAATCTGCGCGGCCATGCGCGAGCGTGGCAGGCTGCCGCGCATCCAGGTCGCCACATAGGCCAGCGTCTGCGGCTGCAACTGGTCGATGAAAATGAAGGAGCGAAGGTCTGCCATGGGGTTATTTCCTCAGGAGATCGCGAAGCTCGGCCGCAATCAGGCGGCGCAGCTCGTCCTTGGTCGCAGCGTCCAGCGAGGACGCCGCCGACGGTGCGGGGGACAGGGCAGCCGACGGGGCGGCGTAGCGCGGCGGTGCGGTGCCCGGCACACCATCGGCGGGCGCGGTGGGAAGCTGTCCCCGGAAGGCGCGGGTCACGCCTTGAAAGTTGCCGAAGGGCACCTTCCGGTCGGCGTTGTAGGCAATGCGGGTCCAGTGAACGAGGTGCTGGGGGCCGACGTTTTCGCCGATGGACGAGCGGCCGAAGAAACCGGTGCCGATGGTGAAGGTGGGCGCCAGATTGGTGGCGAAACCCGCCGCCCCTTGCGAGCAGGGCGCATTCACCACCACGCGGTAGGCCTCCACCAGCGCGGCATAGTCCATGATCACCGCCTCATCGCGGGCATGGATTGCCGCCGAGTGCCCGGCTCCGGTCAACCGCAGGACCGCGCGGGCCTGGGAGAGGGCCTGCGTTCGGGTCTTTGCAACATGAAGAGCCAGAACCGGGCACAGCTTTTCCTTGGACAGCCGCTCTTCCACGCCGATCTGCGTGATGGGCGTCACCAGGATCCGGGTGTTGGCGGGAACGCGAATGTTGCATTCCTGGGCAATCCAGGTGGCGTCCCGGCCAATGGCTTCCACGTTGAAGCCGCGCGGATGGAACAGGAACCGGCGCAAGGCCGCCGTCTCCTCCTCCGTGCACAGGTAGGCGCCGGCGGACTTCAGCGCCATCCGCAACTGGTTCTCGACCTCCGGAACCGTGATCAGCACGCTTTCGTTGGTGCACAGGATCGAGTTGTCGAAGGATTTTGAGGCAACGATGGCCTGGGCGGCGGCGCCGATATCCGCCGAGGTATCGACGAACACCGGGGCGTTGCCCGGCCCCACGCCAATCGCCGGATTGGAAGAGGAATAGGCCGCGCGCACCATCGGCGTGCCACCGGTCGCCAGGATCACGTTGGTCTTCGGCGAGGTCATGAAAGCCTCGACCAGCGGGATCGACGGCGTCTCCAGGATCTGGATGGCACCGCTCGGCGCACCGGCGGACTCCGCCGCCCGGGCCAGCGCCGTTGCCGCCTCGATGGAGACCGCGCGCGCCGCCGGATGGGGCGAGATAACGATGGCGTTGCGGGTCATCATCGCCAACAGGATCTTGTAGTTGAGGGTCGCCACCGGATTGGTCGAGGGGGTCAGCGCGAAGATCACCCCGGCCGGCCGGGGGATTTCGACGATCTTGCGCGCGTCATCAATGCGCGAGTTGACGAAATCCTGATCGCGGTAGTGCTCCACCAGTGGACGCGCGGTCAGCTCGTTCTTCAGCTTCTTGTGCTCGGCAACGCCGAAGCCGGTTTCCTCCACCGCCTTGGTCGCCATCTCCCCGGCCATCGCATGGGCCGCCTCGGCGACCGCATCGACAATCGCCATGGTCGCGGCCCGATCGTAGCGGTCGAAGACGGTGGCGGCCCAGCGGGCACGGTCCAGCATCAGATCCGCCTTGCCGGCGCGCGCGGCGGGGCTGTCCGAAATATCGACAAGCGAATTGTAAAGCGCCTGATCCATCAGTACGTCCTCCGGCGGCTGCCCATGACCTCATCCCGCGCCAGCTCGACGGCGATGGCGACGCGCCGAAGCACGTCCTCGGCATCGGCCTGGCTGAGCAGAAGGCCCGGCTTGAACTGCAGCACCCGGGGATCGAGCGTGGAAAAGATCGCCCAGACCCCGTTTTCATAAAGGTGCTTCATCACCGGCTTGGCGCCCTGTTCGTGATTGAACTCCAGCCCCATGATCACGCCGTGCTGGCGGATGCCGATGAAGAAGTCGGGGAACTGGGCCATGATGTCGTCGAGACCTGCCCGCAGATAATCGCCGATGTACTGCACCATGGTGCGCACCTCCGGGCGCTGGATGATCTCCAGCGTCTTCATGGCGACGATGCAGCCAAGCTCCGCGCCGCCCATGGTGGAGATGTGGCCGAAGCCATCCTCCGACAGCCAGCCGCCGCAACGCTCGGAAATCAGCACACAGGCAATGGGGTACATGCCGCCGGAAATGCCCTTGCCGGTGACCATGATGTCCGGCTCGACGCCGTATTTGGTGCAGCCCCACATCTCACCGGTGCGCATGAGGCCGGTCTGCACCTCGTCGGCGATGTAGAAGGCATCGTATTTCTCGCAGAGCTTCTTCACCGCCGGCAGATAGCCGACCTCGGGCATGGGGAAGCCATAGGTCGCCGGGATCGTTTCCATGATCACGGCGGCGACATCCCGGCCGCGCAGGGCGTCTTCCATCGCATTGAGGTCGTTGAAGGGAACCTGAACGAATTCCCCTTGCGCATCCTCGGAGAGAAACAGTTTGGAAAAGCGGTCGTCGCCGGTCTTCACCGCCAGACCGGTGTGGCCGTGGTAGGCCTTGACGATCGAGACGATCTTCTTCTTCTGCGCGGCGTGACGGGCGGTCTTCAGGGCAATGTCGATGGCCTCGCCGCCACCGGACCCGTAGGCGGTGTACTTGAAGTTGGGACCGGGAGCGACCGCCTGCAGCGCCTCGGCCAGCGCGGTGCGGGCCAGCGCCGGGAAATGGTGGTTGCCCATGTCGAAGCGCTCGGTGCCGGCCTTCAACACTTCCACCAGTTCCGGATGGCGGTGCCCGAGGTTGTAGGTACCGCCATTCAGATGCAGGTCGATCAGGCGACGGCCGTCCATATCGTAAAGGTGATAGCCTTCACGCCGGTCGATCACCAGATCGACTCCCATGTCGATCCAGTCCTGCGTCTTCCCTGGATTCCAGAAGGTCTTGGACCGTTCCAGAAACTCTGTCTTCGCCTGGGACATCGGGCTTCCTTTCAACAGTTACCGCTACTTAGAGCGATTTCCGCAGGACTGACTTGACAGGTCCGCAGTTTGAATTGACAGGCTGGCCCTCACCCACCCGGCGCAGGTAGTCCGCGCCCAGCTCCGCCGTCACACGGGCGAACCCGGGCGCCAACGCCTGTGGCTCGGGCGCCTCGATATGGCTGCCGATCCAGGCCAGCAGCGCCATCCGGCGGAGCATGATGAAGGTGTCGATTTCCCGCTCTTCCGCCGCACTGAGAGGCCGATGCCGGCGGTAGCCGCGCACCCAGGCGGTCTTGAGGTCCGGCACAGCCGGGTGGTCTTCCATGAAGCTGATGGCGGAAGCAAAATCGTAGAGGAACCAGCCCATGCCGCAGTCATCGAAGTCGATCAGGCGCGGCCCCTCGGGGCTGAGCAGCAGGTTGGCAAGGCGCATGTCCGCGTGGATCAGGCCGAAGCGGTCCGGCCCCTTGCCGAAGGCGGCCAGCCGCTGGCGAACCAGCGCCTCGACCTCCTCCAGCACTTCGCGGGTCGGACCATCCACCTCCGGGCCATCGCGCCAGTCGCCCCAGGTCGGGTTCCGCCCGAAGACCGCCTCCTCCTCCCACACCAGCCGTTCAAAATTCACCGGGCGTTGCCAGCTGACGGAATGGTTGTGGGTGCGGGCGGCAATCTCGCCGAGCTTCTCGAAATGGCCGACCAGGTCCTGGCTTTCGTCTGGCTGCGCGCCCTCGACGAAATGGAACATCACCATGTAACGCGGCGCCGGCAGTCCCGGCACGCTGCCTTGCTGGATGCGCTTGCCATTGCGCCCGACATAGACCCCGGGGGTGGTGATGCCGGCCTCCGCATTCAGCGCGTCGGACCAGGCCAGCTCGCATTCGATCGCCCGTTCGGAGTGATAATTCTCCCGGTGGACCCGCAGCACGGAGCGAAAGTCCCCCGCCTCGACCAGATAAGTCGCGTTCTCCGAGACATTGATCAGCCGAGCCGTTGCCCCGTCCGGGACGTCCCACAGGATGAGTGAGCGATTGGCAAGCGTCTCCAATCGCTCGAGGAGCTCCTCGAGCGGCATATCGCATTTAGACATGCTGTTTCCTAACCTTCGGCGTCCGGGCCGCCCCGCCGCCTGGCGAGGCGCGGGGGCCCTGACTGCTGGAATTCGATCGGGCTTTCCGGTCGCGGTGCCCTAGCCGGACGCCGCGAAGGCCGACCTAGATCTCCGCGATCGCCTCAAGCGATTCGGGGAGGATCTGCCCGCCATCGACCACGATCTGCTGACCTGTGATGTAGCCGGCCTCATCGGAGGCGAAGAACAGGGCGGCGTTGCCGATATCCTCCACCGCGCCGAGACGCTTCAAGGGGATCGAGGCGGCCATGGTGTCGAGATAGTCCTGGCCAAGGTCCTGAAGGCCCTCGGTGTAGATGTTGCCCGGCATGACCGCGTTGATGGTGGTGTTGTAGCGGGCCAGCTCCATCGCGGCGGTCTTCAGGAAGCCGAGCTGCCCGGCCTTGGAAGCGCCGTAATGGGACCAGCCGGGAAAACCGGTCACCGGGCCGGTGATCGAGGAGGTCAGCACCACCCTGCCCTTGCCCGCCTTCTCGAAATGGGGAATGCAGGCCTTCACCGACAGGAAGGAGGAGCGAAGGTTGGTCGCCATCACCCGGTCCCATTCGGCCGGATCCATGTCGACCATCTTGGTCTGGGGAAAGACGCCGGCATTGGCGCACAGGATGTCGATCCCGCCTTGCGCCCGGGCCGTGCTGTCGACCATGGCACGCATGCTGTCCCAGTCGGCGACGTCGCAGACCTCGTAGCGCACCTCCCCGCCGATCTCGGCGGCGGCATTCTTCAGCGCCTCCTCGCCGCGCGCCGCCAGGGTCACCCTGGCGCCCTGCCGGGCGAAGACGGAGGCGATGCCTCGGCCGATCCCCTTCGACCCGCCGGTGACAATGACGCTTTTTCCCTTGATGGATGTGAGCATGTTTCCTCCCGAGTTGCTCCAAGTACGTGTGTTCCTGCCCTGCCGCTCTTATCCGGCCCGCGCCTCCCGCACGGACCTGACCAGCCAGCCGATGGACATGGCCAGAAGGATCAGGGCAAAGGAGCCGACGACCGACATCACTCCCAGTGTCGGCACCAGCGGCGAATAGCCGGAGACCATCTTTGCGTAGAGCCATTCCGGCAGGGTCGAATCCGCGCCGGTGGTGAACAGCGACAGCGGGAAATTGCCCCAGCTGAGCAGAAAGGCGAACAGACCGGCGGAGACGAGACCCGGCATCAGCAGCGGCAGAGTCACCTCACGCAGGATCGTCACGGTCGATGCCCCCATGTCGCGCGCCGCCTCCTCCAGCGCCGGGTCGAAACTATAGGCGCGAATGGCAACGATCAGGGTGGCGATTGGCGCGATCCAAACCAGATGGGCGACAACTGCGGTCTTCCAGGACGGGATCACCCCAACCGAGTTGAACCACATCAAGAGCGCCAGCCCGAGCACGGTCTGCGGAAAGAAGATCGGCAGCAGGATCAGCTTCTGAAACAGGCTGCAGAAGCGCCACTGGTAGCGGGCAAAGGCCAGCGCGCCGAAAAAGGCCACCACCATCGATACCAGCGTGACGATCACCGCCACCTTCAGCGAGGTGAAGAGCAGATCGCTCACCGTATCGCTGCGCAGCGCCTCGGCGTACCATTTGGTCGAGTAGTGCCGGATCGGGAAGCTCAGGTAGCGCGCCTTGGAAATCGAGGCAAAGCCGACCGACACCAGCGGCAGGTAGAGAAAGACGATGATCGCCACGCCATAGACATAGAGCGCGATCCGGGTTGTCTGGCTCGTTTTCATCAGCGCTTCCTCCCCATGATCGCGTCGAGGTCGATCCGGCTGACACCGAACAGCGCAAGCCCGCCGATGATGACGATCAGCACCATGGAGAGCGCCGCGCCGAGCGGCCAGTTCTGGCCGAAGGTGAAGGCGGTTTCGATATCATCGGCGATGACGATCACCGCCTGACCGCCGAGGATCTTGGATTCCGCCAGTGCCCCGGCCGCCAGCACGAAGGTCAGGAGGGAGCCGACCATGATGCCGGGCGCGGCCAGTGGCAGCTCGACCTGACACAGGATCTGCCAGCGCGAGGCACCGAGATCGGCCGCCGCCTGGCGTGTATCGTCCGGAACCATGGAAATGCCCTGGGCCAGCGGAAACAGCATGAAGGGCAGATAGACGTAGACCAGCCCGAAGATGATGATGCCGGTGTTGTAGAGCGGGCTGTCAAAGCCGATGCCGGTCAGAGAGCGGAAGTAGCCCTCGAACAGACCGCCCTTCATCAGGGTCAGCACCCAACCGAACAGGCGGATGTTTTCCGACACGAACAGGCTCATCACCACGGCAACGGTGAGGACCAGGGTAAACCGGCCAAACACCTTGGCCATGCCGAAGGCCAGCGGCCAGCAGACCAGGAACAACGCCAGGGTGGCAATGAGTGCCATGGCGAGCGACCACAGCAGCGATTTGTAATAGCCGCGCTCGAAGAAGACGCTGTAGGCGGAGAAGTCCGGCATATGTGCCAGGGTGAACACCTTCGCCGGCATCACGGAAAAGACGGCGACCACCACAAGCGGCGCCAGGAAGCTGAGCACGAGGATCAGCCCCAGGGGCATCGCCGACAGAAGACCCAGTTTGCGGTCGTGACGCTCCATCACTGCCCCCGGATCAGGTGAACATGGTCGCCATCGAACCCCAGTACCACCTCGGCGCCCGGCTGACGGTCGACCCGGTCCTCGCGCAGCTTCTCCACGGTGATCACCTGCCCGCCTAGCGTCTCCACCTCGTATTGAATGCGCGAGCCAAGGGCGTATTCGCCGTGCAAAATGCCGCGCAGGGTGAAGTCGGCGGTGTCGGAACTGGCAAGGAAGCGCACGTATTCCGGCCGCACCATCAAGGTGCCAGTGGCACCAGGCGCCATCGCCACGCCGCAGGTCTCGGCATGGCCGTTCATATGACTTTCCAGCCCCGCACCGGAGAGCCCGCCCCCGTCTGTGCCGGTGACATCGAACAGATTGACCTCGCCCATGAACTCGGCGACGAACCGGTTGACCGGCCGGCCGTAGATCTCGTCGGCCACGGCGATCTGCTCGAAATGCCCCTTGTTCATGATGGCGATCCGGTCGGACATCACCATTGCCTCCTCCAGCGAATGGGTGATGTAGACGAAGGTCTTGCCGGTGCGGGAGTGCAGATCCTTCAGCTCTTTTTCCAGCGTCTTGCGAAGCCGGTAATCGAGCGCGGAAAGCGGTTCGTCGAAGAACAGGATCTCCGGATCGAAGGCGAGCGCGCGGGCCAGCGCCACCCGCTGCCGTTCACCACCGGAACATTGCGAAATCCGCTTGCTGTAGTAGCTCTGGGGCAGACGCAGAAGATCCAGGAGCTCCAACGCCCGGTCCCGGCGCTTCTCGGCCGGGACCTTGCGCAGTTTCAGCGGGAATTCCACGTTCTGCCCCACGCTCATATGCGGGAACAGCGCAAGCGACTGGAACACCATGCAGGTGGGACGCTGGTTGGCCGGGGTCTGGTCGATGCGCCGGTCGCGCAGCCAGATTTCCCCCTCAGTCACCTCGTCCATGCCGACGAGAAGACGGATCAACGTCGATTTCCCACTGCCCGAGGGACCGACGATGGTGAAGAATTCACCTTCCTCGATATCGAGGTTCACACCGGGCAGCGCGGTAAAGCTCCCGAAGGTCTTGACGACATTCCGAAGCCGCAAGATGGGTTGCGATGTCATGAATGGCTTCCAGCGCTTGGCTTCGGTCAGGTGCGACGGGCTTCGGTGTAGATGTCGATCAGCGCGTCGTAGGACGTCACCACATCGTAATCGAGCGACCGGGCCATCTCCTCCGCCAGGCTGTCCATCTGAATCGCGTCCAGCTCCTCGCTGTCGAACTGCGCCAACACGTCCGGATTGCCCATCTGGCTGACCGGGTTGTAGGTGCCTTCGGTGAAGGCCACCGCCTTGGCGATCTCCGGCGTCTGCACGAACTCCAGGAAGTCCTCGGCGACGGAGCTGGGGTCGGGATTGTTCACCGCCGAGGTCAACTCGACCCAGACACAGCCGCCCTTGCCGTCCACCGGACCAGAGTTCGGGGTGATCGCCCGCACATTGGTTGCCCCATCATAGCGGGCCGGCGACGCGGTATAGGTGCCGCCGGTGAAATAGGCATCGATCTCGCCGTTGATCAGCGCCGTGTTCATGGCGACCAGATCGTCGGTGAGCAGCTTGGCGCCGCCGAAGATCGCCATTGCCGTGTCGCGGAACTTCGACAGCCCCTCGCCCTCGATGGCGGCAAAGGGATTGAGCCCGGCGGTCAGGCACATGTGAATGACGTTCCAGTTGTCATAGGTCAGAACGCCGTAGCGGCCCTTCATCGCCGGATCGAGGAACAGGTTCCAGCCCTGATCCTCCGCCGTCTCCCGGCTGATCTTGTCGGTGTTGACGACGAAGCTGAACGGACCGTAGCGCTGGGGCATGCCTAGGAGATTGCCATCGTCGGCGAAGGCCAGCGGATAGGGCGCGGCGAACTCCGGCAGCATCTTGTCGAAATACGGCAGGAACCGCTCCTTGCTGAGCGGCTTGATCAGCCCTTCGGGGTAAAGCTGGTCGCGGGCCCAGGGCTGATTGACGTTGATCAGGTCCCAGACGCTGGTCTCGCCGGCGCGCAGCTTGTTGATCATGTCCGGGTCGGAAGTGCCGCTTTCGGCGCGCACGGTGACCCCGGAATTGGCGGCGCGGAATGGCCCGAGCACCCCATCGGAGTTGTAGCCTTCCCAGCAAAGAATGTTCATCTGGTCATTGCGCGCGGCACGGGCCGGCGACATGCGGCCGGCAACCATCAGACCCGCTGCCGTGGCGGCGGTTCCCGCCAGAAATCGTCTGCGTGTAACAGTCATTGGATTCCCCTCCGGTCAGGCTCTGGTTAGGCATTTCGTTCCTTATTTTATCCTTCCAGCCTAATACCGGTTTCCTCCGCACGACTTGACAAGCGACAGTTCAAATTTAACACTACTTCTCAACCTGACCCGTCAACGAGGTCAGTTTCCAGAGGGATGGCTACGAGGCATAAAGCCCGTGCCGGCAACACATGAATCGAAAAATCCGTGCAACAGCCAGTAAATTCGTGCGAATTCACGGCGCCGTCTAAAGTTTTGTCGGCAGCGGCAAATGGAGCGGAACAATTGTTTCGCGCGTGCGGGGGAGACATCGACCGGATCCTCGGACAGACAGGGATCCGGCATGAGGACTTCGAAAACCCGGTTTCCGAAGTAAATCTCTCCCAGTATTGCGAAATGTTCGAGGTTGCAGCGCAGCAAACCGGAAATCACAACATCGGGTTGCATTTCGGCAAGAATTTCCAGCCAAAACAACTTGGCATGCTTGGCTATGCGGCGATCAGCTCGCCGACACTGGCCGCTGGCCTGCGCCACATGGAGACCTACTTCCCCGCGCATCAGGGACAGACCACCTTCGGACTCCTGCCGGATGATGGCGTTCTGTGGCTGAGCTACCAGATCGTCGACCCCAGGGTAATCAACCGTCGGCAGGATGCGGAACTGTCGCTGGGCATGTTTTGCAACGTGTTCCGCGCCGCGCTCGGCGAAGACTGGGCGCCACTAGAAGTGCGTTTCGAGCATTCCGCACCCGACGACGGCAGCGAGCATGAGCGGCTGTTCAACGCGCCGGTACGGTTCGGACGGCGGACCAATGCCATCGCTTTCCGGCGCAAGGATCTCGATGCCAAGATGCCGGATCAGGACCCGTATCTGTTTTCCGTGGTGAAGGCCTTCCTGGAGAGCCGAAACGCCTCACTGGAGGACCCGACGGACTTCGCCACGCTGGTGCGCAATCAGGTCAAGCTCAACTTGGGCTCCCGCCTGCCGACCCTGCCGGAGATCGCCTCGGTGCTGGGGCTGTCCTGCTCCAGCTTCCAGAAGCAGCTCAGGCGACACGGGCTTGCCTTCCCGGACATCCTCAAGGCCGCCCGGCATGAGCTTGCGCTGCACTACATGGACGATCCGGACATGTCGCTGACGGAAATCGCCTACAACCTCGGCTATTCGGAGCAGTCCGCCTTCACCCGCGCCTTCCGCAACTGGACGGGCATGAGCCCGCAGCGCTACCGCCGACTCTAGGGTCCAGACCTTGGACCCTAGGCTGAAGCGATATTCGGCCTAGTCCGGCTTTTCGCCACGCGCGACGGCGATGACGATCCGTGCCGCACGGCCTGACGGCGTCTCGCCATTGTCGAGCTGCATGGCATCGTCCAGCCGGGAAAAGACGCGGGTCTGACGGGCGCGTTCCGGCGTGTCCGCCAACAGCGGAACCAGCGCGGCGGCAAGGGTCTCCGGCGATGCATCATCGTCGAGGAATTCCGGAACGGCGTTTTCCTCCAGGATGATATTCGGCAGCACCATCGAGGTGACGCCCGCGAATTTCAGAACCTTGTTGAGGTCCTTGATCCGCCGGTACACCCAGTCGAGCCGATAGGCGATAATCATCGGAACGCCTGCGATCGCCAGTTCAAGCGATACTGTACCGGATGCGGCCAAGGCCGCGTGCGCGCTGCGGAAGGCAGCGAATTTCGCCTCTTCCCCCAGAACGATTTCCGGCGCGGTCTTCCAGCCGGCCACCTGCGCGCGAATATCATCCGCCAGATGCGGCACGGCTGGCAGCAACACTCGCAAATTCGGGTACTCAGCATGGACCCGCTCGACCGCCTGACCGAAATCCGTGAGCAAGCGCGACACCTCACTGCGCCGGCTTCCCGGCAGCAGCAGCAGCACACGCTCGGCCTCTGGCGCCTCCAGCCGAGTCCGCTCCCCATCGGCGGGTCGCAGCTCGTCAATGCGCTCGATCAGCGGGTGGCCGACGTAGCTGGTCGGCGGACCGCCCAGGCGCCGATGGGCGGCCGGCTCAAACGGCAGGATCGCCAGCAAATGGTCCACATAGGCCGCCATCTTGCGCGCCCGCCCCGAGCGCCAGGCCCAGACCGAGGGCGAGACGTAGTCGACAATGGGAATATGCGGCGCGCGCTTGCGCACCCGCTTGGCGACATTATGAGTAAAATCGGGGCTGTCGATGATCACCAACACATCCGGGTTGGCGGCAATCGCATCGTCCACCGCCTGATAGACCCGGCGGACGATGGTCGGCAGGCGCGGCAGCACCGCCGTCAGGCCCATTACCGCGATATCGGAAATCGGGAAGAGCGATGTCAGCCCCTCGCCGGCCATCCGCTCGCCGCCGACCCCGCGAAAGCGCACCCCCTCCCCAAGCTCACCCTTCAGCGAGCGCATCAGCCGGGCGCCAAGCTGATCGCCGGATTCCTCGCCAACGATCAGATAGACATTCAGCGGCTTGCGTGGGCGCTCGGGCCGCGCCTGGCTCTGATCGGCGGTCATGTGTCACCTGGTTGGCTGGGGGAAAGCTTCGGCGCGGGCGGCAGGGTCGGCATTCCCCAGAGGAACACTTTCGAGGTGCCGGCCAGTTGCAGCGTTCGCGCCCGTTCGGCGATCAGCACCCGCCCCGCTTCCACTGCGACCCCGGCAAGGCCTGCTGCCCCGGCCAGCTCCACCGTTGCCGGGCCAATGGCCGGCAGGTCGATGCGCAAATCCTGTCCCGGCTTGGCGCATTTGACGAGAACCCCGCCCTTGCCCTTCACCCGTCCGATCTGCCGCAACTCCGCGCAGCGGCGCAGCATGGCATCGGTGCCTTCCGCCCCTTCGACGGCGACGATCCGCCCGGCAATGGCAACCGCCCCCTGACCGATATCGAGGCGCCCCAGCTCGATCACCGCCCGGCGGGCGAGCTCCA
Source organism: Stappia taiwanensis (assembly GCF_014635285.1). Lineage (GTDB taxonomy): Bacteria > Pseudomonadota > Alphaproteobacteria > Rhizobiales > Stappiaceae > Stappia > Stappia taiwanensis. Next base: position 338,145 of record NZ_BMCR01000001.1, on the reverse strand, counting down.
GATCCGCCATCGCATCGGATGAAGGGCGCGGGCCGGCAATAGCCCCCTCACCCGCCAACAGCTCCGGTGCAATCTCATGGGCGCCGATGATCCGAAAGCCTTCGTCCTCGAACAGGCGAATGATACGGGTCAGCAGGGAGTCATCGCCGCCAACCAGCGCCGCAACGATGCGCGGCAGGCGCCGCATCGTGCCGAGATCGCCAACGATTTCACGGACTTCCGGGCGGCGCGTCACCCCGCCGATCATCACCACATCGCGGCAGGATTCGCGCTTGAGCAGGTCGGCGAGTTTGCCGATCTGGCCCCAGCCGAGATAAGTCGGATCATACTCGGCAATGGCGGGATCGGCCTCGCCCTTGATGGCGATGGCGACCACCTTGCGCCCGCTGGCGCGCGCCGCCGCGACCACTTCCACCGGCAGCCGCCCGCTGCCGCAAATCACCGCAACAGGCGTGGGATTATCGCCGGGGCTCACCGGTCGTCACCCTTCGAATGCAGGCGTGCAGAACCGGCGGTCGGTCTTTTCCAGAATGAAATCCGTGACCTTGAGCACCAGAGCCCGATCCGCATAGGCCGCGGCCACCTTTTCCGCGCGCTGGCGCAAGGTGCCCTCCTCGACCTCGAATAGCTCCTTGTAGGCGCTGCGCAGGGCATGAATATCTTCACGGGCGTAGCCATGGCGCTTCAGGCCGACCAGGTTAAGCCCATTGAGCCGCGCCCGGTTGCCCATCACCATGCCGAAGGGGATGAGGTCGTTTTCCAGGCCCGCCAGTCCGCCGACAAAGGCGTTGTCGCCAATGCGAGTGAACTGGATCACGGCGGCGCCGCCGCCGAAAATGACGTGATTTCCGACCGTCACGTGGCCGGCAATCATCACATTGTTCGACAGGATGATGTTGTCGCCGAGGCGCGAATCGTGCCCCACATGGGAATTGGCAAGGAACGCACAGCGATTGCCGATCACCGTTTCATGACCGCCACCGGCGGTGCCCGGATTGATCGTCACACCTTCGCGAATGATGCAGTCGGCGCCAATCATCAGGCGCGCGTCCTCGCCCTTGAACTTCAGGTCCTGGGCCTGATGTCCGACGGAAGCGAAGGGAAAGATCACCGTGCGGGCGCCAACCTGCGTGTTGCCCGCCACGACCGCGTGAGATTTCAGCTCGACGCCATCGCCAAGCTCGACCTCCGGCCCCACATGGCAAAACGGGCCGATGGCGACATCCGCGCCAAGCCGCGCGCCATCTTCCACCACCGCGGACGGGTGAATTCTTGCCATTAAAGTCCTCAATCGTCGTTGTTGTCGACCAGCATGGCGCTGATCTCGGCTTCCGCCACCTTCACCCCGTCGACCAGCGCGACGCCGTCGAACTTCCAGATGTTGGAGCGGTTGCGGATCTTCTTCATATGGTACTCGACCCGGTCCCCGGGAACGACCGGCCGGCGGAATTTCGCACGGTCGATGGTCATGAAATAGACCAGCTTCGGCGTGTCGGCATTGCCGCGCGAATGGACGCAGAGCGCACCGGCGGTCTGGGCCATGCCCTCGATCAGCAACACGCCCGGCATCACCGGCTGGCCCGGGAAATGGCCCATGAAATGAGGCTCATTCGCCGTGACATTCTTGATACCGATGGCGGACTGATCCCCATCCATGTCGACGATCCGGTCGACCATCAGGAAGGGATACCGATGCGGGAGAAGTTCCAGTACCCGAAGGATATCGGCACTTCCCAACGTCTTGTTTTCACCCTCGCTCATGCCCTCAGTCCTCAACCTGATGTGTTTTTATTTCCTGCGTCGCGAAAATCCGGCCCCTTCGTCCGGGAACCTCGACCGACCTTCTCCCATTTCCCGATGAGATGACAAGGCAGGCCGTTAGTCGGTCGGCTTCTTCAATCCGCGTTCGGCCAGTTTGGCGAGGGTCTTCACCTCACGGAACCAGACCTTCACCGGCTTGGCCGGCACGCCGCCATAGCGCTCGCCCGGGGGCACGTCCGCCTCCACCACGCTGACGGCGGCGATCTGGGCGCCCATGCCGATGGTAACGTGGCCGCGAACACCGCTTTGCCCGCCGATGGCGACGTAATCCTGCAAGGTGGCGCTGCCGGAGATGCCGACCTGCGAAACAATCACGCAATGACGACCAATGACAACGTTGTGGCCGATCTGCACCTGGTTGTCGATCTTGGTGCCCTCGCCGATCACCGTATCGCGATTGGCCCCACGATCCACCGTGGTGTTGGCCCCAATCTCCACATCGTCCTGAATGATGACCCGGCCGATCTGCGGCACCTTCAGGTGTCCTTGCGCGCCCATGGCAAAGCCAAAACCATCCTGCCCGACGCACACGCCCGGATGCAGGATCACCCGATTGCCGATCAACGTGCTCTGCACCACCGCATTGGCGCCAATCGCACAATCGCGGCCGATGCGCACCCGCGCGCCAATCACCGCATTTGCCTGGATGCGCGTGCCCCGGCCGATCTCGGCTTCCGGCCCGATCACCGCGCCGCCCTCGACCACCACGCCATCTTCCAGCCGCGCGCTCGGATCGATGCGGGCAGCGGGCGAGATCCCGCCGAGGGTGCCGTCCATGGTCATCGGTGTGAGCGCGGCCGGATAAAGGCGGCCGAGAATGATGCCCCAGGCCCGGTACGGCTCGCGCACCACGATGGGCGTGACACTCTCCGGCACCTTGGCCGCGTGACGCTGGGACACGAGGCAAGCAGTCGCGACGGTTTCGGCCAGCATGGGGAGATATTTGGTATTGTCGAAGAACACCAGTTGCCCGGCCACCGCATCTTCCAGCGGACCGACGCTGTCGATCACCCGTTCGCCGCCGCCGGAGGGCAGCTCGCCCTCTACCCAAGCCGCGAGATCGGCGATGGTGACCGGTGCGAAAGCGTCGAAAAAGACCGGATCTGTCATGGTTTCCTCACGAGCAAACCGGCCGCCGAACGAGCGGCAGCCGGTTCAAATTGCAGCAGTGTTCAAACCGATCAGAAGCGCGTGCCACCGCCGATGCGGAAGAACTGCGTACGGTCGCCGGTTTCCTTGACCAACGGCCAGGCGAAGTCGGCACGGATCGGCCCGAAGGGCGACACCCACTTGACACCGAAGCCCGCGGAGACGCGCGGCGAGAAACCGTTCGACAGAACCGAGCCGGCCGGCTGATTGCCACCGCAACCCCCACCCGTCTCGACGCAATTGATAAGCGCCGGATCGGCATCCCAGACAGCACCGAAGTCAGTGAACACGGCACCGAACAGGCCAAGCTCACGCGGCAGACCGAAGATCGGGAACTCTGCTTCCGCATTGGCATGCACATACCAGCGACCACCGAGCGAGTCGCCCGTGGTGGCGTCACGCGGACCGATGCCCTGCGGCTCGAAACCACGCAGCCACGAGTCGCGGTGCTGGAACTGGTCGGTCACCCGCAGATCCTTGCCGAGACCGAAGATGTTACCACCGCCGGCGCGCAGCACGCCCACCACGCCCCACTCAGGCAGGAGCTCCTTGTAGGCGCGGGCATCGACCGTGGTCGACAGGTAGCGGGAATCGCCGCCGAGACCAGCCAGCTCCTGACCGAAGGTCGCATAGAAGCCGTCGCGCGGATCCAGCCGGCTGTCGCGAGTGTCATAGACCAGCGTGTAACCGATCGACGAGGTGATGTTCCGACCGTACGAAGACGTCAGCGCATTCGACAGCGTGTTCGTATTCTTGCGGCTCACCTCCTGATCGAAGATCCGGTAGACGAGATTCAGGCGCAGCTCGTCATCGCGCAGCGGAAGACCCAGACCGATCGAGCCGCCGGTAGTGTCCAGCTCGTAATCGCGGAAGTCCGTCTCGCCATAGACACGGCGGTAGACATCCAGCGAAAGCGCAACCCGGCGACCGAGGAAATACGGCTCGGTGAACGCGAATTCATAAGACTGGGTCGAGCTGCCGACACCAAGCTTGGCGCGAACGAACTGACCGCGACCGAGGAAGTTGCGCTCACTGATGGTGACATCACCAATCACACCGTCGGAGGTCGAGTAACCAACACCGAAGCCAACTTCACCGGTGGGCTGCTCCTCCACATCGACATTAATGATGATGCGGTCCGGCGCGCTGCCGCGAGCGGTGGTAATCCGCACGTTCTTGAAGAACTGCAGATCCTTGAGGCGACGTTCGGCCTTGTCGATCAGCACTCGGTTGAAGGCGTCGCCCTCGGCCAGATCGAACTCACGACGAATGACGTATTCGCGGGTCCGGTCGTTGCCGCGAATGTTGATCCGCTCGACATAGACCCGAGGACCTTCCTCGATGAAATAGGTCAGCGAGATCGTCCGGTTCTCGTAATCGCGCGTGGCGCGCGGACGAACCTGGGCGAAGGCATAGCCCTGCCGCGAGGCATCGAGCGTCAACGCCTCAAGCGACTTCTCGACCTCAAGCGAGGAATAGGTATCCCCCGGATCAGTGCGCAGCTTGCGGCGCAACTCTTCCGGATCGACGCTGGCAAGCGACGTCTGCACATCGACATCGCCGTAGGTGTACTGCTCACCCTCTTCAATCGTGAAGGTGACGTAGAACACGTTCTCTTCACGGTCGAGATCGGCCACGGCCGAAATGATACGGAAATCCGCATAGCCATGCCGGTAGTAGAACTGACGAATCAGCTCCTGGTCGGCATCGAGACGATCCGGATCGAAGCTGTCGGTCGTGCGCAGGAAGCTGAGCAGCCCGCTCTGACGGGTACGGATCACATCCTTCAGACGACCGTCACTGAACTTGGTGTTACCGATGAAGGTAATGCGCTCGACGCCGGTGCGCTCGCCTTCGTTGATCTCGAACACCAGATCGACGCGATTGCTGTCACGGCTGATGATCTTCGGCTCGACGGTCGCGCGATAGCGACCGGAGCGACGATACGCCTCAAGAATATTCTGAACGTCGGACTGCACCTTGGCGCGGGTCAGCATCGACCGCTCCTGGGTCCGCACCGCGCCCTTCAGGGTCTCGTCCGAAATCCGCTTGTTGCCCTCGAAGGACACGCGGCTGACCATCGGGTTCTCGACCACGGACACCACAAGGGCATTGCCCTGGCGATTGATCGAGACATCCTCGAACAGCCCCGTGGCAAACAGAGCCTTGAGCGATTCGTCGATATCGGCCGCACCATAGGGCCGACCGGGACGGATCGTCAGGTAGCTCTCGACTGTCGCAGGCTCGATGCGCGTATTGCCACGCACGACCACCCGGCTGATCACGGCGGCTTCGGCCTCAGAGGTTCCGATGACCGGTACGGAATGCGGCAGGATCGGCGCGACCCCGCACATCATTGCGGCTACCAGGATCGTTCTGGTCGTGTTCTGCAGACGCTGCATAAAGACACTGTGCCTTTTTCTGGTTCCGCCACCTCAGGTACCTGCTGACTACAGGTCGGATGAGCGGCCGAGATTCTTCATATACGTCAGTCGTTTTACAGTCTTTTGCCACGGACGCAACCGCTCAAACCGGCCCTTAGGCGATTCAAGCGCAAGCGTTGCAGCAGCGACACGCTTTCCGCCTCACAAGGCGGAAAGGTGCAGCACATCGTTCCATGTCGCGAATACCATCAGGAACAGCACGATGGCTATCCCCAATCGGAATCCGTATTCCTGGGCCCGCTCGCTCAAGGGTTTTCCACGCACCGCCTCGGCTGCGTAGAACAGCAGATGCCCGCCATCCAGCATGGGAATCGGCAGCAGATTGAGCAGACCGATGCTAATGGAGAGAATCGCCGTCAGGTTGAGCAGCGCGGCAAAGCCGAGGGTCGCCACCTGCCCCGAGATCTGGGCAACCCGAATGGGGCCGCCGAGCTGATCGACCGATTCACGCCCGGCAAAGATGCCAGCCACGTAGCCGCCGGTGCGCGCGACCACGAACCAGGTTTCCTTGACAGCCTCTTCCACCGCCTCGACCGGGCCGAACTGGCGCTTGACGATATCCTCCGGCTTGGCACTGCGGCTGATGCCCAGCAGACCCACCTTCTGGACATTGCCGAAACGGTCGGTGATCTCCCGCCGCTTCGGCGTGACGGTGACGTCGATCAGCTGCCCGGACCGGTCAATCGCCAACTGAAGCGGAATATCGGCGCTGACGCTGACCGCCCGCTGCAGCTCCGAAAATGTCTCGATCGGCTCACCGCCGATAGCAACGATCAGGTCTCCGGGAAGAATGCCAGCTTCCTGCGCGGCGCTTTCCGCCTGCACCTGATCGACGCGCGGAGAAATCTCCGAGCGGCCCAGCACGGAAAACAGCAGAGCGAAGATGACAATCGACAGGATGAAGTTGGCAATTGGTCCGGCGGCGACAATGGCCGCCCGGCGGCCGACGCTCTTGGTCTGGAAGGCGCCGGCGCGCTCTTCCTCGCTCATCCGGGCCAGCGCGGCAGTGTCGGGGGCGCTCGCCTCGTTCTCATCGCCTGCGAATTTGACATACCCGCCAAGCGGAATGGCGCAGACCTTCCAGCGCGTCCCCTTCCGGTCGTTGCGGCCGAAAAGCTCCGGCCCGAAGCCGACGGAAAACGCCAGAACCCTGACACCGCACCAGCGCGCAACCAGGAAATGACCCAGCTCGTGAAAGAACACGACGACTGTCAGAACAAAGAGGAACGGCAGGAGATATCCCGCCGCAGACCCGAACACAGATCCGATCAGTTCCATTCGTATCCCCTCCGCCTGGGCCAGCATTCTGCCCCCGGCGAGTTAAGAAGCTGTTTGCATCGTCAGCCGGTCAAGCCGGCAAGGTCCCGCGCGGCCTCGCGGGCCAACGCGTCCACCTGAAGCACCTCATCGACCGAGCCGGGTGCGGTCAACTCGCCATTGCGCGCCATGGTCTCCAGCACCGCCTCCACCGTCTCGGCGATCTGCAGAAAACCGATGCGACGGTTCAGAAAGGCCTCGACCAGAACCTCATCCGCCGCATTCAGCGCGGCCGTGGCGGCCGTGCCGGTTGCCATTGCCTCACGCGCGAGACGCAGAGCCGGGAAGCGGATCGGATCCGGAGCCTCGAAGGTGAGCGTTCCCAATGCGGCGAGATCAAGGCGCTGTGCCGGCGTCCGCATGCGGCGGGGCCAGGCGAGGCAATGGGAAATCGGCGTCCGCATGTCCGGCGAACCAAGCTGCGCCAGCACCGACCCGTCGCGGTATTGTACCATACCATGCACCACGGACTGTGGATGCACCAGCACGTCAAGTTGATCGGGGCGGACCGGGAACAGGTGCCGCGCCTCGATGACCTCGAACCCCTTGTTCATCATCGTCGCGCTGTCGATCGAAATCCGTGCGCCCATGCTCCAGTTTGGATGGCGCAGCGCCGCTTCCGGCGTGACGTGACGCATCTCCTCAAGCGACAAGCTTCGGAATGGCCCGCCAGAGGCGGTCAAGGTCAACCGCTCGACCTGCCCCACATTGCCCGCCTCGAACACCTGGAACAGGGCATTGTGTTCCGAATCCACCGGCAGGATGGTCGTGCCGGCGGAGCGTGCCGCCTGCATGAACAGATCGCCGCCGCAAACAAGGCATTCCTTGTTGGCAAGCGCGATGGTCGTGCCCGCCCGCACCGCCGCCAGGGTCGGCGCCAGTCCGGCCGCTCCGACAATCGCCGCCACCAGCATATCCGCCGGCCTCTCAGCCGCCGCGACAACCGCTTCCGCGCCCGCCGCCGCCTCGATCCCGGAGCCGGCCAAGGCAGCCTTGAGGGCGCCATACGCCGCCGGGTCCGCCACCACCGCCAAGCGGGCCCCGACCCGGACAGCGGCATCAGCCAGCGCCTCGGCGCTGGTGTTTGCCGTCAGCGCTTGAACCTCGAAGCGCTCCGGATAGCGCTCGACCAGATCCAGGGTGCTGCGGCCGATCGAGCCACTCGCCCCCAGCACCGTCAAGCGCATCGGCGCCCCGGCGGCCTCGTCGTGATCCGCACCGCCCGGACCTTGCATCATTTCGCTCACTGTCACTGTTCCTGGTCAGTATCCCTGGGCGGCCATCAACCGGTAGACCGGATCAACAAGGCTTCCGCTTGCCGTCACCGCGACCAGATAGCCGAGAATTCCGGCCCCGGCGAGCCCATCAAGCCGATCCATGATGCCGCCATGACCGGGAATGAGGTGTCCGGAATCCTTCACCCCGAAGTGGCGCTTGAGAGAGGATTCGAACAAATCGCCGGCTTGCGAGAAGACCGAAAGGATTGCCGCCGCCGGGATCCAGAACAAGGGCGACACCACATGGTCGAGCGCGGAGGCAGCCACCCCGACCGCAATCGCGGCCGCCAAGCCACCGAGCGCGCCGCTCCAGGTCTTCTTCGGTGACACCCTTGGCCACAGCTTCGGTCCGCCGATGGACCGCCCGGCGAAATATGCCGCGATATCGGTTGCCCAGACCACCGCGAAGAGAAAGAGAACCATCGCCAGCCCATGCGAGCCGGCGCGCAGATCGATCAGGACGACACCAAGCAGCCCACCATAGAGCATCCCCGCGGCAAGCCATGTCCACAGCGTCCGGCCCGTCATCACACCGGCGAGCGCGACACCGCCGGCGGTGATCGCCAACACCGGGGTCGCAAGCGCCGCCTGCCCGGTCGCAACCGCCAGAACCAGCGCCGGCAGCACCCCGGCGAGCGTCGCCAGCGCCATGCCGCGCCCTTGGCTGAGAGCTCCAACCATCGCCGCCCATTCCCACACGAGCCACAGGGCGCAGGCACCGACGCCAAGGGCAAAGGCCCAGCCGCCGACATAGGTCCCGGCCAGCGCCAGTGGAGCGAGCACAGCGGCGGACAGGATCCGAAGGGTGAGCTCCGAACGCTTTCGACCGCCGGGTTGCGGCCGCGGATCAGGATCCGTCATCTTGCCACTTTCGCGGAAAGCCCGCCAAATCTGCGATCCCGTTCCGCATAGGCCGCGAAGGCCTCATCGAGCGCATGCTCATCGAAATCGGGCCAGTGAAGGTCCGGGAAATAGAATTCCGCATAGGCCGCCTGCCACAGCAGGAAATTCGACAGGCGCTGCTCACCGCTGGTGCGGATGATCAGGTCCGGATCCGGCAGATCGGCAGTGTCGAGGTTCGCGGAAATCGTCGCTTCATCAATCTCCCCGGGGGACAGCTCGCCAGCGGCGACTCTCACGGCGAGCTTGCGCGTCGCCCGCAGGATCTCGTTACGGGACCCGTAATTGAAAGCGACCACCAGCGTCATGCCGGTGTTGTTCCGCGTCAACTCCTCCGCCTCCAGAATCAGCCCGAGAATCGACGGTTCCAGCCCCTCGCGCTCGCCGATCATCGTGACGCGCACGCCCTGACGGTGGACCTCCGCCAGGTCACGACGCACGAACCGATGAAGCAAGCTCATCAGAAAGCCGACTTCAGCGGCCGGGCGGCTCCAGTTTTCCGAGGAGAAGCTGAACAGGGTGAGGAACTCGACGCCGCGCGCGGCGCTATGACGGACAATCCGGCGCAACGCGGCCACGCCGGCCCGATGCCCCTCCGTGCGTGGCAACCCCCGCTGCACAGCCCACCGGCCGTTGCCGTCCATGATCACGGCGACGTGCCGGGGGACATCCCCCGGCGCCTTGTCCCGCGCGGAGACATTCAGGTCTGCCGTCACCGTCATTCCTTGCTCCCTCATCCGCCGACCAGGCCGCTGCATGCGGCTAGACTTGGGAAATTTCCTGCTCTTTCTTCGCCAGCATGGCGTCAATCTCAACGATCATCTCGTCGGTCATCTTCTGGACGCGCTCGGCGGAGACCCGGCTGTCATCTTCGCTGATGTCCCCGTCCTTCTCCAGCTTCTTCAAGGTGTCCATGCCATCGCGGCGGACATGGCGCACGGCAACCTTCGACTGTTCCGCATATTTATGCGCCAGCTTGATGAGATCCTTACGCCGCTCGGCGTTCAACTCGGGAATCGGCAGCCGCAAGGTAGTGCCGTCCACCACCGGATTGAGGCCGAGATTGGATTCGCGAATGGCCTTTTCTACCGCGGAGACCATCGATTTGTCCCAGACCTGCACGGAGATCATCCGTGGCTCGGGAACGCTGACCGTCGCCACCTGGTTGATCGGCATCGGTGAGCCGTATGCATCTACCGAAACCGCATCCAGCATGTTGGACGAGGCGCGCCCGGTCCGCAGACCGGCCAGATCCGTCTTCAACACGCTGATCGCCCCGTTCATGCGGCGCTCCAGATCCGCGTAGTCGACATCCTGATCCGCCATAGTGACCTCTCCTTTTCCGGTCGGCCCACATGCACAGGACCAACCCCATAAAACAACTGCGTCTTATTTCCATGAGCGGGGGGCGAAAGGCAAGCGCTTCCGCGCCGCTGCAGGCCCAGAGCGACGGCAAACAACCGGAATTCACGGGAAATTCCGAAAAACGCGGAACCGGCGCGGCGGAACATGCCACTGCGCCGGCTCCGCGTCTCACACAATCATCAATCGGAAATGACGGTGTACTTGCCGACACCATTCATCACGTCGACCAGGGCGCCGGGCGTGCGAATGGAAAAGACGATCACGGGGATCGCGTTATCGCGCGCAAGCGCAACCGCGGTCGCATCCATGACCTTCAGATCCCGGCCGAGCATCTCGCCCGGGGTCAGTGTCTCGTAACGCTCCGCGTCCGGCACCTTCTTGGGATCGTCGGAATAGACACCATCGACGCTGGTGCCCTTCAGAAAGGCGTCGCAACGCATTTCGGCCGCGCGCAGGGCCGCGCCGCTGTCGGTGGTGAAGAACGGGTTGCCCGTGCCGCCCGCGAAGACGATCACATCACCGTCTTCCATGTAGCGTTCTGCGCCACGTTGGGTGAAGGTTTCGCAAATCGAGGGAACAGGAACCGCCGAAAGCACGCGGGCCGGCACGCCCAAACGCCGCAAGGCATCGGCAAGTGTCAGCGAATTCATCACCGTCGCCAGCATGCCCATGTGGTCACCGGTCACCCGGTTTCCACCCTTGGCTGCAACCGCGACGCCGCGAAAGATATTGCCGCCACCGACGACCACACCAACCTGCGCCCCGAGGCTGACTGCCTCGGCGACTTCCTTGGCCACCCGGCCGACCGTCTCCGGGTCGATGCCAAAGTCCTGGGAGCCCATCAATGCTTCGCCCGACAGTTTCACAAGCACGCGCCGCCAGCGAAGTTTTCTCGTCATCATCCGTCCCGCCATTGGATGTTTCAGTTTCCGCCGGGTCTGCCCGGCTTCAGATGGCGCTCACCCGCATCTTGTACCACGACACCTGCTGGCTCGCAGAAAAATGCCGCGCGTCCTTTCCCCAAAGGAAAGGCCCGCTCGGCATGGTACATCTTCCAATGAGCGCCGGATAGAAGAAGGGCGCCGGGATCATCCGGCGCCCTACTGAACTTAGCTACCGACCGCCGCCGCGACTTCCGCAGCGAAATCGGCTTCTTCTTTCTCGATCCCCTCACCGAGGGCATAGCGCACAAAACCAACAAGCTTGACCGGGCTACCGAGTTCCTTGGCGAAGGCCTCGACCGCTTCCTCGACCGTCTTGTCCGGATCGACAACAAAAGCCTGCTTCACGAGGGTGACTTCCTCGTAGAACTTGCGCAGACGACCCTCGACCATCTTCTCGACGATGTTTTCCGGCTTACCCGACTCGCGGGCCTGCTCGGCGAAGATCTGACGCTCGCGCTCGACGACATCCGCATCCAGTTCATCGACATTGAGCGCAAGCGGGTTGGTCGCGGCGATGTGCATCGCGATCTTGCGACCGAATGCGGCAACAGCCTCGGCATCGCCCTCGGACTCAAGGCCGACCAGCACGCCGATCTTGCCCATGTTCTCGGCAATCGCGCCGTGAACGTAGGAGGCAACGGCCCCCTTGGAAACGGCCACGGTCGCGATGCGGCGCAGAGACATATTCTCGCCGATGGTCGCGATCGCTTCCTTGATCTCGCCCTCGACGGTCTTGTCGCTGCCCGGGAACGGAGCGGCGGCAAGCGCCTCGACGTCGCCGTTCACCTCAAGCGCCGCCTTCGACACACCCGCGATCAGTGCCTGGAAGGCCTCGTTGCGGGCGACGAAATCGGTTTCGGAGTTCAGCTCGACAACTGCTGCGCTGGCGCCGTTCGAGGCCACGCCAACCAGACCCTCAGCCGCGACGCGGCCAGCCTTCTTGGCGGCCTTGGCCAGGCCCTTGGTCCGCAGCCAGTCCACGGCAGCTTCCATGTCCCCGTCGTTTTCCTTCAGGGCTCCCTTGCAGTCCATCATGCCAGCACCGGTCTTTTCCCGGAGCTCTTTCACCATCGCTGCGGTAATGCTCATAGATCGCCTCGTTGACGGGTGTGCACCCCGGCGAGCTTAGCCGAGGCCCTACATAAGATTAATGACAGGCACCGCCCTTTTCAGGACGGCAGCCGGCGAAACCCGAAGGACCCCGCCGGCATGTAGTCTCGATGATCAGCCGGCCTGAACCTGCGAGGCCTCATCCGCAGCAACTTCCGCCGCCGGCTCGGCATCCAGAGCAGGCTCGATCGGCGCTTCTTCAGCCGCGCCGATATCAAGCCCCATACCGCCCTGGGCACGGGAGATGCCGTCGATCGCGGCACGCGCAATGAGATCACAGTAAAGGGTGATCGCCCGGCCCGCATCGTCGTTGCCCGGAACCGGGAAATCGATACCGTCCGGATCGCAGTTGCTGTCGACAATGGCCGCAACCGGAATACCAAGACGCTTGGCTTCCTGGATCGCAATGGCCTCGCGGTTGGTATCGATCACGAACAGCAGGTCCGGCAGACCGCCCATGTCCTTGATGCCGCCCAGGTTCCGCTCAAGCTTCTCGCGCTCGCGGTCCATGAACAGACGCTCTTTCTTGGTCAGCCCGCCACCTTCGTTGGACAGGGTGGCCTCAAGCTTGCGCAGGCGCTGGATCGACTGGGAAATGGTCTTCCAGTTGGTCAGCATGCCACCGAGCCAGCGGGCATTGACGTGGTACTGGGCCGAACGGCGCGCGCCCTCGGCGACCGGCTCCTGAGCCTGACGCTTGGTGCCGACCAGCAGCACGCGACCGCCAGCGGCAACCGTGTCGGACACGGCCTTCAGCGCCTGATGCATCAGCGGAACGGTCTGGGCAAGGTCGATGATGTGGATGTTGTTGCGCACACCAAAGATGTACGAACCCATCTTCGGGTTCCAGCGGTGCTTCTGGTGACCGAAGTGAACACCGGCCTCCAACAACTGACGCATCGTGAAATCGGGCAGGGCCATGGCCGTGCAACTCCTTGATTTTCCGGTTAAACCTCCGCAGGGCGTGGCGACACTCACATGCCGGCACCGGATGGACCCCGTTTCTCGACGAAAACCAACCCTGCGTGTGGAATGCGCGCGTTATAGTCGCCGCGCCCCGGCAATTCAAGCCCGCCCTGCCCTTCACCCGCGCTTTTGACGCTTTTTTGTCGATGATCCGGCCCGGATCGGCTGCCGCCTCTCCAACAGGAGGTGCTGTCAAGCCATCTCCACCTCGACCACGCCGGGGATTGTCTTCAGCGCGCCGGCGATCTGCGGCGTCAACCGATAGCCACCCGGAAGGCGCACCTCGACCTCGCGGGCGCCGTTGTCCAGCATCACCACCACGCTGACCTCACCGTCCCCCCTTTCAGACAGGTGACGCGACAGGCGCCGCGCCGCCCCCGGATCGCGCAGGAACACCGTCAGGTTTCGCTGCACCCGCTCGGCCGCCTCCTCCAGCGGACGCACCGACTGGATTCGCAGGCTGGGTTCGTCGTCACGCATGTCCGCGCCAACAATCAGGATCACCGACTTTCCCGGCTCCACCGCATCACGGTACTGATGCAGGGTTTCGGAGAACAGCAGCGCCTCATATTGCCCGCTGGGGTCGGACAGACGGACGATCCCCATGCGATTGCCGCTACGGGTCTTACGTTCCTGCCGCGCCAGCACGGTGCCGGCAAGGCGTCCGGCCGTCGCTCCCTGCTTCACCGACACCGCGAAATCGCTCCAGAGTTGCACGCGCATCCGCTCCAATAGTGGCCGGTACGAATCGAGCGGATGTGCCGACAGATAAAAGCCGATCGCCGCCTGCTCCCGCTGCAACTGCTCCTCGGGGAGCCAATTGCCGGCGTCGGGCAGATGCACCTCTTCACCCGCCTCGCCGCCGCCGAACATGTCGTTCTGACCGCTGGCCGCATCCTCATCGGTACGCTGCGCCACGCCGACGATCCTGTCGATTCCCTCACACAGGCGCGCCCGATTCGGCTCCAGCTCATCGAAGGCACCGGCATTGATCAGATTTTCCAGCGTGCGCTTGTTGATCTGGCGGGCGCTGACGCGGCTGGCGAAATCGCCAAGATCCCGGAACGGCCGATCGCCGCGCACCTCGATGATATGCTCCACTGCTTGCTCGCCGACGCCCTTGATCGCGCCCATGGCGTAGCGGATCTTGCCGTCCTCCACCGTGAAATGAACGCCGGAGCGGTTGACCGACGGCGCCAGCACCTTGATGCCCATGCGCTTGGCTTCCTGACAGAAGTCACTCAGCTTGTCGGTGTTGCCCAGATCAAGGGTCATGGAGGCGGCCATGAACTCGACCGGGTGGTTCGCCTTCAGCCAGGCGGTATGATAGGACACCAACGCATAAGCGGCCGCGTGCGACTTGTTGAAGCCGTAGTTGGCAAACTTCGCCACCAGGTCAAAGATCGTGCCGGCCTGCCCCTTGTCGACGCCGCGCTCCACGGCACCATCGACGAAACGGGCCCGCTGGATCTCCATTTCCGAAGCGATCTTCTTGCCCATCGCGCGGCGGAGAAGGTCGGCTTCGCCGAGGGAGTAGCCCGACAGGACCTGGGCGATCTGCATCACCTGCTCCTGGTAGACGATGATGCCGTTGGTTTCCTTCAGGATGTTTTCCAGCAGCGGATGCAGGTAGTCGGCTTCCTGCTCGCCGTGCTTGACGGCGTTGTAGACCGGGATGTTGTCCATCGGGCCGGGACGGTAGAGCGCCACCAGGGCGATGATGTCCTCGAACCGGTCCGGTTTCATGCCGGCGATGGCCCGGCGCATGCCCTGACTTTCAAGCTGGAACACGCCCACCGTCTCGCCGGCGGCCAGCAGGCGATAGGTTGCCGGGTCATCCATCGGCAAACTGGCCATGTCGATGCTTATGCCGCGCAACTCGATCAACTTCACTGCCGTGTCGATCACCGTCAGCGTTTTCAGACCAAGAAAGTCGAACTTCACTAGCCCGGCCTGCTCGACCCACTTCATGTTGAACTGGGCAACCGGCATGTCGGAGCGCGGATCGCGGTAGAGCGGCACCAGTTGCTCAAGCGGGCGGTCGCCAATGACGACACCGGCGGCGTGGGTGGAGGCGTGGCGGTAGAGCCCCTCCAGCTTCTGCGCCATTGCCAGGAGCCGCGCCACGCTCTCCTCCTCGCGCTGTGCCTCCTGAAGGCGCGGCTCGTCGCGGATCGCTTCCTCCAGGGTCACCTGCTGCCCCGGCGCTGCCGGCACCATCTTCGACAATCGGTCGATCTGGCCATAGGGCATCTGCAACACGCGGCCAACATCGCGCAACACGGCGCGGGCCTGGAGCGTTCCGAAGGTGATGATCTGGGCAACCTGCTCGCGGCCATACTTGCCCTGCACATAGCGGATCACCTCCTCCCGCCGGTTCTGGCAGAAGTCGATGTCAAAGTCCGGCATGGACACACGTTCGGGATTAAGAAACCGCTCAAACAGAAGCGCATAACGCATTGGATCGAGATCAGTAATTGTCAGCGACCAGGCAACGAGCGAGCCCGCGCCCGATCCACGCCCCGGGCCAACCGGAATGTTGTGGGCCTTGGCCCATTTGATGAAGTCGGCAACGATCAGGAAGTAGCCCGGGAAGCGCATGCTCTCGATGATGCCGAGCTCATAGTCCAGTCGTTTCCAGTACTCCTCCTCCTCGGTGTCCGGCGCCAGACCATGGGCCTCCAGCCGTGCGGCCAGTCCCTCGCGGGCCTGCCGCACCAGTTCCGCCACCTCGGCGGCGAAAGCGGCCTCCGGGTCGGCGGAAGCACCGGCGAATTGCGGCAAGATCGGCGGATGCTTCAAGGGACGGGCGTGGCAGCGCCGGGCGATCTCCACCGTGTTCGCCACCGCCTCCGGCAGGTCCGCGAACAGTTCGACCATTTCCGCACGAGTCTTGAAGTAGTGCTCGGGCGTCAGACGGCGACGGTCGTCCTCATCAATCACCCGGCCTTCCGAGATACAGATCAGCGCGTCATGGGCTTCGTAATCGTCGCGTGCGGGGAAGAACGCTTCGTTGGTGGCGACCAGCGGTACCTCCGCCGCATAGGCCAGCGCCAGCAACCCGGCTTCACTGGCGACCTCATCGGCCATGCCATGGCGCTGGATCTCGATGTAGAGCCGGTCGCCGAAAGCGGCCTTCATGGTGTCCAGACGGCTGCGCGCCTTGTCGTCATCACCGGCCAGCACCGCCTGCCCCAGAGGCCCCGCCGCCCCGCCGGTCAGCAGGATTACGCCCTCGGATTTCTCGCAAAGGCGGGCAAGGCCAACATGCGCGGCGATCTCCGGATCCGTGTCGAGATAGGCCCGGCTGACAATATCCATCAGGTTGGCATAACCGGCGGCATCAGCGGCAAGCAGAACCACCTCGGCAAGCCTCAGGGTCTCCCGGCCGCGTTTGACGCCGCCATCCTCACAATCGACGAGGATCTGCACGCCGACGATCGGCTGGATGCCCGAACCCCAGGCCTTTTCCGAAAACTCGAGCGCGCCAAACAGATTGGCCGTGTCGGTGATCGCCAGCGCCGGCTGGGCATCCTTCTTCGCCAGGTCGATGAGCCGCCCCAGCGGCAGCGCCCCTTCCAGCAGCGAAAAGGCCGAATGCACGCGCAGGTGAATGAAGCCGGGCTGTTCCATTGAACCGTCTCTTGTCGTTGAAGCGGCGACCCTACACGGTCAAACCGCCCTTCGGCCAAGTTTCCGACGTCGCCCCCCCTGCTGTCGAGCAACCCACGGCGCACGGTCCCCAGACAAACCTGGTTTATCCCCCACCCATCCATCCGTGTCGGCAGCGACCCGCTGCCCATCCACCGATCCTCAGGGGCGCAAGACCTCGGCGATTGCATCGCTCCACAGCAGCATCGTCATGCCGAACAGCGACAGCGAGCCGAGCGCCACCAGATCCCTAACCGTTTCGCGCACCAGATGAAACATGACATTCCCCCGTTGATCGAGCCTGATGGATCTATCATGTTCCCGTTTTGTTCTTTACGCAACCCCACCCTTGCGGGGAGAGCCATCAAGGTTAGCGAAGGGTGAAGAGTGCCTCGTGGGGTCGGCGCCTCGGGACGATCAGATCTCCACGACCTGCCGGTCCCTCAAGGTGATCCGACGGTCCATCTGCGAGGCCAGGTCGAGATTGTGCGTGGCAATCAGCGCGGCCAGACCCGAGGCGCGCACCAGCGCCACCAGGGCATCGAACACATAGGCGGAGGTAACCGGATCGAGGTTCCCCGTCGGCTCGTCAGCCAAAAGGATGCGCGGCGCATTGGCCACCGCGCGGGCGATGGCCACCCGCTGCTGTTCACCGCCGGACAGTTCCGAAGGGCGGTGGTCGGCGCGCGGCCCGAGCCGCATGTAGTCGAGAAGCTGCCGCGCCCGCGCCCGCGCCTCGTCCTTGTCGAGACCGCGAATGAGCTGCGGCATCATCAGGTTTTCCAGCGCGGTGAACTCCGGCAGGAGATGATGAAACTGGTAGACGAAGCCGAGCCGGGTGCGGCGCATCCGCGTGCGCTCGGCATCGTCCATGCTGCCACAGGGCACGCCGTCGATATAGATCTCGCCCTCGTCCGGGCGCTCCAGCAAACCGGCGATATGCAACAGCGTCGACTTGCCAGCCCCCGATGGCGCCACAAGCGCCACCAACTCGCCCGGGTGAAGCGCGAGATTGGCGTTGTTGAGGATATCGAGCCGTCCGGCCCCCTCGCGAAAGCCCCGGCTGATCCCTGCCAGCATCAAGGGTAGCGGTGCGGTCTCTCCGGCCATGGTGGTTGCGTCGTCCATCATCGTCATTCGTACCGCAGCGCCTCGACCGGATCGAGCCGGGCCGCGCGCCAGGCCGGATAGAGCGTCGCCAGAAGCGACAGGACCATGGCCATGATGACCACGGCAGCGGTTTCGCCACTGTCCATATCCGCCGGCAGACGGCTCAGGAAATAAAGCTCCGGCGAGAACAGTTCGGTCCGCGTCAGCCAGGAGATGCCCTGACGGATCGGCTCGATATTGAGGCAGACGACAAAGCCGAGGATGAACCCGGCCAGCGTTCCGACCACGCCGATGCTGGCCCCGGTGATGACGAAGACCCGCAGCACCGCGCCTCGGGTTGCCCCCATGGTACGCAGGATGGCGATATCCCGCCCCTTGTCCTTCACCAGCATGGTCATGCCGGAAATGATATTGAGCGCGGCGACGATGACGATCAGCATCAGGATCAGGAACATCACGTTACGCTCCACCTCCAGGGCGGAGAAAAACGTGACATTGCGCGTGCGCCAGTCGGTGACATAGGTCGGACGCCCGGCCCCCTCCTCCACCAGCGGCTTCAGCCGGCCGACCTCGTCGGGGTCTTCGGTGAACACCTCAATGCCGGTGACGATGCCCTCCTGGTTGAAGTAGCGCTGCGCCTCGGCCAGCGGCATGAAGGCAATGGTGCCGTCATATTCGGACATGCCGATTTCAAACACGGCAACCACCGGATAGCCCTTCACCCGTGGCGTGACCCCCATCGGCGTGACATTGCCGCGCGGACTGACCAAGGTCACCGTATCGCCGACACTGACGCCGAGCTGCTGGGCCATCCGGGTGCCGATGGCGATACCGGTGCCTTCGTCGAACTTATCGAGCGTCCCGGTCATGACGGTATTGGCGACCAGAGGCTGACGCATCAGGTCACCCTCGCGCACGCCGCGCACCAGAGCGCCAAACGCGCCCGAAGGACCGGAGACCAGGGTCTGCCCCTCCACGAACGGCAAGGTGAAGGTGATGCCGTCGAGATTCTCCAGACGCGCGGCCACCGCGTCATAGTCGTCAAGCTCGCTGCCGATCGGCTGCACCAGCAGATGACCGTTGATGCCGAGGATCTTGGACAACAACTCGCCGCGAAAGCCGTTCATTACCGCCATGACGATGATCAGGGTCGCCACCCCCAGCATGATGCCGAGGAAGGAGAAACCCGCGATCACCGAAATGAAGGTCTCCCGCCGGCGCGAGCGCAGGTAGCGCCCGGCAAGCATCCATTCGAACCCGGCGAACATGCGCGTATCGCCGGATGGTCGGGAAGCCTTGACGCCTATTTTCATACCTGTCTCTTGCCTTGCATGGGGCGAACGGCCCGTCTCAGGAGGACAGCTCGCCAATCAAGCGATTGACCGCTTCTTGCGGCGAAAGCGTGGCGCGTTCCCCGCTTGCCCGTGCCTTCACCTCGACCACACCGTCCTTCAGCCCGCGCGGGCCGACGATCAGCTGATACGGCAGGCCGATCAGATCCATGGTCGCGAACTTCGCGCCGGCCCGGCTGTCGACATCGTCGACAAGCACGTCGAGACCGGCTTTTGCCAGTTGAGCTTCGAGATCGGCGCAGGCGGCATCCGTGGCCGCATCGCCCGGCTTCAGATTGATGATGCCCACATGGAACGGCGCGACCGATGCCGGCCAGACGATGCCATCGTCATCGTGATGCGCCTCGATGATCGCACCGAGCAGGCGGGACACGCCGACACCATAGGAGCCCATGTGCACCGGCACTTCGGCGCCATCCGGGCCGGTCACCTTGGCATTCATCGGTTCGGAATACTTGGTGCCGAAATAGAAGATATGGCCAACCTCGATGCCGCGCGCGGACATGCGCTCCGCTTCCGGAACCGCCTCGAAGGCGGCCGTATCGTGCATCTCGTCGGTGGCAGCGTAAGGGGTTGTCCAGTCGGTGATGACCGGGCTCAGATCGGCGGTGAAATCCGTGTCCTCGCCGGGAATCGGCAGATCGAGGATCGCCTTGTCGCAGAACACCTCGCTCTCGCCGGTGGAGGCGAGAATGATGAACTCGTGGCTCATGTCGCCGCCGATCGGGCCCGTATCCGCGCGCATCGGAATCGCCTTCAGCCCCATGCGGGCGAAGGTGCGAAGATAGGCGACGAACATACGGTTGTAGGCGTGGCGCGCGCTTTCCTTGTCCAGATCGAAGGAATAGGCATCCTTCATCAGGAACTCGCGGCCGCGCATCACGCCGAAGCGCGGACGCACCTCGTCGCGGAACTTCCACTGAATGTGATAGAGGTTGAGCGGCAGATCGCGGTAGCTCTTCACCGACGCGCGGAAGATGTCGGTCACCATCTCCTCGTTGGTCGGGCCAAACAGCATCTCGCGCTCGTGGCGGTCGGTGATGCGCAGCATTTCCTTGCCATAGGCATCGTAGCGCCCGCTCTCGCGCCACAGATCGGCGGGCTGCACGGTCGGCATCAACAGTTCCTGCGCCCCGGCCCGGTTCTGCTCCTCTCGCACGATCTGCTCGATCTTGCGCAAGACCCTGAGCCCCATCGGCAACCAGGCATAGATACCCGCCGTCTCCTGACGGATCATGCCGGCGCGCAGCATCAGCCGGTGCGACACGATCTCCGCCTCTTTCGGCGTTTCCTTGAGAATGGGGAGGAAGTAGCGGGACAGATGCATAGGGTGCGTCACTCGGTTGTCGCGCGCGGGAGAAAGCGGCGGGGTCTTGGTCGGCGCAGATTCCCCGCGCGGGGAATCTCAGGCTTCGGCAGTCAAAGCGCATCAGCCCTCAAAACACAAGCCCCGCCACGCGGCTACCCCATGGTGACCCCGGCTTTCGGCAGCGTTCCGGAAAAGCGCTGGCCGGCAAGGCGCAGGCGACCAATGGCGCGCGCCGGCTGTCCGCCTCCTCGCGGGCATGGCGACGGTCAACTTGCGCGCGGGCAACGCACGCTCTGGTCCTGTTGCTGCAGAGGGTTGCGGCGGGAGGTGAGAAAGTCGCCGCGAACATGCGCCCACCAATAACCAAGATAGGAGCGTTCCGCCCGGCTGTTGAACACCTCCGGCGCCCCGGCGGTCAGACGCGGCAGCCGCGTCCAGGCCACGTTGGGGAAGGTATGATGCTCGTTGTGATAGCCGGTGTTGAACAGAAACCGGTTGATCCAGCCATAGGTGGACCGGGTCGGCACCTGATCATTGTCGCCGGGATGCTCACTCAACGACTGCCCCAAATTGCTGATTCCGCATTTGCCGAGGAAGATCGACAGCGCCCAGTTGTGGTAGAGCCAGCCATAGAAGCCGAACAGCCAGAACAGCAGCGCGTTCACCGCCAGCGACCAGCCAATGAACAGGCGCGTCTGCCAGACCGGCGCCGAGGTTGCCTGAATGTGCCGCTGCCAATCCTTCGCCACCCGCCCGGTCAGGCGCTGATACAGCCGGGGAAAGATCTCGTCGCTGATGATGAAGCCGAACGGCAAGAGGTGAACGACCAGCGTGGCGATGGTCAGCACGCGCTGCAATCGGGGACGGCCCTCAATCAGCATCTCCCGCGCCTTGAAGGCGCAAAGATCCTCATGCTCATAGTCCCGCTCATAATCGCCGATATACGGATGGTGGCTCGACAGATGTTCGTGCTGATAGGTCAGTTGCTTGGCAAAGGAGCCGAGAATCGTCTCCAATCCGAGATCGAAGGCAAGCTTCGCCCTCTCCCCGCGAAAAATCAGCCGGTGCGCCGTCTCATGCACCAGGGCCCCGGCCGCATGGATCACGAACTGACCGACAAGAAAGGCAGCAAGAAAAACAACCAGAAGATTGCTTTGCGAAACGGCTGCGGCGACCGACCAATGCAAGCCAAGCAGCACGGGCAGAGCAAGAACGGTCCGCCAGTCCGGGCCGGCCAGCGCCCGCAGCTGCGGATGAGCAGCCAGAGCTTCCTTGCGCATCTGCAGGTGGCGCCGGGATTGCGGCGATATCCCATCCCGGCGGGGGGATGCAGCACTCTCCGCATTCAGTTCCAAGTGATCAGCCATGCAAGATATCCGTTTCAGGGGTGGCAGGACCCTAGTCGATGCTGCATCGACAGAAAAGCACCAGCCACCGACTGTGAGCGCCCGTCGCCCCGAGAGCCCGGGCGCCGCACTTCAGCGACATCTCGCACCTGCACAAACCAAAGAAATCACCTCCACTTCATGATTAAACTTTTAGAAAATACCGAAGAGAACAAACCTGTACATTTCCCTGAGCGCACGCTTCTTAAATCTTCCTTCACAGAATAATATCAGAATATTATTAAATACTGGAGCGTTTAATGAAGGTAGTGATTCTATCTTTGGTTGCAGCAGCACTTTCTCCACTGCCCGCCCAGAGTCAGAGTCTGGACGAGAATGTGACGAGCTTGCATGCGCGCGCGGCCGGATCCGACCTTGAGGCACTCCAGCGAGACGTGACGGACCTTGCCGCCCTGGCCCGTCGCCATGTTCAGGCCGTCGGTCTGGAAGCCGCGTTGGCAGACTTTGGTGCAGCGCCCTGGAAACGAGATGCCAACGGTCTGCACCTTTGGGGGGTGACCACTGATGGCCTCAGCTGGTTCGACGCCGGACATCCCGATCTGGTCGGAGCCAACGTCAACAACATAACCGACATTGAGGGACGCTTCTGGGCCTCACTTGCGAAACAGTCGGCGGACGGCACCGGCGAGGCAGTGTTTTCGCTGCTGTTTCTTCATCCCAGGACAGGACGCTCGGCCCGCGGGCTGCATACCTGCTTCTTCCTTCAAGACGGGCAGCGCATTCTGTGCGCTGGCGCCTTCCAAGATGATTACTGACGCCTTGATCCAACGCATCAGACTGGCCAATTGGCCCATTCTCCTGAAGGTGATGGCCGCCCCGCTGGCGACGCTCGGCTTCCTCGCGCTCCTTTCCGTCCACGGCTGGCAGACGCTCAAGACCCAGCGCGCGGTGCTCACCGCCGGCTACGAGGAGTTCGCTCCCGTCCTGGCCCATGCCTATGAAATACCGCAGTCCCTCGCACGGATCGATGCCCACCTTTACCGGCTCTCGGTCTGGAGCCAGATTGGCGTCAAGGGTGCGGAGCTGGAACGAACCCTGAAATCCATCAACGAAGAGCTCAGGCAGGCCGATGGCGGCATCCAGATGCTCGAATCCGCCGGTGTCGCTGGAACAAGCCGATTGCGAGATGCCTTCAACGCCTACAGGGACAACACCTCACAGGTGATGCTGCTCATCTTGCGCAACGCCACGCTCGGTGCCGTTGCCGCGCGCGGCGGAGATGCCATCTTCAGCCGGGTGGAATCGCTGGCACATCAGGCTGCGGCCAATGCGTCTCAGCATTTTCAACAAAGGGCCAACGGCGCCAGCCGCGACGCGCGGGAAATGGCGCGCAAGTTCATCTGGCAATCGCTTCTCGCCGGCGCCCTCGCCGTCCTTGCCAGCTATCTCGCGTCCCGAGCGATCATCCACCCGATCCGGGAACTGGTCCAAACCATCAATCGCCTGCTTCATGGCAAGCTCAAGGGAGAGGTGCCCTACAGCGGGCGCTCGGACGAGATCGGCAGTATTTCAATGTCGGTTCGAGAGCTTCAACGGGTGTTGATCGAGAACCGGAAGCTGGAGGAGGAGCGCGAGGAAAAACGGGTAAAACTGGAGTATCTGGCCCTGCATGACGGCCTGACCGACCTCGCCAATCGCAAGGCCTTCGACCTGTTCCTTGAAGGGGCGATCCGTGCCCCGCACACGGAAAAGGACAATCTGATCTGCCTCTTGATCGACCTGGACAGTTTCAAGCCGATCAACGACACCTATGGCCACGAGGCCGGGGACGCGGTGCTGAGGGAGTTGGCGCGACGCTTTTCGCTGCTGGCGCGCCCCACCGACATGGTCGCGCGGATCGGCGGCGACGAATTCGGCATCGCCATCACCTCCGATGACCGACCGCTCGATGCGGCCTCAATCGCCACACGGTTTCTCGATGCCACCCGCGACCCGATCGACCATGACGGCAAGGTCCTGCGTGTCGGGGCCAGTGTCGGCGCCGTGCGGCTGAGCGACATCGACGGAGATGGGGAAGCGCTGATGGCGGCGGCGGATCAGGCGATGTACGCGGCCAAGCAGGACAAGCGCCCCTCCTTTTCGGTCTTCACCCGGAACACGACACCGGAGCGGGTCGGGGTGCATGACCGGGAGGAACTGGAAGAGGCCCTGCGCAGCGGCGCCTTCGTGCCCTACTACCAGCCAAAGATCGACCTGCGCAGCAAGACCCATGCAGGATTCGAGGCGTTGGCCCGCTGGCACCACCCAACCAAGGGTGTTCTGACACCGGAGGATTTCCTTCCCCGAATCAGCCGCTTCGGCCTTCAGGGCGACTTCACCGGAGCCATCACCACCCAGGTCCTTGCCGACCTCGGCGGCTTCCTGCAACAGGGGCTCGATCCTGGCGGCGTGGCGATCAACATCGAGGAAGCGACCCTTGCCAGCCACAGCGGGCTCGACGATCTGTGCCAGCTGATCGAGAGCGTGCCGCATCTGGCGCCCTTGATCACCCTGGAGATCACCGAGGACGTCTTCATTGCCCGGGCGGCCGAGATGATCCGGCAGAACGTGGAAACGCTTGCAGCCATGGGGGTTCGCATTTCCATGGATGACTTCGGCACCGGTTACGGTTCGTTCCAGCATCTGCGGCAGTTCACCTTCCACGAGATGAAGATCGACACCGAGTTTGTCGCAGGCATCGGCAAGGACCGCTCCTCCGAGGTCATCATCGAAGGCTTTCTGTCGATCGCCAACGGCCTCGGCGCCGACGTCGTCGC
Source organism: Stappia taiwanensis (assembly GCF_014635285.1). Classification (GTDB taxonomy): domain Bacteria; phylum Pseudomonadota; class Alphaproteobacteria; order Rhizobiales; family Stappiaceae; genus Stappia; species Stappia taiwanensis. The sequence goes on along the minus strand of NZ_BMCR01000001.1, from coordinate 313,268 downwards.
GGAAGGCATCGAGACCGAGGCTCAGGAGCGTTACATGCGTCAGCGCGGTTGCCATTTCGGGCAAGGGTACCGCTTCGGCGCTCCGATGCCACGGGCAACGGCGGAGATCTATCTGCGCGATGACAAGGCGGCGCGGCAAGCTTCGTCTTGAAGGCCCTCCGCCGGCAACGGGCCCTGTTCATCGGCGCCGCGATCCGCGATCATGCATGACGTTCAGACACGAATCGCCGGAGCGCCCGATGATCCGCATGACCTTGCCCCTCGCGTCCGCCTGCCTTGCAGCTCTCCTCGCCGGCAGTCCGACCGCCAATGCGGCCGGCGCCCCCTGCGGCGGCGATTTCGGATCCTTTCTCAATGGCGTACGCCGCGACGCGCGCGCCGAGGGGCTGTCCGATGCGGCCATCTCGCGGACGCTGGCCAATGCGCGGATAAATCGCAAGGTGCTGGCGCGCGATCGCGCGCAAGGGGTGTTCAAACAGACCTTCCTCACCTTTTCCAAACGGGCAGTCAGCGGCTACCGGCTGAAGCATGGCGCCGGCAATCTGTCGAAATACGCCAAGGTCTTTGCCCGTGCCGAACGGGACTACGGGGTGCCGGGGCCGGTGATCACCGCGTTCTGGGGGCTGGAGACCGACTACGGCGCGGTTCAGGGCGATTTCAACACGGTCAATGCCCTGGCGACCCTTGCCCATGACTGTCGGCGGCCGGAGCTGTTTCGCCCACAGTTGCTGGCCGCCATCCGGATGGTGGAACATGGCGATCTCGACCCGGCGCGCACCACGGGCGCCTGGGCCGGGGAAATCGGCCAGGTGCAGATGCTACCGCAGGACATCATCCGCTTCGGCGTCGATGGCGACGGCAACGGACATGTGGACCTGAAGAAAAGCGCGCCCGACACCATCCTCACCGCTGCCCGCTTCATCCAGAGCCTTGGCTGGCGCGCCGGCGAGCCCTGGTTGCAGGAGGTCGTCCTTCCCGACACTCTCACCTGGGAAAAAAGCGGCGTGCAATTCGAGTTGACCACCGACGACTGGGCGGCACAGGGCGTGCGCGCCCGCTCCGGCCAATTGCCCGATGGCCGGCTGCCCGCCGCGCTGCTGCTGCCGCAGGGGCGGAAAGGGCCGGCGTTCCTCGCCTACCCCAACTACCGGGTCTATCTGGAGTGGAACCAGTCGTTCATCTACACGACGACCGCGGCCTATTTCGCAACCCGCCTCGCCGGTGCGCCGCGCTACCAGGCCGGCTCCCCCGATACCGGGCTTTCGGATGCGCAGATGAAGGCCTTGCAGACGCGGCTGCGCAAGCGGGGGTATGACGTTGGCAAGATCGACGGCATTCTCGGCTCCGGAACCCGCGCCGCCGTGCAGGCCGAGCAACTCCGTCTCGGCATCCCGGCAGATGGCTGGCCGACACCTGCCCTGCTGAACCGCCTTTGACGCCCGCCGGTCTCGCGCGGGCCGTGTCTACGGCACATCGACCTGAACGGTTGCCGTCTCGGAAGGGACGTCAGCCGGCCGTTCGTGGTGGAAGCGCAATCCCGCTTCCTCGCCGTTGAGCCACACAAGTTCGGCGGCAACGCGAATACCGCGACCTGAGAACTCCAGGATAAAATTCTCACTAAGCAAGGCCCGGCGCGGCAAACGCACCCGACAGCCGGAAATGCTGAGGTTCTCAATGACGCAGGCAATCTCCATGCCCTTGTCATGCAGAACGGCCGGGAGCGAGCAGTCCGCCCGAGGAACGGAACGAATCTCGCCTCGCACTGTTGGTTTGTCAGCCGCCATTGACCTTCAAACTCCCCCGACCACCACAACCTCAGGCAAGAACCTGTTTTCACAGGAGCTTACATCGCCCTGGAGCGTAGCGCCGGAGCGTTCAAGCCCGGTAAACGGCAAACTGTGCATTCTCGTATTCGCCACGCACGGCAACCGGCACCTCTGATGCACGCCGACCAGCCTATGCCAGCTTTGAGATGTCGCCGCGCGCCCAGTTTTCGCGCGTCTCGTTGCGGAAATCCTCGAACCGTCCCGCCTCGATCGCCTCGCGAATGCCCTTCATCAGGCTCTGGTAGTAGGCCAGGTTGTTCCAGGTCAGCAGCATCGCCGCCAGCCCCTCCCCCGCCTTCACAAGGTGATGCAGATAGGCGCGGCTGTAGTCCCGGGCCGCCGGGCACTCCGCCTCTTCGTCGAGCGGACGATGGTCTTCCGCATGGCGGGCATTCTTCAGGTTGACCTTGCCGAAGCGGGTATAGGCCAGACCATGCCGGCCGGCGCGGGTCGGCATCACACAGTCGAACTGGTCGATACCGCGCGCGACGCTTTCCAGAATATCCTCCGGCGTGCCGACGCCCATCAGGTAGCGCGGCTTGTCCTCGGGCATGGCCGGGGTGGTTTCCTCCAGCATCCGCAACATCACGTCCTGCGGCTCACCGACGGCAAGCCCGCCGACCGAATAACCTTCGAACGGCATGGCGCCGAGTTCGGTTGCCGAGATCACCCTGAGGTCGGGCACATCGCCGCCCTGAACGATGCCGTAGAGCGCCTGCCCCCGCTCCGGGCCGCCCATCTCCTCGAACTTGCGCCGGGAGCGCTCCGCCCAACGGAGCGACAGGCGCATCGCCCGTTCCACATCGTCGCGCGCCGCCGGCAGGGCGATGCATTCATCGAGCTGCATCTGGATATCGGAGCCGAGCAATTGCTGGATCTCGACCGAGCGCTCCGGTGTCATCTCGTGACGGCTGCCGTCCACATGACTCTGAAAGGTGACGCCATTTTCGGTCAGCTTGCGAAGCTGAGCCAGCGACATCACCTGAAAGCCACCGGAATCGGTAAGGATTGTGTGCGGCCAGTTCATGAACTTGTGCAAGCCCCCCAGACGCGCAACCCGCTCCGCCGTCGGCCGCAGCATCAGGTGATAGGTGTTGCCGAGCACCACGTCGGAGCCGAGCGCACGCACCTGTTCGGGATACATCGCCTTGACGGTCCCTTGCGTGCCGACCGGCATGAAGGCGGGGGTCTGCACCGTCCCGTGCGGAGTACGAATTTCGCCGCGCCGGGCCGCGCCGTCGCGCGCCAGCAACCTGAAGGCAAAACGATCGGTCATGAACCATCCTTGGGAAACAGCAGCGACGCATCGCCGTAGGAATAGAATCGGTAGCCGCCAGCGATCGCATGGGCGTAGGCCCGATGCATGGTCTCAAGCCCGGAAAAGGCGCTGACCAGCATGAACAGGGTCGATCGCGGCAGGTGAAAGTTGGTCATCAGGGCATCGATGGCCCGAAACCGATAGCCTGGGGTGATGAAGATCGAGGTTTCGCCGGAGAAGGCCTCAAGTCCGCCCTCGCCCGCCGCCGCGCTCTCCAGAATGCGCAAGGACGTGGTGCCGACGGCCACCACCTTGTTGCCGCGCGCGCGCACCTTGCGCAGGGCTTCGGCGGTTTCCGCGCTCACCTCGCCCCGCTCCGCATGCATCTTGTGGTCGGCGGTGTCGTCCACCTTGACCGGCAGAAAGGTGCCGGCGCCCACATGCAGGGTCACCAAATGCCGCTCGATACCGCGTGCATCGAGCGCGGCGATGAGACCGGGGGTGAAATGCAGCCCGGCGGTGGGGGCCGCGACCGCGCCGTCCTTGTCCGCGAAGATCGTCTGGTAATCGGCGCGGTCGGCCGCGTCCTCCCCGCGCTTGGCGGCGATATAGGGCGGCAGCGGGATATGGCCGACGGCTGCGATGGCGGCATCGAGATCCGGTCCGGCAAGGTCGAACACCAGCAGCACCTCGCCGTTGTCGCGCTTTTCCGCGACCGTCGCATCGAGGCTGCCGAGCAGACAAGCGTTGTTCGCCCCCTCCCCGAAATTGACCCGATCACCAACCACGAGCTTCTTGGCCGGACGCACAAAGGCCCACCAGCGATCATCGCCGGAGCGCAGGTGCAAGGTGGCGCCGATCCGCGCAGTGACTTCGCCCCGGGTGCGGCGGCCCTCAAGCTGGGCCGGAATCACCTTCGTGTCGTTGAAGACCAGCGCATCGCCCGGGTCGAGCAGCGCGGCAAGATCGGACACCCCCGCATCCGAGAGTTCCGGCTGGCCACTAGGGCGCACCACAAGCATCCGTGCGGCATCGCGCGGACGGGCGGGCCGCAGGGCAATACGCTCGGGCGGAAGTTCGAAATCAAAATCGTCGACGCGCATGGCCGCTCTGGATCTGCTGGGGCGAATGTCAGAGATCCCAGGCCCGGTTCTGGAAGACGAGCCGGTAGCCGTCGGGATCCTCGAAGGTCTTGCCCGCCACCTCCCAATAAGGGTTCTGGGCGGGCACCGGCTCATACCCGTGCGCCGTCATCCGGTCAACCGCAACGCGCCATTCATCCGGATCGGGCAGGTAGAGAACGAGAAGCTGTTCCGGGCTGCCAGCCCGTGGGGCGATCTGCCCCTCCTCCCGAACGAGGGCCAGATGCCAGGGAGCCCTGGGGTACCCCAGCACCATGCCGGAAAACCCATCACGCCCCTCGAAAGCGGCAAGGCGCCGGAAGTCGGCGCCTTGCATGTAGAAGCGCTCAAGCGGCGCAAAATCGTTGGTCGGACGGACCACCCGAAGGACCGGAATGCTGTTGCTCATCGCGCTCACATTCCGATCCTTGCAGCTTACGCGTCGGCGGCGACCTTCAGCGAGGTGATCTTGTCCGGGTTCACCACCGGCTCGCCGCGCTTGATCTTGTCGACATTGTCCATCCCCTCGATCACCTCACCCCAGGCGGTGTACTGGCCGTCGAGCCAGGGCGCATCGGCAAAGCAGATGAAGAACTGGCTGTCGCCGGAGTTCGGGTCCATGGCACGGGCCATGGAGCAGGTGCCGCGCGCGTGCTTGTGCGCGTTGAACTCGGCCTTCAGCTTCTTGCCCGAACCACCGGTGCCGGTGCCCTGCGGGCAGCCGGTCTGGGCCATGAAGCCATCGATCACCCGGTGAAACACGATGCCGTCGTAAAAGCCATCGCGCACCAGTTCCTTGATGCGGGCGACATGCTGCGGCGCCAGATCCGGCTTCATCTCGATAACGACCGGGCCTTGCGTGGTTTCCATCAGCAGGGTGTTTTCCGGATCCTTGTAATCAGCCACGCGCTTTCTCCTTGTTGGGTCGCGAGTTGTCGGGTCGTTTCATCCCAGGTCCCAGGATCACTTGGCGTCCGCCGCGACCTGCATCTTGATAATCTTGTCCGGGTTCTGGACGGGCTCGCCGCGCTTGATCTTGTCGACGAGGTCCATGCCCTCGACCACTTCGCCGAAGACGGTGTACTGGCCGTTCAGCCAGTCGCCATCGGCGAACATGATGAAGAACTGGGAATTGGCGCTGTTGGGGTTCTGCGCCCGCGCCATGCCGAGCGTGCCGCGCTTGAACGGCGCGTCGGAAAACTCGGCGGCGAGATCGGGCAGATCGGACCCACCCGTGCCGGTGCCGGTCGGATCACCGGTCTGGGCCATGAAACCGTCGATCACCCGGTGAAAGACGATGCCATCGTAAAAGCCGTCGCGGGTGAGCTTCTTCAGCCGCTCCACATGCTTGGGCGCAAGGTCCGGACGCAGCCGGATCACCACACGCCCGTCCTTGAGATCGAGATAAAGCGTGTTCTCAAGGTCCGGCGCCTGGGCGCTGGCGCTGAAGGCAAGCCCCATGGCAAGGGCGGCAGCGCAGATCAGGGACGTCAAACGGGCTATCATGTTCTCTCCAGAAATACTGCGGCCGGTCTGCCGGCGCTCACGCCGGCTCGGCCAGTCGCTGTCGCAGACAGGCCACGACATGCGACGGGACGAAGGGGCGCACATCGCCCCCCATCTTTGCGATCTGCCGCACCAGAGTGGCGGTGATATGACGAACATCGGGCGAAGCCGGCAGGAACAGCGTGCGCACTTCAGGCGCCATCGCTCCGTTCATCCCCGCCATCTGCATCTCGTAATCCAGGTCGGTGCCGTCGCGCAGCCCACGCACAAGACAATCCGCCCCGGCGCTGCGTGCTGCCTCGACCACCAACCCGTCGAAGGAGATCACCTCCAGCCGCGCCGCATCGGCGGCGCCGAACGCCTCGCGCGCCACTTCGGCAATCATCGCCACGCGGTCCTCGAAGGAAAACAGCGGCGCCTTGCCGGGATGGATACCAATGGCGACGACAACACGGTCGGCCAGATCCAGCGCCTGGCGCAGGATGTCGATATGGCCATTGGTGACCGGGTCAAACGAGCCTGGGTAAAGGGCGGTACGAGTCATGCGCCATCTCTACCCGCGCACACGCCCAGAGACAAGAGAGGCCCGCACGCGCGCGACTTTCCGGGTAACTTTGTTGCGCAATAATCACACACAACGATTTTATTTTACCCAACGTCATTTTCTGCTAGGGTGTGGCCAACAAACACAAGGAGGCGAAGATGAAGCGTGTAGTGGGGGCCTGGACCCTTGGCATTATTGCCGCTGGCGCTGCTCTGTTCATCGCCACCACGGGGGCCACCATGCTTGGCGGCGACAGCGCCTCGGCGCGCAAGGGCGACCGGCAGCAGAGAGTGGTTCATGTGGCTTGTGATGCAACGACCATGACGGATTCCGTTACCGGGTGCGCGGAGCTTGCACGCTCGGTCGCCCCCGATGCCAAACCGGCCTTCACGACCGTTGCCAGAACCAGCAATTCGATGACGGAGTTGATCCGCATCCCCGTTACAGAGTGATCCGATACCCTGACCTCGGACCTCTCGTGCGACGCGGTGGTGAGTTCCCCGACTCATCACCGCGTCTCCGTTTCGGCGGCCAAAATCAGATGACTGCCGAGCATCCATAGCCTCGGCCAGGCCAGCGGCTCAACGGAGCCGACACACATAACAAAAATATGACAGGGCCACGGCTTCACCCCGTTGCCAGAAGGCGATCCATGATCCATGTATGCGCCCATGATGACGATTCACAAAATTTATCAGCCGTCCACCCCGCTCGCCTTCTGGCTGGCTGGCGTGGTGGCATTTGCCGCCGTTCTGATCAGCGGCGTGGCCTATACCGACCGACAGGCATCTGCCGATCGGACCCATGCAACCCAAATGCTGACAGAGGAGCCCCTGGAGATCGAGGCTGCGGCCGAGGCGTGCGATGGCATCATTTTCCGCGATGAGGACCCATCCTGCTTCGGCCTTCGGGAAACGCAGATGCGCGCGCCCGTTCTGGTCGCCCCGCTGAGCGCGGAACGCCAATACAGCCTGCTGCAAACCTTCTGATCGTGACACCCGTCACGGTTTTCCCCGTCGGTCCTGACAAGATGGAGGCATCAACAACGAAGCAGGGATGACCTCAAATGACCTTTGCTCAGCGAGCCCCGGAACAGCACTTCCGCAGCCTGGCCATTGCCACTGTCGCCGCCGCCGCCATTCTTGCCGGCGTGGTGGGCACGTCTTGGTCGCAGACCAGCGCACCGACTGCGGCGGACCCGGCAACGGGCGAAACGGTGGTCTCCAATATGGAAGCCAAGACCAACCGGCAGACCAAGCCGCTGCCGGCGGCCTGTGAAGGACAGAGCTGGGGCAACTGGTCGAGCGACTGCATCAACGCCCTGGAGGGCAATCGGGCCTCGCGGCAGATCCGTTTCGAGACCCACGAGGACCGGTCGGTCAGCAATCGCACCTCGATCCTGACCCGCGTGCCGATCAGCACCTGATCCTTTCGCGCCAGCGGCGCTCACAAACCTCACTGCAAAAGGCGACGCCCTGATCCTTCAGGCGTCGCCTTTGCCGTTTCAGGACCCGTACCACCGATCCCGCGCCACCTGCCCTGCTTCGCCGCTCGATATTTCGCTCTGTCGCCGGCGCATGAAAAAGGGCGCGCAGCAAACACCACGCGCCCCTTCAAAGCTTCATCAGACAGCGTCCGGCCGATTACTCTTCCGCCGCCCCATCATCTCCGGACTGGCCCGGATCCTCGGAGGTCGCCGCATCGGCCTCGCCTTCGCCGCCAAGCACGTCGTCATGCTCCTCCTCGTCGGAGACTCGCTCGACGGAGACGACTTCCTCGCCCTCGGCCGTCTTGAAGACGATCACGCCCTGGGTGGCACGGCCCGCGATCCGGATCCCGTCGACCGGGCAACGGATCAACTGGCCACCGTTGGTTACCAGCATGATCTGGTCGCTGTCATCGACCGGGAAGGAGGCGATCAACGGTCCGTTGCGCTTGGTCACCGCCATGGCGGTGATGCCCTTGCCGCCGCGTCCGGTCACCCGGTACTCGAAGGACGAGGAGCGCTTGCCATAACCGTTCTCGGAAATGGTGAGGATGATCTGCTCAGCAGCACTCATCGCCGCGTAGCGTTCCGGCGACAGCTCGCCGGCCGCCTCCTCCTCTTCGCCGGTAGCTGCCGGCTCGGCCGCATCATCCGCCTCGCCACGCATCAACCGGCGCCAGCGCAGATAGGCCGCCCGCTCTTCCGCCGTGCACTCGAAATGGCGCAGGATCGACATGGAGATGACGTGATCCCCCTCGCCCAGATTGACACCACGCACGCCAACCGAATTGCGGCCGGCGAAGACGCGCACATCGGTCACCGCGAAGCGGATGCACTGGCCGAGCGCGGTGGTCAGATGCACATCGTCATGCTCGGTGCAGGTAAAGACGCCAACGATACCGTCGCCGTCCTCCAGCTTCATGGCGATCTTGCCGTTCTTGTTGATCTGCGCGAAATCGGACAGCTTGTTGCGCCGGACCGTACCGCGCCGGGTGGCGAACATCACGTCCAGCTCGGACCAGCTGTCCTCGTTTTCCGGCAGCGGCAGGATCGAGGTGATCTGCTCCCCCTGCTCTAGCGGCAGCATGTTGACCAGCGCCTTGCCGCGCGAGGTCGGGCCGCCGAGCGGAAGGCGCCAGACCTTCATCTTGTAGGCGATGCCGCGCGAGGAGAAGAACAGCACCGGCGTGTGCGTGTTGGCAACGAACAGCCGGGTGACGAAATCCTCGTCCTTGGTCGACATGCCCGAGCGGCCCTTGCCGCCGCGCCGCTGCGCCCGGTAGGTGTCGAGCGGCACCCGCTTGATGTAGCCGGCGTGACTGACGGTGACGACCATGTCCTCGCGCTGGATCAGGTCCTCGTCTTCCAGATCCGCGCCGCCTTCGACGATTTCCGTCCGGCGCGGGGTCGCGAATTCGTCGCGGATTTCCGTCAGCTCCTCGCGGATGATGTCGAGGATCCGCTCACGCGAGCGCAGGATTTCCAGATAGTCGCGGATTTCCTCGCCGATCTTGTTGAGTTCATCGGCGATCTCATCGCGGCCAAGCGCGGTCAGGCGCTGCAGGCGCAATTCCAGGATGGCCCGGGCCTGCTCCTCGGACAGGCGATAGGTGCCGTCCTCCTGCACCATGTGGCGCGGGTCGTCGATCAGGCGAATGAGCGGCTCCACATCGCGGGCCGGCCAGTTGCGTTCCATCAACTGGGCCCGGGCGGTCGCCGGATCGGGCGCAGTCCGGATCAGATGGATCACCTCATCGATATTGGCCACCGCGATGGCCAGACCGACCAACAGATGCGCCCGGTCGCGCGCCTTCGTCAGAAGGAAGCGGGTCCGCCGGCCAATGACCTCCTCGCGGAAGGCGATGAAGGCGCTCAGCATTTCCTTCAGACCGAGCTGCTGCGGGCGACCACCATTGAGCGCCACCATGTTGGCGCCGAAGGTCGATTGCAGCGCCGAGTAGCGGTAGAGCTGGTTCAGCACCACATCGGCGACCGCGTCGCGCTTCAGTTCGATCACCACCCGCATGCCGGAACGGTCGGACTCATCGCGAATGTCGGAGATGCCCTCGATCCGCTTTTCGCGAACATGCTCGGCGATCTTCTCGATCATCGTCGACTTGTTCACCTGATACGGGATCTCGGTGACGACGATGGCGTAGCGATCCTTGCGGATTTCCTCCACCTCGGCCCGGCCGCGCATCACCACCGATCCGCGTGCGTTCTCATAGGCGGAACGAATGCCCGAGCGGCCGAGGATGATGCCGCCGGTCGGGAAGTCCGGTCCCGGCACGATCTCCATCAGCTCCGCCAGCGACATGTGCGGATTGTCCATCAGGGCGATGGAGGCATCGATCACCTCGCCCAGATTGTGCGGCGGAATGTTGGTCGCCATGCCCACGGCGATACCGCCGGCACCATTGACCAGGAGGTTCGGAAATTTCGCCGGCATGACCACCGGTTCGCTTTCCGAATTGTCGTAGTTGTCCTGAAAATCGACCGTATCCTTGTCGAGATCGTCGATCAGGCGCTGGGAGACCTTCTGCAGGCGGCATTCGGTGTAGCGCATCGCCGCGGCGGGGTCGCCATCGATGGAGCCGAAGTTGCCCTGCCCGTCGATCAGCGGCAGCCGGAGCGAGAAGTCCTGTGCCATGCGCACCAGCGCGTCATAGATCGCGCTGTCGCCATGGGGGTGATACTTACCCATCACGTCACCGACGACGCGCGCCGACTTGCGGTAGGGTTTGTTCCACTCGTAGCCGTTTTCGTGCATCGAGTAGAGAATCCGCCGGTGGACCGGCTTCAGTCCGTCCCGGACATCGGGAAGCGCACGGCTGACGATCACGCTCATGGCGTAGTCGAGATAGCTGCGCTTCATTTCGTCGGTGATGGAAACAGGCCGGATATCGGACGGTAGGCCGCCCGACGGTGCGCTCGTATCCTGATCTGACAAGGAGGTGTCTCGCATTCTGTTGAATTCGCTGGTTTCTTATACCCGATTTCGCCCTGCGCGACAAATTCACGACAGCAAAACGGAAACTGCATTTCCCTGCGAATTCAAACGGTTGAGACGGCTCCCTGTGAATTGTCGCAAGAACGCGGGAAGTCCCTGGCCGACATTGGCCCGTTTCATTGATATAAAGAGCCATCCGAGTCGGGAGCCGATGCGCCGCACATGCTGGCAGAATTCCTCGTCAACGCCTTTGCCACACTGTTCGTGACGATCGATCCGGTCGGCCTCGCGCCGATGTTCCTCGCCATCACCGCCGGTGCGACCGCGCAGACGCGCAAGCGCATCGCCGTGCGCGCGACCCTGATCGGCGGTGGGATCCTGTTTCTGTTCCTGGTGGCGGGAAAGAGCGTCCTTGGCGTGCTCGGTATCTCGGTGCCCGCCTTCCAGATCGCCGGCGGCCTGCTGCTTCTCATGATCGCCGTGGAAATGGTGTTCGAGAAACGCAATCGGCGAAAATCGGAAAGCGCGGAAAAGGCAGTCGCCCATCAGGACGAATTGCACGCGGTCGCCGTGTTTCCGCTCGCCATTCCGCTGATCGCCGGCCCCGCCGCGATCAGCGCGATCATCCTGCTCAGCTCCCAGGCGCCCGACAGCCTCTCCATGGCCGGTCTGGTGTCGGTGATCCTTGTGATCATCGGCAGCTGCTTCGTCTCGTTCCTGCTGGCCGACCGGATCGAGCGGCTGATGGGCGATACGGCGGCGATGGTCGTGACCCGCCTTCTCGGCGTCCTGCTGGCCGCCCTTTCCGTACAGTTCATCGCCGATGGCGTTCGCGCCTTGATCGCCGCCGGCTGAACGCCGCGCGCGGGCACCAGCACCGCCCTCAGCCCAGCTCCAGCGTGGTGATGCCGTAGGTCCGCGCCAGATCGAGAACGGGCTTCTCGCCATGATACATGCGTGCGGTCTCGAACTCCGGCGAGAGCTCGTAGGTCTCGGCCAGCGCCATCGCCGCCGCGTTGCGCTCAGGCACATCGAGCCAGACCATCTGTCCGCGCACCTGCCCCGCCAGCGCGCGGAAGAGCGTGTCGGCCACCTCCGAAGTGTCGGCGAAGAGCGGGCCGATCTTGAAGCCCTCGCGGCACTGGCGGATCACGCCATAGCCGCGTAGCTCGCCATTCTCCACGAAGACGAACCCGCGCCGCCCCTTCGCCATCGGCGAGCACCAGGACGTCAGGAACGCATCGCGCACGGCGGGAACGAACGGGCGGTCATACGTGAGCACCGTCGGTAGAATGCCCTGCCCGAGCATCGCGACGCGCGGGTCGGACGGCTGTTCGGCCAGCGAGAGCCCGCCATGGCGGATCGTGTGATAGTCGCTCTCAAAGCCCGACGAGCGATAGGTGGCCTCCTGGGCGAGGACCGCATCGAGACCGATCGTACGCCCCTCCAGATATGCCATGGCATGATCCCAGATGAGCTTGCCATACCCCTTGCCGCGCCAATCCGGGTGGCAGATGTAGAAGCCGATGAAGCCGTAACCCTCGCCGTAGCGCACAGCCGATATGCAAGACACCGGCGTGCCCTCGCACTCACCGACAAAGAAACCTTCCGGATCGCTCGCCAGAAACGGCGTGCCGTCGTCGACACCCGGGTTCCAGCCCTCGTCCGCAGCCCAGTCGAGCGCACGTTCCAGATCCGCAGGCTTCATGCGGCGAATGGCAAGGCGTTGGGTCATGGACAGGCTCCGGCTCAACGAGGCACAAAAAAGGGCGGTCTCCCGTGATACGGAGGACCGCCCGCAGCGTCAATCAGTGCGCGAGCGCATGGGTACCGCCCCCCACACCGCGTCTCACGAACCGGACGGCGTCAGAAGCTGGTAGGTCACCGGATCGTCCGGGCAAGTCGCAAATCCGCATTCCAGCGTGGTCGAGAGCACATTCGCTGCCGCCATCAGAATGACGAGCAGAATGCCGATGCGCCCGAGTGCATCGCCCGAGGCGGCGCCGGCCTGCACTTCGTCAGTTGCTTCGCCGTCAGGCTGGCGCAGGATCAGCATCAGCGCACTCGCGGCAATGGCGACAACGAAGACCACGAAGGCCCAGGTGTAGAAATGCAGCCCAAGGAAAGGCGCGCCGTAGCCGGCATCCCCCGGCGCAATGTGCAGCAGGATCTGGCGCGTGGCGAAGCCCGCGCCGGCGAGACCGGCCAGGATCGTCACGCCGTACCAGGCGGCCCTGGGCCCGCGCGCGACGGCCAGGACCGGCCCGATCGCCAAGAGCAGGAAGCCGGCCCGCTGCAGCAAGCAAAGCGGACAGGGCAACTCGCCGTTCACGAGTTGATCGAAAAAGGCCACACCAAGCACGGCAGCGATGGCGTAGAGGGCGAGCGCGTTCAGCGTCGTTTCGAGCGTACGGGAGATCATGGCGGGCCTCAGAACGACAGAGGAAGCGAGTCGGAGGCGTGATGGAAATACACCAGCCCCGCCGCGACAAAGGAAACAACAGTCAGCCCCACCGTCCAACGCGGCGGCCCATAGGCGGCGCTGGCGAGCGTTGCCGTCAGCAGCAGGAACAGCAATCCAAGATACATGTCAGCCCCCGGGAATCGACTTTTGATAGAGTTCTCATAATCCCTGTTTTTTAAAGCAAAAACAATTTCCTATCTCTCCCGCTTCATATTCGGTCACAAGCCCCGTCGTCTTGCGCCGCGCGGAGCAATTCTCAAGGCAAGTTCAAGAGATAGCGCCGCTCCCCCCATCCGTGGACCGTATCGCGCACCCGGATTTCGACCCGATCGAGGCCTTCCGGGATCGCCACCCCGGCCAGCGACCGGGTGAAGGGCTGCTCGTTCACATGCGGATGGGCGAGGACCCGACGACCAAGCACCCGACCATCGGGCGCCAGCACCTCCCATAAATCTGCATAGTGATCCCAGCCGGTGTCGGCATGGGAGACGGTCACCTCGAAACGCCAACTCCCATCCGCAGATTGCCGCGCGTGGGCATCGACCACCTCGGCTTCACCGGCGCATGCAGGACTGACCGCACCAAGCAGAATGAAGGCCGCCATGAGACCTGTCAAACGCCGCCGGAATGGTCTCCCTGCAGCGGCATCTTGAGCATTCGGAGCACGTCGCGACATCCATCTTCCTCCCCTTCTCCCACCTTCGCCCGCTTGCGAGAGGTTGCAGAGCCGTCCTCGATTGACTACCCCGAAACAGGACATGCTCTCGAGTCACATCCGCGTCAGCTGTGCCCGGCGCATTCGAGGATTGTCGCCCACGTAAGCCGCCCGACCGGGCAGGAAAGGAAACTCCATGGCAGCGACCGGCTCCAAAAAAGTCATCTACGCCGCGCTTGCCGGCAACGCCCTCATCGCCGTGACCAAGTTCTTCGCCGCAGCCTACACCGGCTCCTCGGCGATGATGTCGGAAGGGATTCACTCGCTGGTGGATACCGGCAACCAGGGACTTCTTTTGCATGGCCTGAAGAAAGCCCGGCAACCCGCTGATGAAAAACATCCTTTTGGATATGGGGCCGAGCTCTACTTTTGGTCCTTCGTGGTCGCCATCCTGATCTTCGCCGTGGGCTCCGGCATTTCGATCTACGAGGGGGTGCAGAAGATCCTGCATCCGCATCCGGTTACCTCGCCAATCGTCGCCTATGTGGTGCTGGGCCTTGCCATCGTGTTCGAGGCGGGCGCCTGGTGGATCGCCTACAAGGAGTTTTCCAAGGTGCGCGGGCGGCAGGGATTGTTGCAGGCGGTGCGCGACAGCAAGGATCCGGCGGTCTTCACCGTTCTGTTCGAGGACACAGCGGCCATGCTCGGCCTGCTGGTTGCCCTTAGCGGCTTGCTGGCGGCGCAATATCTCGGCCTGCCCTGGCTCGATGGCGCCGCCTCGGTTGCCATCGGCGTGATCCTGGCGGCCACAGCCGCATTCCTTGCCTATGAGACCAAGGGCCTGCTGGTGGGCGAATCCGCCGCGCCGGAGGTGGTGGACACCATCCGTGCCGTCGTCGAAGCGACGCCGACCGTGTCGCGCCTTAACGAGATCCGCACCCTGCACCGGGGACCGGAGGACGTGCTGCTCGCTCTCTCCGTCGACTTTCAGGACAATCTCACGGTCGGCAAGGTGGAAGAAGCGATCTATGCGCTGGAAATCGCGATCAAACAGCGCTTTCCCATCGTCCGCCGGGTCTTCATCGAGGTGCAGGCCACCCGCCACCATGAGGAAATGCTGGCAGCGAGCAAGTCGCGGGACACGGACACGCACTAGGGGCACCGATCAACCGTCTTCGACTCGCAACAGACACAAAAAACCCGGCGCAGATCCCTGCGCCGGGTTTTTCATTGTCTGGTTCAGCCTGCCTCTCGAAGACAGGACATTGCCTCAGAACGGAATTTCATCGTCCATGTCGCCGGGACCACCGGGGCCGCCGTAGCCGCCACCGCCACCCTGCTGCGGCGCGTCATAGCCGCCGCCGCGCGAACCGCCGCCAAAGCCGCCGCCCGATGCCGACCCGCCGGACGGGCCGCCAAGCTCACGACCGCCGCCAGCGCCTTCACCGCGGCCATCCAGCATGGTCAGCACGGAGTTGAAGCCCTGGAGCACCACCTCGGTGCTGTAGCGATCCTGGCCGGACTGGTCCTGCCACTTGCGCGTCTGCAACTGGCCTTCCACATAGATCTTGGAGCCCTTGCGCAGGTAATTCTCGGCGACCTTGGCCAGCCCCTCGTTGAAAATCACCACCCGGTGCCATTCGGTCCGCTCGCGCCGCTCGCCGGTGTTGCGGTCACGCCAGTTCTCCGAGGTGGCGATGCGCAGGTTGACGACCGGACGGCCATCCTGCATCCGCCGCACTTCCGGATCGGCGCCGAGATTGCCCACCAGGATGACCTTGTTGACGCTACCCGACATTGTCGCTCTCCTCGTTCGTCTTCATTCAGCGCCCGCCGAATGTCCGGCCGCGTCGGGGGACCATATGGGTTTGGTGCCAGCGATGCCGTGGATTTTTGCCGTTTTTCCACAGTCGGCGCCGAAACGCCCGACCGCGTTCCCCATTCGTTCCACATCCACCGACCGATTTCAAGAGCCTCTCTTGGCGCGCCACGCGGAGCGCGCCTTCCGACCATCGCGAGGGGCAGCGAAGGGCAAAATTCCACCGCCGCACCGCAATGGACTTGCCACCCCGGTAATGTTCTTATTATGTTCATGCAATCGAACTTCCATGCCGAAACGTACAAAACTAGAAACCCTCGCCGGGTCGCGTTCGTCAATCGACGCATCCGCCGTCATAGCGTAGAACGGCGCGGCGGAACGGATCCTCACTCCGGGACCGCATCGCCCGAAATTCCTGAATAACTCCGGCACCGCAACGCCAGGGATTGCAGACACCAATGGCCAAGACCCGCTCGACCCCCCCCCCTTCCGCTCCCCAGTCCGCACCGGACCGGCGCATGATCAGCGTGCGGGGCGCGCGCGAGCATAACCTGAAGAATGTCGACCTCGACCTGCCGCGCGATCAGTTGATCGTGATGACCGGCCTTTCCGGTTCCGGAAAGTCGTCGCTGGCGTTCGACACCATCTACGCCGAAGGACAGCGCCGCTACGTGGAAAGCCTGTCGGCCTATGCCCGCCAGTTCCTGGAGATGATGCAGAAGCCGGATGTCGACCAGATCGACGGCCTGTCGCCGGCCATCTCCATCGAGCAGAAGACGACCTCGCGCAACCCGCGCTCGACGGTCGGCACGGTCACCGAAATCTACGACTACCTGCGCCTGTTGTTCGCGCGCATCGGCGTGCCCTATTCGCCGGCGACCGGTCTGCCGATCGAGAGCCAGACGGTGAGCCAGATGGTCGACCGGGTGCTGGCGCTGGAGGAAGGAACGCGACTTTATCTGCTGGCGCCCGTGGTGCGCGGGCGTAAGGGCGAATACCGCAAGGAACTGGCCGAGCTGATGAAGAAGGGCTTCCAGCGGGTCAAGATCGACGGCGAGTTCCACGAGATTTCCGAAGCCCCGGCGCTCGACAAGAAGCTGAAACACGACATCGACGTGGTGGTCGACCGCATTGTCGTGCGCGGCGACATCTCTGGACGGCTGGCAGATTCGCTGGAAACGGCCCTATCGCTGGCCGATGGCATCGCCATTGCCGAATATGCCGATCGGCCGTTGCCGGCTGCGGACAAGAGCCGCGATGCGGTGCTGCAGAATCGCAACGAAACCCACGAACGCATTGTCTTTTCAGAGAAATTCGCCTGTCCCGTTTCCGGTTTCACCATCTCGGAAATCGAGCCGCGCCTGTTCTCCTTCAACAACCCGTTCGGCGCCTGCCCGGCCTGCGACGGGCTCGGTACCACGCTGGCGTTCGAGCCGGAACTGGTGGTGCCAGACCATAGCTTGTCCTTACGCGGCGGGGCGGTGCTGCCCTGGGCCAAGACCGGCTCGACATCTCCTTACTATGCGCAGACCCTGGAAGCGCTCTGCCGGCACTTCGGCGGCTCGATGACCGCGCCCTGGTCGGACCTGCCGGAGACGCTGCGCAACGCCATCCTGTTCGGCACCCGGCGGGAGAAGATCGAATTCGTCTATGATGACGGGGTGCGCAGCTATCGCACCTCCAAGACCTTCGAGGGTGTCGTCGGCAATATCGAGCGGCGTTGGCGCGAGACCGAATCCGAATGGGTCCGCGAGGAGCTGTCGCGCTACCAGTCCGACCGCCCCTGCCCCACCTGCGGTGGCCACCGGCTGAAACCGGAAGCGCTGGCGGTGAAGATCGCCGATTGCCATATCGGCGACATCGCAAAGCTGTCGATCCGTGAGGCCGGCGACTGGTTCTCCGCGCTGCCGGATCACCTCACCACCAAGCAGAGCGAAATTGCCGTGCGAATCCTGAAGGAAATTCGCGAGCGGCTGAAATTCCTCAATGACGTGGGGCTCGACTATCTGTCGCTGGCGCGCAATTCCGGCACCCTGTCCGGCGGCGAAAGCCAGCGCATCCGGCTGGCGTCGCAGATCGGTTCGGGTCTCACCGGGGTTCTCTACGTGCTCGACGAGCCGTCAATCGGTCTGCATCAGCGCGACAATGCCCGCTTGCTGGAAACGCTCAAGCACCTGCGCGACCTGGGCAACACGGTGATCGTGGTCGAGCATGACGAGGATGCGGTGCTGACCGCCGATTACGTGGTCGATATCGGCCCGGGCGCGGGCGTGCATGGCGGTGAGATCGTCGCCGAAGGGGCCCCGGCGGACATCCTCGCCAACCCGGCGTCGCTGACCGGTCGCTATCTCTCCGGCGACCTGACGATTCCCATGCCGGCCATGCGCCGCGAGATCTCCAAGGCGCGCCGGCTGCATGTGGCGGGCGCGCGCGGCAACAATCTGAAAAACGTGTCCGCCGACATTCCGCTCGGCACCTTCACCTGCATCACCGGCGTGTCTGGCGGCGGCAAGTCGACCTTCCTGATCGACACCCTGTACCGGGCGGCGGCGCGGAGGCTGAACGGCGCCCGCGACAACCCGGCGCCGCACGATCATATCGACGGGCTGGAACTGCTCGACAAGGTGATCGACATCGACCAGTCGCCGATCGGACGCACGCCGCGTTCCAACCCGGCGACCTACACCGGCGCCTTCACACCGATCCGCGAGTGGTTTGCCGGCCTGCCGGAAGCCAAGACCCGCGGCTATGCGCCGGGCCGGTTCTCCTTCAACGTCAAGGGCGGACGCTGCGAGGCCTGCCAGGGCGACGGTGTCATCAAGATCGAGATGCACTTCCTGCCCGACGTCTATGTCACCTGCGATGTCTGCCAGGGAAAGCGGTACAATCGGGAGACGCTTGAAGTTCTGTTCAAGGGCAAATCGATTGCCGATGTGCTCGACATGACAGTTGAGGAAGGTGCCGCGTTCTTTTCCGCCGTGCCGGCCGTGCGCGACAAGCTGGAGACCCTCGCCCGGGTGGGGCTCGGCTATATCAAGGTCGGCCAGCAGGCCACCACCCTGTCCGGCGGCGAAGCGCAGCGCGTCAAGCTGGCCAAGGAGCTGGCCAAGCGCGCCACCGGCCGCACGCTCTATATCCTCGACGAACCGACCACCGGCCTGCACTTCCATGATGTGGCGAAACTGCTGGAGGTGCTGCACGAGCTGGTCGACCAAGGCAACACCGTGCTGGTGATCGAACACAATCTGGAGGTCATCAAGACCGCCGACTGGATTCTCGATCTCGGGCCGGAGGGCGGTGATGGCGGCGGAACGCTGGTTGCCGCCGGTCCTCCGGAAGAAATCGCCGAGGTGCCGGAAAGCTACACCGGGCAGTTCCTGCGCGAGGTACTCGCACGACGACCGATCCGGCGGATGAGTGCCGCCGAATAGGCGGTTTCGGCGCAAAACCGGGCAATTGGGCAGGGGTGTGATGTTGCAATGCACAATCCGCACCCCTGCCATGCACAAATCGCTCTTTTTTTCATCAGCTGGAAAATCTATCTACCGGTCATCGAATTGACGCGGCGCTGACGCGGAACGGCAGCGGCGCAAATCTGGCGAGGCCATCCGATGTTTGAGTCACTTACGCGCAAGTACCGGTCCTGGAAGAGCTACCAGAGCACGGTTTCCGAGCTGTCGCGCTTGACGACGCGCGAACTTGACGACCTTGGCATTGCACGCGGCGACATTCCCTTCATCGCCAAGCGCGTGAGCCGATAAGAGATCACGTTCAAAGGGATAGACCTCCTCCCCTGTCCCTTTAGCGTGCCCGGCGAGGCATCCTCCTCCCAGCCTCGTCCGGAAATAGCGTCGCCCGCCGGTTCTCCTCCCTCCGGCGGGCGATCGCTTTTTTTTGAAAGAGCTTCGCGGCGTGTCCCGCCGCACCGGACGCCCTTGTTTCAGTTCCGCAGCCAACGCGGCCCAGCCATGCTGAAACACCGTCTTCCGAAGGCCGAAAGGCAGCTTATATCCACCCTATCGAGCGATTGTCGCGCCGCAACATCGGCGGGTGTTCGCTCACTGAAACATCAGACCGAAAGAGCGAAACCATGTTCGACACCCTCGTGCGCAAATACAATTCCTGGCAGAAGTACCGGCAGACCTATTACGAGCTGTCGCGGCTCTCCAACCGTGAGCTCAGCGATCTCGGCATCGGCCGTGGCGACATCGACTTCATCGCCCGCACCCATCGCTGATCTCGCCCCGCCGTCAGGCGGGTCCGAACAAAAAAGCGCCGCCCGAAGCCTCGGGGGGCGCTTTTTTCGTTTTCGCATCCACGCCGCGTCAGTCTTCGGGTTCCTCGCCAATCTCTGTCCCCGCGCGGGACCTGCCAAGGATCGCACGCAGGCTCGTTGCCCGACCTGGCTCCTGCTGCGCCTTGGGATAGGCGCTTTCAACGAACAAGCGGAAACTATAGGGGGCAGCATCACATAGGCCCTTGCGCGCCTTCAGTGCGAAATAGGCCGTATAGCAGAGCCCATCCGCATCGCGCCGGCTCGCATCATAGCAGCCATAGTTGCGGTCGCCCCGCGTGGCATAGATCCGCTTGTGCGGCAGATCCCGCATCAGCTCCGGCAGTTCCAACGAGGCCGCATAGCGCGCAGGGTCAAAGGCGCGCGCCCGCCCACGATCCATGATCCGGATCACGCCGTTATGGAGTGCCTCATCATATTTGCTGGTCCAGCAATGACAGGAATAGCGGATCAGAACGCCGATCTCGCCCAAGCCCGCCAACTCATAGGTTTCGACACGTGGCGCCAGATGGGGCACAAGAATCTCGGCCGCATCGACGTCCGGCAGTGGATAACTGGAGCCATCGGCCTGAACGATGAGACCGGCGGAGGTGAGACGGCAGGGCTTCATCTTCTTTTGATATCATGTGTTTGCGCCCGCCAGCCAGCGCAAGCATCAGCGAAGACGGCGCCCGCGTCTGAGCCGAATGGCAAATCACAGCGCGCAAAATTCTTGATAACTGTTATTTTACAAAACCTTACTGCCCATACAGCCACCACCCTCCCGCGCGTTGTTCACGGGGAGGCACGGTTCGAAGACCCGCCAATTTCGCACCGCACACAAACCGGCTTGAAAAATTGTGCAGTGCCCTGCACTGAGTTCAGAGCTGATATGCAACCTCGGCTCTGGCAATCCCGGGCCGACTCCCCCATATGTCTCTCAACGGCGCCGGACACTCCTCCTCCCAACGTCTGGCCCCGTTGTACAACCGGTGCACCTCCTCCCAGCATCGGTTGCCAATAAATGGCGCCCACCGGTTCTCCTCCCTCCGGTGGGCGTTATTTATTTCTGGCCCCAGCTTTCCCCCAATCGCCGACACACGACCTGCAGCCGGCAGATGTCCGCCTGACGCGCGCTCCTTACGGGCTGAACGAGATCGCGGCGTGCTCAGCGCAAGGTTTTACTTTTCGGATTTCGGGGCAAGCGCGTCCAGATAGGCCTTCTGCATCTCGGCAATGCGACCGGCCACCCGCGCATTGGCCACATAGGCGTTTTCCGCCTCGATCATCCCGACCATGGCTGTGGCCATATCCGGCGAAAACCCGGGACGCGGCGCGCCAATGGCGGCCTCCGGTCCGGCGGCAGGAGCCGGCCCCTCACTCTCTGTCCCTGGCCGGACCGTTCCCGCGGAGACGATCTGACGGGCGGCGGTCTCGAATCTGGCACCGGCGCGTTGCAGGCCGGACAAGGAGATGGACAGAGCGGACATGGCGCTCAGTATGATGCGCGCGCCCTTAACGATCAATGACGCGAGGCGGGTCAATTCTCCCGAACCGCCCGCCCACGCTCGTGAAAACCTCTGCGGTCAGGTCCGCAAGGGCTGACAAGAGAGGGCCTTGCGCCCATATAATGGATGTCTCCACATCTGGTGACATCTCCCCTTTTCTTCCCCGCAGACGGAACCCCGTTCATGTCCGACACCACAAATCCGCTTCTTGCCCGCTGGGACACGCCCTTCGGTCTCCCTCCTTTCGGCCAGATCGAGGCGAGCGACTTCGCCCCGGCCTTCGACGCGGCTCTGGCGGAAGCGAAGGCGGATATCGCAGCCATCGCCGAGGGGACGGACGCGCCCGATTTCGCCAACACCGTCGAGGCGCTGGAGCGCGCCGGCGAGCAGCTCACCCGGGTCGCGTCGGTGTTCTTCAATCTCACCGGCGCCCACACCAGCCCCGCCTTGCAGGCCATCGAGCGCGACATGGCGCCCCGCCTTGCCCGGCATCACAGCGAAACCATGCTCAACTCGGCGCTGTTCCAGCGGATCGACCGCCTTTGGCAGCAACGGGAGAGCCTTGGCCTCGATGCGGAGCAGCGCCGGGTTCTAGAGCGCTATCACACTCTGTTTCGCCGCGCCGGGGCCGGGCTCGATGACGCCGGCAAGGCAAGGATGAGCGAAATCACCCAGCGGCTGGCGGTGCTGGGCACGGCGTTCTCCCAGAATGTCCTGCGCGACGAAGCAGAGTATGCCCTGGTCCTTGAAACGGAGGCGGATCTTGCCGGCCTGCCCGACTTTCTGCGGGCGGCAGCGGCCGAAGCGGCGCGCGAACGCGGGCACCCGGGCAAGCATGTGATCACCCTGTCCCGTTCGCTGATCGAGCCGTTCCTGCAATTCTCAGCAAGACGCGACCTGCGCGAGGAGGCCTTTGCCGCCTGGATCCGGCGCGGCGAGATGCCGGGTGAGACCAACAACCGGGAGATCATCGCCGAAACTCTGAAGCTCCGTGCTGAACGCGCCCGGCTCCTCGGGTTCGACGATTTCGCCAGCTTCAAGCTCGATGACACCATGGCCGGATCGCCGACGGCAGTGCGGGAACTGCTGGAGGCGGTCTGGGGCCCGGCACGGGCACAGGCTGGCGCGGAAGCCGCAGCGCTGCAGGAAATCGCGGCGGCTGAGGGCGACAATCTTGAAATCGCCCCCTGGGACTGGCGCTACTACTCGGAAAAGCTCCGCCAGCGCGACTACGCGCTCGATGATGCGGAGCTGAAGCCGTATTTCCAGCTTGACCGGATGATCGAGGCCGCCTTCCACACCGCCAACCGGCTGTTCGGCCTTACCTTCCAGGAGGTCGAAGGGCTCGATCTGTATCACCCCGATGTCCGTGCCTTCGAGGTGAAGGATCGGGGCGGCCAGCATCTCGGCCTGTTCCTTGGCGACTATTTCAATCGGGCCTCCAAGCGCAGCGGCGCCTGGATGAGTGCCTTCCGGCGCCAGCAGAAGCTCGATGGCGACATTCGCCCGATCATCGTCAACGTGATGAATTTCGCCAAGGCGGCCCCCGGCGAGCCGACGCTGCTCACCTTCGACGATGCCCGCACCCTGTTTCACGAATTCGGTCATGCCCTGCATGGGCTGATGTCGAATGTCACCTATCCGCTGATCTCCGGCACCTCCGTTGCCCGTGACTTTGTCGAGCTGCCGTCGCAACTGTTCGAGCACTGGCTGAGCGAGCCGGAAATCCTGTCGCAATTCGCCATCAGCGCCCATGACGGCCAGCCCATGCCCCAGGATCTGCTCGACCGCCTGCACGCGGCCCGCAACTTCAACCAGGGGTTCTCCACCGTCGAATACCTCGCTTCGGCGATCTTCGATCTCGATGTGCATGACGGCCAGCCGGCGGACGGTGCGGACGTCGCCGCGCTGGAGGCAGCCACCCTGTCGCGCATCGACATGCCGCGCGAGATCGTCATGCGGCATCGGCCGACCCATTTCGCCCATGTGTTTTCCGGCGATGGCTATTCGGCCGGGTACTACAGCTACATGTGGTCGGAGGTGATGGACGCGGACGCCTTCACCGCCTTTGAGGAAACCGGCGATGCGTTCCATGCGGACACCGCCGAGCGGCTCGGCAAGTGGATCTATTCCGCCGGCGGCAGCCAGGACCCGAAGGACGCCTACATCGCCTTCCGAGGCGCGTTGCCGTCGGTCGATGGGCTGCTGAAGAAGCGCGGCCTGATCGCCGACTGACCACGAACACCGGAAAACGGAGCGCGGACGGCCAACGATCTCAAAGCCCCCGCGCTCCCTCCACGAGCAATCCCTCAATGTAGGGGGCAAAGCTGCGCCAGCATTCCACGGCGAAGGCCTCGTCCCCGAGCCGCCAGAGGATAATTTCCGCCTTGGCGAACAAGGTCCGGGTCGCCATCCCCACGGGAAAGGCCGCCGGGTCCAGGTCAAGAAACACCTGGGTGTTGAGCAGACGCTCCGCGCCTTCGCCTTCCACCAAAAGCGCGACATTGCGCTCCGACACATCAACGAGCGCATGGGGCGCATCGGCAAGCGCCGTGGCCATGCCGACTGCGATTGCCGCCGCAGTCTCATCAGCGGCCAACAGCAGCCATTCATCCGGGCCGAGCCAGAGCGCGGCGCGGGCGGAGACCCGGTTGGCGGCAAGCGGGGTCATCGGCAGGGACGCGCCGAAGGCAGCGCCGGCCTTGCCGGCAGCCGCCGGATCACCGCGAAAGGCGAAGCGCGCAAGCGGCCGGGTCCGGGAGACCCGCAGCCCCGGGGCGGCAAGCACCGCTTCGGTGTCACCAGCGGCGGAATAAAGGGGTGCCTCAGACATTGAGCCGCGCTCCTTCGGGATCGACGAACACCGGTGGGACCACCTCGACGGTAATCGCGCCTTCCGGCATCGGCACATGCAGGGTTTCGCCCATCCGGGCCCGGCCATCGGCGATCATCGCCAGGGCAATCGGCCGGCCGGCGGCGGGTGAAACATAGGACGAGGTCACATGACCAAGAGCGGGGGTCTTCAGCGCGGGCACCGCCTCGCGGGTGATCTGCGCCCCCTCCTCCAACAGCGTCGTGCCGTCCCTGGTCAAAAGGCCGACCAGTTGCTTGCGCCCCTCGGCCACCAGATCCGGCCGGGCCAGCGAACGCATGCCGACGAAGTCGCGCTTCTTCTTGCCGATGGCCCAGCTCATGCCGACATCGTCCGGGGTGACGGTACCATCGGTCTCCTGACCGACGATGATGTAGCCCTTTTCCGCCCGCAGCACGTGCATGGTCTCGGTACCATAGGCGCAACCGCCAAGCTTCTCGACATTGGCCCAGACCGCCTCCCAAACCTCGCGGGCGCGCGAGGGCGGCACGTTGAGTTCATATCCGGCCTCGCCGGTGAAGCTCATGCGGAACAGCCGGCAGGGAATGCCGCCCATCACATGCCCTTCGCGCATGGACATATGCGGCAGCGCCTCGGTCGCAAGGTCGATATCGTCAATGATCGGCGCGATCGCCTCCCGCGCCTTCGGCCCCTGCACCGCGATCACCGCCCATTGTTCGGTGGTGGAGGTCAGCCAGACCTTGAGATCCGGCCATTCGGTCTGGAGGTAGTCCTCCATATGGGCCAGGACGCGCGGCGCACCGCCGGTGGTGGTGGTCACATGGAAGCGGTCCTCGGCCAGCCGGCCGACGACACCGTCATCCATGATGAACCCGGCCTCGTTCAGCATCAGCCCGTAGCGCAGGCGGCCTGGCCCGAGCTTCAGCCACGGGTTGGTGTAGATCCGGTTGAGAAATTCCGCCGCATCCGGTCCGACAACCTCGATCTTGCCCAGGGTGGAGGCATCGAACAGGCCGACGCTTTCTCGTACCGTGCGGCATTCCCGCTCCACCGCGCGGTGCATGTCCTCACCGCCGCGCGGGAAGTACCAGGCCCGCTTCCACAGGCCGACATCCTCGAAGGCCGCCCCCTGCCCGGCCGCCCAGTCGTGGATCGGCGTCTTGCGGACCGGGTCGAACAGATCCCCGCGCGAGGTGGTGGCAAGCGTTCCGAAACTGACCGGCGTATAGGGCTGGCGGAAGGTGGTCAGCCCCACCTCCGGCACCGGCCGGTCCAGCGCCGTGGAGGCAATCGACAGGGCATTCATGTTCGACAGGCGCCCCTGATCGGTCGCCATGCCGGTGGTGGTGTAGCGCTTGATATGCTCGATGGAGTGCATGCCCTCGCGCACCGCCAGCTTGACGTCCTTGGCGGTGACGTCGTTCTGGTAGTCGACAAAGGCGCGCACCCTGGCCGCATCCCGGTCATGCGGCAGCGCGCCCAGCACCCAGCCAATGCCGGCTTCGCCGCCCTCGGCCAAGATCTCACGCGGCGCATGCGCCTTGCCGGTGGCCTCTCGGGCTGCCTCCGCGCCGGCGCGGGCGCCATCGGCAAGCACCGCCGCAAGCCCGTCGACCCCGGCACAGCTCCCGGCAGAGCGCTCCGCCTGCACGGCATCTCCGGGCAGATAAGCGCCGCGTTCCTCGTCCCAGACGAGCTTTCCACGCGACTGGGAATGCAGGCTGACATTCGGGGTCCAGCCGCCAGACATCAGCAGACAATCGGCATTCACGGTGCCGGCCGCTGTGACGCTGCCCGCCCGCAACCGACCCAGCAGAACACCGCGCACGCGTTTGCGGCCAAGCACCCCGGTGACGACGCAGGAGGTCTCGACGCGGATGCCGGCCGCCCGGGCCTCGGCGACAAGCGCCTCATCTGGCCGCTCCCGCAGGTCGGCAATGACCGCGATGGAACCGCCCGCCGCATGGATGTCGAGCGCGGCGCGATAGGCGGTGTCGCAAGCAGTGGCGACCGCGATGGATCTGCCCGGCAACACCCCATAGCGGTTGGCATAGATACGCCCCGCCTCGGCCAGCATCACACCCGGACGGTCGTTTTCCGGAAACACCAGCGGGCGCTCAATCGAACCGGCCGCAATCACCACCTGACGGGCACGAACCTGCCACAGCCGCTCGCGCGGCAAATCCGGGTCCGGCACGGCAAGATGGTCGGTGACCCGTTCGCCGAGCGCGATGTAGTTGTGATTGAAATAGCCGAAGGCGGTGGTGCGCGGCAGCAGGGTGACGCGCGGATTGGCGGCGAGCTCCGCCAGCGCCGCTTCCAGCCAGCGGTCAGCCGGCTGGCCCTCCACCGTGGCGCCGGTTTCATGCAGCAGCGCCCCGCCCATTTCCGCCTGCTCATCGGCCAGGATCACCCGCGCCCCCGCCTCGGCGGCGGACAGGGCAGCGGCGATGCCCGCCGGACCGGCACCGGCGATCAGCACATCGCAGTGGACATAGCGGTTGGCATAGCGGTCGCGATCCGGCGCGGTCGGCGCCGTGCCGAGACCGGCGGCGGCCCGGATGAACGGCTCGTAGACCCGATTCCAGAAGCTCTTCGGCCACATGAAGGTCTTGTAGTAGAACCCGGCGACGAACAGCGGTGACATCAGATCGTTGACCGCGCCGATGTCGAACCCGAGCGAGGGAAAGCGGTTCTGGCTGCGGGCGGACAGCCCCTCATGGAGCTCCACCTGGGTGGCGCGCAGGTTTGGTGTGCCGGAGCCCGGCGACCGGGTGACGCCGACAAGGGCGTTCGGCTCCTCCGAGCCGGCGGTGAGGATACCGCGCGGCCGGTGATACTTAAACGACCGGCCGACCAGGTGCTCGTCATTGGCCAGAAGGGCGGAGGCGAGCGTATCGCCGGCAAAACCGGTCAGCTCCCGGCCATCGAAGGTGAAACGCACCGGCTGCGACCGGTCGATACGGCCGCCGGAGCGGGTGCGGCGGATCTGGGTCACCGGCCGGTCTCCTTGTTCGGGGCAGTTGGCTCCGGCGCCTCGATATCGGGGCGCGGCTCGCCGGCCTTGTAGACGGCGAGGAAGCGGTCGCTGACCGTATCGCGCAGGGCATTGAAGAACCGACCGCAGCCATGCACATGGCGCCAGCGTTCGGCCATCACGCCCTTCGGGTTGCTGCGCATGTAGAGAAAATCGGCCCATTGCTCGTCGGTCAGCTCCGACGGGCTCTCGGGGCGGGCGATATGCGCCTCGCCGCCATAGCGAAATTCGAGCTCGGGGCGCTCCACCGCGCAATAGGGACACTGGATCAGCAGCATGAACCTACCTCAATGGGCGACGGCGGCGGCCGCCGCCTCGTCGATGAGCCGGCCGGTGCGGAACCGGTCGAGGGTGAAGGGCGCATTGATCGGGTGCGGGTCGTCGCGGGCGATGGTGTGGGCGAAGACATGCCCCGAACCGGGGGTCGCCTTGAAGCCGCCGGTACCCCAGCCGCAATTGACAAAGAGCCCCGGCACCGGCGTCTTGCCGATGATCGGCGAGCGGTCCGGGGTCACGTCGACGATCCCGCCCCAGTTGCGCAGCATCCGCATGCGGCGGAACATCGGGAACAGCTCGCAGATGGCATCGACCGTGTGGGTGGTGATCTGCAATCCGCCGGTCTGGCTGTAGGAGACATACTGGTCGGTGCCCGCGCCGATCACCAACTCGCCCTTGTCCGACTGCGAGACATAGGCGTGCACGGTGTTGGACATCACCACGCAAGGAAAGCATGGCTTCACCGGCTCGGAGACCAGCGCCTGCA
Organism: Stappia taiwanensis; assembly: GCF_014635285.1. Classification (GTDB taxonomy): domain Bacteria; phylum Pseudomonadota; class Alphaproteobacteria; order Rhizobiales; family Stappiaceae; genus Stappia; species Stappia taiwanensis. The sequence continues at coordinate 285,225 of NZ_BMCR01000001.1, read as the reverse complement.
ACGGGTTCGATTCCAGCGGCATGCGCACGCCGGCCATGTCCATCACCGTGCTGGTGTGACCGGCGGCGACGACGCCCACCTTCTTCGCGCCGATGAAGCCGCGCGAGGTCTCGACCCCGGCAACCGATCCATCGGCATTCCGGCGAATGCCGGTGACCGCGCAGTTCTGGATGATATCGACGCCGTATTGGTCCGCGCCGCGCGCATAGCCCCAGGCCACCGCATCATGGCGGGCGACCCCGCCTTTGCGCTGCAAGGCGGCGCCGAGCACCGGATAGCGGATGTTCTTCCCGATATTCAGCGGCGGGCAAAAAGCCTTCGCCTCTTCAGCACTCAGCCATTCGTTCTGCACCCCGGCGAGCCGATTGGCGTGCACATGGCGCTTGAACACCTGAATGTCATGCACCGTATGCGCCAGCATCATCACGCCACGCGCCGAATACATCACGTTGTAGTTCAGCTCCTGCGACAGGTCCTGCCACAGGTCCATGGCATGGTCGTAGAGCGCTTCGCTCTCCTCCCAAAGGTAGTTCGAGCGGACGATGGTGGTGTTGCGCCCGGTGTTGCCGCCGCCGAGCCAACCCTTTTCCAGCACGGCGACGTTGGTCACGCCGTGCTCCTTGGCCAGGTAATAGGCAGTCGCCAGCCCATGGCCGCCCGCACCGATGATGATCACGTCATAGGCGGGTTTCGGCTCGGGCTTGCGCCACTGATCGCCCCAGTCCTGATGGGCGTTCAGCGCCTTGCGCGCCAGCTCCCAGAAGGAGAAACGGGTCATGCGAACCTCGGCTTCCTGTCGCGATCGCGAAACGGCGCGACCATCCATGGCATTGTTGTGCCGCCGTTTCCCGCGCGCGGCTTGTACAAATCCGACATGCTGTCGCGCCTAAGCGCCACGCTCGGTTTCGCCGGAGCGCAGCAGCGCGGCCCCTGTGAGGATCACACCAACCCAGGCAGCGATCAACAGGCTGCCGCCAAGCGGCGCGGCGAAGGGAAACAACCGCGCGCCGCCATAGGCACGAAACAGCAGATCTCCGCAAAAAAGCGCCAACCCGGCCACAAGCACAACAAGCGCTCCGGTGCCCATCGCCAGAACGGCGGCGGACACACCGCGTCCGCGCCAGAGAAAGAGCAGGGACAAGCTGAGAAACAGCGGCGCGTGGAACAGCAACATCTGTGCCGCCGGGCGCAACAGCTCGGTTGCCGCCGAATGGGTGGCCGCCGCCGACAGCGCCACGCCCCCCGCTCCGACGAGCCCGCCAAGGATGAACCCCACACCTGAACGCCGCTTGATCGTCATGACTTTCCTTGAGTTTTCTGCTGTCGCGGCCAAGCCGCATCGACCTGCCGCCCCGTTTGGCCATTGTTATAGCGCAAACGCGGCGCGGATGGCTCGCGAGAGAACCCACTTTACAAGCGCATAAGCTGCGTTAGGTTACGTATGGGCATTCATTTTCGGAAATCGCGCGGGATTATGCAGGATTTCGCACACTCCTTCTCCCTGGCCTTTCAGTTGCTGTGGCGGTTTGACCCAGCGCTGGGTGAAATCGTGTTCCTGTCGTTGCGCGTCACCTTTGCCGCGGTTCTGATCGCATGTGTCATCGGCCTGCCAATCGGCGCCGCGCTGGCGATCCTGCGCTTTCCCGGACGCGGGCTGTTCGTCGTTCTTTTCAACACGTTGATGGGCCTGCCGCCGGTGGTGGTCGGCCTCTTGGTCTACATGCTCTTGTCGAATGCCGGACCGCTTGGCGTTCTCCAGCTGCTTTACACCCCCGGGGCGATGATCATCGCCCAGGCCGTTCTGGTCACCCCGATCATCGTCGCCCTGACCCAGCAGGTCCTGAGCGATCTCAACGCCGAATACGCCGACACCTTCCGCTCCATGGTGGTTCCCTGGCACAAGGCCGCAGTGACGCTGCTGTGGGATGCCCGCTATGCGCTGCTGACCGTGGTGCTTGCCGGCTTCGGCCGGGCCATTGCCGAGGTTGGCGCCGTCATCATTGTCGGCGGCAACATCAACCACGTCACCCGCGTCATGACCACGGCCATCGCTCTTGAGACATCGAAGGGCGATCTGGCGTTGGCGCTGGCACTGGGCCTTGTGCTCCTGATGATCGCGCTGGCGGTCAACGCCGCCGTGATGGCCGTCAGGGCGAGCGCGCGGAGGATGGCCTATGCCTGACCCCCGCGTCCTGCCCTTCCCCACAAGCCCGGGCGAAGCGCGCCCCGCCGCCCGGCTGCCGCTGACCGTTCGCGGGCTCGGCTTCGTCGCCGATGGCACCCGGATCCTCGACGGCATCGATCTCGACCTGACGGACAACCGGCTGACGGTGATCATGGGCCCCAACGGCGCCGGCAAGAGCGTACTCCTGAAGCTGCTGCACGGGCTCCTGCCCCCCTCGGCGGGACGGATCCTTTGGGGTGGGCGGGAGCTCGACCGGCACACGCGCCAGCGTCAGGCCATGGTGTTCCAGAAACCGGTGCTGTTCAGACGTTCGGTACGTGCCAATCTTCAATTCGCGGTCAACTTGAAGAAATCGCCTGAAGCAACTGATCTTCTATCCATTCTCATGGACGACCTTCATCTCAATGACCTGGCCGACCGGCCAGCGCGCCTGCTGTCAGGCGGTGAACAGCAGCGGCTGGCCTTGGCGCGCGCTCTGCTGCTCACTCCGGATATCCTGTTCCTTGATGAACCTTGCGCCAATCTCGACCCTGCCTCGGTGCTGCTGATCGAGGAGACCCTGCACAAGGCGCGGGCCGGCGGCACCAAGGTCCTGCTCGTCACCCACGATCTGCATCAGGCCCGCAGGCTTGCCGAAGACGTGGTCTTCCTGCATCGCGGCCGGCTGACCGAGCACAGCGACGCAGACAGCTATTTCGACGCACCGGCCTCCCCCGAGGCCCGGGCCTATCTCGCCGGCCAGATCCTGCTGTGAACTTTCCGCCAAAACCCGAAGGGAGACCCCATGCTCACACGTTTCTTCTCCGCATCCGCCGCCGCAGTTCTCGCGCTGGGCGTTGTCGCCACGGCGCCGGCTCTTGCCGACGATGATCGTTTCATCATCGTCCAGTCGACCACCTCGACGCAGAACTCCGGTTTGCTCGATGCCATCCTGCCGCAGTTCAAGGACAAGAGCGGCATCGAAGTCCGTGTCGTCGCCGTCGGCACCGGGCAGGCCCTGAAGAATGCCCGCAATGGCGATGGCGACGTGCTTCTGGTCCACGCCAAGCCGGCGGAGGAAAAATTCGTCGCGGACGGCTTCGGCGTGAAGCGGTCCGACGTGATGTACAACGATTTCGTGATCATCGGACCGAAGAGCGACCCCGCCGGTATCAAGGGCCTGTCGGACGCACCGCTCGCGCTGCGCAAGATCGCGGACAGCAAGGCGCCCTTCGCCTCGCGCGGTGATGATTCCGGCACCCACAAGAAGGAGCGCGCGCTCTGGAAGATGGCCGAGGTCGACATCGGCGAGGCATCGGGCAGCTGGTACCGGGAAACCGGCTCGGGCATGGGCGCGACGCTGAACGCCGCCGCCGGTATGGGCGCCTACACCATGTCGGACCGGGCCACCTGGATCGCCTTCAAGAACAAGGGCGAGCTGGCAATCCTGACCGAGGGCGACGACCGGCTGTTCAACCAGTATGGCGTCATTCTGGTCAATCCGGAAAAGCACGCCGCGGTGAAGAAGGACGACGGCCAGGCCTTCATCGACTGGCTGATCGGCGCGGAAGGCCAGAAGGCGATTGCCGCCTACCAGGTCGATGGCCAGCAGTTGTTCTTCCCGAACGCGACCAAGGAAACCAACTGATCCGCTGAAGACAAATACCGGCCGCCCCCGCCTGCCTGGCGGGGGCGACTATCTTATCTGAACATTATGATTGCCGGCAGCTCCGCTGCCCGTCTCGCTTCAAGCCTTGCGCAGCGCCACGCCATCGGCGCGCCAGTTGCCCGGCCAGACCTCGGCCCCGCCGGCACGCAGCGCCCGGATCTCACCGATCGGCACATCCACCACCAGAAACGGCTCTTCCCCGCCCTTGCCGTCCACCGGCGGCAGCGCCGCACCGATGCCGTCATAGCCAAGCCCCGGCTCGCAAGGCAGATAGAGCGCAGCGCCGGAGACGGTTTCCTCGTTCTGCGTGGTGCCCGGCGTGCTGCCGACCGTGCCGCAGACCGCCACCGCGCCCATCAGTTCCACCGCCCGTGCCTTGGCGCAGCCGAACACCCGGCTATACCCGGCAAGGCTCGAGGTCATCGACGGCACCAGCAGCAATTCGGGTGCCTCGGCGGCCATCAGGCAGGACAGAGCCGGCATCTCCACATCGAGGCAGATCAGCATCGCCATGCGGATGCCGTCCAGCTCGAACAGCGTCACCGCATCGCCTGGGTAAAGGTCCCAGGTGTCCCGGTCCTGCTCATCCGGGGTGAGCGCCAGCTTGTCGTGATGAATGGTCCGGCCGTCATGCAGGAAAGCCGTTGCCCGGTTGGTGAACCGCCCCTCGCCGGCCGCATGAGGCATCGACCCAGCCACCAGCGAAACCCCAGTGCGGGTGACAAGTTCGCGAAGCTGGGGAAGGATCCGGTCCGCCTCCCCCGCCATCCAGGCGATTTCGCCATCGGGGGACAGCCCTTCCGGGCGCCAGGCGAGGAAACACTCGCTGATGTATTCCGGCAGCACGAGCAGACGGGCGCCCGCCTCCCGTGCCCGGCCCATATGGCGGGCAATGGCCGCGACAAAGTCACCGGCGGTTTTCCCGCCCTGACCAAGGTTCAGCGCGCATAGCGCGATAGAATAGGAATTGGTGCTCATGGGCGGCGATGCTGCCGCCAGTGCCAAGGAAATTCAACCGCAAAATCAGCGGCTCCCACGCCTTCCGCGCAGGCTCACCCTTGCGCGAAGAGCACCTTCGCGGCCATCAACAAGCTGGCGAGAATGAGGCCATGGCGCAAGGGCGCGGCCACCTCGGCGGCATCGACGCAGCGCACGTCGGGCCCGGCCTGCACGCGCCGCAGCGCCACATGCGCCCTGTCCGCCGCCTGGTCGACGTCGCTCATCAACCGGCGCAGCTGTGCCCGAGGTGTCATTCGTTCAATCCCGTCATCATCATCCTCCCCCAAGATAGGAGCAACGGGATTACATCTTGGTTAATTAAGGGAAATTTTTGCCTAGTTCACGGCCTGCTTCAAGGCCGGCACGTACGCGGATCGGCGGCATCGATCACCCGCACCTGAACCTGTTCGCGGCCCTGCCAAGTGTCGAGCGACAAGGACCCGGCCAGATGCAAGGTCTGGCCGCGCTTCGACAGCAGCATTTCCCCCAAGGGGGTCTGCTCCGCCTTGAAGGCAATCGCCTTCAGGCTGCCACCGGCGCCATCGCCCAGGGTCAGGCGCACATGCCCCTTGCCGACCACATCGGCGAATTTCACCCGGTGCGCGGGAAAGGCGAACACCGGCTCCGAATGACCGGCTCCGAATGGTCCGGCATCCTCCAGAAGGTGCAGAAGATCGACGCTGGCGGCGCTGGCGGTCAGCACGCCATCGACCTTCAGGGTGTTGCCGGCGCGGGCGGCGGCCACCTCATCGGAAAGCTCGGCCCGGAAAAATTCCTCAAGCTCGGTCATCCGGTCACGCGCCACGGTCAGGCCAGCGGCCATGGCATGGCCGCCGCCCTTTTCCAAAATTCCGAGATCAACCGCCTTGCGCACCGCCCCGCCAAGATCGACGCCGGGAATCGACCGTCCGGAGCCGGTGCCGACACCGCGCCGCTCGTCGAAGGCAATGGCGAAGGCCGGGCGGCGGTAGCGTTCCTTCAGGCGGGAAGCGACCAGCCCGACCACGCCCGGGTGCCAGCCATCGGAGCCGGAGACCAGCACCGGCGGATCGTTCCGCTCCACCGCGATCAGGGCGGCGGCATCGGCCTCCTCCAGCATGATCGCCTCGATGGCCTGCCGTTCGCCGTTCAGCCGTTCGAGGGTCTCGGAAATCGAGCGCGCCTCATCCCCGTCAAGGGTCGTCAGCAGACGCGCGCCAAGCGCCGCATCGCCAATCCGCCCGCCCGCATTGATACGCGGACCGATGAGAAAGCCCAGATGATAGGGCGTGGCCGGGCCGTTGACCCGGGCGATGTCGCAAAGCGCGGCAAGACCAATGTTGCCGCGCGCATGGAGAGCCAGCAGCCCCTTGCGCACAAAGGCCCGGTTCAGCCCCTTGAGCGGCACCACGTCGCAGACGGTGCCGACGGCGACCAGATCGAGCAGAGCCAGAAGATCCGGCTCCCGCCGCTGGCGGAACACGCCCCGGCGGCGCAGCTCGCGGTTCAGGGCGACAACGAACAGAAAGGCGACCCCGACGGCGGCCAAATGGCCGAGGCCGGACAGATCGTCCTGCCGGTTGGGGTTGATCAGGGCATAGGCCCGGGGCAATGCTTCGCCGACCTGATGATGGTCGATCACCAGCGTTTCCAGCCCGACGGCGGCGGCTTCCTCCAACGCCTCGAACGAGGTGCTGCCACAGTCGACGCAGATCAGCAGCCCGGCGCCGGCGTCCTTCAGGGCGCGGATGGCGGGGCCGTTCGGGCCGTAGCCTTCGGTGATCCGGTCGGGAATATGGATGCGGCAGGAAACGCCAAGCGCGGAGAAGTAACGCGACAGCACCGCTGAAGACGTGGCGCCATCCACATCGTAGTCACCGAAGACGGCGATCTCATCCCCGGCGAGAATTGCGTCGGCGGCCCGCGCCGCGCCCGCTTCCATGTCCTGAACCACGGAGGGATCCGGCATCAGGCTCTTGATTGTCGGGTCGAGAAACTCGGTGGCCGCGTCGAGAGGTACATCGCGTCCGGCCAGCACGCGGCCCACCACTTCCGGCACGCCGAGCCGCTGGGTGATGGCCATGGCGACGCTGGCCTGACGCCGGTCGAGCCGTTCCTGCCAGATGCGTTCGCCGGCGGAGCGCACCACGCCAAGAACCGTGCGCCGCGTGCCCTCGTCCATGCCTGTCATGCCCGTTCGAGGCTCCCCGTCGGCGCCGGTGCGGGGCCGGCCGTTCAGCCGGCCGGCCCGCGCTTAGATTTCAGTCAGCCCAAATGGAACTTGTCGAGATGGCTGTGCCGCGCCTTGATGTAGCGAACGGTCCCGGTGGTGGAGCGCATCACGACCGTGTGGGTGGTGATGTCGCCACGACCGAAGCGCACGCCCTGCAGGAAGTTGCCGTCGGTGACACCGGTGGCCGCGAACAGCACATCGCCAGTGGCCATCTCTTCCATGGTGTACTTGCGCTTGATGTCATCGATGCCCATGCGATAGGCGCGCTCGACCTGCTCTTCGCGGGTGATCACCAGACGCCCCTGCATCTGGCCGCCGATGCAGCGCAGAGCGGCCGCCGCCAGCACGCCTTCCGGCGCGCCGCCAATGCCCATGTAAATGTCGATGCCGGTCTCGTCCGGATCGGTGGTGTGGATCACACCGGCCACGTCGCCATCGCCGATCAGGCGAATGGAGGCGCCGGTCGCGCGCAGGCCCTCGATCAGACCGGCATGGCGCGGACGGTCGAGCACGCAGGCGGTGATTTCCGCCACCGGCACGCCCTTTTCCTTGGCCAGCGCGGCGATGTTCTCTTCCACCGGCGCGTCGAGATCGACGATCCCCGCAGGGTAGCCCGGACCCACCGCGATCTTCTCCATGTAGCTGTCCGGAGCGTTGAGCAGACCGCCCTTCGGCGCCATCGCGATCACCGCCAGCGAGTTCGGCAGGTTCTTGGCGCAGATGGTCGTGCCTTCGAGCGGGTCGAGCGCGATATCGACCGCCGGCCCCTCACCGGTGCCGACCGTCTCGCCGATGTAGAGCATCGGCGCCTCGTCGCGCTCGCCCTCGCCGATCACCACGGTGCCCGCAATCGGCAGGCAGTTCAGCTCGCGGCGCATGGCGTCGACGGCGGCCTGGTCGGCGGCCATCTCGTCGCCGCGCCCGCGCAACCGCGCAGCCGCCACGGCAGCACGCTCGGTGACACGGGCCAGTTCCAGGGCCAGGATACGGTCGAGCGCATCGCTCTTGGCGGCTTCGGTCTTCGACATGAATGGTCCTCAGATCAATGGTAGTGTGCAGGGATCAAGCGAGTTTCTCGATCCGGATCAGTTGTGGGGTGCCGTCGACCAGGTTTTGCGCCTCAATCGCCGCAAGGGCCCGCTTCACGGCGGCTTCTGTTGTTTCGTAGGTTATCAGGATCACCGGTTGCGGCGAACAGCCCTCGCCCGCCGCAGCGGACGCACGGCCGTGCTGCACGATCGATTCCAGCGAAATCTCCTCCTCGGCCATGAGGCGGGCGATCTCGGCGAAAGCACCCGGACGGTCGAAGACGGAAAGGCGGATGTAATATCCCCCTTCATGCCGGCGCATCCGCGCCGCGCGATAGGGCGTCAATTCGCCGACCGGTGCGCCAAGCGCGGGGCGCATCTGCCCGCGGGCCACATCGGCAAGATCGGCGATCACTGCGGAAGCGGTGGCATTGCCACCGGCACCGGGGCCGACCAGAACCACCTCCCCGACCGTATCGCCATCCACCGCGACCGCGTTCAACACGCCGTCGATGCGGGCAATCGCCGAAGCGCGAGGGACCATGGTCGGGTGCACCCGCTGTTCGATGCCGCTGTCGGTGCGCAGCGCCACGCCCAGGAGCTTGATGCGATAGCCAAGCTCGCTCGCCGCCTCGATATCCGCCTTGCTGATCGAGGTGATGCCCTCGACATAGATCGCATCCATGTCGATCTCGCAGCCAAAGGCGAGCGAGGTCAGGATCGCCAGCTTGTGCGCCGTGTCGAACCCTTCGATGTCAAAGGTCGGATCGGCCTCGGCATAGCCGAGACGCTGGGCATCGGCGAGGCATTCGGCAAAGCCGAGCCCTTCCTGCTCCATCCGGGTGAGGATGTAGTTGCAGGTCCCGTTCATGATGCCATAGACGCGGGCAACGTCATTGCCCGCCAGCGCTTCGCGCATGGTCTTGACGATGGGGATACCGCCGGCCACCGCCGCCTCGAAATTGAGGCTGACGCCGTTCTTCTCGGCAATCGCCGCCAGCTCGACGCCGTGGCGGGCGAGCAAGGCCTTGTTCGCCGTCACCACATGCTTGCCGGCCTCCAGGGCAGCGCGCACGCTGTCATGCGCCGCCCCCTCGTCGCCGCCGATCAGTTCAACGAACACGTCAATCGACGGCGAGACCGCGAGCGCGCAGGGATCGTCGAACCATTCGCAGCCGGACAGGTCGAGCCCGCGATCGCGCGTCCTGTCACGGGCGCAGACCGCGACCGTCCTCAAGGGACGGCCGCAGCGGGCCGCAAGCGCGTTCGCTTTCTTGTCCAGCAGTCCGACGAGGGACGCGCCGACCGTTCCAAGGCCCGCGACACCGACGTGCAATTCAGTTGCCATATGAGATGCAATCCGTTTGTAAGCGCGACCGTCCTAGCGGGACGCTCCGATGGGGACCACGTTGTGCAATGTTTTGTCCGCCGTTTCAAGGAAGCGACGGAGACTGCGCGCCGCCTGGCGGATCCGCTGTTCGTTTTCCACCAGCGCGATACGCACATAGCCGTCGCCGTGTTCACCGAAGCCCAGCCCCGGGGCGACCGCCACCTCGGCCTTCTCGATCAAAAGCTTGGAAAACTCCACCGAGCCCAGTTCGCGGAACTTCTCCGGAATCGGCGCCCAGGCGAACATGCTTGCTTCCGGAGCCGGCACGTCCCAGCCCGCCCGGCTGAAGGAATCGACCAGCGTATCGCGCCGCTTGCGATAGATCGCCCGGGTCTCGGCAATGCAATCGTCCGGACCGTTGAGCGCGGCGGTGGCCGCCACCTGGATCGGCGTGAAGGCGCCATAGTCCAGATAGGACTTCACCCGCGCCAACGCGGCGATCAGCCGCTCGTTGCCGACCGCAAAGCCCATGCGCCAGCCGGGCATGGAGAAGGTCTTGGACAGGGAGGTGAACTCCACGGCGATATCCATCGCGCCGGGCACCTGCAACAGCGAGGGCGGCGGCGTATCGCCGAAGTAGATCTCCGAATAAGCCAGATCGGACAGAACGAAGATGTCATGCTTCTTCGCGAAGGCGACGATGTCCTTGTAGAACTCGATATCGGCCACATAGGCCGTCGGGTTCGCCGGATAGCACAGGATCAACGCGATCGGCTTGGGCACCGAATGGACAATCGCCCGCTCCAGAGCGTGAAACACCTCCGGACCGGGCTCGGCGGGAATGGAGCGCAGGGCCGCGCCGGCCATCAGGAAGCCGAAGGCGTGAATCGGATAGCTCGGGTTCGGCACGAGCACCACATCGCCCGGCGCGGAAATCGCCTGAGCCATGTTGGCGAAGCCTTCCTTGGAGCCGAGCGTGGCGACCACCTGGGTTTCCGGATCGAGCTTGACGCCAAAGCGGCGCTCGTAATAGGCCGCCTGCGCGCGGCGCAGCCCCGGAATGCCCTTGGAAGAGGAATAGCGATGGGTCCGCGGGTTCTGGACCGTCTCGACCAGCTTGTCGACAATGTGCTGGGGCGTGGGCACATCCGGATTGCCCATACCCAGATCGATGATGTCCGCCCCTGCCGCGCGTGCCTTTGCCTTGAGCCGGTTCACCTGTTCGAAGACATAGGGCGGCAAACGCCGCGTCTGGTAGAACTCTTCCATGACACACCTCTTGCACGGCGCAGGAAACTCATCAATCATCCGGAGGCGGCACCTGCGAAAACGCTTCCGGCCCGCTCCGCCTACCCTCCCCTTGCCTTCGCGCGGACGCGGAACGGTCGGGAGACGGGATGTCAGGCGGTATAGCAGCGCGGTTGTTTACCAGCGAACGCGGCGCCATGCATCGGCAAAATCACGTTCATGACGCTGATCTTTGTGGCCTTCCCCGCCGAAGCGGGCAGAAAGAACGGGCACCTGCGGTCAAACCGCCCGGCCGATGCCGTCGTTCTTAATTCTCCGCATCCGCTTCGATGTCGCGAATGGCGCGCTGACCATGCTCGGCGCCGAGACGGCGCAGGGCTTCGGCCCCGGATTGAGCCGGTGCGGGCGGCGATGCCCCTGCCCGGCCGGCCGCAATGTCCAGGAGCCGGCGGCGCGTCGCTTCCTGCTCCTCAAGGGACAGCAGCTGCGAATCGAAGTTGTAGGGCGTGAAAAACGCAGTTGCCGGCGTCTCCGGCCGGGAGGCGTCGCCGTCCGTCACCGGTGCTGGTGCCGCCGTCGCGGTTTCGGCAAGGCGCTCCGCCGTGGTGGTTTGAGCACCTGCGGTTGCGGTCGGGCGCATCTCCGTAGCCGGTGCCGCACCAACGGTCCCCGGCGCCGGCTCGAAGGCGTCAACCAATGTGCCGGAAGGTGCGTAGGCGCAGGCGCCAACAACGAGCGCCAGTGCAGCCATAAGTGGCGCAACCAACGTCGAACTGTGCCCGGCCTTCTCCCGTGGCCGATCCCTGCGTGCGGAGGTCATCGGATTCAACATTCCCCCGGTTACGACACACTAAGCGCTTTGTCCATCTTGTCATGCCGCCCTGATAAAGCGCTATTATGCCAGTTGAGCTTCGCCGGTCCACTCTCGCCATGCGCGGATCGGCACCAAGGACCGGCACCAGCGGCGGCAGACATCAATTTCCGGAATGCCAGTGGAGGGCACAGCGCGGATGCAGAACGATCAACACAACCCACTTCTGCAGTACATCGTGAACAATCCGGAAGCCTTTGCGCAGAACCTCGCCAAGATCATCGAAAACGCCGGCAAGGCCATGGCCGCCTATGTAGAACCGCGCGAAAAGGGGGAGATCAAGCCCGAACTGGCCGATGAACTGACGGGAATCGTCAAGACCCTCAGCCAGGTCGGCGAGTACTGGATGTCCGATCCGCAGCGCGCGATCGAAGCCCAGAGCCGCCTGTGGACCCAGTATATCGGCCTGTGGAACTCCTCGCTCAAGCGCATGATGGGCGAGCCCTCCACGCCGGCCGTCCAGCCGGATCCGCGCGACAAGCGGTTCGGCGACCCGGAATGGAGCGAGAATCAGTTCTTCGATTTCGTCAAGCAGCTCTACCTGATCACCTCGCAATGGGCCGAGCAGCTCGTGGTTGAGGCTGCGGATCTCGACGAACACACCCGCCACAAGGCGGATTTCTACGTCAAGCAGATCGCCAACGCGCTGTCGCCGTCGAACTTCGTCCTGACCAATCCGGAGTTGCTGCGCGAAACGCTGGAATCGAACGGCGAGAACCTGGTGCGCGGCATGAAGCTGCTGGCGGAGGACATCGAAGCCGGCAAGGGCGAGCTGCGCCTTCGCCAGTCGGACCCGACCAAGTTCAAGGTCGGCGAGAACCTGGCGCTGACCCCCGGCAAGGTGATCGCCCAGAATGACGTGTGCCAGGTCATCCAGTACACCCCGACCACAGATACCGTTCTCAAGCGGCCGCTGATGATCGTGCCGCCCTGGATCAACAAGTTCTACATTCTCGATCTCAATCCGGAAAAGTCGTTCATCAAATGGGCGGTGGAACAGGGACATACGGTGTTCGTCGTCTCCTGGGTCAATCCCGATGAACGCCAGGCGAAGAAGAGCTTCGAGCACTACATGCGCGAGGGAATTCTGGAGACCCTCGACGTCATCAAGCGCGCCACCGGCGAGGAAGAGGTCAATGCCATCGGCTATTGCGTCGGCGGCACCCTGCTGGCCGTGACGCTGGCCTATATGGCGGCAACCGGCGACGAGCGGATCCAGAGCGCCACCTTCTTCACCACACAGGTCGATTTCACCCACGCAGGCGATCTGAAGGTGTTCGTCGACGAAGAGCAGATCGAAGCGCTGGAAAAGCGCATGGAGGAAAAGGGCTACCTGGATGGCTCCAAGATGGCCTCCGCCTTCAACCTGCTGCGGTCGAACGATCTGATCTGGCCCTACATGGTCAACAACTACCTGAAGGGGCGCGAGCCCTTCCCCTTCGACCTGTTGTTCTGGAATTCGGATTCCACCCGGATGCCGGCGGCCAATCACTCCTTCTACCTGCGCAACTGCTACCTGGAAAACCGTCTCTCCAAGGGCGAGATGGAAATCGCCGGCGAACGGCTGGATCTGGGCAAGGTGACGATCCCGGTCTACAACCTCGCCACCCGCGAGGATCACATCGCACCACCGGAATCGGTGTTTCTCGGCTCCAGCTTCTTTGGCGGCAAGGTGGACTATGTGCTCTCCGGCTCGGGGCACATCGCCGGCGTGGTCAATCCGCCCGCCAAGAAGAAGTACCAGTACTGGGTCGATGGGCCTCCCGCCGGCACGCTGGAGGACTGGATCGCCAAGGCGAGCGAGCATCCCGGCTCCTGGTGGCCGCATTGGGATGCCTGGATCCGCGCGCAGGACGATACCATTGTCAAGGCGCGCAAACCCGGCGCGCGGCGCATGAAGATCCTGGAGGACGCCCCCGGAAGCTACGTCAAGGCGCGCTCCTGACCGTCCGCGCATAGCGCCCCCGGATTGCGCCGGCCCTGCCTCAGCCTTGGCATGGGGTGGGGACATGCGGTATGACTGAAAGGGTTCTCGCAGGCTCCTTGCGGGGGGCCGGAGCACCGATCGTGCGAGGCCTTGCCACGCCATCGGGCATCCGTTTCAGTTGCTGACAGGCTCAGCCGAATACAGGCGCATCATGCCGCACACCCCGCAGCGGACCGGCACGCCGGCCGCAAAATACTCCGTCTACCGGCCCATGGACGCAGGAAAGATTCCGGCGCTGGGCATGGATGCGGATGTATGGCGCCGCCATGCCAGCGGCTGGAGCGTGTGGACCCGCTTCGCCACCCTGCCCCTGCTGCATCTCGCCGTCTGGTCGCATGCCTGGTACGGCTGGCCTACGGCCCTTGCCGCAATCGCGCTGGTGTGCATCTGGCTGTGGCTGAACCCGAGACTTTTCCCGCCACCCAAACGGTTCGACAGCTGGCACGTGCGCGCGACCTTCGGCGAACGGGTGTGGCTCAACCGGCTGATGGTCCCGATCCCGGACACCATCAACCGCCGCGCCATGGCGCTGTCTCTGGTTACCGGCATCGGCTTCGTCATCGGGCTCTGGGGCGCGGTGACCACCAGCCTGGCGCCGCTCGTCATCGGCCTGGTTCTCACCTATGCGGGGAAGATGACCTTCCTGCAGACGATGGTCAGGCTCTACGACGAGATGCGCGACGCGCATCCCGTTTACCGCTCCTGGAGCATCACGCCGGATAACGACAACGCCGCCAGCCACCAGACCGGCAAGCGGACACGCCGCCAGACAGGGGGCTGACCGGTCGGACGCCTCAGGCGCCGCGCGTCAAAACCTTGTCGAAACGCTCCAGCGCCCAGTCGACATCATCGCGGGTTAGCACCAACGGCGGCGCTATGCGGATCGTGTGATCATGGGTGTCCTTGGCCAGGATCCCCTCATCGCGCAGCGCCTCGCAATACGCCCGCGCGCCGCCGGCTTCCGGGTGCAGTTCCACGGCAATCATCAGGCCGCGCCCGCGCACCTCGCGCACCGCATTGGACCTGATTTCACCCAATCCTTCACGGAAATAGGCCCCTTTGGTCTCCGCGTTCTCGATCATGCCTTCATCAACCAGCACCTTCAGCGCCATGCGGGCAACAGCACAGGCGAGCGGATTGCCGCCGAAAGTCGAGCCATGTTCCCCCGGCTTCAAAACGCCGAGAACCTCCGAGTTGGAGAGCACCGCCGAGACCGGATAAAAGCCCCCGGACAGGGCCTTGCCGACCAGCGTCACATCCGCCTCGACCCCTTCATGCTCCTCCGCCAGCAACCGCCCGGTGCGCCCGAGGCCGGTCTGGATCTCATCGAGAATCATGGTGATGTTGCGCGCGGTGCACAGCTCCCGCGCCTTGCGGAAGTACCCTTTGGGCGGAATGAGAATGCCGGCCTCTCCCTGAATCGGCTCGGCAAGGAAGGCGACCGTGTTGTCGGTCACCGCTGCTTCCAGCGCCGCGTAGTCGCCAAACGGCACCACCTTGAAACCGGGCGCGAACGGCCCGAACCCGGCACGCGCCGTCGGGTCGGTCGAGAAGCCGACGATGCCCAGGGTCCGGCCATGGAAATTGTTGGCGCAGACGATGATTTCCGCCTTGCCCGCCGGCACGCCCTTCACCTCATAGCCCCATTTGCGCACCGCCTTCACGGCCGTTTCCACCGCCTCGGCGCCGGAGTTCATCGGCAGGATCTTGTGCGCGCCGGTCAGGGCCGAGAGGTCTTCGTAGAGAAGCGCAAGCTGGTCGTTGTGAAAGGCCCGGGAGGTCAGCGTCAGCTTGCCGGCCTGTTCGATCATCGCATCGCGGATGCGCGGATGGCAGTGCCCCTGGTTGACCGCCGAATAGGCGGAGAGGCAATCGAGATAGCGGCGCCCCTCCACATCCCAGAGCCAGACGCCCTCACCCTTCGTCAGGACGACATCCAGCGGTTTGTAGTTGTGCGCACCCAAACGGTGTTCGGCGGCGATGTAGTCTTCCGGCAACCGGCTCATGCGGGCCTCCTCGGATCAAGTGATGCAACAATCAGTGAAGGGGTGGTCGGGCGCGTTCCTTCACTTACCCGAACGGTTGGGTGGGGCGATCCATGATTTCCTGCCCGAACAGGCTGGCGACCAGCTCGGCAAGCACCAGGGCGCTGCGGCCGCGGTCATCGAGAAACGGGTTCAGCTCCACCACATCGAGCGAGCCGACACAGCCCGCATCCTCCAGAAGCTCCATCACCAGATGGGCCTCGCGATAGGTGGCGCCGCCCGGCACGGTGGTGCCCACGCCTGGCGCGACCGTCGGGTCAAGGAAGTCCACGTCGAGCGATACGTGCAGCACGCCGTTCTCGGCAGCGACACGGTTCAGGAACCGGTGCAGCAGCACCGAAACACCGTGTTCGTCGATCTGCCGCATGTCGACAATCGACACGCCGCGCCGGCGCAGCAGATCGCGCTCGCCCGGATCGATCGAGCGGGCGCCGAACACACACATGCGCTCCGGCGGGATGGCGGTGGTCGGCTCATCGCCGAAGACCGGACGCAACTCCGCCTCGCCGGCCAGCAAGGCCAGCGACATGCCATGCATGTTGCCCGAGGGCGAAATCGAGGGAATGTTGAAATCCGCGTGAGCATCGAGCCAGAGGACGAAGAGTGGCCGGCCCTCTTCCTCCCAGTGGCGGGCAACACCCATGACGGAGCCCATCGCCAGGGAGTGATCGCCGCCGAGAAACACCGGCAGCGTTCCGGCCTTGCACAGATCGTAGGATTGGCGGGCAAGCGGGCGCACCCAACTCGCCACCCGCTCCGGGCTGTGGGCGGCGCCGGCAAAGGTCAGCGCCCCCAGCGCCCGCGCATCCAATTGCACCACATTGCCATGGTCGGTGACGTCCCAGCCAAGGGCAGCAAGCCGGGCTTCCAGTTCGGCGACGCGCAAGGCCTCCGGCCCCATACACGCTCCGCGACGGCCCGTTCCCGCCTCCACCGGCACGCCAAGCAAACCGATCCGCCGTGCCCTGTTCCCGCTCATCAGCCGCCTCCCTGCATCCCGGTACCGGCGATGAGAGACACACTCCCTCCCGGCCGTTTCACACAGAATGCGCCGATTGCGCGGTGGCAAATAGATGGTTTTTCGGCGATTTGTTCAGGAATCCTGCCATAGTGGCAGGCTCAATGGAGCAATATGATACATATGGATGATCTCGACCGGAAACTGATCGCCCTGCTGCGCCACGATTCCCGCCTGCCGGTCGCCTCGCTCGCCGCCGAGCTTGGCACGTCGCGGGCGACCGTTCGGGCGCGGATGGACCGGCTGGTGGCCGATGGCACCATTCAGGGCTTCACCCTTCGCCTGCGCAGCGATGCGACGGGCCGGCCGATCCGCGCGGTGATGATGATCGAGGTCGAGGGACACCGGGCGGATGCGATCGTACGCCGGCTCTACGGCTTTCCGGACGTGCGCGCGTTGCACACCACCAACGGACGCTGGGATGTGGTCGCGGAGATCGAGGCGGACACGCTGGAGGCCTTCGACCGGCTACTGTCGACGATCCGCGGCCTCGATGGCATCGCCTCTTCGGAAACCAGCATCCTTCTGGCCTCGCGCAAGGGATAGGCCGCGCGTTTATCGCCGGGACGCGGCACGGCGCTGCACCACCTGCCCCGCAAACGCAAAACGGCCCGCCGAAAGGCGGGCCGTCGAAAGTCTTGCAAGAACCGATCCGCAGATCAGCGCTTGGAGAACTGGAAGCTCCGGCGCGCCTTGCGCTTGCCGTACTTCTTACGCTCGACAACACGGCTGTCGCGGGTCAGGAAGCCTTCCTTCTTGAGCACGCCGCGCAGCTCCGGCTCGTAATGGGTCAGAGCCTTGGAGATGCCGTGACGCAGCGCACCGGCCTGGCCGGACAGGCCGCCGCCGGTGACGGTGGCGATCACGTCATACTGGCCGTCGCGATCGGTCAGAACGATCGGCTGACGCAGGATCATCTGCAACACCGGACGCGCGAAATACTCCACGAAGTCCTTCTTGTTGACGGTGATCTTGCCGGTGCCCGGCTTGATCCAGACACGTGCGATCGCGTCCTTCCGCTTGCCGGTCGCGTAGGCGCGGCCATGGGCATCAAGCTTCTGGACATGCACAGGAGCTTCGGACTGGCCGGCGTCGATGGCGCCGCCGAGTTCTTCGAGGGACTGCAGCTCAGCCATGATCAAGCCCTCTTTCCGTCGTTCTTCGCGTTGAAGGCCTTGAAGTCAACCGTGACCGGTGCCTGGGCTTCATGCGGATGGGTGGACCCGGCGTAAATCCGGAGATTCTTCAGCTGCTGGCGGCTCAGCGGGCCACCCGGCATCATGCGCTTCACGGCCTGCTCCAGGACGCGCTCGGGGAACTTGCCCTCGATGATGGCGCGCGCGGTGCGTTCCTTGATGCCGCCGGGATAACCGGTGTGCCAGTAGTACTTCTTGTCCTGCAGCTTGTTGCCCGTCAGAACCGCCTTGTCGGCGTTGATGACGATGACATTGTCGCCGCAGTCAATGTGCGGGGTGAAGGTCGGCTTGGTCTTGCCGCGCAAAGTGTTGGCGATGAAGGCGGCCAGGCGGCCGACGACAACGCCCTCAGCGTCGATCAAGATCCACTTTTTCTCGACCTCGGCCGTCTTGGCAGAATAGGTCTTCATGGGTGCGATCCGTTTTTGTCGCGAACCGGACATTGGCAGATGTCAGCCAAGCCGGTCCGAATGCCATGCAAAACGGCCCCGAAGCGGGACCGCGTGCTGTCGAAGGGTATTTACGCGTGGCGGAACAGGCTGTCAATCAACATTATTCGCACCACCCCTGAGATTTATCAATTAAAACAATCGCCTACAAAAACGGTATGATATTACCACATAATTCCTCGCCGAAATCGCCCTGCACCGGCTCAGCTTTCGCGTGGCGGGATCGAATAGGTCGCGGTTGCGTGCGAAACCAGCTCCTCGCTGCCACGACTGCGGATACCGCATTCGGTGACGGCCAGCCGCTTGCCGAGTTTCAGGAGTGAGCAGGTGGCGATCAACTCGCCGGGCTCGGGCTTGCGCAGGAAATTGATCGACTGATGGGTGGTGACGGCAAGCCCCACCGGCCCGATATGGGCGAGAATCACGATATAAGCGGCGAGATCGGCAAGCGTCATCTGGGTCGGGCCGGACACCGTCCCCCCGGGGCGCAGATGCCGCTCCTGCGGGGTGATTGACACCACCGCCTGTCCCGACGACAAATCTTCGATGGCATAGATCCGCCCATCCACATGCACCTGCGGAAACTCCCGGTCGATGAACGCGTCCAGTTCCGCAATACTCATGATTGGCTGCAAGATATTCCCTCCCCCTCGCGCGTCTCCCCTTTCCGTTTACGGAATGCGACCTTGCATCACAAGGCCCACACGGCGCTTTGTCGGCGCCAGTGGCTCCGTTATAACGGGCAGACATGTCAAGGAGACCGCGCGCCATGCTGCAAGCGCAAGATGCCACCCCACCGATCGCCCAGGACCGCCAGGGCGGCATTCTGACCCTCACCCTGCAACGGGAGGCAAGCCGTAACGCGCTGTCGGAGGAGATGATGGCCGCGCTTCAGGCAGCGCTCGAGGGCGCGGCGAGCGATCCCGAGGTCCGGGTGGTTGTGCTCAGGGCTTCGGGTGCTGTGTTCTGCGCCGGTCACGACCTGAAGGAGATGACCGCGGCACGCGCCCAGGCCGATGGCGGCCGGGCCTATTACACGGATGTGATGGGGCGCTGCTCCCGGCTGATGCAGACCATCGTTACCCTGCCCAAGCCGGTGATCGCCGAGGTGGGCGGTATGGCGACCGCCGCCGGGCTGCAACTCGTTGCCTCCTGCGATCTGGCGATTGCCAGCGACACGGCGCGGTTCTGCACCCCCGGGGTCAATATCGGCCTGTTCTGCTCCACGCCGATGGTGGCGCTGTCGCGCAATGTCTCGCGCAAGCAGGCGATGGAAATGCTGCTCACCGGCGAGATCATCGACGCCTCGACCGCCCGCGAATTCGGCCTCGTCAACCGTGTCGTTCCGGAGGCCTATCTGGGTCAGGTGGTGGCGAAATACGCCGAAACCATCGCCGCCAAGTCGCCGCTGACGCTGAAGACCGGCAAGGAAGCGTTCTATCGGCAGATCGAGATGCCGCTCGCCGAGGCCTATGACTACTGCGCCCAGGTGATGGTCGACAACATGATGGCCCGCGATGCGGAGGAAGGCATCGGCGCCTTCCTTGAAAAGCGCTCGCCCGAATGGACCGGGGAATAGCCCTTCTCCGCAGCCAACGCCCTGCCCTTACCGGAGCCCCTTGCCGTGAACCACGACAGCTACCCGGACACCTATATCCGCGACATCCTCGACGGCGTGAAGACCATTGCCCTGGTCGGCGCCAGCGCCAATACGGTGCGGCCGTCCTACTTCGTTCTGAAATACCTGCTGTCCAAGGGCTATGAGGTCATCCCGATCAATCCCGGACAGGCCGGCAAAGAGATCCTCGGCCAGACCGTCCATGCCTCGCTGGCGGACGTGCCCGTCGCCATCGACATGGTCGACATCTTCCGCAATTCGGAGGCCGCCGGCGCCGTCGTTGAAGAAGCGCTCCGGCTCCCGACGCTGCCCAAGGTCATCTGGATGCAGCTTTCCGTGCGCAACGACGCTGCGGCCCGGCTGGCCGAGGACAAGGGTCTCAAGGTGGTGATGGACCGCTGCCCGAAGATCGAATACGGGCGGCTTTCCGGCGAGATCGGCTGGACCGGCGTCAATTCACGCAACCTGTCGGCCAAGCGTCCGGTGTTGAAGAGCGGCTTTCAGCATCGCGGACTGGCGACGAGCAAGTCGCCGCAGGACTGACACAGGCCTGGAAAGCGTTTCCAACAGACCGGCTTTTCAGGCAATCGCTTTGCTTTGACGTGCCTCAGGCCTTCAGCCAGTATGCCGCGCATTCATCCACGGTGGAGGATTCCATGACTGACCGCATTCCCGGCTTCTCGACGCTCGCCATTCACGCGGGCGCCCAACCGGACCCGTCCACCGGCGCACGCACCACGCCGATCTACCAGACGACCTCCTTCGTGTTCGATGACGTCGACCACGCCGCCTCGTTGTTCGGCCTGCAGGCGTTCGGCAACATCTATACCCGGATCACCAACCCGACCACGGCGGTGCTGGAAGAGCGGGTCGCCGCGCTCGAGGGCGGCACCGCCGCGCTTGCCGTTGCATCTGGCCATTCCGCGCAGTTGCTGACCTTCCACGCCATGATGACCCCGGGCGACAACATTGTCGCGGCGAACAAGCTGTATGGCGGCTCGATCAATCAGCTCAACCATTCGTTCAAGAGCTTCGGCTGGAACGTCAAATGGGCGGACGCGGAAGACCCGCAGAGCTTCGCCGATCTGATCGACGACCGCACCCGGGCCGTGTTCATCGAGAGCCTGGCCAACCCGGGCGGCGTGGTGACCGACATGGCCGCGATTGCCGAAATCGCCAAGGCGCGCAACGTGCCGCTGGTGGTCGACAACACCATGGCCTCCCCCTACCTCTGCCGGCCGATCGAGCATGGCGCCGATATCGTCCTGCATTCGCTGACCAAGTTCATGGGCGGGCACGGCAACTCCATGGGCGGCGTCATCGTCGATGGCGGCTCCTATGACTGGTCGTCCAGCGAGAACTACCCGATGCTGTCCAAGCCCCGGCCGGAATACAACGGCATGGTGCTGCACGAAACCTTCGGCAATTTCGCCTTCGCCATCGCTTGCCGGGTGCTGGGTTTGCGCGATCTCGGGCCGGCGATCTCGCCGATGAATGCCTTCATGCTGCAGACCGGCATCGAGACGCTGCCGCTCCGGATGCAGCGTCATTGCGACAACGCGCTGAAGGTCGCCGAATATCTCGATGGGCACGACAAGGTAAGCTGGGTGTCCTACGCCGGGCTTCCGGGCGACCCGAACTACGCCAAGCACCAGAAATACATGCCCAAGGGGGCCGGTGCGGTGTTCACCTTCGGCGTCAAGGGCGGCTATGACGCCGGCGTTGCCGTGGTCTCCAACTGCGAGATCATTTCCCATCTCGCCAATATCGGCGATACCCGGTCGCTGATCATCCACCCGGCCTCCACCACCCATCGCCAGCTTACCGACGAGCAGAAGACGGCGGCGGGCGCCGGCCCCGATGTGGTGCGGATTTCCGTCGGCCTGGAAGACGCGGAAGACATCATCGCCGATCTGGATCAAGCGCTGGCCAGTATCAAGGGCTGAGCGCCTTCACAGAACTGCGCAACGACAAACGGGCCGGGGACCATTTCCCCGGCCCGTTTTTTGTTTCATCTCCTGAAGGTCGAAACGCGCGCCGCATTGCCCGTGTGCAATCTGGCGCGGATCCAGAACTCGACCATTGCCGCCAGCACGATGACGATGAAGCCCTGATGGAAGAGGGCCAGCGTGAAGGGCACATGGCCAAGCAGGGTCAGGATGCCGAGGGTCATCTGCACAAGCAGCACGCCGACAACCGCCAGCGCCACCGGACGCAAGGCCCGGGCGTTCCCATTGCGCCATACGGATACGGCCACCCAGACGGCAGCCAACACCAGAAGATAGGCGGTGACCCGGTGCTGAAACTGCACCGTCAGCACGTTTTCGAAATGATTGAGCCAGGCCGGCTGCATCAACCACAAGCCGTCCGGGATCCAGGCACCATCCATCAGCGGCCAGGTGTTGAAGGTCAGGCCGGCATTGAGACCCGCGACCAGCCCGCCGAGGAAGATCTGCACGCCAAGCAGCGCCAGAAGCACTGCCGCCGCGCCGCTGTAGCGGCCTCCGCCCTGTCGCGCCGGGCCGTCCAGTGGCGCCAGTGCCAGATGGCGGGCCAACGCAAGCAGATAGGCAAGGATCAGGCAGGCCAGCGTCAGATGGGTTGCGAGCCGGTACTGGCTGACATCGACCCGGTCGACGAGGCCCGAGGCCACCATCCACCAGCCGATCACCCCCTGCATTCCACCAAGCACGAAGCCGCCGATCAGCCAGGGGCGTAGCCAGGGCTCCACCCGTCCCCGTGCCCAGAACCAGACCAGCGGCAGGAAGAAGGCCACACCGATCACCCGGCCGAGCAAGCGGTGGCTCCATTCCCACCAGTAGATGAACTTGAACTCCGCCAGCGACATTCCCTTGTTGATGAGCTGGTACTCGGGAATCTGGCGGTATTTCTCCAGCTCCTCCTCCCACTCGGCAACAGACAGCGGCGGAATCACCCCGTGGATCGGCTTCCATTCGGTGATCGACAGGCCGGATTCGGTCAGCCGGGTGGCACCACCGACGACGATCATGGCGAAAATCAACAGACAGACGCCATAGAGCCAGACCCGAATGGCCCGCCGGTCGCGTGCCCGCTGCTCTGCCGTGCGCTCGAAAGACACTGCCAAATCCGTCATGTTTCCTCCGCCGTGGCCCGTGCCTGACGCTGGCGCGGGGCCTCCCCTCTAAGCCGGTTACAGACCGTGGCGGCGAATGACAAGGCTTGACGCGCCCGGAGAATGTGACACATCCAGCGGACAAGCGCGGTATGCCGCGCACCCTCTCCCGCTGATACGGACGACAACGCCCATGCCCTCTCGCCTGCGCAAATTCATTGGAATGGTGATTCTGGTGACCTTCGTCATCGTCTACGCCTTCATCGCCATGGTGATTGGCGACATGACGCTGCAAAATGCCCATATGGCCGTAAAGCTGCTCTACTTCGCCATTGCGGGCATTGCCTGGACCGTTCCCGCCGGCGCCCTGATCTGGTGGATGGAGCGCCCCGCGACAATCAGCCGCAAGCAGGCTGAAGACTAAGCCGGCTGCGGATCCGCTTCATGGCATTGAGCACTGGGAACGGCGCGCCAGTGAGATACTGGGCAATGATCGCCCGGTCCTGAAAGTAGCCATTCAGCGACACGCGCGGCAACTCCAGCAGCGGCTCATCACCGCTCAAGACCCCCGGATGGGTGGTCACCGCCGCGCGGAAGCCGAATTCGCGCACCGCTTCCGTCGACTGGTGGTTCACCGCAGCCTCGAAACCATAGGGATAGGCGAACATGGTGGGGCGGATCCCCAGTTCGGCCTGAAACCGCTCAAGGCCCTGCCGGATTTCGCTGCGCATGTCGTCGCGGGTCAGACGGGCCAGCGCGAAATGATTGTGGGTATGCGCACCGAGGCTGAACAGCGGATCGGCGCAGAGCCCGCGGATGTCATCCCAGCCGAGGATGAGCTCCTCGGCCAGCGCGGCAAGGTCCAGCCCATGGCGCTTGGCGAGCCGCCGGATCTCCATCCGCTGCGACCGCTCGCCAAGATCCAGCGAATACCACTTCAGCAATCTGTCGAAGACCTGCATCTTGCGCGCGGGCGTATCTGTCGGCAACCGCTGCATCCGCTCGCCGATGGGCATTTCGATCGCCTCGGCCGAGGCGACAATCCGCTCCAGCGCCTCCCACCAGATTTCCGAGGTCCGATCCACGAAACCGCTGGTGACGAAGATGGTGAAGGGCACCTGGTGTCGCTTCAGCACCGGATAGGCGATGTCGAGATTGTTGCGATAGCCATCGTCGAAGGTCAGGGCGGCAAAGGGGCGCCCGCCGCTTTCCCCCATCCGGTCGACCGCCTCGTCCAGCGAGACGAAATCGAAGCCGGCGCCGCGCACCTGTTCGATGGTCTGCTCCAGAAAGTCCGAGGTGACGGAAAGGTGCCTGTTGGGGAGAAAGTCGCCATGTGCTTTCCCTGTCCGCACACTGTGCAGGGTGAAGATGAGGCCCTTTCCGGCTGTCAGCGGCGACAAGAGACGCCCGATGCCACTCCAGTGAAGCAGTTTGCAGCCACTTCCAAGGATCTGCCGGCGCACGTCCATTCCAGTCCCTTCCCGAGCGTCCCGATAATACAGGCGCGAGCCTAGCGACGTTTTCTTTAGAACTCCTTGCTATTTCAAATTGCAATAACGCCTCACGGCGGCCATCCAATTGGACTGAGAATGAGAGAACCCACGGATGTCAGCAACCTCTGCGCCCCCCGCCTTCCGGCTCCCCGCACATACCTGGGAAGAGATGGATGCAGAAGCCATGAGGATCGATGCCATGCTGGAGTCCGGCGATTTCTCCATCCGCGCCGCCCATGATCCGACAGAGGTCGAGGTGGAATGGCGCACCCTTCAGGAAAACGCATTCGGCACGCTTTTCACCAGCTATGACTGGCTGTCGTCCTGGCAACACCATGTTGGACGGACGCGGGGTATCGAAGCGCTGATCGTCGTCGGGACGATCGAGGGCAAGCCAGCGTTCCTGCTGCCGCTGGGACTGATGCGCGCGGCCGGCGGCACGGTGACCATCGCCCGCTTCCTCGCCGACTTCCATGGCAATCAGAACAGCGGCCTGTGGCGCCGGGATATCCTTGCCGGCATTCACGGACGCACCTTGCGGAAAGCCCTGATTTCCATCGGTCGCCACCACGGCATTGACCTCTTCGATCTGAAATATGTCCCGGCGGAGATCAACGGGCGCGTACATCCCCTGGTTGATCAGGCGTCGATCGAAAGTCTCAACGCAATTCATGCCCTGCCGCTCACGCCCGACTTCGACGCGCTCTACAAGGCGCGGCGCAGCTCAAGCGCTCGCAAGAAGCTGCGGACCAAGGAAAAGAAACTCGGCGAGATCGGGCCGGTGCGTATCGAACGTGCGCGGGATGCGGCAACCGCGCTTTCCTTTCTCGACACGCTGATCGCGCAGCGCAGCGCGCGGCAGGAAAGCAGCGGCATTCCCAATGTGTTCGAGCCGGAAGACGTTCGCGCGTTCCTGTCGGAGCAACTCACAAAGGCACTCGACGACGGATCGGACAGTTTCATGATCCACGCCCTGATTGTCGGCGACGCGGTCAAGGCGACCTATCTGTCCGGCCTCCAGTTCGACCGGTTTCACGCCTACACCAACAGCATCAGCGAAGACGTCGCCGCGTGCAGCCCCGGCGATATCCTTTTGAACCATGTGATCGCCGAGGCCTGCACCCTTGGCGCGGAGGCCTTCGATTTCGGCCTGGGCGCGGAGCGCTACAAGACCGCCTGGGCGGACAAGGAAGTCTTGATGGATGTCGAGATCCCGGTCACGCTCAAGGGCCGCTGCGCCGAGATGAGCGTGCGGGCGCTGCGCAACGGCAAGCGCTATATCCGCAACTCCCCGCGCCTGTGGGCCATCGTCCGCCGGTTGCGCCGCCTCGGGCTGCCACTCTGAGGTAGTGGATCAGCGCGTTTCCGCTCCCACCGGGCATCCCGCACATTCCTGGAGCTGCCCTTTGTGGGGCCTGACGCCTGTCAGGCCGCCATGTCGGAGCGTGGCCGCTTGCCGCCGTCGTCCCGGCTCACGGTTTCGATCGCCACCGGTGCGCCGGTGTGCTCTTCCAGCATCCGCAGCGCTTCTTCCAGCTCCGGGCCGGCCGGCGATCCGCCGGAGGCCACCACCACCTGATCGGCCATGGCCAGGATCTGCGCGCTGATGAGGGAATCGTCGATCAACCCGAGATCGAAGAACACCTGATCGTAGGTATGGTCGATGGCGGTCATCAGCGTTTCGAAGCGGCCGCTCTGCGCCAGGTCATCGTCAATGAGCTGACGACCCGACTCGATCACATGCGCGCGCGAGGCCGTATCGCGATAGATCACCCCGGCGAACGAGGCGCTGCCATCCAGAAGCTCGGCAAACCCGGCCACAGCCTCCGGATCGGCGAGATCCGGGCGCACCTCCAGAAACAGCGGCAACACGCCCTGTTCGGCCGCCTCCCGCACCAGGCGGAACGCCACTTCCTGCGCCACTTCATCATTGTCGACACTGAGAACGGCGATCCGGCGGGGCCGGTCCTGCGCAGGACGGGAAACCGGGGCATAGGTCGACGCCGCCGTTTCCGCTGCGCTTCCCCCCCGCTCATCGCCCGCGGGCACCTCTGCCGGCGCCGCTTCCGGCGCGTCGGTCGGCGCCGCCGTGCCCGCCTGAGTGGGGGTCACCGTCTGGGGCGCGCCAAAGCCATAGGAAAAGGCACTGCTACCTGAACGGGCATAGCTGGCCGCACCAAATGCACCCGCGCCGAATCCGGCGGTGGTCACAGGCGTCGGCATCGCCGGCCGCGCGGGGCTGTCGGAAACCTCACCATCTGCCAGCGGCACATACACAAAGACCCGGCCAGAAAGGAATTGCCCCAGCACGACCCAGGTGGCGCCAAGCACAAGCGTTGCCAGGGTCGCCATGATCGTGATCGGCAGGACCTTGGGCGAGAACGGCTCCAGCGGAACCGTGGCGCGGGAGATGACGCGGGCATCAGCGGCCAGCACCGTCGCATTGCGCCGGGTGTCCGCTTCGCGGTAGCGGATCATCAACTGGTCGAGCTGCGCCGTCTTGACGCTGGCCTCCCGCTCCAGTTCGCGCAGGCGGATCTGATCCTCGTTCGATTTGGCCGCCCGCGCCTTCAACTCGCTCAAGGTGGCGGTCAGCGAAGCGACACGATCCCGCGCCACCTTCGCATCGTTCTCAAGACCGGCGATGACCTTTCTCGCTTCGGCGCGAATCTGCCGGTCGAAATCGTTGAGCTGCGAGCGCAGAGCCCGGATCTGCGGATGGTTCGGCAGCAAGGTGGTCGACAGTTCGGCGATCCGCCCCTGCAACTCCACCTGCCGCTCACGCAGCCGCTGGATCAGCTGCGAGTTCAGCACCTCACTGGCGCTGTCCAGCGATCCGCCCTGCTTCAGAAGGCGCCGGATCTGATTGGCCCGGGCCTCGGCCTGGGACTGGGCGGCGCGGGCATCAGAGAGCTCGGTGCTGATCTCACCAAGTTGCTGCTGGTCCAGCGTCTGGTTGTCCGCGCCCAGCAGCAGGTCGGCCTGCGCCCGGAACGCTTCGACCTTCTCCTGCGCCGCCTTCACATCCTGCTGCAACCGCTCGATCTGCGGCTCCAGTGCGGTCGCGGCAAAATCCGTGGTCTCGCGCTTCACCGACGACTGGAGGTTGAGATACTCCTCGACCAGTGCATTGGCGACACCCGCGGCAAGCTCCGGATCCCGGGACACGAAGCGCACGGCGATGACCCGCGAGCCATCCACCCGGTAGACTTCGAGGTTCTCATAGAACTTCTTCAGCACCCGCTCTTCCTGCGAGGTGCGGCCCGGATCGCGCATCAGGCCCAGGGAGATGAACATGTCCGTCACCAGCCCCGGAGAGCCGTCGCCGCCAAACTCCGGAAGCGCGGCCAGATCCATGCGCTTGGCCACCCGCCGCACAAGGTCGCGGGACATCAGCAACTCGACCTGGCTGGCAACCCCCTCCCCGTCCAGAAGAGCCCGTTCCTCCTCCGCGCCGCGCGCGTCTCCCGGATAAACCGGGCCGGAGGTTTCAATCAGCACCTTGGCTTCGCCGCGATATTTCGGGGAAACGAATTGCAACCCGAGAAGAGCAATCAGCGCAACCGCCGCGCACAGCGGCAGCAACCAGCGCAAGGCACCACGCAGGGCGCCAAGTATCGCGGACAGGTCGATCTCGACCCTTTCATCCGCGCCCGAGGGCTGGGGCTGATTCATGACTGTTACTCCGCGAGATCCTGGAGCCCATTGTCGGGAATTATGGTAAGCGGACCGTTAACCGCCAGAAAGTCAGCGCTTTCTCATTGATGCCCAACTCATTTCCCATTGATTCACTGCCCGTTAACCATGATGCGGAAAATACTGGCGCAGTTGCCCCAGGAGACAGGCATGATCACGCGCACCGCATTCGTCATGGCTCTGGCCTTGATGCTCGCCGCTTGCAGCGGCTACCGTCAACCGCCGACCGCGTTCCATGACATTCTTACCAAGCCCTACCGACTCGATTCCTCGGACGTTCTGCGAGTGATCGTTTTCGGTCAGGCGGATCTCAACAACACCTACACCGTCGATCAGGCCGGCTACATCTCCATGCCGCTGATCGGCAGCGTTCCCGTGCGCGGCCTGACCCTTCGCGAACTTGAGAAGACCGTTACAAAGCGCTTGAAAAACGGCTATTTGCGCGACCCGGACGTCTCCATCGAAGTCGCCACCTATCGCCCGGTCTTCGTCATGGGCGAGGTCACCAACGCCGGCCAGTATCCGTATGTGGCAGGCATGACCGCCCAGAACGCGATTGCAACCGCCGGCGGCTTCTCGCCCCGGGCCCTGCATGGCACCGTCGACATCACGCGTCAGATCAATGGCGAGGTCATCAGCGGCCGCGTTCCGATCACCGATCCGGTGCGCCCTGGCGACACCATCTACGTGCGTGAGCGGTTCTTCTAGAAAGGGCCGCAAGTCCCTGCATCGTCGGAATTAACCTGCGACTCACTCCTCCCTGCTAGGGTCGACCTCGTGCCAACCGGAAGCATAATCCGGACGTGCACCTTGCGTCGAACAAGGGAGTTTCCGATGACCGCCGCGCCCTTGCGCATCATTCATATCGTTCGCGCCCCGATCGGCGGGATCTTTCGACATATTGCCGACCTTGCCCTTGCACAAACCCGTGCCGGGCATCAGGTCGGCGTGATTTGCGATTCCAGCACCGGCGGCGCGTTCGAGGACGCAGCCATTGCCCGGCTTGCTCCACAACTTGCGCTTGGGCTGGCGCGCTTCCCGATGCGCCGGCAGGTCACCCCGAGCGACCTTCGCTCGGCCCTGCGGCTCTACCGGCACATCCGCGACCTGTCCCCGGACGTCATTCACGGCCACGGCGCCAAGGGCGGTGTCTTCGCCCGGGCGATCGGCACCATCCTGCGCATGTCGGGCAAGAAGGTCACCCGGATCTATTGCCCTCACGGCGGCAGTCTGCACTACGACCCGGCCCGCCTCGAAGGAAAGATCTACTTCGCCTTGGAGCGCCTCCAGCAGCGCTTCACCGACGGGCTCGTGTTCGTCTCCGACTACGAATATGCCGCCTATGAAGCCAAGGTGATGACGCCGAGGGCCCCGGCCCGGGTCGTCTACAACGGCCTTTCGCCGGAAGAGTTTTCAAAGGTCAAACCGGATCCGGATGCCGCCGACTTCGTGTTTATCGGCATGTTGCGCGACCTCAAGGGACCGGATCTGTTCATCAAGGCCCTCCACCGGCTGAAGAGCGACCAGGGCCTCAGGCCCCGCGCCCTGATCGTCGGTGAAGGCGATGACCACACCCGCTACGAAAGCATGGTGAGAGACTACGGCCTGACCGAAACCGTGCAGTTCACAGGTCCCCTCCCCGCGCGCGACGCCTTCCGCAAGGCACATTGCATCGTGGTGCCCTCGCGCGCCGAGGCGATGCCCTACATCGTTCTGGAGACGGTGGCCGCCGAAGTGCCGCTGATTGCCAGCCGCGTCGGCGGCATTCCGGAAATTTTCGGCCGCTACGCCGACCGTCTGGTGACGCCGGGGGACGCAAACGAGCTTGCCGGCGCCATGGCTGCTGCCTATGCCGACCCGGAAGGAATGCGACGCCGTGCTGTCGGTCAGCGTCAATGCCTGTCGGAAACCTTCAATGTCGAGCTGATGAGCGATCGAATCACCTCGCTCTATGTCACCATTCGCGAGCCGAAGCCGCGTGGCGCGACCACGGGGGCAGAAGCGCCCGCATTCCTTTCAACCGGTGCGCTTGCCGAATCCAAGGCGCAGACAGTACGGCGCAAGCCAGAGTAACAGGGTGGGGGCCCGCGCCATGACCAATGATCCAACGGTCCGTTTTCTCAAGGACATCAGGTCGCCTGAAACGGACGATGCAGCCGCCAGGCGCAAGCAGGAAAGCGAACAGGAGAACCGGCACCCCGGCTCGAAACTGTCGCCGCAAGCGCTGGAAATCGCCGAAAGCCTGCAGG
The DNA here is from genome assembly GCF_014635285.1 of Stappia taiwanensis. Classification (GTDB taxonomy): domain Bacteria; phylum Pseudomonadota; class Alphaproteobacteria; order Rhizobiales; family Stappiaceae; genus Stappia; species Stappia taiwanensis. The sequence continues at coordinate 254,856 of NZ_BMCR01000001.1, read as the reverse complement.
ACTCCGTTATCTCGCCCTCGGTTCTCGGAGGCACGGTACGTCTCCTCGACATGGCGATCGTCATTCTCGCCGGGCTGGCAACTTTCGCCTCCACCGCCATCGGTGGCTATGCGCTCGAACATCTGCTGCTCGTGGGAGCCGCGCTCATTCTCGCGGTGGCCTTCTTCCAGGCGGCCGACTGCTACCAATTGCCCGTGATGCGGACGGTGCTGTCACAAGGTGCGCGAATGACGATTGCCTGGACGCTCGTCTTCGGCGTGTTTCTGGTCGTAAAATCCTCCGGCGTCCTCCTGACCGGCACCAGCGAACTCTGGCTGACCAGTTGGTATGCGCTTGGGCTTGCCGCACTGCTGGTCTCGCGTCTCACCCTGTCCATTCTCACCCGCCGCTGGACCCGCCAAGGTCGACTGGAACGGCGCGCGGTGATTGTCGGCGGCGGCACGGCGGCGGCGGACCTGATCCACGAAATCGAGATGCATCAGGACAACGACATTCGCATCTGCGGGATCTTCGACGACCGCAAGGGCGACCGTTCCCCGAACATCGTCGCGGGCTATCCGAAGCTCGGTACGGTGGCCGATCTGGTGGAGTTCGCCCGGATCGCGCGCATCGACATGCTGATCGTGACGATCCCCTTGCGCGCGGAGAAACGCCTTCTGGAGTTTCTCAAGACCCTGTGGGTCCTGCCGGTCGACATTCGCCTGTCCGCGCATATGGACAAGATGCGCTTCCGCGATCGCGCCTCCTCCTTCATCGGCACCGTGCCCTTCGTCGATGTGGTGCACAAGCCGATGGCCGACTGGGATTCCATCGCCAAGCGCGCTTTCGACCTGGTCTTCGCCTGCGTGATGATCGTGCTGCTGTCACCGGTGATGATCGGCACCGCCATCGCCATCCGCATGGAAAGCAAGGGGCCCATCCTGTTTCGCCAGAAGCGCTACGGCTTCAACAACGAGGTGATCGAGGTCCTGAAGTTCCGGTCCATGTACCATGAGATGGCCGACCCGACCGCGAAGAAGGTGGTGACCCGGGACGACCCGCGCGTGACAAGGGTCGGAAAGTTCATCCGGCGCAGCTCGATCGATGAGCTTCCCCAGCTTTTCAATGTCCTTCGCGGCGATCTGTCCCTCGTCGGCCCGCGGCCGCACGCGGTCAATGCCCATACCAATGACACTCTTTGGGACGATGTGGTGGATGGGTATTTCGCTCGCCACAAGGTCAAGCCGGGCGTCACCGGCTGGGCCCAGATCAACGGTTGGCGCGGTGAGGTCGATACGCCGGAGAAGATCCAGAAGCGGGTCGAGTACGACGTCTACTACATCGAAAACTGGTCGATCCTGTTTGATCTGAAGATCCTCTTCAGCACGCCCTTCGCGCTGCTGAACACGGAGAACGCCTATTGAAGCGCACCCTGCCGGCCCCGCTCTGGCTTTGCCCGCCCCGGTCGCGCGCGGCTGGGAGAGGCTGGAGCGTGCCGGCGGAAACCATTGCGGCCGCCGCCCTCTGGTGCCTCGTCTTTCTTGGTGGCTTCGTCTTTCGGGAACCGGCACCCTATGAACTGGCAATGCTGGTGGTGCTGGCCGGGTGGCTCATCGCCGGCGCACGCTTTCCGGCAGCGGTCGGCCCGCTGCTCCTCATCATGGTGCTGTTCGTCACCGGCGGGCTGTTTTCCTCGCTGATGTCGGACGACTTCGGCGAGGCAGCCCTTTACATCACCGTCACCGCCTTTCTCGCCCTGACGGCGATCTTCTTTGCCTGCATCGTTGCCGTTCGCCCCGAACGGCTCTCCATCATCGCCAATGCCTATATCGCCAGCGCGGTGATCGTCACCCTCACCGGCATCGCCGGCTATTTCCACCTCCTCTCGGGCGACAGTTTCACCCTCTACGGCCGTGCCAAGGGCACCTTTCAGGACCCCAATGTCTACGGGCCGTTTCTAGTGCTCCCCTGGGCGCTGTTGCTGCATCAGGTGCTGACCCGTCCGGTCACGCGCGCCCTGCCCCAGATCGCTCTTCTCCTGTTTCTCACCATCGGCGTGTTCCTCAGCTTCTCCCGCGCAGCCTGGGGGCTTCTGGCCTTTGCCGGGATCGGCGTCTATCTCGCCGTCTTCATCACCATGCCGAGGGGCCCGGACCGCTTGCGGCTGATCGCCTATGCGATTGCCGGGCTTGGCGGGTTCGTTCTGCTGATGGGGATTGCCCTGTCGATCGACAGCGTGGCCGACATGTTCCTGCAGCGCGCCAAGCTGGTCCAGGATTACGACACGGCGCGCCTTGGCCGTTTCGCTCGCTATTCTCTCGGCTTTCAGATGGTGCTGGACCACCCCTTCGGTCTCGGACCGCTGCAGTTCCGCAACTTCTTTCCCGAAGACGAGCACAACAGCTACCTCAAGGCCTTCACCACCTATGGCTGGCTTGGCGGGTTTGCCTATCTGCTGCTGGTGACGGTCACCGTACGCCAGCTCTTTCCCCTCATGTTCCAGCCGCGCCCCTGGCAACCCTTTGCGCAATGCGTCTTCATGGTCCTGCTCGGCCACATGCTGATGTCGGCGATCATCGATACCGACCGTTGGCGCCATCTCTATCTGCTCTACGGTCTCGCCTGGGGGCTGATTGGCGCGGAACAGGCTTATCGGCACGCCCGACAAGGGGCGCTGCAGCCACTGCGCTGTGCACAGTCGCTCGCACCGCGACGGAACCGCTTGCGCAGCCCGGATCAAACGGCTAGGAAGGACCCGTTCGCACACGGACAAACGGGCAGTAGCGCAGCCTGGTAGCGCACTTCACTGGGGGTGAAGGGGTCGTCGGTTCAAATCCGGCCTGCCCGACCACGCTTTAAGTGGTCTTTTCGACGAACAGCCAGGCGATCGTCCAGACCGATTGCAATGCAGACGGCCCCTACGAGGGACGACGTGCTTCGCGTTCCTTCCTTGCGATCTGGCCCCACCGACAATCCAGCAAGATTTGGCGAACCTCAGGGGCGCTGCCCTGTCGCGGTCGTCGTTACCGCCGTCCCGTAGGCATCGGACACGTGCGCCCCTGCGCGCGCCCGACCACCATGGCCCTGCGACGACGCCAATCGCCGTACACCAGACGATCATAGTCTCGAAGGCGCGTTCGGTTTCATGGGATACAGGGATCGCCCTACCGGGCCTGATCGAGGATCCGCTTGCACTCCAGCAGCTCGAACAGCGTTGCCTGAAGCCGGCGCACGTCATCGCGCGACAAGGCCCCGCCGCCTGCGACCTCGGCCTTGTCGCCGAGAAACCGCTCCATCAGGCGCAAGCCGGACCAGCCAGCGGTGCCGGGCTCGACGTCCACCCCTTCGGGCAGAATGCCGCGCGGGACGGCTTCATCTTCACCAGGTTCCGCATTCCGCTCGGCGGAGGCCGCTGGTGGCGGCGCTTCATCGGGCCAGGATTCGGTTGGTTTGGCAGCGGGCTCCTTGCGCTTGCCGCGCGTCTTGGCGGCCGGAGGCGCCGGTTTGGCCTCCAGCTTTGCACCTTCGGCGCCGGCCTCGGTCCGAGCGGCCGCGGCAATCGCGGTCAGCGTCAGCGCATCCTCGCGCCAGATCTGCATGACGAAACGCGGCCCCTGCTCCTTCAGGATCCGCTGCACACCCTTGATCGTATAGCCTTCTTCGTAAAGCAGATGACGAATGCCGCGCAGAAGGTCGACATCGTCGGGCCGGTAGTAACGCCGGCCACCGCCCCGCTTTAGCGGACGGATTTGGGTGAAACGTGTTTCCCAGAACCGCAGCACGTGCTGCGGCAGGTCGAGGTCATCGGCAACCTCGCTGATGGTGCGAAACGCATCGGGACTTTTTTCCACGGACACCTGTCTGACACCCTACCGAGACGGCGGCGTCATCAATCGCCGCCGGCATTCCCAAGAATGGTTTCGTTGATCTTCTTCTTCAAGACGTTGGACGGCTTGAACACCATCACCCGACGCGGTGAAATCGGCACCTCTTCACCGGTCTTGGGATTGCGCCCGATCCGCTCGCCCTTGGAGCGCACCACGAACGACCCGAAGGAAGAGAGCTTCACCGGCTCTCCCGTAACGAGACAATCCGCGATTTCGGAAAGCACCTTCTCGACCAGCTCGGATGACTCGGAGCGAGACAATCCGACCTTCTGATACACAGCCTCGCACAGATCCGCGCGTGTGATAGTCCTGCCGCCCATGGTCCCTCCTTGGCCAGAAACCGAGATCTGGCAGAAAATAGGGATACATTCTCAAGAGACGGTAGCCTATTGACTCCTGCCGGACGGGTCAACCGCGCAAGGCTGCCCGCGACAGAAAAAACACACCGCCATCAAATAGATGGCCGGTCACCAGCGCAGAATCGACGCCCCCCAGGTGAAACCGCCGCCCATGGCCTCCAGCATCACCAGATGCCCAGGCTGGATCCGGCCGTCGCGAACCGCCTGATCCAGCGCCAGCGGAATTGACGCTGCGGAGGTATTGCCCTGCTCTTCCAGCGTGATCACCAGCTTCTCCGGCGCGATGCCGAGCTTCTTGGCGCTGGCATCGATGATCCGCCGATTGGCCTGGTGCGGCACGAACCAGTCGAGATCCTCGGCGCTGGTTCCGGTCGCGGCGAAGGCATCCTCCACCACGTCGGTGATCATCGACACCGCATGCCGGAACACCTCGCGCCCCTGCATCCGCAAATGGCCGACGGTCTGGGTCGAGGACGGGCCGCCATCGACGAACAGCTTTTCCTTGTGCCGCCCATCGGAGCGCAGGTGACCGCTGAGAATACCGCGATCGGCGTTGGTCCCTTCCGCCTCGACCGCCTCCAGCACCACCGCGCCGGCGCCATCGCCGAACAGAACGCAGGTGGTCCGGTCGTTCCAGTCGAGAATGCGGGAGAAGGTCTCCGCGCCAATCACCAGCGCGCGCTTGGCAAGACCGCCGCGCAGATAAGCATCTGCGGTGGTCATCGCGTAGACGAAACCGGAACAGACCGCATGCACATCGAAGGCAAAACCGGTGGTGATCCCAAGTTCCGCCTGCACGGTAACAGCGGTCGCCGGGAAGGTGTTGTCCGGCGTGGCCGTGGCCAGGATGATCATGTCGATACTGTCGGCGGACACGCCCGCCGCATCCAGCGCATTGCGCGCCGCAGCCAGCGCCAGATGGGAGGTCATCTCCCCTTCCGCTGCGATATGGCGCGCATGAATGCCCGTCCGCTGAACGATCCACTCATCCGAGGTGTCGACCATCTTGGCCAGATCGCTGTTGCTCAGCCGGCGCTCCGGCAAGTAGCTGCCGGTTCCCAAAACGACGGAACGTTTAACTGTCACTGATCACCTTCCGATCCATCCCGCGCCGCGAACCGGCCGCGATGATAATGAAGCAAATCCTGGGATATCTTGGGCATGAGATCGTTGCGAGCCATGTCATGGGCAAGCTCGACCGCGGCGGCGAAGCCTTCCGCGTCAGTGCCGCCATGGCTCTTGATGACAATGCCGTTCAGTCCGAGGAACACCCCGCCATTGACGTTGCGGGGATCCATCTTCTGCCGCAGCCGGTCAAAGGCATCCTTGGCCAGCAGATAGCCGAGACGCGCGCGCCAGGTCCGGTTCATGGCCGAGCGCAGGTAGCCGCCGATCTGCTTGGCCGTGCCTTCGGCCGTCTTCAAGGCAATGTTTCCGGCAAACCCTTCGGTCACGACCACATCGACCGTGCCCTTGCCAAGGTCATCGCCTTCCACGAAGCCGTAGTAGGACAGGGAGTGCAGGTCGGCCTCGCGCAGCAACTTGCCGGCGGTGCGCACCTCCTCAAGCCCCTTGACCTCTTCCACGCCGATGTTCAGCAGGCCAACGGTGGGACGTTCGATACCGAACAGCACCCGGGCCATGGCCCCGCCGAGAAGCGCGAAGTCGATCAACTGCTGCGCATCGGCGCCGATGGTCGCGCCCACGTCGAGCACAATCGATTCGCCGCGCGCAGTCGGCCAGATCGCCGCGATGGCCGGCCGCTCGATATTGGCCATGGTCCGCAGACAGAATTTCGACATCGCCATCAGCGCGCCGGTGTTGCCGGCGGAAACGGCGACATCCGCCTCCCCGCTCTTCACCGCCTCGATGGCCCGCCACATGCTTGAGCGCCAGCGGCCTTGCCGGAGCGCCTGGCTCGGCTTGGCGTCCATCGCCACCGAGACATCGCAGTGATGGAGGGTCGAGGCCTGCTTCAGGGCCGGATGGGCCTCAAGCAAGGGAGCGACGATCGCCTCATCGCCATAAAGGTGGAACGTGATGCCCGGGTGACGCTCCAGCGCCAGCGCGGCGCCTGGCACCACAACCTCGGCACCGGCGTCTCCCCCCATGACATCGAGCGAAATGCGAATGGTCTGCGCCATGGTCCGTTTCTTCTAGGCCGTCGTCTTTCCGGTCGGTTGAAAGGCCCGCCAGTCAGCGGGCACGCGCCACGGCAAGACCGCGCGTCGGATGCTCCGGAACACCCGCCCGGAGTGCTTTCGCTGCGGTGCGGTTTGCAGCGTCGGGGAACATACCTGTTTGCGACACGGAAACAACAGCTTTCTCCCTATCCTGTCACGGCTGCGCGGAGCAGGCTTCCACCTGCAGCCGTGCGCAATTGCATCAGGATTGGTTTTTCTTGAGGTCCGCCAGCACCGCAAACGGGGACGGTCTCTCCGCCTGCTCGTCCCCATTTTCCGCCGTTTCACCGGAATCCGCGTAGGCTTCCGGCACGTGCGCGCCCTCGGCCCGGGGGTAAGGATCCAGCGCCAGCGCGAACTGCTCGCACAGCACCGCGCCAAGATCGACCTCGTCGCCCTCGAGCGGATCCGGCGGATCCTCGCTCTGCACGTCGATCACGATCTCGCCGTCCTCGTCCGGCTCATCTCCGGCGGCGCCCGGCGCGAAGCGGACGGTGAACCGCGCGTCAAGCATCTGCTCGACCGGCTCCAGCGTCACCACGCAGGCCTGCGAGACCCGCCCCTGCAAATGGCCCTCGACCGTGATGCCGTCCTTCCGCCAGGGCCGCAGCTCAAGGTCGGCCTTCAGGTCCGGCAGGGCGAGCAGCCCGTAGGTTTCGATCATCGCCGCCCGTTCCGCATCGGTCGGAACCAGCGCGATCTTCAGGGTGCGATCGCCCAACCGGCTGACATCCTGCGGACGGCGGATGGGGAATTCCTTGACTGTCATCATGTATCTTTCGCGATAAAGCCGGTTGCCTCCGGCCAGTTCAGACTGCCGGACATCACTTCCGGCAGCGGCTGTTCGCCGAGGGTTCCGCAAGCGGCCCGCACATAGTCGGCGAGCGCTGCGGCCGCCGGCAGATCCGATGCCTCGGCAAAGATGTTGCGATCCAGCGCCTCGACTAGCATATGACGGCTTTCCGACGCCAGCGCTTCGCTATAGACCCCCGCCCGGCCATAGAAGGCCTCGGCCATCTTCTTGATCTTCTTCGGCACGGTCAGGTCACCGACCCCCATCTCGCGCAGGGAGTGATCCATGTCCTGGAAGAACAGGTCGAACACCTCCTGACCGAAGGCCGATGCCGCATCGTCTTCGCCGCGCAAGCGGTCGAACAACAGAATCGCATGCAGCATGATCAACTCGAAACGCCCGTCGAGCGTATCGGGGACGCGCAAGTCGGAATAGAAATGCGCCTGCCGCGCCTGCGCCACGATCGCGCTGTACGTCGCAAAGACTTCCGGACGCTTGCGCCGGCGAAATAACCCGAACACCATGCTGTGCCTCGTTTGGACCACGGTTGCCAAGTGGCCTATCGCAGGTTAGGGACTTTGCCAAGGACTGGCGACCATTCCGGCTTGACCAATCCCAAGGTCATAGATCGGCTTCGGCTTGCAGAAAACAACAGGATCGTTTGCGATGAAGAGATGGCTGCGCGGCGCACTGATGGTGAGTGTCTTGAGTTTGCCGGTCGGCGGCTGCTTCACGACCACGCTCAATCACGGACATGTCATCTCCAGTGAGCGGGTCCGCGACATTCAGGTCGGCTCGAGTCGCGAACAGGTGGAACTCCTGCTCGGCTCCCCCTCCACCACCTCGCGCCTCAACGGCGATGCCTATTACTACATCTCGCAGACCCGCGAGACCACGGCCTTTCTCAAACCCGAGCTGGTGGAACAGCGCGTGGTCGCGATCTACTTCGATGAAGATGGCTTTGTCCGCGACACCGGCTACTACAGCATGGAAGACGGCAAGGTCATCGACGTCTTGACGCGCAAGACCCGCACCGGCGGTTCGGATTACGGCTTCCTGACGCAGATCCTGCGCGGCGCGCAGAACCCGAGCCTGGGTCTCTGACACGCGGCCGCGCCGGGGTCATCCGGCACCGACATGAAAACGCCCCGGCCGATTCCCTCGGTCGAGGCGTTTTCCGTTTGATGGTCGACGCTCCTGCCGGCCGGCGCCACGCGCCTAGCCGTGCGCCAGCACGGCAAGCAGCAGCAAGGCCATGATGTTGGTGATCTTGATCATCGGATTGACCGCCGGACCGGCGGTATCCTTGTAAGGATCGCCCACCGTGTCGCCGGTGACGGAGGCCTTGTGCGCCTCCGAGCCCTTTTCATGCGACACGCCATCCTTGTCGGTGAACCCGTCCTCGAAGGACTTCTTGGCATTGTCCCAGGCACCGCCGCCCGCGGTCATGGAAATGGCGACGAACAGCCCGGTGACGATCACGCCGAGCAGCATCGCGCCGAGCGAAGCAAAGCCCTGCGACTTGCCAGCCACCATCGTCACCACCCCGAAGACCACCAGCGGCGACAACACCGGCATCAAGGAGGGAATAATCATCTCGCGGATCGCCGCCTTGGTGAGCATGTCGACCGCCCGGCCATAGTCCGGCTTTTCCGTGCCCGCCATGATGCCCGGCTTTTCCCGAAACTGGCGGCGGACCTCCTCCACCACCGAGCCGGCGGCACGACCAACGGCGGTCATTGAAATGCCGCCGAACAGGTAGGGCAGCAGACCGCCGAACAACAGGCCAACGACCACATAGGGGTTGGACAGGGAGAAATCGACCGACACCCCCTCGAAGTAGGATCCCGGCGCCGCGTTGGCGGCGAAGAACTTCAGATCCTCCGTGTAGGCGGCAAACAGCACCAGCGCGCCGAGGCCTGCGGAGCCGATGGCGTAGCCCTTGGTCACCGCCTTGGTGGTGTTGCCGACCGCGTCGAGCGCATCGGTGGTGACGCGCACCTCCTTCGGCAGCCCGGCCATCTCGGCGATACCGCCGGCGTTGTCCGTCACCGGACCGAAGGCATCGAGCGCCACCACCATGCCGGCAAGTGCCAGCATCGTCGTCACCGCGATGGCGATGCCGAACAACCCCGCCAGATTGAAGGCGGCGAGAATGCCGGCAATGATCACCACCGCCGGCAGCGCCGTGGCCTCCAGGGAAATCGCAAGCCCCTGAATGACGTTGGTGCCGTGACCTGTCACCGAGGCCTGGGCGATCGCGCGGACCGGGCGATAGTCGGTCCCGGTGTAATACTCGGTCACCCAGATGATCAGCCCGGTCACCACAAGGCCGATGAGACCGCAGTAAAACAGATTGCGGCCAATGAAGGTAACGCCCCCGGAGGTGGTGTAGCTGGTATCGAAACCGATCCAGAAGAAGGTGATGGCAAAAAGCCCCACGGCCGAGAACAGCGCCGTGGCGACGAACCCCTTGTACAGCGCCCCCATGATCGAGCTGCTGGTGCCGAGCTTGACGAAAAACGTACCGATGATCGAGGTCACCACACAGGCGCCGCCGATCAGAAGCGGCAGCATCATCAGCTCCAGCGCCGCCGCACCGGTGAAGAAGATCGAGGCCAGAACCATGGTCGCAACCACGGTCACCGCATAGGTCTCGAACAGGTCCGCCGCCATGCCCGCGCAATCGCCGACATTGTCGCCCACATTGTCGGCGATGGTCGCCGGGTTGCGCGGATCGTCCTCGGGAATGCCCGCTTCAACCTTGCCGACGAGGTCCCCGCCCACATCGGCGCCCTTGGTGAAAATGCCGCCGCCAAGCCGGGCGAAGATCGAGATCAGCGACGCACCGAAGCCAAGCGCCACCAGCGCGTCAATCACCGTGCGGCTTTGCGCTTCAAAGCCGAGGCCATAAGTCAGAAACGTGAAGTAGACGGAGACCCCCAGAAGGGCCAGACCGGCGACCAGCAGCCCGGTGACCGCGCCGGCACGAAAGGCAATTTCGAGCCCGGCCGCGAGTGAGTTGCTGGCCGCCTGGGCGGTACGCACATTGGCCCGAACCGAGACCAGCATGCCGATATACCCGGCGGCCGCCGACAGCACCGCGCCGATGGCGAAACCGATGGCCACAAGAAAACCGAGCAACCACACCACAAGCGCGAAGATCACCACGCCGACCACGGCAATGGTCGTGTACTGACGGTTGAGATAGGCCTGCGCGCCCTCCTGGATCGCACCGGCGATTTCCTGCATGCGCCCATTGCCGGCGTCCGCCGCCATGACGGATCCGACGGCCCAAATGCCATAGGCGACAGACAAAAGCCCACACACAATCACAATAGAAAGTTCGAGCATTGCACCCCCCCTGAAGGACACGACTCGGCCGCGCGTTTGCTTTTCTTCGGCCTGTCGTCAATGACGGTAGCTGTCCTGAGGCTTTCGTCAAGAAAGACTTTGAACCTCACGGGAGGGAAAAATGCCTTTGTTTTACGTCAATTCGCGTTGACGCTCGCTGATCACGAGCCAGCCAAGCAACACCAGACTGAGCAGCGTGAAGGGGAATACCAGCCAATTGACGGTCGCCCATCCGAACGCATCCAGCAGCGCTCCGGAGGAAAATGACGCTGCGGCAACAAAGCCAAACACGATAAAGTCGTTGACCGCCTGCACCTGGTTACGTTCCGCCGGACGGTAGACACCGGTCAGCATGGCCGTCGCGCCGATGAAGCCGAAGTTCCAGCCCAGCCCGAGCAGCACCAATGCAACCCAGAAGTGCGCAACCTCGACACCGGAAATGGCGACAACAGCACAGCCGGCGAGCATGGCGAGCCCCAGGGCGACGATCCGCTCGCGGCCGAAACGGGCGATCAGGTGCCCGGTGAAGAAGCTCGGCGCGAACATGGCCAGCACATGCCACTGGATCGCCAGGGCCGCATCGGTGCGGCTGTGGCCGCACCCGATCATGGCCAGCGGTGTGGCGGTCATCACGAGGTTCATCAGCGCGTAGGAGGTGACGGCACAGGCCGCCGCGACAATGAACCGTTGCTGCGCAAGGATCTGCAACAGCGGGCGGCGTTCGCCGCGCGCCTCGCCTGTGTGCTTCGGCCTCGGGATCTGCAGGAACGGCAGAAACGCCAGCGAGATCAGCGACAGTACGGCCTGCCCCACATAGGTGCCGGCGAACATGACCGGCGAGAACAGGTCCGCGGTCCAGATCACCGTCTGTGGTCCGACGATGCCAGCCAGCATACCGCCTGCCAGAACGAAGGAAATCGCCTTCGGCTTGTAGCCATCGCTGGCGGTATCGGCTGCGGCGAACCGGTATTGCTGCACGAAGGCACCGACGACGCCGCTGGCCGCCACCGCCAGACAGAACAAGGCGAAATTGCTCGCAAAGATCGCATAGGCGGAGGTCACTCCGGATCCCACCCCCAGCAGCGATGCCCCCACAAACCCCGCGCGCCGGCCGAACCGGTGCATGATGGCCCCAGCCGGCAAGGTTCCGAAGGCGGTGCCCAGCACGAAAAACGAAACGGGCAGCGTCGCCAAGGATTTGTCCGCTCCCAGCAAACCCGCGCCAACCAGCGAGGCGGTTGCGATCACGATTGAGGCCGAGGCCCCGCCAAGCGCCTGAGCGCAGGCAAGCAGGATCGCGTTGCGCCGCGCCAGGCGGTCGTCAATCAAATCGTCAGCGGGAATCGCGGTCATGGAAGGCGTCCGATGGTTGTGGGCCGTGGACCATAGGCCGACACACGCCGGCGGGCAATCGGAAGCCCGCTCTCGCCCCTGACCAACAGACCGGAACGCTCATCGAAAATGGAAGGGGAGCGGTGCATTGCCGCAGCTCACCTGCGGCAATGTCTTCATCAAGGTGTTTGGGAATAGAGGAGGCTCAGGCCTTGGGCGCAGCTCCGCCGAACTCACCAGTCCGGTGCTCCCGGGCGATCCGGTCGAGCACACCATTGACGAGACGGGCCTCGTCCCCCTCGTAGAAGGCCTTGGCCACATCAATATATTCGGTGATCACCACCCGTGCCGGCACGTCCTTGCGGCGCAGCAATTCAAACGCGGCCGATCGAAGGATCGCCCGCAAGGTGGTGTCGATCCGCTTCAAGGGCCAGTCGGCGACCAGCGCTTTGTGAATCAGCGGATCGAGAAGGCGCTGTTCGGCGACCACGCCCTTGACCAGATCACGGAACCAGGTGGCATCCGCCTCGCGGTACTGCTCGCCATCCAGCTCCCCACCGAGACGAAAGGCTTCGAACTCGGCCAGAACGTCGGTCAGCGTCGCACCGCCCACGTCCATCTGGTAGAGCGCCTGCACGGCCGACAGACGCGCGGCGCCACGTTTGTTGGCCGGACGCGGTTCACTGGGCATGTGCGGAGTAGACTTGTCAGACATTGTTCTTCAGACCCCGAGCTGATCCCGGATTGCGATCATGTCGAGGGCCGCCCGCGCGGCCACGCCGCCCTTGTTCTTCTGGGCCACGTCGGCGCGCGCCCAGGCCTGGGCGCGGTTCTCGACGGTCAGGATGCCATTGCCGAGCGGCAGGGCCGCATCCACCACCAGTTCCATCACCACCCGCGCGGATTCGTTGGCCACGATATCGTAATGCGAGGTCTCACCGCGAATCACGCAGCCCAGCAGCACGAAACCATCATACTCGGTGCCGCCGTTTTCCATTGCAGCCAGCGCCATGGCCAGCGCCGCCGGAATTTCGAGCACGCCGGGCACGGAGATCCGGGTCACCTTTGCGCCGGCGGCATCCAGCACCTCGGTCGCGCCGGCCAGCAGGGCATCGGCGATATCATCGTAGAACCGGGCGTCGATGATCAGGATGTTGGGAGCCGTCATGTCGCAAATCCACTTCTTCGGGCAAGCGCCGCTTCCACAGGCGTGGCAAGGGCGCGGGAATCGAGGCCGAGTCGGGGTCCAGACGCACACCCTGTCAGCGGCAGGCATCAGCCACCCCGGCCACGGGGTGCCGGTAGGAACCATGCCTTCAGGGCTTTGTCCAGCCCCCTGTGCTCAGGGCTGTCATGCGCTAAAGACTATCGGCCCCGGTATACTGAGCGAGACGGGCCGCGTAGCGCGCCATCATGTCGACTTCGAGGTTCACCCGATCGCCGCGCTTGCGCTCTCCCCAGGTGGTCACCGCCAAGGTGTGGGGAATGAGGAAGATGGAGAAGGTGTCGCCGTCGACATCGTTGACCGTCAGCGAAGTACCGTCCAGCGCCACGCCGCCCTTCTTCGCGATAAAGGGGGCACAATCGGCCGGCACCTTGAAACGAAAGAAAGCGGATTCGGGATGGTCGGTCCGCTCGATGATTTCAGCGGTGCCGTCCACGTGCCCCTGCACGATGTGACCGCCCAGTTCGTCGCCGATGGCCAGGGAGCGCTCCAGATTGAGCCGGTCACCCACCTTCCAGCTCGGAACCGTGGTCAGCTGCAGGGTTTCCGCCGCCGATTCAATCTCGAACCAGTTATTGCCTGCGTCCCGCCCCTTGGCGGTCACCGTATGGCACACGCCGTTGCAAGCAATCGAGGCGCCAAGGGCAATGCCATCCGGGTCATAGACCGTGAGGATACGGGTGCGTAGCCCGGCCGGGATCTCCGAAATAGCGGCGATACGCCCGATGTCCGTGACAATCCCGGTGAACATGGTCAGCCCCTCTCGCGTCGATAATGCTGAAGTTGCTCGCCCTCGTGGCACTGGCGGGCAACAAGCCGGTAGTCCGGCATCCGCTCGAAAAAATCAATGCCGCGGTCGCCGAAAGGCGGGATCCCACCCTCCCCGACAACGATATTGCCGCGTGAAATGATCACCTCATCGGCGACACCCCGGTCGACAAACGCCCGGGCGACGGAGGCGCCACCTTCCACCAGCAAACGGGTGAGCCCGCGCTGGCCGAGCGCGCGCAGCGCCACCAGCGGATCGATCCGCCCATTGGCCAGGGTCGCCAGCCGCACAACCGTGCAGCCTGCATCGCGCAGGGCATCGGTACGCGCGTAGTCCGCCCCATTGCCAACCAGAACCCAGACGGGAACATCGGCGGCGCCGCGCACCAGCTTGCTGTCGAGCGGCAGCCGGGCGGCGGTGTCGAGAATGACCCGCACCGGCGAGCGGCTTTCGAGACCTGGCAGACGGCAATTGAGCAAAGGATCGTCAGCCAGCGCCGTGCCGATGCCCACCATGATGCCATCGCACTCGGCGCGCAAAATATGCACCCGCCGGCCGATCCCCTCGCCGGTGATCGCCACCTGGCCATAGCCACGCCGGCCGATGCAACCATCTTGCGACACCGCAAGCTTCAGGATGACCTGGGGGCGGCCGTCCAGAACCCGGCGCACATGACCGATGTGATGGGCGTGGCACAGGTCGGCGGCCACGCCGGACACCACCTCGACGCCGCGTTCTCGCAGGATTGCCTCCCCGCGCCCGGCCACCCGCGGATTGGGATCGCGCAGGCCGATGATTACCCGTTTCACGCCGGCTTCGGCCAGCGCAACGGCGCAAGGTCCGGTGCGGCCCTGATGGGAACAGGGTTCCAGCGTCACATAGCAGCTCGCGCCCCGGGCCGCCTCGCCCGCCTGGCGCAAGGCCATCACCTCCGCATGGGGCCCGCCCGGGCGCTGGGTGACCCCGCGCCCCTGAACCACTCCCCCCTTTACGATCAGGGCGCCAACGGAGGGGTTCGGCCAGACCAGCCCCTGGGTGCGCCGCGCATAGGCAACGGTCGCAGCCATGTACCGTTCATCGTTCAATCGGCTGATATCGTTCACGCAATCGTCCGCTTGTCAGCGGTCCTCAAGCCCCGGCCCCTCCGGACCGCTCATCTCATCGAGAAGAGCCTCGAAGTCCTTTGCCTCGCGGAAGTTCTTGTAGACGGAGGCAAAGCGCACATAGGCGACATCATCCAGGACTTTCAGCCCTTCCATCACCAGATGGCCGATGTCGCTGGCCTTGACATCGCTTTCGCCCGAGCTTTCCAGCTGGCGCACGATGCCGCTGACCATGCGCTCCTGCTGGTCCGGCTCGACTGGCCGCTTGCGGGTGGCGATCCGCACGGACCGCGCCAGCTTTTCCCGGTCAAACGGCACCCGGCGCCCGCTGCGCTTGATGACCGTCAACTCGCGCAGCTGGATCCGCTCAAAGGTGGTGAAGCGACCGCCGCAGGCCGAACAGATCCGGCGGCGGCGGATCGCCGTGTTGTCCTCGGTGGGACGGGAATCCTTCACCTGCGTATCATCGCAGCCGCAATACGGGCATTTCATGCGTCACGTGGCTCCGGATTGGATTGCTCCCGGCTCAAAGGCCGGGATAGATCGGGAAACGCTCGGTCAGAGCGAGCACCTTGCCGCGCACGGTCTCTTCGGTGCGAGCATTGCCTTCTTCGCTGTTGGCGCTCTTCAGGCCGTCCAGCACCTCGGTGATCAACAGACCGATCTCGCGGAACTCCGCCGGGCCGAAGCCGCGGGTGGTGCCGGCCGGCGTGCCGAGACGAATGCCGGAGGTGATCGTCGGCTTCTGCGGATCGTCCGGAACGCCGTTCTTGTTGCAGGTGATGTTGGCGCGGCCAAGCGATGCCTCGGCGGCCTTGCCGGTGAGGTCCTTCGGCCGCAGGTCGACCAGCATCAAGTGGTTGTCCGTGCCGCCGGAGACGATATCCAGACCGCCCTCGCGCAGGGTTTCGGCCAGCACCTTGGCGTTCTCCACCACGTTGCGGGCATAGATGCGGAAGTCCGGACGCAGCGCCTCGCCGAAGGCCACAGCCTTCGCCGCGATCACGTGCATCAGAGGACCGCCCTGAAGGCCCGGGAACACCGCCGAATTGATCTTCTTGGCAATGTCCTCACGGTTGGTCACCACGAGACCGCCACGGGGACCGCGCAGGGTCTTGTGGGTCGTCGAGGTCGCCACATCCGCATAAGGGAACGGGCTGGGATGCGCACCGCCGGCGACGAGGCCAGCGAAATGGGCCATGTCCACCATCAGATAGGCGCCGACCGCATCGGCGATCTCACGGAAGCGGACGAAGTCGAACTCACGCGAGTAGGCGGAGCCGCCGGCAATGATCATCGCCGGCTTGTGTTCCTTGGCCAGTTCTTCCAGCCGGTCATAGTCGATCATGCCGGTGCTGTTGTCGAGACCGTAGGGGACCGCGTTGAACCACTTGCCGGACATGTTCGGCCGCGCGCCATGGGTCAGGTGTCCGCCGGCGTCGAGGCTGAGCCCGAGAATCGTGTCGCCCGGCTTCAACAGGGCCAGGAACACCGCCTGGTTCGCCTGGCTGCCGGAGTTCGGCTGCACATTGGCGAAGTCGCAGCCGAACATCTGCTTGGCCCGGTCGATCGCCAACTCCTCGGCGATGTCGACGAACTGGCAACCGCCGTAGTAGCGACGGCCCGGGTAGCCTTCGGCGTATTTGTTGGTGAGCACCGAGCCTTGCGCTTCCAGCACGGCGCGCGAGACGATGTTTTCCGAAGCGATCAGCTCGATCTCATGCTGCTGGCGACCGAGTTCCTTGCTCATCGCGGAATAGAGCTCGGGGTCCGCGTCGGCCAGGGCGCGCGTGAAGAAATCCGGATAAATCGGCGCGTCGAGTGCAGTTTCGGTCATCGACATCGTCGGTCCCCTTCCAAGTCTCACCAGGAGAGTTTTCACTCACGAAAAGAATGCGCGCCTTGCTGCATGCCGGCGAGCGCTCCAGCGGGGACAGCCAATCTTCCCCACCACCATCAAGGGCGATGCAAATAGCACAGCCGCCAAACGGAACCAAGGCCCAGTTCCGGGCATTTTCCGGGGTCAGCGGCGGGTCGTCCTCTCTTCAAGCTGCCGCATCAGTTTGCGCAACGCCAATTGCTGAAGATCCGCCTGCGCCGCCTGGACCGGCCCCATCACCACGACTTCCAGCCCGCTGGCCGCGTCGATGGCAGTCACCTTCACCTGCCGCCCAAGTGGAACGAATTCAAAATATACCTCTCCCGGCACGGGCGTGGTCTTGCTCATGCCTCAGGCACCCGCGTCACTGCGCCGCATTCAAAACGGGCAAGGCAACCCGCGCGCCCTCCTGCATAAGGTGACGCAACGACATAACCGGCACGGCGGCGATTGCGACGGCAATTTGCCTCAGCGCGACACACCGGCTGCGTCACTGCAGGGACGCCTCAGTGCTGCTCATCATCAATCCGTCGCGATTGTAGATATCGTCGCGGAAATGCACCACGCCCTCGGCGGTCGCCCAGGCGGTGACATAGGCGAGATACAGCGGAATCTGGGTCTTCAGCCGCACATCCTCGCGCTCGCCGGAACGAATGGTGCTGTCCACCCGCTGGCGGTCCCAGTCCGGCGTCGTGCTGGCCAGCAGCCAGGTGATCAGCTCGCGCACATTCTGCACGCGTACGCAGCCGGAGGAGTGGAACCGGTAGTCGGAGCCGAACAGCGACTTCGACGGTGTATCGTGCAGGTAGACCTGATGCATGTTGTGGAAGTTGATGCGAACCGACCCGAGCGAATTGATCTCGCCCGGCTCCTGACGGAACTGGTACTTGGTCGCCTCGTCGGTGCTCCAGTCGATCTGCTGCCAGGTCAGCTCGTTCCCCTTCCAGTCGAAGATCCGGATCCGGTTCTTTTCCAGATAGCCGGGATCCTCGTTCATCTTCGGAATCAGATCCTTGCGGATGATCGAGACGGGAACCGTCCAGTAGGGATTGAAATTGAGCTCGTAGATCTTCGAGTTGAGAATCGGGGTCTGCCGATCGATCTTGCCCACCACGGCCGTATGGCGGGAGCGGACCCGGCCGTTCTCCACCGCCTCGATCTCCGCCGCCGGGATGTTCACCATCACATAGCGATCACCGAGAAAGCCGGACATGGAGCGCAGGCGCACCAGATTGGTTTCAAGCTGGGACAGGCGAACCTGGGCCGGAACATTGAGCGCATCGAGGGTCCCCTTCCCGACCACCCCATCAGGCGTCAGACCGTTGCGGGCCTGAAAACGCCGCACGCCGGCGTCGACATAGGAATCGAAGGTGCTGGAAAAGCCGGCGGTCTGTTCAAGGTCGCCGGAGGCCATCAGACGGCGGCGCAAGGCCACCACATTGTCGTCCCGGGTCCCGAGCCGCATGGCTCGCCGCCCGCTGCTGACGCGCGGCCAGCCGCCTTGCGCAACGATCGAGGAATAACGGGCAATCGCCTGTTCCACATACGCCGCAGTGTCGGGAGACAGGGTCGGTGAGGTGGATTCGATTGCCTGCAGGCTGCGCATGGTGTTGTCGAACTGATCGCTCCACTCGGCCCGCTGCTGCTGCTCGATCAGCATCTGCACCGCCGCGTTCTGCGCCGTCGCCGCCTGGGGCAACGCCATCAGGGCCAGCCCGGCCAGCCCAAAACCGGCCTTTCGCGCCAACGATCCCGCCTCGAAGATGGTGGCTGCCATCGATCCCACGCGCATACTCCCTTATCACCCTGCATCCTGCGGTCAGGACATGGGTACCCCGCCCCTGTTAACAAATACTCACACGCACAGGGCCAATTGCATCTCCCGGCGAATACTACGGCAACGGGAGCTGTCCGGCAAAGCCTGCGCAACCAGCGGCCACACTCCGGACATGTCGGATACATGGGGTTCCATGTCATTGTGGCGCATTCATGGTCTGCCCCAACCGGCACTCGCCAACCGGACCCGACAGCCGGTGCAATCGCCGCCGGCGCAAACGTCAAAGGCCCGCCCTCCCAGTGGAAGGCGGGCCTTTTGAGATCCGGATCGGGGAAGGCCCTTTGCCGGAGAGGCGGCACACCGCGATCGGTGGCCTTTGCCGGTCTTTTACAGCCGATACAGGATCTGGTCGGTCCAGAACCGCTCAAGCCGGCGCAGCGATTTGTTCAGCACCACGAAGTCATCCGGGCCGATCTCGCCGACCTGCTCGACCGACAGCATCTGCCGCTCATACAGATCATTGATCTTCCTGGCGATTTCCTTGCCCTTTTCCGTCAGGCTGACACGAACCGAGCGGCGGTCGGTGCGCGAACGCTGGTGATGGATAAAGCCCATGTCGACCAGCTTCTTCAGGTTGTAGGACACGTTGGAGCCAAGGTAGTAGCCCCGCGTGCGCAGCTCGCCAGCAGTCAGTTCGGCATCGCCGATATTGAACAGCAGCAGCGCCTGCACCGCATTGATATCCGAGCGGCCTTCCCGGTCGAATTCGTCCTTGACCACATCCAGCAACCGGCGATGCAGTCGCTCGACCAAAGTCAGGGCTTCAAGGTAAAGCGGTCTGATCTCATTCGTGTCTTCGGCTTGAACTGTTGCTTCAGCCACCTTTTTTGCGGTCATCATCTGTTTGCGCCTCATGTATTGTTTTTGGTGGGTTATCCTCACCTTGAAACAGACATTAGGCGCCCGGTCTCTAAAATCCGCTTAAAAAGAACGCTAAACCGAACCTTAATTGCCAATTCCATCCCACGCCAACATGCGTGACGTTTTGTTAAACATGGAGAGATCCAGCAAAACAGCCAAAAAACCAAGATTTACTTACTGGAAACCCTAGGGTCCAGACTCATAAATGAGCTCGAAATGGTTTGAGGCGGATTGCTCCTGGTCAAGAAGCGGAAGCGCAGGAAATGAGGTTCATTTTCAAGCCTTTCGCGACGTGAGAGCAGGCGCAATCCGGTCAAATCCTTCAGGACATGGAAATGGCTTCACCCTGCATCGTCAGCGCGTTTGACCGGGCAACAAGCCCGCTTCGCACGCCCTTCCTTGCAGTCTCTTGCCATTCCCATGCCATGTCAGCGCATTTATGGGTCTGGACCCTAGGTGCCGCACCCATCGGCGCGGCACCTGTTTGCTTTCGGCCTTGGGAGGATCAAGCCTCCTGTTTGCCACGCAGGAAGCGAATGATCCCGGAAAAGTCGGTTCCCGCCTCACCCGCATTGCAGAACATGTTGTAAAGCGCCGCGGCTTCGGCCCCGAGCGGCGTCGAGGCGCCGCTGGAATGCGCGGCCTCTTGGGCGAGCTTCAGATCCTTCAGCATCATCGCCGCCGCGAAGCCCGGCTGGTAATCCCGGTTGGCCGGCGAGGTCTCGACCGGTCCAGGAACGGGACAGTAGCTCGTCAGCGACCAGCACTGGCCCGAGGCGGTGGAGGAAATATCATAAAGCTTCTGGTGATCGAGCCCGAGCCGCTCGGCCAGAACGAAGGCTTCACTGACACCGATCATGGAAATGCCAAGCAGCATGTTGTTGCAGATCTTCGCCGCCTGCCCGGTGCCCGCGCCGCCAGCATGGACGATGGTCTTGCCCATGATTTCCAGATAGGGCAGCGCCGCTTCATAGGCGTCGTCCGGACCGCCCACCATGAAGGTGAGTGTCCCGCCGGCTGCCCCGGCAACCCCGCCGGAGACCGGCGCATCGACCATCCGCATGCCCGCCTCGACGGCGGCGGCGGCGACCTGGCGGGCGGAGTCCACATCGATGGTGGAGCTGTCGATCAGCAACGCGCCGGGACGCACATGCGCCAGCACCCCGTCCTCACCGCAATACACCTTGAGCACATGCGCGCCCGCCGGCAGCATCGACACCACCACATCGGCAGAGGCGACCGCCTCCGCGACGCTGTCGACGGCAACACCGCCCTCCGCACTGAGCCGCTCCTTGGCTTCGGTCGACAGATCGAGACCGAAGACCTTGTGCCCGGCCTTCAGCAGGTTGACCGCCATCGGTCCACCCATGTTGCCCAGTCCGATAAAGCCGATGGTTGCCATGTATTCTCTCCTTGGCTGAACGAAAGTTCACAACACTCAAGCTTCGAGATCCGCGCGCCGGAACGGCACGCTAACGTCGTTGCTCCCGCTCCGTGAGGTAGAGCAACGTCAGATAGAGCGCGATGGTCAAAAGATAGAACGCGATTTCATAAGGCCGGCGCCCGAACACGTCGGAGAAGGCGGAGTGCATCACCACCTGCGTCAGCGCCCGGAACAGCCACATCACCGCGCCCCAGGACACGGTCAGCCACAGGCCAATGGCCGCCACCAGATCCAGGACGGCGAAGAACACGGTCGCCGCCTGCCATTCCACCGGCATGTCCCAGAACCAGGCACCGCGCCACGGCACAATGCCGATGATCCGCGCCCAGTGAATGAGCCCGCCGCCCAAGAGCAGCACCGCCATGGCCCTGAGGTACCAGACGAGCACCACCGACCAGGCCGGCCGGCTTTGCACGAAATCCTTGATCAGCGAGATCATCGGCACATCATCCCTGTTGCCTGTCCTCGCCCCCGCCCTTCGACGTCATACATCCAGATCACCGCCCGCGGGTGCGGAAAAATGCGCTTCCACATCCTCTTCGCGCACATCTGCGAGATTGGCCGGCGTCCAGTGCGGGGTGTTGTCCTTGTCCACCAGCACCGCGCGCACGCCCTCGTAGAAGTCCTTGCCTTCCAGGATCCGGCTGACGATCCGGTATTCCATGCGCATGCAGTCCTCGAAATCCAGATCGGCCCCGCGCCGCACCTGCCGGAAGGCGATCTCAAGGCTGGTCGGCGACTTGGAGCGGATGGTGTCCGCCAGCCCTGCGGCCCAATCCGCATCCGCGCCGGTGACCTGATCCAGCTCATTGAGAACCGCTGCGACCGTGTCGCGGCCGAACACGTCGGCGATGCGCGTCTCGCGTTCCGCCAGCGGCGCCTCGCCCTCAGCAAGATCCGCAGCGGTACGCGCCTGCGCGGCCAGCACCTCGTCAGGAGACCCGCTCTCGGCAAGCGCGTCCAGCAGCCCATCGAGATCGGCGGAGGCGACCGCATGGGTCAGCACGCCGGTCCACAGCGCATCGGCCTGCTTCATGCGGCCGGCGCTCAGGGCCGCCAGCATTCCGGTCTCCCCCCGCAGGCGCGGCAGGAAATAGGACCCGCCGACATCGGGGAAGAAACCGATGCCGGTTTCCGGCATGGCAAAGACGGTTCGTTCGGTGCCGACCCGGTGGCTGCCGTGCACCGAAATGCCGACACCGCCGCCCATGACGATGCCGTCGATCAGCGACACCCAGGGCTTGGGATAACGCTTGATCGCGACATTCAACCGGTATTCGTCGGCGAAGAAATCAACCTTGTGCGGATCCCCGGCCTGTCCCTGATCGTAGATCCGGCGAATGTCGCCGCCGGCGCAGAAGGCCCGCTCGCCAGCGGCCCGCAACACCACAAGGCGAACCGCATCATCCTCCCGCCAGGCCTCTATCTGCGCGGCGAGCGCGCGCACCATGCCATGGCTCAGGGCATTGAGGGCTTTCGGACGGTTGAGGGTAACGATGCCGGCATGGCCGCGGGTTTCGAACAGAATTTCGTCTTCGCTCATCGAGCCCTCACTAACTTGTCGCCGAACAGGATCAGCACGGCCAGGATCACGCCGTAGCCCCATAGCATCATCGCGGCGAACAGCACATCGTCGTTCGTCGGCATGGCCGGAAACGCCTGCGCGCACAGAAGCGTTGCCGCCGCATCACCCGGACGTCCGGGCATGACGACACCGGCCGCAAAGCGCAAGCATGGACCCCGGGGCGCCTTCTCAATCCTTCAACAGGTCCCGCGCGATGATCAACCGCATGATCTCGTTGGTACCTTCCAGGATCTGATGGACCCGCACGTCCCGCAGGTAGCGCTCGATCGGATAATCACGCAGGTACCCGTAGCCGCCGTGCAATTGCAGCGCCTCGTTGACCACCTTGAAGCCCGTGTCGGTCGCCAGCCGCTTGGCCATCGCCGCCGTGCGGGTGGCATCGGGTGCCTTGGCATCGACCAGAACCGCCGCCTTGTGCAGCAGGAGGCGGGCCGCCTCCAGCTCCGTCGCCATGTCGGCGAGACGAAACTGCAGGGCCTGGAACTCGGCGAGCGCCTTGCCGAACTGGCGCCGCTCGCGCATGTAGGCGGTGGCCCGTTCCAGGCAAGTCTGCGCCGCCCCGAGCGAGCAGGCACCGATATTGAGCCGCCCGCCGTCGAGTCCGGCCATGGCGATGCGGAACCCCTCGCCCTCCTCGCCGATGCGGTTGGCCACCGGCACCCGGCAATCGGTGAAATCGACCTGGGCCGTCGGCTGGCTTTTCCAGCCCAGCTTGACCTCCTGCGCCCCGAAGGACAGGCCCGGCGTCCCTTTTTCCACGACAACGCAGGAAATCCCCCGGGGACCGTCCTCGCCGGTGCGCACCATGGTCACATAAACATCCGCCGCGCCGCCGCCGGAAATGAACGCCTTGGAGCCGTTGAGCACATAGTGATCGCCATCGCGCACCGCGCGGGTCCTGAGGCTCGCCGCGTCGGAACCGGCCCCCGGCTCGGTCAGGCAATAGCTGGCGAAGCGCTGCATGGCGCAAAGATCGGGCAGGAAGCGGCGCCGCTGCTCGTCCGAGCCGTAGCGGTCGATCATCCAGGACGCCATGTTGTGGATCGAGATATAGGCGGCGGTCGACGTGCAGCCCTTGGCCAGTTCCTCGAAGATCACCGCCGCATCGAGCCGGCCAAGGCCGGAGCCGCCGACATCATCGCCCACATAGATGCCGCCGAAACCTAGTTCGGCGGCCTTGCGCAGGGTTTCGACCGGAAACGTCGATGTTTCGTCCCATTCCCGGGCGTGTGGCTCCATTTCGTCGCGGGCGAATTGTGCCGCGACGTCCTGAAACGCGCGTTGATCCTCACCGAGGGTAAAATCCATGAACGGCGCCTCCCCTACCGCACTTCTCCCAGCGCCCTGCGCGGCAAGCAGGCCGAGCAGCGCTAGGGTCCAGACTCATAAATGAGCTCGAAATGGTTTGAGGCAGATTGCTCCTGGTCAAGAAGCGAAAGCGCAGGAAATGTGGTTCATTTTCAAGCCTTTCGCGACGCGGAGCAGGAGCAATCCGGTCAAATCCTTCAGGACATGGAAATGGCTTCACCTTGCGTCGTCAGCGCGTTTGACCGGGCAACAAGCCCGCTCCGCACGCCCTTCCTCGCGAGACTTTGCCATTTCCCATGCCATGTCAGCCTCATTTATGAGTCTGGACCCTAGGTTTGAGTACCGGCCGCCTGCCTGCCCGTCAATCTTGCCATTGTATCGCACCCTCTCAGTCTTTCGGCGAAGAGGCGCATGGGATAGGGTCCGGGCAAACGCGTTTTTCGACGATACACTGGAGATTCCTCAACATGACCGCGCCTCATCGTCCCCACGCCGGTGGCCTTGCCGCCGATGTCGGCTCCATCGTTGGCGGTCGCCGGCTGCGCCGCAACCGACGCACCGACTGGTCGCGCCGGCTGGTGCGCGAAGTGAGCCTCACGGTCGACGACCTGATCTGGCCACTGTTTTTGACCGAAGGCGAAGGCGTTGCCGAGGACGTACCCTCCATGCCCGGCGTGCAGCGGTTCAGCGTCGATGGGGTGGTGCGGCAGGCCGAGGAAGCGGCGAAGCTCGGCATTCCGGCGGTGGCGCTGTTCCCCAACACCGACCCGTCCTTGCGCGACGACACCGGATCGGAAGCGCTCAACCCGGACAATCTCATCTGCCGCGCCTGCCGGGCGATCACCCGGGAAGGCCTGCCGATCGGCATCATCACCGATGTGGCGCTCGACCCCTATACCAGCCATGGCCACGACGGGTTGATGCAGGGCGAGGACATCCTCAACGACGAGACCGTGGAACAGCTTGTCCGCCAGGCGCTGTTGCAGGCGGATGCCGGCGCCGACGTAATCGCCCCCTCGGACATGATGGACGGGCGCATCGGCGCGATTCGCAGCGCTCTCGACCGCTCCGGCCATGGCGATGTGCAGGTGATGGCCTATGCGGCGAAATACGCCTCCGCCTTCTACGGCCCGTTCCGCGATGCGGTCGGCACCAACACCACGCTGGTCGGCGACAAGCGCACCTACCAGATGGATCCGGCGAACAGCGACGAGGCGCTCCGCGAGGTCGAACTCGATCTTGAAGAAGGCGCCGACATGGTGATGATCAAGCCGGGCATGCCCTATCTCGACATCATCCGCCGGGTGAAGGACACCTTCCTGATGCCGACCTACGCCTATCAGGTGTCTGGTGAATACGCGATGATCTGCGCCGCCGGCCAGAACGGCTGGATCGACCGGGACCGGGCGATGATGGAAAGCCTGATCGCCTTCAAGCGCGCCGGCACCGACGGCATCCTCACCTATTTCGCCCCCGAGGTCGCCCGCCGGCTGGCAAAGGCCGTCTGACGAGCCTGATCAGGGCGCGAACTCCGACCGCGTTCCGGGCCGCTGACACAGCCCGGCGATGCGGTCGATGGCCGCGCGAAAGCGGGTCTCGTCGGGCACGGAGGCAAGGCACAAACGCACCGCGCCCGGCGCGGTGCGGGCGTCCGCCGCAAACAGCCGCCCCGGACTGACCCGCACGCCGAGCGCCTCCGCCTCGGCGCAAAAGCCATCCTCGGTCCAGCCCTCCGGCAAGGACAACCAGGCGACCCCGCGCGAAAGCCGGTCGGGCACCAGACCGGGCAACCGTTCGGCCACATAGTCTGCACGGCGGGCGCTTCCTTCGCGCAGCCGCGCCAGTCTCTCTTCGAAGGCCGGCAGGCCAAGGATCCAGTTCGCCGCGTCGGTCAGCACCGGCGACACCATCATCTGCAGGGCATTCTGCGCGCTGGCAAGCCGGCGGATCATGGCCGCAGGGCCAGCCGCGTAGCCGACCCGAAGGGCTGGCGCGACGCATTTCGACAGGCTGAACATCAGCAGTGTCCGCTCCGGAATCAGGTCGGAAAACCCTGTCCGCCCGGGCTCCTCCAGAAAGCCGTAGACCTGATCCTCCAGCACGGTCAGCCGATGCCGGGCCGCACTTTCCGCCAGTGCCGACCGGCGGGCGTCGGGCATGGCTCCGCCGGTCGGGTTCTGCACCGCCGGCATCAGGAACACCTGCGACACCGGCACCTTCCGGCACAGGGCATCAAGCGCCTCCGGGCACATGCCTTGCGCATCCATCCGCACCGGGTGGAGCTTCGTGCCGGTGGCCACCGCCGCCGCGATCACCCCGGGATAGGTCAAGGCATCGCAGGCGACACCGGCCCCAGGATCCCGCAGAGCGAGGAACGCCGCCGACAGCAAGGACTGAGCGCCACTCGCAACGACGATATCCTCCGCCGTCACGCCGGACCGCCAACGCGAGATCAGCGGCACCACCGCTTCCCGGTTCTCCCGGCCGCCCTCCAGCCCCTGATAGGTGAGCGACAGCGCACCGGAGGCGACGCGCGCGGCGCTCCGGTGCAGGGCCTCGGCGAGCAAACCGCTTGCATCCTCCATCTGGAAGCTGTTGACGCTGAAATCCGCCACCGCCTCGGGCGGCGGCGCGCGCATGGGAAACGGATCCGCTTGGCCGCCGCTGCCGATGAAGGTGCCGCGGCCAACCTCGCCATGGGCGAGCCCCGCCACCACCAGCGCACGATAGGCCCGCGCCACGGTTCCCGGCGCGCAGCCGATCTGCCAGGCGGTTTCGCGGATCGGCGGCAGTTTCGCCCCGGAGGACAGGACGCCCGCCTCGATCTGGCCACGCAGGAAGGTCTCGATCCGCCGTGCGGTCAGTGGCCCATCCTGGGCGTCGAAGTTTCGGAATATTGTCATGAGTACAATAATAATATTGTAACTTGGTACATATCAATCGACTTTCGATGCCTTGCCAGAAACGCAACGCCCTACCGGCCACGCAAGGATCGCCATGCTTTCCGAGATCGCCCAGCCCTCACACCTCGCAACCGCATCGCAGATGCTGATGCCGCTGACGCAATTCGCTCTGCTTGCCACCTTCATGGCCGCAATGATCGGCTCGCCCGGCCCGGCCAACATGGCACTGGTGGCCAGCGGCCTTGCCTTTGGCGTGCGTCCCGTCCTGCCCTTCATGCTGGGCACCATGAGTGGCTTCCAGATGATCTTCTGGCTGAATGCCCTTGGGCTGTTCGCTCTGCTGCAAAGCGCTCCGGCGGTGTTCCAGATCCTGCGCTGGCTTTGCATCGGGTACATTTTGTATCTCGCCTGGCTCATTGTCCGGGCCAGGCCGAAGACAACGCAGGCAGGTGCGGCACCAGGGTTCTGGCGCGGCTTCTGGGTGCACCCGCTCAACCCCAAGGCCTATGCCATGCAGGTGGCCGCGCTCTCTCAGTTCGTCTCTGCCGATCGGTTTCTCTCCGATGCGATGGTGGTGTCGATCACCAGCCTTCTGCTGGGTAGCGTCCTCAACAGCCTCTGGCTGTGTGGTGGCAGCCTGATGCGGGCGAGCACGGGCGACGGGCGCATCCTGCGCGGGCTCAACATCGCGCTGGCCGCGCTGATGGTCGGCTCGACCATCACGAGCTTGCAAATGATCCCCGGATAGGGGCACAAACTGGGATCCCATGACACAGGCCCGGTGGCGCACATGCAGGTAACGCTTCAATCCATCCAGGACGCGGCCCGGTCAATCGCCGGCGCGGTGATGCAAACGCCCTGCCTGCCCGCGCCCAAGCTGTCGCAGCTCACCGGCGCCGACATCCGCGTCAAATACGAGAACCTTCAGGTTACCAACGCCTTCAAGGAGCGCGGCGCCCTCGTCAAGCTGCTCACCTTGAGCGAGGACGAACGGGCGCGCGGCGTGATCGCCATGTCCGCCGGCAACCATGCCCAGGCGGTCGCCTATCACGCGCGGCGCCTCGGCATTCCGGCCACCATCGTCATGCCCGAACCGACGCCCTTCGTGAAGGTCGCCGCCACCCGCAGCTACGGCGCGCAGGTGGTGCTGGCCGGCGAAATGCTCGCCGATGCGCAAGCCGAAGCGGAGCGCCGGGCGGAGGAACACGGGCTCGTCTGGGTCCATCCTTACGACGATCCGGCGATCATCTGCGGACAGGGCACCATCGCGCTGGAGATGCTGGAGGCGCAGCCGGACCTTGACTGTCTTGTCGTGCCGATCGGCGGCGGCGGGCTCATCGCCGGCATGGCGACCGCGGCCAAGGCGCTGAAGCCGGGCATCGAGATCGTCGGCGTGGAACCTGAGCTTTACCCCTCGATGCTGGCGACCCTGCGCGGTGAGCAGGCGACCTGCGGCGGCGCGACGCTGGCCGAGGGCATCGCGGTGAAGAATGTCGGCGTTCTGACCCAGAAGATCGCCCGCGACACGGTGGATGACATCCTGCTGGTCAACGAGGACGCCATTGAACAGGCGGTCAATGCCTATCTCACCCGGCAGAAGACCATGGCGGAAGGCGCGGGCGCGGCGGGGCTCGCCGCCGTCCTGACCACGCCTGAGCGCTTTGCCGGCCGCCGGGTCGGTCTGGTCATGTGCGGCGGCAACATCGACCCGCGCCTTCTTTCCTCGATCATGGTGCGAGCGCTGGCGCGCGAGGGGCGGATGCTGTCGATCCGCATCGCCACCCAGGACCGCCCCGGCGTCCTCGGAGAAATCGCCAGTCTGGTCGGCACGCTTGGCGGCAACATCCTGGAAGTATCGCACCACCGGCTGTTCCTGAACGTTCCGGCAAAGGGCACGACCCTTGACGTCACCATGGAGACCCATGACCGGGCTCACGCGGACCGGATCATCGCCGCACTGGAAGAGCACGGCCACAAGGTCAAACCGCTCGATCTTGGCGAATCCCGCCTTTGAATCGAAGCTCCCGTTCCTTATCTAGGGGATGAGACACATTACCGGAGCCCAACCGCCCATGCAGTCCGATCCCTCAGCCACCAGTCCCGCCGCATCCGGCGGCGACCCCCTCGGGTCGGCGGCCTATTATCAGGATGTGCGCACCCGGCGCGCCCTTGCTTTCCTGCTCGATGTGGTGGTGGTTGGTGTGCTCTGCCTCGGCGCCGGCTTTCTGGTCTTGCTGCTCGGCCTGTTCACCTTCGGCCTCGGCTGGTTCATCTATCCGATCCTGTGGCAGGCGGTGGCGCTGGTCTATGCCGCCATCACCCTCGGCGGGCCGCGCTCGGCCACCATCGGCATGCGTTCGGCCGGACTGGAGCTGCGCATGTGGAACGGCGGGCGCCCCGATGCGCTGATCGGCGCCATGCATACGCTGCTCTACTGGTTCTCGGTCACGCTGCTGACCCCCTTGGTGCTGGCGGTGTGCCTCTTCACCCCGCGCAAGCAGCTCCTGCATGACCTCATTCTGGGAACGGTGGTGATCAACAGCGCGGTCACCGACCGCGATTCCGGCGGGCGCTGACGTTACGATAGGCCAATCCCGCACAGCCCATGCGGGCCTTATGACTTTCGTCTATCCGTTTGCTTTCATGCGGTTTCGCGTGGAAAACCGGTTTCCACTTTTCGGCAAACTGCTCTAGAAAAGGGGAGATCGATTTCGCGCCGCGCCGCCACGTCGGCCAGCCAGCAAAAGGATGTGGGCCGACCGCATGACGCCAGCCGACCTGCCGATGCTCCTCACGTTGCTGGTGATCGTTGTCACCATCGTGCTCTATGCCATCGACCGGTTCGCGCTTGAGTTCATCGCGCTTGGCTCGGTCGTCGCGCTCCTGGCGATCTTTTCGCTGGCACCGCTTGTCAGCGATACGCAGACCGCGCCAACCCTCGGGCCGGCGGACCTGCTTGCTGGCTTCGCCAACCCGGCCCTGATCACCGTCATCTGCCTGCTGATCGTCGGCCAAGCGCTGTTCCAGACCGACGCGCTCGACAAGCCGGCGAAGATGATGGTCAAGGCGACCCGGCGCCATCCGTATTTCGCCGCCGGCGCCATCCTCACCACCGTCGCGGTGACCAGCGGCTTCCTCAACAACACGCCGGTGGTGGTGATGTTCCTGCCGATCCTGTCCGCGGTCGCCGCCGCGCAGGGCAAATCGGCGTCCCGCTTCCTGATGCCGCTGTCCTTTATCGCCATTCTCGGCGGCATGACCACGCTGATCGGTTCCTCCACGAACCTGCTGGTCGCCGATGTCGCGGCGCGCACCAGCGATGTCCGCCTCGGCTTCTTCAGCTTTACCGGGTTTGGCGCCATCCTTGCCGCCGTGGGCGCGCTTTATGTCATCTTCGTCATGCCGCTGTTACTGCGCGCGCGCCGAACCATGGCTGACGAATTGCAATCCTCCTCCGGCAAGCAGTTCATCGCCCAGATCGCCATCACCGCCGGCCATCCGCTCGAAGGGGTGGAGGCGGTCGCCGGGTTGTTCCCGCCGCTGAAGGACATGACCGTGCGTCTCGTCCAGCGCGGCGAGCGACCGATCCTGCCACCGTTTGAAAACGTCACCCTGTCGGTCGGCGACACGGTGATCGTCGCCGCCACCCGCTCCGCCCTGACATCCGCGCTGGCCCGTCGCAACCCGCTGATGGGCACGGAGGGCAACGAGACGGACGATACGGAACCGGCACCTTCGCAGCGCTCCCTGACCCTGACCGAGGCCATGGTTGCCCCCGCCTCGCGGCTCAGCGGGCGCACCATCGCCCAGAGCGGCTTTCACTCGGCGACAGGCTGCGTGATCATGGGCGTGCAGCGGCGCTCGCGGATGCCGCGCATGGCGATGACCGAGATCCGGCTGGAACCGGGCGACGTGCTGCTGATCGCCGGCGGCGCCAGCGAAATCGAAAAGCTGCGCCGCTATCACGACGTTCTGCTGCTGGACTGGTCGACGGCGGAAGTGCCGCCGCGCCGGCTGGCGCCACGTGCGCTGGCGATCTTTGCGCTGCTGGTGGCGGTGATCGCCTCGGGACTGGTGCCGATCGTCTCCGCCGCGCTGACAGCCACCTTCGCCATGATCGCCGCCGGCTGCCTTAACGTGCGCCAGGCGCTGCGCGCGGTCGACAGCCGCATCTTCATGCTGATCGGCGCCTCGATCGCCTCGGCAACGGCACTGGAGGCGACCGGCGGCGCCACCGCCATCGCCGATTTGCTGGTCGGTGCGCTGGAAGCGCAGCCGCCAATGATGATCCTGTCGGCGCTGTTCTTCCTCGTCATGGTGATGACCAATCTTTTGTCGAACAACGCGACCGCCGTGCTGCTGACGCCGATTGCCATCAACATGGCCATACAGACCGGCTTGCCGGTGGAGGCCTTCGTCACCTGCGTGATCTTCGCCGCAAACTGCTCCTTCGCCACGCCGATCGGCTATCAGACCAACCTGATCGTCATGGGTCCCGGCCACTACCGCTTCTCCGACTTCCTGATCGCCGGAACCCCTCTTGCGATTTTGATCTGGCTGACGTTCACTTTCCTGGCGCCGGTGTATTATGGTTTCGATATGCTGTGACATATCCTGACCGGAGATCACCGCCGTGACACGGCACCCGACCGACACACCGCAGTTCTACCTGACAGCCCCCTCCCCCTGCCCGTATCTGGAAGGCCAGCAGGAGCGCAAGGTGTTCACCCATCTGGTCGGCAGCCGGGCCCAGGCCCTCAACGACGTTCTCACGCAAGGCGGGTTTCGGCGCAGCCAGAACATCGCCTACCGCCCGGCCTGCGAGGCCTGCAAGGCCTGCGTCTCCGTCCGGGTCCGGGTCGACGACTTCCACTGGACCCGCTCCTTCCGGCGGCAATGGCGGCGGAATGCGGACCTGATCGGCACCGCCTCCACGCCTGCGCCGAGCGCCCAGCAGTACGATCTGTTCCGCCGCTATCTCGACGCCCGCCACGCCGAAGGCGGCATGTCGGACATGACCGTTCTCGACTACGCGATGATGATCGAGGACACCCATGTGGAGACCATGCTGATCGAATATCGCAGGCGCGGACCGGACACCTTCCTCACCGGAAGCGGCGAAGGGCCGCTGCTCGGCGTTGCCCTCACGGACCTGCTCAGCGACGGCTTGTCGATGGTCTATTCGTATTTCGAGCCGAATGCCCCCAGCCGCAGCCTCGGCACCCATCTCATCCTCGATCATATCGAGCGCGCACGCGCGTTGGCCCTGCCCTATGTCTATCTGGGCTATTGGGTCAACGGCTCGCCAAAAATGGATTACAAGGCACGCTTCCAGCCGCAGGAACATCTGGGGCCGGATGGCTGGCATCCCGCGAACTGAGGCGAACACCGCCCGCCCCAGACATTTTCCCCCAGGACGCGCCCTGGTCAGGCGGCATCGATCTCCGCACGGATCAGCGTGAAGACATCGCGGAACATCTCACGGGTCAACCGGCCCGTGTTGGTGTTGTAGCGGGAGCAATGGTAGCTGTCGAACAGCACCGGGCGGCCGGGAATCTCATGCCGGGCCGCATGGGCGAAGGGAAAACTCACCTTGCGCACGCCATAGGCGGACATCACCGCATCATGGGCAATCCGCCCCAGCGCCAGCACCGCGACAAGACTTTCCGTGCGGGTCAGTGTGGCCGTCAGGAACGGCAGGCAGGCGCGAATCTCGGCTCCGACCGGCTTGTTTTCCGGCGGCACACAGCGCACCGCATTGGTGATCGCCGCGCCAACAAGCTCCAGACCGTCATCGGGCCGCGCGTCATAAGTTCCCTGCGCGAAGCCGAAGTCGATCATCGTCTCGTAGAGCAGATCGCCCGCATAATCGCCTGTAAAGGGCCGCCCTGTGCGGTTGGCACCGCGCAGGCCCGGGGCCAGCCCGACCACCAGCAACCGAGGCTCAGCCCCGGTCCAGGTTGGCACCGGACTGTTGTGCCAGTCCGGCGAGCGCTCGCGGTGCAACGCGCGGAACGCGACCAGCCGCGGGCAGAGCGGACAGTCGCGATCCGGATCGAGAGGATGCGTCATTGCGTCCGACAGATCAGTAGTCCTCATCCTCATCGTCACGCGGCGCGCGCTCGACGACACGAGCGGGGCGTTCGGCGGGGTCCCGCCCGACCTTTTTCGCCAGCGTGGCCAGATCGATGAAGTGATCGGCCTGCCGGCGCAAATCGTCGGCGATCATCGGCGGCTGGGTCTGCAGGGTGGAGACGACGCTGACCTTGCGCCCCTTGCGCTGCAGCGCCTCCACGAGGGACCGGAAGTCGCCATCGCCGGAGAACAGAACGATATGATCGACCTGATCGACCAGTTCCATGGCATCGACGGCCAACTCGATATCCATGTTGCCCTTGACCTTGCGCCGACCACTGGAATCGACGAATTCCTTCACCGGCTTGGTCACGACCTTGTAACCGTTGTAATCGAGCCAATCGATCAACGGGCGAATTGAGGAATATTCCTGATCTTCAATCAATGCCGTATAATAGTACGCCCGCAGAAGATACCCCTTCGACTGGAATTCCTGAAGAAGCCGCTTGTAATCGATATCGAAGCCGATTGTCTTCGCGGTGGAGTACAAATTCGCACCATCGATAAACAAGGCCACCTTTTCTCTGGGGTCGAACATCACGTTCAATGCCTTTCTTTATTAATGCAGAAAGTCGCCGGCCCTACGGATATTTTGCCATTATAAAATGCGAGAGCGATCCTTGCGCGTGAATTCGCCTTCACGAGAGGACAAAGAAATGCGTTCGCGTTCACCGTATACGGATCGACTTGACTGCCCGGATCACTGCCCGGTTTTCCCGTGACCATGGAACCGCCCCTGCCCGGGGACTGTCCTTTTTGTCAAACAGCCTTTTCGGCATGCCTGTTTATGAAATTCACCTACACCATTTCGACCGGCAACGGCAACAGACCTTCCGGTAGGTTTTCCGCCCGTTTCATGACAATACACAACGCAGACCAAAAATACTTAACCCTCGGCCGACCCGCAATTCTTGTGCTAGGGTCCAGACCCACAAATGAGGCTGACATGGCATGGGAAATGGCAAAGCCTCGCGAGGAAGGGCGTGTAGAGCGGGCTTGTTGCCCGGTCAAACGCGCTGACGATGCAGGGCGAAGCCATTTCCATGTCCTGAAGGATTTGACCGGATTGCTCCTGCTCATGCGTCGCGAAAGTCTTGAAAATGAACCACATTTCCTGCGCTTCCGCTCCTTGATCAGAAGCAATCCGCCTCAAACCATTTCGACCTCATTTGTGGTTCTGCACCCTATGGCTTGCGTTCCGGCCGCCAACCCTCTATGTGTCGCGCCTTGCTTCCCATTCTGCAACGGAGAAAATGCATGGCGCGCGTGACCGTCGAAGATTGCATCGACAAAGTCGAGAATCGCTTCGAGCTGGTTCTGCTGGCGAGCCATCGGGCGCGGATGATTTCCAGCGGGTCGCCTTTGACCGTGGATCGCGACAACGACAAGAACCCTGTCGTTGCGCTGCGCGAGGTCGCCGAGGAAACCGTCAGCCCGGAGGATCTCAAGGAAGATCTGATCCATTCGCTGCAAAAATACGTCGAGGTGGACGAGCCGGAGACCGAGGCCGTGCCGCTGGTGCCCAATGCCGGTGCGCAAGGCGGCACCGAAGTCAACACCGTTGACGACAGTGCTGTTGAATTCGACCGGATGTCAGAAGAAGATCTGTTGCGCGGGCTTGAGGGACTTGTCCCGCCGGAGCGCAAGGACGATATCTGACGCCAGGCGGCAACGCCGGCCAGACGGCCGATTCACGGCGGATCCGCATCTTTATTTCAGTGCCGTCCGGTCCCGCCGGACGGTCTGGCGTTGTGAGGCGTCTCCGCAATGATGCGGCAATATGAACTTGTCGAACGGGTCCAGCGTTTCAATCCGAATGCCGATGAGGCCTTGCTGAACAAGGCCTATGTCTATGCCATGCAGAAGCACGGCAGCCAGACGCGCGCTTCCGGCGATCCGTTCTTCTCCCACCCGCTTGAAGTTGCTGCGATTCTCACCAATCTGCGCCTGGACGACGCCACCATCGCCGTCGCCCTGCTGCATGACACCATCGAGGACACCAGCGCGACCCGCGACGAGATCGACCGGCTGTTCGGGCCGGAGATCGGCAAGCTGGTCGATGGCCTGACCAAGATCAAACGCCTTGACCTGGTGTCGAAACGCGCGAAACAGGCCGAGAATTTCCGCAAGCTGCTCCTGGCAATCGCCGACGACGTGCGGGTGCTCTTGGTCAAGCTGGCCGATCGACTGCACAACATGCGCACGCTGCACCACATGCCGGAGCACAAGCGCGGGCGCATTGCCGAGGAAACCATGGAGATCTATGCGCCGCTCGCCGGTCGCATGGGGATGCATGACATGCGCGAGGAGCTGGAGGACATCGCCTTCAGAACCCTCAATCCGGACGCCTATGAGACCATCACCGAGCGGCTGGCGGCGCTGGAGCAGCGCAACGAAAGCCTGATCACCGACATTGAAGCGGACCTGACGGAACGGCTGGAGGAGCGCGGCATTTCCGCCGTCGTGCGCGGCCGCGAAAAGCGCCCCTACTCGATCTTCCGCAAGATGCAGTCGAAGTCGATCGCCTTCGAGCAATTGTCGGATATCTACGGCTTCCGCGTCATCGTCGGCACGGTGGAGGCCTGCTACCGGGTGCTCGGAGTGGTGCACACCACCTGGCCGACCGTTCCCGGGCGCTTCAAGGACTATCTGTCGACCCCGAAGCAGAACGATTACCGCTCGATCCACACCACCGTGGTCGGCCCCAGCCGGCAGCGGGTGGAGCTGCAGATTCGCACCAGCGCCATGGAGCGGGTCGCCGAATACGGCATCGCCGCCCATGCGCTGTACAAGGACGGCGAGCTGGGTGGGCGCAACATCGCCAAGCTGAACGATGAAAGCCGCGCCTATGAATGGTTGCGCCGGACCATTGAGCTGTTGGCGCAAGGAGACACGCCGGAAGAGTTCCTGGAGAACACCAAGCTGGAGCTGTTCCACGACCAGGTGTTCTGCTTCACCCCCAAGGGGCGGTTGATCGCCCTGCCGCGCGGGGCGACGCCGATCGATTTCGCCTATGCGGTGCACACGGATATCGGCAACACCTGTGTTGGCGCCAAGATCAATGGCCAGATCATGCCGCTGGTGACGGAGCTTCGGAACGGCGACGAGGTCGACATCGTCCGCAGCCAGGCGCAGACCCCGCCCCCGGCGTGGGAATCCCTGGCCGTCACCGGCAAGGCGCGGGCGGCCATTCGCCGGGCGACGCGGGAATCAGCCCGCCAGCAATATGGCTCTCTCGGCCGGCATATCCTTGAGCGGGCGTTCCTGCGCGCAGGCCACACCCTGACCGACGACCGGCTGGCCGGGGTACTCGTTCAGCTCGGCCATTCCAATCTCGCCGATCTGCTGGCGGCGGTGGGGCGCGGCGACATCCGCGCCCATGACGTGATCCACGCGGTCTATCCGGATTTCCGCGACGACCGGCTCGGGACCGCGCCGACGGAAGCGGAAGATGGCTGGTTCGACCTGGAGCCGGGCAGCGGCATGAAGTTCCGCATCCCCGATGCGGAGAGCGGGACCGGCAGCGCGCATTCCCTGCCGATCACCGGCCTGACCGGGAACCTTCCCATCTCCTTCGCGCCCGAAGGCGGTGCAGTGCCCGGGGACCGGATCGTCGGCATTTTGACTCCGGGCGTCGGGGTCACCATCTATCCCATACAGTCGCCCGCATTGCAGGCGTTCGAGGAGGAGCCCGAGCGCTGGCTCGATGTGCGCTGGGACATGTCAGGCGACCAGCATGACCGCTTCCCCGCGCGCATTGCCGTTTCTGCGCTGAACGAACCGGGATCCCTGGCGGCCATTGCCGCGACGATCGCCGACCTGGACGGCAACATCGACAATCTGAAGATGGTGCACCGGGCCGCCGATTTTCACGAAATGATCATCGATCTCGAGGTATGGGATTTGAAGCACCTGACACGAATCATCAACCAGCTAAGAGCAAAAACCAACGTGTCCAATGTGCAGCGTGAAATCGGCTAGGGTCACAAAGGAGTATCGGCCACAGCCTTCCGACGTGAACCTCCAGGGGCAGCAGCGCGCGTTTCGCCACATGCCGCCATGAAACGATAAGAAATGCTGTTCAAACGCCGTGACAAGCCTAACCACCTGGAACGCCTGCGGGTCGCGGTCTGGCCGCGCCACAGCTGGGCCCGTTCGGCCCGCTATTTCTCCAAACGGGTGCTGCGACTGACGGCCAGCCCGAATGCGATTGCGCTTGGTTTCGCCGCCGGGGCCTTTGCCTCCATCACCCCGTTCGTCGGCCTGCATTTCCTTCTCAGCTTTGCCATAGCCTTTCTGATTGGCGGCAACATGCTCGCCGCCGCGCTCGGCACCTCCATCGGCAATCCGCTGACCTTCCCCTTCATCTGGGCCTCCACCTACAAGGTCGGCTCGCTGCTGCTCTACGGGGAAGCGCGCACGGTCGCCGGCGGCCACATGGGTGAGCATATGGGCGGTGGCCTCTTGCAATCCTCTCTCGACACGCTGCTGCCGCTCCTCAAGCCGATGCTGGTCGGCGCCGTGCCGCTCGGGCTGGCGGTTGCGGCGATATTCTATTTTCTGGTCTACTACAGCGTCCGGGCGTATCAGCGTGCAAGGCGCCAGCGGCTCTCTGCCCGGCGTGGCGCATCCCCGGACAACGGGCATGGCGGCGTGGATTCGTCGGCGGCCTGACCCTTCGTTCCACCCGGTCGCGGCCCGGCCTGCCGGACACGCCCCCAGTCGCGATCGCCAGCCAACTGCCTTGACAGGAGCTCCCCGCATGACGACCCAACGCCTGCGTCTCGGCGTGAACATCGATCACGTCGCCACCGTTCGCAACGCGCGTGGCGGAGCCGCGCCCGATCCGGTGCGTGCGGCAAAGCTGGCGGCGGCTGCCGGGGCCGACGGGATCACCGCCCATCTGCGGGAAGATCGGCGGCATATTCTCGATGCAGATATCGAGCGCCTGCGGGCGGAGGTCGCCCTGCCGCTCAACTTCGAGATGGCGGCGACCGACGAGATGCTGGAGATCGCCCTGCGCACAAGGCCGCATGCCGCCTGCCTCGTTCCGGAAAAGCGCGAGGAGCGCACGACCGAAGGCGGGCTGGATGCCATCGGCGGCCACACGCATCTTATGCCGATCGTCACCAGGCTGGTGGAAGCGGACATCCGCGTCTCGCTCTTCGTCGAGGCCGACCCCGCCCAGCTCGACGCCGCCACCGCGCTTGGCGCGCAGGTGGTGGAGCTGCACACCGGCCGCTACTGCGACCTCTCCCTGGAGGGCGACACGGAGGGCGCGGCACGCGAGCTGGAGCGCATTCGCGCGGCCGCCCGTCATGGCGCCGCCATCGGCCTTGAGGTGCATGCCGGTCACGGCCTGACCTTCGACACCGTCGGCCCGATTGCCGCGATCCCCGAGTTCGCCGAGCTGAACATCGGCCATTTCCTGATCGGCGAAGCAATCTTCACCGGCCTTGAAGCGGCCATTGCCGAAATGCGCCGGCGCATGGATGATAGCCGCAAGGGAGCGCGCTGACAGATGATCGTCGGAATTGGAACGGACCTGATCGACATCAGGCGGATCGAGAAGACCCTCGACCGCTTCGGCGAGCGGTTCGTCCAGCGCGTCTTCACCGAGGAGGAGCGCGCCCGATCCGACCGCAAGCGGCTGCGCGCGGCCTCCTATGCCAAGCGGTTCGCGGCCAAGGAGGCCTGCTCAAAGGCACTGGGCACCGGCATCCGCATGGGCATCAACTGGCGGGAGATGGGGGTCATCAACCTTCCTTCCGGCCAGCCGACCCTGCACCTGACCGGCTCCGCCGCCGCCCGGCTCGACAGCCTGCTGCCCGCTGGCTTTCGCGCCCGGATCGACCTGACCATCACCGACGACCCGCCGCTGGCGCAAGCCTTCGTAGTCATCAGCGCCTGGCCCGCCGACTGGCCGGAATTGCCCCGCCCCTTCACCTCCACGGATTGAGAAGGGCTGCAGAAGCGGCGTCTTTGCGTTGCGCCCAGACATGCGAGCCGGTACAAGCCTTTGGCGGCTGGTTGTTCGAACATGGTTCCCCATGGGCGAACCTCAGCTTTTTCCAATCGCGCCGTGGCCCGGTCTCGCACCCAAGACGCAAGACCAGCTAACGGCAAGCGATGCCATAAGATGATCCCGGCGCGGTTCGACGCATCGCCCCTGACCGGCAAAGGCTCCTGAAGAGAGAGATGAGCGTGTCTGAGGAAAAAAAGAGCAAAGACGGTGGCCTCTACGATACCGCCAAGGTGCTTGCACAGGCCCTGATCCTTGCCCTGATCGTGCGGACGCTGCTGTTCCAGCCGTTCAACATCCCCTCTGGGTCGATGATGGACACGCTGCTGATCGGCGACTATCTGTTCGTCTCCAAATACAGCTACGGCTACTCCCGGTATTCGGTGCCCTACGGTCTTCTGCCGATTGAGGGTCGCATCTGGGCCTCCGAGCCGAAGCGGGGCGACATCGCGGTGTTTAAGCTGCCGCGCGACAACTCGACCGATTACATCAAGCGGGTGATCGGCCTGCCGGGCGATGAAATCCAGATGATCGAGGGCGTGTTGCACATCAACGGCACCGCGGTGCCGCGCGAGCGGATCGACGATTTCATCTCCACCGATCCGTTCGGCAGCGTGCGCCGCGTGCCGCGCTATCGCGAGACCCTGCCCAATGGCGTCAGCTACGACACGCTGGACCTGACGCCGCGCGGGACCTGGGACAACACCCGGGTCTACAAGGTGCCGCCGGGCCACTACTTCATGATGGGCGACAACCGCGACAATTCCACCGACAGCCGCGTACTCTCGGCGGTCGGCTACGTGCCGTTCGAGAATTTCGTGGGCCGGGCGGAGATGCTGTTCTTCTCCGTGGACGAGCAGGCCTCGGCCTGGATGTTCTGGAAATGGCCGTGGACGGTGCGCGGCAGCCGGATCTTCCGGATGCTTTGAGCATCCCTTGCACAACGGACTGGACGGCGGGACATGACGGGCGAACAGAAACGAGCGGCCGAACGGGCGCTCGAACAGCGCATTGGCCATCGCTTCAAACAGGGCGACTTGCTGACGCGCGCCCTCACCCATGGCAGCGCGACCGCGCGCGGCGGCGCGTCGGACACCAGCTATCAACGGCTTGAGTTTCTCGGCGACCGGGTGCTGGGGCTGGCGGTTGCCACCATGCTGCACCACGCCTTCCCCCAGGCGGAGGAAGGAGAGTTGGCGCGCCGGCTCAACCAGCTCGTGCGCCGCGAGACCTGCGCCGACGTTGCCCGCGAGCTGAAACTCGGCGATGCCATCGTCTTCGGTGGCAGCGAGGCCCAGGCGGGCGGGCGCAAGAAAACCGCCATCCTTGCCGATGTCTGCGAAGCGGTGATTGCCGCCGTTTATCTGGACGGCGGCCTGAAAGCGGCGCAAGATCTGATCGAGCGGCACTGGCGTCCGCGCATGACCAACTACAAGGGACCGTTGCGCGACGCCAAGACCATGCTCCAGGAATGGGCGCAAGGGCTTGGAAAGCCGGCGCCGCTTTATCGTGAAACAGAACGCAGCGGTCCCGACCACGCGCCGATTTTCGTCGTGCGGGTCGATATTGACGGGTACGATCCGGCC
This sequence comes from Stappia taiwanensis, assembly GCF_014635285.1. Lineage (GTDB taxonomy): Bacteria > Pseudomonadota > Alphaproteobacteria > Rhizobiales > Stappiaceae > Stappia > Stappia taiwanensis. The sequence continues at coordinate 214,312 of NZ_BMCR01000001.1, read as the reverse complement.
TTTGGCCGGGGCGGCTCGAAACGGATCGCCGAACAGAAAGCTGCCGAAGCCGCGCTGACGCGCGAAGGGCTATGGACGGAGACGAAAGAGACGTGACCGATACTCCCGAGACCGGCGCACCGGCACAGGGTTCCCCCGCTGGTGACAGCGCCGCCACCCGCGCCGGCTTTGTCGCGCTGATCGGCGCCCCCAATGCCGGCAAGTCCACCCTGCTCAACGCACTGGTCGGGCTCAAGGTCTCCATCGTCACCCACAAGGTGCAGACCACCCGCACGCTGGTGCGCGGCATTGCCATGCGCGGCAATTCCCAGGTCATCTTCATCGACACGCCGGGCATCTTCCGTCCGCGCCGCCGCCTTGACCGGGCGATGGTCGACACCGCCTGGGGCGGTGCGCGCGAGGCCGATGTGGTGGCCCTGCTGATCGATGCCAAGAAGGGGATCGACGAGCAGGTGGAAGCCATTCTCGACCGGCTGGCCGACGTCAAGCTGCCGAAGATCCTGATCCTCAACAAGATCGACATCACCCCACGCGAAAAGCTGCTGGAGCTGGCCCAGGCCGCCAATGAGAAGGTCGCCTTTGACGAGACCTTCATGGTGTCTGCGGCCAAGGGCCATGGCCTCGACAAGGTGATGGAGCACCTGGGCGCGGCGGTGCCCGAGAGCCCATGGCTTTATCCGGAGGACCAGGCGTCCGATCTGCCGATGCGGATGCTTGCCGCCGAGATCACCCGGGAAAAGCTGTTCCTGCGCCTGCATGAGGAGCTGCCCTATATCTCCACCGTGGAGACGGAAAGCTGGCAGGAGCGCAAGGACGGGTCGGTGCGCATCGAGCAGACGATCTATGTGGAGCGCGACAGCCAGAAGATGATCGTCCTCGGCCAGGGCGGCAAGACGATCAAGGCGATTTCCCAGGCGGCCCGGCTTGAGATCGCCGAGGCGCTGGAGCAGAAAGTGCATCTGTTCCTGTTCGTGAAGGTGCGGGAAAACTGGGCCGACGATCCGGAGCGCTACCGGGAAATGGGTCTCGAATTCCCCCGCTGACACGGCGCGGCGGAACGCGGGTCCCCCTATTCCGGCTCCCGTGATGGCACTGACGGTCAGACGCGCGGCGACAGCAGGACGACATGCAGTGGACCGGTGAAGGCATCATCCTCGCCACGCGCAAGCTGGGCGAGACCAGCGTTATCCTGGAGGTGATGACCCGCGATCGCGGCCGTCACCTCGGCGTCGTGCGCGGCGGGCGCAGCCGCAAGATGCAGGCGGCGCTGCAGCCGGGCAACGAGGTGGGGCTGGTCTGGCGGGCCAGGATCGACGATCAGCTCGGCACCTTCACCGTCGAGCCGCAAGTGATGCGCGCCGCCAGCCTGATGACCTCGCCCACCGGGGTCTACGGCATCCAGACCCTTGCCGCACTGCTGCACCTTCTGCCCGAGCGCGACCCGCATCCACAACTGTTCGACGGGCTGGAGACCCTGCTGGAGCATCTCAACGCCCCGCAGCTTGCCGGGCCGCTGATGGTGCATTTCGAACTGCAGCTTCTGGCCGATCTGGGTTTCGGGCTCGATCTGGGCGAATGCGCCGCGACCGGGACCACCGCCGAGCTGATCTACGTCTCGCCGAAATCCGGCCGTGCCGTCTGCCGCGAGGCCGGGCAGCCCTATGCCGACCGCCTGCTCGCCCTGCCCGCTTTCCTGCGTGGCCGCGACCACCACACGGAGCTGCGCCGAGCGGACCGCGCGGATATCGTCGACGCCTTTTCCCTCACCGGCTACTTCCTGCATCGCTACGTCTACGAGCCGCGCTCGCTTGACGCCTCGCCGGCGCGGGAAGGCTTTGTCGATGCGGTGAAGCGCGCGCTTGCCGCGTCATAGTTTCGCCCAATCGTCCCTGACGCGAGCTCCCCCGCTTCAGACACCCGCAAAAGCGCGCATTTCCGGGATTTTCCGCCGCATTTCATTGCGCGATTCGGCGAATGACTGTAGCCAAGGGGCATGGGAAAAGATCTGATTCCGGCTGGCGGCGTGGAGCCGATCAACCTGCGCGAAGCGCTTGAGGAACGATACCTCGCCTACGCGCTCTCGACCATCATGCACCGGGCGCTTCCGGACGTGCGCGACGGCCTGAAGCCGGTGCATCGCCGCCTGCTTTACGCCATGCGCCTGTTGAAGCTCGACCCGGGCGCCGGCTTCAAGAAATGCGCCCGCGTCGTCGGTGACGTGATGGGTAAATACCATCCCCATGGCGACCAGGCGATCTACGATGCCCTCGTGCGTCTCGCCCAGGATTTCGCCGTGCGCTATCCAATGGTCGATGGCCAGGGCAACTTCGGCAACATCGACGGCGATAGCGCCGCCGCCATGCGTTACACCGAGGCGCGGCTGACCGATATCGCCGCGCGCACCCTTGACGGTCTCGACGAGGACGCGGTCGACTTCCGCGAAACCTACGATGGGCTCGACAAGGAACCGGTGGTGCTGCCGGGCGAGTTCCCCAACCTTCTGGCCAATGGCGCGGCCGGCATTGCCGTGGGCATGGCGACCTCGATCCCGCCGCATAACATCGGCGAGATCTGCGCCGCCGCGCAGCACCTGATCAAGAACCCGGACGCGGACACCCGCGACCTGTTGCAGTTCATCCTCGGCCCGGATTTCCCGACCGGCGGCCTTCTGGTGCGCAACGACGCCGCCTTGCTCGAAGCCTACGAGACCGGGCGCGGCAGTTTCCGCGTTCGCGCCCGCTGGGACACCGAGGATCTGGGGCGCGGCACCTGGCAGGTGGTGGTCACGGAAATTCCCTATCAGGTGCAGAAATCCCGGCTGATCGAGAAGATCGCCGAGCTGTTGCAGGCGCGCAAGCTGCCGCTGCTCGACGATATTCGCGATGAATCCGCCGAGGATGTGCGCATTGTTCTGGTGCCCCGCAGCAAGAATGTCGACGCCACCTTGCTGATGGAATCACTGTTCAAGCTGACCGATCTGGAAAACCGCTTCTCGCTCAACATGAACGTCCTGTCGGGCGGCGTGGTGCCCAAGGTGATGGGCGTGAAGCAGGTGCTGCGGGAATGGCTCGATCATCGCAAGGAAGTGCTGGTTCGCCGCTCCAGCCACCGGCTGGCGCAGATCGAGCACCGGCTTGAAGTGCTCGGCGGTTACCTCATCGCCTATCTCAATCTCGATGAGGTGATCCGCATCATCCGCGAGGAGGACAATGCCAAGACCTCGCTGATGGCCGCCTTCGATCTCTCCGAGGTGCAGGCGGACGCGATCCTCAACATGCGCCTGCGCTCCTTGCGCAAGCTGGAAGAGCTGGAAATCCGCAAGGAACACGACAAGCTCACCAAGGAGCGGGAGGGCCTGCTCTCCCTGCTCGGCTCGGAGGCCCGGCAATGGACCCGGATCGGCAAGCAGATCGCCGATCTGGCGAAGGCCTATCCCGCCGACAGCGAGCTCGGCAAGCGCCGCACCGATTTCGCCGATGCGGTCGACCGCGATTTGTCCGACATCCATCAGGCGATGATCGAGAAGGAGCCGATCACCGTCGTCGTGTCCGAAAAGGGCTGGATCCGCGCACTGAAGGGCCACCAGAGCGACCTCACCACCCTCTCCTTCAAGCAGGGCGACGGGCTGAAGCTGCATCTTCACGCGGAGACCACCGACAAGCTTCTGGTGTTCAGCACCAGCGGCAAGTTCTTCACCCTCGGCGCGGACAAGCTGCCCGGCGGGCGCGGCCATGGCGAGCCGATCCGGCTGATGGTCGACATGGAGGAAGGCAGCGACGTGGTCGAGGTGTTCGTGCACAAGCCCGACCGCCGGCTTCTGGTCAGCTCCACCGAGGCGCGCGGGTTTGTCGTCAAGGAAGAGGACGTTGTCGCCAACACCCGCAAGGGCAAGCAGGTGCTGAATGTCTCGGCGCCGCATGAGGCCGCCTTGTGCGTCGCCGCCGAGGGCGACCATGTCGCCATCATCGGCCGCAATCGCAAGCTCCTGGTGTTCCCGCTGGCGCAGATCAGCGAGATGACGCGCGGGCGCGGGGTTCGGCTGCAGCGCTACCGGGATGGCGGCGTCTCCGACATCACCGTGTTTGCCGCCGAAGAGGGCCTGACCTGGATCGACAGCTCCGGCCGCAGCTTCACCCGCAAGCTGGACGAGTTGACCGACTGGCGCGGCGACCGGGCCCAGGCGGGCCGTCTTCCGCCCAACGGCTTCCCCCGCACCAACAAGTTCGGCCGGCGCACCCTTTAGGGGCCGGCCTCCCTTGTCCCTTCAAGGCATTGCCGACATGAGCGAAAAAGCCGCCCCTCTGCACCGCGACGCCTTTCAGGTGTTTCGCACCATCCCCACCCGCTGGATGGATGTGGACACCTACGGCCACGTCAACAACGTGGAATATCTCAGCTATTTCGATACGGCGGTGAATGGCTGGCTGATCGAAAACGGCGTGCTCGACCCGGCCACCTCTCGGCAGGTGTTCCTGGTGGTCGACACCCGCTGCAGCTACTTCTCCGAACTGGTCTTTCCGGATTTGGTGCATGCGGGCCTCAAGGTCACCCGGCTGGGCCGATCCTCGGTCAGCTATCGGATCGCCCTGTTTCGCGGCGAGGTCGAGACCGCGAGCGCGCAAGGCACGTTTGTCCACGTGCAGGTGGACAAACAGTCGCGCCAACCCACGCCGATCATTGGTGACCGGCGCGCGCTGCTGGAAACAATTCAGGAACACTCCTGAAAGCCATGTGAAATCAGTGGGCTGCGGGTGCGCTACTGGGGGCGATGTGTGGACCTCGGCCGGGGGTGCCTCTCGACACAGCACAGGGTTATCCCGGACTTTCCCACAGGTTATCCAGCGTTTTTCAACAGCCGGGACTTCTCGCGCGCCCAATCGCGCCGGCGTTCGGTCTCACGCTTGTCATGCAGCTTCTTGCCGCGCGCCAGAGCCAGTTCCAGCTTCGCCCGCCCGCGCTTGTTGAAGTAGAGCTTCAACGGCACGATGGTCTTGCCGTCCTTCTGGACGGCGGAGGCAAGCTTGGCCATTTCGCGCTTGTGCAGCAAGAGCTTGCGCTTGCGGCGCGGCTCGTGATTGAAGCGGTTGGCCTGAAGATACTCCGGAATGTAGGAGTTGATCAGCCAAAATTCCCCGCCCTCGTTGCTGGCGTAGGATTCGGCGATATTCGACTTGCCCAGACGCAGCGCCTTAACCTCGGTCCCCTTGAGCTCGATGCCCGCCTCGAAGGTGTCCTCGATCTCGTAGTTGTACCGGGCCTTGCGGTTGTCGGCGATCACCTTGCGGTTGCTGTCGGCGGCGCTCTTCTTTGCCATGGTCTCGTGTGCGCGGGGACAGCCGGAAAGCCATCCCCGCCGCGTCCTTCTAGTTCAACAGGCCGGCGTGCGTCATCGCATCGCGGATCGCGGCCTTCGTTGTGTCGGATACCGGAACGAGCGGCAGGCGCAGCTCGTTTTCCAGCTTGCCCAGCAGCGACAGCGCGTATTTCGCGCCGGTCGGGTTGGGCTCGATGAACAGCGCGTTGTGCAGCGGCGCCAGCCGGTCCTGCAAGGTCAGCGCGGTGGCGAAATCGCCGGCGAGCATCGCCTTCTGGAAATCGGAGCACAGGCGCGGCGCCACATTCGCCGTCACCGAGATGCATCCGTGTCCGCCATGGGCGTTGAAGCCAAGCGCCGTGATGTCCTCGCCAGACAACTGAACGAACTCCGGACCGCACAGCTCGCGCTGGCGGCTGGCCCGCGACATGTTGGCGGTGGCATCCTTGACGCCCTTGATGTTGCGGCAGGTGCGGAACAGCTCGGCCATCGTCTCCGGCTGCATGTCGATCACCGACCGGCCGGGGATGTTGTAGATATAGATCGGCAATCCGACGGCGGCGTCAATGGCGCGGAAATGCGCCAAAAGGCCGGCCTGGTTCGGCTTGTTGTAATAGGGCGTGACGACCAGCAGCGCATCCGCACCGGCCTTTTCCGCATGGGTTGCGAAATCGATCGCCTCGGCGGTGTTGTTGGAGCCCGCGCCGGCCATCACCGGAACGCGGCCGTCGGCGGCCTCGATGCACAGGCCGATGACGCGCTTGTGCTCGTCATGGGACAGGGTCGGGCTCTCACCGGTGGTGCCCACGGGAACCAGCCCGTGGCTGCCCTCTTTTATTTGCCAGTCCACAAACTCCTGGAACGCTTTCTCATCAACCGCACCATTGCGAAACGGTGTGACAAGCGCGGGGATGGATCCCTTGAACATGTTGGTCCTCATGGAGTGTGCAGTGCAAACAAACCCTTCGTGGGTGGCGCACCATAATCGTGACAGGCGGGCGAAGCAACCGACACTGACTGGCCGCCCCGGCGGATTTTCCTCGCCCCGGCAACCACAGCGCAATATTCGCGTCTAGCGCACCACCGAAGCTTCATTCCCTCGAACAGGAGCGCTAATATGACGCAAAAATGTTGTGAGGAAACGCCCAATGCTACCAGTTGACGCGCCTCGGCCGGAGGCGAAGGAAACGCCCTGCCGCCGATGGCGGGCAGCGGACGGCCTGACCCTGAGCGCCCTGACCTGGCCCCCCGCCCAGTCCGACAATCCCCGCCTGCCCGTGCTCTGCCTGTCGGGCCTGTCGCGCAATGCGCGCGACTTCGAAGCGCTCGCGGCGGATCTTTGCGCGCGGGGCCACCGCGTCCTGGCGATGGACTACCGCGGCCGGGGCGCGTCGGACCGGGACAGCGACTGGCGCAACTATTCGGTGGAGCGCGAGGCGGAGGACATCGACGCCGGTCTTGCCGCGCTCGCCCCCGGCCGTTTCATCGCCATCGGCACCTCGCGCGGTGGCATTCACGCCATGCTGCTGGCCTGCCGCCACCCCGGACGGGTGGCCGGGATCGTCCTCAACGACGTGGGACCGGAACTCGATCAGGACGGGCTTGCGCGCATTGCGGTTTCCATCGGCACCGACATGCGGGCCGAGGACTGGCAAGCGGCGGCGGACAGTCTGGAGCGCAGTCTCAAGCCGCAGTTTCCCGCGCTCGATGCGGCGGGCTGGCGACGGCTGGCCCATCAGTTCTACCGTGAGACGCCGAACGGTCTCACCCTCGACTACGATCCGGCACTCCGCCACAATCTCGTGGAAGCGGTTCAGCCGGACGCCCCGCCCATCGACCTCTGGCCGATCTACGATCAACTGGGCGATGTGCCCCTGTTGATCCTGCGCGGCGCCCATTCGGATATTCTCACCAAGGCGACCCTTGCCGAGATGCTGCGCCGGCATCCGAATGCGGAAGCCATGACGATACCCGATGAAGGTCATGCACCGCTGCTGTGGGATGCGCAGACCCTTGCCCGGATTGCCGATTTCGCCGACCGCTGCACCTAGACACAAGAAACATCAACGGATATCGACCACCACCTGATCGGCATGACCATCGGCATCGATCACGGTAATGGTCGAGGCGCCGGGGCCATCGGGCCGGAAGGTCAGCGAGGTGGCGAAGGGGCCGCGCGCGACCGGAACCCCATTGGCCATCCAGGTGAACGGCCCGCGCCCGCGCCGCGCCTTGACCACCAGCACCGCCTCGCCCCCCGCCATGCCGGGCTCCGAAAGCCCCAGATCGACCACCGCGCCATCTGGTGGGTAGAAAATGTCCGGGCCATTTTCCTCCGAAAGCAGCGCCCGGCGGTCCGAGGTGCGGGCATAGCGCAGGGCGCCCGGCGCGTTCTCCGAGGTTTCCGCCTGAACGCCCGGCGGCGGGGCTGGCAGGCGCGTGCGCGCCGGCGCAACCCGCTGGAACGCCTCGAACAGCACCGGCGCGGCCGTGCGGAACCCGGTGATGCCGGGTACCGGCGTACCATCGGCGCGACCGACCCAGACCCCGATCACATGCCGGCCATCATAGCCCACGGCCCAGGCATCCCGATAGCCGTAGGAGGTGCCGGTCTTGTAGGCGACACCTTCGCCGCGCGCGGCATCCGGCGGCGGCACCTCCGACAGGATATCGCCCACATACCAGGCAGCGGCCGGGGCGAGAATACGCCCGGCCCCGGCGGCCCTCGCCTCGCCCATCGCCGGCGGCGGATCGCTGCGTTCGCGCAGGACAACCGCCTTGCCGCCCCGGGCAAAGCCGGCATAGAGCGCAACGAGATCCTCCAGTGTCATGCCGAAGCCGCCGAGCGCGACGGCCAGCCCCGGCGCCTCCCGCGTCGAGTATTGCGGATGAGCACCGGAGGCGGCGAGACGCTGGACAAAACGGGAGACGCCGACGGCATCGAGCAGCTTGACCGCCGGCACGTTGAGCGAAGCCTGGAGCGCCTCGCGCACCCGGACGGTGCCCTGAAACGCCCGGTCGAAATTGGTCGGGCTGTAGCCGGCAAGCAAGGTCGGGCGGTCCTCGATCAGACTGCCCGGGTGGGCGATCCCCTCCTCGAAGGCAAGACCGTAGATCAGTGGCTTCAGGGTCGAGCCGGGCGAGCGCAGCGCCTGGGTCATGTCCACATGACCGAGCCGCGCCTCGGACAACAGCCCCGGTGAGCCGACCCGCGTCAGCACCTCGCCGCTGCCATGATCGGCGACGAGAATAGCAAGCGATACCTTGCCACCCAGACGGCGCGCGCGCTCTTCGGCCAGCGCCTCCAGACGGGCCTGTATCCGGCTGTCGATGGTCAGGCGCAGCGTTTCGGCACCGGGGGCGGCCGTCAACGCCTCGCGTGCCGAGTGGGCGGCCAGCATCGGCACGGCACGGCGCTGGCCTGGCACCGGATCGCGCCGGGCGGCAGCGGCTTCGTCGGGTGCCAGCACCCCGGCGGACACCATCGCCTCCAGCACCCGGTCCCGGGCGAGCCGCGCGGCCTTCGGGTGCCGGTCGGGCCGGCGCGCCTCCGGCGCCTGCGGCAGCGCCACCAAAAGCGCGCTTTCCGCCGGCGTCAGCCGCTTCGGCTCCTTGCCGAACCAGGTAAGGCTGGCGGCGCGCAGCCCCTCAATGTTGCCGCCATAGGGCGCACGCAGCAGATAGAGGGTCAGGATCTCGCGCTTGCTGAACTGCCGTTCCAGCGCCAGCGCCGTCGCCACCTGCCGCCATTTGGCGAGGAGCGAACGGGTCGGCGTTTCCGCCAGCAGCCGCGCGGTCTGCATGGTCAAGGTCGATGCGCCAGAGACGATCCGCCCATGCCAGAGCGCCTGCCCGGCCGCGCGAATGAGCGCGCGCGGATCGACACCGGCATGTTCCTCAAAGCGCCGGTCCTCATAGGCGAGAAGCATGCGCAGGAACAGCGGATCGACCTCATCCGGATCGAGCGGCAGGCGCCAGCGATCATCCGGGGTCTGGAAGGCGCGTAGAAGAACGCCCTCCCGGTCGAGCACCGAGCGCGACACGGCAACCGGGCGCACGCTGTCCGGCACTTCGGCCACATGCACCGCATAGAGGAGCGCGCCCGCTGCAACACAGACGGCCAGCAGCCCGCCGCCCAGGGCAAGGGTGGCAAGACGCAAGCCCCGCCGCCGGCGCACGGGGCCGTTCGGGGAGCGGGCCGGCAGATCGCCACCCGTTCCCCCCGTCGCGCCCCCAGACGCACCACTGCGGGTCATCCTGCTCTCCGTCGGCTCACCCTTGTCAGCGCTGCGGCCCAAGCACCTCAAACCGCCCGGTCGCGGTGGTTGCCGCCAGATCCGGGCGGTACATGTCCTCCACCGTTGCCGGCGGATGAGCAAACTCACCGGGGATCGAAGCCCGCGCCAGATAGGCGAAGGTGTAGCTGTCCGTGTTCTGACCGCTCTGGTCGAGGGCGACCACAAAGCGATCGTCGCGGAACTCCACATGATCGGCGGAATCGATGGTCGACAGCCAGTCGAGCGCCCCGATATCGCCGGAGCGGACCAGACGCGGGTTGTCGATGGTCAGGCCGGCGGGAAGCCGGTCGACCACCAGCATCCGGCCCTTGCCCGGGCGGTCGGCGGTCACCGTCAGCACCACGGCAACGCGGGTGTTCTGCGCCACCACGCCGCCTTCGAGCGGCTTGCCGTCGAGATCGAACAACTGCCGGGTGATCGTGTAGCCGCGTCCGCCGGCAGGCTCCGGCACCACCGGCTGGCCGCTCACCGTGACCACCACGTCGCTGCCACTGCCGCCGCGATTTTCCACCCGCAGGTTCTCGCGCATCAAGGCATTACCGCTCACCTTGCGGACGAGCCGCCCGGAGAGCGCATCACCGTTGATGGCGAAACGGTCGGCTTCCGCATCGGCCTGCAATTCATGTCCGGCCAAGAGCAACCAGGCCATGTCCTGGGTCGACAGGGCGCTGGTGCGGTCCTGCCGGTCCGCGACCTGACGGGTCAGCCCGGCGGCATCGACACCATCGAGCCCGGCCTTGGTTACGTAGGTCAGGACACCGGCGGCATCGCGCAGGGCGGTGCCATAGTCCTGACGATAGGCAGTGCCGTCGCCAGCGGGGATCGCGGCCAGCGCCGACTGGAAGGCCTGCCGCGCGCGCTGCTTCTCGCCATAGGCGGCCAGCGCGCCGCCCAACTGGGCCCGCGCCAGCGCCGAACCGAAGTCGTTCAGCTTCACATCGGCGTAGTAGCGCAGGTCCCCGACCGAGGCGCGACCAGCCCGGGCCAGCACGTTGAGCGCATAGGCAATACCCTCGCCGCCATCGCGGAAGTCGGAGGCATAGGCCACCCGGTTTTCCAGATTGTCGAGCGCACTGCTCAGCGCCTGCGCCGGGACGGTGTGTCCCGTCTCGCCGGCACGGATCAGGAAGTCGGTCACATAGGCGTCCAGCCACGGATCCTGCGACCCGTAGCTCGACCACAAGCCGAAGGCGCCGTTGGAGCTCTGATTGGCCAGCACGGCGGCAATCGCCTTGTCGACACGGGCGGCGATCTCGTCGTCACTCTCCAACCCGGCGGCGCTGGCCATCTCGTTGAGATAAAGCAGCGGCAAGGCCCGGCTGGTGGTCTGCTCGGTGCAGCCGTAGGGGTAGCGATCGAGCGCGGCGAGAAGGCCGGGGATGTCGATCCGCGCAGCCCCACCGGCCGCCAGCGTCAGCGATGCGGTTTCCGGCTTCAGCCCGGAGAGGCTGCCGCCATCGAGCGTCAGCGCCCCGCCAGGGGCCAGCGTGACGAAGGAGCGGCGGGTCACCAGCGGCGTGTTGTCCCGCACGCCGAGCGCCAGGCGCTTTTCGGCCGTTTCGCCGCCCGGTCCGCTGATCGTCAGGTGGAGCGAAGCATCGCCCGGGGTCTCCCCGGCGCGCAGCGGCAGGCGCAGCGATTGCCGTTCGCCCTTGGCCAGCGTCAGACCGCGACCGCTGTCCGGCAGGTCCACCGACACCGGCCCGTCCACATCGATCGTGACGCGGTAGTCGCCCGCGCCGCCATCCACATTGTCGATCTCGACGAGAAGGCGCGAGGTATCCCCGGGCGCGAGGAAGCGCGGCAGGGTCGCGGTCATCACCACCGGATCGCGCACGGTGACATCCCGTTCGCTGTGGCCAACGCCGCTGGCGCTCCAGGCCACCGCCATCAGCCGCAGCGTGCCGTTGAAGTCCGGCACGTCGAAGGAAACGGTCGCCCGCCCCTCGGCATCGGTTTCAACCACGCCGGAGAACAGCGCGACCGGCGCTTCCTGCGGTGGCGGCGCGGCAAGGGCCATCCCCATGCCATCGCCGCCGGAGCGCACCCGGCCGAGTTCGCCGGCGGTGCGGTCGATCAACTGGCCGTAGTAGTCGCGAATTTCCGTCGCCAGACGCCGCTGGCCGAAATACCAGCCATCCGGGTCCGGCGTTTCGAAGCGGGTCAGGTTGAGAATGCCGACATCGACGGCGGCAAGGGTCAGATAGGCGGTCTCGCCCGCCCCTTGCCCGGCGATCCGGACATCGACGTCAAGTGTGGTGCGCGGCAGGATCTGCTCCGGCGTCTCCAGCGAGACGGTGTGCACCCGCGCGCCGGGATCCACCTTCAGCCACTGCAACCCGAGGGCACGGGCCGGCATCCGCTTGGCTTCGATATCCATCGGCCGCAACAGGGTCGCGGTGACATAGGCGCCAACGCCCCAGTCATCGGTCACCGTCAGCTCCACATCCGCCTCACCGGCCTTGACCGGCAGCGCCCGCGTTTCAATCAGCTTCTCGTTGACCACATGGACAAGGGCGACGCCATCGAAGCGCGGCTTCATCCGCAGGCGCGCTGTCTCTCCCACCCGATAGGCCGGCTTGTCGAGACCGACGTCCAGCACATCCGGGGTTTCCGACGAGGCGGAGGACACATACCAGCCGGCATTGAACTCGGTGCTGGTTGCCGCCGGCTCAGTGCCATCGCGCACCACCTCAAGACGGTAGCGCCCCCAGTCCACCGGCAGCGACAACCGCTGCGGCCCATCGGCGCCAATGTCCAGCGTGCCGCTGGCAACCCGGCGCGAGGTGGTCACCGGCTCGTAGGACCAGCGCCCGTCCGACCGGTACCACTGATAGCGCGTGTCCAGCTTGGCCAGCGTCCAGGTGACCTCGCTCATGGCCACCCGCGCGCCCGCGCGGTCGATGGCGACGACGTCGAACTCCGCCGGACCGCCTTCCTCGACGCCGCCGTCGAAGGCCGGCTTGACGCCAATCCGCGCACCATCGGACAGCAGCGGCAGTTCCAGCCCGCGTTCCACGTAGCGCCCGCCAGCCTCGACAAGGCGGGTGACGATGCGGGCGGTGTATCCGGCCGTGGTCCGCTCCAGATCCGGCAGCGGCGGAACGAAGCTGCCCCGGCCCGCCTCATCGGTCACGCCGGCGTCGGAAAGGATCGCCCGGTTGGGGAAGATCTGCTCGCTCGCCAGGCCGAAGACATAGCCCGGCCAGGCCATATTTTCCCGCGTCGGCGAGACGATCACCTCCCCTTCGATCCGCTGACCGGAGGCCGGCGTGCCATAAAGGAACTTAGCGGTGAAGGAGACTTCCGGCGGATCGAGCGGGTCAATCGCCTTGGCATCCGCTTCCAGCGTGAAGTCCACCCGCTCCGGCTGGAAGTCCTCCACCAGAAAGGAGGTTTCCGAAAGGGCCGGCGCCTTCGGGTCGGCATAGACCCGCAAGGTCCAGGTGCCCTGCTGCGCGCTGGCCGGCAAGGCCAGCGAATAGGCGCGGCCGCCCGCGCCCGCATCCTTGGCAACGGTGCGGCTGTGCTCGACGCCATCGGGCCGGGCAAAAACCAGCGTCAGCGGCAGATCGGCCCGCGCCCGCGCGCCCGGATCCCGGGCCATCGCGCCCACATGCACGCTTTCGCCGGGGCGATAGACGCCGCGATCCGTCCAGGCGAAGACATCGACCGGACCGGGCGAGGCCCGCCCCTCCACGCCGCGATCGCTCAAGTCAAAGGCCGGTTTGGTGAGATCGAGGAACGCATAATCCCCCGCCTTGGTTTCCACCGCGACAAGCGCCGGCGCGCGTCCGCCCTTGCCGCGCGAGAGGCCTGCCGCGAAACGGGCAATGCCCTCGCCGTCACTGGTCGCCTCGCCCAGCACATCGTTGTTGACGGCGACAAGGCGCACTGTGGCGCCGGAAACAGCCTGCGCACTCGACAGGGCGCGCACCGACACCATGGTGCCGTCGCCGCCGGAATAGGCGCTGAGGCCAAGATCGGAGACGATGAACCATTGGGTCGCCCAGGGACCCCAGCGGTTGTCCCGGTCGGTGGCGGCCCGCGCCACCATGGCGTAGATGCCCGGCTTCATATCGAGGCCGATCTCCTCCAGCGGGACCGCCGTCATCACGTCCTGATTGAGCCGCTGCGCCGTCTCCACGGTGCCGGCCCAGACCTTCTCGCCGTATTCGTCGCGGATCTGATCGGCCTTGTAGCTGTCGAGCTGGGACAGCACGCGCCGGTCGCGCAGCGCCGAGGCAAGGCCGCGCTCGCCGATCCGGTAGATTTCCGTTTCCACCTCGCCGGTGTTGACCGACACGAGCGGGATGGTCGCCCCATCGCCCGCCGGCAGCACGTAGGCCCGGCCGAGAAACCGCACCGCTGGGCTGCGGTCGCGCACGTAGACGGAGAGGTCGGCGGATTTTTCCAGAACCTCGCCGCTGGCGGAGGGCAGCCCCTGGCGCACGAGAATGCCGTAGCGCTGACCGTGGCGCACCCCATCAACGCAGACCTGGGCACCATCGCTTTCAACGGAGAACGGCCCCTCCCCGGTCGCCTTGACGAACGGTCCCATGTCGCGCGTGCGCGGCAGTTCCTCGGAAAAGACCACGCAAACGCGCGGGCTCACCGCATCGGAATCGACCTGATGATCGAGGATGCGGAAACCATGTTCCGCCACAAGCTGCTCATACCGGGAGCGCAGGTCCGGACGGTCATCGAGAGCGCGCGCGGCGCGCAGAGCCTTGATCGCCGGCTTGTAGAGCTGGCGCCGTTCCAGCGCCGAGGCGAGAAGCTCATAGGCCTCGACCCGGTCCATGTCGGTGGCCGCCGCAAGGTAGGCGTTGACCGCCGCCGCGCCGCCATCCTGCTTCACCTTGTTGCGCCGCCGCCAGTCATCCGGCTTTTGTTGCAACAGTGACCGGGTCATGCCGGCCCACAGGCCGTAGTTTGTCGGCTCCAGCGCCAGCGACCGGCCAAAGGCCCGCTCCGCTGCCTCCGACTGCCCCTGCGCCAGAAGGCCAAAGGCCGCAGAGCCATCGGAGGCCGGAGCGAAGGCGCGCGGAAGCTGGCGCGCATAGCGGCCGGCTTCGTCCATCAGGTTGCCCGGCAGGAAGGACAGATCGGCCCGGCGGGCATCCACCGTCGCCTCGTCCATCGCCTTGACCATGACGATACGTCCGGCAATCGCGCCCTTGAAGGCGTGCAACTCGCCCACGCTGGACTTGAGGAAGCACCAGCCGGCGGAGGTGTTGTAGGTCAGCGCCTGACAGCTCTTCTCGGCAACGCAGGCCGCCTTGCAGGCATCGAGATCGGCGTCCTTCAGCGTGCGCAGGTCCGAGCCGAAGTAATCCGCATTGTCGATGGTGACGATACGCCGTTCCTCCGCCTGCCCAGCGCCCTGAAGCACGGCGAGCGACAGGAGCCCGGCACCGAACAGCACCCGGGAGATCCGGCCAATCCCCTTCGGCGCATGCGCCTTCGTCAGATTGTGTGCGCCCATGGCTCTCATCTCCCGTTCCCGTTTTCCGGCGCGTTCGGCTTTCCGCGCAACCGTCAATCGATATCCTGCCCCGAGCCGGGAGAAAAGAGGGCAAAGGCCTTGCCCCCTGTTTCCAACCCCGTCCGACACGCCCTGCGTTCGTCAAAGGGGAGCATGCAATCGTGACAAGTCCAAGACCGGAACGCGCTTTCCAGCCTCAGGCGTTGACCATGAGCCGTTCCCGCCGCCGCCGCTCCAGGTCCCGGGCAACGGCCCGGGCGCGGATTGCCAGTTCCGGCGCCCGGGCGCGCGCCGCGTCGCTGCCGCTGACCGCCAGCCGCTCCACGTCTTCAGCCATTTCCGCCAGCGACAGCGCGCCAAAGGTCGCGGCCAGCGAGACCAGGACATGGCTTGAGGCGCGAATGCGGTCGATATCCTGTTGCCCCGCGTCCAGCGCATCCGCCTCCGCGTCGAGATCGAGCACACAGCGATGAACCACCGCATCGCGCACCTCTTCCGGCAGATCGGCGATCAGCTCACCGAACCGGTCCGGGTCGATCAACATGGGCGGCGAAGCCCCGGGCGGTGAAGCATCCGGCGCCCGGTCGGCGGCCTGCTCCCGCAGCACAGCGCCCAGCGCGCGCCGGAGAACGGCCGAATCGACCGGTTTGGTCACAAAGGCATTCATGCCGGCTGCCATTGCCCGGTCGCGTTCCTCCACCAGGGCATGGGCGGTCAAGGCCACCACCGGTATATCGGCAAAGGCAGCGCCACTGGCCCGCAGGCGCCTCGTGGCCTCGATCCCGTCCACCACCGGCATGGAAACGTCCATCAACACCGCATCAAAGGGGGCCTGGGCCAGCATCTCCAGCACCTCGGCCCCATTCGTGGCGGTCTCGAACCGGCAGCCCCAGCGCGTCAGGAAGGCACCCGTCATCATCCGGTTGGTGGCATTGTCCTCCGCGAGCAGGATCCTCGCCCCCTCCAGTTCGCAAGGCTCTTCCGCATCCGCCCCCTGTTCGCTCCGGGGCAAGGCATCGGCCGTCCCACGGGCAAGCCCCAGGTCGAACCAGAACCGCGTGCCCTCCCCGCTGCGCGAGGCAAAGTCGATGCTCCCGCCCATCCCCTCGACCAGTTCTCGGCTGATGGCGAGGCCCAGACCAACCCCCTCGCTGCGCACCTCCCCTTGCGCCGGCGAGGTGGTGAAGCGCGCGAAGACGTTTTTCCGGTTTTGTTCAGCGATCCCTGCCCCTGTGTCGGCAACGGAGAACCGCAGGGCCACATGCTCTGCTTCCGTGGCCATCGCCGGGACCGGGGCAAGCGTCAGCTCGATCCGGACCCCGCCCCGGGCGGTGTGCCGAACCGCATTGGCAACCAGATTGATCAGCACCTGGCGAATGCGCCCCGCGTCTCCCACAAGAACGGTTGGCACCTTCACATCGACCTCGGTCTCCAGGGTCAGGCCCTTTTCCCCCACCCGAGCGGAAAACAGATCGCAAACATCGCCAATCAGGGCACGGGGATCGAAGGGCGCGTCGACGAACTCCAGACGCCGGGCCTCCAGGCGGGAGAAATCGAGAATGTCATTGAGGATCTGTAGCAGCGCCAGCGCCGACCCCCGTGCCGTCTCGATGTATTTCTTCTGCTCGCCGCTCAATCGTGTGTGCAACAGGAGGTCGAGCAGCCCAAGCACCGCATTGAGCGGCGTCCTGATTTCATGGCTCATCATGGTCAGGAAGTTGGCCTTCGCCTGACTGGCCGCCTCGGCGCGCTGCCGTGCCTCGTCGAGCGCCAGGGTCTTGGCCCTCTCCTCGGTGATATCGCGCATGAAGCCGATGATCACCCGCCCGCTGGCGCCGGTGACGTGGTTGAACGCCACCTCCATCAGGAATTCCGATCCGTCCTTGCGCAGTGCGATGACCTCGACCCGGTCGCCGATGAGCGTCGTCGGTTCCGCCTCTTGCAAGATCCGCATCTTGGTATCGAATGCGGAGCGAAACCGTTCCGGCACCAAAAGCTCCCGGACACGAAGCCCCATGACTTCGTCTTTCGCATATCCGAAGACCCGCTCCGCCGCCGGGTTGAACTCCCGGATCCGGCCGAACTCGTCAATCACGATGATCGCGTCGAGCGCCGCCGTGACCACGGCGCCAAGCCGGCTTTCGCTCAGCTTGAGCGCCTCTTCCCGCCGTTTCAGCTCGGTGATGTCAATGCGCAGGCCCACCGTCTGCCCGTCCGGGGTCTGGCGTTCATACACCCGCAACCAGCGTCCGTCGCCCAGCCGCTGTTCGATCGGCTCCGCCGGCGGCTCCCGATGGAGGCGCACCTGTTCGGCAATCCACTTTTCAGGGTTGGAATCGAGATCGGCGTCGGCATATTGCCCCGCTTCCACGCCAACCCGTACGATATCCTCGAACCGGACACCCGGCCGGATCGCATGGGCGCTGCGGGCATAGACGTCCCTGAACCGCTGATTGCACAGCAGCAGCCGATCTTCTGCATCATAGACAACGAAGGCGTCCGGCAGGAACTCAATGGCCTCGCGCAGGCGTGTCTGCGCCTCGCGAACCTTCGTTTCTGCAAGTTTGCTGGCGGACAGATCGCGAACGATGGCGACAAAGCGGGAGCGGTCTCCCGTGCCTGCCTCCGAGAGCATCAGTTCCATCGGGAACCGCTCGCCGTTCTTGCGCACCCCGCGCACCTCGGTCGGAGCCTGCTCCTTTCGGGTGGCAAATTCGTGTAATCGGGGCACCTCGGCCGCTCCGGCCCGTCCTCCCACGCGAGGGACCAGCCGCGCGAAGGGCTCGCCGACAATTTCCTCCACGCTATAGCCAAACATGCCGCGGGCCGCCGGATTGACGCTCTCCACCACGCCCATCTCGGAAATGGTCACAAGCGCCTCGCCCATGTTGTCGACGATGGCGCGCAATCGAACATCGCGGTCATGCATCTCGGCCATTTTCTGAAGCCGGTGCACCTCCTGTTCGGCCTGAGACTGGGACAGTCGCGCGGCGTGCTGGCGCTGATAATGGACCCAGAACAGAAGAAACAATGCGGACAGAAGGATCACCGCAACCAGAACGCCGCCGATCTCCAGGACGAACTCCGGTTTGCCCAATGACCCCGACAGCGGAGCCCGGGCCGCAATCAGACCGGCAAGGCCCTCAGCCGGCAGAACGGGAACGGCCTGTGTGCCGCCCACCGCCTCGGCGCGATCGTGACAGCTCCTGCAAGTGGCACCGGCTTCAAACGGCACCGCCGCGAACAGCACCGTCTCGCCGTTCAGCTCCACAGCGGCCCGGAAATCGCGCGCACCCGCGTCAATGATCTCCCGCAGCGCATCCCCGATCTCCCGCAGCGCATCCCCGACCGGCAAGCCTGCGTGCATTCCATCGCGCGCGCCCCCAGCCGTCACGAACAGGAACTCGGGGCGATCCGGGGCAGCATCGGGTCCGGTGGCGCGCACCTGATGATAGGTGCCACTTTCCGCAACCAACGACAGCTGACCGGCAAGGACCTGCAGCGCTTCCGTTGTCCGATCGTCCCCGACGTGCCGGGCCGCGACGAACAGGATGAGGGCATCCAGGGCAAGGAGCGCAAGGATCGGTACAAGCAACGACCGCAGCATTCGGGAAACGCGACCTTGCATGAAACCCTCTTGAAAACGGATCGGCAGCGACTAGGTTGCAAACCCAACAATGAAACTGACGCGGCATGGGTGCACCCCCAGCTTATCGCAGTTTCGTCGTCCTGACACGCAAGGGTCGAACGTCGTCGGCTCTGCGCCCTTCCTCCTCTTGTCGCATGGAGCCTGCCGGCCGGACGGCTCGCCAGTCCCCCATGTGAACGATCAGCCCAACCGAGGCCCCCATGTCCGCTCTTGCCCAGTTCCCGATCACCCAACGCTGGCCCGCCCGCCATCCGGATCGGATCCAGCTCTACACGCTTGGCACCCCGAACGGCCGGAAGGTGTCGGTGGCGCTCGAAGAGCTCGGTCTTGCCTATGAGGCACACAAGGTGTCGTTCGAGACCAACGACCAGTTCACGGCCGAGTTCCTTTCGCTCAACCCGAACAACAAGATCCCGGCGATCCTCGACCCGAACGGCCCCGAAGGCACGCCGCTGACCCTGTTCGAAAGCGGGGCGATCCTCATCTACCTGGCGGAGAAGACCGGCAAGCTGCTGCCGGAGACGGCCAATGCCCGCTACGAATGCCTGCAATGGCTGATGTGGCAGATGGGCGGGCTCGGCCCGATGTTCGGCCAGCTCGGGCATTTTCACAAATACGCGGCCGACAAGGTCTCCGATCCCTATCCCCGCGACCGCTATCTCGGCGAGACCAAGCGCCTGCTCGGCGTGCTCGAACGCCGGCTTGAGGGTCGGGCGCATATCATGGGCGAGGACTACACCATCGCCGATATCGCGATCTTCCCCTGGGTGCAGACCTTGCGCGAGTCCTATGGGGCCGGCGAGATCACCGGTCTCGATGCGCTGCCGAATGTCAACCGCTGGCTGAATGCCTGCCTGGCCCGTCCGGCATCCGTGCGCGGCATGGCCCAGCCCGGATAATCCAGGACGCTCGGGAAGAAACCGCCAGGCAAGGCCGCACGACGACATGTTCCACGACGTGTCTCGGGCGGCCTATTCCGCCCCGATCTCCGGGCCACTCTCCGGCTCGGCCACCAGGGACAGGCCAGGCCGATCACCGGGCATCGGCACCGGATTGGTTTTTTCCGGCACATCGTAGCCCTTCTGCACGGCCGGACGGGCGGCCAGCGTCTCGTACCAGCGCCGCACATTGGGAAAATCGGCAAGATCGATCCGCTGCCATTCGAACCGGCTGATCCACGGCCAGATCGACACATCGGCGATTGAGTACTCACCGGCCACGAATTCGTGGTCGCGCAACTGACCGTCGAGCACGCGGTAGAGCCGCGCGGCCTCGCCGTGGTAGCGCTCTTCCGCGTAGGCCGCCCTGCCCGGATTGAAATGCAGGAAGTGATGGGCCTGCCCCAGCATCGGGCCGAGCCCGCCCATCTGCCACATCAGCCACTCGATCACCCGCAGCCGCGCCGGTCCGGATGGCGGCAAGAGCTTGCCGGTCTTCTCCGCCAGGTAGAGCAGGATCGCGCCGGACTCCATCAGGCTGACACCCGCTTCGCGATCGATAATCGCCGGGATCTTGCTGTTGGGCGAGATCTGCACAAAGGCGGGGCGGTGCTGCTCGCGGTTGCGGATGTCCACCGGGTAGACCGTGTAGTCCAGCCCGCATTCCTCCAGCATGATGGACACCTTGCGCCCGTTCGGCGTGGACCAGGTGTACAGGTCGATCATTCTGAACTCCCCGCTTGTGTATCGCCGCAGCGTGTCGCCGCAGGCCGCCCTTGTGTGGCTGGGATTGCAGCCTGCCTCAGCGTAAGCGTACGCGCAAGAGCACGAATGACGTGCAGCGCTCGCGGCACTGTTCACCCACCGCGAACAGTGAATTCAAGGCCACGCAGTTGAAGCGGCGCCCTCGCGGGGCGATGTGTGACGGGCGAGCGCCGCACCGGCGTTTTCAGTTCACCGCACGTTTCACCTGAGGAGATACCCCATGATCCGCACCGCCGCCGCGGCCCTTGCCTCCGTTTTGTCTGCCGCCCCTGTTCTTGCAGAACCGGTCGCCTATGACTTTGACAAGTCCCATGCCAACCTGAGCTTTTCCTACAATCACCTCGGCTACTCGACCACCGATGGCCGCTTCGGCGACTGGACCGGCGATCTGGTCATCGATCTCGACGCGCCGGAAAACTCCAAGATTGCCATGAAAGTCGATGTGGCCACCCTGGACACTTTCTGGGAAGAGCGCGACAACCACCTGAAGAGCGCCGATTTCTTCGGCATCGAAACCCATCCGCAGGCCAGCTTCTCCTCCACCGAGGTGCGCAAGACCGGCGACAACACGCTGGAAGTCAGCGGCGATCTGACCATCAAGGGTATCACCAAGCCGGTGACCTTCGATGTTACGGTCAACACGGTTGGCGAGCATCCGATGGCCAAGGTGCCGGCGGTGGGGCTCGACGCGAAAGCGGTGATCAAGCGCTCGGACTATGACATGACCATGTTCCTGCCCTATGTCGGCGACGAGATCACGATTTCGTTCAGCGCTGAAGCCTTGCAGGCGAAGTAAGCACGAGAACAGGTCTCGGCGGAGCGGGCGCGGCAAACGGATCGGGGATTTTCCCGTCGTCGCCGCGCTCCGGTCCGATCCGGGCAAAGGAGAGCTCGATGCAGCTGCGCAACACACAGACCGGCTACGGAACCGTTGCCATCGCGTTTCACTGGACCATGGCCGTTCTTGTCGCCGGCCTGTTCATCCTCGGCAAGTACATGTCCGGGCTGGAGCCGACGGACCCGCAGACCTTCGCGCTCTACCAATGGCACAAGTCCTTCGGTTTCGTCGTGCTCGCGCTCGCGGGTCTCCGCCTTGTGTGGAAGGCGGTCAATCCGGCGCCGAAGCTGCCGGAGGGAACGCCCTTGCTGCTGCGTCTTGCCGCCGCTCTTGGCCATGCCGGCCTCTATGCGGTGCTGCTCGCCCTGCCGCTGTCTGGCTGGCTGATGGTCTCCAGTTCGCCCTGGGGCATCCCCACCGTCCTGTTCAACACCCTGCCGGTGCCGCATCTGCCGGTTCCCGCGGAGCTCGGCACCCTGGCGCAGGCGGAAGCCACCTTGAAACAGGTGCATGAGGCGCTCGGCCTGTTCCTTCTTCTGCTGCTGGCGGTGCATGTCGCCGCCGCGCTCAAACATCACTTCTACGACCGCGATACCGTGCTGACCCGGATGCTCTCGACCCGGCCGGCCCGGCAAGACGCCGAGACGGCAGAGTGATCGCCCCCCTCTTCCTCAATCTTGTTCCGGAGTTCCCCATGCGCGCCCCTTCGGCCCTGACACGCCTTCTTTTCGCCGGCACGGCCCTCGTCCTCGCCGCGCTTCCCGCCGCCGCCTCCGACTGGACCGTCGAGCCTGGCGCCAGTTCGCTGAGCTTTACCGCCCAGCAGGGCGAAAGCCCGGTGAAGGGCACCTTCGCCACCTGGTCGGCGCAGATCCGGCTCGATCCGGCCGATCTTGCCAATGCCAGCATTCGGGCGGAGATCGAGACAGGTTCGGCCACCACAGGACAGATGCAGATCGATCAGACCCTGCCGAGCGAAGCCTGGTTCAATGTGGCGGCCTTTCCCAAGGCGGTGTTCGTATCCGACAGCATCACCGCGACCGGCGGCGACAGCTACGCCGCCGAAGGCCGGTTGACGATCAAGGACCGGGAACAACCGCTGACCCTGCCGTTCACGCTGACCATCGACGGCGATACGGCGCATGCGACAGCCGAGGTCTCGTTGATGCGGATGCTGTTCGGGATCGGCGCCGATATTCCGGCCGCGACCGTGGCCGACGCGGTCACCGTCCGGCTCGACATCACCGCGACCCGCTGAGCGGCACGCGAGCGGGCAGCCTTGTGCCGGCAAAATCTCCCACCGCTCTCTTGGCGGGCGGTGGCTGGATGGCGTACAAGGCGGCGACCCCATTCCTCCTTTTTCGAAAAGCCAAGGTCATCCGATGTCCGAGCCACAGACCCCCGACTACCGGCACTCGCCGCTGTTCCCGCTTGCCAAGGACACCACCCCCTATCGCAAGCTGACCTCCGACCACGTCTCCACCGCCACCTTCAACGGTGAAGAGGTGCTGATGGTCGAGCCGGAGGCGCTGCGGCTCCTGGCCGAGGAAGCCTTCGCCGACATCAACCATTTCCTGCGTCCCGGGCATCTGGCCCAGCTCGCCAAGATCCTTGAGGATCCGGAGGCGACGGAGAACGACAAGTTCGTCGCCTTCGACCTTCTGAAGAACGCCAATATCGCCGCCCATGGTGTCCTGCCCATGTGCCAGGACACCGGCACCGCCATCATCATGGGCAAGAAGGGCCGCCGGATCTGGACCGACGGCAGCGACGAGGCCAAGCTCGGCGAAGGCGCGCGCGACGCCTACTTCAAGAAGAACCTGCGCTACTCACAGCTCGCCCCGCTGTCCATGTTCGAGGAGAAGAACACCTCCAACAACATGCCGGCCCAGGTCGACCTCTATGCGGAGGGCGAGGACGAGTACAAGTTCCTGTTCATGGCCAAGGGCGGCGGATCGGCCAACAAGACCTTCCTGTTCCAGGGCACCCCGGCGCTGCTGACGCCGGAGCGGCTGGTGGAATTCCTGAAGGAAAAGATCCTCACCCTCGGCACTGCCGCCTGCCCGCCCTATCACCTGGCCATCGTCATCGGCGGCACCAGCGCGGAGACCAACCTGAAGACGGTGAAGCTCGCCTCCGCCCGCTACCTCGACGGCTTGCCGACCGAAGGCTCCGAGCTTGGCAATGCCTTCCGCGACACGGAGATGGAAGAGCAGATCCACAAGCTGACCCAGGCGACCGGCGTCGGCGCCCAGTTCGGCGGCAAGTATTTCTGCCATGACGTGCGGGTGATCCGCCTGCCGCGCCACGGCGCATCCCTGCCGATCGGCATCGGCGTCTCCTGTTCCGCCGACCGTCAGGCCGTCGGCAAGATCACCCGCGAGGGCGTCTTCCTGGAGGAGCTGGAGCGCGAGCCGCACAAGTACATGCCGGAAGTTGGCGAAGAGGCCCTGTCCGACCATGTGGTGCGCATCGATCTGACCCGGCCGATGCCGGAAATCCTCGCGGAGCTGTCGAAGCATCCGATCAAGACCCGGCTGTCGCTCACCGGTCCGGTGATCGTCGCCCGCGACCTTGCCCATGCCAAGCTCCGGGCCATGCTTGAGGCCGGCGAGCCGCTGCCCGACTATTTCAAGAACCATCCGATCTATTACGCCGGCCCGGCAAAGACACCGGAAGGCTATGCCTCCGGTTCCTTCGGCCCGACCACGGCCGGGCGCATGGATGCCTTCGTCGACCAGTTCCAGGCGGCGGGCGGCTCCATGGTGATGCTGGCCAAGGGCAACCGTTCGGCCCAGGTGCGGCGCGCCTGTCAGGCCCATGGCGGCTTCTACCTCGGCTCGATCGGCGGGCCCGCCGCGCGCCTTGCCCAGGACTGCATCAAGAAGGTCGAAGTGGTCGAGTTCGAGGAACTCGGCATGGAAGCCATCTGGCGCATCGAGGTCGAGGACTTCCCGGCCTTCATCGTCATTGACGACAAGGGCAATGACTTCTTTAAGGAATTGAACCTCGGTTGATCTCTGGAGGCGGCGTTCAGCGCCGCCTCACCCCGCCCTCTGACAAGACCTCACGCGGATGTGATTCCCGTCACTGCCCACGGGCGGGGGTACACTAGGGTTGCGCATGGTCTTTCCCGGGCGCCATTAACAGGATCGCAAGGGAAAATACGGACCATATAAACCCACAATTTCCCTGCCGCTGGGGGCAGTGTCAAATCGACCGGATGGGGATAAAAATGCGTATCTTCCGTTTCACAGCCATCGCCATAACCGCCGCACTCGTGGCAACGCCCGCCTTGTCGGCACGGGTCTTCGACCCCGCCACGCGCCAGTGGGTCGAGTACAACGCCTACGGCATTACAAGCGGCAAATCGCCCATTCCGCGCAAGCGGGTGAGCTACAAGGGGCCTTACGCGCCCGGCACCATCATCGTCGACACCGGCGAGCGCCGGCTCTATCACGTCCTGCCTGGCGGCAAGGCGATGAAGTACGGCATCGGCGTCGGCCGAGAAGGCTTCCAGTGGTCCGGCACGCACCGCGTCAGCCGCAAGGCCGAATGGCCGGGCTGGACGCCGCCGCCGCAGATGCGTGCCCGCGCCCGCGCCAAGGGACAGAAGCTGCCGGCACACATGAAAGGCGGGCCGAACAACCCGCTCGGCGCCCGCGCCATGTACATCGGCTCCACGCTCTATCGCATTCACGGCTCGAACGAGCCCTGGACCATCGGCACCGCCGTCTCTTCCGGCTGCATCCGCATGGCCAATGACGACGTCGTTCACCTCTACGACAACGTCAACGTTGGCGCGAAGGTTGTGGTTCGCCGCTAAGCAGCCTGAAAAAACTAGGCTTTCCTGAGAAGCCCAATGCACGAAAGGCCGGGTGCAAGCCCGGCCTTTTTCGTGAGGATCAAGCCCTTCAGCGCGAGCCGGGACCTGCGAGCCGCGGGCCTTCCGGCTCCAGCCCCAACAAAACGTACCTCTTCGGGCTCTCCGATCTCGGCGCGGGGGCCGGGGCGACGCAGAGAGGGAGCCTTGCCCTTTTCTCGCCTTTCGCACGAGCGTACCCTTGGTCAGGTGACGTCCCTGAACGAAGGACGGGAAGACCAACGATGCGACAGGGCAAACGACCACGAACCTCGCAGCTCTACCTCACCTTCCGGCGCCGCGCGCTTGCGAGCGGTTCGGGCCGTCTTGCCAGTGGCCTTGCCCTTCTCGCCACCCTCGCCCTGACCGGCCCCACGGCAACCGCCGAAGAAAGCGCGCTTGCGCAGCGCGGCAAGGAACTGTCACGGCAACACTGCGCCCGCTGCCATGTGATCAGCCCGGACAACCGGATGGGCGGCATTGCCTCGACCCCGTCCTTCATGATCCTGATCAAGGCGTTGGACGACTGGCAGGACCGGTTCCAGACCTTTCACGTGCGCCGCCCTCATCCCGCGCATGTGCGCTTTGTCGGCGATGCCGCCCGCGCACCGGACCACCCGGCCACCATCACCGAAGTCATTCTCGTTCATGACGATATCGCTGCAATCGTCGCCTATGCGGAACAGCTGGCGCGGGAAATCAAGTGACCGAACAGTCCCCGGCCGCCGGCCTTCTGCGCCGCAAGGGCCGGATCAGCTCAACACCACCACCTTCGCGCCGACGTTGACCCGGTCGTAGAGGTCGATGATGTCCTGCTGCCACATGCGGATGCAGCCGCTGGAGGCATTGGTGCCGATGCTACGCGGCTGATTGGTGCCGTGAATGCGGTAGAGCGTATCGACATTGCCTTGCCAGAGGTAAAGGCCGCGCGCGCCGATGGGGTTGCGCGGGCCGCCGTCCTGGCCATTGCGGTATTTCTCCAGCTTCGGATCGCGGGCGATCATCTCATCGGGCGGGAACCACTTGGGCCATTCGCGCTTGAAGCGGATGGTCGCATCGCCCGACCAGGCAAAGCCCGCACGGCCAACGCCGATGCCATAGCGGATCGCCTGTCCGCCCGGCTGAACCAGATAGAGAAACTTCGATCTCGGATCGACGATGATCGTGCCCGGCTCCTCCGCCGTGTAGTAGCGCACGGTCTGGCGCAGGTACTGCGGATCGAACTCCTGATAGGGAATGGCCGGCAGGTTGAAGCCGCCATCGCGCACCGGCGCGTAGGCGGAAGCGTAATTGGGCGTCGCGCTGGCGTAGGAGCCAAGCCCCGCAACCCGCACCCGGCTTGACGCGCCCTGACATGCCGCAAGCAGAAGCGGAAGTCCAAGCAACAAGGACCGGCGGCTCAACTCTCGTGTCTTCGTGGCGGGGCGACTGGTTCCAAGATGCACGGCGATGATCTCCGTCGATTCCCTTTCGGACCTATGAAGATACTATGCCCGTGATTCCCGCATCGGTCACAGCCAAAATCCCGGCATCCGTCGCATGGCCTGCGGCAGGCGCTTGCGGTCAGCCCGAAGGATCGCGGCTCATTCCCTTTTCTTCCAGCTCGGCGAGATAGCCGCCCCACAGGCTTTCGCGCTCATGGGCCAGCTTCTGGAAGTAGTCCCAGGAGAAGATGCCGGTATTGTGCAGGTCATCGAAATGCAGCCGTACCGCGTAGTTGCCGACCGGTTCGATCTGGATGATCGTCACATTGCGCTTGCCCGGCACGGTCTTGCGCTGAGCGGCGGAATGCCCCTGCACCTCGGCGGAGGGCGAACAAACCCGCAGATACTCCGCCGCATAGGCGTGGCTCTCGCCATTGTCGAAGACCACCGTCAATGTCCGGCGGTCCTTGCTGAGGCGCAGCTCGGTCGGCCAGGGCTTGCTCTCGGGCATGGCAAAATTCCTTCAGATGAGGACGGCCGTGCCCAGTGGCAGGCTCCGTCCGGAAAATCGTGATGTGCTCGCACGATAGGCATCGCCAGAGTGCGGGCAAGGCCTTTGTCGCGATTTCACCGGCGACCGGTCGCCGCGCCTTGCCCGTTCGCATGAGCGCGGCGATTGACGCGCATGCGGATTACGCTAACTTGCCTATTAATGAGAACACACGCTGGCGTGCGCAGCCATGCCGGGCGAGACGAGGAAACAGAATGTCCCAGCCGATGATCGACCCTTTCGGCCGTACCGTCAGCTATTTGCGTGTCTCGGTGACGGACAGGTGCGATTTCCGCTGTGTCTATTGCATGGCCGAGGACATGACGTTCCTGCCCAAGCGCGATGTTCTCACGCTTGAAGAGCTGGACCGGCTGTGCACCGCCTTCATCGACAAGGGCGTGCGCAAGCTACGGTTGACCGGCGGCGAGCCGCTGGTGCGCAAGAACATCATGGGGCTGATCCGCTCGCTGTCGCGGCATCTGGACAGTGGCCGGCTGGAAGAACTGACGCTGACCACCAACGGCTCGCAGCTCGCCCGCTTCGCGCCCGAGCTTTACGACTGCGGCCTGCGCCGCATCAACGTCTCGCTCGACACGCTGGACAAGCAGAAGTTCCATGCCATCACCCGCTGGGGCGATCTTGGCAAGGTGATGGACGGCATTCAGGCGGCCACCGATGCGGGCCTGAAGATCAAGATCAACATGGTTGCGCTGAAGGGCGTCAACGAGCATGAGATCATGCCCATGCTGACCTGGTGTCATGAGCATGGCTACGATCTGACGCTGATCGAAACCATGCCGCTGGGCGAGATCAACGAGGACCGCACCGATCAGTATCTGCCCTTGTCGCAGGTGCGGGCGCATCTTGCCGAAACGCTGACGCTTGAGGACATCCCCTACAAGACCGGCGGCCCGGCCCGCTATGTGTCGATCCGCGAGACCGGCGGTCGCCTCGGCTTCATCACGCCGATGACCCACAATTTCTGCGAAAGCTGCAACCGGGTGCGGGTGACCTGCACCGGCATGCTCTACATGTGCCTCGGCCAGGATGACAGCGCCGACCTGCGCGCCGCCTTGCGGGCATCGGAGAGCGACGATTTGCTGGCCCAGGCGATCGACGAGGCCATCGGCCGCAAGCCCAAGGGGCATGATTTCGTCATCGACCGCAAGACCCGCCAGCCCGCCGTTTCCCGCCACATGAGCATGACCGGGGGCTGACAATGCCCGGCGGCACGGGGCGTGTCACGCGCCGTTCCCGGCTCGATAGCACGGGCGCGCGGGTTGCCGCGCTCGCGGTCGCCCTTGCCGCTGGCGCCGCCATTGTCTGGGTGGGAAAGAGCGGTTTTTCCGGCATGCCGCTGACGCCCTTCGCCAAGGCCCCCGGCGCGGCGAATACGGCCCCGTCAGCCTCCCCGGAACTGGCCGCCTGCCTCGCCGAACGCCTCGGCGCGGTGGAGCAGATGCGCCGCGACGGCCTCGTCAGCGACGGGCAACACGAAACCTTCCGCGCCCGAGCGATCAGCTACTGCCAGACGCAGTTCCCGCCGCAGTAGCCATGCCGTCATCCAAAGACTTGCTCAGGTGAAGGTCATGCGCCGGCGCGGCCGCTTCGCCGGGCGTTCGGCCGGCTGGGCGGAGGGCGCCTCCGGTTCGGTGGCGGACACTTCCGGCTCCACCACATCTTGTGTGGCGAACTGGGCCAGTTTCTCTTCCGGTTCCCCCTCCGGCGCGGCGTCCGCCTCCGCCGGATGAGAGGCGCCATCGCTGGCATCGCTTGCGGCCTTGCGGGCAGCGTCCAGCTCCTCGGCCTTGCGCCGATAACCCTTGCCCACCTCCCAGGCGGTCTTCAGGCCCTCGCCCAAAGACTTCACATCGCGAAAGTTCTCGTCGTAGTCGTTCAGCCCGTCGACGCAGGCAAGCACCGGATTGGACCGCCACAGCCGGCGCAGTGCTGCGTTTTTCAGGGAGGCCGGCACCCCCTTCTTGAGGAAGACCGAATAGTCAGAGTCAAAGGTCAGCGTGTCCAGGTCGACAGCCTCCGCCGCCGCGCGGTTTTCCGCTTCAAGCCGCGCCGCTTCCGCGTCAGCCGGCACAGTCTCGCCGGCATCATCCGGTTCCAGCGCAGGCGCTTCTTCCGGCCGTTCGGTGTCCTCCGCCCGCGCCGCCTGCTTGCGCCGGGACCAGCGGTTCAGGAAGCCGGAGGTGTCCTCGCCGCTCATGTCGGCTCCTCCCCTTCTTTCCCAGCCCCGCCCCTCGCCGGAACCTTACCGGCCGGCGCCTCGAAGATTGGCGTCTTGCCGAACACCTCCACCTCGTCCGGCATCCGGTCGCGCTGCCGTTTGCGAAACGCTGGCGCCTCCGGCAGGGACTTCAGATACTCAGCCATCCAGGCGATCACCGCCCGCGGCATCGGCACCCGCTCCACCAGCCCCTCGCCGCTGTCGAGGAAGCCGATGGCCTGATGCGGATCGGCGGTGATGGCCGCCACCCGCCAGCCGGGATCCTCCGGCCCGTCCACCTCGTTCAGCAGCACCCAGAGACAGGGCTCGCCCGTCTCGATATTGCTGTCATAGGCCTCGACCATCTTGTGATGCAGGGTCAGGCGATGGGGCGCGGACAGGTAGCGGCGCATCTCGCCGCGTGCCTCGATCTCGCGCCAGCCGTCCGTTTCCGGCGCCTCGACGATCACCTCCGGGACGGACCAGACCCAGTCCGTCCAGCGCGAGGTGGCGGGCTTACGCTCCAGCACGATCCCGAATGAGAGCGACACTTCCCGTTGCACGATCCGGCTCCAGATATTGTGGCATGGCCCTACGGGCGCAAGCTGGTGCGGCCCGTGGTTCTTCTGATTGTGGGGCGCTCAAGAGCATTTGACAATGGCGTGCGCAGTTCGCCGGACAGAGGGGCGGTTCTGCGCTATTGTTCTGGCAAATCAGCTTTTCGCGGCGCAGCGCCCGTCTCAGCAGCCGGGCCATGGCGTCGCCGACGGAGACCTCGCGCATGACCACGCCCCGGCCTCGGATCCTTCTGTGCAACTGCCAGCGGACGATGCGCCTTGATGCAAAACGCATCGCCGGAATCGACGACGACACGCCGATCCACAGCCACCTGTGCCGCAGCCAGCTTGCCGCCTTCGAGACCGCGCTTGGCGGCGACACGCCGCTGCTGGTCGCCTGCACCCAGGAAGCGCCGCTCTTTTCCGAAATCGCCGAGGACGCCGGCAGGCAGGACGACGTCGGCTTCGTCAACATTCGCGAGCGCGCCGGCTGGTGCGACAGCGGCACCGACCCGCATCCGAAGATCGCCGCGCTTCTGGCCGAGGCGCAGCTTGCCAGCGAACCGGCACCACTGCATTCGGTGGACTCGGATGGGGTCTGCCTCGTCTATGGCGCCGGCCAGCAGGCGCTGGACACCGCCCGCGCCCTGGAAGGCCGGCTGGCGGTCTCGCTGCTTCTCACCGACGCGGACGATCTTCTGTTGCCGCCTGTGCTCGACGTGCCGATCCATCGGGGGCGGATCCGCACGGTGACCGGTTCGCTCGGTGGGTTTTCGGTGACCGTCGACGACTATGCGCAGATGCTGCCCTCCTCGCGGCAGGCGCCGGAGTTCGACTTGGCCCGCGATGGCGCCCGCTCGACCTGCGCGCTGATCCTTGACCTCTCCGGCGACACCCCGCTGGTGACGGCGCCGGACAAGCGTGACGGCTATCTGCGGGCCGACCCGAAGGACCCGGCGGCGGTCGCTCGGGCGATGTTCGACATTTCCGATATGGTCGGCAGCTTCGAAAAGCCCCGCTATGTCGGCTACACGCCGGAGATCTGCGCCCATGGCCGCAGCGGCAAGACCGGCTGCCACAAATGTCTCGACGCCTGCCCGGCCGGGGCAATCGAGAGTGCCGGCAACACCATCACCATCGATCCGGGCATCTGCGGCGGCTGCGGCTCCTGCGCCGCCCACTGCCCCACCGGCGCCATCGCCTACCAGTACCCTAAGCGGTCCGACCTGATCGGCCGCATCCAGACCCTGCTCCTGACCTATCGCGATGCCGGCGGACAGGATCCGGTGCTGCTTTTGCATGACCAGCCCCATGGACTCGACCTGATTTCCGCGCTCAGCCGCCAGGGCGCCGGCCTTCCCGGCAATGTCCTGCCGCTCGGGGTTCATGCGGTCAGCGGCTTCGGTCACGACGCCTTGCTAGCGGCGGTGCTGGCCGGCGCCCGGCGGCTGGTGGTCCTAGCTTCGCCAAAGCTCTCCGGGGAACTTGATCCCTTGCGCGCCGAGATCGACCTTGCCACCGCCCTTCTTTCCGGCATGGGCTATCCGGCGGATCATCTTTTTGACATCGCGCTTGAAACAGACCCGGACGCGCTGCCGGCCCATCTCAGCCTCCCCGGCCCGGCGCCGGCGCTTCCCGGCAGCCTGTTCGCCCCGGTCGGTGGCAAGCGCGACGTCGCCCGCAGCGTCATTGCCCGGCTGTTCGACCAAGCGCCCGCCCCGGCGGAGATCATCGCCCTGCCGGACAGCGCGCCCTATGGCCGAATCCAAATCGATGCCGAGGGCTGCACGCTCTGTCTTGCCTGTGTCTCCTCCTGTCCGGCAAACGCGCTGGCCGACAATCCGGAAAAGCCACAGGTCAGCCTGACGGAGGCGGCCTGCGTGCAATGCGGCCTGTGCGCCGCCACCTGTCCGGAACACGTGATCACGCTGGAGCCGCGCTACAACAGCGCGTCAAGTGCCATGCGGCCGGTGGTGCTGCATGAGGAGGAGCCGGCGCTCTGTGCCTCCTGCGGCAAGCCGTTCGGCACCAAATCCTCGATTGCCCGGATCCGGGAGAAACTGTCCGGCAAGCACTGGATGTTCCAGCGCCCGGATCAGATCGCGCTCATCGACATGTGCGACGATTGCCGGATCAGCGCCCAATGGACCATGCCGGATACACCGCTGCGCGCCGGCGCCCGGCCGCGCCCGGTCACCACCGACGATTACCTCGCCGCCCGGGAAGAGCTCTCTGCCGACGATTTCCTCAAGGACGACTGACGGGCGAAGATACAGGACCGCGCTCAACCATTGCCGGCGGGCGGGTCCAGTTCCGGGTCGGCAAGGTTCTGGCGCAGCATTTCCGTATAGCGTTCGACCATATCGGTGACGAAGGCCTCGTGCTCGTCCACCTCCAGCACCGCCTTGGCCACATGGGCGTTGTAGCGTGCCGCCGCCCAGAGGAAGGCCAGATGCAGATCGGTCGCCTGGATCTTGCGGTTTTCCCGATTGGCAAGGTCGATGAACCGTGCCGCCGTCTGCAGAAAGCTTGCGGTGTCGAGCGTCCCTTCCGCCCGCGCCGCGCGTCGTTCGCGCCTGTTGGTCATCTGCTTCCCCCTGCTTTTTCTTGCCGAAAGGTTCCTTGTGCCAGATCGCCCTTGCTCAGTATTGCTCGGCCTCCAGAAGCCGTGAGGCGATGCTGGCGATCACGGACAGGACGCAGGCGGTCGCCATGACCAGCACCAGCGGCCAGATCGTACCCGGCCACAAGATGCCCGACAGGAACCAGCCGGCCAATGCCGAAGCGATGGCGCCGGCGCCAATTTGCAAACTGCCCGTCAGCCCCGACGCCGCACCGGCGAGATCCGGACGCACACTCACCGCGCCGGCGATGGCATTGGGCAGGCACATTCCATTGCCAACCCCCACCACGAACATCGGCCCGAACAGCGACAAAGGGTGGACCAGCCCCAGAGCGAACAAGAACGCGATGATTGACACCGCCAGCACCAGAACCACATTGCCGGCGCCGATCATCCGCACCATGCCGATGGACCCGGAATAGCGACCGGAAATCCAGTTTCCGAAAACATAGCCACCGGCCACCAGAATGAAATAGAGACCGTAGACCGCCGGCGACATGCCGAGCAGGTCCGCAGCCACGAAGGGCGCGCCACCGAGAAAGCCGAAGAACACGGCGGAGGTGAAGGCGGAGGTCAGCGCATAGGCCCAGAACAACCCGGATCGCGACAGCGCCCCATAGCTGCGCACGAGGCCGGCAACGCCGCCGCCCGAGACCCGGTTGTGATTGGTTTCATGCAGGTCGAACCAGGCTGCGACGAGCACCAGCAGGCCCAGCACCACCATCAGGTAGGAGCTGCTGCGCCAGCCGAAACTCTGGTCGACCACGCCGCCGATGGCCGGCCCGATCATGGGTGCAACCGCCAGACCCATGGTCACATAGCCGATCATGCTGGCCGCCTGGCTGCGGTCATAAAGGTCGCGGACAATGGCGCGGCCGAGCACGATCCCGGCGCACCCACCGGTTGCCTGCAGCATCCGCCCCGTCAGCAAGACCTCGATGGAGGGCGCCACCGCGCAAATTACCGACCCGACGACGAAGATCGCCAGCCCCCAAAGCAGGACCGGACGGCGCCCATAGCGGTCCGACAGCGGGCCGATGCCGATCTGGGCGACCGCTACCGCCGCCAGATAGAGCGACAGCGACATCTGGACCATGCCGGCTGTCGTGCCGAAAATATCGACGAGAAGCGGCAAGGACGGCAGGGAGATATTGAGCGCCAGCGGATTGACGGCGGACACGGCAACGAGGATCGCCAGGGTCGGCCGACGCCCCTCGAAGGTGGTTGAAATGCTATTTGTCATACCCGTTACCTGAAACGGTTCGCCGGACAAGGCAAGCTCTTTGCGCGCGTCGGCCCGATGAGCGCCGGCGCCAAGGCGCGCCGGAGCGAAAATCACGGCAGCGGCGGGCTGGAAGCCGCCGGCCCGGCCTCCTTCATCAGCTTGCGCTCACGCATCAAGGTGTAGATGCCGGTCGCCACCAGAATTGCGACGCCGACAAGGGTGTAAAGGTCGGGAATGTCGCCCCAGACCAGATAGCCGATCAGGATTGCCCAGAGGATGATCGAGTAGCGGAACGGCGCCACGACGGCGATGTCACCGGTGCGCATGGCATGGATCAAGGTGATGTACCCCACCAGAATGAAACTGGCGGCGGCGGTCAGAAAGACGATATCCAGAACGCTGGGCATCACCCAGGTTTCGCCCACCGCCATGGCCAATCCGGTCACCGCCACCCCGGCCAGCGCGGCGAAGGTCACCCCGAGGGTGGGGATGGTCTTGGGCAACAGCGAGGTGCCAAGATCGCGCACCGCCATGCAGACGACCCCGACCAGCGCCATCAGCGACCAGGCATCGAAACCGGCGAGACCGGGCCGGACAATCACCAGAACGCCGAAGAAGCCGACGCCAATCGCACTCCAGCGGCGCCAGCCGACCGGCGCGCCAAGGAAGATTGCCGCGCCGGCGGTGATCATCAGCGGCAACGCCTGAAGAATGGAGGTGACATTGGCGATCGGCAGATGGAACAGCGCGGTCAGGTAGAACACGGTGGCCAGCGCCTCGGTGACCACACGCAGCACCACGAGCGGATGCTGCAGGCGGCCGAAATGATAGATCGAGCCATTGGCGATACAGATCCCCAGCAACAGCGCCATGGCGATCAGCGAGCGCAGGAACATGATCTGACCAAGCGGCAGATGGCTGGAGACGAGCTTGACGAAGCTGTCGTTGAAAATGAAGCACGCCATGGCGAGCATCATGATGACGACGGCGCGACCGTTGCCTTGAAGGGTCATTTTCTGCCTTGCGGATAGCGTGGAGCCGGGCTCCACCTGCGATCAATTGCCCCGCCGCAGCGGGAGGTTGGTCAAAAGGTTTTGCGGTTTCATACGGATCTTGTCGTCGGCGCCCATGGCCAGCGCCAGCCAGACGGGTTTGCCGCGCATTGTGTCGATGACATCGCCGCGCCGCTCGAAATCCAGCCGGAACAGCGCAACGATGCGGGTCAGATCGGCTTCGCCGATAGTCGCCCCCTCATAGAGGCCGTTGAGAATACGGGTGGCCTCGGCGTCCAGTCCCACATGCCACGACCACTTCGCATCCCGGATCGACTGTTGCGGCTGAATGCGCACGTCGACGCCGTGAAAATGCCGCACCCAGCTTTCCAGCACCCGGGCAAAGGCATCGAGCGCCGGTTCGGTAAAGCGGAAGTCGATGGCCGTATCGTAGCGGTCGGACCTGTCCCAGTAGATGTCGGCGTTTTCCTCGCCGATCACGTCAAGCGACACGGAGGGGGCCGGCGTTCCGGCCTCCGCCAGCAGCGCGCCAAGGCCGCCGAGCCCGCCGGTTCTTGCGTAGGTCTCGACGATCTCCGCATCGGCCAGCATCAACTGTCCCTCGCCGGTGGTCACCGCCTGTTCCCGGAAGAACAGTTCGCCTGCGCGCAGCCGCAAGGGATCGGTCACCGAGCGCAGCATGTTGTGGCAGATCAGATGGACCATCTGGTCGATGAACATCGGCGGGATGACGATTGCCGCACCCTTGCCGAACAGGGCCGCATAGGCGCCCTCGATGGTGCCATGCGCGGCCAGATGATCGCGAAAGCGCAGCAGAACCCGGTAATTGTCGGCGGCATCCGGATCGGCGATGGCCGCAAGGTCGGCTTCGCTCACCCCGGCGAAGGGATCGGACATCAGCTTTTCGAACAGGGCATGTTCGGCCGGGCAGGACTCCTCCACCGGGTGGATTTCCGGCCGGGTGACATAGGCCCGCAGCAGGTCCGGCGTCACCGTCAGCCAGCCGTTGCCATCGCGGGAAACCAGATGCGCGCCGGAGGATTTCCAGAACGCCCGCATCACTCGGTCTCGTCCACATCCCAGATGCGGGCATGGGGCGCGTCTTCGGGCGGGGTCACCACCTCGAACCGCTCATGCACCGCGCCATCGTCGTCAATCTCGCGCAGGATGGTCAGAAGATCATTCAGCTCCAGCCCGCCGGCGATCTCCATGGCATCGGCGATCTCCGCCTCGGCAACCGGCAAGGCCGCCTCGCGGCTGGGCGCGCCGTGTTCGGCGACGAAATGATCGGCCAGCAGACCGACCAACCGGTCCCGCTCCTCCTCGGAGATGTCCGCCGGGGTGGCGAGCGTGGTCCAGCCGAAGGTTCCCAACGACAGGAAGCCGAACGCGAACGCCTGCCGGACCTGCCCCGTCAGCCCTTCCGGCGTGTAGTTGCGAAAGGCGAAGGTGCCGGGAATGACCCAGTCGCCCGGCTCGGCAACCTCGGGGAAAATCTGCGTATCGGACTCATCCAGACGGATGGCTTTCAGAAGTCGTGCCATGGTCAGCGCGCCGCGGCCTCCGTCTCTTCGGGTGGCAAGTTCTCTTCGGGTGACAAATTCGCAAGCAGAGACAAGGACAACGTCCCCCCT
This sequence comes from Stappia taiwanensis, assembly GCF_014635285.1. Taxonomy (GTDB): domain Bacteria; phylum Pseudomonadota; class Alphaproteobacteria; order Rhizobiales; family Stappiaceae; genus Stappia; species Stappia taiwanensis. The sequence goes on along the minus strand of NZ_BMCR01000001.1, from coordinate 177,916 downwards.
CCTTCGCTCTCTTCCTGCTTCAACAGCATGTTGCCCTGTTCATCAAGCCCAAGGAAGGTGCCGCGAACGCGGCCCTGTGCCGTCTCCACCGCATGGCTGCGGCGATAACCGTCGGCCCGGAAGAGCCAGTTCTCCAGAACCGGCGCGAAACCGTCCACATCCCAGGTATGGATCCAGCTCAGGAGATGCCGCGACAGGGCTTCCAGCGCGCCGCTGCGGTCAATATCCACCGCGCCCTCGTCCACAAGGCTGGTCCGGTCCGGCGTCTCTCCCGGCTCCTGCGGGCCGGACAAGGGCGCCAGCGTCAGCTCCAGGCCGATCACCAGCCAGAGCGGCGCATGGCTCTCGTCGTCCAGATCGCTCACCGCAAGGCGGGCGCGGCCCACCCTGGCGCCATTTGCCCGGATTCCCGCCGGCCACTCGAAGGTCAGCGCGAATTCCGGCGGGGTCAACGCACCAAGCGCATCGCCGGCGGCCACCATCGCCAGGAACAGCATCTCGGGCGCCCGGGAACGGGGAACCTCCGGCTCCAGCACCAAGGCCAGCGAAACCCGTTCGCGGGCGCGCGACCACACCAGATCTCCGGCGGAAAACCGCCCCTCCGCCGCCCCCCGGATCGCGACCCGCATCGGGTCTTCCGCTTCGCCGGTCGCATGGCCTGTGAACAGCGGCGGGAATGTCGGATCGGCAAGATCCACGCGCGAGGCCCTCCTTGGCCAACCTGATGAGATGCCGGCGACGGCATCGTCACCGGCGGCGTCAGACGTTGAGATTTTGAATCAATTGCGCTTCAGAAAGGGATTCAACGAACAAGTTTTGTTGAATCCCGTCAGCAATTTGCGACAATTTTCAAAACGATCGAGTCATCCTGCCCGACCCGTCCACCTCGTTCAATCCACGCCGATCAATCCAGATCGATCTTGCCGGTGACCACATGCTCGAACTCCTGCCCGTCGAGGGTGAGCACCACCTTCGCCGACAGGCTGCCGCTGGTCAGTCCGGCATCGCGCACATGGGCTTCAAGCGCCTGCTGCGAGGTCACGCCAACCTGTTTCAAGAACTTGCGCATGGACATGTTGAAGGTGTCATTGGTCATGGGGTCTGGCTCCTCATCTGTCGTTCTGGCGGGGTACCTGCGTTCAGGGTGCGGCGCACGTTTTCCTCGGCGCGACCGCCTGCCTGACAAACCGATTCACGTGCTTCGCGCAGTGAATCGCAAAATCGCTGCAAGCTTATGACTGTTTTGACATTTCCCGGGTTTCTTCATGTGTTTCGTTTGCCTGTCCGATCAGTCCGCCGGCCGCGTCCCATCGCCCGGCGACAGGCGGACCGCGCCGGGGGTCTCGGTGGTGTAGACCGCCGAGGAGGAGTAATCGAAGCCCTTGTTCAGCACCGCCCAGGCGCCGATGCCGATGGCGGCCATCACCACCACTGCGCTCAAGAATGCCTTCATCGTCTCTCGTCCTCTGCTTGACCGGCCGGTGGCTGGCCCGGCGCCGTCGCGCGTTTGAGATAGGCCACCAGCGCCCGGCGCTCCGCCTGGTTGGTCAGGCGCTGAAGCGGCATCTTCGACCCTGGCGTCACCAGATCCGGTCCGCGGGCAAAGAGATCCGACACGGTCTCTTCCGTCCAGATGAACCCGGCCTCTCGCAAGGCCTTCGAATAGGGATAACCGGGCAGGCTTCCCGCCCGGCGTCCGAACAGGCCATGTAGGGTCGGCCCGGCGCGGTTGCCATCCTGAGGCGTCAGCGTGTGGCAGACGGAGCATTTGCGCGCGAACTGCCGCGCGCCCGGATCCCCGGCCTCGCCCACTTGAAACCGCCGGGGAGCGCTTTGCCCGCTGTCATCGAAGGCGACGCGCGGGTTCACCTGCCAGACGCCGACATGATCGTCGAGCCCGACATGCAAGGCCCGGCGGCCATCCCTGTTCAACGCCACCCCCCAGACCGGCCCATGCGGGTTGTCATAAGCCTCAAGCAGATGCCAGTCGTCGGTGGCATAGACCCGGATCGCCCCGTCGCCACCGCCACTGGCAAGCCGCCGGCCATCGGCGGAAAACGCCAGCGCCAGCACCGGCCGGGCGTGGCTGGCGAGCTGCTTGACGATTTCCCCGCTCCGGGGATCGAGCACCGCCAGCGAGCCATCCGCCGCGCCGAACACCAGACCTCGACCGTCCCGGGTCAGCGCCAGCACGTTGACGCCCCAGCCGTGGCCGTGAACCTCGCGCAGCAAGGCGCCAGTGGCCCGGTCGAACAGACGGATGCCGCCATCATAGGAGGCGGTGTAGACCCCTGCCCCGTCCGGCGCGATCGCCACCGCATTGACCGGGCCGCGATGTCCCTCAAGCCGGGCGCTTTCGATCAGCCTGTCGCCGGCAAGGTCAAAGACCCGCGCGGTATGATCCCATGAGGCGGCGACGACGAAGCTGCCATCGGGCACGGCCCGCACCTGGATCAGCTTTTCCGCGCCGGTGTCGACCCGATCGAGCACCCGCCCCTTCCCCAGCCCCCAGAGCAGGATGGCGCCATCATCGCCAACGGACACCGCCCGGCCTCCAGGGAGAAACCGGGCGTCATTCACCGGTGCGTCATGACCGATCAGGCGATGGACCACGCGCGCGCCCTGATCCTGCCGCTGCCAGAGGATGACCGAATAATCGAAGGAGGCGGACAGCGCCCGGGTCTCGTCATGCGACAAGACGATGGACTTGACCGGGCCGCCATGGCCCTCAAGCCGGCCGGACCACTCCGCCGCCACCACCGAGGCCGGCGCCTGCGACACGACGAGCGCGGCGGTGGCCGAGGCAAAGGCCGCCCGGGCAAGCCGTCCAGCCAAGGGCGCGGCACGCCACATAAACGCTACTCCGCCGCCTGTGTCGCGCCCGCGCCGGCGCCCTTCCGACGCGCCAGCACCTCTTCCACCCAAAGCGAATGGTGTTCCCTGGCCCAGTTGAGATCGACCTCGCCGGAGCCCATGGCGTCGAAGGCGCCTTCCATGCCAACGGAGCCGATGTAGATGTGGCCGATGATCACGCAGATCAGCAGAACGCTCATGATCGAATGCCAGAGGCTGGCAAGCTGCTGCTCCTGCACCACGGTGAGCGGCGTCGGCAGGCTGGTGCCGAACACGCTGTTCATCACTTCGAAGGTGCCGCCGAAGAAATGGGTGGTGTAGGGAAACAGCAGCGACCAGCCGGACAGGGAAATGGAGAGCCCGACCAGAACGGTCGCCCAGAAGATCAGCTTCTGCCCGGCGTTGAACTTCTTCGCCGGCGGATGCAGGTGCTTGGAAAAGAGGCCGCCCGCCTGCAGGATCCATTTGATGTCGGTCCGGTCCGGCAGGTTATGGCGCACCCACATCAGGAAGATGAGAACCAGACCGACCATGAAGGCAAAGGCCAGATAGTTGTGCAGGTACTTGCCGAAGGCGGTGACGGCGCCAAAGGCATCCGCGCCGATGATCGGCAGCAGGACATAGCGCCCGTACATCACGTTGAGCCCGGTCAGTGCCAGAATGATGAAGGAGGTGGCCAGCAGCCAGTGGCCGAAGCGCTCGACGGCGACGAAGCGGGTGATGGTCCGCTCGCTGCGGCCATGCTCGATGCGGATACGGCCGCGAATGGCGAAGAACAACGCCAGGATCACGATCATCGCCAGCAAGGCCCAACTTGCGTAAAGCGCCAGCGGACCATTGCGCACCGCCCGCCACAGCTCACCCTCGGACTGCACCAGCGTCGCGGCCTTCTTGTCCGGGATCGACACCTTGCCATCCGCCCCCTGGCGCACCGCCCGCCAGAAATCGGAATCCGACGTGGTCCCGAGAGTATTGCCCGGCACCATGCCATGGGTGGGGGACGCTGCCGCCGGCACCTCTTTCGTGCCCTGCTGAGCCAGTGACGCGCCGCTCTGTCCGAGGGTCACCGCCACCACCGTCAGCAACAGAACCAGCGCCGCGACAGCGTGGCGGGCCAGGCGTCCGCCCTTGGTTCCGATGCATCCGTTCCGCATTCTCAGCATTCCTTACCCTCCGCCGCGCCCGACGTGGCCCCTACTGAATGGCCACGCCTTGCATCGGCTGACGTATAAACCGCGCTGCATCCGGGGCCGGTATGTCCGGCGCAAATGGGGCAAATGGCTAGAACCGCTGGCGCTCGCCGCGCTGGCGCAGCTCCCGGCGCTGCGCCTCGGTCAGTTCGGTATCGCTGGCCCCGGCGTAGACACCCTTCTCCAATCCGAGAACACGGTTCTGCTCATCTTCGCGGCAGCCCGGCACGGCTGCCAGAAGCACGCCGGCCAGCGCAAGCACCGGCCACGGTCCCAAACCCGATCTCACCCAGATCGCTCCTTTTGCCAAATCCGCTTTCCGGTGGGCACCTGTGATGGTGCCCGCCCGAGGACAGGCCGGGGCAGCCCGACAGACCGCCCCGGCATCTGGCCTCACGGCTGCCGGACCAAGCATCCCCAAGCCTTTTCAGGGATCGCCCGCTCCTAGATGTTGCCGGCCTTCTGTTCGTAGGCGGTGCCCCAGCCCCAGGCGCCGGAGCCAAACCCACGGGCCACAATGCGCTCGCGGTAGATCGCCGAGACCACATCGCCATCGCCGGCCAGAAGCGCCTTGGTCGAACACATCTCGGCGCAGAGCGGCAGTTTGCCCTCAGCCAGACGGTTACGGCCGTATTTGGCGTATTCGGCCGAGGAGTTGTCGGCCTCCGGACCGCCCGCGCAGAAGGTGCATTTGTCCATCTTGCCGCGCGAGCCGAAATTGCCCGCCTGCGGATACTGCGGCGCGCCGAACGGGCAGGCATAGAAGCAGTAACCGCAGCCGATGCACAGATCCTTGGAGTGCAGCACCACCCCTTCATCGGTCTGGTAGAAGCAATCGACCGGACAGACCGCCATGCAGGGCGCGTCCGAGCAATGCATGCAGGCCACCGAGATGGAGCGCTCACCCGGCTTGCCGTCCTGGATGGTGACCACCCGGCGCCGGTTGATGCCCCAGGGCACCTCATGCTCGTTCTTGCAGGCAGTGACGCAGGCGTTGCACTCGATGCAGCGCTCGGCGTCGCAGAGGAATTTCATCCGTGCCATGATCTGCTCCCCTTACGCCGCGCGCTCGATGCGGCACAGCGTGGCCTTGGTTTCCTGCATCTGGGTGACGGAATCGTAGCCGTAGGTCTGCGCCGTGTTCGACGCCTCGCCCAGCACATAAGGATCCGCCCCCTTCGGATATTTCGACCTGCGGTCCTCGCCCTGGAAATGACCGCCGAAGTGGAACGGCATGAAGGCAACGCCCTCGCCGACCCGCTCGGTCACCATTGCCATGACCTTGACCTTGCCGCCCTCCGGCCCGTGCACCCAGACCATCTCGCCATCGCGAATGCCCAGGTTGTTGGCATCGCGCGGATTGACCTCGACGAACATGTCCTGCTGCAGCTCGGCCAGCCACGGGTTGGACCGGGTTTCGTCGCCGCCGCCCTCGTATTCGACCAGCCGCCCCGAGGTCAGGATCATCGGGAACTCTCCCGAGAAATCCTTCTCCTGGATCGACTTGTAGGCGGTCGGCAGACGCCAGAACACCTTGTCGTCATAGGTGGCGTATTTGTCGAGCAGGTCGCGCCGGTTGGTGTAGAGCGGCTCGCGGTGCAGCGGCACCGGGTCGGGGAAGGTCCAGACCACCACACGCGCCTTGGCATTGCCGAAGGGCGCGCAGCCGTGCTTGATCGCCACCCGCTGGATGCCGCCGGACAGGTCGGTCTTCCAGTTGGTCTTCTCCCCGGCCACCGCGTCGATGGCGGCCCGCTCCTCGTCGGTCAGGTCACCGTCCCAGCCAAGCTTCTGCAGCATGGCCATGGTGAACTCCGGATAGCCATCCTCGATTTCCGAGCCGGCGGACCAGCTTCCTTCGGCCAGCAGGTTGTCGCCATCGCGTTCGGTGCCGAAGCGGGCGCGGAAGGTCAGCCCCCCCTCGGCCACCGGTTTCGACGGATCGTAGAGGATCGGCGTACCCGGATGCTTCATCTCCGCCGTGCCCCAGCACGGCCACGGCAGACCGTAATAGTCGCCGTCACACGGACCGCCGCGCGCCTCCAGCGTGGTGCGGTCGAAGGTATGCTGATTGGCCATGTGCAGCTTCAGCCGCTCCGGCGACTGGCCGGTGTAGCCGATGGTCCACATGCCGCGATTGAACTCGCGGGTCAGGTCCTCGATCAGCGGCTCCTCGCCATTCACCTCGATGTTCTTGAACATCTCGTCGGCAAAGCCGAACTTCACCGCGAACTTGTGGGCGATGGTGTGATCGGGCAGGGATTCGAACAGCGGATCGAAGATCGCCTCGCGCCACTGCAGCGAGCGGTTGGAGGCGGTGACCGATCCGGACGTCTCGAACTGGGTGGCCGCCGGCAGCAGGTAGACATTGTCGGTGCGGTCCGACAGCACCGCCGACATGGTCGGATAGGGATCGATCACGACCATCAGGTCGAGCTTCTCCATCGCCACCTTCATATCCGGGAGCCGGGTCTGCGAATTCGGCGCATGGCCCCACAGCACCATCGCCCGCACATTGTCCGGCTGCTGGATGTTCTCCTTGTCCTCAAGCACGCCGTCGATCCAGCGCGACACCGGAATGCCGGAGCGTTCCATCAGCTCCTTGGAGCCGAACCGGCTGAGCAGGAAGTCGTAGTCGACATCCCAGACCCGCGACCAGTGCTTCCAGGAGCCTTCCGACAGGCCGTAATAGCCCGGCAGGGTATCGGCCAGGACGCCAAGATCGGTCGCCCCTTGCACGTTGTCATGGCCGCGGAAGATGTTGGTGCCGCCGCCCGCCTTGCCCATGTTGCCGAGCGCCAGCTGCAGCACGCAATAGGCCCGGGTGTTGTTGTTGCCGTTCGAGTGCTGGGTGCCGCCCATGCACCAGATCACCGTGCCGGGCCGGTTGTTCACCAGGGTGCGCGCCACGCGCCGGAGCTGCGATCCGGGAACGCCGGTCACGCGCTCGGTTTCCTCCGGCGTCCATTTCGCCACTTCCGCGCGGATCTGGTCCATGCCCCACACGCGCTGGCGGATGAACTCCCGGTCCTCCCAGCTGTTTTCGAAAATGTGCCAGAGAATACCCCAGACCAGCGCCACGTCCGTTCCCGGCCGCAGCCGCACATACTCCGAGGCATGGGCCGCGGTGCGGGTGAAGCGCGGATCGCAGACGATCAACGGCGCGTTGTTCTCTTCCTTGGCCTTCAAGAGATGCAGCAGCGAGACCGGATGGGCCTCGGCCGGATTTCCGCCGATCAGGAAGATCGCCCGGCTGTTGTGAATGTCATTGTAGGAATTGGTCATCGCCCCATAGCCCCAGGTGTTGGCAACACCTGCGACCGTGGTGGAGTGACAGATCCGGGCCTGATGGTCGACGTTGTTCGTGCCCCAGAAGGCGGCGAACTTGCGTACCAGATAGGCCTGCTCGTTGCTGTGCTTGGCCGATCCGAGCCAGTAGACGCTGTCCGGACCGCTTTCCTCGCGGATCTTCATCATCTGGTCGCCGATCTCGTCGATCGCCTGATCCCAGGAAATCCGCTCCCATTTGCCGTTGACCAGCTTGGTCGGGTATTTCAGCCGCCGCTCGCCATGGGCGTGTTCGCGCACCGAGGCGCCCTTGGCGCAATGGGACCCGAGGTTGAACGGGCTGTCGAAGCCGGGTTCCTGTCCGGTCCAGACCCCGTCCTGCACCTCGGCCAGCACCGTGCAGCCAACCGAACAATGGGTGCAGACCGATTTCTTGATCTCGACCTTCGCCGATGTCGGCCCGGCGGCCTCCGCCTTGCGCACCATGCCGCCCGTCAGGGCGCCGGCGGCGGCAAGACCGCCCGCCGCGAGACCGGAGCGGCGCAGAAAGGCACGGCGGTCCATCGCACTCGTGCCGATGGCCTCGATTGCCGATGACAACCGGGTCCGACGGGCCGACGCGCTCGTCTTCTTCCTCAGCATCTCGTTTCTCCCTCAGTCGCGCGCTCAAGCGATCCAGCCGACGCGCCCCGGCGCCCCGCACAAGAACGGGCGCGCCACATGGTGTCGTTTCAGAAGCGGGCGCTGGCGTAAAACGCCTTCACATGCTCGGTCTCGCGATAACCGGCCGCCGTCTCGGACGGTGTTTCGGCCGCCTGCGCGGCGCCGCCAACCAGCGTCGCCGATCCAGCCACCGCGCCAAGCCCGGCAAGCTTGAGAAAGCCGCGCCGATCCGCCTCGATACCGGCTTCTTTGCCCTTGTCCTTCCGCGTCATGCCCGTCTCCTCGATCGTCTCGATCTTCATCCGTCGGCGTCTCAAGACGCCACGCTCGTCACATTTCACGTCTCATCCCGGCTCACGCGCCCGGCGCGCCATCAGTCTCCGGGGGGTCGCCGCCCGTGGCCCGCTCCGCTGCGAACAGCGTGTCGGCCTGCTCTTCCAGATCCAGAAACACCTGCCCCAGCCGGCCGAGCGCCGGGTACAGCCGGCCTGTGGTCGAGGCCGCCAGATCCTTGAAGAAATAGGGAGCCCAGTTGCCCAGATGCGCCCGGAAGAAACGCCCCTGCGCGGCCGGGTCTCCCGGATCGCCGAAGCTGCCCTCGATCAGGCCGGCCATGATCTGGCACAGGGCGGCGATGTGATCTTCCGGCTCGCGCACGGACGGGTCCCGTTCCACGCCAAGACGGCGCATCTCCTGGCGCAGCAACGCCAGCGGCTTTTCATTGAGAAAACCGGTCAGGTAGTAGGAGGCGTAGGGCACCAGTTCCCCGCGCCCGACGCCGATGAACAGGTCGTGATAGTCCCGCGCGGCCCGCTCCGGCGTGGTGCCGGCAGCCGCCGAGGCCAGATCGGAAAGCGCCTCGCCAATCGGCCCACCGCCGCTTCCGGGCAAGGCGGAGACGACCGTCAGCCAGTCGCGCGTCACCGGCGCTTCCAGCGCGCTGGCGAGAATGCCATAAAGCGCTGCCCGGTCCCGATCTTCCGGCGCGATGCGTGCGGGATCGGGCGCGAGGACGCGCTCAGGTGTCGATAGGTTGGACCCCTCGGGATTCATTGCTGCAGCCGTCATTCAGACAGTCTCCCTCCTCCGTAGAATAGCCATGCGGAAAAGGACCGGCAATTGAATTCATTTTTGCGCTGCGGGCGCTAATCCCTTCATTTTCAAGCCGTTTTCCGGCCATTTTGGGAAATAAAGACAGACAACAACACAGAATGCATAAGCGAAGGGTCGCGCATATGCTGCGACGCAGCATCTCGCCTGTCCCTGCGCTTCGGAAGCTTCGGATTCTTTCCCCCGAAAAAGCTGTCCGTCGGCCCTGAGGAGGTGCCCGCTTCCAGCCCGCAAGAGCCGCGACTCACGAGCGATGCGCGATGCCGGGCAGGTGCGCGATGCCCCTGCCCGGCGTCCTGTTCGACTTGGCGCCACGCCCCGTCGCGTGGCGCGGCTCAGCTTTCCAGCACGATCTTCGGAGCGTCGCGCTGGCCCTCGGCGCGGTTGCGCTCCACCTCCGCCCAGACCCGCCGGGCGATCTCCTTGTAGACGGCGGCATGAGCGCCGTCGGGATCGGTCACGGTCACCGGCGTGCCGGCGTCGGAGGTTTCGCGAATGGCCATGTCGAGCGGCACTTCGCCGAGGAAGGGCACGCCCAGCTTTTCCGCCTCTTCCCGGGCGCCGCCATGACCGAAGATGTCATGCCGGCCACCGCAATCGGGGCAAAGGAAGTAGCTCATGTTCTCAACGATGCCGAGCAGCGGCACATCGACCCGGCGGAACATGTTGAGCCCCTTGCGCGCATCGATCAGCGCCAGATCCTGCGGCGTGGAGACGATCACCGCGCCGGCGAGCGGCACGTTCTGCGCCATGGTGAGCTGGGCATCGCCCGTTCCCGGCGGCATGTCGACCACCAGCACATCGAGTTCACCCCAGGCGACCTCGCGCAGCATCTGGGTGATCGCCGAAATCACCATCGGCCCGCGCCAGATCATCGGCGTCTCTTCCTCAACGAGGAAGCCCATGGACATCACCTTGATGCCATAACCCTCCAGCGGCTTGAGGATCCGGCCGGAGACCGGTTCCGGCCGGCCCGACACCCGGAACAGGCGCGGGATCGACGGGCCGTAGATATCCGCATCGAGCACGCCGACACGCAGGCCGTTGGCCTGAAGCGCCAGCGCCAGATTGCAGGTGGTGGTCGATTTGCCCACGCCGCCCTTGCCCGAAGCAACGGCAATGATGGCGCCAACGCCCGGCACCCCGGGCTTGGCGGCGGCCGGCTCCTTGCCCTTGGCTGCGGCACCGCCGCGCCCCTGCATCGGCGGCGGAACACTGGCCGCATCGCCCGCGGCCGGCGCGGGCCGCACCGGTGCGCTGCCCGGCTTGCGCTCGGAGGTCAGCGCGGCGAGCACCTTCTTCACGCCCGGCAGCTTCGACACCACCTTCTCCGCCGCCTGGCGGAGCGGCTCCAGCTCCTGCGCCCGCTCCGCCGGCACGGTGATCGAGAAGATCACCCGCCCTTCTGACAGGAACACATCCGACACCAGCCCGAGCGAGACGATATCCCCTTCAAGGTCCGGTCCCTTGACCTTGGCAAGCTCCGCCAGCACCTCTTCGCGGGTCGGCATCTCGCCGTCCTTTTTCTTCCAGAACATTCCGTGTCTCTCCAAGCGCCGTCTTGCCAGTTCTGCCCAGGAACCTAGTCCGGCATGGGGGCGAAGGGAACCGTCCAGCGGCTCCGCAAGCCAAAACCCACAAGGGTGCGACAAAAAACGGCAGCCCCCTCCCCGGTTAAGGTTTTGGCAAGCATGCCACGTGAAATCGCTAAAATGTGATGAAAATTACCTACAAATACGACGCCTCGGGTGCAACCTTAACTTAACGTCAATCAGCGCCGCCCAGGCTTGTTGACGGACAAGGAACGCAACAGAAAACGGGAGGGCGAGATCATGACCCTCAATGCGATCTGCTACCGCGCCGACATCGACTGGCGCAGGATTCCTCAGCCTGCGGACCAGGAGATCGAACGGACGCTTCACCGGGCCCGGCAGCTCAACCGGCTAAACGGCGTGACCGGCGCCTTGCTGCTGTTTTCCGATCACGTGCTGCAATGGATCGAGGGCGAGGCGGACAGCATCGCCGACACCCTCGACTGCGCAAGCCGCGACCGGCGGCTAACCTCCCTTGAAGTGCTGGCCAGCGGTCAGGTCGCCTCCCGTCTCTTCCCCCATTGCTGGCTCTATTTCGGCGACCATCGCCACGACAGCGGGCAGCAGGAACACGAGTTCGCAAGGCTTGCCGCCCTGAGCGGTCGCCGGTCGCTGGAGGGCGTCGGCGCGGCACTGGCCCCGGTCTCCGGCGTGCTGAAATCGGCGGAATTCACCCATACCGCAATGCTCGTGTAGCGCACCATCCGGTGGTGACATCCCGACCGGAAAGGACGCTGTCCTTTCCGGTAAGTTAATGACACTGTTCAACATTCACCCCGACCGCTTTACGCAGCCCAAAGGTGTCGCAGCTAAGGTGCCGTCATTGAGAAACGCTCAAGGCGGGAGTGCCGGGAATGGCTGTCACACGGCTTTGCTATCGGAGCAAGCTGAACTACGCACACATGACGCTGCCACTCGATGAAGAGGTCGACCTCATCATTTCGAGTGCACGGCGCAACAACGCGCGCACCGGGATCACCGGCGCGCTCCTTCTGGCCGGCAACAACTTCTTTCAGGTTCTGGAAGGCCCCGAAGAAACGGTCGAGGAGACCTATGCGCGCCTCAGCCAGGATCCCCGGCACAGCGGCCCGGTGGTGATCGACCGGCGGCAGGATACCAAGCGCCTGTTCCCCGACAGCCGGCTGTTCTTCACCGACACCATGGACGCCTACGACGGCGTGCTGGCCAGCCTGTTTCTGCCCATTGCCACCGCCCCGGAACAGGTGCGCTACGACGATCTCATCTCGGTGCTGATCTTCAGCGCCGCGCGAATCGGCCGTTCGTCGGTCGACCGCGATGTGATGACCGCCTGACGCCGCTCAGGGCCTGACCTCTCGCCGCCCGGTCCGGCCCAATATGCGGCCGGCCGGCGGGCGAACCGTCGCAGCGGCGTCCGCCCCCTTGTCACGCTTGCATCCCTGCCCATAGTTTGGGGCCTGATCCTGCCCGGATCGAGATGACGCCCCCAGGGAGAAGCCCTTGCGCGACCGCCGCGTTCTTAACGCCCCGCTGCCTGATTTTCACATTCGCCCCGATCCGGACGATCCCCGGCTGTCGCAGCCCGTCACCGGCCTGGACCAGGACGGCAAACCGGTCGACCTCAGGGTCGTCTCCGAGCGGGCGCTGACCCTTTTCCTCAATGCGCAGGAAGTGGTCACGATGATGACCATCGGCGACCGGCCCGACCTGCTCGCTGTCGGCTACCTGCTCAATCAGAACATGTTGCGGCCGGACGATGTGCTCACCGGCATCGACTACGACGAGGATCTTGAGGTGGTCGTGGTGCGCACGGAGCGGGCCACCGACTACGAAGAGAAGATGAAGAAGAAGGTGCGCACCTCCGGCTGCGCGCAAGGAACCGTGTTCGGCGACGTGATGGAGCGGTTTGATGAAATCGCCCTCGACCCGGATGCCCGGCTTCACACCTCCTGGCTCTACGCGCTGACGAAGAAGATCAACACCCAGCCGTCGCTCTATCTCGCCGCCGGGGCGATCCATGGCTGCGTCTTGTGTCAGCAGGACCGCCCGCTGGCCTATATGGAAGACGTCGGCCGGCACAACGCGGTCGACAAGATCGCCGGCTGGATGTGGCTCAACAATGTGCCGGCCGCCGACAAGATCTTCTACACCACCGGGCGCCTGACCTCCGAAATGGTGATCAAGACCGCGCTGATGGGCATTCCCGTTCTCGTGTCGCGCTCCGGGTTCACCGCCTGGGGCGTGGAGCTGGCCCGACGGGTCGGCCTGACCCTCGTCGGCCGGGCACGCGGCAAGCGTTTCGTCGTCCTGTCCGGCAGCGAGCGGATCGTCTATGACATGGCGCCCGGCGAGGCGGAGGATGAGTCTCCCCGCCACCGGCGCAAGGGCGCGCGCGCCGAGGAGACGGACACATGAGCGGCTTGCCCCCGAGCGCGGCGCATCTTTCCCACGGGCCGGTGGTCGGCTGTGTTCTCGCCGGCGGACTGGCGCGGCGCATGGGCGGCGGCGACAAGCCGCTGATGGAGCTTGGCGGGCGGCCGATGCTGGCCCATGTCATCGACCGACTGCGCCCGCAGGTGGAGCACATTCTTCTCAATGCCAATGGCGATCCGGCGCGCTTTGCCCGGTTTGACCTGCCGGTCATCGCCGACCCGGTCGAGGGCTTTGCCGGACCGCTCGCCGGAGTGCTGGCCGGGCTGGCCCATGTGCGCGCCCATTTTCCTCAGGTCGAAGGCATCGTCACCGTGGCCGGCGACACCCCCTTCTTCCCCGCCGATCTGGTCTCCCGGCTGCTGGCCGAACGGGACCCGGCGGCACCAACCATCGTCCTTGCCGAGGCGTCCGGAAAATACCACCCGGTCTTCGGCTACTGGCCGGTGGCACTGACCGACGAGCTTGAGCGCTTCCTGATCGAGGGCACCACCCGCAAGGTACTGGCCTTTGTCGAGCGCCATACCAATGCCCGCGCCGATTTCACCCCGCCCCCCGGCGGGCGCGACCCGTTCTTCAACATCAACACGCCCGAGGACCTGCAAGAGGCCGCGGCCGCGCTGGCGGGCAGCGCCCCATGACCGGCGCCCTGCCCCCGGTGTTCGGCGTGACCGGCTGGAAGAACTCCGGCAAGACCACCATGGTGGAACGGCTGGTGCGGGAGCTCACCGCGCGCGGCCACAAGGTCTCCACCGTCAAGCACGCCCATCATGGCTGCGATGTCGATCATCCGGGCACGGACAGCCTGCGCCACCGCGAGGCCGGTGCCAACGAGGTGGCCCTGGTCTCCGGCCGGCGCTGGGCCTTGATGCACGAACTGCGGGAGGAGAGCGAACCGCCGCTTGGCGAGATCCTTGCCCGGCTGTCGCCCTGCGATCTGGTGCTAATCGAAGGCTACAAGCGCGAGGGGCACCCCAAGCTGGAGGTGCGCCGCCAGGACGCGGTGCGCGGCGAACCGCTGGCGCCGCGCGATCCGCAAATCCGGGCGATTGCCAGCGATTGCACCGAGGACGGCGGCGGCTTACCGCTTTTCAACCTCGACGACATTCCGGCCATCGCCGACTTCATCCTTCATCACTGCGGTCTTGCTGACCCGGGAGACCTTCGCCATGACCGGCGCTAAACGCTTGCTCGACGACTGCTTCCTTCATGATGGCGACCGGCTGCGCCATGACGAGGCGCTGGCGATCCTGAGAGATCGGGTCCGCCCGGTGGCCGGCACGGAAACCGTTCCTCTTGAGGAGGCGAGCGACCGGGTGCTGGCGAAAGGAATCATCTCGGACCGCAACATTCCCGGCACCGACAACTCGGCGGTCGACGGCTATGCCTTTTGCGCCGCCGATCATGCGGCAACCGGCGGGTTCTTTCCGATCTCCGCCCGGATCGCCGCCGGCCATCCGGCCACGGCGCCGCTTCTCCCGGGCAGCGCGGCGCGCATCTTCACCGGCGCGACGATGCCGGAGGGGGGCGATACGGTGGCCATGCAGGAGGACTGCGAAACCCACGAGCAGGACGGACGCCCCTTCATCATCATCCCCGCTGGACTGAAGGCAGGCGCGAATCGCCGCCGTGCCGGCGAGGATGTCGCCGCCGGAAGCCCGCTTCTGGAAGCGGGAACCCGCCTGCGCCCGCAAGAGCTTGCAGCGATCGCCTCCACCGGCACGTCAACGGTCGAGGTGTTTTCTCGGCTGCGCGTGGCGCTTGTCTCGACCGGCGACGAATTGCGCCGGCCGGGAGCGCCGCTGCCGAAGGGCGGGGTCTACGACAGCAACCACTACCTCTTGCGCGCGTTGCTCGATGGCCTCGGCGCCCGGATCACCGATGTCGGCATTCTGCCCGACGATCCGGAGACAGTGCGCGCGGCGCTCGCCCGCACGGCGGCCGATCATGATGCGATTCTGACCACGGGCGGTGCTTCGCGCGGCGATGAGGACCACCTGGTCGAGGCACTCGATGCCATCGGCAAGCGGCACATGTGGCAGCTGGCGATCAAGCCCGGCCGGCCGATGAATTTCGGCCAGATCGGCGACTGCCTAACCTTCGGCCTCCCTGGCAACCCGGTGGCCGCGATGGTCTGTTTCCTGCTCTATGTGCGGCCCGTGCTGTCGGTGATGGGCGGCGGCAGCTTTGCCGAGCCGCGCCGGTTTCAGGTGCCCGCCGACTTCTCCGTGCCGCAGAAAAAGCCGGGTCGGCGCGAGTTTTATCGCGGCAGCCTTGCCACCGATACGCAAGGGCGCACGGTCGTGCGCAAGTTCGAGCGGGACGGCTCCGGCCTGATCACCAGCCTGCGCGAGGCTGACGGGCTGATCGAGATTCCCGAGGACACGGTGTCGGTGGTGGCCGGCGAAGCGGTCGCGTTTCTCCCGTTTCCGGAGCTGGGCCTGCGCGCCCGCTGAGTGCACCGCCCCTCCGCCGCCTGTCTTCCAGCTTCCGAAGAGATGGGAAATTTGCCCCTGCCGCTGCGCAAGGTTGTTGAAATCCGGATGAAATTGGTGGGAGTATGACCGCTGATCTACGAAGCGGCGCACAAACAAGCCGCATCCGGACGAACAACCAGAACCACAGGGGACAAGCACCATGAAATTGTTGAAGCTCGCGGCCGCAACCGCACTGGTCCTGGCCACGCTCGGCGGGGCGCAGGCCAAGGACTGGACAAAGGTGCGGATCGGCACCGAGGGCGCCTATCCTCCGTTCAACAACCTCACCTCCGACGGCAAGCTGGTCGGCTTCGATATCGACATCGCCAATGCGCTCTGCGCGTCGATGAAGGTCGAGTGCGAATTCGTCGTGCAGGACTGGGACGGCATGATTCCCGCGCTTCAGGCCGGCAAGTTCGACGCGGTGATCGCGTCCATGTCGATCACCGACGAACGGCGGGAAAAGGTCGATTTCACCAACAAGTATTACAGCACGCCGCCGGCCATTGCCGTGCCCAAGGACAGCGACATCACCGAAGCCACCGACGCGGCGCTTGCCGGCAAGCTGCTCGGCGCCCAGTCCTCGACCACCCACTCCAACTATGCCGAGGCCAAACTCGGATCGGCCGAGTTGAAGCTTTATCCGACGCCGGATGAGTACAAGCTCGACCTCGATTCGGGCCGGCTCGACGCGGCGATCGACGATGTGGTCGTGCTCTCGGACTGGCTTGCCTCCAAGGATGGCGCCTGCTGCAAACTGCTCGGCACCCTGACGCCGGACCCGGAGATCTACGGGGAAGGCATCGGCATCGCCATCCGCAAAGGCGAAGATGACCTGAAGGCCATGCTGAACACCGCCATTCAGGCGATTCGCGACGATGGCACCTACGAGAAGATCCAGTCGTCCTATTTCGACTTCGACGTCTACGGCGACTGATCGACCGCGACAGATGATGCCAAACGCGATGCGGCGGCCCGCCGCCGCATCGCGCCTCGCAAGGCGGCCTTCATGACCGATGCCCTGATGTTGCTTTCCTTCGGCGACAACGGCTGGGGCGACCAGATTGCGCGCGGTACCCTGGTCACCGTTTCCCTGGCGCTTGCCTCGCTGCCGCTCGGCCTCGTGGTCGGCTTTCTCGTTGCCCTCGCCAAGACCTCCTCGGAGGCGTCGATGCGCGCGGCGGCGAATATCTACACCACCCTCTTTCGTGGCCTGCCTGAGCTGTTGACCCTGTTCCTCGTCTATTACGGTGTGCAGCTCCTGCTCAACGAGCTGGTCCGGCAGTTCGACCCAAGCGCCAATGTGGACGTCAATGCCTTCGTCGCCGGCATGGTGGCCCTGTCGCTGGTGTTCTCCTCCTATGCGTCGGAGGCCTTCCTCTCCGCATTTCGCGGCATCAAGCAGGGGCAATACGAGGGCGGCTATGCGCTCGGCCTAAGCAAGGGGCAGACCATGTGGCTGGTGATCGCGCCGCAGCTCATTCGCCTTGCCCTTCCCGCGCTCGGCAATCTGTGGCTGATCCTCCTGAAGGAAACCGCGCTGGTGTCGGTGATCGGGCTTGAGGATCTGCTGCGCTGGTCCGGCGTCGCCGCCCGGGTGACCAAGGAGCCCTTCCTGTTCTTCGGCACCGCCTGCCTGATCTATCTGGCGCTGTCGATCATCTCCTCCGCCGGACTCAGCCGTATCGATGCCTGGAGCCGGCGCGGCGAGGTGCCCAGATGAGCGTGAACACCCTTGCCCCCATTGCCGCGCGCAAGCCGCCCCCCGCCCCGGAGCGCGGCTGGACCGGCACCCGGATCGCCGGCCATGTGCTGATGGCGCTGTGGATTGTGTCCGGCGCCGTCCTGCTTCTGTATCTGGCCAACAACGTGATGTCGCCGTTCGTCCAGCGATACTGGAGCCAGTATCTTGAGGGCGCCGTCGTCACCATCGAGCTGGTGGCGCTGTCCATGGTGCTTGGCGCGCTGCTGTCCTTGCCGATCGCCCTGGCGCGCAGCTCGCGCAATCCCATCCTGTCCGGGCTGGCCTATGGCTATGTCTATCTTTTCCGGGGTACGCCGCTGTTGGCGCAGCTCTTCCTGATCTACTACGGCCTTGGCAGCTTCCGGGGCTTCTTCAGCGACATCGGTCTCTGGTGGTTCTTCCGCGATGCCTGGTATTGCGCGATCTTCTCCTTCACCCTGAACACGGCGGCCTATCAGGCCGAGATCCTGCGCGGCGCGGTTCAAAACATCGACAAGGGACAGTGGGAAGCGGCCTCCTCGCTCGGCCTCGGCAAGGGCGTCACCTTCTTCAGGATCATCCTGCCGCAGGCGCTGATCGTCGCGCTGCGCCCCTATGGCAACGAGTTGGTGCTGATGATCAAGGGCTCGGCCATCGTCTCAATCATCACCATCTTCGACCTGATGGGCCATACCCGCCGGTCCTTCTCCCGTTCCTACGACTTCCAGGCCTATATCTGGGCCGCCGTCCTCTACCTGATGATGGTCGAGGGCCTGCGGCGGATCTGGGACCGGCTGGAAGCCCGGTTGACCCGCCATCTGAAACGATCGGCCTGATCGCGGCGCCGGCCCTCTGCCCGGCCGGCGCCCTCGCTACCTGTTTCCGCCCGCGCCGGGTGTGCGTTGTTGCCCTCTTGCTGCACGGACCTGCTGTCATGACCGACACTCCCATCACCGCCCCCCAGCCCGACACCCTGCTTGCCCATGCGGGCGGCGGGCTCGACCCGTCTACCGGCGGAGTGGTGCCGGCCATTCAGCCCGCCACCACCTTCGCCCGCGATGCGGAGTATCGGCTGATCAGCGCCAGTCACCTTTACGCCCGCGACGACAACGACCTCTCCCGGCAGATCGAAAACCTGGTGATGCGGCTGGAGGACGCCCGCGACACCCGGGTGTTCGGAAGCGGCATGGCGGCGATCGCGGCGATTGTCCGCGCGGTGAAGCCCGGTGACAGCATCGTCGTGCAATCGGGCATCTACTGGGGCACGACCGCCTGGATGCGCGCCCATTGCGCCCATGTCGGCATTGCGCTGGTCGAGGCCGATGCCACGGAGACGGAGCGTTTCACCGAGACCATCCGCGAGAGCGGCCCGGCGCTGGTGTTTCTCGAAGTGCCGTCAAATCCGTTCCTGGCCATCGCCGATATCCGGGCCATTGCCGAGGCCACCCATGCCGCCGGGGCGGTGCTCGCCGTCGATGCGACCACGGCAACGCCGCTGTTGATGAAGCCGCTGGCGCTGGGGGCCGACCTTGTCTGCCATTCCGGCACCAAGGCGCTGAACGGCCATTCTGACGTTCTGGCCGGGCTGGTGTCGACGGCGGATGCGGACAGCGACATGTGGCGGTTCATCCGCGCCGAACGCCATGACGCCGGCGCGGTGCTCTCGCCCTTCGACGGCTATCTGCTGCAACGGGGCATGCGCACGCTGGCCCTCAGAATGGAGCGCATGTGCACGAGCGCGCAGAAGATCGCCGAACATCTCGACGCCCATCCGGCGGTTGAAAAGGTGCTCTATCCCGGGCTTGCCTCCCATCCGGGCCACGGGCTTGCCAAGGCGCAGATGAACGGCGGCTTCGGCTATCTGATGTCGTTCCTCGTCAAGGGGGATGCGCCGGAAGCGCTGGCGGTGATCGGACGGCTGAACCTGATCCTGCGGGCCACCTCGCTCGGCGGCGTGGAAAGCCTTGCCGAGCATCGTCACAGCCTGGAGGGCGACAGCAGCGGCGTGCCGCGCAACCTGATCCGCCTGTCGGTCGGGATCGAGGCGCCCGAGGATCTGCTGGCCGATCTGGACGCCGCGCTGTCAGGCCTGCCGGCCTGACAGGACCGGCGGCGCGGCGCGCGCTCCCTCCGCCTGCGTCTTGAGCCAACGGACAAACGCCTTCAGCGGCGGGCGCATCACACCTGGGCGGGTGACGATGTAATAGCCGGAGTTCGGCCGGGGATCTTCATAGAGCACCCGCAGGGTTCCGGCTGCGATATCCTCCTCCACAAAGGCGCGGGCGGTGGCGGAAATCCCCTCACCGCGCCGCACCCCCTCCAGCATCATGTAGCCGGGCAGATGGGTGATGTTCAGCCGCTGGGTCGCCACCAGCCCCTGGCTCTGCTGCCACTTGGTCAACTCGTCGGTGCCCAGTTCCTGCAACCAGGGAAACGCCGCCAGATCCTCGCCGCTCAGGGATTCGCGGTCGCCGACCAGCACGCGAGCGGCCACCACCACGAAATTGGTGGGCAGCAGCAACTGCGCATCGAGCCCCGGCCACTGGCCATCGCCGAAGCGAAGCGCCACATCGACACCGCCCGGCGCCAGCTCGACGATATCGGAAGTCGGCGTGAGCACCAGTTCCACCTCCGGATGACGCTGACGAAAATCGGCGATGCGCGGCATCAGCCAGCTCACCGCGAAGGACGGGGTCATGGTCACCTGAAGCGGGCGGGACCGCGCGCCGCCGGCCAGAAGGTCGATGGCACCACCGATGATGGAAAACCCCTGCTCCAGGCTGCGCGCCAGGTCCTCGCCTTCCGGGGTGAGCGCCATGCCCCTTCCCTCTCGCTGGACAAGCGGCATTCCCACATAGGCTTCCAGCGCCCGCACCTGTTGGCTCACCGCCGCATGGCTGACATTGAGCAACTGCCCAGCCTTGGTGAAACTGCGGGTTTCAGCAAGGGCCGCAAACGCCCTGAGGCTTCCGAGCGAGGGCAGATTGCGCCAGTCCATCTGTAATCTCACCTTACAAATCGAGAGAATTCCTGCGTCGAGCTGTACACGGGGGAAGCGTACCATAAACCCGTTACAAGTTGAGCGGAGGTTACGCCATGTTTTCCATTCTCGCCCGGTCGATGCTAACCGCAACCCGCAGCGATGTTCCGGAGGGGCCGTGCCGGCTTCCCCGTCAGGCCGAGCCGGCGCCCTGTCCCGCACAGGCCACCGACCAAACAACCGCCAAGCCTTCCAGCGACTGACACCGGCTCCTGACACACCGGCCGGTTTGCGCTACAACCGCTCCTGAATACGGTTGCTCGTCCGCGCTGTCGGCCGGGCCAGATCCGTCAGAAACTCCGGGAGCGGCGCTGTATGGCAAAGGTTGCATTCATTGGTCTGGGTGTCATGGGCTATCCCATGGCCGGTTTCCTGAAGACGAAGGGCGGCCACGACGTGACCGTCTACAACCGGACCGCCGCAAAAGCGGACAAATGGGCGGCAGAATATGGCGGCACGGTCGCGACCACGCCGGCCGAAGCCGCGCAAGGGTGCGACTTCGTCTTCTGCTGTGTCGGCAATGACGATGATCTTCGTTCGGTCACCATCGGTCCGGACGGGGCTTTTCACGGGTTGAAGCCCGGCGCGATCTTCATCGACAACACCACTGCCTCGGCCGAGGTGGCGCGCGAACTTCACACCGCCGCCGCCGCGCGAGATTGCGGCTTTCTCGACGCACCTGTTTCCGGCGGCCAGGCCGGCGCGGAAAACGGCGCCCTGACCGTGATGGTCGGCGGCGACGAGGACGTGTTCGCCAAGGCCCGCCCGGTGATCGAGTGCTACGCCAAGATGGTCGGACTGATGGGGCCGTCCGGCGCTGGGCAACTGGCCAAGATGGTCAACCAGATCTGCATCGCCGGGCTGGTGCAGGGGCTGTCGGAAGCGATCCACTTCGCCAAGAGCGCCGATCTCGATGTCGCCAAGGTCATCGAGGTGATTTCCAAGGGGGCGGCCCAGTCCTGGCAGATGGAAAACCGCTGGGAGACCATGCGCGACGGCGAGTTTGAGCACGGTTTCGCGGTGGACTGGATGCGCAAGGATCTTGGCATCGTCCTGAAGACCGCGAACGAGACCGGCGCGCGCCTGCCGGTCACCGCGCTGGTCGACCAGTTCTACGCCGAAGTGCAGGCCATGGGCGGACGGCGCTGGGACACCTCCAGCCTGATCGCCCGGCTGGAAAACGCCGACAAGAGCTGAGCCCTCGGACCTCAGCATAAACGCCCGCCCCGGACGCGCCGGAGGCGGGCGTTTTTTGTTTGTGCTGGCACACCGCACCGGAACGTTATTCGCCGGTCGCCTCCTGGACGATCTCCTCAAGCAGCGCGTTGACATTGGCAAGCGCTGCCTTGGAGGCATCCGATCCGGTTTCCGGCAGCTTGCGGTAGCCAACGGTCACCTGGCCCGGTGCGTCCGGCGTCTCGAACAGAAACACCGCATAGGGGCAGAAGGCGAGATTTCCGGCCCGCGCCTCCATCGCCGCCCGGGACAAGCGCGCGGAGCAGAACAGCATCGCTTCCGCCTTGGTGAAGATCTGCTTGTCGGACCCGACATCGCCGCCGGTGCGCGCCAGCATCTCGCCGATATGCGACACGTAATCGATGACCAGCCCCCGGTTGACGATGGCGCTTTCCAGATCGAACCGCACATCGTCATAGGCCCGCGTCACCGTCTTTCCGCTCGCGCTTTCCGGCAGGTCCGACGCGGAGACGGCCACCGCCCCCGGCACGGTCAGCATTGCTGCCAGAGCCAGCCCCGTGGCGGCACGCGCCAGGACCCGACCCCGCGCCGCAATCCTCTTTCCCAATACGCTTGTCATCCCGTCTCCTCCCTCGTGTCCGGCTTGCCCGCGTCAGGCTTCCGGGCACCTGTCCAGCGTTTCCAATCCGCTTATCATGCGAGGGATGGGGCAGGATGCAATGATATATCTCATTTTTCGAATATGAATGATCTCCCCGCTCCCCGATCAACCATCGCGGTCGGCCTTGGGCTTTTCGGTCGGCACATAGGCGAGCGGCAAGGCGCTGGTCGACTTGATCTGCTCCATGGCGAAGGATGTGGAGACGTCGGAAATATCGATCTTTGAAATCAACCGCTTGTAGAAGGCATCATAGGCCTCGATATCCGGCACGGCGACCCGCAGCAGATAATCGACCTGACCGGCCATGCGGTAGAACTCGACCACCTCGGGAAACTCGGAAATCACGTCCGCGAATTTGCGCAGCCAGTCGTCGTTGTGGCGCGACGTGGTGATCGAGATGAAGGCCGTTACCTTCACATTGACCTTCCTGGGATCGAGGATCGCCACCCGGCGCTGAATGACGCCGTCCTCCTCCAGCTTCTGGATTCGTCTCCAGCACGGGGTCGTGGACAACCCGACCCGGCGACCGACCTCGGCAACGGGAATGGTGCAGTCTTCCTGCAGGATCGAGAGAATGCGTCGGTCGATGCGGTCGATCATGATGGCAAGCCTCCGTTGCCGTTTTTCGAGCGGGATTCATTTTTCAACATCCCGCGAGAACGCGGCTATTACTTTCTCCAGAGAGGGTTATTTCAGAGAAAATTAGATTTTTCTTCCAAAGAACCCCTCTTTTCCGCTTGCCGCTTTTTGTCACCAATGTCAACTCACGGCCTCACAGAGAATTTTTTTCCGCGCATTGTCGATGCGCGCAAGGCTGGAGACCCGTGTCATGGCACTCCTCAGACACATCATTGGCGCCCTGGCGATTGCCGTCGTCATGGCGCAGGCGCCGGCGGCAATGGCCGCACCGGCCGTCACCCCGCTGGTTTCGACCGACTGGCTTGCCGCGAACCTTGACCGCGACGACGTGCTGGTGCTCGACATCCGTTCCAAGGGTGCGAAATCCGGCGAAGAAGACTATCTCAAGGGGCATATCCCGGGCGCACTGCGGAGCGCGTATCCGGGCTACTGGCGCACCAATCGGGGCAGCGTCACCGGCGTTCTTCCCTCGGTGGACAAGCTGGAAGCGGCTCTTTCGGAGCTTGGCGTTTCCGAGCGCAAGGCAGTCGTGATCGTTCCCGCGGGCACGGACAGCACCGAGTTCGGCTCCGCCGCCCGGATCTACTGGACGCTGAAGTATCTCGGGCATGAAGCGGTCGCCATTCTCGATGGCGGCCATGCGGCCTGGGTCGCGGAAAAGCGCCCACTTGAAACCGGCGCGGTCACGCCGCACGGCGACATGTTCGTTGCCGACATCCAGCCGGAGTTGCTGGTCTCGACCAGCGATGTGGCCGAGCGCATGCAGTCCTCCGCCATTCTGGTCGACGGGCGGCCTGAGGCCCAGTTCTCGGGCAAGGCCAAGCATCCGAATGCGACCCGTTTCGGCCGCATTCCCGGCGCGCAGAGCCTCGACCAGGCCCAGTTCTTCGACGCGGCCCACGGCCGGCTGAAGGACAAGACGACGCTGGCCAGCCTGGTGCCGCCGACGCTGGCCGACGCGAATGTGGAGATCGTCTCCTACTGCAACACCGGGCACTGGGCGGCGACCAACTGGTTCGTGCTGCGCGAGGTGCTCGGGCACAAGAACGTCACCCTGTACGACGACAGCATGGTCGGCTGGAGCCAGGACGAGGCCCTGCCCATGGCCTCCGAACGGTCGATGCTGGACGACATCAAGGCCTGGTTCAACTGACTTCCGGGCCGGGCCGACCCGCCGGTCGGCAGGCCGGACAGACCTCCTCCGGCCTGTTTCCGCCCTGAAGTACCTGACGCCCGGCCTTCCGCCGGGCGTCTTTTTGCGCTCCTGGGCGCCGCCCTACTCCGCAAGCGCCGCGGCAACCTCTGCCCGCAGCACCGGCAGATACTCTTCTTCAAACCACGGGTTCTTCTTCAGCCAGGCATTGTTGCGCCAGGACGGATGCGGCAGGCACAGCGCGGCAACGCCCTGCGCTCGGCTCGCCTCAAGGATCTCGCGCCAGGCGCCAACGGTCTCGCGCACCGAGCCCTTGCGCAGTTTTCCCAGATGATAGGCCTGGGCATATTGTCCGATCACCAGCTTGAGCCGGATCTGCGGCATCGCCGCGAACACCCGGTCATGCCAGGCAAGCCGGCATTCGCGCCGAGGCGGCAGGTCGCCGCCCTTGGCATCGAGCCCGGGGAAGCAGAAGCCCATGGGCACGATAGCCACCTGCGCCGCGTCGTAGAACACCGTCTCGCCGATGCCCATCCAGTCCCGCAGCCGGTCGCCGCTCGGATCGGTGAAGGGGCGCCCGCTGGCATGCACCCGGGTGCCCGGCGCCTGGCCGCAAATGGCGATCCGGGCGGAAGAGGACAGCACGCAGACCGGGCGCGGCGCATGCGGCAACGGCTGGCGCAAGGGCGCCTCGACGCAGATGCGGCAGTGCCCGATGGCGCTCTGCAACTCGCTCAACCCGCGATCGGGTCCTTCGTCCATCCCTGCCCGTTTCATGCTTCTCCTCCGGTTCGCCCGCGAATAGCGCAACGCTGCATTAACCATGTCCTTGAGCCGGATATTAAGGGTTGATGACCATCATGGGACAGAATTCGCAGTCCCGGGCAAGAGCCCGTCAACCTTTCGTGCAGGCAGCACATGGCGGCGCAGACAGCACAGAGCAGCCAGAAGAAGACCGCGCTGAACAGCGAGCGGGCGCAGCATCGCCGCGACGTGGCGCGGGCGGTGCGCAATGCCCGCGACCGCCTGTCCTCCGCCGACGGAGTGCAGCCGGACTTCGACTTCGAACTGCTGCTGACCTTTGCCCGCAACCGGCTCAGCGCGGCCCTCGCCCTGCCCCTGTTCACCTTGATCGTCGGCGGCATCTCGCTGTTGTGGATGAACCCGCCGGTCGTGGTGGCCTGGCTCGTTTTCACGCTGATCGCCCACGTCCTTCTGTTGATGACCTGCCGGCGCTTCGAGCGCGAGGAGGAGGCAGCGCGCGAGCTGGGCCGCTGGCGCCGGCAGATGGTGATCGGCGACCTGCTCTACGGTCTGGCCTGGGCCAGCTTCTTTCTGCTGCAATCGACCACCGATGTGCAGGACGGCTCGGAAATCTTCCAGTTCGCGACCATGCTGATCGTCATCGCCATGCTGACCATGCTGTCGGCCAGCATTCCCCGGGCGCTTCTGGCTGGCACCTTGCCGATCACGGCCGCGATCGTCGTGTCGTTCTTCAGCCAGCAGAGCGCCATTCACTATGCGATGATGGCCATGGCCATTGGCGCCCAGGGCTTTTTCCTGATGCTGGGCAACCAGCTCCACACCTCGACGGTGACCATGCTCGCCTATCGGGCGGAGAAGGATCACCTGATCGCCGAGCTGGAACAGGCCAATGCCATCTCCGACGAGGCCCGCCGGCGTGCCGAGGAGGCCAATCTCGCCAAGTCCCGCTTCCTGGCGACCATGAGCCATGAGCTGCGCACCCCGCTCAATGCCATTCTCGGCTTCTCCGAGGTGATGCACCAGCAGATCCTCGGCCCGATCGAGAACGAGACCTATCGCGATTATGCGGCCGACATCCACAATTCCGGCCAGCACCTGCTCAATCTGATCAACGAGATCCTCGACCTGTCGCGCATCGAGGCCGGACGGTACGAGTTGAGCGAGGAAGCGGTTCCGCTTCTCTCCGTGCTTGAAGAATGCAAGCACATGATGGCGATCCGGGCGCGCAAGAAGAACATCGTCATGACCGAGAGCGTCGAGCCCGATCTGCCGAAGCTCTGGGTCGATGAACGCGCTATCCGCCAGGTGATCCTCAACCTCATTTCCAATGCGGTGAAGTTCACCCCGAGCGGCGGCGAAGTGACGATCAAGGCCGGCTGGACCGCCGGTGGCGGCCAGTATGTGTCGATCCGCGACAATGGCCCCGGCATTCCGGAAGAGGAAATCCCGATCGTCATGCAGGCGTTCGGCCAGGGCGCCATCGCCATCAAGAGCGCGGAGGAAGGCACCGGCCTTGGCCTGCCAATCGTCCATGCGCTGGTCGCCATGCACGACGGCAAGTTCGAGCTGAAGTCGAAGCTGCGCGAAGGTACGGAAGCGGTGGTAACCTTCCCCGCCTCGCGCGTGCTGGAAGCAATGCCCGCCTTTAATGAGCCGCCGGCAGCGGCCGAGCGCCGCAAGGCCCGCCCCGTGTCGCGCCGCCGCGCCGCCTCCTGATCACTGAACCCAAGACGCGCAAGGCGGCCGCTCCGGTCGGTAGATGAGGGCCGAAGCCCTCTCCTCAGCCGTCCTTGTCGGCAACACCGGCATCGGCGAAGGTCGCCATGCCGTCATGCACCTGCGTCGCCGCCTTGACGATGCCCGCCGCCAGCGCCGCGCCGGTGCCCTCGCCAAGGCGCATGCCCATGTCCAGAAGCGGCGTCTTGCCCATGGTCTCCAGCGCGCGGCGATGTGCCGGCTCGGCGGAGACATGAGCGAACAGGCAATGATCGAGCGCTTCCGGGTCCATGGCGTAAAGCACGGCCGCGGCCGCCGTCGTCACGAAGCCATCGACGATCACCGGAATGCGCTGCAGGCGGGCGGCCAGCACCGCACCGGCCATGGCGGCGATTTCCCGGCCGCCAACACGGCGCAGGATCTCCAGCGGATCGCGCTCGCCCCCGATCCGGGCGACCGCCGCTTCCACCGCCGCACGCTTGCGCGCCATCCCGTCGGCATCGACGCCGGTGCCCGGGCCGACCCAATCGCCCGGCGCCCCGCCGAACAGCGCGGCAAAGACCGCAGCCGCAACGGTGGTGTTGGCGATCCCCATTTCGCCAAGGCACAGAAGGTCGGTGCCACCGGCCACAGCCTCCATGCCGAAGGCCATGGTCGCGGCACAGTTCGCCTCGTCGAAGGCATCGTCTTCGGTGATGTCGGGCGTGGGCATGTCAAGCGCCAGATCGAACACCTTCAGACCGAGATCATGGGCAATGCAAAGCTGATTGATCGCCGCGCCGCCCGCAGCGAAGTTCTCCACCATCTGCCGGGTGACCGAGGCGGGAAAGGCGGAAACGCCCTTGGCGGCGACCCCATGATTGGCCGCGAAGATCGCCACCAGCGGGCGGGTGATCTTCGGGCGGCCCTGACCACTCCAGCCGGCGACCCATTCGGCCAGCTCCTCCAGCCGCCCGAGCGAGCCGGCAGGCTTGGTGAGCTGGGCATCGCGGGCGCGCGCCTCCTGCCTCGCCTCTTCGTCGGGTCCGGGCATCTGCCGTACCAGGTTGCGGATATCATCGAACGGCAGGGCGGACGCGGACAGGGACATTCATGCTCTCCGGGCAGTATCTGGAAACTTGCGCCCGCAAACCGACTTTGCGGCATGCGGCGCGCCGATCTATAAACCGGCAGACCGGCACCGCAAAGACGAGCCGGCGAAAAAGCAGGGACCAAGCCGCCAATGCCAACCGATCAGTCTTGTTCCTCTGACCTCCCTCGCTGGTCGCCCGCTCTTCTCCTCGCCGACCTTGCCGGCACCGCCCGGTTCTTCTCGCGCCTGCCGATTCCCCGTCTTTCGCGCCGGGACGATCCGTCCGCCCTGCCCGACTTCCGGCGCGCCGCCGCGCTCGCACCGCTTGCCGGCGGCTTGATCGCCCTGCCGGGCGTGCTTCTTTTTGCCGCGCTTTCCGCCACCGCCCTGCCCCTGCCGGCGGTGGCGCTGATCGCCCTCGGCCTCGGGATCGCCGTCACCGGCGCCCTGCATGAAGATGGCCTGGCCGATCTCTGTGACGGTTTCTTCGGCGGGGCGACACCCGAGCGGCGTCTGGAAATCATGAAGGACAGCCGCATCGGCGCCTTCGGCACGCTGGCGCTGATCGTCACCATCGGCCTGAAGGCCGTGCTTCTGGCCGCACTGGCGGCCCGATCCGGGCCGCTTGCCGCCGCACTTGGCTGGTGGATCGCCGAGGCCGGGTCCCGTGCGGTCATGGTGACGGTCTGGAACCGCCTTCCCGCGGCCCGCCCGGGCGGCCTGGCGGCGCTCTGCGGTCAGCCGGACCGGACGGCCACCCTCATCGCCCTTGGCCTTGGCCTTCTGCCGCTGCTGCCGGCCACCTATGTCTTTTCCCCGCTCGCCCTCCTCCTCGCTGCCGCACTGGCGGGAGCCAGCGGGCTGCTGGTCGCCCGCCTGGCCCTTGGGCGGATCGGCGGCCAGACCGGAGATGTGCTGGGGGCGAGCCAGCAACTGGCCCTGCTCGGGACGCTGACGGGGCTTTGCGCCGTAGCCTGAGGTTGCCCCGCCCTGTCCCCAGCGGGCATCCCGTGCTAGGTAGGGCGAAACACTGGCGCCTTCCGACGACACGACGACCCAGGGCCTTTCGCACATGTCCTTGCCCCGCATTTCCTTCAGCCCGCGTCCGCGCGCCTGTCTTTCGGCGGCACTGCTGGTCCTCGCACTGACGCTGGCGGCGTGTTCGGGACGTCCGGGCGCGGGCAGCCTCGCCCTTTCCACCGCGCCGGCGCCGGGAGCGCAGGAACACACCATCCTGATCGCCACCACCCGCGAGCGCGACGACCGGCCCGGCACGTATTTCAACCGGGAACGCGCCGAACGGATCGACTTCGCCCGCGCCACCGTCTCCATTCCCCCGACCCACAAGCCCGGCCAGATCGAGTGGCCGGCCAAGGCGCCGGGCAATCCGGAAACGGATTTCACCGTACGGTCCGCCAACTATATCGACGGGAAATCGGCCTTTCGCGCCGCGCTTGACCGGGAGCTGGCCAAACGGCCGAAAGGCAAGCGGGAGGTGTTCGTCTTCATTCACGGCTACAACACCCGCTTTCCCGAAGCGCTTTTCCGGATGGCGCAGTTGACCGCCGATTCCCGCCTGCCGCATGTACCGGTGCTGTTCACCTGGGCCTCCGGCGGCGACGTCACCGACTATATCTACGACAACAACAGCGCCACCATCGCCCGCGACGCGCTGGAGGAGACCTTGCGCACGATTGCCGCCTCGAAAGCGGAAAAGATCAACATCCTGGCCCATTCCATGGGCAACTGGGCCCTGATGGAGACCGCCCGGCAGATCCGGATTTCCGGCAAGCCGCTGCCGGAGCGCAAGATCGGCCTGTTCGCCATGGCCGCCCCCGATCTCGATGTCGATGTGTTCAAGGCCCAGCTTCGCCGCACCGGCAAGCCCGACCGCCCCTTCATCCTGCTGGTGTCGAAGGACGACCGGGCGCTGAAGGCCTCCAGCCTGATTGCCGGCGGCAAGCAGCGGGTCGGCGCCTACGACAATGAAAAAGAGCTGGCCGAACTGGGGGTGACGGTCGTCGACCTGACGCAGATCGAATCCCTCGACGCGGCCCACCACGGCAAGTTTGCCCAGCTTGCCCAACTCGCGCCCGAGTTCCGCAAGATGCTGGCCGGACAGGGCCGCAGGGAAAGCGGCGGCGGGTCGGAGTTCGGCGTCGACAGCGTCGGCGATGTGGTCGGCTCGACCGCCAAGGCGGCGGTCACATTGCCGCTGAAGATCCTGACGGCACCGATCACCATCTTTTCCGGTGCGCAATAACTCCCCACATAATGGGGATGTCCGCCAATGATCGAGAGTGTGGAGCGTTGATGACTGAAATCCAGAGCCCTTGCGTCGACATCTGCCAGATCGACGCCGCAAGCGGGCTGTGCATCGGCTGCCGGCGCACGCTCGACGAAATCGCCGCCTGGGGCGGGCTGAGCGATAGCGAGCGCGCACGCATCATGGCCGAGCTTCCCGCGCGTGCCGAACGGCTTCGGGCGGCGGGCTGATGTTTCGTGGCAAGCTGGCCGGAACGCTGGTCGTCGCCCTCCTGATCGTGGTGATGCTGGGCGCGCTGATCGCCTTTTTCTCCAGCGCCCCCGCGCCGGGCGGCACCATCGATCTTTCCGACAAGGGACCGCGCATGGTGGCGCTGATCGCGCTGCTGGTGGTGTTTCTCGGCTCGTTGCTGGCGGCGCCGCCGTCGATCCCCACGCTGCTACGTTCGGTCGTTATCTGGTGCAGCCTCGCACTCCTGCTGGTTGCCGGCTACAGCTACCGCTCCGAGCTGGAGACCGTCGGCCGGCGCATGCTGGCGACCCTGATGCCGGGCCTGGCGGTGAGCGATGCCGGCGGAACCATCACCGTGGTGCGCGACCGATCGCGCCATTACCGCATCCAGGCGCAGGTCAACGGCGCACCGGTCACCTTCATGTTCGATACCGGAGCCTCCGCGCTCACCCTGACCCATGCGGACGCGCAGGCCGCCGGCTTCGATACCGCACGCCTGTCCTATACCGTGCCCGTTTCCACCGCCAATGGCATGGCGCAGGTGGCGGTGGTGCGGATCGACAGCCTGTCCATCGGCACCCTGACGCTCACCGACCTCAGGGCCTATGTGGCCCGCGACGGCGCGCTGGAGACCAGCCTGTTCGGCATGTCGGCCCTCGACCGGCTGAAAAGCTGGCGGGTGGAAGGAGACCGGTTGCTGCTGGAACCGTAACGGATTTCGGTTCAGCCCCACAGGCTCCAGGCGAAGCGGGCGGCCACGGTCAGCAGGAACAGGCCGAAGAACACCTCAAGCTGGCGCCGGGGCAGCGCATGGGCGATCTTCACGCCAAACGGCGCGGCGAAAGTGGTGACCGGGATGATCAGCGCGACACCGAGAAGATTGACATAGCCGAGCGAGAACGCCGGCAGGTCCGCATGTCCCCAGCCGGCCCAGACCATGCCGACGACACCGGGAATGGAGATCAGCACGCCGGTACCGGAGGAGGTCGCTACCGCCTGATGGATCGGACGGCCATAAAGGGTCATGAAGGTGTTGTTCATGACGCCGCCGCCAATGCCCATGAGCGTTGAGAAGAAGCCGATGAGCGCGCCGCAGATTGGCCGGATCGGATTGCCGGGAATATCGGTGCCGAGCCGCCAGCTCTCGCGATTGAACAGCATCCGCAGGCCGACGACCACGGCAATGCCGGCGAAGATCGCCTTGAGCCCGTCGCCGGAGACATAGGCGGCGACGAGACTCGCGGCCACGACGCCTGCCGGTACCGGAATCAGCCAGCTCTTCAGCAGGGCCAGATCGACCGCACCGCGCATCTTGTGCGCCAGGAACGAACGGAGCGAGGTGGGTACGATGATGCCAAGCGAGGTGGCGACGGAGACATGCATCCGCACCGATTCATCGACGCCGAGCCAGGTGAGGAACTGGTAGAGGACCGGCACCAGCACCGCGCCGCCGCCAATGCCGAACAGCCCGGCGAGCAGACCGGCGACCGCGCCGGACGCCAGCAGCGCAAGCACGAGGCCGATCACCTCGCCATTGATCGACGACAAATCCATAGGTCCCCCCAATGCCATGAAGGCAGGCCGCCGGCGGAAATGCCGCGCCCGCAAAGAGTCGTGCCGCTCCACCCCGGTGGAGACCACGCGCCCCCCTAACTGGCCCAGTGCGCCGGTTTTGTCCAGCGGGCGACCGGGCCAGCGAATGCCTTCAGACGCCTCCGGGGTGTGAAGGAAGAGCCGACGCCCATGGGCGAGGACAACGCCTGCCTCAGGCGGAGACCGGCTCCGGCCCACGCTCCATGGCGGCGCCGGCGCGAGCGATTTCCGCCAGCGCGCCATCCAGCACCTCGATCCCCGCTCCCGGCGCGACCGCGTCCACGGTCATCCGCCGGCGCCAGGCACGCGCGCCCGGCACCCCGTGGAACAGGCCGAGCATGTGCCGGGCGATCTGATTGACCCGCAGGCCCGCCGCCAACCGCTCGCGCATATACGGACGAAACGCCTCGATGGCCGCGTGTCTGTCTTCCGCCGGATCGGGCAGCCCGTGCAACCGGCTGTCGACCCGCGCCAGCTGCCAGGGATCGTGATAGGCCGCGCGGCCGAGCATTACCCCATCGACATGGGCAAGATGCGCTTCCGCCGCCGCCAAGGTGGCGATGCCGCCATTGATGCCGATGTAAAGATCCGGCAGACGCTGCTTCAGCCGGTAGACCCGGTCATAGTCGAGCGGCGGGATATCCCGGTTTTCCTTGGGCGACAGACCCTTCAGCCAGGCCTTGCGGGCATGGACCCAGAGCGCGTCGACGCCGACAGCGACAAGCCCGTCCGCCATGGCATCGAGGGCCGGTTCCGGGTCCTGATCATCAACGCCGATGCGGCATTTTACCGTCACGGGGATATCGACCACCGCCTTCATGGCGGCAACGCACTCCGCGACCAGTTCCGGCTCACGCATCAGGCAAGCGCCGAAGCGGCCCGATTGCACCCGATCGGAAGGACAGCCGACGTTGAGGTTGACCTCGTCATAGCCGAAGTCGGCGACAATCCGTGCGGCCCGCGCCAGTTCATCCGGATCGGAGCCGCCAAGCTGGCAGGCAAGCGGATGCTCGATGTCGCTGAAGCCGAGGAGCCGCTCCCGGTCGCCATGCACCACCGCCGCGGCCGCCACCATCTCCGTATAGAGCAGCGCCTTGCGGGTCAGGTGACGGTGAAACACCCGGCATTCCCGGTCGGTCCACTCCATCATGGGTGCAACAGCCAGGCGGGAGGCCATTGATAGGTATTTGTTTTTCTTGCTCTCAGTCACCTGAACGCCTCTTCAATCCGTCTCGTTCGCGCGCGTTCCCCTCCCCCCTGTTCCAATACCGGAGCTGGCACAATGTACCAAATGAGGACGTGAACCGCGCCGCGTTTTCCGACGGCGGATTTTCGTTCGTTACGCGACAATGCTCCCGGTTTCCAGAGCCACGTCGCAACCAGCGTCCGCTGGCGGGGTATTCCCGACAGCGTTTCGCAGGTGACGGCTCTTGAATCAATCCCCCATTCCAGCGCAACAGACTCGCCGGGTGTGTACCACGAGCCCGGCAGATCGCACTGGGCGCGTCAGCGGGCCATCATCGTGTCCGGCAGCCACGTCACGATTTGCGGGAACGCGAAGAGCAGAACGATGGTGACCATCTCGATGGCGACGAACCAGAGCGCCCCCCGGAACACGTCCGGCAACGGCGTGTCCCGGTCGATCCCCGCGATCACGAAACAGTTCAGCCCCACCGGCGGCGTGATCAGCCCGATCTCGCACATCTTGACACAGAGAATGCCGAACCAGATCGGATCGAAGCCGAGGCCCGAAATCGTCGGGAAAACAATGGGGAGCGTAATCACCATCATCGAAAACGCATCCAGAAACATCCCCAAAGGAATGTAGGCGAGCAGCAGAACCGCCACGATGACATAGGGCGAGACGCCACTTTGCGTGATCGCGCCGGCAATCATTTGCGGAACCTGAACGAGGGTCAGAAAATAGCTGAAGATGCCAGCCCCGATCATGATGAACAGGATCATCACCGTGGTCGTCGCCGTCGAACGGAAGCTTTCAGAAAGCGCGCCCCCGAGGTTTCCACGCGCCGACCTCGCCAGAAGAAGCATCACAAATGCCGCGAGCGCCCCGATTGCCCCAGCCTCCGTGGGCGTCACCAGCCCGAGGTAGATCCCGCCGAGAACAATCAGGAAGAGCACCACAACCTGCCACGCCTGTGTCGTGGCCGAGAGCCGCTCTGCCCAGGGGGCCCGGGGCGCGCGGGTGGTCCTGTCCTGCACCTTGTGACCGATCAACGCCACGCCAAGCATGAAGGCAACCGTTGTAATCAGCCCGGGCACGAAACCGGCGATCAGCATCTTGCCCGCCGAGACTTCAGTCAGGGCCGCATAGAAGATCAACAGGACCGAGGGCGGGATCAGGACACCCAAAACGCCGCCCGCAGCAACGGCCCCCGCCGCAAGACGGCGATCATAGCCCTTTTGCTTCATTTCAGGGATGGCAACAGACCCCACGGTGGCCGCGGTGGCAACGGAGGAACCAGAGGTCGCCGCAAAGCCCGCCGAGGTCAGGATGCTCGCCATGGCAAGACCGCCGGGCAAATGGCCGACCCATTTGTTGGCCACATGAAAAAGCCGTTTGCCGACCTGCGCGTGATGGGCAAAGGCGCCCATCAGGATGAAGAGCGGGATCACGGTGAGCGCGTAATTCGCCGTGTGAATGAAGGAAAAGGATTTCAATCGGGCGAGCAAAAAGCCCGCATCCTCGACCATGATGATGCCGAAAGCCCCGGACAGCGCCAAGGCGGCAAAGACCGGCGTGCCAAGCGCCATGAGGAGAAAGATCAGCCCGACGGCGAGCACCGTGATGGGGATCACATCCATTTCAGATGTCCTGTCATTGTGAGGGACCTTACCCGTCGCCATGCACTTGCGACCGCGCCGGGCGAGGCACGTGAACCTGTCTGGACCCTAGTGCAACTCGGACGGAACGCGGGTCGGTGTCGGTGCGGCGACCTGTTTCAACGCGATGCGCAAGGCATGGACCACGGCTTGCAGAGCGGCGAACCAAAGCCCCACGGCAACCGCGATCTTGGCCCACCAGATCGGCACCTGGAAATAGCCCCAGCGGAATTCGCGGATCGAGAAGGAATAGATCGCTTCCTGTGTCGCGGGCCATGCCAGCATGACGAAGGTCAGCCCCGCGAACAGCCACGCCAGAGAGGTACAGCCACGAGACCAGGGGCCGGGCAACGCATCGGTCATCATCGTGACCCGGATATGCCCGTCATCGAGCAAGGTGGCCCCAAGGCCCATGAAGACCACCATCACCATGGACATTTCCGTCATCTCGAAAAGGCCGGGCACCGCACGTCCGAAGGTGGCGCGGGCCACCACATCCAATGTGATGGCCACCATCATGAAGGCAAGAAAGCTCAATGCCACCCATGATGTGAGCCGCGAAACCCCGTCGAGCAGGCGGTTCAGGCGCGCCAACATGGCTTAAAGGTCTGCCGCGATTTCGACCGGACGCTTCATCGTCCCGGTGCCCGCGTGGCGCGAGATCGCCTCTTCCACGACCTTCTGCATGGCCTCGCCATTGATGCCATTCGGCCCGGCAACCGTCTCGATCCATTTGTCGACCTGAGCCGGCTGAACCGTGGCCTTGGCCTTGGCCTTCTCCTCATCGGACAGTGAGGACAGCGTGACGCCTTCGGCGAGAGCCTTTTGCACGTAGTCGGCCAATGCCTTGTTGTAGATTTCCGCGAATTTGCCCGCGTAGAGCTCATCGGCCAGATCGGTGCAGACCTGTTGATGGGCGGCAGGCAGGCCGTCCCAGACGCGCCGGCTCATGACCGTTAACGCCGGCGCATGCGGACCGTCACCGATGTCATGGAAATTCGGGGCAATCTCGTGGAGCTTGTAGGCCACGGCGGTCACGAAATCGAAGCCGTAGACCCCATCGAGCACGCCGCGCTCAAGCGCCTGATAGACTTCGCCCGCCGCCATCGGCACGGCGATGCCGCCAAAGCTTTCGATCACATCGGTGGCTACACCATAGGCGCGGATCTTCTTGCCCTTGAGATCGGCGAGCGAGGTGATCGGCTCACGCAGGATCAGGGGCGCGTAGTTCCAGTTGGTCCAGTAAAGCACCTTGGAGCGATGCCGGTCTTCCCACTCCTGGCGCAGCGGCGCGAAGTTTTCATACACATCGCGGCACACCAGCTGCAATTCATCGGCGCGCTCCATGCGGAAATACCATTCAAGCCCGCGCGTGACCGGCAGTTCGGCCTGGTAATAGCCCGGCGAAATCAGGGTTGCGTCGCTCGTCCCATCGCGCACCGCGCCAAGATGCTCGCCCACCTTGTTGAGGCTTCCGGCCCAGTAATATTTCATACCGATTTCGCCGTTGGTGCGCTTTTCCAGTTCTTCAAAGAACCAGCGATCGATCCAGGACGGTCCGGCGGTTTCGCTCACATAGCTGTCGAATTTCAGCGATGTCGCCGCATGCGCCAAACCGGGCAGGCTCGAGAACAATCCGGCGCCAGCCAGAGCACCCGTCGCTTTCAGAAAATCACGTCTTCTCATGGCGTTTTCTCCTCCAGTGAGACCGAGCTCCTCCGGCCCGGTTCTCTTGTTTTCCGGTTCACACCGGCGTCGTCCCAGATCCGGCCTGGGTTCTGAGTTCCGTTTTCAGAATCTTCCCATAGCTGTTCTTGGGCAGGTCCTTGACGAACTCGTAGTGTTTGGGCCGCTTGAACGCCGCTATATGCTGACGGCACCAACTGTCGAGTTCCGATACGCTGGCACTTCGCCCTTGTTCGAACACCACATAGGCGACCACCTGTTCACCCCAGTCCGGCTCCGGCACGCCGATCACGGCAACCTCGAACACGGCCGGGTGACGCAGCAGCGTCTCCTCGACTTCCCGGGGATAGATATTCGTCCCCCCGGAGATGATCACATCCTTCGAGCGGTCGGTGAGATAGAGAAACCCGTCCTCGTCCAGATGCCCGAGATCGCCCGTATGCAGCCACCCGTCCTTCAGGGCTTCCGCGCTGGCCTGCGGGTTCTTCCAGTAGCCCTTCATGACGGTCGGCCCCTTGACGCAAATCTCGCCCGTGGCCCCCGTTGGCAGAGGCGTTCCGTCCGCCCCGAGCACCGCAAGAGCCACGGCCCCCTGTGCGATCCCCACCGAGGCGCGGCGCGCCTGCCAGCGCGGATGCGACTGGTCCGCGACCAGGTCCCGGCCAAGAGCGGAAATCGTCATCGGCGTTTCGCCCTGACCGTAAATCTGGACGAAGCGGGGGCCGTAACACGCGAGGGCTTCATTGATGTCATTGGCATACATCGGCCCCCCGCCATAGATGATCGTACGAATGCCCTCGCCCGCATATCCTTGCGCTTTGGAGGCAGCGATCAGCCGCTTGACCATTGTCGGGGCCGCAAAGAAAACGAGCTGCCCCCGTGTCCTGGCAAGGTCGATGATCTCCTCGCTGTCGAACCCATGGGATGCGGGGACGAGATGGGCGCCACCGGCGCGAATTTGCGCGAACATATAAAGCCCCGCCCCATGCGACATCGGCGCGGCGTAGAGCATATGATCTTCAGACTGCGCACAATCCACGTCCAGGGCGTAGCAAAGGGTCATCTGGCGCAAGTTGTCATGGCTCAGCATCACGCCTTTCGGGGTTCCTGTCGTCCCGGAGGTGTAGAACAGCCATGCGAGATCCTGCCCCTCAACGGGCGCAGGCGCCGTGATCTTCTCATCCCGCGCGCCGGAGGCACTCAGGGGTGTCTCGTTGATATCCGGCTGATCGGCAAAGACCGTACCGCTTTGCGTGAAAACCGCCTTGGCTTCCGAATCCCGAATGATCCATTCGGCTTCTCTCGGGTGAAGCTTGCAATTGATCGGCACCACCACGGCGCCAAGCCACCAACAGGCATGAAGCAGTTCGATGTACTCAGGGGCATTCTTGGCAAAAATCGCCAGCCTGTCGCCCGCCTGAACGTCGTGTTCGGCGCGCAACCAAGCCGCTCGGTTGCAGGTCGACTGCAGGAGCTCGGCATAGGATTGACGCAACACGTCGCCCTCATACAGGGCTGGACGGCTCGGCCATGACAAGGCCGTCTGATACAGCCAGTTTGCGATGTTCATGATCTTGTCGGTCTTTGGAATGTCTGTTTCAGGCGCGGTCGGCCTTCAAAACCGTCGCGTAATTGGCGACGGCTGCCCCACCCATGTTGAAGGCAAGCCCCCATTCCGCGCCATCGCGCTGGATCGCGCCGGCACGCCCGGTCAATTGCCGGAACCCCAGTGCAAGCATGGAAATGCCCGTGGCGCCGACCGGATGGCCCTTGGCCTTGAGGCCGCCGGACAGGTTCACCGGCGTACGGCCGTCCGCATAAACCGTTCCCTCAGCCAGAGCGCGGGCGCCCTGCCCTTTTTGAGCAAGGCCCATTGCTTCGTAGATCAGCAATTCGGCGGGCGTGAAACAATCGTGAACCTCGGCGAAATCAAGATCGGAAACGTCGATCCCCGCCGCCTTGTAGGCCATGTGAATGGCCCGCTCCGGGCCTTCAAAGTCCACGAATTCGCGGCGGCTCATCGGCAGGAAATCGGAGACGTGCTCGGCGGCGGCCACCAGAACCCGCGTCGACGCATCTGCGGCATGGGCCTGATCGGAGCTCAACACGATTGCGGCGGCGCCGTCGGTGACCAAAGAGCAGTCGCTCAACCGCAGCGGCGGCGCGATCAGGGGGTTTTTCTCGCTCACCTCGCGACAGAATTCGTAGGGCAATGCCTTGTGCATCTGCGCCAAGGGATTCTTCATTGCGTTTTCGTGGTTCTTGGCGGCAATCCGCGCAAACGTGTCGGCTGGATCGCCATACCGTTCGGCATACCGCTGCGCCGCGATGGCGAACACCTGCGGGAAACTCAACCCCGCCTCGGCCTCATCCCCCTGATATCCGGCCCCCGCCAGGGCGGCGGTGACATCCGGTGTCGAGCGGTGGGTCATCTTTTCCGCGCCCACGACCAGCACATTCCGGGCGCGCCCGCCGCGAATGGCATTCAGTCCGGCATGGAACGCCGCTGCACCCGAGGCGCAGGCATTTTCGCAGCGCGAGGCAGGCGTGAAGCGCAGATCGGGATGGGCTTGCAGGATCAGGGACGACGCAAAACCATCTGGCACCAGTCCCGAATTGAAGTGTCCCAGAAACACTGCATCAATCTCGGCAGGAGGGATCTGAGCCTCCTCCAAAGCCTCGCGGGTCGCTTCGACAACCAGCTCCTCAAGGCTTTGTTCCAAACGGCCAAAACGGGTGTGACCGGAACCGGTGATGTAGATGTCTGTGTTCATGAAATTTCCTCCTGGCACTAGGCTCAGGAAAAAAACGCATGGCAGCAACACGTGTATTTACGTAGAAATCTACGTAGAAATTACGTAGATGCCTATGCAGCGAAAAAGGGAGCCCCGATGAGCTACGATCAGATTTCCGAGGCAGACCTCGATCTAACCGGCTTCATGGATGCTCCGATCGGCCTCATGGTGCTGTCCAATCGCGTCATTCGACGGGTCAATACGGAGATCGAACGGATCTTCGGCTGGACCCGGGACGAGCTTGAGGGGCAGTCCATCCGGATCCTTTACCCATCGAGTGTCGATTACGAGAAGACCGGCGCGAAGTGGCAACGGTGGCTCAAGGGCCGTCCGCGCTATGTGGATGAGCGGTTCATGCAATGCCGCAGCGGGGAGATCATATGGACCCGCGCCGCAGGCCGGACGTTGACCCCGGACGATCCCTTTCGGCTGATGGTCTGGACCTTTGAACATCTGGAAAACAGACCGGCGACATCGGCCACATTGACCCCGCGCGAACGCGAAGTCGCGCGATATATCGTGAATGGCTACACCAGCAAGGAGACGGGACAGGCCATGGGCATTTCCCCCCGCACGGTCGAGGTCCATCGCAGCTCCGTCATGAAAAAACTCGATGTTCACAACGCAGCCGAACTGGTCGCCAAGATGATCGTCCAGAGCTGACACCGGCCGCCATCAAGTCCGGCCCCGAGAGCCGGTCGGCGGTATCGCTCCCCGGTTCGGCCAACTCGCGTCCGGACAAGGCGAGGATACCCCCTCCTCCCCCAATCCGGCCTGCCGCACAATCTCGGCCGCCGTGGCCAGATGGTCGCCGGTCATCATGACCACCCGCACGCCCGTCCCTTTCCGGTTTACGTTCAAGGTCTGGAGTGCGTCATTCAAAGGTCCGGCGGGGCGTCCTCCCTTCCGCCCTTTGGACGCTTGAGCGGCGTCACCTTGTTGTCGGGTTCCAGGCACTGCCGGATCTCATCGAAAGTCAGCGTTTCCTTGGCCTCCAGCGATGCGACAAGACGCTCGACCCGGGGGCGATGCTCGGTGAGAACGCTCACCGCCTGGGCTTCGGCGTCCTTCAACAAGTCGATGATTGCCGCGTCGACCTGGGCTGCGGTGGCATCGGCGTGGTTGCGCGGCTGGGCGATGGATTGGCCGAGGAAGGGATGGTCCTCGCTCTGGCGCAGATCGACCGGCCCCAGCCCCTCGGTCATGCCCCAGCGCGCCACCATCGACCGGGCCAGCTCCGTCGCCCGGCGAATATCGTCATCGGCGCCGGAGCTGACGGTGCCGAGTAGCAGTTTTTCCGCGGACCGCCCGGCCAATAGCGTGACAAGCTGCCCGCGCAGATAGGCTTCATCCAGCGTATGCCGCTCGCTTTCCATCAGCATATGGGTGCCGCCCAGCGCATGTCCGCGCGGAATGATCGTGACCTTGTACAAGGGATCGGCCCCGGGCGTGAAATAGGCGGCGGCGGTATGACCCGCCTCATGCACGGCAAGGCGGTGCTTTTCCTCCGGCCGGATGGCGAGGGAGCGCACCGTGCCCATCATCACCTTGTCGCGCGCCTCGCCCAGATCGTCGCGGCTGATGCGCTGCCCGTTGCGGCGGGCGGCGGTGATCGCCGCCTCATTAAGCAGGTTCTTCAGATCGGCGCCGGAAAACCCGGGCGTGCCCGCCGCCATGACATCCAGATCAGCCGGATCCTCCAGCGGCAAGTCCCGGGCGTGGATGCCAAGGATCGCCCGGCGCGCGGCCTTGTCGGGCAGGTTCAAGGTCACATGACGGTCGAAGCGACCGGGGCGCAACAGCGCCGGATCCAGCACGTCGGGCCGATTGGTGGCCGCCAGCACGACGACAGCCTCGCGCGCGGCGAAACCATCGAGTTCGGCCAGGATCTGATTCAGCGTCTGCTCGCGCTCGTCATGCCCGCCGCCAAGCCCGGTGCCGCGCGTGCGCCCGATGCTGTCGAGCTCATCGATGAAGATGATCGAGGGCGCCGCCTGACGCGCGGCCTCGAACATCTTGCGCACCCGCCCCGCGCCGACCCCGACGAAGATCTCGATGAATTCCGAGCCGGAGGTGGAAAAGAACGGAACATCCGCCTCCCCGGCCAGCGCCTTGGCCAGCAGCGTCTTGCCGGTTCCGGGCGGACCGACCAGCAGGACGCCATGGGGAACCTTGGCACCGACCCGCTCGAACCGTTGCGGATCGCGCAGGAAATCGACCAGTTCCGCCACCTCCTTCTTGGCCTGATC
Source organism: Stappia taiwanensis (assembly GCF_014635285.1). Taxonomy (GTDB): domain Bacteria; phylum Pseudomonadota; class Alphaproteobacteria; order Rhizobiales; family Stappiaceae; genus Stappia; species Stappia taiwanensis. The sequence continues at coordinate 136,707 of NZ_BMCR01000001.1, read as the reverse complement.
CTGACCGGCAACGTCGCTGAAGATGACCTTCTCGCGGGTAGCGCTCGGCTTGGAAAAACGCCCCCCCAACAGGCCGCCGGCAAGCCCCCCGTTTCCGCCGGCGATGTTGCCCATCATCCGCCGCTGCAGCCACAGGTAAACCGCGAGAATGACGATCCAGGGCAAGATGTAGGTCAGCAGCGAAACCCCGGCCGGCGCCTCGGCGCGGATCTCCACGTTGTGCTGCTCCAGAAGCGGCAACAATTCCGGATCGCCCTGGGCCGGGGTCACCGCCCGGAACGCCTCGACCTTGGCCGCATTGGCCTCACTGGTGGTGACAACGATGGCATGTTCCTGCAGATCGGCGGAGACCACCTGGCCGTCACGGATCAGCTTCTTGACCACACTGTAGGGAACGGTGCTCGGCCCCGTACGGGTGTCGAACAGGGCGTTGCTGAGCACGGCCATCATCAGGACCGCACTGAACAGTCCCCATATCAGCCATTGCAAGCCGTTGGAGCCGTCGCCGGGTTGTTTTTGTCCGCTGTTGCCCATGTCGCCACGCTCGCGCCTCAGCTATTGTAGCCTAAACCCTCGCAAATCGCTCGCTCAAGGTCGTTGACGCAGGTCAACGGCGGCAACCGGCCTCTCTCCGGAAAGGCCACGCTGCGACATCGGCCTTCGGCGCGATTTACGCGACCAGGGCTCCAGACAGCCATAGCGCTCGTGCGCCACCGCAGCGGCCTCGATAGATCAGCACGGCGGCGATGGAGGCGGTCATGTTGTAAAGATCGAGACCGAACGCACCTCGCTCCCGCTCGTCCGAACCTGCGCACTCTAGGCCTGGCGCAACAGACCGATCGTCTCCTCATCGGTGAGTTGGTGGAAATCCGCGAAGAACCCGCCAACCCCGCGAAACGCGCGCGACGGGATCAGGCAGACGACATCGTCGGCCAGCGCCGCGATCTCGACAAGCGTGTCCTCCGGCGCGACGGGAATGGCCGCCACGATGCGCGCGGCCCCCTGCCGCCGGATCGCGGCAATCGCGGCTTTCATCGTGGCCCCGGTCGCCAGACCGTCGTCGACGAGGACCGCCGTCCGTCCCGTAGGGTCAAGCCGCTCACGGTCGCCGAGGTAAAGGGCGCGGCGACGCTCCATCTCGGCCAGTTCCCGGGTCCGGGCGCGCTCGATATAGGCCTCATCGGCACCTGAGATCCGCCGGACATCCTCATTCAGGACCGTCTGGGGCACCGCGCCTTCGACAACAGCGCCCAGCGCCACCTCGGGATTCGACGGCGCACCGATCTTGCGGACCATTACCAGATCGAGCGGCGCTTCAAGCGCGCGCGAGATCTCCACCGCGACAGGCACACCGCCACGCGGAAGCGCATAGACCGCCGGGCGATCCAGGGTCATGGACGCGAGCCGAGCCGCCAACTGCCGTCCCGCCTCGGCCCGGTTGGTAAACACCCTTTCCTGATCATCCATCATACAGGACTACCGGAGGGGATGGCGTGGTGCATTGATCGCGCGCAATGAAAGAGCCGGGCCTCTCTGTCACAAGGAAGGTGCTCCCTGGAAGTATGTCCGGAACCGCCCGGGAGGACCTCCCAATGCTCGCTGGGTCGGCGGCTCGGACGAGGCCCCTCCCGCCCCGCTGGATGCTGCGATCATCTTACCCGCCGCGGGAGAGCTTGTGCCAACCGTCCTTGTCCGCACTGCGCGAGGGCACTCTGTCGGGCGCCGCCGTCCTCATCCCCTGACGCACCTGCAAGCGCGCCTTTCGTTCTGGTCGCATCGTTGACGGCTATCAATGAGACCGCCGCCACAAACGTCCATACTGTCGCTTCATCTCAGAATGGAGGACGCGCTGATGGACATTCGCAAGGCAATGCATGAGCACGCCGATTGGGTCAGTGCCGATACTCCGGTCTGCGAGGCCGCACGGATGATGCAGAAGGACGACATCGGTGCGATCCCTGTGGGCAAGGACGACAAGCTGATCGGCATGATCACCGACCGGGACATCGCGCTGCGGATCGTGGCTGCGGGACGCGATCCCGACAAGACCACGGTCGAGGAAGTGATGACCAAGGGCATCGTCTATTGCCGGACCAACGAGACGGTCGAGGATGCCATCCACCTGATGGACCAGAAGAAGATCCGCCGTCTCCCGGTCATCGACGAAGACAAGCGCCTGGTGGGCATGCTCGGTCTCGGCGACATCGCACACGCGGTCAATCACGAGCTTTCGGGCGAGCTTCTGCACGCGGTGGCCGAGCACCACGCCTGACGCCCCGCCCCTGACGCCCAGCTTAGCGCCCAGTGTGGCGCCCAATCTGACGCCCAGTGTGGCGCCCAATCTGACGCCACCGGAGGTCGGCAAAGCCGTTTGGCGGGCAATCGCCAAGCGGCTTCCCTTTGCTGCGCGATGATGACGGCGGCCTCACGCCGTTCAGCGATCGCGAGCGTCCATCTCCCCTTCGTCCGCCTCGGCGGCGAGGGCGTCGATGTTCCGGATCTCGATCAGGTCCGGGCGGGCGATCACGATTTTTCCATCATCGGCCAGCGCGTGATAGGCGCGACTGATGGATTCCGGGCGCGCGCCCAGGAGATTGGCCTGATCGGCCCGGCTGATCGGAATCTTCACCTCAAACGTCCCGTGTCCGGAACCTTTGATGGCGGACATGCCGCCGAACCGGGAGCAGAGCGCCAAAAGAAAGCCGGCCACGCGGCCCCGCACCTTCGGAATTGCCAGAATGGCCATCCAGTCGCGGGCCCGGTCCAATTCACTGCGCACGTTCAGGAGAACGCCCTGGCCAAGATCCGGAGACCGCTGGAAAAGCGCCTTGAAAGGCCCGCGCGGAAAGGCACAGACTTCGGCATCGCTGGCCGCTTCGATGGAGACCGCCAGAGGCTCCTCTCCCATGCCCCCGAAGAAATCTCCCTCGAACAAGAGCCCGACAATGTGCTGGCGGCCATCGCCCAGGGTCTTTTGCATCCGCAGGATCCCCGTGAAGACACAGCAGACGAAATCGGGCTCCTCCCCCTCATGCGCGACGATTTCTCCGGCGCGGAAGCTCCTGAGCCGGCAGAGCGCCGCCAACTCCTGCCTGGTCTCCGAAGGCAAGCTCGCCAGCCATGGCACCTGCGCCAGCCCGCAACCACCACAAGATGGAAGCCAATTCGCACGTTCCCGACCCATCGCACCCTCGAGCAGCGCTGCAACAAAATCACCATCGACACAACATGTTGACATGTCTTCGCGTTTCATTGCCGGCATAATACCACAGCCACAAGGATCGTTCGGCGGCACCTCCTCACACCTAAACTGCCCCCTTCTCCGGAAACATTCGCAATCCTCTGGCGATGAAAGGAGATTCATTTCCCGTTTGCAGCGGACAGCCTGAAGTGCGTATTATCAAGACTGTGGCGAAGCTGACGGCATATGCATTTTTAGGAGTAGCCGCGCATCCTGCACACACGCGCGATTCCGGAAGCCGTTCGGCGATCGGGCAGGCGATCGGGCAGGCGGTTGGGCAGTCGGATCGAGGCGACCGCCACGGATTGCGAAGAGCCGAACGACGGGATGCAGCGGCAAGGTCGCCCGACGGTCCCCTTCAGCCTCGTTATTGGTCCTGAGCTGAAAGCGCGGAGCCTCTTTTGCCAGACTGCAAGGGCGGCGCAGGCGGAACAGTTCAGACGCACCCTATCAGCGACCTTCACGGTAGGAGAGCGGATATGCCCCAAACCGTTGCCCGGTCTATACCCGACAGGTGCCTTCACTGCGCCCTGCGCGGTGCCTCGCTATGTCGTCTCGTCGAGGCTGCCGACCTGCCGCGAGCCAGGCCGGTTCGGTTGCGCCGTATTCCACGCAACGGCCTGGTGTTCGAACAAGGCAAGCAGCACGGCACCATCGGCATGCTCCGTCGGGGCTACCTGCGCAAGGAAAGACTGAACCGGGTCGGGCGGCGCACGGTGTTCGATCTGGCCTTTCCGGGGGACATCATTGGCGAGCTTCCCGGACACAGCCTCAGCTACTCACTGGAAGCTGCAACGGATGCCGAAATCTGTGTATTCGATGATCGAACCGTACGGCGCATGATGGCGACAGACGGACAGTTCCGCCTTGGCCTGCTGCAAGCGACGGCCGACCAGCTTGCACGTCTGCAAGAGACAATCTGGCAACGCGGCGCCCTGACCTGCCGCGAACGGATCCTGGCGTTTCTCGTCTTGTCCGCCAGGGCCATGCCAACCACCCCACGGCCGGACGGCAGCATCATCGTCACCATTGAGCTTGCCCGAAAAGACTGGGCCGCCTTCTCGAACACCACGGTTGAATCGATCAGCCGCGTGATGAGCCAGCTTTCGGAGAAGGGGCTGGTGAAGACCCTGGCTCCCGACCGCTACTGGATCGCCGACCCGGCCTTTCTGGCCCGCCTTGCCGGCATGGACCCAAGAGCGGACTGCGCCCCACCGCAGGCCGCCATGGCCGCGCGGCGCCACAACAGGCGAGATATCGCCGCCTGATTGACAGCCATCAATGCACGTGGCCCAGATCGATACAGCTTCGCTCCCAAGAGGGTGCACTTCAGACAAAGCACAACCATTGACATTCATCAATGCGCACCCTCTGCCTCAAGGTTATTTATCCCGGAACATGGATGGCCCGAGAGGAGAGAGCTTTTCGCGCGCCCTGTTCTCACCTCATCCGACCAAGGCAAGGCGATCTCCCTGGCATGGCGGGTCTCTCCGGTCGCCGGGCGCGCATCTGTGCCGATCGGTTCCAGGACGTCTTGCCTCTTCGCGGAAGGCATGGCCGCGAATGCGACACACTGGCGGCGTAGGCTTGCACCTCGCGTATCGCCGATAGTGGCGAAACGATGCGTTCGGTGCGGGAGGACCGACCGCAATCGGGATCGAACATCGCGGTTGCCGATGACCGATCCGCGCGCCGGGTTCGCGCGATGACTGCGGCGGCGCGGCGGCTTGGGAAGGGCCGCAGGAACCTGGGGGCAGACAGGATCGGTCGGATACCGGGAGGCAGACATGACCGCACACAAAGCGAGGAAAACGGCGCGGCCGGCCGGGAAAGACCAGGCTGGCGCCCAGTTGCGCGCCCTGATCTGCCCTCAGAGCGATCCCCCGCCCAAACCGGATACCGAAACAGCGCCAGCGCATCCGCACGAAAATCTTGATCGCACGGTGCGGGCGACCGCCGCCCGCCTGACCGGCGGCGTGTCCCCTCATGCCTTCATCGAGGCCTGGAGCGATTGGGCACTGCATATGGCCCGCTCTCCCGGACGGCAGCTTGAGCTGATCGAGCACGCTCAGGAGAACGTATTCAAGCTGACAAACTATCTTCTGAACATTGATGACGCTGCCGAACCGCCCTTTGCGCCCAAGGCTCATGACCATCGCTTCGCACACGCCGGTTGGAACAGGGCGCCCTTTGAAATCTGGGCTCAAGGCTTTCTCGCCGCGCAAGATTGGTGGAATTACGCGACGGATCACTTGCGAGGCCTCCAGCCCGACGATGCGGATCGGACCCGCTTCATGATGCGTCAGATGCTGGATCTGATGTCGCCATCGAACTTCCCGGCGCTGAACCCGGAGATCATCGAAGCAACGGTTCAGACCCGGGGCCGGAACCTGAGCGAAGGGGCCGTTCACTTCGCCCGCGATTTCCTACATACGATGACGCAGGCGCATATCCCCGCCCCTCCGGGGTATCAGGTCGGCAAGGACCTGGCCTGCACCCCGGGCGAGGTGGTGTTCCGCAACGACCTGTTCGAGCTGATCCAGTATGCGCCAAAGGGCGGAACGGTGCAGGCCGAACCGATCCTGATCGTCCCGGCCTGGATCATGAAGTACTACATTCTCGATCTGTCGCCGCGAAACTCGATGGTGAAATACCTCGTCGAACAGGGCTTCACCGTGTTCGTGATCTCGTGGTGCAATCCCACCGCCGAGCAAGCCGAGCTCTCTCTGGAGGACTACCGCAAGCACGGGGTCATGGAGGCGCTCAATGCCATCGACGCCATCGTGCCGGGAGAAAAGGTGCAGGCGGTCGGCTATTGCCTTGGCGGGACGATCCTCGCCATCGCGGCAGCCACCATGGCGCGAGACGGCGACGACCGGCTGGCCTCGATCACTCTGATGGCGGCGCAGGTCGACTTCGCCGAGGCCGGCGAGTTGTTGCTGTTCCTCGATGAAAGCCAGGTGGCCTTCCTTGAAGACATGATGTGGGATCAGGGCTATCTCGACCGGCCGCAGATGGCCCGTGCCTTTGCCACCATCCGCGCCGAGGACCTGATCTATTCCCGCGCCGTGCGACGCTACTTTCTCGGGCAGGAAGACGCGCCGACCGATATGGGCGTGTGGTATGCCGACACCACGCGCATGCCCGCGCGCATGCATTCGGAGTATCTTCGCGGCCTGTTCCTGGAAAACCGGCTCTCGGCGGGGCGTTTCGCGGTCGAAGGCCAGGTGATTGCCCTCAAGGACATTCGCGCACCGATGTTCGTGGTCGGCACGGAAGCCGATCATATCGCCCCATGGAAATCGGTCTACAAGACCAAGCTGTTCACCGACAACGATCTGACATTCGTGCTGACCAACAGGGGCCACAACGGCGGCATCCTCAGCGAGCCGGGCCATCCGGGGCGCCACTATCGCATCTCGCCGCGCCCGGCCGGCGCGCTTTATGTCGGCCCCGACGCATGGCTCGCCCGACATGCGCCCAGGCAAGGCTCATGGTGGGGGGAATGGTCGCAATGGCTGACGGACAACAGCCGCGGCAAGGCGGATGTGCCCGCCATGGGAGCTCCGGAGAAGGGCTACGCACCGATCGCGGCAGCGCCGGGCGCCTATATTCACCAGACATAGCACCCTTTCGGCGGGTGCCAGGCCTCAGAATGCACCTGCCTTTGATCTGGAGCATGTTCCGGTTCGAAAATCGCACCTATTTTGGGGGAAGGTACTCAAGCGCCCTCCCCGCTGGCGCGGCACGAACCGGAAGGAAACCTGATGCCCGATCCACGCTTGACCTTCCATGGCGCCGCGCGGGGCGTCACCGGCTCCTGCTTTCGGCTGGAGACCGATCACGGCCAGATCCTGATCGATTGCGGGTTGTTCCAGGGGGCCAAGACAGAGAAGGAGCTGAACTACCGCCCCTTCCCGTTTGAGCCGAACAAGATCACGGCGGTGATCCTCAGCCACGCGCATATCGACCATTCCGGCCTTTTGCCCAAGCTGGTGCGGCACGGGTTCAAGGGGCCGATCCACGCCACCCAGGCAACCGCCGATCTGGCCGGGGTGATGCTGCCCGACAGTGCCCATATTCAGGAATACGAGGTCAAACAGTTCAACCGCCGCGCCGCCCGCCGCAATCGCGGCCAGGTCTCGCCGATTTATACCGGCGCCGATGCGGCGGCCTGCCTCATGCAGTTCCGTGCGCATGACTATGACAGGTGGTTCGCTGTTCTGCCCGGCGTGCGCGCCCGGTTCTGGAATGCGGGGCATCTGCTCGGCTCGGCCTCGATCGAGATCGAAGTGGCACAGCAGGACAATCCGGAGCCCTTGCGGCTTCTGTTCTCCGCCGATATCGGGCCGGACTACAAGCTGATGCACCCCGATCCGGAAGGCCCAAGCGGGATCGATTACCTGATCTGCGAATCCACCTATGGCGACCGCGACCGCATCGACGCCACCGCCGAACGCCGCCGCGAACTCTTGTGCGAGGAAGTGCGCGCGGCAACCAACCCGAATGGCGCACTGCTGATCCCGTCCTTCGCGGTGGAACGCGCACAGGAGTTGATCAGCGACCTCAGCCGCCTGATCGCCGAAAGCAGGCTGCCGCCGATCCCGATTTATGTGGACAGCCCGCTCGCCACCCGGGCGACGGAAGTCTTTGCCAAGCACAACAAGGAGCTGGAAGAAGGGGCCGTATTGATGCGCGGCCTTGCGTCCCGGCACCTGCACGTCACCGAGACCCGGGAACAGAGCATTGCCCTCGACCACGTGCGCGGGTTTCACATCGTCATTGCCGCCTCCGGCATGTGCGATGCAGGGCGCATCCGCCACCGGCTGAAGAACTGGCTGTGGCGCGACGAAGCGACCGTGCTGTTCACCGGTTTCCAGGCCGAAGGCACGCTGGGACGCATTCTGCAGAACGGGGCGCGCTCGGTGCGTATTCAGGGCGAGGAGTTCAAGGTGCGGGCACGGATACGCTCGCTCGACCTTTACTCCGGCCATGCCGATGGCACCGAACTGGTCGACTGGATCAAGGCCCGGCTGCCGCTACGCCACGACCTGTTTCTGGTGCATGGCGAAGAAGCCGCGATTGACGGGCTGGCGGAGCGGCTGGCGGGGATCGTCGATCTCCGCCATGTGCTGCGGCCAGTGCTCGACGAGAGCTTTGCCTTGACGCGAACGGGCGTCGAGCGCCTCTCCATCCCGACGCCGCCGCGCCTTGGTCCGGAAAAGATCGCCCGGCTGGACTGGCACAACGACGTGTCGCGGCTCATTCTGGATATCAACGATGCCCTGGCCGGCGCCGCCGACGAACGCTCGCGCGATATCCTGATCCGGCGCCTGCAGCGTGCGCTGCAAGAGGACGAGACCGCCCAGGAGTGACGGTCCGCCGACCTTGATCAGAGCAAAGCCCCGCCCCGCTTCACGCGGCGGCGATCACCGGAGCGTTGCGCATCATCCGTTTGACATAGGTGCCGACCTGGCATTCCTCGGTCATGCCGATGCCACCATGAAGCTGGATCGCTTCCTCGCCCACCTTCTGACCTGCGGCACAAGCCTTGCTCCACGCGGCGGATGCCAGACGGCCGCTGTCCTCATGGTTCTGGCTGGCAGCCATGGCCGCCGCCATCACCAGCGCGCGGGTTTCCTCCAGAGCGATCGACATATCCACCAAGCGGTGCTGAAGCGCCTGGAAGGCGGATAGCGCCCGGCCGAACTGGTTGCGCGTCTTGGTGTACTCCAGCGTCTGATCGAACAACTGCCGCATGGCGCCCAGATGGTCGGCGGCAGCCGTCACCTCGGCGGCGATGCGCAGGCGCGCCGCCAGATCCGAGGAGACCGGCACCCCGGCATGCGCGGTCGGCAGAACGGCAACCTCAGCCATCCGGCGGCCATCGATCCAGCTTTCCTCCGACAAAGGCGCCGGCAGGTCGCCAGCCTCGATCAGTGCAAGTGCCTGCCCTTCGCCCGCCGGCAACAGAGCGAGATAAACATCGGCCTCAAGGTCCTGCGGCTTGCGCAGCACGCAAGCGCCCTCCGCCGTGGTCGTGCCGGTCCCGGCGAGCATGCAGAAGCTGCGCTCGCCGCCAAGAAAGGCATCGAGCGGTGCGCTGTCGCCGGTTTCGGCAAGCGCGCCGAGCGCAATGGCCGGCAGCACCGCGAAAGACTGCCAGAGGATCGGCGAGAGTGCCGCGCCGAAGCTTTCGGCGATCAGGAACGGCCCGTTGAGGCCAAGGCCGAAACCGCCCTGATCCTCGGGCACGGAGGCGCAATGCCAGCCCATTTCCCGGCTGTGCGCCCATTGCCGGTCCGCGTCCCAACCGATTGCCTGCTCCTCGAAACGGGCCAGACTGTCAGCCAGCATCCGCTCGGTGTCGTTCAGTTCGAAATCCATCTTCGCCTCCTCAGATGCCGAGCACGACCTTGGCCATGACGTTGCGCTGAATCTCGTTCGAGCCACCCCAGATGGTCAGCTTGCGCAGGTTCAGCCAGGTTTCCTCGGCGTTGTACAAAATGTCGGGAAGCGGCGCGGCCCAAGCCCGTGCCATATCGAGCCGCAACAGCGAGATGGCTTGCGCGATCTCGGTTCCCCGGATCTTCAGGGCCGAGGTGCGCGGACCCGGGTTCTGGCCCGCATTCATGGTGGAGAGCAGGCGCAGCTCCAGATATTCCAGCGCCAGAAGCTCCACATCGAGCTGCCGGAACCGCTCGGCGAACTGGCCATCATCGAGCGCGCGCAGGGCATCCAGATCGCGGCGCGAGCGGGACGAGCCGGACATGATGAAGCGCTCATGCTCCAAGAGGACCTTCGCATAGGTCCAGCCCTGACCTTCCGCGCCGATCAGGTTCTCGGCCGGCACCCGCACATTGTCGAGGAACACTTCGTTGATCTCGGTGTCGCCGTCGATGGTGCGGATCGGGCGAATGGTGATGCCCGGTGTCTTCATGTCGATCAGCAGGAAGCTGATGCCCGCCTGCGGCTTCACCGTCAGGTCGGTCTTGACCAGACAGAACATCCAGTCGGCCCATTGCGCCCAGGTCGTCCAGGTCTTCTGGCCGTTGACCACATAGGCATCGCCATCGCGCACGGCGGTGGTCCGCAGGCTGGCAAGATCAGACCCCGCCCCCGGCTCGGAATAGCCCTGGCACCACCACGCCTTGTTCTGGCGGATATCGGGCAGGAACCGCTCCTTCTGCGCCTCATTGCCATAGGTATAGATGATCGGTCCGACCATGGTGATGCCGAATTGAACCGGCGGCGGCGCATAGGTTGCGCCATAGGCCTGTTCGAACAGATAGCGCTGGGTGGGCGTGAAACCCGGCCCACCGAACTCCGCCGGCCAGCCGGCGGCCAGCCAGTTGTGCCGAGCCAGCACATCCTGCCAGCGCAGGTGCTCGGCCCGCTCCAGGATCTCGTTGCGCCGCACCTTGGCAGCGATCTCCGGATCGAGTTCAGCGGAGAGGGTCGCTTTCACGTGATCGAAAAACGCCCGGTCCTCGGGCGAAAAGGCCAAATCCATCAGGTATTCTCCTGTTCTCGGCTCTTGGCGAGGATCGCATCCACATGCGCACGGTCGCCGCCGAGGGCGGGCGCCGGTGCCTGCTGCCCACGCGGGGAGCCGGAAAAGACGACAGGTTGTTCGGGCAGGTCGAGCGGACCGGCGGCGGTCGCGACCTGACGGGTCAGAAGGTTGCGCGCCGCAACTTGCGGGCTGGCCGCCGCTTCCGCGACATCCCAGATCGGCGCGGCGGGGATGCCGTGCTCTTCCAGCCGGGCAATGACCTCGGTGGCGGAGAAGGCGCCTGCCCATCCTTCGAGGATCTCGCGCAGCGCCGGTTCGTTGGCACGCCGGTTCTGATCGCTGTCGAAGCGCGGATCGTCGGGAAGGTCCGGGCGCCCGATCAACTCCGCCAGGCGCTGGAACAAAGGACGATTGGCCACGGCCAGGATGAAATAGCCGTCGCCGGCGCGATAGGCGCCGAAGGGGGCGGACAGCGGATGGATCGCGCCGGAGCGTTGCGGCGCCTCCCCCGTCGACTGAAGCTGCGAAAGCGCGGTCGGCAGGAGCGAGAACAGGCTGTCGAACATCGCCACGTCGATGCGCTCGCCCTGCCCTGTCCGCTCACGCTTGAACAGCGCGGCACAGATCGCCCAGGCGGCGTAGATGCCCGGCACCGTGTCGCCGATGGAATCCCCGGCAAAGACGGGCGACCCGTCCGGCTCGCCAGTCACGCTCATGAAGCCGCTCATGGCCTGCGCGACAACGTCGTAGCTCGGCGCCCGCGCCAGCGGCCCCTCCTGGCCGAAGCCGGAAATCGAGCAGTAGATCAGGTCCGGCCTTTGCGCCGACAGGGTCTCGTGATCGAGCCCCAACCGCGCGGCGACACCGGGGCGGAAGTTCTCCACCACCACATCGCAGGAGGGCAGCAGCCGGCGCACGGTCTCCTGATCGGCCTCGGACTTGAGGTCGAGACACAGGCTTTTCTTGTTGCGGTTGATCAACTCGAAATTGATCGAGTGGCCATTGCGAACGGCACCCATATGCCGCTGATCGTCGCCCGTGGCGCTTTCGATCTTGATGACGTCGGCACCGATATCGGCAAGCAACGCGGTACAGAAGGGGCCGGCCAGAACGCGGGTGAAGTCGAGAATCCTCACCCCGTCCAGCGGACGGCCGGAAGCGGTCGACATGTCTGTCTCCTTAGACGAGGGCCAGCATCAGGCCGGGGAACAGCAGGAAGATCACGATGCGCAGCACGTCGATGAGCACGAAGGGCGTCAGACCGGCATAGATCTGCCTCAGTTTCAGGTCGGGCCGCATGCCATGCAGCACGAAGATGTTGATGCCCACCGGCGGTGTGATCATGCCGATCTCGATGATCATGACGTTCATGATGCCCCACCAGACCGGATCGTAGCCGAGCTGGCCGACCACCAGCGGGAAGACGAAGGGCATGGTCAGGATCATTGCCGCCATGGCGTCGAACAGGCAGCCGAGCAGGATGTAGAGCAGGATCACCACCGACACGATCAGCAGCGGCGGCAGGTCAAGACCGCCGACCCAATCGACCGTCGCGGCCGGCAGGCCGGAAAGCGTGAGGAAGCTCTTGTAGATCTCCGCCCCGATCAGGATCAGATAGATCATGCCGATGTTGGAGGCCGCGCGGATCAGCGTCTGGATGAAGTTCTCACGGGTCAGCCGGCGGCGAACCAGGCAGGTCACCAGCACCATCAGAACGCCGATGGCCGCTCCTTCGTTGACGGTGAAGATGCCGGAATAGATGCCGCCGAGCATCACGCCGGCGACCATCAGCGTCAGCCGGGCCTGTCCGGTGGCACGCGCCCGCTCGCCCCAGGTGGAGCGCGGCAGGGCCTCGCCATCCTGCGGATTGCGCAAGAGGACCAGCCGGATCGCCACGAAGTAGAGAAGCACGGCCATGATCGAGGGAATGATCGCCGCCCGGAACAGGTCAAGCACGCTCTGCTGGGTGAGAATGGCGTAGACGACCATGATCACGGACGGCGGAATGAGCGAGCCGAGCGTGCCGCCACCGGCGATGGAGCCGGCAATCAGCGCATTGGAATAGCCACGCTTGCGCATTTCCGGCAAGGCGACCTGCACCATCGTTGCCGTGGTGGCGACGGACGAGCCGCAGATCGCGCCGAAGATCGCACTGGTGCCGACGGTGGTCAGAGCGAGACCGCCGCGAAAGTGGCCGATCCAGGCATGGGAGAGGCGGTAGATCTCCTTTGACAGGCCGGCGATGATCGCGAAACCGCCCATCAGGATGAACAGCGGAATGACAATCAGTTCCTGCGAGGAAAGCGCCTGCACGGTGGCGGTGCCGAACAGGGAAAAGACGGAGGCCTGAGCATCGAGAAACAGGGTTCCGAGGACGCCGACCGCGGCCATGGCGGCGGCGATGGGGACATTGAGCAGGATGACCGCAAGCAGCGCGGCCAAACCCAGAAGGCCGATCAGGACAGGAGACATGGGCTACTCGATCTCGCTAACGCTTGGCGGAAGGGTGGGCGGTTCGACCTTGGCGAAAACCACCGCCACCTGCCGGAGGGCCACGACCGTCTGAATGACGACGCCGAGCCAGAGGCAGACACAGGTGATGGCAAAGGCCGGCCAGCGGGGGATTTCCAAGAGCCAGGTCGTCTCGCCGGAGTGCCAGAGGTCGAGCGCGTATTCGCTCGTCCACCAGGCCATCAGGCCAAACATCGCCAGCAGCATGGCGGCCCCGACCGCCTCGAAGGCTTCCCGGAAACGCCAGGGAAAGGTCTGGGTGAGGAAGCGCACGGTGATCGCCGAGCGGGTGACCAGCATCGCCGGGAAACAGGCCGCGACAGCGACGATCCCCAACGGTGCGTAAAGGTCGGACAGCCCGTCGAACCCATGTTCCAGCAACCACATGTCCAGAGGCGGCCAGCTGTCCCGCAAGGCGAGGACGGCGCTCGAGCGCAGCAACACATCGAGCAGCACCAGAGCCGTCACCGCCAGCAAGGCGGTCAGGCCGACCACCGCGATCGCGTTGGCCAGCCTCACCAGGAGTGGTTCGCCTCTCACTTGCCGAGCGCGGCATGCGCCGCCGCAAGAATGTCGGGGTTCTTGTCCGACCGCGCGAGCCACTGCTTCTCGACCTGCTTCAGCACGGTCTTGGCCTTGGTCAGGTCGCGCTCGGACAGTTCGATGAAGTGATGGGCGTCCGAGGCTTCCAGCCGCGCCATGACATCGGCGGTCTGGCCGTCCATGTTCTTGCCCAGCTCGGTCGTGTACCACTCGCCCTTGAGCTGATCGATGGCGGCCTTGGCCTTCGGCGGCAGCGCCTCGTAGCTGTCTTCCGACAGTCCGAACAGCACGGCGAACGCACCAAGCGGCAGATTGGTGACGTGATAGGTCAGAAGATCGCCGACGCCGAAGTTGTAGAGGTTGCCGGTGTCGACCAGCGCGCCGTCGATCAGGCCGCGGCTGACGTTTTCGGCCAGGGCGGTGGCGGGAATATTGGAGACCGGCACCGCACCGAGACGGGCGACGATCTGCGCCTGCATCTGACCGGAGATCCGCAGCTTCTTGCCGCGCAGATCGGACAGCTTCTCAATCGGTTCGGCGAGATGAATGAAGTACGGACCGGACTGCAACATGCCGAGCGGGATCAGCCCGTCCATACCGCCGATCAACCCCTGCTCGATCAGGGCGAGGCTGGCGAGTGCGCCGTCGGAATTGCTTGAGGTCAGGCCCGGCAGTTCGAACACGTCGAGGCCGGTGACGCGGCCCGGGGTATAGGGCAGCGGAATTTCGGCGATATCGGCGACCCCGTCCTGCACCAGCTTGAGCTGGACCTCGCCGCCGGAGACGAGCGAACCGCCCGGATAAAGCTCGATCTTCAAGGTGCCGTCGGACAGTTCCGCAGCCTTGTCGATCAATGCCTTGGCGGACAGGGCATTGTTGACCGTCGTGGCCGGCAGGAAGGAGGAGTATTTCAGCGTCACCTGCTCCTCGGCAATGGCCGGGCTGGCCAGAGTGAGTGCAGCGGCCGCGATGAGGCTTCCCAGTTTCAGTTTGCGCAGTGCCAGCATGGTGTTCCCCTTGTGCTGTTTATTGGTGGAAGGTGCTCCGGCCAGAAAGCCGGCCGGAGCGGACAGAACTCAGGTTCTGATGTGTCCGACGCTCTTCTTTTGCGCTTCGTCGAGCGCATCCGCATAGCCGGCATCGGCATAGCGGATGACGCCGAGCGCCGTGTCGTTGGTCAAAGACAGGTCGATACGGGTATCGGCGTCTTCCGTCCCGTCAGCAACCACGGTCACGCCGGCGGAGGTCATGTATCCGGCATATCCACCGCCGCCGGAGTGAATGGCGACCAGATCCGCACCGGAGGAGCACAGCGCCATGGCATCGAGCAACGGCCAGTCGGCGATGGCGTCCGATCCGTCCCGCATCCCCTCGGTCATGATGTTGGGGTGCGCCATGCCGCCGGCATCGAGATGATCGCGCGAGAAGGCAATCGGGCCAGCCAGTTCACCGGAGGCGACCAGACGGTTGACCGCCTTGGCAAGCTCCGTGCGTTCGCCGTGACCGAGCCAGGCGATGCGCGCCGGCAATCCCTCGAAGGGAACGTTCTCGCGGGCAAGCCTGATCCAGTTGGTGACGATCTTGTTGTCCGGGAACATCTCCAGAAGGAGATCGTCGATCCGGGCAATGTCGCTTTCCTCGCCCGACAGCGCCATCCAGCGGAACGGGCCAATGGCACGGGCGAACAGCGGACGCAGATAGGCTTCGGTAAAGATCGGAATCGAGAACGCATTCTCCACGCCACCCTCCTTGGCCTGGGTGCGGATGAGATTGCCGTTGTCGAACACCTCCGCGCCCCGCTCCTGGAAGGTCAGCATGGCGCGGACATGATGGGTGATGCTCTCGCGCCCCGCCTCGATCAGCTCTTCCGGGTTCTGCTCGCGCAGGCGGCGGACACGATCGAGGTCATAGCCGGCGGGCACATACCCATAGACCAGATCATGGGCGCTGGTCTGGTCGGTGACAATGTCCGGGGTGATGCCGCGCGCGGCGATCTCGGGGAAGACCTCGGCGGCGTTGCCAACGAGAGCGACGGAGAGCGCCCGGCCTTCCGCGCGCGCCGCTTCGATGCGCGCCAGCGCGTCGTCCAGATCCGTCGCAATTTCATCGAGGAAGCCGATTTCGCGGCGCTTTTCGGCTCGCTCCGCATCCACGTCGACGCACAGGATCGCAGCCCCGGCCATGCGCCCGGCCAGCGGCTGGGCACCGCCCATGCCACCGAGACCGGCGGTCAGGATGAAGCGGCCCTCCAGCTTGCCCTTGAAGCGGCGCTCGGCAATGCGCATGAAGATCTCGTAGGTGCCCTGAATGACGCCCTGCGAGCCGATATACTGCCAAGCGCCGGCGGTCAGCCCGCCCCAGCAGATCAGGCCCTTGCGCTCCAGATCGTAGAAGACATCCGCCTTCGCCCACTGGCCGACCAGGTTGCAGTTGGCCATGATCACCATGGGCGCATCCTTGTGGGTGCGCAGCAGACCGACCGGCTTGCCGGACTGGATCACCAGCGTCTGGTCCTCTTCCATCTCAAGCAGCGCCTTGACGATGGCGTCATGGGCCGGCCAGGTCCGCGCGGCGCGTCCGAGCGCGGCATAGACGATCAGCTTTTCCGGCGCCTCGCCGACGGCCAGGACGTTTTCCATCAGCCTCAGCAAGCCTTCCGCACGCCAGGTCCGGGCACGGCGCTCGGGCCCGCCGGGGATCGGGAAGTCGGGGTGACGGGGATTGGGCTTAGGCATTCGACGGCTCCAGCGCGTATTTCGCGAGTTCAATACCCATGGCTTTTTCGACGGACGGATAGACGGCCGGATCGAGCACGCCCGCGCCGAGCGGGATCACCGATTTCGGAACGTGCAGGATGTGCACCCGCATGCCTTCCTCAAGCTGTCCGACGGAGAGCGGCTCGGCGTCGGTCGACAAGGTGGTGATGACATCGGGGAAGCTGGCGATGCGATTGCCGCCGGCATCGTCGATGGCCATGTATTCGTTCATGACATGGAGGGTCAGTGCCTTGTCGCCCGAGCCGACAACGACGGTGCCGACATCAAAGGCTTCGTTCGTGTAGACGACGTTCTTCTTCGTGACGACGTCCTCGATCAGGATCGCGCCGCGCGTCTGCTCAACGATGGTGTCGATCACCGCCGCCGTGCCCTTCGGCTCGGCCGCCAGGATCGCATGGCCCAGATCGAGCGCCATGGAGATGCCGCCAAGCGCGGCATTGCGCGCCACGTAAGACGCGCGCAACGGATTGCGGGCGCTGGCGATGAAGCCGCCGGACATGTCCGAGGCGGTACGCAGGATCGGCGAGACCTTGGCGGTGGCGCCGCGCACGGTCAGTTCGATGTAGCGGTTCTGCTCGCGATTGCCGCCGACGGCGGTCTGGATCATCTGTTCCTGCGAGCCGGCCATGCCGATCGAGCCCATGTCGCCGGTCGGATGCGCACGGATGTCACCAACCGCGTCGATCACCTTGCAGCCGAGGATCGCGGACGGCAGCCAGCCATTGAGGGTGGAGGACTTGCCGTTCTGGCCAACGATCAGGCCAGACACCGGCGTGCCGAGTGCTTCGTTGAGCATCCGCACGGCCTTGACGTAGTCGACGCCGCGCATTTCCCAGGGGGTGGTGCTGGCCGGCGCGCCGATAGCGGCGGCGGTGGCGACCCAATCATCGTCGTTCAACTCATCAATGGACACCAGCTCCGGCGCTCCGGCGCCGACAGCGGCATAGCCAAGCTTGCGGCCATGATCCGCCCAGCCGCCGCCACCGGCAGCATAGACCGAGCCGCCGCGTACGGCGGGTTCGACGTCCTTTTCGGTCAAGGTACGACGCATTTCCTCTCCTCTCGTTAGATCTCAGCCCTGGTCCAGGGCGATAACGGTTTCGGCCAGAACTTCCGCGCCTAGCGCGATGTCGGCGGTTTCGGCCCATTCTTCCGGGCAGTGCGAACGCCCCCCGAGACAGGGGACGAAAACCATGGCCGCCGGCGCGATCCGCGCCATGAAGGCAGCATCGTGACCGGCGCCGGAGACCATCCGGCGGTGGCGCGCACCGCAGCGGTCGGCGGCGGCATCCAGCCGGTCGATCAAAGCGCCATCCATCGGCGTCGGCTGATTGTCGGACAGGCGCCTCACCTCCACCGCAATGGCTTCGGGCAATGCGGCGCAGCGCGCATCGATCCAGTCGAGGAAACCAAGCATTTGCGCCCGGTCGGCGGCGCGGGCATCGATCAGCATCCGCACCCGGCCCGGCACGACATTGGCGGCATTGGGCTCCATCGAGAACTCACCCACCGTGGCGGTGAAATGACTGCCCTGCGCCGCGCGGTCGCGGGCTTCCGCCTCAATGGCGGAGACCAGACCGGCGGCGGCGACCAATGCGTCGCCGCGTCCAGTCATCGGCGTGGTGCCCGCATGATCCGGGCGGCCCGTCAGCACGATCTCCACGCGGGTGATACCGGCGATGGCGGTGACGATGCCCAGATCGCAGCCGCTGTCTTCCAGAACGGGCCCCTGCTCGATGTGCAGTTCCAGAAAGGCGCGGATATCATCACGCGCGGCGATGTCCTCCGGCGCGCCGCCGACGTCGCGCATCGCCGTTTCCAGCGTCCGCCCCTCATGGGTGAGGCCCATCCAGTCCGCCGGCAGCACCCCGGCCATGGCGCGCGAGCCGATGCAGGACACGCCAAAGACGGACACTTCCTCCGCAAGAAAGTCGACAATACCGAGATCGTGACGCAGCTCATGACCGCGTTCCGCCAGGGTTCGCGCTACTTCAAGGGCGACCACCACGCCGGCGACACCATCGAAACGCCCGCCATCGGGCACGGTGTCGGAATGGGAGCCGAGCAGGATCGTGCCCAGCCCGCCGGCGCTGCCGGCACGCCGGCCAATCAGATTTCCACCGGCATCGTGCGAGACGGTGAGACCAGCCTCCGCGAAGCGGCGGGCAAGCCACCCCCGCCCCTCGTCGAAACGGGGCGAGAAGGCACGACGGGTCCAGGGGCGGCCGGGATCGGTGATCGCGGCAAGCGCCTCAAGATCGGACTGAATACGGTTGGCGTCGACCCGGAGATTGCGCATCAGTGCACCGCCTTGCGCAGACCAAGGGGCAAGTCGGGCCGCACGAAATTACCGGTGCCCGGCGCCGCACAAACCGTGGTGCCGTCGAAGACCTGCCGGCCGCGCAGCCAGGTTGCGGCGGTCGTCCAAGGCAGTTCGATCCCATCATAGGGCGACCAGCCGGCGAGCGAATGACGGCTGGCGCCTGCGTCATAGACACGGGCGACCGGCTCCAGAACCGTGAGGTCGGCATCGCGCCCGACGGCAATGCCACCCTTGGCATGATCGAGGCGGAAATGGCGGGCAGGATTATCCGCCATCAACCGGGCCGCCCAGGTCAGCGAGATGCCCCGCTCCAGCGCGCCCTTGACGAAAAGCGGAACCATCACTTCCAGCCCCGGCACGCCGGAGGCGTTCTTCAGCATCTCCGGATCGGTCTTGCGGTCTTCCGACCAGCTCACGTGATCGGTGGAAACCATGGAGATGTTGCCGGTCGCCACATGGCGCCACAGGGTCTCGACTTCGGCACGCGGACGGATCGGCGGGTTGATCTTGGCCTTGCCGCCAAGCCGCGCAACGTCATTTTCCTCATCGAGCGTCAGATAGTGGATGCAGCATTCGGCAGTGGCGTGATGGCCCTCCGCGCGATAGCGGCGGGCGATCTCATAGCCGCGCCCGAGCGAGCAATGCACCACATGCGCCGGGCAGCCGGTTGCAGCCCCGGTCTCGTAAATCTGCAACATGGCGAGGATTTCGGTCATCGGCGGGCGAGACAGGCCATGGGCGCGCCAGTCGGTGATCCCGGCGGCCTCGACGGCGGCAACCGCCTCGCGCACGAAGGCATCGTCTTCATTGTGCACGCCGGCGGCCAGACCGGTCTTGGCCACTTCCGCGAAACAGGCCATCAGCAGCGCCGGCGGAATGCGGGGAAACCGGGTCGGGTGGGTGCCGAAGGTTGAAAACTTGAAGGCGGCGACGCCGGCCTCTGCCTGCTCGGCAACGCGGGCCGGGCCCTCGGCCGGATCGACCGTGCCATAAAGCGCGACATCGACGCGGGCTTCGGCCTCCGCCTCATCCGCCTTGCGCCGCACCGCTTCGGCGGAGCAGACCAGATTGCCCTCGTCATAGGGCATGTCGACGATGGTGGTGACACCGCCGGCAGCGGCGGCGGCGGTGGAGGCGGCGAAGCCTTCCGCGCCTTTCTGCGACAGAGAATGCACCTGGGCGTCGACCGCACCGGGCAGGATCAGCGCCGCGCCGAGGTTGTGCCGCTCACGCGCGGCCGGGGCGCTGCCTTCGCCCACCAGGGCGACCTTGCCGTCGCGTACAGCAACGAAACCACCCTCGACCTCACGGTCCGTCAGAACGACGCGGCCGCGCAGCACCAGATCAAAATCGGACATGATGTCCCCCCTCACGTCTTGTGTGACAAAACGCTAGCGAGGGATGCGCAAAAGGGGCATATCCCAAAACATGGACAGATGATGCGCTGTTTCGCTCACGCTGAAGAGCGCTGCGTGTCTTTAGAAAAGCTCTTGAATTTGCTCGACAAAACGCTGACTCCGCGCGTCATGCCGGGAGATCAGCGAGAGGGTCTGGAGATAGTCGGGCGGTAGCAGAAGACGCTTGACGCACGCCCCCGCCGGCAGGCGCAGCGAGGCCGGCAGAACCGAGATCGCCCCCTGATAGAGCACGGCGTTCAGGGTCACCGGCACCGAATCTATCTCCATCAGGCGGATCTTCCAGCGCCAGTCGGGGCCGCAAAAATCATCCAGGAATTGCGTCGTCTTCTGGCGCAACCCACTACGCAGGCTCTGCAGGGCGAGAGGCGCGCGGGACAGCGCCTCCATCAATTCGGGACAGGCCAGTGTGTCGGGCAAATCCTGTCCATAAAGCGCAAGCCGTCCGGCCAGCATCGGCACGCAGCGGTAGCGGTTCTCCACCGTTCCGCTGTCCAGAAGCACGGCATCGTAGCGCCCTTCATCGAGACCGGTCATCAATTCCTCCGCCGTCGCCGAAGCAATGAACAGCGGCACGGGGAAGCGCTGGAGCCAGCGGATGGAAATGCGGGCCAAAACCTCCGCGATCTCGCTCTGGCTGCCGGAAGGGATGACCGAACCGAGCGACCGGCCGCGCACCCCGCGTTCGAACCGGTTGTCCGAAGTGCGGCTGAGATACGACCAGCGGTCCTGCAGCTCGTCGATGACCTCGATCAGGGCAAGCCCCTCCGCCGTGGGCGTGACACCGTGACTGCCGCGCTCCATCAGCACGCGCCCCAGCCGCTGTTCGATCTGGGTGATCGTCCGGGTCAGTTGCGGCTGACCGAGCTGCATCTCCAACGCCGCCTTGCGGATGCTGCCGGCGCGCAGAACGCCGGCCAGGCGAAACAGAGCCTCGAGGGTGACGGGCGTTGTAAGAACCGCCGCGAGAGAATCGTCGGGCGACAGCCGGTAGACCCGGCGGCACAGGGTGCTGATACGTTCCAGGCTGCCGCGCAGCTGTTCGCCCTGGACCGAGAGCGCCAGATCGCCCCCACCCCGGCGCACCAACTGGAGGGAAAGCTCCGCCTCCAGCCGCGCCAACGCCGACGCAACGGTCGACACCGGCGCTCCGCTGATCCGCGCCGCGGCCCGAACCCCGTTTTCGCGAAGCACAAGATCGCCCAGAATGATTGTCAGGAGACGCATCGGCGAGGCTTATCCCAAATTTCCCGGCCAGGACAGACGGACAAGCCCCAGCGACACCAGATCGGCCAGCAGCGCCACCGCCCTGAAGTTGAACCCTAAAAAAGGGAATACGCGATACGGGAGGCTGAGCGCCGCGTTTTCCCGCCCCGCACTTAAAGAAGTTGTAGATCTCCTCGCCAAAGATCCTGAAACGAACTCCCTCCCCCTCGTGCAAGTCCCTCCGCCAATATGCGTCGCTTGGTCCATTTGAAACCTGTCGAAGCACCGAAGCGGAAAGAGCGATATTCCATCGGCAAAGACCGCCTCCACAGCATTCATACAGAAATTCCTTCAGGAGGCGGACCATCGTGAATTCTTCCCTTGCGACAGAAGGGCCCAAGCCCTGCATTTCGAGATACCCTCCCATGCGCAAAATTCATAACCAACTGATTATTTTAGGTTTTTGACCTCGATCAAATCGCACCACAGCGCCGCTGCCTAGTTTCAGCGCAGCGAAATTTGCGCTGGCGCGACGACCGTTTCGATTCCGGACGGCACGGGCCGGCATGCCAGTCACTCTGGAGGTCACATGGATCTTGCAAGACGGATGTTCATGGGACAGCTCGCGCGGTTTACCGCCGGAGCGAGCCTTGTGCCGCTGGCCACCGTTGCGGAGGCCGCCATCAACGAACAGCCACCGCGCCGCGGCGGCGACCCCGCCAAACGCTATGCCATGCTGATCGACCTGCGCCGCTGCATCGGCTGTCAGGCCTGCACGGTGTCGTGCCATCTGGAAAACGACGCGCCGCTCGGCAAGTTCCGCACCATCGTCTCGCAATACGAGGTCGATGATCCGGAGACGGGCGACATGTCGACCTTCTTCCTGCCGCGCCTGTGCAACCATTGCGACAATCCGCCTTGCGTGCCGGTCTGTCCGGTGCAGGCCACCTACCAGCAGGAAGATGGCATCGTCGTGGTCGATGCCGAGCGCTGCGTCGGCTGCGCCTATTGCGTTCAGGCCTGTCCCTATGACGCGCGTTTCATCAACGACAAGACCCAGACGGCGGACAAGTGCACCTTCTGCACCCACCGGCTGGAGGCGGGGCTTTTGCCGGCCTGCGTGGAAAGCTGCGTCGGCGGCGCCCGCATCATCGGCGACCTCAACGACCCGGAAAGCACGATCTCCAAGATGGTCGCCGAGCATCACGGCGAGCTGAAAGTGCTGCAACCGGAAAAGGGCACCAGCCCGCACGTCTTCTATCTGGGGATGGACGAACGGTTCATCGACCGGCCCGAGGCCTTCGCCTCGATCTGGGACATCCACGGCAAGGACAACGAGGAGCTGCACTATGAATTCAGCGGTCATTGAGATCCTTGCCCCGCGCTACCAGATCGCCTGGTACCCCTGGGCCGTGCAGTATTTCTTCATGATCGCGCTGGCCTATGCGTCGCTGTGGCTTGCCCTGCCCGGTCTTCTGGGCGCGGCCCGCTGGAAGGCAACCGCGCGCTTTGCCATGCTGGGCGCCATGACGACGGCAATCGTCGCGCCGATCGCACTGCTGGCCGACCTGCACCAGCCGCTGCGATTCTGGCACTTCTATGCCTATTTCACCCCCTGGTCCTGGATGTCGATCGGCAGTCTGATGCTGCCGCCCTTCGTCTTCGCCATCATCGCCCTGGCCTGGCTGGTCTGGCGCGAGCCGATGCTGGTCTGGCGTCAACGCGGCGATCTCTTCGGCATGATCGCCCGGCTGGTGACGCTGGGAAGCTGGCAGACCCCGCGCCTTCTCGTCGTCACCCTGGCGCTGGCGACCACCGCGCTGTCGCTCGGCATCGCCGTCTACACCGGCAGCGAGGTCGCCATCGTCAAGGGACGACCGCTGTGGAACACCGTGTGGCTGCTGCCGTTCTTCGCCACCACCGGGCTCATCGGCGCCGGCGGTCTGGTGCTGCTGCTTTCGCGCATCGCCGGCCCGCGCGATCCCGACACCGCCCGCAACATGCTCTGGGTGGTCTCCGCCGCCGCCGTGGCCACCGCCGGCGTTGCCCTGATGTGGGTGCTGGAAGGTCTTTACATGGAGAACAGCTCGGTCGCCGCCGCGCTGCGCTCGGTCCGACACAGTGCCGAATGGCGCTCCACCTCCGCCTGGGGCCTGGGCGTCGGCACCGCCCTCACCCTCGGTTGCCTTCTCCTGTTGTGGCGCAAGCCGCAGCGCGGCTGGAGCTGGATTGTCGGTCTTGTCGCCCTGCACCTTGCGTGGATGGCCCGCTGGGTCGTGCTGATGGACGTGCAGACCGTGCAGAAGCAGACCGCCGGCTATCTGGAATACACCGTCGGCTGGGGCTCCAGCGGCTGGCTCGGCGTGGTCGGCACCTTCGGCCTGTGGATCGCGCTGATCCTCGTCATCGACATGCTCGTGCCCTGGCGCGGGGCCCTCGGCGGCACCGCCGCGGACGCACCGGACACGACCCCAGACTACTCGGCGAAAGGAGCCGCGAGCCATGGATAAGACACGTCGCAATCTCTTGAAGGGCGGCGCTATCGCTGCCGGTGCGGCCACCTTTGCCGCCGGCTATTCCGAACCCCTGACCCGCATGGCCAAGGGCCTGACGGGCAGTTCGGGCGAGAAGCCCAAGCATCCGGTCTATGGCAATGCGCTCGATCCGGAATACCGGGTGGATCTGGAGACCGGCGACGTCACGCCGAACCCGGACCAGCGCGTCGCCTTCACCGTCTGCTATGGCTGCACGACCAAATGCGGCGTGCGGGTGCGGATCGACAATCGCTCCGAGACCGTGCTGCGCTCGGTCGGCAATCCGTTCAACCCGCTGTCGGCGGATGAGCACGCGGATGAGACCCTGCCGGTCAAGGACGCGTTGCTGCGCACCACCGCGTTTCAGGATCAGGGCTGGGCGGCGCGCTCGACCACCTGTGCGCGCGGCAATGCGATGATCGCCCAGATCACCAGCCCGCACCGCATCACCCAGTGCCTGAAGCGCGCCGGCAAGCGCGGCGAAGGCAAGTGGGAGACGATCAGCTTCGAACAGTTGATCGAGGAAATCGTCGAGGGCGGCGACCTGTTCGGCGAAGGCCATGTGGACGGCCTGGCGGCCATCAACGACTACGACACGCCGCTCGACCCGGAAAACCCCGAATACGGGCCGAAGACCAACCAGCTGCTGGTCATGGAAGCAACCGACTACGGCCGCTCGGCCGTGCTGCGCCGCTTCTCCGACAAGGCATTCGGCACCCGCAACTACGGTCACCACGGCTCCTACTGCGGCCTTGCCTTCCGCATGGGCGCCGGCGCGATGATGAACGACCTGGCCAAGAACGCGCATCTGAAGCCGGACTTCGAGAAGGCCACCTTCGGCCTGTTCATCGGCACGGCACCGTCCCAGGCGGGCAACCCGTTCAAGCGTCAGGGTCGGCTGTTGTCGAAGGCCCGTGTTGACGAGACGCTGGAGTATATCGTTGTCGATCCGGCGCTGAACGCCTCCGTCGCCCGTGCCGCCGGTCCGCGCGCCAACTGGGTACCGATCCGTCCGGGCAGCGACACCGCGCTCGGCATGGCGTTGATGCGCCTGTTGTTCGAAACCGAAGGCTATGCGGCGGAGTATCTGGCGATCCCGAACGCCGCTGCGGCCAAGGCGGCGGGTGAGCCCTCGCACAGCAACGCCGTGCATCTGGTGATTACCAGCGACGATCATCCGCGCGCCGGGGCTTTCTTGCGCGAATCCGATCTCGGCCTGAAGCCGGCGGATGCGGAAGACGACGCGCCGATGGTCATGGATGCCACCGGCGCGATCGTGCCGGCGAACACGGTGGAGCGCGCGGAGCTTTTCACTGATGCCAAGGTCACGCTGGCCGATGGCAACAGCGTCGATGTGCGCAGCTCGCTGCGCCTCCTGCGCGACGAAGCGCTGTCCCATCCGCTTGAGGAGATGGCGGGCGAATGCGGCGTGTCGGTGGAGCAGCTCCAGCACATGGCCGGCAAGCTGAAGGAGCATGGCCGCACGGCGGCGGTGGACTGCCACGGCGGCATGATGTCGGGCGCGGGCTTTTATTCCGCCTACGCCCTGCAATTGCTCAACGTGCTGGTCGGCAACGTCAACCACACCGGCGGCAGCGCCCATGGCGGCGGCAAGTTCAATGGCGCCGGCAAGGGGCCGCGCTACAACCTGGCCGGCTTCAAGGGCGCCCGCAAGCCCAAGGGCGTGTTCCTGTCCCGCTCGCGGTTTCCCTATGAGAAGACCAGCGAGTTCAAGCGGCTGAAGGCGGAAGGCAAGAGCCCCTACCCCGCCCGCGCGCCCTGGCGCCGGCTGGCCCCGCCGGTTCTGACCGATCACATCACGGCGGCCATTGACGGGTATCCCTATCCGATCAAGGCGATGATCGGCGTGATGTGCAATCCGATCTACGGTCAGGCCGGGCTGAAGACGCTGATCGCCGACAAGCTGCGCGACCCGAAGGTCCTGCCGCTCTATGTCGCCGTGGATGGTTTCATCAACGAGACCAACACCTATGCCGATTACATCGTGCCGGATTCGGTGATGTATGAGGTGTGGGGCTTCACCGGCGCCTGGTCCGGCAACCTGACCAAGATGACGACCGCCTGCTGGCCGATCGTCGAGCCGCGCCAGGCGAAGACCGCCGATGGCCAGCCGGTCAGCATGGAGAGCTTCTTCATCAAGCTGGCCAAGCGGCTCGGCCTCGACGGCTTCGGCGACAATGCCATCACCGATGCTGAGGGCGGAACCCATCCGCTGAACCGGGCGGAGGACTTCTACCTGCGTGCGGCGGCCAACATCGCCTTCATGGGCAAGCCGCTGCCGGACGCGAGCGAGGATGACATCCGCTTTTCCGGTCTGGAACGGCTGCTGCCGGAGATCGAGGCAACGCTTCCGGCGGAGGAACGCGGTCCCGTCGCGCATCTTTACTCCCGTGGCGGCCGCTACCAGACCTTCGACAAGGCCCGCGATGGCGAAGCGCTCGGCAACCCGTGGAAGCGGACGCTTTGCGTCTGGAACGAGAAGGTCGGCACCTGCATCGACAGCATGACCGGCAAGCGGCTGTTCGGCACCGCCCGCTTCCTGCGTCCGGCCATGGCCGATGGCTCCGCCATGCGCGACCATTTCGGCGAGGCCGATTGGCCAATGCTGGCGTTCTCCTACAAGTCGAACGTGATGAACAGCTATTCGGTCGGGCTTGAGCGGCTGCGGATGATCAAGCCGTACAACCCGATCCTGGTCAATCACGACGACGCGGAACGGCTTGGCATTGCCCATGGCGCGGAAATCCTGGTCGAAAGCCCGGGTGGCCGGTTGCGCGGTCTGGCGATCGTCACCAAGGGCGTGATGCCCGGGGCCATCGGCATCGAGCACAGCTTCGGCCATACCGAACTGGGCGCGCGGGATCATGTCATCGACGGCGAGACGGTGCCCGGCAACCCGTGGATCGCCGCTGGTGTGAACATCAACGATCTCGGCTTTGCCGACCCGACGCGCAAGACCCTCGGCACCTGGCTGGAGCCGGTCTCCGGCGCTTCCGTCCGTCAGGGCCTGCCGGTGCGGATCAGCGCCGTGTGACCTTGCCGGTCAGGGGGCCCTGCCCCTTCGGCAAATGGAAAAACAAAACGGGCCGCCGATTGGCGGCCCGTTTCTCGTTCGGTCGGACGCTTTCCTCAACCAGCACTACAGGCCGGGCAATGCCCCGCATGGGCGCGCGGCAGCGGTCGATCGCACTGGCTGCAAAATGTGCGGATGGGCGCGGCGGCCCGGTTGACGGGATGGCTGCACAAGGGGCAGCGTAACAACGCGGCGCGCGGCAACACCGCATCGCACTGAACACAGACCGAACGGGAAAACAACGAGCTCATCGGGGGCTCCTGAGGACTGGACACAAACGGGTTCGCCGATCCCGGAGCAGGCACCCCGACGCCTGTCACATCAGGGGCAGCCAACTCCGGGCGAAGAAAGTGCAGCCGCACGGGCTCCTGTCGTCCGGATCATGGGTCAGTCCTTCGCATCCGTGTCGCCCGGTTCGACCCGGACAACCGTCAGCCGCCGCCGGTGATCATCCAGCGTATCCCAGTGGAACGAGGCGCCCTCGGTCAGGCCCATGAGCGCGACGCCGATCGGGGTCATCACCGAAATCCGCTGCCGGTCGATATCCGCATCATCCGGGAACACCAGTGTGACAGTGCGCTCCTGGTCGGTCGTCTCGTCGTGGTAGGTCACCTTGTTGCCGATCGCCACCACCTTGGCCGGCAGGCGCTTTTGCGGCACCACCCGGGCGCGGTCGATCTCTTCAAGAAGGCGTTCGGCCAATGACGGGTTGCGCGCCATGGCCGCCTCGGCAAGTGCTTCGAGGCGCTCCAGCGTCTCCTCGCCGAGGGTGATTTTCGGGCGGCGCCCGGACGGGCGACGCGGCTTGGCTGCAGTGGTCATGCGAAGTCTCCTTGGAAGGCCAGTGGCCAGGGACAGGAACGGAACGAGTGGATCAGATCGGCGGCGGCGCAGCCGGCGTGCAATGAAGTGCATTTGCGGGTCCATGGCCGCCATCTGCGACAGCAGCCGGACTTCAATCAGAGTTTCCGGCGGAACGACCGGTCGAAGAGCGGAATCAGGGATATCAGGGGAAAGCCGAACGTCCTTCGCCGGCCCGCAGATGACATGTTCCCGGTGACCGGCCAGTCACCCGTTCAGCTCGAAAATGGAAGGAAGCCCCGGGGGTAAGACAGGCGCAAATACGCCTAGGCCGCCCGGGGGAAGGGGCGGGTCAGCAGAAGAAATCGAAAATGATCTGCGTGGACCAACATACCCAAACAGATAGGCACGGCGACACGGGGTGTCAATTGCCCATTGCAACGCGCGCCTTGGTCTGCCGATTCCGCCCTCCGCGGGCCGGGGTCGAGAACAACGCCTCCACCGGAGGATGCCGAAGACGGGCGTCTGCCCCTCCGGAAAGCGGCATAAGATCAAGGGTTGTATTTTCCCCTGACCACGTCCGCAAAAAACAGATCTTATTTCATATAATTCAATACCTTGAACAGGAACGGAGGAAAGTTTCAGGGCATCACAAAACTGAAGCAAAACTCCAATAGGGTTCCCGCCATAGGCCTTCCGGCAGGTGCCGCGCGATCAGATCCGTGCACGCGCACAACCGGCGAGCCACTCAAATGATCCAGACGAAACGACAGACCCGGCAGCGTCCAGCGCGGCCGGGATGGGCCGGCGTGTGCCTTGCACGCCGCCTGGTCGGACGGCTGACCAAACACACTGGGGAACCATCCGTGTCCGCGAAGGTTGAACTGGAAAATATCGAGAAATCCTACGGCGCGACGCAAACCCTGCGCTCCGCCTCCCTGACCATCGAGGCCGGGGAATTCATGACCCTGGTCGGCCCCTCCGGCTGCGGCAAGTCCACTTTGCTGCGCATCATGGCCGGCCTGCAGCCGCAAAGCGCCGGTGAAATCCGCATCGACGGGACAAGCGTCGACCATCTGCGTCCCCGGGAGCGGGACATCGCCATGGTGTTCCAGTCCTACGCGCTCTACCCGCATATGAGCGTGGAGCAGAACATCGGCACCCCCTTGCGGATCCGCCGGCTGCCCACCGCCGCCCGCCTGCCGGTGCTGGGCCGGCTGGTGCCCGGCCAGCGCACCGCCCGCCGCCAGATTCAGGAGGCCGTGCGCGAGGTCGCCGACCAAGTGGAGATCGGCCACCTGCTGCCGCGCAAGCCCGCCGCCCTCTCCGGCGGTCAGCGCCAGCGCGTCGCCCTTGCCCGTGCCATCATTCGCAACCCCAAGGTTTTCCTGATGGACGAGCCGCTGT
This sequence comes from Stappia taiwanensis, assembly GCF_014635285.1. Classification (GTDB taxonomy): domain Bacteria; phylum Pseudomonadota; class Alphaproteobacteria; order Rhizobiales; family Stappiaceae; genus Stappia; species Stappia taiwanensis. Next base: position 107,339 of record NZ_BMCR01000001.1, on the reverse strand, counting down.
CCAATCTGGACGCACGGCTCCGGGTCACCATGCGCGGCGAGATCACCAGCCTGCATCGGCGGCTCGGCGCCACCTTCATCTACGTCACCCACGACCAGACCGAGGCGATGACCATGTCGGACCGGGTGGCGGTGATGATGGATGGCGAGATCGTGCAATGCGCCAGCCCGCAGGAGCTTTACACCAACCCGCAGGACCTGCGCGTCGCCCGCTTCATCGGCTCGCCGGAAATCAATGTGGTGTCGACCGAGGAGACCGCGCGCTGGACCGGCCAGCCGCTGCCGGACAGCATCGCTCATATCGCCTTCCGTCCCGAGGCTCTCGACTTCACGCCCAAATCGGCGGGCATCGGCGTCGACGCCCGGCTTCTGCGCCATGAACTCCTGGGCCATGACGTGCTGGTGTTCCTGCAGACCGATCAGGGCACCGAGATCACCGGGCGTATTCCCGCCGCGCAGTGGAGTGGCCTTGCCGTCGCCGATGGCCGGATCGCCTTCACCCTGCGGCCGGAAGCGCTGCTGGCGTTCGCCCCGTCGGGCAAGCGTGCGCCCCTGCCCTTTTCACCCGACGGCATGATGCCGGCGGACAGGATGCTGTCCCATGCCAGCTGATATCGCCGCCTTCCCCGGCCCTGCCCCCGTCGCCGCGTCGCCGCGCCGCCGGCATGGCGCACAGATCCCCGGCTGGGTCAGCTGGTCGCTCGCCGGCCCGTCCGTCGTCCTGCTGGTTCTGTTGATGCTGCTGCCGATCGCGGCGATCATCCTGCTCAGCTTCACCGATTACCGCTTCGGCGCGCTGGAGGTGTCCTTCGTCGGTTTCGACAACTACGCGGACCTGAACACCGACCGCGCTTTCTGGCGGGCGCTCGGCAACACCTTCACCTATGTGGCGATGGTGGTGCCGGCCAGCGTCTTTCTCGGGCTCTTGCTGGCGGTGCTGATCAACGGCCTCACCCGGGGCCGCAAGATCTATCAGCTCATCTTCTTCCTGCCGGTCACGGCCACGCTCGTCGCCATGGCCACGGTCTGGAAATATCTGCTGCACGGCACCATCGGCCCGTTCAATCTGCTGCTGAAATCCTGGGGCCTGCCAGCCATCGACTTCTTCAGCGATCCGGACCTGGTGCTGGGCGGCCTGGCCCTGATCAACATCTGGAGCCTTGCTGGCTTCAACATGGTGCTGTTCATCGCCGGGCTGACCGCCATCCCGGAGGAGCTTTACGACGCCGCATCGGTCGATGGCATGGAAAGCCCCCTCGACCGCTTCTTTTCCGTCACGCTGCCGCTGCTCGGTCCGACCACCATGTTCGTGATCATCACCTCCACCATCACCGCCTTCAAGGTGTTCGACACGGTGGCGGTGATCACCCGGGGCGGCCCGCGTCGCGGAGCCTCGGACGTGCTGCTCTACACCACCTATCTGGAAGGCTTCACCTACTTCCGCATGGGTTCGGCGGCGGCGATGACCGTCGTCTTCCTTGCCATCATCATGATCTTCGCCTTTCTTCAGGCGCGGGTGCTGGACCGGAAGGTGCACTACTGATGTCAAAGACCCGACAGGCCGGCGCCGGCATGCGCTACACCCTCGGCCAGTTCGCCTCCCATGCATTCCTGCTGGCGCTGGCGTTCATCTTCATGTTCCCGTTCTACGTGATGCTGGTGACCTCGTTCCGGGCGCCGCAGGAGCTGTTCACGCCAGAGTTCAACTGGCTGCCGCAAACCTTTACCGGCGCGCATTATTACATCGAGTCGCTGACCGCCACGCCGGTGCTGACCTTCATGAAGAACGGCGTCGTGATCTCCCTCGGCATTCTGCTGGTGCAGCTGCTGACAGCGATCCCTTGCGCCTATGCGCTGGCCAAGTTCGAGTTTCGCGGCCGCGAGTTGCTGTTCGCCATCGTCATCTTCGCCTTGACGGTGCCGATCCAGGTGCCGGCACTGCCGCTCTTCCTCGGGCTCAACGCGATTGGCGCGCTCGACACCTACTTCGCCGCGATGATGCCGTTCTTCCTCTCGGTGTTCGCGATCTTCCTGTTCCGCCAGAGCTTCAAGTCCTACCCGGATGAGATCATCCACGCGGCGCGGCTCGACGGCATGTCGGAATGGGCGATCCTGTGGACCATCGTCGTGCCGGGATCGGTTCCCGCCATCGCCGCCTTCTCGGTGTTCTCGCTGACCAGCCACTGGAACGATCTCTACTGGCCGATGATCGTGATCCGCTCCAACGAGCTGATGACGCCGCCGCTGGGCCTCGCCTATTTCGCCGATTCCGAGAGCGGCGAGAACTACGGCGCACTGATGGCAACCGCCACCATCCTGACCGCGCCCCTGATGCTGGCATTCCTCTTCGCCCAGCGCCAGTTCATCCGCGGCATCACCATGACCGGCGTGAAATAGGCGCCTTGCTGACAAATCGGGAGCCGGGCCGCCATGAGGCCAAGGCCCGCTCCCCGACGAGATCGCGTTGACAGACGCGAGACGCGGAAGGTGGCTGCCACCACCCCCGCGCAACCCGCGGCCCAAGGGCCGCATCAAACGGGGATACTCCCCCTTCGACAGGGAAAACGATGAAACAGTTGCTTTGCACCGCCGCCCTTGGCGCAACTCTACTGGCAAGCACGGTCGCGGCACAAGCCGAGGTCACGTTGAATGTGCTGCACGCATGGCCGGGCCACCGCCACTTCCACGAAGACGTCGCCAACGCCTTCATGGAGAAGAACCCGGACATCAAGATCAACTTCCTCGCCCCGGCCGAGAGCTATGACCAGGCTCACCAGGCGATCATCCGCGATGCGCTGACCGGCAATCTCCCGGACATCGTCTTCTCCGGCTACCACCTGCTTCCCGAGCTGATCGAGCAGCTTCAGGCGCGCGAGCTGGATGTGCCGCTTGCTCCGTTCATCGAGGCCGCCGGCGGCGCGGAGTGGCTGGAGAAGAACTACAACCCGGCAATGATCAACCTGACCACCGTGAAGGGTGAGATCTACGGCCTGCCGTTCAACGCCTCCACGCCGATCGTTTTCTACAACGCCGACCTGGTCAAGAAGGCCGGCGGCGATCTGGAAAACATGCCTGACGACTGGGACGGCTGGATCGAGCTGGCCGGCAAGATCGACGCGCTCGGCGATGACATCACCGGCATGTCCTACGCGGTCGACGCCTGGCCGGACGACTGGCTGTGGCGTGCGCTGATCTCGCAGCAGGGCGCCCCGTTCATGAACGAGGACGGCACCGCCGTTGCCTGGGATGGCGACAGCGGCAAGAAGGCCCTGGAACTGGCCGTGCGCTTCGTCAAGGACGCCGGCATGAAGCAGATGGAGTTCTCGCAGAGCCGTCAGCAGTTCGCCGCTGGCCTCACCGGCTTCACCATCCAGTCGGTCAACTCCGCACGCTCCTTCGAGGAGCTGGCCAAGGGCAAGTTCACCGTCGGCTCGACCATCTACCCGGTTGCCGACAAGGCGAACGGCAAGGTGCCGACCGGCGGCAACGGCGGCATCATCACCACCCAGGATGCCGAACGGCAAAAGGCCGCCTTCGAGTACATCAAGTTCGCTGCGAGCCCCGAGGGCCAGAAGCTCGCCGTGCTCGGCTCCGGCTACATGCCCACCAACCAGCTGGCGATGGCGCCGGAACTGCTTGGTGACTTCTACGCCAAGAACCCCAACTGGAAGACCTCGCTGAACCAGCTTGAGCGGGCGATTCCGTGGGGCGGCTATCCGGGCACCAACGCGGTCGAGATCTGGCGCACCCAGCGCGACATCGTCAGCGCGGTGATGGCCGGCGACCTGTCCGTCGAGGACGGTCTGGCCGAAATGGTCGAAGAGACCAACGCCCTGATCGGCAAGTAATCCGACACCTTCCGGCCCGCCTCAACGTCGCTTCTGGCGGGCCGGTTCTGGCGGGCCGGTTCCCGGCCCCGCCCCGCACGCAGCCGGAGCGCCCCGCCCCCGGCGGCGCCCTTCTTCAGAGAAACGAGCAAGACTTGAAAGAGCTTTTCTTTTTCGATTGCGACGGAGTGCTGGTTGACAGCGAAGTGCTCTCCGCCGCGACCACCAGCGAGATCCTTGCCGAACAGGGCATCACCCTCAGCGTTCAGGACTCCATCCGCATCTTCACCGGCAAGACCATTGGCGATGCAGCCAGGCTGGTTGCCGAACGGTACGACGTGACGTTGCCGGAGGACTATGCCGCCCGTCACGAAGCGGCACTTCTACGCCGTTTCACGGAGGAGCTGCGCGAGATCGCCGGCATCCGCCAGGTGCTGGAGGCCTGCACGGCGCCGGTCTGCGTGACCTCCAACAGCACCCGGTCACGCCTTGCCCTGACGCTGCAGACGACGGGCCTCCTGCGCTACTTCGGACGCAACGTCTTCAGCGCCGAGGATGTGGCCGCGCCCAAGCCGGCGCCGGACCTTTTCCGGCACGCCGCCGCGGCCTTTGGCGTCGACCCCGCACGCTGCATCACCATCGACGACAGCGTCTCCGGCATCGCCGGCGCGCGGGCGGCGGGTGCCCGGGCCATCGGCTTTTGCGGCGGAAGCCACATCACCGACGGCACGCCCGCGCAACTGCTGGCCGCCGGCGCCGAAATCTGCCTTCATTCCATGGCCGAGTTGCAAGACTACCTGCACTCGGCCGCCCCCAACCGATGAGACTGACGAGATGACCCCGCTTCCTCCCTTCGACCGCACCGGCCCGCTTCTCAAGGGCAACATCCACACCCACTCCACCCGGTCCGACGGCGCCCTGCCGCCGGAGGAAGTGGTGCGCCGCTACAAGGCCGGCGGCTATGACTTCCTGTGCATGACCGATCACTTCCTGGCGCAGTTCGACTTTCCGCTGACGGATATCTCGACCTTCGCCGATAGCAGCTTCACCCCGCTTCACGGTGCGGAACTGCACGCGCCGCGCACGGAGATGAGCGATCTGTGGCACCTGGTCGCCGTCGGTCTGCCGCGTGATTTCGCGCCGACCCGGTCCGACGAGGATGGCCCCGCTCTTGCCCGCCGCGCCTATGAGGCCGGTGCCTTCGTCGGCATGGCGCATCCGGCCTGGTACGAGTTGTCCCTCGATGATGCGGAAACGCTGGTCGAACACTGTCATGCGGTCGAGATCTACAATCACGGCTGCCACCTGATGCATGACAAGGGCGACGGCGCCTACATGCTCGACGGGCTGGCCGACAAGGGCCACCGCATGCTCACCTACGCCTGCGACGACGCCCATTTCAAGTCGCCGGACTTCGGTGGCGGCTGGATCCACCTGCGCGCCGCCGACCGCTCCCCCGAAGCCATCCTCGAAGCGCTGAAGGGCGGCAGCTACTATTCCACCCAAGGGCCGCAGATCAACATGGTCGCGCTCACCGACGAGGGCATCGTGGTGGAATGCAGCCCGGCAGCCGGCATCGTCGCCATCGGTCAGGGCTACCAGTACAGCTTCCAGTTCGGCCAGTGCCTCAGCCGGGTGGTCCTGCCGCTCGACGGCCTGAAGGGCAGCCCCTGGATGCGCCTGATCGTCACCGATGCGGCGGGCAAACGCGCCTGGACGAACCCGCACTGGTTCTGACCGGCGCCGCCATCGGCAGATCGTCCCCCTGAGGACCGACGCCTTGCGCCCATGGGCGCAAGGCAACAACGTCACACACGGCATCGCGGAGGACGACGCGGAGATGGCAGCGGAGTGGAATGGGAAAAACGGCTTCGGACAAGGCACCATCGCCCGTATCGAAGCCACCATCGACACCTGTCCCAAGGCGCTGTCGCGCATTGCCAGCTACATCACCCGCGAACCCGAACGCTCCGCCCGCGCCTCAATGGCGGAGCTGGCGGAGCTGTGCGGCAGCGGTGAAGCCAGCATCGTCCGTTTCTGCCGCTTTCTCGGCTACAAGGGCTTCCGCGATTTCAAGATCGCCCTAGCCTCCGACATCGCCTACCAGCAGCGCGCCCAGCCGCGCGCGGTGCCGGAGGCGGTGGCCCGGGTCAATGCCGCCGTTCTGGCAACCTCCGCCGCTCTGTCGAATGACGAGATCACCCAGGTCGCGCGGATGCTGGTCGAAGCGCGCTGCATCAACCTGTTCGGCTCCGGTGTGTCCGGCATCGTCGCCGAGTTGTTTGCCTATCGCTTTTCCCGGCTGGGGCTTGTCGCCCGCGCCTTTCAGGACGGGGTCGCGGCCGCCGAGGTCGCCAACAAGCCGGGCGGACGTTCGGTCTTCATGGTGATTTCCGAAACCGGGCTGACCCGCCACAACGAAGGACTTCTGCGGCTGGCGCGAAAGTGCGGCGCATACACCATCGCTGTTTCCGGCCGGCGCATGCCGCAGCTCGGCGCCCTTTGCGACGCCATCCTGCTGGCCACCCCGCTTTCGCCGTTGCCTGAACGAGGCGAGACCAGCCCGGCGATTGCCAAGATCTTCATCTGCGAATTGTTGGCGCAGGAAATCAAGCGGCTGACGGCCGCCTCCCCCGACAACGCCTGACACAGCCCTCGCGGGCCTTGCCTTGCATCCTTCGGCAGGACGCCGTTACCTGTTGCGGCTCTTGGGCTTTTCTATGGGGGAGGATGCGACATGGGCGAAGCGTTTCTCGGGATCGACATCGGCACCTCCGCCTGCAAGGTCCTGGCCCTGTCGGCGGAGGAACTGATCCGGCTCGCCGGCGGTGCGACGGTGCGCGCTACCGGGAGCTCTACTCCGCCTATTCTGGTCTTTATCCGGCCCTGACGGAGAGTTTCGCTAGGGCCCAGACTCATAAATGAGCTCGAAATGGTTTGAGACGGATTGCTTCTGATCAAGGAGCGGAAGCGCAGGAAATGCGGCTCATTTTCAAGCCTTTCGCGACGCATGAGCAGGCACAATCCGGTCAAATCCTTCAGGACATGGAAATGGCTTCACCCTGCGTCGTCAGCGCGTTTGACCGGGCAACAAGCCCGCTGCGCACGCCCTTCCTCGCGAGGCTTTGCCATTTCCCATGCCATGTCAGCCTCATTTATGGGTCTGGACCCTAAGCTTTCCGCTCTTTCGGCGACAGAGACCGCCGCGACCTGAGGGACCGCCCCTCACCACCTCGAAGAAGAGATCCTTCTTCCCTTCGGAAATACGAAGTAGATTATTTCGCATTCCGCCCAAGAATAAGGGCTTCTGGCAGGATATTTCGGCCGCGGAGAGAGTAAAATCGCGGCAACGCTACATCGTCCGGATCACGCCTCCCGGCACTGACATTTTTCGCGTCCTTTGCATCCTCCGGCACAGGAGACCGTCATGAACGAGACCGTTTCAGGCCCGCGACATCAACCGCTCCAGCTTCACGTACCCGAACCGGGCGTGCGGCCGGGCGATGCACCGGACTTCTCCGAGTTCGAGATCCCGCGCGCCGGCGCTGTCCGGCGACCGGGCATCGACGAGGCACCGGAGGACATGCGCGACATGGCCTTTTCCGTGGTGCGGGTGCTCAACAAGGCCGGGGAGGCCGTCGGCCCCTGGGCCGGACAGCTGAGCGCTGACGAGTTGCGCGCCGGCCTCAGGCACATGCTGACGCTGCGCCAGTTCGATGAGCGCATGCTGAGGGCCCAGCGCCAGGGCAAGACCAGTTTCTACGTCCAGAACCTTGGCGAGGAAGCGGTGGCCTGCGCCTTTCGCATGGCTCTGGAAGACGGTGACATGAACTTCCCGACCTATCGTCAGGCCGGCCTGCTGATCGCCGGCGGCTATCCGCTCACCGACATGATGAACCAGATCTTCTCCAATGGCGCCGACCCGCTGAAGGGGCGCCAGTTGCCAGTGATGTATTCGGCGCGCGATCACGGGTTCTTCACGATCTCGGGCAATCTCGGCACCCAATTCATTCAGGCCGTCGGCTGGGCCATGGCCTCGGCGATTGCCCGCGACACCCGCATCGCCGCCGCCTGGATCGGCGACGGCTCCACCTCGGAGAACGACTTTCACGCGGCCATGGTCTTTGCCTCCAGCTACCAGGCGCCGGTCATTCTCAACATCGTCAACAACCAGTGGGCGATCTCCACCTTCCAGGGCATGGCGCGCGGCGGCGCGGTCACCTTCGCCGCCCGAGGCCACGGCTTCGGCATTCCGGCGATCCGGGTCGATGGCAACGACTACCTGGCGGTGCATGCGGTGGCGCGTTGGGCGGCGGAGCGGGCCCGCGCCGGCCTCGGCCCCACATTGATCGAGCATGTCACCTACCGGGCCGGTGCCCATTCCACCTCGGACGATCCGTCCGCCTACCGCTCCAAGGAGGAATGCGACGCCTGGCCGCTCGGCGATCCGATCGACCGGCTGAAGGCGCATCTGGTCACCATTGGCGAGTGGTCCGAGGAGCGCCACAGCCAGGCGCTGGCGGAGATCGCCGACGAAGTGCGCGGCGCGCAGAAGGCGGCGGAGGCCAATGGCACCCTGATCACCGGGCCGCATCCCTCACCGCGCGCCATGTTCGACGATGTCTATGCCGAAATGCCGGCGCATCTCATCCGGCAACGCCAGGAAGCGGGGTACTGACATGGCACGCATGACCATGATCGAGGCGATCCGCAGCGCCCATGACCTTGCCATGGAGCGGGACGAGCGGGTCGTCGTCTTCGGCGAGGATGTGGGGTACTTCGGCGGCGTCTTCCGCTGCACCGCCGGTTTGCAGGAGAAATACGGCAGCAGCCGCTGTTTCGATGCGCCGATCAACGAAAGCGGCATCGTCGGCGCCGGCATCGGCATGGCCGCCTACGGGCTGAAGCCGGTGGTGGAGATCCAGTTCGCCGATTACATGTACCCCGCCTATGACCAGATCGTCAGCGAGGCGGCACGGATACGCCACCGCTCCGCCGGCCAGTTCACCTGCCAGATGGTGATCCGCATGCCGACCGGCGGCGGCATCTTCGGCGGCCAGACCCACAGCCAGAGCCCGGAAGCGCTGTTCACCCATGTTTCCGGACTGAAGGTGGTGGTGCCATCGAACCCGCAAGATGCCAAGGGCCTGCTGCTTGCCGCCATCGAGGATCCGGATCCGGTGATCTTCCTGGAGCCTAAACGGCTCTACAACGGCCCGTTCGACGGTCATCACGACCGACCGGTAGTGCCGTGGAAAAACCATCCGCTCGGCGAGGTGGAGGACGGACCCTACACCGTTCCGCTCGGCAAGGCGGCGATCCGGCGTGCCGGGTCGGCCCTCACAGTGCTGGCCTATGGCACCATGGTGCATGTGGCCGAGGCGGCGGCGGAGGACGCGAGCGTCGATGCGGAGGTGATCGATCTGCGCACCCTCATTCCCTACGACCTTGAGACCATCGCCGCCTCGGTGAAGAAGACCGGTCGCTGCGTCATCGTGCATGAGGCGACCCGCACCTCCGGGTTCGGCGCGGAGCTGAGCGCCTTGGTGCAGGAGACCTGCTTCTATCATCTGGAGGCACCGGTGGTGCGGGTGACCGGCTGGGACACCCCCTATCCGCATGCGCAGGAGTGGGCCTATTTCCCCGGCCCGGACCGGATCCGCCGGGCCTTCAAAGCGGTTCTGGAGGGCTGAGGCATGGGCATTTACACGATCACCCTGCCCGACGTCGGCGAGGGCATCGCCGAAGCGGAACTGACCGAATGGAACGTGGCCATCGGCGATCATGTGGAAGAGGACGATGTTCTCGGCACGGTGATGACCGACAAGGCGGCGGTGGAGGTGCCCTCCACCGTCTCCGGCACGGTGGCCTGGCTGTGCGGCGAGCCGGGCGATTTCATTCCCATCGGCGGCAAGTTCATCCAGATCGAGGTCGAGGGGCCGGGCAATGCCGACAAGGTCGCGGCTGCGCCGGCGGCAAAAGCCGAAGCGCCAGCACCTGCATCGCAGCCCCCAGAGGCGGAGGCGCCCCCCGTAACCGAAGCGCCACCGGAACCGACCTCCTCAGTTCCCGTGGAAGCGAAACCCACCGAGACGGCCCCACCACCAGCGCAAACCGGCGCCCCTGCCGCCGCGCCACGCAGCCGGCCGCTTGCCATTGGCGAGAAGCCGCTGGCCGCGCCTTCGGTGCGTCGCCGGGCGCAGGAACGCGGCATTGATTTGCGCCTTCTCACCGGCAGCGGACCGGAGGGGCGCATCCTGCATGAGGATCTCGACGCCTGGGCGGAGCAGTCCTCAGGCTCGGCGGGCACCGCGCCACGGCGTATTGCCCGCCCACCGGCGACGGGCACGCGCGAGATCAAGGTGGTCGGCATGCGCCGCAAGATCGCCGAGAAGATGGCGCTGGCCAAGGCGCGCATCCCGCATATCACCATCGTCGAGGAGGTGGATGTCACCGCGCTGGAAGACCTGCGGGCCAGCCTCAACGCCCGGCATGGCGCCGCGCGCGGCAAGTTGACGCTGCTGCCCTTCGTCATGCGCGCCATCGTGACCGCCGTCCGCGATCAACCGGAGATAAACGCCCACTACGACGACGAGGCCGGGGTGGTGCGGCAGTTCGACGGGGTGCATATCGGCATCGCCACCCAGACCGGCGCCGGCTTGACCGTGCCGGTCGCCCGGCATGTGGAAACCCACGGGCTCTGGGATAGCGCCGGAGAGCTGACCCGGCTTGCGGAAGCGGCGCGCAGCGGCGCGGCGACCCGCGAGGAGCTGTCCGGCTCGACCATCACCATCACCTCGCTCGGCCCGCTCGGGGCCATCGCCACCACGCCGATCATCAACCACCCGGAGGTGGCCATCGTCGGCATCAACAAGATGGCGGTTCGGCCGCTCTGGGACGGACAGGCCTTCCAGCCGCGCAAGATGATGAACATCTCCTGCGCCTTCGATCATCGAGTGATCGACGGCTGGGACGCGGCGGTGTTCGTGCAGGCGCTGAAGAAGCTGCTGGAGACCCCGGCCCTGATGTTCATCGAGGAGTGAGCCGATGCGCGAAGAGACCTGCAAGCTTCTGATCATCGGCGGCGGCCCGGGCGGCTATGTCTGCGGCATCCGCGCCGGCCAGCTCGGGCTCGACACCATCCTAGTGGAGGAAGACACCCCGGGCGGCACCTGTCTCACGGTCGGCTGCATTCCCTCCAAGGCGCTGATCCACGCAGCGGAGGAGTTTCACAAGCTGCGCGGCTTTGCCGGCGGCACCTCCCCCCTTGGCATCTCGGCGAAGGCCCCGGCCATCGACCTTGCCGCCACCGTCTCCTGGAAGGATGGCATCGTCGAGCGCCTGACCAAGGGCGTTGCCGGGCTCTTGAAAAAAGCCGGAACCCGCGTTCTCGCCGGGCGGGCGGAGTTCGTCGATGGCAAGACCGTACGGGTACGAGGGCCGGAAGGGGTGTGCGAGATCCACGCCGAAGCGGTGGTGATCGCCACCGGTTCCGCGCCGGTGGAGCTGCCCTTCCTGCCCTTTGACGGCAAGGTGATCGGCTCCACCGAAGCGCTTGCCCTTGATGCGGTGCCGGAACGGCTGGTCGTGGTCGGCGGCGGCTACATCGGGCTTGAGATCGGCACGGCCTTCGCCAAGCTCGGCGCGCAGGTCACCGTGGTCGAGGCCACAAACCGCATCCTGCCGCAATACGACACCGCGTTGACGAAACCCGTGCTCGCGTCCCTCAAGGCGCTGGGGGTCACGGTGATGACCGAGACCCGCGCGCTCGGCCTGTCGGATGCTGGCCTTCAGGTCGCGCAAGGTGAAGACTACGCGGAACCCTGCGACCTTCCAGCGGACCGGATCCTCATCACCGTTGGTCGGCGGCCCCGGTCGGACGGTGCCGGCATTTCCGAGCTCGGCCTTACGATGGACGGCGGCTTCATCCGCATCGACGCGACCTGCCGCACCTCCATGCGCGGCGTCTTCGCCATTGGCGATGTCACCGGCGAGCCGATGCTGGCCCACCGGGCAATGGCGCAAGGGGAAATGGTGGCCGAGATCGTCGCCGGTCACCGTCGCCGGTGGGATGCGCGCTGCATTCCCGCCGTCTGTTTCACCGATCCGGAGATCGTCAGCTGCGGGCTATCGCCGGAGGAGGCAAAGGCGCAAGGGATCGCCATCCGCACCGGCCAGTTCCCCTTCGCCGCCAATGGCCGCGCGATGACCATGCAGGCGGAGACCGGCTTCGTGCGCGCCGTCGCCCGCGAGGACAATAATGTCCTCCTCGGCTTGCAAGCGGTCGGCGCGGGCGCCTCGGAACTCAGCGCCGCGTTTTCCACCGCCATCGAGATGGGCGCGCGGCTCGATGACATCGGCGCGGTGATCCACGCCCATCCGACCCAGAGCGAAGCCGTGCAGGAAGCCTGCCTCGCCGCCCTCGGCAAGGCGCTGCATATCTGATCCAACGATCCGATGACCGGCAGCGCTGCGGATATGCCCTAGACGCCCGCCACCAGAAATCCACCATCCACGACCATGACTTCTCCGGTGACGAAACTGGCGGATGGGGACACCAGAAAGCCAATTGCCTCGGCCAGCTCTTCCGGTTCTCCATAGCGGCGCAGCGGAATACGCCCGGTCCATTGATCCGCGCCCCCTTCCGCATGGAGCGCGGCGACCATCGGCGTGCGCACCGGCCCCGGCGCCACCGCGTTGACGCGAATACCAAATTCGGCAAGTTCGGTCGCCATCACCCGGGTCAGGGCAATCACCGCGCCCTTGGACGCGCCATAGGCGGAACGGCCGGTGTTGCCGGTCATGCCAGAGACCGAGGTAATGTTGACGATCGCCGCCCCGTCCTCAGGGCCGCTGTCGACAAACGCGCGGGCACACAGAAACGTGCCGACCACATTGACATCGAGCACCTGACGCATCATCGCCGCCGAGGTGTCGACAAATGGCACATTCCGGGCGATTCCGGCGGAGTTGACGAGGCCGGAGAGCGAAGCCATGAAGTGCCCTCGCACTGCCGCGAAGGCGGCAAACACGCTGTCCTCGTCGCAAATGTCCACCAGCTCCGTGGCGACCCTTTCATCTGCCGGGTCAGGCGCCTCCTGCAACAACAACCGTTGCGCCTCGGCGAGCCGGTCTTCATCCAGATCGAGGAGTGCGACCCGCGCCCCATCCGCCAGCAACCGGCGCGCGGTGGCAAGGCCGATCCCGGAAGCCCCGCCAGTGACCACGTAACAACGCCCCGTCAGATCCCGCCCCATCCGCCTTTCCTCCATCGCCCCTCTCGGGCCGTATCCTCGCTATTGGCCGTCGTCATGGGAAACCTGCCGCGAAGGCATGCAAAGATCTGTTGATACGGGAAAGCAAGAGGACAGTGTTAGGGCACGCCATCGTCTCCCCCTTATCCAGACGCCCTTTAATTCCGGAAGTCGTCTCCCCTCTGCCTTCCCTTTTCTCCCAATCCCGCCCAGATGGTAGCGTCTTCAGATCTATCGCGCATTTGTTTTTATTGACTGGTTTGCCATCGCACGCAGACAAAGAGAAGCTGACAGCCCTTTTATGTCCTGCGAAGGGGTGAGCCTTGTGCCAGATCAGGACGCAGCGGAAGGGGCGGCCCGGAAAGAGGCAGGATGCGAGTTTCCGCCCCATTGAACCGGGGGAACATGCGCAGATCGCAGCCAATTGAAGTCCCGAAAACCTAGATCGCCCCGTTCTGACGGTGCCGCTCTCTCGTTGCGACCATCAAGGCGGGCGCCAGCGTGGGCATCTCCCCCACGTCCCCTTGCGCCTCGGCGGCCTCAACGAGCCGGTTCACCGTTGGCGAGGGATCGTCCCGGCGCCAGGCGAGGCCGGTCTCGATGGTTGGAGGCTTCTCGGCAAGCGACAGGTAGCGCACGCCGGGGCGGGCAAGCTGACATAGCGAGCCAGGCACCAGTGCCACCCCGATCCCGGCGGAAACCAGACTGATGATCGTCTGCATCTGGATCGCCTCCTGGCCGATGACCGGTCGGGTGCCGTTGACTTCGAAATAGTTGGTGATGATATCGTGAAAGACCGGAGCGCTGCGCCGGGGGAAGAGCACCAGAGGCTCGCGCGCCACCTCAGCCAGTGGCAGCCGCCCCTCGACCGGCGTGAGACGCCCGCTCGCGACCCATGCTTCCGGCACGGCTGCCACCAACTGCTCATGATACAGCGGCAGATAGGACAACGAGGCGTGCAAGGTCGTATGCAGCGGGGTCATCAATCCGGCATCGATCTCTCCCTGCAGCAGAGCCTCGACCTGAAGATCGCTGCTCATCTCCCGTAAGGAAATCTTCACCTTGGGATAGTTCTGCCGATAGCGGCCGATCAGCGTGGGCAGCAAGCTGTAATCCGCAGTGGTCACGAACCCCAGATTCAGAGCTCCCACCTCTCCGCGCGCCAACTCGCGAGCAAGACCGGGCAACTCCTCCACCTCCTCCAGCAGCCTGGTGACATGAGGCAACAATTTTTTGCCGACGGGCGTCAGCGCCACATGGCGCTTCGTCCGCTCGAACAAGGTGACCGACAGTTCCTGTTCCAGGGCAAGAATGGCCTGGCTCAAAGGGGGCTGTGTCATGCACAACCGCTCGGCAGCGCGTCCGAAATGCAACTCTTCCGCGACGGTGACGAAAAACCGTAACCTCCTGAGATTCATCGAATGCCTTCTCATGTTCGGTTTTGGGGAGCGGGTCGAGATACGTCTTCGTCAACGCAAGCAGGCGACCGCGCGCGCCTGCCACACCTCAGGGCTTCGACCGGAACGACAAACCGACGGGATCGACCCCACCCCGTCAGTCGCTGCCAGACCTATTCGGCCGGTAAACATATTCCTCTCTCGAAAAGCTGGAACCTCAATTCCGGTAGTACGTATGCATAATACAACCAAAACGCGCAGGCGCAACCGAACTTGCTATCGATTTTTGGAGTCGCTTTTATTTCAATATGTTACTCTTCCTCCAAGGGGGCTCCGACTCGGAATTGGACCAGAAAAATAGTCATATCGATATAATTGGTTGCTTTATTTTTTTAATACTCTTTTTACGTGCAATTCTCGAAGTAGCCACCATTCCACCAGAGGCCGCGAACCCAGATCGACCCTTATCCCGCACGTCAGATCGCGCCGGACAGGTCGGCCTGATCGCACCTTCCGCAGCACACCGGTTCCTTCCAGCTTATCGTGATCCTCGCGCGCCGCGATGACATCCGCGCATTGCAAAGCTCTGGAGTCGCCCTGGTCGGGGTGCTATCCGCTTGGGCCTCGCCTGTGCGGCACAAGCGGTGACGGAGACACCATGACCGACAAGAAAAGAGAGCACTGGGACACGGTTTATGACCAGAAGTCCGAGACGCAACTGAGCTGGCATCAGGAGGAGGCGCAGCTCTCGCTGGAACTGGCCAAACTGGCAGGCATTTCAGCAACCTCCTCCGCCATCGACATCGGAGGCGGCACATCCCGATTTGCTGGAACGCTGCTGGATCTGGGGCTCCGGGACGTCACGGTCCTCGACCTTTCCCAAGTCGCTCTCGATGCGGCGCGGCAGCGACTGGGACAAGCCGGCGACGCCGTGAGCTGGATTGCCGCCGACATCACAGCCTGGAGCCCCGACCGCCACTACGATTTTTGGCATGACAGGGCCGTCTTCCATTTCCTGGTCGATGCCAAGGACCGCGCGGCCTATCTGAACAGTCTCGCAAAAGGATTGGTCGTTGGTGGGCATGCGATGATCGCGACCTTCGCACCAGACGGACCCGAGACCTGCAGTGGCCTCCCGGTTGCCCGGTACAGCCCGGAAGGCCTTGCCGAGGTTCTTGGAGAGCGCTTCGCGCTCGTCGCGCACCGGCATCATCTGCACCAGACCCCATGGGGAAAGCCACAGTCTTTCCAGTTCAGTCTCTTCCGCAGAGACCGTTGATCCAGCGTCCGGCCCGAAAGAGGCCGGACGGCTTCCGACATGCCCCCTTCGCCTGCTCCACGGTCTACGGGACAGCTCGCCGCTCAGACACAGTGGCATCACGCTTCGCGGCTCCAGCATTCGGCTGTTCCGAATACGGTTTCCGTGATTCCGGCAATTCTCCGTACTTCACCAACGAGGCTAGGCTCCGGTCACACAAATGGCGCGGGCCCAAAACCGACAAGGCTCCAATCGGACCGGAGCTCTTTCCGGGCGGTCCGGCGCGCGCCTTTCTCTCGCACGGAGCCTGCCATGAAAGCCATTGCCCTCACCCGCTATCTGCCGATCGATGATCCGGAAGCGCTCCTGGACGTCGACCTGCCCCGACCGCAGCCGCAAGGCCGCGACCTTCTCGTCGCGGTCAAGGCGGTCGCAGTCAATCCGGTCGACACGAAGATTCGCGCGCCCAAGGATGCGGTCGAGGAGGCCCCGCGTGTTCTGGGCTGGGACGCCAGCGGCGTCGTCGAGGCGGTCGGCCCGGATGTCACCCTGTTCCAGCCAGGCGATGCGGTCTTCTACGCAGGAGACCTGACCCGCCCCGGCAGCAACCAGCAATTCCAGCTCGTGGATGAACGGATTGTCGGGCACAAGCCGAAGAGCCTCAGCCACGCGGAGGCGGCCGCCCTGCCGCTGACCTCGATCACCGCCTATGAAGCCTTCTTCCATCGGCTCGGCATCGACCGGGATGGCGCCGATGCTGGCCAGACACTCCTGATCATTGGCGGTGCCGGCGGCGTTGGGTCCATCGGCATCCAGCTCGCCAAGCGCGCCGGGCTGACGGTGCTTGCCACCGCCTCACGGCCGGAAACCATCGCCTGGGTGAAGGAGCTTGGGGCGGATCATGTGATCAACCACCGCGAACCGATGGTCGAACAGGTCCGGGCGCTTGGCATTGAGCACGTGGATCACATCGCCATCTTCAACGACATGCGTCATTGGGCGGAGGCGGTCGAACTGATCCGGCCGCAGGGCGGTATCGTCTCCATCGACGACACCGACCTGCCGATGCCCATGGAGCTGATGAAGACCAAGGCCGCCAGCCTGCATTGGGAACTGATGTTCACCCGCGCCATGTTCCAGACGCCGGACATGATCGAGCAGCACCGGCTCTTGTGCTTTATTGCCGATCAGATCGACCGGGGTTTTCTGCGCACCACCCTCGATACGGAGTTGTCGCCGATCAACGCGGCGAACCTGCGCGAGGCGCACCGGCGTATCGAGCGCGGAACCGCCAAGGGCAAGATCGCGATCAGCGGTTTCGACGCAGCCTGATCCGATAAACTCCGGCGCCGGCGGATCGTCCACCGGCGCCGGAGCGCATCACTCGGGCCGTGCCCGCCTCACACCCACGTCAGGCCGGGACGCCCAGGCGGGTGAGTGCCTGGGGCAGGTCCGGAAGAGCGTCAATCACCAAATCGGCGCCAAGCTCCTCCACCGGGATGGTGGTGTAGCCGCCGCGCACGACAACGGAAGCCATGACTGCCGCCTTCGCCGCGTCGATATCGGCGGGGCTGTCGCCGACCATCACGCAGCCGGAGACCGGAAGGCCGAGCGCCGAGGCCGTATGAAGCAGCATGTCCGGTGCCGGCTTGCGCGCCGGTCCGCTGTCGCCGCCAAGGATCAGCGTAACGTACGCATCCAGACCGAATTGGCTGACGATCCTGCGGGACAGGGCCTCGGGCTTGTTGGTCACCACCGCCGCCGCGATGCCGTGTTCCGCGCAAAACGCAAGGATGTCCGCCGCGCCGGGCAGCAGTGTCGTCTTGTCGACGAGATGGCGACCGTAGATCTCCATCATCGCGGCGACTTCCACCTCAAGCCTTTCGCCGGCAAGTGCCTGTCCCCGCGCGGCAAACGCCCGCTCCACCAGCTTGGCGATGCCGTTGCCGACCATCGCCCGCACCTCTCCGGTGGACAGCGGCGGCTCGCCGCGCATTTCCAGCAAGATATTCACCGATGTGGTCAGATCCGGCACGGAATCAATCAGCGTCCCATCGAGATCGAACAGGATCGCCCGAGGCTGGGCTTCCGCGCTCATCGGTTGGTTCGTCCCGGTCATTGTGCCGCGTCCCTGTAGGCCGTCGGCGCGCTGGCAAGCGTCTGCCGGATACTGGCGATCTGCTCCGCCCGTCCCGTGCTGCCATCGGCCGCGTAGTTGAGATTGCGGAACTGGCCGGTCAGCCGGGTGAAGAACGCCCGCACGGCAGCTTTGTCCGCAAATTCGAACTCCTGCGCCGCCACCTGATAGACCAGATCGAAGGTCTCCTTCTGGCGCGGCAACGGCGCGGAGGCGTCCACATCGTCAAAGGCGTCCTGCTGCAGATAGACCATATCGAGGAACAGCGCCTTCTGCTGCGTGACGAAATCCTCGGTGGTCACCCCGTCCTCGCCGGTCACCTGCATCATGCGGGCAATCTCGTCGCCGCGCCGGAGCAGCTCCACCATCTCATCGACCCGCTCGCCCCAATCCGCTCCGGCCTCGCGGGTGTACCAATCGGCGAGTTGCGGGCGGTAGCGCGACCAGGACAGCAGCGGATCGACGGCCGGATAAAACCGCTTGTAGGCGCGGTCATAGGACAGACCAAGGAAGGTCTTGACCGTGCCGAGGGTCGACTGGGTCACCGGCTCCTCGAAATTGCCGCCGGCCGGCGACACCGTGCCCATCACCGTCAGGCTGCCGGTATCGCCATGGGCGGTGCGGAACACGCCGGCGCGCTCGTAGATGCCCTTGATGGCCGAGTCCAGATAGGCGGGAAACGCCTCCTCGCCGGGGATTTCCTCCAGCCGCCCGGAGGTCTCACGCATGGCCTGGGCCCAGCGGGAGGTGGAATCGGCGATCAGCAACACATCGAAGCCCATCTGCCGGTAATACTCGCCGAGCGTGATGCCGGTGTAGATCGAGGCCTCGCGCGCCGCCACCGGCATGGAGGAGGTGTTACAGACCAGAACGGTGCGGTCCATCAGCGTGCCATCGCCGGACGGGTCCGGCTGGCTGGGAAACTCGGTGATCGTCTCCACCACCTCGCCGGCGCGCTCGCCGCAGGCCACGACGATGACGATATCGACGGCGGAAAACCGCGAGATCAGCGATTGCAGCACCGTCTTGCCAGCGCCGAACGGCCCGGGAATGCAGCCCGTCCCGCCACGGGCGATGGGGAAGAAGGTGTCGATCAGGCGAATGGTGGTGATCAGCGGTTCGGACGGATAAAGCCGCTCGCTCTGGCCGGCGCGGGTCAGCGCCTCGGGGATCGAACGGCGCACCGGCCAGCGCTGCATCAAGGTCAGATCGTGACGCTCGCCGCGCGCATCGCGCAAGGTCGCCACCACCTCTTCGATGGTGAAGGCCCCTTCCCGCACCCGCTCCACGGTGAAGCTGCCGCGAAAGCCGAAGGGCACCATGATCCGGTGGGCGAAACGCCCCTCGGGCACCGTGCCCAGGGTGTCGCCGGCGCGGACCACATCGCCGGAGGCCACCGTCGGGGTGAAGGCCCATTTGCGCCGGGTGTCGAGGGCCGGCACCAGCACGCCGCGCGGCAGGAAGAAGCCATGGCTGGCCGCGACATCGGCAAGCGGCGTCTGCATCCCGTCGAACACACCGCTGAGCAGGCCCGGCCCGAGCATCGCCGACAGCATCTCGCCGCTCTGGATCACCTTGTCGCCGATCCGTACCCCTTGGGTGCTTTCGAACACCTGCGCCTCGGCGGATGTGCCGCGCACGCGCAGGACCTCCGCCTTCAGATATTCGCGGGGGCGGCCCAGCCGCTCCGGGCCGTGCGGAATGATGTAGATCACCTCGTTCTTGACCAGCGGCGCATCGCCCAACGGAGCAATGGACACCAGGTCGTCCTGAACGGCGATGACCTCGGCGGTCGGTTCGGGCAGGGCAGCATCCCGGGTCATGAAGCGATCTCCCGATGGGTGAACACACCGGCGGCAATGCCGTCGGAGGGCGCGGCATCCATGGCCGCGTCAAGCAAACCGCCGAGCCGCGCCGTAGCCCGCTCCGCGTCATACTGGCGCCAGCGCTCCACCAGCCGCCAGCGCAGCACGTAGATCACCACCGCCTCGAAATCGAACTCGTGGCCCTCGGCCAGCCGGTCCATCTGCCGGAAGCCCTCCGACAGGATCACCCGCTCCAGGCCGATCCGGTCATCCTGCATCAGCTTCGCCTGCGCCTCGCCGACCCAGGGCATGAAATGACCGAGACCGAAGGCCGGATCGGACCAGTTGGCGCGCATGGTGCCAAGCCAGCGGCCATAGCCCCAGTCGGCAATTTCGCCCGCATCCACCGCGCCATCGTGCCGCCGCCGCAAGGCCGCGACGATGGTGCGCATTTCCAGCCGGGCCCGCAGGATCTCCTGCAACGCGGGATAGGCCTCAAGCCGCTCCATCACCTGCCGGCAGCGGTCGATGATTTGCGCATCGCTGTCCAGTTGCGCCACCCGGTCCCAGGCAATCGCCGCGACGATCTCGTCAAGCAGTGTCCGATGCTCCGCGCTAAGCTGGTCCAGCCGGGCTTCCAGCCGAAACCGGGAGATCGGCAGATGCGCCTCGGTGAAAAGCCGGCCCAGATAGGGAAGACTGGCGGCAAGGGTGACATACTCGTAGCGGCCGGGCATGAGATCAACGCACCACGCCATCCATCACCGCATGAAAGCGCGGCTGAAGGTGCTTCATGAGCAGCGGCGCAATCGCCTCCTCGGTGACGTTGACCGTCAGGTCCTTGTCGACAATGCGGATGCGAATGCCCTCGAACCCCGGCCCGGCGCTGAAGGTCACCCCCTCGCGCAGCACATTGGCGGCCAGCGACACGACGAAATGGCTGAGGGTGCCCTCGCGCGCCTCTTCGGGCGAGCGGCGCAATTCCTCGAAGGTGACGACCCGCTCCGGCAACTCGATCTCCACCTGATCGGCGCCATCCATGTCCGCATCCTGCCGCGCCCGCCCGGCCATCGCCAGGATCAGCTTTTGCAGGAAAGCTTCGTCGGCGAAGGATTCGCGCAAAAGACGCGAGGTTTCCTCGCCAATGCGGGCGGCAATCTCGTTGCGCAGGCTGAGCACCACATCGCGGGCGGCGATCTTCAGGGCATCCGCCGTTGCCGCCTTTTCCGCTTCCGCATCCTTGTGTGCCGCCTCGCGCAGATGCGCCGCCTGGGCCTCCGCCTCGGCGATGATCGCCTCCGCCTTGGCACGGGCGGAGGCCAGCAGGGCCTCGGCCTGCTCTTGTCCGGCGGCGATCCCCTCGCCGCGCAGCCGGTCGATCAGCGCCTGAACGCCCTCGCCCGCCGCGCTTGGAACGGTATTGTTGTCGCCCGTCTTTGCCATGATCCTGTTCCCGTTCGTTGCGGCGTGGTTACCCCGGAATGGTACCGCTCAGCACCAGCGCGAACACCAGCGCGAACACCGCGAAGCCTTCCAGCACCGCCGCCGGTGCCAGCGAGATGCCGAAGATTTCCGGCTTGGCCTTGGAGGCACTGATGGCCGAGGCAAGGACGTCCCCCTGGCGCAGGCCAATGTAAAGCAGGGCAATGCCCGCCAGCAGGCCGATGCCGAAGATCGCGGTCGCGGCCTCGGCGGTCATGGGATCGCGCTGCAGCGAAAACATGATGACGATGCCGTAGATCACCTGGGAGGACGGCATCAGCGACACGCCGATGAACCGGCCATAGCCGGACTCGGTGTCGAGCATCGCGCCAATCGCCGCGCTGCCCGCGCGGGCACAGCCAATGCTGCTGCCGATGGCCCCAAGCGCCACCGGCGCGAAGAGACCGACCCACCCAAGAACGAGAAGGAGTTCAGTCACAAGCGTGTCTCCTCTTTGCGGAACGGGCGGAATGGACGCCCCTCTTCCGACATGCCCCAATTGAAGAATTCGATGACGTTGAGCCGCAGCCCGTGAACGGTGCCGGCGATCAGCCCCAACCCCATGTTGATGGCATGCCCGGCCACCAGCACCACCAGCGCCAGCAGCACGCCGACGCCAGGCACCGCATGCACCAGTTGCCCGGCCTGGGCGTTGATGGTTGCCGCCAGCGACGCGGCCGCGAGACCGAGGGCGAACAGGCGCATGTAGCTGAGCACATCGCTGAAGATATTCACCACCCGGGCCAGCCCCATGAGCCCGGCGGCCACCCGCGCGCCAAGGCCGCGCAGGGAGGAAACCGGACGGTCGCTGGCGAAGACGGCCACAACGCAAAGCCCAAGAGCGATGCCGGCGATGCCGAGATCCGCGATCACGCCAGTTCCACCGGCGAGATAGGCGGTGAGCCCACCCAGCGCCACCAGACACCAGCCAAGCGGCGGAAGCCGGCCGACGGTCCCCCGCCCGTGCCAGGCGCTGACCAGATTGGCGATGACGAGATGCAGAACGCCGATGCCGACGGTGACCTTCATCATCGCGTCCACATTGGCAAGATCCACCAGATTGAGGCGGGCGAAGACGGTGCCCGCCTTTGGCTCGACGCCGAAATAACTGCCGGTCAGCACGCCAAATACCGTTGTGGACAGCGCCAGCCAGTATCCCATCACCAGCATCCGCCGGCTGGTCGCCGAGCCGGAAAACCGGCCACGGAAGGCGAACAGCAGCGCCAGCAGCAACAGGCCGTAGCCCGCATCGGTCATGATCATGCCGAAGAAGACGATGAAGGACACGTAGACGATGGCCGACGGATCCCAGCCGCGATACCCCGGGGTCTGGTAGAACTCGACCAGATTCTCGCCAGCGGCCAGCCCGGGCGCGTTTTCCAGAAGGGTCGGCGGCGCGTCATCTCCGCCCGGCTTTTCCACGTGGGCGGCGATGCCGAGGCGGGCGGCCAACCGCTCGATTTCCTCGACCTGATCGGCCCGCGCCCAGGCCTGCATGACGAAGATACGTCCGACCTCGGCTGTCTCCAGCGCCGCCCGCCGCCGCGCCGCGCTGTCCCGGGCACGGGCGAGATTGCCGGCAAGCAGCATCCGCCACTTGCTCAGGTCGCGGCGCTGCATCCACAGATCGTCGAGCCGGACCTCCACCGCCTCAAGCTGGGTCTCCAGCGCCGACAGCGCATGGGCGCCGATATGCACACGCGGCACCGGCATGGCCGAGGCCGGTGGTTCGTCCGGCGACAGCACGACCATGAAGGCTGTCCGACGGTCGCGATAGACCGTCTCGACGGTCAGGCCGGCCGGCTTCAGCCGCTTTTCCTGACCAAGCGGCACCTCATAAAACCAGAGGCGATAGCCGCCGAGCTCCGCCACATCGGGAAAAGCGAACTCGCCCCAGCGGCCGACATCGGCAATGCGCTTGAGCAGCGCCGCCTTCTCGTCCTCCGCCTGGCGCAGGGCGCGCCGGTTCTCGCCTGCGGCGGTGATCACCGCCTGCACGTCGAAACCCTCGTCGCGGGTGATCACCCGGCGCGGCGCCGGGCAGTCCATCAGCCAGCGCAGGGCGTTCATCGCCTCGCGCCCGGTGCCGCTGGGCACCGCTTCCAGCTCCTTTTGCGCATTGCGCATGGGGATCAGATGCAAGCCGCCGAAGGCCTGCGCCGCGTCAAGCACCGCCTCCTTGTCTTCCAGCATGCCCAGCAGGCTGACCTTGCGCAGGGGGACGATGGTCATAGCTCGGCCATCCTCGCGCCCGCCGCCCGCGCGGCGGTCTTGCGCTTTGCCAGCTTGGCGCGGATCACCGCTTCCCGATCCGCATCGGCAAGCGCCATGCAGATCCGGCGGATGTTGTCTTCGGCACGGGGGATCAGCACCTTCTCGAACAGATTGACCCGGCGGGAAATCACCCGCTCCGCCTCGATCAGCGTTTCCAGCCGCGCATGAGCGATATCCCGTTCCAGCTGCAGGCGGATCAGCTCGCGCAAGGCGGTGACAACCGCGTCGACCCAATGCGGTCGCCCGAGACGCGGATAGTCGCGCACCGAAATCCTGACTTCGCCCAACACAGGCAGCAAGGTTCCGGAGAGGTTGCGCGCGCTCACCTCCACATGCTCCAGGGTCACAAGCCCATCGAGCGGAACGTCTTCATTGGCCAGCATCGGCAAGGCGGCGCCGGTCTTCGCCACCAGCGTCTTCACGTCCTCGTCGAGACGGGCCGCCTCGGTCTTCGCCCGCGCCCGCTCGGAGACGATCTGCAGCCGCTTCAACTCCAGCGAGGGCAAAAAGCGCCGGTATTCGGCAAGATGCCCTATTTCGCGGGCCAGCGAGGACTTGTTGAGCGCGACCCGGCTCATCCCACCGCCTCGACCTTCGCCTGATTGGCCTCGCCGTTCTGATGCGGGAAGTACCGGTCGATAAGATCCTGCTTCATCAAGAGCTGCTCGGGCTGGAAGCATTCCGCCAAGGTCTGCCAGCACAGATCCAGTGCGGTCTCCAGCGGCATGGACACCTCGATGTTCATGAACCGCTCGCGGAACAGCGTGCCGAAGCGCAGGAGCTGCAGGTCATAGTCGGAGAGCTCAAAGGCCATCGACTGTTTCTGCTCCGCCTCGCGCGCACCGGAATAGAACCGGATCATGGTGTTCATGATCTGGCCGTGATCCTCGCGCGTGACCTTGCCGATCACATGCTGCTTCAGCCGCGACAGGGAGCCGAACGGGTCGAGCACACCGCTGTGCAGATAGAACTGGCCCTCGGTGATGTAGCCGGTGTTGTCCGGCACCGGATGGGTGACGTCATTGCCGGGCATCGTCGTCACCGACAGGATGGTCACCGAGCCGGAGCCGCGGAAATCACAGGCTTTTTCGTAGCGCCGCGCCAGTTGCGAATAAAGATCGCCCGGATAGCCCCGGTTTGCCGGCACCCGCTCCATGGCAATCGACACTTCCTTCAGCGCATCGGCGAAGGCGGTCATGTCGGTCAGGAGCACCAGAACGCGCTTGCCTTCCTCGACGGCGAATTTCTCCGCCACCGCCAGCGCCATGTCCGGCACCAGCAGCCGCTCCACCACCGGATCGGAGGCCTGATTGACGAACATCACCGTGCGCGGGAAGACGCCGGCATCCTCGAACTGTTTCCGGAAGAAGGCGTAATCGTCGAAGATCAGCCCAAGCCCGCCGAACACCACAACATCCGCATCCGCCTGGATGCCGATGCGCGCCAGAAACGGGTTGTACGGCTCGCCGGAGACGGAAAAGATCGGGATCTTCTGGCTTTCCACGAGGCAGTTGAACACGTCGATCATCGGCACGTCGGTGCGGATCATGCGCGAGGCCAGCACCCGCTTCATCGGATTGGCCGAGGGACCGCCGATGGGAATGGCCGGGTCATGCGACAGATCCGGCCCCCGGTCGATCGGCACGCCCGCGCCGTCGAACACCCGACCGAGAATGCTGCCGGAGAAGGTAACCTGCATCGCTTCGCCGAGGAAACGCACCTCGGCGTTGTTGGGCAGTCCCTTGGTGCCCGAATTGACCTGAAGGGAAACCATTTCGCCATCGATGCCGATGACCTGCGCCAGCGAGGCAAAGCCATTGTCGCTGGTCACCCGGGCAAGATCGCCGAGACAGGGTTGCCCCTCGCCCTTTCCAGCGCCGGCGCCAGCGCGAATTCGGATGATGTCGCCAACGATATCGACAATGCGTGTATGGGACACCAGCATGATTTATCCCTCGTTCTCGTTGCCGACCCCAGGGTATGCGCCCCCGGGCGATGACCGCAGCACGTGTGCCGAGTATTGCCGCCGCCCTTTCATTGTGCAACGCAAAAAATATCAAGCGCATGACGATCTCCCCAGTGCAAGGGATCACCGGCAAGATCACAAGCCCGGCGTGCAGCACGGCGAAAGCGCACCGAAAGATCGGTAAAGATCAATATTTGAGCTTGTCGGCACGCGGTCGCCAATCATAGCATCGCGGCCGCCGGACCCGTGCCCTTCGCCCCAGCGGAGGGAGCCGGCAATTCAAGGCGCGACCCACTCCGGGGCGCTCGATCGACTGATAGACAAGGATCACCGAATGACCAGATATCTGCGCCCCGCGCTTGCCCTGACCGCCGCGAGCGCGGCGCTTGCCACCGGCGCCACCCCGGCGCTCGCCCATCTCAACCCCGGCGAGCACGGCTCCTTCGCCGCCGGCTTCTCCCATCCGATGTTCGGTGCCGATCACATCCTGGCCATGGTCGCTGTCGGCCTCTGGGCCTGGCAGATCGGCGGCAAGGCGCTGCTCGGCGTTCCGGCCGCCTTTGTCGGCGCAATGCTCGCTGGCTTCGTGCTCGCCATCGCCGGCGTGCCGCTCCCGTTCGTTGAGCCGGCGATTCTCGCTTCGGTGGTCGCCATCGGCCTGCTCGCCGCCCTCGCCGTCCGTCTGCCGGTCGGACCTTGCGCGGTGATCGTGGCCGCCTTCGCCCTGTTCCATGGCCATGCCCATGGCGGGGAAATCGGCGCGGCAACGCAGATTGCCTATGGGGCGGGCTTTGCCCTGGCAACCGCACTGCTGCATGGCGCTGGCCTTGCCATCGGCTATGGCGCCGGCGTGCTGTTCGGACGGTCCGGCCTGTCCGGCCTTGCCGTCACCCGGGTACTTGGCGGCCTGACCGCGCTGGCCGGCGCCGCTCTGATCTGGGCCTGAACCGCGCCTTTCGGCACCTGCGGTTGATCTTCCGCAACGCGCGGTAACCGATCCTGGACTATGCTGTTTCCAGCCGGACGGGCCGATGCGGCCTGCCCGGTCTCTCTCGTCCATCGCTGACCGTGGGAAGGAGGCAGCATGTCAAGCACCATGAAAGCGGCCGTTGTCCGGGAATTCGGAGCCCCGCTCCAGATTTCCGAAGTCGCCAAGCCGGAGGTCGCGCCCGGCAAGATCATTGTCAAGATCGCCGCCAGCGGCGTGTGCCACACCGACCTTCATGCCGCCGAGGGCGACTGGCCGGTCAAGCCGCAGCCGCCGTTCATTCCCGGGCATGAGGGCGTCGGCCATGTGGCCGCCGTCGGCGCCGGAGTTACTTCCGTCAAGGAAGGCGACCGGGTCGGCGTGCCGTGGCTGCACACGGCCTGCGGCCACTGCAAGCACTGCGTCGGTGGCTGGGAAACCCTGTGCGGCGACCAGCAGAACACCGGCTACAGCGTCAATGGCGGCTTTGCCGATTACGTTCTCGCCGACCCGGACTACGTGGGGCATCTGCCCGACGGGCTGGAGTTCAACCCGGCTGCGCCGGTGTTGTGCGCCGGGGTCACCGTCTACAAGGGCCTGAAGGAAACCGAGGCCCGGCCCGGCCAGACCGTGGTCATCACCGGCATCGGCGGGCTTGGCCATATGGCGGTGCAATACGCCAAGGCGATGGGCTTTCACGTCATCGCCGTCGATATCGCCGAGGACAAGCTGGCGCTGGCGCGCGATCTCGGCGCCGACCTGACGATCAATGCGCTCGAAGCCGATCCCGCGGCAGAGGTGCAGAAGGGCGGCGGGGCGGAAGGCGTGCTTGTCACCGCCGTTTCGCCGAAGTCATTCAGCCAGGGCTTTCACATGCTGGCACGCGGCGGCACCATGAGCCTTGTCGGCCTGCCGCCAGGCGACTTCCCGCTGCCGATCTTCGACACGGTGCTGAACCGCAAGACCATTCGCGGCTCCATCGTCGGCACGCGCAACGACCTGGCCGAGGCGATGCAATTCGCCGCCGAAGGCAAGG
Source organism: Stappia taiwanensis (assembly GCF_014635285.1). Classification (GTDB taxonomy): domain Bacteria; phylum Pseudomonadota; class Alphaproteobacteria; order Rhizobiales; family Stappiaceae; genus Stappia; species Stappia taiwanensis. Next base: position 79,937 of record NZ_BMCR01000001.1, on the reverse strand, counting down.
TCGCCGCCCATTACACCACCGACCGTCTCGACAACATCAACGCCATCTTCGACCGGATGCGCGCCGGCACGATCGATGGACGGATCGTGATGGAAATCTGAGGCGAGAAATACGCCGCCGCGTCCTGTCCGACGCGGTGGCCTTTCCTTGCCCGGACTAAAGTTCTGCCCGGGTGATCCAGTCGTGATCCGGATGGTTCTGGAAGCGCCACTTGCGCAAGGGACCGGCCATCACGTTGAGATAATACATCTCATAACCATAGGGCGCGCCGCAGGGGTGATGCCCTTTGGGCACCAGCACCACATCGCCATCGGAGACCGCCATGGTCTCGTCCAGCGCGCCATCTTCGGTAAAGACCCGCTGGAAGCCGAAACCCTGCGCCGGATTGAGCCGGTGGTAGTAGGTTTCCTCCAGATAGGTCATGTCCGGAAAGGCATCCTCATCATGCCGGTGCGGCGGATAGGACGACCAGTTGCCCTGGGGGGTGAACACCTCGGTCACCAACAGGCTGTCGGCGATGTCCTTGTCTTCCATGGCGATGGGATGGATGTAGCGGGTGTTGGCGCCGCGCCCGCGCTCCTCAAAGCCGATATTCTCGATCCGGCGCACCGGATGGTTGCCCTTGCCCGGAGCGGTGCAGACCGCCAGGGTGCAGGCGGTGGTCGCCCGGGCACTCCAGTTGCTGCCGTTCGGCACATAGACGCAATCGGGCACCTTGCGCTCGAACACGCTCATGCGGGTGCCCAGCTCACCGAAGGACTGGCCGCCGGCGTCGATCTTCGCCCGCCCCTCGACCAGCACCAGGATCGCCTCCCGGTCGCCGGTCGCCTCGGCCGCGCTCTCGCCCGGTGCCAAGTGGTAGAGCCCGAAGCCTACATAGCCCCAGCCGGCGCTTTCCGGTGTGATGTCATGCACCTTGCCGCTCTTGCCGTTCGGCCTGACCAGAAGATCCGCCATCAGTTCATCTCCTTTGCCGGGGCCTTGTCGAGCCCGCAGTCCCGCGCCATGCGCCGCAGGGCCTGAAGTCCCATCGACTGATAGTGGACCGGATCGCGCTGATCCGGGTCCTGCTCCGCCTCGATCACCAGCCAGCCGGAATAGCCATGCTCGGCGGCGATGCGCAGCACCGGTTCGAAGGCCACGCCCCCTTCCGGATCGCCCGGCACGGTGAAGACGCCGCGCCGCACCCCTTCCAGGAAGCTCAGGCCCTGTTCGCGCACCTCGGCCATGATGTCGGGCCGTACGTTCTTGGCATGCAGGTGGCTCACCCGCCCCATGTGCCGGCGGGCCAGCGCCTCCGGGTCGCCGCCGCCGAAATAAGCATGTCCGGTGTCGAGCAGAAGACGGGTCGCCGGGCCGGTCTCGGCCATGAACCGGTCGATCTCCTCCTCGCTCTCCACCACCGTGCCCATGTGGTGATGATAGACCAGCGGCACGCCCTCGGCCGCGCAATGGGCGGCGACCGCCTCCACATCCTTGCAGAAGGCGGCGAATTGCTGCGGATCGAGCCGGGGCCGGTCGTTGACCGGCGTGTCATCGGCGCCATGCACCGCGTTGGAGGTTTCGCAGGCGATGCAGACCGGCGAGCCCATCGCCTTCATCCGGTCAAGATGCGGCTCGATCGCACGGATCTCCTCCGCGACCGAGCGGGTCAGAAGGTTGAGCGAATACCAGGCGGAGACGAACCGCAGGCCATGAGGTGCCAGCACGGCGCGCAGCTCGTCCGGGTCGGCCGGGAACTTGTGGCCGTTCTCGATGCCGTCGAAGCCGATCTCGCCCGCCTGACGCAGGCAGGTTTCCAGCGGGATATGGGCGCCGAGGGTCTGATCGTCATCGTTCGACCAGGCAATCGGGTTGGTGCCATAAAGGATCATCGCAGTCGCTTTCCGCTCGCCGCCGTCAGTTGGCCGGCCGTTGATGTGTGAGAGCCTGTTCGTAGGACTGGCGCGCCGCGCGCACCTCGGTCCGGCCGGAGACTTCCGGCACGGCCACGTCCCACCAGTGACCACCCGCATCGGTGGAGATGCGCGGGTCGGTGTCGATGACGATCACATGACTGCGGTCGGAGGCGCGCGCCCGTTGCAGCGCCGCCTCCAGCCCGGCGATGTCATCGACCTTTTCCGCGATCGCGTTCATCGACGCGGCATGGGCCGCGAAGTCGATGGCGCTCGGCTGCACATGGCGGGCCGTGTCGAGCAGGTTGTTGAAGCTCTCCCCGCCGGTCGCCCGCTGCAGACGGTCGATGCAGCCAAACCCGCGATTGTCGAGCAGGACGACGATCAGCTTGACCCCGAGCATCACCGAGGTGGCCAGCTCCGAATTCATCATCATGTAGGAGCCGTCGCCGACCATGACGATCACGTCCCGATCCGGATGGGCCATCTTCGCGCCGACACCGCCGGCGATCTCGTAGCCCATGCAGGAAAAGCCGTATTCCATGTGGTAGCCGTTCGGCCGCCCCGCCTGCCACAGCTTGTGCAGCTCGCCCGGCAGGCCGCCGGCAGCCCCCAGAACGATGGCGTTCTCGTCACTGGCGCGCTGCACCGCGCCGATCACCTGGGCATCGCTCGGCAGGGCATTGCCGGCGGGCGGCGCGGTCACCTTCGCCACGGCGTCGAGCCACTCGGCGCGCAAGGCGGGCGCCGGCGGGGTTGCCGCATGATCGCCGAGAAGCGCGGACAGCTCATTCAGCGCGCCATCAGCATCGGCGACCAACGACAGGGCGTCGTGCTTCATCGCGTCATAGGCGGCGACATTGATCGACAGGATGCGCCGGTCCGGATTGCGGAACAGCGCCCAGGAGCCGGTGGTGAAGTCCTGAAAGCGGGTGCCGACGCCGATCACCAGATCTGCTTCCGCTGCGACCGCATTGGCGGCGGACGACCCGGTGACGCCGATGGCGCCAAGGTTCAAGGGATGGTCCGCCGGCAGCGCCGATTTGCCCGCCTGGGTCTCGGCCACCGGAATGCCGTGGGTCTCGGCGAAGGCAGCGAGGCTGGCACAGGCGCCGGAGTAATGCACCCCGCCCCCGGCGATGATCAGCGGGGCTTTCGCCGCCAGGATCGCCTCGGCGGCCGCCTGCACCTCCGCCCAATCCGCACGCGGACGGCGGCGGCGCCAGGTTTTTTGGGCGAAGAAGCTCTCCGGCCAGTCGAAGGCCTCGGCCTGCACATCCTGGCAGAAGGCCAGGGTCACCGGCCCGCAGGCAACCGGATCGGTCAGGGTCGCCATGGCGCGGGGCAGCGCCGTCAGGAGCTGTTCGGGCCGGGTGATCCGGTCGAAATAACGGCTGACCGGGCGAAAACAGTCATTGACCGAAACGGTGCCGTCCTCGAAGTCCTCCACCTGCTGCAACACCGGGTCCGGCGCGCGGTTGGCGAACACATCCCCCGGCACCAGCAGCACCGGCAGGCGGTTGACATGGGCAAGGGCAGCCGCCGTCACCATGTTGGCCGCGCCGGGGCCGATGGAGGTGGTCACCGCCATGGCCTGACGCCGGTTGCGCGCCTTGGCATAGGCAATCGCCGCATGGGCCATGCCCTGCTCGTTGTGGCCACGCCAGGTGGGAAACGCCTCGCCCGCCGCCTGCAACGCCTCGCCGAGGCCGGCCACATTACCATGACCGAAGATCGCCCAGCAGCCGGGGATCAGCGGCTCGCCCTCCTCGTTCTTCTGGGCGATGAGATAGCGCACCATCGCCTGCGCGGCGGTCAGCCGGATCGTCGTCATGCCTTGGCTCCCATCGTCTCTGTCTCCGTGGCGGCCGCGCGTGCGCCATCCCAGGCCGCGCACAACCCGGCGAAGGCTTCGCTCATGTCCCGCACCGCGGCTGCGTCGTCAATCTCGCCAGCGAGCCACTTGCGCGCGCTCGGCCCGAAGATCGTACGACCGACGGCAAAGCCCTTCACCAGATCGAACCCGGCTGCAACCTCGAAGCCGGCCCGCAGGCGATCTGCCGGCGCATCGAGCCCCAGAACGACAATGCCGCGCACATGCGGATCGTTGCGCGAGATCGCGGCGCAGGTTTTTTCCCAGCCGGCGGCGCTCGTCATCGGCTCAAGCTTCCACCAGTCCGGATAAACGCCGAGATCATAGAACCGCTGGATGACGGTTGCGGTGGTGTCGTCTCCGACCGGCCCGACCTTGGAGGGAATCACCTCAAGCAACAGCTCCAGCCCATTGGCGCGTGCGGCCCGGGCGAGCCGGACGACACGCTCTTCCTGCTGGTGCTTCATCTCCAGCGTATCGTCCGGATGATAGAAGCACAGCACCTTGACCACATGCTCCGCCGGCCATTCGGCAAGATCCGAGCCATAGTCCGGGCCGATTTCCAACTCCAGCGGGCGCGAGCCGGGCCGCTCCACCGGCCGGCCGATCCACAGACCGGTGCCGGCGGCATCATAAAGCGCCTGCGGCCCGAGCCGGCCATCGCAAAGAATGCCGTACCCGTCCCGGTCGCCCTTCACCGCCAGCGCTGCGGCCAGACACAGCCGCTTGAAGGCAGCAATCCGCTTGGGATCCGCGCCGACTTCCTCGGCCAGATCCTCAAGCTGCTTGCGGTGATCGAAGGCAAACACCCGCATCTCGGGCCAATCGCCACGCCGGTTGGTCGACCAGTGCACCTGCTCCAGCGCCGCGTCGTGACGCAGCGCGGGCACGCGCCCCCCGCGCTCCAGGAAGAACCGCAACTCCTCCCAGCTCGGATAGGACGGCGCGCAGCCATGGCGCGACACGGCCAGCGCGCCGCAGGCATTGGCATAGGTGAGCGCGGTCTCCCAATCCTCGTCGCCGAGCCAGCCCTTGAGCAGGCCGGACATGAAGCCATCGCCGGCGCCGAGCACGTTGAACACCTCAATGGGAAAGCCCGGACCGGTTGTGCCCGCATCGAGATCGTCGGGAATCGCACCGGTGAAGGCCACCGCCCCCATGGGCCCGCGCTTGCACACCAGTGTCGCCGCCGTCACGGCGCGCACCGCGCGCAGCGCCGCCAGCGTGTCGGTGCTGCCGCCGGCAATGTGGAATTCCTCCTCCGTGCCGACGATCAGGTCGAACAGCGGCAGGGTCGATTGCAGTTTGGCGGTGACCTCGGGCGAAGCGATGAACCGGCTTTCCCCGGCATCATGGCCGGCAAGCCCCCAGAGATTCGGTCGGTAATCGATGTCTAGTGCCGTGCGCGCGCCGCTGTCGCGGGCCAGACGCAGCGCCTTCAGCACCGCCGCTTCCGTCCGGGGATGGGACAGATGGGTGCCGGTGGCGACCACCGCGCGGGCCGAAGCGATGAAGGCCGCGTCGATGTCATCTTCGCACAGGGCCATGTCGGCGCAATTGTCGCGATAGAAGATCAGCGGAAACTGCTCCTGGTCGCGAATGCCGAGCAGCACCAGCGCGGTCAGCCGCTCCGGATCGGTGACGACGCCGGTGACATCGACCCCTTCGCGCTGCAACTGCTCGCGGATGAACCGGCCCATGTGCTCATCACCAACCCGGGTGATCAGCGCCGATTTCAGGCCGAGCCGCGCGGTACCGGCCGCCATGTTGGTCGGCGAGCCGCCGATATACTTGCCGAAGGAGCGCATGTCCTCCAGCCGGCCGCCCACCTGCGCCCCGTAAAGATCAACGGAGGCGCGGCCGATGGTGATCACATCCAGCGTCTTCACGAGTTTCCCACCATGACATTCCGACTCCCTGTCACATCCATTCACGAGACCGACCCGCACCGCCTGACAGCACCCGCCAATCCGCCACGGCCATCAGGCACGCTCAAAACGGAACATAAATTCCATTTCAACTGCTCGCAACCGGATTTTCGCCTTTCTTCCGGCCCACCAATGGGATTCCGCCGCAAGTCTCCGCCTCGGAGACTGCTCGGCACCCCCTTCCATTTGCCCACGAAGGTCAGGTAAGAGCACGGCCGTGCTCCCGCTGGAATAGACTGAACAAAGCTCAAATATGTGATTTTTTCTTTGCAAAACGAAGACATAGCAGAGAGCGCCGGTCGGCGACAGGCAGCCTCGCAAACCGCCACACCGCCCGCCCCGCCAGCGCCCAGGCTCCGGACCTGTCATCGCCGCCACGTTTTGGAATATTCATTCCATTCATAACGTAGACGCTCCCCGTATCTACGCCATCCGCCAATCTCCGGCAGTCCCCCGGCCAGGGCGGGGCTGATATGCGGCGCACACGATTTTCGTTGCACCGCACACCTTTATGTGGTCTACGGCTTGTGCCAGCGCTGCGTGGAGAGACGGTCCGACCGTTCACGGCGCCTTCAGGCCCAGCAACTTTCCTGATCCGATCGTTGCCCGAGAAAGCCGCCTCCTCCGGGAAGCGCATGACCAAGGCAGCTGATCTGCGCAAGCTCCCTTTATCGACAACGCTCGCACTCGCCCTGCGCCGGCATTCGCCTGGCGCGCGGCGACATAGCAAGGATTCGACTTGACCACTTTTTCTGATCTCGGCCTCGCCGAGCCGATCCTGAAAGCCGTTGCGGCCGAAGGCTATACTTCGCCGACGCCGATCCAGGCACAGGGCATTCCCGCGATCCTGTCCGGCAGCGACGTTCTGGGCCTTGCCCAGACCGGCACCGGCAAGACCGCTTCTTTCGTGCTGCCGCTGCTTCATCGCGTGTGCCAGCAGAAGGGCCGTCCGCAGCCCAAGACCTGCAGCTCGCTGATTCTCGCGCCGACCCGCGAACTGGCAGCGCAGATCGCCGACAGCATCCGCGCCTATGGCCAGAAGGTGCGCCATTCGTCGACCGTCGTCGTTGGCGGCGCCCGGCCGATGCCGCAGATCCGCAATCTTGCCCGTGGCATCGACATCGTCGTCGCCACCCCGGGCCGCCTGCTCGACCACATGTCGACCGGCGCGGTGCGGCTCGACCAGACCACGACCATCGTCCTCGACGAGGCCGACCACATGCTGGATCTCGGCTTCCTGCCGGCGATCCGCAAGATCCTCGCCGCCCTGCCGGCAGAGCGCCAGACCGTGCTGCTGTCCGCGACCATGCCCAGGCCGATCCGCGCGCTGGCCGACGACTTCCTGCGCAATCCGCAGGAAATTGCCGTCGCCCCGGCCTCCAAGCCGATCGATCGGATCGAGCAGAAGGTTCTGCTGATCGAGCGTGACGCCAAGCGCCAGGCGCTGGTCGACGTGCTCAAGACCGAAGACATGGAACGGGCGATCGTCTTCACCCGCACCAAGCATGGCGCCGACAAGGTGGCCCAGCATCTTGAGCGGGCCGGCTTCTCCTCCGCCGCAATCCACGGCAACAAGAGCCAGGGTCAGCGCCAGCGCGCGCTCGATGCCTTCCGCTCCGGCCGCACCCCGGTGCTCGTCGCCACCGATATCGCCGCGCGCGGCATCGACGTGGACGGCGTGTCGCATGTGGTGAATTTCGAACTGCCGAATGTGCCGGAATCCTACGTCCACCGCATTGGCCGGACGGCGCGCGCGGGCAAGAGCGGCTTTGCCGTCTCCTTCTGCGACCGCAGCGAGCGGCCGTTCCTGCGCGACATCGAAAAGCTGATCGGCAAGACGCTGGTCGAGCGCGAAGACGATGGCCCGATGCCCTCCAAGGGGCGCAAGCCCTCCCGGCGGCCGTTCAAGCCCCGGGCCGAGGGTGATGCCGGCGCCAATGGCAAGCCGCGCGGTTACCGCGGCAAGCCGCAGGGCCCCAAGCGCCCGAAGCGCGAGGATCGCCCCTCCGGGTCCGAAGGCGGCTATCGCGGCCGGCAGCGCCGGTTCGATTCGGCGCATACCGGCTGACGGCCTGGATCGGCCTTTTGGGCCAATACCGACACGAAAACGCCGGCGCCCCTCGCGCCGGCGTTTTCATTTGCCCGCCTTGTGGTCATCCTCAAAGCCTTCAGAAGATGCCGTTTTCCCGCTGCAAGGCGCGGACATAGGCGACAATCGCCGCCACATCGGTCTGGCTTACGCCCGGCACCGGGGCCATGTCGCCAAAGGTCCAGTGATGCTGGCGCACGCCGCGCGTGGCGGCGAGGAAGAACGCGCCATCGGCATGGTGGCTCGGCTCGTAGATCTTGTGCACCAACGGCGGCCCCTGCCCGTCTCGCCCGGCAGCGTTCACCCCGTGGCAGGTGGCGCAATTGGCCGCAAACAGCCCCTCCCCGGCCCGCTCCACGTCGGACAGACGGGTTGGCACCTTCACACTCGCAAGCGCCGCACCACCAGCGCCGGGCGCGGACGGCGGAGCCTCGCCGCCGCGAAAGAGCAGAACACCGGCAATGCCAACGGCAAGCACCGCGAGCAGCGCCAGGACCTTGCCTTTTCCGGTCATCTCGCCCCCGTCATGCCAGCGGATCCGCGCCGGCCAGATCGTCGAGGATCGGGCAATCGGGCCGCGCATCGCCGTGGCAGCTTTCGGCGAGCCGCGTCAGCACCTTCTTCATGGCTTGCAATTCGGCGATCTTGCGTTCGACTTCGCCGATCTTTTCCATCGCCACCGCCTTCACATCGGCGCTCGCGCGCTGCTCGTTGTCGTAGAGCGACAACAGCGCCCGGCATTCGTCGATGGTGAAGCCAAGGCTGCGGGACCGCTGCAGGAACCGCAGCCGGTGCACGTCCTTATCGCTGTAGTCGCGATAGCCATTGGCCGCGCGGGTCGGGGTGACCAGCGCGATCTCTTCGTAGTAGCGAATGGTTTTTGCGGGAAGGTTCGACCGTTCCGCCGCAGCACCGATGTTCATGGTCCGCCTCGTCGCGTTGCTTCGAGGTCAAGGTGAACCATCCAGCTACAGGAAGGTCAAGCGCCCCGACCCTATCGGACCGGGGCGTTTTCGTCAGTTCGCGCCGTCAATCCGCGCCATTTCGATGACCACATCAGCGCCAGACAGAGCGTGGTTCGCCCGGTAGCCGCCCTCGAAGGGCTCGCCAACGGTCAGCTCCAGCGCCAGCGTGTCGCCGGCGATCCGCTCCCGATGCTCCTCGACCGCCTGCACCAGGCTGTCCGGCACGGTGAGATTGAGCCGAATGCGGTCGGTGACGTTGAAGTCGCCATCCTTGCGGGTCTGCTGGATCAGGCGCACCAGATCGCGGGCAAGCCCCTCACGCTCCAGCTCCGGATAAAGGCGTGTGTCCATCACCACCACACCGCGGCTGGCGTCGAACAGGCCGGTATCCGCCCCTTCGGTCGCCATTACCCGCATGGTGTAGTCCTCCGGCGGCAGCTCGATGCCGGCAAGCTCGACGATGCCGTCGGGCCGCAGGGTCCAGTTGCCGGACTTGGAGGCGATCATCACCTCCTTCATCTTCTTGCCGAGGCGCTTGCCGATCTGCGGCTTGACCACAAGGCTATGTTCGCCGACCGAAAGCGGATCGCTTTTCAGCACCACTTCCTTGACGTTGACCTCATCGGCGATCAGCGAGGCGTAGGGCCGCAGCTCCTCGATCTCCGCATGGGCGATGGTCAGGGTCTTCAGCGGCAACCGGGCGCGCAGACGCTTGGCCTCGCGCAGAGACATGACGCTGGCGCAGATCTCGCGGATCAGGTCCATGCGGCGCACGAGCACCGGATCATGCGGCAGCGCTTCGGCCTCCGGCCAGTCGGCCAGATGCACGGAAAGCTCGCCGGTCAGCCCCTTGTAGATCCGCTCGCTGACGAAGGGCATCATCGGCGCCAGGGTGCGCGTCAGATGGGTCAAGACCGTGTAGAGCGTGTCGAGCGCGTCGCGCTTGTCCTCATCCGTCGTCTCGGTCCAGAACCGGGAACGACTGCGCCGGATGTACCAGTTGTTGAGCGCGTCGATGTAGCCCGGCACCACCGCATAGGCGGCCGGAATGTCATAGGCGTCGAGTGCGCCCTCGATCTTCTCGATCAGCTCCCGCGTCTTGGCGAGAATGTAGCGGTCGAGCAGCCCCTTCTGGTCGAAGCGAATCTCGGCCTTGTAGCCATCGGCATTGGCGTAGAGCGTGAAGAAGTAATAGGCGCTCCAGATCGGGATGATCGCCTGGCGCAGGGACTGGGCAATGCCGCGCCCGTCCTTGGCAACGGCAAGGTCACCGCCGACCAGCAGCGGCGAGGACAGCATGTACCAGCGCAGCGCGTCGGCGCCGTAGGTGTTGAACACCCCGACCGGGTCCGGATAGTTCTGCAGCCGCTTGGAAAGCTTCTGCTTGTCCTCGTCCAGAACAACGCCATGGCAGACCGCATTGCGGAACGGCGCCTGATCGAAGATCGCCGTGGACAGCACCATCAGCGTGTAGAACCAGCCACGGGTCTGGGCGACGTATTCGACGATGAAGTCGGCCGGGAAGTTCTGCTCGAACCGCTCCTTGTTCTCGAACGGGTAATGCACCTGGGCGAAGGGCATGGAGCCGGAATCGAACCACACATCGAGCACTTCCGGCACCCGGCGCATCATCGTCTTGCCGCTCGGGTCATCCGGGTTCGGCCGCACCAGTTCATCGATCATCGGCCGGTGCAGGTCGTCGGGACGCACGCCGAAGTCCGCCTCGATCTCATCCAGTGAGCCGTAGACATCCATGCGCGGGAAATCGGGATTGTCGCTGACCCAGACAGGGATCGGGCAGCCCCAGAAGCGATTGCGGGAGATGTTCCAGTCGCGGGCGTTCTCCAGCCACTTGCCGAACTGGCCGTCGCGCACATGCTCCGGCACCCAGTCGATCTCGCGGTTGAGCTCGACCATACGGTCTTTGAAGGTGGAGACCGCCACATACCAGGCATCGATCGCCTTGTAGATCAGCGGCGTATCGGTCCGCCAGCAATGCGGATAATCGTGCAGGTAGGTCTCGTGCCGGTAGACCACCTTACGCGCCTTCAGGTCGCGAATGATGTCCTTGTTGGCCTCGATCACGTTCTGACCGACGTAATCCTTCACCTCGGCGGTGAACTTGCCGGCCTCGTCCACCGGCACCACCAGCGGAATGTTCCGGTCCCGGGCCAGTTCGAAGTCATCCTCACCGAAGCCCGGCGCGATATGCACGCAGCCCGTGCCGTCGCCCGCCTCGACAAACTCGGCGGCCAAAACCTGGAAGGCGTTTTCCGTGCCGGCGAAATACGGGAACAGCGGCTCGTAGGGCGCACCGGCCAGTTCGGCACCGGTAAAGGTGCCAACGCGGGTCCACTCGGCGAACTCGCGCTCGTAACGCTCCAGCGCGGCCTCGGCAAGGATCACCCGCTCGCCATCCGATTCCATCACCGCATAGGCAAGGTCGGGCGACACCGCCAGCGCCAGGTTCGACGGCAGGGTCCACGGTGTCGTCGTCCAGGCGAGGATCCGGGTCGGGACCTCGGCGAAACGCTCATCGGTCAAGAGGAAACCGACAGTCAGCGCCGGATCCTGGCGCTCGCGATAGGCATTGTCGAGCCGGGTCTCGAAATTCGACAGCGGCGTCTGCACCGCCCAGGAATAGGGCACCACGCGATAGCCGCGATAAACGAGCCCCTTGTCCCAGAGCTGCTTGAAGCCCCAGATGACGCTTTCCATGAAGGAAAGGTTCATCGTCTTGTAATCGTTCTCGAAGTCGACCCAGCGCCCCTGCCGGTTGACGTAATATTCCCACTCGTTGGTGAAGCGCATCACCGAGACGGAGCAATGGGCGTTGAATTTGCCGATGCCGTATTCAAGGATCTCGTTGCGGCCCGAGATGCCCAGTTCCTTTTCCGAGGTCAGCTCCGCCGGCAGGCCGTGGCAGTCCCAGCCGAAGCGGCGCTCGACGCAATCGCCGCGCATGGTCCGATAGCGCGGGACCAGATCCTTGACGAAGCCGGTGGCCAGATGCCCGTAGTGCGGCAGGCCGTTGGCGAAGGGAGGTCCATCGTAGAAGATGTACTCGCCGGCGCCCTCTTTGCGCCGCTGCTCCACCGAAGCCTCGAAAATCCGGTTTTCTTCCCAGAACTTGAGGATGTCTTCCTCCAGCTTCGGAAAATTGGGGGTTGGATCGATGGCCTCGTACATCAGGAACGTCCCGTCTTGTTGTTCGCCCCCCGCCGGGGCGCCGATTTCGACCGCAAACGGCCGAACCGGTGGGTTAGCCGACCGGCGGCAAAAAAACAATCGTCACCTGTCAAAACCGCCGCTGGAATAGCCGGCAGGCATCAGGCGCGTGTCACCTTCGGATCGCTGGCCGGGAACCGGCCGCGCGTATCGACGATCAGCGCCGCTTCGCGGCCGATCATCTCGTAGTCGAAGGCATCGTGGTCGGTGGCGATCACCACCGCATCGCAGCCGGCAACGGTGGCCGCATCGGCGGCGACCGGCGTCAGCACCCGGCCATCCTCCAGCGTCAGTTCGGAAACATAAGGGTCGGCGAGGATCACCTCGCCCCCCTTGGCCAGGATGCGCTCGATCACCAGCAGGCTGGGCGATTCCCGCACATCGTCGATGTTCTTCTTGAAGGAGGCACCGAGCACCAGCACCCGCGCCCCGTTCAGGGGCTTGCGTGCGCCGTTCAGCGCATCCATCAGCTTCTCGACGATGAAATCGGGCATGTAGCGGTTGATCTCTCCCGCCAGTTCGATGAAGCGGGTGTGCAGCCCGTACTCGCGCGCCTTCCAGGTCAGGTAGAACGGATCGACCGGAATGCAGTGCCCGCCAACCCCTGGCCCGGGGTAGAAGGCGGTAAAGCCGAAGGGCTTGGTCGCCGCCGCGCGGATGACATCGAAAATGTCGATGCCCATGCGGTCGGCCAGGGTCTTCATCTCGTTGACAAGGCCGATGTTGACCGCCCGGTGGATGTTCTCCAAGAGCTTGGTCATCTCCGCCACCCGGGTGGAGGCCACCGGCACCAGCGTATCGACCGCCGGCCCGTAGAGCGCCTGAGCCGCCGCCAGACAGGCGGGCGTGACGCCGCTCACCACCTTCGGGATGCGGCGAATGTCGAACTGAGCGTTGCCCGGGTCCTCGCGCTCCGGCGAGTAGACGACGAACACATCCCGGCCCACTTCCAGATCCGGGCGCATCAGCTCCGGCAGCATGTCTTCCTCGGTGGTGCCGGGATAAGTGGTGCTTTCCAGCGCCACCACCTGCCCGGAACGCAGATGCGGCCGAATGCTGCGGGCTGCGTCGAGAATATAGCCGATGTCCGGGTCGTGGTATTTGCCGAGCGGCGTCGGCACACAGAGGACCAGCGCATCGCACTCGGCGGAAAGCGCGAAATCGTCGGTGGCGACGAAGGGGCTGGCGAAGCGCACCTCCTCGGTGCGATTTCCGACATAGCGGGTGTAGCCCTGCCGGGCGTTGAGATCGGTCACCTTGCCCGGATCGACGTCGAAGCCGACGACCGAATAGCCGATCTCGCTGAAGCGCAGCGCCAGTGGCAGACCGACATAGCCAAGGCCGATGATGCCGATCCGCGCGGTCCGGTCTGCCATGCGCGCCGTCAGACCGGCAAGCGCGGCGTTTCCTGTCATGTCCGCATTCATGTCGTGTTCCGTCAAAATTCCCAGGCCCCGGTGCAGGGAGGGGATCGACCTGCGCATCACCGGCGGCACCGTCAACGTGCTGAGGCCACTCGTTTGGCACGCCGGCACGGCCGGGGCAAGGGAGCGCACGGGTTCGATCCGCTCCTGGCGGTATTTTTCACCGGTTCGCGCCAGCGCTTGCCGACACGTCGGTCAGCCGTTCGCCTGGTCGAGTACCTGTACCACCCTGTCCAGCTCAGCGATGGCACCGACGATGTGATAGAGCGAGGACGCCGGTGCCGGTTCGGCGACGATCTTGCCGTCGGGCGAGATACGGTCGAACCAGAGCCCCTCCGTCTTAACGGCGAGAAACCGTTCCAACGCGGCGATGGCGCGCTGCGCGTCGGTGAGACAGGCCGACCGCTCCGGCCCTGAAGCGGCTTCCTCGGCCTGGATCAGCGCCGCCTTCAACCACTCGGTCTGCGACCACAGGCGGGCATGGGTTTCCAGCGGCTGAAGATCGTTGGTCAATGAGAAAAACGCGACCTGCCGCTGCGGGCAGATGCCATGATCGCGGCCAATCACATAAAGCGCCCGCGCCGCCGCGAGCGCGTCCGTCCGCCCGCGCGCCCGCGCCCAGCCGGTCAGGAGCCACGCCCATTCGAACTGGTGGCCGGGCTCCACCACCCGTCCCTCGGCGCCGGGCATCGGTTGCCAGTCGCCATCGAAGAATTCGCGCAAGGCCCCGGTCACCGGGGAGATGAACCGAGAAAGCGCCAGCTCCGCGATTTCATCGGCCATCTCCTCCCAGGCCGGATTGTCGCTGACCGCTTCCCAGGCGCGGGCCGCCTCGAACAGATGCATATGCGGGTTGGCCCGCAACGGCAGACGGCGCGGTACATCCTCCTCGAAACCGGCCTCCGCATGGGCATAGTGCTCGCAGAGCCTAGCCGCCAGCCAGCCGGCGCGCTGTTCCATCTCGTCCCGCAATTCGGGCAGGGCTGCCGCGAGGTGGGCATAGGCCAGAAGGGCGAAGCTCTGGTCGTAGAGATCGAAGCTCCCCTCTCCGTCGCCCCCGGATGCAGTTCGAAGGCGGATCGTCCCATCCGGCGCTTCGAAATCGCGCAGGAAGCCGATAAGCCCCTTGCAGGCGATCTCGCCCGCCGGGCCGCTCCACCCCAGATCGCGACCGACCAGGAAGGCAAAGATCTGGCGCGGCGGCACACGCGGACGGGACACGGCGCCGGTATCGGTCGCGGTGGCCAGGTCTAGCTTTTCAGCGAAGCGCCCGGTTTGCGGGTCGAACCCCGCCACCGCCCAGACCGGCAGGGCCGCCTCCCGCAGCCAGGTCAGCAGCCGGTCCCGGGATGTTGCGAGTGCCATCGCATTCTGTGCGCTCATGGTCTGTCTCCCCCTCTTCCCGGAAAAATCCGGGAACCAAACCGTCAGATGGTCTGGTTGTAGGCACCGACTTCCGGGTTCTCCCGAAGCACCGCGTCGACCGCGTGAAACATCTCCTTCAGCCGCGCTTCGGAGGCCGGGCTTTCCACCACGACCACCAGCTCCGGCTTGTTGGAGGAGGCCCGCACGAGGCCCCACGTACCATCCTCGCTGACGACCCGTACGCCATTGACGGTCACCAGATCGCTGATCGCCTGACCGGCAAGCCGCTCGCCCCTGGCCTGCATCTCCTGGAAGCGGGCAATCACCCGGTCCACCACCTGGTATTTGATCTCGTCGTCGCAATGGGGCGACATGGTCGGCGAGCCCCAGGTCTTCGGCAGGGCACGGCGGAGGTCCGCCATGCTGCGATCCGGGTTGCGGTCGAGCATGTCGAGGACGGCAATCGCCGACACCAGCCCGTCGTCGTAGCCCCGGCCGATCGGCCCGTTGAAGAAGTAGTGGCCGGACTTCTCGAACCCGACCAGCGCGCCCAGCTCATTCACCCGGCGCTTCATGTAGGAATGGCCGGTCTTCCAGTACTCGGTCACCGCGCCATTGGCCTGCAACACCGGATCGGTGGCGAACAGGCCGGTGGATTTCACATCGACCACAAAGCGGCTTTCGGGGTGCAGCGCCGACAGATCGCGCGCCAGCATCACCCCAACCTTGTCAGCGAAGATCTCCTCGCCCTCGTTGTCGACCACGCCGCAGCGGTCACCATCGCCATCGAAGCCGAGGCCGACTTCCGCGCCCACCTCCAGCACCTTGTCACGCAGGGCGTGCAGCATCTTCATGTCTTCAGGGTTCGGATTGTAGCGCGGGAAGCTGTGGTCCAGCTCACAGTCGAGCGGCACCACCTCCGCGCCCAGCGCCTCCAGCACCTTCGGCGCGAAGGCACCTGCCGTGCCATTGCCGCAGGCCGCGACCACTTTGATCGGCCGCGACAGCTTCGCCCGATCGGTCAGGTCCCTGATATAGACATCCGCGAAATTCTCCACGAACCGGTAGGCCCCTCCTTCGGCAGGCTTGAAGGTGGCGGTCAGCACCAACTCCTTCAGCCGCGTCATTTCATCCGGCCCGAAGGTCAGCGGCCGATCGATGCCCATCTTGACGCCGGTCCAGCCGTTGTCGTTATGCGAGGCGGTGACCATGGCAACCGCCGGAACATCGAGCGCGAACTGGGCGAAATAGGCCATCGGCGACAGGGCCAGGCCAATGTCATGCACGCGCACGCCACCAGCCATCAGCCCGGTGATCAGCGCCATCTTGATCGAGGCGGAATAGCTGCGGAAATCATGACCGACGACGATATCCGGCCGGGTTCCGCGCTCGTGCATCAAGGTGGCGACACCCATCCCGAGGGCCTGAATGCCCATCAGGTTGATTTCCTTCTCGAACAACCATCTGGCGTCATATTCGCGGAAGCCGGTCGGCTTGACCATCGGGTGCGATTCAAATTCGGGCGTGTTGGGGAGAAGCTGGGCGACGGGCAGCGGAAACATGAAAACCCCTCAAGTGTTCTGTGTGCAGCCACGGCTGCTTGCGCAATGGTTCTGGTTCGCTCCCGACTGGCGGAAACGGATATCTCTTGTGTACGTCGACCCGGAGCCGGGCGGCGGCGTCAGTCCCACCCGCAGTCGCCCTCGGCGCCAAGCACGTCCGCATCGCTGTAGCGAACGATATCATCGTCTCCGATATAGGCGCCGGATTGTATTTCAATGACGCGGGCGGGCACGCGCCCCGGATTTGCCAGCCGGTGCCGGGTTCCGACCGGCGCATAGGCCGACTGATTTTCCGTCATCAGGCGCGCCTCACCGTCAAGGGTGATCTCCAGCGTGCCGGACACCACGACCCAATGCTCGGCGCGGTTGACATGACTTTGTTCCGACATGGCGCCGCCGGGCTGGATCTCGATCTCCTGCACGTGGAACCGGTCGCCGGTGGCGATCTCCTCGCGCCAACCCCAGGGCCGGTAGACCCGCCGGTGCTCGCGCACCTCGCGCCGGTCGTTCACCTTCAGGCGCTCCACCACTTCCTTGACGTCCTGCGCCCGGTCCTTGGCGGCGACCAGCACCGCATCCTTGGTGGCCACCACCATTACGTTATCCAGGCCGACCACCGACACCAACGCGGCATCGCTGACCACCAGATTGTCACGGCTTTCGATGTAGATCGCCTCACCAAGGGAACCGTTTCCTTCCGCGCTCTTGTCAAAAGTCTCCCAGACCGCGGACCAGGACCCCAGGTCGTTCCAGCCCGGATCCATCGGCACGCAAGCAACCCGATCGGTCTTTTCCATGATGGCGTAGTCGATGGAAATATCCGGCACGGCGCGGAAGAGATCGGCATCGAGCCGCAGGAAATCGAGATCGTTGGTTGCCGCGTCAAGGGCACGGCGCACGCTGGCAAGGATCTCCGGGCTGTGCTGCTCGAATTCGGCGATCATGGTGCGGGCACTGAACAGGAAGATCCCGGCATTCCAGACATAGTTGCCGTCCTTGAGGAAGGCTTCCGCACGGGCAAGATCCGGCTTCTCGACAAAGGCCTCGACCGGCCGCACTCCGCCCGCTGCCCCAGCCAGCCGGATATAGCCATAGCCGGTGTGCGGTTCCGACGGCTGAATGCCGAAGGTGACGATCTTTCCAGCCTGCGCCGCAGGCTTGGCCGCGCGGACCGCCTCGCGGAACCGGTCCCCATCGCGCACCAGGTGATCGGACGGGGCGATCAGCACCAGCGCATCCGGATCCGCTTCGGCCGCACGCAAGGCGGCAATGGCCACCGGGGCAGCCGTGTTGCGCCCGACGGGTTCAAGCACGATGGCTCCTTCCCCGTTAGCGGCGGACACCTCGCCCATCTGCTCGCCGACGAGGAACCGATGATTGGCATTGGCTATGACGATCGGCGCGGCGAACTCTCCGGCGGGAAACCGCCGCAAGGTCTTCTGGAACAGGCTTTCGCCATCGAAAATCGGCAGGAACTGTTTCGGACGCAAAGACCGCGACAGGGGCCAAAGGCGGGATCCGGCGCCGCCGGACAGAATACAGGGAATGATCACGGGCACCCTCATGCCGAGTTGTCTCGCTGCACAATCCGCGCGGCGGGCGGCGCCGCAGCCACAGGATGTGCTTGACCATGGATATAACCCCACGGTCCTGCAAGGACGTTAACGCGTTTTTCCTTGAAGGCCTATCCCACAAGGGCGACGCGCGGCCGACCTCATGCGAGATCAGTATGGCGCCACTCAGGCATCCTTGGTGCAGACCACAGCGTAATCGAGCCGGCGCCCATCGGCATATTCCTGGTAGCGCGGCGTCCCTGGCATATCGGCCCAGTTCAGGGCGTAGCCACGGAACGGCCAGGGCACCCGGTCGATCAGGGCCTGACGACGGGGCGTATCCTCGGCGATTGCCGCGAACACGTTTTCGGTGATGTCAACAGCCCGGCGCAGGGTGAGCCCGGCCTTGCGGGCCTGGTTCTCGACCATCTGCCGATGCTGCTCGAACTGCGCATCCGTATAGCCGACCGAAAAGGACAGCGTTCCACCGGGCTTCAGCACCCGGGAAGCTTCCTGCAAAAACTCCGGCAGGGAGATGTAGCTTGCCGCGCCGACACTGAAGATGAAATCGAAGGCCGCATCGGGCAGCGGCAGGGCCCGGCCATTGCCAAGGGTGACCGTGACGTTCGACAAGTCCTTCATCCGCTTGCGGCAGACCTTGACGGCGGTCGCATTGATGTCGACCCCGGTCACCTTGCTTTCTGGATAGCGCACGGAGGCAAGCCGGATCCCGCCTCCGAGACCGCAGCCGATGTCGAGAATCGTGCCGCGCGCGCCGGGAATATCGTCGACGAGCTGCCGCAGCACCACATCGTAGAGCGTTGCCTGAAGCGGCTCGCGGTCAAACGGCGGCATGGCTTCAAGCTCAGCCAGGGCCGGCGCATAGCCGCTGTTGAAGAAATTTTGTTTCCGGGCCGGAGAGACCCGATAAAGCAGAACGTAGATTGCCTCCTGAAACCGGTGCTGCCAGGCTTTCGGCAGCTTCCTCTGGAAGCGCCGCTTCATTTCGTAAAGAGCTGACATGAGAACTCCGTCAGGGCCGGGCGGTCAGATGATGGCCAACAATTTTCAAAAAGTCGCACCCTCTCCTTATTCAATTCGTCCGGCCTTGCCTAGACAGGCGGGACGCTTCCCACCCCGCATCTCGCTCCGTGCGAGCGGCGCGCCTCCTTTCAGATCCCTGCGGCAGTGCCCCCTTCCGGTGTTCGAACACAGGAAGGGGGCAAGACCGATCAGTCCAGACCGAGATAGCGGATCACCTCATCAGCCAACGCCTCGGCATCCCGGGCCACGGTATCGAGCACCAGTTCCGCTGCCTCGGGCGGCTCATACGGGCTGTCGATGCCGGTAAAGTTGCGGATCTTCCCTTCGCGGGCCTTCTGATAAAGCCCCTTCGGATCCCGCGCCTCGGCAACCTCAAGCGGGGCCGCAACATGGATCTCTACGAACTCCCCCTCCTCGAACAGCTTGCGCGCAAGCTGGCGGTCGGAACGGAAGGGCGAGATGAAGGAGACCAGCGAAATCAGTCCGGCATCGACGAACAGCTTCGCCATCTCGCCAACCCGGCGAATGTTCTCAACCCGGTCGGCGTCGGAGAAACCGAGATCCTGGTTAAGGCCGTGGCGCAGGTTGTCCCCATCAAGCAGATAGGTCAGCCGCCCCCTGGCGTGCAGCTTGCGCTCCACCAGATTGGCGATGGTCGACTTGCCCGCCCCCGACAGGCCGGTGAACCACAGCGCCACCGGCTTCTGCCCGGTCAGGATCGCCCGTGACTGCTTGTCCACATCGACCGCCTGGCGGTGAATGTTGTCCGCCGAACGCAGGCTGCGCCAGATCACCCCGGCCGCCACGGTCTGATTGGTCATCCGGTCGATCAGGATGAAGGATCCCATCTCCCGGTTGACCTCATACGGATCGAAGGCAATCGGCGCCGACAGGGCCAGATTGCAAAATCCGATCTCGTTGAGCGACAGGCTGTCGACCTCGTCCTGGGCAAAGGTGTTGACGTCGATCCGGTGGCCGATCCGCGAGACGACACCGGTGGCCGACTGCTTGCCTGCCTTGACCGCATAGGTGCGCCCCGGCACCAGCTTCTGGTCCCCCATCCAGATGAGATGGGCGGAAAACCGGTCGGCGATTTCCGGCCGCGCCTTCGGATCGCAGATCACATCGCCGCGCGAGGCATCGACCTCATCGGCCAGCGTGAGGGTCACCGCATCACCGCTCTGGGCTTCCTCCACGTCGCCATCCATGGTGACGATCCGGGCAATACGGGTGTGCTGGCCGGAGGCGGCCACCGCAACCGGATCACCGGGGCAGATGCGGCCGCTGACGATGGTGCCGCAATAGCCGCGGAAATCCAGGTCCGGCCGGTTGATCCACTGCACCGGCATGCGGAACGGCTGGCCCGCATCGTCGCTCGACACATCGATCTCGTTGAGATGGCCGAGCAGCGTCGGCCCTGCGTACCAAGGCATCTGCGGCGAACGCTCAACGATGTTGTCGCCCTGAAGCGCCGAAATCGGGATCACCTGCAGCGTGTCGAAGCCGAAGCTTTCGGCAAAAGCGCGATACCCGGTCTCGATCTCCGCGAACCGATCCGCGTCGAAGTCGATCAGATCCATCTTGTTGACCGCGACCACCACGTGGCGAATGCCAAGCAGCGAGACGATGAAGGAATGGCGCCGGGTCTGCTGCAAGATGCCCTTGCGCGCATCCACAAGGATCACGGCGAGGTCGGAGGTCGAAGCGCCGGTCGCCATGTTGCGGGTGTATTGCTCATGGCCCGGCGTATCGGCAACGATGAACTTGCGGTGATCGGTAGCGAAAAACCGGTAGGCAACGTCGATGGTGATGCCCTGCTCGCGCTCCGCCTCCAACCCATCGACCAGAAGAGCGAAGTCGATCTCCTCCCCTTGCGTGCCGTGCTTGCGCGAGTCGGAACGAAGGGCAGCGAGTTGGTCCTCGAACACCCGCTTGCTGTCATGCAGCAGGCGACCGATCAGCGTGGATTTTCCATCATCGACGCTGCCGCAGGTCAGGAACCGCAGCAGACCCTTCTGCTCGTGGCTTTCCAGGTAATCGACGACCGGCGCGGAAATCGAAGGCAGCTGGTTCATGTCATGGTCCTCAGAAATAGCCTTCGCGCTTCTTCTTTTCCATCGAAGCGGCTTCGTCGTGGTCGATCAGCCGGCCCGAGCGTTCGGAGGTGCGGGCGATCAGCATTTCGGTGACGATGTCATCGAGCGTATCGGCATCGGATTCCACCGCAGCCGTCAGCGGATAGCAGCCAAGGGTACGGAACCGGATCCGGCGCATCTGCGGCATCTCGCCGGGGTGCAGCGGCAGGCGGTCGTCGTCGACCATCACCAGCGCGCCGTCACGCTGGACCACCGGCCGTTCCTTGGCGAAATACAGCGGCACGATCGGGATGTTCTCGGTGCGGATGTATTGCCAGATGTCCAGCTCGGTCCAGTTGGACAAGGGGAAGACGCGCATGGACTCGCCCGGCTTCACCCGGGTGTTGAAGATCGACCAGAGCTCCGGACGCTGGTTCTTCGGATCCCAGCCATGGGCGGCGGAGCGGAACGAGAAGACCCGCTCCTTTGACCGGGACTTTTCCTCATCGCGCCGGGCACCGCCAAAGGCCGCGTCGAAACCGAACCGGTCGAGCGCCTGTTTCAGCGCATCGGTCTTCATGACCTGGGTGTAGTAGGACGAACCGTGATCGAACGGATTGACCCCTTCCGCCACACCTTGCGCATTGGTGTGGGTCAAGAGCCGCATCCCGGCCTCGGCGGCCATCTGGTCGCGAAAGCTGATCATCTCCCGGAACTTCCAGGTGGTGTCCACATGCAGCAGCGGGAACGGCGGCGGCGCCGGATAAAAGGCCTTGCGCGCCAGATGCAGCATGACGCTGGAATCCTTGCCGATCGAATAGAGCATGACCGGATTTTTCATCTCGGCCACGACCTCGCGCAGGATACGGATGGATTCAGCTTCCAGACGCTGAAGATGGCTTCGTCTGTTCGACACGATCTGACCCTCGCTCTCCACGCGCGCTTTTTCGCGTGTGGCCTTCGCCGTGCGGGCCATCCGCGACATGCGGCAACGCCCGGCCCCGACAGGAACCTTGTCGGGACGGCTCAGCGCCGTCCCTTCTCTCCTGACTTAAGGCGCAAGGCGGGGGATGTGCGAGGAACAGGATTGCGGACAAATGCCGGAGATTAAAAAATCTCTGTCATTCAGCTTCAGTGGTCAGAGATCGGCGCCGATGTGAGGCGTGGCCTGATCGATGATGCGCGGATCGCCGGCGGCGAGAAAGCCCGGATTGGCGAAATCCGCATCATCGGTCTGATTGCGCTTGCCATAGGCGAAGACACCGCCATCAAGTCCGGCAAGGCAACCACCAGCGGCCACCAGGACCGCATGCCCGGCCGCCGTGTCCCACTCCATGGTCCGGCTGAAGCGGGGATAGAAGTCGGCTTCGCCCTGCGCGACCAGGCAGAACTTCAGGGACGAGCCCACATTGACGCGCTGAGACACGGCGAGCGTATCCAGCAACAGATCGGTGCGCTCGGAGCGGTGGGAGCGGCTTGCCACCGCCGTCAGGGCCTCGAGATCCGCCATCCGGGTCCGGATGCGGCGCATCTCCCCTTCCCCCGCGCGCGACAGGAAGGCGCCATCCTCGATGCTGCCCACGAAGGTTTTCTCATGAGCGGGCGCGTGCACCAGCCCCATGACCGGACGCCCGTTGTCGATGAGAGCGATATTCACGGTAAAATCTCCGCGCCCGCCGATGAACTCGCGGGTGCCGTCCAGCGGATCGATCAGGAAGAAGCGTTCGCCGATATGCGGCAGCTTGCCGGCGGCGGCGGCCTCCTCGGCGATCATCGGAATGCCGGGGAATTCCTCCGCCAAACGCGACAGAATCAACGCCTCCGCCCGCCGGTCCGCCTCGGTGACCGGGCTGTCGTCGCTCTTGCGCTCAACCTCGACGCCGCCCCGGTAGTAGGACAGGATCAAGGCTCCGGCATCCTCGCCGATCCGCCGCAGACAGTCCAATTGGGGGGACATGATCACCGCTCTTTCCTTGTTCGAACACACCTTCCGGCAAAGCGAAGGTCAGCCCTTCGCCGCCGGCTTGCCGATCCCCTGGTAGCTGAGGCCAGCGGCCTCGACGTCTGGCCCCGCCCAGATGTTGCGCATGTCGATCACCGACCGACCACGCATCCGCGTCGCCAGTTCCTCAGGTGCCAGACCGCGATAAAGGTTCCATTCGGTCACCACCGCCAGAACGTCCACATCGTTTGCCACGTCATAGGGGTTGTCACACCAGATAACACCCGGCAGCAGCGGTTCGGCCTGCTCGCGCGCTTCCGGATCGTGCGCGACGACCTCGACGCCCGCCGCCTGCAGGGCCGGGACGATCACCAGCGACGGCGCATCGCGCACATCGTCGGTATTGGGCTTGAAGGCAATGCCGAGAATGCCGACCCGTTTGCCGGTCGTCTCAGGCCCCAGCGCCGTCAGGATCCGCGTTGCCATGTCGCGCTTGCGCGCCTCGTTCACCTCGATGGTGGTTTCCACCAGACGCAGCGGCGCACCGTGGCGGGCCCCGGTCGCGGCCAGCGCGGACGTATCCTTGGGAAAGCAGGACCCGCCGAAACCCGGCCCCGCATGCAGGAACTTGCCGCCAATGCGGTTGTCGAGGCCGATGCCACTGGCCACTTTCTGCACGTCGGCACCGACCTGCTCGCACAGGTTGGCGATCTCGTTGATGAAGGTAATCTTCAGCGCCAGGAAGGCATTGGCCGCGTATTTGGTCAGCTCCGCGTTTTCCAGCGTCGAGACGAGAATCGGCGTCTCGCGCAGATACAGCGGCCGATAGAGCCGGCGCAGCGCTTCTTCGGCACGCTCATCCTCCGCGCCGACCACCACCCGGTCCGGGCGCATGAAGTCCTCGATCGCCGAGCCTTCGCGCAGGAATTCCGGATTGGAGGCAATCGAGAACTCCGTGTCCGGGCGTTCCTCACGAATGATCTGAGCCACCTTGCGGCAGGTCCCCACCACGACGGTCGACTTGATCACCACGACGGTGCCCGGCGTCATCACCCGGGCGACCTGCCGCGCAGCATCAAAGACGTAGGTCAGGTCGGCTTCGCCATCGCCGCGCCGGGAGGGGGTCCCCACGGCGATGAACACCACATTGGCGGCAGCAACAGCGCCTTCCAGATCGGTGGTGAAAGCAAGCCGTCCCGCTTCCAGATTCCGCTCCACCAGCGCATCCAGCCCCGGCTCGTAGATCGGAATTTCCTTGTTGTTCAGCCTGGCAATCTTGTCCGCATCGATATCCACACAGGTCACATCGAACCCGAACTCGGAGAAACAAACACCGGAAACGAGCCCGACATACCCCGTTCCGATCATGGCAATACGCATGACAACTCCTGTGTCCTGACATGACCCCGCTCAACGGGGCGTTGCGATCTGTTCTGGATACTCTCGGCGCGCGGCAGCGCGCTGGCGGATTGTCGAGGGTCCCGTGGCCCCGCCTGGGCCCACACAGAGACAGCTTCCACGCCTGACCCGTTCTGGTTGGAGACAAGCTCCACGATATTTTGCCTCTGCCGATAGCGCCCGTTGCGAAATCTTCGCCTTGGTGTTCCGCGCCAAACGGTTTGTCAACCCGGGATTCGGTTCTGGCAGCTTTCCACCGAAGATAGTCGCAGATCATCCGAAAGTAGGGGAGCGACTATTGAATTGTCACAAACGGCAAGACATTGACGCCTACCCATACAGGTTGTGCTAGACTTCAACCATCGCGCAGCGACCCAAGCAGGCAGGAGGACACCCCATGGCGATCTTGGTCACCGGCGGCGCCGGCTATATCGGCAGCCATATGGTCTGGACATTGCTCGACGCTGGCGAAGATGTGGTGGTCCTCGACAACCTGTGCACCGGACATGAATGGGCGATCGCCGGGCAAGCGCATTTCGTGCGCGGCGACATCGACGATCCGGCCATCATCGAACGGATCACCAACGCGCATGACATCGAGGCCGTGATCCATTTCGCCGGATCGGTGGTGGTCCCTGAATCCGTCGCCGACCCGATCAAATACTATCGCAACAACACCTGCGCCACGCTCGCGCTTGTCGACCACTGCCTCAAGGCCGGGATCAATCGACTGATCTTCTCCTCCACCGCCGCCCTCTATGGCGCTCCGGAAGAGGCTCCGGTGGCCGAGGATACCCCTCTTGCCCCCCTCTCCCCCTATGGCACGTCGAAGCTGATGATCGAGCAGATGCTGCGCGACATCGCAGCGACCGGTGCGTTACACTATGTTGCGCTGCGCTATTTCAATGTGGCGGGCGCCGACCCCCACCAACGCACCGGACAATCAACCGATGGTGCGACCCACCTGATCAAGGTGGCTTGCGAGGCGGCAACCGGAAAACGCCCGGGCATGAGCGTCTTCGGCACCGACTACGACACCGCCGACGGCACCGCCCTGCGCGACTACATCCATGTGTCCGATCTCGTGAATGCCCACTATCTGGCACTGCAGCACCTGCGCATCAAGCCGGAGAGCTTTACGCTCAATTGCGGTTATGGCCACGGCTACTCCGTGTATGAGGTGATCGACGCCGTAAAGCGGCTGTCCGGCAACGACTTCCCGATCCAGCTGGGACAACGCAGAGTGGGTGATTCCCCGCGTGTCATCGCCGACAATACCGCCATCCTTGAAAAACTCGACTGGCAGCCGCAATACGCCGATCTCGATCTGATCGTCCAGCATGCGCTCGACTGGGAAAAACATCTCGCCCAACGCAACATGGGTGCCCAGGAAGGGGTTTCTTGAAGTCCCTCCGCAAAAGGAGGGGCATGCAACCCTTCGCACACGCAGGACAGAAACTCGTCACCGACGCGAGTAAAAGCCCCCACAGTCACGCCACCGCAGCGAACGTCCAAGGTGCTGACGTAGAGGCAAAGCCTCGCGTGGCTAAACGCCCACCTGTGAAATTTACCGACCCAACGATGACTTTGAGAAGCCAACTCCGTGGAAAACGCGCGGCATTTTTACATAACAGTATCATTCGCCAGCTACTTGTCTTAAGTCACAGGCATTGAGCTGGAAGATTTTTATGTCGCTACGTGCCCATAACACTGCGATTACCGGATTCGCCGCGCGCCTGCCCGGCGCCTCAACGCCGGACGAATTCTGGTCGCTGCTCACCGAGGGACGCTGTTCGGTCGGCGAGATCTCCGAGGATCGCTTCGACAAGCGCCGGTTCTTTCATCCCCGGCCGAATACCGCTGGCAGAAGCTTCACCTTCGCTGCCGGCCAGATTGACGATGTCTGGGGGTTCGATCCCGGATTCTTTGGAATTTCCCCGCGCGAAGCGGCGCAGATCGACCCACAGCAACGGCTGCTGCTGCAAGTGGTCTGGGAAGCCATCGAGCATGCCGGCCTGAAGCCGTCGGAGCTGGCCGGGACCAACACTGGCGTCTATGTGGGGGCCTCCGCCCTCGACTATCATCACCGGCTGCTGTTCGACCTGCCGATCGTCGATGTTCAGATGATGACCGGCAACACCCTGTCGATCGTCTCCAACCGCATTTCCTACATTTTCGACCTGCGCGGACCAAGCTTCACCCTCGACACGGCCTGCTCCTCGTCGCTGGTGGCCCTGCATCAGGCGGTCAGCGCCCTTGAAAGCGGGCAGATCGAGACCGCCATCGTCGCCGGCGTCAACCTGTTGCTCAGCCCGTTCTCCTTCATCGGCTTCGCCCGCGCCTCCATGCTGTCGCAAAACGGCCTGTGCCGGGCTTTCGATGCCAATGGTGATGGATACGTGCGCTCCGAAGGCGCGGTCGCCCTGGTGTTGCAGCGGGACGACGCCGCCATTCTGAAGCGCCACGCCCGCATCATTGCCAGCGGCATCAACGCGGATGGCCGCACCACGGGCCTTTCCCTGCCCTGCTCGCAGGCACAGGCCGCCCTGCTGCACTCCATCTACCGCGACTTCGACATTTCCCCCGAAGATCTTGCCTTCATCGAGGCGCATGGCACCGGCACGCCGGTGGGAGATCCGGCTGAGGCCAACGCACTGGGCGTTGCCATCGGCCAGCGTCGCCAGACGCCGGTGCCAATCGGATCGGTCAAGACCAACATCGGCCATCTGGAGCCGGTCTCGGGCCTTGCCGGTGTCCTCAAGTCGATCCTGGCCCTGCAACACCGGCAGCTGCCGCGTTCCCTCCATTTCGATACGCCGAATCCGAATATCGATTTCGAGGCGCTCAACCTGTCGGTCGCGGGCGCACCCCTTGCCCTTGACACCCCCGGAGTGGGCCGGCTCGCTGGGATCAACTCCTTCGGCTTCGGCGGCACCAATGCGCATACGGTGATCGCAGAAGGGGACCCGATCCGCCCGCCGCAAAGCGATGTTCCCGACACAGCGCCGCTAGTGATTTCCGCGCGCAGTCAGGCTGCCTTGCGTGACCTGGCCGCCCGCTATGCCGAGGCACTTGAGCACGCGGAGAAGACCGAAACGGTCGGCCCGCTGCTCGACGCGGCCGCCCGGCGCCGCGACCTGCTCGACCACCGGCTGGTGATATTGGGCGAGACCGCCGCCGACAAACGCGCGGCCCTTGAAGCGCATGCGCACGGTGACAGCGCCCCCGGGTTGATCGAAGGCAAGGCCAATCCACGCGCCCGGGGTCTTGCCTATGCCTTTGCCGGCAACGGCTCGCAGTGGGCCGGCATGGGCCAGTCCGCCTACCGGGGCGATGCCGCTTTCCGCGAGGCGCTGGAAGAGACCGACCGGCATTTCATGGCAGTCTCCGGCTGGTCGCTTGTCACCATGCTGTTTTCCAAGGATCTCGACGCAGAAATCGAGCGGACGGAGATCGCCCAGCCGCTGCTGTTCGGCCTGCAGGTCGCCCTGGTGCGCGCGCTTGAGGCGCGGGGCCTTCGCCCTGACGCGGTGATCGGCCACAGCGTTGGCGAGGTCGCCGCTGCCTGGTGTGCCGGCATGGTCGATCTGGCCACCGCCACGCGGATCATCCATGCCCGCTCCACCCAGCAGGAGGTGGTTCGCCACCTCGGCACCATGGCGGCCCTGCTGCTGCCGGAGGCGGATGCCCGCGCGGCCATCGCCGACGCCGGCCTGCCGGGTATCGAGCTGTCGGCGGTGAACAGCCCGCGCAGCGTGACCCTTTCCGGTCCGGTCGAGAGCATCGATGCCTTCGCCGCCCTTGCCCGCAAACGCCGCTGGGCCTTCCGCAAGCTTGGCCTCGCCTACCCGTTCCACTGCGCTCTTGTCGATCCGATCGAAGAGCCATTGCGCGCGGCGCTGGGCGAGATCGAAAGTCGCACGCCTGCCCCCCCCTTCATCTCGACCGTCTTCCCGGAGCGGGACTCGATTACACCCGATGCCACCTACTGGTGGCAGAACGTCCGACTGCCCGTGCGCTTCCGAGAGGGGCTGACGCGGCTGATCGAAGGCGAGATCGATATGATCGTCGAAATCGGTCCCCGGCCGATCCTGACCACCTACATCCGCGACGTGCTGCGCGAAGAAACAAACAGCGCCGCCATTCTGACCTCGCTCGATGCCCCCAGGCGCGACGGCGGCGAGGTCACCATCGACATGATCGCCGCCCGCCTTGTCGCCCATGGCGCCCGCCCCGATCTCGATGCCTATATCGGCCCCAACGGCCGAGATCTGCCGGACCTGCCACATTACCCGTGGCAGAACAGCCCCCATCTCGTCGAGCACACAGATGAACGGATCGGCGGCGCCTTCGGCGATTTCTGGCCGCTGGCCGGCGCCCGGCTCCGGCCGGAAACCGGTGAATGGTTCAACACCCTCGATCCGGACCTCCTGCCCTTCCTCGCCGACCACAAGGTGGAAGAGGCCACGGTCTTCCCGGCAACCGGCTTCATCGAGATGGCCTTGCGCGCCGCGCTTGAGTGGACCGGCTCCGGCGACGTCGAAATCCGCGATCTGGAGATCCTGCGGCCGCTGGTGTTTGACGACCGCAGCTTGCAAGAGACCCTTGTTCGACTGTCTCCGGACGATCGGGTCATCGAGATTCTCAGCCGCCCCCGGCTGCAAGGGGCGGACTGGTCGCTGAACGCGCGCGCCAGCTACCGCAGCCTTGCCGGAGCCGGAAAGGTCGACGCCGCCCGCTCCCGGCCCGAGGCCAGGCGCCTTGACGCGGAGGCGCTCTACACCATCACCCGTGCGCATGGCCTTGACTACGGCCCCTCTTTCCGGCTCGTCGAAACGGTCGAACTGGCAGGGCCGCGCATGGCGATCGCCACCCTGACACCAGCAGTCGCAACGCCTGAAGCTGCTCAGTTCGCTCTGCATCCGGCTCTCACCGACGCTGGCTTCCACGGCCTGTTCGCCCTGATGGCCGAGCACGCGGCGGCAGATGGCAAAACCGGCTTCCTGCCGATCCGCATCGGTGCGGTGAAGCTCTACCAACCGGAACGCGCTCCCACCTCCGTGCGCATCACCGTCATCCGGGCGGGGCAGCGCTCGATCCTGGCCGATCTCGACTATCTCGATGCCGCTGGAGAGCTGGTGGCGCGCCTTGCGGGGGCTCGCTTCAAGGCGGTGCAGTTCGACAGCGGACCGCACGATGACGGGATGCTCTACCGCGTGTCCCAGCGCCTGCTCCGCGGCAATGACGACGCGCCGGCTCCCGATGTCCCGCGCATCGCCGCTCTGGCGGACGAACTCGACCTTCTGCGTCCGGATGGCGAGGATTTCGATCCCGACGATGCAACACTGCTGCTCGATGCGCTGGCGCGCACGCTCGTTCATCATGCCTTCCACGGGCTTGCCATCGAGGTCGCCGGACCGCTGGACCTTGCCGAGGTGATCGCGCGCGGAACCTTGCATGACAGCGCAATGCCGCTGGCCACCCGGTGCCTCGACCTGCTGGCGACCCATGAGTTGGCCTGGCTGACAGATGCCGGCTGGGAGATCGCACCACCGGACGAGGACTTCGGCATCGCCGATCTAGTGCAGACCCTGTTCCAGGAAGCCAGCGCCCATGGACCGGAGACGGCGCTTCTTGCTCGCCTCGCGGGCGACCTGCCCACGGTACTGCGCGACGGCCTGGGCGAGACGGCGCAAGCGCTGTTCGCCCCGGCGCTGCTTGAGGCCTATCGCAGCGCCAGCCCGGCGGCGGAGGCAATGCGCAGTGCCCTGTTGGCGCTCGCCGCGCGCCTCACGCGCGACTGGCCGGAAGACCGGCCCCTGACGGTACTCCTGCTGGGCGCGCGCGACCCGGTGCTCGCGCGCCGGCTCGCCGGCTTGCTCAACGACAACCGCATGAAGCTGGTGGTCACCGACCGGACCGCCTCCAGTGTCGAACGACTGGGGCGGCAGTGGACCGGCAATCCGACGACCAGTTTCGCGCCGCTCGATGCGGAGGCGCTTGCCCCCCTCGGCCCCTTCGATCTGGTGCTTGCCTGCGATGCTCTGTCGGAGACAGCGTCCAGCAGGCTTTCCCTCCTTGGCAAGCGGATGGCCGCCGATGGCCGGCTGATCGCTGTGGAGCGGGTGCCGGCGGCCGGCATCGACCTCATCAATGGCATTGGCAGCGGCTGGTGGTCCGGTGAAACCGATACGGCGGTGGCGCGGTCGCCGCTGCGCGACGGTCCGGACTGGAACGACCGCCTTGCGGCCTGCGGCTGGCGCGGGATGGAAAGCGCGCCGCTCGCAACCGATCTGGTAGAGGCGAACCTGATCCTCGCCCATGCCGACGAGATTGCCCGGATCGTCCCCGCCGCTGAACCTGCCGCCGAGGCCTCAGAGGATGCGCCGCGCCGGCGGATGCTGCTTTTGTGCGATGCCGACGGACAGAGTCGAGCGGTGGCCAGCGCCCTGCGCGAGACCCTGTCGCGCCACGGCGTCGAGGCCGCGCTGGCCGTTCTGGGGCCGGAAACCTGTCGTCTCGCGCCCAACGAATGGCAGCTGGACCCGTCAGACCCGCAAGCGCTGGCTGAAGATGACGATCTCTCCAGCGCCGCACAGGCCGGGGTCGTGCATCTGCAGGGGGCGTATCTTCACGGCGGCGACGATGCGGCAGCCGTCAGTGCGCGAAGCTGGGCGCTGACCCTCTTGCTGCGCCAGCTTTCGGCGCTCAACCTCCCTCTCACCATAGTCGCCCCCCACGGCGCGCGGCGCGCCGCCGATCCGGTTCAGGCGGCGATCTGGACCTACGCCCGGGTGGCGCTCAACGAATACCCGTCGCTGAACCTCAAGCTAATCGACATCGACGCGCATCTGGAAGCCAGCAATGCCGCGCTACGTCTGGCGCGTGAGGTGCTGCAGGAGGACGATGAGCGCGAAATCATTCTGACCGGCGACACGCGGCTTGGCCTGCGCCTTGATGCCGGGATTGCCTTGCCGCCCCGTGCTGGCGGCACGCCCGCCGGCGCACCGGCCATGCGTCTTGAGATCGCCGGCCAGGGCTCCCTCGACCGGCTGGAATGGCAGGAGACGACCCGCACGCCACCACGCGGCGCGGATGTGGAAATTGCGGTGGAGGCCAGCGGCCTGAACTTCCGCGATGTGATGTGGGCGCTCGGACTGCTTCCCGAAGAAGCGCTGGAAGACGGTTTTGCCGGCGCGACGCTGGGCATGGAATGCTGTGGTCGGGTCGTTGCCTGCGGTCCCGAGGCCACCCGCTTTGCGGTCGGGGATCGGGTGATCGCCTTTGCTCCAGCCTGTTTCGCCAGTCATGTGCAGGTCGCGGAAACCGGCTGCGCCGCAGCGCCCGAGGGGATCCCGGCCGAGGCCGCCGCGACCATCCCGGTGGCGTTCCTGACGACCTTCTACGCCCTCACCCGTCTTGCGCAGTTGCAACCGGGCGAGACCATCCTCATCCATGGCGGCGCCGGCGGCGTCGGATTGGCCGCCTTCCAGATCGCCCGGCATATCGGCGCGACGGTGATCGCGACCGCCGGCAGCGACGAGAAGCGCAGCTTCCTGACCCATCTCGGCGTCGATCATGTGCTTGATTCCCGCTCACTCGACTTCGCCGATGCGGTGATGGAAATCACCGACGGCGCCGGTGTGGAGGTGGTGCTGAACTCGCTCTCCGGCGAGGCAATGGAACGCAGCATCGACGTGCTGAAGCCGTTCGGACGGTTCCTCGAACTGGGCAAGCGGGACTACTACGCCAACACCCATATCGGCCTCAGGCCGTTCCGCCAGAACCTCAGCTATTTCGGCATCGACGCCGACCAGTTGCTGATCCACCAGCCCGTGCTGGCACAAAAGGTGATGCAGGAGTTGATGGCGCTGTTCGCCGCTGGCGAACTTGCCCCGCTGCCCTATCGCACCTTCCCGGCCGATGACGCGGTGGGCGCCTTCCGGCTGATGCAGCAGGCCGGCCATATCGGCAAATTGGTGCTGCAACCGCCGCGGGTGAGCGCACCGGCAGAACCGGTCGCGCCTGTTTCCCTCCAAGCGGAAACCGTGCAGGTGGTGGTCGGCGGCTTCGGCGGCTTTGGTGCGGAGCTGATCCGCCGCCTTGCCGATGTCGGTGCCCGCAAGATCGCGGTTCTGTCGCGGCGCGGGGCCGAAACGCCGGGTGCCGAGGCGCTGATCGCCGAAATGGCCGGACGCGGCGTCACGCTTGCCGGGCACGCCTGCGACGTCACCGACGAGACGGCGCTGACCGCCGCCCTGGCTGACGTGCGCGGCACGCTCGGGCCGATTGGCGGCGTGTTCCACACGGCGATGGTGCTGAAGGATACGCTACTGGCCAATCTCGACCGCGCGGCGCTCGATGCGGTGCTGGCGCCGAAGGTGCGCGGCGCGGACCTGCTCGACCGGCTGACCCGGGACGATCCGCTCGCCCATTTCGTGCTGTTTTCCTCGGCGACCACCCTGGTCGGCAATCCGGGACAGGCGAATTACGTTGCGGCCAATGGCTATCTGGAAGGGCTCGTGCGCCGTCGCCGCGCCGCCGGACATCCCGGCCTCGCCATTGCTTGGGGTGCCATTTCCGACGCCGGTTATCTCGCCCGCAACGATGAGGTCGGCGACAAGCTGGCGCGCAAGCTGGGGCGCCATGCCCTGACCGCGCGCGAGGCGCTCGATGCGCTCGTTGTGCTGATGTCCCTGCCGCCGGAGCAGCAGGATGACGCCGCGCCCGGCTTTGCCCGCATCGACTGGGCGGCGGCCCGGCGCGATCTGGCCCTCCTGGCCACTCCCTTTGCCGAACGGCTCGGCCTTGGCGAGGCCGACGACCGCTCCGGAGAAGGCGCGGCCGTTGACCTTGCCGAGCTTCTGTCCGGCCTCGATCGGCCGCAGGCGATTGCCAGGATCAGCGATTTGCTCGCGGTCGAGATCGCCCGGATCCTGCGTATCGGCCGGGAGGAGATCGACGCCGCGCGGCCTCTGGCGGAGGTCGGCATGGATTCGCTGATGGCGCTGGAGCTGCGGATGGCCGCGGAGCGCCAGTTCGGCATCGACATTCCGCTGATGTCGCTTGCCAACGGGGCAACACTCCAGGACATGGCCGGTCGGATCGCCGATCAGGCGATGTCCGGCGACGGGGACGCGGACGCAGGACTGTCCGCCGATGCCCGGGCAACCTCGCAGCAGCATCTTGGCGAGGAAGCCCTTGCGGACAAGGAGGCGCTGGCCGATGTGGCGGCGAAGGTGGAAGCGCGGAGCAAGGACGTGAGGTCCCTGCTGTGACCGACGCGCGCAAACCGTCCGGCACCAAGCGCGACAAGCTGGTGGCGAATTTGCGCGCCGGACACAAATCCGCACGTCAGCGCAGCACCGCACCAGCCGCGTCTCCGTCCACTCCGGCCGCCTCAGCACACAAGCCCGGCGCCTTCGACTTCTCGGAGCTGGCGCCCGTGCGGCAGCTCCGCATGCACCGGGCGGCGGCGGACATGATCGGCCTCGACAATCCGTTCTTTCAGCCCCATGAGGGGGTCGCTGGCGCAACCAGCGTCCTGCACGGCACCGAGCACGACAACTTCTCCTCCTACAACTACCTCGGCCTGACCGGTGATCCGCGCGTCAACGCAGCGGCGGAAGCGGCGATCCGCACCTACGGCACCAGCGCCTCCGCCAGCCGGGTGGTGGCGGGCGAGCGCCCGGTGCATGGCGCGCTGGAGGCAGCCCTTGCCCGGCTGCACGGCGTCGAGGACGCGGTGGTCATGGTCAGCGGTCATGCCACCAATGTGACAACCATCGGTCACCTGCTCGGCGAAGGCGACCTGGTCCTGACCGATGCGCTGGTGCACAACTCGATCAGTGAGGGCGCGCGCCTGTCCGGTGCCGCACGCAAGAACTTCCCCCATGACGATCTCGACGCGCTGGAAAAGCTGCTGATCGACAACCGGCACCGCTACGAAAACGTGCTGATCGCCGTGGAAGGCATTTACAGCATGGATGGGGATTTCCCCGACCTGCCCCGACTGATCCGCCTGAAACAGGAGTTCGGCGCCTGGCTGCTGGTGGACGAAGCCCATTCCTTCGGCGTCCTCGGCAAGACCGGCAAGGGGATCGCCGAGCATTTCGGCATCGACCCAAACACGGTCGAGATGTGGATGGGCACCCTGTCGAAGACCCTGTCGGCCTGTGGCGGCTATATCGCCGGCTCAAAGGCCCTGTGCGATTATCTGAGGGCCACCGCGCCGGGCTTCGTCTTTTCCGTCGGGCTGGCACCGCCGCTGGCCGCCGCCGCCCTCGCCTCGGCGGAAATCCTGGAGCAGGAGCCGGAACGGGTGGCGCGGCTCGCGGCCAACGGCCAGCGTTTTCTCACCCGCGCGCGCGCCGCCGGTCTCGATACCGGAAACAGCGCCGGCTACAGCGTCATTCCCGTCATTGTCGGCGATTCCATCGGCGCGGCAACGCTTTCCAACCGGTTGCTGAAACGCAGAATCAACGCGCTGCCGATCGTCTTTCCGGCGGTGGCGGAGAAATCGGCGCGGCTTCGCTTCTTCATCACCAGCGAGCACAGCGATGCGCAGATCGACCGGGCGGTTGCGGCCACCGCCGAGGAACTGGCGCTGTTGCGCGAGCAGAATGTCGGCTTTGGCTCACTCGTCAAAAGCGCCCGGGACTGATCTCGCCTCCCCCTGACCGCAACCGCACGCCCCCTTTCACCCCGCCTCAGAGCCCCAGTTTGCGCCCCAGCCAGGATAGCTCCTGCCGCACCCGCTGGCGCAAGCGATAGCGGGCATCGCCGCGCTGCTGCTGCAGCCGCTCGATCAGGAATTCCGGACCGCAAGGCTTCAGGGACACCGGATCGACACTCAGCGGATAGTCGATGAAGGCCACATGCACCAGGGTCTCCAGATCAAGGCGCCGGGTCCGACGGGCGCATCGGCTGAGATCCTGCGTCAGGCCCCAGCCCGCATAGAACGGCATACCGTAGACCGTCACCGGCTTGCCGCGCAGCAACGCCTCGAAGCCGGTCAGGGAGGAAAACGTCTCGACCCGGGAGCAGGCGCGCAACAGCTCTCCCAGGTCGCAGCCGGCAACCACATCATCGGCAAGGCCCGACAACTCCGAGGCTGACAACCGTCCGGCCCGCAAGCGTGCATCCACATCCGGATGCGGTTTGTAGAGGATATGCGCCTGCGGGTTGCGGTCACGCACGCAGCGCAACAGCTCCAGATTGATGTTGGCAACGCGCTCGCAGTCGATCACGTCGGACAACGAGCGGTGCACGCCGGCATCGTCGGCGACCTGACCCGGCACCAGAATCACCTCCCTGTCCGAAGGCAAGGCCGGCAGCGACCGGCGGCCGGCGATGTTGTACTTCGACAGGCCCGCCTCGACGATGCACCGCAGCAGCGCACGGGCGCGGGCCACCTCATGCGGTTGAAGGCTCCGCTCCTGCAGCAGCCGTTCCATGCGGCTCGCGCCGCGCGCATCGAAATAGACACCCGTATCGTCATAGGCGAAGGACGCGCCTCGGGCGAGGCCGGCGCCGAGACCGACGGAGCGCAGGAACCCGTCTTCAATACGCCAGAGTTCGATCTCCTCGGCTCGGGCGCGGTCGATCAGATCCGCGTTCACCTGCCCGGCCCAGGCAAGCACGCGGCCGCCATCGCGACGAGCGCCGGCCACCGCCTCCGCCGCTGAGCGCTCCATGACAACCTCCAGCCCCGGCGCTCCGAAAGCCGCGCGCACGGCAGCCTGGTTCCAGGATTTCACGCCGAAACAATGCCCGCGGCGATCCGCCAGCCGGTCGCGGCGCAGCGCGGCGTTCAGAGCGTGCTGCATGTGAACGGCAGACAGGCACGTCTTGCGGTCATAAGGGCTGGGATAAACGAAAGACGCGGCCATCAGCGCGCCGTGCAGCCCGGCCTGCTGTGGCTCGCCCGCCGGTTCCCC
Source organism: Stappia taiwanensis (assembly GCF_014635285.1). Taxonomy (GTDB): domain Bacteria; phylum Pseudomonadota; class Alphaproteobacteria; order Rhizobiales; family Stappiaceae; genus Stappia; species Stappia taiwanensis. Next base: position 43,657 of record NZ_BMCR01000001.1, on the reverse strand, counting down.
GCCGAGCCGCTGCAACGCCCGTTCCAGCGCATCGAAACGCCAGACATCCGCCTCGGACAAGGTCGCCGGCGAGACCATCGCCTGCGCCTCCCCGGCCGCCCGCAAGGCGCCGATCAGCGCCGCATCGGCGTCCATCGTTTCCGTCAGCACGGTCCTTGGCACCTCGGCCAAACTGAGCCGGACCATGCCCTTTAGCGGAAAGGCGGAGGCAGGCAAGGCATGCCCCGCCACCATCGGTGCGGCATCAGCGAGAATGAGCGGAAGGGACCGTTCCAGCGCCATCATCCGCCAGCGTTCAAAGGCCGGACTGGCGAAGGCCACAAGGATACCGCCGCAAAAAGCGGGCGGGTGGCGGTTGGCGTCGACCGGCGCGCCAAGGCAGGCGGAAAGGGCCTTGCGCATCGGTCGCAACACCGGGTCGGCCAGCCAGATCGGCGCGCTCACAACGGCACCCCGAGGGCCCGGGCCCGCGCAAGACGCGGTGGCGGTTCCACCGGTTTGGCCGGCGCGTTGAGCGTCTGGGTCAGAATGCGCGCCGCCATGCCGTCGACCGCCGCATCGAGCCCGGCGCGGTTGTGGATCGAGCCGCGCACCTGAAGGCTGGCGGCAATGGCGGTGACGAAATCGGCAAGGAGCGCACTGTCGGGCGCCTCGGGCGCTGACCAGAATCCGTCCAGCTCGCCCTGATGGGTCAATCCCGCGACATCATAGAGCGCCGGGGTCATCGTTTTCACGGACACCCCGGCTCGCAAGGCCTCCAGCCCGGCGGAGGAATTCACGGTGACGAGCCCCGCTGCCCGGCGCAGCAGCTCCGGCAGCGCACCGCCATCGAGAAACACCACCCTGTCCTCTCGCCCCAACCGACGGGCGAGCTCGGTGACACAGCGCTGCCAGTCGCGATGGCCATTGTCCAGCGGGTGCGATTTGACAACGAGCCGGGCATCCGCCGGGGCGTGGGCGGCGAAGGAGGTCATGATCCGCTCCAGCGCCTCCGCCATCGTGGCGAAGGGCGAATGGGCGAGGATCTGATAATCCCCCTCCACCTGCAAAGGCAGCAGAAACAGCGGCCCTTTCCCATCCGCCAGCGCCTTCTGGCGCCGGACCGCGCGCGCTTTTCGCCGCCGCGCGCCGGCAAGCCGCAACAGCCAGCGGCTGTAATCGACGACCGGATGCAGCGGCGTGTGGCGCCGGTAGCCCGGGTAGAGAAATCCCAGGAGCACATTCGGCAGATGGTAGGAGACATCCTGCCAGGCTTCCAGCGCGAAAGAGCCGGGGTAGCGCGGCGTAAGGTCAACGGTCCCGGCGGCATGCGCGGCGGCGCGGATTGCGTCGGCGGTATCGGGAAAGCGGCTGAGGGTGGAAAGGCCGCCACGTTCAATGGTCATCCAGCCGGGCCGCAGATAGCCCAGTTCGGTGGCGGCCACTGAAATGCCAAGATCCTCAGCCGCCCGCACCGCCGCCCGGTGATAGGGCCGCGTGTCGCCGTGCACCACCAGATCGGTGATGCCATGCTCTGCCAGATACCCGGCGATGAAGGCTGGCCAGTCCGCGCTCCTCCCACGATAGCTGATGGTGCCACGCCCATGCCAGTGCAACCAGTCGCCGGGGCAGAAATTGATACGGCGCACCTCATGCCCGGCCTCGGTGAGCCGGGCGCCGATCCGCCGAAAAAGTGGCGACAACGGCCCTTGCAGAAACAGAAACCGCCGAACCGGCTGCCGTGTCGCCCCGGCCGGGGACTGGCCCTCACCCGCGCCAGGCACGACGCCACCGTCCGACCTTGCCACGCACGGCCATTTCCTCGCTGTAGGTCAGCGGCAAGCCCATGGCCCGGGCCTTTTCCTCCCGTGGCGGCGGCTCCACCCAGCCTCCGGGGCCATTGATCCGACCGGCGCCGAGCCGGGCGGCGAATTCCCGGGCCGCCGCCTGCTTGCCGGCGCGGGAATAGAAACTGCCCTGAATCTGGATGGTATGCCCCAGCAGCCGCTGCGTGGCCTCCAGAACCTCCTCGTCCGGCGCCTGCGGATTGCGCCAGAACTGATCGAGTGGCAACTGACAGGTCAGCCCAGGCAAATCATAGATCGCCGCGCCAAGGATCTTCACCGGACAGCCGAGATCGACGGCGTGCAAACCGGTGGTGCTGTTGACCATCAACGCGCCGCTGGCATGCTGAAGCAAGGTCACCAGATGCCCGCCATCGACCAGATGCACGCGCCGCTTCACCCGATACTTGCGCGCCAACTGCCGCACGATCCGCCCCCAGGGCTCGATGCCCTGATCCATCGGGTGAACCTTGACCACGAGCTGCGCCACCGGGTGCGCATGCTGCGCGAAAGAGGCAATCGTCTTTTCGAGCGCATCGGCCAGATGCGGGAACGGAGCATTGTAGCGAAGCTGGTAATCGCTCTGAAGCTGAAGAGCAAAGACGAAATAGGGCGCTTCGGATTCGATCACGTCGTCGATCAGAATTTTGGCGATCCGGTCCCGACGCCGGGAAAACAGGAGCCGTGGCAGCATCGACAGATATTCGAACAACGGGCTGTAATACTTGTCCGCCTCGAACCGGGGATAAAAGGCACGCACGAAGAAATTGATCAGGTGGAATGCCACCTCATGGGTGGCCTCCAGCGGAAAGGGATGCCGGTAACGCACCGTGAGATCGATGGGCGGCAAGTCGCGCGCGGCGGCAAGAATCGCACCGGGATCGGCCGGGAACTGGGAGCGGACCGACATGCCCACCCGCTCCGCCGTGATCCAGTCGGGACGCAGGTAGCCATTCTCATAGGCAATCACCCGCAGGCCGAGCTCCCGGGCCACCTCGATCGCCGCCGAATGGTAAGGAAACCGATCCTGATAATAGACGATATCCGTCACCTGGTGGCGGAGCAGAAACGCCTTCAGAAACGCCGGCCAGGCCGAGAGCCCGCCGCGAAAGCTCACCGCCCGTCGATCATGCCACAACAGCCAGTCGGACAGGGAAAGATTGATGCGAAACGTCTTGTGTCCAAGCTTTTCCAGCTCGTCGGCAACGATGCGCGGAAAGTTCGACGGAGGCCCCTGAAGGAAGAGAACGGTGTGCGGGGATGGATCGTTGGACATCTGTCTTGTCTGCCCCCCCTAACGACCCGACATCCGCCAGACGCAGGGCGCCATGGCGCCCCTGCGTGTCTTGCGTCCCTATTTCAGCACCCGTTCATCATTCCCGCAATCTGGCCCGATGGCCACGACCGCCTAATCGGTGATCAGCGCATTGGCCGTGTTCACGTTCGACAGAAGCGGGCCGATGATCTGCAGGAACTTGCCGAATTCCGCGGTCGGATGATTGGCGACGTAGATGATATCCTTGTCGCGCATCTCCAGCGAGCGGGCGAGGAAAAATGCCTCGGCCTGACGCAGATTGAGCTTGTAGACAACCGGAACGCGGTTGCTGGTGAACTTGTCGGCGCTCGGCCCCTTGAGCTTGCGCACCAGAGCGCGGTCCTCATAGCGGAACAGGAAGATACCGGCGGCATCGGCGAAAAAGTCCTTCAGCCCGCCGACCTGCGCGAGCCCCTCGGCCAGCGTCACCGATTCGGTCTTGAACGGCACGAGCTGCGTACTCTTTACCGCTCCGAAGGCGGAGAAGGTGCGCGGCTTGTGCGTCAGCAGGATGTTGTCGCCGGGCACCAGCCAGATGTTGTTTTCCGGGTATTCGATCAGATCGACGAGCCGCGCGGTCCCCGCCCCGCGGCCCCGCTTGACGGTGACGACGGTCTCATAGGTGGCCTGGCGCGACCCGCCCGCCCGGGCGACCGCTTCCAGAAGCCGCATGCCGCGTACCGACATGGTGTATTGGCCCGGCTTGTTCACATCGCCGACGACCACCACGCCGCTGCTTTCGTTGCCCTCGACGACCACCAGAACCTGCGGTTCGATCGCCTTGCCCTTCAGCCGCTCCTGAATGCCGGCGCGCACACCCTCGACCGACAGGCCGGCAACGCGGATCCGCCCGGCATAGGGAATGAAGATGTATCCGTTCTCGTCAACGACGACCGGCACCGAGACCTGCTTGCCATCGGGGGTGGAGAACAGCCCTTCGGGCGCCGCCTCCCAAATGGTCACCACCAGCCGGTCGCCAATGCCCAGACGACTGGACCGGCTCCCACCGGGCACCTTGCGAAAGCTCTTGGAAAACAATTCCGGACGATAGGCGTGGATGGCGTTGACCGCTTTCCGGTCCACGTTGATCAGCGCATATTGCGAGCGGATCGCATCGCCCTCGATATCCTCGGAGGTGATGGTGATTGCCGTCGGCCCCTGCCCCGGCAGCGCCCCGCAGCCCGTCAGGAAAGATGCACAGATCGCAACAAGAAGAAACCGCATCCAGATCCCATTCGCACTTTGTCCGCAGCCCCTCGCGCGGATGCATCCTGTTACCACCGCGCGAGGCGCGAGTCCAAGAACGTTACAAGCCACCGGACGCTCCATCGGTGGCTGTGTTCGAACGGCAACATCATCTCAAGAAAACATTAACCAACTGGAATCAATTTGACCCTTTTCCTTTTCCCCCGGAACCTTGCGGAATCCGCCGGTTCTGCCTTTCCAGTATGCGCTTGTCCGCCTTTACCGCCCGACAAGGTGAGACAAACTTAACCCTGCAACCCCATCCTGAAGGCCGTCCGAGCGTTTCTCATGACCGGAAACGGAATCGAAATCGGACAGCAAACGTGCCATAACCCGGCAGAACCGGTAGAGAGCCCGGGCACACACCCCGGGACCAGACGTCAGGACGATCTCGTGCGCATCAATGGGAGTACGCCAGCAACAGGCACCCCGTCGTGCGCCGCACCCTTTCGTGCGGCCGGCGCGCGCGCGCGTGCGGGCCTGCTACTGTCGACGTTCCTTGTATCCCTCGCTCTCAGCGACGCCCCGGCACACGCCTTCGACCTGTTTGGCTGGAACCCGTTCTCCAGTTCCCAGGACGCCGAGGAAAACGGTATCCCCAACCCGTTCCCTTATGAGGTCACGCTCACCCTGGCCGGTGAGGACAGCGACCTCGAAAAGACGCTGAACGGCGCCTCCCAACTCGTCAGCGAACAGGCGACGCCGCCCTCGGGGGAAGCCGGGCTTGTGGCCCGCGCCATTGCCGACTTCGAACGGCTGGTCGGCCAGCTCTATGTGGAGGGATACTACGCCGGAACCGTGTCGATCCGGGTGGCCGGGCTGGAGCTGCAGCAGGCGCTTGCCGCCCCCTCCCTTCCCGGCCCACGCCCGGTGCCGGTGACGATTTCCGTCACGCCCGGTCCGCGCTTTACCTTCGGAACCATTTCCATCGACGCGCGCGATGCCTCCGCCGCCGCGCGCGCGCTTGTCGACAGCCCGTCCGACTATGGCCTGGTGCGCGGCGAAGTTGCCAAATCCGACGCAATCCTGCGCGCGGAAGCGCGGATCGTCCGTGACCTGAAAGCGGGCGGCTATGCCTTTGCCCGGATCGGCCAGCGCGAGATCGTCGCCGATCACGACAACAACCAGCTCGATGTGCGGCTTTCGGTCACCGTCGGACCGGAAGCACGCTTCGGCGAGGTCACCGTGTCCGGAACGAAGCGCACCGACCCGGACTTCGTCATCGAACAGGCGATGATCCCGACCCGCGCTGTCTATGACCCCAAGGCAATCAAGGACGCCAACAAGCGCCTGAACGATCTTGGGATCTTCTCAAGCGTCCGGATTGTCGAGGGCAAGGCACCGGGACCCGATGGCCTGTTGCCGATCACCATCGAGGTGTCGGAGCGCAAGCGCAATGTCATCGGCCTTGGCGCGAACTGGTCGAGTTCGGAAGGGTTCGGCGTCGAATCCTACTGGCGCCGGCGCAACCTGTTCGGCAAGGGCGAGCTCCTGAGCCTTGAAGGCTCCGTCGGACGGATTGGCCAGAACGCCCTGTCGGACCTAGAGTACGCCGCCCGCATCGCCTTTGAAAAGCCCGGTGCGTTCGGCCCCTTGACCAAATTCACCACCAGTCTCGGCGCGAAACAGGAAGTCCCCGACGCCTATCGCAGCCGCAGCATCACCGCCGATGCCTTTCTGGTGCGCCAGTTCAGCGACAGCCTGTCCGCCAGGGTTGGCGGAGAGTTCTTCTATGCCGATGAACAGGACGTCTTCGGCGACAACACCTACATGATGGCCGGGGTCATCGGCGAATTGTCCTACGACACCCGTGACGATCCGCTCAATCCGACGAAGGGCATCAACGCGCTGCTGTTCGCCGAGCCGGCCTATGACATGCGCGGCGGCAACGGCATGCTGTTCGTGCGCGGCTACGCCTCGACCTATCAGGCGCTCGACGAGGCCAAACGTTTCGTCCTCGCCGGCCGGGTCGGTGCCGGTAGCATCATCGCGCCCTCGGTGCGTGACGTGCCGGCGGCGCGGCGCTACTTCGTCGGCGGCGGCGGTTCCGTGCGCGGCTATGCCTATCGCAACATCGGCCCGCGCCTCAACGGCGAGGTGACCGGTGGGCGCAGCTTTGTCGAAGCCTCGGCGGAAGTGCGCATGCGCGTCACCGAGACCATCGGCCTTGTCGGCTTTGTCGACGCGGGCAATGCCTTCGATGCCATGTACCCGGATTTCTCCCAGGCCCTGAAGATCGGCGTCGGCGCGGGCCTGCGCTATTTCACGCCCGTCGGCCCGCTTCGGCTCGATGTGGCCGTGCCGCTGTCCCCGGACAAGGACGACCCGAAATTCGCCATCTATCTGGGGCTTAGCCAGGCATTCTAGGCCGTCCACGCCCTCTCTGACGCAACGGAGAAAAATATCTTCCGCTTCAAGAGCCTGCGGCCGAATGCGGACAATCTGATTCCGGATCCGTGGCCTGCGAGCGAACCGGGACGCCCAAAAACCCGGGTCTTCGCGGTGAAGCCATGATTATGCTTTAACAAGATCGAGCAAGATACTGCGCGCGAATCGCTTTGGCGCCTGAAGGGATAGATAGCCTTGTCGTTCTCCTGGCGGCGGACCTCCCGCCTTCTGCTTCTGTTGCCGAAACTCCTTCTTGCCCTGGTGGCGCTGGTCATCGTGCTGGGGGTGCTGACCCTTGCCGCCCTGCAGACCAGGAATGGTCAGGCGCTGGCCGGACGGCTGGTGAGCGCGCTCGCCTCGGCACCGGGCGCGGAAATCGTCATTTCCGATATCAGGCTGAGCTGGGGGCTGGATGCGGCGATCTCGCGGATCGAAGTGTCCGATGCACACGGGCCCTATCTGACGGTCGCCGATCTTGCGGTGAATTGGCGTCCCACCGCCCTGTTGGCCGGCGCGCTCGACATTGAACAGGCCACCATCGGCGAGGTCGATCTTGCCCGCCTGCCCGAACCTGCGGCAGACGCTGCCGAGGCCAGCGACGCGAGCGAAGGCGGCGGCCTGCCCGGCATTCCGCTGGCCCTGAAGCATTTCGCCATCGAGGATATCCGACTGGGACAAGACATCGCCGGCGCGGCGATGAGCCTGACCGCCAGCGGCGACGCCTGGCTGGCAACCGGCCCGACCACCCTGGCCGGCACCCTGTCGATTGCCCGCACCGACGGAACCGAAGGGACGGTGCTGGCCTCGGCGCGCTTTGCCCCCGAAGAGGATACCCTGACCTTTTCCGTTGCCGTCGATGAGCCGCGCGGCGGGCTCACGGCGCGGCTTCTGGAGGTTCCGGGCCTGCCCGCCCTGTCGCTGTCGCTTGAGGGCGACGGGCCGCTGGATGACTGGCGCGCCGACCTTCAGGTCAAGCTGGACGGCGCCACGGAAGTTGCCGGCAATGCCCGCCTGACCCGCGACGGCGCTGAGCGGGATGTTACCCTCACGCTTGGCGGCGCGCTGGCGCCGCTCGCCCCGCCGGTGGCCGAAGCCTTCCTGCTCGGCCAGACCGCGCTTTCGGCCAAGGCACGCCTTGGCGAGGATTTCACCCCGCTTGTCCTCGATGCGGAGCTTTCGACCGGAACCCTGCGCGCGACCTCCACCGCGCGCTATGCGCCCGGCACCGGCAGCATCGACCTCACCACGCAGGTGGCCCTTTCGGCTGGCGCCGGCGCGATGATCGCGCTTGAGCTGCCCGACCGGCGGATCGCCCTTGGCGAGAGCGACATGCAGCTCAGCGCCTCCGGCACCCTGTCGGCCCTCGACTGGTCGGCGTCCCTGACCAGCCAGAGCGTCGACACACAGGAAGCCCGGCTCGACGGGCTCGACCTGCGCCTTGCCGGCAGCGATGCCGACCTTTCCGCCGAAGAGCCGGAGTTGCCATTCACGCTCGATGCGACCATTGCCACCCTGGCACCGCGCCTGGCTGGCATGGAAAGCCTTGCCGGCCCGCTCAAGCTGGCCGCCAGCGGGCGCGCCTTTTCCGCCGAAAGCCGCATCGCGCTCGACCGCCTGACCCTCGACCATCCGGCCGCCGCGCTGGCGCTGACCAAGGCGGGCCTCTCGCCGACCGAGGTTGCCGGCGACCTCTCCTTCCGCCTGCCGGACCTTGCCGCCTTTGCCGCTCTCTCCGGTCAGCCGCTTTCCGGCGCCGCCGAGGGCACGCTGACGGCCAGTCTCAATCCGGAGACCCTTGCCGGCGAGCTGAAGGCTGCGATGACGGCGCGCGATCTGTCCACCGGCATTGCCCATGCCGACGCGTTCCTCACCGAGCCGCTGCGCCTGACCATGACGGCACAGGGCGACAGCGACGGGCAGCTCACGCTTTCGGCCCTGTCGGTTGAGGCGAGCGGGCTGAAGGCCACCGCCAGCGGCACCAGCGACCTTCAGACCGTCTCCGCCGATCTGCGCGTTGACGCCAGCGGCCTTGACCGGATCGACCCGCGCGTTGAGGGCGATCTTACGCTGGAAGCCAAGCTCTCCGGTCCGCTCACTGGCCCGAAGGTCGCCGCCACCTTGCGCGCTCCGACCTTGACGCTTGCCGGAAAGCCGGTCGGCGATCTGGCGCTCGATGCCGACATCTCCACCGACCAGACCGCTCTTGCCGCCGATATTAAGGTCTCCGCGCTGGTCGACGGTGCCCGACTTGAAGGGCAGTTGGCGGCAAAACCGCAAGGCGCCGGCCTTGTGGCGGAGACCCTGTCGCTGCGTCTTGGACGCAATGCGATCACCGGCGAGTTCTCCCTGGCCGATCTGGCCGCCCCGCTCGACGGGCTGGCCGGCAAGGCCCGGATCGAGGCGCCCGACCTTGCCGCCTTCTCCACCCTGGCCCTGACCGAGCTGGCCGGCGCTCTTTCCGGCGAGATTTCCATTGCTCCCGAGAACGGCGCGCCCCAGGCGGCGGTGGCCCTGACCGGCAGTGACATCGCTGCCGGGCCTGTGCGCATCGGGAGCTTGAGCGCCAACGCCACCTTGCGTGATCCGGTCCGCTCGCCGCAGGCCGAAGGCACCGTGTCTCTCGCGTCCCTCGACCTTTCCGGCACTCCTGTCGCCCGGATTGATGCCACCGCCCGAACCGAAGGGGCCGGCACGGCCTTCACCGTGGACGCCCGGCTGACCGACACACCCACCGCCGACGGGGTGGCGCTGGAAGGTGCGCTGGAGCCAAACGACACTGGTCTCGTCCTCTCCCTTGCCCGGCTTGATGGCCGCTACATGGGGATCGACACGCGCCTTGCCGCCCCGGCCCGCATCCTGCACGGCAATGACGGCGTCACCCGGATCGAGGCGCTGACCCTCGGTCTTGGCAGCGGCAGCCTCGCGGTCACCGGCAGCGCCGGGGAAACGCTGGCGCTTGATGCAAGCTTGAATTCCATTCCGCTGGCGCTGGCCAATGCCTTCACCTCCGGGCTCGGCATTTCCGGCACGGCGAGCGGCACCGCCAAGGTCACCGGCACGCCGGCCTCCCCCCTGGCCAACTGGTCTATTGCGCTGGCGTCACTCTCCGCCGAGCCGCTGCGCAGCAATGGTCTTCCGCCGCTGGCCATCGCCTCCGAAGGCGCCTTCGCCAATGACAGGGTCACCCAGACAACCCGGGTCACCGGTCCGGAGGGCCTTGCCATCACGGTCAAGGGACCGGTCGCGCTGGCCGCGCCGACACGGATGGACATCGACATTTCCGGGTCGGCACCGCTGGCCCTCGCACGGCAGAAGCTGATCCTGTCCGGCTTTTCCGGCGTTGGCACCTTCGACATCGCCGGCAAGGTCAGCGGTCCGCTCACCGGGCCGCGCTACAGCGCCACCATCCGCCCGCGCGGGGTCTCGCTCACCCAGCTCTCCAGCGGCTTCACCCTCAATGGGCTGGCCGGACAGGTGGACGTGTCCAACACTGGTGCGGCACTAAACGGCATCCGCGCCAATATCGCCGGCGGCGGAACGGTCACCGTCGGCGGACGGGTCGGCTTCGACGCCGGCATTCCGGCCGATATCAACGTGGCCGTGCAGAACGGGCGCTACTCCGATGGTCGGATCGTCACGGCCACCCTCAACGCCGCGCTGGCGCTGAGCGGCCCGCTCGCCGATGCCGGCCGCGCCGCCCGACTGTCGGGCACGGTCACCATTCCGCGCGCGGAGATCACCATCCCAAGTACCTTCCCCGGCGCTATCGACCCGGTGGCGGTGGTGCACCGGCATGCGCCGGCCGCCGTGCGTGCCCAGGACAGAGCCCTGCGCCGCGACGAGGGTGGCAGTTCAGGCGGCGGCGGAGGCAGCGCGCCGATTGCGCTCGATCTCACCGTTACCTCGCCGGGACAGATGTTTGTGCGCGGACGCGGGCTCGACGCGGAAATGGGCGGGACCCTGCGCATCGCCGGCACGGTCGCCGATCCCAATGCGGTGGGCGGCTTTTCCATGCGGCGCGGGCGGATGGACCTCTTGCGCCGCCGGCTGACCTTCGACAAGGGCAATGTCTCCTTCACCGGATCGCTGACCCCGAGCCTCGACTTCGCGGCGACGACCTCAGCGGATGGCACCAGCATCACCATCACCGTCAAGGGCGAGGCCGATGCGCCGGTCATTGCCCTCACCTCCTCGCCCGACCTGCCACAGGACGAAATCCTCGCCCGGCTGCTGTTCGGCCGCAGCATGAGCGAATTGTCGCCGCTGCAGATCGCCCAGCTCGGCGCCTCGGTGCTGACGCTGACCGGCGGCAGCGGCGAGGGCCCGCTTGGCTCCCTGCGCAACTCGCTTGGCCTCGACGCCATCGACATCGATGCCGGCGGCGAAGGCGGCCCGTCGGTCTCCGTCGGCAAATACCTGAATGAAAACATTTACCTGGGCGTCAAGCAGGGCACGGAAAGCAACTCCAGCCGGGTGACCGTCGACATCGACGTGACCAAATCGCTGAAGCTGCGCGGCGAGATGGGCGCCGACGGCGAATCCAAAGCCGGTATTTTCTACGAGCGGGAATTCGGCGACTGATCGTCGGCAACGCCCAGCAATTTTGTAAGGGGTCGGCCGACGGTCTATTTCACCCGGCGGCAGCCGGCCCTATTGTCTTCCCCATGAGGAGATTCGCGCGGACCGCGCGGATCGCAGGCTTCGCCCGTGTCTGGCTTTCAGACGACACGGCGGAGCGGCCACAGCGCGGGAGGCAGTCATGATCAACGAGCACCCCTTTTTCAAGCAGGCCTGCTACATCGGCGGGCTGTGGAGCCATGCCGATGACGGCGCGGTGATCGAGGTCACCAATCCGGCGACCGGCGAGATCATCGGCACCGTACCCAAATGCGGCCGGGCGGAAACCACTCGGGCGATCGAATCCGCCTATCTGGCGTTTCAGGACTGGAAGCAGACCACCGCCGAGGAGCGCGCCAGCTTGATGCATGCGCTGTGCGACGCGATCATGGACAACCACGACGCGCTGGCGGAAATCCTGACCACGGAGATGGGCAAGCCACTGGCCGAGGCCAAGGGCGAGATCGCGCTCGGCGTCAAATACGTGCGGTTCTTCGCCGAACAGGCCAAGCGGATCGACGGCGACATCATCCCCTCCCCCTGGCGCGGCAAGAAGATCCTCGTTTCCAAGGAGCCCGTTGGCGTCACCGGCGCGATCACCCCCTGGAATTTTCCCCACTCGATGATCTCGCGCAAGCTCGGCGCGGCGCTGGCCGCCGGCTGCACCATGGTGATCAAACCCGCAAGCCAGACCCCCTATTCGGCGCTGGCCATCGGTGCGCTGGCCGAACAGGTCGGCTTCCCGCGCGGGGTCGTCAATGTCCTGACCGGATCGGCCTCCGAGATCGCGGCGGAGATGTGCGAGAACCCCAACTTGCGCAAGATCACCTTCACCGGCTCCACCGAGGTGGGCAAGACGCTGGCCAGCGCGGCCAGCGCCAACATGAAGAAGATCTCCATGGAACTGGGCGGCAATGCGCCGTTCATCGTCTTCGACGATGCCGATCTCGATGCGGCGGTCGAGGGGGCGATGATCTCCAAGTTCCGCAACTCCGGCCAGACCTGCGTCTGCGCCAACCGGATCTACGCCCAGGCCGGCATCTATGACGCCTTCACCGAGAAGCTCGCCGCTGCGGTGAAAGGGCTCAAGGTCGGCAACGGGCTTGAGCCTGGCACCACCCAGGGGCCGCTGATCGACGCACGGGCGGTGGAGAAGGTCGAGGAACACATTCAGGACGCCATCGGCAAGGGCGCCCGGCTGGTGACGGGGGGGCGCCGCCACGCCAATGGCGGCAGCTTCTTCGAACCGACGCTCGTCGCCGACGTGACGTCCGACATGAAGGTGGCACGGGAGGAGACCTTCGGCCCGCTGGCGCCGGTGTTCCGCTTCGAAAGCGAAGAGGAGGCCATCGCGCGCGCCAATGACACCGAATACGGCCTTGCCTGCTATTTCTACTCGCAGGACCTTGGCCGGGTGTTCCGGGTGATGGACGCGCTGGAATACGGCCTTGTCGGCGTCAACGAAGGGCTGATCACCACCGAGGTCGCCCCCTTTGGCGGGGTCAAGGATTCGGGCGTCGGCAACGAGGGCTCGAAATACGGTGTCGAGGACTACCTCAACATCAAATACGTCTGCCTCGGCGGTCTCGGCGGCTGATCGCCGCGACGATTTCCCGGCGGCGCGACACATGCACCGCCGGGAAGAAGACAGCCTACCACAGCCAGAACAGCAGAACCCAGCCGGTGACCGGCGCCACCAACGACAACAGGAAGCTTGCGGTCGCGGCCATCGCCCGTCCGCCGCGACATGTTCTGGCGACGATCCGGCCAGCGAGCCAGACGGACCAGAGCGCGGCTCCGGCAAGCGCGAGCGCGCGGGCCGGCTGGATCCACGCAAAGTCGATGCCGCTTTGATGCAGCAGGGTGACCGTCTGCGCCGACAGCCCGAGGATGACGCCGCAGGCCGCGACCGGGATCAGCGCATGAGCAAGATGATGAAACCTCTGCCAGTGCCAGGGACCGCATAGACGTGTCGCCAGCGCCAGTGGCAGGCCGACCGCAACGCTCAGACCGACGGTGACCGCGCCGATATAGGCAAGCAGCATCGCCCCGTCGAGCAGCGTCATCACATCGCTCTGGGCGGCATAGTTGGTGAGCATCCACCAGGGAAGGCTCGTGTCGAGGGGCCAGAAAATGCCCCGCTCGACCAGCCATGTGGCCGCCGCCTGCTTCAGGTCGACAAACCACGGGCTCGAGGCCCATTGGAACGCGCCGCCGGCAACCCCGATCAGCCCGACGATGATCAGGAGGCTGTCCCAGCGGGTCGCCGTGCGGCCGGACACCTCCACCACTTCGTGATTGGGGGCACGCGGCTCCAGCCGGACCGCCGCCCGAAAACCGCTGCAGCGCCCGCACATGTGGCAGGGCGAGGCGCTCTGCATGTTTTTCACCGGGACCAGCGGCGCACAGGTATAGCCCTGCAGCAGATCGGCGCGCCTTGCGTTGCCCTCCCAGGCGGTCCGGTCCACCGCGTAATGCATGGGGGCAAGCTTGGCCAGAAGCCCGAAGACTCCGTTCACCGGGCATAGGTACCGGCACCACACCCGCTTTTCGCGCCCATAGAGATAGCCGATCGCCATTGCCGCGAGGGTCGACCCGCCGAGGATCAGCAGCGCCGGCTTGGGGTACTGGTAGACGCTGACCATCTGGCCATAAACCGTGGTCAGGACAAACGCCAGAAAGGGCCAGCCCGGCCAGCGCACCCAACGGGGAATGGCGCCGCCGCGCCCGTTCCGACTGGCGAACTCCGACAGGGCGCCTTCCGGGCAAAGAACGCCGCACCACAGCCGACCGAAAACCAGCATGGAGATCAGCACGCCCGGCCACCAGATGCCCCAGAAGACGAACTGGGCAAACACCGTGACATCGTTCCAGATGCGCGCCGTTTCTCCAGGAAGCGGCAGCACCGAGGGCACCACCAGCAAGGTGGCATAGACCGCGACGACGCCCCATTGCAGAAGGCGGATCAGACGCTGGTGCCGCCGCAGCCAGTGGCCCGCGGCTTCAAACCGACCGCCTGGATGAAGATCAGTGGCGTAGACGGTGCAGGGCGCGGGTTTCCCGGTCATGACCTTCCCTCCCGCGCGGCCACCGCCCGGTGGCTCTGCCACCAGCCGGCAATGCCCATCAGCAGTGCGAAGCCGCCCCATGTGGCGACGGTCGCCAGATCCGGTGCGGCGCGATATCCGGTGAGCAAGGCAATGCTGCCGCCGACCCGGCCGGTATCATCCAGCAGCCAGCTGGTATCCCACAAGGGCGCGGTGTAAGGCAGGAAACCGAGCGCCACGAGGTTGCCGATACCGGTGACCAGCAGCGCGCAGGCCAACAGCAACAACATGATTTCGGTGATGCGAAAGAACACCCGCCACGACAGGGCGCGATGGCCGAGCTGCAACAGCGCGTAGGAGCCAAGGGCCAGCAGCAGCCCGGTCACGGCGGCGGCCAGCACGGTGATACGGCCGATCCCGGGACCGGCGCCCAGCAAGCCATAGAGGAAGACGACGGTCTCGCTGCCCTCGCGGGCCACGGCGATCAGCGCCAGAAAGAAGACCATCCACCAGCGGCCGCGGGCGGCGGCCCGGGTGAGATCGCGCTCCAGATCCCGTTGCATCTGGCGACCGTGACGACGCATCCATACCACCATCTGCACGATCAGCCCGGCGGCGCCAAGCACCAGCGCGGTCTGGAAATACTCCAGCCGGTCGCCGGCGAGGCTTTCGGAAAACCGCAGGATGGCGAAGGCAAGCGCCAGGGCGCAGGCCAGACCGGCTGCCACACCGCCCCAGAGATAACGCCGGGCGGCAGTCCCCATTCCGCTCTGACCGATCCAGGCATTGAGAATGCCGATCACCAGCAGCGCCTCGACGCTTTCGCGCCAGACAATGAATGCAATTTGCGTCGTCATGATGCCAAATCCCTGGCCACCTCGGAACGCCTCGTTGCCGCGCGCGAACGCTATCTGGCAACGATCACCCCATGGGCCGTTTCCTTGTCCATGTGAAACTCATCGAAGAACGGATAGCTGCCCGGCGACAGGCGCCGGATCACCACAAAGGAGGTCACGCCGGGGCCGAGCACCTTTTCCTTGCGCATGCGCAGGCTCTCGAATTCGGCAGCGGTCGTGCCAGTGTTGTGCAGCACGATCTTGAAGGTAGTCCCGGCCTCGACCTCGATCCGGGTGGGCGTGACGACGCCGTCGCGAAGCTCCATCTCGAACACCGGCATATCGGCGGCAAGGCTCGGGGACGGGGCAAGGGCGAGGCAAAGAGGAAGGGTCAGGGCAAGCACGCGCGCCTGAGCACGTGCCAGGCCGGGAGAAACAAAGCGAAAAAGAGACATGGGGGGCAGCTCCTGAACATGGGCGAAACGCGACCGGCGAAGCATCCGCCGGCCGCATTTTCAACGGGTCAGTAGCCGCCCTTCTTGCCCACCCCGGCGTAGACGAATTCATAGGTGGTGGTGAAAGGTTCGAACCACGGCGCGACGCCGGTTTCCTTGTCCACATGCCGGCCGAACCCGGTCATGGTCTTGCCGCTTGGCGGAGCGATGTCGAACTTCAGTTCGTATTTGCCAACGCCCATCAGCTTCACATTGTCCCCATAGTGCGGCCCGTCACTGGCCACCATCGGCATAAGCGGGCCAGTCTGGGTTTCACCGCTGTCGAGCTTGGTCAGAGTGTAGGTGACGACCAGATACGGCGCCCATTCCCCTTCCGCCAGACCGTTCTTGTTATCCGCCAGGGCGTGAATATCGGCTTCCAGATGGATATCGCTGTCGGCCGCCGGGCGCATCATCCCCGCAGGCTCCATGGTGATCGGCTGCAGATAGACCGCCGCCACCTCCAATCCGCCACCGGTTTGCGGCGCGCCGATCGGATATTCCGCCGCCAGCGCGGGAGAAGCCCAGGCTGCGGCAAGCAGACTGCCGGCAAGTGTCAGGGTGATTTTACGGGACATGATCGAACAACTCCTTCGGTTTCAAGGGCCGGAGTTGCCAATCGACGCATAGAAGCCATGCCCCTTCTGATGGAGCTGAAGGTGGTGTGTGCATTTCCATCTCCGATAAACAGGGTTCAAGGCCCTACCATCGAACAAGCAACACACTTCGAATAAAGCAAATGAAAATCATTCTCAAGTAAATAGAATTACCTATCATGCAAACAGGTATTATTTTACAATAATTCCAATCTATATACTCAATAATCATTCCAATGTTCATTAAACGATATATATGAAATTGCGCTGGACAAGCAGGCCCCGCCCCGCAGGCAGACGTCGCGCGCTTTGCAAGAAACCGGCTGTTTTTCGCGGGCGCCGGTCTCGCAGGCCCCAATCAGCGATGGCGCTTGAGGGTATGCGATGGCAATTCGCCGTAGCGCTTGCGGTAGGTGTCGGCGAAGCGGCCAAGGTTGGTGAAGCCCCATTTCAGCGCGATGTCGGTAACGGAGGCTGACGCATCGGCGGCCAGCAGATCCTTCCGCACGCCTTCCAGCCGCATCGTCCGGAGCCGCGCCATCGGCGTCGTGGCGCGAAAACGGCGGAAACCATCGAACAGGGTGCGCACGCCAACGCCGGCCGCCGCGGCGATATCCTCGACCGAGATCGCCCGGTCGGCATTGGCGATCATGAAGTCCTCGGCCCGGACCACATGACGCGGTGCCGACGGGCTCACCGGCGCCGCCAACGCCTCGGAATAGTTGTTGCGGAACGTCGTCAGCAGCATGGTCATCAGCGTCTGTTCCAGATGCCGGATCCCCACCTGGGTCCGAAAGAACGTGGCGTCCTGGTCGATCTCCTCGATGACGAAGTTCAGCGCCCGGCGGTATCCCTGATTCTCGCAAGATCCGGTGGGCAACTTCGGATAGAACTCGATCGGCCGGGTCACCGCGTCGTTCAGCAAGCTGCCGAGATGCCGTTCCAGCGCACTGCGGTCGACCTTCAGCACCAGATGGTCGCAATTCTCGGTCCAGGTCATGTGCAGCGGCAGCGTCGCCGAACTGATCACGCTCATGGCCGGCGATGCGGAAACATAGCGGTTGCCGACCTGCATCTCGCAGCCGCCACGGTCGACGGAATGCACCATGAACCAGTTTTCCGGCTCGCCTGCGTCGATCTCCACCTCCTCGCCATAGGTGATATGGCTCAGCGCAAGCCGGCCAAGCGGCGCGAGATGTTGCCGGATCGCAAGGCCGCGCCCGCGCCCGGCATAGTCGAGACGGTGCCTGCAAAAGACCTTCCCCACCCGCTCGCGGGCCTCGTCGAGATCGGATGTCTCGAAGAGGAAATAACGCGACATGGGCACGGGCGTCTCGTCTTGGTCGCTCAAGGTTCTTTCCTGCACGATCTGTACATTTCCCGCAGTAACTGGATAGAGAGGCCGCTTCGGCACCGCCATTCTTATCAACATACAATAATATGAAACGCGCGATTAAGAGGCGCGTCAAGGAGGAGAAAGAGGAGGACCGCAGGCCGCGCAAGACGCCGCCGCGACGACGCGCCACTGCGCGCAACACCGAAAACGGCGATCACCCGGCCCAGCGCCGCACACGCTGCGCGCGCCCCGCCGGGACATTTCAAAAGGGAGAGAGAAAATGGATTTCAGCAAAGGTCCGATGACCATCGGCGAAGGCTTCCAGGGGCAGAAGTGGACGATCCTCGGCGAGCCTTATGTGCCGCTGCACATGACCCCTTCCTCGCTGCTGATGCATGCCGAATTCGGCCCGGACAGCTTCGTTCCCACCCACCTTCACGAAACCCAGGATGAAACGCTCTACATCATGGAGGGGGAGATGGAATTCGAACTGGAAGGCAAGACGATCAAGGCAGCGGCCGGCACCACGGTCACCCTGCCGATGGGCATTCCCCATGCCCTGCACAACCGGTCGGGCAAGACCGCCCGGGCACTGGTCTTCGTCTCGCCGACCGGGAAAATGTACGACTACATGGCCCGGATCGACGGGCTGAGCGATCCGGCCGAAGTGGTCCGCCTCGGGGCGGAACACGAGATCCGCTTCGTCTGACCGCAAGGCCACACATGGGATGACCTGCGCCTGACAGCGCGCACCCCGGCCAAAGGTATACCCTGGCACCACTCCAACAACAGGCAGAGCGCACGGGTTCGGCACCGCAACCGGACAACGACCCCGTGCGCCCAGCGGGTCACGCTGCCCTCCCTAAAGGAGAGATCCGAAATGAATGTGAAATCCACAGTCGAGGCGTTCTGGCACGGCCACAGCGCCGGCGATCACGACGCACTCAAGACCATCGTTGCCAAAGACATACGCTGGACGGTGGTTGGCGACACCTGCCCCATCGCCAGAACCTATGAAGGCTGGGATGGCTTCTTCGGCGAATTGCTCGGCGGACTGGCCGCCGCCTTCGTGCCGGGCACGCTGACCATGCGGCTGAAGGGACTCTATGCCGATGAGGAGCAGGGCGTCGGCATCCTGCACCTTGAGGAAACCGCCACCTTGCACAACGGCAACAGCATCTCCCTGGAGATCGTCGACGTGATCACCGTGCGCGATGGCCAGATCATTGACGTCCGCGAAGTGATGGATCTCGCCGCCGTCAACGCCGCTTTCGGTTTCTGAGGAGACGACATGTCGACCCCATACAAGCAAGACCTCACCGCGCAGATGATCGCCCGCGTCCACGAGATCGGCCCGATCCTGCGTGACAATGCCGCCCAGGCGGACCGCGACAGGCGCGTGCCCGACGCTTCCCTCGCCGCGTTGGAGAGCACTGGCGTATTCGGCATCAACACGCTGGAGCGCTACGGCGGGCAGGAAGGCGGCGCGCGGATGCTGCTCGACGTCACCAGCGCCATTGGCCAGTATTGCACCAACGCGGCCTGGATTTCGGTGATCTCCAGCGTATCGTCGCTGCTGCCGATGCGTTTTCCCGAGCCCGTCCGCGAGCGCATCTTCCACGATGGCAGGCCCGTGCGCATGGCTTCGGTCATCGTCAACATGGGCAGCACTGCGGTGCGTGACGGCGATGACTATCGCGTCACCGGCGAATGGCCCTTCGGCTCCAACATCCTGAACGCGGAATGGGCCATCGGCGCGGTGCAGATGCGCGAGAGCGCGGATGCCGAACCCCGCCCCGGCTATGTGCTGCTGCACAAGGACCAGTACACGATCAAGGACACCTGGTTCACCATCGGCATGCGCGGCACCGGCAGCAACAACTTCGTGACCGAGGACCTGTGGCTTCCCGCCGATCAGGTGGTCGGCGCCGACGTGCTGCTCGGCCCCGGTTTCGAGGAGCGCGAGGATGCGCATTTCCTGCAGCGGCTGCCCCCCGTGTCGATGTTTCCGACCGTCGTCATCTCCGGCCCGCTCGGCGCGGCCAAGGCGGCGCTGGAGATGGTGATGCAAACCTCCGCAAAGCGGCCGGTGACCTATTCGAAGTATCAGCCGCAAACCAGCTCCGGCGTCTTCGTTCAGGGGATCGGTGCGACACGGGCGAAGATCGACGCCGCCGAAATGTTCCTGCAGCGCGCCGCCGACATGATCGACACGGCCGCTCAAGGCAGCCAGCCGCTGTCGGTGGCCGACCGGGCCAGCGTGCGCAATTGCTGTGCCCATGCCACCCATAACCTGGCCGAGGCGATGAACGACATCGCCTGGCTGCATGGCACCGCGCTGTTCGCCGAGGCCAACCCGCTGGGCCGGCTCTGGCGCGACGTCAATACCGGCGTGCGCCATGCCATCGCTGCCAGCCCGCTCTGCTATGAAATCGGCGGCGCTGGCCTGCTGGGTATCGAGCAGCCGACACCGCTGGTCTAGGAGGCGACGATGACAGACTCCCCGGACCAGAGAACCGTGCAACGCGGCGGTGCGGTCGGCGTATCGCGTGACGGCATCGCCTGCTTTTACGGCCTCAGATACGGACAGCTCCGGCATCCGGGGAGCCCTCGCTCCGCCATCACCACGGCGGGCGGCCAGCTCACGGTGGAAGACCTGACCGATGTCCCGGTCTTTCCGCAGCTTCCCAGCCGGCTTGAGAGCGTGATGGGCCCCGGCATTCGCGACAACCCGCAGGATGACGCGGCCTTTTTCCTGAATGTCTGGGCGCCGGAAGAGGCCACCGGTCTTCCTGTCCTCGTCTTCCTGCATGGCGGCGCCTGGGTCAGCGGCGGCGGCGCGGCCCGCTGGTATCGCGGTGAGCGACTGGCAAGCGAGGGCCTCGTGGTCGTGACGCTGAACTACCGTCTCGGCCCTGCCGGTCATCTCGATGACGATGAGCCTGGTTCCTATCACCGGCCAATAGAGGACATTCTGGAAGCGCTCCGCTGGGTCCAAAGGCAGATCGCCGATTTCGGCGGGGATCCCGACCAGGTCACGCTTGCCGGACAATCCGCTGGCGCCTGGTATGCCTGGGCTCTGTCCACGCTGCCGGCCGCCGCTGGCCTGTTCCGCCGGGCCGCGCTTTTGAGCATTCCCGCAATCAAACCCTGGACGCCGGTACAGCGCAGCGCCTTCACCCGGGCGGTCCTCGCCGCCAAGGCCAGAGATCCGGCCTCCCGTCAGGAGCCGCGCGAGGCGCTGCTTCGCGCCGGCGCCCGGGTTCTGTCCCAAGCCCCCGGGGAGCCGGGCGCGATCCCGCCGATGTATCTGCCAGTCTGGCCCGAAGATCCGGCGAGGCCAGCCAACAAATTTCACGTGGATGCGCTTTATCTGAGGGCGACCCGGCACGAGATGTCAGTGTTTCTGCCCGCCTCTCTTTCCGGCTCCAGCGAAATGGAAGCAACCCTCGCGCATCTGCGCGCCCGTGCCGGCACGGCACCGGTGCCACCGGTTCCCTGCCCTCCGGACTGGCCACGCGATCACGCCGCCCTCGTCACGCTCGCGTCCTGGATCGGGTTCGGGCGGTTCGCCAGCGTGATCGCCGGCGCGGCGGAACGCGATGGCCGTCTTGTGATCCAACGGGCCTTTGCGGCGCTCGCCGGACCGGCAAGGCTCGGCGCGGCGCATTGCCTCGACCTGCCCTTCCAGTTCGGAAATCGCGCGGACTGGCACGATGCCCCGATGCTGGAGGGCTGGTCAGCGGAAGACTTCGAGGAGGTGAGTCGGGAGGTCAGGAGGGACCTTGCCGCCTTCGTCGCCGGCCACCACCAAGACGGCCACCGCACCCTGGGCGCGGAGAGCGGGCCGCACCGCAACTGAAGGAGGAGAAGAACATGCAGCAGTCGCACCCGGTGAGCGCGGCCTTTCGCGAGGCCTTTCGCTACCACCCCGCCGGCGTGGCGGTGATCACCGCCCAGACCGAAACCGGCCCCGTCGCCCTGACGGTCAGTTCCCTGATCTCGGTCAGCGCAGATCCTCCGGTCGTCGCCTTCTCGCTCTCCGCGTCTTCCAGCTCCGCCGCCGCGCTGCTGACGGCAGAGACCATGGTCGTTCACTTCCTGCGCTATGCCGATCAGGATCTTGCCCGGCTCTGCGCGACAAGCGGTGCGGAGCGCTTTGGCCCGGCCGAACCCTGGGAGTGGCTGGAGACCGGAGAACCCCGCTACAGCCGGGTCGCCACCTGGTTTCGCGCTCGTCTTTACGGCACCCTGCCCGTCGATGGCGCAACGATCGTCAGCGCGCAGCTGCTTGACGGACAGGCGACACCGGGACCGGAGGATCCGGCACGGGAAACCCTCGTTTATCTCGACCGCCGCTGGCACCGGCTGCACGGTGCCGTCGAAGACGCAGCCTGATCCCCCTTCGCGGGATGTAGCGAGGACGGGCGATGCCATCATCGCCCTCCTGCCCTGTCGCCCACTTGTGGATAAACGGCATCGACGCGCGGGTTTCAAAACGGCGGAGACATGGATTTGTCAAACGCTGCGGATAAACTCTCCATCACCGCTTGACACCGGACCTCAAGCCGTTGATACAGCGTGGCAAGGCCTCGTGGCGGAGTGGTGACGCAGCGGATTGCAAATCCGTGTACCCCGGTTCGATTCCGGGCGAGGCCTCCAACTCCCTTCAAAATCTGACGAATTCCCGGCAGCCCTTGCAGCTGGTGCTTTTCCGCGCGCCGTGCCATCCGCATTGGCCGTGCCTCCCTCTCCGTTCAGGCAGGGGATAGCGGCCCTTACGAAGCGCCGCATGTCGCTTGTCCGCCTTGGCGCGGCGGGTCCGGCGCAGTACGGTCGCTCAGACAACAGAGCCAACCGGCGGAGAGCGACAGTCCCCTTGCGGCGGCGATCCGGATTTTTCGAACGGGAGCGGGCATGAAACACGGCGGTGACCTCGGCGCGGCGATCGCACAGGCCGGCGGTCTGGCGGAAGACTGGCTTGACCTGTCCACCGGCATCAACCCCCACGCCTATCCTCTGCCAACGTTGCCGGCGCATGTGTGGACCGCGCTGCCGGGGCAGGACGCGCTCGACCGGCTGCTGGCGACCGCCCGCGCCACCTATCAGGTGCCGGATCATCTCGCCCTTGCCGCCGCGCCCGGCACCCAGGCCATTCTGGCGTGGCTGCCGCATGTTCTACCCACCGGCGATGTCGCCGTGGTCGGCCCCACCTATGGCAGCCACGCGGACACCTGGCGGCGCGCCGGGCGGCAGGTCACCGAGATCCGCACCCCGTTCGCCGATCTCGACCCGGCGGTCCGCATCCTGGTGATCGTCAATCCGAACAATCCCGACGGGCGGCTTGTCGATGCCACCAGCCTGCGTCATCTGGCCGGCGAAATGCAGCGGCGCGGCGGACGGCTCGTCATTGACGAAGCCTTCACCGACAGCTTTCCCGGCACCAGCGTGTTGCCGCATCTGGAGGGCATGCCGGCACTGGTGCTGCGCTCCTTCGGCAAGTTCTATGGCCTTGCCGGGCTCCGGCTCGGCTTTGTCGCCGGACCGCCGGAGGATATCGACCGCCTGGCGGCGGATCTGGAAAGCTGGGCGGTGTCCGGGCCCGCGCTGGCCATCGGCACGGCGGCGCTCGCCGACACGCACTGGCAGGACGGGATGCGCGCGCGGCTCGCCGACGAGGCGGCCGACCTCACCATGCTGATGCACAAACACGGGCTCAGCGTCTTTGGCGGCACGCCGCTGTTCGTGCTGGCCGGCACGCGAGATGCGGCGGCGCTGCAAGGCGCGCTGGCGCGGCAACGGATCTGGACCCGGGTGTTCGACTATGCACCGACCTGGATGCGGATCGGCCTGCCGGGCGACAAGCCGGCCTTCGACCGGCTCGACGCGGCGCTGGCACGCGCCATGGCCGGGGACTGAGCCCGGCGATGCTGCTGTTTTCCGACGCCGCCCTGTTGCTCGCGCTGGCGCTCCTGCTCGATGCGCTTGTCGGCGATCCGGACTGGCTGTGGCGCCGATTGCCCCATCCGGTGACGCTGTTCGGCAAGATCATCGAGATCGCCGATCAGGATTTCAACACGCCGGATCTTTCCCGGCGGCTACGCCGGATCTACGGCACCCTGTTCCTCGCCGCGCTGGTGGCCTGCGCCCTTTTGATCGGCTTTCTGCTGGAAGCGATCCTGCGCGGCCTGCCCTTCGGCGAGGTCGGCATTGTCGTCATCGCCGCCGTGTTTCTGGCGCAGAACTCACTCTACCGGCATGTGGCCGCCGTGCGCGACGGGCTGGCGCAGGAGGGCATTGCCGGTGGACGGCGGGCGGTGGCAATGATCGTCGGCCGCGACCCGGAGCAGCTCGACGAAAGCGGCGTGGCGCGCGCGGCCATCGAATCCTGCGCGGAAAACTACGCCGATGGCGTCACTGCTCCCGCGCTCTGGTTCCTGCTCTTCGGCCTGCCCGGGCTGATCGCCTACAAGGCGGTCAACACCGCCGATTCGATGATCGGCCACAAGACCGAGCGCCATGGCGCCTTCGGCTGGGCCTCGGCACGGTTCGACGATCTGGTGAACCTGCCCGCCTCCCGCCTTGCCGGGCTGACGCTTGTCGGCGCCGCGCCGTTTCTGGGACGCAGCCTGACCGCGTGTTTCGCCGTCATGCGCCGCGACGCGCCCCAGCACCGCTCGCCCAATGCCGGCTGGCCGGAAGCGGCAATGGCGGCAGTTCTCGGCATCGCCCTGGCCGGCCGGCGGGTCTACCCGGGCTATACGGTGGAGGATCCGTTCATCCATGACGAGGGGCGCAAAACTCTCACCGCCGGTGATATCTCGCGTGCACTGAAAGCCCTGTCCATCGCCGCCGCGCTGCAATTCATGCTCGTGGCGCTGATCGCCGCCCTTCCCCTTTTCACCTGAGGTTCGTCATGCTGCCTGTCGCCCCCGCCGCCGAACGTAACAAGGATGCGATCCTCACCGCGCTCCGCCCCATTGTGGCGCGGTGTCGGCGCGTTCTGGAGGTCGGCAGCGGCACGGGCCAGCACGCAGTGCATGTCACGACGGCCCTGCCGCATCTCCTATGGCAATGCAGCGATCTGCCCGCGTCCGTTCCGGGCATCGCCGCGCGATTGGCTGAGGAAGGCAGCGACCGCACACCGCCGCCGCTCACCCTCGATGTTGCCATGCCGCCCTGGCCGGTTCCGGCCGCGACCAGCCCGGAGGCCTTTGACGCCATCTTCACGGCCAACACCTTGCACATCATGTCGTTTGCGCATGTGAAAGAATTCTTCCAGCGCGTTGGCGAGCTGCTGGCGCCGGGCGGGGTCTGCTGCGTCTACGGGCCGATGAAATACGGCGGCGCCTTCACCACACCGAGCAACGCCGCCTTCGACGCACAGTTGCGGGCCGGCAACCCGGAGAGCGGCATTCGCGACTTCGAAGCGCTTGACGCCCTTGCCGGCGCGCAGGGTCTGACCCTTGAAGACGACATCGCCATGCCGGCCAACAATCAGTTGCTCATCTGGCGCCGCGCCGCCGGCTGAGGGAGCCGGAGCCGCGCCCTCTACCTGCCAGCGATTGCCAGCAGCGCCTCCACATCCAGCACCTTTTGCAGATGCCGGGCCAGACCATCGAGGGTCGCGTCCACCTCGCCCGCGTAGCGGAAGCCGGAGCGGGCGCCGAGCCCTTCCAGGAATCCTGCGCGAAATCCGTCGGCGGAAAACAGCCCGTGCATGTAGGTGCCCATCACCCGCCCGTCCGGCGAAATCGCGCCATCGGGGTGGCTCCGGTCGCCCTCCCCGGCCACCTCGGCGAAGGGCCGCGCGCAATCGGGACCTTCGGTGCGGCCGATATGGATCTCGTAGCCGGACAGCGGCGCGCCACTTGGCAGATGGGTGCCCATCACCTCGACCAGCCGCTTGTCCGGGGTCAGCACCGTTTCCACATCGAGAAGGCCGAGCCCCTGGACTGTACCGGCAGTGCCCTCGATGCCTTGTGGATCTGCGATGCTCCGGCCCAGCATCTGATAGCCACCGCACACGCCAAGCACCTTGCCGCCGCGCCGCAGGTGAGCGGCAAGGTCGATGTCCCAGCCTTGCGCGCGGAAGAAGGCGAGATCGCCGATGGTCGACTTGGTGCCCGGCAGAAGCACCAGATCGGCATCCCCCGGCAGCGGCGCGCCGGGCGGCACCAGCTCCAGCGTCACCTCCGGTTCCAGCCGCAAGGGATCGAGATCGTCGAAATTGGCGATCCGGCTGATCACCGGCACGGCGATCTTCACCGCGCCTGAGCCTGCGCTTTCCGCCAGCTCCAGCGCGTCCTCCGCCGGCAGGCGATGGGCCGCATCGAACCAGGGCACCACACCGAGCGACGGCCAGCCGGTACGCTCCGCAATCTCCCGCGTCCCTTGCGCGAACAGGGACGGATCGCCGCGAAACCGGTTGATCAGGAAGGCGCGGACGCGGGCCCGCTCCGCTTCGGGCAGGATCGCATGGGTCCCGACCAGCGAGGCGATCACCCCGCCCCGGTCGATATCGCCGCACAGCACCACCGGCACATCGGCAGCCTCGGCAAAGCCCATGTTGGCGATATCCCCGGCTCGCAGGTTGATTTCCGCCGGGCTGCCCGCGCCTTCCACCAGCACCAGATCGGCGCCATCGCCGACCATGGCGAAGCTTTCCAGCACGCGCGGCAAAAGCTCGCCCTTGCGCTTGCCATAGTCGCGGGCGCGCATGGTGCCGGCGCGCTTTCCTTGCACGATCACCTGGGCGCCCACATCGGTCTCCGGCTTCAGGAGAACCGGGTTCATGTGCACGCTCAGGGGCACCCGCGCGGCGATGGCCTGCAGCGCCTGGGCGCGGCCGATCTCGCCGCCATCGGCGGTGACGGCGGCGTTGTTCGACATGTTCTGCGGCTTGAACGGACGCACCTTCAGGCCCCGGTCGGCGAACAGCCGGCAGAGCCCGGCAACGATCAGGCTCTTGCCCACATTGGAGCCGGTGCCCTGGATCATCAGGGCGGGGGTGCGGCGCTCAGCCATGGCGGGAAAGGCTCAAAACTCGATCCCCTCCTGCGGCTTCACACCGGAGCGGAACGGATGCTTGATCTGGGTCATCTCGGTGACGAGATCGGCAATCTCGATCAACTCGTCCTTGGCGTTGCGGCCGGTGATGACCACATGCACATCCTCCGGCTTTTCATCGCGCAGGAAGGCGACAACCTCGTCGATCGGCAGGTAGTCGTAGCGCAGGACGATGTTCAGCTCGTCGCACAGGATCAGCCGGTATTCGCGCGAGCGGATCATCTCCTTGGCCGCCTCCCAGGCCTGGCGGGCGGCGTCAATGTCGCGCTGGCGGTCCTGGGTCTCCCAGGTGAAGCCCTCACCCATGCGCTTGATCGTCACGAGGTCGGAGAAGCGGTCCAGCGCCATGCGTTCGCCGGTCTCGATCCGTCCCTTGACGAACTGCACCACCGCCACCTTGTGACCATGACCGAGGGAGCGGAACACCATGCCGAAACCGGCGGTGGACTTGCCCTTGCCCTTGCCGGTGTGGACGATCAACAGCCCCTTTTCGATGGTCTTGGTGGCCATGATCTTGTCGCGCGCGGCCTTCTTCTTGCGCATCTTCTCCGCATGGCGAGCGTTCAGTTCTTCTTCGCTCATTTCCGCTTTCTTGTCGCTCACGTGATCGTCTCCCCGTTGTCCTGTCGTTCCAGCAGCGCCCGCGAGCTGTTGCGCCTTGGCGCCCACAGCCCCCGGTCCAGCGCCTCACGGAACCGGTCCATGATTTCCTCAAGCGCCTTCGGATTGGCCTCTTCCAGAAAGGCGCGCACGGTCTCGTCGCCAATATAGGCATCGAACAGCTGGTCGAAATGGTGATCGCCGACCGCCCGGGTGGTCGCGGCGAAGGCGAAGAGATAATCGACCGTCGCCGCGATCTCGAACGCCCCCTTGTAGCCGTGACGCATGACCCCGGCGATCCATTTCGGATTGGCGGCCCGGCCGCGTACCACCCGGCCGATTTCCTCGCCGAGGGTGCGGATCACCGGCCGTTCGGGCCGGGAATGGTCGTTGTGATAGACCTTCGGCGCTTCGCCCTTCAGCGTTTCCACCGTCGCCGCCAGCCCGCCTTCGAACTGGTAATAGTCATCGCTGTCGAGCAGATCGTGCTCGCGGTTGTCCTGATTGTGCAGCACCGCATCGACCCGCGACAGCCGGTCCTCCAGCGCACCGCGCGCGCCCGCCCCGTCCGCGCCCGCGCCATAGGCATAGCCGCCCCAGGCCAGAAAAGCTTCGGCGAAATCCGCGCGCTGGTCCCAGATACGCTCATCGATCAGCGCCTGCAGCCCCGCGCCGTAGGCACCGGGCTTTGAGCCGAACACCCGGTAGCCGGCGCTCAGCGCCGCCGCCTCCGCCGCCTCGCCGCCCGCAATCCGGCGGCGGGTTTCCTCCGCCACCCGGGCGGCGATGGGGTTGGCGTCGGTCGGCTCGTCCAGCGCGGCAACCGCCGCCACCGCCGACTGGAACAGGTCGATCTGATGGGGGAAGGCATCGCGGAAGAAACCAGAGATGCGCAAGGTCACATCAATGCGCGGACGGCCCAGCTCCGACAGGCCGAGAATGTCGAAGCCGGTCACCCGGCCCGACCCCGGTTCCCATTTCGGCCGCGTGCCGATCAGCGCCAGCGCCTGGGCGATGTCATCGCCGCCGGTGCGCATGTTGGCCGTGCCCCAGCAGGTCAGCACCACCGCGCTGGGGTACTCGCCCTCATCCTGGAAATGCCGCTCCACCAGCCGGTCCGCGCTCGCCTCGCCGATGCGCCAGGAGGTTTCGGTGGGTACGGCGCGCACATCGACGGAGTAGAAATTCCGACCCGTCGGCAGCACATCGGGACGCCCGCGCGTCGGCGCACCGGACGGCCCCGGCGGCACGAAGCGGCCGGCCAGCGCATCGAGCACACCGCGCGTTTCCAGCTCTCCCGATGCGGTGATGGCGGGGGCGATCCGCTCGGCGATCTCGGCAAGCACCGCATTGGTCGCGGCAAAGCCCTCTGGGGCGCCGGCCTCCACGCAGCGATGGGCGAGGATCTCCAGCCGCTCCACCGTGTCGCCACAGCTGCGCCAGGGCGCATCCGAGACCTCGGCGAGGGCTTGCGGGCGCGGCCCCTGCCAGGGTGCCTCGAAGGCGCAGTCGAGCGGGTCGAACGCCTCGCCGAGGTCCAAATCCCGCGCCAGAGCGCGCAGCAGGCTTTCGTTCGCCGCACCCTCGCCGCGCGGAATGCGCGTCATCGCCACCAGAAGATGGGAAAGCGCATCGCCCTGCGGCGCATCGCCGAACACATGCAGCCCGTCGCGGATCTGCAATTCCTTCAGGTCGCACAGATGGGCATCGAGCCGGGCAAGCCGGGTTTCCTCATCCATCTCGTCGCTGAGGCCGATGTCCCGGTCGAGCCCGTGCCGGGTCGCGGTGTCGAGAATGTCGCGAGTCAGCGCCTTGAGGCGGCGCGGGTCGACGCCTTGCGCCAGATAGTATTCATCGAGCAACACCTCCAGTTCAGCGCCGACGCCGTGGCTTTCGGCCCGGCCGAGCGGCGGCGTCAGGTGATCGACGATCACCGCCGATGTGCGCCGTTTGGCCTGTGCCCCCTCGCCCGGATCGTTGACGATGAACGGGTAGATGTTTGGTACCGGGCCGAGCACCGCTTCCGGATAGCACGCCTCGGAAAGCGCCAGCGCCTTGCCCGGCAGCCATTCCAGATTGCCGTGTTTGCCCAGATGAACCACGGCATCGATGCCGAAGACCTCGCGCAGCCAGATGTAAAACGCGAAATAATGGTGCGGCGGCACCAGGTCCGGGTCGTGATAGGTCGCCTTGGGGTCGATGTTGTAGCCACGGGCCGGCTGAATGCCGACCAGCGTGTTGCCGAACACATGGAGGGCGAGACGAAAGCCGCCCTCGGCCACATGCGGATCACCCTCCGGGGCGCCCCAACGCTCGCTCACCTGCCGGCGCACCTTTTCAGGAAGACCCGCGAAATGCCGGCGGTAGCTATCCAGATCGAGCACCGCACCGCCGGGGCTAACCTGCCTGTCCGCCAGCGCATTGGTCGGGCCGTGCGAGATCCGCTCCATCAGCCCGGCGGAGGTTTCCGGCGCACCGTCGACCCGGTAGCCCTCGGCGCGCATGGCCGCGAGCAGCCCGGCGCAGGAGGCAGGCGTGTCGAGCCCGACGCCATTGGCGAGCCGGCCGTCCTTGTTGGGATAGTTGGCGAGAATCAGCGCCACCTTGCGCTCTTCCGGCGGCGTCCGGCCGAGCCGGGCGGTGCGCGCCGCCAGATCGGCGACGAAAGCGATCCGGTCAGGCTTGGGCACGAACCGCACCGGCGCGGACTGGGTACGCGGGTCGCGCGCGCCCTGCTCCTTGAAGGACACGGCGCGGGTCAGGATCCGCCCATCCACCTCCGGCAGCACCACATGCATGGCCAGATCGCGGATCGACAGGCCCTGGTCGGCCTCGCGCCACCCTTCTTCTGAAGAGGAGGAGAACACCACCTGCATCACCGGCACACCGGGCGCATCGAGCGGCGTTGTGCGGTGCGGGCCGCCCGCCTTGGACACGGCAAAGGCCGTGGCATTCAGCACCACATCGGGCCGCGCCTCGGCGAACAGCGCGGCGAGAACACCGGCGCTTTCCGCCTCCTTCAGCGAGGAGACATAGACCGGCAGCGGGTTGATGCCCCGGTCGGTCAGCGCTGAACACAGGGCCTCGACCGGCGCGGTGGCCGCGCTTTGCACCAGCGCCCGGTAGAAGACGATGGCAGCGCAGGGCGCGGCCGGATCGGCCCAGCCCCGTGTCAGGTCCTCCAGCGCGGGCGCCGCATGGCCGGGCAGGAACACGCCTGCGCGCGGCAGAGCACGCGGCGGGTCGGGCTCCGGGTTGCGCTCAAGCAGATAGCCGCAATAGCCCAGCAGATTGGACAGATTGCCGGCGCCCCCTTCCACGCAATAGCGCCAGAGGGTGGCAACCTCCTCCACCGGCAGCGTGGAGCGGGCGGCCAGATCCGCATCCCAGCGGTCATCGCCGGGCATGACCGCCAGCTTGACGCCAAATCCACGCGCGACCTCGGTGAGCCGGTCGAGCCCATAGGGCCAGTATTCCGCTCCGCCGAGCAGGCGCAGCACCACCAGCTTCGAGCCCTCGACGGTCTGCTGGGCGTAAAGGTCGACCGAATAGGGATGGGAGAGCGCCAGCAGGCTGGCCAGCCGCAGGCTCAGCGCGCCATCGTCGCCAAGATCACCGGCAACGGCGGCCAGCGACGCCAATTCCGTATCGGCGGCGGACAGAAAGAGGATGTCGGCGGGGGCCTGTTCCAGGTCAACCGCCTCGTCCCCCTGATCGATCCGCCCGCTGCGGCCGGCCAGAATATGCATGTCGTCTCCCGTGTGGGCTGTGGCGGCTCTGACCGCCAGCGTGTCAGGCGGCGACAGTCGCCCGCAGAATGTCCTCGATCCGCGAAAGGTCGAAGCCGCTGAGGCCGATCACCACCAGACGCCCGGGGGCACGCGCATCGCGGGCGAACCAGGTCTCGACCCGGGGCCCGACCGCCTGCACCATCGCCGGCGCCGGCTTGCCCGCGACCGCCACCGCGCCCTTGATGCGCAGAACGCCGGGCACCGCCATGGCCGCCGCCACCTTGTCGCGAATGTCATCGAGCCCGGCAAAGACCCCGGTCTCGATCACATGGCTGGCAAATTCATCGTGGTCATGATCATGGTGGTGGTGATGATGGTCGTGGTCATCGTCATGATCGTGATCGTCATCATCATCGTGATGATGCGCCTCGTGATGGCCGGCGCGCCCGGTCATGTCGTCCTCCGAGGCGCTGGCACGGCCGAGCAGCACATCGGCGGCAAGGCTGCCCCGCTCGGCGGCAACAATCTCCACCGCCGGGCGCACCCGGGCGGCAACGCTCTGGCGCACCCGGTCAAGGGTCTCCGCATCCACCAGATCGGATTTGTTGAGAACGACGAGGTCGGCGCAGACGAGCTGATCGGCGAACAGCTCCTCCACCGGGCTGTCGTGATCGAGCGCCTCGTCGGCGGCCCGCTGGGCGGCGACCGCCGCCTCATCGGCGGCAACCCGCCCCTCGGCAACGGCAGCCGTATCGACCACCGTCACCACCGCATCGACGGTCACCCGGTTGCGCACGCTCGGCCAGGAAAACGCTCGTACCAGCGGCTGCGGCAGGGCAAGACCCGAGGTCTCGATGACAATGTGATCCGGCGCCTGATCGCGGGAAATCAGCATTTCCATGGTCGGCAGGAAATCATCGGCAACGGTGCAGCAGATACAGCCGTTGGTCAGCTCCACCACCTCTTCGGCGGCGCAATTGGGATCGGCGCAGCCATCGACCAGCGAGCCGTCGAAGCCCATGTCGCCAAACTCGTTGACGATGAGGGCAATGCGCTTGCCCTTGGCTTCGGTGAGAAGGTTGGTCAGCAGCGTGGTCTTGCCCGCACCGAGAAAGCCGGTGACGATGGTGGCGGGGATCTTGGCGGAAGACGAGGGTCCGGCACTCATAGGCGAATCTCCGGTTGCATGGGATTGGGTTTGAGAAGCAGCGGCAGACCGGCGGCGACCAGCACCACCTGATGCGCGGCTTGCGCAATCGTTCGATTGAGGCGGCCTTGCGCATCGCGAAACCGCCGCGCAAGTGCATTTTCGGGGACGATGCCCTGGCCGACTTCGTTGGAGACCAGCACCACCGGCCCTCGCACCGCTGTCAATGCGGCGACGAGGCGGCCGGTCTCGGCCTCGATATCGGCTTGCGCGAACATCAGATTCGACAGCCACAGCGTCAGGCAATCCACCAGCACGGCGCGGTCCGGCCCACATTCGCGGGAGAGAACGCCGGCGATGTCGCGCTGTTCCTCAACCGTGGTCCAGCCGTCACCGCGATCGGCCCGGTGCCGGGCGATCCGCTCGGCCATTTCGCCATCGCCGGGCGCGGAGGTGGCCACATAAACCCGCCGCAATCCGCTTTCGACGATGAGACGTTCGGCAAACGCGCTCTTGCCGGAGCGCGCGCCCCCGACGACCAGGGTCGCAGCCGCGCGCGCTCCATGTGTCATGTCGTCTCGCCGCGCTGCCAGAGCCAGCCAAGGGCGCTGCCGAGAATCGCCCAGAACACCGCCGCCGACACCATCGACGCGGCGACGAAATGGCCCTGCAGCTCCGCCGGGACGCGAGAAGCATATTCATGCGGATGCGGCGCGCCGATCAGATGCGGCGCGATAATCAGCAAAACGCCGGCGATCTTCAGCAGCGGCTCACCGCGCCCCACCACGAGCCAGAGGCCGAGACCGGTGGCAACGGCGGTGCCGACCCACCAGGTCTGACGGGCGACCAGTTCGGCGGCGGCCGAGCCGGGCAGTTCCGGCGGCAGGCCGAGCGCCGGGGCAAGCGCCACGGCGGCAAAGGCACCAAGACCCCATTGCAGACCTGTCGCCGCATCGATCCGCCGCGCGCCGAGCAGCATCGCCGCCAGCAGCATCAGGCCGAAGCCGAACCCGGTGAGAATGCTCGACAGGCTGGTGTAGAGCGTGCGCTCCAGACCATCCTCCGGCGCCCAGGCGCCGATCATCGAATCGAGAAACCCGAGCTCGCCCGCCGCCTCGTCATGCTCGCCGGGGGAATGGGCAAGCCACACCCGACCATCGTCGGTCAATCCGCCCGCGTATGGGGCAAGCTCCGCACTGGCGCCGACAGCCTTCATGCCGGCAGCCTGATGCAGCACTGGCGCGGACAGGCCGGCCACCTCATAGGTCTCAGCCTGAAGAATCAGCGGTGTCGTGATGAGTGCCTGAAGCACAGCCAAGGCAATACCCGCAGCGCATCCCGCGCCGAGGGCAACACCGAATATCCGTGTGATCACTGGACTGAAAGGCCACGCGGATCAGATCCGCGAGCGCTCCGGATCGTCAGTGGCAGGGAAAGCCGAGCGCGTGCCGGCTGTCATGCGCCGCATTGTGCAGCACATTGGAATGGGCAAAGCCCACGCCAAAGACCACGAAAGCGCCGACAAAGGCGCTGAGGAGCACGATCGGCAACAGGGCGGCGCGCGAGACGGAAGCCTGCGAAGCGGAAGCGGCGGAGGAAACAGAAGCGGACATTGGCATTCTCCATTGGTCGTCCACCCGACGACATGTGCGAGTCACGTGATCCGGCCGGTCTCCTGGCTCGCGGGTCATCGCCGCCCTTGCGCCTTCCCGGATCAACCGATCCAGTGGCATTTCGCAGGGCGGCTCGCCGCATACAGTTGCGGGGGCAGCTGCGGAATCGGGAGCCCTGATTGGGTCCTCCCTCACCGCATTCCCTTTTCATCCCCATCGGGCTTTGCCCGAAGCGGGGAACCGGAACACATCTCCCTTGTACCGCTTTGCCGTCACAGCAACAAGGGCCCGCAAGCGGCATTTCATCAGGGATACGCCTTGAGGAGGCTGGCCACCCCCGACCACCGGAACCGGTATTGCGGACAAGTTTTCCCCAGCCTTGCAAATTTTTCCGGACAAAACGCTTGGCAAGCGCGCCAACCGTTTGCTATATGCTCGCCACCGACGCAGCGAAGCTCGCTGCACAGGGTGATCCCCGGTAGCTCAGTTGGTAGAGCAAGCGGCTGTTAACCGCTGGGTCGCTGGTTCGAGTCCGGCCCGGGGAGCCACACCCTCTCAAGGTGTTTCTCACACATCACAGATAGATCAAGCAGGCCTCCCGGCCTGCGAGGCGCTTTGTGCCTCAGAGTGCCGTGGGCAGCGCATCTGCGCCCCCCCCACAGAACACCCGACATCTGACGTTGCTGACGTTTTTCAGCCTCGCGCATGGCCCTGCCGGGCGGTTTCCTATATGAGCGCTGGCACGCTTGACGCGGGGAAGAAGACCGACCGCGTCTCGATTCCCCAGGGCACGAACCGCCGCTCACCCCGTCGGCGACCCGACCCGCCATTTGGAGCAGGATGTTGCAGCACATCGATGTCGTGGTAATTGGCGCCGGCGCCGCCGGCATGATGTGCGCGATCGAAGCTGCAAAGCGCGGCCGATCGGTGCTGGCGCTGGATCACGCCAAGGCGCCCGGCGAAAAAATCCGAATCTCCGGCGGCGGCCGCTGCAATTTCACCAACCTTCACACCAGCGCGCGGAACTTCCTGTCCCGCAACCCGCGCTTCTGCATTTCCGCGCTCAGCCGCTACACCCAGCGGGATTTTATCCAGCTGGTCGAGCGGCACGGCATCGCCTATCACGAGAAAACGCTCGGACAGCTTTTTTGCGATGAGTCCGCCACCCAGATCATCGCCATGCTGCTTTCCGAGATGCGGAGCCACGGCGCAAAGCTGGAACTCGCCACCCGCGTAGAAAGCGTTGAAAAATCCGAGGGCGGCTTCACCGTGCGCCACTCAGGCGGAAGCCTGTCCTGCCAGTCGCTGGTGGTGGCCACGGGCGGCAAGTCGATCCCGAAGATGGGCGCGACGGGGTTTGGCTACGACCTGGCGACCCAATTCGGCCTGCGCCTGGTGGACACCCGCCCCGGGCTGGTGCCGCTGACCTTCGACCCGAACCTTTTGGAACAGCTGAAGCCCTTGGCCGGCGTTGCGGTCGAGGCCACCGCCACCTGCCGCAAGACCCGCTTCAATGAGGCGATGCTGTTCACCCATCGCGGCCTCAGCGGCCCGGCCATCCTGCAAATCTCCTCCTACTGGCGCGAAGGCGACGAGATCGCCCTCTCCATGCTGCCGGGAGCCGACCTGTTCGAGACCTTGCGCACGCAGCGCGCCACGAACGGGCGCCAGGCGCTCCAGACCGCACTGTCACAGCACCTACCGCGAAAACTGGCGCAGATGATCGCCACGGAGGCCGCAGCACCCGCCAGACTGGCCGACATGTCGGACACGGCGCTACGGCGCGTTGCCGCCGCGATCACCGACTGGCGGATCAAGCCGACCGGCTCGGAAGGCTATCGCACCGCCGAAGTGACCCTTGGCGGTGTGGACACCCGCGACCTCGATTCCAAGACCATGGAAGCCAGAGCCACCCCCGGGCTTTATTTCATTGGTGAGGTGGTGGACGTGACCGGCTGGCTCGGCGGCTATAACTTCCAGTGGGCCTGGTCCTCCGGCTGGTGCGCCGGCCAGTTCGCGTAAGACGCCCCCCCGATCCACTCAAACAGCGCGCGATCACGCCGTTCAGGCGAACACACACGCACGCTCCCGGCCGATGCATCCGAGCGCCAAATCGCCCGCATGTCCATTCACTTACCGCCACATCGGCCAGCATATTTCGCGGCCAGGAGCGCGGCCGTGAGCAACGTATAAAATTAAATCTGATTTGCGGTTGAGAATTATAATAACAAACGATATATTGCGCCGCGATATGGGAAAATCGAAGCAAAATTGAAAGCATATGCGGCAACAACCGCAAAATATCGCAAGTAAATTTGCAAAAGAAACCTTACGTAACCTGAAAGATTTTCCCAGTAAACAATCAAGAAATCAAAAAGAGGATCCATGAAACCCAAAATAAGGGTCGAAGGTGTTTACAAAATATTTGGCGAGGACCCGCAAGGGGCCCTTGACGCACTGAATGCCGGAAAATCGAAGATCGAGATTTTCGAGGAAACCGGCCAAACCGTCGGCGTCCAGGATGTCAGCTTCGAGGTCGGCGAAGGGGAAATCTTCGTGGTCATGGGCCTGTCCGGGTCCGGCAAGTCCACCCTGGTGCGGACGTTCAATGGCCTGATCCCGCCCACTTCCGGCAAGATCCTGATCGACGACGACGACGTTGCCAGTTGCTCGGCGGAGCGCCTGCGCAAGATCCGGCGCGAGAAGATCACCATGGTCTTCCAGCATTTCGCGCTGTTCCCGCACAAGACCGTCGCCGAGAACGTGGCCTACGGACTGAAGATCAAGGGCGAAAGCGCCGCCTCGCGACGCAAGAAGGCACTTGCGGCGCTGGAGCAGGTGGGACTGGCCGCCTATGCCGACAGCTTGCCCGGCGAGCTGTCCGGCGGCATGCAGCAAAGGGTCGGTCTGGCGCGCGGGCTCGCGACGGATCCGCAGATCCTGCTGATGGACGAGCCGTTCGGCGCGCTCGACCCGCTGATTCGCCGTGAGATGCAGGATGAGCTGCTGCACCTTCAGAAGATCCTGAAGAAGACCATCATCTTCATCACCCACGACCTCAACGAAGCCCTGCTTCTGGGCGACAAGATCGCCATCATGAAGGATGGTCGCTTCGTGCAGGTGGGCACCGCCCAGGAAATCGTCGACAACCCGGCCGATGACTATGTCGCCGCCTTTGTCGCCGACATCGACCGCGGCCGCGTGTTCGAGGCGGGCCATGTGGTCACCGATCCGGTGACCGTCGAGCAGAACGAAAAGGGTGCGGCGGAAAAGGCTCTCCAGCTGATGGAAGAGCACAACCGCAATGCGCTTTATGTGCTCGACAACAAGAAGGTCGCCGGCCTGGTCACCTACCAGGAACTGTCGGTTGCCGCCCGCGAGGAAGGGCGTACCGACCTTACCGAGGTGATGGTGACGGACGTTCCGGTGGTCGACCAGGACACGCCGCTGAACGAGCTTTACGGCGCAGCCAGCGCCGGCCACCCGATTGCCGTGACCGACAAGCGCGGGCGTCTGACCGGCGTGATCGAGGTCGAAGCGGTGTTCTCCCAGCTTTCGGGCGACGCGTCCGAAGACGAGACAGGAGAAGAGGGCAGCACGCCGCCCGCCGAGGAAAAGACTGAGACCGCACAAGGAGGGACGCCCCGATGATCAGCCCCGCTGACTTTGTCCAGATCCCGCTCGACGACTGGGTGAATTCCTTCGTGCGCGATTTCCTGGTGCCGAACTTTCGCCCGGCCTTTCGCGCCATGCAGGTGCCGATCACCAAGGTCCTTGAGCAGATCGACACCTTCTTCCACTGGCTGCCGATGCTGGTGTTCACCGTCGGGCTGACGCTGATCGCCGACCGTACGGCGGGACGCGGCGTTGCGCTGTTCTCGCTGGTGGCGCTGATCTTCATCGACATGATC
Organism: Stappia taiwanensis; assembly: GCF_014635285.1. Classification (GTDB taxonomy): domain Bacteria; phylum Pseudomonadota; class Alphaproteobacteria; order Rhizobiales; family Stappiaceae; genus Stappia; species Stappia taiwanensis. Next base: position 5,889 of record NZ_BMCR01000001.1, on the reverse strand, counting down.
GGCTTGTGGGCGGAAACCATGACCACCCTGTCGATGATCCTGACCTCGGTGTTCTTCTGCGCGGTAATCGGCATTCCGCTGGGCATCTGGACCGCCCGCAGCGACCGGGTCCTGCTCGTGGTCCGGCCGATCCTCGACATCATGCAGACGATCCCTTCCTTCGTCTATCTGGTGCCGATCGTGATGCTGTTCGGCGTTGGCATGGTGCCTGGCATCATCGCCACCATCATCTTCGCCCTGCCGCCGATCATCCGGCTGACCAACCTTGGCATCCGCAACGTGCGCGGCGACCTGATCGAGGCCGCCGAGGCCTTCGGCTCGACCCGCTGGCAGATGCTTTGGGAGGTGCAGTTGCCGCTGGCCCTCAGAACGATCATGGCCGGCCTCAACCAGACGCTGATGCTGGCCCTGTCGATGGTCGTCATCGCGGCGCTGATCGGCGCCGGCGGCCTCGGCCTGACGGTCTACACCGGCCTCGGGCGGCTCAATGTCGGCGCGGCGACGACCGGCGGCATCGGCATCGTCCTCCTGGCGATCATTCTGGACCGCATTACCCAGTCGCTGGGCGACAAGAAGGGCGTGCAGACACCCTCTCTCTGGCAGTCGCTGCGCTCGCTGTTCTCCGCCAGCAAGGCGGACGTGGGTGCGCAGAGCGGCAAGCCGGCCTGACGGGCGGCTGCCCCGACACACCGTTTCGCGCGGCCCCGTTCCAGCGGGGCCGCGTGCCCAAGGTGGCGGCGCTTGCCGCCATCCCCATCTGACGTTCCAATCTGGAGATTTCACACCATGAACAGCCTCAAGAAGACGCTCCTGTCGGTGACGGCTCTGGCGCTGGCCGGCACCCTTGCCGCCGCCCCGGCTTCGGCACAGGACGGCCCGGGCGCCGGCAAGACCATCAAGATGGCTCAGGCCACCTGGGACACCGGCTGGTTCCATTCGGAAATCTACAAGCAGCTCTTCGAGGAGCTCGGCTATTCCATCGACGGCCCGACCACCCTCGACAACCCGCCCTTCTATCAGGCGGTCGGCTATGGCGACGTCGACCTGTGGGTCAACGGCTGGTTCCCGATCCACGACACCTACCGTCCGGCCTTCGAGGGCTCGGCCGAGATCATCGGTGCGGTTGCCGCCGGCGGCGCGCTGCAGGGCTATCTCGTCGACAAGGCTTCGGCGGAGAAGTTCAACATCAAGTCGCTGGCCGACTTCAAACGCGACGACGTCAAGGAAGCCTTCGACCGTGACGGCGATGGCCGTGCGGATCTGGTCGCCTGCCCCCCGGGCTGGGGCTGTGAGGTCGCCATTGACGAGCACCTGACCAAGTACGATCTCAAGGGCGACATCAACGAGATCAAGGCCAGCTACTCCGCGTCCATGGCCGATGCGGTTGCCGCCTATGGCGCCGGCGAGCCGATCCTGTTCTACACCTGGACCCCGAACTGGACCGTCAACGAGCTGAAGCTCGGCAAGGACGTGGTCTGGATCCAGGTGCCGGAAGAGGCCACCGAGGAGAACGCTGCCAAGGGCGTTGCTTCCTGCGTCGCCGACCCGTGCGTGATGGGCTTTGCCGCCAACGACATCGTGCCGGTGGCCAACTCCAAGTTCCTGAAGGAGAACCCCGCCGTCGCCACCCTGCTGAAGACCGCCTCGATCCCGCTTGAGGACATCTTCGCGCAGAACTCGGCGATGAACGATGGCGCCGACAGCCCGGAAGACATCAAGAAGCAGGCCTCCGACTGGATCAAGGCCAACCGCGAGATGGTCGACGGCTGGCTCGCCACCGCGCGCGGCGCGGCGCAGTAAGCCGCACCGGACACGGCGGCCCTCCCCTCCGGGCGGGCCGCCCCTACCGCAAAACAAAACCACGCGTGGGGCCTTCCCGCGCGTGGTTTTTTTATGGCCTGGAGAGCGTGACGCACCGACCGCCCGGCGCGTGGGCGCGCAGGGGCAGTCGTCTTGCAAGCTGGATAACATGGAAAATGGCGACCCCGGCAGGATTCGAACCTGCGACCGTCGGTTTAGAAGACCGATGCTCTATCCACCTGAGCTACGGGGCCGGACGGGCACGAAGCCCGCCGCTCTGGGCCGTCAGTGGGTCCAGGGCATGTGCCGATTGAAGCGGAAGTTGTCGGAATAGGTCACCTTGGGCACATGCCGCTCGCGCGGCTTTTCCACCCGGTAGGCAATGCCGTTGCGCCGGGCGTAGGCCACGGCCTCTTCCTCGCTGGCAAAGCGCAGGCGCACCTGCTGGCGCATGTCGCTGGAGGAGGTGTAGCCCATCAGCGGCTCGATCGTCCGCGCCACCTCCGGAACGTAATCCAGCACCCAGTCATGGGTCTTGCCACGGCCGGACTGGGTTGCGGTCTTGGCCGGAGAATAGATGCGTGCCACCATCGGACGGCTCCCGTCGCTCAATTCGCTGTTCCGGTGCGCGGTTGCGCACCAACTGCGCCTGTTTATTTCCCCGCCGCCGGGCGAAGTCAACATCGCAAATCGGCGCTAGCGGGCCGCAGGGCCGGGGATTTGGGAAAACGCCTCCCGTCCCTCGCCGATTGCCTGAAGACCAACCGCCGATACACCGCGCATACGCCAGATCCGGAACCAATGTGGCCGGCGAAGAGTGAATCGATTTTTTTGAAGAATGGTCGGGGCAGCAGGATTTGAACCTGCGACCCTCTGCTCCCAAAGCAGATGCGCTACCAGGCTGCGCTATACCCCGATCCAAGGAGTTCTGCGGTTTATCCGCCATATCGGGGTGCCGTCAAGGGGGAACGAAACGGGAATTTTTGGGCGGATTTAGCACCTTGCGGCAAAGGAGTCCCGGAATAGTCCCGGAATCCGCTGGGAAAGTACCCCTGTTTTGTTCCTCGGCTCACCGTGAAAAAACCAACGGAAATTTCTGCACGACCAGATCATGATCAGAGTTCACCGGCGGGGCGTCAGTGGGGCGACGTCGCATGCCGCCCCAGGCGTCCGCGCCCGCCGAATCGACAGAGGCGGCCCATAGCGGACAGAGGGAACTTTGCCAATCAATGGCGGCTTCGCGACGCCATTCCTGACATTCAGCAAGTTTCTCGCTACGGTTGATAGTGGGTATTGTTGGTCGGCCGATAATCGAATCAGGCTGGTTGGATATCCTGTATCGAACGCAGCGAGTACTTATGTCAGTAACCAGGAAGAACCACTATGTCCCGCAATGGTATCAGGAAAGGTTCTTCACGCCTGGGAAAACCACGCATTGCCTCCTCGACCTGAAGCCACCCACTTTCAAGCGTCGGGACGGAACGGCCGCTAGCGGGCGCTGCCTTTTCGATTCACCTACGGCCCGGGCGTTTGTCGAGCAGGACCTCTACTCGACATTCTTCGGTGCCGGGGTCAACGATGAGATCGAGAGAATGTTTTTCGGTGACATCGATAGGCGAGGTGCCGACGCGGTCCGGGCATTCTGCGGCGATGATCAAGGTGCCTGGCATGAACATTTCATGGACCTCTTCGAATTCCTGGACATCCAGAAGCTGCGAACCCCCAAAGGTCTCGCATGGCTACGCCAGCAGTATCCGGAGATCGGTCGAGTCAGCGAGAAGTTTCCGGGCGCCGCCCAGAACCAGTTGATGGTCGAGATGCAGGGTATCCGTATGCTCAACATTACGACCTGGACCTCCGGAGTTCGGGAGATCGTTTCAGCGGAGCGGGCCGGCGTCAAGTTCATCGTAAGCGACCACCCTATCACGGTCTATAACCATGCCATACCACCGTCCGACGCCCGGAACCGGTATCCCGAGGATCCGTCGACCGCTCTCAAAGGCTCGCAGACGCTTTTCCCGTTGGGGCCGGATCACCTCCTAATCCTGACCAACCTCGAATACGCGAGGAACCCCGAAACTAACCCCGACGCGAAGCGGACGTTCGCGCGGAACTACCAGTCCACGATGGTGTCCACGATTGAGTTCATCAAGAAGCGGCACCTGACCGACGATCAGGTCGCCGAGGTGAACCTCGTGATCAAGGCTCGTGCTGACCGCTATGTCGCCGGTTCCCGCCGGGAGGATCTTTTCCCTGAAAAGGTGGTATCCAAGTCCTGGGCCGACCTGCGTACGACGTTCCTTCCGCCGTCGGACGAGCTCTACCGGTTCGGCGGAGAGATGTATGCCAGCTTCGAGAATGGAGATGTTTACTATCAAGACGAGTTCGGGCGAACCGAAAAACCGCGGGAATGGCTGCTAAAGGAAAAGCTGAAAACCCCTCCACGGCCACGCGACTACTGTCCGTGTGGATCCGGCCAGTCGTTCGGGAACTGCTGTCGAGACAAACCGGCGCACCTGCGCACGTCATGGACGGAGAAAAGCATCCGAGAGCGCAACATGATGTTCATGAACGCTCTGACCAAGCTCTTCCAATTGAAGACCAAGGATTGGGATACGATCCGCCGCGAGATGACCGACGACAAGATTGCGCGGATGTATCGCCTGTATGAGGCTCTGTGGCCGCTAGAAACCGACCTGCTAGCCCTCTTGCCTAAGCCGGATGGCAAGATGCGCTCTGTCTATACAGGATCGCTGCATCCCAAACTGATCTTGGAGTTCGCACTCGGGGCGCCTTTGTATTTCGGTGAGGTAATTATCCAGAACCCGTTCTTGATCTCTCGAACCCTACAAGAGGACAAGCGACCCACACTGCACCCTCGCAAGTACCGAGGCGAAGCTCTCAAGACCCTGATGACCTTTTTCCAGCTCATGCCGCTCGTTGAGGCCGGACTGATCATCCTGATCCCGGATCCCTGCGATTTCGATTTTCACCTCAGGGATCAGATGATGGCAATGTCTGAGGTCCGATCTCGGGCCATCAAGTTTGGTCCGGCTGACGACCCGAGAGTCGAGGCTGTGATGCAAGAAGACATACGCCGTACGATGCTGAACATGCCAAAAGACTTCCTTGCCAAGCGCATGTTGAAGATGGCCAGCGATGACGAACCGATCCCGATGAATACACTCGTCGACCTCGTCGAAAAGATGAAGGTTGAGGACACGTTGGCCATCCTACAGGAAGACTCCCTCACGGATGGCGGCCAGTTCGAATTGATGAAGATGGCGCCCAATTTTGAGATGGCGATGTACCTGGCCCAGGCGACCGGCGCTCAGATCGTGACCGACAGTCCCTTCCGATGGAAAGAACTCCAAGCGGCGCTCGCCAGACGCCATCTCGGTACTACACCTACCCTGATCCAGTTGCAGCGAGCGATTGCGTCTACCCCGGTCGAATTTCCGGTGGGCCACCAGGCGATACTCAGTGTATTCGACAACCCGTTGTTCCGTGAGATGGGATCGCTCTTCCGTTCCGCATTCTCGTACACTGCTAAGCGTTCCGCGGAGAACCTGAAACCTAATTTCGAGGCTCAGCTCGCTGCACGCTTCCAGCGACAACGGGACTCTATGAAATCCTTGATCGCGCGCGCAAACGTCCCCGCCGTAGCGGCGCGCCTTACGACCGCGTTTCGCTTCGGTGGTTTTCAGGACAACACCATCAATCGGCTATTGTTGATGTCGAGCTCTGAGCATCATTTGGACTCCGTTCCTATGGCGACGTTGATAGAGCGTTGGGATACTTCACCACGAGCGGACAACGCGAAATCTCGGGTACACTGAGCCCACAGCACGACTTAAGGTCAGCTGTCGGCCTCTTTCCAGTCATTCGATCAAACCGCAGCGAACGTACACTCCCCGCCTTTTCGCCGGCCTTTTTCTCGCTGCCCTCCTGTCCTTGCCCGGCGCCACCACCCAAGCCTCGGCAGAGCCCTGGCAAAGCGGTGTCTCGAACGATGGCACAATCGCCATGACCTGCTCCCCTGAATGTACCCGTTCATAGGCTAGCGCCGTTCACGTTGTGGTCCATTCG